>NZ_JAEKEY010000002.1:0-2437500 GCF_016650875.1 Bacillus sp. TH30 | reverse complement strand
CCCGTAACTTCGGGAGAAGGGGTGCTTTCTTAACGGAAAGCCGCAGTGAATAGGCCCAAGCGACTGTTTAGCAAAAACACAGGTCTCTGCGAAGCCGTAAGGCGAAGTATAGGGGCTGACACCTGCCCGGTGCTGGAAGGTTAAGGAGAGGGGTTAGCGTAAGCGAAGCTCTGAACTGAAGCCCCAGTAAACGGCGGCCGTAACTATAACGGTCCTAAGGTAGCGAAATTCCTTGTCGGGTAAGTTCCGACCCGCACGAAAGGTGTAACGATTTGGGCACTGTCTCAACCAGAGACTCGGTGAAATTATAGTACCTGTGAAGATGCAGGTTACCCGCGACAGGACGGAAAGACCCCGTGGAGCTTTACTGTAGCCTGATATTGAATTTTGGTACAGTTTGTACAGGATAGGCGGGAGCCATTGAAACCGGAGCGCTAGCTTCGGTGGAGGCGCTGGTGGGATACCGCCCTGACTGTATTGAAATTCTAACCTACGGGTCTCATCGACCCGGGAGACAGTGTCAGGTGGGCAGTTTGACTGGGGCGGTCGCCTCCTAAAGTGTAACGGAGGCGCCCAAAGGTTCCCTCAGAATGGTTGGAAATCATTCGTAGAGTGCAAAGGCATAAGGGAGCTTGACTGCGAGACCTACAAGTCGAGCAGGGACGAAAGTCGGGCTTAGTGATCCGGTGGTTCCGCATGGAAGGGCCATCGCTCAACGGATAAAAGCTACCCCGGGGATAACAGGCTTATCTCCCCCAAGAGTCCACATCGACGGGGAGGTTTGGCACCTCGATGTCGGCTCATCGCATCCTGGGGCTGTAGTCGGTCCCAAGGGTTGGGCTGTTCGCCCATTAAAGCGGTACGCGAGCTGGGTTCAGAACGTCGTGAGACAGTTCGGTCCCTATCCGTCGTGGGCGCAGGAAATTTGAGAGGAGCTGTCCTTAGTACGAGAGGACCGGGATGGACGCACCGCTGGTGTACCAGTTGTTCTGCCAAGGGCATAGCTGGGTAGCTATGTGCGGAAGGGATAAGTGCTGAAAGCATCTAAGCATGAAGCCCCCCTCAAGATGAGATTTCCCATAGCGTAAGCTAGTAAGATCCCTGAAAGATGATCAGGTTGATAGGTTCGAGGTGGAAGCATGGTGACATGTGGAGCTGACGAATACTAATAGATCGAGGACTTAACCATATAATATGAAGCTAATGTTATCTAGTTTTGAAGGAATATACCTTCATCAGTTTGGTGATGATGGCAGAGAGGTCACACCCGTTCCCATACCGAACACGGAAGTTAAGCTCTCTAGCGCCGATGGTAGTTGGGACCTTGTCCCTGTGAGAGTAGGACGTCGCCAAGCAAAATAAAAACACAAGTCTTTTGACTTGTGTTTTTTCGTGTTTCTTTTTACAATTCATAGTAATTTAAAAAATCTTTACTTAAAGAATCGTCCTTTTGATTAAAGACAGGGAAATGTGGCTAGGATAGTGAATAAGCAAAAGAGTTGCAAATTTTTTTAATACGTATATAATTAAAGTCAAAGATAGTCAAAGTCAATAAAGGTGGCGGATAAATGAGAAATATATCTGATATCATTGAGAAATATCTAAAGCAAGTTATTGACTTAAGCAATAATAATGCGATTGAAATCAAGAGGAATGAGGTCGCTGATCGATTCGATTGTGTGCCGTCTCAAATCAACTATGTAATCAATACCCGTTTTACGTTAGAAAGAGGATTCGTAGTAGAAAGTAAACGAGGTGGAGGAGGTTACATTCGCATTATAAAAGTCAAACTGCATGATGATATAGACATTATTGATCAAATGCTTCATATGATTGATCATAGCGTTGCACAAGGAAATGCAGAAAGCATGATTATACGTTTAATAGAAGAGGGTATTATAACAAATCGTGAAGCTAAACTTATGTTAAGCGTACTAGATCGTTCTGTATTATTAATGGATGTTCCTTCTCGAGATGAACTTAGGGCTCGAATATTATGCGCAATGTTAAGAACACTGAAATATAAATAAATATAACTTTTGTTAAGAATGATAGCTAAGATAATGCAGTTTAATATTGTAGGGATTTTGAAAGATGACATGTGCTTTTACTAAATGGATTAAGGAAAGAGAACAATCTAGTAATGTATGAAAAGTATCATGAGATAGATCGTTCCTGTTGTAAAGGTGGGGGATAGCGATGACTTGTCAAAACTGTAATATAAGACCAGCAACTTTACATTATACAAAAGTAATCAACGGAAAAAAGGCGGAAGTTCATCTTTGCGAGCAATGTGCAGAACAAAGTGGCTATACGTCTTTCTTTCAATCACCGCAGTCTAATTTTTCATTCCATGACCTATTAGCCGGATTATTGCATAGTGAACCGGCAATGTTTGAAGAAGGGCAAGATGCATTTTCAAATACAAATATATCAAGATGTCCGAATTGTAAGATGACATATGAACAATTTACAAAAGTGGGACGCTTTGGATGTGCTTCTTGTTACGATACATTTAAGGGGCATTTAAAACCGTTGTTAAAACGTCTTCACGGTGGGCATACGGATCATTGTGGAAAAATTCCTGAACGTATAGAAGGAAATATCTACTTAAAGAAAGAATTAGATGAACTAAAACTCAATCTGAAACAATATGTACAGAAAGAGGAATTTGAGAAAGCGGCTGAAGTACGAGATAAAATTCGAGGTCTTGTAAATCAGCTTAGTGAGCATAGAGAGGGGGAATAGTTCTATGTCACTGGACAGAATCATGAATGAAGCGATTAGTCCATGGATGAAGGGAGATGGCCCTGATTCTGATATTGTTTTAAGTAGTCGAATTCGTTTGGCTCGTAATTTTAAAAAATATCAATTCTCTACTATGCAAAACGAGGAAGAAGCTAAGCAGATTCATGAGTTATTTAAGAAGAAGTTTATAAAAAAAACTGTAGAACCTTTTGGGGAGTTTGAACTATTAAAAATGAATGAATTAAATCCTCTTCAAAGGAGAGTTTTAGTTGAGAAGCATTTAATTAGTCCAAATCTTGCAGGAACAGAATACGGAGCATGCCTACTATCAGAAAGTGAACATATAAGTATCATGCTTAATGAAGAGGATCATGTTAGGATTCAGTGCCTATTTTCAGGTTTACAGTTATCAGAGGCGCTTCAAAGTGCCAATCAAATAGATAATTGGATCGAGGAGCAGGTTGAATATGCTTTTGATGAATCGCTTGGATATATTACGAGTTGCCCCACTAACGTCGGTACAGGATTAAGGGCTTCGGTAATGATTCATTTGCCGGGACTGGTTTTAACGAAAAGAATTAACCGTATTATACAAGTAATTCAAAAATTAGGGTTAGTAGTAAGAGGAATATACGGTGAAGGTAGCGAAGCGTTAGGTAATATATTTCAAGTGTCAAATCAAATGACACTAGGGAAATCAGAAGAAGATATTATTGCAGATTTAAAGAGTGTCATTCAACAAATCATCCATCAAGAAAAAACGGCTAGAGAATTAATTGTACAAAATTCAAGCATTGAGCTTGAAGATAAAGTATATCGTTCTTACGGAATACTAGCTAACAGTCGTTTAATTCAATCTGCAGAAGCAGCCACTTGCTTATCAGATGTACGGCTTGGTATTGACTTAGGATATATACAAGGTATATCGAGAAATATTTTAACTGAGTTAATGGTTCTTACTCAGCCAGGCATTTTGCAACAATATGCAGGAGGACCTTTAGGACCAGAAGAAAGAGATTATCGAAGAGCAACCTTAATCCGTGAGCGATTACGAATTGAACAAAATTAAGCGCAAGTAGGAGGCGATTTCTATGATGTTTGGAAGATTTACAGAACGAGCACAGAAAGTATTAGCTTTATCTCAAGAGGAAGCAATTCGCATTGGGCATAATAATATTGGAACAGAACATATTTTACTTGGGCTTGTACGCGAAGGTGAAGGAATTGCAGCAAAAGCGTTAATTGCTCTTGGATTAAGTCCAGAGAAAGTTCAAAAAGAGGTAGAAGCATTAATTGGACGTGGAACAGAAGCTTCTCAAACAGTACATTACACACCTCGTGCTAAAAAAGTTATTGAGTTGTCTATGGACGAAGCTCGTAAGCTAGGCCATTCCTACGTTGGAACAGAACATATTTTACTTGGTTTAATCCGTGAAGGTGAAGGTGTAGCAGCACGCGTTTTAAATAATTTAGGTGTAAGCCTAAATAAAGCAAGACAACAAGTGTTACAACTCCTTGGAAGTAATGAAGCTAGTTCAGGTCACCAGGGTGGTTCATCAACAAATGCGAATACACCTACACTTGACAGTCTAGCACGTGATTTAACAGTTGTTGCACGTGAAAATCGTTTAGATCCTGTTATTGGACGTAGTAAAGAAATTCAACGTGTAATTGAAGTGTTAAGCCGTAGAACAAAAAACAATCCAGTATTAATTGGAGAACCTGGTGTAGGTAAGACAGCAATTGCGGAAGGATTAGCACAGCAAATTGTAAATAATGAAGTTCCTGAAACTTTAAGAGATAAGCGTGTTATGACATTAGATATGGGTACAGTTGTTGCTGGAACAAAATATCGTGGTGAATTTGAGGATCGTTTAAAGAAAGTGATGGATGAGATTCGCCAAGCTGGTAACATCATTCTATTTATTGATGAGCTTCATACGTTAATTGGTGCAGGCGGGGCGGAAGGTGCAATTGATGCATCGAATATTTTAAAACCATCTTTAGCACGTGGTGAATTACAATGTATTGGTGCAACAACTTTAGACGAATATCGTAAATATATTGAAAAGGATGCGGCATTAGAAAGACGTTTCCAACCAATTCATGTTGATGAACCAAACTTAGAAGAATCAGTTCAAATTTTAAAAGGTTTACGTGACCGTTATGAGGCGCATCACCGCGTATCTATTACAGATGATGCAATCGATGCAGCTGTAAAACTTTCAGATCGTTACATTACAGACCGTTTTTTACCTGATAAAGCAATCGATTTAATTGATGAGGCTGCATCAAAAGTGCGCTTACGTTCTTATACAACACCGCCAAACTTAAAAGAGCTTGAAGTGAAGCTTGAGGAAATTAGAAAAGAAAAAGATGCAGCTGTACAAAGCCAAGAATTTGAAAAAGCTGCTTCCTTACGTGATATGGAACAACGTTTACGTGAAAAGTTAGAAGATACAAAGCGTCAGTGGAAAGAGAAACAAGGACAAGAAAACTCAGAAGTAACAGTAGAAGATATTGCAAATGTCGTTTCCACATGGACACGTATTCCAGTTTCTAAACTTGCACAAACAGAGACAGATAAATTATTAAACTTGGAATCAATTTTACATGATCGTTTAATTGGGCAGGATGAAGCAGTTGTAGCTGTGGCAAAAGCTGTTCGTCGTGCGAGAGCGGGATTAAAAGATCCGAAACGTCCAATTGGCTCATTTATTTTCCTAGGACCTACTGGTGTAGGTAAAACAGAACTAGCAAGGGCATTAGCAGAATCTATGTTCGGTGATGAGGATGCAATGATCCGCATCGATATGTCTGAGTACATGGAAAAGCATTCTACTTCTCGTTTAGTTGGATCTCCTCCAGGATATGTTGGATATGAAGAAGGTGGACAATTAACAGAGAAAGTTCGTCGTAAGCCATATTCAGTTGTCTTATTAGATGAAGTAGAGAAAGCTCATCCTGATGTGTTTAATATTTTACTACAAGTATTAGAAGATGGCCGTTTAACAGATTCTAAAGGACGTACAGTTGATTTCCGTAATACAATTGTTATTATGACGTCTAATGTTGGTGCAGACGCATTAAAACGTAATAAACATCTTGGATTTAACGTACAAGATGAGAGCCGCGATTATTCAGATATGAAAGGTAAAGTAATGGATGAATTGAAAAAAGCATTTCGTCCAGAATTCTTAAACCGTATTGATGAAATTATCGTGTTCCATATGCTTGAGAAAAAACATATTCAAGAAATTGTAACTCTTATGGTGAATCAGTTAGTGAAACGCTTAAAAGAACAAGAGATTGAATTGCACTTAACAGAAGGAGCAATTTCAGCAATTGCTGATAAAGGATTTGATCGAGAGTACGGTGCTCGTCCGCTTCGTAGAGCAATTCAAAAACATGTAGAAGATAGACTATCAGAAGAACTGTTAAAAGGTGCTATTGAGAAAGGACAAAAAGTTATCTTTGATATAGAAGGAGAATCATTTGTCATTCATAGTGCGGAAAAGGTAAAATAAGTATAGACAAACAAAGAGGGCTACGCGATAGCCCTCTTTCTTGTACGAGAAGGATAAACGTTTGTAGATGAAAGTGAAGTGAACTATAAAAGATATGGCTAAAAAGAAAACAAAATTTACATGTCAAGAATGTGGTTATCAGTCGCCAAAATATATGGGGAAATGTCCTGGATGTGGTCAATGGAATACGCTTGTTGAAGAGATGGAACCAGTTGTATCATCAAGACGCCTTAATTATGCCAATGCAATTCAATCAGAAGTAACAAAACCAAGACGCTTAACAGAGGTAGAAACAAAGTCTGAGGCGCGTATTGAAACGAAATTTCAAGAGTTTAACCGTGTACTTGGTGGCGGGATTGTAGATGGATCTTTAGTACTTATTGGTGGAGACCCTGGGATTGGGAAATCAACATTGTTATTACAAATTTCATCGCAATTAGCAGATTCTTCATATGATGTACTATACATATCAGGTGAGGAGTCAGCAAAGCAGATCAAACTTCGTGCAGATCGTTTGCATGTAAAGGGTAGTAATCTATTTGTTGTAGCAGAGACTGATTTACAGAGAATTGCAGCGCACATTGAAGAGATGAATCCAGCTTTTGTTGTTATTGACTCCATTCAGACGATACATTTACCTGAAGTGACGTCAGCCCCAGGGAGTGTAACGCAAGTACGTGAATGTACAGCGGAATTAATGAAACTTGCAAAGACGAAAGGGATTCCTATTTTTATCGTCGGACATGTGACAAAAGAAGGGGCAATTGCAGGACCACGTATGCTAGAACATATGGTTGATGCAGTTCTTTACTTTGAAGGAGATCGTCACCATACATATCGTATTTTGCGAGCTGTGAAGAACCGTTTTGGTTCCACAAATGAAATGGGTATCTTTGAAATGAAGGAACTAGGTCTTGCAGAAGTACTAAATCCTTCTGAAATTTTCCTTGAGGAACGTCCAGTTGGAGTTGCAGGATCCACAGTGGTTGCTTCAATGGAAGGAACAAGACCGGTTTTAGTAGAAATACAAGCATTAATCTCCCCTACTAGTTTTGGAAATCCTCGAAGAATGGCGACGGGAATTGATCATAACCGCGTTTCACTTATTATGGCAGTGCTAGAAAAAAGAACAGGTTTATTGTTGCAAAATCAAGACGCATATTTAAAAGTTGCGGGTGGCTTGAAATTAGATGAACCAGCAATCGATTTAGCTGTCGCTTTAAGTATTGCTTCAAGTTTCAGAGATAAAGCTACTGCACCAGCCGATGCGGTAATAGGAGAAGTAGGCCTAACTGGAGAAATAAGAAGAGTATCAAGAATTGAACAACGTGTACAAGAAGCAGCGAAATTAGGATTTCAACGTGCTATTATTCCTAGAAAAAATTTGGGAGGATGGACAATTCCAGATGGGATTGAGGTAGTAGGTGTTTCTAATTTAGGAGAAGCGCTTCGTTTGACATTAGGAGGCTAGGCTATGGAGGAAAACAAGCAACGTGTCAAAAGTATGATTAATATTCTACAGCTTGTTGCCCCAGGAACACCACTACGCGAAGGGATAGATAACGTACTTCGTGCGCAAACTGGAGGGCTAATTGTTCTTGGGTATAATGAGCAGATTAAAAGTATTGTTGATGGAGGATTTCACATTAATTGTGCATTCTCACCGGCTAGTTTATATGAATTAGCAAAAATGGATGGGGCACTTATTTTAAATGAAACTGGGAGCAAAATTTTAATTGCAAATGCACAATTAGTTCCAGATCCATCCATTGATTCTATTGAAACAGGTATGCGTCACCGAACGGCAGAGCGTGTAGCAAAGCAGACGGCTAGCCTTGTTGTGGCTATTTCACAAAGACGTAACGTAATTACACTATATCAAGGGAACTTACGTTATACACTAAAAGATATAGGTGTAATTTTAACAAAGGCAAACCAAGCTATTCAAACGTTAGAAAAATATAAAGCTGTATGGAATGATGGGATTACGAATTTGGGCATTCTAGAATTTGAAGAGGTCGTTACAATGTCCGAGGTAGTTCACGTTTTACATAGTGTTGAAATGGTACTGCGTATTAAAAATGAAATAGTGAGCTACATTCATGAGTTAGGAACGGAAGGAAGGTTAATTCGTTTACAACTTACAGAATTACTAGCCGACTTAGAAGCAGAGGCAGCGTTATTAATTAAGGATTATTATCAAGAAAAAACGCAGGATCACCATCAAATTTTGAAAAAGTTACAAGATCTTGCAAATACACAGCTTTTAGAGGATAGCGATTTAGTTAAATTGCTCGGCTATCCAGGGCAAATGAGCTTAGAAGAAAGCGTGACACCGAGGGGATACCGAATCGCAAGCAAAATTTCTCGTGTTCCACCACTTATCATTGAAAATTTAATTAATCGATTTAAAACATTGCAAGGTGTTTGTCGTGCAACTATTAATGAATTGGATGATGTGGAAGGAATTGGGGAAGTTAGGGCGAAGAAAATACGAGAGGGCCTAAAAAGAATTCAAGAGCATCTCTATATGAGTAGACACAATTAAGAATATTACATTGATTCCATAATATAACGACACTAGAACATTTTTGTTATATGATATGGTATATTGGTAAATAAAACTATTTACAAAAAAACACGTCCGCTTTTGCATTCGGCGTTTTGATTAGCAAAACAATGGTTAATAATGAGTAGGAGGTGGTTGGATGTTAAAAAGGATCGTACAGCTCTTCTTTTTAGTGATCGGGGGAGCGTTAGGGATTTTTCTAATCCCAAAAGTTATTAATGTATTGGACGTTGGTGCTGTTCCTTTGCTTGAGGGATCGTACGTTCGTGCAATTATTGGTGCAATTATTTTATTTTTAACAACATTTTGGCTTGTGGATTATATTGTTCAACTTATTAAACATATCGAAGAAGCCCTTGTAAAGGCACCGGTAGCGGATGTTTTATTTGGTACATTAGGGTTGATCTCTGGTCTTATTGTTGCATATTTAATTTTGATACCAATTCGTGAATTCACGATTCCAGTCATTAGTACAGTATTACAAGTGTTCTTTACTCTTTTACTTGGTTATTTAGGATTCCAAGTAGGATTTAAAAAGAGAAATGAATTGCTAGGATTATTTACATTACCCCAGCGTGGAGGTAAGAAGAAAAACAATAGCGAGAACGAAGAGGTAGAGGTAGAAAAATCTACAACTCATTGGAAAATTCTCGATACAAGCGTAATTATTGATGGACGTATTGCGGATATTTGCCAAACGAAGTTTTTAGAAGGAACAATTGTGATTCCACAATTCGTATTAGAAGAGCTTCAGCATATTGCCGATTCTTCTGATGCTTTAAAGCGTAATCGTGGTCGCAGAGGATTAGACATTTTAAATCGTATTCAAAAAGAGCTACCAATTCCGGTGGAAATTTATGAAGGCGATTTTGAGGATATCCAAGAGGTGGATAGCAAGCTTGTAAAGTTAGCTAAAATCACTGGTGGAACTGTTGTAACAAATGATTTCAACTTAAACAAAGTTTCTGAATTACAAGGAGTAACAGTATTAAACATTAACGATTTAGCAAATGCAATTAAACCAGTCGTACTCCCTGGCGAAGAATTAAGTGTTTATGTTGTGAAAGATGGTAAAGAACAAAATCAAGGTGTGGCATATTTAGATGATGGCACGATGATTGTAGTAGAAGACGGTAGAGAATATGTCGGTTCGCAACTTAATGTACTAGTTACAAGTGTGTTGCAAACATCGGCTGGTCGTATGATTTTCGCAAAACGCAAATTATTAGAAAAAGCATTATAAGTAGAGGATTATTAATATGTATACGTTAATTATTCCAGCAGCGGGTCAAGGGAAACGGATGGGTGCTGGCAAAAACAAGTTGTTCTTACTTATAAATGGAGTACCTATCATTGTGCATACATTACGTGCTTTTGAAAAAGATAAAGCATGTAAACGTATTATCATGGCAATTAACGAAGAGGAACGCCCTTATTTTGAGGAGTTAATGCAGAAGTACCCGGTTGAAAAGCAGGTGCAATTTATTCAAGGCGGGGCCGAAAGACAAGATAGTGTGTATAATGCGCTTCAGTATGTGAGTGGTGTTGAATATGTTCTCGTACACGATGGTGCGCGCCCGTTCGTAACGAATAAGATGATGCAAGATGTATTAACTGCAGCAGAGAAATATGGTGCTTCCATTTGTGCGGTGCCAGTGAAGGATACCATTAAGAAAGTAGAACAGGGTGTTGTTGTTGAAACGGTAGAACGTTCTCAGCTTAAAGCGGTTCAAACACCGCAAGGATTTTCTGTTCCTCTTTTATTAGAAGCTCATAGAAGTGCAAAGCAAAGTTGTTTTCTTGGTACAGATGACGCAAGTCTCGTAGAACGTGTAGGGAAGAAAGTAGGCGTAGTAGAGGGGAGTTACTATAATATTAAAGTGACGACTCCAGAGGATTTACTAATTGCTGAAAGTTTCCTTCATGTTCAGAAGAAATAGAAGTGATGGTATTATAGTAAAGAAAAGCTCGGCAGTTGCCGGGCTTTTCTTTATAGAGATAGCAATATAATATAGAATTCATAAAGTAGTTTAGATTGAGGAGGATGTAAAGAATGTTTCGAATTGGACAAGGTTTTGATGTACATGAATTTGCGGAAGGTAGACCGTTAATTATCGGTGGAATTACAATTCCTCATGAAAAAGGATTAATCGGTCACTCGGATGCAGATGTATTGTTACATACGATTGCTGACGCATGTCTAGGAGCAATTGCAGCAGGAGATATTGGAAAACATTTTCCCGATACAGATCCTGCCTTCAAAGATGCGGATTCAGCTGTATTGTTACAAAAGATTTGGGAATTTGTGCGTGAACAAGGTTATGAGCTAGGGAACCTAGATTGTACAATTATTGCCCAAAAGCCAAAAATGGCACCGCATATTGAAAGCATGCGTAAACGCATTAGTGAACTATTAGAAACGTCTATTGATAATATTAATGTAAAGGCAACAACAACAGAAAAATTAGGATTTACAGGTAGAGAAGAAGGGATTGCTTCTCAAGCGGTTGTTTTATTACAGAAAAAATAGTGGTTTTTAATTCGTAAGATGGATAATCACGTTTTTTTGGTGTACAATTATAGAATGTGTTGACATTAAGATTGGAAGGTGTACCAACTATGGAAAAGCAAGTGAGAGTGCGCTATGCGCCAAGTCCAACAGGACACTTACATATCGGAAATGCGCGTACGGCATTATTTAATTATTTATTTGCTCGTCATCAAGATGGTAAGTTTATTATTCGTATTGAAGATACTGATGTGAAACGTAATGTTGCTGGTGGAGAAGAAAGCCAATTAAAATACTTGAAATGGCTCGGTATGGACTGGGATGAAGGTGTTGATGTTGGTGGTGAATTTGGACCATATCGTCAAACAGAGCGTTTAGATATTTATAAAAAATTATATAAAGATTTATTAGAGCGTGATTTAGCTTACAAATGTTATATGACAGAAGAAGAGCTAGAAGCAGAGCGTGAAGGTCAAATCGCTCGTGGTGAAACACCGCGTTATGCAGGAAACCACCGTGATTTAACTGAGGAGCAAATTAAAGGATTTGAGGCTGAAGGCCGTATTCCAAGTATTCGCTTCCGTGTGCCAGCTGATAGCGACTACACGTTTAAAGATCTCGTAAAAGATGAAGTTGCATTCCATTCAAATGATTTTGGTGATTTCGTTATCGTGAAAAAAGATGGAATTCCAACTTATAACTTTGCGGTAGCGGTAGATGATCACTTAATGGAGATTACACACGTACTTCGTGGTGATGATCATATTTCAAACACGCCAAAACAAATGATGATTTATGAAGCTTTCGGTTGGGATATCCCGAAGTTCGGTCATATGACTTTAATTGTAAACGAAAGCCGTAAAAAGCTAAGTAAGCGTGACGAATCTATTATTCAATTTATTGAGCAATATAAAGAGCTTGGATATCTTCCAGAAGCAATCTTTAACTTTATTGCATTACTAGGTTGGTCACCAGTAGGTGAAGAAGAAGTCTTCTCTCAAGATGAGTTTATCAAAATGTTTGATGCAGCTCGTTTATCAAAATCACCTGCATTATTTGATTCCCAAAAACTAAAATGGATGAACAACCAATATATGAAAAAACAAGATTTAGATACGGTTGTTGAACTAAGCTTACCGCATTTAGTGAAAGCGGGTCGCGTAGGTGAAAACTTAAGCGAACAAGAACAAGCGTGGGTTCGTGATGTAATTGCTTTATATCATGACCAAATGAGCTTTGGAGCTGAAATTGTAGAGCTTTCTGAAATGTTCTTTAAAGATCATGTTGATCATGAAGAAGAGGGACAAGAAGTATTGAAAGGTGAACAAGTACCTGAAGTACTTCGTGCATTTGCCGATCAATTAGAAGCTTTAGAAGCAATGGAGCCAGCGGCAGTTAAGGCGGCTATTAAAGCAGTTCAAAAAGAAACAGGACATAAAGGTAAAAACCTATTTATGCCAATCCGTGTTGCTACTACTGGACAAACACATGGTCCAGAGCTTCCTAACGCTATTGCTCTTCTTGGAAAAGAAAAAGTTTTAAATCGTATTCAAAAAGTAATTGGTTAACATTTTCTAGGTTTAGCAATATAATAAGTATATCTAAAATCTAATAAGGAAAAGCGACGAGAAGGAGAAGTAGAAAATCAGGCTTTTTACAGAGAGAACCACCCTTAGGCTGGAAGTGGTTTATAAGCGGATTTTTGAAATGCCCCTTCGAGTCTTCTGTTGAACAGCGAAGTATTTCGCGGAACGTCTTAGGGCGCAAAGTAAACAGAAGCGGTGTAAACCGTTATCATGGATGAGTTTGAGGCTTCTTTAGCCTAAACAGAGTGGAACCGCGCTTAAAAGGCGTCTCTGTCTATATGACAGAGGCGTCTTTTTTTTATACCATGTAAATGGTGTGAGTATAGGTTTTATCCCCTTGTATAAAGATTTAGGGGGAAGTGGGGAGTTAGTTCACTCGAAAAAAGCAGCCCATAAAGGGGAGGGAACATCGATGTTTAAGAGGCTTCGGGAAGATATTGAAGTCGTTTTTGAACAGGATCCAGCGGCAAGAAGTTATTTCGAAGTCATTTTAACTTACTCTGGATTACATGCAGTTTGGGCCCATCGAATTGCACATGCTTTTTATAAAAGGAATTTTTTCTTTATGGCACGTTGGATTTCGCAAGTTAGTCGTTTTTTTACCGGCATTGAGATTCATCCAGGAGCAACTATTGGTCGTCGTTTTTTCATTGATCATGGAATGGGGGTTGTAATTGGAGAAACGTGTGAAATTGGCGAAAACGTAACAATTTATCAAGGTGTCACATTAGGTGGTACAGGTAAAGAAAAAGGAAAGAGGCACCCTACAATTCAGGATAATGTATTAATTGCAACAGGTGCTAAAGTACTAGGTTCTATTACTATTGGAGAGAATTCTAAAATTGGAGCAGGATCTGTCGTGTTAAAGGAAGTTCCTGCGCATTCTACAGTTGTAGGTATACCTGGCCGAGTCGTTATTCAAAATGGAGTAAAGATTGGTCAAGAATTAAATCATTCTGATCTTCCGGATCCGATTTTTGATAAATTAAAGGTTATGGAAGTAGAACTTGATAAATTGAGAAAGCAACTTGAAGTAAAGGTAGAAAGGAAGGGCAAAAATGACTATTCACATTTATAATACGTTAACGCGTCAAAAAGAAGAGTTTATGCCATTAGAAGAAAATAAGGTAAAGATGTATGTGTGCGGACCTACAGTGTATAACTACATTCACATTGGGAATGCAAGACCACCTATGGTGTTTGATACAGTACGCCGTTACTTAGAATATAAAGGATATGATGTGCAGTATGTATCTAACTTTACTGACGTGGATGATAAATTAATTAAGGCGGCAAACGAATTAGGTGAAGATGTGCCAACAATTGCAGATCGTTTTGTTGAAGCTTACTTTGAAGATGTAACGGCACTAGGTTGCAAACATGCAACGGTTCATCCACGTGTAACGGAAAATATGGATATCATTATTGAATTTATTCAAGAACTTGTGAATAAAGGGTATGCATATGAATCAGAAGGTGATGTGTACTTTAAAACGAAAGAATTCGAAGGTTACGGTAAATTATCACATCAACCGATTGCAGACTTACGTCACGGTGCACGTATTGAAGTAGGAGAAAAGAAACAAGACCCTCTTGATTTTGCTTTATGGAAAGCTGCGAAAGAAGGAGAAATCTTCTGGGAAAGCCCTTGGGGGAAAGGACGCCCAGGGTGGCATATTGAATGCTCAGCAATGGCGCGTAAATATTTAGGGGATACAATTGATATTCATGCTGGTGGTCAAGATTTAGCATTTCCTCATCATGAAAATGAAATTGCGCAGTCTGAGGCGTTGACAGGAAAAACATTTGCACGTTATTGGATGCATAACGGATATATTAATATTAATAACGAGAAGATGTCTAAGTCGCTTGGAAACTTCATTTTAGTTCACGATATCATTAAACAATATGATCCACAGTTAATCAGGTTCTTTATGCTATCGGTACATTACCGTCACCCAATTAACTTTAGCGAGGATTTATTGCAAAGTACTAATAATGGACTAGAAAGAATTAAAACAGCTTACGGTAACTTAAAGCATCGTATGGAAAGTAGTACGGATTTAACGGACCATAATGAAAAATGGTTAGCTGAAATGGAAAAGTTCCAGGTTGCATTCGAAGAAGCGATGGATGATGATTTCAATACGGCTAATGCGATTACTGAATTATATAACGTAGCAAATCACGCAAATCAATATTTGTTAGAAGAACATACTTCTAAAGTTGTAATTGAAGCGTATGTAAAACAACTTGAAACATTATTTAGTATTTTAGGATTAGAATTAGCACAAGAAGAGTTGCTTGATGAAGAAATTGAAGCACTAATCCAAAAGCGTATTGAAGCTCGTCAAAATCGTGACTTCGCACTATCTGATCAAATTCGCGATGATTTAAAAGGACGTAATATTATTTTAGAAGATACCGCTCAAGGTACAAGATGGAAAAGAGGATAAGAATGATTGATGCAAAGCAATTGAACAGCTTAGCTTTAGCATATATGGGTGATGCGGTATACGAGCAATATATCCGCTATCACCTCCTTCAAAAGGGGACAGTTCGCCCTAATCAATTACATCGCTTAGGGACGGGCTTTGTTTCGGCAAAAGCACAGGCGAAAGTTGTTTATCATTTATTAGAAACGGCATTTTTGACAGAAGAGGAAGAGGCGGTATTAAGAAGAGGGCGTAATGCGAATTCGGGTACTGTTCCAAAAAATACAGATGTACAAACATATCGACACAGTACAGCCTTTGAAGCACTAATCGGTTATCATCACTTGTTGAATAATCGTGAAAGATTGGACGAGATTGTATATAAGGCGATTGACGTTTTGGAAGAAAAGGAAGGGAGCACATCATCATGAGTAGTGAATATATTATCGGACGTAACCCTGTAATTGAAGCTTTAAGAGCGGGGAGAGATATTAATAAAATTTTGGTAGCGGAAGGTGCTGCCAAAGGACAAGTGCAAATTGTACTAGCATTAGCAAAAGAGAATAAGGTTATTTTGCAACACGCACCAAAGAAGAAATTAGATCAATTGGTTGAGGGTAATCATCAAGGTGTAATTGCTCAAGTAGCTGCATATCAATATGCTGAGTTAGAGGATTTGTTTAAATTAGCAGAAAAACGCAATGAAGATCCGTTCTTCTTAATTTTAGATGAAATTGAAGACCCGCATAACTTAGGCTCTATTATGCGTACTGCGGATGCAACAGGGGCTCATGGGGTTATTATTCCAAAAAGAAGAGCTGTGGGGCTTACAGCGTCAGTTGCGAAAGCGTCGACTGGGGCAATTGAATATATTCCTGTTGCACGTGTAACAAATTTATCGCGTACAATTGATGAATTAAAAGAACGTGGACTTTGGATTGCTGGTACAGATGCCAAAGGGAAAACAGATTACCGTAATTTAGATGGTAATATGCCAATCGGACTAGTAATTGGTAGTGAAGGAAAAGGTATGAGTCGTATTATTGGTGAAAAGTGTGATTTCCTAATTACTTTACCGATGGTCGGTAAAGTTACATCCTTAAATGCTTCAGTAGCCGCAAGTTTGTTAATGTATGAGGTATATCGTAAACGTCACGAAATTGGTAAATAAAAAATGAACGATATTTTAATCGTTGACGGTTACAACATTATCGGGGCTTGGGGAGACTTGAAGAAACTGCGGGATGTAGATTTACAGTCATCAAGAGACGCACTTATTGATAAGATGGCGGATTATCAAGGGTATACAGGCACAAAGGTAATGATTGTCTTTGATGCCTATACAGTCTATGGTATTGAAAAAAAGATGAAACAATCACGGGTGGAAGTAATATTCACGAGAAAAAATCAAACTGCAGATGAAAAGATAGAACAACTTGCGATTGAGCTTAGAAATATAAATACACAAATATACGTTGCAACTTCGGATTATACGGAGCAGTGGATTATATTTGCGCAAGGTGCACTTCGAAAAT
Organism: Bacillus sp. TH30; assembly: GCF_016650875.1. Lineage (NCBI taxonomy): Bacteria > Bacillati > Bacillota > Bacilli > Caryophanales > Bacillaceae > Bacillus > Bacillus sp. TH30. Next base: position 2,420,591 of record NZ_JAEKEY010000002.1, on the reverse strand, counting down.
CTGCGCGTGAATTAGAGTTAGAAGTGCAAGCGATGGAACAACAAGTAAGAAGGTGTACAAAAGACACGAAAGAAAAGCAACCCGCCATGCGAAAGATATTTAGTGAAGATATTACAGAAAAATTAGAAAAATTAAGAAGAGGAGAGCGTTGAAGCATTGACGCTCTTTATCTTTTTACTGTATAATATTGCTAAATATATAGCGGTCGGAGGGATCAGGGTGGAAGCAGGCTTCGTAAGTGTAGGCGACGTTACATTTCGTGATTTAGAGGATGAGGCAATCGTTGAGTTAGTTCGAAAAGGTAATACTGACGCTCTAGAATATTTAATTCACAAATATAAGAACTTTGTTCGCGCGAAATCAAGATCTTATTTCTTAGTGGGTGCCGATCGAGAAGATATTGTTCAAGAAGGCATGATTGGATTGTTTAAAGCTATTCGTGATTATAAAGGGGACAAGCTGTCTTCGTTCAAAGCATTTGCTGAACTGTGTATCACTCGACAAATTATTACCGCTATTAAAACGGCAACAAGGCAAAAACATATTCCGTTAAATTCGTATGTGTCTTTAGATAAGCCAATTTACGATGAGGAATCTGATCGAACATTATTAGATGTTATTTCGGAATCGAAAGTAACTGATCCAGAAGAGATGATTATAAGTCAGGAAGAATATACAGACATAGAATCTAAAATATCTGAATTATTAAGCGATTTAGAAAGAAAAGTGCTCTCTTTATACTTAGATGGTCGTTCCTATCAAGAAATTTCAGAACAGTTAAACAGGCACGTGAAATCTATTGATAACGCATTACAGCGTGTAAAAAGGAAATTAGAAAGATATATGGAGATGAGAGAGAGCACAACTTTAAATTCATAGCAAGTGCCGCAGGTGTAAAATAATTCACCTGTTTTCTTTTTGTTAAGAGAGTGAAAGTCATGACATTGACATTGTCTTTTGTTGTATGATACATTTTTAGGGACAATGTTACAAGGTTGGTGTAACTAATGAGGAAAAAAGTTGTACTCTCATGTGAAGAGTGTAAAAATCGAAACTACTCTACGATGAAAGATACGAGCTCAGTAGAGCGACTTGAGATAAAGAAGTTTTGTAAAACATGCAATAAGCATACAGTTCACAAAGAAACAAAATAAATAATTGAAATAATAAACTGGAGGTCCCGTAGATGCGTTTAACGAACTTTTTCGGCGATGTAGGTCGCGAAATGAAAAAAGTAAGTTGGCCTAAAAAAGATGAATTACTCCGATCAACAACGACTGTTATCGCGACAGTTGTGTTCTTTGCGATTTTCTTCGCAGTGGTTGATATGGGCATTTCTTCTTTAATTCGGTTAATTCTTGGTTAATTCTTGAATAAGAAGCACTTATCCATGATATAATGTTATTTATAAGAACTGTGTAAAAGCCCGGTGAACGGGTTTTTTCATTTGCGCAAAAAAATGTACGTCAGGGAGGGAAGGACGCTCGTCCTAAATGAATGGAAAAAAGTTGGTATGTTGTCCATACTTATTCTGGATATGAAAATAAAGTAAAAGCAAACCTAGAGAAACGTGTAGAATCAATGGGTATGCAAGATAAAATTTTCCGTGTTGTTGTCCCGGAAGAAGTAGAAGTAGAAATGAAAAATGGTAAAGAAAAAATAACGAAAAGAAAAGTGTTCCCAGGTTACGTATTAGTAGAACTAATCATGACTGATGATTCTTGGTATGTTGTTCGTAATACGCCAGGTGTAACAGGCTTTGTCGGTTCTTCTGGTTCAGGATCTAAACCATCGCCTCTATTAGAAGAGGAAGTTGTTACCATCATGAAGCATATGGGAATGGACAATGAAGTGGTTGATTTCGAATTTGAACTTCATGAAACAGTGCGTGTAAATGAGGGGCCATTCGCGGATTATACAGGTGCGATTGAAGAAATTGATGTGGAAAAGAAAAAAGTTAGCGTGCTTGTAGACATGTTCGGTCGCGAGACTCCGGTTGAACTTGATTTCCATCAAATTGAAAAATTATAAAATGAAACTTGAAATGAATTGTAAAAAGTGATAATATCTTTTAAGTCAGTACGTCTTCGGTAACGGAGACGTTTTTTGAAAAAGATTTTATCATTATGATAAAATATGAAGTGGGAGGGCAAATCACTGCCCAATTGACCACATCACGGACTTAAGGAGGTGTGTCTCGTGGCTAAAAAGGTAATTAAAATGGTAAAACTTCAGATTCCTGCAGGTAAAGCTAATCCAGCTCCGCCGGTTGGTCCAGCATTAGGACAAGCAGGTGTTAACATCATGGGCTTCTGTAAAGAGTTTAACGCTCGTACAGCTGATCAAGCTGGTCTTATCATCCCTGTTGAAATTACGGTATTTGAGGACCGTTCATTCACTTTCATTACTAAAACTCCTCCTGCTGCTGTTCTTCTTAAGAAAGTAGCTGGTATTGAGTCTGGTTCTGGTGAACCAAATCGTAATAAAGTGGCAACTGTTAAGCGTGATAAAGTACGCGAAATCGCTGAAACTAAAATGCCTGACCTAAACGCTGCTAGCGTAGAAGCTGCAATGCGTATGGTTGAAGGTACTGCGCGCAGTATGGGCATCGTTATCGAAGACTAATTCGATTTGTTTTTTGTAAAAAAGGTTGCGGGTCTGGAATTCCAATTCGCAACCTTTATTATCGTAAATGATCATCATTTTTAAATAAATGGATGGGCGCACATCCTCGGGGGTTCCCGGAATGAAGGCGTAAACGTGGGAGGTTATTCCGCTAAAACCACATTCAAGGAGGAAACAAACATGGCTAAAAGAGGTAAAAAGTACGTTGAAGCTGCGAAGCTTGTTGATCGTGCATCTGCTTACTCTGCAACAGAAGCAGTAGAATTAGTAAAGAAAACAAACACAGCTAAATTTGATGCAACTGTAGAAGCTGCATTCCGTTTAGGTGTTGACCCTAAGAAAGCTGACCAACAAATTCGTGGTGCAGTTGTTCTTCCGCACGGTACTGGTAAAGTACAACGTGTATTAGTATTCGCTAAAGGCGAAAAAGCAAAAGAAGCTGAAGCTGCTGGCGCTGAATTCGTAGGCGATGCTGATTACATCGGTAAAATCCAAAAAGGTTGGTTTGATTTCGATGTAGTAGTAGCAACTCCTGATATGATGGGTGAAGTTGGTAAACTTGGTCGTGTATTAGGACCTAAAGGTTTAATGCCAAACCCTAAAACTGGAACAGTTACTTTCGATGTAACTAAAGCTGTTAACGAAATCAAAGCTGGTAAAGTTGAATACCGCGTTGATAAAGCTGGTAACATCCACGTTCCAATCGGTAAAGTATCTTTCGAAGATGCTAAATTAGTAGAAAACTTCAAAACAATTGCTGACACGCTACAAAAAGCTAAGCCAGCTGCTGCAAAAGGTACTTACATGAAGAACGCAACTGTTGCTTCTACAATGGGACCTGGCGTACGCGTAGACGTTTCTACACTTGCGTAAAAATTGGAAGTTGACTTCATAAAGAAGTTTTAATATAATCATTTATGTTGTGAATTTTAATAGTGTACCGTAGACAGTAGGAGTCGATTCGACTTAATTTCCTACCTAGGTGTTAATATACGAAGCGGAATCTTTTTTCTGTGACTATATGCCTCCATGTCTACAAGTTGGGCATGGAGGTTTTTAGTGCACTTTCGGTACATCTTCTATATAATCTACAGGAGGTGTAATAACATGAGCAAAGTAATCGAAACTAAACAACAAGTTGTAACTGAAATCGCTGAAAAACTTCGCGCGAGTAAATCTACAATTGTTGTTGACTACCGTGGTTTAACAGTTTCTGAAGCAACAGAATTACGTAAAAACTTACGTGAAGCTGGCGTTGAGTTCAAAGTTTACAAAAACTCTTTAACTCGTCGTGCTGCAGAGTCTGCTGAAATGGCTGAGTTAAACGAATTCTTAACAGGACCAAACGCAATCGCGTTCAGTAACGAGGATGTAGTTGCTCCTGCGAAAGTATTAAACGACTTCGCTAAAAATCATGAAGCTTTAGAAATTAAAGCGGGCGTAATCGAAGGTAAACTTGTAACACTTGATGAGGTTAAAGCTATCGCTACTCTTCCATCACGTGAAGGCTTACTTTCTATGCTTCTTAGCGTTCTTCAAGCTCCAATCCGTAACCTTGCACTTGCTACTAAAGCAGTTGCAGATCAAAAGGAAGAGCAAGGCGCTTAATTTTTTAAAAGATAATTACTTGTTATCTATAAAACAATACAAACCTATTTAAGGGAGGATATTTACAATGACTAAAGAACAAATCATTGAAGCAGTTAAATCTATGACTGTATTAGAACTTAACGACTTAGTAAAAGCTATCGAGGAAGAATTCGGCGTAACTGCTGCTGCTCCTGTAGCTGTAGCTGGTGGCGCTGGTGAAGCTGCTGCTGAGCAAACTGAATTTGACGTAGTACTTGCAAGTGCTGGCGCTCAAAAAATCAAAGTTATCAAAGCTGTACGTGAAATCACTGGTCTTGGCTTAAAAGAAGCTAAAGAATTAGTTGACAACACTCCAAAAGCAATCAAAGAAGGCGTTACTAAAGAGGAAGCTGAAGAAATGAAAGCTAAACTTGAAGAAGTTGGCGCTGCTGTAGAAGTTAAGTAATTAACTTTTGGTGCTTTAAAAAAAGCTCGCTCTTATGCGAGCTTTTTTTTTAACTGTAAAGAAAAGAGGTGGCCATATGGCAGACCATTATTTTTCTAATGACCCTTCTAGTAAAAGTGATCGTAAACGATGGGAAGTTACACTTCGTGAATCTCGATTTACTTTTTTATCTGACCATGGGGTGTTCTCGAAAAACGAAGTGGACTTTGGTTCTCGTCTTTTAATTGAAGCGTTTCAAATGCCAGATGTTAAAGGTAATGTGTTAGACGTAGGATGTGGGTACGGTCCAATCGGTTTGTCGTTAGCGAAAGAGTTTCAAAATCGTGAAATTCACATGGTGGATGTGAATGAAAGGGCCTTGGGACTTGCAAAAGAAAATGCCGTTAATAACAGAATTGAAAATATACGTATTTTGCAAAGTAGTGTCTATGAAAATGTAGATGGCAAGTATGCTGTTATTCTATCTAATCCTCCAATTCGTGCTGGTAAAGATATCGTGCATGAGATTTTAGAAAAGGCTGTGGAGTATTTAGTTTCAGGTGGAGAATTGTGGATTGTTATTCAAAAGAAACAAGGTGCGCCATCTGCGATGAAAAAACTAGAAGAAGTATTTTCTGAAGTTGAAGTTGTAGAAAAGAAAAAAGGATATTATATCATAAAATCAAAAAAGCGTTGACGGTTATTTTTGGCTATGTTAACATTATACAATGCCAATATATGATTTTCTGCGTTGAGAAAGATGTATATTTTTGCTTCTCTTGGAAAAGATAGTAAAATCAGCAGATTATGAAACAGAATGATGGTTTTCTTATAGAAGCCATTTTTCTTTTTTGAGCAGGTAGAAAGACTCAACGTATCTATCTTTAAGAGAAAAAAACTACGCTAATAGCAGTAGTTGTATTTATTTGTGATTTTGCACAAATTTTTTTGTGCATTTATAATACTCATGATTTGAGGGGTGAAGCAGTTGACAGGTCAACTAGTTCAATACGGACGCCACCGCCAACGAAGAAGTTATGCCCGTATTAGTGAAGTATTAGAGTTACCAAATCTTATCGAAATTCAAACCTCTTCTTATCAGTGGTTTCTTGATGAGGGTTTGCGAGAAATGTTCCAAGACATTTCTCCGATCGAAGACTTTACGGGAAATCTATCGCTTGAATTTATCGACTACAGCTTGGGTGAACCTAAATACTCTGTAGAAGAATGCAAAGAGCGTGATGTGACGTATGCAGCACCACTTCGTGTAAAAGTGCGTCTAATCAACAAGGAAACTGGTGAAGTAAAAGAACAAGATGTGTTCATGGGAGATTTCCCACTCATGACAGAGACTGGAACATTCGTAATTAACGGTGCAGAACGTGTTATCGTTTCCCAGTTAGTTCGCTCTCCAAGCGTATACTATAGTGGCAAAGTGGATAAAAACGGAAAACGTGGTTTTACTGCTACTGTAATTCCAAACCGCGGAGCTTGGTTAGAGTATGAAACAGATGCTAAGGATGTTGTATATGTGCGTATTGACCGTACGCGTAAACTTCCTGTAACTGTTTTGTTACGCGCATTAGGGTTTGGCTCTGATCAAGAAATCACCGAGCTTTTAGGTGATAACGAATACTTAAGCAATACGTTAGAAAAAGACAACACAGATAGCACAGAGAAAGCATTGCTTGAAATTTATGAGCGTCTACGCCCTGGTGAACCACCAACAGTAGAAAATGCAAAGAGCTTACTTGTGTCTCGTTTCTTTGATCCAAAGCGCTACGATTTAGCAAATGTAGGTCGCTATAAGATCAACAAAAAGCTACACATTAAAAACAGATTGTTTAACCAACGTTTAGCTGAAACACTGGTGGATCCAGAAACTGGTGAAATTTTAGCGGCAGAAGGAACAGTCTTAGATCGTCGTACACTGGATCGCATTCTACCTTACTTAGAGAAAAACATTGGATTCAAAACAGCGAAACCAATGGGTGGAGTGGTAGCAGGCGATGTTGAGCTGCAATCTATTAAGATTTATGCTCCAGAATCAGAAGGCGAACGATCTATAAACGTAATTGGGAATGCAAATATTACTCGTGATATAAAACACATCACACCAGGTGATATTCTTGCTTCTATTAGCTACTTCTTTAACTTGCTATATAAAGTAGGGGATACAGATGATATTGACCACTTAGGAAATCGTCGTCTGCGTTCTGTAGGAGAGTTACTACAAAACCAATTCCGTATCGGTCTTTCTCGTATGGAACGTGTTGTTCGTGAGAGAATGTCGATTCAAGATACAAATGCAATTACACCACAAGCGTTAATTAACATTCGCCCGGTTATTGCATCTATTAAAGAGTTCTTCGGAAGTTCTCAGTTATCTCAGTTCATGGATCAAACAAACCCATTAGCAGAGTTAACTCACAAACGAAGACTATCTGCATTAGGACCCGGTGGTTTAACGCGTGAGCGCGCAGGCTTTGAAGTACGTGACGTTCACTACTCTCACTATGGTCGTATGTGTCCAATTGAAACGCCAGAGGGACCAAACATCGGTTTGATTAACTCATTATCTTCGTTTGCGAAAGTAAATGAGTTTGGTTTCATTGAAACGCCATACCGTCGTGTTGACCCAGAAACTGGTCTTGTAACAGGGCAGGTTGATTATTTAACAGCAGATGAAGAAGATAACTATGTTGTAGCCCAAGCGAATATGAAATTATCTGAAGTAGGGGAATTCCTTGATGAAGATATCGTAGCTCGTTTCCGTGGTGAAAACATTGTCACAAATAAAGAACGCATCGACTACATGGATGTATCTCCAAAACAAGTAGTGTCGGCAGCGACAGCTTGTATTCCGTTCTTAGAAAACGATGACTCTAACCGCGCACTTATGGGAGCGAACATGCAACGTCAGGCGGTTCCGTTAATAAATCCGGAATCTCCGATCGTAGGTACAGGTATGGAGTACGTATCAGCAAAAGACTCAGGTGCTGCAGTAATCTGTAAACAGCCTGGTGTTGTTGAGCGCGTAGAAGCACGTGAAGTTTGGGTACGTCGCTATGTAGACGTTGACGGTCAAACAGTAAAAGGCGACTTAGATCGCTACAAAATGCAAAAATTCATTCGTTCTAACCAAGGAACTTGCTACAACCAACGTCCAATCGTAAGTGTTGGAGACCAAGTTGTAAAAGGTGAAATCCTTGCGGATGGTCCTTCTATGGAACTAGGTGAACTGGCGCTTGGACGTAACGTGCTTGTTGGCTTTATGACATGGGACGGTTATAACTATGAGGATGCGATCATCATGAGTGAGCGCCTTGTAAAAGATGATGTGTACACTTCTATCCATATTGAAGAATATGAATCAGAAGCTCGTGATACGAAGCTTGGACCAGAAGAAATTACACGTGATATCCCGAATGTTGGAGAAGATGCACTTCGTAATCTTGACGAGCGCGGTATTATTCGCGTCGGTGCTGAAGTAAAAGATGGAGATCTACTTGTTGGTAAAGTAACGCCAAAAGGTGTAACAGAATTAACGGCAGAAGAACGTCTATTACATGCAATCTTCGGTGAAAAAGCACGTGAAGTACGTGATACATCACTACGTGTACCACACGGTGGTGGCGGTATTATCTTAGACGTAAAAGTGTTTAACCGTGAAGATGGCGATGAATTGCCACCAGGCGTGAATCAACTTGTACGTGCGTATATCGTTCAAAAGCGTAAAATTTCTGAAGGTGACAAAATGGCCGGTCGTCATGGTAACAAAGGTGTTATCTCCCGTATTTTACCGGAAGAAGATATGCCTTACTTACCAGATGGTACGCCAATCGATATCATGTTAAACCCATTAGGGGTACCATCTCGTATGAATATCGGTCAGGTATTAGAGCTTCATCTTGGTATGGCAGCAAGATACCTTGGTATTCACATTGCAACACCGGTATTCGATGGTGCTCGTGAGGAAGATGTATGGGGCACAATTGAAGAAGCTGGTATGGCAAATGACGCGAAAACAATCCTGTATGACGGACGTACTGGTGAGCCATTCGATAACCGTGTATCTGTTGGTGTCATGTATATGATCAAACTTGCGCACATGGTTGACGATAAACTTCATGCTCGTTCTACTGGACCATACTCACTTGTAACGCAGCAACCTCTTGGAGGTAAAGCTCAGTTCGGTGGACAGCGTTTCGGTGAGATGGAGGTTTGGGCACTTGAAGCTTATGGTGCTGCTTATACTCTTCAAGAAATCTTAACAGTGAAGTCTGATGATGTTATTGGACGTGTTAAGACGTATGAAGCAATTGTTAAAGGTGAAAATGTTCCAGAACCAGGCGTTCCTGAATCATTCAAAGTATTGATTAAAGAACTGCAAAGTTTAGGTATGGACGTTAAAATGATGTCTATCAACGATACAGAAATTGAAATGCGTGATACGGAAGATGACGATGATCATCAATCAGCAGATAAATTGAATGTTGAAGTTGAGACAACTAAGGAATAATTGGGATAACCTGTAGACTAAAAGGGAGGTAGGCCCCTTGATAGATGTAAATAACTTTGAATATATGAAGATTGGACTTGCTTCACCTGACAAGATTCGTTCTTGGTCATACGGTGAAGTTAAGAAACCAGAAACAATTAACTATCGTACGTTAAAGCCTGAAAAAGATGGCTTGTTCTGTGAGCGTATTTTCGGACCACAAAAGGACTGGGAATGTCATTGCGGGAAATATAAACGTGTACGTTATAAAGGTGTAGTTTGTGATCGATGTGGCGTTGAAGTAACGCGTGCAAAAGTTCGTCGTGAACGTATGGGTCATATCGAATTAGCTGCTCCTGTATCTCATATTTGGTATTTCAAAGGTATCCCGAGCCGCATGGGACTTGTCTTAGACATGTCCCCTCGCGCGCTTGAAGAAGTAATTTATTTCGCTTCTTATGTTGTAACAGAAAGTGGAGATACACCACTTGATAAGAAGCAATTACTTTCTGAAAAAGAATACCGTGCATATCGTGATCGATATGGCAGTACATTCCATGCTGCTATGGGTGCAGAAGCGATTAAAAAATTACTGCAAGACATCGATTTAGATAAAGAAGTAGACTTCTTAAAAGAAGAATTAAAAACAGCACAAGGACAACGCCGTACTCGTGCTATTAAACGTCTAGAAGTATTAGAAGCATTCCGTAACTCTGGAAATCACCCATCTTGGATGATCTTAGAGGTTCTTCCAGTTATCCCACCAGAACTACGCCCAATGGTACAGTTAGATGGTGGACGTTTTGCTACTTCTGACTTAAACGACTTATATCGTCGTGTAATTAACCGTAACAACCGTTTAAAACGTCTATTGGACTTAGGTGCACCAAGCATTATCGTTCAAAACGAAAAACGTATGTTACAAGAAGCTGTAGACGCATTAATCGATAATGGTCGCCGTGGCCGTCCAGTTACTGGACCAGGTAACCGTCCATTAAAATCACTATCTCACATGCTTAAAGGTAAACAAGGACGTTTCCGTCAAAACTTATTAGGTAAACGTGTTGACTACTCTGGCCGTTCTGTAATCGTTGTAGGACCGAACTTAAAGATGTACCAATGTGGATTGCCGAAAGAAATGGCACTTGAATTGTTTAAACCTTTCGTTATGAAAGAGTTAGTTGGAAAAGGATTAGCACACAACATTAAGAGTGCTAAACGTAAAATCGAGCGTGTACACCCTGAAGTTTGGGACGTTTTAGAATCTGTGATCAAAGAGCATCCAGTACTTCTAAACCGCGCACCAACACTTCACCGTCTTGGTATCCAGGCGTTTGAACCTACACTAGTAGAAGGTCGTGCAATCCGTCTTCACCCACTTGTATGTACTGCATACAACGCGGACTTTGACGGTGACCAAATGGCGGTTCACGTTCCGTTATCATCAGAGGCACAAGCAGAAGCTCGTATCCTTATGTTAGCGGCACAAAACATCTTGAATCCAAAAGACGGAAAACCAGTTGTTACTCCATCTCAGGATATGGTATTAGGTAACTATTACTTAACACTTGAGCGCGAGGGTGCAATCGGTGAAGGTATGGTCTTCAAAGATGCAAACGAAGCAATACTTGCATACCAAAATGGATATGTACATCTGCACACACGTGTTGCAGTTGCTGCGAGTTCGGTAAATAATGTAACGTTTACTGAAGAGCAAAAGAGTAAGCTTCTATTAACAACAGTTGGTAAATTAATATTTAACGAAATCTTACCAGAGTCGTTCCCTTATATTAATGAACCAACAAACTCAAACCTTGAAAAAGAAACACCAGCGGAATATTTCGTTGAAAAAGGTGCGAACATTAAAGAAATTATTGCTAGTCGCGAAGAAGTGGCACCATTTAGCAAGAAAATCCTTGGTAATATTATTGCGGAAGTATTCAAACGTTTCCAAATTACAGAAACGTCTCGCATGCTTGACCGTATGAAAAACTTAGGATTTAAATACTCTACAAAAGCTGGTATTACAGTTGGGGTATCAGATATTCTTGTATTAGGTGAAAAAGATGAAATTCTCCATGAAGCACAAGCAAAAGTAGATAATGTAATTAAACAATTCCGTCGCGGTTTAATCACGGAAGAAGAACGTTACGATCGCGTTATCTCTATTTGGAGTAATGCAAAAGATGTTATCCAAGGAAAGCTGATGAAATCCTTGAATAAACGCAACCCAATCTTCATGATGAGTGATTCCGGTGCCCGTGGTAACGCATCGAACTTTACTCAGCTTGCTGGTATGCGTGGTCTGATGGCCAATCCATCTGGTCGTATCATTGAGCTTCCGATCAAATCGAGTTTCCGTGAAGGTTTAACAGTACTTGAGTACTTCATCTCTACGCATGGTGCGCGTAAAGGTCTTGCCGATACAGCACTTAAAACTGCCGATTCTGGTTACTTAACACGTCGTCTTGTAGACGTTGCACAAGATGTAATTGTTCGTCAAGATGATTGTGGAACAGATCGCGGTTTACTAATTGGTGCGATTAAAGAGGGTAATGAAGTTATTGAGTCACTATATGATCGTCTTGTTGGACGTTTTGCAAGAAAAACTGTAAAACATCCTGAAACAGGTGAAGTATTAGTTGTTGAAAATCAATTAATTACTGAAGATATTGCTCATATCGTTGAAAAGTCGGGTGTTGAAACTGTAAACATTCGTTCAGCGTTTACGTGTAATACTCGCCATGGTGTATGTAAGAAGTGTTACGGTCGTAACTTAGCAACTGGTACAGACGTAGAAGTAGGAGAAGCGGTAGGTATTATCGCAGCTCAATCTATCGGTGAGCCAGGTACACAGTTAACGATGCGTACGTTCCATACAGGTGGGGTTGCCGGGGATGATATCACACAAGGTTTACCTCGTATCCAAGAGATCTTCGAAGCTCGTAATCCGAAGGGTCAGGCAGTTATCAGTGAAATTGACGGTGTTATCGCAGCGATCAACGATGTTAAAGATCGCCAAGAAGTAGTTGTACAGGGTGAAGTTGAAGCTCGTACGTATGCTATTCCTTACGGTGCTCGTCTGAAAGTAACTCTAGGACAGCCAATTAGCCACGGTAAAGAGTTAACAGAAGGTTCTATTGATCCGAAGGAATTACTAAAAGTAACGGACATTACAGCAGTTCAAGAATACTTATTACGTGAAGTTCAAAAAGTATACCGTATGCAAGGGGTAGAAATTGGTGACAAACACGTAGAAGTAATGGTACGTCAAATGCTACGTAAAGTTCGTGTAAGTGATGCGGGTGAAACAGATGTATTACCAGGAACATTACTAGATATCCATCAGTTTACTGATGCGAATGCGAAGGTGTTACTGAAAGGTAAACAACCAGCAACGGCTAGACCAGTTCTACTTGGTATTACAAAAGCTTCACTTGAGACAGATTCGTTCTTATCTGCGGCGTCATTCCAAGAAACAACTCGTGTTCTAACAGATGCAGCAATTAAGGGTAAACGCGATGAGCTTCTAGGATTGAAAGAGAATGTTATTATCGGTAAGCTTGTTCCTGCTGGAACAGGTATGAATCGTTATCGCAAAGTGGATCTTGTAAAAACAACACAAGATAACATGAATGTAGAAAACGATGAAGTTTATGTGGAACAGTAAAATTTTCCGTCGTAAATTTTGTATAAAAACAGCTGATCCTAGTTGACATTGTATGAGACAAAATGTTACTATAATCAAGGTTGCTCCTGAATGATGCTTTGGAGGATATTTAAATGTCTTATCAAAAAGTGTCAAATGCTGAAAATGTAGTCGTTGGTCATAAACGAACATTGGAAGCAATCAAAAATGGTATAGTTAAAGAAGTTGTTATTGCGGAAGATGCTGATGTGCGGTTAACCCATGTTATCATTCGTACTGCCTTGCAACATAACATACCCATAACCAAAGTTGAATCAGTTCGTAAGCTTGGAAAAGTTTCGGGGATTCAAGTGGGAGCTTCAGCAATAGGAATAATAAGTTAAAACTGTTTTTGTGAGGAGAGAGCATTTGCTCTTCCTTGCAAAAACTTTGTTTTCAACTAATAATGAACCACCTGGATATGTGGTCATACAAACATGCGAAGGGAGGATAATCAAATGCCTACTATTAACCAATTAGTGAGAAATGGTCGTACTGATAAAGTATGGAAGTCTAAATTACCTGCGTTAAACAAAGGTTTTAATTCTTTAAAGAAAAAATCAACTGATATCTCTGCACCTCAAAAACGTGGTGTGTGTACTCGTGTTGGTACAATGACTCCGAAGAAACCGAACTCAGCGTTACGTAAATACGCTCGTGTACGTTTAACAAACGGTATTGAAGTTACAGCTTACATCCCAGGTATCGGTCATAACCTACAAGAGCATAGCGTAGTATTAATTCGCGGTGGTCGAGTAAAGGATTTACCAGGGGTACGTTACCACATCGTTCGTGGTGCGCTTGATACAGCTGGTGTTGACAAACGTATGCAAGGACGTTCTAAATATGGTACTAAGCGACCAAAACCTGCTAAAAAATAATAAACTTATAATGAAAGGAGGAACTCAATATGCCTCGTAAAGGACCTGTTGCGAAACGTGACGTGTTACCAGATCCAATGTACAATTCTAAACTTGTAACACGCCTAATCAACAAAATGATGGTTGACGGTAAAAAAGGTAAATCTCAAACAATTCTTTATAACGCTTTCGATATCGTTCGTGAACGTTCAGATAAAGAACCAATGGAAGTATTCGAGCAAGCTCTTAAGAACATCATGCCTGTTCTTGAAGTACGCGCTCGTCGTGTTGGTGGTGCTAACTACCAAGTTCCAGTTGAGGTTCGTCCAGAACGCCGTACAACTTTAGGTCTTCGCTGGTTAGTAAACTATGCTCGTCTTCGTGGTGAAAAAACTATGGAAGAGCGTCTAGCTTACGAAATCTTAGATGCAGCTAACAACGCTGGTGCATCTGTTAAGAAACGTGAAGACACTCATAAAATGGCAGAAGCTAACAAAGCATTTGCTCATTACCGTTGGTAGGATTCAACGTAAAATAAATGTAAGCATAAACCGCTTTATTTGTCGCTTATGGAAGTGTGGAGAGGGAGAATGCCTCTCCCTTTCGTTGGGCGCTCGTTTTACATAATGAGGGTACTGGACACTGGCATATGTAACAATATAAAGTGGCTTTTTTGCTACTTAAAATAAAATAATCCAATCCATATATGGAAGGAGCAAGACACCAAATGACTAGAGAGTTCTCTTTAGAAAACACTCGTAATATTGGTATCATGGCTCACATCGATGCTGGTAAAACAACAGCAACTGAGCGTATTCTGTATTACACAGGACGTATTCATAAAATCGGTGAAACTCATGAAGGTGCATCTCAGATGGACTGGATGGAGCAAGAGCAAGAACGTGGTATCACAATTACTTCTGCTGCAACTACAGCACAATGGAAAGGTCACCGTGTAAATATCATTGACACTCCAGGACACGTAGATTTCACAGTAGAAGTAGAACGTTCTTTACGCGTACTTGATGGCGCAGTAGCAGTACTTGATGCACAATCTGGTGTAGAACCACAAACAGAAACTGTTTGGCGTCAGGCTACTACTTATGGTGTACCTCGTATCGTATTCGTTAACAAAATGGATAAGATTGGTGCAGATTTCTTATACTCTGTAGGAACAATCCACGATCGTTTACAAGCAAACGCACATCCAATTCAGTTACCAATCGGTGCTGAAGATGAGTTCAATGGTATCATTGACCTTGTTGAAGAGTGTGCTTACATGTACGCTAACGATTTAGGAACAGACATCGAGCGTGTCGAAATTCCTGAAGAGCATAAAGAATTAGCTGAAGAATACCGTGGAAAACTTATTGAAGCGGTAGCTGAGCTTGATGAAGAAATGATGATGAAGTACCTAGAAGGTGAAGAAATCACTGTAGAAGAGCTTAAAGCTGGTATCCGTAAGGCTACAACTTCTGTAGAATTCTTCCCAGTAATCTGTGGTTCTGCATTCAAAAATAAAGGTGTTCAAATTCTGTTAGACGCAGTTATCGACTACCTACCATCTCCATTAGATGTACCTGCTATTAAAGGTACTCTTCCGGATACAGATGAAGCTATCGAGCGTAAGTCTAGCGATGAAGAACCATTCGCAGCTTTAGCATTCAAAATCATGACTGATCCTTATGTTGGTAAGTTAACGTTCTTCCGTGTGTACTCTGGTGTGTTAAACTCTGGATCATACGTGAAAAACTCAACTAAAGGTAAGCGTGAGCGTGTAGGTCGTATCCTACAAATGCACGCTAACAGCCGTGAAGAGATTTCAACAGTTTACGCTGGTGATATCGCTGCTGCTGTAGGTTTAAAAGATACTACTACTGGTGATACTCTTTGTGACGAGAAGAGCCTTGTTATCCTTGAGTCTATGGAATTCCCAGAACCAGTTATCTCTGTAGCTATCGAACCAAAATCTAAAGCTGACCAAGATAAAATGGGTACAGCATTATCTAAGCTTTCTGAAGAAGATCCAACATTCCGTGCTCACACTGACCAAGAAACTGGCCAAACAATCATCGCTGGTATGGGTGAACTTCACCTTGATATCATCGTTGACCGTATGCGCCGTGAATTCAAAGTGGAAGCAAACGTTGGTGCTCCTCAGGTAGCATACCGTGAGACTTTCCGCGCTGCTGCGAAAGTTGAAGGTAAGTTCGCTCGTCAATCTGGTGGTCGTGGACAATTCGGTCACGTTTGGATTGAGTTTGAACCTAATGAAGAAGGTAAAGGTTTTGAATTCCAAAACAAAATCGTCGGCGGTGTAGTTCCACGTGAATACATCCCAGCTGTTGGAGCGGGTCTTGAAGACTCACTTAAAAATGGTGTACTAGCTGGTTACCCACTAGTTGACATCAAAGCTGCGTTAGTTGACGGATCTTACCATGATGTCGATTCATCTGAGATGGCGTTCAAAATCGCTGCATCTATGGCGCTTAAAGCTGCGGTTTCTAAATGTAGCCCAGTAATTCTTGAGCCAATGATGAAAGTTGAAGTTGTAATTCCTGAAGAGTACATGGGTGACATTATGGGCGACGTAACATCTCGTCGTGGACGTGTAGAAGGTATGGAAGCTCGCGGTAACGCTCAAGTTGTTCGCGCTATGGTTCCACTTTCTGAAATGTTCGGTTATGCAACGGCATTACGTTCTAACACTCAAGGACGCGGAACATTCTCAATGACATTTGATCATTATGAAGAAGTACCGAAGTCTGTTTCTGAAGAAATTATTAAAAAAAATAAAGGTGAATAATTGATTTTTATCGATTGTTCAAGTATAACTACTTATGTAAGCTTAGAAAGTGAGACGCAAGTTTCACTTTCTAGTCTAAATATAAAATAACCCATATAAACTAAGGAGGAATTTAGAATGGCTAAAGCTAAATTCGAACGTTCTAAACCCCATGTTAACATCGGTACAATCGGCCACGTTGACCATGGTAAAACTACATTAACTGCTGCGATCACTACAGTTCTTGCAAAAGCTGGT
This sequence comes from Bacillus sp. TH30, assembly GCF_016650875.1. Lineage (NCBI taxonomy): Bacteria > Bacillati > Bacillota > Bacilli > Caryophanales > Bacillaceae > Bacillus > Bacillus sp. TH30. Next base: position 2,403,860 of record NZ_JAEKEY010000002.1, on the reverse strand, counting down.
GGTGCTGAAGCACGCGGATACGATCAAATCGACGCTGCTCCAGAAGAAAGAGAGCGCGGAATCACAATCTCAACTGCACACGTTGAGTACGAAACTGAAACTCGTCACTATGCACACGTTGACTGCCCAGGTCATGCTGACTATGTTAAAAACATGATCACTGGTGCTGCTCAAATGGACGGCGGTATCTTAGTAGTATCTGCTGCTGATGGTCCAATGCCTCAAACACGTGAGCACATCCTTCTTTCTCGTCAAGTAGGTGTTCCTTACATCGTTGTATTCTTAAACAAATGCGACATGGTAGATGACGAAGAATTATTAGAATTAGTAGAAATGGAAGTTCGCGACCTATTATCTGAATACGGATTCCCAGGCGACGATATTCCTGTAATTAAAGGTTCTGCTCTTAAAGCTCTTCAAGGAGAAGCTGAGTGGGAAGAAAAAATCATCGAATTAATGACTGAAGTTGATGCTTACATCCCAACTCCAGAACGTGAAACTGACAAACCATTCTTAATGCCTATCGAGGATGTATTCTCTATCACAGGTCGTGGTACAGTTGCAACTGGTCGTGTTGAGCGTGGAATCGTTAAAGTTGGTGACGTAGTAGAAATCATCGGTCTTGCTGAAGAGAATGCTACTACAACTGTAACTGGTGTAGAAATGTTCCGTAAGCTTCTTGACCAAGCTCAAGCTGGAGACAACATCGGTGCTCTACTTCGTGGGGTTGCTCGTGAAGACATCCAACGTGGACAAGTTCTTGCTAAAACTGGCTCTGTAAAAGCACACGCTAAATTCAAAGCTGAGGTTTTCGTATTATCTAAAGAAGAAGGTGGACGTCATACTCCATTCTTCGCTAACTACCGTCCACAGTTCTACTTCCGTACAACTGACGTAACTGGAATCATCCAATTACCAGAAGGTACTGAAATGGTAATGCCTGGTGACAACATCGAAATGACTATCGAACTTATCGCTCCAATCGCTATCGAAGAGGGAACTAAATTCTCTATTCGTGAAGGTGGACGTACAGTAGGTTACGGTGTAGTTGCTACAATCGTTGCTGAGTAGTCTTTAATTAGATTATTAAAAACTCAAGGGATTCTCCCTTGAGTTTTTTTATTGCTTATTACTATAGAAGAAAGAGGTGTATTTTCTATTTTTGGATGAGTTTCTTCTATAGTATATAAAACCAAAAATAACACCCAAAAACTGTAAGTTGAATAAGAGTAGATGAAAACTTGATATTCTTTAAAGTGCCATGTATAATAGCAAAAGTAGAGAAAAGCAGATGCGAACAAAAAGATGCTTGCATCTAGACGAATAACATTGTATAATAGACAATGTTGGTCTTTGACTGCGATGAAGTGGAAGGTTGCTGACACACCCGGCCGCTTTGCCATGGCATGGTGTGGGGAAATTTCCATGGAGAAGGTCTATTTTAGAAATAGGCGAACGAAGGAGGGAAAATAATGGCAAAAGAAAAAATTCGTATCCGTTTAAAAGCTTATGATCACCGTATTCTTGATCAATCAGCTGAGAAAATTGTAGAAACAGCTAAGCGTTCTGGGGCAACAGTTTCTGGTCCGATCCCATTACCAACTGAGAAGACTATTTACACAATTCTTCGTGCTGTTCATAAGTACAAAGATTCTCGTGAACAATTCGAAATGCGCACACACAAACGTCTAATCGACATCGTGAGTCCTACTCCGCAAACAGTAGATTCATTAATGCGTTTAGATTTACCATCTGGTGTAGATATCGAAATCAAACTATAATTCATATAACTTAAAAATGTAGGAGGTGTAACTCATGACCAAAGGAATCTTAGGAAGAAAGATCGGTATGACTCAAGTATTTGCTGAGAACGGTGAGTTAATCCCAGTAACGGTAATCGCTGCTAATCCAAACGTTGTTCTTCAAAAGAAAACAACTGAAACTGATGGCTACAACGCAATTCAGTTAGGATTTGAAGATAAACGTGAAAAGTTAACTAACAAACCTGAACAAGGCCACACTGCTAAAGCATCTACAACTCCTAAGCGCTTCATTCGCGAAATCCGCGATGCAGACGTGGACGGATTAGAGGTTGGTCAAGAGGTAAAAGTTGAAGTTTTCGCTGCAGGTGAAATCGTTGACGTAACAGGAATTTCTAAAGGTAAAGGTTTCCAAGGTGTTATTAAACGCCACGGACAATCTCGCGGACCTATGTCTCATGGTTCTCGCTATCACCGTCGTCCAGGTTCAATGGGGCCAGTTGCTCCGAACCGTGTATTCAAAGGCAAAAAACTTGCTGGACGTATGGGTGGAGACCAAGTTACTATCCAAAACTTAGAAATCGTTCAAGTTGACACTGAGCGCAACTTATTACTAGTAAAAGGTAACGTTCCAGGTGCTAAGAAATCTCTTGTAGTTGTTCAAGGCGCTGTGAAGGTTAGCAAATAATTCACAATAGGAAGGAGGAATTCCAATGCCAAAAGTTACTGTATATAACCAAACTGGTTCACAGGTTGGTGAAATCGAATTAGCTGAAGCTATTTTCGGTATCGAACCAAATGAAGCTGTACTATTTGAAGCTGTAATGATGCAACGTGCATCTTTACGTCAAGGTACACACAAAGTAAAAACTCGCTCTGAAGTTCGTGGTGGTGGTCGTAAACCATGGCGTCAAAAAGGAACTGGACGTGCTCGTCAAGGTTCTATCCGCTCTCCTCAATGGCGTGGTGGTGGTACGGTATTCGGACCTACACCAAGAAGCTATGCGTACAAACTTCCTAAGAAAGTTCGTCGTTTAGCAATCAAATCTGCATTAGCTACTAAAGTAGTTGAGAACAACATTGTAGTTCTTGAGGACCTAGTATTAAATGCACCAAAAACAAAAGACATGGTAGCAGTACTTAAAGGATTAACTGTTGAGAAGAAAGCTCTTATCGTAACTGCTGATGCAAACGAATCTGTAGAGTTATCTGCTCGCAATATCCCTGGAGTAACAGTAATCACTGCTGATGGCGTAAACGTGCTAGATGTGCTTCATCATGATAAGCTAATCATGACAAAAGCGGCAGTGGAAAAAGTAGAGGAGGTGCTTGCATAATGAGAGATCCTCGTGATATCATTAAGCGCCCAGTTATCACTGAACGTTCTATGGAAATGATGGCTGAAAAAAAATACACGTTCGACGTGGACGTTAAATCTAATAAAACAGAGGTTAAAGACGCTATAGAAGCGATCTTTGGTGTTAATGTAGACAAAGTAAATATCATGAACTACAAGCCGAAAGCAAAACGTGTTGGTCGTCACGCTGGTTTTACTAGCCGTCGTCGTAAAGCAATCGTTAAGCTAACTGCTGACAGCAAAGAAATCGAAATCTTCCAAGGCGTTTAATTCTTACTAAAGAAGGAGGGAAATTGAGATGGGAATTAAAAAGTATAATCCAACTACTAACGGTCGTCGTAACATGACTACGAATGATTTCGCTGAAATCACGACCGACAGACCAGAAAAGTCTTTACTTGCTCCTTTAAGCAAAAAGGCTGGTCGTAATAACCAAGGTAAAATTACTGTACGTCATCAAGGTGGCGGACATAAGCGTCAATACCGTATCATCGACTTTAAGCGTAACAAAGATGGAATTCCAGGACGCGTTGCTACGATCGAATACGATCCAAACCGCTCTGCGAATATCGCATTAATTAACTACGTTGACGGTGAAAAACGTTACATTCTTGCTCCTAAAACTTTAGAAGTAGGTATGGAAGTTATGTCTGGTCCTGAAGCTGACATTAAAATCGGTAACGCATTACCATTAATCAACATTCCAGTAGGTACTGTTGTTCATAATATCGAGCTTAAGCCTGGTCGTGGAGGACAATTAGTCCGTTCTGCTGGTACATCTGCTCAAGTACTTGGTAAAGAAGGAAAATACGTACTTGTACGTTTAACTTCTGGTGAAGTACGTTTAGTATTATCTGCTTGTCGCGCTTCAATCGGTCAAGTTGGTAACGAACAACACGAACTTATCAAAATCGGTAAAGCAGGTCGCTCTCGCTGGTTAGGTAAGCGCCCAACAGTTCGTGGTTCTGTAATGAACCCGGTTGATCACCCACACGGTGGTGGTGAAGGACGCTCTCCAATCGGACGTAAGTCTCCAATGTCTCCATGGGGTAAACCAACTCTTGGATTCAAGACTCGTAAGAAAAACAAAGCGTCTGATAAATTTATCGTTCGTCGTCGTAAAAAATAATGGGATTGTAGTACGGTTCATTTCAAGAACCGTACGCCAATCACGAAGGGAGGCACCAAAATGGCTCGTAGCTTAAAAAAAGGACCATTTGTCGATGATCACTTAATGAACAAAATGGAAAAATTAGTTGCATCTGAGCAAAAACAAGTTGTTAAAACTTGGTCTCGCCGTTCAACAATCTTCCCTCAGTTCATCGGACATACAATTGCTGTATATGATGGTCGTAAACACGTACCTGTGTACATCACTGAGGATATGGTTGGCCATAAGTTAGGTGAATTCGCACCAACTCGTACGTATAAAGGTCACCTTGCTGACGATAAGAAAACTAGAAGATAATGAGAGGAGGCACTTCAATGCAAGCTAAAGCAGTAGTGAGAACAGTTCGTATTGCTCCTCGTAAGGTTCGTTTAGTAGTAGACTTAATCCGAGGTAAGCAAGTGGGTGAAGCGATTGCTATCCTTAACCACACACCAAAAACTGCTTCTCCAGTTGTAGAAAAAGTTTTAAAATCTGCAATCGCAAATGCAGAGCACAATTATGAGATGGATATTAACAACCTAGTTGTTGAAAAAGTCTTCGTTGACGAAGGTCCAACGTTGAAACGTTTCCGTCCACGTGCAATGGGTCGTGCAAGCCAAATTAACAAACGCACAAGCCACATCACAGTTGTGGTATCAGAAAAGAAGGAGGGATAATCGATGGGTCAGAAGGTTAATCCAATTGGTCTTCGTGTCGGTATTATCCGCGACTGGGAATCTCGTTGGTTCGCTGAGAAAGATTATGCTACGTTATTACATGAAGACATCAAAATCCGTGAGTACATTACTGTACGCTTAAAAGATTCTGCTGTTGCTAAAGTAGAAATCGAACGTGCAGCAAATCGTGTAAATGTTACAATTCACACTGCAAAACCTGGTATGGTAATTGGTAAAGGTGGTACTGAAGTTGAAGCACTTCGTAAAGCTCTTAACCAATTAACAGGCAAGCGTGTACACATTAACATTTTAGAAGTTAAGAGAGCTGATCTTAACGCTAAATTAGTGGGCGAAAACATCGCTCGTCAATTAGAAAACCGTGTATCATTCCGTCGTGCACAAAAGCAAGTTATTCAACGTGCTATGCGTGCAGGAGCAAAAGGTATTAAAACACAGGTTTCTGGTCGTCTTGGCGGGGCTGATATCGCTCGTGCAGAATCTTACAGTGAAGGAACTGTTCCACTTCATACACTTCGCGCTGATATTGACTATGCAGCAGTTGAAGCTGATACAACATACGGTAAATTAGGCGTAAAAGTATGGATCTACCGTGGAGAAGTCCTTCCTACAAAAAAGAAAGCTTCTGAGGAAGGAGGAAAATAATATGTTAATGCCAAAACGCGTAAAATATCGTAGAGAGCATCGTGGTAAAATGCGTGGTCGTGCAAAAGGTGGAACTGAAATTGCTTTCGGTGAATTCGGTTTACAAGCACAAGCTGCTTCATGGATTACAAACCGTCAAATCGAAGCTGCTCGTCGTGCAATGACTCGTTACATGAAACGTGGCGGTAAAGTATGGATTAAAATTTTCCCTTCTAAACCTTACACTGCAAAACCTCTAGAAGTACGTATGGGTTCCGGTAAAGGGGCACCAGAAGGCTGGGTAGCAGTAGTAAAACCTGGGAAAATTATGTTTGAAATCGCGGGTGTATCTGAAGAGGTAGCACGCGAAGCATTACGTCTTGCAGCTCACAAACTACCTGTGAAATGTAAGTTCGTAAAACGTGAAGAAAATGGTGGTGAATCTAATGAAAACTAATGATATTCGTGAATTAACCACTGCCGAAATCGAAACAAAAGTTAAAGCTTTAAAGGAAGAATTGTTCAATCTTCGCTTCCAACTTGCTACAGGACAATTAGAGAATCCAACTCGCATCCGTGAAGTGCGTAAAGCGATTGCTCGTATGAAAACTGTAGTTTGTGAAAGAGAGATCGGAATTAATCGATAAATTGAGGGGAGGTTTGCATAGTGAGCGAACGTAACCAACGCAAAGTTTATACTGGTCGTGTTGTGTCTGATAAAATGGACAAAACGATTACAGTTTTAGTTGAAACTTACAAAACTCATTCCTTGTACGGAAAACGTGTTAAGTATTCTAAAAAGTACAAAGCCCATGATGAGCAAAACCAAGCAAAACTTGGCGATATCGTTAAAATCATGGAAACTCGCCCGCTTTCTGCTACTAAGCGTTTCCGTTTAGTTGAAATCGTTGAAGAAGCGGTTGTTATCTAAATAGACGAATCGGAATTTTTAGTCCGAAGGGAGGTTTCATAACATGATCCAACAAGAATCTCGTTTGAAAGTTGCTGACAACTCTGGTGCACGTGAACTTTTAACAATTAAAGTATTAGGCGGCTCTGGTCGTAAATATGCTAATATTGGTGATATTATCGTTGCTACGGTAAAACAAGCAACACCAGGTGGCGTTGTTAAAAAAGGTGACGTTGTTAAGGCAGTAGTGGTACGTACGAAGAGCGGAGCTCGTCGTCCGGACGGTTCTTATATTAAATTTGATGAAAACGCAGCGGTTATCATCAAAGACGATAAGAGCCCACGTGGTACTCGTATCTTCGGACCAGTAGCTCGTGAATTACGTGATAGCAACTTCATGAAGATCGTTTCTTTAGCTCCAGAAGTTCTATAATTTAAGGTATTGCCTTGCTAAGGAGGTGCAGAATTAAGATGCATGTAAAAAAAGGTGATAAAGTTCAGGTAATCACTGGTAAAGACAAAGGAAAACAAGGCGTTATCCTTGTGGCTTTCCCAAAGCAAAACCGTGTTATCGTTGAGGGTGTTAACATCGTTAAAAAACACTCTAAGCCATCTCAATTAAATCCACAAGGTGGAATTATTACGAAAGAAGCACCTATTCACGTTTCTAATGTTATGGTATTAGATCCGAAAACAGGCGAACCTACTCGCGTAGGCTTCAAAGTAGAAGATGGTAAAAAAGTTCGTATTGCAAAAAAATCTGGTGAATTATTAGATAAATAATTTTCTTAAGAAAGGAGGTCACTTCATTGAATCGCCTTAAAGAGAAGTTCCAAAAGGAAATTACTCCTGCTCTAATGAGCAAGTTTAACTATAAATCTGTGATGGAAGTACCGAAAATCGAAAAGATCGTAATCAACACTGGTGTTGGTGACGCGGTATCTAACTCAAAAGCTTTAGACAATGCAGTAGAAGAATTAACGCAAATCGCAGGTCAAAAACCTGTTGTAACTCGCGCTAAAAAATCAATCGCTGGTTTCCGTCTTCGTGAAGGTATGCCAATCGGTGCGAAAGTAACTTTACGCGGACAACAAATGTATGAGTTCTTCGACAAATTAGTATCAGTTTCTTTACCACGTGTACGTGATTTCCGTGGTGTTTCTAAGAAATCATTCGATGGTCGTGGGAACTACACATTAGGTGTTAAAGAGCAACTAATTTTCCCTGAGATTGATTATGATAAAGTAAGTAAAGTCCGCGGTATGGACATCGTAATCGTTACTACAGCGAAAACTGATGAAGAAGCTCGTGAACTTTTAACACAATTCGGTATGCCATTCCAAAAATAATGGAAGCCAACGCTAAGTAGAGGAGGCGAAAACGTGGCTAAAAAATCTATGATCGCGAAACAAAAGCGTACTCCTAAGTTTAAAGTACAAGAGTATACACGTTGCGAACGCTGCGGTCGTCCGCATTCTGTATACCGCAAATTTAAGCTTTGCCGTATTTGTTTCCGTGAACTTGCATATAAAGGTCAAATTCCTGGTGTTAAAAAAGCTAGTTGGTAAAACCCACAAATGGGAAGGAGGTAAAACACATGGTGATGACAGATCCAATTGCAGACATGCTTACTCGCATCCGTAATGCGAACATGGTACGTCATGAGAAATTAGAGGTTCCTGCTTCTAAAATCAAAAAAGAGATCGCTGAACTTTTAAAACGTGAAGGTTTCATTCGTGATGTAGAATACATTGGGGATAACAAACAAGGTATCCTTCGTATTTTCCTGAAATATGGTGCAAACAATGAACGTGTAATCACTGGATTAAAACGTATCAGTAAACCTGGCTTACGCGTTTACGCAAAAGCTGATGAAGTACCACGTGTACTTAACGGATTAGGTATCGCTCTTGTTTCTACATCTAAGGGAGTAATGACAGACAAAGACGCTCGTCAATTACAAACTGGTGGAGAAGTAGTAGCATACGTTTGGTAATATATATTTAAAACGAACGGAGGTGTGACCACATGTCTCGTATTGGTAAAAAGATTCTTGAAATCCCTGCAGGTGTTACTATTACAGTTGCAGAAGACAATACTGTAACAGTAAAAGGCCCTAAAGGTGAATTAACTCGTACTTTCAAAACTGATATGTCTATCAAAATTGAAGAAAATACACTAACAGTTGAGCGTCCATCTGAACAGAAGGAACACCGTGCATTACACGGTACAACTCGTGCTTTAATCGGAAACATGGTTGAAGGTGTAACTACAGGTTTCGTACGCGGACTTGAATTAGTCGGTGTTGGTTACCGTGCTCAAAAACAAGGAGATAAACTTGTTTTAAGCGTAGGTTATTCTCATCCAGTAGAAATGACTCCAGAAGCAGGACTTGAAGTTGAAGTACCTGTACCAACTAAAATCGTAATTAAAGGTATCGACAAGCAACGTGTTGGCGAATTTGCTGCTAACATCCGCGCTGTACGTGCTCCTGAACCATATAAAGGTAAAGGTATTCGTTACGAAGGCGAAGTTGTTCGTCGTAAAGAAGGTAAAACTGCTAAGTAAACCCGTTAGGTGAAAGAAAGGAGTGACAAGAATGATCACTAAAGCTGCTAAAAATGCGACTCGTAAGAAAAGACATGCACGTGTACGTGCTAAACTTACTGGTACTGCAGAACGTCCACGTTTAAACGTGTACCGTTCTAACCAACATATTTACGCTCAAGTTATTGATGATGTAAATGGTGTAACATTAGTAAGTGCATCTACTCTTGATAAAGACCTTGCTCTTAACGGTACTAGCAATACTGAAGCTGCTACGAAAGTTGGAGAATCAGTTGCTAAGCGTGCTGTAGAGAAAGGCGTTAAAGAAGTAGTATTTGATCGCGGTGGTTACTTATACCATGGCCGTGTTAAAGCTCTAGCTGAAGCTGCTCGTGAGGCTGGATTACAATTTTAATGGTCAAAGGAGGGAAAATTGATGCAACGCATTGACCCAAGTAAATTAGAACTTGAAGAACGTGTAGTTACGATAAATCGTGTCGCGAAAGTTGTTAAGGGTGGTCGTCGTTTCCGCTTTGCTGCACTAGTTGTAGTTGGCGATAAAAACGGTCATGTTGGATTCGGTACTGGTAAAGCACAAGAGGTACCAGACGCAATCCGTAAAGCTATCGAAGACGCTAAGAAAAACCTAATCGCTGTACCATTAGTTGGTACAACAATTCCTCACACAATCAACGGTCATTTTGGAGCTGGTGAAGTATTCTTAAAACCTGCTGCTGAGGGTACTGGTGTTATTGCTGGTGGACCTGTTCGTGCGGTACTAGAATTAGCTGGTGTACAAGATATTCTTTCGAAATCTCTTGGTTCTAACACACCAATCAACATGATTCGCGCTACTGTGAACGGATTAAGCGAACTTAAGCGCGCTGAAGATGTTGCAAAATTACGCGGTAAATCTGTAGAAGAGCTACTAGGTTAAGGAGGGAAAACAAATGGCGAAAAAGTTAGAAATTACCCTCACTCGTAGTGTAATTGGTCGTCCACAAGATCAACGTGCGACGGTAGAAGCTTTAGGTCTTAAAAAGTTGAATTCAACTGTAGTTAAGGAAGAAACTCCTGCTATTCTTGGTATGATCAACAAAGTTTCTCACCTTATCTCTGTAAAAGAAGCTTAAGGATAACTCATTAATATAAGGAGGTGCCTGGGAATGAAACTTCATGAATTAAAACCTGCAGAAGGTTCTCGTAAAGTACGTAACCGTGTCGGTCGTGGTATCGGTTCTGGTAACGGTAAAACTGCTGGTAGAGGTCATAAAGGACAAAACGCACGTTCTGGCGGCGGTGTTCGTCTTGGCTTCGAAGGTGGTCAAACTCCACTATTCCGTCGTTTACCAAAACGCGGCTTCACAAACATTAACCGTAAAGAGTTTACTATTGTAAACTTATCAACGTTAAATCGTTTTGAAGATGGTACAGAAGTAACACCTGAATTATTGCTGGAAACTGGCGTTATCAGCAAATTAAACGACGGTGTTAAAATTCTTGCAAGCGGAGCAGTAGAGAAAAAATTAACTGTTAAAGCGCACAAGTTCTCTTCAAGTGCTAAAGAAGCAATTGAAGCAGCTGGCGGATCAGTTGAGGTGATCTAATGTTTCGTACAATCTCCAACTTTATGCGCGTTGCTGAGATAAGACGTAAAATATTATTCACTTTAGCGATGTTAGTCGTATTCAGGATTGGCACGTTTATCCCAGTGCCATTTACAAATGGAGACGTACTGAAAGCACAAGATCAATTAAATGCCTTAGGTATCCTAAATACATTTGGCGGTGGCGCCTTGAAAAACTTCTCCATCTTCGCGATGGGAATCATGCCGTATATTACAGCATCCATCATCGTGCAATTATTGCAGATGGATGTTGTTCCTAAATTTTCGGAATGGTCGAAGCAAGGCGAAATGGGCCGTCGTAAACTAACGCAATTCACGCGTTACTTTACAATTGTTCTTGCGTTTATTCAGGGGTTTGGTATGTCAATCGGTTTTAACGGTATGGTAGGTGGGCAATTAATTTTGAATCCAGGTTGGAGCACTTATTTATACATTGCTACGGTACTGACTGCTGGTACTGCATTTTTAATGTGGTTAGGTGAACAGATTACAGCTAAAGGTGTAGGTAATGGTATTTCCATTCTTATCTTTGGCGGTATTGCCGCAGCGATCCCAAGTGTTATATCTCAAGTGTATCAACAACAGTTTCAAAATATCGGAGATCAATTGTTCATGAGTATCGTTAAAGTTGCATTGATTTTACTAGCTGTGCTAGCGGTTATTGTTGGTGTTATTTTCATTCAACAGGCTGTTAGAAAGATCCCAATTCAATACGCGAAGCGTGTAACAGGAGGGAATGGGAATCATGCTGGAGCACAAAACACTCATTTACCACTTAAGGTAAATAGTGCGGGTGTTATTCCAGTCATTTTTGCTGTTTCATTCTTAATTACGCCTCCAACTATTGCACAGTTCTTCCCGAAACATGATGTGTCGCAGTGGATTATTGCAAACTTTAACTATTCTCACCCAGTGGGAATGATCATATATGTTGCGCTCATTGTAGCCTTCACATATTTCTATGCATTTGTTCAGGTTAATCCAGAGCAAATGTCAGAGAATCTAAACAAGCAAGGTGGATATGTTCCAGGTATTCGTCCGGGTAAGAATACAGAACAATATCTAACAAAAATCTTGTATCGTTTGACCTTTGTGGGATCAATTTTCCTAGCAGCGATTGCAATCTTACCAGTTATCTTTACGAAATTGGGAAATCTTCCTCCATCTGCACAGATTGGTGGAACGAGTATGTTAATCGTTGTCGGCGTTGCTTTAGAAACAATGAAGCAGCTAGAAAGCCAATTGGTAAAACGCCATTACAAAGGGTTTATCAAGCAGTGAGTAAGTGGGAAGAACTGTCTTCCCTACATGCTCATGTACTGAGGGGGAACAAGGATGAACTTGATTTTAATGGGGCTTCCTGGTGCTGGTAAAGGTACACAAGCCGAACAGATTATTGCCAAGTATAACATCCCTCACATCTCAACAGGAGATATGTTCCGTGCAGCTATGAAGGCTGAAACTGAACTTGGTTTACAAGCAAAATCTTTTATTGATAAAGGTGCGCTTGTTCCAGATGAAGTTACAATTGGAATTGTTCGTGAACGTTTAAGCCAAGAAGACTGTATTAAAGGCTTCTTATTAGATGGTTTCCCACGAACTGTTGCACAAGCATCAGCTCTTGAAGAGATTATGAAAGATCTTGGCAAAAAAATCGACTATGTTTTAAACATTAATGTGGATTCAGGGTTGTTATTAAAACGCCTTACAGGCCGTCGCATTTGTAAAGAATGCGGTGCGACTTACCACTTAGAATTCAATCCGCCAGCAAAAGCTGATGTGTGCGATAAATGTGGTGGCGAATTATATCAACGCTCTGATGACAATGAAGAAACTGTAGCAAATCGTTTAGATGTAAATATTAAGCAAACAAAACCTTTGCTTGATTTCTACGAGGAGCTTGGCTACTTACAAAGCATTAATGGTGAGCAAGATATCAATAAAGTATTTGCTGATATCGATGTTCTCATCGGAGACTTAGCGTAATGATCATCTGCAAAACTCCTCGCGAGATAGAAATCATGCGAGAAGCTGGCAGGATCGTTGCTTTAACTCATCAAGAGTTGAAACAACATATTACTCCAGGAATTACAACGAAAGAGCTCGATCAAATAGCGGAAAAGACGATTCGAAAATATGGTGCTACGCCATCTTTTAAAGGATACAACGGATTTCCGGGGAGCATTTGTGCTTCTGTAAATGAAGAGCTTGTACACGGGATTCCAGGGAAGCGTAAGCTCGAAGAGGGCGATATCATCAGTATCGATATTGGTGCGAAATACAATGGGTACCATGGTGATTCTGCATGGACGTATCCAGTTGGAAACATTTCTGAATCTGTTCAAAAGCTACTTGATGTCACAGAAAAATCGTTGTATCTTGGTCTAGAACAAGTAAAACCAGGCGAAAGATTATCAAATATCTCGCATGCGGTTCAAACACATGCTGAAGAGAAGGGGTTCTCGATCGTTAGGGAGTATGTTGGTCACGGAATCGGGCAAGACTTACATGAGGACCCTCAAATCCCGCACTATGGTCCACCAAATAGAGGCCCTAGATTAAAGCCGGGAATGGTCATCTGTGTTGAGCCGATGGTGAATCAAGGAAGACGATATGTAAAAACACTATCTGATGACTGGACAGTGGTAACGGTAGATGGTAAATGGTGTGCCCATTTTGAGCACACGATTGCTCTTACAGAAGCAGGATACGAAATCCTTACCACTTTATAAGTAGCTGGCTCTCCGGGATTTCAGAGCAGTGTAAAATGTTACTGATTTGAAGAAGGGAGAACTATTGAATGGCTAAAGATGATGTAATTGAAGTCGAAGGTACCGTTCTTGAAACGTTGCCAAATGCTATGTTCAAAGTAGAATTAGAGAATGGGCATGTCGTATTGGCTCACGTTTCTGGTAAAATCCGTATGAACTTCATTCGTATTTTACCAGGAGACAAAGTTACGGTAGAATTATCTCCGTACGATTTAAATCGTGGTCGTATTACGTACCGTTTTAAATAATATAGCACTCCGTAATCTTTAAGGAGGTTCGAGACATGAAAGTAAGACCGTCAGTTAAACCAATCTGCGAAAAATGTAAAGTTATTCGTAGACGTGGAAAAGTAATGGTTATTTGTGAAAACCCTAAACATAAACAAAAACAAGGTTAATCAGAAGGAGGTGCATTCAAAATGGCACGTATCGCAGGTGTAGATATTCCTCGTGACAAGCGCGTTGTTATTTCTTTAACTTACGTATTCGGCATTGGTCGCACAACTGCTGAAAAAATTCTTACAGAAGCTGGTATTTCTTCGGAAACACGAGTTCGTGATTTATCGGAAGATGAATTAGGACGTATCCGTGATATCATCGATCGTATTAAAGTTGAGGGAGACCTTCGTCGTGAAGTATCTCTTAACATTAAACGTCTAATGGAGATCGGTTCTTACCGTGGTCTTCGTCACCGTCGTGGTTTACCAGTTCGTGGTCAAAACTCTAAAAACAATGCTCGTACACGTAAAGGTCCACGTCGTACAGTAGCAAATAAAAAGAAATAATAAGTAAAGGAGGTTGAACTAACAATGGCACGTAAAACAAACACTCGTAAAAAACGTGTGAAAAAGAATATTGAAGCTGGTATAGCTCATATTCGTTCTACTTTCAACAACACAATCGTAACACTTACAGATACTCATGGTAACGCACTTTCTTGGTCTAGTGCTGGTGCACTTGGTTTCCGTGGATCTCGTAAATCTACTCCATTCGCTGCGCAAATGGCTGCTGAAGCTGCTTCTAAAGTTGCAATGGAGCATGGTTTAAAAACTTTAGAGGTTACTGTTAAAGGTCCTGGTGCTGGTCGTGAAGCTGCAATTCGTGCTCTTCAAGCGGCAGGTCTAGAAGTAACAGCAATTAGAGATGTTACTCCAGTTCCTCATAATGGATGTCGTCCACCAAAACGTCGTCGTGTGTAATTTTTCTGTATAGAATTTTCCCTTTTGTCTATAATGGATATGATGCATTATCGAGAAATTTCGTACAGAAACATCGCTTGTTGTGCACAATCGGGAACTGCCTAAGGGGGACTTTCGGTTAAACAGAGGTTCTTCCTTTGTTTAACCGGGGTTTCGACGTTTTGAAGGAGGGTTTAGTTAATGATTGAAATCGAAAAACCGAAAATCGAAACGGTTGAACTTAACGAAGATGCTAAGTATGGCAAATTCGTGATTGAACCGCTTGAGCGTGGATATGGTACTACTTTGGGTAACTCCTTACGTCGTATTCTTTTATCCTCACTCCCTGGTGCCGCTGTAACTGCTATCCAAATCGATGGCGTTTTACACGAATTTTCAACAGTTGAGGGCGTAGTAGAAGACGTTACGACGATGATCTTAAACTTGAAAAAGTTAGCTCTTAAAATCTACTCTGAAGAAGAGAAGACGTTGGAAATCGATGTACAGGGCGAAGGTATTGTCACAGCTGCTGATATTACTCACGATAGTGATGTTGAAATCTTAAATCCAGATTTACACATTGCGACGTTAGCAAAAAATGCGCATTTCCGCATGCGTTTAACTGCAAAGCGTGGCCGTGGGTATACGCCAGCTGATGCAAATAAAAGCGAAGATCAACCAATAGGAGTAATTCCTATTGATTCTATTTATACTCCAGTATCACGTGTGACTTACCAAGTGGAAAAGACACGTGTCGGACAAGTGGCTAATTATGATAAGCTTACGCTTGATGTATGGACGGATGGAAGCATCGGGCCAAAAGAAGCTATCTCTTTAGGTGCCAAAATCTTAACTGAGCATTTAAATATCTTTGTTGGTTTAACTGACGAAGCACAAAATGCTGAGATTATGGTCGAGAAGGAAGAAGATCAAAAAGAAAAAGTTCTTGAGATGACTATCGAAGAACTAGATCTTTCTGTTCGTTCTTATAATTGCCTAAAACGTGCAGGAATTAATACTGTACAAGAGCTTGCGAACAAAACAGAAGAAGATATGATGAAAGTTCGTAACTTAGGACGTAAATCCTTAGAAGAAGTTAAACATAAACTTGAGGAATTAGGTTTAGGTTTACGTAAAGACGACTGAGGATTTAAACCCATCAACAAAGGAGGGAACTACGAATGGCATACAGAAAATTAGGCCGTACAAGTGCGCAACGTAAAGCTATGTTACGTGATTTAGCTACTGATTTAATTATCAACGAGCGCATCCAAACGACAGAAACTCGTGCAAAAGAACTTCGTTCTGTAGTGGAAAAAATGATCACTTTAGGTAAACGCGGAGATCTTCATGCTCGTCGTCAAGCAGCAGCTTTCATCCGTAATGAGGTTGCTAACGCTGAGACTGGTCAAGATGCACTTCAAAAATTATTCGCTGATGTAGCTCCACGCTATGCTGAGCGCCAAGGCGGATACACTCGTATTGCAAAAATTGGTCCACGTCGCGGAGACGCAGCACCAATGGTAATTATCGAGTTAGTATAATGATGATTAAAAGGGCAGGACAGTTCTTTTCAAGTAACTGGTCATGGCCCTTTTTTTTTAAGTATAAAAATAGGCTAACTTGACGAAAGAAAGGGTGCCTTGTATTGAAAAAAGAGAAACTTCGGACAGAAAATATATCATTTCAATATCCTGGGGCAGCCTCTTATGCATTAAAAGATGTTTCGTTTTCCTTATATGAAGGAGAATGGGTATCTGTTATTGGACAAAATGGTTCAGGGAAGTCTACACTTGCAAAATTATTGAATGGCTTATTTTTACCGGAATCAGGGAAAATTACTTTAAATGATACAATGATTTTATCAGAGGAAACAGTATGGGATGTTCGAAAGCAAATTGGCATGGTATTTCAAAATCCAGATAATCAATTTGTTGGAACAACAGTACAAGATGACGTTGTATTCGGCCTAGAGAACATCGGAATGCCAAGGGAGCAGATGATAGAAAGACTAGAACAAGCTCTGCAACTTGTCCGTATGGAAGATTTTTTAAATGAAGAACCCCATTCGTTATCTGGTGGACAAAAGCAGCGAGTCGCAATAGCAGGTGTTCTAGCACTTCAACCATCTATTTTAATACTAGATGAAGCAACTTCAATGTTAGACCCTCAGGGGAGACGTGAAGTAGTAGAAACGGTCAGACAACTTGTTGATCAAAAGGGTATTACGGTATTATCGATTACGCACGATTTAGAAGAAGCGGCACAGTCAGACCGTATTATTATTTTGAACAAGGGAGAAATATTAGAGGAAGGTACTCCAGAGCAAATTTTCAAATCCTCTCATATGCTCCAAGAGATTGGATTAGATGTACCTTTTTCGGTGAAAATAGCAGAATTATTAAAAAGAAATGAAATTCACTTGCAAAATACGCATCTTACAATGGAAAGCTTGGTGAACGAACTTTGGAGATTACATTCCAAAAAGTAGAACATCGTTATCAATATAAAACTCCATTTGAAAGACGCGCACTTTATGATGTAGACGTGTCGTTTCCAAGTGGGGGCTATTATGCCATTATCGGTCATACTGGTTCAGGTAAGTCGACGATGATTCAACATTTAAATGGTTTATTGCAGCCGACAAATGGTACGGTTCAAATTGGTGAACATTTAATTTCAGCAGGGAAGAAAGAGAAAAAGCTTAAGCCGCTACGAAAAAAAGTAGGGGTTGTCTTTCAGTTTCCAGAACATCAACTATTTGAAGAAACAGTTGAAAAGGATATTTGTTTTGGACCGACTAATTTTGGTGTATCTGAAGAAGAGGCAAAACAAAAGGCGAAAGATGCAATCCAGCTTGTTGGATTGGACATAGAGTTATTAGCACGTTCTCCGTTTGAATTAAGCGGTGGGCAAATGAGGCGTGTTGCAATAGCAGGCGTACTTGCGATGGAACCCGAAGTGCTTGTATTAGATGAACCTACAGCAGGGCTTGATCCAAAAGGACAGCACGAGCTCATGGAGATGTTTTACAATTTGCATAAGGAACAGGGGCTTACAGTCATTCTTGTTACCCATAATATGGAGGATGCCGCTAAGTATGCAGATCAAATAGTGGTCATGCATAAAGGAACGGTCTTTTTGCAAGGAAGAGCAGAGGAAGTATTTTCATATGCTGATGAATTAGAACAAATCGGTGTGGATCTTCCAATGTCTTTAAAGTATAAACGTGCAATTGAAGAGAAGTTTGGTATTTCAATTTCGAAGGCTACCTTATCTTTAGAGGATCTTACTCATGAAGTTGTACAGGTGTTACGAAAAGGTGGTCATGAATCATGCAGCAGTTGATTATTGGGAGATATATTCCAGGTCAGTCACTCATTCATCAACTTGATCCTCGTACGAAGCTGTTGATTGTCTTTTTATATGTATTTGTTGTTTTCTTAGCAAATAATGCGATTTCATATGGATTTTTATTTTTATATGCACTCATTGCTTTATTTTTTGCAAAAGTGCCGATTCGTTATGTACTTTCGGGCTTAAAACCAATTCTGTGGATTTTTCTTTTTACATTTTTCCTGCATATTTTTACAAATAAAGAAGGGGAAGTACTATTCCAGCTTGGTTGGTTTTCGATACATGAAAAAGGATTAGAGCAAGGGATATACATTTCTATACGATTCTTCGTTATTATTTTAATGACGACATTATTAACGTTAACGACGACACCTATTGAAATTACAGATGGGTTGGAGACGTTATTAAAGCCGTTCAAGCGTATAAAAGTTCCTGTTCATGAAATCGCATTAATGATGTCAATTTCACTACGTTTTATCCCGACATTAATGGATGAAACGAGTAAAATTATGAAAGCACAAGCGTCACGTGGCATTGATTTCGCCGGGGGACCGATAAAAGATAGGATGAAAGCTATTATCTCACTACTCGTTCCATTATTTATCAGTGCTTTTAAGCGTGCAGAGGACTTAGCTATTGCGATGGAATCTCGTGGATATAAAAGTGGCGAAGGACGTACTAAATTTAGGCAACTACGCTGGAAAATAAGTGATACAGTAACAATTGTAAGCTTACTTTGTTTAGCTTGTATTTTGGCATGGGTGCGGTCGTAATGGAGAATAGAGAAATGGAAAGAATAAAATGTACAGTTGCATATGATGGCATTCATTTTTGTGGTTACCAAATTCAACCACAGCATCGGACTGTTCAACAAGAAATAGAGAAAGCACTGCAGAAGTTGCATAAAGGAGAACTTGTTCGTGTGCAGGCATCAGGCAGAACGGATTCTACCGTTCACGCCAAAGGACAAGTGATACACTTTGATACACCTTTGTCTCTTGAAGAGTGGCAATGGAGTAATGCTTTAAATACAATGTTGCCGGATGATATTATTATCAGGCAGGTAGAGAAGAAAACAGAAGAATTTCATGCACGTTACGGTGTCGAGAAAAAAGAATATCGCTATCGTGTATTATTATCAAAGACTGCGGATGTATTCCGTAGAAATTACGTATATCAATATCCATATCCACTCGAAATAAACTCTATAAGAAAAGCGATTCCTTATTTTATTGGAACGCATGACTTTACTTCTTTTTGTTCGGCAAAAACTGACAAAAAAGATAAAGTACGAACAATTTATGAAATCGAATTAATTGAGCAAGACGATGAATTAATTTTTCGCTTTGTAGGTAATGGATTTTTATATAATATGGTCAGAATTATTGTTGGTACGTTACTTAGCGTAGGTCAAGGAAAGCTTGATCCGGATAGTATTCCAGAGATTTTAGCGAAACAAAATCGCCAGTTTGCTGGAAAGATGGCTCCAGGTCATGGACTTTACTTATGGCAGGTAAACTATAACAACTAATCCTGGTGTAACATTTGCTTGACATTAGAAACTCAAAAGTATATCATAACATATGGTATTGTTTCTAAAACCACGATTAGCCCCGGAAGGAAATCGTGTTTAAGATAAACAATAGATTTTTTCTATGGAAAAGATAACGAGGAGGGAAACACATGCGTACGACTTTTATGGCAAAAGCTAACGAAGTTGAGCGTAAATGGTATGTGGTTGATGCTGAAGGTCAAACTTTAGGTCGCCTATCTACTGAAGTAGCATCCATTTTACGTGGTAAACACAAACCAACATTTACACCACACGTTGACACGGGTGATCATGTAATTATTATTAACGCTGAGAAAATTCATTTAACAGGTAATAAATTAAACGATAAAATTTACTACCGTCACACTAACCACCCAGGTGGACTTAAGCAAAGAACAGCTCTAGAAATGCGTACAAACTACCCTGTACAAATGTTAGAGCTTGCAATTAAAGGCATGCTTCCAAAAGGACGTTTAGGACGTCAAGTGTCTAAGAAATTAAACGTGTATGCTGGAGCAGAGCATCCACACCAAGCACAACAACCAGAAGTTTACGAACTTCGCGGATAATTAATTAAAGGAGGGCTTACTTTGGCACAGGTTCAATACTATGGCACTGGACGTCGTAAGAGTTCAGTAGCGCGCGTACGCCTAGTTCCAGGCGAAGGACGCGTTATTATTAACGGTCGTGATTTTGAAAACTATATCCCATTTGCTGCATTACGTGAAGTAGTGAAACAACCTCTAGTTGCAACAGAAACTTTAGGTAACTACAATGTACTTGTAAACGTAAATGGTGGTGGATACACTGGTCAAGCTGGTGCTATTCGTCACGGTATTTCTCGCGCTTTATTAAAAGCTGATCCAGAATACCGTCTAACATTAAAACGTGCGGGTCTATTAACTCGTGACGCACGTATGAAAGAGCGTAAAAAATACGGTCTTAAAGGCGCACGTCGTGCACCTCAGTTCTCAAAACGTTAATTTTTGCGAACTACAAACCCCAACCATTTTGGTTGGGGTTTTTTTATGTTTAATTCTTCTTTTGTAATTTTTTTAGCTTGGAATATTTTAGTGCTACCGTCCTACGTATGCTTCTTCTTTAGAAGTTTAGACTAATACGTATTAGGGAGGTTTATAAGTACTATGAATGTCATTGTCAGCTTACAAGAAAAACAAAAAGAAAAGCAGTTAAAATACGAGCGGAAGATGCTGCGAGAATTATCATTAAAAACATTGCGTTTAAATATTCATGATGCCTTTCAGATGCAAGAACTTCATCGTCAGTATGAAGATTATTGTATTGAACTAGGGATAGAATCTTATTTATTAGGAGCGAGATACAGTAAATTTGGTTATCATGGTGAATCATTCTTTGATGTGAAATATAGGGCTTTAGAAGAAGAACAACAATTAACTGAAACGTTATTTCAATTTTTAACGAGTATGACTATACGTGAAATTAAGTTGCAAGACGAGGAATTGCTTTTTGAATCTTGCCAGCAGTTTATCGGCTTGTGGTGGCAGGAAGGCTATGAAAAAGGCGAAAGAAGATATCGATTAAAGCTACACTAAGACAAGCATAAACTTTCCTCTTGTCCCATATAAGTAATTAGAGGGACTAGCTGGAGGAGGAAAGGTATGAAGAGAATTCGAATTATCTCTTTTGCGCTCGCTGCGGTTGTTTTGTTTTTTTTAGTTAAACAAGAATTTCAAATTACAAAATCGTGGCGAGCTTGGAATTTACCCTTATCAGGGAAAGTGATTGTACTAGATGCTGGGCATGGTGGGCCAGACGGAGGGGCTGTTGGTGGAAAGGATATTGTAGAAAAAGATATTACACTTGAGATTACAAAAAAGGTACAAGATTATTTACAAGAACAAGGTGCTTTAGTTATTTTAACGCGTGAAGGAGATTATGATTTAGCTAATAAAGATACAAAGTCATATAGTAGACGTAAAGCAGAGGATTTAAAAAAGCGTGTTGAGATCATTAATAAGCCTGATGTAGACTTTTTTGCGAGTATTCATTTAAATGCCCTAACTAGTAGTGGATCTAAGGGCGCACAAACGTTCTACTATCGTTCTTCGATTGAAAATGAACGGGCTGCGAAATTTATACAAGCTGAATTGAGAACAAGCTTAGAAAATACGAATCGTTCTGCTAAAACAATTCCTCACGTGTATTTATTGAAGTATGCCAAAACACCAGGTGCTTTAATTGAGGCTGGCTTTTTATCGAATGTGAATGAAAGATATATGTTAAATTCGGAGAAATACCAACAAAAAGTAGCTGCTGCAATATATCGTGGTATATTACGTTATTTTACGGAAAAAGGAAATCCTCCAGAATAAGGAGGATTTTTTCGAGTTTCTCTCGTTAACGAAGTTTTCCGAAAATATGTTATACTGGAAATGTAAACGCATTTATTTCAAAAATAAAGAGAGATAAATTTAATTAACAATACGTTATTTTTCATACAGGGGGCTGGGCTAATTATGGTAACAAAAGAGCAAGTAGTGGAAGCATTGGAAGGGATTGTAGATCCGTTTATACATAAAACGTTAAAAGAAACAAATGCAATTAAAGAGGTGACAGTCAAGCCTGAGAAGGAACATGTAAGTGTTAAAATTGCAATTGTAAAGACGGGTACAGCGGAACAAATGCAGTTGCAGTCTGGAATTGTAAAGTTAGTAAAAGAACTTGGAGCAACAACAGTTGGACTTCGTTTTGCAGAATTTACAGAAGAGGAATTAGCTCAGTTTGCACCACCGCAAGAGGAAGAGAAAAGTGAATCCTTATTATCACCGAACTCAAATACAACATTTTTAGCAGTGGCAAGTGGAAAAGGTGGAGTAGGGAAATCAACTGTTTCTGTTAACCTTGCAATTGCTTTAGCTCGTTTAGGCAAAAAGGTTGGTATCATTGACGCGGATATTTACGGTTTTAGTGTACCGGATATGATGGGTATAGAAAAACGTCCAATCGTAAGAGGTGATAAGATAATACCAGTGGAGCGTCTAGGCGTGAAAGTAATCTCAATGGGATTCTTTGTAGAAGATAACGCACCTGTTATTTGGAGAGGACCGATGCTTGGGAAAATGTTAAATCACTTTTTCACAGAAGTAGAGTGGGGTGATTTAGATTACTTAGTATTGGACCTACCACCAGGTACGGGTGATGTTGCTTTAGATGTACATTCGATGTTGCCGGTTTGTAAAGAGATTATTGTAACAACGCCGCATCCAACAGCGGCATTTGTAGCAGCGCGCGCTGGAGCCATGGCTTTACGTACAGAACATAGTATTCTTGGTGTTGTTGAAAATATGGCGTATTTTGAAAGTAAAGCAACTGGTGAAAAAGAGTATGTGTTTGGAAGAGGTGGAGGAGATAAATTGGCTACGGAACTCCAAACGGATATACTTGGCCGAATTCCACTTCAACAACCTGATTGGAATAAAGAGGACTTTGCGCCGTCAGTATATGAAGATACACATACAACGGGTCTCATTTATCGTACGATAGCTGAGACAGTTATTGATAAAACAGCTGTTACACAAAAATAAAGTAGTAATGAGTGGACAATATATACATTGTCCACTCAGTGCTATAATTTTTATTATTGTTCTTTGTTCCCATCTTGAGAACCGCCTTCACCACCTGCGCCTTTCTTATCAGACCCACCTTTTTCGGCTTTTTGTACACCTTTACTAATGATGTCAATCATCTTAGCTTGGAAGAGAGGACTTTCGGCAGTTTCAGTTAGTACTTGCTGTAAATATTGACGATATTCTTTACTCTTCATTGTTTGTAACATAATTTTCTCTACTTCAGGATTTTTCATAATCTCTATAACACCTGATTGGTATTCAGGATCTTTTAGTAAAGTTTTCATTAAGTTTGTTTGTTCTTTTCCCATACTTTTAGCAAATTTCGATGAGAACTCAGGGTCTTTAAAGAGCTTTTCCCAGAATTGTTGCCCTTTTTCAGATACCAGTGCATCTTCAATCGTTTTCTTTACTACTGTTTCATCTAGTATGAGTGCTTGTTTCATTTTTTCATCAGTTAATACATCTTGGATCGCTTTTTTTCCTTGATCGGTTTTTAAAATATCAACAATCATTTTTTTTGTTTGATCATAATCAAGTTCGGATTTTGCTTCTTTTTCTTGTGCACATGCCGCTAGTGCTATAAATAGAAAAGAAGAAATCAAAACGAGCAGCATCCGTTTCATAAGTTGGAGCTCCTTTCAGCAAAGTTCTCTTTTTTTAATATAAATCTCTTTAAGGAATTTATACATTAACATGGCTAGCTTTTTGAAATTGTCATTGTTACAATTTAATTAGAAATATAAGAATAATGGGGGATGTGTTGTGAATAGCCGCAAGTGGGTACGACTATTTTTTACGACGTTGTTTCTTGGTGGGATTAGCACAGTCTTTATTGGTTTTGTTTTAGAGTGGGACAAGTACGCTAAATTTTTTCAAAATTTCGACGGAAAAGAGATTTTAGCAATTTCCTTTTGGTTGATGGGCGTAGGATTTATTTTTAGTGTTATAAGTCAAATGGGGTTCTTTGCGTATTTAACGATCCATCGTTTTGGATTAGGGATGTTTCGGTCATCTTCTTTATGGAATACAGTGCAACTGTTCTTTATTGCGTTCGTATTATTTGATTTCGTTTATTTAAGGTCAGTACTTATTGCAAATGGGGAAGTTTCATTAGGGAATAACATACTTGTTGCTGGGATGTTATTTGTGTTTGGGGCAATTGTCGCTTATATAAAGAGTAAAGAAACGAATAAAAAAGCATTTGTTCCCGCTCTGTTCTTTATGGTTGTTGTAACAATTCTTGAATGGGTACCAGCGCTCAGGATTAATGATACAGATTGGTTATATTTAATGGTGATACCACTTTTATTATGTAATTCATATCAGTTACTTGTATTGCATCGTTTAATTGGACAAAAGAGTAAGTCAGCTTAATGAGGAGAGTGGATTTTTAATTATCCAGATTCTTATCGTCTGTAAATGCTAGGATAAAAAAGCTCTGCTATCTTAACAAAAGATAGCAGAGCTTTTTATGTGTGAAGGACCGTGTAGAAAGGAACTACTTAATATCTTCACTTTTTGTACTTGTGTTGGAAATAAGTTGTGATACAGATGTTTGTTCATATCCGTCACTCTTTAATTTTTGTAAGAGTAATGGTAAAGCCTTATTTGTTTGAAGGGCGGAATCAGAAGCATGTAATAAGACGATATCTCCACCCTTTAAATTGCTAGAGACTGTGGAAATGATTTTATTTACGCCGGGATTTTTCCAGTCATTTGAATTGTTACTCCAATGAACGATGGTGTATCCGAGTGATTCCGCTATTTTAAGAGTTGTTTTGTTAAAATCGCCACTAGGTGGACGTAATAGCTTGACTTGTTTTACGCCAAGTTTCGTAAAAACATCTTGTGCCCGCAAAAGATCTCGTCGTATTTCATTTGCTTCTAGTGAAGTGTAGGATGTGTAATTATAGCCCATACTACCAATCTCATGTCCATCTTTCATGATGCGTTCGACAATATCAGGGTGTCTTTCAGCCCATGCAGCAGAGAGAAAGAAGGTTGCATTCTTAATTTCTCTTTCTTTGAGTGTATTAAGGATTGGAATAGCTTTTTTGTCCCCCCAGCTAATGTCAAACGTGAATGCAACTTGTTTTTTTGCAGTGTCCCCTTTGTAAATCACTTTAGGGCCAGTAGCAGTTGAAAAAGCAGATTCATTTGAATATGTTTTTAAAAAGAGTAGCCATGCTGTAAATAAGGAAAGTACGACTATTAAGCTAATGTGTTTAAATGTTCTTTTACTCGTAATAAAAAAGAAAAACATAATATTACGCCCCTTTGTCCAATCCTTTTCAGTTACATATATGCTTTAAATTAAAAAAAGAGAACAAGGGATTAATATCGTAAGTGGTGGATATAATGAGTGATAGAATTTTGTTTTTGGTGATACGTTATTGATAATTGAAAATGAGTGGGGCGTTTATCGGTACACGTAAGGAGTTATTGAGGTGATAATTTGCTTGGGATTATGTTGACGAAGGAAGAGAAAAAAGAAATGGAATACATACTGAAGAGAGAGTTAGAGGAACTTTTATTTGATTTTGAAGATGAGCGTATACATAGCGTTGTAAAAAAGGCGATGGAAGAAAGGTATAAAATCATTTTTTGTTTATTTCGGAGAGTTGCTAATAGGGAAGAATGTATTCGTTATGTAAGAAAAAGAATTTTTTATTAAAAAGTGTTGACGCTAAGAGTAAGGATATGATAAATTAATAAACGTCGCTGATGCAGAAATGCAGAAAACGACAAAAAGGAAATTAAAAAACTTAGTTGACATCGAAAAATGAAGATGTTAACATAAGGAAGTCGCAAATGAGCGACTAAGTAGTTCTTTGAAAACTGAACGAAACAAACAACGTGAACGTCAATTTTTATTTTTAGATGCTAGACAAACTAACTTTATTGGAGAGTTTGATCCTGGCTCAGGATGAACGCTGGCGGCGTGCCTAATACATGCAAGTCGAGCGAATGGATTAAGAGCTTGCTCTTATGAAGTTAGCGGCGGACGGGTGAGTAACACGTGGGTAACCTACCCATAAGACTGGGATAACTCCGGGAAACCGGGGCTAATACCGGATAATATTTTGAACTGCATAGTTCGAAATTGAAAGGCGGCTTCGGCTGTCACTTATGGATGGACCCGCGTCGCATTAGCTAGTTGGTGAGGTAACGGCTCACCAAGGCGACGATGCGTAGCCGACCTGAGAGGGTGATCGGCCACACTGGGACTGAGACACGGCCCAGACTCCTACGGGAGGCAGCAGTAGGGAATCTTCCGCAATGGACGAAAGTCTGACGGAGCAACGCCGCGTGAGTGATGAAGGCTTTCGGGTCGTAAAACTCTGTTGTTAGGGAAGAACAAGTGCTAGTTGAATAAGCTGGCACCTTGACGGTACCTAACCAGAAAGCCACGGCTAACTACGTGCCAGCAGCCGCGGTAATACGTAGGTGGCAAGCGTTATCCGGAATTATTGGGCGTAAAGCGCGCGCAGGTGGTTTCTTAAGTCTGATGTGAAAGCCCACGGCTCAACCGTGGAGGGTCATTGGAAACTGGGAGACTTGAGTGCAGAAGAGGAAAGTGGAATTCCATGTGTAGCGGTGAAATGCGTAGAGATATGGAGGAACACCAGTGGCGAAGGCGACTTTCTGGTCTGTAACTGACACTGAGGCGCGAAAGCGTGGGGAGCAAACAGGATTAGATACCCTGGTAGTCCACGCCGTAAACGATGAGTGCTAAGTGTTAGAGGGTTTCCGCCCTTTAGTGCTGAAGTTAACGCATTAAGCACTCCGCCTGGGGAGTACGGCCGCAAGGCTGAAACTCAAAGGAATTGACGGGGGCCCGCACAAGCGGTGGAGCATGTGGTTTAATTCGAAGCAACGCGAAGAACCTTACCAGGTCTTGACATCCTCTGAAAACTCTAGAGATAGAGCTTCTCCTTCGGGAGCAGAGTGACAGGTGGTGCATGGTTGTCGTCAGCTCGTGTCGTGAGATGTTGGGTTAAGTCCCGCAACGAGCGCAACCCTTGATCTTAGTTGCCATCATTAAGTTGGGCACTCTAAGGTGACTGCCGGTGACAAACCGGAGGAAGGTGGGGATGACGTCAAATCATCATGCCCCTTATGACCTGGGCTACACACGTGCTACAATGGACGGTACAAAGAGCTGCAAGACCGCGAGGTGGAGCTAATCTCATAAAACCGTTCTCAGTTCGGATTGTAGGCTGCAACTCGCCTACATGAAGCTGGAATCGCTAGTAATCGCGGATCAGCATGCCGCGGTGAATACGTTCCCGGGCCTTGTACACACCGCCCGTCACACCACGAGAGTTTGTAACACCCGAAGTCGGTGGGGTAACCTTTATGGAGCCAGCCGCCTAAGGTGGGACAGATGATTGGGGTGAAGTCGTAACAAGGTAGCCGTATCGGAAGGTGCGGCTGGATCACCTCCTTTCTATGGAGAATTGATGAACGCAGTTCATCAATAAACGTTGACTTGTTTTGTTTCGTTCAGTTTTGAGAGAACTATCTCTCAAGTTTAAATGTATGTTCTTTGAAAACTAGATAACAGTGTAGCTCATATTTTTTTAATTTTAGTTTGGTTAAGTTAGAAAGGGCGCACGGTGGATGCCTTGACACTAGGAGTCGATGAAGGACGGGACTAACGCCGATATGCTTCGGGGAGCTGTAAGTAAGCTTTGATCCGAAGATTTCCGAATGGGGAAACCCACTATACGTAATGGTATGGTATCCTTACCTGAATACATAGGGTATGGAAGACAGACCCAGGGAACTGAAACATCTAAGTACCTGGAGGAAGAGAAAGCAAATGCGATTTCCTGAGTAGCGGCGAGCGAAACGGAATCTAGCCCAAACCAAGAGGCTTGCCTCTTGGGGTTGTAGGACATTCTATACGGAGTTACAAAGGAACGAGGTAGACGAAGCGACCTGGAAAGGTCCGTCACAGAGGGTAATAACCCCGTAGTCGAAACTTCGTTCTCTCTTGAATGTATCCTGAGTACGGCGGAACACGTGAAATTCCGTCGGAATCTGGGAGGACCATCTCCCAAGGCTAAATACTCCCTAGTGATCGATAGTGAACCAGTACCGTGAGGGAAAGGTGAAAAGCACCCCGGAAGGGGAGTGAAAGAGATCCTGAAACCGTGTGCCTACAAATAGTCAGAGCCCGTTAATGGGTGATGGCGTGCCTTTTGTAGAATGAACCGGCGAGTTACGATCCCGTGCGAGGTTAAGCTGAAGAGGCGGAGCCGCAGCGAAAGCGAGTCTGAATAGGGCGTTTAGTACGTGGTCGTAGACCCGAAACCAGGTGATCTACCCATGTCCAGGGTGAAGTTCAGGTAACACTGAATGGAGGCCCGAACCCACGCACGTTGAAAAGTGCGGGGATGAGGTGTGGGTAGCGGAGAAATTCCAATCGAACCTGGAGATAGCTGGTTCTCCCCGAAATAGCTTTAGGGCTAGCCTTAAGTGTAAGAGTCTTGGAGGTAGAGCACTGATTGAACTAGGGGTCCTCATCGGATTACCGAATTCAGTCAAACTCCGAATGCCAATGACTTATCCTTAGGAGTCAGACTGCGAGTGATAAGATCCGTAGTCAAGAGGGAAACAGCCCAGATCGCCAGCTAAGGTCCCAAAGTGTGTATTAAGTGGAAAAGGATGTGGAGTTGCTTAGACAACTAGGATGTTGGCTCAGAAGCAGCCACCATTTAAAGAGTGCGTAATAGCTCACTAGTCGAGTGACTCTGCGCCGAAAATGTACCGGGGCTAAATACACCACCGAAGCTGCGAATTGATACCAATGGTATCAGTGGTAGGGGAGCGTTCTAAGTGCAGTGAAGTCAGACCGGAAGGACTGGTGGAGCGCTTAGAAGTGAGAATGCCGGTATGAGTAGCGAAAGACGGGTGAGAATCCCGTCCACCGAATGCCTAAGGTTTCCTGAGGAAGGCTCGTCCGCTCAGGGTTAGTCAGGACCTAAGCCGAGGCCGACAGGCGTAGGCGATGGACAACAGGTTGATATTCCTGTACCACCTCTTTATCGTTTGAGCAATGGAGGGACGCAGAAGGATAGAAGAAGCGTGCGATTGGTTGTGCACGTCCAAGCAGTTAGGCTGATAAGTAGGCAAATCCGCTTATCGTGAAGGCTGAGCTGTGATGGGGAAGCTCCTTATGGAGCGAAGTCTTTGATTCCCCGCTGCCAAGAAAAGCTTCTAGCGAGATAAAAGGTGCCTGTACCGCAAACCGACACAGGTAGGCGAGGAGAGAATCCTAAGGTGTGCGAGAGAACTCTGGTTAAGGAACTCGGCAAAATGACCCCGTAACTTCGGGAGAAGGGGTGCTTTCTTAACGGAAAGCCGCAGTGAATAGGCCCAAGCGACTGTTTAGCAAAAACACAGGTCTCTGCGAAGCCGTAAGGCGAAGTATAGGGGCTGACACCTGCCCGGTGCTGGAAGGTTAAGGAGAGGGGTTAGCGTAAGCGAAGCTCTGAACTGAAGCCCCAGTAAACGGCGGCCGTAACTATAACGGTCCTAAGGTAGCGAAATTCCTTGTCGGGTAAGTTCCGACCCGCACGAAAGGTGTAACGATTTGGGCACTGTCTCAACCAGAGACTCGGTGAAATTATAGTACCTGTGAAGATGCAGGTTACCCGCGACAGGACGGAAAGACCCCGTGGAGCTTTACTGTAGCCTGATATTGAATTTTGGTACAGTTTGTACAGGATAGGCGGGAGCCATTGAAACCGGAGCGCTAGCTTCGGTGGAGGCGCTGGTGGGATACCGCCCTGACTGTATTGAAATTCTAACCTACGGGTCTTATCGACCCGGGAGACAGTGTCAGGTGGGCAGTTTGACTGGGGCGGTCGCCTCCTAAAGTGTAACGGAGGCGCCCAAAGGTTCCCTCAGAATGGTTGGAAATCATTCGTAGAGTGCAAAGGCATAAGGGAGCTTGACTGCGAGACCTACAAGTCGAGCAGGGACGAAAGTCGGGCTTAGTGATCCGGTGGTTCCGCATGGAAGGGCCATCGCTCAACGGATAAAAGCTACCCCGGGGATAACAGGCTTATCTCCCCCAAGAGTCCACATCGACGGGGAGGTTTGGCACCTCGATGTCGGCTCATCGCATCCTGGGGCTGTAGTCGGTCCCAAGGGTTGGGCTGTTCGCCCATTAAAGCGGTACGCGAGCTGGGTTCAGAACGTCGTGAGACAGTTCGGTCCCTATCCGTCGTGGGCGCAGGAAATTTGAGAGGAGCTGTCCTTAGTACGAGAGGACCGGGATGGACGCACCGCTGGTGTACCAGTTGTTCTGCCAAGGGCATAGCTGGGTAGCTATGTGCGGAAGGGATAAGTGCTGAAAGCATCTAAGCATGAAGCCCCCCTCAAGATGAGATTTCCCATAGCGTAAGCTAGTAAGATCCCTGAAAGATGATCAGGTTGATAGGTTCGAGGTGGAAGCATGGTGACATGTGGAGCTGACGAATACTAATAGATCGAGGACTTAACCATATAATATGAAGCTAATGTTATCTAGTTTTGAAGGAATATATATTTAAAATTCCTTTTGACATTCTCAAAAGAATGTGTATAATGATAAAAGTCTGGTAATGATGGCAGAGAGGTCACACCCGTTCCCATACCGAACACGGAAGTTAAGCTCTCTAGCGCCGATGGTAGTTGGGACCTTGTCCCTGTGAGAGTAGGACGTTGCCAGGCTTATATTATTCCGCAGTAGCTCAGCGGTAGAGCTATCGGCTGTTAACCGATCGGTCGTAGGTTCGATTCCTACCTGCGGAGCCATTATGCTTCCATAGCTCAGCTGGTAGAGTACTTCCATGGTAAGGAAGAGGTCACCGGTTCAAGCCCGGTTGGAAGCTTGGGAAAAGTTTTTGTTTTTTTTTGGCCCGTTGGTCAAGTGGTTAAGACACCGCCCTTTCACGGCGGTAACACGGGTTCGAATCCCGTACGGGTCACCACTTTTGGAGGATTAGCTCAGCTGGGAGAGCACCTGCCTTACAAGCAGGGGGTCGGCGGTTCGATCCCGTCATCCTCCACCATATATTTTTAAATGTCGGAGGGGTAGCGAAGTGGCTAAACGCGGCGGACTGTAAATCCGCTCCTTTGGGTTCGGCAGTTCGAATCTGCCCCCCTCCACCATTTTCTTTAAAATAACCTGAAAGGGTTTATTTTTTTGAAAAGATAACCATACTAGTAAATATTAATGGGCTATAGCCAAGCGGTAAGGCAACGGACTTTGACTCCGTCATGCGCTGGTTCGAATCCAGCTAGCCCAGCCATTTACGAGCCATTAGCTCAGTTGGTAGAGCATCT
This sequence comes from Bacillus sp. TH30, assembly GCF_016650875.1. Lineage (NCBI taxonomy): Bacteria > Bacillati > Bacillota > Bacilli > Caryophanales > Bacillaceae > Bacillus > Bacillus sp. TH30. The sequence continues at coordinate 2,372,382 of NZ_JAEKEY010000002.1, read as the reverse complement.
GACTTTTAATCAGAGGGTCGAAGGTTCGAATCCTTCATGGCTCACCATTTTCGCGGAAGTAGTTCAGTGGTAGAATACAACCTTGCCAAGGTTGGGGTCGCGGGTTCGAATCCCGTCTTCCGCTTAATTACTAAGGGGCCTTAGCTCAGCTGGGAGAGCGCCTGCCTTGCACGCAGGAGGTCAGCGGTTCGATCCCGCTAGGCTCCATATAAATAGGAAAAGCTTACATCAAATGATGTAAGCTTTTTTTGTGTTTAAATTCCACTCAAAAAGGAAACTGTTCCGTATATCGTTTAAAATGAAAAAAAGGGATTGAATAAGGGGGGGATAATTATGAAAGTTGTCATTGCATCGGATTCATATAAAGAAAGCCTGAAAGCTATAGAGGTATGTGAAGCTATTGAAAGGGGCTTTGCAGCAGTTTTTCCTAAAGCAGAGTACGTTAAAGTACCAATTGGAGATGGAGGTGAAGGAACGGTCGAATCTCTTGTTGGTGCTACAATGGGGGAAATTATATCACTTAATGTGACAGGGCCGCTTGGAGAGAGCGTGCAAGCCTATTATGGTATGTCTAAGGATAAGGAGACAGCATTTATTGAAATGGCGGCAGCATCAGGATTACAACACGTTCCAATTGAAAAGAGAAACCCACTTATTACAACGACAAAAGGGACAGGCGAACTGATATTACATGCATTAGATCAAGGAGCTAAACACATTATTTTAGGGCTTGGAGGAAGTGCTACAAATGATGGTGGGGCAGGTATGTTGTCTGCTTTAGGCGTAGAGTTTATTAATAGGAAAGGTGAAGTAATTGAGCCCTCTGGAGGAACATTGCATTTGATTACTGCTCTTAATCTTTCTCGTATGGATACACGTTTGAAGGATATAAAGCTAGAAGCAGCATGTGATGTCGACAATCCATTAGTTGGACCAAGGGGAGCGTCTTTTGTATTTGCGAGACAAAAAGGTGCGAATGTAGAGATGATGAAAGAGCTAGATGAGAATTTAAAACATTATGCTAATATACTTAAACAACATGTGTCTTTTGATGTATCTGAAATACCAGGTGCGGGGGCAGCTGGAGGAACGGGAGCCGCTGTCGTTGCAGTACTAAAGGGACAGCTAAGAAAAGGGATTGAAATTGTATTAGATTATACAAATTTTGATAAGTGTATAGAGGGTGCCGATCTTATTGTAACTGGTGAGGGAAGGATAGATGAACAAACAGCTTATGGAAAAGCTCCTGTTGGTGTCGCGAAGCGGGCGAAATGTCGTCATATTCCTGTAATTGCTATTGGTGGATCTGTATCTCCGAATTATACGACTGTTTACGAAAAGGGAATTGATGCAGTGTTTAGTATTACGGCTAGCCCAATGACATTAGAAGAAGCATATAAAGCGGCAGAAGAGAATATCGAAATGACAGCAAAAAATATTGCAGCAGTGTGGAAACTAGCATCAGAAAAACGCTTCTAAGTGTAGAAGTGTTTTTTAAATTCAGTTATTTGAGGATATTTTGTGTAATTCTAGGTATTGATGGAGAAAGGCACGGATAAAAATATTAGCTGATAGAAAAGTTAGTTGGTTCATTAAGTTAACTTTATACATAGAATAGTTTAAAAATCGGGAATCCAACGTAAATATAAGTGAATAAAATGTATATCCATGCAGAAAAATGTCGAGTTGAGTCAGACTATATAAAAGATTTAAAATATTTAGTGAAGGCATAAAAGGGGGATACTATCTATGAAAAAAGAAATCTCAGTTATTGGAGTTCCAATGGATTTAGGACAGATGCGTCGCGGGGTTGATATGGGACCAAGCGCGATCCGTTATGCAGGGGTAGTTGAAAGAATTGAACAAATTGGATATGACGTAAAAGATATGGGAGATATATGTATAGAGAGAGAAAAAGAAGTAGATGAAAATACAAAGTTACGAAACCTTACTCAAGTTGCAACTGTATGTAATGAACTAGCGACTAAGGTTGATCATATTATAGAAGAAGGTCGTTTTCCACTTGTATTAGGCGGTGATCATAGTATTGCTATCGGTACGCTAGCTGGTGTGGCGAAACATTATAAAAATTTAGGTGTTATTTGGTATGATGCACACGGTGATTTAAATACAGAAGAAACATCACCATCTGGAAATATTCACGGTATGTCACTTGCTGCAAGTTTAGGTTATGGACATTCTTCACTTGTAGATTTATACGGGGCATACCCGAAAGTAAAAAAAGAGAACGTTGTAATTATAGGTGCACGTGCATTAGATGAAGGGGAAAAAGACTTTATTCGTAATGAAGGCATTAAAGTATTTTCAATGCATGAAATTGATCGTATGGGTATGACGGCTGTTATGGAAGAAACAATTGCTTACCTATCTCATACTGACGGTGTTCATTTATCATTAGATTTAGATGGTCTTGATCCTCATGATGCACCAGGAGTTGGGACGCCTGTAATTGGTGGTTTATCGTATCGTGAAAGCCACCTAGCGATGGAAATGTTAGCAGAAGCTGATATTGTTACATCTGCTGAATTTGTTGAAGTAAATACGATTTTAGATGAGAGAAATAGAACAGCAACAACAGCGGTTGCTTTAATGGGTTCTTTATTCGGTGAAAAACTAAAATAAATGTAAGAAAAGCAACTGAGAAGTTGCTTTTTTTATTTGAAAATAGGCGTATAATAATGACTTATATTATACTGTAGGATAAGAAAGTTTGACATCTTACCAATTTAAGCTAAAGGGGGGCGTTTGTAATTGTCGTTTGGTTCATGTATGGTATAATTAACTAGTTGTTGGAAATACATACAGATAGAGCATAAAATAATATTTCAATATATGGATAGAATTGCTCGTAAGTAGGAGGAAGGGTTAGCATGCCTTTTGAAGATACGACCATTTTGAAATATCTTAGTACGGCATTAGATATTGCTGTTGTATGGTTTATTATATATAAGCTAATTCTTATAATTCGGGGCACGAAAGCGGTGCAACTTTTAAAAGGTATTACAGTTATTATTGTCGTCCGGATGATTAGTATTTTACTTGAATTGCATACGCTATATTGGCTAACGGAACAAGTATTAACGTGGGGATTTTTAGCCGTCATTATTATTTTCCAGCCAGAATTGAGAAGAGCACTTGAGCAGCTAGGACGGGGTAGCTTATTTTCGCGTGTGGGAAATCAGGGGGAAGATGAACCTGAAATTGTTGCAACAGCGATAGCTAAAGCAACGGAATATATGGGAAAACGTAGAATTGGTGCACTAATTACTTTGTCAAAAGAGACTGGGATGGATGATTATGTAGAAACGGGTATTCCGCTAAATGCAAATGTATCATCGGAATTACTCATTAATATTTTTATCCCTAATACCCCTCTTCATGATGGAGCAGTAATTATGCAGGGAAGTACAATTAAAGCAGCAGCATGTTACCTTCCTTTATCAGAAAGCCCATTTATTTCTAAGGAGTTAGGAACTAGGCATCGCGCTGCAATGGGAGTTAGTGAAGTCACCGATAGTATTACAGTAGTTGTGTCGGAAGAAACAGGCCAAATTTCTTTAACGAAAAACGGTGAGTTACATCGTGATTTGAAGACAGAACAGCTAAAGGATATGTTGTTAGCTGAATTCAGTGGGAACGAAAAAACGACTTCTTCGTCTTTATGGAATTGGAGGAGAAAGCGTCATGGATAAGTTAATGGAGAATCATTGGTTTTTAAAAGGAATCTCATTACTATTGGCGTGTATGCTTTTTATGTCAGCAACTTTAACTGAAAAAAATACGACAGCGAATATACTGCCTTTCTTAAATGATGCGAAAGAAACATTAACTAATCATGCTATTAACCTTAAGTATGATGAAGAGAAGTATATTGTAAGTGGTATTCCATCAGAGGGAGTTAAGGTGAAGTTAGAAGGTCCAAAAGCAGCGGTTGCTGCAACAAAAAATAAAAGACAATTTGATATACCAGTTGATTTGGAAGGTCAACCAAAAGGAACGTATGAAGTTTCTTTAAAAGCGAACGGGCTTCCAGATGATGTGAAGGGGACAGTTCAGCCAGCAACAATTAAAGTCACTCTTCATGAAAAAGCAAAAAAGTATGTTCATGTAGATTTAAAATTATCAAATGAAGACCAGATGCCAGCAGGTGCTACCATTGAGAAATCAAGTATTAAGCCTGACACTGTTGAAGTAGTTGGAACAAAAGAAGAAATAGAAAGTATTTCATCTGCTAAGGCATATATAGATTTAAAAGGTGTTAATAAAACAGTTACAAAAACAGCAGACGTTACATTATACAATAAAGAAGGAAAACGTTTAAATGTAAAAACAAGTCCATCTAAAATAAGTGTAACGGTGAATGTAGCGACACAAGCTACAGCAAATAATGTCGAAAAAACAGTTCCTTTAACATATTCGAAAAAAGGGAATTTACCAGAAGGTTTAGCTGTTACAAATATTAGTGTTGAACCAAAAGAAGTAACGATAGCAGGTCCAAAAGACATTTTGGATAATATACAATCTATAGAGGGGGTCGAGGTAGATCTTAGTCAATTGACGGATTCTACAACATTCGATGCCTCTGTTTTATTGCCAAAAGGTGTAACAAGTGCAAAACCAAATCAAGTGAAGGTTTCCATAGGGGTACAAAAGGTAAAACAAATGAAAAGTAAAACTATTGATGGTATCCCGATTCAAAAAAGTGGAATTCCGAATGATGTTACTGCGCAGCTACTTTCGCCACAAGATGGAAAGATAAGCGTTGATATTTCAGGAGAAGCAAGTATAGTAGATAAAATAACAGTTGCTCAAATAACAGCGGCGATTAATCTGCAAAATGTATCTCCGGGGACGAATGATGTTTCTATTCAAGTGAGTGGTCCTGGTAATATTTCGATAGAAGCAAAACAAAAAAGTGCTAAAGTCACAATTGTGAAGAAAGAAAAGCCGGATAAAGAAGTACAGGGTAATATTGAACAACCAGATTCAAAAAACAATCAAGAAAATCAAACTGAAAAACCAAAAAATCCTGAACCTAATCCAGAAAAGGATCAGGAAAAAGATAAAGACAAAGACAAAGAAAAAGACAAAGACAAAGAAAAAGAAAATGGCCAAGAAACGAGCCAAGAACCAACAGTAGATAATCAAAAAGAGCACGAAAAAGGAGCGAATAATAATGGGTAAATATTTTGGTACAGACGGAGTACGCGGGGTTGCAAATAAGGAATTAACACCTGAATTAGCTTTTAAAATAGGACGTTTTGGCGGCTATGTATTAACAAAAGATACAGATCGTCCAAAAGTAATTATTGGCCGTGATACACGTGTATCTGGACATATGCTAGAAGGAGCTTTAGTAGCAGGCCTATTATCAACTGGAGCGGAAGTAATGCGCCTTGGTGTTATTTCTACACCAGGTGTGGCTTATTTAACAAAAGCTTTAGGGGCGCAAGCAGGTGTTATGATCTCTGCATCTCATAACCCAGTACAAGATAATGGAATTAAGTTCTTCGGTTCAGATGGATTTAAATTAACAGATGAGCAAGAAGCAGAAATTGAAGCGTTATTAGACAAAGAAGTTGATGAGCTACCACGTCCAACAGGTACTAACCTTGGACAAGTGAGTGATTACTTTGAAGGTGGACAAAAATATTTACAATACATTAAACAAACTGTAGAGGAAGATTTCTCTGGTTTACATATTGCTTTAGATTGTGCACATGGTGCTACATCTTCTTTAGCTCCATATTTATTTGCAGATTTAGAAGCTGATATTTCAACAATGGGAACTTCACCGAACGGTATGAATATTAACGCTGGAGTAGGTTCTACGCATCCAGAAGTATTAGCTGAATTAGTAAAAGAAAAAGGTGCTGACATTGGTCTTGCTTTTGATGGTGACGGAGACCGTTTAATCGCAGTAGACGAAAAAGGAAACATCGTTGATGGCGATCAAATTATGTTTATTTGCGCGAAGTATATGAAAGAAACTGGCCAATTGAAACATAATACAGTTGTTTCAACAGTTATGAGTAACTTAGGTTTCTACAAAGCGCTTGAAGCAAACAATATTACAAGTGATAAAACAGCAGTTGGTGATCGCTACGTAATGGAAGAGATGAAACGTGGTGGATATAACCTGGGCGGAGAACAATCAGGTCATATTATCTTACTTGATTACATTACAACTGGTGATGGAATGTTAAGTGCACTTCAACTTGTAAATATCATGAAAATGACGAAAAAACCATTATCTGAGCTTGCAGGCGAGATGACAAAATTCCCACAATTACTAGTAAATGTTCGTGTAACAGATAAGAAACTAGCACTAGAAAATGAGAAAATTAAAGAAATTATTCGTGTTGTAGAGGAAGAAATGAACGGAGACGGTCGTATTCTTGTTCGTCCATCTGGAACAGAACCACTTATTCGTGTAATGGCAGAAGCACCGACACAAGAAATTTGTGATGGGTATGTACATCGTATTGTAGAAGTTGTGAAAGCTGAAGTTGGCGTTGAATAATTAGTCGATTTTATTTAAAAGGAGCACAAAAAGTGCTCCTTTTTCATATGTTTTATAGACAATGAAAAAAATTTCATTGACGATTTATATTGTTTGTTATACGATGGTCTTGTTCTTTTTCTCAAAGGAAATATTGTAAATTATAAAAGCGCCAGAACTACAAGTATTGTAGTTGACGAGGTGGAGTTTATCGAGATTTCGGCGGATGACTCCCGGTTGTTCATCACAACCGCAATCTTTTACTTAAAACATTAAGGTGACTTAGTGGACAAAGGTGAAAGTGTGATGAGAGAAGAGGAACGGATGAATACTAGCTGTATAAGTATATACGGACTTTAACCCAATCGAGAGGAAGGTGAAAGCCGTTACAAGCTTACAGGGCTAGCAATATGTAATCCGTTTTTTAGTATAAATAAAAATGGTATCGGACTATGTCGTTACATGTTCGCAGAGCAGTGTAAGCATTTGTAACGGCGACTAAACATGTGTGGAATCGTAGGATTTATTGGAGAGCAAGATGCAAAGGAAATTTTATTAAAAGGTTTAGAAAAGCTAGAATATCGCGGATATGATTCAGCAGGTATTGCAGTACAAGCAGAGAACGGTGTTATTGTATACAAAGAAAAAGGCCGTATTGCAAAACTTCGCGAAGTCGTAGAAGAGAATGTAGCAGCAAGCGTGGGAATCGGTCATACACGCTGGGCTACACACGGTGTTCCAAGCAAATTAAACGCGCATCCGCATCAAAGTACATCAAAACGCTTTACACTAGTTCATAACGGTGTAATTGAAAACTATGAATTAGTGAAAAAAGAATATTTACAAGATGTAACGTTCGTAAGTGAAACAGATACAGAAATTATCGTGCAGCTTATGGAACAACAAGTAAGTACAGGACTAAGTGTAGAAGACGCGTTCCGTCAAACGTTATCTCTTTTACATGGTTCTTACGCAATCGGACTACTTGATGCTGAAAATCCAAACATGATTTATGTTGCTAAAAACAAAAGCCCGCTATTAGTAGGTGCTGGTGATAACTTTAATGTTATTGCAAGCGACGCTATGGCGATGTTACAAGTTACAGATCAATTTATCGAGTTAATGGATAAAGAAATGGTAATCGTAACAAAAGAAAGCATTACAATTAAAAACTTACAAGGTGAAACGATTGAACGTGCACCGTTTACAGCGGAATTAGACGCAAGTGATATTGAAAAAGGAACGTATCCTCATTTCATGCTAAAAGAAATCGACGAGCAACCACTTGTAATCCGTAATATTATTCAAAAGTACCAAGATGAAAATGGCGAAATTGAATTAGATCAAGATATCCGTAACGCAATTTTAGATAGCGATCGCATTTACATCATTGCATGTGGAACAAGTTATCATGCAGGTCTTGTTGGAAAGCAATTCATTGAGAAATTTGCGAAAGTACCAGTTGAAGTACATGTAGCAAGTGAATTCTCTTACAACATGCCATTATTAACAGAAAGACCATTCTTCATTTACATTTCACAAAGTGGTGAAACAGCTGATAGCCGTGCAGTACTTGTGCAAACAAATGAAATGGGTCATAAAGCATTAACAATTACAAACGTACCTGGTTCTACGCTTTCTCGTGAAGCTGATTATACACTTCCTTTATATGCAGGACCAGAAATCGCAGTTGCATCGACGAAAGCATACACAGCACAGCTTGCAGTACTTTCAATCTTAGCGGCTGACATTGCAAAAGCAAAAGGTGAGGTTCTTGATTTCGATTTAACACATGAATTAGGACTTGTAGCAAATGCAATGGTAGTACTTTGTGATCAAAAAGAAGAGATGGACGCATTAGCAAAACAATTTTTAGCAACAACGCGTAACTGCTTCTTCATCGGACGTAGCGTAGACTTCTTCGTAGGTTTAGAAGGTGCGTTAAAACTAAAAGAAATCTCTTACATCCAAGCAGAAGGATTTGCTGGAGGAGAATTAAAACACGGTACAATTGCCTTAATCGAAAACGGTACACCAGTTATCGCACTTGCTACACAAGAGCACGTGAACCTTGGAATTCGTGGTAACGTGAAAGAAGTAGTAGCACGCGGAGCTAACCCATGTATCATCTCAATGAAAGGCTTAGAAATGGAAGGAGACAGCTTCGTATTACCAGCTGTACACGAAGCACTAGCACCGCTAGTAGCAGTTATTCCATTCCAACTTATCTCATACTACGCAGCGCTTCACCGCGAATGTGACGTTGATAAGCCACGTAACTTAGCTAAATCTGTTACTGTTGAGTAGGAGATTGGTAGAGTAACTAGATTATTGTAAATTTAAAATAAAGTCACGAAGTTTATAAAAAAGTTGTGAAGCTTTGCCCCTTTGGATATGATTATCTAAAGGGGCATTTTTGTGTCGAAAAAAAGAACATCTAAAATCGATAAGTGGATTAAAGAGGGGCAAGGAACTGGCAGTGGGATTTAAAAAGTATAAAAACCGGCAGATAGCATGAGGTTTTATCGGATTTGGGACGGAACTACTTTTATTTAACTGAATTTTCTGTTGTTATTTCAGATATTCGTTGATGGAAAAAAACACTGATTAAAGTTTCACTTTATTGAACAAATTAGATTACTAGACATTACAAGGGGGTTTATTAATGAAGGTGAAAGAAAAAACATATTTAAGTATAGAAGAGATTATTTCATTACCAACCTTATCAGGTGCAAATATAAGTGATGACGGCAAAGGCGTAGCATTTGTTAAGAAGACAGCTAACTGGAAAGACAATACATATAGGAATCATATATGGATATATGAAAAAGATAAGGAGCAGAGTTACCTATTAACAACTGGGGATATAGATAGTATATACCCATTATGGTCCCCAGATTCTAGGGATATCGCATACCTTAGCCCAGTTGGTGACGGAGATAATAAGAAAAATCAAATCTTTGTTAAGTCAATAGATGGTTATAGTGAGTTACAAATTACTGATGAGAAAGAAGGGGTCAGTACATTCAAATGGGAGCCTACTGGTAAAGGTTTTTATTATGTTGCACAGTCAAAAGAATGTGAGGAAATAAAGAAACGTAAAGAGCTATATGGGGACTTCCAACATGCAGGTAAGGAACATCGGAATAATTGTTTATATTACATTGAAATAGAAAAAGGGATACAAAGTGATAAAGAGGAACGTGAGATTAGCGGTGTTTATCAACTAACGGATGGTAAGGATTTTTATATACATAACTTTGATATTTCAAATGATGGGACAAAGGTTGTATTTATGGCTACACCAAGCTTAAACGATTATATGAATGGTGATCTATACATATTAGATATTGAAGCTCGAGAACTACAAAAGATGAATATAGATAAGTTGTTGGGAGGGAGCGTTTGCTTTTCTCCTGAAGGCAGCAAAATATGTTACTCGGCAAGCATAAGGGAGAAGGAGTACTATAAGACTCATATACAAGACAGTACATTAGAGATATATGATATGAATAATGGAAAGCTAATTCGACCTTTACTAGATTTTGATAGTACGGTTATGCCATTACAGTGGACAGATAAGGGGATTTTAATTAGATGGCAGGATAAAACTAACTATCGTATTGGATTGCTATGTGAGGATGGCACTGTGGAAATGTTAGGTGACAAAGTAGATGGCTTTATAATGGATGCTTCTATAACAAGGGATGGAAATCATATATCCTATAGTAAGGCTATAACAAATGAAACCTTTGAAATCTATTTAGACGATAAAAAAATAACGGATGAAAATAGCCTTTTTAAAGGGAAGCTGAAAAGTAACAGGGAAATAATCTCATGGCAAAGTAGTGATGGTCTTGAAATAGAGGGTGTTTTATCAACCCCAGTAGATTTTGATGCTAACAAAAAATATCCTTTATTAGTAGTAATCCATGGTGGACCAGCTTGGGCATCTTTTCCGATATTCTCAGACTGTTTTAATGAGAAATATCCGATTGAGCAGTTTATCGAAAAAGGCTTTATAGTTTTAGAGCCAAACTATAGAGGAAGTTCTGGCTATGGTAATGAGTTCTTAAAAGCCAACTATAGAAAACAGGGAATTGCTGACTACGAGGATGTTATATCTGGAGTGGATGAACTAGTTGAGCAAGGGATTGTAGATAAAGATAGAGTAGGAGTTATGGGATGGAGTAACGGAGGATATATATCAGCCTTCTGTTCTACGTTTAGTAATAGATTTAAAGCTATTTCAGTTGGGGGCGGAATTACTAACTGGAGTACCCATTATGTAAATACAGATATCCCTTACTTTATTAGAATGCATTTAGGAAATACTCCATGGAATGATCCAGATATATATACAAAAACATCGCCAATGACATATATTAAATCAGCCTGTACGCCTACCTTAATCCAACATGGCGAAAAGGATGCAAGGATTCCAACTTCCAATGCATATGAGCTATATCAAGGGTTAAGGGATATGGAAGTTAATACAGAATTAATTATTTTTAAAGGAATGGCATATAGTTCTGACCAGCCAGAAATTAATGTGGCTATTATGAAGCAGAATTTGATGTGGTTTTCACACTATATTCTTGGAGAAAGTATGAAAGAATTTAGGGTTTTATAATGGCTTGTTTTAGTCTTTAAGCTTTTTAGGTGCTTGAAATAAAGTCGTACACATTTATTCGGTTATATATGATTGAGTTTAACATTGCGGATAAGGCAAACTGTGAAATGTTTTGGTGTAAATGAGAAAAGAGCCTGAATGTAGGCTCTTTCCTTATTTATATTTAAAAGATGAACTATTCTTATGCAGTTTTACTTAATTTATATGCTTCACGGTTATTTTTTTTGAAAAGTTTTGGGAAAACATAACCATCTAATCCAATACGTCCAGCATTCTGTCCTGCAACTAAAATGAACATAGTTAAAATAAGCAGGTTTGGGTTTACACTAACAGTTCCGCTTAATAAAAATGAAAGGTTCATTATGATGCCGAAAAATGCAGCTGTTTTTGTTAATCCACCTAAAATCAAACCTAGTCCTACTAAAATTTCTCCCCATTGAACTAAAAAGCTAAATAGGTCTGCGTTTGGAAGAACAAAATGTTGAAGAAAATCTGCCCACCAACCTTGTACTGCAGGGTGGTCACCTGATGCTTGAGCGATAGCTCCTTTTAGAAAACCACTTGCATCAAAAGACTGTCCAAAAACTTTTCCTATTCCAGCAGCAAGCCATGCATATCCTATGTAAAGTCGTAAAAATAATAATAAGAAAGTAGCGCGTTTATCAGTTCTTAAAAAATTGATAACCATTGAAATCCCTCCAATGTCTTATTTACATGTTTATTATATATCCATTGTGAATAAATTCACAATGGAGGAAATGTGAACGAAGATAGGTTGTGAGCAATTGTTTTATTTTTTGTAACATTTCATCTATTTTGGTAGACTAATAATGGAGATATATCAAAAGGAGGCAAAGAATAGATATGTGGATGAACTTGTAATGATTAGAAATTAGATAGATGAATTTTTCTCTCGTAAGTGAGGGTTTATTTAGCTACCTATAAATCATTCAAGGAATGCATATTTGTTTTGTACATCCCTTTTGTAAGGATAGATGCCTATGTGGGGAAATTTATATCTCTTATATAAAATATGCGTCCTTTAAAATTGGAGGAGTATATGATGAATCAATTAAAAAATAAAGTAGCAGTTGTTACAGGTGTAAGTCGTCTAGACGGTATAGGAGCAGCTATTTGCACGGAGTTAGCAGAGGCTGGATACGATATATTTTTTACGTATTGGACAGAATACGATAAAGAGATGCCTTGGGGCGTTGATAAAAATGAACAAATACAATTAAAAGAAAAATTGATACAAAACGGTGTCAAAGTATCGAGCATGGAGTTAGATCTAACTCAGAATGATGCATCAAATCAGCTTATAAATAAAGTTACTGAACAATTAGGGTACCCTCATATATTAATTAATAATGCAGCGTATTCTACGAATAATGATTTCTCTAATTTGACTGCTGAAGAACTAGATAAGCACTACATGGTAAATGTTCGTGCGACTACATTGTTAAGTAGTCAATTTGCCCAAGGTTTTGATAAGAAATCTGGTGGTAGAATTGTGAATATGACGTCGGGACAATTTAAAGGACCTATGGCAGGAGAATTAGCGTATGCAACAACGAAGGGAGCAATTGACGCTCTTACTAGTACGTTGTCAGCGGAAGTGGCCCATTTAGGGATAACAGTGAATGCAATTAACCCAGGTCCAACTAGTACAGGATGGATGACTGAAGAGATAAAGCAAGGATTAAAGCCGATGTTTCCTTTTGGTAGAATTGGTGAGCCGAGGGATGCAGCAAGACTTATTAAGTTTTTAGTGAGCGAAGAAGCCGGATGGATTACAGGGCAAGTTATTCATTCAGAAGGTGGATTTAAGAGATAAATTTATAAATAAAAAGAAGGTATCTCATTTCAGTGAGATACCTTCTTTTTAATCTTTCTTCAATCTTCGTGCTATACCATTACCTAATGACTGTAATCCTTGAACAAGAATGATTAAAATAAAGACTGTTGCATACATTACTTCAGGTTCGTAGCGTAAATGTCCGAATCGATATGCTAAATCACCAAGGCCGCCAGCACCTACAAGTCCAGCCATTGCTGTTGCACCGATTAAGCCGATCGTTGCGATTGTTAATCCAAGTACGAGAGACGGTCGAGCTTCTTTAACCATAACGTGCCAAATGATTTTTATAGTAGAGACTCCCATTGCTTGATATGCTTCAATGACACCGCGATCCACTTCTAATAAAGCAGTTTCCATTAAACGGGCAATGTAAGGGGCTGTGAAGACAACAAGTGGTACGATAACACCTTGTACGCCAATGGACGTTCCCATTAGAAACTTTGTAAAAGGTAAAATGAAGAATAATAGAATGATAAATGGAAGAGAACGAATGATATTAATAACTGTATTAAGAATAGGATAGATAATTTTATTTTCTCGCTGTCCACCAGGTCTCGTTAAAACAAGTGTGACGCCGAGTGGTAATGCAATAAGAATAGAGATAAGTAGTGAAATAGATGTCATTTGAAATGTTTGAATTGTTGCTTCCCATATTACGTTACCCCACTCATCCAAAAAGGACTTGTTTCCCATAATCTGTTCTACCTCCTTCTACGATGATCCCTTGTTCTTGTAAAAATGATAAGGCACGGTGTACTTCATTTTTTTCACCTTGCATATGAACGATCAGTTTTCCATATGCCTCATGTTTTAACTGTGTAATATTGCCTGATAAAATATTAGGATATACGTGGAAACGTTTTGTAGCGACAGCTAACGCTGGTTCTTCTGAAGCGGTTCCTATAAATGAAAGTGTTACGATTTCCCCGGTGCTTTGTAGTTCTTTCTGTACCTCTTCTGGAATTTTAGCTGCAAACGCGCTATTTACAAATTTCTTCGTTGTTACATGTTGTGGGTTTGTGAAAATATCTTTTACGGTTCCACTTTCGACTACCGCCCCATGTTCCATTACAGCAACTTGGTCACAAATACGCTGGATGACATTCATTTCGTGTGTAATTAGCAAAATCGTAATTCCGATTTCTTCGTTGATCTTTAATAATAAATCAAGAATAGAATCGGTCGTTTCCGGATCTAATGCGCTCGTTGCTTCATCACTTAATAAAACTTCTGGCTCATGAGATAGTGCGCGAGCGATCGCTACACGTTGTTTTTGACCACCAGATAATTCACTTGGATAGGCATCTTTTTTATTAAAGAGATCAACAATGCGTAAATACTTTTCTACCCTTTTTTCAATTTCATTTTTGGGAAGACCAGATAGACGTAAGGGTAGTGCGATGTTTTCATAAACGGTAACGGTTTTAAGTAAATTGAATCCTTGAAAAATCATGCCGATTTTTTGTCTCGCTTTTGCGAGTTCTTTCGTCGATAAGGTTGTTAAATCTTGTTCGTTTATAATGATATTTCCTGTCGTTGGTTTTTCTAATAAATTTACACAACGAATTAATGTACTTTTACCAGCGCCGCTATATCCGATGATTCCAAATACTTCACCCTTTTTTACTTTAAGGGAAGTTGATTTAAGAGCCTCAACATTCCCTTTTTTTGTTGTAAATACTTTGGAGACGTTTTTTAATTCAATCATTATAGTCAGCTCCTACCAAGACGGTAAAACAGAACCATCGAATTTTTTCTCAATGAAATCTTTTACTTCTTTAGATTGATAAGCTTTCTTTAATTTATTAACAACAGCATCATCTTTATTTTCAGTACGAACAACGACCCAATTCACATATGGTGAATCTTTTCCTTCGCGGAAAATGGAGTCTTTTGCTGGACTTAATTTTGCACCTAATGCAAAGTTTGTATTAATCGCAGCTGCCTTCACTTCACCTAGCTGCGTTGGTAATTGAGATGCCTCTAATTCAACAATCTTTAAATTTTTCGGATTTTCAATTACATCTTTTGCAGTCGCTTTTTCCGTAGCCTTTGGATCAACTTTTAAAACTCCTGCTTTTTCAAATAGCTTTAAAGCACGCAGCTCATTTGTTGGGTCATTCGGGACAGCAATTGCGTCGCCCTCTTTTAATTCTTTTACATCTTTTAAGTTTTTAGAGTATATGCCCATAGGGAATGTTACTGTGGAAAATACTTCAGTTAATTTCATATTACGTTCAGCTTTAAATACGTCTAAATAAGATTTAGTTTGATAGCTGTTTACATCGAGGCTTTTTTCATCTAAAGATACGTTTGGCGCTACATAATCATTAAATACTTTTACATCGATTTGGAGGCCATCTTTTGCTGCCACTTCTTTTACCTTTTCAAAAATTTGTTCATGCGGTCCACCCGTTACGCCGACAGTAATCTTTTTCTCATCTAATGCTTTTACCTCTTTATCAGAATTAGCACCACATGCACCTAACAATAATACCGCTCCACTTACAATACTTAATAACACCTTTTTCATCTATAATTCCCCCTTAATATACGTTCCAAAATAAAAAGCACCTCTCAAAAATAAGAGAGGTGCCGAATAGACGAAATAGGTTCCTCTCTTATCTTCCAAAACGAAAATCGTTCTGCAGGAATTAGCACCTTAGCTTATACGTTATAAGCTCGGTTGCCGGGCATCATCGGGCCAGTCCCTCCGCCACTCTTGATAAGAGTATGTGTATGTAGTTTTTTAATATGGTACTAATAGTAAATCTTACAAAAAGAATTGTCAATATTATTTTCTGAATATATTTTATTTTAAGGTAATCGAAACGTTCCCTTTTTTATGTCCCTTTTCCACATACATATGAGCTTCAGCAATTTCTTCTAATCGGTAAGTTCTATCAATAACGGGCTTTAGTTTTTCCGTTTCGACTAGTTTTTTTAATAGAATCATATCCTCTTTACTTACCTTGGCCATCATTCCATTAACAGATACATATTTTCCATTGGGTGTTAATGTATTTGTACAAAGGGATTTTTTATACTTCCCAACTGCATCAAATATAATATCGTAGCATTTGCCTTGCTTAGTAAAATCTTCTTTCGTATAATCAATTACTTTATCAGCTCCTAAAGATTGCACGAGTTCAAAATTTGAATTACTACAAACAGCCGTAACGGTCGCGCCGAAATATTTAGCAAGTTGTACAGCAGCTGTTCCTACTGATCCGGAGGCACCATATATGAGCACTTGTTGCCCTTTTTTTATACGGCCCTTTCTCAGGAAATGTAATGCTGAAGTTCCACCAAAAGGAATAACTGCCGCTTCTTCATACGTCACATTGGTAGGTTTTAATGTTATTAATCCACTTTCATGTACGCATGTGTACTCGGCATAACCACCGAGGTTTAGTTCTGTTAATGCAAAAATTGGATCACCTTTTTTAAATTGAGTTACATCTGTTCCTACTTCTTCGATTTCACCGGATAACTCTACGCCGAGCACAGGTTTTCTCGGTTTTCTGAAACCTAATATGATCCTCATAGGAATCCAAAATAAGAGGGGGCTATTAAAGCCGCGTATTCTACAATCTCCAGTCGTTACACTTGTTGCGTGAATTTTAATTAATACTTCGTTCTTTTTAGGTGTAGGTTTCTCTATATTTTGAAGCTGAAGAACGTTAGGTGGTCCATACTGTGTGCAAATGATCGCCTTCATAATGACCTCCTGAAATGAGTTGTTGTTATTTACATCATATTTAAAACCTTCATTAAACATGTCGCTATATAGCGAATAAAGATTAAAAATTATATAGATTTCGTAGGAAAAGAGGTGATATTATTTTGGGAAAGGGGGCGACATTATGAAAAAAACTATTATTATTTCAAGTTTAGTGCTTGCAATCAGTCTAGGGGTAGGGTGTAGCAATGAGAAAACAACAAAGACTGATGAACCGAAAAAAGAAGCCATGCAAAAAGAAAAGGAATTAGAAGCGAAGGATGTTTTCAAGAAAACGAACGAAGCTTTTAAAAATGAAGAAAATGTAACGATGACATATGATGTAGGGTTAAAAGCTGAGGGAACAGAGATGGATATATTAAAGGCTAAGATGCAATTAGAGCCAAAGACAAAGAATTCTCGTTCTGAAATGAATATTTCTGGTACAGATGTTGTAGTGTATACTGTGGATGGTAAAGTTGCTGGTGAGGTGAAAAACCCTAATACAGGAGAAGTTATAACCGTACCAGAGGAGCAATTAAACGCTGGTGGAATGAAAGCGACTCAAGATATTATAGATAATTTAGAAGTACCAGCAGTAGTTTTAGATAAAATGAAGATGGAGAAAAGCGGAGATAAATATAAACTGAAATTTACATTAAAAGGGCAAGAAACAGAAAGTATGTTAACTAGCATGGATGAAACGCAGAAGAAAATGTTACAAGCACAAAATGCGAAGATAGAAGAAGTGGATGCAGAATATATCATTACAAAAGATTTTAAATATGAATCAGCGAAGATAGATATGATTATGAGTAGTAATGGTAAGGATAAGGCACACATTATTACGAATGCAAAATATACGTCGTACGAAAAGTTTGACCCAATACAATTGCCGGCAGCAAAGTAACAGTTTTGATCAGGGGGGACCTAAAATAAGGTGCCCTCTCTTTTTTATACTTTCTTCTTAGGAAAATAGGTACAATATGAAGAGGGAAAACTGTGGAAGAGGAGAGTGTCATTTGAAAAAAAGAAAGATAGCGGTGGTCATTGTAGCTTATACAGTGTTGCTTGCGACATCTATAAATACATATAAAGAGCAACTAGAACATCCTATTATGAGCGATGTAGGAAAGTTGCTTCCAACGAAAATTAAACGTGTTGAAAATGCTGAGGATGAACGTTCATTAAAACAGTTAGTGCAAGATGCAAATGTTTCTGGAGAGAAGATTTCTATTGCAGGTATGCAACATAGCCAAGGCGGACAGACGTATTATCCGAACGGTACGATGCTTGATATGAAAGGATATAATGAAATATTAGAATTCGATCCGGAGAAGAAGAGGATTAGGGTGCAAAGCGGTGTCACATGGAATGACATTCAAAAGAAAATCAATCCATATGGTCTTGCAGTTCAAGTGATGCAATCTCAAAATATTTTTACTGTTGGTGGTTCATTAAGTGTAAATGTACATGGGCGTGATATTCGTCATGAAGCATTGATTGATACAGTAGAGTCGTTCAGATTGTTAATGGCAGATGGTACGGTGCGTAATGTAAATAGAGAAGAAAATGCTGACTTGTTTCCGTATGTAATTGGGGGATATGGATTATTTGGTGTGATTTTAGATGTGACGCTACAGTTAACAAACGATGAATTGTATGAAACGCATACGAAAGTACTAGATTATAAAGAATACTCTTCATACTTTAAGAATAAAGTGCGAAGGGATGAGAATATACGTATGCATTTAGCACGTATTTCTGTTGCCCCAAATTCATTTTTAAAAGAGATGTATGTGACAGATTATGTACTGGCAGAAGATCAACAGAAGTTGAAAGAGTACAGCAAATTAAAAGAAGAAAATATTATAGCTGCGCCGAAATTTTTGCTCGGGTTATCACGTTATAGTGACTGGGGAAAGGGCGCATTTTGGGACATACAAAGAAGTTATTTTGAACGTACAGATGGTAAGTACGAAACGCGAAATAACGTAATGAGATCTGATAGTACTTTTATGGAATACGATAATCCAAACTTGACCGAAGTTTTACAAGAGTACTTTGTACCGATAGATGGTTTTGCAGCGTATATAGATGATTTGCGAAGCGTTTTAAATGAAGAGGAATTAAACCTTCTTAACATTACAATCCGCTATGTAGAAAAGAATGAGAATGCGGTGCTATCTTATGCGAAAGATGATATGTTTGCGCTTGTGCTTCTAATTAATCAAGGGCGTTCTGAAGATGAAATAAAGAAAACAAAAGTGGTCATTCAAAAGATGATTGATGTTACGTTAAAGCATAATGGAAGTTATTATTTACCGTATTATTCTTATCCGGAAAAGGAGCAACTAAAGAAAGCTTATCCTCGCATAGAAGAATTCCTTCAGAAGAAGAAGGAAGTAGACCCAGAGGAAAGGTTTGTGAATTTATTTTATAAGGAGTATAGCAAATGACATATAGAAGATTTGTAGCCTCACAAAGCATTATTATGATGGCGGGTAGTATGGTATTTCCTTTTTATATACTATTGCTTCGAAATATAGGAAATAGTTTCTCGCAATTTGGCTGGGCGTACGGCTTATTTGCCTTAACTTCAGCTCTAGTATATCCGTTAGTTGGAAGAATCTCTGATAGGGTAGGTGATAGAAAGTTATTAATTATATACGCATGGTCCATGGCTATATTAATGCTTTTTTTCCCTATTGCAACAGAAGTTTGGCATGTATACATTCTCCAAATTTTAATGGGTATTTTAGGTGCTGTGCAGCGTAATACGGAGAAGACATCGTTAGCACGAAAGGTAGCGCATAAGGGAGCTGGTTACGAAATTGGAAAATACCATGTATGGACATCAATTGGGGGCGGAGTAGCTATAATTGCAACTGGTTACCTAGTGGATTTCTTTACGATAGGGACTATTTTTTACATTGCTTCAGTTTTATATGTAGTTAGTGGATTTGTATTAAGCCGCGGTGATAAGTAATTAAAAGTATTTCCATTCCCATTTTTACCTGATTACCCTTTATTTGTTATACTTATGGAGAAGACAAAAGAAAAGGGGACATTGCCTTTGATGAAATTTATAGTTTTAGCTATTCTCACTTTGTTTTTGATTCCATGGACTAGAAGCGGTAATAAAATTCGCGCGGTGGATAAAGGAGGAAATGAGAAAGTTGTAAAGGGTAAGAAATCATCTATTTTAGTTATTCCTGTTTTATTTTGGATAGGTATTGCAATCTATGAATATTTCTGGCTAATTGATGATCGAGCAGATTCTATTCTTACTCATTATTCTGTTGCAGTAGCGATTTTAATTGGGCTTGTTTTATTCTCACAAGAGCAGGTAGGGAAATTAGAAGGTACGTTAAAGGGACTTCTAATGTTTGTTTTACTCGCAAGTTACGGCTATTTTGGTTATTTGCACGATATAGTAATCACGCAAAAAAAATATGATTCTGTTGTGAAGATTGAGAAAGATATTTCAGAGCCATTTACTGAAAATGATCAGCCGTTTACAGTGCCGCCAAAGACAGCGGAGAATAAGATGAAAAAAGTATTTGGGGATATTCCGAAAGTAGCTTATTTTGAGCTAGGAGAATTAACGCCACAAATGGTAAATGGCGAGGCCTTATATGTAGCACCAATTGAAGTTTCAGGATTTTTTAAAGCACGTAAAGCTGAGACAATTCCAGGGTACGTAACGATGTCAGGTACGAATCCTGATGCGGAAGCGAAACTGCACCTTGGATATAAAATGAAGTATGTACCAAGCATGTTTTTCGGTAATAAATTAGAACGTGTCGTCAGAAAAGCAGAACCGGATTTAATTTTTAAAGGGAAACCTAAATTTGAAGTGGATGATAAAGGGAAACCGTATTATACAATGACGTATGGTGAATTTATTTCAGGAAGATCTGGATTTGAAGTAGAAGGTGTTGTAGTAGTAGACGCACAAACAGGTGAAGTGAAAAAATACGACAAAGGAAAGGCACCTAAATTCGTTGATGGCGTATTAAATCACGAGACTGCATCTACATTAAATACGTATTTCGGTAAATATATTCACGGATTTTGGAATACAAAATTCTCACAAACGGATATGAAGATTCCGACTGAGTGGGGAACGAAAGAAGGAGTTACACCAATCTTCGGTAAGGATGGAACGTTATATTATTTTACTGATTTCACCTCTCCGAAAGAAGGAGTAGATTCTGCACTAGGCTATTCGCTTATTGATGCGCGTACAGGTAAGTTGTATTACTATAACGGAAAAGAAGTAAAGGGAATTATGGATGGTTCGGCTGCTACAGAAGTAGTTGATAATTCCTTTAAGAGAGAGAAATGGCATGGAACAATGCCGGTTATTTATAACGTATATGGTAAACCTTCTTGGATTGTACCGGTTATTGATGACGGCGGATTAGTACGTGCTCATACTGTCATATATGCTTCTAATGCAAAAGTGTTTGCAACAGGTTCAACGCAAAAAGAAGCACTTGAGAATTATAAAAATGCGCTGAGCGGAAGTGGTGATTCATTTAGACCGACTTCAAATGGGAAAGAAGCGCAAAAAGAAGGTACTGTACAACGTGTGTATAAAGAAAAATCAGGTGAAAATACGATTGTGTACGTACTATTAGAAAACGAGCAAAAAGTATTCATGGTACCGGCGAAGAAATTCCCATATGCAATGTTTACAGAAGTAGGAGATCCAATTCAAATCACATATTTAGACACAGGAGAAATGATGGCATCTGTATCTAAATTTACAAATAGTAATTTGAAAAAGTAAAGCGATAGAGATTCTATCGCTTTTTTTTTACATTATTAAACAGGAAAATACGGTATACTTGACGTATATTTATGTTGTAACTATAATTGTTACGATTAAGTATTTATATGAAAGGGTGAATGGAAAAAGTGAATGGAGTTAATCACGAAGTATATAAACCTGTAAAGACAAACAGGTTATGGATGATTCTTGTATTAGGGACACTTACGGCAATTGGGCCATTATCTATTGATATGTATTTGCCTTCTTTACCAAAGTTAACGGATGATTTACAAACGGGTGCATCCCTCGCGCAGCTTACATTAACTGCTTGTCTGCTTGGGCTTTCAGTAGGGCAGTTATTTATTGGTTCAATTAGTGACATTTACGGAAGACGCAAACCTCTTATTATCGCTCTTATTATTTATGTTGCTTCTTCTTTACTTTGTGCTGTTGCGCCATCTATTTGGACTTTAGTCTTATTGCGTTTCTTACAAGGTGCTTCAGGATCTGCTGGTATCGTTATATCACGTGCAATGGTACGTGATATGTATTCAGGTTCTGAAATGACGAAGTTTTTCTCACTGCTTATGTTAGTAAACGGAGCAGCGCCTATTTTGGCACCGATTATTGGAGGACAATTATTACAGTTCACATCATGGCGCGGCGTTTTTATCGTTCTTGGAGCAATTAGTGTATTCATGCTAATATCAGCTACTTTCGTATTACGTGAAACATTACCTCCTGAAGAAAGAGAGACAGGTGGATTATCAGGAACGCTTGCAACATACGGAAAGCTTCTGAAAGATCGTTTATTTATGGGGTATGCATTGTCGCAAGGATTAGTAACAGCTGCAATGTTTGCTTATATTTCTGGTTCACCGTTTGTGTTGCAGAACATATACGGAGCATCACCACAGCAATTTAGCTTATTCTTTGCGATTAACGGTATCGGTATTATTATTGCTAGTCAGGTTACGGGCCGTTTAGCAGGGAAAGTGAATGAGAAAACTTTATTCGTTTCCGGTATTATTATTGCGGCTGTTGGCGGTCTATCATTACTACTTACAATCGCACTTGGAATAGGGCTAATCGGTGTTTTATGCTCGCTATTTCTTGTTGTATCAAGTGTTGGGGTTGTATCAACAACCGGCTTCTCGTTAGCGATGAGAAATCAAAAACAAGCAGCAGGAACAGCATCAGCTTTACTAGGTTTATTACAGTTCATTTCAGGAGCACTTGTAGCACCGCTAGTAGGTATTGGTGGAAGCAATACAGCACTTCCTATGGGTGTTGTTATAGCTCTTTGTGAAATTGGTGCTGTATTATGTTATCTATTTATGGCTAGAAGAAGTGAGAAGCAGTTTGAACTGCAACAAAATAAAAAGTTAGAAGCTTAATACAAAAGAGCTGATTCAAACATTTCTTTGAATCAGCTCTTTTTTTCATTTCTTTGAAATAACTCATACATATTATTCATGATCGCATCATATAAGAAAGCGAGTTTATCCCATACCCAGCGGTTACTGTCGACCTCTTTCTCCCCGCAATCAATAATATCAGTATGATCTGTAATTCTATATGCCCTCTCAACGATAATAGGAGCAATCTTCGGTATGCGTGGAATTTCTTTTAAGACATCTGCAAAATTTCCAATGTAGACATGACCGATAATCTCGATTGTTAAAGATTTATCGGATATATTTAGCACAGTATGAAATTGATTTATATGTTGTTTCTTTAAATATTGGGCCAGCTTAAATGGAGCATGCTTCTTCTTTAATACGCGGCGAAGGCTCTCTGTATTTTCAATATGAAGTGACTTTTCGCGAATAAGGACGCGAATATCTTCGCCCATAAAGGGTATTGTATTGTACATTGATGATTCTCCTTACAAACTGAACTACGCTTACTTTATGCATATGTAAGTCTAGCATGGTTTGTTCTCTATGTGTGCTTACAGTTTTGTAAGGTGATGTAGTAAAGTGATGCAAAAGTTATTTGCATAAAGTGACGATACTGTGACAAAAATGTTGGTATGTATATTAAGATATCGTCTTAAGTGTAAAAAGTGGGGCGTTCTCGGTATAATAACAAGTGGAGATAAAAGAAACTATAATTAGTAGTAGCTGTAGATAAAAGGAGAATTCGAGATGAAGAAGGTTTTGGGTATTGCTGTAATGGGAAGTATGATCCTTCTAGCAGGATGTAATGGAAATAAAGATACGAAAGAACCGAAAGAAAAGGTAGAGCAATCCACTGAGCAAACAGAAGAAATGAAAGAATACAGCGCAGTACATGAAAAATATGATGCGAAAATAAATAAAGAAATTAATAAGGCGTTACAGTTATTTGAAGTGGCAAAAGAAAAGGGCGGTAAGGAAATAACGAATGCTACATATAAAGAAGATGTGCAAAAGGTAACAACGAGCATGTTAGAAGATATTGATAATATACGTAAAGAAATTCGTGTTCCAAAGTCGAAAGAGCAAGAACATGAGGTATATGTTGGTTTCTTGAATGAATCGGAACAAGCGATGAAAAAATTACAGAAGTTAGCTAAAGAAGAAGATTCATCATTAATTCGTGATATAGAAATTAATTTTGCAACAGCATCGACATACTATAAACGTTTTCAAACAGAAGCGAAAAAATAACCTTGCGTGTGCAAGGTTATTTTTTCTTTTTACCATCTCCGTCTTCATCCTCGGATACTAATATCTTCTGTTCTTCGTGAAATTCTGAAATTGTTTGTCCAGTAATATTATCGAATGGAGTGTAAAAAGAAGTGATGCTTTTCTTTTTAATGAAGAGTTTATCCCGCATTAACGGGCAGTAAGACCCCCACCTCAAAGTTCAATGAAAGCAAAGAAGTTAGGTAGGGGATCAACTGCCCGTAAAAGCCCGATTGGTTCAACTAATAATCAGTGGGGGATGAACAAAACCCCCACTGATTAAAGTTTCACTTTATAGAAGCCGATGATGACAAGTACAAGTATTACGATTGTTAATGGTAATTCTATAGTAGCAAGAAGTAAGGGATCCATCTTATAACTCCTTTAATACAATTTCTTTTTATTATAAGCGAAAGATTGTAATTTCAATAACTAATATAACAGAAAACTGATTTTTCTAAATATATCCAATTTGATTGACTTTTCATTTTTTCAGAATTATAATTCAAAATATACAATTTGAACCAAATAATAATATAGCAATTTACTTATCCAGAGAGGTAGAGGGACTGGCCCTATGACACCTCAGCAGCGGGTTCTGTAACAGGAACACCGTGCTAATTCCAGCAAGCAAGTCTTGAAAGATAAGTGATGGGCCTTCGTTTATTAAGCCTTGATCTTATTTTTTAAGATCAAGGCTTTTTGTGTTTTAAGAAGTAGAGAAGGAGTAATGGAAACAAATATGTCAATAAAACAAAGTAAATCCATTTGTTTAGGGGGTTATTGAAGTGTATGTTATTAAAAAACTATCGGTTATGGTATTCACGCTATGGGTCATTACGACAGTAACATTTTTAATTATGCATATTATTCCAGGGGATCCATTTTCGTCAGATGCGAAAATCTTCCCTGAAGAAGTGATACAAAACATGAGAGCTAAGTATCACCTTGATGAACCGTTATGGAATCAGTATGTTGCTTATTTGGATGGGGTAGTTCATTTTGATTTTGGTGAATCTGTTCAATCAACAGGTCAAGGTGTATCGGAAATTATAACAACTGGTTTTGGACCGTCGGCAATTATTGGTTTACAAGCACTTGTTATTTCATTGTTAGTCGGAATTGCCGCAGGTACATTTGCCGCGCTATATCATGGGAAAGTGATTGATTATAGTGTGAGCTTGCTTGCGATTCTCGGTATTTCTATTCCTAGTTTTATTTTAGCACCACTATTTATACAAGTATTCGCCATACAATTTGAATTACTACCAGTGGCGTCTTGGGGAACATTTGAGCATACTGTATTACCCTCCTTCGCATTAGCGTTAGGACCAATCGCAGTTATTACAAGATTTGTTCGCTCTAATATGATTGAAGTGTTGCAGAGTGATTATATTAAGCTAGCGAGAGCGAAAGGTATACCAATTAAGAAAATCATTATAAGACATGCTCTTCGAAATGCGATTGTTCCGGTACTTACATTTGTTGGCCCATTAATGGCTGGACTTTTAACAGGGACTTTCGTTATTGAAAAAATCTTTTCAATTCCTGGTTTAGGAAAATATTTTGTAGACAGTATTTTCAACCGAGATTACCCGGTGATTATGGGAACAACCATTTTCTATAGTGCGCTATTAATTGTATGTATTTTTATTACAGATATCATTCATCGTATTGTTGATCCGCGCATTCGTTCTATTACGTAAGGAGGGTGATGTTTAAATGGGGGCTTATGAAATTAATGACCAGTTATTAACGAATGAAGAGAAAAAAGAATTAACGATAAATAAAGATCAGCAAACGATTGGCCGGAAAAAGGAAGTGTTTCGCAAGTTTATATCAAACCCTATAGCAGTTTTAGGGGCAGTGACGTTATTACTAATTATTGTTTTCTCGCTTATTGGCGAAAGTTTAACGCCATTTACTGCGAGTGAACAAGTAAAAGAAGCAACTAATTTACCGCCTAGTAGTGAGCATTGGTTCGGAACAGACGATTTAGGGAGAGATATTTGGGCGCGTACTTGGGCTGGTGGGAAAATTTCATTAACAGTTGGATTAGTAGCAGCAGCTCTTGATATAGGGCTTGGTGTACTTATCGGTGGCTTTAGTGGATATGTGAGAGGACGTAATCGTCTTGGAACGTTAATTGATGAGTGGATTATAAGAGGGATTGAAGTGTTATACGGTATCCCATATTTACTGATTGTTATTTTACTATTAATCATTATGAAACCAGGACTTTTTACAATTATTATAGCTCTTGCGTTAACGGGATGGATTGGTATGGCACGTCTCATTCGGGCGCAAGTACTTTCATTGAAACAAAGAGAATTTGTTATTGCAGCAGAGCGATTAGGTACACCTCATATGAAAATTATATACGGACATTTAATTCCAAACTTAACAGGGATTATTATCGTAAATTTATCATTTACAATTCCAGCAGCTATTTTCTCAGAATCATTTTTAAGTTTTATCGGACTTGGAGTACAATCACCAGCAGCGAGCTGGGGCACGATGACAAACGATGCACTCGGGACGTTACTAAGTGGAGAATGGTGGCAACTTTTCTTCCCGGCAATCATGATTGCACTCATCATGTTCGCATTTAATGCGATTGGTGATGGTTTGCAAGATGCGATTGATCCGAAAATCGTAAAACGTAATCGAAAGGAGAAAAAACATGGCACAAATCTTATCTTTAGAAAACGTAACGTTGGCCGTTGAAAAAGAGAATAGTAAGCAAGCAATTGTGAAGCATGTTTCCTTTTCTATTAACGAAGGTGAAATAGTTGCACTTGTCGGAGAAAGTGGTTCAGGGAAAAGTGTTACAGCACAATCAATTATCGGCTTAAATCAAGAATCGATTCATATTGATGATGGAAATATATCTTTCCAATCAAAGGAATTAACGGATTTACAAGAATCAGAATGGAATCAAATTCGCGGGAAAGATATTTCCTTTATCTTTCAAGACCCGCTTTCATCTTTAAATCCGACGATGAAGGTTGGAAGACAAATTACAGAAGTAATTGTGCAGCATGAAAAGAAATCGAAAAAAGAGGCAAAAGAAATTGCAATTAACTTACTAAATGATTTAGGGATACATGAAGCAGAGAAACGCTTTGAACAATACCCGTATCAGTTGAGCGGAGGTATGAGGCAGCGTATTTGTTTAGCAATTGCATTTGCTTGTCACCCGAAGCTCGTTATTGCAGATGAACCTACAACAGCATTAGATGTAACGATTCAAAAGCAAATTATGGAGTTGTTAAAAGAAAGAAAGGAAAAACAAAATACGAGTATTTTATTAATTACACATGATTTGGCACTTGTACGTGAAGTAGCTGACCGAGTAGTAGTTATGTACGGGGGACGTGTTGTTGAAAAAGGAACGATTCAAGAAGTAATTGGCTCACCTAAGCACCCTTACACAAAAAGTTTATTGCAAGCAATTCCGAATATGGATGATTCAGAAAAGGTACTTAGAGCAATTGAGGGAACAACACCTTCAATTGAAACGTTAAATAGTTTTGGATGCCCGTTTGTGAATCGTTGTCCTGTAGCGATAAAAGAATGTATTCATCGCTTCCCAGAGAGAACAACATATTCTGAGGAGCATAGTTCACATTGCTGGCAGCATATTCTGGAGCATAATAAAGCGAAATCAAAAGAGAGGGTGAATGCCTCATGACGACAGATTTAATTACTGTAAAGCAAGTAACGAAAACGTATGGAAATAAAAATAAAGAAATCGCAGCGTTAAAAGGTATATCACTTTCTATCCCAAAAGGAACAACGCTTGGCATTATTGGAGAAAGTGGTTCTGGAAAGACAACACTTGGTAAGCTCATAGCTGGGATCGAGCGTCCAACGTCTGGTGAAATTGATTATAACGGTCAAGTTGTTCACAAGCTGAAGTCAGCTCATAAGCGGGATTTCTTGCAGAAAGTACAGTTCATTTTTCAAGATTCCACAGCTGCATTAAATCCGCGCTGGAAAGTACGCGATATTGTAACAGAAGGCTATATTTCATTCGGTTTAGGCGATAAAGGATTGAAAGATAAGGTCGCAGGTGATGCACTAGAGCGTGTTGGATTAGATAGACGATATATTGATCGCTATCCACACGAATTTAGCGGAGGACAACGTCAACGTATTGCCATTGCAAGAGCGCTATTATGTGAGCCAGAAGTATTAATCCTTGATGAACCAATTTCAGCATTAGATGTTTCACTGCAAATCCAAATTGTACATTTACTGCAAAAGATTCAAAAGGAACAAGGCTATACATATTTATTTATCGCACATGATTTACCGATGGTTCACTATTTATGTGAAAAAGTGGCTGTCTTATATAAAGGAGAACTTGTTGAATTTGGATATACGGACGAAGTATTCCGTAATCCACAACATTCTTATACAAAAACATTATTAGCATCAACACCAAAAATTTCAGGTTAAAGGAGAATGTAGGATGAAGAAGTTTTTATTATTTGTCATTATGACTGTTTTAGCAATAACTTCTGTTGCTTGTGGTAAGAAAGAGACGCAAAAGGCGAGTGCTGGTAAGGGAGAAGGGGATCGATTAGTAACGAATATTAGCAGTGATCCGTATACGCTTGATTCTGCCATTGCGACAGATAGCACGTCAGGTTATGTAATTGGACATTTATTCTCAAGCTTATATACGCAAGATAGTGATGGGAAATATCAAAATGAATTGGCAGAGAAAGAAGAAGTAAATGCAGATGGAACTGAATATACAATCCATTTAAAGAAAGATATTAAATGGTCAGATGGTTCTCCTATTACAGCAAATGATTTTGAATTTGCATGGAAGCGATTATTAAATCCGAAAACGGGTTCTATGAATGGGACAGAAATGTACTTTATTAAAGGAGCAGAGGCATATAATACTGGAAAAGGTGAAGAAGGACAAGTTGGTATTCAAGTCGTTGATCCTCAAACATTAAAGGTAACACTTGAGCACCCAGTTGCTTCTATTAAACAAAAATTAGCAAGTTCATTATTTATTCCATTATCTAAAAAATCAATTGATGATAATAATAAATTAAAAACAGATCCAAAAGAGTTAATTACGAACGGACCATTCACGTTAAAAGAATGGAAGCATAACCAAGCTATTACAGTACAAAAAAATAAAGAATACTATGATAAAAAGGTAACATTAAAAGAAATTGAGTTTCGTATTATTCCAGATTCTAAAACAGCGTACCAATTGTACAAGTCAAAAGAATTAGATTTGCTAAGTAGCTTACCACAAGAGATGATTGAAAAAGAAAAAGGAAACAAAGAATATAAGCGTGTTGCAGGATTCTCATCTTATATTTATTCGTTTAACGTAGAAAAAGAGCCGTTTACAAATGCAAAAGTACGTAAAGCATTTTCATTAGCGGTTGATCGTAAGTTTATCGTTGAAAAACTGTATAAAAATAATGCACAAGAAGCATATGCTTTTGTTCCAGAAGGGGCAAAAACACAAGGTGGTCGTGATTTCCGTAAAGAAAAAGGCGATTACGTAAAATTCGATTCAGCAGAAGCGAAAAAATTATTAGAAGAGGGCATGAAAGAGCAAGGTTGGTCTACATTACCTGAAGTAACATTAAAATTCACTACAGATACACAACATAAAAAAGTAGCAGAAGCAATGCAAGAAATGTTTAAGAAAAATCTTGGTGTAGATATTAAATTAGAAAATAAAGAGTGGAAGAGTTACATCGACACATATAAGCAAAGTGATTTCCAATTAGCTTATATGGGATGGGGCGGCTCTTTATTGGATCCGATTACTAAACTAGATTTATATGCAGGTGATGGTCCAAACAACTATGCAAAATGGCATAATAAAGAATTTGATGCTTTAGTAAAGGAGGCAGAAGTTGAACAAAACGAAGATAAACGTTTTGACCTATTGCATAAAGCGGAAGATATTATGTTTACAGATTCACCGTTAATCCCAATTATATTCCCTTCTGATTCCTATTTGCAAAAAGGATCAGTATCTGGGCTTCAATATTATGTTGGTTCTAAGCCGGATTTAAGATATGCAAAAATAAAGAAGTAGGCAATCGCCTACTTCTTTATTTTATTTCTCTTTTATATTCTTTTTTCGTTCCATCAGAGAATACAACTTCTAAAGCGAATTTTTGGTAGTCTTTATCAAGTTTGAACACGTTTACTACTTGATCAATTACTTCTTGGTCAGGGGTATCTTTATCAAATTTCAACTCTTGTAGAAGTGGGCTTAATTTTGTAATAGCCTCGTCGCCTGTTAATTTTACATCTGCTTTATGGTCTTCAACTTTTGCTTCCATTTTTTTATCGGCTGCTACATTTTTATAATCAGCTTCGTAGTCTTTCTTTGTATCCTGATAGTCCGCTTTTAAATCGAATTCATTGAAGTTTAGCTTTAAATCAGCAGGAGTTTCGTTTTTTGCCTCTTCTGTAGTCTTTTTATTAGAAGTTGTATCTTCTTTTGCAGGAGCTTTACATCCTGTTAATGCAGGTACTAGCATAAGAGCTAATAAAATTGATAGTAAAATTCTCATTATAAATTCCTCCTTATGTAAATTTGTTCTATACAAGTTTTTCCTAATTTCATGTAATTATGTATGTGATGAAAATAAATTATTTTCTTATAGCTTCAAGGATTAATCCGCAATTTAAATCAAAAAGAATTTGTATGTATATGGTAAATTGAAGTTGTGAGGAGGTACTGAAATACAAAAAGAAGCGAAAGAGAATTATTGACAATTATTAGAAAAGTAATATAATCAAAATGTAAGTGATCACTTGCATAAGGAAGAGAGGGTTTTATGGCGCGCTCAAAGACAGCAGAAAAAATTATTCAAGCGGCGATTGAATTAGTGAAAGAAAAAGGATATACGGCAGCAACGACGAAAGAAATTGCAATGCGTGCTGGTGTTAATGAAGTAACGATATTTCGTAATTTTAAAAGCAAAAAGGGTGTTATTGAAGCAGCTGTTGCTGAGTTTTCATATGTACCGCATTTAAAACAGTTTTTGCAAACAGAAATTGTGTGGGAATTAGAAACGGATTTAAAAAACTTAGCAAGGCATTATCATAGATTTTTAAATAGCATAAAAGATATTATTTTTATCGGTATACGTGAGGCGAGAGAATTTCCTGAATTAGATGAGGAAATCTCTAAGATTCCACAAGGATTAAAAGAGGAATTAATAATTTATTTTGCCAAGATGCAGGAACAGGACAAGATTATTCATACAAATATTGAAGCGCAAGTAATGAATTTTATATGGATTAATTTTGGGTACTTTCTATCTAAATTACGTTTTGAAAACCGACTTATGGAAATTGATGATGAGAAATTTATTGAGAATAATATAGTTTTATATGCTAGGGCTTTAAGACCCTAGTATTTATTTAAAATAAAATGCAAGTAAGTACTTACTTGCTAAGTGGGGGAGCGGGAAGATGGATACATTAAAACAGTTTTTAAAACGACCAGGTACATATGTAGGAATGGTAGTTGCATTATCGTTCCAACTTATTTTCTTTTGTGTGTGGCTAACTGCATATGATGGAGTGAATGAAAGAGCAGATCAAATGCGTATCGCTATTGTTAATGAGGATGGAAATATAGGTAGTAAAATAGTAGAAGGCTTACAGAGAAATTTACCATTTCAAGTGAAGAAAGAACAGTCTATGGAAAGAGCAAACGAAGAAATGAATGATCATGTGTACGATATGATTATTGAAATTCCGGCTTCTTTTTCAAAAGATATAAATGAAACAGGAAAAACAAATTTAAACTTCCACATTAATCAAGCGAATGCCATGATGGCGAAGCAGATGATGGAAGGAGCAGCAAAACAAATTCGAGATAATGTAAATAAGGAAATAGCAAGTTATAAGAAACAAGCGATTGTTGGAAAATTACAAGCTATAGGACCTGAGAATGTGGAAGTGATAAAAGGTTTAACAGGAGATTCAATTAGTTTTACAGTTCATAAAGTAAATGATGCAAAAGGATTTTCAGTTAATATGGTACCACTAATGATTGTATTAGCTTCATTTGTAGGAGCAATGATTATGAGTATGGAATTATCAAAAGTTGCAAAAGAAGTAAAGGAAGGTTGGAGTAATTTCGTATCACGACAAATCATTAACGGTACAGTATCAATTTTGCTTGCATGTATTACAATTGGTTTGATGAAAGGATTCCAAATTGAAATGCACGAAACAGTAGGGGGTATATGGGTGTTTCAAGCGATAGTCTTCTTCGCATTTCTTTCATTAACACAAATGTTTATAACTGTTTTCGGAAATGCAGGTATGATTTTTAATATTATCTCTCTATCGTTACAACTTGTAAGTTCGGGTGTAATCGTACCACATGAGATGCTTTCTAAAACATATCAAACGATTGGTGAATTATTTCCCGCAACATACGCAGCGAATGGTTATTATACAATAATATTCGGCGGAGTTAATTTAGAAAAAAATATTATTTCATTATTATTTATTATTTTAGTTACACAATTAGTAGCGGGAATCGCTATAGTTATAAAAGGAATGGCAAAGGGAAGAAGCTCTGTAGTTAAAGAAGCATAAAGTAAAAAAGGTATCCTTCGTGGGATACCTTTTTTACTAGTGTTTATTATTTTACAACTTCTGTCCACTTGTAGTTAAATTCACCGCCGAAGTCAGTTGTTACAAGTCCTTTAATAAATCCGCGTTGTAGGTAAGAACGACCTTGTTGGTATAAAGGAGCAACAGCACCATCTTGTAATAAGATTTTTTCAGCTTGCTTCATTGCTTCCCAGCGACCTTTTTCATCACCAGCTAAATCAGTTTTTACTTTACGAATAAGCTCGTCGTACTCTTTGTTAGAGTATTTATCGAAGTTATAAGCACTATCTGTTGTGAATAGATCTAAGAATGTAATAGGATCTGCGAAGTCAGGGCCCCAGCCATCGATTCCGATTTCGTAATCACCACTTAATAGTAGTTTTAACTGTTGTTTACGTGGTTGAGGTTTTAAAGTCACTGTTAATCCATCTAGATTCTTTTCTAGTTCACCTTTTAAATATTCGCCAGTCTTTTTAGCTAAAGCATTATCACTTGTTAATAGTTCAATTGTTACTTTGTCAGTACCAAGTTCTTGTTTCGCTTTCTTCCAGTTTTCTTTTGCTGTTTTCACATCATCTTTGACTAGATTTCCATTCTCTTTACGGAAGTCATTACCGTCTGGGCTCTTTGCGAACTTCGCAGGAACCATTCCTTCTGCTGGGATTGCACCGTTATTTAAAATTGTTTCTACGTACGCTTTTTTATTCATTGCTTCGTTAATAGCGAGGCGTGCATGTTGATTTTTTAATACTGCATTTTTCTGATGTAGTCGTAAGAATTGGATACCGACTTCAGCGCGTTCCTTGAAGTTGGAATCGTTCTTATACTTATCAACAAACTCTGCAGTTAAAGCAACACGATCAATTTGTCCTGAATCATATAAGTTAACTTCTGTAGATTTATCTTTAACGACATTGAAGTTGATTTCTTCTAGTTTTACAGTTTTAGCATCCCAATAGTTAGGGTTCTTCTTCAATTGGAAGCTTTGTTCATGTTTCCAGTTATCTAATGTGAAAGCCCCGTTGTAAATTAAATGATTCGTTTCTAAACCGTATTTATCACCTTGAGATTTTAAATACTCTTCATTGATTGGTAAGAATGTTGCAAATGTCGTTAAGCTTAAGAAGTAGGGAACAGGGCGGTCCAGTTGTACTTCTAAAGTTTTATCGTCAAGAGCTTTAACGCCTAATTGATCGATTGCTACTTCTTTTTGGTTTATTTGTTTCGCATTTTTTATATCAAAGAATAAGAATGCATATTCAGCAGCTGTTTCAGGGTTAACGGCACGTTGCCAAGCGAAAATAAAATCTTTTGCTGTAACAGGAGTACCGTTTGACCATTTCGAATCACGAAGATGGAATGTATATTTTGTTTTATCGGGACTAATGTCAACTGACTCAGCGACACCAGGGATTGGTTTATTATCTTCTCCCATTGCATACAAACCTTCAAAAACATTTCTCATTACATTCATGGATTCCCCATCCGTCGCTTTTGCAACATCCATTGTTGGAATTTCTGAAGCAAATGATAAGTTAATCGCTTGTTTATCAGGTGCTTTATCGTTCGCTTTTGCTCCGCCTGCATTATCTTTATTTCCCCCACAAGCAGTTAGTAGTAGACTTGCCCCTAAAACAGATGCAACAACAGGTACAACTTTTTTCTTCATTGTTCTTTCCTCCCTAAATGTGTTGTTCGTAACGTCATAATGTCCATGTCTTGAAGTGTAGCTATAGAAGGAGAGAAAACCTATTATAAATATGTGTATATAGGTAATCAGGTGTTCTATATGTATATACATGTTGAACTATAATCTATCGTTATATGTTTCAACTTAGTAGACATTACATTTTGATGGTAAAATATTTTGTTTCTTTGATTATTTAGAATATTAACACTGAAAAGAACTATATGTCAATAATAAAAAGTGGAGTGTTAATTTTTTGGAATAATATATTGAAAAAGCAGATTTCCTCATATTAGGGAATCTGCTTTTAATATATTTTGCTAAAAAAACAATGGGTGTGGATGGGAACACGATAATCTAAGTTGCATTTTATCCCGCATTAACGGGCAGTAAGATCCTCACCTCAAAATTCAGTGAAAGCAAAGAAGTTAGGGGGGATCAACTGCCCGTAAAAGCCCGATTGGTGAGGGCTGATTAAAGTTTCACTTTATTTTTCAATTTTTGCCCATTTGAAGTTTAATTGACCTGCAAAGTCTACTTGCACAATGCCTTTCACATAAGAACGCTCTAAATAAGATTCTCCTTTTTGGTAAAGAGGAGCGATAACAGAGTCCTTAAATAAGATTTTTTCTGATGCTAGTAACGCTTCCCAGCGAGCTTTTTCATCACCAGCCAAGGTAGTTTTAACTTTTTCAATTGTGTCATCAAACTCTTTATTAGAGTAATGATCTAAATTGTAAGGGTTATTTGTCGTAAATAGTTCAAGGAATGTAATTGGATCAGCAAAGTCAGGGCTCCAACCGTCAATTCCAATCTCGTAGTCACCTTTTAATAAGAGTGAAACTTGTTGTTTACGTGGTTGCGGTTTTATATTTACCGTTAAGCCATCTAAATTCTTTTCTAGTTGTCCTTTTAGGAACTCACCAGTTTTCTTCTCAAGGTCACCATCACTTGTTAATAATTCTAATGTTATCTTTTCAGAACCAAGTTCTTTTTTTGCTTTCTTCCATAATTCTTGTGCAGATGTTGTATCAACTTTTGTTAAATCGCCGTTTGCAGTACGGAAGTCTTTTCCATCAGGCCCTTTTGCAAAGTTTTTCGGCACGAGACTAAAGGTTGGTGTAGAGCCATCATTTAATAACGTATTTACAAAAGATTTTCGATCAATTGTTTGATCGATTGCTTGGCGTGCAGAAACGTTTTGAAGTACTTTGTTTTGCTGATTCATACGTAAAAACTGTACCCCTACGTTCGGACGTTCTTTAAAGTTAGCATCCTTTTTATATTTATCAACGAAGTCAGATGTTAGTTTTATACGGTCTAATTGTTTGGATTCGAATAAATTTACTTCTGTTGATTTCTCTTTCACAACGTTGAAATTGATTTCTTCGAGTTTGACATTATCTTTATCCCAATAGGTAGGGTTTTTCTTAAATTTAAAGCTTTGTTCATGCTTCCAATCGCTTAGTGTAAAAGCTCCGTTGTACAAGATTTTGTTATCTTCTAAAGCGTACTTATCACCTTGTGCTTTAAAGAATTCCTCGTTGATTGGTAGAAATGTTGGGAACGCCGTTAAGCTAATAAAATACGGAACAGGGCGCTCTAATTCTACTTCAAACGTATGGTCATCAACTGCTTTTATACCAAGTTGATCGGATGGGAGTTCTTTGCTATTAATTTTTTTAGCGTTTTTAATATCCAGGAATAAAAAAGCATATTCAGAAGCTGTTGCTGGATCGACAGCCCTTTGCCAAGCGAAGACAAAATCTTTCGCTGTTACAGGTGTGCCGTTCGACCATTTTGAATCTCGTAAATGGAATGTGTATTTCGTTTTATCAGCACTTACTTCATGAGATTTCGCAACGCCAGGAACAGGTTTATTACCTTCACCAAGATTGTATAAACCTTCAAATACGTTTCTCATTACTTGACCAGAATCAGTATCTGTAGCACGAGCCGTATCCATTGTTCGAATCTCAGTAGGTGAAGATAAGTTTAAAACTTGCTTACTAGGTGCCTCATCTTTTGCATTTGCTCCGCTCGCTTCGTTTTTATAACTACCGCAACCAGATAATAAAATACTTACTCCTACAACTGATGCAATACCGGGTACAAACTTCTTTTTCATTTGATTTTCCTCCTAAATAGTTAATAAGATTGGATGATGATGAGGGAAATGAAAAACAAAAAACCCCTCTTTTCGTATTGAGAAAGAGGGATTTTTACGTACAAGTTATGCACCCGTATATAAACGAAGTCCCTCATTCTATCTTTCAAGCACAAAGCTTGCAGGAAGTGGCACAGTATTCAAAATGAACCTGCTGCCGAGGTTTCAAAGGGCCAGTCCCTCCACCTCTCTTGATACAATGAGTAAACAAATAAATTTTATTAATTTTTGTGTTTCTTTGATAATTCAAAATCTTACACCTTAGATAATGAAGTGTCAATCAAATGGAATATAGTTTAAATTTTCAGTTTTATTAAAAATAAAAAAACCACTGCATATGGCAGTGGTTTCCCTACTAGAAGTTAAAGTTATCTGGATCTGGACCAACGCGATGATTTTCATTCAAAGCTTGAATTGCTTTCATATCATCCGAGCTTAATTCAAAGTCAAAGATGTTTGCATTTTCAATAATGCGGTGTTCTTTAATAGACTTAGGGATTGTTACAACTTCATTTTGTAGATCCCAACGTAAAATAACTTGTGCAGTCGATTTATTATATTTCGTAGCGATTTCTTGTAATGTTGGGTGATTAAGTAGCTGCCCCTGCATTAATGGTGACCAAGCCTCAAGCTGGATGTTATGTTCTTTACAGAAGGCATGTAATTCTTCTTGTGCTAAACGTGGGTGGTATTCCACTTGGTTAACCATTGGTTTAATTTCTGCAATTTCAAATACGTCTTGCAAATGGTGAATATGGAAATTACTCACACCGATAGCACGAACACGACCAGCTTTATAAAGCTGCTCTAAAGCTTTCCATGATTCAGTGTATTTTCCTTTTACAGGCCAATGTACTAAATATAGATCTAAATATTCTAGACCTAATTTTTCTAATGTAGTTTCAAATGCTTGTAGTGTTGACTCGTAACCTTGATCACTATTCCACACTTTTGAAGTGATGAATAACTCTTCACGAGGAATACCAGATTCTTGAATTGCCTGTCCAACGCCTTCTTCGTTTTTATATATCGCAGCAGTATCGATACTACGGTATCCATTTTTTATAGCTGCTTTTACAGAATCAATTACTTCTGTACCATCTTCAACTTTAAAAACACCCAAGCCGAACCAAGGCATTTTCACGCCGTTATGTAATGTTGTATAGTCGTTTAAACTTGTTAAAGTCATATTAATTCCCCCTAGCTTTTTTATTGGTCGCTTCAACTGCTTGTTGAATGACTTCTGAAAAATTATTTTCATATAGAACTTTTAAGCCTTCAGCCGTTGAACCTCCTGGTGTTGTTACTTGTTCGCGGAGCATAGCTGGATCCTGATTTTGCTGGAGCATAGCGGCAGAGCCAGCAATCATTTGAATGACAAGGTGTTTTGCTGTTTCCTCATCAATACCATAGCTTTTCGTTGCTTCAATTAAACCTTCAGCAAAGTGATAGAGAAAAGCGGGTGCACTACCAGTAACTGCGGTAAGTTGGTGAACTTCCTCTTCGGTACAAAACTGTGAGGTACCGATACCTTTTAAAAGAAGTTGTAACGTTTCTTGATGTGTTTCATCTACAGAATGTCCCGTCGTATATAAGGAGATAGATTTTCCGATTCCAGCAGCTGTATTTGGCATAATCCAAGCAACAGGTGTCCCTTGGGGAAGTCTTTCTTCTAGATAAGATGGTCCGATTCCGGCAGCAACTGTCACGACAAATTGATTAGTTAGAAGAGGGGATAGATCCGCTAATAGCTGTTCATGTGCGACAGGCGGCATTGCTAAAACGATTGTATCTACAGATTTAATATGCTGTTTCCAATCTGTTGTAATCGATAGATCATATTGAGTTTGTAATTGCGTTAGTTTTTCTATGTTACTTCGGTTGGAAATAATAATTTCTTCGATGTATTCTTTACTTGTTGTAAGTAGTCCAGCAAATATAGCTTCTGCCATACGACCGGCACCAATAAATAAAATTCGATGTTTATTAGGCATATCCTTTATTCCTTTCTGATGAGAATATGTTATAAAAAACGATACCATTTTTAAGAGAATTTTGTAAAAAGAAACGGCTTATCGTAAGTGGAATAGATGAGTGGGGAGTTTTACAGGAGAAAATTTATAGTAAGTATAAGAGTTAGTTCTTATACTGTTGATAGGGAGTTTATTACATATCTGGGGAGAGATAAATATGGTTAGAAGTCCACTTTTTTTACTCATTTCTAGTATTATTTGCATATTAGTTGGGTTCTATATCCGATCAAGTTATATTGAAATTTTCGCATCGGTTATGGGGATTATTAATGTTTGGTTACTTGCAAGGGAAAAGGTATCAAACTTTTTATTTGGGATGATTACAGTTGCGGTATTTCTGTATATTTTCACTACACAAGGCTTATACGCAATGGCAGTATTAGCAGCCTTCCAATTTATATTTAATGTGTACGGTTGGTATTACTGGATTGCGCGTAGTGGGGAGGAGAAGGTAAAACCGACAGTTCGCTTAGATTTGAAAGGATGGATTATTTATATACTTTTTATTTTAGTTGCTTGGATTGGTTGGGGATATTATCAAGTCCATTATTTAGAATCGACAAGTCCATATTTAGATGCTTTAAACGCTGTATTAGGATTAGTAGCTCAATTTATGCTGAGCCGAAAAATCTTAGAAAATTGGCATTTATGGATTTTGTATAACATAGTTAGCATTGTGATTTATATTTCAACGGGCTTATACGTCATGTTAGTATTAGCTATTATTAATCTATTTTTATGTATCGATGGCTTGCTAGAATGGAAGAAAAACCATAAAGAGCGAGAACGTGTAAATAATTATATTTAGAAAATAATTGTAATCCAAAACCCCCCTGAAGCATATACGTTTCAGGGGGGTTAAATATAGTGTGAATTTATGCTTTTGTCATACCAAGCAATACAGCGCCGCCGATAATTAAAACACTACCTAGAGCAATAAAGATCAATTGCCGTTTTGTTTTCTTTTCACCTAAGAAGACAATCGCACCGAATGTTGAGATAACGATTCCAGTTTGAGATAATGGGAAGCTTGTCGCTACTCCGACACGTGGTAATGAAAGAAGTAAGAATAAGTTTCCTGTTCCCCAAAGTAAACCAGATACAGCATTACGAATTGCATATTTGTTAAATGGTTTATGTTTAGACGTCAGTACAACCGCACCAACGAACATACCAACTGCCTGTGGTAAAATAGCAGACCAACCATCGATATTATACCAACGAATAATAATTACATATACAAGATAGCCGAAAGTAGAAACAATTAAAGTAAGAAGTCCCTTTTTCAATTGTCCTGGTGGCTGTGCATTTTCTTTATCATCTAGTGATGTGAATACTACACCAACTACGATTAATAGGATTGCAATCGTTCCCAGAACAATCGTTGTAGTAGTAGTCCACTCACGAAAAGCGATAACTCCAAAGATAGAAGTTGCAACAAGTTGCATACCAGTAGAAATAGTTACAGTAGTTGAAACACCTAGTTTTTCAACTGTTTTTAATTGGTTTACTTGTCCTAAAGCCCAGAATAAACCTGAAATAAAGCCAACAATCAAGACTGTCATTGTTAAAGTTGGTTGAGTAAATACATACATAGTTGTTGCGAAGAATAGAGCACCGATTGTCATACCTACCGTTTGGCTATATGCACCACCGCCCATTTTTACGCTTACTAATAAGATGTTTCCCCATGCGATTGCAGGAAGAAGCGCTAATAAAATGTCCATTACAAGACTCCCTTCGGTTTTCTATACCAATATAATTACATATCGTTCTAACGATCGGTAATGCCCCACTAATAGAGTAGAAGATTACCGATCGCTAAAACAGGATGAAGAACTTACGATATAAATGCGTTTTCATTTCTTCACTTTTTGAAACACTTTCATATAATAACAGGAAATTACCTATTTTAGAAAGTGAATTCAAATAAAATGTATATTTAAATAAGAAATAAAATTCAGTCATTAGTTAGGTCATTTTATTTTTCGGGAAATAAAAAAAGCAGCTTTTGTCGAAAACTGCTTTAGGAAGTGGTAATTCGCTTGTTAATGATTTGAATACATAATAAAAATAGTAATGACATGCTAATTGTTATGATGACAAGAGTCCAAGCTAGTTGCATATTACTCGCATCAATAGCCATATAAATCGCCGTTGGAATCGTCTGAGTTTTGCCAGGTATATTTCCTGCAAACATTAAAGTTGCACCAAATTCACCGAGTGCGCGAACAAAGCTTAAAATCATACCGCTAAGTAGTGCGGGGAATGCAAGCGGGAGTGTAACATGTAGAAAAACTTGATATTCACTTGCACCAAGATCGCGCGCGCCATCTTCAATTTGTACATTTGCGATAGAAAATCCTGTTTTTGCTGATTGGTACATGAGCGGAAATGCAACGACTGTAGAAGCAATGATAGCAGCAGTAGATGTAAACATAATGGACTGCTGAAATAATGATTCAATCCACTTTCCAATGGGACTGTTATTTCCAAAAATGATAATTAGAAAAAAGCCGATAACAGTTGGTGGAAGCACCATTGGTAATAAGAAAATAGTTTCTAGTAGTACTTTATATCGCCACGAGGAGCGCGCTAATGCTCGTCCAATAATCGTTCCTAAGATCGTAACGATTATTGTGGCGCACGCAGCTACTCGCAAGGATAGAAAGACAGGTGACAAAATTGCATCAAAGCTCATAGCGATTATGGCAGGATTGTAAATCCATATTTCTTAAAGATAGATTGTGCATCTTTTGATTGTAAATACTCATAGAATGAAGTCGCCTCTTTCTTATGCTTAGATTCCTTTATAACACCTAAAGGATAGTGGATTGGCTCATGAGAATTAGCTGCTACCGCTTCTACAATTTTTACCTTGTCTGAAACGAGAGCGTCTGTTTTATATACAATACCAGCATCAACATTACCTGTTTCTACATATGTTAACACTTGGCGAACATCTTTTGTAAATACGATTTTATTTTGAACGTCATTCCAAAGATTTTCATATGTGAGAGAAGCTTTTGCATATTTTCCTGCAGGTACAGATTCGGGTGTACCAAGTGCGATTTTCTTGATTTTCTCATCCTTTAAATCTTGAAATTTTGTAAGAGCACTATCTTTTGGAACGACTAGAACTAGTTCATTTCCAAGAAGGTTTTTCCCTTCTTTTTCATTAATAAATCCTTTTTTAACAAGAGTTTGGAATTTATCCTCTGCTGCAGAGAAGAATAAATCAGCAGGTGCACCTTGCTCAATTTGTTGTTGAAGTGCACCAGAAGCACCGAAGTTAAAAGAAAGTTTAATGTTTGGTTCTTTCTCTTTATATTGCTTTTCAATTTCTTTTAATGCATCTTGTAAACTTGCAGCAGCTGATATAGTCAGCTCCACTGATTCTCCCTCTTTAGCAGCTGACTTTTCTTCACTTGAACAAGCTACACTGAATATAAGAAGAAAAGAAAGTATAAGTACCCCAATGGATCGTAAAGTAAATTTGTTCATAAAAAATCTCCCTTCGTTTACTAAATTAATTATAACTAAATATAACTAATTATAACTAGTTATAATTGAATATAATTTGAACGATATAGTTGTTTTTAAAAACTAGGAGAAATATTCTTTTCTTTGTTACAATGAAGGAAGAAAGTGAGGAATCGTCTATGGATCATCATTCCTACACAACGGAAGAAGTAGCAAAGCAATTAAAAGTATCAAAATTAACTGTATACGACCTAATTAAAAAAGGAGAACTTCCTTCTTATAGGGTTGGTAGACAAATGCGCATTGATGCAGCTGATTTAGAACAATATATAAAGCAAATGAAAACAGGGAAGGTACAATTTACTCCTGTAAAGAAGGACGAAATTAGTAGTTCGAATACACGCATCATTAGTGGTCAAGAACTAACGTTAGATATGTTGGCAAAGCATATAGAAAATCGATTGCCAAATTCTAATATATTGAGAGCGTATCAAGGTAGTTTAACGAGTTTAGTGAAGATGTACCAAGGAGAAGGAAGCGTCGTTAGTTTACACTTATTTGATGGTGAAACGGGTACATATAATGTTCCTTACGTAAAACGTATTTTAGTTGGACAACCATATATTATGATGAATTTATTAGCAAGAAATGTTGGATTTTATGTGCAAAAAGGGAACCCACAAAATATAAAAACATGGGCTGATTTAGCTCAGTCATCTATACGATTTGTAAATCGAGAAAAAGGTTCTGGTATTAGGGTGTTAGTAGATGAGCAATTGCGAATTCAAAAATTAAGTAAAGAAGATATTAACGGGTATGAATGGGAAGAATCGAATCACCTTGGCGTTGCCTCGCAAGTCGCGAATGGAAAAGCTGATGTTGGGGTAGGATCAGAAAAGTTTTCCCAAATTGTGAACGTAGACTTTATTCCAATAATGAAAGAACAGTATGATTTAGTACTTCTGAAGAATAAAGAAAATGAGGAACTTATTGAGGTTATAAAAGAGGTTTTGCAATCTGAAGAGTTTCATAATGAATTAAAAGCAATTGGTGGATATGATATAAGCAAAACAGGCCAAATTATATATGAAACAAACTAAAAGGCTGCTTGTCTATAAGACGAGCAGCCTTTTCTATATATAAAGGGGTTGGGGGAAACAAAGTGTTAAATAAGACTTTGAGCAAGTGCATAAATGAATGCAGTAAGAAGAGTAGCTCCACTTGCAAGTCCGATAAAGTCTGATTTGTTGAAAGTAAGGTTGTTCATTATAATCTCTCCTTATTTGTTTAATGTAGTTGCAACTGCTTTTGCATCGACAAGTGCGGATAGCACCATGCCCATTGTATTGAAAAATTTGTTTGATTTCATTTTGTTCATCATGCGTATCCGCTCCTTTTCGAATTGTTATTGCCCTGCTTACTGTCTTAATTATATGAAATATGGCCGCCTGCAACTATCGAATTAGCTTACGGGAGGATTACACTTTTGTAAGAAAAAAAGACATTCATGTAAGAATGTCTTTTAAAGCATATTGATATGATGGTGCTCTTTAATTGTTTTTAAAAAGCTGCGCATCGAATTGGTCATGTAACTATCTTTAAGGCGTATGAAAACAGTTGAAATACTGCCGTATTTCTCCGGAATTGGATGGCAGTGGACTTTACCTGCTGTAGAAAGGTGCTGCACCGCAGACTGGGGGACGAGTGTAATCCCAAGACCGAGCGCTACGCTATTTAATATAGTTTCTAATATGTTAAATTCCATAATTCTTTTTGGTAGCAAACCTTCATCTTTAAGCCATCGTTCAAGCTTGGAACGGTATCCACATCCTTGATTAAAAACGAGTAGGGGCGTCGTAGTAAATTCTTCTATATGAAAAGCTTTATTTTGTGTAACAAGCATTAATTTCTCAGTACTAACATCGTATTGTTCAATTAGTGGATGTTTAATAGGACCTGATATAAAGGCGCCATCTAATTGGTGATCGAGTACTTCTCTAATAAGCTCTTCCGTTAGACCAGCTTGTAATGATAAATCGACATTTGGATAGCTTTTGTAGTAAGAAGACAAAATGGTAGGCAATGTACTGACTGTTTCGACTGTACCGATTTTTAATATGCCAGATGGTGTTTCACTATCTAAAAACACTTGTTTTAGCTCTTCAACATCTTGCAAAATTTTATGAACGTAAACGAGCATTTTTCTTCCTTCAGCTGTTAAAGTCATGCCTCGCTTATGACGGTAAAAGAGAGGTGTTTTCAGCTCGTTTTCTAATTGTTTAATACGTGCGGTTACATTTGATTGTACGTAATTTAATTCCTTTGCTGCGCCGCTTACACTACCGCGGTCGGCAACGCTCTGGAAGATTTGTAAGTCTCGTAATTCCATTTTATGCTCCTCCTTGATGTTAACTATCATTATAAATGATAGTTAACATCATTTTGAATCATTTTACGTGATATATTTTTTCTTTTACAATTCTCTTTGTGCAAATAGAAAGAAGCGGGGGATTGTGGTGAGAAAAGGTCAAATGATAATAGGTGCTTTGGCATGTTTAATTGCAAGTATGTCATGGGGAGCGATGTTTCCGGTTGCTGATCATGCACTAGAATACATAGATCCATTTTATTTTTCGTTTATTCGTTATGGTGCGGTAGCAATTGTACTGATTGTATTATTGCTAATGAAAGA
This sequence comes from Bacillus sp. TH30, assembly GCF_016650875.1. Classification (NCBI taxonomy): domain Bacteria; kingdom Bacillati; phylum Bacillota; class Bacilli; order Caryophanales; family Bacillaceae; genus Bacillus; species Bacillus sp. TH30. Next base: position 2,327,493 of record NZ_JAEKEY010000002.1, on the reverse strand, counting down.
AGGAAAGAAAGCATTTCGCTTAGAAGGAAGAGGAAAGTTACTCGTCTTTTTTGGAACAATGGCGTTTACCGTATATAATGTATTAATTTTTCTAGGACAAATGTTAATGGGAAAATCAGGTGTGATGGTAGCTTCTATTATGGAGGCGCTTATGCCGATGATTTCAATTTGTATTTTATGGGGATATAAAAATATAAAGCCGAAGAAGTATATGATAACGAGCATGATTATCGCATTTGTAGGAGCTGTATTTGTTATTACGAAAGGTGATATGAGTTTCTTTTTAACATTGAAAGATAACATGTTTTCGCTAGCATTTATATTTGTTGGTGTTGTAGGATGGGTAATTTATACGATGGGTGGTCAAACGTGTAGCGATTGGTCAACATTACGCTATTCTACTTTGACGTGTGTATTGGGTACAACTGTCACAGGGATTATAACTGTAGTCATTACAGTGCTTGGATATGTGTCTGTTCCAAGTATGGAAACGATTTCTATTGTGAAGTATGATTTGTTATTTATGATGACATTACCAGGTATCGTAGCACTACTTGCTTGGAACTACGGTGTGAAAATCTTATCATCCATTAATGGTATTTTATTTATTAACTTTGTGCCAATTACTACGTTAGTTATTATGATGATACAAGGGTATAAAATAACGACATTTGATATTGTAGGAACATTATTTGTTATTGCAGCGCTTATTCGTAATAATGTTTGTCAGAGAAAAGAAGAAAATATAAATAAACAAATTTTGCAAGAAAAGCAATTGCGTCAAGCTGTTTAATAGGCAACTGGAGGATTTTATATGTTAGAAAGTTTATTGTTTTTCTTTGCTGCTGGAGTTGCCTGCGAGCTTGCAGCAATTAATCGAAACGGTCGTGAAAATATAAAACAACAAGCTGAACTGATACAGCTTTTAAAAGACTTGAAGGAAAGAAAAAATTAAAAAGACGACCGGGCATAGACGGTCGTCTTTTCTATTATTATTTATATAAAGGGGAAAGGGGACACAAAGTTATATAAGCGTAGCAGCGTAAATGAAAGCAGTAAGAAGAATCGAGCCGCTAGCTAGTCCTAAAAAATCTAATTTATTAAAAGTCATGTTATTCATTATAAATTCTCCTTACTTGTTTAATGTAGAAGCAACAGCTTTTGCATCGATAAGAGCGGAAAATACTATGCACATTGTATTTAAGAAATTGTTCGTTTTCATTTTGTTCATCATATAGATCCGCTCCTTTTCAAATGGTTGTTGTTACTTTCTGACTTAATTGTATAAGATAGTGGAGGGAGCCACTATCGAATTAGCTTACAAGAAAATTACACTTTTGTAAGAATTGAAATTTAACAATAAATACTTATTTTTATTACCAACTCCTAAAACTTAGTGTTATAATCGTTGTAAGAAAATGATTATACTTCGGATATTCAGAAAGGAACGAAACAAATGTATAAACCAATTACATTTTCGTTGAAATATATATTTAAAATGGCTGGGAAGGTAGAAGTACAAGGGAGAGAGAAATTACCGGAAGATGGCCCTTACGTTGTTGCGTGTACACATACAAGTTTTATGGATGTTTTAATGCTAGCGGCAGGAATGTACCCAACCCAAATTCATTACATGGCAAAAAAAGAATTGTTTGAAGGGAAATTTAAAAATTGGTTTTTTAAAAATGTAAATGCATTCCCTGTAGACCGTGCGAATCCAGGGCCAAGCACATTAAAAATTCCATCACGTTTATTAAAAGAAGGAAAAGTAGTAGGGATTTTCCCGAGTGGGACGAGGTCATCAGAAGACGTTTCACTAAAAGCTGGGGCTGTTACGATTGCAATGCGTTCTAATGTTCCGTTAATACCGGCAGCTTATGTTGGTCCATCAAGTATAAAAGAATTGATAAAAGGAAAAAAAGCGCGATTAGTTTTTGGAGACCCAATTCAAATCGATGCTGAAGAACAAATAGACCGAAAAACGGCTATGAAAATGATGACAGATGAATTAAATGCAAAGTTTGAAGAACTAAAGGAAGTTTTGCAGCCAAATCAAAAATAAGAAAAGACGATCGTGCATAGACGGTCGTCTTTTCTATTATTATTTATATAAAGGGGAAAGGGGACACAAAGTTATAGTGTAGCAGCGTAAATGAAAGCAGTAAGAAGAACCGTGCCGCTAGCTAGTCCTAAAAAATCTAATTTATTAAAAGTGATGTTGTTCATAATGCATTCTCCTTACTTGTTTAATGTAGAAGCAACAGCTTTTGCATCGATAAGAGCGGAAAATACCAAGCTCATTGTATTTAAGAAATTGTTCGTTTTCATTTTGTTCATCATATAGATCCGCTCCTTTTCAAATGGTTGTTGCCCTGTTTCTGACTTAATTATATGAAATGTTGCGGAGAGTCACTATCGAATTAGCTTACAGGAAAATTACACTTTTGTAAGAAAAACGAATGAAAGTGTCATGATGAGAAGATTTGACATATGTTCATGTGATTCATTAAGTTAAAAGTAGAGGTGAGTGTATGGCTAATATTAAAGATATTGCAAAGATGGCTGGGGTTTCAGTTACGACTGTTTCGAGGGTATTAAATGATCATCCATATGTAAGTGAAGAAAAAAGGAAAGTTGTTTTAGAAATAGTTGAGAAATTGAATTACTCGCAAAATGCAAATGCTGTTCATTTATCAAAAGGGAAGACGAATATTGTTGGCGTGATTTTACCTTATATTAATCATCCGTCTTTTGATGCGATGGTGGGTGGAATGATGGAAGTTGCGTTAGCTCACAACTATCGAGTGCTTCTTTGTCAAACGAACTACAATAAAAAAGAAGAAATGAAAAGTTTACATATGTTGAAAACAAAGCAACTAGACGGTCTTATCATTTGTTCTCGTGCCAATGAGTGGGAAACTATAGAGCCTTATGCAGCGTATGGGGCGGTTATTGCTTGTGAGGATAATGATATTGAAAGCATATCGAGTGTATATACAGATCATTTTAATGCCTTTCAATTAGGGATGAGTTACCTTATTGAAAAAGGTTATAAGAAGATTGGATATTGTACGGGAAGAAAGTTAGGGCCAAGTAGTAAGAAACGTTTTGATGCTTATAAACAACAGCTACAATTAATAGATGAAGAAGTGATGGAAGATCGGATTTTCACAGAATGCTTTACGTTAGAAGATGGTGTAAGAGTTGCACATCAATTCAAGGAGATGGAGAATCCTCCTGAAGCATTAATAGTGGCAGGAGATGAAGTTGCTATTGGGATCATGACAGAAGTTGAAAAATTAGGTATTGAAGTTCCTGAGGATTTAGCGATTATTGGTTTTGATAATCAACCGATTTCTCAAGTTTTACAACTGACAACCATTGACCAAAATTTAAAGGGAATAGGTAAGACGGCTTTTGAAATGTTTTATAGGCAAGTAAGTGATGAAAGTTCTAAACAAGAAAAGATGGAAATTCCGTATAAACTTGTGGAACGCTCGACGGTTTAGTATTTATCCGTTATGTGTATAATCACGTAACGGATTATTTTTTGAAATGTCTTTGACAGGAAACGCGTTTCATACTTTATAAAAGAGTTACACCGGTCTGTAATAATCCATGGATTCTTTTCAAGTGTTAAAACAATGAATAGAATTTGGAGGGATATGCATGAATGAACTTTTATTAAGTATGAAAAAATATGTAGAGGATGACGAAAAGATTTTAGCGTTTGTCGTAGGGATATTTGAAAAGGATGACTTTACTTTATGTTATCAACATGGGATTTTTGTTGCCACTACTAGACGTCTTCTGTTTTACGGGAAATTTCCGTGCTATCCTGCGATATTTGAAGAGTATTCATATTTGCATATAGATGACATAGATTTCCGTCCATATTTCGAATGTACTTGTAATCGTGAAACCATTAGAGCTAAGTATATTCAGAGTGGGAATGTGGAGCGCTTTGTCCGTACAGTTAGAGCGAATATGAATAATTAATCACCCCTTTGTTTAAACATAATATCTTGGTCTTTGTGAGGGAAAATGCGGAATAAAAACAACTTCTAAACCTCTAGGAGATAGTGATACAATGTCAAATGGGGGGAGGTATGAACTATGGTTAATCAACGTATAAAGGAAATAACACTAATTACAATTGGTTCATTATTATTCGCAATTGGTATTAATTACTTTGCAATTCCAAACCGTTTATCAGAGGGTGGAATTATTGGTTTAACGGTTGTTACGTACTATTTATTTGATTGGTCACCAGGAATTGTGAATTTTGGTTTGAATGCAATTTTATTAGCTGTAGGTTATAAATTTTTTGATAAGAAAACGATGGTTTACACAATTATAGGTATTGTGGAAACATCTTTGTTTTTATATGTTACAGAACATATCGAATATCAAGTAAATAGTGATACGTTACTAGCAGCTTTATTTGCTGGTGTATTTGTAGGTATCGGATTAGGCTGTATGTTCAAAGCTGGAGGTACATCAGGAGGATCGGCAATTTTAGCTCGACTAGCAAATCAATATTTAGGTTGGAGCGTTGGTAAAGGCGTACTTATTATTGATATCGTTGTAATTGCGGGTTCTGTATTTATAATAGGACAAGAAAAGGCAATGTATACACTTGTAGCCGTATTTGTCGGAGCGAAAGTAATTGATTTCATCGTGGAAGGTATGGATACAAAAACAGCTGTTACGATTATTTCAAATCAACCGGATTTAATACGTGAAACTATTACAAAAAACATGACACGCGGTGTCACTGTATTAGAAGGACGCGGCGGATATACTGGTAAAAATAAAGAAGTTTTATATATCGTTATTAATAAACAAGAGCTTGTTAAGTTAAAGCAAGTTATTAGTAGAGTTGATGAAGATGCCTTCGTTGTCATTCACGATGTGCGTGATGTACTTGGCGGTGGCTTTAAAGCAAGCTAAAAGGTGAACGAGAAAATTCGTTCATCTTTTTTTTATCCCGCATTAACGGGCAGTAGAACTCCCACCTCAAAATTCAGCTGGAGCAAAGAAGTTAGGTGGGAGATCAACTGCCCGTAAACCCCCACTGATTAAAGTTTCACTTTATTCTTACAAAAATGTAAGGGTAATGTAATGGGATTGAATGGTAGATTAAATTCCTGCTCTTTAGAATGGATGTATAAGTATCCTGCAGAGGAGGAAGATCAGTATTATGAAGAAAAAAATAATTACTACTGTAATAGCTATGGTAGTGATAGTAGTAGTATTACTACCTACGAAACTTGGACCAGTTATTGATAAATATAATCCGCTTTATACGACGAAAGAATACTATACAATTGTGGATGCGATTGGTCAGCATGTTGGTGATGAATGGTATGAATATGAATTTATTGCATTTGATGAACGTGGAAGAGAACAAAAAATAAAGAAGACTGTTAAGCATATGTTAAAGAGAGATGAAGCATTAAAGGTGTACGCAAAAGGACGCTACGGCGAGGCAATTGAAGAAATTGAAGCTGGAAATATTCCTATTAATGCGAAGAGTAAACTTTTAACGATGAGATAGCGAATTATACCCCCGCCTATTTTTTGTCGAAAATAAAAATACTAGGTAGGGGTATTTTAGGTTCGTGAAAAAGTCTTAGTCCATATGGACTAAGACTTTTCTTATTATATAAAGGGGAAGGGGGTACATTGTAGTAGCATGAGTGAAAGGTATAAGAAGAGTCGGCTACTAGCAATGTAATTTGGTTATGTGAGTGTTCTTCTTATTTGGCTTACTTTCTAACTTTATTGTACGAAATATAGGTAAGGGAAACTATCGAATTACATTACACATAGCTTACAAACATGTAAGCCTTCTGTAATGTAATTCGATGGTTAAAATATAGTAAATTTCATATAGTGTAACTAGAAAGTCTTACTGTATCACTTTCTGTTTGTAATGTTAATGAAGAATGAAAAACCAACTAATTTTTAATAGCCCTCATCTCTATTTAGATGAGGCTCTTTTTCAAACCTTACAACATTGTAAGGTTTACGTAAGTTAATTCGATAGTAAATTTGTCATATTTTTTGCATAATAGATACAAATAGATAAAAAATAATTAGGGATATATTAAGAAGGGAGAAAACTGGGATGCGTAAAGAAGAAGTAGTGAAGTTTCCAATTAAAGATTTCTGTAGCTACTTTACTGTTGCCGTAGTATGTATTGGATTATTTGATATAATAACAAATTTAATTGTTAACTAATATAGATGATAAAACAAGAAGGAAGACCCTTTCTTGTTTTTTTTATGGGGGCATAAAGATGAAATTGATTGATAGCCATATACATGTTGATCAATATGAGAATGAAGAGAAAAGTAGATTATTTATAGATGTGGAAAACAGTAAAGAGATACAAGGGCTTATTGCAGTATCTATGAATTATCAATCATGTCTAGAAACTTTATCTTTAGTAAAGCGATATCCTTTTGTACATCCAGCAATAGGTTTTCATCCGGAGCAGCCGATTCATAAAGAGGAATGTGAGAAAATTTATAAATTAATTGAAGATCATGTAGATGAAATTGTTGCGATTGGTGAAGTGGGACTCCCATATTATTTAAGGAAAGAAGATGAAAATATTGCTATTGATCCATACATAGCGGTGTTAAAAAAGTTTGTGGAACTAGCTAGTAAATACGATTTACCAATTATATTGCATGCGGTTTATGAAGATACTGACACTGTATGTGGTTTACTTGAAGAATATAAAGTTTCGCGTGCACACTTTCATTGGTTTAAAGGAAGTGAAGAGACAATGAAACGGATGATGAGGAACGGTTATTATATTTCCATCACACCGGATGTTTTACATAAGGAGAAAATTAGAAAAATAGTTTCGTATTATCCGCTTGAATATATGATGGTAGAAACAGATGGGCCGTGGGAATTTCAGAAGGATACGATGACACATCCTTATATGATAAAAGATGTATTACAAGAAATTAGTATAATAAAAAAAATATCAGTAGAGAAAGTTACTGAGCAAATATATGCGAATACGGTGCGATTTTATAAAGTTAGTGAGTCATAAAAAAACACCAAGCATCTCGCTTGGTGTTTTTTTTATGACTCTAATTTTTTCGCACGTCTTAATAATAAAAGAAAGACAATTATAATGAACCCAATTATAAGGAAGAACCCATATTGTTTTATATAATCAATTATGTCATTCGCACTTGTTGGTTTTTCAACGTGAATGCCTTCTTTATTAGTAGTAATATGAATATCTTTCATTTTTACTTCATTCATGTCTTTTTGTAAATCAATCCACTCTATGTTTGGAATACTTTCTAGTTCTTTTAATACTTCTTTTAATGGTTCAACGCCCAAGTAAGGATGATAAAATGCACCGATAATTCCATCAGATAGTTTAATGATAGATAAAGCACGTTCTTTCATTTTTGCTATAGCTTGTGGCTTCCCTTCTTCAATAAAGCCAACAGTTTCAGGAATTAATTTCATCCCATGCAAAAATGACGGTGTACTTATATAAGCTGGTGAGTGCATTGATTTCCAAGTTGTATCGTTTAGTTGTATTTGTCCTACATAAGTTGAAAAATATTGTGATAGTATTTCATATCCTTTTTGAGACATTGTATAGTGCGGAGCTTCAAAGGCAACTGGATATAATTTAGCTTCTACAAGCTCTGTAATCCCTTTTTCAATATGATCTTTAATATATTTTTCTTCGAAGGCTTTCCCGTTTTTTACGTATTTATTATAGTCTTCTGTAGACTGAAAATCTTTTTTTGTTTTTGATTTTTCATGGTTTGGTTGGCGAATTGGTTGATCTGTTTTTACATCCCAAAATTCAAAACCTTCGCCAGTTTCACTATCATAAAACTGATGTGTGTAACCATGCATAACGATAGAGCCACCATTATCTTGCATAAAGTGTAAAACATCGATTAATTCAGAGTTATCCTTTAAATGTACTGTTTTTCCTGTGTCTGGATCTTTGTAAACAGGGATAACGGTAATCATATAAGGGAGCTTTTTCTCTTTTAGTAATTCAGCGATTTCTTTTAATTGCTTTACATCTACAGCTGGATGAACGTCTTCAAGACGTAAATAAGCTGAAGTTTTATTTGTTTCAGGTTTTTGTCCGAAATAAGAAAATAACATTTCACCGACGTAATGAGACATCCAATCGAAAAGGTTTGGAGTTGCAACATAATAGGATGTTCCTTGCTGAATGATTAACGGATGAGTTCCATCAGCACTCAAGGCGTAAGCAAGAGTTGTTCCTTTTGTTTCAATTTTCTTCATTAAGCGTTCTTCATGTAATTCATTTTTTAACTGGTTAGTCGGATATTCTATAGTGTGAATTCGTATATCGGTTTCTTTCGAGGTAATGAAAGAAAAACGATTAGATAATTGTTCAACATTTTGTCCTAAAACTAATATGGGACCTGAGAAGTTTTCTAGAAATTGTTTTGCTGCAATAGAAAAATCTTCTTTTTTCTCTCCGATATAAACAATATGTGTATAAGAAGATGATTCAGTACTTTCCTTTACTTCCTTTAAGCTTTTTACTGTTATATCTTTTGTAAAGTGCCCTAACTGAGTATTAAGGATTTGTACATTGTTTGTAATTTTGTTGTCTTCTGTACTATACAAAACGAGTACTTTTGATTTTGATGATGTTTGTGCAGAGGTATGTATAGGAATGAGTAGTAAAATGCTGAAAAAGATTAGTAGAGTTCTTTTCATTTATTTATGCTCCTATTCTATATATAGAATTCAATTTACAATTATATACAATAAATAAGTTATAGTCCATGTAAGTTACATTTTTGCACGTATTTACCATATGTTTTTTCGCAAAATCGGTCTAAAGCATGATGATAATATGTATAGTAATTTGCTATGATTGAAAGGTAAGAGAATGATAGAGTGTTGGTAATTGTAAAAGGAAGGCTGAAAGGGGACAAATTTCAGCGGAGAAAGAGGTAGAGGTAGTGAAGAAATTCTTTGTAGGATTTTTAGTTGTTCTTGGAGTGTATTTATATTTCCAAGGAAAGTCTGAAGGAATGGGTAAGCTAATGAATGAAACAAGCTATGTTGATTCAGAAGAAGCAAAACAGATGAAACAAATCATTATAGAGGAAGCAAAGAAAGTAAACCTTCCGGAATGGATACCTCTTACAATTGCCGAACATGAAAGTAGGTTAAATCCAAGAAGTGTTGGAGATAACGGAACTTCATTCGGATTGTTTCAATTACACCGCGGTGGTGGGCTTGCGCCAGATCATTTAACTGATGAAGAGCTGAAAGATCCACGTACAAATGCGCAAATTGCAATGCCGCATTTAATGAAAGGTTATAAGCGCGGGGTGCAAAAAGGTTTGACTGATTTTGCATTACTGAAATATATAGCGAATACATCTGGATGGCCAGGGAATTTAGGACCAGAGTGGACGGATAACAATATGAAGTATAACATCGGATTAGAGGATGTATACTATCGAAATAAAGGCGTAATAAAAGAGTAGGTTTTCGACACCTACTCTATTTTTTTATGAATAATTTTGTCTTCGTGCTTCATGAAATACTGCGCTAGTTGTATTTTCACCTCTTCTAGTTTTGTAGAAACTTGTGGTATTTTATATCCTACATACAATGGTGAAACGACAAACCTAGGAACAACTTTACAAATGATTTTTCCATTTAGATGATAGAAGAATAAGTTATAACTACTACATCCTTTATGGAAATCTGTCAGTATGTAACGTACAGTTTGCTGAATATAATTGGCCATTTCATCTATAAATGCAATATCTTCAATGATGATATTAAATTCAGTAAAGCCGATAATAGGACGCTCTGAAATGTTGAGTTCAATGCGTTCATTTTTTTGAACAATTACCCCTTGGAAATTTGCTTCCTCAATATTTTCAAGATAGTCTACATGTTTCATTCCGATAATTTGCATATGTGCATGATGCAAACTTCCGCCTGAAAATGGACCATGATTTTTGTATAAAATCACAGAAGTGAATTCTTCATTTTCCTGTAAGTTTAACCAATGGAGAATAGAGAAGCGAATTAGTTTTCTCATATGTTCTTCTGTATATGTTGCGATATGGTCTTCGCAATTATCTGTTTCGATTAGCACGGTTTGAAAGGTATCCTTTAATGTAGGGAATTTATTTTTTAACCAAATAATAGAGCCCTCAGTTGCTAAAATATCCGTTAAATTTTCTCTGTCACAAAAAGGACATGCAGTGTTTCTGTTCCGAATACTTTCTGGTTTTTGTTTACCGATATCGTTTAAAAAATATAGTTGTTGTGTATCCATTTGTATTTATGCCCCTTTAAAATATATGTAAAAATCCCGCTTAATACATTCGGGAAAAGGAGAAGGAAATCCTTTAAAGGGAATAGGGAAAAATAAAAGACAAGATATCCTCATTGCAATAGGGTACCTTGTCTTTTATTTTTGCTTTAATAGTGTGTATGGATAATATAGAGCATTTTCATTTTGTTTCTTTTTTCTATTTTTCATTGTGTATAAGGCAATTGCTGTACTTGCGATTACAATAATGGCTTTCTTCATATTCATATACCCCTTTTTATTGTTGGTTTAATTCTTGGCTAACTGCTTTTGCATCGACTAAAGCGTGTAAAATCATTTTTACCATGTTCATCATAGTTCTTTCCTCCCTTTTATAGTTCGTTTAATTCTTTTACAACTGCTTGTCCGTTCACTAATACCTCAAAGATTGCTTTTACGATTTTTTTTATCATGATTGTTTCCTCCTTTATTTGTCTCTCTTGTTTACATCTTTATTGTATAGGGAGGCGTCTTTTCGTACTATCGCTTTCCATTACGTGAACATAACAGTTTTGTAAGATTTGATGTCACTTATTGAAATGTTTAGTCTATCTTCATTATTTTCAGAAAAATGACTATTCAAACATGAAATGGGAAAGTATAATAAAGAAGTAAGCATTAAATTCCGTACGAAAGGAGTGAATGAGATGAAATGTTCCTTAGCTACGCGCGCAAAATTTTTAGATTATATCTATATTTGTCGTGCGATTTTTCATGATGTAGTTGTTAACGGGATACGTATGCCCTTTTTTAACAATTGCATAGTAGCTATTGAACGATAGAAATCTCTTCACCCATTTTTGATAAACGTGTGAAAAGGGAGCTATTTGGCTTCCTTTTTCTATGCCAAAAACCATGGGGAACGTTTCTTTCCCATGGTTTTTTATATTGAAAGGAGTACGGAAAATGACAATTTGTAGTGTGAATAATGTAAAGAAATCTTTTGGTGGAAACATCATATTTGAAAATATATCGCTTGAAGTAAAGAATGGTGAACGTGTTGGGTTAGTTGGTCGTAACGGTAGTGGGAAGACAACAATCTTTCAACTACTAACAGGAATGGAGAATGTGGATGCAGGGGCCATTCATATGAAGAAGGGTACACGTATTGGTCATGTGGCACAAATTCCAAAATTTGATGAGGATATGACTGTATATGATGTATTGAGTTCCGCGTTTAAAGCAGAAAAGGAATTAGAAAGAGAAATGCATGCTTTAGAAAAAAATATGGCGGAAGAACAGGAATCAGCTGCTTTACAAAAATTGATGGAGAGATACGGAGTAATTCAAGAAAGGTACGCGTTTCTCGGTGGTTATGAAATAGAAGCGAATATTATGAAGGTAGCAAATGGTCTACAGGTGACGGAACTATTCCCCCGATCATTTATGGAGTTAAGTGGTGGAGAACAAACAAAAGTAAGCCTTGCGTACATGCTATTGCAGAAACCAGAATTACTTTTATTAGATGAACCAACAAATCATCTGGACTTATTTGCAGTCGAGTGGTTAGAGCAATTTCTAAAAGAGTATACAGGAACAGTTATGGTCATTTCACATGATCGCTATTTCCTTGATGAAGTTGTAACGAAAATTTTTGATTTAGAAGATGGAGAAATTCACGTATATCATACGAACTATTCACAGTTTGTTGAGGAAAAGGAAGAAAGATTGCTTCAAGAATTTCAAGCGTATCAAGAACAGCAAAAGAAAATAAAGAAAATGAAAGAAGCAATTAAGCGCTTGCGAGAATGGGCAAATCAAGCGAATCCGCCGAATGAAGGATTGCATAAGAGAGCGAGAAATATGGAACGTGCATTAGAGCGCATAGAGAAACTAAAGAGACCCATTTTGGATAGAAAACAGATGGGACTTCAGTTTGATGGGCAAGAGAGAAGCGGGAAAGATGTTGTTGTAATGAAAGAAGTGAGTAAAGGATTTGCTGACAGATCTTTATTAGAGAAAGTAAATTTGCATATTCGTTTTCAGGAGCGCGCAGCTATCGTTGGACGTAACGGTACAGGAAAGACTACGTTATTAAAATTACTACTAGAAGAAATGAAGCAAGATACTGGTGAAATTCGGATTGGTAGTAGTGTGAAAATCGGTTATTTATCGCAACATGCGTACGGGAATATGAAGAACAATGTATTGGAAGCTTTCAGAGATTGTGTAGCTGTAACTGAGGGAGAAGCAAGACATATATTAGCGCGATTTTTATTTTATGGTCCAGCTGTTTTTAAGAAAGTAACGCAACTTAGCGGTGGAGAAAAAATGAGGTTAAGACTCGCGCAACTTATGTATCAAGATGTTAATTTTCTTATTTTAGATGAACCGACGAATCATCTTGATATTGAATCAAGGGAAGTTTTAGAGGAAGCCCTTGAACAATATAACGGGACGATTTTAGCTGTTTCACATGATCGTTATTTCTTAAATAAATTGTTTGAAAAGACATATTGGATTGATGAGCACAAATTATTTGAGTTTGCAGGGAACTATGCATGGGCTCGTCAAAAGTGGGAAGAAAGAATTGAGAAACAAGTAGCAAAACAGAAGCAGCAACAGCAAGGGAATAAAGCGTTAGAAGTAATGCCTATAAAAAAGAAGAAGGCTAGGAATTTAGAGGAAGTTGAAAACGAGTTAATGCATATAGAAGAAGATATATATGCACTTGAATGTAAAATGGAACATGTAGTTGATGTTGAAATGCTTGAACAATTGTATGAAGAAAAAACGAAAAAAGAGTTTTTACGAGCGGAGTTATATAATGAGTTAGAGAATATTGTGGGGTAAAGAAAATAGAATGGAAGAGCAAGTTGTTTTCTCATATTTTGAGGGAGGGCTTGTTCTTTTTTCTATAAGGAAAGAGAAAAAATTGGTATAATTTTCTTGTTAATGCGATAACGAGACGAACTTTAGGTTATTAAAATGTGAGGAGAATTTTATGTTAGGATACGCGCGGATTGCTACAATCGTTATGATTTGTTTCGTTTACGCAGATCATGTTTCACGTGAAACAGCAAATTTACAAATTTTTGTCGGTATTGCACTTTTCATTTATATTGTGAATCATATTTTACTTGTAAAAGCAAAAGAGAGTAGGAAACTCATTTTTTATACCTTGCTCGCAAACGGTATTGCCACAGCGTTATTAGGATTTTTATTTCCCGAGACATGTTTGTATTTAATTATATTTGGAATTGATGCGGTAGGATTATTTATTCATGATTGGCGTAAAAGTATGACTTATTTTTTCATCGCTTTTTTCTTTCTTTGTTGGTTTATAAATATAATGCATACGTACCAACATACAGGGAGTTTGGAATTGGAGAGTAATGCAATTAACTTTATGTTTATCATTTTTAGTGCTTTAGCTGGAAACTTAATAAAAAAACTTACAGCTGCTAGGCAAATGGTAGATGAGCAATATGGGGAATTAGCATTATCTCATACAGCTTTAAAAGAAGCACATGAACAATTAAGGCTATATGCCAAAGAGGTAGAGGAATTGACAGCGGTTCGGGAGCGAAATGATATTGCCCGAGAAATTCATGATACCGTCGGTCATAATATGACAGCTTTGCTTGTGCAGTTGCAACTAGCGGAAGCGCTATGGAAGCAAAACTCAGATACGACAGAAACGGTTTTACATACATGTTATGAACTGGCTAGAAAGTCACTTCAAGAAGTAAGAGCTTCTGTTCATGCTTTAAAAGAGGAAAGTAAACTAGGAAACATAGTAGAAAATATGCGTGGAATGTTGAATGAATATTCTAAAATGACGAAAGTACAAGCATCTTTTCGATTGCAAGGAGATCCTGTTACAATTCCATTGTCGCTACACCCTACATTACTTCGTATTATGCAAGAGTCTTTAACAAATGCAAAACGTCACGGGAAAGCGAGTTTATGTGAAGTGAGTTTAACTTGTTCAATGAAACAAGTTAAACTATGTATTTCGGATAATGGTGTGGGAGTCAACGAGGTAAGTCCGGGTTTTGGTTTACTTAATATGAAAGAACGTGTAGAGGAACATGGTGGAACTATTCAATTTGAGAGTGAGATAGAAAAAGGCTTCCAGCTACAGATTGAATTTCCGCTTCAGGAGAAAACATGGTTAATAGGGGGAACGGTATGATTCGCATTATGATTGTTGATGATCAATCACTCATTCGTGATGGTTTAGCGATGTTATTAAATTTACGTCCAGAACTCGAAGTAGTGGGAACGGCTACGGATGGAGACGAAGTGATACAAAAAGTGAAAGAGCTACATCCTGAAATTATTTTGATGGATATTCGGATGCCTCGTATGAATGGTGTTGAAGGAACACGTTTAGTTAGAGAACAGTTCCCTCATATAAAGGTTCTTATGTTGACGACTTTTAGTGATAGTGAGCTTATTTTTGAAGCATTGGAGCAAGGGGCGAGTGGTTATTTATTGAAGGATATGGAGACAGATGCAATCGCGCAAGCAATTTTAACGGTGCATAGTGGCGGGGTTGTGCTTCCTCAGGATATAACAGCGCAAATTATAGAGGAATTAAAAAAGACGAAAGTGGCAGTAGAGTGTAACCCACCAGAACAACTAAAACAATTAACTGAGCGAGAAGTAGATGTTTTAAGAGCAATTGGACTGGGGTTAAATAATAAAGAGATTGCCGAAAAGCTATTTATTACAGAGGGAACTGTTAAGAATCATGTTTCTAATTTGATTAGTAAGCTAGAACTGAGAGATCGAACACAAGCAGCAATATACGCAGTAAGATATGGTGTTACGACATACACATGACTTTTGGCATATATAAGTGTAAAAAAGCAGCAGAATTTGCTGCTTTTTTATTTTGTATTTCTATCTCAAGGGTGATGGAGAGAAGAAGAAATTTTTCTACAATGAAAGTGTAGATGAATGCAAAGGGGCTGAATCAATATGTTAGTCATAGATCATATTACGAAATCATTTGGCAAGAAGGAAATCGTAAAGAATGTTTCTTTTGAAGTGAAAAAAGGTGAAACATTTGGATTGCTTGGACCAAACGGAGCGGGGAAATCAACGACGATATCAATGATTTACGGGTTAATTCCATACGATAGTGGTGATATAAAAGTTGGTGGGAAATCTGTAAAAGAGTATCCATTAGAAGCGAAAAAGAAAATCGGTATTGTCCCGCAAGACATTGCGCTGTATCCGACACTTTCAGCAAAGGAAAATTTGATTTTTTGGGGAAAGATGTACGGTTTAAATGGAAAAGTTGCAAAAGAGCGTGCAGAGGAAGTGTTAGCTTACGTCGGTTTACAGGACCGGGGAAAAGATAAAATTGAAACATTTTCAGGTGGAATGAAAAGGCGTATTAATATTGGTGCAGCACTTATGCACGAACCAGAGTTATTAATTATGGATGAACCGACAGTCGGGATTGATCCGCAATCGAGAAATCATATTTTAGAGACTGTTAAAAAGTTAAATGAAAAAGGTATGACGGTCATTTATACGAGTCATTACATGGAAGAAGTTGAGTATTTATGTGAGCGAATTGCCATCGTTGATCACGGAAAGGTAATTGCACTAGGAACGAAAAGAGAGTTATGTAATCGTCTAACAGATGGATTTATAGTGAAATTGCAATTAAATCGCTATAGTACGGAACTGCTACAAAAGTTGAAAGCACTACCTGTTGTTGAGCGGATTATTTTTGACGAAGATAATAGCACAATTGACATTGGACTAAATGGTAGCGAGGCAATTGGTACAGTTGTTTCAGAAGTTGTTGAGAACAAAGCTCAAATTTTAAAACTGGAAGTACAAGAACCGAATTTAGAGGCACTCTTTTTACAATTAACAGGACGTTCACTGCGTGATTAAGGAGGTTAGTGCGAGATGAAAAGTTTCATTATTGCATGGAAAGATTTAAAAATCCGTTTAATTGATCGCCGCGGATTTATGATGATGTTAATTATGCCACTTGTATTAACGGCCATTTTAGGTTCAGCGTTAAGTAATGTATTTGATAGTGGTGGATTACCGAAAACAGTAATTGGCTATTATCAAGGGGGAACGGATGAGTTTGCAGATGTCTTTCAAAAAGATGTACTGCAATCTAAAGAAATAAAAGATGATGTGAAAGTAAATGTAGTTAACTCTCAGGAAGAGCTTGAAGATATGTTAAAGGAAAAGAAAATCGATGTAGGAATTGTCATCCCAAATAAATGGAGCGAACAAATACAAGATGGAAAATTAAAAGAACCAAAGGTGCTTATAGACCCATCAAAAGATATACAAGCGAAAATTGCCGAATCAATGATCCGCTCTTTTTCAGAACGTGTTCAAACAGTCGCAGTATCTACTAAAAGTGTTGTAACAGAATTAGCGAAATCTCAGCATGGTGATGTAGCACAAGTTGCAAAAGAAGTAAGTGGAAGTCTCCAGACGATAGCAACTGCAAGTGTGGATAACATCCAAAAAGGAACGATAGGTAAAAAAACAGTTGCAGCGATGCAATATTATGCAGCAGCAATGTTAGTCATGTTTTTACTATATAACATAACAGTAGGTGCAAAGTCAGTTGTAACAGAGCAACGAACTGAAACGTTGGCGCGTTTGTTCAGTACACCGACGAGCTCATTTTCAATTTTATTCGGGAAGTTTTTAGGTACATTACTATTTGCCTGTGTACAATTTGGAATATTTATAGTTGCTACACACTTTATGTTTCATGTGGAATGGGGCGAAGACGTGTCTCAAATAGTAGTGTTGGGGATTTCTTATGCAATTTGTGTTTCTGGTTTATCCATGTTAATTGCAGCCTTTATTCGTGAGGAAAAAACAGCAGATTTAATGGGGGGAATTGGTATTCAAATACTAGCTATATTAGGGGGATCAATGTTACCGATTTACGTATTTCCCGATACACTTCAAACAGTTGCGAATATTGCTCCGAATAAATGGGCACTTACGAGCTTCTTAAATATTATGTCGGGAACATCTTGGGATGTGCTATTCCCTGTCATTTTAAGTTTATGTAGTGCAGGAATTATCTCCGTTATGATTGGAACGTTACGTTTACGTACGAGATAGGAGGGGAAATGATGAAGAAGGTTTGGGCGCTTTGTTGGCTAGAATTAAAACAAATTTTAATTAAGCCACAAAGTTATATACTCATGTTTGGAATGCCTATTATTTTCACACTCATTTTCGGTGGACTTTTAGGCGGAAGTGGGAATGAGAAAGTAAATGTTAGTTTAGTAGATAAAGATGGTTCTGTATTATCTGGCAAGTATTATGAGGAAATAAAGAAAAGTGATTTAATTTCTATAGAAAAGGTAACGTATAGGGAAGGGACACAGAGGATCGAAGACAAGAAATCATCTGGTATAATCATCATTCCGAAAGATTTTCAAAAGAGTATGCTAGATGGAAAAGTAGAAAATATTCAATTTCAAGCCAGTGCTGATTTTACGGGTGGAACTTCTGTAGAGCAAGTATTAGCAAGTGCATTAAAAAAGATGGAGATAGAAGTTAGTGCAGCAAGAGATTTTGAGAAGAAAAGTAACACTTCGTGGGAAACGATGTATGAAACAATTTATACAAAAATAGATCCTGTTTCGATTCAAAAAGAATCGATTTTACACGATGATCAAAAGTTAAATAACGTTACAGGGCGAGCTACAGGTTTTTCAATTCTATTCGTCATGATTGTCATGTTAAGTGCGACGGGAACTATTTTGAAAGCTAGACAACTTGGTGTTTGGTCTCGTTTATTAGGGGCACCAGTTTCAAAAATTCAAATACTAGCAGGATATATCCTTTCCTTCTTTTTAATAGGGTGGATTCAATTTGGTGTTTTAATGATATTAACGCATTCATTATTTGATGTGCAGTGGGGAAATTTATTAGGGGTTATTACACTCGTTTCAGTATTACTATTAGCGGTTATTGGTCTAGCTTTATTATTGGCAAGTATCGTGAAAACAGCAGAACAGCAGTCCGCACTAGGGAATATTGTTGTGATTTCAACGTGCATGATCAGTGGTCTTTATTGGCCGGTCGAAATTGAACCAGTGTGGATGCAAACGGCAGCAAACTTTGTTCCGCAAACTTGGGCGATGCGTGGCTTTACGGAGTTAATTGTAAGGGGAGGTACATTAGCAGATATAGGAGGATATATTGGTATACTCATTTTATTTGCGGGAGTATTTTTCGTAATTGGTTTAACAAGAATACGTTATGACTGAAAAAAGAAAGCAGAGTTCACAGCTTTACGCGCTGAACTCTGCTTTCTTTTTGTGTGGCATCTTCTCTCGTTGAAATTATAATAGCGATCCCGAGCATAATAAAAAAAGCTAAAAAGAGGACGAACTTTGGGAAGAAAGGGAATAGTAATAACGCCCCGACTATTATGATTGTTAATAGCATATAGTGCAGGACATATTGGAATAGGTTGTCCATATTTTCGCCCCCTTTTTGGTAGTTGATTGTTATTATTCTATGCGTGGCTATTAGGTAATAGAATGAATTTTTTACTAAGTTTATCTAAATTAAAGATTGATCAATAATTTTGAAGAAATTATTGGAAATATTTATATAGAAAGAATTGACAAAATATACTGAAAGATATAAGCTAATAACCATAAAGTCTACCGGAAAGGTCGGAATAAGATTGTTACCCCTCAAAAAAACATCTATTTTTTATAATTAAAACCGACTTTTCCGATTGGCTATAAAATGTTGCTGTGGGAGGCATACATAAGGCAAGCAGTTCATAAGGTGTAATTATTAAAAAAAAGTTAGGGTGGGGACAATGAAGAAAAAGACAAAAAAATGGGCTGGTGTATTTTCGGTATTACTGAGTAGTTCGCTTGTGTTATCTGCTTGTGGGGGACAGGAAGATACGGCTTCTACAGAACCAGTAAAAAAACAGGATTTGAAAGATTCTAAGATTGAAACAATTCCAGCTACAGATAAGAAGAAAAGTCCAGAAAAAGCAAATCAGCGGAAGGATACTTTTATTACGGCTATTTCTAAGCCGGGGGGAGTTTTCTTACCATATTTCCAAGAGAATGGTTGGGATGGAAACGTAACGTCTGTTATTTTTGCATCATTAGTAACAACAGACAAACAAGGTAAACCTACTCCAGACCTTGCAGAAAAATGGGATATTTCTGCTGATCAGTTAACATACACATTCCATTTACGTAAAGATTTAAAGTTTAGTGATGGTTCACCTTTAACAGCGGATGATGTAGCATTCACATTAACACTACTCCATGATAAAGCATATGAAGGTGGGGTGGATATTGCTCAGTACGCCATTAAAGGTGGGAAAGAATATAAAGAAGGCAAAGCAACTTCTATTGAAGGAGTTCAAGTTGTTAATCCACAAACAATTAAAATTATAACTGAAAAAGTTAATTCTCAGGCACTAACTGCTTTAGGTGGGTCAGTGTTATCAAAAGCTTATTATGGAAAAGATTATAAACAAAATACAAGTTTAGACTATTTAAAAGCGTTATATGGGCAACCAATTGCTGCGGGACCATATAAATTTGAGAAATATGTTCCAGGTCAAGAAGTTCGCTTTGTTGCCAATGAACATTATTATGCAGGAAAACCGAAAATCAAAAACTTTATTTACAAAATAACATCAGGTGATACTGGATTCCAATTATTCCAAACAGGTGAACTAGATTATAGTGGATTTAGAGCAAATCCTGAAAATATAGAACAATTAAAAGGATTAGGTTTTGCGAACATTAATCTCGAGTCTTCTAGTGATATCGCTTATATTTATGTGAATAATAAGAAGCCATATTTGAAAGATAAGAAAGTCCGCCAAGCACTTACTTATGGGTTAGATCGTAAGAAGTACGTTGATACAGCTTTACAAGGATATGGTTCTGTTGCTAACGTACCAATTGCTCCAGTTTCGTGGGCATATACGGAAGAAGGAATTAATAAATATCCATACGACGTAGAAAAGGCTAAAAAATTATTGGATGAAGCTGGTTGGAAAGTAGGTTCCGACGGGGTTCGTGAAAAAGATGGTCAAAAATTAAAATTAACATACTACGCATCAAATACAGGAAAAACAAATGATATCTTTATTCCAATTGCAAAAGAAAGCTACAAAGCAATCGGTGTTGAAATAAATCCAGAGCTAATGGACTTTAATACGATGCTTTCGAAAGTGGGAAAAGGTGACTATGATTTAGCAGCGGTTTCAACACCAGGAATTAGTGATCCAAGTGAAGTTGTAAGTGACTACTTATCAACTAACCCAAAAAGTGATACAGGTTATAGTAATCCGAAAGTTGATGAATTAATTGTAAAAGGCATAGAGACGACAGATATTGAAAAACGTAAAGCAGTTTATAAAGAACTGTATAAAGAGTTAAGCGATGATCCACCGGTTATTTTACTAAACTATCGTAAACTACTTTACGCTCACAATGCACGTATACAAGGCATCAATCCAGAAAAATATGATGGTATTAGTTCTAACTTACCAGTGCTATCAGTTGAAAAATAAAGATTAACTGAAATAATAGAGGACATTTTTTCATACAGCAAGAAATAAACGCTGCTTTGAAAAAATGTTCTTCTATTTTTAAGTAAATAGGATTGGGGAGACAAAAGTTGAAAACATACATCATTCGTAGGTTTCTACAAATGATTCCTACATTGTTTGGTACGTCCATTATTATCTTTTTCTTATTTGCACTCTTGCCAGGTGATTATATTGATTCGAATCCAAAGTTAACACCAGAGAGAGCTCAAGAATTAAGGGAACTGTATGGTTTAAATAAGCCGATTATTGAAAGGTACTTTCATTGGTTAGTTAACGCATTGCATGGTGATTTTGGCTTCTCTTTACAATATCAGGAGTCAGTAACATCATTACTTAATAAGTTCATTTGGAATACATTTATCGTTGCTGTTGCAGCTTTATTTTTCACTTGGATTATTGCTCTTATAATTGGTGTTGTTTCAGCAACAAAACAGCATTCATGGTTTGATAGACTTGTAACAATTGGTGTTTTTGCTGCAATGTCATTTCCATCATTTTTTATAGGATTGTTCTTAATTAAATTATTAGCGGTTGATTTGAATTTATTACCAATTGGCGGCATGATTGATATTGGAAGTAATTCGACAGGTATTACATACATATTGGAAGTATTACGTCATATGATTCTGCCTGTATTTATTTTAACGCTTCTCGGTGTAGGGTCATTAACAAGATACTTTAGAACGGGCATGCTGGATGTTGTAAGACAAGACTATATTCGTACTGCACGTGCAAAAGGATTAAAAGAACGAACGGTTATTTATAAACATGCATTGAAAAATGCAATTTTGCCAGCAATTACATTACTCGCTTTTGAATTACCAGGTTTATTCTCAGGAGCTATTATTATTGAACAGATTTTTAACTGGCCAGGGATCGGGAGTATTCAATTAGAAGCATTAAACTTCCGTGATTATACGGTATTAATGGCATTTACGATGTTCCTTTCATGTTTAACAATTATGGCAAATTTCTTTGCGGATATTGTGTATGCGCTTGTTGATCCACGAATTCGACTGAAGTAAGGGGGGAAAGATATGGAGACTATTACAACAACAATAAAGAAAAAGAAGGAACAGAAAAAAAGAAATGAATCATCACCGTGGCGCCAAGCGTATAGAAAAATAAAGAAAAATAAGATGGCGTTGTTCGGATTATACGTTTTAATATTTATGTTTTTATTTAGTTTTATCGGTCCATTCTTTTCACCGTATGCTGAGGGGAAAGTGCAAGTAACACAAATTAATAAACCACCCAGCCTGTCACATTGGCTCGGAACAGATCAGTTGGGACGGGATATTTTAACTAGACTTATGCAAGCAGGACGTATTTCATTAACAATTGGTTTAGCATCAATGTTACTATCCGTTATACTTGGTGCCCTGTTAGGAGCCATTGCTGGTTTTTATCGAGGAATTGTGGATCATCTAATTATGCGTGTTGCAGATGTGTTAATGTCCATTCCAGGATTACCGCTACTTATTATAATGGGAGCAATTTTATCAGAATGGAAATTACCATCAGAATACCGGCTATATGTTGTAATGATTATTTTAAGTTTAGTAGGATGGCCAGGACTTGCTCGTCTTGTGAGAGGACAAATTTTAACATTGCGGGAGCAAGCATTTATGCAAGCGGCGGATGTATTAGGGTTAAAGGATTCTCGGAAAATTATTCATCATTTAATTCCTAATGTCTTTCCGTTACTTATTGTGGTGGCAACTTTGGGTGTGGCTGGATCTATTTTAAGTGAGTCCGCACTAAGCTACTTAGGTCTCGGGGTCGTCCCGCCTACACCATCGTGGGGAAATATGATTAGTGCAGCAAACTCATTAATCGATTTCCAAAAGCGTCCGTGGTTATGGATTCCGCCCGGTTTTACAATCTTTATAACAGTTGTATCAATTAATTTACTTGGCGATGCACTTCGTGATGCATTAGATCCAAAGATGAAGCGGTAGGTGAGGAAGCATGAGTAAAGCAGTAGTAGAGCTAAAGGATTTACAAACACACTTTCAGACGGAAGAAGGTACAGTAAAGGCTGTCAATCATGTTAGCTTTTCAGTTCGAGAAGGTGAAACAGTTTGTGTAGTAGGCGAATCGGGCTGCGGGAAGAGTGTAACTGCGCTATCTATTATGGGACTTATTGCTGAATCAGGCAGTGTAGTAGGTGGAGATATTTTATATGAAGGAAGAAGTCTTTTAGGTATGAAAGAGAAAGAGCTTCGTAGTTTACGAGGCAATGACATTGCGATGATTTTCCAAGAACCGATGACATCGCTAAATCCGGTCTTCACTGTAGGAGAACAAATTGTAGAAACGTTAAGAGAGCATGAATTACTTAGTAAAAATGAAGCGTATAAGAAGGCAATCGAATTAATTCGTAAAGTTGGTATAGCTCGCGCGGATGAAATTGTCCATTCGTATCCACACGAGCTAAGCGGTGGCATGTTACAACGTATTATGATTGCTGTTGCACTAAGCTGTAACCCTAAGTTATTAATTGCAGATGAACCGACAACTGCTCTTGATGTTACGATTCAAGCTCAAATATTAGATTTACTAAGACAAGTAAAAGAGGAATTTAAAACATCGATTTTATTAATTACACATGATCTAGGTGTTGTAGCGGAAATGGCGGATTACGTTGTTGTTATGTATGGCGGAAAAGTTATTGAAGAAGCTCCGGTACTAGAGATATTCCAAAATCCGAAACATCCGTATACGAAAGGTTTGTTGAAATCAAAACCGGTAATGGGAAAACGAATAGATAAACTATATTCTATCCCAGGGCAAGTTCCGAATTTAGTTGGCTTAGGTGAATTTTGCTATTTTAGCGGTCGTTGTGAGCATTGTATGGAAATATGTAAAGAAGAAGCACCAAATCTAAATATAAATGATGAGAATCATAAAGTAGCTTGCTGGTTATATGAGGAGCGTGCGGAGTAATGAGTGAACCATTATTAGAAGTGAAAAACTTAAAAACGTATTTTCCAATTAAAGGCGGCATATTTAGTAGAACGATTGGACATGTAAAAGCAGTTGATGGAGTAAGTTTTACTATTAATAAAGGTGAAGTATTCGGCCTTGTTGGAGAATCAGGAAGTGGAAAAACAACGATAGGAAAAACAATTTTACGTCTCGTCCAAAAAACGGAGGGGGAAGTGAAATTTAAAGGGCACGATGTTCATTCCTTATCCAAGGAGGAATTGAGAAAGCATCGTCCTAATATGCAGCTTGTGTTCCAAGATCCATTTAGCTCATTAAATCCAAGAATGAGAATTGGAGAAGCGCTTGGTGAGCCAATGTTGGCTCACGGGCTAGCGACGAAAGAAAATGTCCGTGAAAAGGTGATAGAAGTATTGGAGTTATGTGGTTTAGCGCCGTATCATATTGACCGGTACCCTCATGAGTTTTCCGGTGGGCAACGTCAACGTATCGTTATTGCAAGGGCAATGGTATTAGATCCAGAATTTATTGTGGCTGATGAGCCTGTTGCGGCATTAGATGTATCTATTCAAGCGCAAATCATTAATTTGTTTAGTGAATTACAGGAGAAAAAGGGATTGTCCTATTTATTCATTTCACATGATTTAAGTGTTGTGGAGCACTTATGTACGAAAATTGGAATTATGTATTTAGGAACTATTGTGGAAACAGCGCCACGTGATGAGTTATTTGCGAATCCACTTCATCCGTATACAAAAGCTTTGTTATCGGCTGTACCAATACCAGATCCAACAGTGAAGCGAGAGCGAATTATACTAGAGGGTGATATTCCAAGTCCAGCGAATCCACCTTCAGGTTGTCGCTTTCATACACGTTGTCCGTTTGCGACAGATGTTTGTAAAAAAACAGTACCAGAATTTCGTAATGTTGGTGAAGAGCACTTTGTTGCTTGTCATCATGTATAAAAAAAGGACTCTTTCAAATTGAAAGAGTCCTTTTTTTACCCCGCATTAACTGCCCGTAAAAGCCCGATTGGTTCAACTAATAATCAGAGGGGAACCCCACGTCTGATTAAAGTTTCACTTTATTTACTAGATGAAGTTTGTTTTAATACGAATTGCTCGATTGCATGAGCAACACCATGTTCATTGTTTGTTAATGTTACAACGTCACATAGTTTTTTTACATCTTCTTCAGCGTTCCCCATTGCAACAGATAAACCAGCAACTTCTAACATTGGTACATCATTAAAATTATCACCGATAGCAACAGTATCTTCAATTGGTATATTGAAATAAGCTGCCATTTCTTGCAAACCATTGCCTTTATGGCCATGCTTATCCATAATTTCTACATTAGTAGGAGCTGATGCCGTAACTGAAATGTCCGTATCTTCTTGTAAAGTTTGTAATAGCTGTGAACGATGAGCAGCATTAAATGTTAAAATGAAGAATTTAGATATTTCTAATTCTGGATTATTTACGACATCTTCTATTTTTTGGAAATCAGTAATTAAGTTAGATTTCTTTTGTTTTTCTGTAATTCTTTCAAGTTCCTCAAGTGTAACATCTAGTGTATGTTTATTTTCTTCGAATGCCTGCATGACTTGACCTTGCCATGTATAAGGAGAATAAACCCCTTTATTTGTGTACAACTTATATGGGAAACCTTCAGATTCTAGTAATTTTGCAAGCTTGTATACTTTATCATTTTGTAAACAACGCGAGTTAATTACTTTTCCGTCCACATAAACAATTGCCCCATTGCTTGCTCCAACTGGAAGAGATAGTTTATATTCTTCCAATAATTTCAAAGCATCCTCTTTCGCGCGGCCAGAACAAATCATTACAATATGACCAGCCTCTTTTGCGGTTTGGATAGCTTGTAAGTTCTCTTTGGAGATTTCAAGATTAGATGATAGTAGTGTACCATCCATATCTAGTGCGATTAATTTCAAAATGACCACCTCTTTGTTTCCATTATACATAGTTATATAGAGGAAACATATAAACTTATCTTGGAAAGATAGTATTTTATCCCGCATTAATTTCTAGTAAAAGTGCGATTGGTGAGGGGAATAATTAGTAGGGAATGGAACTCTCGTTGATTAAAGTTTCACTTTGGTTTTTAACAAAATAGAGATGAATAATATTATATTTCGCTTTATGACCTTAATGTTACACTAGTGTTACAAATGTGATTGTAGTAGAAAACGCATTAAAACAAGGTTTTTGAGTGTTTATTTAAAAAAACGTAAAAAAAGTGTAATAAAATTTACGTAATTATATTGCAACGTAATAATAGTTATGTTACATTAGTGTTACAAACGTTACGTAATTAATTTCAATGTAACGTTAACATGAAAACTATGAACTAATCATTTCTTAGTAATTACATATAGATAACTTATAAAAAAGGAGAATGAATGATATGAACAACGAGCAAGTATTAAACGTAACAAAAGGTGACTTCTTAGGATCAGCAAGCGGAGCAGTAGTATTAACAGCATTAATCGTATTTCTTTCAAGCGTATTAGTATAATAGAAGTTTTGTAACAAAAATAAGAGAAGGGAGAATGAAAATTATGAACAACGAGCAAGTATTAAAAGTGACAAAAGGTGACTTCGTAGGATCAGCAAGTGGAGCGGTAGTATTAACAGCATTAATCGTATTTCTATCAAGCGTATTAGTATAATAGAAGTTTTGTAACAAAAGATAAATGAAGGGAGAATGAAAGATATGAAAGAGCAAGTATTACAAGTAACAAAAGGTGACTTCGTAGGATCAGCAAGTGGAGCGGTAGTATTAACAGCATTAATCGTATTTCTATCAAGCGTATTAGTATAATAGAAGTTTTGTAACAAAAGATAAATGAAGGGAGAATGAAAGATATGAAAGAGCAAGTATTACAAGTAACAAAAGGTGATTTCTTAGGATCAGCAAGCGGAGCAGTAGTATTAACAGCATTAATCGTATTTCTATCAAGCGTATTAGTATAATAAAAGTTTTAAATTGTACAAAATGAAAGGAGAATGAGGAATATGAACAGTGAACAAGTGTTACAAGTAACAAAAACAGATTTATTAGGATCATTAGGCGGAGCGGTAATATTAACATCATTTATTCTATTCCTTGCAAATATATTAGTATGAAAAATATAAATACAATCATTCAAAAAAAATAAAGACTCTAACGTATTAGTAAGTAGTTAATATGTTGGAGTCTTTTTTGTTTTCCTCTCATATATACCTTCAAGTATTAATATTTTCCCCTTACTTTAAAGAGAAAAAAGTCGAATTTTATATGTAAGAAAAAAAGAGGAATTTGACAGAAAAGATAGAAAATTTTAAAGGTCGGAAATTGTTAGCTTGCTAACTAATTTCTATTAATTGATGTTGGAAGCGTTTTCGGTTGGTTTTAAGTATGGACCATTTAATCTATTTACAGGGGGATGAAGATATTATGAAACAAAAATCTATGGATACGCTAGCTGCACAAATGGAGGACTTTTTTCCGGTACGTGATGTAGATCATTTGGAACTTTACGTAGGGAATGCAAAGCAATCAAGTTATTATCTTGCGAGAGCGTTTGGATTCAAAATTGTAGCTTATTCTGGATTAGAAACAGGAAACCGTGAAAAGGTATCTTATGTTCTTGTGCAAAAAAATATGCGTTTTGTTGTGTCTGGAGCTTTAAGTAGCGATAGCCGTATTGCAGATTTTGTAAAGACTCATGGTGATGGAGTGAAGGATGTGGCTTTACTTGTTGATGATGTTGATAAAGCATACTCTGAAGCTGTAAAACGTGGCGCTGTTGCGATTGCTCCTCCTGAAGAGTTAACAGATGAGGAAGGTACCTTGAAGAAAGCGGTTATTGGTACGTATGGTGATACAATTCATACGCTTGTAGAGCGTAAAAATTATAAAGGAACATTCATGCCAGGATTTCAAAAGGTAGAGTTCAATATTCCATTTGAAGAATCCGGTTTAATTGCTGTAGACCATGTCGTTGGTAACGTTGAGAAAATGGAAGAATGGGTTAGTTATTATGAGAACGTCATGGGATTTAAACAAATGATTCACTTTGATGATGACGATATTAGCACAGAGTATTCGGCATTAATGTCAAAAGTTATGACGAATGGAAGCCGTATTAAGTTTCCAATTAATGAACCAGCAGACGGAAAAAGAAAGTCACAAATTCAAGAATATCTAGAGTTCTATAACGGAGCGGGTGTACAGCATCTTGCTTTATTAACAAGTGACATTGTAAAAACAATTGAAGTGCTTCGTGCGAATGGCGTGGAGTTTTTAGATACGCCAGATACGTATTACGATGAGTTAACTGCACGAGTGGGGAAAATTGATGAAGAAATTGATAGATTAAAAGAATTGAAGATTCTAGTAGACCGTGACGAAGAAGGTTATTTATTACAAATCTTTACGAAACCAATTGTAGATCGTCCAACTCTATTTATTGAAATCATCCAACGTAAAGGTTCTCGTGGATTTGGCGAAGGGAACTTTAAAGCGTTATTCGAATCAATTGAAAGAGAACAAGAGCGTCGCGGAAATTTATAAAATTTGTATCCACCAGCAAGAGTTCCTTTGTTGGTGGAAATTTCATTTTCATAGGGAGGAATCACGATGAAATTTGTTACATTTCGTCTCCCATCGAAAGAAATGCGAGCTGGATGGCTTGAAGGTGACAAAGTAATCGATATGAATCTTGCGAGTAATGGACAATTACCTTCTTCTATGTTCGCCTTTTTAGAGAAAGCAGATGAGTATGTAGAAGTATTGCGTAATATTAAGAATCCTGAAAAGGGTATATATTCCTTAGAGGAAGTTCAATTAGCAGCGGCAATTCCTAATCCGAGTAGCATTCGAGATTTTTATGCATTTGAGCAGCATGTAAAAACAGCTCGCGGACGAAGAGGGCTAAATGTTGTACCTGAATGGTATGATATCCCGGTTTTTTATTTTACGAACCACCGTGCTGTTATTGGACCAGATGATTTTGTTATTGGTCCGAAGAAGTCTAAAAAGCTTGATTATGAGTTAGAGATTGCTTGCGTAATTGGGAAAGAAGGACGAAACATTTCTCGTGAACAAGCAGAGGAATATATTTTTGGTTACTGCATTATGAACGACTGGAGTGCAAGGGACTTACAAGCAACAGAAATGAAAGTGGGACTCGGTCCAGCGAAAGGAAAAGATTTTGCAACTTCATTAGGAGCGTATCTCGTTACGAAAGAGGAATTAGACGTTTATCGTAACGGTGATCGTTATGATTTAGAGATGACTGCTCATGTAAATGGGAAGATATTATCAAAGGGAAACTTCCAAGATATTTACTATACATTTGCTGAAATGATTGAACGTGCTTCGGAAGACGTTACGTTATATCCAGGAGATGTGATTGGTTCTGGGACAGTAGGAACAGGATGTATTTTAGAACTTGGTACAGAAGAGTGGCTACAAGATGGAGATGTTGTAGAGCTGTCGATTACTGGTTTAGGTACGTTACGTAATACGGTCAAAAAAGACATGAAAGCAGGTGATGGGCATGTTTTATCGTCACATGGGGGAGCTACCTCATAAACGACATGTACAATTTCGTAAAAAAGATGGATCGCTTTATCGTGAGCAGGTAATGGGGACAAAAGGTTTCTCTGGTACCCAGTCTATTTTGTATCATCATTATATGCCAACAGAAGTAGGGCACGCGGCATTATCGCATTCTTGTCAGTTACAGTATGAAGAGGATGCCCTTCTTGCTCATCGCCACTTCCGTACGAAAGAAAATAAAAAAACTGGTGATGCAGTAAGCGGAAGAAACTTTATGCTTGGGAATGAGGATTTATTAATTGGAGTAGTGAGTCCAACAGAAAAAATGGATTATTTTTACCGTAATGGTGATGGCGATGAAATGTTATTTGTTCATTATGGAACAGGAAAAATTGAAACGATGTTTGGAACGATTCACTATAGAAAAGGTGATTATGTAACAATTCCAATTGGAACGATTTATCGTGTTATTCCAGATGAGGGCGAGACTAAGTTTCTTGTTGTAGAGGCAAATAGCCAAATTACAACACCAAGTCGCTATCGCAATGAATATGGGCAATTGTTAGAACATAGTCCGTTTTGTGAAAGAGATATGCGTGGACCGGAGAAATTGGAGACATATGATGAAAAAGGTGAGTTTGTCGTAATGACAAAGTCGAGAGGTTATATGCACAAGCATGTGTTAGGGCACCATCCGTTAGATGTTGTTGGGTGGGATGGTTATTTATATCCGTGGGTCTTTAATGTGGAGGATTTTGAACCAATTACAGGTCGTATTCATCAGCCACCACCAGTACATCAAACATTCGAAGGGCATAATTTCGTCATTTGCTCTTTCGTACCGCGTTTATACGATTATCATCCAGAATCTATTCCGGCACCATATTATCATAGTAATGTGAATAGTGATGAAGTACTGTACTATGTAGAAGGTAACTTTATGAGCCGAAAAGGTGTAGAAGAAGGTTCTATTACGCTTCATCCAAGCGGGATCCCGCATGGGCCACATCCAGGGAAAACAGAAGCGAGTATAGGGAAGAAAGAGACACTTGAACTGGCCGTTATGATAGATACATTCCGTCCGCTTCGTATTGTAAAACAAGCACATGAGACGGAAGATGAAAAATATATGTATAGCTGGATTGAAGAGGGTTCATATACTGTGAAATAAGTAAAAAGAGGCATGCTCACTACGGGAGCATGCCTCTTTTATGGAATCGACATGTATAATAATACCAAAAAAAGTTATAGAAAGATATATAGAAAGAGTGATAAAGATCGTGCATATTCAGAAGAATTTCTACTTATTTCGACAGGGATTGTTATGGCTGGATTTTGTGTTTGAAAATTTACATTTTTCTAATTATATATAATATAATTGTTGGGGAACTAAGGGGGGAATTTATGAAAAATACATGGCGTGAGTTAAGAGAGATGGATCGTAACGTATGGATTCGATTTATCGGTGAGACATTGAACGGAATTGCGATGATGATGTTAATGCCTTTTTTTGCACTATATTTAAAAGATAAGGTAGATTCTTTATTACAAGTTGGAATCATTATGGCGCTTTCTCCAATAGCTGCAAGTTTTGGTTCGCTTATAGGCGGAAGAATAGCTGATATATATGGAAGAAAGCCAATTATGATATTTTCAATGGCGAGTAATGCATTACTAATGCTCGGTTTTTTATTTATAGAAGGGTTTATTCCATATGCCATTTTATCTATTTTTTTAGGGTTAAGTAATTCGCTATTTCACCCAGCGGCATCAGCGATGGTTGCAGATGTGACGGCGCCAGAAAAAAGAACAGAAGCATATGGTTTATTGCGAATGGGACACAATATTGGTGCTGCAATTGGACCGATAATGGGAGCATCAGTAGTTGTTTTATCAAAGAACCTCGTGTTTATTATTGCTTCATCCGCTATGTTGTTTTATGCGCTACTAGTGTTAGTACTTATTAAAGAAACAATGCCAAAAATTACGGATATGACGGAAAAAAGTAAAGAGCAGGAATCCGGAGCAGTTTGGAAAATTTTAATGAGAGATAAGGCGTTAATGATTTATTTGTTAGCGGGGATCATTATTTCTATGGGGTTTTCTCAAACAGAAGGCATGTTACCGCTTCACTTTGATAACGAAATGAAGGATATTTTTGGAGTCAACAATCCATACCCATATTTAATGGCATTAAATGGTCTATTAGTTGTTTTATTTCAATTTCAAATTTCAAAATGGGCGACAGATAAACCTGTTGGAAAGACGATGTTATACGGTGCGTGTTTGTTCGGAATTGGTTTGTTTTTTATAGGATGGTTACCGAAGTGGTTTGGAGAATATGATACAAATGCTACAATTATTTTAATGACGTTAATGTTTGTTTATGCCATATATACGTTAGGCGAGATGATTATGTCGCCTGTACAGATGACGTTTGTAGCGAATTTGGCCCCTGAGCATTTGAGAGGAACCTATATGGGGGCGGCGAGTTTGCAGTGGATTACAGGAAGTGCATTCGGTCCACTTCTTGGTGGTTTTCTATTGGATCGTTTGCTTGGTCACTACTTATTTACAATTTTAAGTGTAGGGTGTGTAGTTGCAGGCTTTGTATATGTTTCTTTAGATCGTCTTGTTGAGCAGAGGCAAAAAGATACGCCTACAAAACAGTCTTCTTAATAAAATGAAACTTTAATCAGTGTTTTTTCATTCTCCACAAATGGTAGGGTAATATAGATGACATACACACAAAGTGGATTTCTACATATTTTAGGTACATAACTAGATTAGATAGCAATTTTGCTCTAAAGTTTAATTTTGTTTAGGTGTGTAGAAATTAAAGAGAAAAAGTGTAGAAAACCAATAAGTGGTGTCTTTTAATTATTTGTGGAAGTTACATTTTATTTCAAATAGGAACTACCTATTTTTATAAAAAGTGCTAAAATAGAAAAATGAAAACAATTGGTTAGGGTGATTTCAGTGACAAAAATTAAATTAGGTTTATTATACGGTGGAAAATCAGCTGAGCATCAAGTTTCGTTACAAACGGCTCTTGCTGCTATTAAAGCATTAAATCAAGATAAATTCGAGATTCATCCAATTTATATTACAGAACAAGGCCAATGGATGCGTGGAGAGCGTATTGAAGGCGAAGTAACAAATGTTGAGGCATTACAAATGAGTGGGGAAGAGAATACAATTTCTCCTGTATCATTAAGTACAGAAATTATCCCAACGGCAACTTCTAAACAAGAAGATGCAATTGATGTTATTTTCCCATTATTACATGGACCGAATGGCGAAGATGGAACAGTACAAGGGTTATTAGAATTACTAAACATTCCATATGTAGGTAACGGTGTATTAGCATCATCTGCTGGTATGGATAAAGTTGTTATGAAAAATATCTTTGCAGAAGCTGGATTGAAACAAGCGAAATATGCATCCTTCATTCGTAGCGCATGGGAAAAAGATCGTGAAACAGCGTATGAAAAAGTAGAAGAAGTATTAGGATATCCTTGCTTCGTAAAACCAGCAAACCTTGGTTCAAGTGTTGGTATTAATAAGTGTAATGATCGTGAAGAGCTTGAGAATGCATTCGAAGAGGCATTCCAATTTGACCGTAAAATTATTGTAGAAGAAAATATTGTAGGTCGTGAAGTAGAAGTTGGTGTATTAGGTAATGATGAGCCGAAATGTTCAGTTGTAGGTGAAATTGTACCGAAAAAAGATTTTTATGATTACAAATCGAAATACATCGATGGTGATACAGCGTTAATTATTCCAGCTGAAATGACAGAAGAAGAGTCTAATGTAATTAAGCGAGATGCAATTATCGCATTCCAATCATTAGATGGTTCGGGCTTAACACGAGCTGATTTCTTCTTAACGAAAGATGGAGAAGTATATATTAACGAAGTAAACACAATGCCAGGATTCACGCCGTTTAGTATGTTCCCTCTATTATGGCAACATACAGGGTTACCGTATCCGGAATTAATTGAAGAGCTAATTCGCTTAGCGATTGAGCGTCACGAAGAAAAACAAAAAATTAAATATACAATCTAACAAAAAAGGAGGAAGCACTATTCGAAGGAATAGTGCTTCCTCTATGTAAGGAGTGTTTTCATGATAAATCGAACGTTAAAACAAGTAGAGCAGATGATAAATGGTACTGGATTAGCAGAGCAGTATGAGGGAATTACTATACAAGGAGTGTCTATTGATACGAGGAAAATTGAAAATGGAAATTTATATGTTCCAATTCAAGGTGAACGTTTCGATGGACATGCTTTTGTAGACAAAGCTGTTGAAAATGGGGCGATTGCTACATTATGGATGAAAGATGTAGAAAACCCACCTGAAAATCTTCCGGTTATTTTTGTAGAAGATACACTAGCAGCATTGCAAATGTTAGCGAAAAACTATCGTGATCAATTGGATGTAAAAGTTGTTGGTGTAACGGGTAGTAATGGTAAAACATCTACGAAAGATATTGTAACAAGTATTCTTGCGACTAAATTTAAAGTTCAAAAAACAGAAGGTAATTTCAACAACCACATCGGTTTACCTCTTACTATTTTAAATTTAGAGGAAAATACAGAAGTAGCTGTATTAGAAATGGGCATGTCAAGCCGAGGAGAAATTGAATTTCTATCTAAGTTAGCTCGTCCTAATGCAGCTATTATTACGAACATTGGTGAGGCGCACTTAATGGATTTAGGCTCTCGTGAGGCGATTGCTGAAGCGAAGTTAGAAATTGTTACAGGTTTACAAAAGGGTGGCGTGTTCGTATATAATGGAGATGAGCCGCTATTAACGAATCGTGTTCCAGAAATGAATTTAGCAGCTGAAACAGTTACATTTGGTGATGCGAGAGCAAATGATTACTATCCAACTACTGTAACATTGCAGGCGACTGGGACACACTTTAAAATGAACAGGGATGAAACTTTGTCATTCTATTTGCCAGTACTAGGAAAGCATAATGTATATAATACGCTTGCTTCAATGGCAATTGCAAAACATTTTGGTGTAACGTGGGAAGAAATGAAACAAGGTTTAGTAACACTTCAAATGACAGGTATGCGTATGGAAATTGTAAAAACAGATAGTGGTTTAACAATTATCAATGATGCTTATAATGCTAGTCCAACAGCTATGGAAGCTGCGTTCCACCTAATGAATGGTTTAGATGGATTTGCTAAAAAAATTGTTGTGCTTGGTGATATGTTAGAACTTGGAAATCAAGAAGTGCAATTTCATTATGAAGTAGGTAAATTAATTGATCCAGCAAAAATTTCATATGTATTCACATATGGTAAATTAGGGGCTCAAATTGCTGAAGGTGCAAAAATTAATTTCCCTAAAGACCGTGTAAAAGCGTATGATAGTAAAGAAGAGTTAATAAAAGAGTTGCAAGCAGTAGTCGGTACGAAAGATGTTGTATTAGTAAAAGCATCTCGCGGCATGAAATTAGAAGAAGTAATTACGATGTTGAAATAATTGGTGTATATAAATAGGGATGATAGCCACGAAAATAGTGGAAACTTATAATAAGCGCTTACAGTAAACGATAAAAAAATAAAAGTAAAGAAAAAAGCTCTGAATATGAAATAAGGTAACAGTTGGGGTTTGCTTTTTACACCTACAAAACTTATAATTGATAAAGTGTAATAACGTTTAGAAGTATTTTCGTGAAGAATATACGCCCGGTTATATACGTAAGTATTCAGGAAAATGGCTTTTCCGCAAGTTCGGAAAACGCCTTTTTTTAAATGATAAGTATAGGATAGAAAAGGAGAAGTAACATTGACAACATTTCGAGAACTAGGATTAAGTGAGTCTTTACTACAATCTGTTGAAAGTATGGGCTTTGAAGAGGCTACGCCGATTCAAGCTGAAACAATTCCACATGCATTGCAAGGTAAGGATATTATTGGGCAAGCGCAAACAGGTACAGGGAAAACAGCAGCATTCGGATTACCACTATTAGATAAAGTGGATACAAATAAAGAAGCAGTTCAAGGTATTGTTATCGCGCCAACGCGTGAATTAGCAATTCAAGTTGGAGAAGAGCTATACAAAATTGGTAAACATAAACGTGTTCGTATTCTACCAATTTATGGTGGTCAAGATATTAACCGCCAAATTCGTGCTCTAAAAAAACACCCACACATTATTGTAGGTACGCCGGGTCGTATTTTAGATCATATCAACCGTAAAACACTTCGCTTACAAAACGTAGAGACTGTTGTTCTTGACGAAGCGGATGAAATGTTAAACATGGGCTTCATTGAAGATATTGAAGCGATTTTAACAGATGTGCCAGAAACACATCAAACATTATTATTCTCAGCGACAATGCCAGATCCAATCCGTCGTATTGCTGAGCGTTTCATGACTGAGCCTCAACACATTAAAGTAAAAGCAAAAGAAGTAACAATGCCAAACATTCAGCAGTTCTATTTAGAAGTGCAAGAAAAGAAAAAGTTTGACGTGTTAACACGCTTACTAGATATTCAATCTCCAGAGCTTGCAATCATATTCGGTCGTACAAAGCGTCGTGTTGATGAATTATCAGAAGCATTAAACTTACGTGGTTATGCAGCAGAAGGTATTCACGGTGACTTAACACAAGCGAAGCGTATGTCTGTATTACGTAAATTTAAAGAAGGTACTATTGAAGTTCTTGTTGCAACAGACGTTGCTGCACGTGGTCTTGATATTTCAGGCGTAACACACGTATACAACTTCGATATCCCACAAGATCCAGAATCATACGTTCACCGTATCGGTCGTACTGGCCGTGCCGGTAAAAAAGGTATTGCAATGTTATTTGTAACACCACGTGAATCAGGACAATTAAAAAATATCGAGCGTACAACAAAACGTAAAGTTGATCGTATGGACGCACCGACACTTGACGAGGCGTTAGAAGGTCAACAACGTTTAATCGCTGAAAAACTTCAAAGCACAATTGAAAATGATAACTTATCATACTACAAGCGTATTGCAGAAGAAATGTTAGAAGAGAATGATTCTGTAACAGTAGTAGCTGCTGCTTTAAAAATGATGACAAAAGAGCCGGATACAACTCCGATCGCTTTAACATCAGAACCACCAGTTGTTTCAAGAGGTGGCGGTGGCGGTTCTAAAAAACGCGGTGGTAACGGAAGTGGATACCGTGATGGTAACCGTAATCGTAGTCGTGATGGACGCGGCGGTGGCGATGGTCGTAACCGTGATCGCAATCGTGATGGACGTGGAAGCGGAAGTGGCGATGGTCGTAACCGTGATCGTAATCGTGATGGCGGTAGCCGTGATGCTGGTAGCCGTGATGGCAACCGTGGGCGTAAAGGTGAAGGTCGCCCTGGATCTTCAAATGGACGCGGCGAAAGAAAACATCATAGCCGTCCACAAGCTTAATAAAAAAGAGAATGCCCTTTGCTGGCATTCTCTTTTTTTATTTCTGTAATTGTGCATACTACATAGTAACTCGTATAGAAATGAGGTGCTATATGCTTGTAAGACTTGGGTATGTTGCGATGAGTGTACATTTGAAGAATGCTTCTCCATCTCAAACGATGACGTATGCACAGTTTCAGCGGATTGATGATCGAGAGGCTGCGATTCGTAAACTTGAAAGAATCGCTAATTCGAATTTGGAAAATTGCTTACGGTTATTAAAACATAATAAAGGGCATGATATATCTTTCTTTCGACTTAGTTCCAAGCTTATTCCTTTAGCGAATCATGAGGAGTTGTTAGATTGGAACTATATTCGTCCGTTAAAAGAAAATCTGAAAGAATTAGGTGAATATGCAATTCGTATGAATATGCGAATTGACTTCCATCCAGATCACTTTGTTGTACTAAATTCACCTGAGGAGAGTATTCTTAAACAATCTGTAAAGACATTGCAGATGCACAAAAAATTGTTAAAGGGTATGGGAATTGAACATAAGCAACGATGTGTATTACATGTGGGAGGAGGTTATAAAGATAAGGAGCTTGCATTAGAACGCTTTATAGAAAATTGGTCAACTGTTCCAAGAGGTATTCAAGAGATGATTATATTAGAAAATGATGACACGACCTTTTCTTTAGAAGAAACATTGTATTTAGGTGAGAAATTAGACATTCCAGTCGTGTTTGATTTGCACCATCATATGATGAATAATGACCAGGAAGATTGGCATGAAGATTGGGCGCGTGTTGTACATACGTGGGAATCGTCTTTGTTACCGGTTAAAATGCACATCTCCAGTCCTAGAGATGGAAAAAACCCGAGAGCACATGCAGATTTTATTGATGTAGATACTTTCTTATCTTTTTTGAAAAAGATAAAGGGGAGTGTTCCGCGAATTGATTGTATGATTGAGGCGAAGAAAAAGGACGAGTCTTTATTTCAACTAATGAGAGAGTTAAGTAAACAAACAGATGTGGAAATTATCGATGGTGCGAGCTTCTATATTAAATAAGCTCTGCGCCATCGTTTTTTTTTGTTAAAAAAGGGGTGCACATGCCGCCGATGATCAGTCCTGTTAAATGGCTTATAGGATTGGCAGAGGGATTAAAGAAAGTAAATAGTAGTAATATAAGTATCATTATTGAAAAAATAGCGATGTCTCTTGGTTTTGAAGAACGATATCGACTATACAATAAAAATAATTGGGCGCCTAGTAATCCGAAAATACCACCAGATGCTCCGGCGTGAATATATTCAAGAGGCATAATAATATAAGAAGAAATATTCCCGAGAATGCCAGAAAGGAAAAAAATAATGATGAAAGAAAAGTGTCCTAGTTGTTTTTCGATAGAAGAACCAAATACGAATAAACAAATACTATTAGAAAGGAAATGTTGTAAGTCTACGTGTACAAGTAAGGAAGTTATGACACGCCACCATTCTCCTTTAGCGATATATTCATTGTAGGCTGCCAGGTGAAAGAGGGAAAAGTCGCTCAATATAATCATGACTAATTGTATAAGAAGTAAAGAAATGATAATCGGTTGTAAGGAAATGCGAGTGGATGGTATTAGCATGTTGTTAGTATCACTCCTTTTGCATCAGAAAGATTCTCTGTTATTCTTACAATATGAATGAAGAAAGCTAAATAGAAGAAGGGGATTTTGAAATGATTGTAGGGATTGGAATCGATATTATTGAGTTAAATCGAATTGAAAAAATGCTAGATGGAAAGCTTAAATTTATGGAACGTATTTTAACTGAAAGAGAACGTGGTGTTGCCGAGGGGCTGAAAGGAAGTCGTCTTACAGAATTTGTAGCTGGAAGATTTGCAGCAAAAGAGGCGTATTCTAAAGCGGTAGGGACCGGTATCGGGAAAGAAGTGAGTTTTTTAGATATTGAAGTAAGGAATGATGATAGAGGTAAGCCGATTATCATTACAAATACAGAGCATATTGTTCATTTATCAATTAGTCATAGTAAAGAATTTGCCGTTGCTCAAGTTGTTTTGGAAAGCTCGTCACGCTAGTCTGCATATTTTATATCTTTGTCTCATATATTTGAGGTAGCGATAAGGAAGGCATATCTTCCATTCATTTATAGGGGCAAAGGGGCTGAAGTGATGAAAAGGCGTCTGTTTTTAGTTCTTGTCGGTTTATTGACCGTTTTTGTGTTGGCGGGTTGTATGGAAAAGAAACAGGAAGATGTTGTGAGAGATTTAGAAACGAAAGTTAAAAGTATGAAGAGTTATCAAGCTGAAGCGAAATTATCTATTAAAACAGGAAATGAACCTCAAGAGTACAATGTAGAAATTTGGCATAAAGAACCTTCGTATTATCGTGTGAATTTGCAGAATGCGAAAAAGGATCAGAGTCAAATTATTTTAAGGAATGATGAAGGTGTATTTGTATTAACACCGGCACTTAATAAGAGTTTCCGTTTTCAAAGTGATTGGCCGCAAAATAGTAGCCAGGCTTATTTATATGAATCACTTGTAAGAGATATTTTGCAAGATAAGAAAAATCTCTCTTTCGAGAAAACAGATAAGTATTATGTGTTTAAAACAAAAACAAATTATCAACATCAAAATATGTTGCCGAAACAAGAAATTAAGCTGAATAAAAGTGATTTAACACCAGTTTCTGTGAAACTGATGGATAATGATCAAAATGTCCTTGTAAAAGTAGATTTCACTAAAGTAAAGTTTGATGCAAAGTTTGATAAAGGTGCATTTGATACGAAACAAAATATGTCTAGAGCACAAGTAGATGTTCAGACGGCAGCGAAAGAAGACAAACCGTTTGCTATTTTGTATCCACGTGATACACCGCAAGGTATGACTTTGAAAGAGGAAGAAGAGTTGAAGACAGACAGTGGCAAGCGTGCAATACTCACATACACTGGAAGTAAGAAATCCTTTACTTTAATACAAGAAAAGTCAAAAGTTGCAGAGGCCTCATCGGCGGTAAGTGTAAGTGGAGAGCCGGTTGATCTTGGTTTCACGATTGGTGCATTGACGAAAGACTCTGTAACGTGGTCACATAACGGAGTAGAATATATGCTCGTGTCTAAAGGTTTAGAGCCGAATGAGTTGTTGATGGTTGCTCGTTCGGTTACAGCGAAGCAGGTGAAGTAAACTTCTTAGACGTGGTGATATATGTGCACCACGTCTTTTCTTAGTTTGAAGGTGGATTTCATAAAAGAAGCATATAAAAGAATAAGCTTCGCATATCGTGTATAAGGAAGTGTATTTATGGAAGAAGCACCGTTTTACCGTGACACTTGGGTGGAAGTGGATTTAGATGCGATCTATAACAATGTTACGCATATTAAAGAGTTCATTCCAAGTGATGTAGAAATTTTTGCTGTAGTTAAAGCAAATGCATATGGGCACGATTATGTACCAGTGGCTAAAACCGCATTAGAAGCAGGGGCAACAAGATTAGCAGTTGCTTTTTTAGATGAAGCTTTAGTGCTTCGGAGGGCTGGTATTACTGCACCGATTTTAGTATTAGGTCCTTCCCCTCCTCGTGATGTAAATGTTGCTGCTGAAAATGATGTAGCATTAACTGTTTTTCAAAAAGAATGGGTAGAAGACGCGATAAAGCTCTGG
Source organism: Bacillus sp. TH30 (assembly GCF_016650875.1). Lineage (NCBI taxonomy): Bacteria > Bacillati > Bacillota > Bacilli > Caryophanales > Bacillaceae > Bacillus > Bacillus sp. TH30. The sequence continues at coordinate 2,286,943 of NZ_JAEKEY010000002.1, read as the reverse complement.
GATGGTTCATCAATAATGAAATTCCATATTAATTTTGATAGTGGTATGGGGAGAATTGGAATACGCGAACGCAAAGAATTAAAGGGGTTCTTAAAGAGTTTAGAAGGCGCGCCATTTTTAGAGTTAGAAGGAGTATATACACATTTTGCAACATCCGATGAGGTTGAGACTTCTTACTTTGATAAGCAATATAATACGTTCTTGCAGCAGTTAAGTTGGTTGAAAGAATTTGGAGTGAACCCTAAATTTGTCCATACAGCCAATAGTGCTGCAACGTTAAGATTTCAAGGGATTACATTTAATGCAGTGCGAATTGGTATTGCGATGTATGGACTATCCCCATCTGTAGAAATACGTCCTTTTTTACCGTTTAAATTGGAACCGGCGTTGTCACTTCATACGAAAGTTGCTCATATTAAGCAAGTGATTAAAGGGGATGGGATTAGTTATAATGTCACATACCGAACGAGAACCGAAGAATGGATTGCGACAGTTGCGATTGGGTATGCAGATGGCTGGCTTAGAAGATTGCAAGGGTTTAAGGTACTTGTAAACGGTGAAAGAGTACCGATTGTAGGGCGAGTGACAATGGATCAATTCATGATACATCTTCCTTGTGAAGTGCCACTTGGTACGAAAGTTACACTCATTGGGAGACAAGGTGATGAGTATATTAGTGCTACCGAGGTTGCTGAATATTCCGGGACTATTAATTATGAAATTATTGCAACGATAAGCTTCCGTGTACCGAGAATATTTATACGACACGGTAAAGTTGTAGAAGTAATCAATTATTTGAACGATATATAGAAGAAGGTATTATTACTCAGCACCTCGTCATTTGGAGGAGTTTCACTAATAAAGAATAGGCTCTTTTTCGCTGGGGAGCTTCTTTTTATACTTGTTATTAATATAAGTTGCAATGAAATATTACTGAAGGATTGCTTTATTTCTTGTTTGAAAGAGATAAAAAGTAAAAGAAGATGAATGTTTTATTTATGAATTGGAAAACATAAGCAAGGAATAAGGAAGTCTTTGCAACAGGCTCCATACAATGGTATTATTACAATAGGTGTCATATATATATTTGGGTGTGTAGTTGACGGTGGAGGTGTATTTTTGTGTCCGAATCAAGTGTAACTACTGAAATCGTGGTTCGGTTGCCAAAGCAAATGGTAACGGAATTGGACGGAATTGGAAAACAAGAGAATAAGAATCGCCATGAACTAATTTGCCAGGCAACACAACTGTTATTGCGTCAACATAAGACGAAGAAACGCTACCAACATGAATCGATGCGACGTGGGTACATTGAAATGGGAAAAATTAATCTTGGTATTGCATCTGAAGCTTTCTTAGCAGAGTATGAAGCAGCTCATACAGTAGAACGCTTAGTTAGCGGGGGGTAATATTTTGATTGTAAAACGCGGCGACGTGTATTTTGCAGACCTTTCCCCAGTTGTTGGTTCTGAGCAAGGAGGCGTTCGTCCGGTTCTTGTCATTCAAAATGACATCGGAAATCGTTTTAGTCCGACTGTGATTGTAGCGGCTATTACTGCGCAGATTCAAAAAGCGAAATTACCCACTCATGTGGAAATTGATGCGAAAAAGTACGGTTTTGAGAGGGATTCTGTTATTTTACTTGAGCAGATTCGAACAATCGATAAGCAACGCTTAACGGACAAAATCACTCATTTGGATGAAGTGATGATGAGTCGTGTAGATGAAGCGTTACAAATTAGTTTAGGACTAATAGATTTTTAAATCGGCAGTTTAAGTTGCTCTCTTTACAGGGCAACTTTTTTTTATTATAGAGGAGGTTACGGTTGGATATGGAAATGGTAGATAATCGACAAGGGTTAATGAAAATGTTAGTGAAAGAATTAGGCTTTACAGAAAAGCAAGTTCGTCATGTTATTCAATTAACAGAAGAAGGTAACACAGTTCCATTTATCGCTCGTTACCGAAAAGAATGGACAGGGTCTCTTGATGAGGTGCAAATTCGTGCAATCTTAGAAAGATGGCAATATATGATGCAACTAGAAGATAGGAAAGAAGAGGTTCTTCGTCTTATTGGTGAAAAGGGTAAACTAACCGAAGAGTTGCGTCGTCATATTGTTGCTGCAACAAAACTTCAAGAAGTAGAAGACTTATATCGTCCATATAAAGAAAAAAGAAGAACGAAAGCTACAATTGCTAAAGAAAAGGGATTAGAACCGTTAGCTGAGTGGCTATTATTATATAAAAAAGAAAATCCAGCAGAGAAGGCTATGGAATTTGTTAATGCAGAAAAGGAAGTGGCGTCTGCAGAAGATGCGTTGCAAGGTGCGCAAGATATTATTGCGGAACTTGTTTCGGATAATGCGGCATATCGTAGTTGGATTCGCAATACTACTTTCCGAAAAGGGATTATGTCTTCATCTGTAAAAGATAAAGAAAAAGATGAAAAGAATATATATGAAATGTATTATGGCTATGAAGAACCGTTGCAAAAAGTAGTGCCGCATCGTGTACTAGCTATGAATCGTGGTGAAAAGGAAGACGTATTAAGAGTTTCTGTTATCACGCCAATTGAAGAAATTCTTCAGTTTTTACATAAAAAAATGATTCTTGATGAAGCTTCTAAAAGTGCGCATTATGTACAATTAGCGATGGAAGATGGATATAAGCGATTAATTCAACCTTCAATAGAAAGAGAAATTCGTAAAGAATTAATGGAAACGGCCGAAGAACAAGCGATTCATATTTTCTCTGAGAATTTACGTAATTTATTATTACAACCTCCGATGAAAGGGAAAGTTGTGTTAGCGGTAGATCCAGCATATAGAACTGGTTGTAAATTAGCTGTAGTAGATGATACAGGAAAAGTTCTTCACATAGATGTTATTTATCCGCATCCGCCTGCTCGTAAATATGAGGATGCAAAAACGAAAATCATTTCAATTATAGATAAATATGAAGTTGAAATGATAGCGATTGGAAATGGTACAGCTTCGAGGGAAACGGAAGAATTTATAGTAGATGTATTACAAAATGTAGAACGAGATGTATTTTACATTATTGTAAATGAAGCGGGTGCTAGTGTGTACTCAGCATCTGATGTAGCTCGCGAGGAGTTTCCGAATTTACAGGTTGAAGAAAGAAGTGCTGTTTCAATTGGGAGACGTCTACAAGATCCACTTGCAGAGCTTGTGAAAATTGACCCTAAATCTGTTGGGGTGGGACAATATCAACATGATGTATCTCAAAAGAGATTAAATGAATCATTAACATTTGTAGTAGAGACAGCAGTTAACCGAGTTGGTGTTAATGTAAATACAGCTTCAGTTGCATTGTTGCAATATGTTTCGGGATTATCAAAAACAGTTGCGAAAAACATTGTAGCTAAGCGTGAGGAAGATGGGAAATTCACGAAGCGTACTGAATTAAAGAAAATCCCACGTTTAGGTGCAAAAACATATGAACAATGTATCGGGTTTTTACGTATATTAGAAGGAGCGAATCCGTTAGATCGCACAGGGATTCATCCAGAACAATATAAAAATGTTGAATTGCTATTGAAGAGCTTAAGGTTATCAAAGAATGATGTGGGGAAACCGAACTTGCAAAAGAGTTTCGAAGGAGTAGATATTTCTAAATTATCTCAAGAGACGGAGATTGGTGAGCCGACATTAGTTGATATTATGGATGCTTTAATTAGCCCGGAGCGAGATATGAGGGATGAGTTGCCAAAGCCACTTTTGAAAAAGGGGATTTTAAAATTAGAAGATTTAAAGCGTGGTATGGAATTAGAGGGAACGATCCGCAATGTTGTTGATTTCGGTGCCTTTGTTGATATTGGTGTGAAGCAAGATGGTTTAGTACATATTTCTAAACTAAGCAAACAATTTGTAAAGCATCCATTAGATATTGTATCCGTGGGACAAATTGTAAAGGTATGGGTAGATGATATTGATACGAAAAAAGGTCGTGTTGCATTATCAATGTTACCGATTGAATAGTAAGAAAAGAGAGCAGATGAAACTGCTCTTTTTTTTATGAACTGGAAAGTTTAATTGATTATGAGCTTTGATGTATTTTACTATAATAAAACCAGCATTCATTTAGTAACTTGATTTGATACCGGTTTTTCTCGAAATATGCACGTTGCATTTGTTTCTTTAGCCACGTGGGCATAGGAATCCCTCCTTGTTTAATCCTGCTCTCAAAAAAAGTAGCTCCTTTTAGTTAAAGTAACTTTGATGAGAGGTTGGTGAGTGGATTTCTAGCAATGCTGCATTTTTAGAAATCACGCTTCTTGAATGAGGATGGGTATATGTACTATTTACTATATGTATAAGAAGGGAGAAAAGTGTGGAAATATTTTTTAGTTTAGGAGGAATGAGAATGGATGAGCAAGAAATTCAGCGGTTAGTGGAAGAGGTATCGTTACAATGCTTTGGAATGCCGTTTTTACATAAAGCGATGTTTAATAGTAGGTTACGTACAACTGGTGGGCGCTATCTATTGAAGAATCATAATATAGAATTGAATTATCGATATTACGAAGTATATGGAAAAGAAGAGTTAGTCGGGATTGTTAAACATGAACTTTGTCATTATCACTTACATATCACAGGAAAAGGGTATAAGCATCGAGATAGAGATTTTCGGGAGTTATTAAAGAAAGTAGGTGCACCACGTTTTTGTAAACGAATGATTAGTGAGGAGGAAACGAGAGTTTCTATGTATGAATGTATGGGGTGTTCTTTTCAATATGTAAGAAGACGTCAAATAAATACACAAAGATATGTATGTGGAAAGTGTAAAGGACAACTAAAACTGGTAGTGAAAACATCTTGACAGTGAAAACGCAATCCAGTATATTATAAACATGTCACGTTTGCGCAAGATGTTGTGAAAAAACTTCTTGACTTACGATGAGAATTTTTATAAGATACAAATTGTCTTCATTATTCCGCAGTAGCTCAGTGGTAGAGCTATCGGCTGTTAACCGATCGGTCGTAGGTTCGAGTCCTACCTGCGGAGCCATACAGAGAAGTACCCAAGTGGCTCAAGGGGCTCCCCTGCTAAGGGAGTAGATCGCTAACGCGGTGCGAGGGTTCGAATCCCTTCTTCTCTGCCATACATATTGGCCCGTTGGTCAAGTGGTTAAGACACCGCCCTTTCACGGCGGTAACACGGGTTCGAATCCCGTACGGGTCACCACTTCGGAGGATTAGCTCAGCTGGGAGAGCACCTGCCTTACAAGCAGGGGGTCGGCGGTTCGATCCCGTCATCCTCCACCATATAAATTATATAAATAATATTATCGCGGGGTGGAGCAGTACGGTAGCTCGTCGGGCTCATAACCCGAAGGTCGCAGGTTCAAATCCTGTCCCCGCAACCAAATGGTCCCGTGGTGTAGTGGTTAACATGCCTGCCTGTCACGCAGGAGATCGCCGGTTCGACCCCGGTCGGGACCGCCATTTTAACTTCTGCTATATAGCAGTTGTTTTTTATTGGACATTATGGTAAAATAACATTTGTCTTTGAAAAGAAGATAACTATTTCGATGGGCTATAGCCAAGCGGTAAGGCAACGGACTTTGACTCCGTCATGCGCTGGTTCGAATCCAGCTAGCCCAGCCATTTACGAGCCATTAGCTCAGTTGGTAGAGCATCTGACTTTTAATCAGAGGGTCGAAGGTTCGAATCCTTCATGGCTCACTTTTGTTTTTTCCGCGCGGTCGTGGCGGAACGGCAGACGCGCTAGGTTGAGGGCCTAGTGGGGGAAACCCCGTGGAGGTTCAAGTCCTCTCGGCCGCATCAAAAAATCTTTTAAAAAGTACTTGCATTTGAAAATGTAGTATGGTAAGATAATTGAGTCGCCAAAATACAACGACGAAAAAACATCATGAATAAGCGCCCGTAGCTCAATTGGATAGAGCGTTTGACTACGGATCAAGAGGTTAGGGGTTCGACTCCTCTCGGGCGCGCCATAACGGGAAGTGGCTCAGCTTGGTAGAGCACCTGGTTTGGGACCAGGGGGTCGCAGGTTCAAATCCTGTCTTCCCGACCACGCGGGTGTAGTTTAGTGGTAAAACAAGAGCCTTCCAAGCTCTGGTCGAGAGTTCGATTCTCTTCACCCGCTTTTAGTTCTTTGAAAACTGAACGAAACAAACAACGTGAACGTCAATTTTTATTTTTAGATGCTAGACAAACTAACTTTATTGGAGAGTTTGATCCTGGCTCAGGATGAACGCTGGCGGCGTGCCTAATACATGCAAGTCGAGCGAATGGATTAAGAGCTTGCTCTTATGAAGTTAGCGGCGGACGGGTGAGTAACACGTGGGTAACCTACCCATAAGACTGGGATAACTCCGGGAAACCGGGGCTAATACCGGATAATATTTTGAACTGCATAGTTCGAAATTGAAAGGCGGCTTCGGCTGTCACTTATGGATGGACCCGCGTCGCATTAGCTAGTTGGTGAGGTAACGGCTCACCAAGGCGACGATGCGTAGCCGACCTGAGAGGGTGATCGGCCACACTGGGACTGAGACACGGCCCAGACTCCTACGGGAGGCAGCAGTAGGGAATCTTCCGCAATGGACGAAAGTCTGACGGAGCAACGCCGCGTGAGTGATGAAGGCTTTCGGGTCGTAAAACTCTGTTGTTAGGGAAGAACAAGTGCTAGTTGAATAAGCTGGCACCTTGACGGTACCTAACCAGAAAGCCACGGCTAACTACGTGCCAGCAGCCGCGGTAATACGTAGGTGGCAAGCGTTATCCGGAATTATTGGGCGTAAAGCGCGCGCAGGTGGTTTCTTAAGTCTGATGTGAAAGCCCACGGCTCAACCGTGGAGGGTCATTGGAAACTGGGAGACTTGAGTGCAGAAGAGGAAAGTGGAATTCCATGTGTAGCGGTGAAATGCGTAGAGATATGGAGGAACACCAGTGGCGAAGGCGACTTTCTGGTCTGTAACTGACACTGAGGCGCGAAAGCGTGGGGAGCAAACAGGATTAGATACCCTGGTAGTCCACGCCGTAAACGATGAGTGCTAAGTGTTAGAGGGTTTCCGCCCTTTAGTGCTGAAGTTAACGCATTAAGCACTCCGCCTGGGGAGTACGGCCGCAAGGCTGAAACTCAAAGGAATTGACGGGGGCCCGCACAAGCGGTGGAGCATGTGGTTTAATTCGAAGCAACGCGAAGAACCTTACCAGGTCTTGACATCCTCTGAAAACTCTAGAGATAGAGCTTCTCCTTCGGGAGCAGAGTGACAGGTGGTGCATGGTTGTCGTCAGCTCGTGTCGTGAGATGTTGGGTTAAGTCCCGCAACGAGCGCAACCCTTGATCTTAGTTGCCATCATTAAGTTGGGCACTCTAAGGTGACTGCCGGTGACAAACCGGAGGAAGGTGGGGATGACGTCAAATCATCATGCCCCTTATGACCTGGGCTACACACGTGCTACAATGGACGGTACAAAGAGCTGCAAGACCGCGAGGTGGAGCTAATCTCATAAAACCGTTCTCAGTTCGGATTGTAGGCTGCAACTCGCCTACATGAAGCTGGAATCGCTAGTAATCGCGGATCAGCATGCCGCGGTGAATACGTTCCCGGGCCTTGTACACACCGCCCGTCACACCACGAGAGTTTGTAACACCCGAAGTCGGTGGGGTAACCTTTATGGAGCCAGCCGCCTAAGGTGGGACAGATGATTGGGGTGAAGTCGTAACAAGGTAGCCGTATCGGAAGGTGCGGCTGGATCACCTCCTTTCTATGGAGAATTGATGAACGCAGTTCATCAATAAACGTTGACTTGTTTTGTTTCGTTCAGTTTTGAGAGAACTATCTCTCAAGTTTAAATGTATGTTCTTTGAAAACTAGATAACAGTGTAGCTCATATTTTTTTAATTTTAGTTTGGTTAAGTTAGAAAGGGCGCACGGTGGATGCCTTGACACTAGGAGTCGATGAAGGACGGGACTAACGCCGATATGCTTCGGGGAGCTGTAAGTAAGCTTTGATCCGAAGATTTCCGAATGGGGAAACCCACTATACGTAATGGTATGGTATCCTTACCTGAATACATAGGGTATGGAAGACAGACCCAGGGAACTGAAACATCTAAGTACCTGGAGGAAGAGAAAGCAAATGCGATTTCCTGAGTAGCGGCGAGCGAAACGGAATCTAGCCCAAACCAAGAGGCTTGCCTCTTGGGGTTGTAGGACATTCTATACGGAGTTACAAAGGAACGAGGTAGACGAAGCGACCTGGAAAGGTCCGTCACAGAGGGTAATAACCCCGTAGTCGAAACTTCGTTCTCTCTTGAATGTATCCTGAGTACGGCGGAACACGTGAAATTCCGTCGGAATCTGGGAGGACCATCTCCCAAGGCTAAATACTCCCTAGTGATCGATAGTGAACCAGTACCGTGAGGGAAAGGTGAAAAGCACCCCGGAAGGGGAGTGAAAGAGATCCTGAAACCGTGTGCCTACAAATAGTCAGAGCCCGTTAATGGGTGATGGCGTGCCTTTTGTAGAATGAACCGGCGAGTTACGATCCCGTGCGAGGTTAAGCTGAAGAGGCGGAGCCGCAGCGAAAGCGAGTCTGAATAGGGCGTTTAGTACGTGGTCGTAGACCCGAAACCAGGTGATCTACCCATGTCCAGGGTGAAGTTCAGGTAACACTGAATGGAGGCCCGAACCCACGCACGTTGAAAAGTGCGGGGATGAGGTGTGGGTAGCGGAGAAATTCCAATCGAACCTGGAGATAGCTGGTTCTCCCCGAAATAGCTTTAGGGCTAGCCTTAAGTGTAAGAGTCTTGGAGGTAGAGCACTGATTGAACTAGGGGTCCTCATCGGATTACCGAATTCAGTCAAACTCCGAATGCCAATGACTTATCCTTAGGAGTCAGACTGCGAGTGATAAGATCCGTAGTCAAGAGGGAAACAGCCCAGATCGCCAGCTAAGGTCCCAAAGTGTGTATTAAGTGGAAAAGGATGTGGAGTTGCTTAGACAACTAGGATGTTGGCTCAGAAGCAGCCACCATTTAAAGAGTGCGTAATAGCTCACTAGTCGAGTGACTCTGCGCCGAAAATGTACCGGGGCTAAATACACCACCGAAGCTGCGAATTGATACCAATGGTATCAGTGGTAGGGGAGCGTTCTAAGTGCAGTGAAGTCAGACCGGAAGGACTGGTGGAGCGCTTAGAAGTGAGAATGCCGGTATGAGTAGCGAAAGACGGGTGAGAATCCCGTCCACCGAATGCCTAAGGTTTCCTGAGGAAGGCTCGTCCGCTCAGGGTTAGTCAGGACCTAAGCCGAGGCCGACAGGCGTAGGCGATGGACAACAGGTTGATATTCCTGTACCACCTCTTTATCGTTTGAGCAATGGAGGGACGCAGAAGGATAGAAGAAGCGTGCGATTGGTTGTGCACGTCCAAGCAGTTAGGCTGATAAGTAGGCAAATCCGCTTATCGTGAAGGCTGAGCTGTGATGGGGAAGCTCCTTATGGAGCGAAGTCTTTGATTCCCCGCTGCCAAGAAAAGCTTCTAGCGAGATAAAAGGTGCCTGTACCGCAAACCGACACAGGTAGGCGAGGAGAGAATCCTAAGGTGTGCGAGAGAACTCTGGTTAAGGAACTCGGCAAAATGACCCCGTAACTTCGGGAGAAGGGGTGCTTTCTTAACGGAAAGCCGCAGTGAATAGGCCCAAGCGACTGTTTAGCAAAAACACAGGTCTCTGCGAAGCCGTAAGGCGAAGTATAGGGGCTGACACCTGCCCGGTGCTGGAAGGTTAAGGAGAGGGGTTAGCGTAAGCGAAGCTCTGAACTGAAGCCCCAGTAAACGGCGGCCGTAACTATAACGGTCCTAAGGTAGCGAAATTCCTTGTCGGGTAAGTTCCGACCCGCACGAAAGGTGTAACGATTTGGGCACTGTCTCAACCAGAGACTCGGTGAAATTATAGTACCTGTGAAGATGCAGGTTACCCGCGACAGGACGGAAAGACCCCGTGGAGCTTTACTGTAGCCTGATATTGAATTTTGGTACAGTTTGTACAGGATAGGCGGGAGCCATTGAAACCGGAGCGCTAGCTTCGGTGGAGGCGCTGGTGGGATACCGCCCTGACTGTATTGAAATTCTAACCTACGGGTCTTATCGACCCGGGAGACAGTGTCAGGTGGGCAGTTTGACTGGGGCGGTCGCCTCCTAAAGTGTAACGGAGGCGCCCAAAGGTTCCCTCAGAATGGTTGGAAATCATTCGTAGAGTGCAAAGGCATAAGGGAGCTTGACTGCGAGACCTACAAGTCGAGCAGGGACGAAAGTCGGGCTTAGTGATCCGGTGGTTCCGCATGGAAGGGCCATCGCTCAACGGATAAAAGCTACCCCGGGGATAACAGGCTTATCTCCCCCAAGAGTCCACATCGACGGGGAGGTTTGGCACCTCGATGTCGGCTCATCGCATCCTGGGGCTGTAGTCGGTCCCAAGGGTTGGGCTGTTCGCCCATTAAAGCGGTACGCGAGCTGGGTTCAGAACGTCGTGAGACAGTTCGGTCCCTATCCGTCGTGGGCGCAGGAAATTTGAGAGGAGCTGTCCTTAGTACGAGAGGACCGGGATGGACGCACCGCTGGTGTACCAGTTGTTCTGCCAAGGGCATAGCTGGGTAGCTATGTGCGGAAGGGATAAGTGCTGAAAGCATCTAAGCATGAAGCCCCCCTCAAGATGAGATTTCCCATAGCGTAAGCTAGTAAGATCCCTGAAAGATGATCAGGTTGATAGGTTCGAGGTGGAAGCATGGTGACATGTGGAGCTGACGAATACTAATAGATCGAGGACTTAACCATATAATATGAAGCTAATGTTATCTAGTTTTGAGAGAATATAAAAAACTTATTGACTTTAAATGTCGAATGAGTTATGATGATTCTTGTCTTAAATGAATATAGTCTGGTAATGATGGCAGAGAGGTCACACCCGTTCCCATACCGAACACGGAAGTTAAGCTCTCTAGCGCCGATGGTAGTTGGGACCTTGTCCCTGTGAGAGTAGGACGTTGCCAGGCTATTTATATCATCGCGGGGTGGAGCAGTACGGTAGCTCGTCGGGCTCATAACCCGAAGGTCGCAGGTTCAAATCCTGTCCCCGCAACCAAATGGTCCCGTGGTGTAGTGGTTAACATGCCTGCCTGTCACGCAGGAGATCGCCGGTTCGACCCCGGTCGGGACCGCCATTTTATATAAAGAAAAGAACGAAACAAGTTGTTTCGTATTTTTTTATTTGTTTTAACAAAAAACTAATAAAGACAGTCAAACTATCCTTAGGAAAACTCCTAAGGACTTTTTTATATATTTAAAACCTGTATAATAAAGAGCAGAGAACATTGTGAGTAAAGTAGGTGAAGTCTGTGAGTAAATATGAAATAACAACAAAATCTTCCGAAGAAACCCAGCGATTATCAGAAAAATTAGGGAGACTTGTAAAGGAAAAAGATGTAATTATTTTAGAAGGTGATCTTGGAGCTGGCAAGACGACTTTTACAAAAGGACTAGCAAAAGGTCTTGGAGTGAAAAGAGTCGTAAATAGTCCTACCTTCAATATTATTAAAGAATATAAAGGAAGATTACCGCTATATCATATGGATGTGTATCGTTTAGCGGAAAGTGAAGAAGATTTAGGATTTGATGAGTATTTCTATGGTGAAGGGATTACAGTAGTAGAATGGGCTCATTTAATAGAAGCATATTTACCGAATGAGAAGTTGCAAATTAGTTTATTCCATGCTGGAGATGATACAAGAAAAATTGTACTCGAGCCAATTGGAGATCGCTATATTAGATTATGTGAGGAGCTATTACAAGATGAAAGTACTAGCAATTGATACTTCAAATTACGTAATGGGTGTATCCCTTATTGAGGAAGGGAACGTGATTGGGGAAATCATTACAAATTTAACAAAAAACCATTCTGTACGTCTTATGCCAGCTGTAGAGAAACTGTTAAAAGAATGCGGTGTAAAACCGGAAGAATTGACTAAAATTGTTGTAGCAGCTGGACCAGGATCATATACAGGTGTTCGTATAGGTGTGACAGCGGCAAAAACATTAGCTTGGTCACTTCAAATACCAATTATAGGTGTATCAAGTTTGGAAGTGGTGGCTGCAAATGGTACTAATTTTAATGGACTAATTTGTCCTTTATTTGATGGCCGACGTGGTCAAATTTACACGGGGTTATATACATATGAAGGAGAGCGTATAACTTCAATAGAAGAAGACCGAATTATTCTTATTGTTGACTGGTTGCAAATGTTAAAAGATAAAGAACAGCCTGTTTTATTTATTGGTAACGATGTTAAATTGCATAAAGAAACAATTGTAGAATATTTAGGTGATCAAGCTGTATTTGCTCCGTTCACTAAGAATAACCCAAGACCAAGTGAATTAGCATTTTTAGGATTACAAAAAGAAGAACAAGACGTGCATACGTTTGTTCCTAGCTATCTTCGTTTAGCTGAAGCTGAAACAAAATGGTTAGAAAGTCAAAAACAATAGGGGCCTACAGAAGATGGATATGATATTTAGAAAGATGGCACTCGATGATATTGCTCAAATTGTAGCTATTGAAGAAGCATCTTTTTCAACCCCTTGGACTGCAGATGCCTTTCACCGTGAATTAGAGGTGAATGAACATGCACATTATGTCGTGCTAGAAAAAGATGGTCTCGTAATTGGATATTGTGGATTGTGGATAATTATTGATGAATCACATGTAACAAATATAGCTATCCTGCCGGAATACAGAGGTCAAAAGCTAGGGGATGCCTTATTAAAAGAAGTCATTTCCGAAGCGAAAGGTTTAGGAGTAAAAACAATGACACTTGAAGTACGCATGTCAAATGAAGTAGCAAAGCAGTTATACAGAAAATACGGATTTCAAAATGGTGGGATTCGTAAACGATACTATGCAGACAATCAGGAAGATGGTCTTGTAATGTGGGTGAATATATAATGGAAAAAAATACGATTATACTTGGTATTGAAACAAGCTGTGATGAAACAGCTGTAGCAGTTGTTAAAAATGGAACGGAAATCATTGCGAATGTCGTTGCATCGCAAATTGAAAGTCATAAGCGTTTTGGCGGAGTTGTACCAGAGATTGCATCCCGTCATCATGTAGAAGAAATCACAGTTGTGTTAGAAGAAGCTTTAAAAGAAGCGAATATCACTTTTGAGGATATTGATGCAATTGCTGTAACAGAAGGACCAGGTTTAGTCGGAGCACTTTTAATAGGTGTAAATGCAGCGAAAGCTGTGGCTTTTGCTCATGATATCCCTCTAGTTGGTGTTCATCATATTGCTGGTCATATTTATGCGAATCGTTTAGTAAAAGAAGTACAATTCCCGTTACTATCGCTTGTTGTATCCGGTGGACATACGGAGCTTGTTTATATGAAAGAACATGGTTCATTTGAAGTGATTGGTGAAACGCGAGATGATGCGGCAGGAGAAGCTTACGATAAAGTAGCTCGTACATTATCAATGCCTTATCCAGGTGGTCCTCATATTGATCGCCTTGCGCATGAAGGAAAACCAACAATTGATTTGCCTCGTGCGTGGCTAGAACCTGATTCGTATGATTTCAGCTTTAGTGGATTGAAATCAGCAGTTATCAACACTGTGCATAACGCAAAACAGCGCGGTATAGAAATTGCACCAGAAGATTTAGCAGCAAGTTTCCAAGAAAGTGTAATAGATGTACTTGTAACGAAAGCGTCTCGTGCAGCAGATGCTTATAATGTAAAACAAGTGCTTCTTGCTGGTGGAGTAGCTGCTAATAAAGGGCTTCGTGCACGTTTAGCAGCAGAATTTGCACAAAAAGAAAATATAGAGCTAATTATTCCTCCTCTATCTTTATGCACAGATAATGCAGCGATGATTGCGGCTGCAGGTACAATTGCATACGAACAAGGAAAACGCGCTACATTAGCTTTAAATGCAAATCCAGGATTAGATATTGAAGCATAGTTATACACAAAATTAACCACAGCTTGTGGATAAAACCCGAATTATCTGTTGATAATTTGGGTTTTTTTGTGTACATAAAATGTGTATAACTTTTTATCTAGTTGTGGATAATGTGGAAAAGTTATTTGAAAGTTTATATTATAAAGGTGGATATGTGTATAACCTTGTGGATAACATAGAGGAAGTCTGACCTTTGAAGAAATTCTTTTTTGGGAAATAAAAAACAAAGAGATGTCCAAAAAACATTTTGAAACATCCTCCTCTTATTATATAAGGTGATACTATTGTCAATCCTTGTCGAATGGTTTGTATAATTTCATTTATTATGGTATTGATTCCAAAACAGAAAATAAAAAGGAGGTCATCTCGTCAAAAAAACCGACTTATGAGACATCCTCCTCTTTTAAATTCTCTTATATATGCAGTTCTTCCCATTCTGCCATACAAGCTTCAAGCTGTTCTTGCAGTGTTTGTTTTTTAGTTGTAATTTCACTAGCCTTTTCATAATCTGCATATATTTCTGGTAAGCAAAGTTGGTCTTCTAACGTAGCAATTTCTTCTTCTAAGCCTACGATATTTTGTTCCAGTTCTTCAATTTTTCGAGTACGTTGACGCTCTAACTGTTTACGTTCTTTTTCTTCGAGATAATTTAATTTTTCTTGTGCCACCACTTTTTGAACAGGTACTTCATCTTCTTGCTCTAGTTCCGCACGTTCAATCATTTCATTTTTCTTTTCAACGTAATAATCGTAATCACCTAAATATTCTTGTGCACCTTCTGTTGATAACTCAACAACGGTTGTCGTTACGCGATTAATAAAGTAGCGGTCATGAGAGACGAATAGAAGAGTACCTGGGTAATCAATTAAAGCATTCTCCAAAATCTCTTTACTATTTAAATCAAGATGGTTTGTTGGCTCATCGAGAATTAATAAATTGGATTTTTGCATCATAAGTTTTGCAAGAGCTAGTCGAGCCTTTTGTCCACCACTAAGAGAAGATACTGGTTTGAGTACATCATCCCCTGTGAATAAAAAGTTGCCTAGTATAGTGCGAATTTCTTTTTCGGGCTGCAATGGATATTCATCCCATAATTCATTTAAAACTCGCTTCGAAGATGTTAAGTTGGCTTGTTCTTGATCATAATAACCAACAGATACGTTTGACCCGAAAGCAACGTTTCCATGTAATAGCTGTAACTTATTCACAATGGATTTTAATAATGTAGATTTTCCAATTCCGTTTGGCCCAACTAAGGCAACACTGTCACCGCGAGTTAAGCGCATATTTACATGTTCAATAATCGGTTCCTGATAATAGCCAATAGTTGCATCTTTCACTTGTAAAACATCATTTCCACTTTGTTTTTCAATATCGAAGTGGAAGGAAGCTGATTTAGAATCGCCTAATGGTCTAGTTAATACTTCCATTCTGTCTAATTGTTTACGGCGACTTTGAGCGCGTTTTGTCGTAGATGCACGAGCTATATTTTTTTGTACAAAGTCTTCCAGTTTAGAAATTTCATCTTGTTGTTTTTCATAACGCTTCATTTCTTGCTCGTATAGAGCTGATTTTGAGTCTAAATATTTACTGTAGTTACCAACAAATCGTCGGCTTTCCTTATTAGAAATTTCGTATACTTGTGTAACAAGTTTATCTAAGAAATAACGGTCATGGGAAACGATTAAAATCGCGCCAGGATAGCCTTGTAAATATTGTTCAAGCCATGTTAGTGTCTCAATGTCCAAATGGTTTGTAGGTTCGTCTAAAATAAGTAAGTCTGGTCTAGTTAATAATAATTTCCCAAGAGCTAATCGAGTCTTTTGTCCACCACTTAATGTGGAAATTTTCGTCTGATGCGTTTCAACTGGGAAGCCAAGACCGCTTAAAATTGAGCGTATATCCGCTTCGTACTGATAGCCGCCTTGATCTTTATAATCTAATTGTAATTGGTCATAATCAGCTAATAATTTCTCATATATAGCCGCATTTGAAAAGTTTTCTTCTTTTCCCATCTCTTGCTCTAGCCTTCGAAGTTTTGTCTCCATCTGCTGCAAGTGTGTAAAGACGGTTAACATTTCATCCCAAATTGTTAAAGACGTTTCTAATCCGGTATTTTGAGCTAAATACCCCATTGAGACATCTTTCGGTTTTATAATTTCACCACCATCATGAGATAACTCGCCAGCCATTATTTTTAATAATGTAGATTTTCCAGCTCCATTTCTTCCGACTAATGCGATACGATCTTTTGTTTGTACTTCCAATTTTATGTTTGCAAGAATCGTTTCTGCACCGTATAATTTCGAAAGCCCATTCACTTGTAATAATATCAATGTTTTCACCTCAAATAATTTCTTAACTTTGCCATGTTTATATTTCTCAATCATACTAAAAATAGTGTATAGTTTAAAATAAAGAGAGAATACTTCTTCTCTTTATTATACAAGGAAATTCATGAGTACTAAACTTCTGTATTTGATTCAAGTATAAGAATAAAGATAGGAAGAGAGGAGAGGTTATATGGATCAGCAAAAAATTCCACAGGCCACTGCCAAACGATTGCCTCTATACTATCGATTTATCCAAAACTTATCTCTTTCTGGTAAGCAACGTGTTTCATCAGCCGAATTGAGTGAAGCGGTAAAGGTTGATTCCGCAACTATTCGAAGAGATTTTTCATATTTTGGAGCGTTAGGGAAAAAAGGATATGGATATAACGTAAATTATTTATTATCATTTTTCCGTGAAACACTCGATCAAGATGATATAACACGCGTGGCACTTATTGGAGTAGGTAATTTAGGGACCGCTTTCTTACATTATAATTTCACGAAAAACAATAATACAAAAATTGAAATGGCGTTTGATGTTAGTGAAGAGAAAGTTGGAACAGAAATCGGAGGAATTCCTGTATATCATTTGGATGAATTAGAAGAACGTTTATCAACTGATATACAAGTGGCAATATTAACGGTACCCGCTACAGTAGCGCAATCTGTGGCAGATAGATTGGCAGAAACGAACGTGCATGGTATTTTAAATTTCACACCAGCACGCTTAAATGTGTCAGAGAATATAAGAATTCATCACATTGATTTAGCTGTAGAGTTACAAACGCTTGTTTACTTTTTGAAGAATTATCCACAATAAAACGCAGAGGAGATGACCTCTGCGTTTTATTATTGTTTTTTCTTTGTGAATTTAACTAAGATAAGGCGAAGTGCCAAATTAAAATCAATTGTTGCCATAACTGCAAATAGTATTGTCCACATATTCCAGATTGTATCTGTTACGTTCGTAATGGCGAAGCGTGTAAAGATGCATCCAAGAAGAAAGTACAATGCAGCCATGAACAATGGTGAGTTTCTCATACTAAAAATCCTCCGATAAAGCCTTGCATTTTTTCAGCTTCTTTAATCATTTCTTGAATTTGCTCATTGCTTACTACAACTTGAGCAACTGCAACTAATGTATTCATTGCAACATGAGCTGCAATAGGAACTATAATTCGTTTCGTTTTTACGTATAAAAAGGCGAATACGAGCCCCATAGAAGTGTATACCAATAAGTGAGTAAAATCAAAATGAATCGCCGCGAATACAAGTGAACTAATGATAGCGGCAATAAAGAAGTTAAACTTCTTATAAAGTGTACCGAATAAAATTTTTCTAAATACGATTTCTTCCAAAATGGGTCCTATTATAGATATGACAATAAGGAACCAAGGTGTCGTTCTTGCGATGTCCATAAGTCTTGCTGTATTTTCAGATCCCGGTGTAATCCCTAATAAACGCATTTCGATCATACCGGCAATGCTTTGTGAGAACAGCGCTAAGAAGAAACCAATAAAAATCCACCCAATTGTAGCTGGAACAGTAGAGCGCATTTTATCTAAATGCCTGTCACGAATGTCTGTTCTGAGTAACCAAAGTACAACGCATAATGCAATGAAAAAGCTAATGATAGCCCAATGACCAGTTATGAGTTGAAGTTTTTCCTCTCTAGTAAATCCCCTATTATCGTATAGTCCAGTTTTCAGGAGAAGCGGTAACCCGGCAATGCCTGATAACTGCATTAAAATGTATGTAACGATAATCCACCAATATTGTTTTTTCAAATGGTTTAACCATCCTTTCTAACGCTAGTGTATGAGATAAGGTAGGATAACATGTAAATATGCTACCTACGATATAAACTTTCATTTGAATTATATTTTTTTTGTAAATAAGTATTTGAAAATAAAATAGGAGACAGGAAAAAGTTGTACGTTTAGCGAAAACAACTTAGGGTGTCTTTCATATTGTAACATACAAGAAGTGGGAACAACGATTCATATAGTAAAGGCAGTAGAAGAAGTAATGATATCTAGGAAAGTGCATAAAGTAATTTGCGAAAAAATTATGATTTTTTTACTTGCAAAAGAAATTGAGATTATTTATTATTAGAAGTGTGTTAGCACTCGTGTGACTTGAGTGCTAATAAATAAAATTTACATAACAAAATGAGGAGGTTATTGTTCATGCTAAAGCCATTAGGTGATCGCGTTGTAATTGAACTTGTTCAAGCAGAAGAAAAAACAGCAAGTGGTATTGTATTACCAGAAACTGCAAAAGAAAAACCACAAGAGGGTAAAGTTATTGCAGTAGGTACAGGCCGAGTGCTTGAAAATGGTGAGCGTGTTGCTTTAGAGGTAGCAGCAGGTGATCTTATCATCTTCTCAAAATATGCAGGTACTGAAGTGAAATACGAAGGTACAGACTACTTGATTTTACGTGAAAGTGACATTTTAGCAATTATCGGTTAATTATATACATTTTAAAAATCCAAGGGGGTCAATTATTATGGCAAAAGATATTAAATTTAGTGAAGAAGCACGTCGTTCGATGCTTCGCGGTGTCGACACTCTTGCAAACGCAGTAAAAGTAACGCTTGGACCAAAAGGTCGTAACGTTGTACTTGAGAAAAAATTCGGTTCACCACTTATTACAAATGACGGTGTAACAATCGCAAAAGAAATCGAATTAGAAGATGCATTCGAAAACATGGGTGCGAAATTAGTAGCAGAAGTTGCTAGCAAAACAAACGATGTAGCTGGTGACGGAACGACAACTGCAACTGTATTAGCGCAAGCTATGATTCGTGAAGGTCTTAAAAACGTAACAGCTGGTGCAAACCCAATGGGTCTTCGTAAAGGTATCGAAAAAGCTGTTACTGCTGCAATTGAAGAATTAAAAGCGATTTCTAAACCAATCGAAGGTAAATCTTCTATCGCACAAGTAGCTGCTATTTCTTCGGCTGACGAAGAAGTAGGTCAATTAATCGCTGAAGCAATGGAGCGCGTTGGTAACGACGGCGTTATTACTTTAGAAGAATCTAAAGGATTCACAACAGAATTAGACGTAGTAGAAGGTATGCAATTTGATCGTGGATATGCATCTCCTTACATGATTACTGATTCTGACAAAATGGAAGCAGTTCTTGATAACCCATACATTTTAATTACTGACAAAAAGATTTCTAACATCCAAGAAATCTTACCAGTATTAGAGCAAGTGGTACAACAAGGTAAACCACTTCTTATCATTGCTGAAGATGTAGAAGGCGAAGCGTTAGCTACATTAGTAGTGAACAAACTTCGTGGTACATTCAATGTAGTTGCTGTTAAAGCTCCTGGATTTGGTGACCGTCGTAAAGCAATGCTAGAAGATATCGCAATCTTAACTGGTGGCGAAGTAATCACTGAAGAATTAGGACGTGACTTAAAATCTGCTACAGTTGAATCTTTAGGACGTGCTGGTAAAATTGTTGTAACGAAAGAAAACACAACTGTAGTTGAAGGTATTGGAAATTCACAACAAATCGAAGCTCGCATCGGTCAAATCCGCGCGCAATTAGAAGAAACTACTTCTGAATTCGATCGTGAAAAATTACAAGAGCGTCTTGCTAAACTTGCGGGCGGTGTAGCAGTAATTAAAGTAGGTGCAGCAACTGAAACTGAGTTAAAAGAGCGCAAACTTCGCATTGAAGATGCACTTAACTCAACTCGTGCAGCAGTAGAAGAAGGTATTGTTGCAGGTGGTGGTACTTCACTTATGAACGTATACACAAAAGTAGCTTCTATCGTAGCTGAAGGCGACGAAGCAACAGGTATCAACATCGTACTTCGTGCACTAGAAGAACCAGTTCGTCAAATCGCAATCAACGCTGGTCTAGAAGGATCTGTAGTTGTAGAGCGTCTAAAAGGCGAAAAAGTAGGCGTTGGTTTCAACGCAGCTACTGGCGAATGGGTTAACATGCTTGAGTCTGGTATCGTAGATCCAGCTAAAGTAACTCGTTCTGCACTTCAAAACGCAGCATCTGTTGCAGCTATGTTCTTAACAACTGAAGCTGTAGTTGCTGACAAGCCAGAACCAGCTGGTGCTGCTGGAATGCCTGACATGGGCGGCATGGGCATGGGTGGTATGGGCGGAATGATGTAATTCTGTTCTCCCGAAAAACATCCACTTCTATATAGAAGTGGATGTTTTTTTATGTTTTTGAGCGCAGGAAAATAATTTCTGTAGAATTTTGTCGCTTTCTCTCTTGACCATACCGATACTTCATTGTTAGAATCTAGGAAGATAATATAAAACAATCCTTCATATATCCTCGATGATATGGTTTGAGAGTCTCTACCGGGTTACCGTAAACAACCTGACTATGAAGGCAGTGCGTCTTATATTTATAAAGAGCGGAAGACTATCTTTCTTTATAAAGCCAGACCCCTGCCTTTTCTTTGTCATGAGACTAGAGGCGGAGGACTGGCTTTTTTTATTATATTAGTAATGCTTTTCGCCAAATTGGTGAAAATATTTATATACGAGAACTAACGTTGGGGTGATTATTTTGAAGAAGCAGCATGATACAATTATCGTTTTAGATTTTGGGAGTCAGTACAATCAGTTAATAGCACGTCGAATTCGTGAGTTCGGTGTATACAGTGAACTTCATCCACATACAATTACTGCAGAAGAAATTAAAGCAATGAATCCAAAAGGGATTATCTTCTCTGGTGGACCAAATAGTGTATACGGTGAAGGTGCATTACATTGTGATGAAAAAATCTTTGAACTAGGATTACCGATTTTCGGTATTTGTTACGGTATGCAGCTTATGACGCAACACTTCGGTGGGAAAGTAGAACGTGCAAACCACCGTGAGTACGGAAAAGCTGTTCTTAAAGTAGAGAACGAATCAAAATTATATGCGAACCTTCCAGAAGAGCAAGTTGTATGGATGAGCCATGGTGACTTAGTAACTGGTTTACCTGAAGGGTTCGTAGTAGATGCAACAAGTGAGTCTTGTCCGATTGCGGGTATGAGCAATGAAGCGGAAAACTTATACGGTGTACAATTCCACCCAGAAGTACGTCACTCTGAGCACGGTAACGATTTAATTAAAAACTTCGTATTCGGCGTATGTGGTTGTTCTGAAGGATGGAACATGGAGAACTTTATCGAAGTAGAATTAGAGAAGATCCGTGAAACTGTTGGAGACAAAAAAGTATTATGCGCACTTAGTGGCGGTGTAGACTCTTCTGTTGTAGCAGTATTAATTCATAAAGCGATTGGTGACCAATTAACATGTATTTTCGTGGACCACGGTTTACTTCGTAAAGATGAAGCAGAAGGTGTTATGAAAACATTTAGCGAAGGCTTCCATATGAACGTTATTAAAGTGGATGCACAAGAGCGCTTCATGAACAAGTTAAAAGGTGTAGAAGATCCAGAGCAAAAACGTAAAATCATCGGTAATGAATTCATTTACGTATTTGATGATGAAGCTTCTAAATTACAAGGAATGGACTTCCTAGCGCAAGGTACACTTTACACGGACATCGTTGAAAGTGGTACAGCAACTGCACAAACAATTAAATCTCACCATAACGTTGGTGGACTTCCAGAAGACATGCAGTTCAAATTAATTGAGCCTTTAAACACTTTATTTAAAGATGAAGTACGTGTATTAGGATCTGAACTAGGAATTCCTGATGAAATCGTATGGCGTCAACCGTTCCCAGGTCCAGGACTTGGTATTCGTGTATTAGGTGAAATTACAGAAGAGAAATTAGAAATTGTTCGTGAATCTGATGCGATTTTACGTGAAGAAATTATAAAAGCAGGATTAGACCGTGAAGTTTGGCAATACTTCACTGCGCTTCCTGGTATGCGTAGTGTAGGTGTTATGGGTGACGAGCGTACTTACGATTACACAGTAGGTATCCGTGCAGTAACATCTATCGACGGTATGACAGCTGACTGGGCACGTATCCCTTGGGACGTATTAGAGAAAATCTCTGTACGTATCGTAAACGAAGTAAAACACGTTAACCGTATCGTGTATGATATAACAAGTAAGCCACCAGCAACTATTGAGTGGGAATAGTATTATAATGAAAGATCCATCTATCATTTTATGCATAGATGGATCTTTTTGTTTTTAAGTGATTATACGAACGAAAATATAAAAAGATATAAAAATGTTCGTTTTTAAATTGACACACACCCTATTGTGAGTTAATATGAGTATGTAATTCAAACAAAAAGTGAATATTATGCCGTCGTATAATATCGGGGATATGGCCCGAAAGTTTCTACCTAGCTACCGTAAATGGCTTGACTACGAGGCGTTTTGATAAAGATGAGGGGAAACTTGTCTTTATTCATAGAACGCTTCCATGTATATGCAATGGAAGCCTTTTTTATTTTTATAGATAAAAGAGGGCTAGGGTGAAATACGGCGAGTAATCATATAACGGGGGAAACGTAAGATGAAACGCTATTTTCAGTTTGATGAACTCGGCACAAATTATAAAACAGAGTTCATAGCAGGTTTAACGACATTTCTATCTATGGCTTACGTACTATTTGTCAATCCTGCTACGCTGTCGCTTGGAAATGTTAAAGGATTACCGGCAGGTACAGGAATGGATCCAGGTGCAGTATTCGTTGCTACAGCATTAGCAGCGGCGATTGGTTCGTTAATTATGGGGATATTTGCGAAGTATCCGATTGCTTTAGCGCCAGGTATGGGAATAAACGCGTTCTTTGCTTATACAGCGGTGTTAACGATGGGGATTCCGTGGCAAACGGCGATTGCTGGAACATTAATGTCAGGTATTATCTTTATTATTCTTACTGCTTCAGGTATTCGTGAAAAAATCATTAATGCAATTCCAGTAGAGTTAAAGTTTGCAGTAGCGGCGGGTATTGGATTATTCATTGCCTTCCTTGGATTCCAAAACGCTGGGATTATCGTAAAGAATGATGCTGTTCTTGTTGGGTTGGGGGACTTAACAAAGGGCACAACGTTACTAGCAATCTTCGGAGTTGTTACTACAATCATTTTCATGATTAAAAAAATAAATGGTGCAGTTTTCTACGGTATGATCCTTACGGCGATCTTAGGAATAGCGACTGGATTAATTGATACACCAAAAGCTGTAGTGGGAGCAATACCGAGTCTAGAACCAACGTTCGGGGTAGCATTAACTCACTTTGGAGACATTTTCACTGTTGAAATGGCGATTGTTATTATAACGTTCTTCTTTATCGATTTCTTTGATACAGCAGGTACGCTTGTAGCGGTTGCGAATCAAGCGGGATTAATGAAGAACAATAAATTACCACGTGCAGGTAAAGCGTTATTTGCAGATGCGATTGCAACTGTAATTGGTGCGATTTTAGGTACATCAACAACAACGTCTTACATTGAATCGTCTGCGGGGGTAGCAGCAGGAGGACGTTCTGGATTTACAGCGGTTGTAACAGCAGGGTTCTTCTTACTGGCACTATTCTTCTCACCACTATTAAGTGTTGTGACACCAGCTGTAACAGCGCCAGCATTAATTATTGTAGGAATCTTGATGGTTTCATCTCTAGGAGAAATTGATTGGAAGAAATTCGAGATTGCAGTGCCAGCGTTCTTTACTATCATTTCAATGCCACTTACGTATAGTATCGCAACAGGAATTGCAATCGGGTTTATCTTCTATCCAATTACAATGGTTGTGAGTGGTCGTCGTAAAGAGATTCATCCAATTATGTATGTTATGGGAGTTTTATTCGTACTATATTTCATCTACGTTCGTAAATAAAAGGGGTTTTTTGAAAGGTCTAGACTTGAGGGGAGTCTAGACCTTTTTTGCGTCTTCAGAAAATCTTAAGGATTTCCGAGCGTTTTTCTTCAGAAGTTTTCTTATAATAGAAGTTAGGGATTAAAAAACTGATGGGGGAGATATTATGGCCGGGGAAACGATACTTGTCGTAGATGATGAAAAAGAAATTAGGAATCTTATTACAATTTATTTAAAGAACGAAGGATATAAAGTACTGCAAGCAGGGGACGGAGAAGAAGGGTTACGTATATTAGAAGAAAATGAAGTGCACTTAGTTGTATTAGATATTATGATGCCGAAAGTAGATGGTATTCATATGTGTATGAAAGTAAGGGAAGCGAAGGAAATGCCGATTATTATGCTTTCGGCAAAAACGCAAGATATGGATAAAATTTTAGGATTAACAACAGGTGCAGATGATTATGTAACGAAACCGTTTAATCCGTTAGAGTTAATCGCAAGAATTAAATCGCAGCTACGTCGTTATATGAAAATGAATGGCTTTGCTATTCAAAATGAGGACGAGTTAGAAATTGGAGAGATGAAAATAAACATCTCCACTCATACAGTCATTGTGGATGGAGAAGAAGTGAAACTGACCCCGAGGGAATTTTCAATTTTAGAATTACTAGTCCGTAATCCGGGGATGGTCTTTAGTGCGGAACAAATTTATGAAAAGGTTTGGAACGAAAGATCTTTCCAGTCGGATAACACGGTAATGGTTCATATTCGGAAAGTGCGTGAAAAGATTGAGGAGAATCCAAGGAAGCCAATATATATAAAAACAGTATGGGGAGTGGGGTATAAGATTGAAAAAGATATTTAATCCATTTACTTATGTTAGGAAAATTCGAGAATTAATTGGAAAGATAGTGAAGAGTGTGAAACGGAGTATCCGAATTCAGCTTATTACTGCGTTTACTGCTTGTGCGTTATTAGGGCTTTTTTTTGCAAAGGGAGCTGCGCCATTTTTTGAGAATGCGAATCGTCAAGCGACTATCGATTATCGAGCTGGTATGGAACAAATTAATCACCAAGCTCAAAGAGCAGCAAATAGCTCGGTTCATGAAAATAAATTAGAAGCTATATCCGATATGATCGAAATGGAGAATCAAAATTTAGAGCGAGGAAATAGAGCTTTAAAAATATTGGTTACTGATGAGAGCGGTAAAGTTGTATATAAAACAAAGCAGGCGCAAGAAGAGCAAATCGATTTGCATAATACGATTCGTAATGCAGCATCATTTGCGATTAACTATTCAAATGGTCGAGATGCATTTGAAAATACGAGAAAAGAATTTATAGCTTTTGCACCTATTACAATAGAAAATAAGAATTTATACATGTTTGTTAGTGGGATTCCGGGAGGTGAAGTGAGATATGATACGCAAGAAGGACCATTTCCATTTTTAATTGGTGTACTCGTATTCATTTTCTCTTTCTTCTATATAACAAAGAGAAAGATGAAGCAAATTGAAGCGATGGCACAAGGTGTAAAGGAAATAGAAAAAGGAAACTTAGCGTACCGTATTGAGAAGAAAGGTGAAGATGAGATTGCGTCTTTAACTGAGAATATTAATAATATGGCGGAAGAGCTTATGAACAATATAGAAAAAGAGCGTACATTAGAAAAACAGAAAAACGAGCTTATTACAAATGTATCTCATGATTTACGGACACCACTTACTTCTATTATGGGATACTTACGATTACTTAGAGACTCTAAATATGAAAATAAAGAGCAATATGATGAATATACTAGAATTGCTTTTGCAAAGTCGGAGCAGTTAAAGAATTTAATAGAAGATTTATTTGAGTATACGAAGTTAACGAATGAACAAGTTGTATTAGAAAAACAGGAAGTGTGTGTAAATGAGTTACTTGATCAATTAATAGAAGAGTTAGTACCACAAGCGGAAGAGCATGGCCTTATGTTTGTTAAGAAGTTTCCTGAGGAACGTGCATATGCGATGATTGATTCGGAAAAGATGGTCCGTGTATTCGACAACTTACTAATGAATGCAATTAAGTATAGTAAAGATGACGGAGAGATAAAAGTTTCTCTTCAAAGGCAGCGAAGGAATATACAAATTGTTATTGCGAATCATAGTGAAGAGTTTACGAGAGAAGAGTTAGGGAACTTGTTTGAACGGTTTTATAAGAAAGATCAATCTAGAAGTAGAGTAACAGAAGGTTCGGGGCTCGGATTAGCTATTGCGAAAAGTATTGTTGAGTTACAAGGTGGTAGTATTCGAGCTGAGTATGAGGACGGGATCGTTCAGTTCATCGTTTCATTACCAATTATAGAAAAATAATAAATGAATAGAATGGTATAGGATAAAAAGGCTTATTTTAAAAGGAATAAGCCTTTTTATATTTTTTTAGAAAAACATATTGACGATTAGAGTTTAGAGGTGTAATATAAAACAAGTCGCCGATAGCAACAACGCAGAAAGCGACAAAACAAAATGAAAAACTTAGTTGACATTGAAATATGAAAATGTTAACATAAGGGAGTCGCAAATGAGCGACAGACAAGTTCTTTGAAAACTGAACGAAACAAACAACGTGAACGTCAATTTTTATTTTTAGATGCTAGACAAACTAACTTTATTGGAGAGTTTGATCCTGGCTCAGGATGAACGCTGGCGGCGTGCCTAATACATGCAAGTCGAGCGAATGGATTAAGAGCTTGCTCTTATGAAGTTAGCGGCGGACGGGTGAGTAACACGTGGGTAACCTACCCATAAGACTGGGATAACTCCGGGAAACCGGGGCTAATACCGGATAATATTTTGAACTGCATAGTTCGAAATTGAAAGGCGGCTTCGGCTGTCACTTATGGATGGACCCGCGTCGCATTAGCTAGTTGGTGAGGTAACGGCTCACCAAGGCGACGATGCGTAGCCGACCTGAGAGGGTGATCGGCCACACTGGGACTGAGACACGGCCCAGACTCCTACGGGAGGCAGCAGTAGGGAATCTTCCGCAATGGACGAAAGTCTGACGGAGCAACGCCGCGTGAGTGATGAAGGCTTTCGGGTCGTAAAACTCTGTTGTTAGGGAAGAACAAGTGCTAGTTGAATAAGCTGGCACCTTGACGGTACCTAACCAGAAAGCCACGGCTAACTACGTGCCAGCAGCCGCGGTAATACGTAGGTGGCAAGCGTTATCCGGAATTATTGGGCGTAAAGCGCGCGCAGGTGGTTTCTTAAGTCTGATGTGAAAGCCCACGGCTCAACCGTGGAGGGTCATTGGAAACTGGGAGACTTGAGTGCAGAAGAGGAAAGTGGAATTCCATGTGTAGCGGTGAAATGCGTAGAGATATGGAGGAACACCAGTGGCGAAGGCGACTTTCTGGTCTGTAACTGACACTGAGGCGCGAAAGCGTGGGGAGCAAACAGGATTAGATACCCTGGTAGTCCACGCCGTAAACGATGAGTGCTAAGTGTTAGAGGGTTTCCGCCCTTTAGTGCTGAAGTTAACGCATTAAGCACTCCGCCTGGGGAGTACGGCCGCAAGGCTGAAACTCAAAGGAATTGACGGGGGCCCGCACAAGCGGTGGAGCATGTGGTTTAATTCGAAGCAACGCGAAGAACCTTACCAGGTCTTGACATCCTCTGAAAACTCTAGAGATAGAGCTTCTCCTTCGGGAGCAGAGTGACAGGTGGTGCATGGTTGTCGTCAGCTCGTGTCGTGAGATGTTGGGTTAAGTCCCGCAACGAGCGCAACCCTTGATCTTAGTTGCCATCATTCAGTTGGGCACTCTAAGGTGACTGCCGGTGACAAACCGGAGGAAGGTGGGGATGACGTCAAATCATCATGCCCCTTATGACCTGGGCTACACACGTGCTACAATGGACGGTACAAAGAGCTGCAAGACCGCGAGGTGGAGCTAATCTCATAAAACCGTTCTCAGTTCGGATTGTAGGCTGCAACTCGCCTACATGAAGCTGGAATCGCTAGTAATCGCGGATCAGCATGCCGCGGTGAATACGTTCCCGGGCCTTGTACACACCGCCCGTCACACCACGAGAGTTTGTAACACCCGAAGTCGGTGGGGTAACCTTTATGGAGCCAGCCGCCTAAGGTGGGACAGATGATTGGGGTGAAGTCGTAACAAGGTAGCCGTATCGGAAGGTGCGGCTGGATCACCTCCTTTCTATGGAGAATTGATGAACGCAGTTCATCAATAAACGTTGACTTGTTTTGTTTCGTTCAGTTTTGAGAGAACTATCTCTCAAGTTTAAATGTATGTTCTTTGAAAACTAGATAACAGTGTAGCTCATATTTTTTTAATTTTAGTTTGGTTAAGTTAGAAAGGGCGCACGGTGGATGCCTTGACACTAGGAGTCGATGAAGGACGGGACTAACGCCGATATGCTTCGGGGAGCTGTAAGTAAGCTTTGATCCGAAGATTTCCGAATGGGGAAACCCACTATACGTAATGGTATGGTATCCTTACCTGAATACATAGGGTATGGAAGACAGACCCAGGGAACTGAAACATCTAAGTACCTGGAGGAAGAGAAAGCAAATGCGATTTCCTGAGTAGCGGCGAGCGAAACGGAATCTAGCCCAAACCAAGAGGCTTGCCTCTTGGGGTTGTAGGACATTCTATACGGAGTTACAAAGGAACGAGGTAGACGAAGCGACCTGGAAAGGTCCGTCACAGAGGGTAATAACCCCGTAGTCGAAACTTCGTTCTCTCTTGAATGTATCCTGAGTACGGCGGAACACGTGAAATTCCGTCGGAATCTGGGAGGACCATCTCCCAAGGCTAAATACTCCCTAGTGATCGATAGTGAACCAGTACCGTGAGGGAAAGGTGAAAAGCACCCCGGAAGGGGAGTGAAAGAGATCCTGAAACCGTGTGCCTACAAATAGTCAGAGCCCGTTAATGGGTGATGGCGTGCCTTTTGTAGAATGAACCGGCGAGTTACGATCCCGTGCGAGGTTAAGCTGAAGAGGCGGAGCCGCAGCGAAAGCGAGTCTGAATAGGGCGTTTAGTACGTGGTCGTAGACCCGAAACCAGGTGATCTACCCATGTCCAGGGTGAAGTTCAGGTAACACTGAATGGAGGCCCGAACCCACGCACGTTGAAAAGTGCGGGGATGAGGTGTGGGTAGCGGAGAAATTCCAATCGAACCTGGAGATAGCTGGTTCTCCCCGAAATAGCTTTAGGGCTAGCCTTAAGTGTAAGAGTCTTGGAGGTAGAGCACTGATTGAACTAGGGGTCCTCATCGGATTACCGAATTCAGTCAAACTCCGAATGCCAATGACTTATCCTTAGGAGTCAGACTGCGAGTGATAAGATCCGTAGTCAAGAGGGAAACAGCCCAGATCGCCAGCTAAGGTCCCAAAGTGTGTATTAAGTGGAAAAGGATGTGGAGTTGCTTAGACAACTAGGATGTTGGCTCAGAAGCAGCCACCATTTAAAGAGTGCGTAATAGCTCACTAGTCGAGTGACTCTGCGCCGAAAATGTACCGGGGCTAAATACACCACCGAAGCTGCGAATTGATACCAATGGTATCAGTGGTAGGGGAGCGTTCTAAGTGCAGTGAAGTCAGACCGGAAGGACTGGTGGAGCGCTTAGAAGTGAGAATGCCGGTATGAGTAGCGAAAGACGGGTGAGAATCCCGTCCACCGAATGCCTAAGGTTTCCTGAGGAAGGCTCGTCCGCTCAGGGTTAGTCAGGACC
Source organism: Bacillus sp. TH30 (assembly GCF_016650875.1). Taxonomy (NCBI): domain Bacteria; kingdom Bacillati; phylum Bacillota; class Bacilli; order Caryophanales; family Bacillaceae; genus Bacillus; species Bacillus sp. TH30. The sequence continues at coordinate 2,257,074 of NZ_JAEKEY010000002.1, read as the reverse complement.
TAAGCCGAGGCCGACAGGCGTAGGCGATGGACAACAGGTTGATATTCCTGTACCACCTCTTTATCGTTTGAGCAATGGAGGGACGCAGAAGGATAGAAGAAGCGTGCGATTGGTTGTGCACGTCCAAGCAGTTAGGCTGATAAGTAGGCAAATCCGCTTATCGTGAAGGCTGAGCTGTGATGGGGAAGCTCCTTATGGAGCGAAGTCTTTGATTCCCCGCTGCCAAGAAAAGCTTCTAGCGAGATAAAAGGTGCCTGTACCGCAAACCGACACAGGTAGGCGAGGAGAGAATCCTAAGGTGTGCGAGAGAACTCTGGTTAAGGAACTCGGCAAAATGACCCCGTAACTTCGGGAGAAGGGGTGCTTTCTTAACGGAAAGCCGCAGTGAATAGGCCCAAGCGACTGTTTAGCAAAAACACAGGTCTCTGCGAAGCCGTAAGGCGAAGTATAGGGGCTGACACCTGCCCGGTGCTGGAAGGTTAAGGAGAGGGGTTAGCGTAAGCGAAGCTCTGAACTGAAGCCCCAGTAAACGGCGGCCGTAACTATAACGGTCCTAAGGTAGCGAAATTCCTTGTCGGGTAAGTTCCGACCCGCACGAAAGGTGTAACGATTTGGGCACTGTCTCAACCAGAGACTCGGTGAAATTATAGTACCTGTGAAGATGCAGGTTACCCGCGACAGGACGGAAAGACCCCGTGGAGCTTTACTGTAGCCTGATATTGAATTTTGGTACAGTTTGTACAGGATAGGCGGGAGCCATTGAAACCGGAGCGCTAGCTTCGGTGGAGGCGCTGGTGGGATACCGCCCTGACTGTATTGAAATTCTAACCTACGGGTCTCATCGACCCGGGAGACAGTGTCAGGTGGGCAGTTTGACTGGGGCGGTCGCCTCCTAAAGTGTAACGGAGGCGCCCAAAGGTTCCCTCAGAATGGTTGGAAATCATTCGTAGAGTGCAAAGGCATAAGGGAGCTTGACTGCGAGACCTACAAGTCGAGCAGGGACGAAAGTCGGGCTTAGTGATCCGGTGGTTCCGCATGGAAGGGCCATCGCTCAACGGATAAAAGCTACCCCGGGGATAACAGGCTTATCTCCCCCAAGAGTCCACATCGACGGGGAGGTTTGGCACCTCGATGTCGGCTCATCGCATCCTGGGGCTGTAGTCGGTCCCAAGGGTTGGGCTGTTCGCCCATTAAAGCGGTACGCGAGCTGGGTTCAGAACGTCGTGAGACAGTTCGGTCCCTATCCGTCGTGGGCGCAGGAAATTTGAGAGGAGCTGTCCTTAGTACGAGAGGACCGGGATGGACGCACCGCTGGTGTACCAGTTGTTCTGCCAAGGGCATAGCTGGGTAGCTATGTGCGGAAGGGATAAGTGCTGAAAGCATCTAAGCATGAAGCCCCCCTCAAGATGAGATTTCCCATAGCGTAAGCTAGTAAGATCCCTGAAAGATGATCAGGTTGATAGGTTCGAGGTGGAAGCATGGTGACATGTGGAGCTGACGAATACTAATAGATCGAGGACTTAACCATATAATATGAAGCAATGTTATCTAGTTTTGAAGGAATATACCTTCATCAGTTTGGTGATGATGGCAGAGAGGTCACACCCGTTCCCATACCGAACACGGAAGTTAAGCTCTCTAGCGCCGATGGTAGTTGGGACCTTGTCCCTGTGAGAGTAGGACGTCGCCAAGCAAGCTAAAACACAAGTCTTTTGACTTGTGTTTTTTTGTATATTTGTTTCGTTAGAAACAAGGGTGGAAATATTGCTAAATCATACCAGATGGAAAAATATTTATGAAATCATGATAAAGGCGAAGTATTTTCGCTATTTTTATTAAGCGCTCATTAAACTATATGTATTTCGTAATAGGATCATTATTGGTCATATTTTCAATATAAGAGGGAAACCTCTCTTCTTTTATAATTAATTTCTAAAAAATTTGGCGCATAATTGAAGTTTCTATACTCTAAATGATTTAATGGTTTATGAATTATATAGCTATTTCCCCTTAAAATCCTGTATGCAGTATCCCTTAACTAATAAACATTAGAGGTGTTTCTGCCGGTAAATACTTCTTTTTCATGATTGGACATCTAAATCTTCTTCATTAATATACTTTTGAAAATAAATCCGTTCATAATTTCAATAATATAGATTTGTGTAATTGCTTCCTTTGAGTTTGCAGTTTGCTCAATCTATTAAACAAGCCCGTCTATATAATTGCATTTTATATAGACGGGCTTGTTTAATTTTTTATTCTTATAATAGTAGCGTTTTGAGGAATGTTTTTTGTTATTAAGTATAGGGAAGTAGTACATAATCTATGAAAATGATACAGGTGCTTTCAATTATTATGAGAACAGCTATATTATGGCTAAATATGTAGTGAGATATAGGCATGTTGAACAAGGGGCTCATTTACAATTGAAGTGTATATATGGGTATGAAATCTTCTTTGATTAGTAGTCGTAACTTCTTGAGGCATAAATTTTTGAATTCCGTAACGTCAGTGCTACAATGATTGAAAAATAAATGTTAATGAGGTGTTCATATGAAAATTGAAGTTTGGTCTGATTTTGTATGCCCGTTTTGCTATATTGGGAAGCGTAGATTAGAAATGGCTTTAGAGCAATTTCCACATAAGAAAGATGTTGAAGTTGAGTTTAAAAGTTTTGAATTAGATCAAAATGCTCCGATCTACTCTGGAACGAGCATTAATGAAGTGCTTGCATCGAAGTATGGAATTAGTGTTGAAGAAGCTGATCGTAATAATATACAACTAGGCAATCATGCAGCTAGTATGGGTTTGAGTTTCAATTTTGAAGAGATGAAGCCAACAAATACTTTTGATGCGCATCGTTTGGCGAAATTCGCAAAGGATCAGGGGAAGGAAAAGGAGATTACAGAAAATCTACTTTTTGCATATTTCACTGAATCGAGAAACTTAAGTGATGTGGAAACACTAGCTAATATTGCTGAAGCTTCCGGTCTAGATAGGGAAGAGGCTTTAAATGTTATTCATAATAAAAATGCTTATGCCAATGAGGTTAGGATTGATGAATCAATTGCCCAACAATATAAAATTACAGGGGTACCTTATTTTATTGTTAATCAAAAGTATGCTATTTCAGGTGCACAACCACTTGAAACCTTTGTTGGTGCACTTCAGCAGGTGTGGGAAGAAGAGAACCCTAAGTCTGAACTTCAAGATCTTTCAATAAATAGTACAACAGATGATTATTGTGCTAACGGCTTGTTGGTATAGTTAATTCATATTTTTATAAAAAACTTATTTAAAACTATTGACGATTAACATACATAGGTGTAATATAGAACAAGTCGCCGATAGCAACAACGCAGAAAGCGACAAAAGAAATAAAAAAACTTGGTTGACATTGAAATATGAAAATGTTAACATAAGGGAGTCGCAAATGAGCGACAAACAAGTTCTTTGAAAACTGAACGAAACAAACAACGTAAACGTCAATTTTTATTTTTAGATGCTAGACAAACTAACTTTATTGGAGAGTTTGATCCTGGCTCAGGATGAACGCTGGCGGCGTGCCTAATACATGCAAGTCGAGCGAATGGATTAAGAGCTTGCTCTTATGAAGTTAGCGGCGGACGGGTGAGTAACACGTGGGTAACCTACCCATAAGACTGGGATAACTCCGGGAAACCGGGGCTAATACCGGATAATATTTTGAACTGCATAGTTCGAAATTGAAAGGCGGCTTCGGCTGTCACTTATGGATGGACCCGCGTCGCATTAGCTAGTTGGTGAGGTAACGGCTCACCAAGGCGACGATGCGTAGCCGACCTGAGAGGGTGATCGGCCACACTGGGACTGAGACACGGCCCAGACTCCTACGGGAGGCAGCAGTAGGGAATCTTCCGCAATGGACGAAAGTCTGACGGAGCAACGCCGCGTGAGTGATGAAGGCTTTCGGGTCGTAAAACTCTGTTGTTAGGGAAGAACAAGTGCTAGTTGAATAAGCTGGCACCTTGACGGTACCTAACCAGAAAGCCACGGCTAACTACGTGCCAGCAGCCGCGGTAATACGTAGGTGGCAAGCGTTATCCGGAATTATTGGGCGTAAAGCGCGCGCAGGTGGTTTCTTAAGTCTGATGTGAAAGCCCACGGCTCAACCGTGGAGGGTCATTGGAAACTGGGAGACTTGAGTGCAGAAGAGGAAAGTGGAATTCCATGTGTAGCGGTGAAATGCGTAGAGATATGGAGGAACACCAGTGGCGAAGGCGACTTTCTGGTCTGTAACTGACACTGAGGCGCGAAAGCGTGGGGAGCAAACAGGATTAGATACCCTGGTAGTCCACGCCGTAAACGATGAGTGCTAAGTGTTAGAGGGTTTCCGCCCTTTAGTGCTGAAGTTAACGCATTAAGCACTCCGCCTGGGGAGTACGGCCGCAAGGCTGAAACTCAAAGGAATTGACGGGGGCCCGCACAAGCGGTGGAGCATGTGGTTTAATTCGAAGCAACGCGAAGAACCTTACCAGGTCTTGACATCCTCTGAAAACTCTAGAGATAGAGCTTCTCCTTCGGGAGCAGAGTGACAGGTGGTGCATGGTTGTCGTCAGCTCGTGTCGTGAGATGTTGGGTTAAGTCCCGCAACGAGCGCAACCCTTGATCTTAGTTGCCATCATTAAGTTGGGCACTCTAAGGTGACTGCCGGTGACAAACCGGAGGAAGGTGGGGATGACGTCAAATCATCATGCCCCTTATGACCTGGGCTACACACGTGCTACAATGGACGGTACAAAGAGCTGCAAGACCGCGAGGTGGAGCTAATCTCATAAAACCGTTCTCAGTTCGGATTGTAGGCTGCAACTCGCCTACATGAAGCTGGAATCGCTAGTAATCGCGGATCAGCATGCCGCGGTGAATACGTTCCCGGGCCTTGTACACACCGCCCGTCACACCACGAGAGTTTGTAACACCCGAAGTCGGTGGGGTAACCTTTATGGAGCCAGCCGCCTAAGGTGGGACAGATGATTGGGGTGAAGTCGTAACAAGGTAGCCGTATCGGAAGGTGCGGCTGGATCACCTCCTTTCTATGGAGAATTGATGAACGCAGTTCATCAATAAACGTTGACTTGTTTTGTTTCGTTCAGTTTTGAGAGAACTATCTCTCAAGTTTAAATGTATGTTCTTTGAAAACTAGATAACAGTGTAGCTCATATTTTTTTAATTTTAGTTTGGTTAAGTTAGAAAGGGCGCACGGTGGATGCCTTGACACTAGGAGTCGATGAAGGACGGGACTAACGCCGATATGCTTCGGGGAGCTGTAAGTAAGCTTTGATCCGAAGATTTCCGAATGGGGAAACCCACTATACGTAATGGTATGGTATCCTTACCTGAATACATAGGGTATGGAAGACAGACCCAGGGAACTGAAACATCTAAGTACCTGGAGGAAGAGAAAGCAAATGCGATTTCCTGAGTAGCGGCGAGCGAAACGGAATCTAGCCCAAACCAAGAGGCTTGCCTCTTGGGGTTGTAGGACATTCTATACGGAGTTACAAAGGAACGAGGTAGACGAAGCGACCTGGAAAGGTCCGTCACAGAGGGTAATAACCCCGTAGTCGAAACTTCGTTCTCTCTTGAATGTATCCTGAGTACGGCGGAACACGTGAAATTCCGTCGGAATCTGGGAGGACCATCTCCCAAGGCTAAATACTCCCTAGTGATCGATAGTGAACCAGTACCGTGAGGGAAAGGTGAAAAGCACCCCGGAAGGGGAGTGAAAGAGATCCTGAAACCGTGTGCCTACAAATAGTCAGAGCCCGTTAATGGGTGATGGCGTGCCTTTTGTAGAATGAACCGGCGAGTTACGATCCCGTGCGAGGTTAAGCTGAAGAGGCGGAGCCGCAGCGAAAGCGAGTCTGAATAGGGCGTTTAGTACGTGGTCGTAGACCCGAAACCAGGTGATCTACCCATGTCCAGGGTGAAGTTCAGGTAACACTGAATGGAGGCCCGAACCCACGCACGTTGAAAAGTGCGGGGATGAGGTGTGGGTAGCGGAGAAATTCCAATCGAACCTGGAGATAGCTGGTTCTCCCCGAAATAGCTTTAGGGCTAGCCTTAAGTGTAAGAGTCTTGGAGGTAGAGCACTGATTGAACTAGGGGTCCTCATCGGATTACCGAATTCAGTCAAACTCCGAATGCCAATGACTTATCCTTAGGAGTCAGACTGCGAGTGATAAGATCCGTAGTCAAGAGGGAAACAGCCCAGATCGCCAGCTAAGGTCCCAAAGTGTGTATTAAGTGGAAAAGGATGTGGAGTTGCTTAGACAACTAGGATGTTGGCTCAGAAGCAGCCACCATTTAAAGAGTGCGTAATAGCTCACTAGTCGAGTGACTCTGCGCCGAAAATGTACCGGGGCTAAATACACCACCGAAGCTGCGAATTGATACCAATGGTATCAGTGGTAGGGGAGCGTTCTAAGTGCAGTGAAGTCAGACCGGAAGGACTGGTGGAGCGCTTAGAAGTGAGAATGCCGGTATGAGTAGCGAAAGACGGGTGAGAATCCCGTCCACCGAATGCCTAAGGTTTCCTGAGGAAGGCTCGTCCGCTCAGGGTTAGTCAGGACCTAAGCCGAGGCCGACAGGCGTAGGCGATGGACAACAGGTTGATATTCCTGTACCACCTCTTTATCGTTTGAGCAATGGAGGGACGCAGAAGGATAGAAGAAGCGTGCGATTGGTTGTGCACGTCCAAGCAGTTAGGCTGATAAGTAGGCAAATCCGCTTATCGTGAAGGCTGAGCTGTGATGGGGAAGCTCCTTATGGAGCGAAGTCTTTGATTCCCCGCTGCCAAGAAAAGCTTCTAGCGAGATAAAAGGTGCCTGTACCGCAAACCGACACAGGTAGGCGAGGAGAGAATCCTAAGGTGTGCGAGAGAACTCTGGTTAAGGAACTCGGCAAAATGACCCCGTAACTTCGGGAGAAGGGGTGCTTTCTTAACGGAAAGCCGCAGTGAATAGGCCCAAGCGACTGTTTAGCAAAAACACAGGTCTCTGCGAAGCCGTAAGGCGAAGTATAGGGGCTGACACCTGCCCGGTGCTGGAAGGTTAAGGAGAGGGGTTAGCGTAAGCGAAGCTCTGAACTGAAGCCCCAGTAAACGGCGGCCGTAACTATAACGGTCCTAAGGTAGCGAAATTCCTTGTCGGGTAAGTTCCGACCCGCACGAAAGGTGTAACGATTTGGGCACTGTCTCAACCAGAGACTCGGTGAAATTATAGTACCTGTGAAGATGCAGGTTACCCGCGACAGGACGGAAAGACCCCGTGGAGCTTTACTGTAGCCTGATATTGAATTTTGGTACAGTTTGTACAGGATAGGCGGGAGCCATTGAAACCGGAGCGCTAGCTTCGGTGGAGGCGCTGGTGGGATACCGCCCTGACTGTATTGAAATTCTAACCTACGGGTCTCATCGACCCGGGAGACAGTGTCAGGTGGGCAGTTTGACTGGGGCGGTCGCCTCCTAAAGTGTAACGGAGGCGCCCAAAGGTTCCCTCAGAATGGTTGGAAATCATTCGTAGAGTGCAAAGGCATAAGGGAGCTTGACTGCGAGACCTACAAGTCGAGCAGGGACGAAAGTCGGGCTTAGTGATCCGGTGGTTCCGCATGGAAGGGCCATCGCTCAACGGATAAAAGCTACCCCGGGGATAACAGGCTTATCTCCCCCAAGAGTCCACATCGACGGGGAGGTTTGGCACCTCGATGTCGGCTCATCGCATCCTGGGGCTGTAGTCGGTCCCAAGGGTTGGGCTGTTCGCCCATTAAAGCGGTACGCGAGCTGGGTTCAGAACGTCGTGAGACAGTTCGGTCCCTATCCGTCGTGGGCGCAGGAAATTTGAGAGGAGCTGTCCTTAGTACGAGAGGACCGGGATGGACGCACCGCTGGTGTACCAGTTGTTCTGCCAAGGGCATAGCTGGGTAGCTATGTGCGGAAGGGATAAGTGCTGAAAGCATCTAAGCATGAAGCCCCCCTCAAGATGAGATTTCCCATAGCGTAAGCTAGTAAGATCCCTGAAAGATGATCAGGTTGATAGGTTCGAGGTGGAAGCATGGTGACATGTGGAGCTGACGAATACTAATAGATCGAGGACTTAACCATATAATATGAAGCAATGTTATCTAGTTTTGAAGGAATATACCTTCATCAGTTTGGTGATGATGGCAGAGAGGTCACACCCGTTCCCATACCGAACACGGAAGTTAAGCTCTCTAGCGCCGATGGTAGTTGGGACCTTGTCCCTGTGAGAGTAGGACGTCGCCAAGCAACTTTAAGACGAGTCAGAATGACTCGTTTTTTTTTGTGTTTAATGAAATAAGCTTGTTATCTATGGTTCAAGAAACCTATTGATAACAAGCTTATTTGTTTAAAGGTAAGTGTATTTATATAGGCTTCACTTTGTTTTTTACATCGATAAGCTCAAAACGTTCATGAGCAAGTAGCATATTGTTTATTTGTAATAGCTTTGTAGTTATTTGAAATCCACGGATCAATGAAGATAATAAACTGAATAAATATGGCTTTTAAACAAGTTCACTCCATTTATGAGGATCTTTTTCTTAGACATCTTTAATGATGGGATGTTTAATCTCTGAATTGTTTCGTATGATAATGGCTTTAATTCGTGAATAGCAAAGAAGCTACCACATGTTAAATTGAAGTGAACCCGAATAGTGGTACATGAAAAAGTTTGAAGAAAAAAGTTCATTGTAACAGGCTATTTGTTTCATTTATCCCGCTATTCGCTGGGCAGTAAAACTCCCACCTCAAAATTCAGCTGGAGCAAAGAAGTTAGGTGGGAGCCCTGCTGCCCGTAAATGCCCGATTGGTGAAGGCTAATAATCAGTGGGGGATCAACAAAACCCCCACTGATTAAAGTTTCGCTTTATTTGTTTTAAATAGTTATATGGTGAAAGTGGTGGAGTTAAAAAGATAATAGCGCGTGTTCTTTTTTCTGAATCTGGCTTTTGAAGAGCGGCGATAATTTCAAAATATAGTTCTTGAAAGTCTTATGTATTACTTTCGCATATAATATTTTGGATAAAGATGTGTGGATTAATGTTTAGACTCTATAATCTTTTTTATAGTTTGGATAGTTTGTTACACGAAATTCCCAAGAAAATTTTCGGGCGGGAAGATCAGTTATGAGTAGTAATATTTGAACTGCTCTTGTACATAGTGTTCAGCTTTTTTATAAGTTCTACTTGTTTCCTCTAGTAGTTGGATAAGAATCTTTTTTTGTGTAGCCTTATAAATAAGATAACTAAAGTATAGTTGGCCACTGGTTGCTATTTGAACAGCATATTTGTCTTTATTATCACGTTGATATAAATAAGTTGGAGGAAGAATGGGTTCATCGGGAATAAATGCAGGTAGTTATATACTCTATTTGTAATTTGGTTGGAAATAATGAAACTATATGCTTTGTTAGCAATGCTATTTGCTCTTCTAACGGAAAAGCTTACTGTTTTCTGTATATAGATATAGGAAACAACTCTTTAAATTTTATAATTTTGGAGCTTCTATATAGAAGATAAGTGTAAGTGAAAAATTATAGTGTGATTACTTAAATGCAAGGAAGTAGTCGTGTATAACAAGAGGTTAGAACGTTTGTTCTCGAATGGTGTAATGGGCATACTCAATCAATTGAGGCGCTTATTTTCTATTGGACATATGTGTTTAAAGAAGAGCTGCCATACTATGTTCGGATTTCCAGTATAGCTTGTAACTTTACATACCTTAGTGAGGTGGTTCTTCAGTAAAGTATATTTCAATTATTAATATTGGATTTATTGACGCTCCCATTGCTAAAGGGGCAACCTGATTAACATTAGTGTGATTCTTGCTACCAAAGGCGAAGTACATTTTTGGTATCGCTGGCGTGCGAGATTGTAGTGTGCGATCACTACTACTCTCACTATAGACCGTATAGGTTCGTGAGCCACGGTGCTATGACAGCTGCATGTTCATATGTTTTAGTGTCTTGTTCTTGTCTATAGTTGACGTGTATCAAAATAATGAGTGTTTTTCTATGAAAGTATCGTGAAATCTGTAAACGAACCAATTATTCTATTTCCAACTGGTTTTATGAAATAATCTACGAATGGTCCTTTACTCATCATAATTTTTAATATTAATTGAATCTAGTCTATAGTCGGTTCATTCTATTATGAATGGTTCAGGAGAGTGAAGAAGAGTGTATGCACTGTTAGAAAGAGATATTGTAATTAAGAGAAGGAGAGTAAATGAAGTTGCTAGAAAAGAATTTCTTGTGGAACCCAGTAATGTACGGGGGATAATCCGCTTGAAATAAAGAGGTTTGTTAGGGGAGATTAGTAGATAGAGGTAGACAATGATTGCTATTTAGTAAAGTCTTCGTGGATTCTTATGTAACCTTTACTAATCGGGAATTTATGGATCGTCAGGCTCACTACTAACTTCTTTGCTTCAGCCGAACTTTGAGGTGGGAGTCTTACTGTCCGCAAATAACGGGATAAAGTGGTGTGAACATATTAAATTAAATATCTTTATAAAAAGGTGTTGACGATTAGCCTATAGAGGTGTAGTATAGAACAAGTCGCCGATGCAATAACGCAGAACGCGGCAAACAAAATGAAAAACTTAGTTGACATTAACTAACGAAGATGTTAACATAAGGAAGTCGCAAATGAGCGACAGACAAGTTCTTTGAAAACTGAACGAAACAAACAACGTGAACGTCAATTTTTATTTTTAGATGCTAGACAAACTAACTTTATTGGAGAGTTTGATCCTGGCTCAGGATGAACGCTGGCGGCGTGCCTAATACATGCAAGTCGAGCGAATGGATTAAGAGCTTGCTCTTATGAAGTTAGCGGCGGACGGGTGAGTAACACGTGGGTAACCTACCCATAAGACTGGGATAACTCCGGGAAACCGGGGCTAATACCGGATAATATTTTGAACTGCATAGTTCGAAATTGAAAGGCGGCTTCGGCTGTCACTTATGGATGGACCCGCGTCGCATTAGCTAGTTGGTGAGGTAACGGCTCACCAAGGCGACGATGCGTAGCCGACCTGAGAGGGTGATCGGCCACACTGGGACTGAGACACGGCCCAGACTCCTACGGGAGGCAGCAGTAGGGAATCTTCCGCAATGGACGAAAGTCTGACGGAGCAACGCCGCGTGAGTGATGAAGGCTTTCGGGTCGTAAAACTCTGTTGTTAGGGAAGAACAAGTGCTAGTTGAATAAGCTGGCACCTTGACGGTACCTAACCAGAAAGCCACGGCTAACTACGTGCCAGCAGCCGCGGTAATACGTAGGTGGCAAGCGTTATCCGGAATTATTGGGCGTAAAGCGCGCGCAGGTGGTTTCTTAAGTCTGATGTGAAAGCCCACGGCTCAACCGTGGAGGGTCATTGGAAACTGGGAGACTTGAGTGCAGAAGAGGAAAGTGGAATTCCATGTGTAGCGGTGAAATGCGTAGAGATATGGAGGAACACCAGTGGCGAAGGCGACTTTCTGGTCTGTAACTGACACTGAGGCGCGAAAGCGTGGGGAGCAAACAGGATTAGATACCCTGGTAGTCCACGCCGTAAACGATGAGTGCTAAGTGTTAGAGGGTTTCCGCCCTTTAGTGCTGAAGTTAACGCATTAAGCACTCCGCCTGGGGAGTACGGCCGCAAGGCTGAAACTCAAAGGAATTGACGGGGGCCCGCACAAGCGGTGGAGCATGTGGTTTAATTCGAAGCAACGCGAAGAACCTTACCAGGTCTTGACATCCTCTGAAAACTCTAGAGATAGAGCTTCTCCTTCGGGAGCAGAGTGACAGGTGGTGCATGGTTGTCGTCAGCTCGTGTCGTGAGATGTTGGGTTAAGTCCCGCAACGAGCGCAACCCTTGATCTTAGTTGCCATCATTAAGTTGGGCACTCTAAGGTGACTGCCGGTGACAAACCGGAGGAAGGTGGGGATGACGTCAAATCATCATGCCCCTTATGACCTGGGCTACACACGTGCTACAATGGACGGTACAAAGAGCTGCAAGACCGCGAGGTGGAGCTAATCTCATAAAACCGTTCTCAGTTCGGATTGTAGGCTGCAACTCGCCTACATGAAGCTGGAATCGCTAGTAATCGCGGATCAGCATGCCGCGGTGAATACGTTCCCGGGCCTTGTACACACCGCCCGTCACACCACGAGAGTTTGTAACACCCGAAGTCGGTGGGGTAACCTTTATGGAGCCAGCCGCCTAAGGTGGGACAGATGATTGGGGTGAAGTCGTAACAAGGTAGCCGTATCGGAAGGTGCGGCTGGATCACCTCCTTTCTATGGAGAATTGATGAACGCAGTTCATCAATAAACGTTGACTTGTTTTGTTTCGTTCAGTTTTGAGAGAACTATCTCTCAAGTTTAAATGTATGTTCTTTGAAAACTAGATAACAGTGTAGCTCATATTTTTTTAATTTTAGTTTGGTTAAGTTAGAAAGGGCGCACGGTGGATGCCTTGACACTAGGAGTCGATGAAGGACGGGACTAACGCCGATATGCTTCGGGGAGCTGTAAGTAAGCTTTGATCCGAAGATTTCCGAATGGGGAAACCCACTATACGTAATGGTATGGTATCCTTACCTGAATACATAGGGTATGGAAGACAGACCCAGGGAACTGAAACATCTAAGTACCTGGAGGAAGAGAAAGCAAATGCGATTTCCTGAGTAGCGGCGAGCGAAACGGAATCTAGCCCAAACCAAGAGGCTTGCCTCTTGGGGTTGTAGGACATTCTATACGGAGTTACAAAGGAACGAGGTAGACGAAGCGACCTGGAAAGGTCCGTCACAGAGGGTAATAACCCCGTAGTCGAAACTTCGTTCTCTCTTGAATGTATCCTGAGTACGGCGGAACACGTGAAATTCCGTCGGAATCTGGGAGGACCATCTCCCAAGGCTAAATACTCCCTAGTGATCGATAGTGAACCAGTACCGTGAGGGAAAGGTGAAAAGCACCCCGGAAGGGGAGTGAAAGAGATCCTGAAACCGTGTGCCTACAAATAGTCAGAGCCCGTTAATGGGTGATGGCGTGCCTTTTGTAGAATGAACCGGCGAGTTACGATCCCGTGCGAGGTTAAGCTGAAGAGGCGGAGCCGCAGCGAAAGCGAGTCTGAATAGGGCGTTTAGTACGTGGTCGTAGACCCGAAACCAGGTGATCTACCCATGTCCAGGGTGAAGTTCAGGTAACACTGAATGGAGGCCCGAACCCACGCACGTTGAAAAGTGCGGGGATGAGGTGTGGGTAGCGGAGAAATTCCAATCGAACCTGGAGATAGCTGGTTCTCCCCGAAATAGCTTTAGGGCTAGCCTTAAGTGTAAGAGTCTTGGAGGTAGAGCACTGATTGAACTAGGGGTCCTCATCGGATTACCGAATTCAGTCAAACTCCGAATGCCAATGACTTATCCTTAGGAGTCAGACTGCGAGTGATAAGATCCGTAGTCAAGAGGGAAACAGCCCAGATCGCCAGCTAAGGTCCCAAAGTGTGTATTAAGTGGAAAAGGATGTGGAGTTGCTTAGACAACTAGGATGTTGGCTCAGAAGCAGCCACCATTTAAAGAGTGCGTAATAGCTCACTAGTCGAGTGACTCTGCGCCGAAAATGTACCGGGGCTAAATACACCACCGAAGCTGCGAATTGATACCAATGGTATCAGTGGTAGGGGAGCGTTCTAAGTGCAGTGAAGTCAGACCGGAAGGACTGGTGGAGCGCTTAGAAGTGAGAATGCCGGTATGAGTAGCGAAAGACGGGTGAGAATCCCGTCCACCGAATGCCTAAGGTTTCCTGAGGAAGGCTCGTCCGCTCAGGGTTAGTCAGGACCTAAGCCGAGGCCGACAGGCGTAGGCGATGGACAACAGGTTGATATTCCTGTACCACCTCTTTATCGTTTGAGCAATGGAGGGACGCAGAAGGATAGAAGAAGCGTGCGATTGGTTGTGCACGTCCAAGCAGTTAGGCTGATAAGTAGGCAAATCCGCTTATCGTGAAGGCTGAGCTGTGATGGGGAAGCTCCTTATGGAGCGAAGTCTTTGATTCCCCGCTGCCAAGAAAAGCTTCTAGCGAGATAAAAGGTGCCTGTACCGCAAACCGACACAGGTAGGCGAGGAGAGAATCCTAAGGTGTGCGAGAGAACTCTGGTTAAGGAACTCGGCAAAATGACCCCGTAACTTCGGGAGAAGGGGTGCTTTCTTAACGGAAAGCCGCAGTGAATAGGCCCAAGCGACTGTTTAGCAAAAACACAGGTCTCTGCGAAGCCGTAAGGCGAAGTATAGGGGCTGACACCTGCCCGGTGCTGGAAGGTTAAGGAGAGGGGTTAGCGTAAGCGAAGCTCTGAACTGAAGCCCCAGTAAACGGCGGCCGTAACTATAACGGTCCTAAGGTAGCGAAATTCCTTGTCGGGTAAGTTCCGACCCGCACGAAAGGTGTAACGATTTGGGCACTGTCTCAACCAGAGACTCGGTGAAATTATAGTACCTGTGAAGATGCAGGTTACCCGCGACAGGACGGAAAGACCCCGTGGAGCTTTACTGTAGCCTGATATTGAATTTTGGTACAGTTTGTACAGGATAGGCGGGAGCCATTGAAACCGGAGCGCTAGCTTCGGTGGAGGCGCTGGTGGGATACCGCCCTGACTGTATTGAAATTCTAACCTACGGGTCTCATCGACCCGGGAGACAGTGTCAGGTGGGCAGTTTGACTGGGGCGGTCGCCTCCTAAAGTGTAACGGAGGCGCCCAAAGGTTCCCTCAGAATGGTTGGAAATCATTCGTAGAGTGCAAAGGCATAAGGGAGCTTGACTGCGAGACCTACAAGTCGAGCAGGGACGAAAGTCGGGCTTAGTGATCCGGTGGTTCCGCATGGAAGGGCCATCGCTCAACGGATAAAAGCTACCCCGGGGATAACAGGCTTATCTCCCCCAAGAGTCCACATCGACGGGGAGGTTTGGCACCTCGATGTCGGCTCATCGCATCCTGGGGCTGTAGTCGGTCCCAAGGGTTGGGCTGTTCGCCCATTAAAGCGGTACGCGAGCTGGGTTCAGAACGTCGTGAGACAGTTCGGTCCCTATCCGTCGTGGGCGCAGGAAATTTGAGAGGAGCTGTCCTTAGTACGAGAGGACCGGGATGGACGCACCGCTGGTGTACCAGTTGTTCTGCCAAGGGCATAGCTGGGTAGCTATGTGCGGAAGGGATAAGTGCTGAAAGCATCTAAGCATGAAGCCCCCCTCAAGATGAGATTTCCCATAGCGTAAGCTAGTAAGATCCCTGAAAGATGATCAGGTTGATAGGTTCGAGGTGGAAGCATGGTGACATGTGGAGCTGACGAATACTAATAGATCGAGGACTTAACCATATAATATGAAGCAATGTTATCTAGTTTTGAAGGAATATACCTTCATCAGTTTGGTGATGATGGCAGAGAGGTCACACCCGTTCCCATACCGAACACGGAAGTTAAGCTCTCTAGCGCCGATGGTAGTTGGGACCTTGTCCCTGTGAGAGTAGGACGTCGCCAAGCAACTTTAAGACGAGTCAGAATGACTCGTCTTTTTTGTGTTTAATGAAATAAGCTTGTTATCTATGGTTCAAGAAATCCATTGATAACAAGCTTATTTGTTTAAAAATAAATGTATTTATCTAGTATGGACTTCCGGTAAAATCGTTATTTATCATAGCTTCACTTTGTTTTTTACATCGATAAGCTTAAAACGTTCGCAAACGAGCAGCATATCTTCAGAAAAACTAAGACCAAGTTCGCTTAGTTCCTTTGTAAAGAACTGTATATGGGTGTCTCTCCAGTAATTATAAGTAAGATCGCCTTCACCCTCAGCTACAGCAAATTCTTCAGTCACTTCATTCATTGGCATTATAGTTACTTCTATTGTCTTAATAATAGCTACAGGTTCATCCTGACTATTGAGTACAATACTATAATCGTTAGTTGTTGGTAGTGGTTCATTTTCTAATTCATAAAAAATATGGCCGGAGCATGTTGCGGTTTTCACACCATCAATGACTAATTGAGCGAGATAATCAGGAGAATCACCAAATTGCCAAGCTGTAACAGATTCTGGTTTTTCATTGTTTCCCCAATAAGTATCCCAATATGATTGTGCTAATGGATTCATTTGTATATTTACCTCACTTTAGTTAAAATTCATTTTTTTTATAAGCCTTGAGCAACTTGCTTATTTGTAATAGTTTTGTAGTCATATAAAATCTGGGTTGTTGTATTACGGATTAATACAAGTAATACGCTGAAGGAATATGGTTTATAAACTCGTTCTGTCCATTTATGACCATTTTCCCCGTAGACGCCCATATTAATAGATGGGATGTTTAATTTTCGAATTGTTTCGTATGGTAATGGATATAGTTGTTATGTAGTCTATTTGTGATTTGGGCTGCAATAAAGTTAGGATCAATGCCCGATCACCTACACGTACTTCTCTTCCATAAATATAGAAACAAGGAAGAAGTGATGTATAGCAAAGAGGTGAGAACGTTAGTTCTATCGTGGTGTAATGGGTAGACTCAATCAATTGAGGTGCTTATTTTTACTTCAGTATATGTGTATAAAGAAGAAATGCTATTACTAGGTTCGGATTTCAAATATAGCTTTTAACGTTATATATTTTAATGAAGTGTTGTTTAGATGTAAAGAATATTCTGATTATTAATATTGATCTATTATCCACTATGCCATATTGAAGTGAGTAATACTAGAGGTGAAATAGATAAAAACCAATATTCCTTGAATATCGGTTTAATAATATGTGACTTATATGAAGCTATAGCAATACGAAAAGTGTAAATACAATGGCTAACAAAATACGATAATATGCAAAAGGTTTTAAACCTATCTTTTCTAAAAGCTTCAGGAAGGTTACTACCGCTAGCATTGCTACTATAAAAGAGGTAATGAATCCTATAGCAAACATAGGAATATCATCCGCACTTAAATACTTCCAACTTTTTAATAAGTCTAACCCTGTAGCTCCGGCCATTACAGGAAGAGCAATGAGAAAAGAGAACTCAGATGCAGCCTTATAATTTACTTTCGCTAATAGACCTCCAGAAATAGTAGAGCCAGCCCTTGAGAAGCCAGGATATACTGCTAAGCATTGAAATAATCCAATTGTTAATGCTTGACGGTATGTTAAATCATCTAGTGAAAAAGCGGTTAACTCTGCTTTTTTTGCTTCTGCAAAAATCATAAGAAATGCTCCTGCTACAAGTCCGATTACGACAGTATACGGCTGGAATAAGTATGCTTTAATAACATCATGTAATAATAAGCCAACAACTACTGCTGGGAATACACCGAGAAAAACATGTAATGCATTGAATTTTTTCTCTTTCCGTAGAAGGGGTTTAATATTACATAAAGAAACAAGGCGTTTGTGATATAAAATCGCGATAGCTAAAATTGCCCCTAACTGTATGACAATTTCAAACGTTTTTGCCCTTTCTCCTTCAAAACCTAATAAATGTCCGACTAATATAAGATGGCCAGTAGAAGAGATGGGTAAAAATTCAGCTAACCCTTCTACAATGCCAAGTATGAAGGCAATGATAAGATCGCTCATAGTTTCACTCCTATAGATTAATGAATATCTACTCTTTTAAAATAGAATAGTGTTGTAATAAATCCGAAAATAGCTGTTACTGCAATGATGATATAAGAATACTCTGGTGGATAAGTTGGTTGTAATTCGTTATTTGCTATATCTAGAGTAGCGGTCCATGGGAATAGGTCTTTATGTTTTGAATTTACGATCATAAGGTTAGTCATTGTAATAATGATTGTTAATATAATAGGCGGTACATAGGTCTTCATTACAAGAGTTAGTAGTACAATAGGTGAAGACAAAAGAAAGAGAAGTCCACCACATATTAAAAATTTTACGAGAGAGCCTAAAAGTAAGGTGATACTAAACCCAGGGAAGCTACCTACTAGCCCTAATAATAAAGTGAGCGCCCAAGCAACTAAAGTTAGCATCATGATCCAAAGGAATAGAAGGATAAACTTACTTATAATAAAGTTAATACGTGATACTGGGATAGTTAGCAAGTTTTTTAATGTATCTTCCGTGTATTCACGGGTAAATAGATAAGCGATTACAACTCCATATAAGGGGAATCCTATAATTAAAGTAGTGTATAGGTTAACTTCAGTGAACAGTTGACCAAATAAAATAGTTGGAGTAGGCTGCTTTGTCTTCATGTGTATATAAGAAGCTACAACCACTAAAAATGGCGCGACACCTGCTCCGATAATACTAATCAAAAACATATTGGAGCGTTTCAATTTTAATAGTTCTGTATAAAGAAGATTAACCAATTGCGCCACCCCCAACTAGTTGGGTGAAATAATCTTCTAGTCTATCTTCGCTCATCACAATTTTTAATACTTCAACATCATTACGAACTAACGTTCTATTAATGTGTCCTTGCTGTCCAAAGTGAGAATAAACGCGAATATTTCCTTCATCATGTACCTCATAATCAAAAATTTGAAAATGCTTTTCTAATAGCATCGCAGCTTTATTATCATTATTTACCTGGAATTCTATGTACTTACGATTGGCTCTACGCAGTGTATCAAGAGAAACTTCTTCTAATAACCTTCCTTCATGAATAATTCCCATACGATCGACTAGTTGTTCCACCTCAGCTAATATATGACTAGAAATGAGTATCGTTATATTTCTGTCTTGAGCTAAAGATTTAATGAGTTTTCGCATTTCTTTAATACCGATTGGATCTAGTCCGTTAGTTGGTTCATCTAGTATGAGTAGTTCAGGATAATGGAGAAGAGCACGTGCAATTCCTAAGCGTTGCTTCATTCCTAAAGAGTATTTTCCTACTAATTTTTTTGTTTCGTGCTGCAAGCCTACAATTTCTAATGCTTCTTCAATTGCATTCCTTTTGTGAACTCCAATTATCTTTGCATTAATTAATAAGTTCTCTCTTGCAGTTAAGTTTTCATAAAATCCTGGGACTTCAACGATAGAACCAATTCTTCTTAAAATGTCTTTTGGATTCCGAAGTAAATCCTCACCGAATATTTCTATATTTCCACTTGTAGGTTTTATAAGACTAAGCAGCATACGGATTGTAGTTGTTTTACCAGCACCGTTACGCCCTATGAATCCATAAATCTCTCCTTGCTGTACATTTATATTTAGATTATCTACTGACTTTTGGTTCCCATAAACTTTAGTAAGGTTTGTCGTTTTTATAATTGTATTTATAGGAGGCACCTACTTTCTATAAGTTCTTAATTACATAATAAAAAGGAAGGTTTAACTGCATATTAATCATTTCTTAACTATTTCTTAAAAGTAGTGTGTTTTGGGACGGAAAAACCAAAAGTAGTTCGTTCCCAAGGAATACTGTCAACCCATATACGCCCACCATTTTTTTTCAACGAGGGCTTTAGAAATAGAAAGTCCGAGGCCACTACCACCGTAAGAAGGATTTCTTGATTGTTCGCTGCGGTACATCCGCTTAAATACGTTTTGTAAATCATGTTTTGGAATACCGGGTCCCTTGTCCCAAATAAGAATCTCATATTCTGTATTGGTTTCTAGTAGTTCGACTCCTACTATTTTCCCAGCTTTTCCGTGATGGATAGCGTTTTTTATTAGATTACCTATAATTCGTATAAGGCTAAGGTGATCTGCAATAATAGGGGAAGTAGATTCTGGTATGAGAACTTGTAGTTCAATGTTATGTTTTGATAGCTCGGGTAAAAATTCGATTAATACTTCTCTAGTAACCTCAGAAAAATCGAGTTCTTCTTCTTTTAATGGAAACTCATCAGCATCTAGCTTGGCCATATTAAAGATTTCATCGACCAGATGTTTTAAGTCATTCGATTTCTTATAAAGTATTTCAAGATATTCTTGCTTTTCTACTTCAGAAGCAGCGACATCATCTTTTAAAGCATCAATATATCCAATAATAGAAGTAAGTGGTGTCCGGATATCATGTGAGATATTAGATAAAAGTTGTTTTCTAGCTTCTTGGGATTTCCTTGCTTCGATCTGACCCTTTTCTAATGCAGTTATTAAGTCGTTTATTGAAAACACGATACTATTTAGTGAACGGTCGTTATTTGTGAATAGCCTCGTTTGTAAATTCCCTTTAAGTGCACGGCTTAATTTAGTAACCATCGATTCGTTGCTTTGAATAAAGTGAACTCTTGAAAAGAAAAGATATATTGTGATTATGATAAGAGCAATAAATAAAGATATTTTTACATGGTATCCCATATCTATATTTAAAAGTCCGCAAATAATAAGTTGTAATGAAATAAGAAAGAGGATCTTATCATTTTTCAACCTTTTCACCTACAAACTTATAACCGATTCCCCATACAGTCTGAATGAATTTTGGATTGGAAGAATCAATTTCTATTTTCTTTCTAAGCTTTCTAATATGCACCATAACTGTATTATCATCTTCTATATAATTATCGTCCCATACATTCCGAAAGAGTTGTGTTTTCGTAAATACTTGCTCTGGGTTTGAAGCGAAGAATTTTAATAGTTCAAGTTCTTTTCCAGTTAAGTTGATTTCTTTTCCGTTCGTATGGACTGTGTATTTTTTAAAATCGATAGTTAGTCCTTTAAATGTTAAAGTTGTTTTCTCTTGTACATTAGTGTTACTTCCAAGAACTAAAAAACGTCGCATAAGAGCTTTTACTCTTGCAACCACTTCGTGAATACTGAAAGGTTTCGTAATATAATCATCAGCACCTATGCTTAAGCCCAAAATTTTATCAACTTCGTGATCTTTAGCAGTTAGCATTAATATAGGAATGTTGGTTGTATCTCTAAGTTTTCTACACACTTCGATACCATCTACTTTCGGCATCATAAGATCTAATATAGCGAGGTTGTAGTTATTTTGGTTAAATAAGCACAACGCTTCTTCTCCATTAATTGCAGTATCTACCATATATAATTCTCGTTCTAAATATCTTTTTAATAAGTCTCGAATTTCTTTATCGTCATCTGCTATAAGAATACGTATATCTTTCATATCGTCACCTGTTTCTAATAGAATGTTATTGATATTACAACTTGATAAACAAAGGGGGATAGGGAGCGGTAATAAAAAATAAAGCAACTTTCTAATTATATACTATTAATTGTTAAAATAAGGTTGCTAGTTTAGCTGAAAAGAATCAATTGTATGAGTTCGGTAAGATGGGGGAAGCGAGTCCTTTGAAATAGAGAAGTGCCTAGATTGAATAGTATTTAGAAGGATAGATTGGTAAAGAAAAGTAGACGATGGTTTCTATTTTAATGAGATCTTTGTAGGTCCTTATCTAGAGTTAAAAGAGTGCAAAGGTACTAAATTAAATTTCTTTATAAAAAGGTATTGACGATTAGTATATAGAGGTGTAATATAGGACAAGTCGCCGATAGCAACAACGCAGAAAGCGACAAAACAAAATGAAAAACTTAGTTGACATTGAAATATGAAAATGTTAACATAAGGGAGTCGCAAATGAGCGGCAGACAAGTTCTTTGAAAACTGAACGAAACAAACAACGTGAACGTCAATTTTTATTTTTAGATGCTAGACAAACTAACTTTATTGGAGAGTTTGATCCTGGCTCAGGATGAACGCTGGCGGCGTGCCTAATACATGCAAGTCGAGCGAATGGATTAAGAGCTTGCTCTTATGAAGTTAGCGGCGGACGGGTGAGTAACACGTGGGTAACCTACCCATAAGACTGGGATAACTCCGGGAAACCGGGGCTAATACCGGATAATATTTTGAACTGCATAGTTCGAAATTGAAAGGCGGCTTCGGCTGTCACTTATGGATGGACCCGCGTCGCATTAGCTAGTTGGTGAGGTAACGGCTCACCAAGGCGACGATGCGTAGCCGACCTGAGAGGGTGATCGGCCACACTGGGACTGAGACACGGCCCAGACTCCTACGGGAGGCAGCAGTAGGGAATCTTCCGCAATGGACGAAAGTCTGACGGAGCAACGCCGCGTGAGTGATGAAGGCTTTCGGGTCGTAAAACTCTGTTGTTAGGGAAGAACAAGTGCTAGTTGAATAAGCTGGCACCTTGACGGTACCTAACCAGAAAGCCACGGCTAACTACGTGCCAGCAGCCGCGGTAATACGTAGGTGGCAAGCGTTATCCGGAATTATTGGGCGTAAAGCGCGCGCAGGTGGTTTCTTAAGTCTGATGTGAAAGCCCACGGCTCAACCGTGGAGGGTCATTGGAAACTGGGAGACTTGAGTGCAGAAGAGGAAAGTGGAATTCCATGTGTAGCGGTGAAATGCGTAGAGATATGGAGGAACACCAGTGGCGAAGGCGACTTTCTGGTCTGTAACTGACACTGAGGCGCGAAAGCGTGGGGAGCAAACAGGATTAGATACCCTGGTAGTCCACGCCGTAAACGATGAGTGCTAAGTGTTAGAGGGTTTCCGCCCTTTAGTGCTGAAGTTAACGCATTAAGCACTCCGCCTGGGGAGTACGGCCGCAAGGCTGAAACTCAAAGGAATTGACGGGGGCCCGCACAAGCGGTGGAGCATGTGGTTTAATTCGAAGCAACGCGAAGAACCTTACCAGGTCTTGACATCCTCTGAAAACTCTAGAGATAGAGCTTCTCCTTCGGGAGCAGAGTGACAGGTGGTGCATGGTTGTCGTCAGCTCGTGTCGTGAGATGTTGGGTTAAGTCCCGCAACGAGCGCAACCCTTGATCTTAGTTGCCATCATTAAGTTGGGCACTCTAAGGTGACTGCCGGTGACAAACCGGAGGAAGGTGGGGATGACGTCAAATCATCATGCCCCTTATGACCTGGGCTACACACGTGCTACAATGGACGGTACAAAGAGCTGCAAGACCGCGAGGTGGAGCTAATCTCATAAAACCGTTCTCAGTTCGGATTGTAGGCTGCAACTCGCCTACATGAAGCTGGAATCGCTAGTAATCGCGGATCAGCATGCCGCGGTGAATACGTTCCCGGGCCTTGTACACACCGCCCGTCACACCACGAGAGTTTGTAACACCCGAAGTCGGTGGGGTAACCTTTATGGAGCCAGCCGCCTAAGGTGGGACAGATGATTGGGGTGAAGTCGTAACAAGGTAGCCGTATCGGAAGGTGCGGCTGGATCACCTCCTTTCTATGGAGAATTGATGAACGCAGTTCATCAATAAACGTTGACTTGTTTTGTTTCGTTCAGTTTTGAGAGAACTATCTCTCAAGTTTAAATGTATGTTCTTTGAAAACTAGATAACAGTGTAGCTCATATTTTTTTAATTTTAGTTTGGTTAAGTTAGAAAGGGCGCACGGTGGATGCCTTGACACTAGGAGTCGATGAAGGACGGGACTAACGCCGATATGCTTCGGGGAGCTGTAAGTAAGCTTTGATCCGAAGATTTCCGAATGGGGAAACCCACTATACGTAATGGTATGGTATCCTTACCTGAATACATAGGGTATGGAAGACAGACCCAGGGAACTGAAACATCTAAGTACCTGGAGGAAGAGAAAGCAAATGCGATTTCCTGAGTAGCGGCGAGCGAAACGGAATCTAGCCCAAACCAAGAGGCTTGCCTCTTGGGGTTGTAGGACATTCTATACGGAGTTACAAAGGAACGAGGTAGACGAAGCGACCTGGAAAGGTCCGTCACAGAGGGTAATAACCCCGTAGTCGAAACTTCGTTCTCTCTTGAATGTATCCTGAGTACGGCGGAACACGTGAAATTCCGTCGGAATCTGGGAGGACCATCTCCCAAGGCTAAATACTCCCTAGTGATCGATAGTGAACCAGTACCGTGAGGGAAAGGTGAAAAGCACCCCGGAAGGGGAGTGAAAGAGATCCTGAAACCGTGTGCCTACAAATAGTCAGAGCCCGTTAATGGGTGATGGCGTGCCTTTTGTAGAATGAACCGGCGAGTTACGATCCCGTGCGAGGTTAAGCTGAAGAGGCGGAGCCGCAGCGAAAGCGAGTCTGAATAGGGCGTTTAGTACGTGGTCGTAGACCCGAAACCAGGTGATCTACCCATGTCCAGGGTGAAGTTCAGGTAACACTGAATGGAGGCCCGAACCCACGCACGTTGAAAAGTGCGGGGATGAGGTGTGGGTAGCGGAGAAATTCCAATCGAACCTGGAGATAGCTGGTTCTCCCCGAAATAGCTTTAGGGCTAGCCTTAAGTGTAAGAGTCTTGGAGGTAGAGCACTGATTGAACTAGGGGTCCTCATCGGATTACCGAATTCAGTCAAACTCCGAATGCCAATGACTTATCCTTAGGAGTCAGACTGCGAGTGATAAGATCCGTAGTCAAGAGGGAAACAGCCCAGATCGCCAGCTAAGGTCCCAAAGTGTGTATTAAGTGGAAAAGGATGTGGAGTTGCTTAGACAACTAGGATGTTGGCTCAGAAGCAGCCACCATTTAAAGAGTGCGTAATAGCTCACTAGTCGAGTGACTCTGCGCCGAAAATGTACCGGGGCTAAATACACCACCGAAGCTGCGAATTGATACCAATGGTATCAGTGGTAGGGGAGCGTTCTAAGTGCAGTGAAGTCAGACCGGAAGGACTGGTGGAGCGCTTAGAAGTGAGAATGCCGGTATGAGTAGCGAAAGACGGGTGAGAATCCCGTCCACCGAATGCCTAAGGTTTCCTGAGGAAGGCTCGTCCGCTCAGGGTTAGTCAGGACCTAAGCCGAGGCCGACAGGCGTAGGCGATGGACAACAGGTTGATATTCCTGTACCACCTCTTTATCGTTTGAGCAATGGAGGGACGCAGAAGGATAGAAGAAGCGTGCGATTGGTTGTGCACGTCCAAGCAGTTAGGCTGATAAGTAGGCAAATCCGCTTATCGTGAAGGCTGAGCTGTGATGGGGAAGCTCCTTATGGAGCGAAGTCTTTGATTCCCCGCTGCCAAGAAAAGCTTCTAGCGAGATAAAAGGTGCCTGTACCGCAAACCGACACAGGTAGGCGAGGAGAGAATCCTAAGGTGTGCGAGAGAACTCTGGTTAAGGAACTCGGCAAAATGACCCCGTAACTTCGGGAGAAGGGGTGCTTTCTTAACGGAAAGCCGCAGTGAATAGGCCCAAGCGACTGTTTAGCAAAAACACAGGTCTCTGCGAAGCCGTAAGGCGAAGTATAGGGGCTGACACCTGCCCGGTGCTGGAAGGTTAAGGAGAGGGGTTAGCGTAAGCGAAGCTCTGAACTGAAGCCCCAGTAAACGGCGGCCGTAACTATAACGGTCCTAAGGTAGCGAAATTCCTTGTCGGGTAAGTTCCGACCCGCACGAAAGGTGTAACGATTTGGGCACTGTCTCAACCAGAGACTCGGTGAAATTATAGTACCTGTGAAGATGCAGGTTACCCGCGACAGGACGGAAAGACCCCGTGGAGCTTTACTGTAGCCTGATATTGAATTTTGGTACAGTTTGTACAGGATAGGCGGGAGCCATTGAAACCGGAGCGCTAGCTTCGGTGGAGGCGCTGGTGGGATACCGCCCTGACTGTATTGAAATTCTAACCTACGGGTCTCATCGACCCGGGAGACAGTGTCAGGTGGGCAGTTTGACTGGGGCGGTCGCCTCCTAAAGTGTAACGGAGGCGCCCAAAGGTTCCCTCAGAATGGTTGGAAATCATTCGTAGAGTGCAAAGGCATAAGGGAGCTTGACTGCGAGACCTACAAGTCGAGCAGGGACGAAAGTCGGGCTTAGTGATCCGGTGGTTCCGCATGGAAGGGCCATCGCTCAACGGATAAAAGCTACCCCGGGGATAACAGGCTTATCTCCCCCAAGAGTCCACATCGACGGGGAGGTTTGGCACCTCGATGTCGGCTCATCGCATCCTGGGGCTGTAGTCGGTCCCAAGGGTTGGGCTGTTCGCCCATTAAAGCGGTACGCGAGCTGGGTTCAGAACGTCGTGAGACAGTTCGGTCCCTATCCGTCGTGGGCGCAGGAAATTTGAGAGGAGCTGTCCTTAGTACGAGAGGACCGGGATGGACGCACCGCTGGTGTACCAGTTGTTCTGCCAAGGGCATAGCTGGGTAGCTATGTGCGGAAGGGATAAGTGCTGAAAGCATCTAAGCATGAAGCCCCCCTCAAGATGAGATTTCCCATAGCGTAAGCTAGTAAGATCCCTGAAAGATGATCAGGTTGATAGGTTCGAGGTGGAAGCATGGTGACATGTGGAGCTGACGAATACTAATAGATCGAGGACTTAACCATATAATATGAAGCTAATGTTATCTAGTTTTGAAGGAATATACCTTCATCAGTTTGGTGATGATGGCAGAGAGGTCACACCCGTTCCCATACCGAACACGGAAGTTAAGCTCTCTAGCGCCGATGGTAGTTGGGACCTTGTCCCTGTGAGAGTAGGACGTCGCCAAGCAAAAACCTAAGTCGTTTCGACTTAGGTTTTTTTGTGTTTATTTTTATTTACCGAAGGTTAAAATCCATAAATTTAATAACCCTGAAGATGAAAAAAAGAATGAAATAGAAACGGTATAAAATAAAATTCGAATGATAAAGTAATACGTTTAAATATAAATTGAAGGTAAGGATTGCCTTTTTATGTTAATTTAGTTGTCGAATGAACAATAATGTTTTGATTTAATATGAAAAGGTTATGTAAAAAAGAGCTGGATGGCTATTTTTCGCATAACCTTTTTGTGGTTTTAAAGGATTTTACCTAAGAAAAAATCTATAATTAAGGTAGTTAACATATATTTTTTGATGGGTGTGGGGGATTATGAAAGAAATATGCATGTTATTAGTGGCTGTTATATTATGGGGAACAGCCATTGCACCAACGAAATGGGCATTAGAATCCATTCAACCGTTTACTTTGTTATTTATTCGTCTTTTCTTTGCGGGTGGGATTTGTATGCTTTTCTCATTTAACGAACTACAAAAAGCAGTTATACATAAACATATTCCGTGGAAAAGAATGAGTTTACTGTCTTTTACTGGTGTAGCTGGGTACTTTATGTTCACATCCTATGGTATTTCTTTAACAAGTGGATTACATGTTAGTATTATTGATGCTGCATTGCCATTAGTTACAATTCTTTTTTCAGCGTTCTTTCTGAAAGAGAAAATTCAGATGGATTATTGGATCGGAATTATGTTGGGCGCTATAGGAGTGCTCTTTATTACAATTCCATCTAGCGATACTAATCAAGAGGTGTCTTTAATAGGAGATATACTTATTTTATTAAGTACCTTTTTATTTGCGTTCTACACAGTTTTGTTAAAACGGCCAAAACAAGAACGACGTTTATCTAATAAAGTTTTCACTACAGTAACACTAATGATAGGTGCAGCTATTGTGTTGCCATTTGCAATGATAGAAATTTTTTACTACGGTTTCCCAAAAATCGAAACATGGAAGATTGGATTTAGTGTAGTATACCTTGTTATTGGGGCAACAATTTTAGCGTATTGGTTCTGGAATAAAGCGCTAGAGACGGTCTCAGCATCAATAAGTGGACTGTACTTAAATGGATTGCCGTTAATAAGTATCATTACTTCAATTATCCTATTAAATGAATCTCTGACATGGAAGATAATAATGGGAGGGAGTCTAGTTTTAATTGGAGTAGGATGGGCGGATAAGCAAAAGTTACGTAATCTATTAAAGGGTAATAAAATGGATAGTAGGGACTGTTAAATTGTATGTTTTATATAGTTTAAATGTTAAAAAGATACCTCATATATATGTATAAGGTATCTTTTTATATTTAGCGAAGATAATGGACTTAAATTAGTAGGGATATTCTTTGTTATATCTATATGTATCGAAATCTTTTTGAAATATTGTTTTGACGAGCTGTATACATTCATCATCATAAAAGCTTTCAAAAGTCGGGTGACGAGGGAATAAAGGATCAGTAATATCGGCATCGCTGAAATTCCCTTTATAAATCATGGCAGGGGTTTGATTATGCCATGATGTTGAAAACTCATTTATCGGTGCAGGTTTTAATTCGAAACGTTTTTCTAATTCTTTCATTTCCTGATCGAAATTTTCTAAGTATATATAATTGGTTACATACTCTTCTTCACCTGCTATATATTGTTGTGTAAAGTGAGCGTTAATATCATTTGCATGAGCACCTTTAGTAAATAGGTAGTATAAAAATTGTTTGAATGAGATTCCTTTAGGAGAATTTTCATTTTGATATAAAAACTTTCGAATGGGTTTCCATTCTTCATTTTCTACATAAGGAGGTGCAATTAAGGACACGAAAGAACTGACTGCTCTTCTAAACGGATTGCGAACCAGTTTGAAAGTTTCCTTTTGTTTATCTCGTAGTGCTACACTCAGCCGTATATTATAGGCCGGTGTACTTTTGTATATTTCATATTCGAAATTATGGATGAAGGGGTGATAGTTTAAAGCTGTTTGTAATAAATCAATCTGGTAAAAAAACCACTTAGCAAGGGAAGTACAACCACTTTTTTGACTCCAAAATAGAATGAGAGGAAAGTTTCTATGATAGTGTGGGCTTCTTGCATTAGTACTAATGATGTGTAATAAGGAAGGATCCAACAATTGATGCACTCCTTTCATGTATCTTGATTATATATACATATGTAAAATAAAGATGAGGTATGAGTGTGTGGAGTTTTTTTTGTAGAAAATGAAAAAGAAATGTTGACTATTATTATATAGGGGTGTAATATAAGACAAGTCGCAGATAGCAACAACGCAGAAAGCGACAAAAGAAATAAAAAAACTTGGTTGACATTGAAATATGAAAATGTTAACATAAGGGAGTCGCAAATGAGCGGCAAACAAGTTCTTTGAAAACTGAACGAAACAAACAACGTGAACGTCAATTTTTATTTTTAGATGCTAGACAAACTAACTTTATTGGAGAGTTTGATCCTGGCTCAGGATGAACGCTGGCGGCGTGCCTAATACATGCAAGTCGAGCGAATGGATTAAGAGCTTGCTCTTATGAAGTTAGCGGCGGACGGGTGAGTAACACGTGGGTAACCTACCCATAAGACTGGGATAACTCCGGGAAACCGGGGCTAATACCGGATAATATTTTGAACTGCATAGTTCGAAATTGAAAGGCGGCTTCGGCTGTCACTTATGGATGGACCCGCGTCGCATTAGCTAGTTGGTGAGGTAACGGCTCACCAAGGCGACGATGCGTAGCCGACCTGAGAGGGTGATCGGCCACACTGGGACTGAGACACGGCCCAGACTCCTACGGGAGGCAGCAGTAGGGAATCTTCCGCAATGGACGAAAGTCTGACGGAGCAACGCCGCGTGAGTGATGAAGGCTTTCGGGTCGTAAAACTCTGTTGTTAGGGAAGAACAAGTGCTAGTTGAATAAGCTGGCACCTTGACGGTACCTAACCAGAAAGCCACGGCTAACTACGTGCCAGCAGCCGCGGTAATACGTAGGTGGCAAGCGTTATCCGGAATTATTGGGCGTAAAGCGCGCGCAGGTGGTTTCTTAAGTCTGATGTGAAAGCCCACGGCTCAACCGTGGAGGGTCATTGGAAACTGGGAGACTTGAGTGCAGAAGAGGAAAGTGGAATTCCATGTGTAGCGGTGAAATGCGTAGAGATATGGAGGAACACCAGTGGCGAAGGCGACTTTCTGGTCTGTAACTGACACTGAGGCGCGAAAGCGTGGGGAGCAAACAGGATTAGATACCCTGGTAGTCCACGCCGTAAACGATGAGTGCTAAGTGTTAGAGGGTTTCCGCCCTTTAGTGCTGAAGTTAACGCATTAAGCACTCCGCCTGGGGAGTACGGCCGCAAGGCTGAAACTCAAAGGAATTGACGGGGGCCCGCACAAGCGGTGGAGCATGTGGTTTAATTCGAAGCAACGCGAAGAACCTTACCAGGTCTTGACATCCTCTGAAAACTCTAGAGATAGAGCTTCTCCTTCGGGAGCAGAGTGACAGGTGGTGCATGGTTGTCGTCAGCTCGTGTCGTGAGATGTTGGGTTAAGTCCCGCAACGAGCGCAACCCTTGATCTTAGTTGCCATCATTAAGTTGGGCACTCTAAGGTGACTGCCGGTGACAAACCGGAGGAAGGTGGGGATGACGTCAAATCATCATGCCCCTTATGACCTGGGCTACACACGTGCTACAATGGACGGTACAAAGAGCTGCAAGACCGCGAGGTGGAGCTAATCTCATAAAACCGTTCTCAGTTCGGATTGTAGGCTGCAACTCGCCTACATGAAGCTGGAATCGCTAGTAATCGCGGATCAGCATGCCGCGGTGAATACGTTCCCGGGCCTTGTACACACCGCCCGTCACACCACGAGAGTTTGTAACACCCGAAGTCGGTGGGGTAACCTTTATGGAGCCAGCCGCCTAAGGTGGGACAGATGATTGGGGTGAAGTCGTAACAAGGTAGCCGTATCGGAAGGTGCGGCTGGATCACCTCCTTTCTATGGAGAATTGATGAACGCAGTTCATCAATAAACGTTGACTTGTTTTGTTTCGTTCAGTTTTGAGAGAACTATCTCTCAAGTTTAAATGTATGTTCTTTGAAAACTAGATAACAGTGTAGCTCATATTTTTTTAATTTTAGTTTGGTTAAGTTAGAAAGGGCGCACGGTGGATGCCTTGACACTAGGAGTCGATGAAGGACGGGACTAACGCCGATATGCTTCGGGGAGCTGTAAGTAAGCTTTGATCCGAAGATTTCCGAATGGGGAAACCCACTATACGTAATGGTATGGTATCCTTACCTGAATACATAGGGTATGGAAGACAGACCCAGGGAACTGAAACATCTAAGTACCTGGAGGAAGAGAAAGCAAATGCGATTTCCTGAGTAGCGGCGAGCGAAACGGAATCTAGCCCAAACCAAGAGGCTTGCCTCTTGGGGTTGTAGGACATTCTATACGGAGTTACAAAGGAACGAGGTAGACGAAGCGACCTGGAAAGGTCCGTCACAGAGGGTAATAACCCCGTAGTCGAAACTTCGTTCTCTCTTGAATGTATCCTGAGTACGGCGGAACACGTGAAATTCCGTCGGAATCTGGGAGGACCATCTCCCAAGGCTAAATACTCCCTAGTGATCGATAGTGAACCAGTACCGTGAGGGAAAGGTGAAAAGCACCCCGGAAGGGGAGTGAAAGAGATCCTGAAACCGTGTGCCTACAAATAGTCAGAGCCCGTTAATGGGTGATGGCGTGCCTTTTGTAGAATGAACCGGCGAGTTACGATCCCGTGCGAGGTTAAGCTGAAGAGGCGGAGCCGCAGCGAAAGCGAGTCTGAATAGGGCGTTTAGTACGTGGTCGTAGACCCGAAACCAGGTGATCTACCCATGTCCAGGGTGAAGTTCAGGTAACACTGAATGGAGGCCCGAACCCACGCACGTTGAAAAGTGCGGGGATGAGGTGTGGGTAGCGGAGAAATTCCAATCGAACCTGGAGATAGCTGGTTCTCCCCGAAATAGCTTTAGGGCTAGCCTTAAGTGTAAGAGTCTTGGAGGTAGAGCACTGATTGAACTAGGGGTCCTCATCGGATTACCGAATTCAGTCAAACTCCGAATGCCAATGACTTATCCTTAGGAGTCAGACTGCGAGTGATAAGATCCGTAGTCAAGAGGGAAACAGCCCAGATCGCCAGCTAAGGTCCCAAAGTGTGTATTAAGTGGAAAAGGATGTGGAGTTGCTTAGACAACTAGGATGTTGGCTCAGAAGCAGCCACCATTTAAAGAGTGCGTAATAGCTCACTAGTCGAGTGACTCTGCGCCGAAAATGTACCGGGGCTAAATACACCACCGAAGCTGCGAATTGATACCAATGGTATCAGTGGTAGGGGAGCGTTCTAAGTGCAGTGAAGTCAGACCGGAAGGACTGGTGGAGCGCTTAGAAGTGAGAATGCCGGTATGAGTAGCGAAAGACGGGTGAGAATCCCGTCCACCGAATGCCTAAGGTTTCCTGAGGAAGGCTCGTCCGCTCAGGGTTAGTCAGGACCTAAGCCGAGGCCGACAGGCGTAGGCGATGGACAACAGGTTGATATTCCTGTACCACCTCTTTATCGTTTGAGCAATGGAGGGACGCAGAAGGATAGAAGAAGCGTGCGATTGGTTGTGCACGTCCAAGCAGTTAGGCTGATAAGTAGGCAAATCCGCTTATCGTAAAGGCTGAGCTGTGATGGGGAAGCTCCTTATGGAGCGAAGTCTTTGATTCCCCGCTGCCAAGAAAAGCTTCTAGCGAGATAAAAGGTGCCTGTACCGCAAACCGACACAGGTAGGCGAGGAGAGAATCCTAAGGTGTGCGAGAGAACTCTGGTTAAGGAACTCGGCAAAATGACCCCGTAACTTCGGGAGAAGGGGTGCTTTCTTAACGGAAAGCCGCAGTGAATAGGCCCAAGCGACTGTTTAGCAAAAACACAGGTCTCTGCGAAGCCGTAAGGCGAAGTATAGGGGCTGACACCTGCCCGGTGCTGGAAGGTTAAGGAGAGGGGTTAGCGTAAGCGAAGCTCTGAACTGAAGCCCCAGTAAACGGCGGCCGTAACTATAACGGTCCTAAGGTAGCGAAATTCCTTGTCGGGTAAGTTCCGACCCGCACGAAAGGTGTAACGATTTGGGCACTGTCTCAACCAGAGACTCGGTGAAATTATAGTACCTGTGAAGATGCAGGTTACCCGCGACAGGACGGAAAGACCCCGTGGAGCTTTACTGTAGCCTGATATTGAATTTTGGTACAGTTTGTACAGGATAGGCGGGAGCCATTGAAACCGGAGCGCTAGCTTCGGTGGAGGCGCTGGTGGGATACCGCCCTGACTGTATTGAAATTCTAACCTACGGGTCTCATCGACCCGGGAGACAGTGTCAGGTGGGCAGTTTGACTGGGGCGGTCGCCTCCTAAAGTGTAACGGAGGCGCCCAAAGGTTCCCTCAGAATGGTTGGAAATCATTCGTAGAGTGCAAAGGCATAAGGGAGCTTGACTGCGAGACCTACAAGTCGAGCAGGGACGAAAGTCGGGCTTAGTGATCCGGTGGTTCCGCATGGAAGGGCCATCGCTCAACGGATAAAAGCTACCCCGGGGATAACAGGCTTATCTCCCCCAAGAGTCCACATCGACGGGGAGGTTTGGCACCTCGATGTCGGCTCATCGCATCCTGGGGCTGTAGTCGGTCCCAAGGGTTGGGCTGTTCGCCCATTAAAGCGGTACGCGAGCTGGGTTCAGAACGTCGTGAGACAGTTCGGTCCCTATCCGTCGTGGGCGCAGGAAATTTGAGAGGAGCTGTCCTTAGTACGAGAGGACCGGGATGGACGCACCGCTGGTGTACCAGTTGTTCTGCCAAGGGCATAGCTGGGTAGCTATGTGCGGAAGGGATAAGTGCTGAAAGCATCTAAGCATGAAGCCCCCCTCAAGATGAGATTTCCCATAGCGTAAGCTAGTAAGATCCCTGAAAGATGATCAGGTTGATAGGTTCGAGGTGGAAGCATGGTGACATGTGGAGCTGACGAATACTAATAGATCGAGGACTTAACCATATAATATGAAGCAATGTTATCTAGTTTTGAAGGAATATACCTTCATCAGTTTGGTGATGA
Source organism: Bacillus sp. TH30 (assembly GCF_016650875.1). NCBI lineage: Bacteria > Bacillati > Bacillota > Bacilli > Caryophanales > Bacillaceae > Bacillus > Bacillus sp. TH30. The sequence goes on along the minus strand of NZ_JAEKEY010000002.1, from coordinate 2,223,454 downwards.
TGGCAGAGAGGTCACACCCGTTCCCATACCGAACACGGAAGTTAAGCTCTCTAGCGCCGATGGTAGTTGGGACCTTGTCCCTGTGAGAGTAGGACGTCGCCAAGCAAAAACCTAAGTCGTTTCGACTTAGGTTTTTTTGTGTTTATTTTTATTTACCGAAGGTTAAAATCCATAAATTTAATAATCCTAAAGACGAAAAAAGAATGAAATAGAGGCAGTTTAAAATAATGGTAATGATTTTTTGTGCTCCGGATTTTTCGAATGCTCCTAAAATAATCCCTAAGAATAGAAAAGATTATTTCTATCATAATAATGAGAGTAGAAAAAATGGGATGATAGAAATAAGCATTCAATAATTACAGCAATTACTGCGATAGAGAAAAAATAGGATAATAGCACAGTTATTTTTTTTCACGGTTATTCCTCCTTTGAAATTAAATCGTTATAATATAGGTTCTATCGATGTATAGAACACAAGAGAGTATACATATTGATTAAAACATACTGAAGTATTATATAAATAGTTATACGTAAAATAGATCTCTAGAAATATATATTCTAATTCCCTTTCCTTCTTGCATATAGTTGCAATTCTTCTTTTGAATATAACTAAAACACGAACGTTATCGATGACTAATAAAAAAACATTCGATTATTTATTGACATTGTTTATGAAATATTGTTAATATAGCCATAGAAACAATAATATATAAGACCTCATATAATCGCGGGGATATGGCCTGCAAGTCTCTACCTAACGACCGTTATTCGTTAGACTATGAGGGAAAGTCACTCGGTATTTTTCTATTCACAAGGGATACGTATGCCTGAGTAGAGCACTTTCTCTCATAGTAAAAGAGAAACTGTTCTATTTCAGGCTTTTTTTATTTGAATCGGGGGGATTCTAATATGAAATCACTAGTTGGAGTCATAATGGGAAGCACGTCAGACTGGGAAACAATGAAATATGCTTGTGACATTTTAGATGAATTAAATATACCGTATGAGAAAAAAGTTGTATCCGCTCATCGGACTCCGGATTATATGTTTGAATATGCAGAAACAGCTCGTGAACGTGGATTAAAAGTTATTATTGCTGGAGCCGGTGGAGCAGCGCATTTACCAGGAATGGTTGCAGCGAAGACAAATCTTCCTGTAATCGGTGTCCCAGTTCAATCAAAAGCGTTAAACGGCCTAGATTCATTATTATCCATTGTCCAAATGCCAGGAGGGGTTCCAGTTGCAACTGTTGCAATTGGTAAGGCTGGTTCAACAAATGCTGGATTGCTTGCTGCACAAATACTTGGATCATTTCATGATGACATACATGATGCATTAGAGTTGAGACGAGAAGCTATTGAGAAAACTGTGCGTGAAGGTAGTGAGCTAGTATGACGAGAATCATCTTACCTGGAAAAACAATCGGCATTATTGGAGGCGGCCAGCTTGGAAGAATGATGGCGTTGGCAGCTAAGGAAATGGGTTATAAAATTGCTGTTTTAGATCCTACAAAGCATTCACCATGTGCACAAGTTGCTGATGTTGAAGTCGTTGCACCATATGACGATTTAAAAGCAATTCAGCATTTAGCAGAGATAAGCGACGTTGTCACATATGAATTTGAGAATATTGATTATAGATGTTTACAATGGCTTGAAAAACATGCTTACTTACCACAAGGTAGTCAGTTGTTAAATAAAACGCAAAATCGTTTTACAGAAAAGAATGCAATTGAAAAAGCTGGGTTACCAGTAGCATCGTATAGATTGGTTCAAAATCAAGATCAACTTACAGAAGCAATTAAGGAGTTATCTTTCCCTTCTGTCTTAAAAACAACGACAGGTGGATACGATGGTAAAGGGCAAGTGGTTTTAAAGAGTGAAGCTGATGTTGTGAGAGCAAAAGAACTTACTAATAAAGCAGAGTGCATTCTAGAAAAATGGGTGCCCTTTGAAAAAGAAGTATCAGTTATTGTAATTCGTAGTGTAAGTGGTGAAACGAAAGTATTTCCGGTAGCGGAAAATATTCATGTAAATAACATTTTGCATGAATCTATCGTTCCAGCCCGCATTACAGAAGAACTTTCTCAAAAAGCAATTGCTTACGCAAAGGTACTTGCGGATGGACTAGAACTTGTGGGAACACTAGCGGTAGAGATGTTTGCTACAGCTGACGGTGAGATTTACATTAATGAATTAGCACCAAGACCTCACAATTCAGGACACTATACACAGGATGCATGTGAAACGAGTCAATTTGGTCAACATATTCGAGCAATCTGTAATTTACCTCTTGGAGAAACAAATTTGTTAAAACCAGTTGTCATGGTAAACATTTTAGGCGAACATATAGAAGGGGTCCTAGGACAAGTGAATAGACTAACCGGGTGCTATTTACACTTGTATGGAAAAGAAGAAGCAAAAGCACAGCGAAAAATGGGGCATGTTAATATTTTAAATGATAATATTGAAGTCGCTCTAGAAAAAGCGAAGAGTTTGCATATTTGGGACCATCAAGAACAACTGTTGGAGGGAAAAAGATGATTAATCGTTATACACGCCCTGAAATGGGTGCGATTTGGACGGAAGAGAACAAATTTAAAGCGTGGTTAGAAGTTGAGATTTTAGCGTGTGAAGCATGGGCTGAGCTTGGCGATATTCCAAAAGAAGATGTGAAAAAAATTCGTGAACATGCATCATTTGATATTGATCGTATTTATGAAATTGAAAAAGAAACACGTCATGACGTAGTTGCTTTCACTCGTGCTGTATCAGAAACACCAACATTAGGCGAGGAACGTAAATGGGTTCATTACGGTTTAACATCTACAGACGTAGTAGATACAGCGTTATCTTATATCTTAAAACAAGCAAATGAAATCTTGTTAAAAGACTTAGAAAACTTTGTTAGTATTTTAGCTAATAAAGCGAAAGAGCATAAATACACGATCATGATGGGAAGAACACACGGTGTACATGCAGAGCCAACAACATTTGGTTTAAAACTTGGTCTTTGGTATGAAGAAATGAAACGTAACGTAGAGCGTTTCAAACAAGCTGCTGATACAGTTCGCGTTGGTAAATTATCTGGTGCGGTTGGTACATATGCAAATATTGATCCATTCGTAGAAAAGTATGTTTGTGAAAACTTAGGATTAGAAGCAGCACCAATTTCAACACAAACATTGCAACGTGATCGTCATGCACATTACATGTCAACACTTGCACTAATCGCAACATCTGTTGAAAAGATGGCAGTTGAGATTCGTGGTTTACAAAAGAGTGAAACACGTGAAGTTGAAGAGGCTTTCGCAAAAGGTCAAAAAGGTTCTTCTGCAATGCCACATAAACGTAATCCAATTGGATCTGAAAATATGACTGGTTTAGCTCGTGTTATCCGCGGTTATATGATGACAGCTTACGAGAATGTTCCGTTATGGCATGAGCGTGATATCTCTCACTCTTCTGCAGAACGCGTAATTTTACCAGATGCTACAATCGCGTTAAATTACATGTTAAATCGCTTTGGTAATATCGTTAAAAACTTAACTGTATTCCCAGAGAATATGAAACGCAATATGACAAGAACATACGGCTTAATTTACTCTCAGCGCGTAATGCTTACACTAATTGACAAAGGTCTGGTACGTGAAGAAGCTTATGATATCGTACAGCCTAAAGCAATGGAAGCTTGGGAAACACAAGTACAATTTAAAGAGCTTGTAGAATCTGACGAGCGTATTACAAGTAAGTTAACGCAAGAAGAAATTAACGAATGTTTCAATTATGAACATCATATGCAACACGTTGATACAATCTTTGAACGCCTTGGATTAAACGAAGCGTAAAATTTCATATGGCACAGAATAGAGTCATTCTGTGCCATTCTTTATAAAAATATTATTCACATTTTTCAAACTACAGGGGGCTTGCGAAATGCAAAAGCTAGAATTGCTGTATGAAGGTAAGGCAAAAAGAATTTATCGTACAGAAGCAGCAGATATGGTTTGGGTAGAGTACAAAGATAGTGCGACTGCTTTCAATGGGGAGAAAAAAGCGACAATTACAGGAAAAGGTCGTTTGAACAATGAGATTACAACTTTATTGTTCAGAAAGTTACAAGAAGTCGGAATTAAAACACACTTTGTGGAGAAGTTATCTGATACAGAACAACTTGTCAAAAAGGTGAGTATTATTCCATTAGAAGTTGTCACAAGAAACGTAATTGCAGGTAGTCTTTCAAAAAGACTAGGAATGGAAGAAGGAACTGCTCTTACAACACCAATCGTAGAATTTTACTACAAAGATGATGATTTAGGAGATCCACTTGTAACGGAAGATCATATTCGTTTGTTAAATGTTGCAACACCAGAGCAAGTAAGCGTATTACGAGATGCAGCTCTACAAATCAATCAAGTGTTGATTGAGCATTTCGCAAGCTGTCGTGTAAGATTAGTAGATTTTAAATTAGAGTTTGGCGTAACAGAAGAAGGGGAAATCATATTAGCAGATGAAATTTCACCAGATACTTGCCGTTTATGGGATGAAACGAGCAATGAAAAATTTGATAAAGATGTATTCCGTCGTGATCTTGGGAATTTAACAGAAGCATATGAAGAAATTTTAAAACGTTTAGGGGGAGCTTCACATGTATAAAGTTAAGGTATATGTAACGTTAAGAGAAAGTGTATTAGATCCACAAGGAACTGCGGTAAAGGGAGCGCTTCATAGTCTTTCATTTACAGAAGTACAAGACGTTCGAATCGGAAAATATATGGAATTAACAATTGATAAATCAGTATCTGATCTGGATAGCAAGGTAAAAGAAATGTGTGAAAAATTATTAGCAAACGTTGTAATGGAAGACTTCCGTTATGAAGTTGAGGAGGTTGTCGCACAGTGAAATTTGCAGTCATAGTATTCCCAGGTTCGAACTGTGATGTCGATATGTTCCATGCAATTAAAGATGAGCTTGGTGAAGAAGTAGATTACGTTTGGCACGATAGAGAGAATTTAGATGAATATGATGCAATTTTACTACCAGGTGGATTCTCTTACGGTGACTATTTACGTTGTGGTGCTATTTCTCGCTTTGCTAACGCAATGAAAGCAGTGCAAAAAGCTGCTGAGCAAGGAAAGCCAATTTTAGGAGTGTGTAATGGATTCCAGATTCTTGTTGAATCAGGATTACTACCAGGAGCATTAATGAGAAACGAAAACTTGAAATTTATGTGCCGTACGGTTCAGTTACGTGTTGAAAATAATGAAACGATGTTTACATCACAATATGAAAAAGATGAAGTAATTAATATTCCAATTGCACATGGCGAAGGAAATTACTATTGTGATGAAGCAACTCTTAAACAATTAGAAGAGAATAATCAAATCGCATTCCGTTACGTAGAAAATCCGAATGGAAGCGTTTCAGATATTGCAGGTATTGTAAATGAAAAAGGAAATGTTCTTGGTATGATGCCACACCCAGAGCGTGCTGTAGATGAATTACTTGGCGGTGCTGAAGGGTTAAAAGTCTTTCAATCTATCTTAAAACAGTGGAGGGAAACATATGTCGTTAATGCTTGAGCCAAATCCAACACAAATTAAAGAAGAGCGTATATATGCGGAAATGGGGCTAACAGACGAAGAGTTTACCATGGTTGAAAAGATTTTAGGCCGTTTGCCGAATTATACAGAAACGGGACTATTCTCTGTTATGTGGTCTGAACATTGTAGTTATAAAAATTCAAAGCCAGTTCTTCGTAAGTTTCCAACGACAGGTGAGCGTGTCTTACAAGGACCTGGAGAAGGCGCTGGAATTGTAGATATCGGTGATAATCAAGCGGTTGTATTTAAAATGGAAAGTCATAACCATCCTTCTGCAATTGAGCCATATCAAGGGGCAGCGACAGGTGTCGGTGGTATTATTCGCGATGTATTCTCTATGGGAGCACGTCCGGTAGCTCTATTAAACTCACTTCGTTTCGGTGAATTACAATCACCACGCGTGAAATATTTATTTGAAGAAGTAGTAGCGGGAATCGCAGGATACGGTAACTGCATTGGTATTCCTACTGTTGGCGGCGAAGTACAGTTTGATCCATGTTATGAAGGAAATCCACTTGTAAATGCAATGTGTGTAGGCCTAATTAATCATGAAGATATTAAAAAAGGGCAAGCACATGGTGCTGGTAATACAGTAATGTACGTAGGAGCATCAACTGGTCGTGATGGTATTCACGGTGCAACATTCGCATCTGAAGAGTTATCTGAAAGCTCAGAAGCGAAGCGTCCGGCAGTTCAAGTAGGGGATCCATTTATGGAGAAACTTCTTATTGAAGCATGTTTAGAACTTATTCAGTCTGATGCACTTGTTGGAATTCAAGATATGGGAGCTGCTGGTTTAACATCATCTTCTGCAGAAATGGCAAGTAAAGCAGGTATGGGTATTGAAATGTACTTAGATGATGTACCGCAGCGTGAAACTGGAATGACTCCATATGAAATGATGTTATCTGAATCACAAGAGCGTATGTTAATCGTTGTGAAAAAAGGTAGAGAGCAAGAAATAGTAGATTTATTTGAGAAGTATGGTCTTGCAGCAGTTACGATGGGGAAAGTAACTGAAGATAAAATGCTTCGATTATTCCATAAAGATGAAATGGTAGCTGAAGTACCAGCGGATGCTCTTGCAGAAGAAGCACCAATTTATCATAAACCGTCAAAAGAAGCAGCATACTTTGCTGAGTTCCAACAGATGAAAATGGAAACACCAAAAGTAGAAGATTATAAAGAAACGTTATTAGCTCTATTACAACAACCAACGATTGCAAGTAAAGAGTGGGTATATGATCAATATGATTATCAAGTGCGCACTAGCACAATCGTTACACCAGGTTCAGATGCAGCGGTTATACGTGTACGCGGCACAGAAAAAGGATTAGCAATGACGACAGATTGTAACTCTCGCTACATTTATTTAGATCCAGAAGTGGGCGGTAAAATTGCAGTAGCAGAGGCAGCACGTAATATCGTATGTTCTGGCGGGGAGCCACTTGCAATTACAGATTGCTTAAACTTCGGTAACCCAGAAAAACCAGAGATCTTCTGGCAAATTGAGAAATCAGTAGACGGTATGAGTGAAGCTTGCCGCAAGTTACAAACGCCAGTTATCGGCGGGAATGTATCAATGTATAACGAGCGTAGTGGTGAAGCTGTATATCCAACACCAACTGTTGGGATGGTTGGACTTGTACACGATTTAAAACACGTAACAACACAAGAATTTAAACAAGCTGGCGATTTAGTTTATGTAATTGGAGAGACGAAAGCTGAGTTTGGTGGAAGTGAATTACAGAAAATGATCTACGGAAAAATTTTCGGTCAATCACCAAGCATCGATCTAGATGTAGAATTAAAACGCCAAAAGCAAGTACTAGCAGCAATTCAAGCTGGCCTTGTTCAATCTGCACATGATGTTGCAGAAGGTGGTTTAGCAGTTGCAATTACTGAAAGTGCAATTGGTGCTAACGGTTTAGGTGCTACTGTGAAATTAGACGGAGAAGCAACAGCAGTATTATTTGCAGAATCACAATCGCGCTTCGTTATAACCGTAAAACGTGAAAATAAAGAAGCATTTGAGAAAGTGGTTGAAGCAATTCAAGTTGGAGAAGTGACAAATACAAATGAAGTAACAATTCATAATGAAGAAAATGAAGTATTACTTACAGCAAATGTAGATGAAATGAGAAAGGCTTGGAAAGGGGCAATCCCATGCTTGCTGAAATAAAGGGGTTAAATGAAGAATGTGGCGTTTTTGGAATTTGGGGGCATGAAAATGCAGCACAAGTTTCGTACTACGGATTGCACAGTTTGCAGCACCGTGGGCAAGAGGGCGCAGGCATTGTTGTAAATAATGGGGAAAAAATCATCGGTCACAAGGGGTTAGGTTTAATATCAGAAGTGTTTTCAAGAGGTGAGCTAGAGGGATTAAACGGGAAATCAGCAATTGGACACGTACGATATGCAACAGCTGGTGGAAGTGAAGTTGCTAACGTTCAACCATTATTATTCCGTTTTTCCGATCATAGTATGGCGTTAGCTCATAACGGAAATTTAATTAATGCAAAAATGCTTCGTCGTGAATTAGAGGCAGAGGGAAGTATTTTTCAAACAAGTTCAGATACAGAAGTACTTTTACACCTCATTAAGCGTAGTACAAAAGATTCTTTAATTGATAGTGTAAAAGAGGCTCTAAATAAAGTGAAAGGTGCGTTTGCATATCTTTTACTAACTGGAAATGAAATGATCGTTGCGCTAGATCCAAATGGATTCCGTCCTCTTTCAATTGGAAAGATGGGGGATGCTTACGTTGTAGCATCGGAAACATGTGCTTTCGATGTAGTTGGTGCAACATACATTCGTGATGTAGAACCTGGTGAATTGCTTATTATCAATGATGAAGGAATTCACGTAGATCGTTTTACAAATGAAGTAGACCACGCGATTTGCAGTATGGAATACATTTACTTTGCACGTCCAGATTCTAATATAGCTGGTATTAATGTTCATGCAGCACGTAAAAACATGGGGAAACGTTTAGCGGCGGAAGCTCCTATTGAAGCTGATGTTGTTACTGGTGTACCAGACTCTAGTATTTCAGCAGCAATTGGTTATGCGGAGGCGACAGGAATTCCGTATGAGTTAGGGTTAATTAAAAATCGTTACGTTGGACGTACGTTTATTCAACCTTCTCAAGAACTGCGTGAGCAAGGAGTTAAGATGAAGCTTTCAGCAGTAAGAGGCGTAGTTGAAGGAAAACGAGTTGTTATGATTGACGATTCTATCGTAAGAGGAACGACAAGTAAACGAATTGTTCGTATGCTTCGCGAGGCTGGAGCGACAGAAGTCCATGTAAGAATTGCTTCACCACCTCTTAAGTATCCATGCTTCTATGGCATTGATATTCAAACGAGAAAAGAATTAATCGCAGCAAATAATTCAATAGAAGAAATCCGTCAAATCATCGGAGCAGATTCACTAACATTTTTAAGTGAAGATGGATTAGTAGATGCAATTGGACGCCCATATGAAGGGAAATACGGTGGTCTATGTATGGCTTACTTCAATGGAGACTATCCAACAGCTCTTTATGATTATGAGCAAGAGCTTTTAGAAAGTATGAAATAAGAAGAAAAAAGCTTCTACTTCTTTTGATGTAGAAGCTAGCTTCTTTCTTAAAACGGCCGCCCTGGATGGGGAGAAATTAAAAGACGAGGTGTAAATAACGATGGCGAATGCATATAAGCAAGCAGGAGTAGATATTGAAGCTGGATATGAAGCGGTATCTCGCATGAAAAAACACGTACAAACAACAATGAGAAAAGAAGTGCTAGGCGGTTTAGGCGGTTTTGGAGGTATGTTTGATCTATCAAAATTTGCATTAGAAGAACCTGTATTAGTATCTGGAACAGATGGCGTGGGAACGAAATTGATGCTCGCTTTTATGGCAGATAAACATGACACAATTGGTATTGATGCAGTAGCAATGTGTGTAAATGATATTGTTGTCCAAGGAGCAGAGCCGCTTTTCTTCCTTGATTATATTGCTTGTGGTAAAGCTGAACCTAGTAAAATTGAAAACATCGTCAAAGGTATATCAGAGGGCTGTCGCCAAGCTGGTTGTGCATTAATTGGTGGAGAAACAGCTGAAATGCCAGGAATGTATTCTACGGAAGAATACGATTTAGCTGGTTTTACAGTTGGAATTGTTGATAAAAAGAAAATTGTAACAGGTGAAAAAATTGAAGCTGGTCACGTATTAATTGGCTTAGCATCTAGCGGTATTCATAGTAACGGTTATTCTTTAGTAAGAAAAGTGCTACTAGAAGATGGAGAACTATCTTTAGATCGTATTTACGGACGCTTAGAACTACCTCTTGGTGAAGAATTATTAAAACCAACGAAAATTTATGTCAAACCTATTTTAGAACTATTGAAGAAACATGAAGTATACGGTATGGCACATATTACAGGTGGTGGATTCATTGAAAATATTCCACGTATGTTGCCAGAAGGAATCGGTGCGGAAATTGAATTAGGATCTTGGCAAGTTCAACCGATTTTTAGTTTACTTCAAGAAGTTGGAAAACTAGAAGAGAAAGAAATGTTCAATATTTTTAACATGGGTATTGGTATGGTAGTAGCAGTAAAGGAAGAAGAGGCAAAAGATATTGTTCGTCTTCTTGAGGAACAAGGCGAGAAAGCTCATATTATTGGACACACTGTACAAGGGTCTGGTGTTACCTTTATTGAGGGAACAGAAGTATGAGTAGATTAGCAGTTTTTGCTTCTGGGAGCGGCTCTAACTTTCAATCTCTCATTAATGCGGTAGAAGACAAAATATTGGATGCAGATATTAGTTTATTAGTATGTGATAAACCAGAGGCACGCGCTATTGGACGGGCACACTATCACCATATTCCGTGTTTTTCCTTTTCAGCGAAAGCATATGAGTCAAAAGAAGCATTTGAAAAAGAGATATTAAAAAAGCTAGAAGAGTATGAAATTGATTATGTTATTTTAGCTGGATATATGCGTTTAATTGGAACGACTTTACTAGAAGCGTATGGCGGGAAAATTATTAATATTCATCCATCAATACTACCGAGTTTTCCAGGGAAAGATGCTGTTGGTCAAGCGTTAGAAGCGGGTGTGAAAGTAACCGGAGTAACGATTCACTATGTAGATGCAGGTATGGATACAGGTCCAATTATTGCGCAAGAAGCAGTAGTTGTTTCTGAAGGGGATACGAGAGAAAGCTTACAAAAGAAAATTCAACAAGTTGAACATAAATTATACGTAAATACAGTGAATCAAATTGTTCAGTCTGTGAAAAAACCAACTGTTAACTAACATACAACCAGGGGTGAAGGATAAATGAAAAAGCGTGCATTAGTAAGTGTTTCAGATAAAACAGGAGTAGTAGAATTTGTTAAAGGTTTACTTGAACAAGGGATTGAAGTTATTTCAACAGGTGGTACGAAAAAATTATTAGAAGAAAACGGCTTGCAAGTAATTGGTATTTCTGAAGTAACTGGTTTCCCAGAAATTATGGATGGTCGTGTAAAAACATTACATCCAAATATTCATGGTGGTCTATTAGCAGTTCGTGATAATGAAATGCATGTAGCGCAAATGAATGAATTAGGTATGGAGCCAATTGATTTTGTTGTTGTTAACTTATACCCATTTAAAGAAACAATCGCTAAGCCTGATGTAACATTTGCTGATGCAATTGAAAATATTGATATCGGTGGCCCAACAATGATTCGCTCTGCTGCGAAAAATCATAAATTTGTATCGGTAATTGTAGATCCAGTAGATTATGATGTTGTATTAGCAGAACTGAAAGAGAACGGTGAAGTAACAGAGGAAACGAAACGTAAATTAGCAGCGAAAGTATTCCGTCATACAGCGGCATATGATGCGTTAATTTCTAACTACTTAACAAAGCAAATGGGCGAAGAAAGCCCAGAAACATTAACAGTGACATTTGAGAAAAAACAAGATTTACGCTATGGCGAAAATCCACATCAAAAAGCGACATTCTATAAAGCGCCATTCGCAGCAACTTCTTCTGTTGCATACGCAGAACAATTACACGGTAAAGAATTATCTTATAACAATATCAACGATGCGGATGCAGCACTTAGCATCGTGAAAGAATTTACAGAACCAGCAGTAGTAGCGGTAAAACATATGAATCCATGTGGTGTTGGAGTAGGAACTGATATTCACGAAGCATATACTCGTGCTTATGAAGCGGATCCAGTATCAATCTTCGGCGGTATTATTGCAGCAAATCGTGAAATTGATAAAGCTACAGCAGAAAAGTTACACGAAATTTTCTTAGAAATTGTTATCGCTCCTTCGTTCTCGCAAGAAGCTTTAGAAGTGTTGCAAAGTAAGAAGAACTTACGCTTACTAACTGTAAATATTGAAAAAGCGACAAGTGCAAGCAAAAAACTAACTTCTGTACAAGGTGGTCTTCTTGTTCAAGAAGAAGATACGTTATCATTAGATGAGGACGCAATTTCAATTCCAACGAAACGTGAACCATCAGAGCAAGAATGGAAAGATTTAAAACTAGCTTGGAAAGTTGTAAAACATGTGAAATCAAATGCAATTGTTTTAGCGAATGATAACATGACAGTTGGTGTAGGCGCGGGACAGATGAACCGTGTAGGTTCTGCAAAAATCGCAATTACACAAGCTGGCGAAAAAGCACAAGGTAGCGCACTTGCATCTGATGCTTTCTTCCCAATGCCAGATACAGTAGAAGAAGCAGCAAAAGCTGGAATTACAGCAATCATCCAACCAGGCGGATCGATTCGTGATGAAGATTCTATTAAAATGGCAGATGCGTATGGGATTACTATGGTGTTCACTGGCGTACGTCATTTCAAACACTAATAGAGGATGTTAAAAAAGTCCGGTCAAGATAACTGTCGCATGTCGTCGTTGCAATGCCAGTGCGGTACTCATGTAGGAAAGCTACACTCCGTGTCCTCCTGGCAAATGCGCCTCGACCTGCTCGGTTCTCTTGATCCTCCTTTTTAACTTTCTATTGATACGGTTGTTTAAAAAGTCCGGTCAAGATAACTGTCGCATGTCGTCGTTGCATAGCCAGTGCGGTACTCATGTAGGAAAGCTACACTCCGTGTCCTCCTGGCAAATGCGCCTTGACCTGCTCGGTTCTCTTGATCCTCCTTTTTAAACTTTTATTGATATGAAAACAAACTAGGAGCATAGCTTCTAGTTTGTACTTATTTAATTATTGGGGGATGAAATATGAATGTTTTAGTAATTGGCCGTGGTGGACGTGAGCATGCTTTAGCTTGGAAGTTTGCACAATCTGAAAAGGTAGAAAAAATATATGTAGCGCCAGGTAATGAAGGTATGCGAGACGTTGCAACACCAGTTGATATTGATGAGAATGATTTTGATGCATTAGTCTTATTCGCAAAAGAAAACAATGTAGGCTTAACTTTCGTTGGACCAGAAATTCCACTTATGAATGGAATCGTTGATCGCTTTAAGGAAGAGGGACTTCGTGTATTCGGACCTAATAAAGCTGCTGCTGTTATTGAAGGTAGTAAAGCTTTTACAAAAGAATTGATGAAAAAGTATGATATTCCAACTGCGGCATATGAAACTTTTACAGACTATGAAGAGGCAGTAAAGTACATTCAGAAAGTTGGTGCACCGATCGTAATTAAGGCAGATGGGTTAGCTGCTGGTAAAGGTGTAACCGTAGCAATGACGCTTGAAGAGGCATTACAAGCTGTGAAAGAAATGCTACAAGATGTGAAATTCGGCGCAGCAAGCAAGAAGGTCGTTATTGAAGAGTTTTTAGATGGACAAGAATTTTCATTAATGGCATTTGTAAATGGAACAACTGTGTATCCAATGGTAATTGCTCAAGATCATAAACGAGCTTTTGATGGTGATAAAGGTCCTAATACAGGCGGAATGGGTGCATATTCCCCAGTACCACAAATTCCGGAGTCAGCGGTTCAAGAAGCGATTCAAACAGTATTACATCCAACTGCTAAAGCGATGATCCAAGAAAATCGTTCGTTTACAGGAATTTTATATGCGGGGCTTATTTTAACGAATGATGGTCCAAAGGTAATTGAGTTCAATGCACGCTTTGGCGATCCTGAAACGGAAGTTGTATTACCACGCTTAGAAAATGATTTAGTTGATGTATGTAACGCTGTATTAGATGAAAGTGAATTAACGTTACAATGGTCAAAGGAAGCAGTTATTGGTGTCGTACTTGCTTCGAAAGGATATCCAGAAGCATATAAAAAAGGTGAAATTATTAACGGATTAGATGCACTGCAAGATGTAATAGTTTTCCATGCGGGTACAGCGATGAAACATGGTGACTTTGTAACAAACGGTGGCCGTGTATTATTTGTTGCTTGTAAGGCGAATAGTTTACAAGAAGCGAAAGATAAGGTCTATAAAGAAATCGGTAAAATTGAGAGTGATGGTTTATTTTACCGAAGTGATATAGGATATCGTGCAATTGGGCATGAGATGAAGAAAAGCTAATGTATAAAAAATCCCGCTGATTTCTCAGCGGGATTTTTATGCATCTTTATCTTTTTTTAATTTCCCTTTTTGCTTTGCCATTTCTCGAAGTAAATACTCGATGTGTGCATTGACGCTACGAAACTCATCATTCGCCCATTTTTCGATGACTGCGTGTAATTCAGGATCAATACGTAATGGAAAGCTTTTCTTTTTGGCCATAATCACTTACAACCTTTAGTATAGGCTTCCTGTATTAATAACTGGTTGCGCACCTTTATCTGAAACGATGGCAACTAATAAATTGTTCACCATATTTGCTTTACGCTCGTCATCGAGTTCCAGTACGCCTTCTTCATCTAACATATGGATTGAATCTTTCGCCATCTTCACAGCACCTTCAACAATCTCTTTTCTAGCAGCTAATACTGCTTTTGCTTGTTGACGCTGGAGCATTGCATGGGCAATTTCTGTTGCGTAAGCTAAATGCGTTAAACGAGTTTCTAATACTTCTACGCCAGCGATTTCAAGGCGTGCTTCTAACTCACGCTTTAATTCTTCAGAGATTTCTTCAGTATTTCCTCGTAACGTGATACAAGTTTCATCTTGGAAATTATCATAAGGATATTTTGTAGCAACGTGGCGGATTGCTGTTTCGCTTTGAATTTCTACGAATCGATCGTAATGCTCAACACCAAACATTGCTTTTGCGGAATCAACAACTTTATATACGATAACGGCTGCAATTTCAATTGGATTGCCCTCAACATCGTTTACTTTTAATTTCTTACTGTTAAAGTTTTCAACACGTAAAGATACAGTTTGACGAAACGCGAATGGAATTGTTAAAAATAAACCATTTTGACGAATTGTTCCTAAATAACTACCGAAGAACGTAATAACTTTCGCTTGATTCGGTTGAACGATACCGATACCTGTAGCTAAAACAGATGCTAATATGAGAGCTAAAATAGCTATTACAAACATTTCTTGTACAAGGCAAAATACACCGATAGCGGCTAAAACTAAAATTCCAATAACGCCGAGAAATCCATTAACATAAAATACTTGTTTTTCTTTCATATGATCGCCTCCTTGATATAAAAATGATATCACTTTTATATCATTACATGCAAGAGGGTTACACCTAATTTTCTGAATTTTATTGTTTGATATCTTTTATGTACGTTTTAAGGGTAAAAACAAGAATGTACGTTCTGTTTCGTGGTAAAATAAAGAAGACTTAGCTGCCCACTGCAGCAGCTAAGTCCCTTTGAGAGCATCTTGCATCGTGACAAATGATTCAAAGCGGTTTTGCCAGGATTAATTCTTCAATCGCTGACTCAATCTCTTTGTCAGAAGTGTCATAACTTCCATCTGACTTTGAATTTGGCTTGTCATGACTGGAAGCTGAATTAACTTCTTCTTTATTATGTCCTTTTTCAGTGAAATTCATGCTAGGCATTTTAAATGCGCTCATATTCATATATTTTCCAAACTTACAGGCTTCAACAATAGGGCAGAAACGAACGATTCCCTCCGCAATTTTCATGGCGCCAATCCATAGCAAAACTTTAGACCAAGTGCACCAAGGTTTACGTACGAGTTTAGCTGTACTACAACCGAAGAGGATGAGTCCGAGTGTAATTCGAATTAGAGCACTAATTGTGCCGATGTTTTGCTTCATTAGAAAAACACTCCTTTTTAATTAACTTCGAAATAGAAAATACTATTTCATTTGTTAGTATTCCGTATAAGTTTTTTGATATGTAATCCAACATTTGACGTTGAAAAAGATGTTGGATTGGGCGTGTGTGTAGGTAGCTTTTTTTGTTATAATGAAAGAATGCGTAAAAGGAAGTTCAAAAAGTCCGGTAAAGATAGCTGCCGCATTTCATCGTTGCATACGCCAGTCCGGTACTCATGTAGGGAAAACTACATTCCGTTCCTCCTGGCGAATGCGCCTCGACCTGCTCGGCTCTCTATATCCTCCTTTTTGAACAAATATAGTAGGGAAGTTCAAAAAGTCCGGTAAAGATAGCTGCCGCATTTCATCGTTGCATACGCCAGTCCGGTACTCATGTAGGGAAAACTACATTCCGTTCCTCCTGGCGAATGCGCCTCGACCTGCTCGGCTCTCTATATCCTCCTTTTTGAACAAATATAGTAGGGAAGTTCAAAAAGTCCGGTAAAGATAGCTGTCGCATTTCATCGTTACATACGCCAGTCCGGTACTCATGTAGGAAAAACTACATTCTGTTCCTCCTGGCGAATGCGCCTCGATCTGCTCGGCTCTCTATATCCTCCTTTTTGAACAAATATAGTAAGGAAGTTCAAAAAGTCTGGTAAAGATATAGCAAGGAATGTAAAAAATCTTGATAAAAATTAACTGTTATTTTGAACAGAAATTATATAACTAGAGAAAAGAAAGGGTGTTTTCATGTACGATATTTCCAAATGGAAACATGTATTTAAGCTTGATCCAAATAAGGAGTTAAGTGACGAACATTTAGAAATGATTTGTGAATCTGGAACGGATGCTGTTATTGTAGGCGGAAGTGATGGAGTGACAATTGATAACGTATTACACATGCTAGTTAGCATTCGTAGATATGCAGTGCCTTGTGTGTTAGAGGTTTCTGATGTGGAGGCAATTACACCAGGATTTGATTTTTATTACATCCCAAGTGTTTTAAATAGCCGAAAAGTAGAATGGGTAACAGGTGTTCATCATGAGGCATTGAAAGAATTTGGGGATATTATGGACTGGGACGAAATTTACATGGAAGGGTATTGTGTTTTAAACCCAGAAGCGAAAGTAGCCCAGCTTACAGATGCAAAATGTGATTTAACAGAAGATGATGTTATTGCATATGCGCGTTTAGCAGACAAGCTATTACATTTACCGATATTCTATTTAGAATATAGCGGGACGTATGGAGACATTGAGCTTGTTAAAAATGTAAAAGCAGAATTGAAACAAGCTAAGCTATATTATGGCGGTGGTATTTCTAATGCAGAACAAGCGAAAGAAATGGCGCAGTATGCTGATACAGTAGTTGTTGGAAATATTATTTATGATGATATAAAATCGGCATTAAAAACAGTTAAAGCAGTAAAAGGAGAGTAGGTGCAGGCACATATGAGTACGACAGATAAGTTATTAAATGGTTTAAATCCGCAGCAACAAAAAGCAGTACAAACAACAAATGGAGCACTTCTATTAATGGCAGGCGCAGGTAGTGGGAAAACACGTGTGTTAACACACCGTATTGCATATTTACTTGGTGAAAAAGGTGTGGCGCCATGGAATGTACTAGCAATTACCTTTACAAATAAAGCTGCTCGTGAAATGCGTGAGCGTATTGATAAACTTGTTGGACCAGAAGCAGAAGATATTTGGATTTCTACGTTCCACTCTATGTGCGTACGTATTTTACGACGTGATATTGACCGCATTGGTATTAATCGTAACTTTACAATCTTAGATTCAGGTGATCAGTTAACTGTAGTAAAAAAAATTATGAAGGAGCGCAATATTGACTCGAAGAAGTTTGAGCCGCGCTCTATTTTAGCGGGTATTAGCAATGCGAAAAATGAACTGTTATCTGCAGATAAATATGCAAAAAAAATTACAACCGCTGATCCATATGAAAAATTAACGAGCGATGTATATACAGAATATCAAAAACGTCTTTTGAAAAATAACTCATTAGACTTTGATGATTTAATTATGACGACGATTCAGCTATTTGAACGTGTTCCAGAAGTACTAGAGTTTTATCAGCGTAAATTCCAATATATTCACGTTGATGAGTATCAAGATACGAACAAAGCTCAGTACCTTCTTGTTAAACATTTGGCATCACGTTTTAAAAACCTTTGTGTTGTTGGTGATTCGGATCAGTCTATTTACCGCTGGCGCGGGGCTGACATTTCTAACATTTTGTCATTCGAAAAAGACTATGAGAATGCACAAGTTATTCTGTTAGAACAAAACTATCGTTCATCACAAAATATTTTAAATGCAGCTAATGCTGTAATTGAAAAAAATTCAAACCGTAAACCGAAGAAATTATGGACAGAAAATCAAATTGGAAGCAAAATCTCGTATTATCGTGCTGCAACCGAAAAGGACGAAGCGTATTTTGTTGCGAAAAAAATTCGTGATGATATTCAAATGGGGAACCGAAAATATACTGATTTTGCAGTGTTATATCGTACAAATGCCCAGTCTCGTATGATTGAGGAGATTTTCCTAAAATCTAATATCCCTTACAAAATTGTCGGAGGTACTAAGTTCTACGACCGTAAAGAGATTAAAGACATTTTGGCGTACTTACGTTTAATTGGGAATCCAGATGATGAGATTAGTTTTGGACGTATTATAAACATGCCAAAGCGCGGGATTGGTGCGACTTCTATCGATAAAATTATTAATTATGGTGTGCAAAACGGAATCTCATTAACTGCTGTATTTGATGAGATTGAGCATGTTGGTGTAAGTGCAAAAATAACAAAAGCAGTAAAAGAATTCGCAAGTTTATTACACAACTGGGTAAATATGCAAGAGTATTTATCTGTTACAGAATTAGTAGAAGAAGTTATTGAGAAGACAGGCTATCGCGATATGTTGAAAAATGAGCGTTCTTTAGAAGCAGAAGGTCGTTTAGAAAACTTAGACGAGTTTTTATCTGTTACACAAACATTTGAATCCCAAAGCGAAGATAAGAGCCTTGTTGCATTCTTAACAGACTTAGCTCTTGTTGCGGATATTGATCGTGTAGATGAAGATCCAACTGCTGGTGAAGAAGTTATTTTAATGACGATGCACTCAGCAAAAGGATTAGAGTTCCCAGTTGTCTTTATTGTTGGCTTAGAGGAAGGGATATTCCCGCATACTCGCTCTCTTATGGAAGAGGATGAAATGCAAGAAGAGCGTCGTCTTGCCTATGTAGGTATTACTCGTGCAGAAGAAGAGCTATACTTATCCAATGCTCAAATGCGTACTTTATTTGGTAGAACAAGTATGAATGCAGCATCTCGATTTATTACAGAAATTCCGGCAGAATTAGTAGAACCATTAAACGAAACAGCACCGAAGCGTGAAACTTCGTTTGGTGCAAAAGGAAGAACGACAAGCGCAACTACAACACGTTCTCGTTCAGCTTTCGCGCGCCCGGCTGTTAAGACGACAGGTGGCGAGCAAATTGGCTGGGGAATAGGCGATAAAGCTGCTCACCAGAAGTGGGGAGTCGGTACAGTTGTAAGTGTAAAGGGTGAAGGAGATTCAAAAGAATTAGATATTGCGTTCCCAAGCCCAATTGGTATTAAACGTTTATTAGCAAAATTTGCACCTGTGACGAAACAATAGGAAAGGACTGAGGATATGTCAAAAGAGATAGCCAAAAAACGTATAGAAGAACTGCGTGATTTGTTAAATACATTTAACTATCAATATCACGTATTAGACAATCCTTCTGTTTCTGATGCGGAATATGACCGTGATATGCAGGAGCTTATAAAATTAGAAGCAGAGAACCCGGAGTTTATGAGTGAAGACTCTCCCTCCATTCGCGTTGGGGGGACTGTTCTTGATATATTTGAAAAGGTAACGCATAAATCACCAATGTTAAGTTTAGGAAACGCGTTTAATGAAGGAGATTTGCGTGATTTTGATCGAAGAGTACATCAGGGAATTGATGATGCGAATGTAAGATATATATGCGAATTAAAAATTGACGGACTTGCTGTTTCACTTCATTATGAAAAAGGACGCTTCATTCAAGGAGCAACACGTGGTGATGGTATAACGGGTGAAGATATTACCCAAAACTTAAAAACGATTAAAGCTATCCCGCTGCGTTTAAATGAAGAAGTAACGTTAGAAGCACGAGGCGAGGCTTATATGCCGAAGCGTTCATTCGTTAAATTAAATGAAGAAAAAGAGCAAAATGGTGAAGATGTATTTGCGAATCCACGTAATGCGGCAGCAGGATCGATACGCCAACTTGATCCGAAAATTGCAGCGAAGCGTAACTTATCTATGTTTGTGTATGGTCTTGCTAATGTAGAAGAAAAAACAATTCCATCCCACAGTGAATCACTGGATTTCTTAGGTGAGCTTGGATTTAAGACGAATCCAAATCGTCGTACATGTGAAACAATTGAAGACGTAATAGCCTATGTAGAAGAGTGGCAAGAAAAACGCCCGCATCTTGATTATGAGATTGACGGAATCGTTATAAAAGTAGACGATGTTGCTATTCAAGAAAGCTTAGGAACTACAGCAAAGAGTCCAAGATGGGCAATAGCTTATAAATTCCCAGCTGAAGAAGTTGTGACGAGATTAGCAGGGATTGAATTAAGTGTCGGCCGCACAGGAGTTGTAACACCAACTGCAGAGCTCGAGCCAGTTAGAGTGGCTGGTACTATCGTTCGTCGTGCTTCTTTACATAACGAAGATTTAATTCGTGAAAAGGATATTCGAATTGGTGACTACGTTGTTGTGAAAAAGGCTGGAGATATCATTCCTGAAGTTGTGAACGTTATTTTTGATAAGCGTACTGGTGAGGAAGAAGAATATCATATGCCAACGCATTGTCCAGCATGTGAGAGTGAACTTGTTCGTTTAGAAGAAGAAGTAGCACTTCGATGTATAAATCCGACTTGCCCAGCTCAAATTCGTGAAGGATTAATCCATTTCGTTTCAAGAAATGCAATGAATATTGATGGACTTGGAGAACGTGTAATTACACAACTCTTTGATGCGGATTATATTCGTACGTTTGCTGATTTATATTCATTGACGAAAGAGCAATTATTAGAACTAGAACGTTTCGGTGAAAAATCAGCAACAAATTTAGTCCAAGCAATTGAGAATTCTAAGGAAAACTCATTAGAGCGATTATTATTCGGTCTTGGTATTCGTCATGTCGGTGCGAAAGCGGCACGTACATTTGCTGAGCATTTCGAAACGATGGATGAGCTTGTGAAAGCGACGGAAGAAGAATTAAAAACAATTAATGAGATTGGTGAAAAAATGGCTCAATCCGTTGTAACGTATTTCGATAATGAAGACGTATTAGAGCTATTACAACAATTTAAAGAGTATGGCGTGAACATGGCATACAAAGGTATAAAAATTGCTGATTTACAAAATGTTGAATCGTACTTCGCAGGAAAAACTGTCGTCTTAACAGGGAAATTAGAAGTTATGGGCCGCAGTGAAGCGAAGAAGAAAATTGAGGCATTAGGTGGAAAAGTAACAGGAAGTGTTAGTAAAAGTACGGATTTACTTGTTGCTGGTGAAGCTGCTGGTTCGAAATTAGCGCAAGCAGAGAAGCACAATGTTGAAGTTTGGAATGAAGAGAGGTTCTTACAAGAGCTGAATAAGTAAGAGGTGCAAACTTACGATGAAAAAAATAGCGTTAGCGGTATTAAGTCTTAGCCTACTTGTAAGTGGGTGTAGCATTGGTTCTAATAAAGATGAAAAAGCAGTTGAGAAATCGGGGAAAGCGAAAGAACAAGCAGTTATCCCGAAATACTCCATTTCGGATGAATATTATAAGACAACGGTTCCATTTAATGCAGGATCTGCACGTGGTTTAGTTGTGCAAGGTTTAAATAGTCGTCTAGATGTAGATGAATTTGAAACAGGATTAATGCGTATTGCCAAAGAATCATTTAGCACGAAAGATTATTTCTTTAAAGGCGGAGACGTTTTAGATACTCAAAGTGTTCAAATGCTTGTAAAAAGAAAGCGTACAGACGCTGAACAAAAAGAGCTAGAGGACAAGTTGAAAAAAGATGCAGTTAAATTTCCGAATGTAGGGTTGAATCCAGCCTTAAGTGAAGGATCAGAATCGCTAGAAGTAAAGAATAAAAAAAGTCCAATGTATATCTCAAATATTTTAGAGCATGATTATTATGTAAGAAAAGGTGAGAACGATGTTGAACGTGGTGGCATTGTAGTTGGATTAGCGATGAATTCTGTTCAATATTATGAGGAAGAGCATGGTTATCCGCGTGAGGCTGCAATTCCAGATGTAAAAATGTTAGCTGAAGGGAAAAGGATGGCCCAAGAAATCTTGAAAGTAATGCAGCAAAAAAAGCCTGAAATAAAAAATATTCCGGTTACATTTGCGATTTATCGTCAAAGTCCAAAGTCTTCACTTGTGCCAGGGAATTTTGTTTCTTATGCTAAGGTAGAAAAAGGTAGTGAAACGGTTGAGGATTGGAAACCAATCAATGAGAAATATTATTTGTTCCCGTCTGAACAAGCAAAAGCGGATAATAAACGTGAAGACCTTGCAAGGGTGTCAAACTTTAAAGCGAAGTTAAGTGAGTATTTCCAAGGCGATTATACAGCTGTTATCGGTACTGGAATGTATAGAGATGATGAATTAAAAGAAATGAAGCTCGATATTCCTGTCCAATTCAATGGGAAAGCTGAAGTAATTGGTTTTACACAATATGTAGCTGGACTTGTTATGGAATACTTCCCGAATTATATGAAAGTACAAGTAACAATTAAATCTGTAGAACGTCCAGAAGCAATTATTATACGTGAAGCGAAGCAAGATGAACCATTTGTGAAAATTTTAGATTAAAGATGAGAGCTGTTCCATAAAGGAACAGCTTTTTTTCTTGAAAAATTTTGTTATAATTTTAAATGTTACAAATAAAGGGGTAAGGGGCAAAGTCATGGGAGAACTAAGCTTTCAAGTCATTATTTTATTAATTGCATTCGGATTTTTAGCTGCTTTTATTGATTCGGTTGTTGGAGGGGGAGGATTAATTTCGCTTCCTGCACTTATGTTTGTTGGTTTATCACCAGCTTCGGCAATCGCAACGAATAAATTAGCTGCAACGATGGGGACGCTTACGAGCACAATTTATTTTATTCGATCAGGCAAGGTGGATTTTCGGATTGTAGGAAAGTTAATCCCGTTAACTATTATTGGAGCAGTCGCAGGGGCTTTAGTAGTAAAGTTTATTCCACCTGATATTTTGCGTCCACTAGTGCTCGTAATGTTGGTTTTTATTGCCATTTATATTATTGCGAAAAAAGATTGGGGAAGTGCATCTACCTATAAAAAGATGACCAAAGGGAAAACATTAATATTTTTCTTTGTTATTTTAATGATAGGATTTTATGATGGATTTTTTGGACCAGGGACAGGATCCTTTTTAATTTTTGCATTTTTATTAATTGGTTTGGATTTTATTCAAGCGGCAGCATCTGGAAAACTTTTGAACTTCGTTAGTAATATCGTATCTTTAATTACTTTTTTATTTTTAGATGTGATTCATTTTGAATACGGTATAATTATGGGCTTATCAATGATTTTAGGTGCTTATTTTGGATCGAAGTTTGCGGTTCAAAAAGGTGTTGGATATGTAAGGACTTTATTTTTATTAGTTACTATTTTATTAATCGGGAAAAATGTTTTGGAATATACTCATATTTTGTAGATTCATACGTATGCATGAATCTCTTTTTTTTATTATATTTTAAAAATTTATTAATTTTTAAAATATAAGTCTAGGAATATTTGAATAAATCTAAATTATCGTGTAGAATAATGTTGTAAAATGTAAACGTTTTTCTAAGGGGAGGCTAAAAAGATGGTAGTAGCATACAAACATGAGCCATTTACAGATTTTTCAGTAGAGGCTAACAAATTAGCGTTTGAAGAGGGTTTAAAGAAAGTAGAATCTTATCTTGGACAAGACTATCCATTAATTATCGGGGGAGAAAAAATCACTACAGAAGACAAAATTGTTTCTGTAAACCCTGCAAATAAAGAGGAACTTGTTGGTCGTGTTTCAAAAGCAAGCCGTGAATTAGCTGAAAAAGCAATGCAAGTAGCGGATGCAACATTCCAAACTTGGAGAAAGTCAAAACCAGAAATGCGTGCAGATATTTTATTCCGTGCTGCAGCAATCGTTCGTCGTAGAAAACATGAGTTCTCTGCTATTCTTGTAAAAGAAGCAGGTAAACCATGGAATGAGGCAGATGCTGATACAGCAGAAGCAATCGACTTTATGGAATATTATGCTCGTCAAATGTTGAAATTAAAAGACGGTATTCCAGTAGAAAGCCGTCCAATTGAATATAATCGTTTCTCTTACATTCCATTAGGAGTAGGTGTTATCATTTCTCCTTGGAACTTCCCATTCGCAATTATGGCAGGTATGACAACAGCTGCTTTAGTTTCTGGTAATACAGTATTACTAAAACCAGCTAGTACAACTCCTGTAGTAGCAGCGAAATTTATGGAAGTATTAGAAGAAGCTGGTTTACCAGCTGGCGTAGTAAACTTCGTTCCAGGTAATGGCTCTGAAGTTGGTGACTACTTAGTAGATCACCCTCGTACACGTTTCGTTAGCTTTACTGGATCTCGCGATGTAGGTATTCGTATTTACGAACGTGCAGCAAAAGTAAACCCAGGACAAATTTGGTTAAAACGTGTTATCGCTGAAATGGGCGGTAAAGATACAATCGTTGTTGATAAAGAGGCAGATCTTGAATTAGCAGCTAAATCTATCGTTGCATCAGCATTCGGATTCTCAGGACAAAAATGTTCTGCATGTTCTCGTGCAGTAATCCATGAAGATGTATACGATCATGTATTAAATCGTGCTGTTGAATTAACAAAAGAATTAACAGTAGGTAACCCAGATGCAAAAGATATTAACATGGGACCTGTTAATGACCAAGCTGCATTCGATAAAGTAATGAGCTATGTTGCAATTGGTAAAGAAGAAGGTAAAATCGTATCAGGTGGCGAAGGAGACGATTCTAAAGGCTGGTTCATCCAACCAACAATCGTTGCTGACGTTGCAGAAGATGCTCGCTTAATGAAAGAAGAAATCTTCGGACCAGTAGTAGCATTCTGTAAAGCAAAAGACTTTGATCATGCACTTGCAATTGCAAACAATACAGAATACGGTTTAACAGGAGCAGTTGTTACTAACAACCGTGACCATATTGAAAAAGCACGTGAAGACTTCCACGTTGGTAACTTATACTTCAACCGTGGATGTACTGGTGCAATCGTAGGTTACCAACCATTCGGTGGCTTTAACATGTCTGGTACAGACTCTAAAGCTGGTGGTCCTGACTACTTAGCACTTCACATGCAAGCAAAAACTACTTCTGAAACTTTATAAGAAATAGTAGAAAAGATCTTCACAGACTGTGAAGATCTTTTCTTTTGAGAAACTCTCTATAATAGAAGCTAGTTAATTTCAATCAAGAAAAGGTTTCTAAATATTACTATTTGTTCTTTTGAATTAGTTAAACCCTGTTAATATCGGGATAAACATGAAAATAGAAACAAAACAGCGAGAAAAATTGACTTATTAGTCATATTTTTTAGTATTCATTTTGAGGATTTCCTGTATAATACAATTTGAAAGAAAATCTATGGTTAGACAAGAGAACACTCCTTTCGGCTTTGCTAACTGAAAGGAGTGTTTTTTTTAGGTCGCTAAAAACTCTTCTGTACTCATTATATTTGCGTATACTCCATTTAAACTCGCCAAAATTGTATTATGAATATAAACAGCTGATATAGTAGCATTCTTAAATGAAAGATCTTTTGTAGCACAAGCATCGTGTATTACGGTACAGTGAAGGCCAAAATCAAAAGCAGCTCTTACTGTAGCATCAATACACATATGGGTCATCATCCCGCATATTACGACGTGCTCAATTCCTGAACGTTGTAATTGTTCTAGAAGATCAGTTTCTCGGAAGCTATTTGGATAATGTTTAAGGATAACGGTTTCCTCTCTAAGTGGACGGACATTTTCGTGAATATGGACACCTTCTGTATTGGGTAGGAAAAAAGTAGCGCTATCTTTTATAGCTACATGTTGGATATGAAAAATAGGTTCGTTTCTTATTCTAAAATGTTGTAGTAGCTGACTAGCATATTCACTTGCTTCTACTGGATTACGTAATTCCATCATTCCGCTTGGAAAATAATCATTTTGAATGTCGACGAGCAAAAGAGCTGTTTTCATATATCTATCTTCCTCCGATTTCATATTCAAATAATGTTATTCAATGAATAGAGAAGATTCTCCTTTTTAAAAGTATGAGTGAGGAGGATTTTACATAACTTTAAAAATCACTATTGTATTGTTACTTCTTATTTAAAAATTTAAATAGAGAAATAATTAATATTTTTCCGAAAAACGTATTGACTCTCATTATTCTGAGTTCTATAATAAGACTTAATTAAACGACAATTAAATCGATACACTCTTATCCAGAGAGGTGGAGGGACTGGCCCTACGATACCTCAGCAACGGGTTTTTTAATACCGTGCTAACTCCAGCAAGCCTATAAAGGCTTGGAAGATGAGAAGATGTGAATGAGTACATATAAAAGTGCTCTCCTTCTTATCTTTTATTACTGATAAGAAGGAGAGCACTTTTTATTTTACCTCGAAAGCTCTACTTCAAGTTTTACAGCATATAGGAGGGAAGAAAATGATTTCTTTTAACAATGTAAGTAAAGTATATGAATCAGGTGGGCAATCTGTTCATGCGGTTGAGGATGTAACGCTGTCAGTTGAAAAGGGCGAAATTTTTGGCATTATCGGATTTAGTGGTGCTGGAAAGAGTACGCTATTACGTTTAGTAAATATGTTAGAAAGACCAACTGCAGGAACAATTTCAATAGATGATAAAGATATTACATCATTATCGGCGAAAGAATTACGGACACTAAGACAAAGGATTGGGATGATTTTCCAAAGTTTCAATCTATTTAATTCAAGAACGGTGTTTGGGAACATTGCTTATCCATTAAGGTTAGCGAAATTGCCGAAGAATGAGATAAAAGAAAGAGTGAATGAACTACTAAAATTTGTTGGTTTAGAAGATAAAGCGAACTATTATCCAGAACAGTTATCAGGTGGGCAAAAGCAGCGTGTTGGGATTGCAAGAGCACTTGCGACATCACCCGATATTCTCATATGTGATGAGGCAACATCAGCTTTAGATCCGGAAACAACAACAGAAATCTTAAATTTATTAAAGAAAGTAAATAGAGAGTATAATTTAACGATTCTACTTATTACACATGAAATGCACGTTGTGAAAGAAATTTGTCACCGTGTAGCCGTTATGGAAAAAGGAAAAGTAATTGAAGAAGGAAAACTGTTTGACGTTTTCACACAACCAAAAACAAAGACAACTCAAAATTTTGTACGCTCTGTTATTAATGATCACTTACCAGAAAGTGTTCTAGCGAAAATTCAAAACGGAGGTCAGATTTATCGCCTGACTTTTACTGGGGAAGAGACAGGGCAGCCTGTACTATCATATATTGCGAAAAACTATAACGTCGATGTAAATGTTCTTTATGGAAATATTATTGAACTCCAAAATGTGCTATTTGGAAATCTTCTTGTAGAACTACAAGGTGAACAGAAAGAAATTCAAAAAGCATTACAACATCTAAGACTGCAAGTGCAGCTGAAGGAGGTAGAAGCTCATGCGAGTTGATTGGAGTATATTTTGGCCTCGCATATTAGATGCGACGGGGGATACCCTCTTAATGGTAATTGTAACCCTTATATTCGCTACAATTCTCGGTATACCTCTAGGTTTACTGTTGTATGTAACGAGAAAAGGGAATTTTTTGGAAAATAAATGGGTCTTTTCTATTCTTAATATCATAATTAATACAATTCGTCCGGTTCCATTCATTATCTTTTTAGTAGCTTTAAGCCCACTAACAAGAAGTGTTATTGGAACGACGATTGGAACGGCTGCAGCAATCTTCCCAATGACGTTAGTTGCATCAATTGGTATTGCTAGAATGGTTGAAACCAATCTTGTTTCTGTTCCGAAAGGAGTAATTGAAGCAGCACAAGCAATGGGCGCTTCACCACTTAGAATTGTTTTTGAAATCCTCGTACCAGAAGCTTTAGCACCATTGATCCTAGGTGTCACGTTTATGACGGTCGGTTTAATTGAATTTTCTGCAGTCGCAGGACTTGTCGGTGGTGGCGGTCTTGGTGACTTAGCAATGACATATGGTTATCAACGCTTTGATACGTCAGTTATGTTTGTAACGGTCGTTTTACTTATTATTCTTGTACAGGTGGCTCAAAATTTAGGGAACTACTTTGCGAAAGTCTTTTTACGCAGATCATAAAAAGGAAGAGGGGAAAAGAAAATGAAGAAAATTTTAGCATTTGCATTATCAGCGATCGTAGGAATTACAGCATTAAGCGGCTGCTCAGGTGGAGACACAGGTGCAGGAGCGAAAGAGAAAGTAGTTCGCGTCGGTGTAACTGGAACAGATGGAGACGTTTGGGAAATTTTAAAGAAAAAAGCTGAAAAAGAAGGGATTAAAATTAAACTGGTTGAGTTCTCTGATTACACAACACCCAACAAAGCGTTAGCTGATGGAGATATTGAACTAAACTCATTCCAGCACATTGCTTTCTTAGAGCAATTTAAAAAGGAGCATAAGTTAGATATTACAGCTGTTGGTACAACGCAAATTGCACCGATGGGCTTATACTCTGAAAAATATAAGAAAGCAAATGAAATCCCAGATGGTTCGGAAATTGCTATTCCGAATGATCCAACGAACCAAGCACGTGCATTAAAACTTCTTGATGCAGCTGGATTATTAAAGCTTAAGAAAGATTTTGGTCTATTTGGGGATCCAAGTGGTATCGCTGAAAATCCAAAGAAGTTAAAAATCACACCGGTTATCGCACAGCAAACACCTCGTGTGTTAAAAGATGTAGCGGCTTCAGTTATTAATAACGGTGTTGCTGGTCAAGCTGGATTAGACCCAGCGAAGGATCCAATTTTCTTAGAAGATCCAAATAATGAAAATGCAAAGGCCTATATTAATATTTTCGCAGCTCGTACGAAAGATAAAAATGATCCAACACTGAAAAAAGTAATTGAGTTATACCATTCAAAAGAAGTAACAGATGCAATTAAGAAAGAAACAAATGATGGTTCAATTTCAGTAGATCTTTCACTTGATGAGCTTGAAAAAATCGTAAAATAATTATTGAGTTTAACGACTAACAGTAGGAACCCCTCCGCTGTTAGCTCGTTCAACATATAATCTACTTAACAAACAAAACCCTAATTCTGTACCTTCTAATTTTGTATAACATAGAATCCAATGTTTGTTAAGTAGAGTGATGGACCAGGAGTTTTCCTGGTCTTTTTTTAATTAAAGCAGCTGGCTAATAATAAGGAAATCCAAATTATGATTGGGTAAGAGATTAAACTAAAAATGAGTGTACTTGCTAATTTCTTTTTAGGGATTAATAGTTTCTTTGATGAAAATAAGAAAAGAGAAAATAGGATAATGATAGATGCTGAGATTACTCCTGGATTATAAGAACGATAAATGAAATACAAGATAATATGCTGAACGGCGTTAAAGAAGATACAGCCCTGTATAAAAATGATCAAATAAATAGAAGATATGATGCTTAATTGATATAGAATGACTATGAGTAAGACGAAGGTTGTTAATATGGAAATTGCAATGAAAAATTGTTTGTTAGTTATAAAATGGATCGAAAATCGATTAGCGATATATTGTGGCATTTGGAAAGCTTCTTCAAGGTTATGAAAAAAGAATAGAAGGGGGATTAGCCAAATTGTATTAGTGGTGAAATGTCTTGTTGAAGATGTTTTTATCAACTTATATCAGCTCCAATAAAGGGATAGAAAGCCTATAAGAAAAGGCTTTCTACAAGGGTAGAGTTATTCAATTATGATGCTTTTTAAATTACTCTCAGGTTGCGGTTGTTCTTCAGCATAAGAGGAGAGCTCCTCTTGCAAAATATTTAGTGCGTGCTTAGCTGATTGCTGAATCGGATTCGGTAGCTCTTCTAATATACGCATACCGATTTTTATTTTTGTACGAATTACCTTTCTTAGTAATTCATCATGCATGTACTACACCTCCAAACCGAATGTTTAGTACATCATCTTCAAACTTAGCTCCTTGAATAGAAAGGTGTGTTAATGTTTTTGGTAAGGTGATATTTCGCTTCATAGAGCCGGCTCGAATAATAAGTTCATCACCTTTTTGATTTAATGAAAGTTCACTTTTGTTTGAGAAGGGAATGGACAGAACGAAAATATACTCATCGCCATCTTTTTTTACATATTGTGTGCGGCCATTAAATTTTACTTCAGTAGGAGAAGGGTCTGATTTAAATAAAGCATTTCCTACACGCTCTAACATAGGTAAACCAACAACTTCTTGTTCAAACATGGGAGCTTCGTAAATAGGAAGTGGCTGAAAACTATCTTTAATTAACGCCTTATATTTCTTTTGTGTATCTTTCCATGCCTGAAAGTAAGGGTCGGTAACAGTGTTAGGGATGACGCGGTTAATCATAATGGCATCTACGTTATAATCGTATAAGTTTAAATAAGTAAAACTACGCTGAGCTTCTTTAATGACCATTTTTTCAGGATTTACAACAACGCGAATACTCGTTACTTTTCGGTTTGATAAAATATCTCTCATTTCTCCGAGCTGTTCAAGCGTATTCGTTAATTCGTCCATAATATCATCAGTTGGAAGGGGGACACCAAGAAGTGGTTGAGCTACAGGACGAACAACTTTTAAAATCTTCCTTTTAATAGGAAAGAGTTTTTCCATCCACCAGCCGAGCATGTCTGGAAAGCTAAGCATTGCTAAAGTTTCTCCAGTCGGTGCGCAATCAATAATGATGACGTCGTAAGTGTTGTGTTTATAATAATCGAGTACTCGAAGTAAGCTAATTAAATCTTCCATACCAGGGAACATCGTTAATTCTTCTGTTGTAATATCATCGGCTGCTTTGGAAGTGAAGAGTAGTGTAATATATTTCTGCAATTTCCCCCAGCCTTTTTCCATTTCATAAATAGTGTTAATTTCTTGTGCCCACAAGTTTTCGCGAATTTCTAGTGGCTCAGAAGATAGTTTTATGCCAAATGAATCCCCTAAACTATGAGCAGGATCTGTACTCATTACTAATGTTTTTAATCCTTGTTTTGCACTTTGGATTGCTGTTGCTGCTGAAATGCTAGTTTTTCCTACGCCGCCTTTACCTGTATACAGAATAATTCTCATCATTAATATCCCCTTTGTTTCGAATGTCGAATATTACGAGTGTCGAAATATTTAATTGAATAAAAACCCAACTAGGGTCTTATT
This sequence comes from Bacillus sp. TH30, assembly GCF_016650875.1. Taxonomy (NCBI): domain Bacteria; kingdom Bacillati; phylum Bacillota; class Bacilli; order Caryophanales; family Bacillaceae; genus Bacillus; species Bacillus sp. TH30. The sequence goes on along the minus strand of NZ_JAEKEY010000002.1, from coordinate 2,192,137 downwards.
CAATCGGAATGTTTTTCATTTTAGGTGTAGAAACCTTTTCTTCTGTTTTTTGCTGTGACGTAGCAATGTGATTCATGATCTTTTGGAATATTTGTAGTAAGAATGCTTTTTCTTCTTCTGACAATGCATCTGTCACTAGGCTAAAGTAATGGGCCGCATTTTGTTTTACTTCTTGAACGAGCATTACGCCGTTTTCTGTTAAACGAATTAATACAATGCGTCGATCGCTTTCATTCCGGTAGCGTTCAATATATCCCTTTTTTACAAGGCGATTTACAACGCCCGTTGTTGTACTCATCGGTATATCAAGAAGATCAGCAATTTTTGTCATTGTAATATCCGTATTTCGCTCCATCCAAAGTAAACAAAATACTTCTGTCTTGGAAAGTGTTAAATCAAGGCTTACCCATTCTTCAGGATAGAAAAGTTTCTTGGCGTTATCTAGCAGTAAGTCTAAAAAATGTTCATATTGCAACAATTATTTCCACTCCCGTATATTTCGAGGTTCGTAATATTTGTTTTTATTTTATGTGGAATTGAAATAAATGTCAATGTTTTTAACTGTTTTTTCAGATTAGAAAGAAAAATACCTTCAAAATAGAAATTTTTTGTGATAGATTAATAAATAGAAAAGTGATTTTACATAAAAACCCATTGTGATAAATATATTTATCTATAATAGGTGTACAGCTAACGAGGGGGAGAACGATGAGAAGACGAAATACGCAAGCGTTCACGTTTTTAGCATGGACTTCATTTGTTTGTGCGCTTTCAGGGATGCTAATTGGGATTTATACGTTAGATGAAACGCTTAGTGTAAAAGGGTACTATTTACTTGGGACATTATTTTTAACGATGTCTTGTTTTGTATTACAAAAAACAATTCGTGATAACGAGGAAGATAATGAAAGATTTCCAAAAAATAAACCGTTAGATAAAGAGTAAATTGTAAAGAAAGGCATCTGCCTTTCTTTTTTTATGTAAAAATGCTGTAAGTGCCGTGTGTTGACTTGCTTGAAGTACTGAAAATTTGGTATCATCAATAGTATTGTAGATTGAACGATATATTATGGAGGTGGCCTAGCCGTGTCAAGAATTTCCGTTGAGAATGTAAAGCACGTAGCACATTTAGCACGTCTTGCAATTACTGATCAAGAAGCAGAAAAATTTCAAAAACAACTAGATGCAATTGTTACATTTGCAGAACAGTTAAATGAATTAGATACAACTGATGTAAAACCAACAACTCATGTATTAACTATGAAAAATGTTATGCGTGAAGATGTGCCAGAAAAAGGTTTACCAGTAGAAGAAGTATTAAAAAATGCACCGGATCACAAAGATAATCAAATCCGTGTTCCAGCAGTATTAGAATAGAGGAGGGAATTTCGATGTCATTATTTGATCATTCTGTATCAGAGTTACATAAGAAGTTAAACAACAAAGAAATTTCCGTTACGGATTTAGTAGAAGAATCTTACAAACGTATTTCGGATGTTGAAGATAACGTAAAAGCTTTTCTTACATTAGATGAAGAAAATGCGCGCGCGAAAGCGAAAGAATTAGATGCAAAGATTGGTGCTGAGGATAATGGTTTATTATTCGGTATGCCAATTGGTGTAAAAGATAACATTGTAACTAACGGTCTTCGTACAACTTGTGCGAGCAAAATATTAGCAAACTTCGATCCAATTTACGATGCGACAGTTGTACAAAAGCTAAAAGCTGCTGACACAGTTACAATTGGTAAATTAAATATGGACGAGTTCGCAATGGGTTCTTCAAATGAAAACTCAGGCTTCTACGCTACAAAAAATCCATGGAACTTAGATTACGTTCCAGGCGGATCTAGTGGTGGTTCTGCAGCAGCAGTAGCAGCAGGAGAAGTATTATTCTCTCTAGGTTCTGATACGGGTGGTTCTATCCGTCAGCCAGCTGCATATTGCGGCGTTGTAGGTTTAAAACCAACTTACGGACGCGTATCTCGTTACGGATTAGTAGCATTCGCATCTTCACTTGACCAAATCGGACCGATTACACGTACAGTAGAAGACAATGCATACTTATTACAAGCTATTTCAGGTATTGACCGTATGGATGCAACTTCTGCAAACGTTGAAGTAGGAAACTACTTAGCTGGTTTAACAGGTGATGTTAAAGGTTTACGTATTGCTGTACCGAAAGAATACTTAGGCGAAGGTGTTGGCGAAGAAGCTCGTGAGTCAGTACTAGCTGCTTTAAAAGTGTTAGAAGGTATGGGCGCAACTTGGGAGGAAGTATCTCTTCCGCACTCTAAATACGCTCTAGCAACGTATTACTTATTATCTTCTTCTGAAGCATCTGCGAACCTTTCACGCTTTGATGGCGTACGTTACGGTGTTCGTTCTGATAATGTAAATAACTTATTAGATCTTTACAAAAACACACGTAGCGAAGGTTTCGGTGATGAAGTAAAACGTCGTATTATGCTTGGTACATTTGCTCTTAGCTCTGGTTACTATGATGCATATTACAAAAAAGCACAACAAGTACGTACATTAATTAAAAATGACTTTGAAAATGTATTTGCTAACTACGATGTTATTATTGGACCAACAACGCCAACTCCAGCATTTAAAGTGGGCGAAAAAGTGGACGATCCAATGACAATGTATGCAAATGACATTTTAACAATTCCAGTAAACTTAGCGGGTGTTCCAGCGATTTCTGTTCCATGTGGATTCGGTGCTAACAACATGCCACTTGGTCTACAAATCATTGGTAAACACTTCGATGAAACGACGATTTACCGCGTTGCACATGCGTTTGAGCAAGCAACAGACTATCATACAAAAAAAGCAAGTCTGTAAGGAGGCGAGCATAGATGAATTTAGAAACAATTATTGGTTTAGAGGTTCACGTTGAGTTAAAAACAAATTCGAAAATTTTCTCTGCGAGTCCAACAGAATTCGGAGCGGAGCCAAATACACAAACAAGTGTAATTGACTTAGGATACCCAGGGGTACTTCCTACTTTAAATAAGGAAGCAGTTAACTTTGCAATGAAAGCTGCAATGGCATTAAACTGTGAAATCGCAACGGAAACGAAGTTCGACCGTAAAAACTATTTCTACCCAGATAATCCGAAAGCTTACCAAATCTCTCAATTTGATAAGCCAATTGGTGAAAATGGTTGGATTGAAATCGAAGTAGACGGTAAAAAGAAACGTATCGGTATTACACGTCTTCATTTAGAAGAAGATGCTGGTAAATCAACGCATGCAGCTGACGGTTCATTAGTAGACTACAACCGTCAAGGTATGCCTTTAATCGAGATCGTATCTGAGCCAGATATGCGTACTCCAGAAGAAGCATATGCGTACTTAGAGAAGTTAAAATCAATCATTCAATATACAGGTGTATCTGATTGTAAGATGGAAGAAGGTTCTCTTCGTTGTGATGCGAATATTTCACTTCGTCCAGTTGGACAAGAGAAGTTCGGTACAAAAGCAGAACTGAAAAACTTAAACTCTTTCACTTACGTGCAAAAAGGCCTTGAGCATGAGCAAGTGCGCCAAGAAAAAGAATTATTATCTGGTGGTATCATCCAACAAGAAACACGTCGTTATGATGAAGCAACGAAGAAAACAATCTTAATGCGTATAAAAGAAGGATCTGACGATTACCGTTACTTCCCAGAGCCAGACTTAGTTGAACTTTACATCGACGATGAGTGGAAAGAAGAAATTCGTGCTTCTATTCCAGAACTTCCAGATGCACGTAAAGCTCGCTATGTTGAAGAAGTTGGCTTACCAGCTTATGATGCGCATGTATTGACATTAACGAAAGAGATGTCTGATTTCTTTGAAGCAACAGTTGCAGACGGTGCTGATGCGAAATTAACATCAAACTGGTTAATGGGTGAAGTACTTGCATACTTAAACAAACAACAAAAAGAATTAAAAGACGTTGCATTAACGCCAGCTGGCTTAGCTAAAATGGTTCAATTAATTGAAAAAGGTACAATTTCTTCTAAAATCGCGAAGAAAGTATTTAATGAATTAATTGAAAAAGGTGGAGACCCAGAAGAAATCGTTAAAGCGAAAGGTCTAGTTCAAATTTCTGACGAAGGAACACTTCGTAAGGTTGTAACAGAAATTCTTGATAATAATGAGCAATCTATTGAAGACTTTAAAAACGGTAAAGATCGTGCAATTGGCTTCTTAGTTGGTCAAATTATGAAAGCTACAAAAGGACAAGCAAATCCACCGCTTGTTAATAAAATCTTACTTGAAGAGATTAATAAGCGCTAAAAAAGAGAAGAATTCTTATTTTTGAACGCTAAAATAGTATAGATTCTTAAAGATTAAACAGAAAAAACACCCGTATTTGGGTGTTTTTTCTGAGTTAATCAAACGTTTGTTTAAATGGTGAAAAATAATTTAAACAAACGTTTGATTAACTGTCAAAAGTGAAAAAATGTTTGTATAGCAACTATGGTATGATAGTTGCAAAAAGGTGGGAATAATGATAAATCTAGACATAGAGAGTTTTTTCATCTCATGAAATAATAGATAATTATTATTCATTATATGTAAATTGATGTGAGAGAATGGATAGACATAAAGTGAAACTTTAATCAGTGGGAGTTTTACTGCCTGCAAATAGCGGGATAAATTTCTTGGTTAAATAAAGCAAAACTATCAGGAGTGAATAGTTACTTTTGATGGGCTACACGAATCGGGTTCTTACTGCCTGTTTGAGCGGAATTAAAGAAGGATAGGAAGATGAGAGGAGGTAAGCATAGGGATACTGAATAAGGGTTCGGTGTATTCGTTTTTCAATGAATAAGGAATTTCCTGTGCTAATAAATGATGAAGCGAGCAAGAATTATTTATAATCCTACTTCTGGGCGCGAGCTATTTAAGAAGAGCTTACCAGAAGTATTACAAAAATTAGAACAAGCTGGATATGAAGCGTCTTGTCATGCGACAACTGGTCCTGGAGATGCGACTGTGGCAGCGAGGCAAGCTGCGGATCGTAAGTTTGATGTTGTTATCGCAGCTGGTGGTGATGGTACGTTAAATGAAGTAGTGAACGGTTTAGTAGGACATGAGCATCGTCCAAAGTTTGGAATTATTCCAGTTGGAACGACAAATGATTTTGCGCGTGCGATCGGTGTACCTCGTGTTATTGAAGAGGCTGCGGATATTATTTGTGAAGGAACAACGGTACCGTTAGATCTTGGTAGAGCAAATGATACATATTTCATTAATATCGCTGGTGGCGGCCGTATTACAGAATTAACATATGAAGTACCAAGCAAGCTAAAAACGGTATTAGGCCAACTTGCTTACTATTTAAAAGGAATCGAAATGTTACCATCATTACATCCAACATATGTTGAAATTGAGTATGATGGGAAGTTGCTACAAGAAGAAATTACGATGTTTTTAATTACGAATACTCGTTCAGTTGGTGGATTCGAAAAAGTAGCACCATATGCATCTATTAACGATGGATTATTTGATTTATTAGTACTGAAAAAAGGTTCTATCGCTGATTTAATTAAAGCAGCAACACAAGCGCAGCGTGGGGAACATATTAACAATCCGAAAGTACTATATACACAAGCGAATCGTATTAAAGTGCATTCACCTGATAAATTAATGATCAACTTAGATGGTGAATATGGCGGAGATGCACCAATGGAATTTGAAAATATATATCATTGTCTGGAACTATTTGTTCCTGAACATCAAGAGGATGCCCTGTAAAGGCATCTTTTTTTTGCTTTCACCTCACTATTTGCGAGTAATAAGATTCCCCCACTGATTAAAGTTTCTCTATATGCAGATGAATTGTAAATTGTAAGTTAGTTTGATTTTTATGGTATTTTTACAATCCGTTTATTTTATATCCATATTTTATTGATACACTGGAAGAGATAAGAAATGAGAGGTAGGATGCTATGGAGAAGGTAAAAGCAATATTATTTGATAAAGACGGGACATTAATGGATTTTCATTCAATTTGGATAAAAGTAGCTGAAGAGCTTGTCGCTGAATGTATAAAATTATATCAACTCCCACAGTCAATGCAGCAGGCTTTATTAAAAGAGATTGGCGTAGATGGAGCATTTGTTCACCCGCGTAGTGCGCTCGCTGCTGGAACGAGTCTTGATGTGGCCAAGGGGCTTTGTAAGTATATTGCATCATCTAGAGAAGAAGAGATGCATCAATGGGTGAGTGAAAAGTTGTTTGCTCTTATGTACGAGCATCGTTCACATATGAGAATGACGGCAGATTTACCGAAAGTTTTACAAGCGTTAAAGGATAGAGGGTTTATTCTAGGTGTCGTTACAGCTGATGATTTCGCGCCGACAGAATTATTTTTAAAGCAATATCAATTGGAAGCTTTTTTTGATTGTGTTATAGCTTCAGATACATTTCCAGCACAGAAGCCAGATAAAAAAATTGTAGAATCGTTTTGTGAGAGATTTAATTTAGAAACATGTGAAGTAGCAGTCATCGGGGATACACCGACGGATTTACATTTAGCGAAAAATGGTGGCGACTGTTATGCGATTGGCGTACTATCTGGTACGGGTGATCGTCAAACGTTAGAACCACTTGCAGATTTAGTATTACAATCTGTTGAAGATTTAATTTCTCATTCAGGTGAGTTTATTTGGGAACAAGGAAAGTCTAATGTATAAAAAAATAAGTCTATAAGGACTCTATATGAGTCTTTATAGACTTATTTTTTTATGCCGAGATAGTAAGAGAATGGGATGAATACTAGAAAGAGGAAGTTGGCATACATCTTGCAATATAAAGAGAAAACATTGTATAGAAAAGGATGGGGTACACAATGAACACAAAAAAATTTGCTAAAGTAAATGAACAAATTCCAGGACCGAAAGCAGCGTCCTTATTAGAACGCCGCCAAAATATAGTACCAAAAGGAGTAAGTAATGGTATTCCAACATTTGTACAGTCTGCAAATGGTGCACTCGTAACAGATGTGGATGGAAATCAGTACATTGATTTCGCAGGAGCAATTGGGACAATTAATGTAGGACACTGTCATCCAGCTGTTAAAGAAGCGCTTCATAAACAAGTAGATCAATATATTCATACTGGATTTAATGTGATGATGTATGAGCCGTATATTGAATTAGCGGAAAAGCTTGCCGCATTAGCACCAGGTAATTTCGATAAACAAGTGCTGTTTTTAAATAGTGGGGCAGAAGCGGTTGAAAATGCAGTGAAGATTGCTCGTAAATATACGAAGAGACCTGGAATTATCGCATTTTCTAAAGGATTTCATGGGCGTACATTAATGACAATGACGATGACAAGTAAAGTAAAACCATATAAATTTGGATTTGGCCCATTTGCTCCAGAAGTATATAAAGCGCCATTCCCATATGAATACCGTCGCCCAGAAGGGTTAACAGAAGAGCAATATGATGATTTTATCATTGAAGAGTTTAAGAACTTCTTCATATCAGAAGTAGCACCAGAAACAATTGCAGCAGTTGTAATGGAACCTGTTCAAGGGGAAGGCGGATTTATCGTTCCAAGTAAGAAATTCGTTCAAGAAGTACGCAGCATTTGTTCAGAGCACGGTATTTTATTTGTAGCTGATGAAATTCAAACAGGCTTTAGTCGTACCGGAAAATACTTTGCAATTGATCATTATGATGTCGTTCCAGACTTAATTACGGTATCTAAATCATTAGGTGCTGGTGTACCGATAAGTGGTGTCATTGGGCGTAAAGAAATTATGAATGAGTCTGCACCGGGAGAACTGGGCGGAACATATGCAGGAAGCCCACTAGGATGTGCGGCTGCATTAGCTGTGCTTGATGTAATAGAAAAAGAGAAATTAAATGATAGAGCGATAGAAGTAGGGAAAGTCGTAATGAACCGATTCCAAGAGATGAAAAACAAATATAATTGCATCGGTGATGTGCGCGGCTTAGGGGCAATGTGTGCATTCGAGCTCGTTCAAGATCGCAAGACGAAAGCGCCTGATAAAACACTAGCGTCTAATTTATGTGCAGAAGCAAATAAGCATGGATTACTTCTACTATCAGCAGGAACATATGGAAATGTTATTCGTGTTTTAATGCCATTAGTGATTACAGATGAGCAACTTGAGGAAGGTTTAACAATAATTGAAGAATCATTGCAAGCTTGTTATGAGCAAGCAAATATCGCTCGTGTTTAAAGAATTGGGATAACTTAAAAAAGGGCATAAAGCTTTTCTTTTTAGGCGGAAGAGAGCATCTGGTCATATATAGAATCGATCAGCCCCTTTTCCTGCCCCATGCCAAGCTAAAACAAAGTGAGGGTGTGGTTGCGATGGCATTCTGTATTTTTCAAGGCAGCGAATTATGTGTTGAAAAATATAAATAGATTTGTATAAATAACAAATTGAAAACATTCTAGCTTACTCTATATAAAATGCAGAAAATTCACTTTATAATAAAGGTAGTGAAGTGAATCGATGGATTTAAAGTAAGGGGTGGCTAGGATGGTTGCAGAAAAGGAACGAGTGTTGATGGATTTACAAGATGTATTTGAATATGCATTTGACGAAATTTTTGTTACGGATGATAAAGGAATCGTTGTACGTGTAAATAGCATGTGTGAAAGACATTACCAGCTCTCTGCTAAGGAATTAGTAGGAAAGCATGTAAAAGAACTACAAAAAGAAGGGATTTTTTATCCGTCTGCAACGTTAGAAGTAATTGAAAAGAAAAGGCCAGTTGAACTTGTTCAAACAACGAAATCAGGAGAGTATTTGCATGTTCGTACAAGGCCTGTTTTTGATGATGAGGGAAATTTAAGAAGAGTGATTAGTTATTCTCGTGATCTTACAGAACTCTATCAATTACGTCAAAAGGTAGAGGAAATGGATAATCAGTTAAAAACATATAAAAAAGAATTAAGAGAAACATATGAACACGAAGGACTTATTTTTAAAAGTATCGCTATGCAAAAAATAATCGAAACAATAAAAAAAGTATCAGTAGTAGATAGTACTGTTCTCGTATTAGGTGAGACTGGAGTGGGGAAAAGCCGATTAGTACGCCATTTGCATGAAGTGAGTCACCGGAAGAATGAAAGTTTCTATGAAATTAATTGTGCGGCATTGCCGACGAATTTAATCGAATCTGAGCTTTTTGGATATTCAGGTGGGTCTTTTACAGGTGCAAATCGTGAAGGGAAAAAGGGGCTATTAGAATCAGCGCATAGAGGAACTCTTTTCTTAGATGAAATTGGTGAAATGCCGCTTGAAATTCAAGCGAAGCTTTTGCAAGTATTGCAAGAAAAAACGTTTCGTCCTATAGGCGGAAGAGAATTAAAAAAGGTGGACGTTAGAATTATAGCGGCAACAAATAGAGATTTAAGTACGATGGTGAAACAAGGAAAATTCCGGAAAGATTTATACTATCGTCTGAATGTCATTCCAATTTCAATTCCGCCACTTCGGGAGAGAACAGAAGACATTTTGCCGCTCATCTATCATTATTTACAGCATTTTAATAAAAAGTACGGACGTGATGTGAAGTTAGCACCTAGTACGTTACAAATGTTTGTAGGGTACCCTTGGGAAGGAAATAATAGAGAGATTGAAAATGTAATTGAACGAATTGTTATCACTGCTGATGATTTTGTAACGGTAGAAGATTTGCCACTATCTATGCAAGAGGCAACAGTTGAACAATCTGGACAAAGTCTTTATAGAATGCTGGAAGAGGTAGAGAGAAATATTATTCTTAAAGCGTATAAAACGTATGGATCAAGTTATAAAGTGGCTGAGTTTTTGCAAATAAGTCAATCTGCTGCTACTAGGAAAATTAAGAAGTTTATAGAGGAGGAAGAAAACATTGGATAAAAAAGCGACGTTCGTAAACTTAGATAAAAAAGCGATGTATATAAATGGTGAGTGGATTACACTGCAAGAACAAATCGAAGTGAATAATCCAGCGACAAAGGAAGTATTTGCAACTGTACCAAAGGGCGGGATTACAGAGGCAAAGCAAGCAGTTGATGCTGCACATGAGGCTTTTAAATTATGGTCAAAATTAACGGCAGCGGATCGCGCAGTAAAGTTAAAAAAATGGTTCACGCTCATTGATGAAAATAAAGAAGAAATTGCAGCAATCATGACGAGAGAGCAAGGGAAGCCGTTTGCAGAAGCACTTGGTGAAGTGAATTATGCAAATAGTTTTGTTGAATGGTACGCAGAAGAAGGAAAGCGAATATACGGTGAAATGATTCCTGCTTCTCATCCGAATAAGCGTATTTTAGTTATGAAGCAACCAGTTGGGGTTATGGCAGCTATTACGCCTTGGAATTTCCCGGCTGCTATGATTACGAGAAAGGTAGCTCCAGCACTTGCAGCAGGCTGTACGGCAGTTGTGAAACCAGCGAGTCAAACGCCATTAACTGCATTGAAGTTAGTTGAATTAGCACATGAAGCAGATATTCCAAAAGGTGTAATAAATATTGTAACAGGTAGTGCAAAAGCAATTGCTGATACGTGGATGGAAGATGAGCGCGTTCGAAAAGTTTCCTTTACAGGATCAACTGAAATTGGAAAAGAATTAATGGCTAGCGCTGCGCAAACGATGAAAAAGGTTTCGCTTGAATTAGGTGGTCACGCTCCATTTATTGTTATGAATGATGCTGATTTAGATAAGGCGGTAGAAGCGGTAATTGGTTCGAAATTCCGTAACGCAGGACAAACGTGTATATGTACAAACCGCATCTTTGTTCAAGAAGAAGTGTATGAAGAATTTGCAGGGAAGTTCACAACAGCTGTAGAGCAGCTTAAAGTCGGAGATGGATTCGGCGAAGGAACAACTGTAGGTCCACTTATTGATGCGAATGCAGTTTCGAAAGTACAAGAACATATTGAAGATGCAATTCAAAAGGGCGGAGAAGTTTTATACGGTGGCCATAAATTTGCAGAGTTAGATGGTTATTTCATTCAGCCAACAGTAATTGGATTGGCAAATGACAAGATGCTTTGTATGAATGAAGAAACATTTGGACCGGTTGCACCAGTTGCGAAATTTAAAACAGTTGAAGAAGTAATCGAACGAGCAAATAATACACCATATGGCTTGGCTGCTTATATTTTCACAAAAGATATTAGCCAAGCATTCCAAATTAGTGAAGCGTTAGAGTACGGAATTATCGGCTTAAACGATGGCCTTCCATCAGTTGCACAAGCACCATTTGGAGGCTTTAAAGAAAGTGGTATCGGCCGTGAAGGAGGCCATTTCGGTATCGAGGAATATTTAGAAATTAAATATATTTCGTTAGGACTATAAGTAGTATACTAGAATCTCTATAAGGTAACAGAGAAGGAGATTCTAGTATGGTATATTGGCTATTATTACTCGTAACAATTATTTTTGAAGTAGCTGGAACGATTGCGATGAAGTTATCGAACGGTTTAACAAAGCTTGTTCCAAGTGTACTTATTTTCGTATTCTATGGAATTTGTTTCAGCGTGTTTGCTATCGTTGTTAAAAAGATTAATTTAAGCATTGCTTATGCAATTTGGTCTGGTGTGGGAACGCTACTTATTACAATCATTAGTGTGTACTTTTTTAAAGAGCATATTAATTTATTCCAAGCATTTTGTATTCTCTTTATTGTTTTAGGAGTAATTGGACTGAAAGTGTCATCGGCATCATAAAAGGCTATCTTCCGGCGTGGAAGATAGCCTTTTATTTTTATTAAAACGCCCAGTTACCTTTACGGAAGATCGGCTCATGTCTTCCATCAGCTGTAATGCCGTCGATATCAAGCTCAGCTGATCCAATCATGAAGTCTTCGTGTGTAATACTAGCGTTTGCGCCATTTTCAGCAAGTTCTTCTTTAGACATTGTTTTTCCGCCAACTAAGTTAAATGCATAAGCATTTCCGATTGCAAGGTGGCAAGATGCATTTTCATCAAATAGCGTATTGTAGAATAAAATATTTGTGTTTGAAATTGGTGAATCATGAGGTACTAAAGCTACTTCGCCTAAGAAGTGAGAACCTTCATCTGTTTCTACTAAATGTTTTAAAGCCTCTTCACCAGATTCAGCTTTATAGTCTACGATACGTCCGTTTTCAAATGTTAACGTGAAGTTATCAATAATGTTACCTGCAAATGCTAACGGTTTTGTGCTAGATACTTGGCCGTTCACACCTGTTTTAAGAGGCATTGTAAATACTTCTTCAGTTGGAATGTTAGCCATAAATGCTACGTTCTTTTCATTTAAGCTACCAGCACCAGCCCATACATGCTTCTCTGGAAGTTCGATTGTTAAGTCTGTTCCAGGGCCTGTATAGTGAAGAGCTTTATAATGTTTTTCGTTTAAGTAATCTACTTTTGTATGTAGTGTTTCATCATGTTCTTTCCATGCTTCCACAGGATTTTCTAAATCAGCACGAGTAGCTTTGAAGATAGCATCCCATAGCTTTGTTTCTTGTTCTTCTGGCGCTACGTCAGGGAATACTTTTGCAGCCCATTCTTTCGTAGGAACAGAAATTACGCACCAGCTTACTTTATCTGCTTGTACATAATCACGGTATACTTTCATCGCTTCTCCAGCTACTTTATGAGCTGTTGCAATTTTCTTTGGTTCTACACCTTTTAATAAATCAGGATTCTCTGCATAGATGGACATAAATGCAGCGCCTTCTTTTGCTAATTCTTCACGAGCATGTGCTTTCCAAGAAGGGAATTCAGAGAAAGCTTCTTCAGGAGCTAGATCGAACTTTAAGCGTGTTAACGTCTCATCATTCCAATCAACATATACGTGTTTTGCACCAGATTTATATGCTTTTTCTGTAACGAGGCGTACAAACTGTACAGCCTCAAGAGGTGCACTGATTGATAAAGTTTGTCCGGGTTGAATATTAACACCAACATTGACTGCAAGGGCAGCATATTTCTCTAACGTTTGTTCAAATGACATATGTATAATCTCCTTTAGTTTGAAAGATTTCTTACTATATATAATACAAGAAAATTCTAAAAATATATATAAATATAACGTAAAAAGAGAGCTCAAAATGTATTGAGCTCTGATAGTTATTTAATCGAAGAAGCAAATTGTTCTACAGTCGTTGTATGGTGTATGCGAACACGCTTCATTTTTAACAATTCATCAGGTTCACCTTTCGTAATGAATTGTCCAGGCTTCGTTGTTGTTGCAAATTGATAGTGTTTCTTTGTTTCTGCGACAACTTTATCATCTACATGACCGAATGGATAAGCAATTGCGATAACAGGCTTACCTGTTATTTTCTCTAGCTTTTCTTTTGATCCTTTTAACTCTTCATCATAGTTTGTAATTTTCGGCAAGTCTGCGTGTGTTGCTGTGTGAGATTGTACAGAAAAAATACCTGAATCAACCATTTCTTTTATTTCAGATATAGAAAGAGCTCCTTCTACATCAACGTTATCAACAATCATATATTCTGTTGCCGCTGGTTTAAATGTATCGTCTTTTAGTTTTTGTAAAACATGAAATGCATTCATATTATTTTTCATACCGTCATCAAATGTAACGAAAATCGGCTTGTTTACTTTATTTATATCGCCCCAGCGTTCAAACGTTAACAAAGTATAACCATTTTCTTTTAAATACTTCATTTGTGCTTCAAAGTTAGCAGGTGATACGAATAAATCTTTAATACCTTGTCCATGATAATCATCAATTGCGTGGTACATAAGAACAGGAACTTTTTGCTCGAAAGTAATAGTAGATTTCGTAAGTGGAATAGTTTTTCCACCCTCTGTTGTTCCTGTAGCTTCAATTTGATATTCACCGCGTTTTCCTTCAAATTCTTTTATATCAAAGGGAAGTGTAAATTGTTGATTTTTCTCTTTAGAAGAAAAGGATTTAGCACTTTCCTTTCCATCAGCAGTGCGCCAAATTTTATATTGTACTTCGGTTAAAGAATCTTTTATGTCTGTAATATGAATATTTGCGTTTGTAGATTCGTGCGTAATTGGATTATAAGAAATTTTACCTTGTTCCCGCACCGTCTCTTCTTGTTTTTTGACCTCTTGTACCTTTTTCTCTTTTTTAGGTTCTTGGCTTACATTGCTAGTATTACAGCCTACTAGAATAGCAGATGTACATAAAGCAATCGCTGCGTATTTTCTCATAAAATCACCTTCTATTGTGTATTATGTTGCATGCTTACATTAAAATCCCCACCGCTATAAGAGAGGTGGGGATATACCCTTGTTCATCATATCATTTTTAGGTGAATGGTAGGTTAGTGACTTTGAATAGAGGTATTCTTGCGTTTCTTATTTGATTTGATAATGATATAACCTACTACAAAAATAAGAGGGATAATGAATACATAGATTGGCATTCCCCATACATAATAGCTTTTCATGCTTAAAACTAGTAAGTGTAAGAAGTCGAAAAGGGCGTGAGCTTTCATAATATCCTCCAATATTTTTTTTACAAATTATAACATTGTTTATTTGTGATTTGTATATTTTTGTAAATGTTTTAAGTTAATTTTAAAGTAAGAGAAAGGTTTATTAATATGCAATTTTGCATATGTAGAGTAGTTTCTATTAAAATATCAGGATATTGGACTATAATAAGAACCGCTATAAATGTAAGTAAGAATGATGTACGGAGTGGAGAACAGAAATGAAATATAAAAAAATAGTATATATCCTTTTCATATCGCTATTCATAGTCGGTTGTCAAAGTGAAGTGAGTAAAGCGAATAGTGTGGAGGAGTATATTCCACCGCACCTTATGAATGCGGAAGTAACGGCGGATATTATGACGATTGAAATGGATCGTGATACCTTAAAAAAAGTAGAGGTTATTACTAAAAAAATGAGTGATCATGTGAAAAATGATAAAGAGTGGTATGTCAACTACATATCGGGGCATATAGATAAACAGGTGAAGCCATATCATCCTAATTTTGGTATTACAGAAGAAGAATATAACTTTTTTAGGAACGCCGTTGAGAATAGTAGTTTATCTAATACAAGTGATGGAAAACTGCAATTTAAACAAAAAAGTAACCATGAGATAGCAATTGTTTCAAGTAAAAACTTAGAGCTATTTCGAAATATAGTAATTGATACGGAGAAAAATATAGTAAAAACTTCGTTTGGAGAATGTCAGTATGTTGGAGAAGAAAAAACATCTTTGGAACAAAAGATAACGGGGCCCTGGCATGGCAAGCAATGGATGCTAAAAGAACAAAATTTAATTTATATATTTTCTTTGGGTAAGCTTGAAGGAGAGGATAAAACCATTATTGATATTTCAGTAAAAGGTATACACGAAGGAAAACTTATTAGTAAAGAGGAAGTAATTGAATTCCGTTCTATTTCATAAGGAATCAAAAAAATCACCTTACTTAAAAGAGTAAGGTGATTTTTTATTAAATAAACAATCCAGCGATTGTTGCAGATAAAATAGAAGCAAGTGTTGATGCAAATAGCATTTTCCAACCAAATTTAGATACGATGCTTCCTTGTTTTTCAGAAAGGGCACGGATTGTACCAACAATCGCACCAATTTGGCTAATACTTGCGAAGCTAATTAAGAATACTGTAACGATTCCAACTGTACGTGGAGCTAATGTTGCAGTAGCGCCTTTTAAATCAAGGATTGCTACAAACTCGTTTAATACAATCTTCGTACCCATAATACCACCAGCTGGGATAATATCTTGAGTTGGAATACCCATTAAGAATGCGAATGGAGAAAGTATATAACCGAAGATTTGTTGTAAAGTAACAGCATATCCCATTGCACCTGAAGCAGCGCTAATTACGTAGTTTACAACTTCCATAACACCAATGAAGGCAATCATTAACGCAGCAACGATACCAGCTACTTTTAAACCATCAAGCGCACCGTTAATCATAGCGCCGATAAGGCTATCTCCGAATAGGTTTCTATCAAATTTTTGAACCACTTCGTCTTCTTTTTTCGTATCAACTGGTGTTAATAATGAACAAACGATTAAGCTTGAGAATAAGTTTAGCGGAAGAGCCGCTAATACATATTTCGCATCTAACATCATAACGTATGATGCTGTAACAGAAGCAGAAACTGAGCTCATTGCAGAACAACAAATGATAAACATACGGTTTTTATTAAAATGTTGTAAATCATTTTTAATAACGATTAACGCTTCACTTGAACCAAAGAATACAGAATTTACTGCGTGGAATGATTCAACGCGTGGTAAACCAGTAATTTTTGAAAGTGCACCGCCGACAATACGAACGATGAATGGTAAAACACCTAAATAACTAAAGATAGAAAGTAGTGCTGAGAAAAATACGATAATTAGTAATACGTTTAAGAAAAAGACAAAATCTCTTTGAATTCCATTAAAGAGAAAATCGACACCTGTCGTACCAAGTTTAATTAGTTTGTTGAAAACTTTACTAATGAAGATGATAATTTGCTGTCCGATCTTTGTGCCAAACATAAACCAACCGATTAAAATTTGGAAACTAATCATAATAGCAATTGCACGGAAGTTGATTTTACTTCTATTGTTTGACAAAGCAAAGCATAAACCTAAAACGACAAGAATACCGATAATGCTCATTACATATTGCATGTAGTTGCCCCTTTCAGAAGTTCGTATAAAGTTTTTACATAAAACGCTCGTTATATTACTAAAAATAAAGTAATGGAAGTTTCATGTCATACGTAAGATGTCTGACCTTTTTGAAAAATAAAAAAAGACCCCTATGGATTCACTTTCATCTATGAGAGAAAGCTAATCAATAGGAGTCTTTTTTATACATAGGCTAATATTCATTAGTTTTCCCCATAGTCCAGCAATTTAAGGTTGCCGGGTAGAAACTCTCGATCCATATTATCGACTATATATGAGGTAACATCGTCCGTATTAAATTAGTAGTAGCGTAACATTACTAGAGAACTGTCGTCAATAGCTTTTTTTCTTCCAATAGAAATAGACCATATAAGTATGATAAAATGTAACGCAGTGTTATGAAAAAGAGAGGTCGGAAAATGAGTATAAAAATGACGCCACCAGTTGAAAAAAACGAGTTTATAGATGTAGTGTTTGAAGATTTAACACATGATGGTGCCGGTGTTGCGAAAGTGAAGGGATATCCTATTTTCGTAAAAAACGGATTACCAGGTGAGGAAGCGCAAATTAAAATTATTAAAGTGAAGAAAAACTTCGCGTTTGGTCGTTTAATGAAGCTTCATCAAGAAAGTCCATATCGTAAAGATGCAGAATGCCCCGTGTACAATGAGTGCGGAGGTTGTCAACTTCAGCACTTAACATATGAAGGACAATTAAAAGCGAAAGAAAAACAAGTACGTGACGTTATGCAGCGCATCGGTGGATTAAGTGATGTTCCTGTTCATCCTGTACTTGGCATGAAAAACCCGTGGGTATACCGCAATAAAGCACAAGTGCCAATTGGAGAACGTGAAGGTGGACTTGTAGCTGGTTTCTATCGTCAAGGAACGCATGACATCATTAATATGGAATCATGCTTAATTCAGGCGGAAGAAAACGATACATTAATTCAAGAAGTAAAACGTATTTGTGAAAAGCACGGTATTTCGGCTTACAATGAAGAGCGTAACAAAGGAAAACTTCGCCACGTAATGGCTCGCTACGGACAAGTAACAGGGGAAATTATGCTTGTCTTCATTACACGTACAGCTGAATTGCCAAATAAAGAAGCAATCATTGAAGAAATCGCAGCGAAATTCCCAGAAGTAAAATCAATCGTTCAAAACGTAAACACGAAACGTACAAACGTTATTTTCGGAGACAAAACGACAGTACTGTACGGATCAGAATATATTTATGACTTTATCGGTGACATTAAATTTGCGATTTCAGCACGTTCATTCTATCAAGTAAACCCAGAACAAACGAAAGTGCTATACGATAAAACGTTAGAATACGCAAAATTAAATGGTAACGAAACAGTAATTGATGCCTATTGCGGAATTGGATCAATCTCCTTATTCCTAGCACAAAAAGCGAAAAAAGTGTACGGCGTTGAAATCGTCCCAGAAGCAATTGAAGACGCAAACCGAAACGCAGCACTAAACAACATGACAAACGCTGAATTTGGCGTAGGAGAAGCAGAAGTAGTCATTCCAAAATGGTACAAAGAAGGCGTAATCGCCGACACAATGGTCGTAGACCCACCGCGTAAAGGCTGTGACGAAGCGCTACTAAACACAATCATCGACATGAAGCCAAAGCGCGTCGTATACGTATCATGTAACCCAGCAACATTAGCACGTGACTTAAAAGTACTAGAAGAAGGCGGATATAAAACACAGGAAGTACAGCCTGTTGATATGTTCCCGCATACTACTCATGTAGAGTGTGTGACTTGGCTTAAGTTGGTATAATAAAAAAGCAGTTGATATAGAAAAATCTATACCATCTGCTTTTTGGTTTATAAAAATACCATTCAGCAACGATTTTAGTTAAAATGAATATTGCTGATTTTCACAAAATATAAATGTCCAAATGTACTTTTGCTATTTGGCTTTATATTTTTAAATTGAGAGTTTGAAATTGTATTCATAGTGAGAGGATTTGAATTTGAAATGATAGATAATTTTTGGCGTGATTTACCACGACCATTTTTCGTACTTGCACCAATGGAAGATGTGACAGACGTTGTTTTTCGTCACGTAGTAAGTGAAGCTGGTTGCCCAGATGTATTTTTCACAGAGTTTACAAACTCGGATAGCTATTGTCATCCGGAAGGTATGAAAAGTGTACGTGGCCGTTTAATTTTTACAGAAGATGAACAGCCGATAGTCGCGCATATTTGGGGAGATACTCCTGAATATTTCCGCCAAATGAGTATTGGTATGGCAGAGCTAGGATTTAAAGGTATCGATATTAATATGGGCTGCCCTGTACCGAATGTAGCATCAAGAGGAAAAGGTAGTGGCCTTATTCTACGTCCAGACGTTGCGGCAGAACTTATTCAAGCAGCAAAAGCGGGCGGACTACCTGTCAGCGTAAAAACACGACTTGGCTTTAAAGAGTTAAGTGAGTGGGAGGATTGGTTAACGCACATTTTCAAACAAGATATTGCGAACCTTTCTATTCACTTACGTACAAGAGAAGAAATGAGCCAAGTAGATGCGCACTGGGAACTAATTCCAGAAATTAAAAAATTACGTGACCGCATTGCACCAAATACGCTAATAACAATCAATGGAGACATTCCTGATCGTCAAACTGGAATGGAACTTGCTGAAAAATACGGTATTGATGGCGTTATGATTGGACGAGGTATCTTTAAAAATCCATTTGCTTTTGAAAAAGAGCCAAGAGAACATAGCAGTAAAGAACACCTTGATCTTCTAAGACTACAGCTTGATCTTCAAGATCAATATGCAGAAGTACTACCACGCTCAATCACAGGGCTTCATCGCTTCTTCAAAATTTATGTAAAAGGCTTCCCTGGAGCTGCTGAACTAAGAAATCAATTGATGAACACGAAATCAACTGATGAAGTGCGTGCGTTGCTTGATAAGTTTGAGGCGAGTGTTGATAAGGATGGAGATAGTGAAACAGTGTAACTTTTGAAAGTTAGAGGGGATAGGGTGTAGCGATTTTATGAGTGTTTGTTTCATTTTAATTAAGGTGAACCGTATCATAAGTAAGTGAGGTATTCTATGTAAAACAAGGGTAAGAAAAGAATACAGGAGAAAATTGAAAATGGCAGGTTGGTCTTGATTTTCACTGATATTATCATGTTTATTTTATTATGCCTATAACTTGGAGGCTATGTGAATGTTAAGTGATCAGACGAGATATTCTAGGCTCGCGAATATAACAAAAATAATAAATACAAAATTAGAACTACGTGAAGTATTGCAGCGTGTAACAATGGCGATATCAGAGGAGATTGTTAGGTGCAACGCTGTTGGAATTTATTTACCTCAGGAAGATGGAACATTTAGAGGTTTTGCAGGAAAACCAGAGACCATAAATGGCGTAACGCTCGATACTCAGGTAATTGATCCTGAAATAGACTTACTGGCAAAAGAAGTTATTGAAACCAAAAAAACCATTTATATTCCTGATACATCAAAGGATCATCGGCCGGATCCGAGACCAGTTGCTGCGTTCAAAATTAAGTCCTTATTAGCCCTGCCTATCTCATTTGGACAAGAGTTATTTGGTCTGGTTTTTTTATTTGATTATGGAGTTCCAATGAACTTAACAGATTCAGAGATTCAAAGTGTTGAAGCTTATGTAAATATGGCTGCGGTCGCAATTCAAAATGCAAATAATTTAACACAAAAGGAAAACCTTATTGCCGAGAAGCAGCTATTACTAGATGTTACCCGTGATTTATCAATGTGTTCCTCGATACAGGAGAGTTTTGATAAATGTTTTTTTTACTTAGGACAGATTTTAGAGAGTAAAAACATGGCTGCCCACCTTTTAGATCCGCTAGACAAAACAACGATTAAAACAACAAAGTTAAGCAAGGACTGTGATTGGACAGAAGCGGATTGGATGGAGAAAAGCTATGAAGCCAAGATCCAAGAGGTTATTCAAACAAAAAATATAGATAGTAAGGGTCTACTGATGATTCCATTGGTTTCAATGGGAGAAATATTAGGGGTAATCGTCGTTGGCAAAGAGGGAAAAGCTCACAATTACGATAATTCCCAAATTCAACTGGCAAAATCTATCGTTGATGCCACAGCTCCTACGTTTTCAAACTTGTTATATATGGATCAACTTGAAAGTATGGTGGAAGAGCGAACGAGAGAACTAGCTGCTGCTAATGAAAAAGTTACAAGTGTGATTGAAAGTATTACGGATGGATTCTTTACTTTGAATAATAAATGGGAATTTACGTACGTAAATAAGCATCAATATTTTCCACAAAGAAAAACAGCAAAAGATGTATTAGGCAAGAATATATGGGATGTTTTCCTGAGTAGCGTCGACGCAGTTATGTATAAGGAATTTCATCGTGCAATGTCAGAGCGAACTACAGTTCATTTCGAATCTTTTTCTATCTCTGATGAATATTGGCACGAAGTTATTGCATACCCGTATGATGATGGTATTTGTTGTGTTTTTAAAAACATAACGGAAAAAAAGCAATATGAGCAGGAATTGAAAAGGTTATCCAACATAGATTTAATAGGGCAAATGGCAGCAGGTATCAGCCATGAGATTAGAAATCCAATGACAACAGTACGAGGGTTTTTGCAGTTATTAAAAGAAGAGAGCATCTATGAGAAACATAATAAGTACTTTAATTTAATGATTGAAGAACTTGACCGTTCCAATTCTATTATTACGGAATTTCTCTCAATGGGTAATACAAAGAAATCGGATTTACAGATGTTAGATTTAAATTCAATTATCCACGATAGTATTCCTTTAATAAAAATTGATACGTATAATCAAAATAAATATATTCAAGTCGATACAAATGACATTCCGGAATTACTTTTAAATCGTAATGAGATACGGCAATTATTAATAAACCTATACCGTAATGGCTTAGAAGCGATGAGCACAGGGAAAGTTCTAACCATTAGCACCTACAAGGAAGGTCGAAATTGTGTGGTGCTTGCAGTGCGGGATCAAGGAAAAGGTATCAGGCCTGAAGTATTAGAGAAACTGGGTACTCCATTTTACACGACCAAAGATAATGGAACTGGATTGGGATTAGGCGTATGTTATGCTATTGCTGCCCGGCATAATGCGAAAATAGAAATTCAAACAGGCTCGGAAGGCACTACCTTTTTTGTTAAATTTAATTATGAAAATAATGAACAATAACCTCATTTAGATTAGTTACGGTGAACCGTACCACAAATAAAAAGGAAAACCTAAGTAAACACAATCAATATATTTCACCTGAATTTTGCGTAACATTCATGTTTGAGTTGCCCACTAAAATAAAAAGAAATGGACTAACCTATATCAGGTTAGTCCATTTTCAAGTGTGTTAATTAATAGTAAATCTCCCTTTTGTACTTTTAGGAGCTTTTCGGTATTAGATCCTGGCTCTCCATATGTATATTCTGTTAGCATTGGGTCCTCATGTCCGAAGTTTCGTTCAGCATCTTTATAACCAATTAGATAATTCAATATTGATTCCCTCTCATATTAACTCTAGTATCATTATAATTTAATTGGGTTAAAATGGATAATTAAAAGTACCTAAACAACATATGTTGCTGTTTTAAAATCATCCCCAAAACCATTAATCCACCTAAGACTACAAAACCAACCTCTAAAATGTTAAAGTAGTAACTTAACGACATTAATTTACACATGCTAAAAGCATTACTATAATCAACATTTCAGGAGGACAAACAATGGCTATAAGTAATAATGATATATTAATTCGAGTAAGATATGCTCTGGATATAAAAGATACAGATATGGTGGAGATATTTAAACTTGGTGGCGTTGAAGTAACAAAAGAAGAAGTGCGAAAGATGCTGACAAAATTAAAAAACAGTTACTATGATGAAGTTGATGATATTGATGTAGTTGAATATGATTACGAAATAAAATGCAATAATGTTATGTTAGAGTCATTTTTGAATGGTTTTATTACTTTTAAAAGAGGAAAACAAGATCCAAAACCAGGGCAATCGGATAGACAAGCGATGTCTTTAAAGAGTAATGGAAGTGTTAATAATCTCGTTCTAAAAAAATTGAAGATAGCACTATCATTAACAAGTGAAGATATGCTTGATATATTAGAAGACGTAGGAGTCATTGTAACAAAAGGAGAATTAAGCGCTCTATTAAGAAAAGAAGGCCATAAGAATTACAAAGAGTGCGGTGATAGATACGCAAGGAATTTCTTAAAGGGATTAGCTGTAAGCTATAGAGGATAAGAAATAAGCATTGTAACATTTATGATAAAGCAGTAAATGATATAATAGGTAGAGTAGGACGTTTGTATCCTGCTCTTTTTTATTTGTAAAAATAATTATGAACGAATACGTTAGGTGATGAAATGGTACATACATATTTAGGTGAGACAATTAATTTTCATATAACTTATAAGAAGAAAAAGTCGGTGCGTCTTTATGTAGATTCTTACGGAAATGTTGAGGTGCAAGCCCCGAAAGGTACACCTGTTGAATACTTAGTCCAATTGTTAGAGGAGAAATGGGATTGGATTCAGGCAACACGTAAGGAAATGCAGGAGCGAGCGCTTGGACCACAGGAAAAAGGTTATGATCAAGGAGAGGGTTTTCTGTATTTAGGAAACACATATCCGATACAGATTTCTCAAGATGTAAGTATTACGCAAGACAATGCAGTGTTTGAAGGGGATAAGCTACATATTTATGTGAAAGAGCTTAAGGATGAGAAAATCCAGCAAGCTTTGAAGCGATTTTATTATAAGCAGTGTAAGGCGGTAGTGGAAAAGAGTATTAAAGCGCATCAAAACAACTTTAAAACAAAACCGCGTTCTATTCGTATTACAGATAGTAGTCGTACGTGGGGAACTTGTGATTCAAATCTACAACTAACATTCAATTGGAAACTAGCAATGGCACCTCAGAGGGTAATTGATTATGTAGTTGTTCATGAAATGTGTCATATGGTTCATTTAAATCATGATCGCTCTTTTTGGCGTCTTGTCGGGAAGATAATGCCTGATTATAAGGAAATGGAAAACTGGTTAGCGTTATCGAGCTGGAAGATGACGGTTTAGTTATTACTTTAGATTGTGGAATGAAATAAAGTAGAACCCTAATGAATTAGGGTTCTCTTTGTACATAGATTATCGTCCAAAATTCACAGTGAAAGTATCGTCTATTCTCTCCATCTCATACCCACGATACCCCTCCGAAAGCAACGCCTGCTGTCCACCAGCATCACTCATCGGAACGCTCTTAACATCGGACCAATCTCTTTCCTTATCCCCACGCAATTCCTTCACAAAAACATACCGCATACTCCCGCCATACTTCTCCTTCAGCGCAGCAATTTCCATACCTTGCGCAAACTTATCTTTTAAACTAGGAATGTTAAAAGGTGCAACGGTGCAACAAACATAGTCGTACTGGCTGTCTTCTTTTTGTAATTCATCCATGATGACTGTGGCTAATATTTTTTGCATGCCATTTCCTCGGCAGTTTGGATGAACGTTTGAGATTTCTTGATAGATGACGCGGTGTAGCTGACTTTCTGGTAGACCAATATCAAGCCCTAAATGTTCATCGTCGATAGGAGGGACTAGTAGGGCACGAAATGCGATGAGCTCGTTTTGTATAAACGCCCCGATCATCATGCCGTTTCCTTCTAGAATGTATTGAAATTCTTCTAGCGAGAGTGGTTGTAAACGACCTTTATCTTCTAGCGCTTCAACTATAACGTTTTGTAATGATAAAATTTGTTCCATATGTTCTAAAGATAGTAATGTAACGTGAAATGAATCGTTGTTTTGTTTTAATGTTCCTTCGTAAAGAATCGTCATGCGTTAGTCCTCCTTTAGCGTACAACGTCTTGAAAGACGGTTAGTTCTTGTAATGTATTTTCGTTTATTTCAATGCCGAGTCCCGGCTTTTCGTTTAAGCGAATAAATGGTACGTCGTAATGTAAGTTTCCGATGTCTTTCGTGAATTTTAATGGTCCTGTTAGCTCGACGCTAGTAATGATTTTTTTTGAGAAAGCGACATGGAATCCTGCGGAAGAGGCAACAGATGATTCGACCATGGATCCAACTTGGCATTCAATGCCTGCCATTTCAGCTTGATGAGCGAGTTTTACAGCTGGATATATGCCACCGCATTTCATTAGTTTTATATTCACTTTATCAGCTGCGTCTAATTTAATAATTTGGCGCATTTCACGAGAGCCTTTTAGTCCTTCATCAATCATAAGCGGAAGATCTGTTTTCGAACGAATATGAGCCATTGCATCAATATCATCCGCTACAACAGGTTGTTCAATCCAGTCGATGTTTAAATGACCTAATGAACGAAGTGCTGTTAATGTGTTGGCGCTATTTTTCCAGCCTTGGTTTACATCAACACGAATCGCGATATCATTTCCTACACGTTCACGTACAGCTTCAATTCGTTTTACATCTTCTTTTACATTCGTGCCGACTTTCATTTTGAAAGATTGGTAACCTTTCTTAATCATGGAAGCTGCTTCTTCAGCCATATTTTCTGGATCGGCGATACTTAAGACGTGAGTGACAGGAAATTCTTCATGGTAACGTCCTCCAATTAATTGATATACAGGTTGATTTAGTTTTTTACCCAGTATATCAAAACAAGCGATATCAATCGCAGCTTTCGCAGTAGGAATACCGTAAATTGTATTGTCCATCATATCGTGTATTTTTTCGATATTCATTGGATTTTCCCCAATTAGAGCAGGAGCTAGTGTATGTTTTAAAACATGGAAAGTACTTTCCCATGATTCACCTGTAACGTGATCATCAGCAACGCCTTCACCGTAACCGATAATGCCTTCATCTGTTTCCATTTTGACGATAATAGAAGGCATATCAGAATAAGAACCATAACTAATAACAAACGGATCGCGAAGTGGTAAACGAATTGCGTAAAGATGAATAGCTGTAATTTTCATTGAATAAAGACCCCTTCCTGTTTACAATGGTTTTGTACATTTGATATAGTTGACGTTAAATAGTCGTTAATTAATGATAAGGAGTTAGAGAAAATGATGATAAAAATTGCAGTTGTCGGTTCAAAAGAGTTTATGGAGAATCTTTTACCTATTGCTCATAAACTAGAAGAAATAGAGATTGATCCATATATTTACCTTCATCCGGCAGAATCTTCTGAACTATTAAAGCGTTTAAAACCTTGTGATGCTATCTTTTTCTCGGGTGCCCTACCTTATTATATGGCAAAAGAAATAAGAGAACAATTACCAATTCCAAGTGTATATTTGCAGCAAGACGAGACAACTGTCGCATCTTCACTCCTTTCTATAATATACCATCAAAGTATTCAACCTCATAAAATTTCAATTGATTTAGTAGATCGTTCGTTTATTACAAATGTGTTCCATGACATCGGTCTAAAAGAAACGCCGCAAGTGATGGATTATGAAAATATGTTATGGAGTAATGATGAAATTAAGAGAATCATTGATTTTCATTTAGCTAAATATCAATCTGGAGAGGTTGATTTAGCTTTAACTAGTATTCACGCTGTCTACGATGAACTTCAAAAAATAGGGATTCCTTCAGAGCGTATGATAGATCCAACGCAATCAATTATACATGGGTTAAAAGATGCAAAAATAAAAGCTGAGTTAGCAAAAAGCCATTCAGCTACTGTTGGTGCTTGTATTATATCCTTTATAGAGTTACAAGAAAGCTCGCTTGAACAATTAAATGTAATTTCAAAAGAATTACATGGTTCATTTAAACAAGTTGATGAAATGACTTTTATTTTGTATACAACTCGTGGTGATATTGAATTGAGTATAAAAACAAATACGATAGATCGTTTATTTATGAATATAGAAGGCGCAGTATCTATTGGATTTGGTTACGGAAAAACAGTAAATGAAGCGGAACAAAATGCAAAAATCGCTCGAGGTTTCGCAAAGAATAATCCGATAGAAAGCTGCTTTTATATACTAACAAGTGATAAAGAATTATTTGGTCCGTTCCCGAAAGAACAGAGAGTACAAAGTTTAAAAAACGATAATCCTGAATTAATGAAAATAGCGAAGGAAACGAAGCTTAGTCCTGCAAACTTGTCAAAAATTATTCAGTTTAGTCAATCGCATCCATCATTGAAATTTACAGCGGCGGATCTTTCTGAGTACTTACAAGTGACTCGGCGATCGACGGAAAGGCTGTTAAAGAAATTAGTTGATTACAGATATGCCAATATTTGCGGCGAGGAAATGCCCTATCAACAAGGGCGCCCTCGTGCAATATATGAGCTAAATTTACCGTTGTATTCGTTTCAAAAATTTTAAGCTTCTAGTTGTGCCTTTTGTTTTTTCAGTAGGTCTGCTTTTTCAATATCAGATAGCTTCGTAATTGTGAAGCCAGTTATACCATAAATGATTGAGATAATAGGTACGATGAAATTCAATATAGCATAAGGAGCATATTCGAATGCACCGACTCCAAGGGTTGCGAGTATAAATACACCACATGTATTCCAAGGTACGAAAACAGAAGTTAATGTTCCACCATCTTCTAATGCTCTGGATAAATTTTTAGAATGTAGTCCTTTTTCTGTGTACGCATTTGCATACATTCTTGAAGGAACAACAATCGAAATATATTGTTCAGAGCAAGTAAGATTCGTTGCAAAGCAAGATGCGATGGTAGAAGCGATAAGTCCTTTTGATGATGTCGCTAATTTTAAAATTTGATTTACAATTGAGCGAAGAATGCCAGTATGTTCTAGTACTCCGCCGAAAGTCATAGCGACAATTGTCATAGAAACTGTATTCATCATAGAGCTTAAGCCACCACGGTTAAATAGTTCATCTACTAGTTTGTTTCCAGTGTCTATGACAAATCCACTTTGGAGTGCACCGACAGCTGATGAGACAGAGCCACCTTGAATAAAGACTTGTGATAAGAATCCTAAAATAACACCTACGAGAATAGCTGGTATAGCAGGGACTTTTTTAGCGACCAATACCATAACGACTACGGGTATAATTAATAGGAAAGGCGAAATAACAAAGTTTTGTTGCAATACTTGTAACGTTTGATCGATGCTTTTTGCATCGATATTGTTATCGCCGAAGCTTCTTCCTAAGAAAGCATAGACGATAAGAGTAATAATTAAACCTGGAATTGTAGTAAATAACATATGACGAATATGTGTGAATAAATCTGTATTTGTTAATCCCGCTGCTAAGTTTGTCGTGTCTGAAAGCGGTGACATTTTATCGCCAAAATAAGAACCGGAAATTATAGCGCCAGCAACCATTGGAGCTGGGATTCCCATACTTAGGCCAATTCCCATTCCAGCAACACCGATTGTTCCCATTGTAGACCAAGAGCTACCGATTGCTAATGCAACGATAGAACAAATAATTGTAATTGAAACTAAAAATAGTGATGGAGTTAAAAGTTTTAAGCCGTAATAAATCATAGTAGCGACGATTCCGCCGCCAATCCAAGCACCGATCGTTAAACCTACAAGAATAATGATAACGATAGCGGGTAATGCAAGGCGAATTCCTTTATACATCGATTCTTCAATGTCATTCCATTTGTAACCGTATCGCCAAGCGACGATCGAAGCAACGGTTGTACCGATAATAAGTGGGACGTGAGGGCTTTGTTCTAATACAACAATTGTAACCATCATAACTGCAACTGTAATGATAATAGGGATTATTGCTATGCCAAAAGGTATTTCTCTTTTCATAAACTGCCTCCTCATTATGTATGTTTGTATTTTTAGAATTGTCGCAAAATAGACGTTATTAAGTTATAATAACTAAAAATAGATGTAAGCGTCAATATAAAAACAGAAAATATCGAATCTTCTATTTGTATGGATATCTTTATAAGATGAATTGAAATCGGGTATTAACGGTATTGAAAAATAAACAATTGACTTTTTTCTTAAAATTCAATATGTTCATAAAAACATCTGTTTTTCATAAGTATAATTAATCTGAATGGTTTGTAATTAGGGGAAGGAGAATGAAGCTTTGAAAACATTAGAACTACAAGAGCGTTTAACTGAAATTTTTCAGCATTTACATGAAAACCCTGAAGTAAGCTGGAAGGAATATGAAACGACAGCTTATATTACTAACTTTCTAGAAGAAGAAGGAATTTCATATAAAATATTTGATGATTGCCCTGGCGTGATTGCTGAAATCGGAAGAGGGAATCCAGTTATCGCGATTCGTGCTGATATGGATGCACTATGGCAAGAAGTAGACGGAGAATTTAAAGCGAATCACTCGTGCGGCCACGATGCTCATATGACAATTGTGATGGGCCTTATTTTACAATTGAAAAATATGAGATGGGATAGTGGTACTGTTAGATTTATTTTTCAGCCGGCAGAGGAAAAAGGAAATGGTTCCTTAAAGATGGTAGAGAAGGGCGCCGTGGATGATGCTGATTTCTTATTTGGTGTTCATTTAAGGCCGATTGAAGAACTGCCTTTGAAACAAGCAGCCCCATCTATTCGTCACGGAGCTGCAGCATTTTTAGAAGGGATGATTCATGGAGATGATGCACACGGGGCACGCCCACATCAAGGTATAAATGCAATTGATGTCATTTCGATGATCAATATTGGATTGAAAAATATATGGTTACCGCCGCAGACGTCTTATTCTGTTAAGATGACGAGATGCCAAGCTGGTGGTGATAATCTAAATATTATTCCAGGTAACGGGCACTTTAGTTTAGATGTAAGAGCAGAAAATAACATATTACTAGATGAATTGAAGCGAAAAATAGAGCAAGTAATTCAGTCAGCTGAATCAATGGGATCTAAACTTTCTTATGAGTGGATTGATCTCGCACCAGGAGCTGAAGTGTCAGAAGAAGCTGAGCGTTTCATGCGGAAAGGCATTCTTGAAGTGTACGGGGAAGAGGGATGTACTGGACCACTGTATACGACAGGAAGCGATGATTTCCATTACTATACAGTGAAAAGACCCCATTTAAAAGCTGTCATGCTTGGACTAGGGGCGAACTTACAACCTGGATTACACCATCCATATATGAAGTTTGATCATAGCTGTATAATGGATGGTGTGGAAATATTGAAACAAACTGTATTGAAAGTATTAGAAGACAGGGGCTAGAAAGCTCCTGTTTTTTGTAGGGATTTGTTGTTAATTCGATATATTCGATTTTGCGATAATATAATTTCACGTACCAATTAATTTGATAAAAATGAGCATTCAGTACGTGGTGTATAATAATAGTAATATTTCTTAATAGGAGCAAACGAATGAACGAACAATATTACGATGCTGTATTAAATATAAAAACTGTCGGTGAGCAAAAAGGATTTAATAAGTCTATGCATTATCACCGTTATGAACCGACGCCATATAGCGGATTAGATGAGTTATTGAATCAATATGAAATAACAAGTAGCGATCGAATTGTAGACTTTGGGTGCGGAAAAGGGAGATTGAATTTTTACATGCACCATAAGTGTGGTGCTTCGGCCGTTGGAATTGAAATGAATGAAGAGTTTTATAAAGAAGCAATGGATAATCGTGATCGTTATGCACGAAAAGTGAGAAACAGTAAAGATAAAATTCAATTTGAATGTTGTTTAGCACAGGAATATGAGATTGATCCGCGTGATAACCGATTTTATTTCTTCAATCCATTTTCTGTACAAGTGTTTATGAACGTAGTAAATAACATTTTGCTTTCAGTAGAAGCGGTGGAGAGAGAAATTGATATTATTTTATACTACCCTTCTGAAGATTATATTTTCTTCTTAGAGAACCAGACTGCGTTTGAATTGAAGCGAGAGGTTAGATTGCCGGGTGCTTATGAGAAGAATGGGAATGAGAGATTTTTAGTGTATAGATTGGAGCGTTAATGTATGGGGGCTTGGGGAGTAGCGATATTGTCAGATGATATTGCTAAAGATATTCAGTTAATTTATAAGGATTTGTTAGGAAATGAATATTCAAATGAAGAAGCAAGTAGGATTGTAATTGAGGAATACCAGACTGAACTAGATGATGAAGAGATTATTGTTTTTTGGCTAGCATTTGCTTGCATACAATGGAAGTTAGGAGGACTTCAAGAGAATGTTAAACTTGAGGCATTGCAAATAATAGAGAGTGGTGCAGATTTATCCCGCTGGGAGGATGAACCTAAATTACAGAGAAAACGTGAAGTAGTGTTAAATAAACTTAGAGAACAGTTACATTCTCCGCAGCCACAAGCTAAAAAAGTACCGAAGAGATTTATAGCGAATACTTCTTTAAAAGCAGGCGATGCTGTTAGTTACGAATTAGTATCGGGGAATTATATTATTCTTAAAGTCATTGAGATTATTGAGGAATGGTACGGGGATCGATATCCTCTATTTGAAATGTGTGATTGGGAAGGGAAAGAGATTCCTTCAAAAGAACAAATTGACCAATTAGACTTAAAGAAAAGGATTTATGAAGATGGAAAGCAGGAAATAATTAAGCTTGCTATTTATTCTTCAGGAAAAAGAGATACCCCGGCCAAAAGAATACAAGTAGCAGCAGAAGATATAAATGTAGTATTAGATATAGAACCACCGTATGATTTAATATGTTGGAAGGTATTTGACGACCATTTACATACAATGTAATAAAAAAGACGCGCTACCAATAGGTAGCGCGTCTTTTACTCACGTTTATATAATTAGTTACGGATTAAGTAATCAAATGCACCTAAAGCTGCATTCGCACCTGAACCCATAGAGATGATGATTTGTTTGTACGGATTATTTGTACAGTCACCTGCACCAAACACTCCTGGTACGTTTGTAGCGCCGTGCTTGTCTGTTACGATTTCACCGCGAACGCGTTCAACTGTTTCGCCTAACCAGTCTGTGTTTGGCACAAGACCGATTTGAACGAATACACCTTGTAATTCAACATGGTGTACTTCTTCAGTTTCACGATCGATGTAAGAAATACCGTTTACTTTATCAGTACCAGTGATTTCTTTCGTTTGAACGTTTTTCAGAACAGTTACGTTTGGTAAGCTGTTAAGACGTTCTTGTAATACAGCATCAGCTTTTAATTCTGGCATGAATTCAAGAACAGTTACGTGCTTAACAATACCTGCTAAGTCGATAGCTGCTTCAATACCAGAGTTACCACCGCCGATAACCGCTACATCTTTTCCGATGAATAATGGACCGTCACAGTGTGGGCAGTATGCTACACCTTTGTTTTTGAACTCAGCTTCACCCGGTACGCCAACATTACGCCAGCGAGCACCTGTTGAAACGATTACGCTCTTACTTTTCAGAATAGCGCCGTTTTCAAGTTCCACTTCAATAAGTTCTTTTTTCTCTAAACGTTTCGCACGTTGTAGATTCATTACATCGATGTCGTATTCTTTTACGTGCTCTTCAAGGCTTGCTACTAGCTTAGGACCTTCAGTGCGTTTTACGCTGATGAAGTTCTCAATACCCATAGTATCCATTACTTGACCACCGAAGCGCTCAGCAACGATACCAGTGCGGATGCCTTTACGTGCTGCATAAATTGCTGCACTTGCACCAGCTGGGCCGCCACCAACAACAAGAACATCGTATGGATCTTTATCAGAAAGCTCTGATGCATCTGGACCGTTACCCATTTTAGCTAAAATTTCTTCAAGTGTCATACGACCGCTTCCGAAAGATTCACCGTTTAGGTAAACAGTTGGTACTGCCATAATGTCTTTACTTTCTACTTCCTCTTTGAATGCAGCGCCATCAATCATAGTATGTGTAATACCAGAGTTTAGAACGCTCATTACGTTAAGAGCTTGTACAACATCAGGACAGTTATGACAACTTAGGCTGATATAAGATTCAAAATGATATTCGCCTTGAATGTTTTTGATTTGATCGATTAATTTTTGTTCAACTTTTGGAGCACGTCCACTAACTTGTAGTAAAGCTAACACTAATGAAGTAAATTCGTGTCCTAATGGAATACCAGCGAATACGACACCAGTTTCTTCACCAGGGCGATTTACGCTAAAGCTTGGTGTTCTCTCTAGTTCAACTTTTTCTACTGTAATCTTAGATGACATAGTAGCTAATTCATCTACTAGAGATAACATATCTTTAGATACGTTATCGTCTCCTGCGCTTACTTTAAGTAAAATATCGTTCTCCATTAACTGAAGGTATTGGGATAGTTGTGTTTTTATATCTGCATCTAGTATCATTTTGATCGAACTCCTTAGATTTTGCCTACAAGGTCAAGGCTTGGTTTAAGTGTTGCAGAACCCTCTTGCCATTTAGCTGGGCAAACTTCACCTGGGTTGTTACGTACGTATTGAGCTGCTTTAATTTTGTTAACAAGGATGCTTGCGTCACGGCCGATACCGTCAGCATTGATTTCCATAGATTGGATAACGCCGTCTGGATCGATGATGAATGTACCACGAGCAGCAAGACCTTCTTCTTCCATTAAAACGTTGAAGTTTGTAGTGATTGTGCGAGTTGGGTCACCAATCATAATGTATTCGATTTTTCCGATAGTTTCTGAGCTATCATGCCATGCTTTGTGAGTGAAGTGAGTGTCTGTAGATACAGAGTATACTTCAACGCCTAAGTCTTTTAGAGTTGCGTATTGGTTTTGTAAGTCTTCAAGTTCAGTTGGACAAACGAATGTGAAGTCTGCTGGGTAGAAACAAACTACGCTCCATTTTCCTTTTAAACTTTCATCAGTAACTTGGATAAATTCTCCATTATGGTAAGCATTAGCTTTAAACGGTTTTACTTCTGTGCCGATTAATAACATATTAAAATTCCTCCTAAAGGTTGGTTTTGAGCATCGGAAATTAGTTTGCTCATAAAATATATTTTTTAATTAACTATAATAATTCTAATTCGATATTAATTATCATATAGAAGTGGTTATTTTGTCAAGAGAATAAACCAACTTTATACCAATTTAATTAATATTTATTCTCAATTAAGGCTGCTAGGGAATTAAAAGGTAATTTTCAAGTCATAAATTTTCAATGAGTGTTTGAAAGAGTAGTGAGTATGTTAGAGACATGGTGTAAGTATAAATTCTTAGGAAGGGAATATTTCTTAGAAGTTGTAGATTTGAAAAGGAACTGCTTACTTCTATTTTACAAAGAATTGTGCAATAAATAAAACAAAATGTATCGGAATCTTTGTGAACAATTATTGTCATCATAAATATATATAATAAGAAGTATATTGCAATGAGAAATAGAAACATTGACGCTCATTTCTAACAAGATATAATAAAAGCGAGATATGTATTGCAATAGAGAAGATATAGTATAGATTGAAAAAATTTCAGTCTATTATTTTTTACGGCTTTTAGAAAACGTTTACATTTAGTGTGGAGGGGAAACCATGTCTAAGTTCACGAAGTATTTTTTAATGGAAGCTAAAGATGTGATTGCATATGTGCAAGAGAAATTACCTAAGTTCGAGCATGCAAAGGGGCTAAAGTGTAAAGAAATAGGTGATGGTAATTTAAATTATGTGTTCCGCGTTTGGGATGAACAGAAGAACATTTCTGTCATTGTAAAGCAAGCTGGGGATACAGCGCGTATTTCAGATGAGTTTAAGTTGTCGACGAATCGAATCCGTATAGAATCAGATGTTTTGCGATTAGAAGGAGAGTTAGCATCTGGACTCGTGCCAAATGTATATTTGTTTGATAGTGTGATGAATTGTTGCGTGATGGAAGATTTATCAGATCACACAATATTGCGTACAGCACTCATAAATCATCAAATGTTTCCGAGGCTTGCTGATGATTTAACTACTTTTATGGTAAATACCCTTCTATTAACATCAGATGCTGTAATGAATCATAAAGAGAAGAAGGAACTCGTGAAGAATTATATAAATCCTGAGTTATGTGAGATTACAGAGGACCTCGTATATTCAGAGCCATTCACAAACCATAATAAACGCAACGAATTGTTTCAATTAAATGAAGGATGGATTAGGGAGCATATTTATAGTGATAAAGAGCTTCGTATGGAAGTAGCAAAACTTAAGTTTTCGTTTATGACGAATGCACAAGCGCTACTTCACGGTGATTTACATACTGGTTCTGTTTTTGTAAAAAGTGATTCTACAAAGGTTATTGATCCTGAATTTGCTTTTTATGGACCTATGGGATATGACGTTGGGAATATAATGGCGAATTTAATGTTTGCTTGGGTGAATGCAGATGCAGTGATGCAATCTGGTATTGAGAAAGATACATATATGAACTGGATAGAATCTACCATGATAGATGTAATTGATTTATTTAAGAAGAAGTTTTTAGATGCTTGGGATATTCATGTGACAGAGATTATGGCGAAGGAAGAAGGCTTTAACCGAGTTTATTTACAATCTGTATTAGAGGATACAGCTGCAGTGACGGGTCTTGAGTTAATTCGTCGTATTGTTGGTCTGGCGAAGGTAAAGGATATGACTTGTATTGAGAATGAAGAGGCGCGTGCTAGAGCGGAGCGAATTTGTCTTCAGACAGCGAAGAAGTTTATTTTACAAGCGAATCAATATAAAACAGGTAGCAGCTTTGTAGAAACGTTAAAAAAACAGTCAATGCATAGTGCGAAATAAGGGGAGAAGATGATGGCAGAGCAATTAATACCAATTCAGTGGAAAGATGATGCTTTAGTGTTATTGGATCAAACGGTATTACCGAACGAAGTAGTCTATGAATCTTTTAAAACGGCTGAGGGTGTGTGGGATGCGATTCAAGTAATGAAAGTACGAGGAGCGCCGGCAATAGGTGTTTCAGCAGCCTACGGTGTATATTTAGGAGTAAAGGAAGTTGCGGAAAGTTCGGCGGAAGAATTCATAGCGGAAGTAAAAAAGGTATGTGCATACTTAGCGACATCAAGACCGACGGCAGTAAATTTATTTTGGGCGCTTGAAAGAATGGAAAGTGTCGCGAAAGAGAATGCTCACTTATCAATTGCGCAGTTGAAAGATAGATTATTAGAAGAAGCAAAAGAGATTCATAGAGAAGATGAAGAAATTAACCGTCAAATTGGAGAACATGCATTAACATTATTCCATGATGGCATGGGGGTATTAACGCATTGTAATGCAGGTGCGTTAGCAACGACTAAGTATGGCACTGCGACAGCTCCAATGTACTTAGCGAAAGAAAAAGGATGGGACTTAAAAATCTATTCCGATGAAACACGCCCTAGATTACAAGGTTCAACGTTAACGGCATTAGAACTGCAGCGAGCGGGAATTGATGTAACGGTCATTACAGATAATATGGCGGCAATGGTCATGTCACAAGGGAAAATCGATGCAGTAATCGTTGGATGTGATCGTGTAGCAGCAAACGGGGATGTAGCAAATAAAATTGGAACATTAGGTGTTTCGATTTTGGCTAAATATTATAACATTCCGTTTTATGTAGCAGCACCAACGCCGACAATTGATTTGAAAACACTGACAGGAAAAGAAATTCCAATTGAAGAAAGGGATGCTTCTGAAGTGATCAATCGTTTCGGACAATACTCTGCTCCGCAAGAAAGTAAAGTATACAATCCGGCATTTGATGTCACGCCATATGAAAATGTAACAGCGATTATTACGGAAAAAGGAATTGTGAGAGCACCGTTTATGGAGAATTTAAAAAAGCTATTTCAATAAGTAGATAGTTTTTAGAAAAATAGTCATCATAAGTTTCTTACTAGGGGGATGTATATGTTACTGCAAAAAGAAAGAGAAGAAGTTGTAGCGTACGGAAAGAAAATGATTTCTAGTGGTTTAACAAAGGGGACTGGCGGTAATATTAGTATTTTCAATCGTGAACAAGGTCTTGTTGCAATTAGCCCAAGTGGTCTAGATTATTATGAAACGACGCCTGAAGATGTAGTTATATTGAATTTAGATGGTGAAGTGATAGAAGGAGAGAGAAAACCATCAAGCGAATTAGATATGCACCTTATCTATTATAGAAATCGTGAAGATATAAATGCGCTTGTACATACACATTCTCCTTATGCGAAGACAATCGCATCATTAGGATGGGAACTTCCTGCTGTATCATATTTAATTGCTTTTGCAGGTCCGAATGTTCGCTGTGCACCATATGAAACATTTGGTACGAAGCAATTAGCAGAGGCTGCTTTTGAAGGAATGATTGATCGTCGTGCAGTTTTACTTGCGAATCATGGTTTAATGGCTGGTGCAAATAATATAAAAATGGCGTTTACTATTGCAGAAGAAATAGAGTTTTGTGCTCAAATTTATTATCAAACGAAAAGTGTCGGAGAACCGAAATTACTGCCAGAAGACGAGATGGAGAATTTGTCGAAGAAGTTTGAAGGGTATGGACAGCAGTAAAATGAAATGAAAACACCCTCAAGAAAAAATCTTGAGGGTGTTTCTTACACTTTCTTAAGCAACAAATACATAAAGTAAGGTGCACCAATTAAAGCAACGACAATACCAGCTGGAATACCGCTAGGTTCGACGATATTTCGTCCAATTGTATCCGCTAGTAGTAATAACCATCCGCCGATTAAAACGGCGATAGGGATGAATATTTGATGCCTTGGACCTACTAAAGATTTGGCGATGTGAGGAGCCATAAGTCCGATAAAGCTAATGCCTCCTGTTACGGAAACAGCAGCGGCAGCAAGTGCAACGGCTGCGATTAATAAGTATCTTCGTTCTTTTTCAATTTCAATTCCAACACCGATTGCTACTGGTTCGTTTAATGCTAGTATATTTAATCGATTTGCTTTATAGAAGACAAATGGGATTAATACGATTAGCCATGGAAGCATTGCTAAAACAAATGTCCAGTCATCTCCCCAAATGTTTCCGGCAATCCATTTAGCGATAAAGTCTACTTTCATACGATCTGCAGATGAAATAAGTACAATCATCGCGCCAGATAGTGCAAAGGAAAAACCGATGCCGGTTAATGTTAATCTTATTGGCTGAAGGCCTGTGGATTTGCTATATGAAAATACGTAAATTAGAACAGCTGTTAGAAACGCACCGATAAATCCAACGACTGGTAGTAGGTAAAGAAATGAACTTACGTCTATCGGGAAGTATAGAAAGAAAACAGAAACTGCAACACCAGCACCAGCGTTAATGCCGAGAATACCAGGTTCAGCTAAATCATTTCGGGTAATACCTTGTAATATAGCACCTGATAAAGCGAGTGCCATACCGGCTAATAATGTAATGACGATTCTAGGTAGCCTTAAAGAATATAAAACGAATTCTTCTTTAAATGTACCTTGTCCCATAAGTGTTGGGATTAATCTGTCATAGGAGAGAGCGGCAGAACCGAGTCCCATTCCAATTACAATTGTTGTGATGGTAAGTATGAGTAATGCAAGTATGATAAGGCGTTGTTTCTTTATAATAGATTGCATCATGAGAAAGCTCTTCCTCCTTTACGAACAATGAATAGGAAGAATGGTAATCCTACAATTGCGACGATTGCAGCAACTGGTGTTTCATACGGAGCGTTAATTGTACGTCCGATTGTATCTGCGAGCAGCATAAAGGAAGCACCAGCGATCGCTGACATCGGTATAACAAAACGGTAGTCTGGCCCAACGATTGGACGAACCATATGGGGTACCATAAGGCCGATAAATGCCATGTTTCCGACAAGCGCTACAGAAGCACCTGCAAGCAAAATAATAATGATAAATAAAATCGTTTTAATGACGATAATTTTTTGACCGAGTCCAACGGCAACTTCTTCACTGAAACTAAGAACTGTTAATTTCTTTGCAAGTAAGATAGCGATAAATATACTTATTGAAATAACCGGAATAATAATTTTTAATTGGCTCCAACTCGTTCCAATTACGCCCCCAGCCGTCCACATTGATACATCTTGTGAAATTTTAAAGTAAAT
Organism: Bacillus sp. TH30; assembly: GCF_016650875.1. Classification (NCBI taxonomy): domain Bacteria; kingdom Bacillati; phylum Bacillota; class Bacilli; order Caryophanales; family Bacillaceae; genus Bacillus; species Bacillus sp. TH30. Next base: position 2,153,520 of record NZ_JAEKEY010000002.1, on the reverse strand, counting down.
GCCAACACCTTCTGAGATTGCAAGTAGAAATGCTGAAACAGCAGCACCAGCTAATACAATTCGAAGAGGGGAAAGTCCGCCCTTTTTCACCATGCCAATTCCAAATACCATAATAGCGCCAATTGCAGCACCGATAAAGCAAGCTAGTGTTAAGTAAAGGTAGCTTATAGAAGGATTGAAGGCAAGTGTTAGTGCAAGTGCAGCATTTGCGCCACCAGTTAGGCCAAGTAATCCAGGATCGGCAAGTGGGTTTCGCGTTAATCCTTGCATAATTGCACCAGAAACAGCGAGTCCAGCTCCTACAAAAATAGCAGCAACTTCACGTGGTAAACGTATTTCACGAAGGATGGATAGCTTATCTCCTTTAGCAGAGGAAGTAAGTGCTAACCATACGTCTTTTATAGAAGTATCTGCAGCGCCTAACACCATTGCAAACATAAAAATAAGAAAGAATGCAATGATACTCAAAATTAATTTGTATGTAAAAGCGTTGGAACGTAGGTTGTCTTGCTCTTTTTTCATTCGTTTCACATCTTTTCTTTTCATAGAATAAAGGAAGAGGAATTCTTAAATTAAGAATTCCTCATGTTTGTATTATTGACCAAGAAAGCTCTTCTTGAAGAAGTCTAGTTGGAAATCTAATGTAAGTGGATCATTGAAATAGAATTCCATCATGTTTGCTTCATATACACGATTATTTTTTACTGCTGGAATGTTTTTATATGATTCTGTCTCTTGGAATGAGTTATCAGTATCTTTGTTTTTACTTACGATTAAGTAATCACCAGCAAACTCAGGTAATACCTCAGTAGATAATGCGTAGTATCCTTCTTTTAAAGCTTTTTCTTTTACTTTTTCAGGCATTTTTAATTTCATTTCTTGGTAAAGAATTTCTGTTCCGCGGCCCCAGTTTTCGCCGTATACGTAAAGCTGTTTGTTGAAGTTTTCAACAACAGAAACTGTTGCATCTTCACCAATCTTCGCTTTAATGTCTTTTCCAGCTGTTTGTGCGCGTTTCTTGAAATCATCAACCCAAGTTTTTGCTTCTTTTTCTTTATTTAATAATTTACCGATTTCTAAGTGTTGTGTTAAGTAATCAACTTTTCCGTAAGTGTATGTTACAGTAGGAGCGATTTTCTTTAACTTATCAACATTTTTAATATTTGATAAACCAATGATTAAATCTGGATTTAATTCTGCAATCTTTTCAACATTCTCATCTGATACTTCAGCGACATTTTTAAGCTTACTATCGAAACGTGGGTTTTGTTTAGACCATGAATCTACCCCAACAAGATTTACACCTAATGACATTACGTTACCAGCGAATGATGATAGGACAACAACACGTTGTGGATTTGCTGGAACTTCAACTTTACCATTTTCAGATTGGTATGTAATTGTTTCTGATTTCTTACCTTTTGTGTCGTTCTTCTTGTCTGTTGAACCATTGCTACAAGCACTCATAACAAGGACGAACAGAACTGTTAGTGAAATAAATAATTTTTTCATCGTCTTTCTCCTTTAGATAGATGATATGTGATATACAATAAATTGTTTAGCTTTGATCTTTTGAAAAGTTAGTGGTAATACAAAAGTCTTATTAACAATCTTGAACTTGAGATTTTACCATATAGTATTCACCATAGTAATAGAAGAAGATGTAATCTCACAGTTGCTAATAATTAACAAATTGATAATGATTATCACTATTGATTCTTTAAATACTATAATTTTATATAGGTCTATTGTCAATAGTGATTTTGATTGTAAAATTTATAAAAACAAGTTATATTTTATTGAGAATGATAATCAATTATTAGTAGCTGAGGAGTGACACGAATGAATCAAGAAGAATTGTTTGATGTAACTGTGATAGGCGGAGGACCTGCAGGGCTTTATTCAGCTTTTTATAGTGGACTAAGAGAGATGAAAACGAAAATAATAGAATTTCAACCACAGTTAGGTGGTAAAATACATGTTTATCCAGAAAAAATGATTTGGGATATCGGCGGATTGTTACCGGTTACTGGTGAGAAATTAATTGAGCAACTTGTACAACAAGGATTAACATTCCAGCCAGAAGTTGTATTGAATACAAAAATAGAATCAATTATTCGTAATCAAGATGGGATTTTCACATTAAAAACAAGCTCTGGGGAAGAACATTTTTCAAAAACAGTGATCGTCGCAACTGGGAGTGGTATATTGAATCCACAAAAGTTGTCAATTGAAGGTGCGGAGAGATTTGAAGTCTCAAATTTAAATTATACAGTTAAATCGTTAAAACGTTTCAAAGATAAAACGGTAATTATTTCAGGTGGAGGGAACTCTGCAATTGATTGGGCGAATGAATTAGAACCAATCGCGAAAAAAGTGTACTTAACATATAGAAAAGAAGAATTATCTGGTCACGAAGCACAAGTAAAACAACTTATGAATAGTTCAGCAGAATGTTTCTTTAATACATCGATTACAAAATTAATTGCTGGTGATAACCATGAAGCGATTGAATATGTAGAATTAACAAATCATGAAACTGGAGAAGTTTCTCATTTATCTATCGATGAAGTTATTATTAATCATGGATATGAACGCGATATAACATTATTAGAAAATAGTGAGCTAGATGTTGCTATTGTTGATAATTATTATATTGCAGGGAATGCAAATAGTGAGTCCTCGGTAGACGGATTATATGCTGCTGGAGATATTTTAAAGCATGATGGAAAATTACATTTAATTGCAGGAGCATTCCAAGATGCTGGAAATGCTGTGAATAAAGCGAAACAATTCATTCAACCAGATGCAAGTGAGTACGGAATGGTTTCTTCCCATAATGAAGTATTTAAGAAGAGAAATCGAGAATTGATTAAGCAGATGATGAAATAATAAAGGAACAAGTATACCCCCATTTACATCTCTATTTCTATGGACGAGAGATACAAATGGGGTTTTTCCTGTTTACTATATTTTCAATCATTTTCATGACACCGTTTTCATTAGTTCATGTCATATGAATGTATTTCTATAAAAAGGGAACACAAAGACTTGAACATTTTATTTGTAAATCTTTCTAGGAAACAATGAATCTATAGTTGGTTTGTGCGGACCATTATTAAATTATGCTGTCCCTTTTTCCTGTTCATTAGGAAATGGAATATTTTGTATAGAAACAATGTATTGTTTTCCATGTTGTCGAGCCAATGATTCTAATATTTGACGAACGCGTTTTGTAAGATTGCCTTGTTTTTTTATAGCTTCACAATATGCATCATAGAAAACGTATTTAGCCCAAAGGAAATCATCTTGTTGGAATAAGAAATGATTTTTGTACCATTCACCAATCGTATGATAACAATTATTTTCATGTACTGCTGCACTTTGTGAAAGAATACGATCGGATAAAGACTTAGATAGATGAGAAATTGTGTTTTCTGTTTCAACTCGTAATGTTTTTTCTAACATTGTAATGATGTGACGAGTAGCCATATGTTAACTCTCCTTTGTGTAAATGGGTAATACCATTCTATATTTAAAAAAATACTTACTATACTATTATACAATATATGGAATGCATCTACCTGCTTTTTAATTTGTATTTACAAAATCTTTTTTATTTGTTTACAAAAATAAAGTAAGATACATTATGTATATGAAAAAATAATAAAGGAATGAACACATTGTATATAACGATAGAAGAGGCTGCGGAGTATTTGAAATTACCAAAATCGTATGTTGAAGACTTAATTCAGCAAAAGAAAGTTCGTGCATTGTTTGATGGAGAGCAATATTTAATAAATAAGGAACAGTTTAATACACATTTAGAACAAATGGAGAAATATAAGCAGTTAGTGGAAGAAATATTAAATGAACCAATTCCAGAAGATATGGATGTTAAAGACGAAGATTAAATTTATAAAAAGCCCCCGTATTAAGATATGCAGAAATGTATCTTAATACGGGGGCTTTTTATATTAAGGGATGAAAAAGTCATCCGAAATCCTAGAGTTACTTTAAGGGAAAGAAGATTTTATGGGGATTAGTATTATTAGTTAAAAGCATATTTTTTCATAGCGGGGACAAACATAGCGAACATAACCTGTACAGATACATATACTATCAGTGCAAAAGCTTATAAATTAATGGAAGGGGTTTTCTCGTGAGTTTATTTCATTGTGATTTTTTGAAAGACTTAATTGGATCTTACGTGAGAGTAAACAGAGGTGGTCCAGAATCTCAAAAAGGAATAATAGTCGCAGTATGTTCGGATTACTTTGTATTAAAGAGTGAAAAAGGAGAGCTTTCTTACTATCAGCTTCGCCATCTAAAAAGTGTTACAAAAAATACGAAAGATTGTGAAGCAGATGATTATGGATGGTTGGAATATGAAGATGACTTTGAAAAGCTACTTCAAAGCTTCAAATATCGCTGGGTGAAAATTAATCGGGGTGGCCCAGAAAAAATTGAAGGTATTTTACAAGATGTTTCTTGTGATTATGTGACATTAATTGTAAAAGAAGAAGTTATATTAATCTCAATAGCTCATATTAAGAGTGTTAGTTATAGCCCAGTAGTGTGCGGAGAGAGCGAAGAAAGTAACAGTGAAAGCAACAGTGAAAGCAATAATTCAGGTCGAATTCGTGCACAAAGACAATCAAGTAGAGGAAGATAATAAGGAAGGAGGATACGAACTTGGAGAGCGTATTATGCTGTGATCAAATTAAAGGTTTAGTCGGTGAGAATGTAAAAGTAAATCTGCGCGGACCAGAAAGTCGAGTAGGTGTACTGTTATCGTTAGGAAAAGATTACCTTACACTACAATTACCTCATGGAGAAGTAGTGTATTATCAGCTGAAACATGTGAAGAGTCTAGTCAAGAAAGTGAAAGAAACAAAATGTGACGATTACTATGGTTCATGTTTCTATTCTGATGAAGATACTTTTTTTGATGTATTAAAAGACCTGAAGTATAAGTGGATAAAGATTAATCGCGGTGGACCAGAGTGTGTAGAAGGTTTATTAAGTGAAGTGCATGAAGAATGTATTATACTAGTAAACTGTGATGAAGTTATTTATATAATTAATTATCATATTAAGAGTGTGAGTCAAGTAGTGAAATGTAAAAAGAATGAAGATGAATAATGTTTAATAAATAAGAGGGGCATTATGATTGGAAGTAAAGAACGATTTCATAGTTCGCTACAATTATGAACGATATATGAAAAGGATCTCTTACTATTAAAAGACAGAACATTGCCCTGATTATTTTTTTAGAAATGGAAGGCAGGAAAAGTAGTATTTTATAGAAAGGAGGATATAGATGAATGAGTTAAACAAAAATATTGGAGAAAATATATACGTTAAATTAATCGGTGAAAAAAGATTTAAAGGTGTATTAATTGATGTAGGAAATGATATTGTAGTTCTTTACAATGGACAAGACTATGTATATATATCTTTATACCATATCCAGTATTATAAATTTTTAAGAGAGCATGATGAAGAAATATTAAAGCCTGGTGTGGACTCTGTAATTAAGAGGGAATCACCTTCAATTTCTTTGAGAAAAGTATTAATCACATCTAAAGGGATTTTTACAGAAATTTATGTGGCAGGAAATGTTCCGATACACGGTTATGTTACAAGTGTGATGAACGATTATATTGTTTTTTATAGCCCTGTTTACAAAACTGTATATATATCTTTAAAGCATTTGAAGTGGTTAATTCCTTATAAAGAGAACCAAGTGCCTTATTCCCTCAATAAAAATGAACTCCCCGTAAATCCATTAAATATTACTCTAGCTAGAACTTTTGAAGAACAGCTTATTAAAATGTCAGGGAAAATTATGGTGTTTGATTTAGGCGAGGAATCTAATAAAATCGGAAAGATGACGAAAATTGATGAAGGGCATATTGAAATATTAAAAGCACGTGACGCAAAAATGTACGTGAATATTCAACATGTGAAATCTGTCCATTGTCCGTAGGCTAGTTGAAAGGGCTGGCTTTTTCTTTTATATATAGGGAAGAAAAGGTCGAGCCTATTTGTTTAATTCGATTTGGATATGAGGGGGAAATGAATTGAATATCATATAGGTATGTTAGTGTGATCTTTGAAGGGGCAATCTTGTACTAAAGGTGTACGAGCTACCTTTTTGTGTATTCAACTTACTTTTGAGGAAGTGCTGCTCAACTACTTTATTAAAGGGGTTTTGTTTGTGGAGCAGTTTCCAGATTCGTTTTCGATTACATTACTTGGCAGTGCTGGTGGAGCAGCAAAAGCAGTGTTAGCAATTTTGAATCAAGCGGTAGTAAATGAAAAAGATCCAATTTATGAAGTGATAAAGAATGTGAACTTCCATTTGGTGGATATAAAGCAAAAAGATAAAAGTTATTATGATGAGTTGTTTCCAAATTTGAAAGAGCAATTTTTTTTATATGAAATAAACCTTCAAGATGTAGTCAAATTTAAACATCATTTAAAGGAAAAAAGAACGAAGGTTGTTATTGATGTTTCAGGTGCAGATACAATTAGGGTACTGAGTTGTTGTAATGACCTTGGCATTTGTTATATTAATTCGGCTTTGGAAAATGAGGCAGTAGATCAAGACGATAGTTTACTTGGTTTTCAGCTTACGGAAAGGTATACGAGGTTTGAGAAGGAGAAAGAAACATTTACAAATACAAGAGCGATTATAGGCTCAGGTATGAATCCTGGTGTTGTTCAATGGATGGTTGTTGAGCTTATGAAAGAACGTCCAAATGAAAAGCCGCGAGCATGCTATATTGTAGAACATGATAATTCATTTTTGAATGATAAAGAGCTTATAAAACCTCATACACTTTATGCATCATGGGCAGTTGAGCGTTTTCTTGATGAAGCGATATGGAGTTATCCTATGTATATGAGTCATCATCGTCCACTTTACTTTTATGAGGATGTATATGCTTCAGAGTATAAAGTAAAGTTAGGTGAAAAAGAATTTTATGGTTGCTTAATGCCACATGAAGAAGTTTTAATTTTAGGGAAATCTTTTAATATGGAAGTGGGTTTTCTTTATCGGATCAATGAGTATACAACAAACTTAATTAGACAGAACTTAGACAAAGTGGAAGATTTATGGAATTGGAATCGTAAAGTATTTAATCCAGCAGAAGATGATATTATAGGAGAAGATTTAGTCGGTGTGTTACTCGTTTATGAACATAATGAGACATACATGTATAATGTAATGAATAGTAGCCAAGTTTTTCAAAAATATAAAACAAATGCGACGTACTTCCAAGTAGGGTGTGGAATTTATGCTGGCTTATGTAGTTTACTGTTAGATACTTTTGGACAAGGCGCTTATTATGTAGAAGAATTATTATTAAATACTGAAAGTAAGTATGGGGAATATTTAAATTTATATATGAAGGATTTTGTAGTAGGACATAATAATTTCACAGATGGATTGCTAAATGATAGGGTAAGATGGATATAAATTGTAACTGAAAAGGAAGGAGATGTATCTCCTTCCTTTTAGTATTAGAAGGTTACATGTTGCCCTGAAAGCAATTTCATAATTATAATTTAAAGAGATAACACTTGAAATGTTTTTTTGTATTGATCAAGAGGAGTTTTTATATGAACAAATACAAGAGCTTGATTTATGAAGAAAGAGAAGCTTTAAAAGTATTTATATTATTATTCTATATTATATTCTTTTTATATGACGTTATCTATTATTTTATTTATCCCGCTATGAATATTAATGAAGCAAGGGTAGGGTGGCCAGAAGGTGGTATGGGAATAGGTGTATATATATTAGTAATATCTTTATTTCCTATTTCAATATATCTTCAAAAACAAGGTTATGAATATTTTGTGAAATACTTATTTTTAATTGGGTATATGCTTATTGATCTTATTAATAACTTAATGATTTATTTACACAGTGATCGTGTTTTTGAAAATGGAAATATGGTTGAAATATTTTTAATTTTATTTGCACCGATTTTCGTGAACAGAAAATATTTTTATTTCGTTTCCTGTAGTGTAATTGGAAAATATGTATTTTTTACTTTGATATTACAAGATGTAAAAGTTGTGATTCCGCTTGTATTATGTATATTCTTTTTCATCATTTCGCATTCTTTATTAAAGAGATTTCAATCTTATGTAAGGACAGTTGTTGAGATGATGAACAGTATGAAAGAGACAGAAAATTTAGCGGTTATTGGGACTATGTCTACGACAATCGCTCATGAAATTCGAAATCCATTAACAGCTTTAAAAGGATTTACACAAATTCAAAAAGAAAGAAATCCTGAAGATACGATGAGCTATGAGATTATGCTGCAAGAAATTGAGAGAATTAATGGGTTTGTTAGTGAATTGATGTTATTAGGAAAACCGAAACCAACAAATTATGAATGGTGTAATATAGGGGAAATCCTTTTATATGTTGTACAGTTAATGGAAAGCTATGCGACTCAATATAAAGTGAAATTTAATTTGCAAGTAGATGGAAATTTACCCGTTATAAATGGTGATGATAAGCAATTAAAACAAGTGTTGTTAAACATCATCAAAAATGGAATTGAATCGATGCCAGGAGGCGGGAATATTCAGATTCTGGCATATGAAAAAGCTGGAGAGAACTTGTGTATTTCTGTTGAAGATCAAGGTCTTGGGATAGAAAATGAGAAAATAGAAAAGATCGGAAAAGCTTTTTATACAACAAAAGAGAATGGTACAGGTCTTGGATTAATGATTACATATAAAATTATTGAAGAACATCAAGGGAGTATCGCGATTGAAAGTAGTATGGGGATAGGAACGAAAGTGGAAATTTATTTACCAACAGTGTAGTGCATTAGACGAAATTACTTTTCAGAAAAGTGTTCTTGTTGTGTAAATATAAACATTTTATAAAATGTTTCAAGAAGGGTTTTTTTTATAAAAAACTTCGTTTATAATGGAGGAAAATATCGACATAGAGCTTTTAGCTCATGTAACGGTTCAGTAGTGTTATGAAAAGAAAAGAAAAGAAGGGGTGCACGCGCATCCTTTTTTCTATGCGGATATGATGAAAGGGGTGGTATGATGGAATTAACATTAAATTCGACTGTATGTTTACACACGATTCAATTTCGAAAAGAGCAAAAGAACTATATTGTAAAAGATACGATTACAGGAGAGACATATGAAATGCCGCCACTTTGGATTGATGCACTAGCAATGATGCGTGACGGTTTTTTATTGGGAGAAATTGAGGAGAAATTAAAAGAAGAATATCCAGCAGAAGAAGTAAATATGGTAGCATTTACGAGGCAACTGTTAGAGCTAGAACTTGTCGAAATGGTAGATGGAGAAGAGATAGCTTGTACAAAGAAGAAAGATAAAGATTATTTAGCTTGGATACGACCAAGGGTGGAGCAATTCTTTTTTAACTTAAATAAAAAATATAAAAGCAAAGGTCAAAAGTGATCTTTGCTTTTTTTGTAGACCATGTTTAAAAAATAACAGCGAATGCCCTTGCGAAAGCACCGTCACTATTTTTAATTTTTAAAGGTGCTGCTGAGAAAAAGAATCGTTTCGCTTTAATGGCATCTAAGTTTGTTAAGTTTTCAATTAAGTAAATATTATTTCCTAACAGTATGTGATGAATCGGTGATGTTTCTGTCGTTACCTCATCAGGAGAAATAAAATCTAAACCGACAGATTTTACTTTTAATTGAACTAGTTCTTCAGCTAATTCTTCGGAAAGATAAAACGCTTCTTTCTCATAAGCTTCGGTATTCCATTTATTAGATAGATTGGAATGGAAAATGACAATATCGCCTTCTTTTATGTCGACAGTATGTAATACTTCCTTAGGTAATTTTCGCTCTTGAACATGAGTCACATCGATAAGAACAGCTTCGCCTACAAATTGATTTAGGGGTAATTGATCAATAGTGGTTGCGCCTGAAATGAAATGAGCAGGCGCATCACAATGCGTACCAACATGAACGACAGAATGAAAATCCGTAACTTGATAACCTGTTTCTTCAACGCTTGTAATGGCTTCTAGTTGGATTTTTGGTGTTCCAGGAAATTGAGACATATTATTTTCAAACGTTTGTGATAGATCAATTACTTTCATTTTACATACCTCCAATATATTTTTTTCAAATAATAAAAAGCCCATCCTTCATAATCAAGAAAGATGAGCTTTACATACTAGTTGAGTTTTATCTTCCAAAATGCAATGCATTTTGCAGGAATTAGCACCTATTCAGTTTGCATAAACTGAGGTTGCTGGGCTTCAAAGGACCGGTCCCTCTGCCTCTCTTGATAAAGGTTTATTTGGTTTTAAATTCGGAATATTCGTGATATTTAAATTGTAATTCATTTCCTTTTTTCGTGCAATACAAATTAGGTGTTCACCCAAATAAAGTTGCTCGCATATTGTAGCTTATGTAAGTAGACTGTTGCGAAGGAGTGAGTGCAGTGACAGGGAATGTATTAAATTATTATGCCGGTGGAAATACAGCTAGAGGATTTCATAATTTATACGAAGAGAATTTGAAGGGGCTAGACAGGTTGTTTATTTTAAAGGGAGGCCCAGGAACAGGAAAATCTTCTTTAATAAAGGCAATAGGGCGTGAATGGGTTGAAAAAGGATATGATATTGAACTTTTGCATTGTTCTTCTGATAATAAGTCAGTTGATGGGGTGATTATTCCGAAATTAAAAGTAGGAATTGTTGATGGAACATCACCGCATGTTATTGAGCCGAAAATGCCAGGAGTTATTGAAGAGTATATAAATTTAGGAGTTGCTTGGGACTCAGATAAATTAAGAAAGCAGAAGTTAGAAATTGAACGGTTTGTATCAGAAGCGGGAAAGGCTTTCAAATCTGCTTACGGATGTTTTAAAGAGGCATTAGTTATACATGATGAGTGGGAGAAAATATATATTAATAACATTGATTTTAATAAAGCAAATGAACTAACAGAACAGCTAATTCAGAAATTATTTGCAGATAAAAAGGGAAAACAATCGATTGTGAAACATCGTTTTTTAGGAGCTGCTACACCGAAAGGAGCAGTTGATTTTGTTCCTAATTTAACAGAAGGATTACCACATCGTTATTTTATAAAAGGACGCCCGGGTTCTGGAAAATCAACAATGCTTAAAAAGTTATCGAAGGCAGCAGAAGAAAAAGGTTTTGACGTTGAAGTATATCATTGCGGATTTGACCCGAATAGTCTTGATATGGTTATCGTAAGAGAATTAGGATTTGCAATTTTTGATAGTACCGCACCACATGAATATTTTCCAAGTCGCGAAGGTGATGAGATTATAGATATGTATACTCTTATTGTTAAACCAGGGACGGATGAGAAGTATGCTACAGAAATTCGTGATGTTTCCATTCAATATAAAGCAAAAATGAATGAGGCAATGTCTTTCTTAGCAAAAGCAAAATCAGTTCGTGATAAATTAGAACGAATTTATATTGCTGCTATGGATTTTTCAAAAGTGGATGCATATAAAGAGGAAATTCAAAAAGAGTTTGAACGAATTACTGCTACTGTAATTGAAAAGAAAAAATAAGTGCTTTATTGAGCTGTCAGAAATTGTCTGACAGCTGTTTTGGTATATAGTAAAATTAGTCGTATATTTGTCGAATTCCCAGGGAAATAATCAAAAAATGGAGATGGTATGAAATGAGAGAGAAAATTGAATTAGAACTAGAGCGAATTGAAAAAGAGAATGGTGTGAAAATTTTATTCGCTGTGGAATCAGGGAGTCGGGCGTGGGGGTTTCCATCGAAAGATAGTGATTATGATGTTAGGTTTGTTTATATACACCCTGTAGAATGGTATTTATCAATCCATGATAAGCGTGATGTAATCGAATATCCAATTAGTGATGATTTAGACATAAGTGGTTGGGATATTAAAAAGGCATTGCAACTATTCGCGAAGTCAAATCCAGCTTTACTTGAGTGGATTCGATCACCAATTTTTTATTCGAAAAACTCTAACTTTCCAGAGCAGCTTCAGCAAAAGAGTGAAAAGAATTTTGATCCAAAAGCAACGATATATCATTACTTACATATGGCTTCAAAAAATTATCGTGAATTTTTGCAAGGTGAAAATGTAAAGTTGAAAAAGTACTTTTATGTATTACGTCCTATTTTAGCTTGTCAGTGGCTAGAAGAGAAAGGGACATTACCTCCAGTAGAATTTGACCGATTACTTATAGAACTATCTATAGAACGTAGTGTATTGAATGAGATTGAGAAGTTGTTAGTAAAGAAAAAAGCGGGTACGGAATTAGATGTTGGATTGAAAGTTCAGGCGTTAAATCAATTTTTAGAAGAACAAATTGATTATTATCAGCAATACGTGAAAGGGATTGAAAAGGGATTAGGGATTGATATTGAGAGTTTGAATACATTATTTCGAGATATGTTGTTTGAAGTATATGAAAAAGAGCACAAGTGAGTTTGTGCTCTTTTTTATCCCGCATTAACGGGCAGTAAGACTCCCACCTCAAGATTCGGCTGGAGCGAAGAAGTTAGGTGGGAGGTCAACTGCCCGTAAACGCCCGATTGGTGAGGGCTGATTAAAGTTTCACTTTATTTTGTAGGAATAAAGAAAACAGATATAGCTGCGATAAGACCTGCAAAGGAGAATAAGTAAAAATTCCACGCCAAGTCATATTGCATTGTCATAATAATACCGACAAGAATAGGGCCAGCAATCGCACCAACTCGGCCAAGTCCAAGTCCCCAGCCTAAGGAGGTAGCTCGTATATGTGATGGGAAGTATTGTGTTACATAAGCATTTAATATTTGAGTAATACCGACTGATCCAATTCCAGCAAGACCAATTAAAAGATAAATGATTGTAACAGATGGTTTAATTGTTAATAGTCCAATACATATGGCTGCCATAAGATAGGAGATACTAATAACAATTTTTGCTCCTATACGATCGGCAATCGCCCCAGCAAATAATGCACCGATAGCTGCAGTAATATTTAGTATAAGTAGAAATGATAAACTAGATCCAAGAGGGTATCCTGCCTGGCGCATCATCTGTGGTAGCCAAGTATTTAAACCGTATATTAAAAACATTCCCATTATATAAGTGAGCCAAAAAAGTAGTGTTGCTTTTATGTAATCTTTTGAGAATAACGTAAGAAATCCATTTTTCTTTTGTATATTAGATGGTGTTTCAGGAATTTCATCTTTTACATGGAATTCAATTTGAAAGCGATTAAGAATTTTATTCACTTCTTCTTGTCGATTTCGCGATAATAAAAATTGAATGGACTCAGGTAAATAACGAATAATGAAAGGAATGAGGAGTAGCGGAATCATTCCGATGCCAAACATAATTCTCCATCCGAAATCTTCTAGCATAAACATGGATAAAATAGCGCCTAACACGATACCTAAAGGATAGCCGGTAAACATAAGAGCATAAATAAAAGATTGCCGTTTTTTTGGTGAATATTCAACAGTAAGTGCTGAGGCCGTTGGGATAACACCGCCTAATCCGATTCCTCCGATAAATCGAGATAACCCAAATAATTCAGGAGAAGGAGCAATTGCAGCTAAGCCCATTGTGATAGAAAAAAGGGCTAAACAGCATATAAGTGTCCATTTTCGTCCAATTAGATCTGTAATGGTTCCAACTAGAATAGCACCAATAAACATCCCAAATAAAGCATAGCTGGCAATTGTTCCAGCGTGGGCTGGTGATAGTGCCCAGCTTTTGTCTTCTAGGAGCTTTGGCAGAACGGCGCCGTAAATACCTAAATCATATCCGTCAGCTAGAATGGCTAGCCAACAAATAAAAACAACAAGTTTTGTAATAGAACTTGAAAAGATAGTTTCTGTAGATTCTAGATGAGGTGGAGCAGAAGGTTGCATAGTATTCACTCCTTTTATTTGTAGATGAATATATTATTTTATTTAATGTTAATATTTTCCTGCGCATGTCGAAATTTATATGAAAAGGTGTCATGAAAAATAAAAAAGTTCAACAGGATTCCCGTTGAACTTCTTTGTTTTTTTATTCGTTATCAACTCGCTTTAATGGTTGATCTGCTGGACCTTCCATAACATCCCCATCAATTGAAAAACGGGAACCGTGACAAGGGCAATCCCAAGTACAATCACCGCTATTCCATTCAACTTCACAGCCGAGGTGTGTGCAAGTTGTATCGACGATATGTAATTTTCCTTCTTTATCTTTATAAGCACCTGCTCGTTTACCGTTGACATGTACAACAGAACCTTCGCCAACTTCAAGATTTTCTGGCTTACGTAATGCGGTTTCAATTTTTCCTTCAATTAAGTGTTTAGCAACATCAATGTTCTGAGAGAGGAAAGTTTTTATATCCGGATTTGCATGAAAGCGTGATGGTGCAAACAGTTCTTTATATGGGCTGTGGACTTTTAGAATGGAGTCCTTCAGTAAATGAGCTGCTGCAGTTCCAGTCGTCATTCCCCATTTACGATATCCAGTTGCCACAAATATATTTGGATTCCTTTCGTTAATATGTCCGATATAAGGGAGTTTATCTAGCGTGATTAAATCTTGCGCTGACCATCTATAAGGAATTTCATCTACTCCAAAAGTAGATTCAGCAAAGGAATATAGTGCATCATAATGAAGCATCGTATTAATTCCTTGGCCTGTTTTATGGCTCTCTCCGCCAATCAATATCAACTTTTCTCCATTGCTTGTCGTATAACGTATGGAGCGTTTTGGATCATCGATACTTAAATACATGCCCCCTGGATAATCCGTTTTTGCTTTTATTGCGAGGGCATAGGAGCGTTCTGCGTACATTCGCGTAAAGAAAAAGCTATTAGCATCATAAAAAGGAAAATGTGAACAAGAGACAATATATTTACAAGTGATGCGATGGTCACCCTTTGTAATAACTTGTGGATAATCTCCTTTTTCCACATCAATAGCTGTTGTTTGCTCATAAACTTTTCCACCCATTTCCACAAACTTTTCTAAAAGTGTTTTTAAATAAAGGAGGGGATGGAATTGCGCTTGATTTTTCATCACAAGTGCAGATTGTACGGGAATAGGAATCGACAGGGATTGAACATAGTCACAAGGAATATTTAATTTTTGATAGGCTTCATATTCTTTCGTTAAATTTCGCAGGCCATTATTGGTAGTTGTATATAAATACGAATCTTCATTTGTGAAATTACAGTCGATTTTATATGTTTGTACAGTCTCGTTTATGAATTGTAGAGCTTTACTATTTGATTCGTAGTAAAGCCTGGCTTTTTCAACACCAAAATTGTTTATTAATTCATCATAAATAAGATCATGTTGAGCTGTTACTTTTGCGGTTGTATGCCCAGTTGTTCCATTTAAAACAGAACCAGAATCAATTAAAACGACTTTCATTCCTTCTTTAGCGAGTAAATAGGCGGTGGTAATGCCTGTAATACCAGCTCCGATAACAGCAACTTCTGTCTTTATATTTTCGGATAAATGAGGAAAAGTAGGAAATTGAGTAGATTCAATCCAATAGGATGATGGTAACTGCGGAAATGTGTCATCTGTCATTTTGAAAACCTCCAAATTAGAACAATTTTCCTTTTAATATTTCCATATTATATGGAATTCATGTATGTTGTTTTCGTAGCGTTCTATTCTTACTAAACGAAAGAAAAAATATTTTAATATAATTATTTTATTGGGGCAGTATGAAGAAGTAGGATTTATATAAAGCTAAATTCAAGTGATTCCATTTGTTGATTACATAGAGAGTTCTTGAATAAGATAGAGTCTATGTTGTTTAAGTGGATATGTATATATACCTGATAAAGCCTTATGAAATCTATGCTTTTTCTTTAGTGAAATAAAGTATAATTATAAAAATATAACCAACTTTTATTACTAGGTCATAAAAGTTGTTGACAATATAGAAATTCTATTGTTATGATTCATCATGTGGAAAGGTTGATAGAGAGTAAAAAGAGAAATGTTTTTCATTGATAATAAAAGCGAAAATTAAGTGACGATAGAGTGAGTATATTTTCCTTATGATAAATGCTTTTTGGATCACGTAGTAAAATCAATCTGGAAGCAAGAATTGATATATGCAAGTTGCGCGGGGCGCGGCATAAGAAAGGGGCAAAAGGATGAAGGAGCTTCATACGTTTGGGTGGTATGCAGCACGTGTAGCACCACATTTGCCGAAAAAAGCATTTAAACCAGTTCCTAATCGATTATTTGGTGGACTGGCTTATTTACTTGTGGCATTGGCTGGTTTAATAACGATCGGTGTATTTGAATTGAATGTGTGGGCAAATCTAGGAATTGCAATTGTTCTTGGATTATGTTTTGCTTCACTTGGATTTTTAGGACATGAAATTTTACATGGAACAGTTGTAAGAAAGGCATGGCTTCGTGATTTTTTAGGTGCGATAGCATTTATGCCATTATCAACTGGCCCAAAACTTTGGAGAAAGTGGCATAATGCAACGCATCATGTTCACACACAGCATGAAGAGAATGATCCAGATGCATGGCCGACATTTGAGAAACTGAAAAAGAGTAAGTTTTTGAGTTGGGTATATCGCATGCCTCTTCATGTACGTTCATTCTTTAGTTTCCTGTCACTAACAATTCAATTTACGTTACATTCGACTCGAATGTTCTTTCATTTTATAAAAGAATTTAAGTCATCCAATCAAAAATCTGTATGGCTTCAACTTCTTTTGCCCTGGACAGTTTGGATTAGTTTATTGTTTATTATGGGACCTACAAAGTGGTTCTTTGCATACGTGATTCCGTTGTTAATTGCTAACTTTATTGTAATGGCGTATATCGCAACAAATCACCGCTTAAATCCTATTGTTCCAGTAAATGATCCTTTAGCAAACTGTTTATCAGTAACAGTACCGCGCTGGGTAGACGTTTTACATTTCAATTTCTCATACCATACAGAACATCATCTGTTTCCTGCTATGAGTTCTAAATACTATCCATTAGTAAAAGATAAAATTAAAGAAATGTGGCCGGAACGCTATCACGAAATGCCGATGACAAAAGCTTTGGCAGCACTTTGGAATACACCACGTGTGTATTATCACGGAAGTGAATTAGTTGATCCGCATAGGGAGCATTTCTATGGTTCTTTAGGAAATGGATTGGATCCTCATAATATTTCATATCGTGAGGAACATATAGAGGAAAAAGAGACTATAAAAAAAGTAAATCAATAATAGACATATCTTACGATGAAAAAGCAAGCTCTCTTAGAGCTTGCTTTTTGTTATAAAGAGACTTCTTTCTTGTTCTTCGTCTTGACCTGGACAGAGTTATTTTCTTTTCGTTGTAGTCGTTTTTCTAGAAGACTAACAAGATAAGTAAATAGAAGAACTAGTGCGAGATAGTATACACCAACAATGATATATGTATCTAATTGCTGGAAGTTACCTGCGGCAATTGATAAACCGGATCCCCATAATTCGGACATTCCTACATAAGCGACAAGTGAAGAATCTTTTAATCCAATAATAAATTGGTTCCCTAGAGGGGGAAGAGACAGACGAAATGCTTGTGGTAATATAATTCGGCGCATAGCTAAAGGGTAAGGCATACCTAAAGAGCGAGCAGCTTCCAATTGTCCACGGTCAACGGACTGAATGGATCCGCGGAAAATTTCAGTAATATATGCACCGTTATGAATTGCTAAAGCAATTGCTCCTGCCCAAAAAGGAGTGAAGACAATAATCGATGTAATACCGAAATAGAGAATGGCAATTTGAACAATTAAAGGTGTACCACGAATAATGGCGATATATACATGAGCAATACTATTTAAAATCTTATTGTTAGAGATTCGAAAGAAAGCGACTAGTAATCCAATTAATGAACCGAGTAATAGGGATGTTAATGTTAATTGTAATGTGACAATAGTAGCCTTTAAGAGTGTGGGATAAGTAGACATAAAAATTTCAAACATATGTGTCACCTCATATTGTATGGATTTTAGTAGGGAATGAAATACCCCACATAAAAAGTGGGGCATAATATATGAAACATTTGACTAGCTAATTTACTTCGTTTTTTCCTCTTCACCGAGAATATTACGCCCAAACCATTTTTTACTGATCTTTTCATACGTACCATCTTTAATGATTTCATCTAAAGCTTTATTTACTTTCTCAACCATTTCTTTATCATCTTTACGAATAGCAATTCCCATTTCATCAAGATTTAATGGTTTTCCAGCTTCTTTTATATTTGATTTACCTTCTTTGATCATACGTAAACCGACCATTTGATCAGTGATTACTGCATCAATACGTCCAGGCTCTAAGTCCATAAGTGCAGTAATATCGCTATCATATTCTGTGATTTGATCTGTATGTTTTGCAACAAGGTCTTTAAAGGTACTAGCTTTTACAACCCCAATTTTCTTACCTTTCAAATCTTCTGGAGAAGAGATAGATGTATTCTTTTTAGCCACAAAAATTTGGGCACCAGAGCGATAATAAGGATTGGAGAAACTAACAGCTTTTAAGCGTTCTTCTGTAATTGCCATACTGCCCAATATAGCATCATATTTTTTCGATTGTAGACCTTGAATTAGCGTTTCCCATGGATTTGTAATAGGAGTGGGTTTCATATTCATTTTTTTCGCAAGTGCCTCACCAATTTCCACATCAAAACCGGCAAGCTTTCCGTCATTTTCTTTATAGTTAAAAGGTTTATATAATCCACTCATCGCATAACGAAATTCTTTTTCACCATTTGAAGAAGTAGTAGCACTTTCCTTACTACAGGCTCCTAGTATGAAGGATGTACATAATGTAATACTCGCAACAATGGTTAATAGTTTTCTTTTCATAAAACCCCTCCTATATATTGATCATACGGATGGTTTTAAGTATGTTACTGAGATATTTTATTTGGACAATTAGTTGTGCACCGTATGGATGTATTTCTTTTCATTTGAAACAGAAGTTACATTATAAAACGTTGCGTAAAAATTGTTTTGCTCGTTCATGTGATGGAGCTGAAAAGAATTGTGCTGGCGGAGCGTCCTCTACAATCTTTCCGTCATCCATAAATATGACGCGATCAGCTACATCTCTTGCGAAATTCATTTCATGAGTAACAATAATCATGGTCATTCCTTCTTCAGCAAGTTCTTTCATAACTTGCAATACTTCTCCAACAAGTTCAGGGTCTAAGGCTGAGGTAGGTTCATCAAATAGCATAATTTTAGGGTTCATAGCAAGAGCTCGTGCAATCGCAACGCGTTGTTTTTGACCACCTGAAAGTAGGTGAGGAGTTACATCCGCCTTATCTTGTAGGCCGACTTTTTGTAGGAGTTGATTCCCAACATCCTTCGCGTCTGCTGTCTCCAATTTTTTTACGTGAATAGGTGCTTCTATGATGTTTTCTAGTGAGGTCATATGAGGAAAGAGGTTAAAGTGTTGAAAAACCATACCGACATTTTCACGGACCTTGTTTAAATTTGAATGCTTCGGATCAATTCGTCCACCTTGTAAGTGAATTTCACCTTCATCGTACATTTCTAAAAAGTTAAGACAGCGAAGTAATGTACTTTTGCCGGAACCACTGGCACCGATTAAAACAACAACTTCTTTTTCTTTTACGTCTAAATCAATTCCTTTTAAAACATCAAGTGAGCCAAATGATTTTACTAGATTTCGAACTTGAATCATACAAAACCCCCAGTCAAAAATATATTTTACAAATGTTGCCCCTTATTTCTGTTATTAGTCATAAATTGTCAGAATCCTTTATTTTTTTCAGAGGGATTTAATATTCAAAGAAATAATGATTTTTAAAATCCCTATATCTTTCTATAACGAAATTATGGATAATAATATATAGGTAGTACTTATATTGCTTATAAGAAGGGGGAAAGAAGAGATGGGAAAAGAAAGAAAAACATTTTCCTTTGGCTTGCGTATACAGCTTATGTTATTTACTACAGTTTTAGCTTTCATTACATATTCAACAAGTTTAATTTTCATTTACGTTATATATGATTACTTTCAAAGTTATGTAAGTCAAACTGTTTATAATATTATCGTTATGTTATTAGGTGTAGTATGGTCTGGAATTTTAGCGTATGGGGCAGCAATATTTTTAATTAAACCACTTCGAAAGTTGGAAGAAGCGGCAAGGAAAGCGGCTGAAGGTGATATTCGTGAAGATGTCCCATTGCCAAAGACCGATGATGAGATTAAATCTTTAAGTGTTGCATTTAATATGATGCTAGGGAACTTAAGGGACATGGTAAAAAATATCGATACTACATTTTCGTATACAAATAATCAAATTCAGCAAATTAGAAAACAAACAGGTGAAGCGACAAAGCAAGCACAAGGTGTGTCTGAAACTCTTGCGGAGATTTCTTACGGTGCCGAGCAATCAGCAGCATCGATTCAAGCGATCGTTTCTACTGTTGATACAACGACTTCTATTGCAAATGAAGTAGAAGGAAAAGCAAAACAGTCTGACGAGTTGTCTTCAGAAATGGTTCAAGCTTTAGGACAAAGTACACGTGTCTTTACGTCTTTAATTCAAGGTATTCAAACATTGGCGAGAGAAAATGAAGATTCGATGGAAAATGTACAGAAATTAGAAGAGAGAATGAAACAAGTTGAACACATTGTTTCTGTTGTGAGTGAGATTGCTAGCCAAACGAATTTATTAGCACTCAACGCTTCTATTGAGGCAGCTCGTGCAGGAGAGCATGGAAGGGGCTTTGCGGTTGTAGCAGAAGAAGTACGTAAACTTGCTGATGAAAGTGATCATTCCGCAAGAAACATATCGCAGTTACTACGGAATATGCAAGATGAAGTACAGCAAGTCGCATTGAAAATGACAGAGCAGGTGAAGACAGCTAAAGAAGAGGCGAAACGCGGAGAAGCTACAGAATTAATTTTAAAAGAAATGTCATCAAGTGTTATGGAAGTAGCCGATGCAACTAAGCAAATTAGTAGTTATATGAATGAACAAGTGAGTCACATTCATCAAACAGGAGCACAAACAAAGGCTGTAGCAGCAATTGCGGAAGAAACGTCAGCTGGTTCACAAGAAGTGGCACGTGTGACGTTGCAACAATCTAAAAATATGGTAGTAATCGATCAATTATTAAAGGATTTAGAGAAGCAAGCAGCGGACTTGAAACAAACCATTGAACGATTTTCAATGTAAAAAGGAAGAACAGAATTCTGTTCTTCCTTTTTACGTATGGAAAGGAGGAATGCTTTGTTGAAAACGAAAAACATTACAAGGGTCATATGCTGTCTTCACTTTACGCAACCTTTGAAAATTAGAGCCATAATAACTAGTTTGCCAATTTTTTATGTCGATATCGGGCCAATTGACATAGTCTCCTAGTGTGTAAGGATCTAAGCTTTCCCGTAAATCTTTAACCCAGCGTATATTTCGATTTTCTTCATCGTTGCATTTCCAAGAAGTAATATATTCTTGAGCAATAATTGCCTTGCGGTGGAAATAAGCTGTTTCATTAGGCGAAATGTTTTCTACAGCACCTACGAGTGATTGGTGCCAAATACTCGCATCTTTATTTGGTGCATGAGAAAGAAAATATTGTAAGATTTGAATACCTTTAAGAGGGATAGGTTTATATACGTAGGAACCAGAGCGTTTGAATTTTTCAGGAATATTGCCGCTATTAAAGAATTGAACAGCCTTTATATACGGGACTTCATCTATAAAGAGAGAAGGATTACCAGTTTCAAGAAGAGGAGATAATAGATGATAGAGTTCAGAAGGAGAACCGACAAATTCACCTTTCACCTCGATTTTATTTCGTTGTTTAGAGAATAATTCAATTGATGAAGTGAGACGTTCATCTATATAAGGTGCCCAGTTTTGCCAAGCTTGAAATGCAGCAATAAAGTCTTTCCATTCCCATGTAAGTGAGAAAATTGATACGTTTTTAATAGGGTGGACTCGAAAGGTTAAGGAAGTAATAATCCCGAAATTTCCACCGCCACCGCCACGGCATGCCCAAAATAGGTTAGGGTTTTCTTGTTCATTTGCACGAATGATTTTTGCACCAAATTTCCCGCACGCTTGTACCATTTCGACTTCTACTAATTGATCACATGTTAGTCCAAATAAGCGTGAAAGCATGCCAATGCCACCGCCGAGTGTTAACCCCACAATTCCGACACTTGCACTTGTGCCAGCTGGTATTGTAACACCATATTTCCAAAGTTCTTTATACACAGTGCCAAGATTTGCACCCGCTTCAATTGTTGCTGTTAATTTTCCTGTACTAACCGTAATTTGCTTCATTTCACTCACATCAATAATAAGCCCGCCATTTAAAAGAGAGAAATTTTCGTAGCTATGTCGTCCACTTCTTAAGCGAAATGGTATATGACGCTCACGTGCCCATTTTAAGGCGTTACACACATCATTTTTATTTTGACAAAAAACAATAATACAAGGAAATTTTGGAATGCTTAAATTTAAATTTATTCGGGCTATGTTATACCTAGGATCCGAGGGAACGACGATACGACCAGTTAATTTTGTTTGTTTCAATTTATATCTCCTTTCTGAAATAATATGAGCTTGTATTAGTATATGAAGAGTGTATTTAACACGCATGGACGAGAAGAAGAGAAGGGTTAGATTTATCCCGTTATTTGCGAGCAGTAAGACAATCCGGCTGAAACAAAGAAGATAGGGCTGCTCGTAAAAGCTCGATTGGTAAGGGCTAATAATCAGCGGGGAATGGACATCTCCTTAACGATTAAAGTTTCACTTTATCTTTGTGAGAAATAAATAAGGCATAAGAATAAGGAAACTACATAGAGTTCAATGAAAACAGTTGCAAACTATTCATATTTTGTTATGATAGTGTTACGAAAACGTTTGCATAAAAAATCCGATGGGATGCAAAAGGAGAGAATTAGTATGAATAAGACATGGTGGAAAGAAGCTGTCGCTTATCAAATTTATCCACGTAGCTTTATGGATTCAAATGGTGATGGTATTGGAGATTTACAGGGGATTATTGCAAAGCTGGATTATTTAAAAGATTTAGGTATAGATGTAATTTGGATTTGTCCAATGTATAAATCACCTAATGACGATAATGGTTATGATATTAGTGACTATCAAGATATTATGGATGAATTTGGTACGATGGAAGATTTTGATATGCTACTAGATGAAGTTCATAAGCGTGACATGAAGCTTATTATTGATTTAGTTATTAATCATACAAGTGATGAACATCCATGGTTTATTGAATCAAGCTCTTCTAAAGACAATCCGAAGCGTGATTGGTATATTTGGCAGGATGGTAAAGACGGCGCGGAACCAAACAATTGGGAAAGTATCTTTAATGGTTCTGCATGGGAATATGATGAAGTGACAGAGCAATATTATTTACATTTATTCTCGCGTAAACAACCAGATTTGAACTGGGAGAATAAAGAAGTTCGTGAAGTTTTATATGATACTGTTAATTGGTGGCTTGATAAAGGTATTGATGGTTTCCGCGTCGATGCGATTAGTCATATAAAAAAAGAAGATGGCCTCAAGGATATGCCAAACCCAAAAGGGTTAAAGTATGTGCCTTCTTTTGACAAACATATGAATGTAAATGGTATTCAGCCATTACTAGAAGAATTAAAAGAAAACACATTTGCTAAATACGATATTATGACTGTTGGAGAAGCAAATGGTGTGAAAGTTGAAGATGCTGATCTTTGGGTTGGAGAAGAGAATGGTAAATTCAATATGGTATTCCAATTTGAGCATTTAAGCTTATGGGATGCAGAAAAGAAGAAAGATCTTGATGTTGTTGAGTTGAAAAAAGTATTAACAAAGTGGCAAAAAGGTTTAGAAAATAAGGGATGGAATGCTTTATATATTGAAAATCATGATAAGCCACGTATTGTGTCTACTTGGGGAAATGATAAAGAATATTGGCGTGAAAGTGCAACGGCTTTAGGAGCGATGTATTTCTTTATGCACGGCACACCGTTTATTTATCAAGGACAAGAAATTGGTATGACAAATGTTCAGTTCCCAAATATTGAAGATTACGATGATGTAGCAATTAAAAATTTATATCGTGAGAAAATTGCAGAGGGCGTATCACATCAAGATATGATGGAAATTATATGGGCTTCTTGCCGCGATAATTCACGTACACCTATGCAGTGGAACGATGAAATGAATGCTGGCTTCACAACAAGTACACCTTGGTTTAGCATGAATCCAAATTACAAAGAAATTAATGTTGAAAAGCAAAAAAATGAAGAAAAGTCTATTTTCAATTTCTATAAGAAAATGATTGCCTTGAAAAAAGAGCACGATGTACTGAACTACGGTACGTACGATTTACTATTAGAAGACGATCCACAAATTTATGCATATACACGTACGCTACAGGATGAAAAAGTCATTGTAATTAGTAATATCTCAAAAGAGGAATCTGTGTATAATGAGAGTTTATTCGCATTAGAACGCAAACGTTTGCTTTTAAATAACTATGAAGTTGCGGAACATGAACAAATAACTACAATCACGTTGAAACCTTATGAAACAAGGGTTTATCGCATTTTATAATGAAAAAGGATGCTCCTTGAGCATCTTTTTTTATGAAAAAAAATAAATTTCTATTGCAATGTGAAAACGCTTTTATTAAAATAGATTTATGAAAACGGTTGCGTAAAGAGAAAAAGAAACATAAGGAATCGTTTTCATAAGAGAAACAGAAATTATAATTTAAATCATTATGTTGTTATAAATAAAGGGGAGGAAAAACAGATGAAAATTACGTCTTTTGATTTTTGGCAAAAGTTCGGGAAAGCGTTACTAGTTGTTGTAGCTGTAATGCCAGCGGCTGGTTTAATGATTTCCATCGGTAAGTTAATTGGGATGTCTGCTGGGGATGTTAACGCAGTTCATACCATTGCTCGAGTAATGGAAGACATCGGTTGGGCAATTATTACAAATCTACACATCTTATTCGCAGTAGCAATTGGGGGATCTTGGGCGAAGGATCGAGCAGGTGGTGCATTTGCAGCACTATTAGCATTCGTTTTAACAAACAGAATTACAGGAGCTATATTTGGCGTAAACGCTCAAATGTTAACGGATTCAAAAGCGACGGTTTCTTCATTTTTAGCAGGAGATTTACTTGTAAAAGATTACTTTACTTCTGTACTTGGTGCACCAGCATTAAACATGGGAGTTTTCGTAGGGATTATCACAGGTTTCTTAGGAGCTACTTTATATAACAAATACTACAATTATAATAAACTGCCACAGGCATTAGCATTCTTTAATGGAAAACGATTCGTACCATTCGTTGTAATTGTTTGGTCTACAGTCACTGCGATTGTATTATCACTTGTATGGCCATTTATCCAAAGTGGATTAAATGAATTTGGTCGCTGGATTGCAGCATCTAAAGATAGTGCACCAGTTATTGCACCGTTTGTATATGGAACGTTAGAACGTTTATTATTACCATTTGGGTTACATCATATGTTAACAATTCCGATGAACTACACAGAGCTAGGCGGAACATATACGATGTTAACTGGCTCAAAGGTTGGACAAATTGTAGCGGGACAAGATCCGTTATGGCTTGCATGGATTACAGATTTAAATAACTTATTAGCAAATGGAGATACGAAAGCATATAACGATTTATTAAATAACGTTGTACCAGCTCGTTTCAAAGCTGGACAAGTTATCGGCTCAACGGCAGCGTTAATGGGGATTGCGTTTGCGATGTTCCGTAATGTTGATAAAGAAAAACGTGCAAAATATAAACCAATGTTCTTATCAGCTGCATTAGCAGTATTCTTAACAGGTGTAACAGAACCAATTGAATTCATGTTCATGTTTATTGCACCAGTATTATATGTTGTGTATGCAATTACAACAGGACTTGCATTCGCATTAGCGGATTTAATTAATTTACGTGTTCATGCATTTGGATTTATTGAGTTAATTACACGTACACCAATGATGATCAATGCAGGTTTAACGAGAGATTTAATCAACTTTGTCATTGTTTCATTAGTGTTCTTCGGCCTTAACTTTACGTTATTCAACTTCTTAATTAAAAAATTCAATTTACCAACGCCAGGGCGTGCAGGAAACTATATTGATAATGAAGATGAGTCAACAGAAGGAACAGGAAATGTACAAGATGGTTCATTAGCAACAAAAGTTATTGATTTATTGGGCGGAAAAGATAATATTGCTGACGTAGATGCTTGTATGACACGTTTACGTGTAACAGTAAAAGATTTAGATGCTGTTGCACCAGAAGCAAAATGGAAACAAAATGGTGCTTTAGGACTTATTGTAAAAGATAAAGGTGTACAAGCAGTATATGGCCCGAAAGCTGACGTATTAAAGTCAGATATTCAAGATATGTTAGGTGCGTAATAATATGAAATTGCTAACTTTAAATTGTCACTCTTGGCAAGAAGAGAATCAAATTGAAAAAATAAAGTATCTTGCTAAAGCAATTCAAGAAGAAGATTATGATGTGATCGCATTGCAAGAAGTAAGTCAGTCTATACAAGCTGAAAATGTATGCGGTAACAAGAAAAAAGATAATTTTGGACTTTTACTGCTAGAAGAGTTAAGAGCATTAAATGTAAAAGAATACAATATTATTTGGGATTTCTCTCATATTGGATATGATGTGTACGAAGAAGGATTAGCAATTATAACAAAGCACAACATTGTAAAGGAAGATACGCTCTTTGTCTCAGAAAATAAGGATACAACGTATTGGAAAACACGCAAAATTGTAAGTGCAACAATTGCTTATAATGATAAGAATATAACGTTTTATTCTTGCCATCTCGGTTGGTGGAATGATGAAGAAGAATCATTCAAAGACCAAGTTGATCGTTTAATGGAGCGTGTAAATAGCAATGAACTTTCCTTCTTAATGGGTGATTTTAATAACAATGCTCGTTTAGAAGGAGAGGGCTATGAGTATATGATGCAAAAAGGTTTATATGACACATATGAACTAGCGATAGAGAAGGATGAAGGAACAACTGTCCAAGGGGAAATTGCTGGTTGGGATGAAAATAAACAAAACTTACGAATCGACCTAATATTAAGCAATCAAAGTAAAACAGTTAATTCTTCAAAAGTCATTTTTAATGGAACAAATCGAAATGTAATTTCTGACCATTTCGGTGTAGAAGTACAATTAGATATATAATAGAAGAAATCCTCACAGATAATGAAAAGCTGGGAGGGTTTTTTTGATAAATACAAGTATTTCCAAGAGAAAATACTTGTATTTTTTATGACATTTCCTATATATTTGTTATTATTGAATGTAAAACTAATTTGGTCATTTTGTATGCATACTTTTTTTATTTCGTTATATAATGAAGTAAGTGAAATATTTAATGGGAAAAATAGTATGTTTTCGTTTAATCCACGATGTAGAAAGTGATATAATTGCAAAATGTATGTATCATTTTCTAAAGAAGGAAAAATATATAATTAGGTGATTGCTTATATGAAACAGATTTGGCGTATTTATAAGACAGATTTACGGAATGTAGCCAAACATTGGGCTGCAATTGTTATTGTTTTAGGGTTAATGATTTTACCATCGTTATATGCATGGTTTAACATTAAAGCTTCTTGGGATCCTTACGGAAATACGAAAGGAATCCAGATTGCAGTTTCTAACCAAGATGTTGGATCAAATTTAAGAGGGAAAGATATTAACATCGGGAAAGAAATTGTAGATTCACTTAAGAAGGACAAAAATTTCGGATGGAAGTTTGTCGATGAAAAGCAAGCAATTTATGGAGTAGAGCGTGGAGATTATTCCGCAAGTATTACTATTCCAAAAGATTTTTCTGAAAAGATTGCAACAGTCTTGAATGAAAACCCACAGAAACCAGAACTTGATTACTATGTAAATGAAAAAGTAAATGCGATTGCACCGAAAATTACAGCTAAAGGTGCATCGGGTCTTACAGAAGAGGTTAGTAAAAACTTTGTTAAAACAGCAAACGGTGAGATTTTTGAAATCTTCAATGACCTTGGAATCGATTTAGAAACAAACTTACCAAGTATCGAGAAAGTAAAAGATCTCGTATTTAAATTAGAAGCGCAGTTCCCAGAAATGAATACACTTATGGATAAGGCATTAGATGATGCGACTCGAGCGGAAGATATCGTGAAAGTAGCACAAAAAGATCTACCTGTTGTAGAGAGTGTAATAAATGATGGGCAAGAAGCGTTGGCAAATTTAGATAAGTTCTTTGCAAGACAAGATCAAACATTAAAGAATGCTCCAGGAACGATAAGAAATGATTTAGTAGCAGCCAAAGGTGTTATGGATAGCGCAGCTGCATTTACTGACTTTTTAATGAATCCGGGTGTAGATTTAAATATCCCTGATTTTTCTGGAATGAATGGATTACCTGAATTCCCGGCGAGACCTGATCTTTCTAAGTTGAACAATGATGGTTACAAAAGTATAGCGCAAAATATTAATCAAACAGTAAATAATGTTTTAAGTTCATCCCGTGCAGGAACGGCTTATGGGAAAAGTGTTGTAAATGGATTGCAAAATGGAAAATTTGATCCGGAACAAGCAAAGAAAGATTTAAATGCGGTATCAGATCAATTGCAATCTCGTACAGAGGGTATTTCGTATCTTATTAATGTATTTACCGAACTTCAGAAATCAGTAACGACTGATTTTGGTAAAAGCTTTTTCCAAGGACGAGTGGATCGCCTGACGAAGCTTAAAGGCGGTATGGAAAATGCAAATAACGGTATTAAAGATATTGTAAATGCTATTGGTACAGGACAAGAAGTAAAGAAAGATGTAACAGATGTAGCTAATCAAAAATTAGATGCAGCAAATGCGTTAATTGATCAAGCTGAAAAAGATTATAATGAAACATTTGTAGCAGATTATAAAAAAGCAGTTAGCACAGTAGATCAAGCTAAAGCTGATGCAAATGCAGCATATGATAATGCAAAAGCAGATTACGATAAAGTAAAAAATGGCATTGAAGGTGCAAAAGCTGATTTACAAAAGGCGAAAGAAGATGTAAAAAATAGAGGTATTAACGATTTAGATTCAACGAAAGTAGCTTTAAATAGTTTAAATGGTCAATTCCAATCTGGAATCGGTTTAATTGATGATATGATTCCAGTTCTAGAAAGCACAAATAAGGTTTTAGCGGATGTAAATAGTGATAAAAACCTTAATAATGGAATTGCAAAATTAAATAAAGCGAAAAGCAGTTTGCAAAAAGGTGTAGAGGCAACGAATAAGGGGATTACACTTCTTAACAATGGCCAGAAACCTACAAAAGATGTAATTGAAAGTATTAACAATGCAGCAAAAGGTGGAGCAGCTCAATTAGCAGATGTATTGTCCACGTATGATTCAGAAATTGTTCCGAACTTTAATACAGCAATTGCTCGTACAAAAGAGATGTCGAAAAATACAACTCAAATTTTAAATGATGCAGACAAAAAGCTTCCAGATGTTAAAAAATTACTAGAAGATTCATCCAAAGGCTTAGTAGACGGTAGAAAGAAATTAGCAGACATTAAAGCTGAAATGCCGGAGACTGAGAAAAAGATTAAAGAATTAGCAGATAAAATTCGTGATTTTGAATCTGAAGAGGATATAAAAGACATCATACGCTTATTAAAGAATGATGTTGAAAAGCAAAGTGACTACTTTGCAAATCCAGTAAATTTAAAAGAGAATAAATTATTTGCAATGCCGAACTACGGTTCAGCAATGTCACCATTCTATACAGTGCTTGCATTATGGGTAGGCGCATTATTAATGGTTTCATTATTAACGGTAGAAGTACACGAAGAGGGCGCGAATTATAAGAGCCATGAAGTTTACTTCGGACGTTTATTAACATTCTTAACGATAGGTCTTTCACAAGCGTTTATCGTATCAATGGGAGATATATTCTTACTCGGTACGTACGTAGTCGATAAGTTCTGGTTTGTGTTATTTAGTTTATTTATTGGGGGAGTCTTTGTTTGTATCGTATACTCACTCGTTTCTATTTTCGGAAACGTTGGGAAATCGATGGCGATCATTTTACTTGTACTGCAAGTAGCGGGATCAGGCGGAACATTCCCAATTCAAATGACACCACCGTTCTTCCAAGCGATTTATCCGTTCTTACCATTCACATATGCAATTAGTGCAATTCGTGAAACAGTTGGCGGAATGCTTTGGGATATAGTAACTAGAGATTTACTTGTGTTAAGTGTTTTCGTAGTAGTTATGATTGTTGCTGCGTTATTACTGAAAACACCAATTAACAAATCAAGTGAAAAATTTGTTGAGAATGCAAAAGGAAGTAAAATCATTCATTAATAAAAAGGTTCCTACCGATAGAGGTAGGAACCTTTTTATTTAATCAAATTTTAATTTCTTTAATGCTTCTGCGAATGGATTGTTTAATGGTTCTTCCTCTTTGTTCTGTTGTTTCATATATTTTTGGACGTCACGTTTATCAGCTTTGCTGCCGGATTCTTTTTTACGTCTCTCTTGGAATGTAGAAAGTTTCTCACGATAGCCACATTTACATGCGAAAATTTGGCCCGCTCCTTCACCACGAAGTTCTAGTTTCTTTTTACACTGAGGACAGCGTGCATTTGTAGTGCGGGATACATTTTTACGGTGACCACATTCGCGATCTTGGCATACAAGCATTTTACCTTTTTTACCGTTTACTTCTAACATCGGTTTACCACAGTCTGGACAAGACTTCGTTGAAATGTTGTCATGTTTATATTTTTTATCACTCGATTTAATTTCAGCAACAATTTCTTTCGTATAGTTCTTCATTTCTGAAATGAATACTTCTTTCTTTAATTTTCCTTTAGCGATAGCTTCTAACTTTTGCTCCCATTCACCAGTTAGTGTAGGAGATTTCAGTTCTTCTGGCACTAAATCAAGTAACTGACGGCCTTTTGAAGTAATGTGAATATCTTTACCACGTTTTTCAAGCAAGAACGAATTGAATAACTTGTCGATAATATCAGCTCGTGTAGCTACAGTACCTAATCCACCAGTTGACTTTAACGTGTCAGCAAGTTGTTTGTTTTGCGTATCCATGTATTTTGTTGGGTTTTCCATTGCTGAAAGTAATGTTGCTTCATTAAAGCGTGCAGGTGCTTTCGTTTGACCTGATGTTTGGACAATTAGTTTTATGTTTAATGTATCGCCTTTTTCGATGCGAGGTAAGATTTGTTCTTTTACATCATCGCTTGCATCATCATCTTCAAACCGATTTGCATAAACCTCTTTCCAACCAGCATGTAAAATTGTTTTTCCGCGTGCTATGAACGTTTCGTCACCAATTTTCGTGCGCAATGTTAGTTGTTCATATTCAAAGGCCGGGAATAAAACAGCTAAGAAGCGTTTTACAACTAAGTCATAAATTTTACGTTCTTTATCTGTGAAAGCTGAGAAGTTTACATAGCTCTCTGTTGGAATAATTGCGTGATGATCACTTACTTTACTATCATCAACAAATGATTTATTAGATTTTACAGGTTTCTGCAATACTTTATGTGCTAAAGGACGGTATTCTCCAACTCCGCAAGCCTTCAGACGCTCTGGAAGTGTTCCGACAATATCAGATGAAATATAGCGTGAATCTGTACGAGGGTACGTTAAAACTTTATGCTGTTCATATAATTTTTGCATAATGTTTAATGTTTCTTTCGCAGAGTAACCAAATATTTTATTCGCATCACGTTGTAGCTCAGTTAAATCGTAAAGACCAGGAGCGAACGATTTCTTTTGTTTTTTATCAATGTCTACAACAGTAGCATTTTGTTTACTAATTTTGTTCACGATTGCATCAGTTTTTTCTTTATTAAAGCTACGGCTATTTCCTTTTGTATCTTGCCAAGTTAGCTTTAATCTCTCAGCTGTTTGAGCTTCGATACCATAGTAAGTTTGAGCTTTGAAATGTTTGATTTCATCTTCACGGCTTGCAATCATGGCTACAGTAGGTGTTTGAACACGACCACAATTTAGTTGGGCATTAAAGCGAGTAGTTAATGCTCGAGTCGCATTAAGTCCGATATACCAGTCAGCCTCTGAACGTGCGACAGCTGAAGCGTATAGATTGTCATATGCTTTTCCTGGTTTTAAATTTGCGAAGCCATCTTTAATTGCTTTATCGGTAACAGATGAAATCCATAGACGTTTAATCGGTTTCTGCATTTTAACTTTATCGATAATCCAGCGTGCGACCAACTCTCCCTCACGACCGGCGTCAGTAGCTATAATGATTTCATTTACATCTTTTCTAAGAAGCTGACTTTTTACAGCGTTAAACTGTTTCCCTGTTTGTTTAATAACGGTTAGTTTTAAACGCTCCGGTAGCATTGGTAAATCTTCTAAATTCCACTGTTTATATTTCACATCATAGCTTTCTGGATCAGCTAATGTAACGAGATGACCTAAAGCCCAAGTAACAATATATTTACTACCTTCAAGATAGCCGTTCCCTTTTTTATCACATTTCAGTACACGTGCGATATCACGTGCAACAGAAGGTTTTTCAGCAATTACAATACTTTTTGCCATATTTAAAAACATCCTTTCAAATTTCCATACGTTAAATATAGCATACATCTTTGTTCTATTCAGTCTTGCGGACGGTTTGAGTTATTTGTGGTGAAATATACGTGTGAGAGTTTTACTTATATAAAGGCGAAGAATGGTTGAACCAGGAGAGTTATGATCTCTATCATTTTATAAAAGTAAAGAACTTGTTATTTTACTAGAATAAGAGTAGACTTTGAAGTAGATGAATAATAAACACATGGGAGTTTGTGGATGCAAACTGAGAGTATGACTAATCCGTCATTGACCATTTGAACCTGTTGGATAATGCCAGCGTAGGGAGAGTGTAAAAGCACATGTTCAGGCACTTTGCGTACGCGCAAAGTGCCTTTTTGTGTATCTCCCATCATTAAAGTTAGGAGATGAATAGAATGAATGTACAAGAAATTAGTAAAATAGTGGAATTGGTGAGAGGGTCTAATCCACTCGTGCATAATATTACAAATGTTGTTGTAACAAATTTTACAGCAAACGGTTTGTTAGCATTAGGAGCATCACCTGTAATGGCGTATGCAAAAGAAGAAGTAGCAGAAATGGCTAGCATTGCGGGAGCTCTTGTTTTAAATATGGGTACACTTCGTCCTGAAGAGGTAGAAGCGATGTTACTTGCTGGTAAATCGGCAAATACAAATGGTGTACCAGTATTGTTTGATCCAGTTGGGGCAGGAGCAACTTCTTATCGAACAGAAGTTGCGAGATATATTCCAGCTGAAATCGATTTAGCTGTTATCCGCGGAAATGCAGCTGAAATAGCGAACGTTATTAATGAGAAATGGGAAATTAAAGGTGTAGACGCTGGTACTGGCAACGGTAATGTTGTAAATATTGCAAAACAGGCAGCAGATGAATTAAATACAGTTGCGGTAATTACTGGACAAGAAGATGTTGTTACAGATGGAGAGCGAACTATTCTTATTCGAAATGGACATCCTATTTTAACGAAAGTTACTGGAACAGGTTGTTTACTAACTTCTGTAATAGGAGCATTTGTAGCGGTAGAAAAGGATTATGTAAAGGCAGCAGTAGCCGCATTAACATTCTATGGAGTAGCAGCAGAAATAGCGGCTTCGAAAACAGTAGAGAGTGGACCAGGAAGCTTTCAAATTGAATTTTTAAATCAGTTAGCGAATACAACTTCAGATGATATTGAGAAGTATGGAAAGATTGAGGTTATACAGTAAGGAGGAGAACTCGATGTCGTGTATTACAATGGATGAAATGTCTAGGTTATTACCAGTATATTTTATTATGGGAAGTAACAATTGTACGAAGGAGCCACTACAAGTATTGAGAGATGCACTAGAAGGTGGTATAACAATTTTTCAATTTCGTGAAAAGGGAGAAGGGGCTTTAACGGGAGAGAAACGTATTGATTTTGCGAAAGAACTACAAGCACTTTGCAAGGAGTACGGTGTACCATTCCTCGTAAACGATGATGTGGAACTAGCCCTCGAGTTAGATGCAGATGGCGTGCATGTTGGACAAGATGATGAAGGAATTACATCTGTTCGTAAAAAAATGGGAGATAAAATTATTGGAGTATCTACACATACAATTGAAGAAGCACGCTGGGCGATTGAAAATGGAGCCGACTATTTAGGCGTTGGTCCAATTTTCCCGACGAGTACGAAAAAAGATACAAAAGCGGTTCAAGGAACGAAAGGTCTAAAGTATTTTAGGGAACAAGAGATTACAATACCGATCGTTGGGATTGGTGGGATTACAATTGAAAATACAGCTTCTGTTATAGAAGCGGGTGCGGATGGTGTTTCAGTTATTTCAGCGATTAGCTTAGCGGAATCTGCATATGAAAGTACGAAGAAATTAGTTGAGGAAGTAAATAAGAGTTTGTAGAGTCGCAAAATGAGTTGTTTCGTTTATCCTGCTATTTGCGGGAGTCTTACGCCGGTAAAAGCCCGATTGGTGCGGGCTAATAATCAGTGGGGGGATGAACAAAACCCACTGATTAAAGTTTCAATTTATTTAAACAAACGTTTGATTAAAAAAGCACAAACCCTTTAAAATTGTAGGTTTGTGCTTTTATCCCGCTATTCGCCGGGCAGTAAAACTCCCACCTCAAAATTCGGCTTTAGCAAAGAGGTTAGGTGGGAGATCAACTGCCCGTAAAAGCCCGATTGGTGCGGGCTAATAATCAGTGGGGGATGAACAAAACCCCCCACTGATTAAAGTTTCACTTTATTTAAAACATAATTGAAATTAAGAGCATTCCAATTCCGATAGAAGTAAAGGTTGCGATCAGGCCCGGAATCATAAAGCTATGATTTAAAACATATTTACCAATTCCTGTTGTACCAGTACGGTCAAAGTTAATTGCAGCAACGATTGTCCCGTAGTTTGGAATGAAGAAATATCCATTTACTGCAGGGAACATCGCAATAAGTAATGCCGGCGGAATACCAAGTGATAGTCCGAGTGGCACTAAAGCACGAACTGTTGCTGCTTGGCTATACAGTAAAATAGATAGAATGAATAGTGCAATAGCAAATAGCCATGGTGCACTTGTCACTAAGTGTTGAATTGATCCTTGAATTATATTTAAGTTTCCGTTGAAGAAAGTATCTCCCATCCAAGCGATACCAAAAATAGCAACAACTGCTGTTGCGCCTGCTTTAAAGACGTTACCAGTTACAATGCTTTCCACATTTGGTTTACAGAAAATAATAATAAGAGCAGCAATGGTTAACATGACCATTTCAATTGTGTTTGGCATGGAAAGACGAGCTAACTTCCCGTCAACCATCCATCCCGGACGAAGGGCTTCAAATGAACCAAGAAGTACGACAAGGAAAGTTCCTACTAGGAAAAGGATAACTGATAATTTAGCGCCTTTTACACCCGCAAATTCTTTTTTCTCTTCAAGTTTAGGGATCATTCCCTCTTTTAATCGCTTCAAGTATTCAGGGTCTTCATTTAATTCTTTTCCCATTTTACTAGCAACGAATGCAGCTACCATACAAGCAATAAAAGTAGAAGGGATACTGACTTTTAAAATATCTAACAAGGTGATTTTATAGTCGGCTAACATTGCTAAAAGTGCAACTGTTGCAGCCGATATTGGACTAGCTGTAATTGCCTGCTGGGAAGCGATAACGGCAATTGACATTGGTCGTTCAGGTCTAATTCCTGATTCGCGAGATACTTCGGCGATAACGGGAAGTACAGAATAAGCGACATGACCAGTTCCCGCGCATAGCGTGAATAAATAAGTAACAATAGGAGCAAAAAATGTAATACGCTTTGGATTTTTTCGTAATGCTTTCTCAGCAAGGTAGACAAGGTAATCCATTCCTCCAGCAGCTTGCAAAGCACCGGCAGCTGTAATTACTGCTAAAATCATAAGCATTACATCAATAGGAGGGGCTGTAGGTTGTAAGTGGAAGACGAAAACAAGTATTGCCATACCAACGCCACCCATTACTCCTAGACCAACTCCGCCTAGGCGTGCGCCAATAAAAATGCAGAGTAGTAACGTAAGAAATTGTAGCCAAAACATGATAAACTACCTCCGAAATTCGTAAGTTAAGATATATTCGAATAATTTAATTTGAATGAAAATTAAATAAATATCCGTGATAATCCTTATTTTATATACATTTTTTATTATATAACACAAGAAATGTAACATTCACGTACTTTGTTAAATTATTTCGAAAAAATAATCCGTTAAAACTTTATATTTATATGTACAAATGGGTGGACATTTTAATTTTTATGTTGTAATCTTTGAAAGAGAATATTGTAATTCTCATAGAACTCCCATATCGTTCAACTCGTTCAGCGAGAAAGGCAAACTTATGGAAACATGAGGACGCAAAACTACAGGAGCTAAGGTCGAAAGGCTATGCTAGCCAGTTACCGGACGGATAGGGTTGGTCTTGGCCAATGCTTTTACATTGGTCTTTTTTTATTCTCGAACATATTGAGAATCATTTCTAAACAAAATATTCGTATATTTTGTTTTTTTGTTTTTAATTTTGATAATTAAGGAAGGTGAATATTAGTGAAAAAGTATTGGCATAAGTTATCATTTCTTCAAAAGAACGTCTTATTAACTGTCTTAGTTATTTTGACGCTTGTTGGAAGTATGGGTGCATTAAGCTTCAACATGTTTCAAAATAGTATGATGTCTTTATTTGAAAGACAGTCTATTGAAACGGGAGAGATAGTGCTAAAAAAACTGGATGTAGAATTAGTTAGAGACATGACGAAAGATCCTACAGCCGAAAGAGTGAAAAAAGAAAAGTTAACAGGGCAATTAGATGAAGTGTCAAAAGAATTGAAAAGTGTTGGACAAACGTATGTTACAGGAGCAAAAGCGAATGAAAAGCGAGAGTTACAACTCGTTGGTTTGACTACAGAGTTAACAAATGCAGTCCCTGTAAAGCCGGGAGATTATTATGAACAACCCGCTCATTGGATGAATGCATACGATAAAGTGATGGATACGAAAAAGGCTCAGATGACAGAAGTATATGAAGATGAATTAGGTTCGTGGGTGACAATATTAGAGCCAATTACAGATGGAGAAAATAATATTGTTGCAATTGTTGCGGCTGACTTAGATGCTTCTATCGTTCCTAGTACAAAGAAGAATTTTGTGATACAGGGTATACTCTTTATTATTATTTCATTAGCAATGGCAACTATTACTCAATTCTTTATCGTACGTCACTCGTTAGCTCCATTAAAAGATTTACGAGAGGGATTACGTAAGATTGGTGAAGGTGATTTAAGTATTAAATTAAAAGAAAGACCTGATGATATTGGAATTATTAATGTGTATTTCAATAATACGATTGATAAATTTAAAGGGATTATAGATAAAGTAAGACAGACTGCTGAGCAAGTTTCTTCTTCTTCACAAGAATTGTCGGCAAGTACAGAGGAAAACAGTATGGCAGTTCAAGAGATTGCAAGTTCTATTGAAGGTTTAAGAGTAGGAGCGCAATCTCAAGAAACTTCAGTACAACAATGCCTAGGAATTGTACATGGAATGGAAGATAAGGTAGAAGAGATAACTGGGGCTGCGAAACAAGTTGCAGTTGCTTCAGAAGGTATGGAGCAACATTCAATTGAAGGTAATGAAGTCATTGGACAAATCATTAATCAAATGAGTTTAATCCAAAATGCAGTACAAGATTTATCTTCTATCATCTATTCGTTAGAAACAAGGTCAAAAGAAATTAGTGATATTGTAACTGTAATTACAGGTATTTCAAATCAAACAAATTTATTAGCCTTAAACGCTTCTATTGAAGCTTCACGTGCTGGAGCAGCTGGAAGAGGGTTTGCAGTTGTTGCTGATGAAGTGCGCAAATTAGCAGAACAAACTGAAACGTCAGCGAAAGATATAGCGAAATTAATTAGTGAAACGCAGACTGAAACAGAAGAGGCTGTAGTTTCAATGCAGAAAGGTTCAAAAGAAGTAGAATCTGGAATTACTCTTGTTCAAAGTAGTGGTGCGTTCTTCGAGAAAATTTCAAAGTCAGCACAGTCTGTTACAGATCAAGTTAGGGCTGTTTCTAGCAACTCAGGTGATATTTTACAAAATAGCCAGAATATCGTTCAAGTCGTAAATGAATTATCACATATCGCGAATACTTATGCGAATAGCAGTAGTAATGTTGAAGAAAGTATGAAGGAGCAAGAAATATCAGTACAAGATATTGCAGAATTAGCTACTTCTTTAAGTTGGCTTTCACAGGAGTTACAAGAGTTGATTGGAGAATTTAAAAGTTAATAAAAAATATAAGGTGTAGATATAATCTGCACCTTTCTTTCTTTAATCAATAGTCTAATATCTAAATTTAAGGATGTTAGAAGTGAAACTTTAATCAGTGGGGGATGGACACCCCTACTGATTAAAGTTTTACTTTATTTTATGGAGAGCGAGAGGATTCAGTATGAGTATTTTCTTAAAACGTTCATATGTGGAGAGATATGAACAATTTTTGCAACAAAATTATGAACCACTTATGATACCGAAGGATTTTCAAGTAAACGAATATAAGCAGATGAAAATTGAGGATATACAAGCGATCGAACATAGTAAGTTAGATATAATAGTCGCTACTTTTGTATGGTTGCATCATGTTAGTAATGAAAAATGTATAGTGATTCCTCATTATATGGAACAGAGTAGTTATCCGTTATGTATTACGATTTCAGAGGAACTTTCTTATGAAGAGCTAAAAGTAGAAATTAATAATCAAATTGTGCAGTTAGAAAACATGGAAGAAGTACAAAAGGTATTATTACAATATGATGAGGGAAAATGGGGGAAACCTGCAGTTACAGTAGGAAAAGAGAATAGAAATAGTCAGTTGAACTTTATTGAATTAAAGAATAATTACTTTGAGGTTTCTTATAATAAAATGCAATTGGAAGAAAAAACAGCGACTCGTTATATAGAGCAAATTGAGTATGTATTACATCAAGGAATTACAAACGAGAAGCAATGTATTGTATCTATGGATATTATTCCAGAAGAAGAGTTAGCAATATATAAAGAGATCAATCATACAGAAGTACCATATCCGAATAAGAGTATTTCCGATATGTTTTATGAAACAGTAACAAAGTTTTCAAATCGTATAGCCTTGTCTTCAGTAGAAGGAACATTAACATATGAACAACTAAATAAAAGGAGTAATCAAATCGCTCATATGTTATTACATAATGGAGTGAAGCAAGGTGATTATGTTGGTATCTTCATGAAACGAAGTATTGATACGGTAGTAAGTTTATTAGCGGTTTTAAAAGCAGGCGCTGCGTATATTCCAATCGATCCAGATTATCCTGCCAATCGGGTGCAGTATATTATTGAGGATAGCCAATCGAAATTAGTGCTAACAAAAGAAACAAAAATTCCGTATGAAGGCATTCGCGAGTTGTCTCTTTATGATATTGAACAATTTTCAGATGCAGATGTGAAATTGTCAATTCATCTTGATGATATTGCATATATGATCTACACATCAGGTTCTACAGGAAACCCGAAAGGAACAATGCTTGCGCACCGCGGGGTAGTTAATTTATGTACATGGATGCAAAGACATTATGAATTAACTGAAGAAGATATTTTTGCACAGTTCCCATCATTTAGTTTCGATGCGTCTATTTGGGAGTTATTTGCTTCATTATTTTGTGGTGGAAATGTATATGTTTTATTAGATGAGCAAAGACTTTCAGTCGATGCTTTTGCAAATGCAATTTATAAAGAAAAGGCAACATCTATTTTAGGATTAGCTACAATTTTCTTACAACAAGTAGCAACATACCTTCCAGATGAAAGTAAATATAAGTTGGATTCATTAAAGAGAATTGCAGTTGGTGGAGAAATGCTTACTGCTGAAGTAGTGAAATTATGGCGACAGAGAATTGGTACTCATGTTCAATTGAATAATGCATATGGTCCGACGGAATGTACAATTACAACAACTACTTATCCAATTCCAGCGGAGTTAAATGATAAATTTGCTAGTATTCCAATTGGGAAGCCAGCGGATAATTATAAAGTTTGGATATTAAATGACAATATGAAAGTTTGTCCAATTGGTATTCCAGGAGAATTATATATAGAATCAGTAGGTATCGCGAAAGGTTACTTTAATAAGCCAGAGAAAACAGAAGAAGTGTTTATTCCACACCTCTTAAATTACGATAGTAGGATATATAAAACAGGTGATGTTGTTAAAATATTGGAAGATGGAAATATTGAATTTCTACACCGTAAAGACAATCAAGTGAAAATTAGAGGGCACCGAATTGAACTAGGTGAAATCCAAAATACAATTGCAAAATATGAAATGATAAAAGATGCCGTTGTATTTACGAAGAAAAGTGAAGAAGGTAGTCATTATTTAGTTGCTTTCTATACAACTGTTAATGAAGTTGCCATGGAAACCTTAATACACGATTTAAGAGAACAATTACCAGATTATATGGTGCCATCTAAGTTAATTTATATTAATGAATTGCCACTTACACCAAATAAAAAGGTTGATGTGAAGCGATTAGCACAACTGGAAGAAGAGTATGAGCCAGTTCGTTCACAAGAATATATCGCACCATCTACTGAAGCGGAAGAAAAAATAGCAAAAGCTTGGATTGATGTATTAGGTGTCTCAAAAGTTAGTGTCCATGACGACTTCTTTACAGTTGGTGGGCATTCGTTAAAGGTATTACGAGTTTTAACTCTGTTGAAAGAGGATTTCCCGCATTTAACAATTCAAGACTTTTTCCAGGAACGCACAATATATAGGTTATCGCAAATTCAAAGGGAATTAAAAGTAGAGGAAGAAGACGTATTCCGTGAATATAAAGTAATTCATGAGCCAGCAACAATTTCACATATAAAAGAAGTGAAAAGCGGTAAAGTTTCAAATATCTTTTTAACAGGAGCTACTGGTTATTTAGGTTCTCACATATTGTATGAATTACTAAAAGATACAACAGCACATATTTATTGCTTAGTAAGACCAACGCAAGATATACAACAAAGAATTGTTAATACATTAACAAATTACTTTAAAAATATAAAAAAAGAATGGCTACAACGTATAACAGCAGTACCTGGTGATCTTGGGGCAGAGAATCTTGGTATGAGTGAGGAAGAATTTAAAGTCATTCGTTCCAAGGTTGATACTGTAATTCATTGTGGTGCAGATGTAAGACATTTTGGAGATGTGGCTCAGTTTGAAAATGTGAATGTGCAAGGAACGGGTCGTATGCTAGCGTTAACTGAAGAAGGAGCGACATTCCACTTTGTTTCAACAATTGGTATTCCGATAGAATTAGCGATGGATCAATGGGATATATATGAAAAAACAGGTGATTTTAACTACGATGTGGTGTTGGAGAATGTGTATTCTAATAGTAAACTACAGGCAGAAAACCTTGTTCGTGAAGCGATAAAAGATGGTGTACGAGGAAATATTTATCGTGCGGGTAACTTAGCTTGTCATTCAAAAACAGGAAGGTTCCAACAAAATATTGAAGGAAATGCATTTTATCGTCTGATTAAAGCGATGTTACTTATTGGACAAGCTCCGAATGTAAAGTGGAAAATTGATTTTACACCAATTGATTTTGCTAGTAAATCGATTGTAACATATGTACAAGATTCACAAATAGCTGGAGAAATGTTACACATCTGTCACCCATATCAAATTGAATTTGAACATTTTATAAAGCTAATTGAGGGATGTGGATACAACCTTGAAATGGTTCCACTTTCGGAATATGTAAATACCGGGCTTGAATTAGCGAAGGGAAATGAAGTAATAGCAGAGCTAATTGCTTCTCAAGTTGCAGGAGATGGAGCACAGCAATCTGAAATTGTAATGGGTACTCGTAGAACGAATGAATGGATTAAGAAAAAAGAACTGGTAGTGCCAGCGATTAATAAAGAATTTATTCAGCAATTATTAGCTCATGGTGAAGAAGTTGGATATTTTCCAAAAATAATGAAATGATATGTACGCTTTTGTTTGTTCAATAAAATAAATCATGCTACAATGAAAACGAATTAAGAACCGGGGAGCCAATTGGCTGAGAGGATGTAAGTATACATCGACCCTCAACCTGATCTGGATAATGCCAGCGTAGGGAGTTACTTTAAAGTGATGTAGCATAAGTTATTATAGAATAACTTGTATACAAGGCTTTCCTACATGGTAGGAAAGCCTTTTCTTTTTTTGAAACCATATTTTGTAAGGGGGATTTTATTATGTCACAACAAGTTACAATTTCATTTTCAGTAGTACCACAAGCGAAGAACAAAGATGTGTATTCCGTTGTTGATAAAGCAATTGAAGTTGTACAACAGTCGGGAGTTCGTTATGAAGTAGGGGCAATGGAAACAACGTTGGAAGGAGAATTAGATGTACTTCTTGACGTCATTAAACGCGCGCAACAAGCTTGCGTCGATGCTGGAGCAGAAGAAGTAATCACTTCTATTAAAATTCACTATCGTCCAAGTACAGGCGTAACGATTGACGAAAAAGTTTGGAAGTACCGTGATGAATATGCAAAACCAGAAGCGATCTAAAATAATCACAACAATTTGGCTTATCCTTCTCATTGCTATATGGGAAGGATCTGTTTCATTATTTAAAATTGAGCCGTGGATTTTACCGAAGCCGTCTGCAATTGTGCAAGAGTTAATTGGAATGAAAGATTTACTATTACCGAATACAGTGCAAACGTTACAGGAAGTAATAATTGGGTTGTTTTTTGCAATTTTACTTGGGACGAGCATTGCTATCATTATGGATGTCATCCCTTTATTTCGGATTTTAATGAATCCATTGCTCGTTATTTCGCAAACAATTCCAATCGTTGTGCTCGCACCATTATTTATTATTTGGTTTGGATACGGAATGTTGCCAAAAGTAATGGTTGTTATTCTTGTTTGTTTCTTCCCAATTGCGCTTAGCATTTTAGAAGGTTTCCAAACGGTAGATAAAAATATGCTGAAACTGTTACAAACAATGAAGGCAACGAAATGGCAAGTTTACCAGAAAGTAAAGTTTCCAGCAGTACTCCCATACTTTTTCTCAGGTTTAAAAATTGCTGTTACATATAGTGTGATGGGGGCGATTATTGGGGAATGGCTTGGTGCCAGTGAAGGATTAGGAGT
This sequence comes from Bacillus sp. TH30, assembly GCF_016650875.1. NCBI lineage: Bacteria > Bacillati > Bacillota > Bacilli > Caryophanales > Bacillaceae > Bacillus > Bacillus sp. TH30. Next base: position 2,110,145 of record NZ_JAEKEY010000002.1, on the reverse strand, counting down.
TATGCTTACAAGAGCAACAAAATCCTTTTTAACGGCTCGAGTATTTGGTGTTGCAGCGATTATCGTCATGGTGACATTATGTCTGTACTTTATTGTTGAATTTATGGCAAGAATAACAGCACCATGGATATACAGAAAGGGCGGCAGAAAATGAAAAAAGGTTTAAAAATTATGTTAGCTGCATTATTAGCAGTAACTGTTGCCGGATGTAATCCGGCGAAGAAAGAAGAAAGTTCAAGTAAAGATAAAAAAGTAAAAGTCGTTTTAGATTGGTTTCCAAATACGAATCATACTGGCTTATATGTAGCGCAAACGAAAGATTATTACAAAAAGCAAGGACTTGATGTAGAAATTATCCAGCCTGGTGATAATGTAACGGCAGAGCAGATGATTGCTTCAGGAAAAGCTGATTTTGCAATAAGCGCACAAGAAAATGTAACATTAGCTCGTGTTGAAGGAATCCCAGTTGTTTCTGTTGGTGCAATTATTCAGCATAATACCTCTGCTTTTGCATCTCTAAAAAAAGATAATATGACGTCACCAAAAGATTTTGAAGGTAAACGTTACGGCGGCTGGGGGGGACCAGCAGAAGAAGCGACGTTAAAGACGATTATGGAGAAACATCAAGCTGATTTTAATAAAGTTGAAAAAATTATTCTTGGACAAACAGATTTCTTTAAATCAATCGGTCGTGATGCAGACTTTGAATGGATTTATTATGGATGGGATGGAATTGAAGCGAAGCGTCAAGGAAAAGAGTTAAATACAATTATGGTAAAAGACTTAGATCCAGCGCTTGATTTCTATAGTCCTGTTATTATTACAAGTGAAAAACATACGAAGCAAGATAAAGATTTTGTGAAAAAATTTATGACGGCAACGACAGAAGGTTATGATTTTGCAATTAAAGAACCGAAAGAAGCTGCGGATATTTTAATTAAAGCTGTTCCAGATGTGAATAAAGAATTAGTACAAGAAAGCCAAAAGTGGTTAAGTACAAAGTATCAAGATGATGCAAAAGCGTGGGGAGTACAGAAGGAAGAGATTTGGACGAATTACATGAATTTCTTATATGACAACAAAGTTATTAAAAAGAAAATCGATGTAAAAGATGCCTTTACAAATGAATTCCTTCCAAGTGAAAAATGAGTGGATTACAAATAAAAGATATTGTAAAAGCTTTCGATGGAAAGAATGTATTAGCAAATATTAGTGCTTCTATACAAGAGGGAGAGTTTGTCTCTTTTGTAGGTCCGAGTGGTTGTGGAAAAAGTACATTATTAAATATGATTGCAAGTGTTGAAGAGCCAACGAGCGGAGAAGTGTTTTATAACGAAGAGTATGTAAAAAAACAAGATGTTGTTAGTTATATGCCGCAACAAGATTTATTACTACCTTGGCGATCAGCTTTGCAAAATATCGTTCTTCCATTGGAAATTGAAGGAAAGCCTAAAAAACAAAGGCTGACAGAAGGAATGGAAGCATTAAAGCAGTTTGAGCTAGATGAATATGCGGACCATTATCCAGATGAGTTATCAGGTGGAATGCGTCAAAGAATTAGTTTCCTTCGCACATATTTATGTGAAAAGCCAATTATGCTGCTGGATGAGCCTTTTGGAAAATTAGATGCATTTACAAAAATGGAAGTACACAGTTGGCTTTTAAATTCTTGGCATCAAGAAAAGCAAACAATTGTTATGGTTACACATGACTTAGATGAGGCAATTTTACTTTCTGATCGCGTATTTATTTTATCTCAAAGACCAGCATCAATAGTTGGCGAGGTCCAAGTGGAATTACCTAGGCCGCGAACGATGGATATGTTAACATCTCTTGAGTTAAAGAAGGATAAGGAAGAAATTTTAAGAGTATTGGCTCCTTACATGAAAAAATAGAAAAAAGTCTTTTAACAGTTTTTTGTATAATTGCTGTTAAGAGGCTTTTTTCTATTGAAGGAGAAAGATGAAATCTATAGGGGAAATAGTGGGTTCATTAACATCGGATAAATTGGAAGAAGGAACAAAAGAAAAAGTAGAGAATAGAATATAACAGAGTGATTTATACTCTTAATATAACAAACGTTAAAGGAGTGAAAGGATAAAATGACTTTATCAACTGTTCTTCAAATGGTTTTAGCTTGATACGGGAGAAGTCTGCCCATTTTTAAAGATGAAGCTAAATTGAAGACAGCAGGTAAAGAACCTTAATCCTTTCTTACGATAATATGTAATGGGTAAGGTGTATTCACCTTACCCATTTTTATATGTATAACTAAATAAGGCTTTATACTGTTGTTCTCTCTATTTAGCTTATGGATCATAAGAAAAGGAGAGAGAAAAGATGAGTATATTAACAGTAGAAAATGTAAGTCATTCATATGGTGAGAAAACCATTTTATATAATACGTGCTTTCGATTATTAAAGGGCGAACATGTTGGGCTAGTAGGGAAAAATGGAATTGGAAAATCAACATTATTACGCTTGTTAACGGGAGAACTTATACATGATGATGGGAAAATTGAATGGTTTCCACATGTGAAGATTGGCTTTTTGCAACAGCATATAGATTTACAAGAAGGCATAACAATTGAAGAATACTTGCAAAGTGCGTTTTCTAACCTGTATGAGTTGGAACGTGACATGTTAAAACTTACAGAAGAGATGGCTGGAGCAGGAGAAGTAGCGAAATTGTTAGTAAGGTATGGAGAGTTACAAACTATATTGGAGAATTCTAATTTTTATCAAATTCATACAGAAATTGAGGAAGTAGCAACAGGCTTAGGCTTGTTTGAAATAGGATTGGAAAAGGATGTTTCAAAGTTAAGTGGTGGTCAGCGGACAAAGTTGTTACTTGGGAAACTCCTTTTAGAAAAAGCGGATGTTTTATTATTAGATGAGCCAACTAACTATTTAGATACAGCACATATAGAATGGTTGCAATCATATTTACAAATGTATGAAAAAGCTTATATTATCATTTCGCATGATGAAATATTTTTGAACAATATTACGAATGTTATTTATCATCTAGAAGAACGAAAGGTTAAGCGCTATGCGGGAGATTATGAAACCTTTTTGCAAAGTTATCAATTACAAAGGAAACAATTACAAGCGGCGTATGCGAAACAACAAAAAGAAATTGTACATTTAGAGGGTTTTATTCAAAAAAATAAAATTCGTAAAGCGAAACAAGCGAAAAGTCGTGAAAAAGTATTAGAGAAAATGAAAAAGGTTGAAAAGGTTAACGATGTACCTCGCGCCCGTTTTGATTTTAATGTTTATACTGAGCCAGTGAGTCGTATATTACAGGTAGAGAAACTGAAAATTGGTTATGGTGAACCGTTATTTCCGGAATTGGATTTTCAAGTGAAAAAAGGGGAAAAGATTGCGATTATTGGTCATAATGGGATTGGAAAAACAACAATGTTAAAAACATTACTAGGACAAATAAAACCGTTAGGCGGCTCAGTTTCTGTTGGGGAACGAGTAAAACCCGCTTATTTTGCACAAGAGGAATTTTCCTCAGAAATAACTGCACTAGAAAGAGTATGGGCAGGGAGACCAGATATGACAAGAAAAGAAATCCGACAAGCATTAGCAAAGTGCGGATTGAAAGAAGAACATGTATTAAAACCTATCCAGTTATTAAGTGGAGGAGAACAAACAAAAGTACGATTATGCGAACTTATCGTAACTAAAAGCAATGTTTTAATTTTAGATGAACCAACTAACCATTTGGATACAGAGACTAAGACGGATTTACAGGAAGCGTTAAAACAATATAAAGGTACAGTTTTAATTGTTTCACATGAGCCCTCTTTCTATGAAGCATGGATAACGAAAATATGGAATATCGAAAAATGGAACGTTTAACAATAATCACAAAGAAAAGGCATTAGCTTTTATGAGCTAATGCCTTTTCTTTGTGATTAACATGATTTTCGAGAACTCTCAAATGAGAATTGTAAGAAAAAGAACTCTTATGGTGCGCTTATAAGCGCACCATAAGAGTTCTTTTTCTTTGGTTATATTTATAATAATACTAGATGCCTTTCCCTAATAGGCTACTATCTTTTTTTATATATATAGATAGTTTGAAATGAAATGGAAATGATTCCTATATGTAAAGGATAATGTGATTAGTATGGGAAGACAATAGAACTTAAAGGAAATTCATGTAAAATTCAGATGAACTTCACGCGAACTTCATATTAGAAACTAAATATAATTATAATAGGTTATTATAATATAAATTGTGATTTTTCATAAAATTAAAAGTTTGAATTTAGGATAGAGCACTCAAACCTAAATTCAAACTTTAGTGAAATAATTAATGGAGGTTACGTTTAGTTTTCGTTAATGGATGCATTTACAAGTTCGGCGGGATTGCCTGTTCCTGCCCCTCCGATTGTAACTGATCCACCAGGAGGAATTTCACCATTCCATCCTGCATTCGTAATTACGTAATGATTATTTATTTTACTACTAATTTTAGAATCCCAAACTTGTGTTAAATTGCCGTTATAATCAAATTCTAATTTCCAGTTTTTAATAGGGGTCGTTCCGCTATTTTTAATTATAATTGAGAAGTTGTAACTACTTCCCCAATTTGAAGTGACTGAAAAGGTAGCATTGCCATTTCCACCAGGAGGTGTTGTGCTAGCATCATCTGTTTTTATAAGAATAGAAGTAGGTTGTGATTTGTTACCAGCAGCATCTTTTGCTAATACTGAAAATGTGTATTCTGTATTAGGTTTCAAGTTTTTAATTGTAATGCTATTTGTTGTTGTACTCCATTTCTCTTCTCCGGCAGTAATTTCATATTCAGTAACGCCTACGTTATCAGTAGATGCAGTCCAGTTTAATTGAACTGAGTTTGAATTTTTATTTGTAACAGCAATGTTTTTTACGTTTGTTGGTGGTTCAGTATCTTTTTGAGTAATAGGTCCACCAAGTAATTCTTTTACTAGCGTATCAAGTAATTTTGGTCCACTACAACTATATTTTGGACTTGTACGGCAATCCCCGCTTAGTTCCCAAAACATTGCGCCATTTAAACCCTTTGTCTTTATATAGTCTGTTTTATATTTCATAGATTCATTGTCATCATAGCTAATAAAGGTTCCTGTAGTCGCATTATATAAATAAGGTACTTTCGCTACATCGTTCCATCCGCGAACAAAACCATTTTTATTCACATAATTAGATGCTAAATCGCCATAATCGTACACACCTGTGTCACCGGTAGAATAATCATCCCAAGTACCTTTAGAAGCGAGCTTTCCGTCACTACCTGGTTTACAAGGTTGGTATTGCCCATTATTTTCTTTTCCGCAACTTTTCCATCCACGTCCGTAAAAAGGTACACCTAATACGAGTTTATCCGCTGGAACCCCTTCATTTGTATAAATGTCTATCGCACCATCTACGTAAAATTTCGTATCCGCTGCGGGGTCATTTGGATCTTTGTATAGTGCAGCATTATGGTTAGAAGTAGCTTCCCATCCACCGTGGAAATCGTATGTCATAATATTAATCCAATCCAGTATTTGAGAAATCTTCTTTAGCTCTGCATGATCCGCATAACGTTGGCTTGCACCTGACGCGATTGTTAGTAAATATTGTTTACCATCTTCTGCACCAGCTTTCGTTAATGCATTTCGAACATCTTGAAGCAGAAGGGTGAAGTTTTGTTTATCTTCAGGACGATAACTACCACCAGGAATCGTTTCAACACCCGGGTATTCCCAGTCTAAATCAACGCCGTCAAATCCATATTCGCGAAGAAAAGCTACTGTAGATTCAGCGAACACTTTTCTTGTTTTTTCATCAGCGGCCATATCAGAAAAGCGGTTAGACCAAGTCCAGCCACCAACTGAAATAATTGTTTTTAAGTGAGGATACTTAGCTTTTAATCGTTTCAGTTCTCCGAAATTTCCACAGCGGGCATATTTATCACAATCTTCCCAAGTTGTACCCGATCCCGGATAAGATTTTGTGACATCAGCCCATGGTTCACCGAGTACGAGAGTGCCATTAGGGACCTCTTTATTTTGCAGTGGTACACCAGATTCTTTACAGTTCCACGTTTGTTTATTTGGATTATCGGGGTGAGTAGAAGGGTTTCCATGTTTTCCATTCCAGCAAATATCAGCGAAAGCATAGTTTAAATGAGTTAGCTTTGATGCATCAATGTCTGCAACTTGATAATTACGTCCGTAAACGCCCCATGAAGGAAAATACCCAACAATTTTTTGACCTTGCTTTGGTGAATCTGCTAATGCGAAATTTGGAGTAATAAAGTTTGTGAGAAAAAGAGGTAAGAAAAGTAGTAGGGATAGTAATAGCAGCGTGAATTTTTTTGATCTCATAGTCATTTCTCCTTTCAAAATAAAAGATATATTTAAAGGCATGCGCCAATAAACCAAAGTGAATCTAGACGTATGAAACGTCTAGATAAAAATGATCAGACATCACGAAGTCTATACAAGGGAGCTGGGGGTGATTAAATCGTAGCAAATGCAAGATTTGGTGTAAACGCTTTATTTGATTCACAAAGATTTTCTCAATATTAAATGGCTCTAATACAGACTACACATGAAAATAAAATATTGATTAGGGAGGAAAAGGCTCCTTGTAATTAAATTTGAGAAAAAATTGTATAAAGTCAATTTGTAATAGCGTAGCAAGATGAGAAAATATCATGTAAAATAATAGTAAAAATATGTAAAGGAGCGAATGGTGTGGATGTCTTTTTGAACATTGCTGAAGAAAAAATTCGACAAGCAATACGGAATGGTGATCTCGATCATATTCCGGGGAAAGGAAAACCACTACAATTAGAAGACCTTTCAATGGTACCTCCAGAACTTAGAATGAGTTATAAAATCTTGAAAAATGCAGGTATGATTCCACCAGAAATGGAACTACAAAAAGATATATTAAAAATAGAAGACTTAATTGCGTGCTGTTATGATGAAGTAGAGAGAAAAGAATTACAAGAAGAGTTAACAGCAAAAACGCTGCGTTTTCAGCAGGTAATGGAAAAGAGAAAGATTAAAGATAGTTCAGCTTTTCGTATGTATCAGGGTAAAGTATTTCGTAAATTACGCTAAGAGGGATAAGATGAATACATTTGAAACGATAGAAGAATTAGCGACATATATTGAAGGACAACAATTAGTACTGCTGTTTATTAAAACGGAAAATTGTGGTGTTTGTGATGTTATGTTAAGAAAAGTAAATTGCGTATTAGAGAATTATGATTACGTAGAGAAAGTAGAAATATTACTACAAGACATGCAAGAGATTGCGGGGCGATATGCAGTATTTACAGGGCCAACAGTTTTATTATTTTATAATGGAAAAGAGATCCTTCGTGAATCGCGCTTCATTTCACTTGAAAATTTAGAGAGAACCATTCAATTATTCGAAGATTAAGGGAGGCTTTTATATGGAATTTATTATTGTCATACTATTATTTGTTGTAGTTGGAACGATCGTAACAGCAGTTCAATCAAACAAAAAGAAGGTAAATCTTACAAAACAAAATAACATTCATAATTCATCCAACAGCTCATCACCATTATTTTTCTTTGCTGGATCGGATAATGATAGCTCGCACGATGGAGGTTCACATGATTGCGGAGGTTCTTTTGGTGGAGATAGTGGAGGTAGCTGCGGTGGTGGAGGCGGCGGTGATTGATGAGAATACGCCTTATAGGGGGCGTATTTCTTTTTAAACAAACGTTTGATTAGTTGGCTTACATATGCATAAAAACAGTTAAACAAACGTTTGATTAAATATTTTTAACATGCTAGGGGAAATGAAAAGGGAACCGTATTTCTTACTAAATTAGGATTTAAATTTGGAATAATACATATGATTCGAATGTGGTTTGAAAGTACGTTTTCTTAAATAAGGAGTATAGCCTCTTGCGATAGAGTTTTTTTATTTGTTATTATTAGACTGAACGGTCGGTTTAAAGAGGTGTGAATATGAGAAGAAGCGCAGAAGAGATAAAGAAAGAAATTGCCTATAAAGCAGAAAGTCTGTTTTCACAGAAGGGCTATGCAGCTACATCTATGGAAGAGATTTGTGAAATTACAGAGAGAAGTAAAGGAAGCATTTATTATCACTTTAAAAGTAAAGAAGAATTATTTTTATTTGTAGTGAAACAGCATACGTATGATTGGCTTGAAAAATGGAATGAAAAAGAGAAGTTGTATAGTACTAGTACTGAAAAACTATATGGTCTCGCGGAATATTATGTAGAGGACATACAGCAACCCATTTCAAATGCAATAGAGGAATTCTCAATGAGCCAAGTTGTAAGTAAAGAAATTCTGGATGAACTGTTAGCTTTAACTAGAGAATCATATGTTATGGTTGAGAAATTAATTGAAGCAGGTATACAGTCTGAAGAGTTTCAAGAAGATGATACGCGTGATCTTATGTATATTGTGAATGGATTATTATCGGGGCTTGGAGTACTTTACTACGAGTTAGATTATAAAGAGCTGAAACGTATTTATAAAAAGGCAATAGATGTATTGTTAAAAGGAATGGCAGCTGAATAATAGGTCAGTTGCTTTTCTTACAAAATAAATTAGACCGAACGGTCGGTTTATGAAAGGGGAATGAAAATGAACGCTTTATTTAAAAACCGAGCATTTATGCTCGTTATGGCATCTGATATTTTACAACAATTTGCAATTTGGATCAGAAATATGGCTCTTTTGTATTTCATAATGGAGCGAACGAATAATGATCCAGTTTCAGTTTCTTTATTATCGGTTATGGAATATGCACCTATTTTTATTTTCTCGTTTATCGGTGGGGCGCTAGCTGATCGCTGGAATCCGAAAAGAACGATGGTTGCTGGAGATGTATTAAGTGTACTGTCTATTGTAGGAATTGTCTTGTTGTTAAAGCTGGATTATTGGCAGGCTATATTTTTTGCAACACTCATTTCCGCGATTGTAGGTCAGTTTTCTCAGCCATCATCTTCGCGTATATTTAAACGCTATGTAAAAGAAGAACAGGTAGCAAATGCGATTGCATTTAATCAAACATTACAGTCGCTATTTATGATTTTTGGACCAGTGGTAGGATCGCTTGTGTACACACAACTTGGTTTATTTACGTCACTATATAGCTTAATTATTTTATTTTTGTTATCTGCTATCGCTCTTTCATTTTTACCAAAATGGGTGGAACAAGAGCAAGTGGCGAGAGGTTCATTAAAAAATGATATAAAAGAAGGTTGGAAATACGTTCTTCATACGAAAAATTTACGTATGATTACGATCACTTTCACCATTATGGGCTTAGCTGTTGGACTAACGAATCCATTAGAAGTGTTTCTTGTAATAGAACGGCTTGGAATGGAAAAAGAAGCCGTTCAATATTTAGCCGCAGCTGATGGAATCGGTATGTTAATTGGTGGTATTGTTGCTGCAGTTTTCGCTTCAAAAGTGAATCCGAAAAAGATGTTTGTATTCGGTATGAGCATATTAGCGATATCATTTTTAGTAGAAGGGTTATCTACATCATTTTGGATTACTAGTTTCATGAGATTTGGAACAGGTATTTGTTTAGCTTGTGTTAATATCGTTGTCGGTACGCTTATGATTCAACTTGTACCAGAAAATATGATTGGCAGAGTAAATGGAACGATTTTACCACTGTTCATGGGGGCAATGTTAATTGGAACTTCACTAGCTGGAGGATTGAAGGAAATGACGTCACTAGTTATTGTGTTTTGTATAGCGATGTCACTTATTTTATTAGCAATAGGTCCGGTTTTACGTATGCAAATAAAGAAAGAAGATGTTGTTAATCGAGAGGAAATGACGAATTCATTGGTTTCGAAATAGCTATTGTAAGGGGACAGAACTGTTCCCTTTTTCTATGGAAATCTTTTGACAATGAAATGTACCAACTATATACTGATGATGTAAAAACGATTTTACAGGTTAGGAGAAACGGTGTGAAAAATCAAATCTATGAATTGCGCACTGCAAATAATATTTCACAAGGTGCATTAGCGGATAAGTGTAACGTATCAAGACAGACGATAAATGCAATTGAGAATAATAAATATGATCCAAGCTTAGCACTAGCATTCCGGTTAGCAGAAGTATTAGGAACAACTGTCGATAAACTATTTTTGTACAAGCTTTAGAGTTTTTAATTGTGGGGCGTTATCGTTAAAAATATAAGAAAAAGATCCCCTTCTTGTGTGAAGGGGATCTTTTTCTTATATTGTTTTAGTTTTCGGATTAGGTGGTGTAACGGACGTATCATTTTCGGGTACTCTAGTTAATAAGAATCCACCGATAATAAATAAGACAATAATACTAAGGACACCAGCGTTTGTTTTTCCTGTTAATTGTGTTGTGACACCAACTAATACCGGACCCATAATTGCCGCGAATTTACCAAAGATATTATAAAATCCGAAGAATTCATTTGCAGATTCTTTCGGTACTAGTTTTGCGAAATAAGAACGGCTAAGTGCTTGAATTCCGCCCTGAGAAGTAGCAACTAACATTGCTAAAATCCAGAAATCAAACGTCGTTTTTAAGAAATAAGCATATGTGCAAATAATGATATAAATGATAATGCCGACATATAGCATTTTTTTACCGGTAAATGTTTCCGATAGTTTTCCATATAATAAAGCAAATGGACAAGCGACAATTTGTGTTACAAATAAGATGATTAATAGATTGGTTGCACTAATACCGAGATCTGTTCCGTAAGCAGTAGACATAGTGATAATTGTATCTACTCCATCAATGTAGAAAAAGTAAGCTATTAGGAACATAAATACAGTTTTATATTCTTTAATATTTTTAAACGTATTAGCAAGGCGCTTGAAGCTCATTGCAATTGGTCTTGGATGACGTTCAATATAGTGTGTTTGCTCTACATTTTTTAGCATTGGTATCGTAAATAGTCCCCACCAAAGAGCTGTTATTGCAAAGGAAATTTGACTAGCAATTCCGACTGATAAGGGGATAGTTCCTTTTTGAGCAAGAATAATAAGAGCAATACAACCGATAAAAGGAATTGTGCTCCCAATGTAACCTAATGCAAAACCTCGCGTAGAAATTCGGTCCATTCTATCTCCAGAGGTAACATCTACTAGAAATGCATCATAAAAAATATTTGCTCCAGCAAAGCCAACTAATGCGAGCATATAGCATCCTAGTAATAAGTACCACTGAGATGTTGGAACAACTGCTAGCATACTTGTAAATACGATACCGAGTCCAAAGAAGAATGTGAAAAATCGTTTTTTAAATCCCTTATAATCAGCAACCGTGCCGAGAATAGGAGCGAGTATAGAAATTAAAAGTGTAGCGAACGAGTTTGCATATCCCCAATAGGCTGTTGAAGTTGCACCAGATAGTCCAGCTTCTTTTGCAGCTGCTTTAAAGTAAATTGGAAATAATGCAGTTGTAATGACGAGCGAATATACCGAGTTCGCCCAATCGTACAATATCCAGCTTTTTTCTTGTCTGGACATTTTTTTCATATAATGTTCCCCCTTAAATTTGTTCTACTAACAGTGTACAAAAATAAAAATTATAAAAAGAGAAACAGTGATGATTTTTACATAACTTTTACATATATACACAGTTCTTTACAATTGAAGTAAATCCTCTACAATTGCGCCGTCTGTTTCACCTAAGTGCAAACCGAGTAACCTAGCGATAGTCGGACCTTCATCAATCAGTCTCATATACGGAATTGTAACGCCGCTTTGAATGCCTTTCCCAGCAGCCATAAAAATTGTTTCATAGTTAGGTTTTGTTGGGGAATATCCATGTGTTCCAAATGTATATTTCTTACTAGAATTAACATCTTCTTTATTAATTTCTTTTATGAAATCACCTGTATAATTTTCAATGAAGTAATAACCTTCCATGGCCTCTAGCATAAATAAGCAATTACCATCAGCGCCACGTTCTTTTGCATCTTCATCGTGCAGAATAAATTCAATTCCATTTTGTTTATCCTGAAGAAGCTCTTCAAGAAGAAGTTGAACCTCTTTAATCGTTTCAGTATCATTTTTATCCTTTACATGTACGTAGGCAGATCCATCACAGCTTTGGCAATAAGCTTTCCAATCGTGTATTTTTCCACGTTTATTTACGGATATAAGCCCATTTTGACAGAATAGGACATTTAATTGGATTGCTTTGTTTTCACTTAAAGCGCTATGGTCACCAAGTGCAATAATTGTACTTTCTTCGTATATACCACTTTCTTTTAATGTATGGATAATTTTTCCGAGGCGTTCGTCGTGTCTGTGGATTGCAGCTACTGTTTCCTCGGACTCGAAGCCATGGTAATGTCTTTGAGTATCTAAATCAGTAAAATGTACAAACATAACATTAGGCTTTTTCGTCTGAATTGTATGTACGGCAGAAGCAAGGACGAAATTATCAAGCTCAGGCTGTGACAATCCATTTCGTATATGGCCGAAACGACGATTTAAATCTAATTGATATAGCGGGCTACCGCTAAATAATGAAACTAAAATTTGATTTTGCCACGGTCTATTTGGAAAAATTTCTGGTAAATTGTAATCGATATTTGCTCTTCCAGTAACAGGCCATAGAAGGGCTGCTGTCGTTAAATTTGCTTTGCGTGCTTCATCATATAAAGTTGTCCCGTTAATGGACTTTCGGTACCAATGCCAATCTGGTGACTCACGTCCTGGTTGAAGTAATGTATTGCTGACAACGCCATGCTTATTAGGATAATTACCGGTTACGATTGTTGAGTGGCTTGGATATGTTACAGAAGGATAAATTGGCTCCACTTTTTTCGCAATCGCGCCCCTTTTTATTAAAGTTTGGAAATTAGGTAGTTTTTGTAATATAGGAAAATCTAAAGCTGATAAGCAGTCGAAAGATAAAATAATGACGCGATTTGTTAATGCTTTATCCATAAAGTTTCCCTCCTGATTATATAAAACCTATTCTTATATATTACTATTAATACCTGGTAATAAAAATATATTTTCGAATAAAATTTTGTTATTTATTTTCAGAAAAATTAAACATATAATAAGTATAAGGGAATGAATGGAAGGAGGGAATACTATGGATTGGCTAGATGGATTTGGTATCTTTTACATCATTGGTGGAGTCACCGTTCTCCTTGTATTTTTTATGTCATATTTACTAAAGAAACGTTTTCCAGACAAACAGTTTGATATTATATTTGCACTTAGTTTAGTACTTCTTTGTTTAGCTTTCTTTCCTGTAACAATGATCGCTATTGGTGGTTGGGAAGGAATGGGATACGGATTTATTTGTTTCTTCGTTTTAATTGGTACACTAATTGGTATGGTTGCTCATCAACTTGTAAAAATAGTTCGGAAAAGTTACGTATAAAACAGTGATAATTGAAAAAATGTATAAAAATAAGAAAATTGGCTCTTGTTTTGAAATGAAATTTATATTATGATATTCAACAAATTTATTTTGTTATAACGATGAAAAAGGAATAGTACATGTCTTACCTTTTTGCAGAGAGAGAATCCTTTTGGCTGGAAGATTCTTAAAGAGGCGATATGGAACCTACCTTTGAGTTCTGCATATGCAGCGGGAAATTCCCGTTATCAAAAAGAGAGCATACTCAATTTTTTTGTGTATGAATCAGGGTGGTAACGCTGACAAAGCTCGGTCCCTATTTGGGGACGCGGGCTTTTTCTATTTTCTAAAGGAGGAAGAATAACTATGGTAAAAGAACAAGTACAAGCCATTACGAAGATGGAAGAAGACTTTGCTCAGTGGTATACCGATATTGTAAAAAAAGCGGAGCTTGTTGATTATTCAAGTGTGAAAGGTTGTATGATTTTACGTCCATACGGTTATGCATTATGGGAAAATATGCAGAAAGTAATGGATGAAAAATTAAAAGAATCTGGTCATGAAAATGTGTACATGCCAATGTTTATTCCAGAGAGTTTATTACAAAAAGAGAAAGATCATGTTGAAGGATTTGCTCCTGAAGTAGCATGGGTTACTCATGGTGGGGATGAGAAATTGGCGGAAAGACTTTGTATACGCCCTACATCTGAAACTTTATTTTGTGAGCATTTTTCAAAAATTGTTCAATCATATAATGATTTACCAAAGTTATATAACCAGTGGTGTTCAGTAGTTCGTTGGGAGAAGACGACGAGACCATTCCTTCGTACAACTGAATTTTTATGGCAAGAAGGTCATACGATTCATGAAACGGCAGAAGAATCTCAAATTGAAACATTAAATATTTTAAATCTATATGCTGCTTTTTGTGAAGAGTATTTAGCGATTCCGGTTATTAAAGGGCAAAAAACAGAAAAAGAAAAGTTTGCAGGAGCGAAGGCAACTTATACGATTGAAAGTTTAATGCATGATGGAAAAGCACTTCAAACAGGAACATCTCATAACTTTGGAACGAATTTCTCTGAAGCATTTGATATTAAGTTTTTAGACCGTAACGGTAAATGGCAATACGTACATCAAACATCTTGGGGTGTATCAACAAGAATGATAGGTGGACTTATTATGGTTCATAGCGATAATAACGGACTTGTAATGCCGCCAAAAGTTGCACCATTACAAGTTGTTATCGTACCTATTGCTCAGCATAAAGAAGGAGTTTTAGAAAAAGCAACAGAGTTACAAGGGCGTATTCAAAAGGTTGCGAGAGTAAAAATAGATGCTAGTAATAAAACACCTGGCTGGAAATTTAATGAGTATGAAATGAAGGGTGTTCCAATTAGATTAGAAGTTGGTCCAAAGGATATTGAAAAGAATCAAGTTGTACTTGTAAGGCGAGATACGAAAGAAAAAGAGTTTATAGCAATGGATCAATTAGAAGAGCGCATCCCATCATTACTTGAGGAGATTCATCATTCTTTATTTAGTAAAGCAAAAGTATTTAGAGATGAGAGTACTTATAGTGTGACGAATTTCGGAGAGATGAAAAAAATAGCTGATGAAAAGCAAGGGTTTATTAAGGGAATGTGGTGCGGAGAATTAGCTTGTGAAGAGAAACTAAAAGAAGAAGTTGGAGTATCTTCACGCTGTATGCCTTTTGAGCAAGAGCATTTAGCTGACGAATGTATTTGCTGTGGTAAAGAAGCTAAGCAAATGGTGTATTGGGGAAAAGCGTATTAATGCTTTTTTGATAGATGATGAAAAGGACTTTGAGCTGCATAATAAAATGCAATCCAAAGTCCTTTTTAGTTTTACAATTTGTTTCATGTATTTTTTAGATGGAAGGATGTTGTTTTTTATTTTGCGTTTTTACGGCGAATAAATAGTAACATACCAATTAGGAATGTTGAAAGTCCCATTAAAATAGATGCAGGATAATGTGTTGCAGTATTAGGTAACTTATCGCCTTGTTTTACTGAATTATCTTTTGCTTTGCCATTTTGAGAGCCATTATCACCTTGAGAACTGCTGTCGCCTTTAACACGGTTGCCGCCCTGAGAGCCATTGCCACCTTGAGAGCCGCTATCGCCTTTAATACGGTTGCCGCCCTGAGAGCCATTACCACCTTGAGAACTACTGTCGCCTTTAACACGGTTGCCGCCCTGAGAGCCACTGCCACCAGAACCACTGCCACCAGAACCATTGCCACCAGAACCATTGCTACCAGAGCCATTGCCACCGGAGCCACTGCCACCAGAACCACTGCCACCAGAGCCGTTACCGCCAGAACCACTGCCACCAGAGCCACTGCCGCCAGAACCGTTGCCGCCAGAACCGTTGCCACCAGAGCCATTGTCACCAGAACCACTGCCACCAGAGCCGTTACCGCCAGAACCACTGCCACCAGAGCCACTGCCGCCAGAACCGTTGCCGCCAGAACCGTTGCCACCAGAGCCATTGTCACCAGAACCACTGCCACCAGAACCATTGCCGCCAGAACCGTTGCCGCCAGAGCCATTGTCACCAGAGCCGTTACCGCCAGAACCACTGCCACCAGAGCCGTTGCCACCAGAACCACTGCCACCAGAACCATTGCCGCCAGAACCGTTGCCGTCAGAACCACTGCCACCAGAACCATTGCCGCCAGAACCGTTGCCGCCAGAACCACTGCCACCAGAACCATTGCCGCCAGAACCGTTGCCGTCAGAACCACTGCCGCCAGAACCACTGCCACCAGAACCATTACCGCCAGAACCGTTGCCGTCAGAACCACTGCCGCCAGAACCGTTGCCACCAGAACCACTGCCACCAGAACCATTGCCGCCAGAGCCGTTGCCGCCAGAACCACTATCGTCCTGAGAACCATTGTTTCCTGGAGGTTTATTATTATCTTTTGAATTACCTTCTGCTAAAGTATCGTTATTTTGTACAATAGCGTTTGTTATTGGATGGAAGTTTTCAGTTGCAGCATTACCAATATTTAAGCCACTAAAAAAGGATAAAGAAAGTGTTGATGCTAAAATAAATATTTTTGTCATTGTTTTCCTCCTGAAGAAAAAATTATTGTTCCATCTAAAATACACCCCTTTGTAATATTTCATAGGAAAAAGAGTTTTATGCAAAAAAAACTATATATAGAAAAAGGTGGTGTATTTCTAAAGGGAGAAAAGAGTTAATGTAAATTCCTTGCAAATAGTAGAGTGATGGAGAATTTACACTCATAACAGTAGAGGAAGTGGCAACGGATGAAAGAATATATTGCATTTGATATTGGTGGTACGCAAATTAAATATGGAATTGTTTCAGAAATAGGGGGAGTACTAATACATAAAAAGGTCTCAACAGAAATTCACTTGGGCGGGGAACAAATTGTTCAAAAGCTTATATATTTATCAAAAAAGTTAATGACTGAACATACTATTTCCGGAATTGGTATTAGTACAGCGGGAATTGTTGATATTGATAAAGGAGTTATAACGGGAGGTGTGGATCATATTCCACATTATGCTAATATTTCTATTGTTGAGAGATTACAAGAAGTATTAAAAGTTCCTGTATCTATTGAAAATGATGTTAATTGTGCAGCCTTAGGCGAGAAATGGAAAGGTACAGGGAGGGGAGAAAGCGATTTTATTATGCTTACGCTTGGAACGGGCATTGGTGGAGCAATTGTTATAAATGGGGAGTTATACCGTGGACATTCGTTTGGAGCTGGGGAATGGGGGAACATGTTAATAGAAGGGAAAACTTTTGAGGAGGTTGCCTCAATTTCGGGATTAATTCATCTTGTACGAAGATATAAAGGTAAAAAGGAGTGGGATGGTAAAACAATTTTCGAATTATATGATAAGGGTGATAGCGGTGTTACTCAAGCCGTGAAGATTTTCTTTAAACATTTGGCGATTGGTATTAGCAATCTTGCTTATATTTTTAATCCGAAAATGATTATTATTGGTGGGGGAATTACTGAAAGAGGCGATGATTTCTTAAATGAAGTGAAGGAAGAGATAGGAACATACTTAAATCAAGAGATTTATAGTAATTGTGAGATTAAACTTGCGCAAAGCGGTAATTGTGCAGGAATGATTGGCTCTATTTACCACTTATTACATCAGTATAAATAAATATAGTATCTGTTTTCATATAATTGAGAATTTATCCTTTTTCTCATTAGATAAATAATGCTACAATATAAGAGAAGAATACAATGTTTTCCGATTCGGAAAATGCTTTGTAGAAAGGAAGAAACTTCATGCCTATTATTTTAGAAAAAGGTCAAAAAATCGATTTAACGAAAGGACAACCAAAAGTAGCAAAACTACAGGTTGGCTTAGGCTGGGATCCAATTGGGCAATCAGGTGGATTTCTGTCTTCGTTATTTGGAAGTAAACCAAATGTAGATTGTGATGCATCAGTTGTTATGTTAGAAGGGGATCGTTTTTTAAACAAAAATGATTTAGTTTACTTCGGAAATAAACTTTCTACTTGTGGTAGTATTATTCATTCAGGAGATAATTTAACAGGTGAAGGCGCTGGTGACGACGAAACAATTTTCGTAGAATTACATAAAGTTCCGAGCCGTATTAATCGTTTAGTATTCGTTGTAAATATTTATGACTGTGTAAATCGTCGTCAAGACTTTGGGATGATTCGCAATGCATATATTCGTATTCAAAACCCACAAACAGGTGAAGAATTAGCGCGTTATAACTTGTCAGATAATTATGCTGGCAAAATGACTTTAATTGCAGGTGAAATGTACCGACACGGAAACGAATGGAAGTTTTCAGCAGTTGGAGAAGGAACACAAGATAAAAACTTAAGTGAGATTGTATCACGTTACCAATAAAATAAACGAAGGAGGAATAGTATAATATGGCATCTATTTCATTGAAAAAAGGACAAAAGGTAGACTTAACAAAAACAAATCCAGGTCTTTCGAAAGTTCTTGTAGGACTTGGTTGGGATACGAATCGTTATGACGGACAAAATGATTTCGATTTAGATGTTAGTATCTTCTTAGTAGGTGCTAACGGTAAAGTTTCAGGTGCAGAGGATTTCGTCTTCTATAATAACCCAAAAGGTGCGAATGGTGCTGTAGAGCATTTAGGAGATAACCGTACAGGTGAAGGTGAAGGCGACGATGAAACAATTAAAATAGACTTAAAAAATGTTCCTGCTAACATTGAGCGTATTTGTTTCACAATTACAATTTATGATGGAGAAGGCCGCAGCCAAAACTTCGGACAAGTTTCTAATTCTTTCGTACGTATTATGGATGAAGAAAAGAATGCAGAATTAATTCGTTACGATTTAGGAGAAGATTTCTCTATTGAAACAGCTGTAGTAGTGAGCGAATTATACCGTCACGCAGGTGAATGGAAATTCAATGCAATCGGAAGTGGATTCCAAGGTGGATTAGGTTCTCTATGTAATAACTTTGGTTTAGATGTAGAGTAATAGATTTATATATCCATCAGTGAAACGCGTATTTACTGATGGATATATTTTTAAAAATTAAAATATAGAGGTGAATATATATGGTTATTCAATTGCAAAAAGGACAGAAAATTGATTTAGCTAAAACAAGCCCAGGTTTATCAAGAGCAGTAATTGGTCTTGGATGGGATATTAAATCTTATGATGGTGGATCTGATTTCGATTTAGATGCATCTGCCTTTTTATTAGATGCGAACGGGAAATGTACGAAGGAAACTGATTTTATTTTCTATAATAATTTACAGTCTCCTTGTGAATCAGTTTTACATACAGGAGATAACCGTACAGGTGCAGGTGACGGTGATGATGAGCAACTTGTTGTCGATTTGAAAAAGGTTCCAGCAGATGTTCATAAAATTGCTATTACAGTTACAATTTATGATGGAGAAGGCCGTAATCAAAACTTTGGACAGGTTGCAAATGCATTCGTTCGTTTAGCAAATGAAGAAACAAACGAAGAAGTTCTTCGTTTTGATTTAGGGGAAGATTTCTCCATTGAAACAGCAGTTGTCTTTTGTGAATTATATCGTCATAATGGACAGTGGAAGTTTAGTGCAGTAGGAAGTGGATTCCAAGGTGGATTAGGTGCGCTTGTAAGAGCGTATGGCTTGGATGCATAAGAAGGGAAACGGTATTCGTTTCCTTTTTTTGACCTTTCTATAAATCTAGCAAAGAATAGGGGATAAAGGTAAGATGAGTATTTTGCAAGGAATCCTTGATACGTATGCTCAGTTTTTCGACTTGGACATGTGGATTAAAGTGTTACAAGATCCAGTATCTTGGGGGTTAATAGGTACACTTGTTGTACTTGAAGGGTTATTATCTGCTGACAATGCACTTGTGTTAGCGGTAATGGTAAAACATCTTCCAGAAGAAAAACGAAAAAAAGCATTATTCTATGGACTTATTGGAGCTTATGTATTCCGTTTTATTGCAATTGGAATCGGAATGTTCTTAATTAAATTAGCATGGGTAAAAGTGTTAGGTGCACTTTACTTAGCTTGGCTATCAATTAAATACTTCATTGATAAACGAAAAGGTAATGCAGAAGAAGAGGAAGCTCATGGTATGAACCAAAATAGTATTCTCTTCAGAATGTTTGGTGTCTTCTGGGGAACGGTTGCGATGGTTGAGTTAATGGATATTGCGTTCTCTGTAGATAGTGTACTTGCTGCATTTGGTGTATCGAATGAAGTTTGGATTTTACTATTAGGTGGAATGCTCGGTATTTTAATGATGCGCGGTATCGCTGGCGTATTCTTAAAATTGTTAGAGCGTATTCCAGAACTTGAAACGACAGCATATATTTTAATCTTAATTATTGCAGCAAAAATGCTACTGTCTGTCGTTCATATTGAAGTAAGTCATATGCTGTTCTTTATTATTTTAGTTATAGCGTTTGGAGCAACATTTATACTTCACTACATGAAGAATTCTGGACAAGCTAAAGAAGAAGTTGCAGCTACTAAAAGTGAACATAAATAATTGAAATGGGTTTGCTCGTTATGCGAGCGCCCATTTTTTATAACTAAAAATAGTTTATAATAGAAGAGAGACTTTATAAAAAACGTAAATGTTTTTGGAGGTGAACTGTTGTGTTTTCACGTTTTACACTTCAACCATGTGCATTAAAAGATGAATCAGATTTAAAGCAATTTGAAGCGCTTTTAGAAAAACGCCCACAATATGAACTGACAGAGAATGAGATGAAATTTAGTTATATAGCAAGTCGCATTCTTGGTGTTCCGAATGATGTAGATGAATATTTCAATGAACTATTTGATTATAATGAAGCAAAAGGGATCGAGGTTTTGCATGAACAAAATTTAAATAAGGTGATTGATCCCGAAAAACTGCGCCATATTCAAGAAGTTTTTGCATTACATCAAGAAGCGCCGAATGGACTTACAGTAAATAGGCTTGTAGCACATTTGTCTGGAAAACAACTATTACCGCAAGTAGACAATCCTGATTTACAGCATTATATACATACGACGTTTATTTCTGTATTGAAATTGTATGAGAAACAACATAATCAATCTTTAAAAACAGAAGGATTCCGGCGTTTCTTAATCGATATGATTAAATTAAGTGAAAATTACGTAACGAAGTGGTTCTCTACGATTAATTATAAGAAACAAATGCCGCGTGTCGTTTGGTACGGTGATGCGACGGAGAGTCGTATATATTTCTTATACTTTCTTATTATGCTCGGTTGCGATGTACTTTATTATCACCCAGAAGGAAAAGATGGATTTGAGAGTGTAGATGAGGAAGGAAAGACCTTTGTCGTATCTCATTCAGGCCGTATTTCATTGGAACCATTTCCTGATCGGCGTCGTGAACGCGTCGCAACGGTAGCTTATCAAGCTTCAAAAGAAATCGAGCAAGTACTTCACCACGATAATTCATTATTATATAAACCGTGGCAATTCCGTTCGTATACACCTGTAGCCCGTACGCTCAAAACAACGTACGATGAACTCTTTTTAATTACGAAAGAAAAGGCATTTGTACGTCCAACATTCTTTGTTGAAAATAAGCATATTTATATTCCTTCTTTATTTGCAAAAATATCAGGTGTTTCAAAGAATGATAAAGAATATTTTCAGCGATTAAAGGCTGTTACATCATTTGATAACAGTTTCTTGATTAATACATTCCCGTTTACGAAAGAACAAAAAGCGAATTTCCAATATCATTATCGAGATGCATTGGACCGCGCAGGGAAGTTACATCCGGATTTAATTATGAACAGCCATTGGTGGCCACATAAGCGTTTACCAGAAGGATTACAACATGGTATTGCAGAAGCAATGATCCATACGTGTGAAAGTGAAATGTGTAAACCAATTGCGAAAGAGACGAAACAAGATGTAGCACTGTATGTTTTCGCACAACTCTCTCAAATACCACCGAACATTTTAGAGCAGCTTGAGAAATTTGATTATTCGCAAGAAGTACCGAAAATTGTTATATTTAATAATGAGAAGAGCGGAGAATTAAGTCGTTCTGATGCTGTGTTATTACTATTTTTAAATCAAATTGGAGTAGATGTATTTCACTTTAATCCAACGGGGAGAAACGATATTGAACCGTATATTGAATCAGGAGCATTTGATTCACATTGGCTTGAAGAAGTTAATTTCGATCTTGAATTTCATGGTTCATCAGCCTATAAAAATTTATCACAAACAATAAAAGGACTATTTCGTCCATTTTTATAAGGAAAGGGAGAATACCATATGAATAACCCAGTCGTACTAGATTCGAAAACAGAATTGAATGAGCAAACCGCACAAGATGTTCGCTTACAACTTAGGCAAGATGCTGAAGTACAACGTATTTATAATGCAGTAGACATTAAAGACCAATTAGAATTAATCGAGCTTGGAAAAGAGCCTTCTATGGAGATTTCACGTTTCGCTGATCAAATTTTACATACAATGTCTTTATCAAAAATAGAAGACTCTGGTGAATTATTAAAACAGCTCGGTAAAATTATGGACAGATTTGATAGTAAAGACTTTGCGGAAGAGAAAAGTGGTTTCTTCTCACGTATGTTCAAAAAAGCAGATAAAATGATTGAACAAATCTTTAGTAAGTATCAGACGATGGGTCGCGAAATGGATAAAGTATACGTAGAAATTACGAAGTATCAAGATGAAATGAAAAAATCAATTGGTACGTTAGATGGTTTATATGAGCAAAACTTAAAGTATTATTTAGACTTAGAAAAATACGTAGTAGCAGGGGAAATGTTATTAGAGCGTTTAAATACAGAGTTAGTTCCGATGTACGAAGAGCGCATACGCAATAATGATCAGTTGGCGGGTATTGAATTAGAATCGCTTAAAAACTCTGTTGAAATTTTAGAACAACGTATTGATGATTTAGAAAAAGCTCGTATGGTTGCTCTATTAACAGCACCACAAATTCGTATGATTCAACGCGGTAACAATAAATTAATCGGTAAAATCAATACGGCATTTATTACAACGATTCCTATCTTTAAAAATGGTATCATTCAAGCGGTAAATGCGAAACGTCAAAAGCTTGTTGCGGACTCTATGGCTGAACTTGATCGCCGTACAAATGAATTACTTAAGAAAAATGCACAAAATATCGCAACTCAAAGTGTGGAAGTAGCGAGATTATCAGGTTCTTCTAGTATTAAGATGGAAACACTTGAGGAAACTTGGAACATTATTTCAAGAGGTATGCAAGAAACACAACAAATTGAAGAGCAAAATAAACGTGAGCGTGAAGAAAGTCGCAAGCGCATGGCTACATTAACAGAGAACATCAAAAAAGAATTACAAGGATAAAGAAAAGGCAATGAGGAACAGTCCTCATTGCCTTTTAGTTTCTCTTAACTAATTTAATGATTTCATTCACAACAAGCGGAATGATACTTAACAAGAGAACAAATCCCCAATCTCGCATTGTTAATGCATGCACACCAAATATATTGGCAAGAGGTGGGATGGAGATGATACACACTTGCATAAGAACACCGATTAGAAGTGAGAAGACTAAATATTTATTTGTAAATATCCCAATTGAAAAAATTGATTTCGTTCTTGAACGTAAGTTAAATGAATGAACGAGTTGAGAAAAACTAAGAACGACAAATGCCATCGTTTGGGCGTGTAATAGAGCGTCTTCATCAATTTGATCTGGGAAGAGAGGAAATAAATTTGTATCTCCTGTATAGAGCTTTGCCCCAACGATAAAGGCTGTTAAAGTAAGAAGTCCAATTACAACCCCATTGAAAATAAGAAAAGGAACGCTGCCGCTAAATAAGCTTTCTTTCGCATGTCGTGGTTTTTCCTTCATCACATCTGGATCTTCAGGATCAACACCGAGTGATAATGCAGGCAGTGTATCTGTAATCAAATTTACCCACAAAATGTGAATAGGGCGTAGTGGTGTTGCCCAGCCGAGTAAAATAGCTAAAAAGAGAGCTATAATTTCGCCGAAGTTACAAGAGAGTAGGAAGAGAATAGACTTTTTAATATTACGATAAATATTTCTTCCTTCTTCAACAGCTTTCACAATAGATGAGAAGTTATCGTCTGTTAAAACTACATCTGCTGCGCCTTTTGCGACATCTGTTCCTGTAATTCCCATTGCTACTCCAACATCTGCTTGTTTTAAAGATGGAGCATCATTTACACCGTCACCAGTCATGGAAACGATATTTCCTTTAGCACGTAATGCTTTTATAATCTTCACTTTATGTTCTGGAGAGACCCTAGCGAATACATTTAAGTGATTAATTTTACTTGCTAGTTCTGTATCTGGAATGTTATCTAATTCAGTTCCAATCATGATTTCAGATATTTCTTCAGCAATGCCAAGTTCTTTGGCAATTGCAAAGGCGGTATCCTTATGATCACCCGTAATCATAACTGTGCGAATACCAGCCTTTTTACATTCTGTAATTGAATCTTTTACTTCTGTACGTGGTGGATCAATCATACCGACAAGACCGATAAAGATGAGATTTTTTTCGAGATGATTTATATCCATATCGTTTAAATCGTATCGTTTATATGCGAATGAAAGTACTCTTAAGGCTTCTTGCGACATTGACCCGGCAGCTTCTAATATTTGATTTTTATCAGAATCTTTTAGGACCTCAAGTTTATTATTTATAAAGATATGGGTACAGTGAGGTAAAAGTTTATCAATAGCACCTTTCGTCATGCTATAGTAGCCTTCATCGTACGTATGTACAGTTGACATCATTTTACGATCAGAATCGAAAGGCAATTCGTTAACACGTTCATGTTTATTTTCTAAATGATCTTTTTGAATGTTAAAAGAGCTTCCGGCAACAAGAAGGGCAATTTCTGTAGGATCCCCTGTTTGTGAGTCGGCACCGTAAGAGGCATCGTTGCATAAAACCATATTTTCTAATAATAGACGGTGTGCATCATTATTTACATTCAAATTTTTTAGTTGGTCGTATGTGCGATCACTATAAAAGTGAGTAACGGTCATTTTATTTTGAGTTAATGTACCTGTTTTATCTGAACAAATAATTGTGACAGAACCGAGAGCTTCAACAGCTGGTAGTTTACGAATGATAACGTTTTGTTTAATCATACGCTGAACACCAATTGCAAGAACGATGGAAACGATAGCTGGTAAGCCTTCTGGAATGGCTGCAACAGCTAAACTAATTGCGGTCATAAACATTTCTAACGTATCCCGGCCCTGTAAAAAACCGATGAGAAACATAGTAGTGCAAATAGCTACAGCGACAAATCCTAAATATTTTCCTACTTGTGCTAAGCTTTTTTGAAGTGGTGTCATATCATCGTCTGCTTCATGTAAAAGGGTAGCGATCTTGCCAATTTGTGAATGCATCCCAGTTTCAACAGCAACACCGATGCCACGTCCGTATGTTACTAACGTCGACATAAAGGCCATGTTTTTTTGATCACCTAATGGTACTTGCTCATCATTTTGCATGGAAGGGTGGTAGACTGCATCTTTATCGACAGGGACAGATTCACCAGTGAGAGCAGATTCTTCAATTTTTAAATTCGCAGTTTCGATAAGTCGTAAATCGCAGGGGATATACCGCCCAGCATCAAGCATGACGATATCACCTGGAACGACGTGCTCAGATGGAATCTCTTTTAGTTCACCATCTCGCTTTACGATAGCTTTAGGTGTTGCCATCTTTTTCAATGCTTCTAAAGCCTGTTCCGCTTTCGATTCTTGGATTACACCGATAACAGCATTTAAAACTACAACGAGCGCGATAATACTTGCATCGGTCCATTCACCTACAAAGGCGGAAATAAGGGACGCGATAATAAGGACATATACGAGGACGTCATTAATTTGGGCGAAAACGCGCTGCCATAAAGTACGTTTTTGTTTGGTAGCTAATTCATTAAAACCATATTGCTTTAAACGTTCATTTACGATTTTATCTGTTAAACCGTGTTGTTCATTTGTTTCTAGGTCGATTAATGTTTGATTTTTCGTCTTACTGTACCAATTGCTCATAAGTAAGCACCTCCAGTAAAAACAGTTAGCAATGGTAGTGTGGCAATTTTTTTAGAGTAGTATGTATGGAGAAAAAATCTAAGGTGAGGTTCTACTTTCATTGTACAGTAATTTAGAATGTGAGGAGGAAAAGAGAAGAGTTGTCATGAATTTGTTGAAATTAAAAGAGCCTCGAATACGTGAGGCTCTTTGTCATTTTTTAATTAATGTACCTAATTCCTCAGTAATAGCTTGCATTTCACTAATACTGAATGTTTCACGTTTCATAACGTGCTCATAAATGTCACGTAAGTCCTCGTACATTTCTTCGTTAAAACTAGCAGCTCTCATTGCTCCAGCATTAACCATGCGTAATTTTTCTTTAATAGCTTCTACCATATATTCAACGTTTGCTTCTGATTTTACGGATAAATCCACCGAAGTGTCCCCCTTTAAAATAACATAAGGTTATCTTAACATTTTTTTATCATTTTCGTTAATGAAACTTTTCAATCCTATTAAATTAGTAGGGATTTCCTTTATAATTAATAATTGGTTGCTTATACTATAGATATATATTAAGAAATGCACCAAGAAGGGAAGAGACAAAAATATGGTCCGAGTATTGTTTGTTTGTCTTGGGAATATTTGTCGTTCTCCAATGGCAGAAGCAATTTTTCGAGATTTTGTCGTAAAAGAGGGACTCGAAGAGAAAATTGTCATTGATTCTGCAGGAACTGGAGATTGGCATATTGGTCATCCACCACATAAAGGAACACAAAAAATTTTAAAAGAAAATGAAGTCGCTTTTGAAGGAATTAAAGCAAGGCAAGTAGAAAAAGAAGACTTAACAAAGTTTGATTATATTATTGCCATGGACAACAAGAATATAGCGGATTTAAAAAGTTTAGGTAAAACTGGAGGCTATATTGGTAGGCTGTCCGATTTTGGTCCAGACGGTGGCTGGACAGACGTTCCTGACCCTTACTATACAGGGAACTTTCAAGAAGTGTATGACCTTGTAACAGAAGGGTGTGCAAAGCTAGTAGCTTTCATTCGAAATGAACAAGGAATATGAGGAAGCTTAGAAAGTAATACTTTCTAATATAAGAAATGAAAGGGTGAAGGAATATGGCAAAGAAAAATAATATTGCTCGAAACATTGCGATTGGTGTAGCTGCAGGTGTAGCTGTATCTATGTTAAAGAAAGAAAACCGTGAAAAAGTAAAAAACACGGCAGAAAAAGCAAAGACAAAGATGATTGAAATTGGTGAAAATTCGAAGATAAAAGAAAAAGTGCAAACTGTTACAGATAAAGGACGTGAACTTGCTGATTTCAATGTAGTGAAAGCGAAAGTAGCAGAAATTAAAAAATTGACGCCGTCTGTTGTAGAAACGTTAAAAGAAACGAAAGAAATTTTTAGTAAGAGAAAAGTTGAGCGAGAAGAAAAGCCAGAAACGATTGAAATTCAAGCTGTATCTCCAAAGGTAGATGAGCTTAAAGCAGAAGAAGAGCCGGTAGTTGCTGAAGATGGCGGTATGAAAGAAGCGCGTGAATTATTTATGAAAGACTCAAATGCAGAGGAAAAAAAAACTGAAGCGTACATTGAGTTAAAGCAAGATAAAGAAGAGAAGAAAAGCGTTTAAACATATATGAGAAAAATTTTAGAAAAGGTGAGAAGAAATCGCACTTATTCGTTTGGAAAAGATTTATATGACCGGACAATGCGCGATGATGTAGCGGGCTTGGCAGCACAGCTCGCTTATTTCTTCTTGCTTGCAATTTTTCCTGGGCTCGTTTTCTTAATTACGCTTCTTGGATTTATTCCCATTCAAACAGAGGATGTGCTTAGCTTATTAGAGGTTTATGTACCAGATGATGCGATGAACTTAATTGAAGTAAACGTAGATAAAGTTGTAAATCAGCAAAATGGTGGTTTATTATCATTCGGTTTACTATCGATGTTATGGTTTGCTTCAAACGGGGTGAATGCGGTTATGAACGCTTTTAACCGCGCCTATGATGTGAAAGAAACACGATCTTTTATTAAAACAAGAGCGTTATCAATTGTGTTTACATTAGCTATCATTTTTATGATTGTCTTTGCGTTAATTGTCCCGGTATTCGGACAAGTTATTGGAGCAGCGGTGTTTAAAGCGCTCGGTTTATCAGATAGTTTTTCTTACGTGTGGAGTATTACACGGTTAGTAGCGAGTTTCTTCGTACTATTTGCCTTGTTTAGTTTTTTATATACGTTTGCACCAGATCGGAAATTAAAAAGAAGAGAAGTCATTTCAGGAGCGTTATTTGCTACTGTAGGATGGATTGTGGTATCGTACTCATTTGCTTATTATGTAGATAAGTTTGCGAATTACGCCAATACATATGGTGGTCTCGGTGGTATCATTATTTTAATGTTATGGTTTTACTTAACTGGGTGGGTAATTTTACTTGGCGGTGAAATTAATGGTTTACTCCATCATTATAGAACGGATGACAATAATTCCCGTAATGAATAACGGGCTCTTGTTCCATAATAAAAAGGAACAGGGGGGATATTTCATGAGTAATAATAAAAAGAACCACAATAATAAAAATAACAAACAAAAGAGCAGTTCGCATCCAAAGCATAAGACGAGTAGTAGTGCGAACGGTCACAATAGCTACCATTAAAAAAAAACGGGTCCTTTATCAGGGACCCGTTACTTATTTCCTTTTAATAATCGTAAGCCATTCAAAATTACAAGAATGGTACTTCCTTCATGTCCAATAACACCGAATGGAAGAGCTAAAAACTGCAAGAAGTTAGAACAAATCAGCATTGCAATGACAGCTAAAGAGAAGATAACGTTTTGCTTCACAATACGGTTCATTCGTTTTGATAAACGGATTGCTTGAGAGAGACGAGATAATTCGTTCTTCATAAGAACAACGTCTGCAGTCTCTAATGCTACGTCTGTTCCTTCACCCATTGCAACACCAATACTAGCAGTAGCGAGTGCAGGTGCATCGTTTATACCATCTCCAACCATGGCGACTATGCCATACTTTTCTTTTAACTGCTTTATCGTTTCAACTTTTGTTTCCGGTAAACATGATGCGTAATATTCTTTTATATTACTTTCATTGGCAATTGCTTTTGCTGTTTCTTCATTATCACCAGTAATCATGATTGCTTTGACACCAATGTTTTGTAAATCACGAATAGCAGCTATTGTTTCTTGGCGAAGGGTATCTTTTAAAGCGATCAGTCCAAGAATACCACCCTCATCACTAATATAAACGACAGTTTTCCCCTCTTTTTCAAGTGAGGCAGAAATGCCATTATGAAATGTTTTTGTTTCTTCCCCGATAAAATCAGCTTTACCAATTTTATAAGCTTTGTTTTCTAATATTCCTTTTAATCCAAAACCAGTTACATCTTCAACGTTTTCTGGTTTTTTTATCGTAATGTCGTAAGCATGTTTTGCATATTTAACAATCGATTCTGCTAAAGGATGTGTAGAGTGACTTTCAATGGCTGCTGTAATAGAAAGCAATTCACTTTCTGCTATGCCTTCTCGAGCATATACATCTGTTACAGTAGGTTTTCCTTGTGTTAATGTTCCTGTTTTATCAAAGGCAATCGCCTTTACTGAAGCTAGACGTTCTAAATGAATACCACCTTTAAAGAGAATACCGTTTCTCGCTCCATTTGAAATTGCTGATAAAGTTGCCGGTGTAATGGCTGCAACTAGCGCACAAGGAGAAGCGACTACAAGTAAGATCATAGCGCGATAAAACGTTTCATTCCAACTCCAATCAAGTAAGAAATGAGGAACAAACATCATAAGCGTAACAACAAGTAGTACACCTTTTACGTATGTTCCTTCAAATTTTTCGATGAATAGTTGTGATGGTGATTTTTCGCTTTGTGCATTTTGAACGAGACGAATAATCTTTTGGAATAATGTTTGATCGCTCGGCTTCGTAATTTTAACTTCAATAGCACCACGTAAATTTACAGTGCCGGCAAATACTTCATCGCCGAATTTTTTCTCATTCGGAATAGGTTCCCCTGTAATAGCAGCTTCATCAATATTTGTTTCACCAGTATGAATAGTGCCATCAGCAGGAACACGCTCACCTGGCTTAATTAAAATAATATCGTTAATTTGTAATTGTTCAACTGGAACACGTTCCTCAATTCCGTTTGAAATACGTAATGCTTCTTCAGGTTGTAGATCAAGAAGCGCTGAAATTTCTTTTTGGCTTTTACTTAATGTATAAGATTCCATTGCTCCGCTTAATGCAAAGATGAAGATTAAAATAGCACCCTCTGCCCAGTAACCAATAACTGCGGCACCGATAGCTGCAAAAATCATGAGCATTTCAACATTTAGCTCTTTCTCTTCAATTGTGTCTTCAATACCTTCTTTCGCTTTTGCAAATCCTCCAATTACATAAGCAAGGATATATAAAGTAATACCTGCACTTATTGCATCATTTTTTGTGAATAACCAACCAGCTAAAATAAAAATACCAGATGCGATTGCAAATATAAGTTCATAATGTTTCTTTAATGTATCCCATAAAGAGGGATTAGAAATATCTTTTTGTGCTTGTAATGTTTTTACTTCTGCGTTCATTAATACTCGCTCCTTCCGAATTCTTATTGAGAAAAAGAATCAAAATCGAAACCCCTATAAAACGACGAAAGCTGCCATCCATAATGGATAGCAGCATTTCTGTTGAATCTGATTTTAATAGTTATTATGTTGTAATTATTCTATAGTATAGCATATGTTTTTCTTAGATGATATGTTTTTGTTTTAGTATAAAGTGAAACTTTAATTAGTGGTGGTTTTGTTCATCCCACGCTGATTATTAGCCCTCGCCAATCGGGCTTTTACGGGCAGCAGGGCTCCCACCTAACTTCTTTGCCCCAGCCGAATTTGGAGGTGGGAGTTTTACTGCCCGGCGAATAGCGGGATAAACTGAAAACTTGTGTTTTCGCATTTCCTTTGGTATATATGAATATTGTTCATAAAAAGGTCGGAAAGGAAGACATCAAGTTGAAGACAGAGAAATTTTTTACCCATCCGATTGGCGTGTTTATTGCTGCAATAGTAGCAACATTTTTATGGGGAAGCGCATTTCCCTTTATTAAATTAAGCTATGCTGAACTTGGAATTCAGCCACAAGAAGTCGGGGAACAAATATTATTTGCTGGCTATCGCTTTTTCTTATCTGGTGTAATGCTCTTATTATTTTTTAAAGCGTTAGGAAAAGATATGAAGTTCAAAAAAGGAACAGGAAAGCAGTTAGTTCAAATTGGCTTGTTTCAAACTTTTCTTCAATATATATGTTTTTATATTGGAATGAGTTACAGCTCAGGAATTGAAGGAGCGATTATTTCAGGAACATCATCATTCTTTCAAATTTTACTCGCACACTTTTTATATAAAGATGATGCTCTAAATAGGCGAAAAGTAATTGGAGTAGCTATCGGTTTTTGCGGTGTGATTTTAGTGAATGTACCGAGTGATGGAAGTTTATCATTTCATTTTGGAATAGGTAGCTTATTACTTCTTGGGGCAGCCATGATGTATTCGTATGGAAACATATTAGCGAAAGAAGGTAGTAAAACATTAGATATTGGGTATATGACAGCATATCAGATGATTTTCGGATCAATTGGGTTGCTATGTATAGGTGCATTTCAAGTTGGAATGATGCCATTCACATTTAATCTACATGCAATACTTATGCTCATATATTTATCGTTCTTATCAGCAGCCGGATTCTGTATATGGAATACAATTATGAAGTATAACAAAGTAGGGAAAGTCTCGATGTATATGTTCTTTATACCAGTGTTTGGTGTGCTACTATCAAGTCTAATTTTAGGGGAAGCAATCCATTCCTTTGTACTATTTGGTTTAGCATGTGTCGCAGCGGGAATTATTGTAGTAAATCGTAACCCGGTTAAAAAGAAAGTTGAGCAAGAAAAACAAGTAGCATAGAGAACAGAAAAACGATTAAAATGGAAGAACAGTATTGTTCTTCTTTTTTTACATAGAAAAAGGAGAACGTGATATATGTAACGAAAAAAGATAGAATAAAGCATTTATTGAGGAGAACATATTATGAATGTACTTTACATTGTGTTAGTCGGGCAAATTATTCTTTTTTTAATGGGAGCAATTTATGCAATAGGACAGACGAAGAGAACGAGAAATAATATGCCGTTACCTTTAGCGATTCGTCTTATTCTTAGTTTTTCTTTAACAGGAAGTGCAATTTGGATATGGTTACAAGATCCATCGGCTGAGTACAGTACGTGGGTTGCACTCGGTATGACTTTATCAACTGTAGGGGATTTATTTATGGCAGGATTAATTCCAATTGGTCATCGATTAATTGGAGGAATGGTTACTTTCGCTCTTGCACATTGTTTCTATGTGAAAGCATTTTTACAAACAGGTATTTCATGGAATGGTTTTTGGATCGGTTTACTCGTATACGGACTCTTTCTAATTATAGGGTGGTTTTTCTTTATTCGAAATGAAAAACAAGACAAACTTTTTACAATAGGCGCTCTAATTTACGGTTTGTGGGTTGGAGGAATGGCATGTTTTGCATTTGCCTTATATTACGAGAATATAGGAATATGGTGGATACCAGCACTTGGTGGTTTACTGTTTGTGATTTCTGATTTTATTATCGGCGTGACAGATATCGGAGGGCGCAAACTGAAGTATGAACCGCTTTGGATTTGGGTTACATATGTCGCAGCGCAGATGTGTATTGTATATGTAGGATTATAAAAAGATACTCTCAAAAATAGTTGATAGACTATTTTGAGAGTATCTTTTTTATTGCTATGCTATTATATTTGTTTGTTTAATTTGTGCAGTATTTTATACTTTCTAAGCATAAATTTCATAGGAAAAGTCCTGTTTGATAGATGGAAAACATAGTATATAAAAATAGTGAATTTATAGGGATTATTATTTTTATATTTGTAATATTCTAATGTTATAATTCAGAATTTTGTGGAAATTAACCAGTCGGAGTACTTATAATAAAAATAAAAAGATGATGAGATGGTGGAATGATGCAAAAGAAAAAACGTTTGCGTGAATTCTTTGAAATAATTGCAATTGCATGTTTATTAGTGTTTTTGGCAAAAATCTTTTTGTTTTTCCCTACGACTGTAAAAGGAGCATCGATGAGACCGACGTTACAAGATGGAGATAAAGTGATTATTAATAAACTTGCAAAGAGATTTGAAAGTTATGAGAGAGAGGATATTATTGTCGTGAAGACAGATAATTTCTATGTGAAGAGAGTTATTGGATTGCCAGGAGATGTAATTGAGATGAAGAATGATCAATTATATGTTAATCATCAAGTGAAAAATGAAGAGTATTTAAAGAATAATAAAAAACAGGCAGAAAAATTACTTATCAATTTAACTGAAGATTTTGGACCGATTACAATTCCTAAAAATAAAATTTTTGTGATGGGAGATAATCGTTTAGTTAGTAGGGATAGTAGGAACGGCTTAGGGCTCATTGATAGAACAGAAGTATTAGGAAAGTTCATGGCGATATATTATCCATTTGAACATGTGAAAATTGTAGATTAAAAATAAGAAAAACCAAGCGAATTAGTTGCTTGGTTTTTCTTATTTAAACAGTTGGTGTTTTATTTATTGTTTCTTGTGAAGCAATATGTTCATTATTTTGGTCGATATTTAACATGAATTTTCGTTGTAACAATTGCAATTTAAAGAGTGTTAAAGGATCATGATAAGTTTCTGGGTTCGTTCTTAGCTTTGTTAATGTTTGCTCATCTTCTTGTATTTCAAGTTGGGCCGCTTCTACGGTTTGTTTCAATATGCTAAGAGGGTCTTTAAAGAACATCATGATATCCCGTTCTAGCGCACCTTCAAATACTTCAAATTGAAGGAAGAATTGTTTTGAAATCATCTGAGCAACTTCTGTATAATCTTCTGTTTCAATATATTGTTTATATTTATTTGATAGCATAGATTGATTTTTTTGCATATTACCGAATAATTTCCCTGCACTCTTTAAGAAGAATTGTGTCGGTGTAAAGCGTAATAAAATATTGATGTTAGCTACTGTAATTCTATTCGTCATTCTTGCAACATCTCTATCCCAGTCATCTAGTAATTTGAAATCACAAGGAAGTTTAATACGCTCTTCCTCATAGAGCTTATTAAAGGTATCGCTCATTTCATCTAAATAAGCCTGAGCTTGAATGAATTCATTATGAGCAGTTTCAATCCATTCTTGAATAGATCCAGTAAATTTAGGAAGAAGCACTTGCTGTACATGTTTTTGAATTCTTTCATTCATTGCTACATTTAGTTCTTCATGGACCAGTTTGAAATCACTATCTTCTTGAACGAGGTCAGAGCAACTCTGCAACAATTCAGGAATTTGAGAATGTATATCCTGCGTAATCTCTTCTTTCGTTAAGAGATAAGATTCTGTAATAGAACGAATTTTATCTTTTTGAATGGCAGTAAGATTATTAATAAAACCATCAAGTTTTACTAAAATATGTTTATTCCAGCGAACGGATTTCACTAACGTATTTTCTAATTCCACACGTTCATTTACAAGGTATGCAATTGTTTTTTGGATAAACCATAATAATTTTTCAATGCGTTCTTTTTCCACGTTACGCTGAGTAAGGTTAGAAAGAATAGAGTCTGTTACGTTACCTAGCTGTTCACTACTCTCTTGTGAAGGAGAGTAAGGGAAAAAGTGTGCTTCTGGGAAATGTACGAGTATTTTCTTTTTAATGCTGTTCGTGATATTTTCACTAGTATTCGTATCAATTGTTTGTAAGACGAATTTAATTTGTAAATTTGGTACTTGCTCACGAATATATAATAATGTATCGAGCTCTTCATCATGTAATGGTGAAGCTGAATTTAGGACATAGATGAGACTATCTGCTGCCTGTAAGTATTCAAAGTGAGAGCTGTTTTTGTCAAGTTGTCCATGCACAGTAGGTGTGACAAGGAATGAAAACTTATTTTTTCGTAAAAATCTACTTGGTAATTTAACTTCAATACATTTTCTTTCTAGTTTTGACTGAGAAGGTACCGCTAGTATGTTATGAAGTTCGTCAAAGTTTGGTATATTTCGTATATCTAGTTCTGTAAGCTCCGTTATTTCAGTTTGACTATCATCTTTAAATGTAATTGAAGTTGTTATAGCCTCATTTAATATATTTTCTCCTAGTATAGAGTTAATAAAGGCTGATTTATCATAATCGCTAGATCCTGCTACTAGAAGTTGTGTAACAGTTAAATCGTATAACTCACGAACAAGTAGTGTGAATTGATGACCTAAATCTACATCATTCTTCTCAGCCCATACAGCAATCGTTTCAAATAATGCTGATACGTCTGCCATATCAACATTTGCATGAGCTGATGCATTTGAAAGTAAGGCACATGCGCTTTTTACGAGTAATGATTCTAGAGTTGTCGGTGAAACTTCATTCCATGCTAATACTGCTGCGGAGACAAGTAAAGAATCTTCCGCTCTCATT
This sequence comes from Bacillus sp. TH30, assembly GCF_016650875.1. Lineage (NCBI taxonomy): Bacteria > Bacillati > Bacillota > Bacilli > Caryophanales > Bacillaceae > Bacillus > Bacillus sp. TH30. Next base: position 2,074,606 of record NZ_JAEKEY010000002.1, on the reverse strand, counting down.
AAACTAAACCAATTTGTTAATAAATCTGGTACAAGTCCTTGTAATTCGTGAATGAAATGTTGTCCAGTAATCAATTCGAAGTACGTCTCTTGATAGCGAGTAGAAATTTCATTCCAATCGTCATGAGCATCTACTTCAACATGTAAGAATAGGTGATTTATTGTTTGAATCCAAGGTAGATGGAATGATTCATTTTCATAGCTGTTCCAAAGTGAGATAACAAGCTCTTTAAATTGAACTTGATCAATTGTATATAAGGCTTTTAAAGATTCATAGAAATACTCAGGTTTAATTTTTTTAGTAAAGCCTCTGTTCACATAATTGATTAAAGTATCGAACCAGTGTAATGATTTTGTTCGAATTCCTTCTTGAACAGCGAGTTCAATAGCGTTATTCCAATCTTCTTGTTTTTCATAGAACGATCGAGCGATTGCAGTAATATTTGGATAGTCTGGTTGAAATGCAACAGCTTCGCTAATCGTCTTAAATGCTAGTCCTAAACGATTTTGCTCTATATAAAGGGAAAGAAGTTGTAGGGAAACTTCCATTGTAAGAGTTGTATCTTCTGTTTGGATAGATGTATAAATTTCTTCTGCTTTTGGCAAGAAATCTAATTCGAAATAAGCATCTGCAATATTCTTCATAGCCCAGAGAGCAAGTTCATTATTTACTTTCTCCCATTTGAATATAGCGGCTTCAAAGTCGTTAGTTTGAAAATAAACTTCACCTTGTGCAAAGCGAATATTAGATATATTGGAGAATTCATTCTTTGATTCATTTATATATGCTTCACCGAGTACTTCCGCTACCGGAATGGAAGAGTCTTCTGTTAAAAATGTTTTATAGTAAATCTTTTGGATAAATTGTTTTTCAATGGTCATGTTCGTTCCCCCTGTATAATTTAGAAAAATGATGTTGTATGTAAAAGGGTGCATGTTACTCTAATAGGTAGAAGTTGCATTATATAGACCAAACTATGTTTTTGCTAGATATATCATTTTTCTTGAGAGTTAAACCGTTGCAAAAAGTAACTTCCCTTTATTGTAACAAAAAAATAAGCCTATGAATTTTTATTTTTTTATCTCGCTATTTATAGGCAGTAAGACTTCTACTCCAAAATTGAGCGAATGCAAGGAAGTTAAGTGGGAGCCCTGCTGCCCGTAAAATCCCAATTGGTTCAGGCTAATAATCAGTGAGGATGGATAAAAAAAACCACTGATTAAATCTCTGTTTAAGGAATGGAATAGAAGTAGAGTTCATTATAAAAACAATGTATAGTGAATATGTATACCATGTTTGTCTTAAAGATAGAATGGGCACAATATGGAATAACGATCGTGCATAGGATGTGTCTTCCGAATGGAACAACATATTGGCGAGTTAATCGCACATTATGGTTATTTTGGAATTATTATAGCTTTAGCTGGCGGGATTGTTGGATTACCTATACCGGATGAGTTTTTGTTGACTTTTATTGGCTATAACATTTCAAAAGGAGTTATGTCCGGAACAGCTGCTTTTTTAAGTGGAATGGCAGGTGCAATGCTTGGCATTACATTAAGTTACATATTAGGTTTAAAACTTGGGCTCCCTGTTTTAAAAAAATATGGTCCGAAAGTTAGAATTAAGGAACATCATATTGAAAAAACACATATTTTATTTGAAAAATACGGTCCATTTCTTTTAATGATTGGTTACTTTATACCGGGAGTACGTCATTTAACAGCATATTTTGCGGGAGTTTCAAATTTAACATTTTGGCGTTTTTGCTTGTACGCTTACGGTGGTGCGCTCATTTGGATAAGTGTTTTTATCGGACTTGGCTGGAAGTTAGGAGAGAAGTGGCGATTTGTTGAGTATAGTTTACATCATTATGGAATATGGATTTTAATCATCTCAGCAGTTGTTACATGCATTGTATGGTTTTACATAAAGAAAAAGAAAAACCGCTAATAGCGGTTTTTTTAGCTGAAAGCAATAAATAATACACCAGCTGTAATAAAGACTACACCAATACCGGTCATAAAGTTTAACTTTTCACCTAATATAATCATCGCGAGAATAATGGAAAATACTACACTTAATTTATCGATAGGTGCTACTTGTGAAACTTTTCCTGTTTTTAACGCAAGAAAATAAAATAGCCATGACGAAGCACCAGCGATTCCACTTAATGTGATAAATAGCAGTGCTTTTTTATTTAGGAGGACATCACCGATATTTTGAAATTTACCTTGTATAATAATAACTCCTACCATAAATAATGCCATAATAATAGAGCGAACCGTTGTTGCGACGTTGGCATCGATTCCATCTAAGCCAATCTTTCCGAAAATAGATACGAGGGCAGCAGCAATTGCTGATAATAGTGCGAATAATAGCCATGAACTCATAGTGAAACTCCTCCAATCTTACATTATTATACATGAAAATCATTCTCATGTATAAAAAACGAAATAAACCCCCGCCCTATATATTTAATAAGGTGGGGTTTATTATACTACTCTGCTATTTCTTCATATAAAAAGTACGTTACATTATAAATATGCTCTACTTCATCATCAGTCATAAATAATAATTCGTCACGTTCAATCCCTTTTTTCTTTTCAATAAACTCAATCATGTTTTTTCGTTCTTCTCTTTTCATCAATTTTAATTTCTCCCCTCGATCTGTTTTAATACAGTTTATTTAAGTTACTGCTATTATATAACAGAATCTTTAGAAAGTTCCACCTATTTTATTGTTTTTTTCAGAAGAACCTTTCGACAAAACAAGCCCACCTAAGGGGGCTTGTTTTTATTTTATAGTCGTAAAAACTCGGGCTCGGTCGTACCAGCACCATCGATGTAATAAATTGTATCGGGATTGATTTTTATTAGTACGTAATTAGGGTCTTCCGCACCGAGTAACCAGCGTTTTAAGCTATTAGTCCAAAATTTGTTTTTTAATGTTTGATCTTCTTCGATGGAAGCGATACCTTCAACTTCAATGTAATCCTCATCTAATTTCTTTCCTTCACGTCCAAGTAGTACATGTACATTGGAATTTTTTTCAATATCTGTTATCTTTTTTGAATTTCGATCTGTTGCAACATATAGTACAAAATCTTCGTGGAAAAACATCATAAAGGCGCTATGTGGCTTATCGTTACGTACAGTAGATAATACACCAGTGCGTTGACCTTGAATAATAGTTGCGATTTTTTCTTTTAAGTGCATATTTTTAGCCTCTTTTCATAATTCATAATTTTTTCTGTCTGAACAAGATAATTTAAATATCTTTCATACTGTTTTCTTCAATCCGATTTTTTAAACGTAATTGTGATGAAATCGGACAAGTTAGGAGATGAATAATAATAATATCGAGGAGAAATACATACGATGGAAGGATGAAAAGCATGTTTAATAAAATATTTCTCATAGTAGCGCTTATAGGTGTACCACTTTCTGTAATCGGAAAAACACTTCATTGGCCACAAACTATTATGTTTGCTGTATACTGCATTACTATTATTGCATTAGCTGGTTTTATGGGGAGGGCGACAGAAAGTTTAGCAATTGTTTCTGGGCCTCGGATAGGTGGTTTATTAAATGCAACTTTCGGTAATGCCGTGGAACTTATCATTTCAATTTTTGCACTCCAGGCAGGATTAACAGAAGTTGTTTTAGCTTCCTTAACTGGTTCTGTACTTGGAAACTTATTACTGGTAGGAGGGTTATCCTTCTTTATAGGTGGCCTTAAGTATAAAAGACAAAGTTTCAATGTTTATGATGCAAGACATAATTCAGCTTTATTAATATTTGCTGTTGTCGTAGCCTTTGTTATTCCAGAGATTTTTTCAATGAAGATGGATGCTGGAAAGACGTATCAATTAAGTATCGGTGTTTCTATTATCATGATCATTATGTATCTTGCTGCATTGCTATTTAAGTTAGTTACGCACCGTGGTGTATATCAACATAAAAGTGATGAAGTAGCGCATGAGGAAGAGCCAGAGTGGTCCAAAGGTAAAGCGCTACTCATTTTAGCGATAGCAACACTTGCAGTTGCTTATGTGTCAGAGGCACTCGTACATACTTTTGAAACGGTCGCAAAGTCGTTTGGCTGGTCAGAGTTATTTATAGGGGTTATTATCGTTGCAATTGTTGGGAATGCAGCAGAACATGCATCTGCGATTATTATGGCATATAAAAATAAAGTAAATATCGCAGTAGAAATTGCAGTAGGTTCTACATTACAAATCGCCATGTTTGTTGCTCCTGCGTTAGTGCTTCTGTCGATGTTTTTTGCACAAAAGATGCCGTTAGTATTTACAATACCAGAGCTTGTTTCCATGATTACAGCTGTTTTCTTAACTATTGCTATTTCAAATGATGGGGATACAAACTGGTTTGAAGGAGGCACTTTATTAGCTGCGTATGTCATTATGGGAATTGGTTTTTATTTATTATGAAAAATAGGGATAACAATGCTTCAGAGGGAAAACACTAAATACAGTAATTTATATACCTTTACATAGGAAGGAGCCAGACAGGTGAAACGAGTATACAGCATATGTCTTTCAACCATGGTCTCGTTTATTTTATTATTTCCTAACAGTAGTTTTGCAAAGACAACGGTAGAAGTAAAAATGCCTTCATCTGTTTTAAATATTTCAAAGGATAATACATTTCCAAATGACGCACAAGATTTACCGCGTTTACAGCCAAGTAAGTTTGCGCAAGAACTATTGAAAACAGCAAATATCAAAATTGAAAACCCAGATTTAATTCGAATGTTTAATGAAACGACAATTTCGAATGCACCGCTTGCAGTAGGGTACCGAGCGAAAATTTATTTAGGGCAATGGGCATTAAATTATGAGTCAATAGACACATCGATTAATTGGGAATATAAGCAAGTAAATCGAAATGTATATGATAATCGTGGAGGGGATCGCTTATACCCACTTCGCTATAAGCAAGAAACCCAAAAGACAATCGAAGGTGATTTAACAGCAGATATGAAAGATACTACAGATGTGAAAAAAATGATGCTTCTAAAAGCGCTTGAAAAAGTACAATTGCCACTTTCATTTAAAACAACCATTGGTTATGGTACCGGACATGAGCGTGTTTATAATATTAGTCCAAGTCAACTTGGATATTTATATGCGTATACACCAGCAGTAAATGAAAAAGGAAAAGTAACATTTGGAGAAGTCTACCTTGTGTTAAAAGGGAATCAAAAAAAGCTTGTCGTGAAAAATATTACATCTCAAGGAATCGGAGCCGCTATTCCAATTCATGATCATTTATTTTTTAAATTTATTTCTTCATCGCATGCACAATGAAATAAAAAACGTCAGCCTATAAGCTGACGTCTTTTATTTATCCCGCTATTTGCGGGCAGTAAAACTCCCACCTCAAAATTCGGCTGGAGCAAAGAAGTTAGGTGGGAGGCCCTGCTGCCCGTAAACTCCCGATTGGTGTGGGCTAATAATCAGTGGGGGATGAACAAAACCCCCACTGATTAAAGTTTCACTTTATAACATAATGTTTGATGTTTTTGATAAGAAATCTTCTTTTGGATAGTAGCTATTTTTTACAAGAACATTTGGTCCAAGGCATTTCACGGCAGGACAATGGCAACTTAATGATTTTGCTGTTTTTGAGTCACACCATTTGTCGTAAGCTTCTTGTAGTGTATTTGTTTGTACATTACCTAGAAGCGGGACATCACCGAAGTCGGTCACGATAATATTTCCATCGAAAATATTTACGTTCAAACGAGAACGACCATCTGGATCATTGCGGACAGTTACATTTTTACTTTCATGTAATTTCTTTAGTGTAGCTAAATCGTGTTCATTATCACTACATGCATAGAAAGGTAATGTTCCGAATAACATCCACACATTTTCATCACGGATCTCTAATAAATGTTCAACTGCATTTCGAATTTCTTCTTTTGTTAAAATTTCAAGTGTGCTAGCGAAGTCACTCGGATACATCGGGTGAACTTCATGACGTTTACAGCCCATTTCTTCAACGATTTGACGGTGAATATGTTCAATATGTGGTAGAGTTCGTTTGTTTAACATAGTTTCGGCTGATACGAGTACACCTGCCTCTGATAGAGCTTTACTATTTGTAATCATTCTTTCAAATAATTTAGCGCGCTGTTCATAAGTAGGCTTACGCTCCATCATTGCAAATCCGCCTTCAACGAAGTCATCGATTGTTCCCCAGTTATGTGAAATGTGCAATACATCTAAGTAGGGAATAATTTGTTCGTAACGTGCTAAATCTATAGTTAAGTTTGAGTTGATTTGAGTGCGAACGCCTCGTTCATGGGCGTATTTTAAGAGTGGTGTTACATAGTTGTCGACGGATTTTTTTGAAAGCATAGGTTCTCCGCCTGTAATACTTAAAGAACGTAAATGAGGAATCTCATCTAATCGTTTTAATAAAAGCTCCATCGGAAGCGGGTTTGGATCTTTCGGCTGTAATGTGTAACCAACAGCGCAATGCTCGCAACGCATATTGCATAACGTCGTCGTTGTAAACTCAACGTTTGTTAATAGTAGTTTGCCGTACTCTTCAAGGTCCATATACGCTTCCCATGGATCGTAAGAAGGAGTAATCGGCTTCATTATTTGTGATATCGTCATATGAAATACTCCTTTGACTATTGAAATAACAATTTGTCCATTCTCTATAATAGAAGAATATGTGCTTTTTATAAAGTGAAACTTTTTTGTGAAAAAAGAGAGAGGGCTTACATTATAATGAATTACTGTGAAAAAATTGATGAAATTACATGCCCCATAGCAATCATTTTTGCGGTATAATAAAAGCAACTCGAATTAAAAGGAGAGTGCCTTCATGGGAAAAGCAATTCAAGGTAAAGATTCACAACTAGTATATTTGAAAGAACGTTTAAATATGTTCATTGAAGTAATTGATACGATTGAACCAGAAGAGGTAGAATTAGAGGATGTAGATCGTCTTCTTGCAATGTTAGATGAATTAGAACTGAAATGTGAGCAATTTAAAAAAGACGAATAATATATTAAAAAGGCTGCCACTACAAAATTGGCAGCCTTTTTCTGTACGGATAATAGAAGGAATATAGAAAAAAAGGTATAATCAAATTGTGAAAAATTTCATTTATACTTTAATAGCATGAAATAAATAAAAAGCTGAAGAGCATAACAATGGAATTTTCATCTCATAACGTTTTGGTAGCGTTCACAATTGAGGGGGAAGTACAATGGAAAAGCTTCAAGAAAGCATGTATCAACTAGTTGTTGAAACGTCAACGAACTTACCGAAGGATGTTCGTCGTGCGATTCAACAAGCGAAAGAGCGAGAAAATGCAGGGACTCGTTCAGCGATGGCACTTGGCACAATTACGAATAACATTAAAATGGCAGATGATAATATCTCGCCAATTTGCCAAGATACAGGGATGCCAACGTTTAAAATTTATACACCAGTTGGTGTGAATCAATTAAAAGTGAAGGAAGCTATCTATAGTGCGCTTGAGCGGGCGACAAAAGATGGTAAACTTCGTCCAAACTCTGTTGATTCTCTTTTTGGGGACAATAGCGGAAACAATTTAGGACCAGGTACACCTGTTATTAAGTTTGAACAATGGGAAAAAGATTACATTGATGCACGTTTAATTTTAAAGGGCGGCGGTTGTGAGAATAAAAATATTCAATATAGCCTGCCTTGTGAAATAGAAGGACTTGGACGAGCTGGGCGTGATTTAGAAGGAATTCGTAAATGCCTTCTTCATGCAGTATATCAAGCGCAAGGTCAAGGGTGTAGCGCAGGAGTAATCGGCGTCGGTATCGGGGGAGACCGCACATCAGGTTACGAATTAGCAAAAAATCAATTATTCCGTACATTAGATGATGTAAATCCAGTTCCAGAATTACACAAGCTTGAAGAGTACGTATTAGAGAATGCGAATAAGCTTGGCATTGGTACGATGGGATTTGGCGGAGAAACAACTTTATTAGGTTGCAAAGTTGGAGTATATAATCGTTTGCCAGCGAGCTTCTACGTATCTGTTGCGTATAATTGTTGGGCATATCGTCGTCTTGGCGTAACAATTCATCCTGAAACAGGTGAAATTATGGATTGGTTATACCAAGAAGGTGAAGATACGCTTCAACAAGATGCTGCGCAAGAACAAACAGAGCAGCGTGAAATCGTATTACAAGCTCCAATTACAGAAGAGCAAATTCGTGAACTTCGTGTTGGTGATGTTGTTACAATTAACGGCATGATGTATACAGGACGTGATGCGATTCATAAACATTTAATGGATAACGATTGTCCAGTAGATTTAAAGGGACAAATTATTTATCATTGTGGTCCAGTTGTAGTGAAAGATGAGAATGACAATTGGCAAATTAAAGCGGCAGGTCCAACGACAAGTATTCGTGAAGAGCCATATCAAGGCGATATTATGAAAAAGTTCGGTATTCGTGCTGTAATTGGTAAAGGTGGTATGGGTGCTAAAACATTAGCAGCTTTAGAAGAACACGGTGGTGTGTACTTAAATGCAATTGGTGGTGCAGCGCAATATTATGCTGAATGTATTAAAGAAGTGAAAGATGTTGATTTCTTACAATTCGGTATCCCAGAGGCAATGTGGCATTTACGTATCGATGGTTTTAAAGCAGTTGTAACGATGGATTCTCATGGTAAAAGTCTACATGCTGATGTTGATAAAACATCACTTGAAAAATTGGCGAGCTTTAAAGAACCTGTATTTAAGTAAAGAGAAGTGCATCTCGAATTATTCGAGGTGCATTTTTTTGGTATATATAGAAAAACATGTTCAGCATGAAAGAAAGCAGGGAAACAGAAACTACAGGTACGATTATATATGGAAAGGAGACTATTTATGAAATATAAATGGTTATATATAGGTCTCATTTTTTCAATTATGATGGCACTTGTTCCAGTTTCAACATTTGCTTATACGAATACACCACATAACTGGGGAATCCCACGTCCTAAAAATGAAACGGTGCCAGATGCAGGGAAACTATATACAGAATTACTACAAAAAAATGGTGGGTTTTATTTAGGAGATACGAAGAAAAAAGATATTTATTTAACATTTGATAATGGATACGAAAATGGATATACAGGAAAGATTTTAGATGTACTGAAGGAGAAAAAAGTACCAGCAACTTTCTTTGTGACGGGACATTATATAAAAACACAAAAAGATTTATTATTAAGAATGAAAAATGAAGGACATATTATTGGTAATCATTCTTGGAGTCATCCAGATTTTACAACAGTAAATGATGCAAAACTTCGTGAAGAATTAACGAGCGTAACGGAAGAGATTAAAAAAGTTACTGGGCAAAAAGAAGTGAAATATGTACGCCCTCCGCGAGGCGTGTTTAGTGAAAGAACGCTAGCGCTTACGAAAGACATGGGATATTATAACGTGTTTTGGTCGCTTGCATTTCTTGATTGGAAAGTAGATCAGCAAAGAGGATGGCAATACGCTCATAATAATGTAATGACTATGATTCATCCAGGATCTGTTTTGTTACTTCATGCAATATCAAAAGATAATGCAGAAGCACTTGCGAAAATCATTGATGATTTGCGCGAGAAAGGGTATCATTTTAAAAGCCTAGATGATTTAGTAAAAAGCAATCAACCGTAAGCATGTATGCTTGCGGTTTTCTCATGCTATAATGATGTGTAAAAAGGATGGGGAAACGTATGTGGAGCGAACATGTTACGTTAGAATATCCGTACCATTTTGAGGAAGTACTAAAGCGTTTATCTTTCGACCCGTTAAACGTTATTCAATTAGACGAGAAAGTAATTTATGTCCCGCTTTTTATAGACGAAGAACAGATTGTTGTTCGTTTGCAAGGGATTGGTACTGTTCAAAATCCACAGTTTTGGATCTCTAGTCAGGCAGGAGATCAAGAGAAAGTAATGAAACGAATGAGATCCATTTTTCACTGGAATGAACCGTTTCAAAATATACAAAATCATTTTTTAAACACATCATTACGTCCACTATTTGAAACATATGCTTATACTCCAATTATTTTAGAATTTGATTATTTCGCTTGTCTTCTTCGCTGTATTATTCATCAACAAATAAATTTGAAATTTGCTACTGTGCTAACAGATCAATTTGTAAAACGATATGGGACAGAGAAGAACGGCGTTTTCTTTTTCCCAACACCAGAAAGAGTAGCAAACATTTCAATAGAAGAATTGAGAGAGCAGAAGTTTAGTCAGCGAAAAGCCGAATATATAGTAGGATTAGCAAAACATATTGTAGGCGGTAAATTAGATTTAGCAAGGATACAAAACGAAACAGAAGAAGAAGTATCGGCACAATTGTTACCAATAAGGGGTATTGGAGCATGGACAGTGCAAAACTTTTTAATGTTTGGGCTTGGTCGGAAAAATATGTTTCCAAAAGCAGACATTGGAATTCAGCGCGCAGTGCAAGGTGTATTTCAATTAGATAATAAGCCTGATGATGCATTTTTAGAAAAAGTGAAACAAGAGTGTGAACCATATTGCAGTTATGCAGCGTTATATTTATGGAAAAGTATAGAGTAGAGGTGTAATAATGATACAAAAGCAACAAGAGAGTAAGTTGGAAGTTGGTCAAACGTTTCCTGTGACAATTAAACGTCTTGGGATTAACGGAGAAGGCGTTGGTTATTTTAAGAGACAAGTTGTTTTCATTCCAGGGGCATTACCAGGAGAAGAAGTTGTTGCTGAAGCAACGAAAATTCAGCGTGGCTTCGCTGAAGCGAAAGTGAAAAAAGTTCGTAAATCCTCACCACATCGTGTGAAAGCACCATGTTCAGTATATGAGGAGTGTGGTGGCTGTCAATTGCAGCATTTAGATTATAAAGAACAATTAAATCAAAAGCGTGATATCGTTGTACAAGCATTTGAGAAGTACATGAATAACAGTCTGGAAGAGAAAATTCGTCCGACGCTTGGTATGGAAAATCCATGGCATTATCGTAATAAAAGTCAATTGCAAGTGGGGCGTAAAGACGAAAAGGTTATTACAGGGTTATATAAGCAAAACTCACATCAGTTAATTGATATTTCTCATTGCATGATTCAACATAAAGCAACGAATGAAGCGACAAAAGTTGTAAGACGTATATTAGAAAAATTAAATGTTTCTATTTACAATGAGAAAAAACAAAAAGGTTTAGTACGCACAATTGTGACACGTACTGCAGTTCAAACAGGGGAAGTGCAAGTCACACTTATTACAACAAAAGAAGAATTACCAAATAAAGATCAATTTATCGCAGAAGTGCAAAAACAAATGCCAAGTGTTAAATCAATTATGCAAAACGTAAACTGGCGTAAAACATCTGTTATTTTCGGTGATAAAACATTTAAATTAGCTGGAAAAGAAGTAATTCAAGAAACACTAGGTGATTTATCATTTGAATTATCAGCACGCGCATTCTTCCAATTAAATCCAGAACAAACGGTTGTTTTATACGATGAAGCGAAAAAAGCAGCTGCTTTAACAGGAAACGAGAAGATTGTGGATGCGTATTGCGGTGTCGGTACAATTGGACTTTGGCTTGCGAATGATGCAGCGGAAGTACGTGGTATGGATGTAATTCCAGAAGCGATTGAAGATGCAAAGAAAAATGCAAAACGCCACGGATTCACAAATGCAAAGTATGAAGCTGGTAAAGCGGAACAATGGTTACCAAAGTGGGTAAAAGAAGGCTGGCGTCCAGATGTCATTGTTGTCGACCCACCGCGTACAGGTTGTGATGATAAATTACTTGAAACGATTTTAAAAGTGAAACCGAAACAAGTTGTTTACGTGTCTTGTAACCCTTCCTCATTAGCACGTGATGTGGAAACATTAATGGAGAGCTATGAAGTGGAGTATGTACAACCAGTTGATATGTTCCCACATACTGCGCATGTAGAAAATGTAGTGAAACTTGTTAGAAAGTAACATTCAATAAGGATATGTCCCTCACAAAGCAGGAGCTATGTGAGGGTATATTTTATTTAGCGAATGGAAGTAAGGAGAATATAATGAACAATTATAAATTGACGATTCAATATGATGGTGCGCGTTATAAAGGGTGGCAACGTCTTGGTAATAATGACAATACGATTCAGGGGAAAATCGAAAGTATAATATCTGAAATGGTCGGAAAAGAAATTGAAATTATCGGCTGTAGTAGAACGGATGCTGGTGTACACGCTTTGAATCAAGTAGCTAACTTTCAAAGTGATGAGAAGTTAGTAGAACATAAAGTAAAAAAGTATTTAAATCAATATTTACCAAATGATATTAGTATTACGAGTGTAGAAGAAGTACCAGATCGTTTCCATGCTCGTTACAATTCTAAAGCAAAAACATATCTTTATAAAATTTGGAATGAAGAGCATACGAACCCATTTATGCGTAAATACAGCATGCACGTGAATAAACAATTAAATGTGAAAAGCATGAAAGAAGCTGCGAAACATTTAGTTGGTTCACATGACTTCACTGCCTTTTCAAATGCAAAGTCTAAGAAAAAATCTATGGTTCGAGAAGTGTATACACTTGATGTTTCCGAAGAATCAGGATTTGTACAAATTAGAGTAAGTGGTAACGGATTCCTTCATAACATGGTGCGGAAAATTGTTGGAGCATTAATTGAAGTTGGATTAGGGCAATTAGAGGCGGACGCAATTCCAAACATTTTAGAGGAAAAACAACGTAATCAAATTAATTGTCTTGCTGAGGCGAGTGGATTGTATTTGGAGAATGTTGAATTTTAGAAAAGATATGGATAAGAAAGAAGCACTCATTTGAGTGCTTCTTCTTTTATGCTGATGCAGTAGTCTTATCTTTTCGGAAAATCCCCATTAATCCGCCGATTAATAATAAAACACCTGGTAATAAGTAAACAATAGAAATACAAATAAATCCACCAATGGCAGCGATAGTCATCATAATGCCACCTACTTTAGCTTTGCTCTTAACCATAACACATCCAACAATTCCCAATATCGAAAGAGCTACAGCAGCCCAGCCTAATCCAATAATTTGATTAGCTCCGTCAGCTTCAACTGCTGCTCCTATGCCTCCGATAAATAAAGCGATGAATGCACATAAAATCCCGAATATACCACCAATTAATCCTAATACAAATTCTGCTGTTCTTTTCATAGTAACCACCTTTTAGAAAATATTTATTAGCTTTTTCATCCAACTCACAATTTGTTAGTTCAACAAAATGAACTACATGTTATTAACATAAGTGAAGTTTATATAAACAATCTTCAAAGATGTTGAAATGTCAGATTTAGAACTTACATGATAACAAATATAATGAAAACAGAATGTCGAAATTTGTCGATTTTACTAAAGTACATTTTTTCAGTATATAACTAATTTTGAGTTAAATTTCAAATCATTGAGATAAAGAGAGTAGAATGAAAAAACACGAGAGCGGTAACCGTCTCGTGTTTTTTATGATAATTAACTTTGTTCGTTTAAGAAGATTTTTCTCTTTTCATACGTAGCTTCAAATTCCAAAAAGCAGCAAGCATAATAGCTGCAAAGGAGCCGCTAATTGTGGCTAATAGCTTTGCATAAGGAAAGCTGTTCATATCAATATTAATGAATAACATCATACATAGAACGGCAGAAAGAAGGTATAAGTATTGTAATAACTTTAATTTTTTATCATTACTCATATATATCGCCCCTTTCTATCATGTCACATGTAATTATAACATATTTTTCCAAATGGTTACTTGTACTTGGAGAAATATTCATTTCATATGTGTAAGTGCAATTTTTTAATTCGATATTGTAAGTTTTGTCTGCTCAATCCTAAAAACTTTGCGGCTTGTGAGATATTACCTTTATTTTCTTTAAGAATTTGATGGATATATTTCTTTTCCATTTCTTCGATTATACGTTTTAAAGTTTGTGGCGTATCAGTATTGTGACCAGTTAGCGGAGTCTGCATATTCAGTTCCTTTTTTGCTAGTTCGCGAAAGTGCGTTGGCATATGGAACGCTGTAATGATATCTTCATCTTCTATTAAGTTCATGGAGCCTTCAATTATATGTTCTAGTTCTCTCACATTACCAGGCCAATCGTATTTATAGAAGAAGTTATTTACGTTTAAATCTACATCTTTTACGCTAAGATCAAATTGGATATTGTATTTTTCAATAAAGTGTTGAACAAGATATGCAATATCTTCTTTTCGTTCCCGTAAAGGTGGAAGACATAAAGTAACAACGCTTAATCGGTAATATAAGTCTTGTCTTAATCGATTGTGTGCTATGGCTTCAAGAGGATCTTCATTAATAGTTGCTATAATACGAACATCAATTTCTTTTTCTTGCGCCCCCCCAATTCTTCGTATTGTTTTCTCTTGTATAGCGCGCAATAATTTAGCTTGAAGTGCTGGGCTTAATGAGTTGATTTCATCTAATAACAAAGTTCCCCCATTTGCCTCTTCAAATAAACCAGGTTTATCTATTGCTCCTGTAAAAGCACCTCGATTTGTACCAAATAGTAAACTTTCCATTAAGGTTTCTGGTATAGCGGCACAGTTTTGCGAAATAAATGGTTTTGTTGAACGCTGGCTTTCATTATGGATGCTTTGCGCAAATAGCTCTTTACCGGTCCCTGTTTCCCCGATGATAAGTATGGAGGATGGCGTACGTATTACTCTCTTTGCTTCTGTAATGACCGATTGAATAGCTCTAGAATCACCAATTATGTGATCAAAGGTAAACTTAGTATTTTGTTTTCGAGAAAGGTTCGTTTTCATTGTTTGCTTTAAATGACTAATCTCTTTTGAAATTTCAATAGCGCCTTTAATTTTTCCATTTTCTATTATAGGAAAGGTATCGTTAATCGTCGTAATCTCTTGTCCTTTATTGTTAAAATACGTTTGTTTTATATTTTTGTTTGTTTTTCCAAGTTTTAAAGCCTCTATAAGAGTACTATTTTTATTTTCTTCAAATGCAAATACTTCTAAAGGATTTTTATCTAGCACATCTAAGCGATCCATTGATTCAATTTCCATCATTTTACGGTTATAGATAATCGTTTTACTTTCCTCATTAATAATATGGATCCCAATATCTAGTTCATTGAGTAAAGTTTCGTATAGCACATTCATTTCAATAATCTTTTTAAAATTGATTTCTTCTGTATGCATGTATTATCTTCTCCTCGTTATACCCTATGAAGACTGACTTTTTATAATTTTATTAAAATTCTTATAAAATCGCAAAATTTTTTTGCTATTTTCTCTTAAAAATTTTCAAATGATAGAAAATTTTTGCGGTTATGCAGATTTTTTTCGTAAGAAATCCTAATTTTACATAGGTATTGAGGTTGGTACGTATTTTGCATGAATAGTAGTTAAGATCTCTAAATTTAAAGAGTAGGGGGATTATGAATCTTTATAGTGTATGCAACGTTTCAGTTTCAATTAATAAGAGGGAGGAATTTATAAAGTGAAGACGGTTATAGAAGGCGTGTATAGTCCTTGTTACGGGAAAGTAGAGAAATTATTTGTTACTGAAAGTTCTTACGTATATGAGTGGGAAAAATTAGCGTTAATTGAAACAATAGATAAGCAGCAGGTGGAAATTAAAGTGGGAATCAGTGGTTATATCGAATCATTAGAAGTGGTAGAAGGACAAGCTATCGCTGATCAAAAACTATTAATAACAGTGAGGGATGACCTATTAATAACAGGTAGTGATTAATAGTAGTAATATGTATTTTGCTCTTTTAAATAATTTTTTTTACTATGAAGAATTTTAAAAACGCTTACATTAAATGGGTTTGCAAAGTGAAAAGGGGGGGATTTATATGATGGATCAAAACCAGGGATTAAAAAGAGAATTGAAAAGTCGGCACATATTTATGATTGCACTCGGAGGGGTTATTGGTACTGGGCTTTTTTTAGGATCCAGTTATACAATTCATGAAGCTGGACCTGGAGGAGCGATTGTAGCGTATCTTGTCGGTGGATTTGTTATGTATTTAACGATGCTCTGTCTTGGAGAGTTAGCGGTTGCGATGCCTGATGCAGGATCGTATCAAACATATGCTACAAAACATATTTCACCTGCAGCGGGTTATGTAGTGGGATGGATGTCGTGGCTAAACTGGACGGCTACGATAGGCATTGAATTAATTGCAGTTAGTATATTAATGAAACGTTGGTTTCCAGATGTATCATCATGGATTTGGTGCGTAGTGTTTGCCGTATTACTCTTCGTTATTAATGCGTTATCTTCAAGAAGTTTTGCGGAGGTTGAATTCTGGTTTGCAAGTATTAAAGTAATTACAATTATTGCATTTATTATTTTGGGCGGGGCAGCAATGTTTGGTTTTCTAGATATGAAAGGAAATGAACCAGCGCCGATGTTTTCTAGCTTTACTGATTATGGTGGATTGTTCCCAAATGGATTATCAGCCATTTTAATTACGATGATTGCAGTTAATTTTTCCTTCCAAGGAACAGAACTAGTTGGTATTGCAGCTGGTGAGAGTGAAAATCCAGAGAAAACTATCCCGAAGGCAATTAATAATACAGTTTGGCGCATACTTATTTTCTTTGTACTATCTATTTTTATTCTTGCGGGACTATTTCCTTGGCAGCAAGCAGGAGTGATAGAAAGTCCATTCGTAGTTGTATTTGATAAAATTGGTATTCCTTATGCGGCTGATATTATAAATTTTGTTATTATTACAGCTGTACTATCAGTTGCGAATTCAGGATTATATGCAACTTCCCGTATGCTATGGTCTATGTCTAATCAAGGAATGATTAGCCCGATTTTTGGTAAGTTATCTAAAAACGGTGTTCCTATTTATGCATTGATTGTAAGTACGTTTGTAGGGTGTCTCTCATTACTATCAGGTATTTATGCGGAAGATACAGTTTATTTATGGCTTCTTTCTATTGCTGGGTTTGGAGCGATATTAGTTTGGGCATCTATTGCTCTTTCAAATTTATTGGCTAGAAGGACATATTTGAAGCAAGGCGGGGATATTAAGGACTTAAAATTTAAAACACCATTGTATCCATTTGTTCCACTTCTTGCGTTAGTATTAAATTTAGCAGTAATTGTTGGCATGGCTTTCATTCCGGAACAAAGAATGGCATTGTATTGTGGTATTCCATTTATGATTGTTTGTTTACTGTTTTATCGTGCTACTAGAAATAAGAGAAGTAAAGTAGAACATATTGAAAAGACAAATACAACCGAATTAGAAAGTTTATAATAGTGATTAATTTGGAGACTGTAAGATTGTAAACAGTCTCTTTTTTTGTGAAAATAAATTTGGAAACATACTACGTATGCAAAGGGGAATTAGCAATGAATCAAGAAGTTTCACAGCTATTAGAACAGATTGATTTACGAAAAGAGGAGCTACTAGAACTTACAAAAACTTTAATTCGTTTTGAAACACCAGCACCACCAGCAAGAAATACAAATGAGGCGCAAGAATTTGTTGCAGAGTTTCTAAAAAAACGAAATTTTAGTATTGATAAGTGGGATGTATATCCAAATGATCCGAATGTTGTTGGAGTGAAAAAAGGGACAGCAAGTGAGTCACATAAAAGTCTCATTATTAATGGACATATAGATGTTGCAGAAGTATCAAAGGACGAACCGTGGGAAACAAAGCCGTTTGAGCCGTTTATAAAAGATGGTTGGTTAGTTGGGAGAGGCGCGGCAGATATGAAAGGTGGACTAGCTGGAGCCTTATTTGCTATTCAGCTTTTAGAAGAAGTGGGGATTGAATTACCTGGAGATTTAATTTTTCAATCGGTAATTGGCGAAGAAGTAGGAGAAGCAGGGACACTTCAATGTTGTAAGCGTGGTTATGATGCTGATTTTGCAGTAGTAGTTGATACAAGTAATTTACATATGCAAGGGCAGGGCGGCGTAATTACTGGATGGATTACAGTGAAAAGCCCGCAAACGTTTCATGATGCAACACGTAGACAAATGATCCATGCTGGAGGACGTCTATTTGGAGCGAGTGCGATTGAGAAAATGATGAAGATTGTCCAAAGCTTACAAGAATTAGAGCGTCATTGGGCAGTCATGAAAACATATGAAGGCTATCCATCTGGAACAACAACAATTAATCCAGCTGTTATTGAAGGAGGACGTCATGCGGCATTTATTGCGGATGAGTGCCGATTGTGGATAACCGTACATTTTTATCCAAATGAAACGCATGAACAAATAATAGAAGAAATAGAAGAGTATTTAGGAAAAGTGGCAGCAGCAGATCTATGGTTAAGAGAGAACCCACCACAATTTAAGTGGGGCGGAGAATCAATGATTGTGGATCGTGGCGAAATTTTTCCTTCTTTAGAAGTAGATAGCGAACATGTTGCTGTCAAAATGCTAAGTTCAGTACATGAATCTATTTTATCTAAAAATGCAATTTTAAATATGTCAGCAACGGTAACTGATGGCGGATGGTTTAGTGAGTTTAACATTCCAGCTGTTATTTACGGACCAGGTACATTAGAAGAAGCTCATTCAATAAATGAGAAAGTTGAAGTTGAGCAGTTAATTGAATTTACAAAAGTAATAACGGCGTTCATATATGAATGGTGTCATACAAAAAAATAGATTAGTATATTGAAATTGTACAGGTATGTACTTGTACGCTTTTTTAGTGAACTATTTCAGAGTTGAACATAAACAACTGAAATAGTTCTTTATTTTTCTATGTTTTTCGTTTTATTTCAATTAATTTCTCTTTAGCTAATTCAACGGCAATCGCATCATCTAAATAGCCGATTGGAAAAAGATAATCGGGGATAATGTCTGTTGATAAAATGAAATATAGTAAGGCACCCCCAATAATTGCACGCTCTTCGGTTGAAATGGTTTCTGTACAAAATTGTTGGTACATATTTGTTAATTGCTCAATGAAAGGACCAGCACTATCAATTTGTTCTATTTTACTTTTGAAACTCTCGTGAATACGTTTTTCGCCTTCAGTAGTTTGAGCATAGCGCTCGTAATTTTCAAGTTCTTGTTTTACACGAGTTGTTGTGTATTCGAAGTCGAATAGGTTAGAGGATTGTAATGTTTGTTGAATTGTATCGAGAGATGTGTACATATCTGCTTTTTCCTTATTTATGTGTGGAGAGTTAGGGTACATTTCATCAAGTAATAATTGCGGTGGAACTTGTAGACAGTTTGCGAATTTTTGTAAATGGTTTTGCTTCGGTTGTTGTTTGCCATTAATTATTCTTGAAATTGTTGCAGGATCAATATTTGTAAGTGTTCCTAGTTGGCGCATAGATAGAGCGCGCTCCTTTAACAGTTTCTTTATTAATTTACCGAGCCGCTCATTTGGATTTTTATTGGGCATAATGTAGGCACTCCTTTTCTATTGTCTATCGTTGAAAAAATGTTGAGCATTTATTACAAGTATATGAAACAGACAGGCACAGTTGCTCAACATTTTCATAATATGCAACGAAAAGTGAGAAAAGGGGTGACTGTACGATGAGTACGGCAGGTTTATTTTCAATTTTTTTAATCGGGATTGCGTCTAATTTAGATAATGCAGGTGTTGGGATTGCATATGGCATTCGTAAAATTCGAATTTCGTGGCTTAACAATTTTATCATCGCATTTTTTGGATTTTTATTTACCTTACTAGCTGGATTTTTTGGGAATTGGATCGCATTATTTATTTCAGAGTTCACAGCAAACATTATTGGAGCAATCGTTTTAGGAATAATCGGGGTGTTTATTTTATGTCAGCCTTTCTTGAGTCAAAAAGATACCGTAGAATCTAAAGATAGTAGTGTACTTATGGGGGTTTTACGTGATCCAGAAAAAGCAGATTTTGATGGTTCTAAAACAATTAGTTTTTCTGAAGCAATTGTTTTAGGAGTTGCATTGTCCATAAACAATATTGCAGGTGGATTTGATGCTGGAGTAACAAATTTAAATCTTTGGCTTACGGCATGTATTTCTGGAGTTTTTAGTTTTATTTGTATTAGTGGTTTTACGTATGTTGGTAAAAGATTTTTAGCTGAATACTTAGGGAAATGGGCAACTATAATTGCAGGTGTGTTATTAATTCTTATTGGAATTGATCAATTGTTGTAAGAAGGATAGGGAAAACAGTATTCGAGTATTTCCTTGGAAATACACTAAAAAATTGCATATATCGACGTGAAATCTTTTCAAGGTAATGAAAGGTTGTAAGTATTATCCAAATCTTTGTGTGTAAAAAGGTTTAAAAAAGTAAAAGCACCTGTATAGGTGCTTTTTAGCGTATATCTTCAATTAGTTGTGCACATTCTTCATCATGCATACTGTACTCACTTAAAACTTGAATACAAAGCCATTTCAGTTCTTCAATACTATGCTCAAGTTCTTCGGGAAGTACATGGTAAATGTCTTCAAGTCCCATTCCGAAATGAATAAGTTCTAATACTTGATCATCGATGTTCCGATCCATTAATAGTTCAAGCACTTCTAAATTGAATATGTATCGGTGAGATTCATCGAGTGAAACAACTTTTAGTTTCAAACTTTCTACAATACTCAATATGAAAAGAAGAATTGTTTTTTCGAGAACAGGTTGTTTCTCCATTTGAAATATGAGTTTCATCTTTTACACCTCCACATACAGCGCTAGGTTGTACTATATTATTCAGGAGGGGGGAGCAAATATGCATAATAAAGAGAACTTTTATTACTGTTTTTTTAATTGTGTTGATGCCTAGTAGAACGGATTTTTTGTGAAATAAAAAATCCTGCCAATATAGCAGGATAACTTCTAAATTAAAACATACTCCAACCTTCTTGGGCAGAAAGTAATTCAAGAATTTTAAAACCAGCGATACTATTTCCGTTTGCATCTAAAGCTGGTCCGAAAATACCGATTCCCATTTCGCCTTTTACGCAGCCGAAAATGCCACCCGCTACACCACTTTTTGCAGGGATTCCAACACGAATTGCAAATTCACCAGATTCATTATACATCCCGCAAGTAACCATAAATGTTTTACAAATTTTCGTAATATGTTTAGGGATGATCTGTTTCTTTTTATAAGGATCATATCCATCCATTGCAAAGATTAAACCAATACGTGCTAGATCGATACAGTTAACCTCAATTGCACATTGACGCGTATATAAATCCATAAGTTCTTCAATATCGTTATCGATGATGCCATTTTGTTTCATATAGTAACAAAGTGAACGGTTTAAGTAAGCTGTTTCTAATTCAGAAGTGGCAACTTTAGAAGAATAACTAATAGTAGGATTGTCTGTTATATCACGCACAAATTGAAGAATGCGTTCCATCTTCTCCTCGTTATCATTACCAGCTAGCATACTTGTAATAGCTAATGCACCTGCATTAATCATTGGATTAAGAGGCTTGGAAGAACTTGTCGTTTCAAGCTTAATAATAGAATTAAATGGGTCACCAGTTGGTTCCATTCCAACTTTAGAAAATACATATTCTTCACCACGGTCTAAAAGGGCAAGGGCAAGTGTAATTACTTTAGAAATACTTTGAAGAGTAAATAGTGTTTGTGAGTTACCAGCATGGATATATTCTGTTTCTTTATGAAAAATAGCAATCCCTAGATCATCTGGATTTGCATTTCCTAGTTCGGGGATATAAGTAGCAAGTTTTCCTTTTTTCGTATATGGTTTTACTTGTTCTAACAACTGCTGTAAGTTGTTTGTTTCAATGCACTGCATAGTACCAACGCTCCTATTTCGAATTAACTAAGTTTACTTTTCCCGATATGCTCGGAAATAAATAATAACATGAAAAAGTGGAATGATAAAACGAAAGTTGAATGTTCTATAGTGAGTCTTCAGTTTCGATTATTCCGTGTTAAAAAAGGAGAATTTTCCTTTTATATAACAGTTTGGAAATAGGAGATTTATCCATAAAAAGTTCGGAAATAAAAACTACACATCTATACAACTATATGTTATTATGGTTATGTAAATAGAAAGCGTTTTCTAAGGCGTACTTATAATGATAACGATTTCATAAATTTGATAGGGGGAATTAAAATGTTGCAGTTTTTACAACGTATTGGTAAAGCGTTAATGCTTCCAATCGCAGTGCTACCAGCAGCAGGATTATTGCTTCGTTTAGGGCAAGAAGATGTATTTAATATTCCTGTTATGGCACAGGCCGGTGCAGCAATTTTTGATAATTTAGCACTTATTTTTGCAATTGGTGTTGCAATAGGTTTGTCTATTGATGGTAGTGGAGCAGCAGGACTTGCTGGGGCAATCGGATATCTTGTTTTACAAAATACAACGAACGCTCTAAGTAAGGCATATTCAGCAGCAGAGCTGAATGATAAATTAAAAAGTGTTCAAGATTTAGTCGGTTCAGCAGATCCAACTAAATTAGCAGATACAATGACAAAAGTTTCAAAAGCAGCGGCGTTAACGCCAAAAATAAATATGGCCATACTCGGTGGTATTATTGCTGGGGTTGTTGCTGGATTACTATACAACAAATTCCATAAGATTAAACTACCAGAATGGTTAGGATTCTTTGCTGGAAAACGTTTCGTACCAATCATTACTTCAATTGTAATGCTTCTTTTAGGATTAGTATTCGGTCAAATTTGGCCAACAATTCAAAGTGGTATTGATTCAGTAGCACACGGTATCGTAAACTTAGGTTCAGTTGGTGCTGGTTTATTCGGATTATTAAACCGTTTATTAATTCCAATCGGTTTACACCACGTAATGAATACATACTTCTGGTTTGTACTTGGTGACTTTACAAACGCAGCTGGTGATATCGTTCATGGTGATATTGCACGCTTCTTCGCAAAAGATCCATCAGCAGGTATGTTTATGACTGGTTTCTTCCCAATCATGATGTTCGGTTTACCGGCAGCATGTTTCGCAATGATTGCGGCTGCGAAACCAGAAAAACGTAAAATGGTTACAGGTATGTTAGGTGGCCTAGCATTAACTTCATTCTTAACTGGTATTACAGAACCAATTGAATTCTCATTCATGTTCTTATCTCCAGTACTATATGGTATTCATGCAGTATTAACAGGTCTTTCTTTATTCATTACAACAACACTTGGCATTCATGATGGTTTCTCATTTAGTGCCGGTGCAATCGATTACGTTTTAAACTTCGGTATTGCAACAAAACCAGTGTTACTAGCAGGAATCGGTTTAATTTACGCAGCAATTTACTTTGTAGTATTCTACTTCTTAATTAAGAAATTCGACTTGAAAACTCCTGGTCGTGAAGATGAAGATGAGTTAGCTGAAGAGGGTGATGCACCAGTTGCAGGTTCAATTGGTGAAACTTACGTAGCTGCTTTAGGCGGAAAAGAAAACTTAGCAGTTATTGATAACTGTGCAACTCGTCTACGCTTACAAGTGAAAGATGCAAGTTTAGTAAATGAACCAGCATTAAAACGTGCCGGTGCAAAAGGTGTTATGAAATTAAGTAACACAAGTGTACAAGTTATCGTAGGTACAAATGTTGAATCTGTTGCCGATGATATGAAAAAACACGTGTAAATAGTTAGATAAGAGGATATCCAAAAAGATTGATAACAACAGTCTTTTACAGGATATCCTCTTTTTTTGTTAATTTTTTAAAGGGAATCTTACTTTTATAAATTTTCTTTTTCTTTTTTGAACATATAGGTTGGTAATATGTTCGGTGCGTGATACAGTAGTGATGACATAAAATGGAGTGTCCATAATCTGCGAAAATGATTTGAAATAAGTCTTGTGTAGATGAATTAAATTATCGGTAAATAAGGGGAAAAAGGTAATCATGGATCAGGAAAAAAATACTGTTAATGGGAAAGCAAATCGGTCAATTGTATACATAAAAAGAACAATCATTCTAGCCCTACTACTGTCACTTGTATATTTCATGTATACAAAAATTGTTGCGCATAATAAAAAAGAGGAAACTTTAAAAGCAGCAGCAGAAATGAAGAAGCAAGAAGAGTTGAAAAAGAAAGAAGAAGAAAAAAAGAAGCAAGAAGCACAAAAACAAAAAGAGCAGGAAGAACAAGTGAAACAAGCGCAAGCTATAGAGCAGCCTGCTGAAGGACCGCCTCAAGAAATTAATGAAAACGCTCAATTGGATCAATATTTACAAAACGCAGGATTTAGTGGAACAGCTGTTATTGTGAAGAACGGAAAAGTTCTTTTGAATAAAGGATACGGTATGGCGAACAAAGAGAAGCAAGTACCGAATAATTCAGAAACGACCTTTTATATTGGCTCTATTTCAAAGGCATTTGTAGCGACTGCTATTATGCAATTAAAAGATCAAAATAAATTACAAGTAGAGGACACGGTTGCAAAATATATTCCAGATTTTCCTCAAGGTAATAGCATTCAGCTAAAACATTTATTAACACATACATCAGGGATTCCAGAATATGAGCAGGGAACAGAAGATATCTCTCATGAAGAGTTGATAAAACGGATAGGAAAGCAAAAGCGTGTTGGGAGTCCAGGAGAAAAATGGAAATACTCCGATTCGAACTATTCGATACTTGCCTATATCGCTGAGAAGGTAAGTGGACAACCGTTAGAAGAATACATTAAACAACATATTTTTGCGACAGCTGGTATGAAACATTCTGGTTTCGGTAAAGCGTTAGAGCAAACAAGGTTTCCATCGACAGGTTATAAAATAGTAAATAACAATATGACAACACCTAATATTCCAAGTATGTCACAACTATATGGTTGTGGTGATATATATACAAGTGCACATGATTTATATTTATTTAATGAAGCACTCTTCTCTGGAAAGTTAATTTCAAAAGAGAGTTATGATCAAATGTTTACAGCCGTGAAAAAGGATTACGGATTTGGTTGGTATGTAGACCCAGGAAGTTATTCAAATCACGGTGTAATGCCAGGTTGGAATTGCTTAAATGGATTTAGTAAAAACGGAAGTGTGTATGTCGTTTTATTATCTAACATTCAAAACAACATCAAATCATTTGGTAAAGTGAATAACGACATTTATACAATATTACGAAATATAGAAGTGTAAGAGGCTATCCTTTTGGATAGTTTTTTTTGTATTGAGGAAATATATGTACGGTGTGATAATGAAATAAATGGAAAGGGGGAGGGGTATGAGTATACATAAGCATCATGCACGCAATGCGAAACGAACTTTGTGTATTACAGTATAGCTGCCATTATTACAATTAAAAATTAAAATATATATAAAGATAGATGGGAAACCATCTATCTTTTTTTATGCTCTGAAACAATTATTTCTTTTAGAAAATGTATGCCTTACCTATCACAAAAAAAGCCTGCTTTGTATAAATTAAGATGTATGGATGTAAATTTTTATACTTTAAAAATAATAGGAGGAGAAGTGTATGTGTCTGTTTGGTAAGAATTGGAAAAAATTATCAAGATTGTTTAATAGACAATTAGATTATTTTTTAGATAATAAGTTACTGCCTGCTGTGGAACGACTTTTATTTTCACAAAACTTCGCGAGATTTATTCAAAGAAATTCTAAGCAAGCTACGGAAGAGTTTATAGAATCAAGTCAATTTCAATCTATTATTTGTAACATTTTAAAAGAATGCAATACATCACCTTTTAAAGAGATTGCAAAGCAGTATTTAGGTAAAAACGTAGAAATTACTGTGACAGTTGGACAGTTAGCAGGTGTTATTGTAGCAGTTGGTGACGATTTCTTAACGTTGCAAGAAGGGATAGGAACAGAAGTTTTATTACCATTTACAAGCATTATATCAATGAAAGAAGCGTAAGAAAGGAGACTTATATATGTTATTTACTGATGAATTGCGTAACCATGTTGGTGAATTAGTGCAAGTTGTGACAGCTGTTGAAATTGTTGCAGGCATTCTTTTATCAGTGACGGATGGAGCAGTAAGCGTTCGTACATCTCCTTCTTATGGACCACCTGAAGATGTACTTGTGCGTATTCCTATTATTGCTTATGTTCGCTTGGAAGGGTAAGAGTGATACAAGTATGAGAATATCAGTTGTTATTCCAGCGCATAATGAAGCAAGTACTTTATCACAAGTTTTAATAGAAGTGGAAAAGTTGAAGCCTTATGAAATTATTGTAGTAGATAATGGATCGACAGATGGAACGAGGGAAATCGCATTAGAGCATAATTGTCATGTGATTTACTATAGAAATCCCCTCGGTAATGATGTGGGACGGGCAGTTGGAGCTAAAGAAGCACAAGGTGAAATTATATTGTTTTTAGACGGTGATATTGTCATTGAGAGTAAAGAACTACAACGTTTCGTGAAAGGAATTCAGCAGGGTCATCAAATCGTTGTGAATAATTTAACATGGTCTGTGTATTTAAAGATGAGACCACATTATACAACAGTTGGAAAATGTATGTTGAATCGTTATTTGAATAAAAAAGAGCTTGTTGTTGGTTCTTTAATTGCAATTCCACATGCGATGAGTAGGGAAGTTATTCAGAATCTTGGGTGGTGGAACTTAGCAGATCCAGCACTATTTCAAGCGATGGCGATGTCTAGAGGAGTAGATATTGCCGATATGGCTTCGGTCGATGTAATTCACACGAATAAGGTTCGTCCTGTGCATACGGGTACATCACCTGGTTCTCCTTATCCGAAAGCGACTAGTCGTATTATGGGTGATCATTTACGTGCTTTGCAATATGTAATCGAAACATATGGTAAACGCGGCGGTTTTTCGGAGGGAAACAGGGATAGAGAGTTTATAGGGAAGTATAAACCAGTTTTATTACAAAAGGAAAAAGCGAAATACAGTGCGATTATACCAGTATCAGAAGAAAGAATGACTATAAGATCTGTCATACAAGAAGTGAAAAAAGCAGGTGTAGATGAAATTATAGTTGTTGCGAATGGAGCGGATGTAGAGACAATTAAACAAGCAAAACTAGAGAATGTTATTGTAGTTGAATTCGCGAAGGCACTTGGACATAATGTAGCTCGAGCGATAGGGGCTATGCATGCTACGGCAGATATTTGTTTATTTGTTGATGGTGATTTTGCTATTCCGGCAAAAAAGCTAATTCCATTTTTGCATGCTATTGAAGACGGAAATGATGTGGCGTTAAATGATTTGCAATGTTTGTTAGATATGTTTCACCCGGCAGATCCAATTAGTATGGGGAAATATTTCGTGAATTTGGTAGCGAAACGACCAGATTTATGGAACAACTCATTAACGGCAGTGCCACATGCTATGCATAAAAAGGTAATGGAAAAAATTGGATATGATTCCCTTATCATTCCACCATTAGCTCAAATGAAAGCTATTTTAGAAGAATGCTCTATTACAGCAGTGGAATTTGTAGATGTTATAAAAACAAATCGAGTACGTCCAGAGCAACATGGGTTTGTAAATGGAAGAATTCCTGCATTTGATCGTATTTTCGGTGATCAGCTTGAGGCGATTGCTTATTTATTACAACATACGAATGGGCGCGGGAGTTTTACAGACGGAGAAAGGGATAGAGATATAATACTACAATTGAGAAGGGAAGAAGAGAATATAGATGAATGCTAGTAGTAAAGTAACCATTATTGGATTAGGATATGTTGGCCTTCCTTTAGCGGTCCTTTTTGCAGAAAGAGGACATGCTGTACTTGGATTAGATAAAGATACTAGGAAGATAGAATCAATAATTAAAGGAGAAAGTTATATTCCTGATGTTTCTTCTAACGTATTACAAAATTTATTGAACGAGAGAAAATTAATAGTAAATACACCAGATAAAGGTGTTGCGGAGTTCCAAAATAGTGAGTATGTTATTGTGACTGTGCCAACGCCAATTAATGAGAATAAAGAACCCGATTTAAGTGCACTCGTTTCAGCCTCCCATTATATACAACAACACCTTCAAGAAGGACAAACCTTCATTTTTGAAAGCTCCACATATCCAGGTACACTGGAGGAAGTTATCATTCCGATTATTTCTCAAACAGGTAAAAAGGTAGGAGAAGATTATTATATTGGCTATTCTCCAGAACGAATTGATCCAGCGAATAGCCAGTATTCAGTCCAAACTATTCCGAAAGTTATTAGTGGACAAACCGAGCAGTGTAAACAAAAAGTACAGGATTTGTATAGCACTATATTTGATGTAGTCGTTCCAGTTAGCTCTCCGAAAGTGGCCGAGATGTGTAAGCTATTTGAAAATATTCAGCGCTTAGTTAATATTTCATTAGTAAATGAGTTAAATATACTTTGTGAAAGTTTGAATATTAATTTTTATGAGGTGCTTGAAGCGGCATCTACAAAACCGTTTGGATTTACTCCGTATTGGCCAGGACCAGGAATAGGAGGACACTGTATTCCGGTAGATCCTTTATATTTTCAATGGAGAATAAAAAAGAGTGGAGCAATTAGTCAATTAATTGAGGCAGCACATGTAATTAATGAAGAAATGCCAGCGAAAATAATTGGGAAAGTAAAAGGTGTGGTGCAATCACCCGCAACGGTTTTAATAGTAGGGATTGCATATAAGAAAGATGTAAATGATTTGAGAGAATCACCGGCGTTGCCAATTATTCAATTATTAATAAAAGAAGGATACAAGATAGAATATCATGATCCGTATATTTCTACAGCGAAAATTGGAGATACACTATATCAATCTGTTCCATTAGATGAACAAAGAATTAAACAAGCAGATTGTATTTTAATTGTAACGGATCACTCTAGTATCGATTGGAATCTTTTTAAAGGGATTGAGCGATTAATAGATACACGTGGAATCGTAAAGAAGGTGAGTGTATGAGTGAAAAATGTTTAATTACAGGTGGAGCAGGATTTATTGGTTCGCATTTAGCTGAAGAGTTGGTGAAAAGAGGTTATGAAGTTACTATTGTGGATAACTTCTATAAAGGAAAAAATAAATATCATAATGAGTTAATGAAAGAGCTCCGGGTTATTCCAATAAGCGTTTTAGATAAAAATTCAATTTATGAATTAGTGAATCAACATGATGTGGTGTTTCATTTAGCTGCAATTTTGGGAGTCAAAACTACAATGGAAAAAAGTGTAGAGCTTATTGAAACAAATTTCGATGGAACGAGAAATATTTTACAAGCAGCGTTAAAAGGGAAGAAGAAAGTAGTATTTGCATCTACTTCTGAAGTATATGGAAAGGGAGAGCCGCCATTCTCTGAAGAAGGAGATCGTTTATACGGTGCAACTTCCAAAATACGTTGGAGTTATGCAATTTGTAAAACGTTAGAGGAAACATTATGTTTAGGGTACGCATTAGAAGGTTTACCTGTAACGATTGTTCGTTATTTTAATATTTATGGTCCAAGAGCGAAAGATGGTCCGTACGCAGGAGTAATTCCACGATTTATTCGTGCGGCTTTGCAAGGTGACGATATTCTCGTGTATGGAGATGGAAAGCAGACACGCTGCTTTACGTATGTAAGTGATGCGGTCGAGGCAACAATTCGTGCAATGGATGAGAAGGTAAATGGTGAAATTATTAATATAGGTTCTGAGAATGAAAAAAATATAAGGGTAGTAGCGGAAGATATAAAAAAATTAACGAAGTCTATTTCCAAAATTGTGCACGTTCCATTTGAGAAAGTATATCCACATGGATTTGAAGAGATTCCAAATAGAAGACCAGACGTAACGAAATTAAGAGAACTTGTTCAGTTTCAAGCGAAAGTAACATGGGAACAAGGATTGAAAGAAACTATTAAATGGTTTCGTGAAGAAAACAATGGCTAAGTCGTTATCAGTTATTATTCCCGTATGTAATGAAGTGGATACGATTTCAGATGTGGTTCAATCGGTAAAACCATTGAATCCAGTAGAGATTATTGTAGTAGCAAATGGTTGTAATGATGGTACAGAAGCGATTGCTGAGAGCTTAGGATGTACAGTAATCCAGCATAAAGAGTCACTTGGTAACGACGTTGGACGCGCAGTTGGTGCAAAACATGCGATAGGTGATGTATTACTGTTTGTAGATGGAGATTTTGCTATTCAAACTTCAAAATTACAATTATTCCTTAATCCGATTTTACATGATCAGGCGGACATCGTTTTAAATAATTTGGACGCATTATTTTTAAAGAAACAAAAACCGCACTCCGTGACAGTATGGCGCCAAATATTAAATGCAATGTTAGAGCGTGAAGAATTAAAAATTGATTCTTTATTATCTGTACCTCATGCGCTGACGAAGGAAGTTGTGCAAAGTATTGGAGACGAATGTTTTGTTAATCCTATTGTGGCTCATCTACGCCTAGCACAAAGTAAATGGAGAATTAGTCGTCATTGTGCAATTGACGTTATTACGCCAAATAAATTTCGTCCATTCGAGCATGCTGCATATGGCACGGATCTTTCTCAATCTGAAAAACGAATGATAGGTGATCATATAGAAGCTGTAGCAGAGCGGATATTAGGCAGCGATGGGCGCGGAGGATATTATGATGGAAATAGGAAAAGAGAGAGTGTCTATCATACTCTAAATTTTGAAGATTTTTATCAAGGATGGGGCGTTACATCTAATTTGTATAAAGGAGAGCAATTATCGGTAATTATTCCTGTGCAAAATGAAGAGAAAACAATTGGAAACGTTATAGAAGAGCTTCGCAAAATTGAACCTTTTGAAATCATCGTTGTTGTAAATGGTTCGTCCGATAAAACGGCAACAATTGCAAAAGACAAGGGAGCAACAACAATTGTGTATAAAGAAGCACTTGGAAACGATGTGGGGCGTTCGCTTGGAACTTATTTTGCAAAAGGAGAAATTGTTTTATTTATAGACGGTGATTTTGTTATTCCAGCTAGTGAGCTATATCCCTTTGCAAAAGCTATTGCAGATGGAACGGATGTCGCATTAAATGATTTAAATCATTATTTAGATTTGAGAGTACCACTTCATCTTGTAACAGCATTTAAATATGCATTAAATTTAGCTTGTGATAGAAAAGATTTAGGAGTAGGCTCTCTTATTGCTGTACCTAATGCGTTTAGTCGTACTTGTTTGAAGGAAATAGGGTATAAATCATTATTGTCACCTTGTGTAGCACAAGTGAAGGCTGTACTTTCAGGTTTTGAAATCGCTTGTGTAAGTCGTGTCGATGTTGATAAGATGAACCGTATTCGTCCCAGTGAACATTTCGCAAAAATAGGTCATCCTCCAGCTGTCCTTCGAATTATTGGTGATCATATAGAAGGATTAGAGCAATTAATTGCATTAACAAACAGTCGTGGTGGATTTTATGATGGAAATAGAAAAAGAGATGTTTTATAGTGGTAACAAAAAAAGTGTACAACGTATGTACACTTTTTTGCTCTGTTATAAAAACTATAACAGATTAGGAGATAAGAGTATTACAGCTCTACAATGGGTATCGTTCTTATATTACAAAATAGGACTCGTATATAAGGATACCAAAAAAATACAATTAAAGAAAGGGTTAATTCTAAAGAGTTTTATATGAGGTTAACACTATGTATGTAGTAGTTTGCTCAACATTTCACAAACATGTCACAACTATTTCGTCCACCTCCGAAAAAAAGTAGTATTCTAAGTGTGTAAGCTGTTATATAAAAAAACGCAGTCCTGTACTAATCAAAAATGGAGGAGATTAGGATGACTCAAGTATTAGAAAATGTAAAAAACGCGTGGGAAAACTTTAAAGGTGAAAAATGGAAAGCAGAGATTGATGTTCGCGATTTCATTTTAAATAATGTAAACGTTTACGAGGGAGAAGACTCTTTCTTAGCGGAAGCAACTGAAGCAACGAAAAAACTTTGGGATCAAGTAATGGATTTAACAACAAAGGAACGTGAAAACGGTGGCGTTCTTGATATGGATACAAAAATTGTTTCTTCTATTACATCACATGAACCAGGATATTTAAATAAAGAGATTGAAAAAGTGGTCGGTTTCCAAACTGATAAACCATTTAAACGTTCTTTACAACCATATGGTGGTATTCGTATGGCGGAACAAGCTTGTGAAGCGTATGGATATGAAATGGATAAAGAACTTAGCAAGATTTTCAGAGACTGGCGTAAAACTCATAATCAAGGTGTATTTGATGCATACACACCAGAAATGAAAGCGGCTCGTAAATCAGGTGTTATTACTGGTCTTCCAGATGCATATGGACGTGGACGTATTATCGGTGACTATCGCCGCGTAGCGCTATATGGTATAGATCATTTAATTGAAGCGAAAAAAGCTGATTATAATTTAACTGGCGGTGTAATGAGCGAAGATACAATGCGTTTACGCGAAGAATTATCTGAGCAAATGCGTGCACTTCAAGAGTTAAAACAGATGGCTGCTTCTCATGGATTCGATATTTCTAAGCCAGCTACAAATGCACAAGAGGCCTTCCAATGGTTATACTTTGCTTATCTTGCAGCAATTAAAGAGCAAAACGGGGCAGCAATGAGCCTTGGACGTACATCTACATTCCTAGATGTTTACATTGAAAGAGATTTAGCAAATGGTACTTTAACAGAAGAAAAAGCACAAGAAATTGTTGACCATTTCATTATGAAATTACGTCTTGTGAAATTTGCAAGAACACCTGATTATAATGAACTATTCTCTGGAGATCCAACTTGGGTAACTGAATCTATCGGTGGTATGGCGTTAGACGGTCGTCCGTTAGTAACAAAAAACTCATTCCGTTTCTTGCATACATTAGATAATTTAGGACCAGCACCAGAACCAAACTTAACAGTTCTTTGGTCTAAACAATTACCAGAGAACTTTAAAAACTACTGTGCGAAAATGTCTATTAAAACATCAGCAATTCAATACGAAAATGATGACATTATGCGTCCTGACTACGGTGATGACTACGGTATTGCTTGTTGTGTATCAGCAATGAGAATCGGTAAACAAATGCAGTTCTTCGGAGCACGTGCAAACTTAGCGAAAGCATTACTATATGCGGTTAACGGTGGTAAAGATGAAAAGTCAAAAGCACAAGTTGGTCCTGAATATGCACCAATTACTTCTGAAGTATTAGATTATGAAGAAGTTATGCGTAAATTCGATATGACAATGGAATGGTTAGCTGGTCTATACTTAAATACATTAAATGTAATTCACTATATGCACGATAAATATAGCTATGAACGTATTGAAATGGCACTTCATGATACAAATGTTCTTCGTACAATGGCAACAGGTATCGCTGGATTATCTGTAGTAGCAGACTCTTTAAGTGCAATTAAATATGCACAAGTAAAACCAATTCGTGATGAAAATGGTATTGCAGTTGATTTCGAAATTGAGGGAGATTTCCCTAAATATGGTAACAATGATGATCGTGTAGATGAAATCGCAGTAAATCTTGTGAAAACATTTATGAACAAGATTCGCAAACATAAAACATACCGTAATTCTGTTCATACAATGTCAATCTTAACAATCACATCTAACGTTGTATACGGTAAGAAAACTGGTAACACTCCAGATGGACGTCGTACTGGAGAACCATTTGCACCGGGCGCAAACCCAATGCATGGCCGTGATACAAAAGGTGCATTAGCATCATTATTATCTGTAGCTAAATTACCATATGAAGATGCACAAGATGGTATTTCAAATACATTCTCTATTATTCCAAAAGCACTTGGTAAAGAAGATGATGTACAAGTACGCAACTTAGTATCTATGCTTGATGGATATGCAATAAAAGAAGGACACCACTTAAATATTAACGTATTTAACCGTGAAACATTAATGGATGCAATGGAGCATCCTGAAAAATATCCACAATTAACAATTCGTGTATCTGGTTACGCTGTTAACTTTATTAAATTAACTCGTGAACAACAAATTGATGTAATAAACCGTACAATGCATGAAAGCATGTAAGTGAAAAAAGTGTCCCTCCGCTTTTAATATATAGCGGAGGGAGGCTGTTTCAATAAAGGAGGAAGTAACATGGTAAAAGGAAGAATACATTCTGTAGAGTCTTGTGGTACTGTTGATGGCCCAGGGATTCGTTATGTCATATTTACACAAGGGTGTTTATTACGTTGTCAATATTGTCATAATGCTGATACATGGGAAATCGGTAAAGGTAAAGGAATAACAGTTGAAGAAGTGATGCAGGATGTGACATGTTACCTTCCATTTATTGAAGCTTCTGGAGGCGGTATAACAGTTAGCGGTGGAGAGCCACTATTACAGCTAGACTTCTTAACCCAGTTGTTTAAAAAGTGCAAAGAAGCTGGTATCCATACAACAATCGATTCTTCTGGCGGTTGTTATTCTGAAGAACCAGAATTCCAAAATAAGCTAGATATTTTAATGGAGTATACAGATTTAGTTTTATTGGATTTGAAGCATATTGATTCAAAGAAACATCGTAAATTAACAGGGAAACCAAATGAACACATTTTACAATTTGCTCGTTATTTATCGGATAGAAAGAAACCAATTTGGGTAAGACATGTATTGGTTCCCGGTGTTACCGATGGTGAAGAGGATTTGCAAAAATTATCAAACTTTATTCAAAGTCTATCTAATGTTAAGAAAGTGGAAGTGCTGCCATATCATAAGCTCGGTGTTTATAAATGGGAGGCACTTGGACATAAGTATCCACTTGCGGATGTGAATCCACCGACAGAAGAAAATGTTGAACATGCAAAACATATTTTACAAGCAGTCTAACCTAAACATTTGGTTAGGCTTTTTGTTTCTTCATAATAAAATCTAGAGTATATATTTAGAAAAGAGTATACTGAAAAGAGAATATCCATATTTTTGTAAAGAATAAGCGGAGAAATTTACATAATTGTAAAGGGAAATCAAAATAGTAAAAAGAATTAAGAAGTAAAAGAGTGAGTATTATGGAATATAGAACATTTGTAAGTTATTGCGAAAGCTCTTATAGGAAAGTATAATGTAAAGATATGAGCACAGATAGGATTAAGGGGTCAATCTTATATGCTTTGCATATCCACGACAGATACATAGCTAACAGGGAAGTATTAGAATCCGAGTATGTAGTTTTTAAGGAAAATGTTTTTCCTATTGTCGTATATGCAATATGGAGAAACAAAAAGCTAGGAGTGGATTTGTTTGATAAAAAACCCCAAGGTTTTAATATTAACTGCACATTACGGTAACGGTCATGTGCAAGTGGCAAAAACATTAGAACAAACATTTCGCCAAAAAGGAATCGAAGATGTAATTGTATGCGACTTGTTTGGAGAATCACATCCAGTTATAACCGATATTACAAAATTTTTATATTTAAAAAGCTATACGGTAGGAAAAGAATTATATCGTTTGTTTTATTATGGTGTAGAGAAAATTTATGATAAAAAAATAGCATCTTGGTATGCGAATTTTGGGAGAAAGCGTTTGAAGACGCTATTACAGGTGGAGAAACCGGATATTGTTATTAATACCTTTCCAATCATCGCTGTACCAGAATTGAAAAAGCAAATAGGTATTTCTATTCCTGTTTATAACGTATTAACGGATTTTTGCGTGCATAAAATATGGATCCATCGAGAAGTAGATCGTTATTTTGTAGCAACCGATCATGTGAAAAAAGTGATGGTTGATATCGGTGTACCTGCAGAACAAATTGTTGAAACAGGGATTCCGATTCGTAGCAGTTTTGAGCTAAAGATAAATCCAGCAATTATATATAATAAATATCAGTTATGTAAGGATAAAAAGATGTTACTAATTGTAGCAGGTGCTCATGGTGTGCTAGGGAGTGTAAAAGAGCTATGCCAGTCATTTATGTCAGTACCAAACTTACAAGTAGTTGTCGTTTGTGGGAAAAACGAAGCTTTAAAGCAGGATTTAATGGAACTACAGGAACAAAGTTCTGATGCTTTAAAAGTATTTGGTTATGTTGAAAACATTGATGAATTGTTCCGTGTTACTTCTTGTATGATTACGAAGCCAGGTGGTATTACATTAAGCGAAGCAGCAGCATTACAAGTACCTGTCATTTTATATAAACCTGTCCCAGGACAAGAGAATGAAAATGCGTTGTATTTTGAAAAAAAAGGGGCTGCAGTTGTAATTCGTGATGATAGTGAAGTTTTTGCAAAAACAGAGGCGTTATTACAAGATGATATGAAGCTTCTTCAGATGAAAGAAGCAATGAAAAGTATTTATCGTCCTGAGCCAGCTGGTCATATTGTGGATACAATTTTGGCAGAAAATCATGCAGAGCCGAATCATATACCTATTAAATCACCAGTTCTTGCCGAATCTTTTACTTAATATGAAACCCTCTTTTAAGCATTTAAAGAGGGTTTTTTTTATTGTTGTAAAAAAAATAAGCGTGAATTATTAACTTATCCCGCTATTTGTGGGCAGTAAGACCCCTACCTCAAAATTCAGCGAAAGCAAAGAAGTTAGGTGGGGATCAACTGCCCGTAAAAGCCCGATTGGTGAGGGCTAATAATCAGTGGGGATAAACAAAACTCCCACTGATTAAAGTTTCACTTTATCCACAAAGGATTGCGCTTCTATTAGACAGTAAAGTCGAAATATTAACAACTATATCCACATAGTCCACAATTTTTAGAAAATTATCCACAATTCTCACGTTACGAATTCATTTAAATAAATGAATTCGTAAAATACTTTTGTAATTTATGCACAATTCTACGGTTTTTGTGGATAAGGTTGTCCACAAAAAAGGTTCCTTATAAATAAGGAACCTTTTTTGCTAATTAATT
The DNA here is from genome assembly GCF_016650875.1 of Bacillus sp. TH30. Lineage (NCBI taxonomy): Bacteria > Bacillati > Bacillota > Bacilli > Caryophanales > Bacillaceae > Bacillus > Bacillus sp. TH30. The sequence goes on along the minus strand of NZ_JAEKEY010000002.1, from coordinate 2,037,807 downwards.
GGAAAATATTATGTAATGAAACTGAATAATTAGGGGGAAACCTTCTAATTATTCAGTTTCACTTTAAATACTTTTTGAGCGATAGCCCGCTGCACGATCTGCTTTTCGAAATTCTCGCTGATAGAGAACTTCTTGTGTACTAGATAATGTGTTTTTTGCTTTATCACGTTTCTTTTTATCCATTACAAATCACCTCGTGTCCTAAAGTCACTATCTATCGTTTCCAAAGACATGGGGTGATATACATATATGTCAAACTAGTAATGATTAATTATCATTTCTGAATTTTTAGACTACGCCTCTTTTAATTGGTGTGCTTCTTGGAATGTTGTATCTCGCATTGTTGCAAGTGTATACTGATCTTTTGGAATTTCATATAAATTATATACTTCTTCATGCGCGTTAATTTCATCATAAACGGCTTTTCTTGTTTCGTTTGCTAGATTTACATATTGTAGTTTTTCGGCAGCTTTAATAGACCGAATATTTATTTTACGAATACGCATAAAAATCGTTTCAATATCTAATTCATAGAAAAGTTCGCTAAAAAATGAATCTTTCGCCAATTTATTATATCCTTTACCATGATATGGTTTGCCAAGCCAAGTTCCGAGGAATCCAGCTTTTTCTTGCACATCAAATAAAGTAATTGTGCCGATGGGGTTACCCCATTCATCTAAAATTGTGCGTGAGATTAATTCTCCACGCTCTTCGGCTTCGATTGTTTGTTTCGTTAAAAATAAATATTCTTCATAAGAATAGGCCTTTTGACGCACAAAAGGGAAGACAGCAGGATCCACCATTAATTCGTATAGAACGTGGCTGTCGTGTAAGTCGCGTTTTTTCAACACACTAACTCCTCCTCACACGAGGGTAGCATGACGAAAAAGCACCCACCCTCGAAATTTTTATATCAATCTTTAAAAAATTTCGGGGTGGGAATCGAACCCACTAGAACCAGTTTCTAACGCTGGTGGCGCACCATTTGCCTTCCCCATTCATCAATTTGAAAATGATAATCACGACACAAATTGATTATGGTTTCATTCAGTTTATAATCGTATAATACTGTATCTAGTCAAAAAAATAAACTAGTTTTTTTTATTTTTTTTGTAAATTATTTTTCCGTCAATCATAGTGAGTACAGGCTTGGCTAAATAATGGAAAGGATGATGTGTCCATAACACGAGGTCAGCATCTTTTCCAACATCAATGCTTCCAATTCTATCCTCCAAACGTAAATTTCGAGCTGGGAAAATAGTGATTCCTTCCAACGCTGTTTTCTCATCTAATCCTTCTCTTACTGCAATGGCAGCGCAAACATTTAAATATTGAATTGGTGTATAAGGGTGGTCGGTTGTAATAGAAACTTCTACTCCATTTTTCGATAAAATATGATAAGTATCCCACGTTTTGTTTTTAAGTTCGATTTTCGAACGTCGCGTAAGAGTAGGTCCAACTGAAACTTTTAAATTGTGTTTCGAAAGCTCTTCAACAATAAAGTGTCCTTCTGTACAATGTTCAATACGTAAATCAAGATTGAATTCTGTCGCAAAGCGTAAAGCTGAAGTGATATCATCTGCGCGGTGAGCGTGGATACGTACCGGTATTTCTCGGCGGAGTGCTTTTAAAATAGGTAGCATTCGAAAATCAGCTTCATGCCCGTAGTGTTGTGCGTCATAGAATGATTCACGAAGTAACCCCATAATTCCCATACGTGTTATTGATTCTTTTGTACCGTTGCTATGGAACTTTTTAGGGTTTTCTCCAAAGGCAATTTTTAAACCAGCAGGTTCCTGAATAATCATATGATCAATACAAGTTCCAGCAGTTTTTATTACGCAAGTAGTACCGCCGATAATGTTTTGGCTTCCGGGCATCACGTGAACAGTCGTAACACCATTTTGTACAGCGTCTTGAAATGCAATATCAAAAGGATGAATCCCGTCTAAAGAACGGATATGTGGTGTTGAAACTTCGGATGTTTCATTTGCATCATTACCAGCCCAACCAGTACCTTCATCGTAGAGGCCAAGGTGAGTATGAACATCAATAAATCCAGGCAAGAGATGAAGAGCTCGTGCATCTATAACGGTCATATCCTGAGTAGTATCAATATGAGGTTTGACCGCGGCAATGCGTTCTCCTATAACGAGTACATCTCCTTGAAACTTTTGGGATGTAATAGGATATACAATGGCTTGTTTGAGCAATATTTTCATAGAGACCTCATTTCCGTCACCTTGTAATGTGTAGAATAGGTTTAGACAAAGTAACTGAAAGGTTTTTCGTGTAGTAATGCTCCGGTGTTTAAAAAGTAAGAATTCTTGGAGGAGATAGACTACCCGTAAAACTGTATTTTAAAAGTACTACATTGTATGCAAGAGGATATTTTGTAATGCATGGTTAACTGTTGGAAATGTGTATTGATATCCATGTTTAATAGCTTTATTGGGTAATACATGTTGCCCTTCTAATACAAGTATACTCATCTCACCGAGTAAAGCGCGAAGTACAAATGAAGGAACAGGTAGCCAATGAGGTCGCCTAGTTATAGTGGCAATAATTTCACCGAACTCTTTCATCCGTATTGGCGTTGGCGCTGTAATATTAAAAGGTCCGTCAATTTCTTTTTTGTGAATGATGAAATCAATCATGCGAACGACATCGTCTATATGAATCCATGATAACCATTGGTTTCCAGATCCAAGTGTACCGCCGATATATAATTGATAGGGAAGTAGCATTTTTGGAAGAGCTCCTCCATCTGCGCCCAATACGACTCCAAATCTTGTGTAGACAGTTCTTATTCCAATGGAGCGGGCTTTAGATGCTTCTTGCTCCCACAAATATACTGTGTTTGCTAAAAAGTCATCTCCTGAAGTCTCTTGCTGTTCTGTAAAAGATTCGGTTTCAGATGTCCCATAGTATCCAATGGCACTTGCATTAATAAATGTGTGTGGCTTTGTTTCAAGGGTTTGTAATTGTTTAATGAGTCCTTTTGTTGTTTGAATTCTACTGTTTAAAATTAATTCTTTTTGTGTTTTTGTCCATCTACTATTAATAGATTCTCCAGCTAGATTAATAACTACATCGATAGAGGAGAGAGGGAAGGTCTGTAAATCCGGTGTCCACTGTACGTATTGAAGGTTAGTGTGTGAAGTTTCAGTAATTTTTTTTCGAGTAAGAATGTAAACAGTAAATCCCCTTTGAATAAAAAAACTAGAAAGGGATTTGCCTATAAAGCCAGAGCCACCAGAAATTGCGATTTTCACAATTATTTCCTCCTCATTATATATATTCTCGAAAAGAAAAAACGTTCCTTGACTATGTTAAAATAATAGAGAGGTGAGAGTATGACTGTCATTACAAAAATAGAAGTGCAAAAACGATCGAAAGAACGATTTAATATTTATATTGATAAAGGTCAAGGTGAAGAGTACGGGTTTAGTGTGAATCAATCAATCTTAATGAAACATGGGTTACAAAAAGGCTTAGAAATTGATGAAGTAGCGTTAGGGAATATTTTGTACAATGAAGAGGTACAAAAAGCATATTTACAAGCGATTTCCTATTTATCCTATCAAATGAGAACAAAACAAGAAATAGAAGATTTCTTACGAAAAAAAGAAGTGGGACAGGCCATCATCTCTGAAGTCGTTTCGAAATTATTACATGATCGATATATTAATGATAAAGAGTACGCTATTTCATACGTGCGAACGCAAAGTAATGTGAATCAAAAAGGTCCAACTGTTATTAGGAGAGGGCTATTAAGTAAAGGTGTTCAGGATTTAATCATTACACATAGTTTACAAGAGTATCCAAAGGAGAAGCAAATGGAGAATGCTTTGTTTCTTATAGAAAAGAAGAAAAAATCTTATCAAAAGCATTCATTTTTACAAATGAAGCTAAAGTTAGATGAAATGCTTGTTCGTAAAGGATATTCTAGAGATGTGATTCAAATTTGCTTGGAAGAATTGAAAGACGAAAAAGATGACGAACAGCAACAAGAAGCGTTACACTATCATGGGAATAAATATTATGAGAAATATAAGAAGTATGATGGTTGGACATTCGAAAATAAGGTGAAGCAAGCGTTATATCGAAAAGGATTCTCTATTGATGAGATAGATATATTTTTACAAATGAAACGTGAAGAGGGATGAGGAAATAAGATGGGTACGCCAAAACGCTACAGTGAAATGACACCACATGAGCTAAGGGAAGAAATTGGGGTTTTGAAGGAGCAAGCAGTAAAGGCTGAGCAACTTGGAATTGTAAATGAATTCGATGTATTAATGAGAAAAATGGCTATGGCTCGTGCTTATATGATAGATATAAATAAATTCCATATTGGTGAGACATATGAATTAGTAGAAGAACCTGGTGTGGTATTTAAAATTACGTATTTCAATGGGGTATTTGCTTGGGGATATAAGCAACATGATAATGAAGAGATTGGAATACCAATTTCCCTATTGCAAGAAAAATAAAAACCAGAGAGCGAATCTCTCTGGTTTTCATCTTTGGTAGGCGTTAAAGGAGATAGGAGATTCTAAAATTGGCGTTTTTTACATTCGTTTGCCAGTATAATGAGAGACTGGGTTTGTTGCGTCTGTCCGTTAACTTGCGCCTTCGCATGTTTTGGACGAGTCCACGTATGGTTAAATAATTCAGAACGACGATCTAAATGGTCACGGTAGCTCATCTTTATCACCTCGTGTAGGAATTTAATTTGTACTACTCTTCCTGCTGATTTGCAGCACGCATACGCTCTTGTGGGTGCGTGTTAATTGTGCCGTTAGGTCGTTTCGAAGCGAAGCGTGATTTCGCTTTCGGTTGACCGTCGATTTTGCTGTTGTTTTTTGACTCAGACCAAAATTCGGCTTGTCTACCCATTAAGAACGCCCCCTCATTATCAGTTGATACCTCTTTAAGAAGTATCACTTATAGAATGTGCAAAATAGAAGAAACTATCCTTTAGAAATTAAGGGAATAAATAGGTAAAAGGAGAATAGAACATGAATGATATTTATGAAACATTAACGAAAGAATTATTAGATAAAAATGACAACCTTTCTTACGCACAAGCTCGTGCATGGGTTGAATTACTGTGGGAAGATTTCCGAACAACTTATGCTAAATCAGGTCGTTACCAAGGTGAGGAAATGACTGAACAAGTGGTACGAACATGGGTTAATAATCATGGAGGGCGCCTTCATGAAATGCGTACAAATAATCCGAAGTATAGCCATTTAATCAATCAAGAAGATCATTTGAAACATTAAAAAAAGCGACGTAGGTCGCTTTTTTTAATGTGGAAGCAATTCCAGTTTCTTTCGAAGTTTCTCTTCGCTGAAAATCCATCCTGTATATGAACTAATAATATTTAAATTTTGATCGAGCTGAACGATTGCGACGAATGGATAATAATCTTTACTTCGATACCGCAAATCAATAAATCGAACTTCATAATAGTTATCATAATCGAAAATATCCCAGCGATATACAGGCGAGAAAGATAAGAAAGCAGATATATTTTCATCTCGCACAGCAGCTTGCATAATGGCGGTATTCGGGAACGGTACGCGATCGAATTTGTCGTATACAAGGATGTTACCGCGGTGCCATCTTGCGACGTAGTAATGTTCAGTTGTAACGACGGCTAAATGATAATGATAAAATTTGTAAGAAGGAGAAATAATTACTTTCTCTACATTTTTGAAACGTTTGTATACTACGCTTTTGATATTTCGATGCATCATAATGCGCCCAATGTAGTAAACAAACATTAATATATACGCTGCTAAAGCAGTATAGCCTTTATGTGCTCCGACAAGCATACAGGCGATAGCTAGTATATGGATAAAGAAAATGACAGTATCAAACGTATTAATTATGCCGAGCGCTACCCATTTTTTTGTGAAGGGCCTTAATGCCTGTGTACCATAGGCATTGAAAATATCCACAAAGACATGAAGAAAGACGGCAATAAATGACCAAAGTAGTAGATGCAGATAGGGAGCGTCTGAAAAGAAGGCGAAAGAGATGCCGCTTATAAGGAGTGACCAAAGGATCACTGCAGGGATGGAATGAGTAATCCCGCGATGATTTCTTATATATTTAGCGTTATTACGCAATTTTAAAACTGTATCGATGTCAGGAATATTGGAACCGGCAATTGTTGCAAGCATCACTGCTTGTGGCCCAATATCACTTTGTGCTATAGCTGGATCTAATGTTGCCAAACTGCCTAGAGTAACGCCCATAACAAGGTGAGTGGCTGTGTCCATAGAAATCCACCTCCGTTTTTTATTAATGTAACTCTTTTTATTCGATACCTCAAGTCCTTTGCCTTCTATTTCCTATGTCATCTTACTTAAATTTTTTCCTAAAATCTTTATAATAGTACGTATATGCAAAAAAATGAGGGGGATCAAGTTTGACACTTGAAATATTAAATGAGTTTAACATAGAACAGTTTCAAAATGATTTAATTGGTTGGTTTGAAAAAGAACAACGTGATTTACCGTGGCGAAAAAATAAAGATCCATACCGTGTTTGGGTTTCAGAAATTATGTTACAGCAAACAAGGGTAGAGGCTGTAAAACCATATTACGCAAATTTTATGGGGAAGTTTCCTACGCTTGAAGCGCTAGCAACTGCCGATGATGAAGAAGTATTAAAAGCATGGGAAGGCTTAGGTTATTATTCTAGAGCACGAAATTTACATGCTGCAGTAAAAGAGGTAAAAGAAGTATACGGCGGGACAGTACCGAGCGATGTAAAGAAAATTGAAAAATTAAAAGGAGTGGGACCATATACAAAAGGTGCCATTTTAAGTATTGCATATGGCATACCAGAGCCAGCGGTTGATGGAAATGTTATGCGCGTATTATCTCGTATTTTATCAGTGTGGGATGATATTGCAAAACCGAAAACGAGAAAAGTTTTTGAAGAGATTGTGCGTGAAATTATTTCTATAGAAAATCCATCTTATTTTAACCAAGGTTTGATGGAATTAGGGGCATTAATTTGTATACCGAAAAATCCATCTTGTTTACTTTGTCCTGTACGTGAACATTGCAGAGGGTATGCTGAAGGTGTTCAAAAAGAACTACCAGTGAAGAGTAAAGCGAAAGCACCTACAATGGTACCGCTCGTTGCGGGAGTACTTCAAACTGAAGATGGCCGTTACGTAATTAATAAACGCCCAAGTACGGGATTACTGGCTAATATGTGGGAGTTCCCGAATATTGAACTAAGTGAAGGTATTCGTAATCAAAAACAACAGCTTACGGATTATATGAAGGAGAGCTTTGATCTCTCTGTTTCTATTGATGAATACGCGATGAATGTACAACATACTTTTACACATCGTACTTGGGATATCTTCATATTTTACGGAAAAGTAACAGGTAATATTGTCGAAACGGATACATTAAAGTTTGTATCGAAAGAAGCGTTTGAACAGTTACCTTTCTCGAAATCACATCGTACAATTTACGAAAAGTGTGTTGAGAAAATTACAATGCAGTAAAGTGAAACTTTAATCAGTGGGGGTTTTCTTCATCCCCCACTGATTATTAGCCTTCACCAATCGGGCTTTTATGGGCAGCAAGGCCCCAACCTAACTTCTTTGCTTTCGCTGCATTTTGAGGTGGGGTCTTACTGCCCGGCGAATAGCGGGATAAATAATAAAAACGTGTTCCAGAACTTTGGAACACGTTTTTTATATTGAAAATAAATTTGTATTTTGAGGTTGAAAATCCACGCGTTTATAATCCGCCCCGAGACTCGATTTCTTTCACAACTTCTTTATAAATCGTTTGTCCCTCTACATTTAGATAAGGCATAATTTGCTGAAATGAATGATGAAAATAAGCTAATTCATCCTCATTCCATTCATTTTTGGAAATCATAGTTAGCTCAGTCATATCACGTCCAGTATACATATTCCCACCTCCATCATATGTAGTTTGAATGAGTGATAAGAGATATATACGTGAATTTTTAAAAAGAAAATTAGGGATAACTTCTAAGTGAATTGGTTACATTATTGATTGTGGAGGTGAGAAAGATGAGTAAAAAACAACAAGGTTATAATAAGGCAACTTCTGGTGCTAGCATTCAAAGTACAAATGCTAGATATGGTACAGAGTTTGCAACTGAAACGAATGTACAAGCAGTAAAACAAGCGAACGCACAATCAGAGGCACAGAAAGCACAAGCTTCTGCTGCTCAAAGTGCAAATGCTAGTTATGGTACAGAGTTTGCAACTGAAACAGATGTGCATGCAGTGAAAAAACAAAATGCACAATCAGCTGCAAAACAATCACAATCTTCTAGTTCAAACGAGTAATGAAAGAAAAACACTTCTCCAATTCGAGAGAAGTGTTTTCTTTGTGTGCGTGTCACTGTAATGGAAATAAAGGGAACGACATAACTTCTAATAAGTCAACAAATATAGTCAAAGGAGAAAGAAGTTCACGATTAGAAATATGTAATAGGAATTATAACTGGCGAATGAATCAAAAAGGGGGTAAGTGATGAACGATTTTGATAAGTTGGTAGGAGAGCAGTTGGAAACGATGGATGAGCTTTTAAAGTTACAATCACATTTAGAGAAGTATCAGCAAATTGAAATGAGTGGAAGGGATACGTGCGATAAAAAAGAATTGCATTTTATCCGTCAAGAAATATACAGAACAGAAATAGCATTAAAACTTTTGCATGAAAAATTTGAACAGCAAACGAATAATGTGATTCAATCTTTTGAAACCGAAAAAATAATTTCAAATTAAGGGTGAGATATGTTGTTGATTTTAGGTGAAAAGTCCTTTCTTAAACAGAGGTGAGGGGGCTTTTCTTTTTGTTATATCTTCGTTTAATCTTCTAAAATAAGTATTGCTAATTCATAGGAAATGTTCCTTCGTTAAAAGGGTTAGTGATGTGGTATTCAATAATACAAACTTCATTATATTCCTCATGAAAACAAGTGTCCTATCGCTTTAGTTTTAAAATTTTGACAAAAAAGTTATAATAGAAAAAAAGTGAATGCAGTTCAAGGGGTAGTTAAGACAACTTAAGAAAAGCATTTGCGGTTGAAAGAAGGGAGCATATATGGGATTTCCCAAAGAAGGAGAAAAGGTACAAATACATAGTTATAAACATAATGGCTCCATTCATAGAATGTGGGAAGAGACAACAATTTTAAAAGGGACGCAGAGCCTTGTGATCGGAGCAAATGATCGTACAGTAGTTACGGAATCAGATGGTCGAACATGGGTTACTCGCGAACCTGCGATTTGTTACTTCCATGCTAATTATTGGTTTAATGTAATTGGAATGCTGAGAGAAGAAGGAGTATATTATTATTGTAATTTAAGTTCTCCTTTTGCATATGACTCTGAAGCATTAAAGTATATTGATTACGACTTAGACATTAAAGTGTATCCAGATATGACATATACACTTTTGGATGAAGATGAGTATGAAAAGCATAGTCAAATCATGCAGTATCCACCTGTTATTGATACAATTTTAAAACGAAATGTAGCACATTTAACACAGTGGATTCATCAAAGAAAAGGTCCATTCGCACCGGATTTCGTAGATATGTGGTACGAAAGATATTTAATGTACAGAAATTAAAACAAACCTGCAGGGAATTTCCCGGCAGGTTTGTCCTATTAGAGGGGGGATTATGTGCAAGGTATAAAAAGATATTTACAATTTGTTAAACCATATCGATGGCTTATTGCTATTACAATTATTATTGGTCTTGTGAAGTTCGGTATCCCGCTTATTATGCCATGGTTATTAAAGTATATTATTGATGATGTTATTCAAGGTACGGGATCGCTTCAAGAAAAAACGTCTCAATTAATAACCGCAATTGGGATTGCTTTTTTTATTTTTGCAGTAGTAAGACCGCCGATAGAATATTATCGTCAATATTTCGCGCAGCGCATTGCCAATACAATACTATACGATTTACGAAAATACATTTTTGGGCACTTGCAAAAATTGAGCTTACGTTATTATTCGAACACAAAAACAGGGGAGCTTATTTCACGTGTAATCCATGATGTAGAACAAACGAAGGACTTTGTAATTACTGGTCTTATGAATGTCTGGTTAGATACTGCAACAATTGTTATTGCCATTATCGTTATGTTTTCTATGAATATAAAATTAACCTTTGTTGCTTTATTAATCTTACCTATTTATGTAGTTGCAGTGAAATATTTTTTCGGGCGCCTTCGAAAATTGACGAAAGAGCGCTCGCAAGCGTTAGCAACTATGCAAGGGTATTTACATGAACGTATTCAAGGGATGCAAGTGACACGTAGTTTTGCATTAGAAGAATATGAAAGAGGACAGTTTGAAAAGAGAAATAATGAATTTTTAACGAAAGCACTAACTCATACGAGTTGGACGGCGAGAACGTTTTCGGTAGTGAATACGTTAACGGATTTAGGGCCGTTACTTGTTATTGGTTTTGCGGCATATGAGGTAATTCAAGGGGCGTTAACACTGGGTACGATGGTTGCTTTTGTTGGATATATGGATAGTTTATATAGTCCGCTTCGTCGCCTTGTTAATTCATCTACAACATTAACACAGTCTTTCGCCTCGATGGATCGAGTGTTTGAATTGTTGGATGAAAAATACGATATTGTTAATGTGCCAAATGCGGTGCAAACGAAAAGGCTAGATGGGGAAGTTATATTTGATAATGTTTCTTTTCGTTATAATGCGGATGAAAAAGAGATATTGCATAATCTGTCATTAACTATGCGCCCGGGAGAGAAGGTTGCGCTTGTAGGGGCAAGCGGAGGAGGAAAGTCATCTCTTGCTAGTTTAATTCCGCGTTTTTACGATGTTTCTGAAGGTGCAGTTTATATAGACGGGATAGATGTAAGAAAGTATGATATGAGAAATTTGCGTAGTAATATTGGAATTGTGCTACAAGATAATTTATTATTTAGTGATACAATCGGGGCTAATATTTTATATGGCAATCCGAAAGCTACAGAGGCGGAAGTGATTTCAGCTGCCAAAGCTGCACAAATTCATAATTTTATTACAGAGTTGCCAGAGGGCTATGATACTGTTGTTGGGGAACGTGGTGTGAAATTATCTGGTGGACAAAGACAGCGTGTAGCAATCGCACGGGTTTTTCTAAAGAATCCGTCTTTACTTATATTAGATGAAGCAACTTCCGCTTTAGATTTAGAAAATGAACGATATATTCAAGAGGCACTGCAAACGTTAGCTGCAGATCGGACAACAATTATCATTGCACACCGATTAGCGACGATTACGCATGTCGATACAATTATTTATGTTGAAGATGGTGAAATAAAAGAAAAGGGTTCTCATGAAGAGTTAATGAAAAAGAGGGAATTTTATTACAATCTATATCAACTTCAGCATATAACAGAAACAGCTCCTTTAGCGTAAAAGGAGCTGTTTTTTATTCGTCTTCTTTTTTATCTTCGATTTGGAGTTCACTCTCTGGTTTATGGTATGTGTAGAAGCTATCCACAAGTAAATCTAAATGCTCTACTTCCTCACTGTAGTTAATAATTGAAGAAATAAGAGGGAAGAGATGTAACCATATTTTATATGCTTCCTCATCGTCCTTATTTTGATAATCCATAAAGATATCAATCAATTCTTGTTTACCTGTTTCAACTTCATCAAGCATTTCAACAGATTGTTGTTTCTTTGCTTTACCAATAAATTTTAATAACACTTGTTCGTGATAATGCGTTAATGAATCAAGTTCGTTTTGAATAGATTCCTGAAACTCTTCTGGCATGTAGCGCAGTTCATTTTCAGTGCGATGCAATGACTTTAACGTGCTTAAAGCGCGGCTTGTTGTCGCTAACATTTGTCTGAATAAAACGAGCTTACGAATTTTCGCGAATTGTATTTTTTTCGTATAGCTTCTTTCTTCTTTATACAGCAAATAGTAATGATTTAGTTTAATCATTTTTTCTTTCATGCGATCAATATCGGTTTTTAGCGTTGTAAAATCAGAAGCTTGCCTACTGTTCATACGAATCCATTTAACAATTTCCTCTGTATTATCAACGATGCGATGGTAAAGTTTTGTTTCATATTTTGGCGGCATAAATACTAAATTTACAAGTGAAGCCGCAATAATTCCAATCATAATCGTCGCGAATCGAAGTAAGGCAAAATTAAAGAAATCTTCGCCTTGATACTCCATAATGGCGATAACTGTTACTAAAGCGATTGATATTGTTTTTTCTAAGCGTAATTGTAAAGTAAGAGCAATTACTAATATACACGTTAATCCAATAATAAAAGGATTATGTCCAAAAGCAGTAGCAAATACGATAGCGAATACAGCACCAATTACGTTTGCTTGAATTTGCTCAAGAGCTGTTAAATACGAGCGATATACAGACGGTTGAACAGCAAAGATAGCTGAGATTCCCGCAAATACTGGACTCGGTAATTGAAGTAAAATACAAGCAAATAAAGCTAATGTAATGGCAATACCCGTTTTTAAAATGCGAGCACCAAGTTTCATACCCTTATTGATATCCTTTCTCTTGTCATAATGAATGTACAACATGATACTATACATTCATTACAATATGTTAGCAAGTGATATTTTAGTGACGTTAAAAAGTTTAATAAATAAATTACAATCAATTTATAATTTCTCCAAATTCTCTTTAAACATCTATTCTTTAATAAAAAAACCTGCTGAATTTCAGCAGGTTTCAAATTGTTATTCTAGATTACTATGCGATGCTCGCTTCGTCAATTTTTTTATGAAAATAAATACTATACATATCATTCGGTTGAAATGGATGGATCCGCCTGTTCTTTTTTCGGGATAATTTCATAGAAGTGAAGCTGGATATCATCTAATAATGGTGTTAACAAAGCAACTTCTTCATATTGTTCATGCTCATTTAATACACGAATGTAGTCTAATAATAGTTCATTCACATCTTGCAAACCATTTTTACTAATTGGCTGCAATGTTACATTTGCACCTTTAGCAATTCTTCTTTTTAAAGCGTGTTCTGTTAAACCTAAGTTTGGCTCATGACGTAAATAAACAACACCACCAGTCATGCCGGCACAAATCCATGGACCAGGATCTCCTAAAACAAGAGCGCGACCATTTGTCATATATTCAAAAGCAAATCCTTTTATATTAGAATATACTCCGATATTTCCTTGTTCTTTTTCGCGGAGTGGTTTTGTAATTCTGCCTCCAATTATCATATCTGCTCCAGAAAGGCGAATGCCAGCACGAGCATCAGCGTTACCTTGCACGTATAATGCACCTTTTTGAGCGCCGTATCCAAATCCTTTTCCGACAGAACCGTTATAATATGTTCCATCTTTTCCTTTTGCTTTCGTTATATAAATGCCACCGCCAAATGAAGTTTTTCCAATTCCATCTTGCGCGCCACCATTTACGTGTATAAATAAGTTCTCGCTATTGTACGCGCCTAATCCGTTTCCGGGAACAGATCCGTTTGTATACTTTAATGTAAGTGGTTCAAGATGAGTGTTTTCATATAATTTGCTACGAATACGATAACAGGATTCTAGACCGCCCATTACGCGTTGCTCTACGCCGACGCTTACTAATTCTTTTGACTGGAGAGAATTTGTTGTTTCAAATTGTTTTTCTTGTACAGATGCCGTTATTTTCACAGATGAATCTTCTATCGTTTGTATTAAATTACGTAAGTCTAATAAGTCCTTGCCTCGAGTTTGTTCTAATAAATCCGATCGTCCGATAATATCTTGTAAGTTTGTGTAACCGAGCTGCCCTGTTAAACGTTTCAATTCTGTACCGAAAGTAGTGAATAGGCTTAATAGCCCTGTAACTGCGCTTTCTAATTCACGTGGAACGAAACGGCGCAGTCCATGTTCTTTCGCTTGAGCTTCAGATTCAATTTGTGTTGCAATTCCGACGTGGCACGTATCAAGATGACAACCACGGCAAGTTGTACAGCCAATTGCAATCATTGATAATGTGCCAAATCCGATCCGGTTTGCTCCGAGGAGCATGATTTTTAAGGCGTCATTTACACTTCGAATACCGCCATCTGCCCAAATCTCTACTTTATGTCTCATATTTGCTTCTAGTAACGCATTGTGAGCAGCTTTAACACCAATCTCTACAGGAAGACCAACATGTTGCAATGCGTGAATACGCGCAGCACCTGTTCCGCCATCAAATCCACTAATGTTAATAAAGTCAGCGCCAGCTTTTGCGATACCGACAGCAATTGTTCCGATGTTAGGAACGACAGGAACTTTTACAGCTACTTTTGCAAGATGATTAGCCGTTTTAATTTCTGTAATCATTTGAGCCAAGTCTTCAATTGAATAAATATCATGGTTGTTAGAAGGTGAAATTAAATCCGAACCAATTGTAGCATTACGTGCTTCCGCAATTTTGGCAGTCACTTTTGAGCCAGGCAAATGTCCACCTTCACCAGGCTTTGCTCCTTGACCTATTTTAATTTCAATTAAATTTGATGAATTTAGTAGTTCAGCGTTTACTCCAAATCGGCCAGATGCAACTTGTTGTCCGCGTGTATGTGGGTACTTACCAATCATATCTTTAATTTCGCCGCCTTCACCGTTCAAACTAATCATATTTAGCTGATCGGCAGCTTCTGCATACGCGCGAAAGGCAATTTCATTTTGAGAACCAAATGACATAGAACTAATAATAAATGGTAAATCATGATTGTGAATGCCGATGGACACTTCTTCAGTCGGAACTACATGCTGTGCTTGTTTTGTTTGAACAAGGTGCCTGATTGCGATGGGAGTGTTTTCTTCTAATTCACTTAACTTGTCGCGGTAATCATCATAAGAGTTTCCTTTTGCAACATCACCAATTGCTTTCCAAATCCGCGGGAATATATGAAATGATTTTCGCATTCTAACTTTTGGATTGTTAAAATCCTCAGCTCGAATTTTTGCATCTTCAGCAAGTGATTCAAGTGAAAAAGCTAAATTATTTGAACCGCAGAAGTTTGTAATTTGTAATATATTTGCGATTTCCTCATGTAATCCAATAGAGGAGAAGAGGCGACCGTAACCGCGTAATTCATGAATTCCAATCGTTGAAATTACTTTCTCTAGTCCTTTATTAAGTGCGGTATACAAATTAGTAATTGGTACTTTTGTTTCATCATTTACCGTTGCGAACAATAAATATGGATTAATACCATCTGCCCCTAATCCGTATAGCGTGACGATATCGTGTAAGGAGCGAAGGGCACCGGAACGTATAACGAGAGAGCATTTCCGACGTAATTTATTTTCAGTTAATGCTTGATGTACTTTAGCAGTAACTAAATGTGGGTCAATCCATAACAGTTCATTTTGATGAGATTTAGCATCATCTAATAATAGTAGGGAAGCACCATTTTTAACGGCTGCTATCGCTTCGGAACTAATTCGATTTAATGCGATCTGTAGAGTTTCTGATGGACTAAATGTAATAGAAATTGTAGAGACAGAGCTATGAGTAATGAATAGCTGTATAAGTTGTTCGTACGTAATCGTGTGTAAGTCTGCCGCGATAGATTGAGCTAAATGCCCTTCTAAAATAATGGGTGAAAGCATCTCGATTACAAATGGTTGTTTAGAGTTATCTAATAAACCCGGACGCTCTCCGAGTACAGTACGTGTGGAGAAGTGTTCAACTTCTCGATCGCGATCGATTGCTGGATTTGTAACAACGGCTACACTTTCCTTAATGAAATCAGCAATATTTCGTCTATCTGTATCAAGTGCGGCAAGTGGTGAGTCATGCCCAAGTGACCGAATTGGTTCGACGCCTTTTGTCGCCATTTGTTCAAGGAGCTGAATATGTTCTCGATCCCAGCCAAAAGCGACGTATTGATTCGTTTCAACTTGAACCGAAGCACATAATCCCTCAGTTTCTTTCGTTTCAGGGATAGATAAGTTTACATGATAATTGGTAACATCGATTCTTTTCTTAAAACGGTTATATACTTCAATTTGATAATTGTCGTATTCATAGAGAACGAGCTCATCTTGTTGATTCCATTTTAATCCAACTTTTTCTCCAGGAGCGAGTGGTTTCGGCTCTGCTACATATTCAGTTGGTGATACAACTCCAGGTTCAGAAGAGAAAATATAGGAGCTCTCTGTCTCTACTTTCCAAACTGGGCGTAATCCAAGGGAATCGACACTGAAAACAGCTTCATCTTTATAACGTGAAATAATACCAGCTGGACCTTGTGCGAAATGCCCCCAAGCCTCACGTATATAAGTGTATAAGTTTTGTAAGTTTGTTTCGTAAAGTTTTATTTCATTAATAATTGGTGGAAATAATATATCCATTGCTTCAAATAAACTGTAGTTATACTGAACGAGAAGGGTTTCTAAGGTGCGGTTTAAATCTTGGGAATCACTGCCCCCGGCAGTAAGTGGTACATTAATCATTTCAGCTTGATCGCGTAATTTTGCAATCGTGTTAATTTCGCCATTATGTCCGAGAATGCTAAATGGTTGTACACGAAAAAAATTAGATAACGTATTAGTAGAATAGCGATTATGTCCTAGTGTCATAGTTGAAGCGATAAGTGGGTGTTGTAAATCATTGTAATAAGCAACGAGTGTATCGCCAGCACCGAGAACTTTATATACAACATGTTCATGACTTAATGAGGCAACATGAATTGCTTCATTTTCTTCGATTTTTATTGTTACAGAAAATAATGTTTGTTCAATATTTTTAACTTCACTTTCGGCGATAAGGGCAATTTGCCAAAATAAAGGTTCTTCTTGTTTACCAAGAGGACCGAGTGCATCTGAGTTTATTACATCATCATTTTCGAGAACAATTGTAAAGCTTTCATTGTTTAGTTGCGTACGAATGTAATCTTTTAACTCAGCAATGTTTTCTTTTTTGTTTAGAAAAAAATGTCCAACGATAAAGTGGGGATGATCCACAATCGTTGGATTATATCCGCTACTTTTCAGTTTTTCATTCCAAAGTGCTTTTGGCATGTCGATATGAATTCCGATACCATCTCCTTCGCCATTAATGAAACCAGCTCTATGATTCATTTTGACTAGCGATTGTATACAAAGATCGATGTTTTCTTTTGTAGGAATTCTTCGTTTTTCCATAACGGAAACGATTCCACACGCATCATGTTCTGCATTTTTATAATTCCGAAATAAAGACGGTGTCCATTTGTTTTTTTTGTTGAGCATCCGTCAATCCCCCCTCTGGAAAATAAATTTTGAATAATCTTACTATTTAAGGCGTGAACTGCCTTGTATACATGGATAGTAAGGATATAAAAGAATATAAAACAGATAATTATGAATAATTATACTATTAATGAGGGATTTATGAAATAGAAAAAAGGAAAAAAGAAAGATGGGCTTTCTTTTTTCCTTTTGTAATGAAGAGATTATTTATTGTTCGCTAGGGTAGAAAATGCTCTGCCAACAGCTTCAATTGTATATTCAATATCTTCTTTTGTATGTTCTGTCGTTAAGAACCATGCTTCATATTTAGAAGGTGCTAAATTAATACCTTCTTGAAGCATCAGCTTGAAGAATCTACCGAACATTTCACCATCTGTATTTTTGGCTGCATCGTAATCTTCAATTGTATTTGTTGTGAAGTATACAGTTAATGCACCCTTTAGACGGTTTACTGTAATATCGATGTTATGTTTTGTAGCTTGATCTAAAATTCCTTTTTCAAGCATTGCGCCAAGTGCATCTAATTTCTCGTATACGCCTTCTTGTTGAAGTACTTCTAGGCAGGCAATCCCTGATGCCATAGAAGCAGGGTTCCCAGCCATTGTACCAGCTTGGTATGCAGGGCCGAGCGGTGCAACTTGTTCCATAATTTCTTTCTTACCACCGTAAGCACCAATTGGAAGTCCACCGCCGATAACTTTACCAAGTGCTGTTAAATCTGGGGTTACGCCAAGTAAGTCTTGAGCGCCGCCATACATAAAGCGGAAAGCAGTAATAACTTCATCATAAATTACTAGTGCACCAGCTTCGTGAACAAGTTCATTAACTTTTTCAAGGAAGCCAGGTTTTGGCTCAACAATACCGAAGTTTCCAACGATTGGCTCTACAAGGATAGCTGCTACTTCATGTCCCCATTTATCTAACGCTTCTTTTAAAGTTTCTACATTATTAAATGGAACAGTAATAACTTCTTGAGCGATACTTTGTGGCACACCTGCTGAATCAGGAATTCCAAGAGTAGAAGGACCAGAGCCAGCTGCTACAAGTACTAAATCGGAATGACCGTGGTAACAACCAGCGAATTTCATAATTTTTGTGCGGCCAGTGTAAGCACGGGCAACACGAATGGTTGTCATAACGGATTCTGTACCAGAGTTCACGAAGCGAACTTTATCTAAAGCGGGCATTGCTTCTTTTAACATTTTTGCGAATTTTACTTCTAATGCTGTTGGAGTACCGTATAGTACGCCGTTTTCAGCCGCTGTTTTAATTGCTTCTGTCACGTGTGGGTGAGCATGTCCAGTAATAATAGGGCCATACGCTGCTAAATAATCGATATATTTATTTCCATCTACATCCCAGAAATAAGCACCTTTTCCGCGTTCCATTGCAACAGGAGAACCGCCTCCAACTGCTTTAAAAGAACGGGAAGGACTATTAACACCACCAACGATATGTTCTAAAGCTTCTTTATGTAACGCTTCTGATTTTGTGAAATTCACTACAATTCATCTCCTTACAAAAATCTATGTATTATTCTAACATGTTTTTTGAAAAGACGTATTGTTTGTGATAGAAGGAGCAGTTGGGTAAACTATTCGTTGTGACATTTAGGAAGGGGGTCCGATTATGAAATCGGTAATTGAGGTACAAGGGTTACGTAAAGAGTTTACAGCCTATTCAAGTCGTCCGGGATTAAAGGGTGCATTTCGCGATTTATTAAATCGTAATTATAAAATAGTACCAGCAGTAAATGATGTTTCTTTTACTGTAAAACAAGGTGAAATGGTTGGTTATATTGGTGAGAATGGTGCTGGTAAATCAACGACAATTAAAATGCTTACGGGGATTTTGACTCCGACTTCAGGGCAAATTACAGTGAACGGAATGAATCCACATAAACAAAGAGAAGAATTTGTGAGAACAATTGGTGTTGTTTTTGGTCAGCGCTCTCAGCTTTGGTGGGATATTGCTGTACAAGAATCATTTCGTTTATTGAAGAAAGTGTACGGTGTATCAGACGCTCAGTATAAGGAACATATGGAACATGTTATTGAAACGTTAGATATCGGTCCTTTGTTAGATAAACCGGTACGGAAATTATCTCTTGGTCAAAGAATGCGTTGTGAATTGGCAGCGGCGTTAATTCATAATCCGCCGTTATTATTTTTAGATGAGCCAACAATTGGACTAGATGTTCTTGTGAAATTGAAAATACGAGAATTCTTAAAAGAGATGAATGAACGTTATAAAACAACAATTTTATTAACGACACATGATATTACTGATATTGAAGCTTTATGTGAACGTGTCATCATGCTTGATGAAGGAAATATTATGTATGACGGATCTTTAGATAATCTTCGTACGCAGTGGGGAGTAGAGAAGGAAATACATTTTCAGTTTGTTGCCCCAGTTTCATACCAGGAGTTATCAATGGTTATGCCAGATAGCCATGTTGTTTGGTTAAAAGCGAAAGAAGAAAACGCATGGGTTGCAAAAATACCGAATGAAGAAGTTATCATTTCTATGTTGATTTCTAAAGTAGTACAAGCCTTTCAAATTAAAGATTTGAAAATTAACGAAGTGTCTACAGAGGAAATTATTCGTAACATTTATGAAGAAGGTATTATGCATGGGTAAGTATATTGAAATGATTCGGATTCGCTTTTTAATGATGCTTGCTTATCGTACAAATTATTACAGTGGGATTTTAATTTATACGATTAACATTGGTGCGTATTATTTTTTATGGCAAGCAATTTATAGCGGGAAAGAGAATATTGAAAGTTTATCTATTTCACAAATGACTACGTATATTGCGATCGCATGGATGGCACGCGCTTTTTATTTCAATAATATAGATAGAGAAATTGCGATGGAAATTCAAGAAGGACGTGTGGCGGTAGAGCTAATTCGTCCGTACAACTATTTAGGTATGAAAGTTATGCAAGGGCTTGGAGAAGGGATATTTCGTTTTGCTTTCTTTTCAATTCCGGGTATGGTTATTGTTACGTTATTATTTTCATTACAAATTACAACGAATTTTCAAACGTGGTTATATTTCTTCCTATCTTTAATATTTAGTTTTATCATTAATACACAAATAAATTTAATGACAGGGATGCTTACATTCTTCTTATTTAATAATAGTGGAATTATGTATGCGAAACGTGTTGTTATCGATTTATTTTCTGGTTTATTATTACCGATTAGTTTTTATCCGTTATGGGCCCAAAAAGCAATGGTGTTTTTACCGTTTCAAGCAATTAGTTATATTCCGAGTATGATTTTCTCTGAAGGTATACAAGGAAGTAAGTTATATGAAGCTTTATTATTTCAAGTGATTTGGGCAATTATACTTATTATTCCAATTGTACTGATGTGGAAAACGGCGAGAAAACGTCTAATCGTACAAGGGGGATGACGAGATGATATATATAAAATTATTTTTGCAATATGCAAGTCAATATATAAAAACAAAATTGGAGTATCGTGGCGATTTTATCGTCGGATTACTTTCAGATTTATCACTACAAGCTGTTAATTTAATCTTCATTCTCGTTGTGTTTGGGCATACCCAAGCACTAAAAGGGTGGAGCCGAGAAGAAGTAATCTTTATTTATGGTTTCTTTTTAGTACCGTTTGCCATTTTTTCAGCTTTCTTTAATATATGGGATTTTAATGATCGTTACATTATTAAAGGAGAAATGGATCGTATATTAACGAGACCGATTCATAGTTTATTTCAAATTATATTAGAAAGAATGGAACTTGAATCTTTAATTGGAGCCATTACGGGGATTATTGTGATGGGTTATGCAGCAATGGAGCTGCAATTATCTTTTTACTGGTATGATTTCTTCTTATTCCTACTTATGGTAGGGGGAGGGGCACTTGTGTACGGCGGGATATTTGTTACGCTTGCAAGTCTTGGCTTTTGGTCGGATGCGAAAAGTTCCATTATGCCGCTTATGTATAACATAGGGAATTATGGACGCTATCCTGTTGATATTTATAACCGTGTTATTGGCTTTGTTTTAACGTTTGTTTTACCGTTTGCATTTGTTGGGGTATATCCAGCAGCATACTTTTTAAGAAAAACAGAGTGGAATAGCTATGCTTTCGCAACGCCAATTGTTGGTGTTATCTGTTTTACTATTGCAATTACCCTCTGGAATCAAGGGGTTAAACGATATCGTGGTGCGGGAAATTAATTATAGAAGCTTGTTCGTTTCTAAGGGATAAATCCGCTATAGTCCTCATACATATAAAATGAGGTGGAGGACATGTTATGGGGATTTATTCTATTAATTGCGGCAATCGCTATTTTGAGAAGTGTCCAATTATTATGGAGTTCATATTCAAATTCCAATCGTTTCTTTTCGCTGTACAATTTAGCTACGTTGTTTTTAATTTATACAACGGTACTGATTGCGTTTGGATTAAGTTATGTTGTGCTAGAGGAAATGGGTTTTGCGGTTTTAAAAGAAGATGGGGATAGGCTAAGTGCTCATTCCTTTCAACTCGTTGAAATATGTTTATATTTTAGCGCGGTTACTTTATTGTCCGTTGGATATGGTGATATAGCTCCGATTGGAATCGGAAGATGGATTGCAATTGGAGAAGCATTAATTGGATATACATTACCGTTTGCTTTTGTGGTAAGGACTGTAATGGACAATGAAAAATAAGGTAGCATTTGTTATAGTAATAGAAAAGAAAAGGAGTGATAACAATGATCACAGTAGGAGAAATAGCACCGGAATTCACATTAGAGGGAAGTACCGGAGAACAAATTCGCTTAGCTGACTTCCGAGGTAAAAATGTAGTTTTATATTTTTACCCGAAAGATATGACTCCAGGGTGTACAACTGAAGCATGTGATTTTCGTGATGCATATGGATTATTCCAAGAGAAGGACACGGTCATCCTTGGCGTAAGTCCTGATTCGGTGAACAGACATATGAAATTCATCGAGAAGCATGAGCTTCCATTTGTACTTTTAGTAGATGAAGATCATAAAGTAGCAGAATTGTACGATGTTTGGAAGTTGAAAAAGAACTTTGGAAAAGAGTACATGGGAATCGAGCGTTCTACATTCCTTATCAATAAAGATGGTGAACTTGTAAAAGAATGGCGTAAAGTGAAAGTGAAGGGACATATTGAGGACGTTCTTTCTTATATAAAATAAATCTATATTAATGTGGAAAAAAATACATATGTAAGGCATGCGTCTATACATATTTTCTTGCGATACATAAAGTGAAAGTGTAGGGCATACCTCCTCAGATGATAGTATTCCAAGTGCGATTATGTCGCACTTTTTTCTATGTAAATGTATAGGAAATACGGGAAGTTACATAAGAATAAGGCTATATACAAAAATAAACCACATACTTATAGTAGAAATATTGACGATTTATAAGAAAAAGAGTACACTCTTTATAAGAATTATAAAATAATAATCCGTATAGAATCGGGGTGCATGACGGTGGTCAAAGAAGAATTAAAAGAAGCGCTAGAAATGCTGAAAAATACGGGTGTACGCATTACTCCACAGCGTCATGCTATTTTAGAGTACCTTGTGGAATCTATGACGCACCCAACAGCGGATGACATTTATAAAGCATTAGAAGGTAAGTTTCCAAATATGAGTGTTGCGACTGTCTATAATAACTTACGTGTGTTTAAAGAAGTTGGACTTGTAAAGGAATTAACTTATGGGGACGCTTCAAGTAGATTTGATTATGTTACAAGTCAACATTATCATGTGATTTGCGAAAAATGTGGTAAGATTGTTGATTTTCCTTATGGAGGTTTGGAACAGCTTGAAGAGGAAGCTGCGAAAACGACAGGATTCATTATTAATAGTCATCGCTTAGAAATTTATGGCGTTTGCCCAGAGTGTCATAAGGCGTAATATATAATAAAGAAAGAGGGTGACTTAATCGTCACCCTCTTTCTTTATTATATAGGGATGAAAAAATACTAAAGTGAAAGTACGTGTTATCCTTTATAGCTTTTTTTATTGTACTTCTCATTAAATTCTTTTCCTTCTAAACTCGGATCCAGTGTTAAAGGTTGGTTGCAATGCATGCATGCGTCGACACGACCAAGCATTTTTGTTGGCTTATCGCAGCTTGGACAAATAATTTGTACAGTCTTAGTAGATAACATACCAATCCAAAAATAAACGACAGTACTAGCGATAACAGCTAAAAAGCCAACCATCATAAATGTTGTCATAATAATAATGTTGTCACGGAAAAAGACTCCTAAGTATGCAATGAAGAGGCCGATAAATACTAAACTTAATGCGAAGGTCCGAATTTTATTGATTTTGTTCGAATATTTAATGCTCATTCTCACCACGCTCCTATAATAATAATATAACATAAAATTTAGAATTTTCACTCGTGTGTAAACTTAGTAAAATGATAAGGAGATATGATTTTTTAAGCTTTTAACGGGATGTGAAATTTTTTTATAAAAAGTATTGACCCTACATATACTGCATGATATATTAATAAACGTCGCTGATGCAGAAACGCAGTGAACGACAAAAAAGAATTTTGAAAAACTTAGTTGACATCGGGAAACGAAGATGTTAACATAAGAAAGTCGCAATTGAGCGGCGAAGTAGTTCTTTGAAAACTGAACGAAACAAACAACGTGAACGTCAATTTTTATTTTTAGATGCTAGACAAACTAACTTTATTGGAGAGTTTGATCCTGGCTCAGGATGAACGCTGGCGGCGTGCCTAATACATGCAAGTCGAGCGAATGGATTAAGAGCTTGCTCTTATGAAGTTAGCGGCGGACGGGTGAGTAACACGTGGGTAACCTACCCATAAGACTGGGATAACTCCGGGAAACCGGGGCTAATACCGGATAATATTTTGAACTGCATAGTTCGAAATTGAAAGGCGGCTTCGGCTGTCACTTATGGATGGACCCGCGTCGCATTAGCTAGTTGGTGAGGTAACGGCTCACCAAGGCGACGATGCGTAGCCGACCTGAGAGGGTGATCGGCCACACTGGGACTGAGACACGGCCCAGACTCCTACGGGAGGCAGCAGTAGGGAATCTTCCGCAATGGACGAAAGTCTGACGGAGCAACGCCGCGTGAGTGATGAAGGCTTTCGGGTCGTAAAACTCTGTTGTTAGGGAAGAACAAGTGCTAGTTGAATAAGCTGGCACCTTGACGGTACCTAACCAGAAAGCCACGGCTAACTACGTGCCAGCAGCCGCGGTAATACGTAGGTGGCAAGCGTTATCCGGAATTATTGGGCGTAAAGCGCGCGCAGGTGGTTTCTTAAGTCTGATGTGAAAGCCCACGGCTCAACCGTGGAGGGTCATTGGAAACTGGGAGACTTGAGTGCAGAAGAGGAAAGTGGAATTCCATGTGTAGCGGTGAAATGCGTAGAGATATGGAGGAACACCAGTGGCGAAGGCGACTTTCTGGTCTGTAACTGACACTGAGGCGCGAAAGCGTGGGGAGCAAACAGGATTAGATACCCTGGTAGTCCACGCCGTAAACGATGAGTGCTAAGTGTTAGAGGGTTTCCGCCCTTTAGTGCTGAAGTTAACGCATTAAGCACTCCGCCTGGGGAGTACGGCCGCAAGGCTGAAACTCAAAGGAATTGACGGGGGCCCGCACAAGCGGTGGAGCATGTGGTTTAATTCGAAGCAACGCGAAGAACCTTACCAGGTCTTGACATCCTCTGAAAACTCTAGAGATAGAGCTTCTCCTTCGGGAGCAGAGTGACAGGTGGTGCATGGTTGTCGTCAGCTCGTGTCGTGAGATGTTGGGTTAAGTCCCGCAACGAGCGCAACCCTTGATCTTAGTTGCCATCATTAAGTTGGGCACTCTAAGGTGACTGCCGGTGACAAACCGGAGGAAGGTGGGGATGACGTCAAATCATCATGCCCCTTATGACCTGGGCTACACACGTGCTACAATGGACGGTACAAAGAGCTGCAAGACCGCGAGGTGGAGCTAATCTCATAAAACCGTTCTCAGTTCGGATTGTAGGCTGCAACTCGCCTACATGAAGCTGGAATCGCTAGTAATCGCGGATCAGCATGCCGCGGTGAATACGTTCCCGGGCCTTGTACACACCGCCCGTCACACCACGAGAGTTTGTAACACCCGAAGTCGGTGGGGTAACCTTTATGGAGCCAGCCGCCTAAGGTGGGACAGATGATTGGGGTGAAGTCGTAACAAGGTAGCCGTATCGGAAGGTGCGGCTGGATCACCTCCTTTCTATGGAGAATTGATGAACGCAGTTCATCAATAAACGTTGACTTGTTTTGTTTCGTTCAGTTTTGAGAGAACTATCTCTCAAGTTTAAATGTATGTTCTTTGAAAACTAGATAACAGTGTAGCTCATATTTTTTTAATTTTAGTTTGGTTAAGTTAGAAAGGGCGCACGGTGGATGCCTTGACACTAGGAGTCGATGAAGGACGGGACTAACGCCGATATGCTTCGGGGAGCTGTAAGTAAGCTTTGATCCGAAGATTTCCGAATGGGGAAACCCACTATACGTAATGGTATGGTATCCTTACCTGAATACATAGGGTATGGAAGACAGACCCAGGGAACTGAAACATCTAAGTACCTGGAGGAAGAGAAAGCAAATGCGATTTCCTGAGTAGCGGCGAGCGAAACGGAATCTAGCCCAAACCAAGAGGCTTGCCTCTTGGGGTTGTAGGACATTCTATACGGAGTTACAAAGGAACGAGGTAGACGAAGCGACCTGGAAAGGTCCGTCACAGAGGGTAATAACCCCGTAGTCGAAACTTCGTTCTCTCTTGAATGTATCCTGAGTACGGCGGAACACGTGAAATTCCGTCGGAATCTGGGAGGACCATCTCCCAAGGCTAAATACTCCCTAGTGATCGATAGTGAACCAGTACCGTGAGGGAAAGGTGAAAAGCACCCCGGAAGGGGAGTGAAAGAGATCCTGAAACCGTGTGCCTACAAATAGTCAGAGCCCGTTAATGGGTGATGGCGTGCCTTTTGTAGAATGAACCGGCGAGTTACGATCCCGTGCGAGGTTAAGCTGAAGAGGCGGAGCCGCAGCGAAAGCGAGTCTGAATAGGGCGTTTAGTACGTGGTCGTAGACCCGAAACCAGGTGATCTACCCATGTCCAGGGTGAAGTTCAGGTAACACTGAATGGAGGCCCGAACCCACGCACGTTGAAAAGTGCGGGGATGAGGTGTGGGTAGCGGAGAAATTCCAATCGAACCTGGAGATAGCTGGTTCTCCCCGAAATAGCTTTAGGGCTAGCCTTAAGTGTAAGAGTCTTGGAGGTAGAGCACTGATTGAACTAGGGGTCCTCATCGGATTACCGAATTCAGTCAAACTCCGAATGCCAATGACTTATCCTTAGGAGTCAGACTGCGAGTGATAAGATCCGTAGTCAAGAGGGA
Organism: Bacillus sp. TH30; assembly: GCF_016650875.1. Lineage (NCBI taxonomy): Bacteria > Bacillati > Bacillota > Bacilli > Caryophanales > Bacillaceae > Bacillus > Bacillus sp. TH30. The sequence goes on along the minus strand of NZ_JAEKEY010000002.1, from coordinate 2,011,087 downwards.
AACAGCCCAGATCGCCAGCTAAGGTCCCAAAGTGTGTATTAAGTGGAAAAGGATGTGGAGTTGCTTAGACAACTAGGATGTTGGCTCAGAAGCAGCCACCATTTAAAGAGTGCGTAATAGCTCACTAGTCGAGTGACTCTGCGCCGAAAATGTACCGGGGCTAAATACACCACCGAAGCTGCGAATTGATACCAATGGTATCAGTGGTAGGGGAGCGTTCTAAGTGCAGTGAAGTCAGACCGGAAGGACTGGTGGAGCGCTTAGAAGTGAGAATGCCGGTATGAGTAGCGAAAGACGGGTGAGAATCCCGTCCACCGAATGCCTAAGGTTTCCTGAGGAAGGCTCGTCCGCTCAGGGTTAGTCAGGACCTAAGCCGAGGCCGACAGGCGTAGGCGATGGACAACAGGTTGATATTCCTGTACCACCTCTTTATCGTTTGAGCAATGGAGGGACGCAGAAGGATAGAAGAAGCGTGCGATTGGTTGTGCACGTCCAAGCAGTTAGGCTGATAAGTAGGCAAATCCGCTTATCGTGAAGGCTGAGCTGTGATGGGGAAGCTCCTTATGGAGCGAAGTCTTTGATTCCCCGCTGCCAAGAAAAGCTTCTAGCGAGATAAAAGGTGCCTGTACCGCAAACCGACACAGGTAGGCGAGGAGAGAATCCTAAGGTGTGCGAGAGAACTCTGGTTAAGGAACTCGGCAAAATGACCCCGTAACTTCGGGAGAAGGGGTGCTTTCTTAACGGAAAGCCGCAGTGAATAGGCCCAAGCGACTGTTTAGCAAAAACACAGGTCTCTGCGAAGCCGTAAGGCGAAGTATAGGGGCTGACACCTGCCCGGTGCTGGAAGGTTAAGGAGAGGGGTTAGCGTAAGCGAAGCTCTGAACTGAAGCCCCAGTAAACGGCGGCCGTAACTATAACGGTCCTAAGGTAGCGAAATTCCTTGTCGGGTAAGTTCCGACCCGCACGAAAGGTGTAACGATTTGGGCACTGTCTCAACCAGAGACTCGGTGAAATTATAGTACCTGTGAAGATGCAGGTTACCCGCGACAGGACGGAAAGACCCCGTGGAGCTTTACTGTAGCCTGATATTGAATTTTGGTACAGTTTGTACAGGATAGGCGGGAGCCATTGAAACCGGAGCGCTAGCTTCGGTGGAGGCGCTGGTGGGATACCGCCCTGACTGTATTGAAATTCTAACCTACGGGTCTTATCGACCCGGGAGACAGTGTCAGGTGGGCAGTTTGACTGGGGCGGTCGCCTCCTAAAGTGTAACGGAGGCGCCCAAAGGTTCCCTCAGAATGGTTGGAAATCATTCGTAGAGTGCAAAGGCATAAGGGAGCTTGACTGCGAGACCTACAAGTCGAGCAGGGACGAAAGTCGGGCTTAGTGATCCGGTGGTTCCGCATGGAAGGGCCATCGCTCAACGGATAAAAGCTACCCCGGGGATAACAGGCTTATCTCCCCCAAGAGTCCACATCGACGGGGAGGTTTGGCACCTCGATGTCGGCTCATCGCATCCTGGGGCTGTAGTCGGTCCCAAGGGTTGGGCTGTTCGCCCATTAAAGCGGTACGCGAGCTGGGTTCAGAACGTCGTGAGACAGTTCGGTCCCTATCCGTCGTGGGCGCAGGAAATTTGAGAGGAGCTGTCCTTAGTACGAGAGGACCGGGATGGACGCACCGCTGGTGTACCAGTTGTTCTGCCAAGGGCATAGCTGGGTAGCTATGTGCGGAAGGGATAAGTGCTGAAAGCATCTAAGCATGAAGCCCCCCTCAAGATGAGATTTCCCATAGCGTAAGCTAGTAAGATCCCTGAAAGATGATCAGGTTGATAGGTTCGAGGTGGAAGCATGGTGACATGTGGAGCTGACGAATACTAATAGATCGAGGACTTAACCATATAATATGAAGCAACGTTATCTAGTTTTGAGAGAATATAAAAAATTTATTGACTTTCAGGGTGAATAAGTTATAATAATGATTGTCTCAAAAGAATAATGTCTGGTAATGATGGCAGAGAGGTCACACCCGTTCCCATACCGAACACGGAAGTTAAGTTCTCTAGCGCCGATGGTAGTTGGGACCTTGTCCCTGTGAGAGTAGGACGTTGCCAGGCAATATTATTCCGCAGTAGCTCAGCGGTAGAGCTATCGGCTGTTAACCGATCGGTCGTAGGTTCGATTCCTACCTGCGGAGCCATTGGAGAGCTGTCCGAGTTGGCCGAAGGAGCACGATTGGAAATCGTGTATACGTCACAAGCGTATCAAGGGTTCGAATCCCTTGCTCTCCGCCATAAGGAATTTATAATATTTGGCCCGTTGGTCAAGTGGTTAAGACACCGCCCTTTCACGGCGGTAACACGGGTTCGAATCCCGTACGGGTCACCACTTTTGGAGGATTAGCTCAGCTGGGAGAGCACCTGCCTTACAAGCAGGGGGTCGGCGGTTCGATCCCGTCATCCTCCACCATATAAATTATATGAATAATATTGTCGCGGGGTGGAGCAGTACGGTAGCTCGTCGGGCTCATAACCCGAAGGTCGCAGGTTCAAATCCTGTCCCCGCAACCAAATGGTCCCGTGGTGTAGTGGTTAACATGCCTGCCTGTCACGCAGGAGATCGCCGGTTCGACCCCGGTCGGGACCGCCATTTTAATAAGGCTCGGTAGCTCAGTCGGTAGAGCAGAGGACTGAAAATCCTCGTGTCGGCGGTTCGATTCCGTCCCGAGCCACCATTTTAATAAAATATGCCGGCTTAGCTCAATTGGTAGAGCAACTGACTTGTAATCAGTAGGTTGGGGGTTCAAGTCCTCTAGCCGGCACCATGTAAGTTTCGGAGGGGTAGCGAAGTGGCTAAACGCGGCGGACTGTAAATCCGCTCCTTCGGGTTCGGCAGTTCGAATCTGCCCCCCTCCACCATTTTACATAGGGGCATAGTTTAAAGGTAGAACTGAGGTCTCCAAAACCTCCAGTGTGGGTTCAATTCCTACTGCCCCTGCCAAATATATAAACACAACATGGCGGTTGTGGCGAAGTGGTTAACGCACCGGATTGTGGCTCCGGCATTCGTGGGTTCAATTCCCATCAGTCGCCCCATTTTATTTTTAAAAATTACAAATAAATTAATGGATACTTACATATAATTAAGTAAAACTTCGGTGGGCTATAGCCAAGCGGTAAGGCAACGGACTTTGACTCCGTCATGCGCTGGTTCGAATCCAGCTAGCCCAGCCATTTTTGCGGAAGTAGTTCAGTGGTAGAATACAACCTTGCCAAGGTTGGGGTCGCGGGTTCGAATCCCGTCTTCCGCTCCATTTTAACTTCATATGGCGGCATAGCCAAGTGGTAAGGCAGAGGTCTGCAAAACCTTTACCACCGGTTCAAATCCGGTTGCCGCCTTTATTTTATGCCGATGTGGCGGAATTGGCAGACGCGCACGACTCAAAATCGTGTTCCTTCGGGAGTGTCGGTTCGACCCCGACCATCGGTATCACGAACGGCGTAACATCAAGGCTCTACACTAATTGTGTAGAGTTTTTTTGTGTTTTCTTCACACTACAAAATAAGCACTAATAGTGCGTTGGGGTAGTGTGCGGTGAGTAAGTGACGAACTTTAGATACAGTTGGAAGAAACTATGAAGTATTAAAAGGATAAAATTTCAGTAGAATATTACATATATAAGAATTTTTTCGAGCACTCTAGAGAGAATCTCTCCACCCTGGTGACATGAAGTTAAATCCGATACCACCAGTTGAAATTACCACATTATCAGCTGGTAATTTCGTAATTTCGAAAAACTTCTTTTCAAACTCTTCTCTGTTGTACTTGTACATAGTTGAGTGACACGACCATATTTGCGTTGAAGTACTCAACCAGTCCCCTAATTTCTTTAATTTAGGGAACGAATCAAATTGAATTGGACCATCCAATTTTATGAATCTCACTTGATAGATAGTTGGGTTTAACTTCTCTCCTATTCCTTTAAAACCATGTGATTTTTTCTCATTTGAATGTGTCATAATTCTCCCTCCATCTTTCCTTCAAATTTTTCCCTATTTTAATTATACAGCAATAGAAAGTAATTAAGGAAATATTATGGGATTAGTAGAGGAATGAAAAGGAATAACTTTAGTTTGATAATGAATAGTTCATAACATACTACATAACAAATCTTTAAAAGGACATGGCAGCTTTGCCCTGTTTCTTATTGTTTAGCGAGAAATAATAAAATAAATCATCACAGTAATAAATGAAATATGATAAATTTAATCAAGGGAGAGAAATGAAAGTAAAAGGTGTCAGTTATTTAATATGATTCCATTTTGGCCCGTTTCATTTTAATTTATCATGTTTAAAGAAGCTCAAAATTTTTAAAATGCTTTAAAATAAAGGATTTTAAGGGTAGCACTCTATATAAATGTCACCTAAAAAGACCCTAACAGAAATGTTAGGGTCTTTTTTGTTAAATTATGCTATGTGATTCTAAAATTCGTAATAAACTTAGGAATTCATGTATAATATAACTTGTCGAAAGAACAAAATGATAGTGATTTATATTATGTCTGTAATATGAATCAAAAATGAACTTTTTATATTTCTTTTAAAAATGTGTTGAATACACATTATATTTCATATTAATATTTTTATGTAGATTTAAAATGGGAAAGAGAGTGGAAAGTATGGGCCGTAAATGGAACAATATTAAAGAAAAAAAAGCATCAAAAGATGCAAATACAAGCCGTATATACGCGAAATTTGGACGTGAAATTTATGTGGCAGCAAAACAAGGCGAGCCAGATCCAGAATCAAACCAAACGTTAAGAGTTGTATTAGAACGTGCGAAAACATACAACGTGCCAAGAACAATTATTGACCGTGCGATTGAAAAGGCAAAAGGCGGTTCAGAAGAAAACTATGACGAGCTTCGTTATGAAGGCTTTGGACCAAACGGATCTATGGTAATTGTAGATACACTGACAAATAACGTAAACCGTACTGCAGCAGATGTACGTGCTGCATTTAGCAAAAACAGTGGTAACATGGGTGTAAACGGTTCTGTCGCTTACATGTTTGATGCGACAGCTGTTATCGGTCTTGAAGGTAAAACATCAGATGAAGTTCTTGAAATCTTAATGGAAGCAGATGTAGATGCACGTGACATTCTAGAAGAAGAAGATTCTGTTATCGTTTATGCTGAACCTGATCAGTTCCATTCAGTACAATCTGCACTTAAAGGTGCTGGTGTTGAAGAATTTACAGTTGCAGAATTAACAATGCTTGCACAAAGTGATGTAGAACTTCCTGAAGATGCTCAAGTACAATTTGAAAAAATGGTTGATGCATTAGAAGATTTAGAAGATGTACAGCAAGTTTACCACAACGTAGACTTAGGGGAATAATATAAGACAGAAGACCCTTTCCTTTAACGGATAGGGTCTTTTTTTATGGAGTTAATTAAGTTGGTAAAGTATTAAAGGTATTTTGTAGCTGCTAGGGAATATGGTTATAGGTTTGTATTTTAAATAATCATATTTCTAGGAGGTATTTCTGTGGAGCATAAAACACCAAAGCATATTGTTGCCGTAGCAGGTTATTTAACAAATGAAAAGAATGAGGTGCTTTTAACGAAAGTGCACTGGCGAGCAGATACGTGGGAAATGCCTGGAGGACAGGTAGAAGAAGGGGAAGCGCTCGATCGAGCTGTTTGCAGAGAAATAATGGAGGAAACAGGATTAACTGTGAAGCCTATCGGAGTTACAGGGATTTATTATAATGCTTCTATGCATATTGTAGCTGTTGTTTTTAAAGTAGCATATGTTAGTGGTGAAATAAAAATTCAATCTGAAGAAATACAAGAGGCTAAATTTGTTGCTTTAAACGAAGAGAACATTGATGAGTATATAACGCGTCCTCATATGAAATCAAGGACACTTGATGCGATGAAAGCAATGCATTTTATTCCATACGAAACATGGGAAGTTCAGCCATATAATCTTATAGGAAGGTTGTAAAGAAAAGGTTAGTTATTTGAGGACAGCTCAAATTGCTAACCTTTTCTTTATGTATACTGTTTCAGAAAAAGGTCACAATAATAAAGTGTAGGCTAATAATTGGTGGAGGAAGCAGGACTACCACCTAATTTCCTAGCTTTAGCCAAGTTTTGAGGGAGAATTCTTACTGCACACAAATAGCGAGATAATCCGAAAGCTAGTATTGATTTGCAGAACGTTCGTTCTGTATAATAGTGATATATCGTATATAATTAGATTGCTAGATGTTTAAAAGTATAAATGTATAAACTGATATAATAAAAGAATAAAGTGAAATTAAGGAGAGTCCTACTTCCTATAAATAGTGTGATAAATAAATGTATATTCAACATTTCATATGAATAGTAGATAAAAAGGGACTGTGATACAATACATTTTTACACCTTACAATGTTGTAAGGTAGGTGTAAGAGAAATCGATGGGATATTCTTTTATAACAAGGTATTCTTAAATTAAGAGTTATATGCTGTGTGGAAAAGAGGTGTTCGAGATGAAAGAACGAGTATTATCTAGAGTGAATTATCATCAAAAAGTTGCATTAAATCCATTAACTAAATTTCTTTATAAAGCCATTATATTATTATTATTGTTAAGTTTTGCATTATTATTCGTTGGAAATGTAATGATTGAGCGAAGTGATATTAGTAAATTACATGTACCCGCTAAGTTAGAGGTGCCAGAATCATTAACACACGCATTTATTGCGACGGAAGATAAAAGGTTTTATCATCATAACGGTTTAGACTATATAGCGATTATCAGGGCGTCTATTGAAAATATAAAAGCTGGTGGTGTTGTGCAAGGAGGAAGCACGATTACACAGCAGTTATCTAAAAATGCTTTCTTATCTAATGAACGTACATTTTCCCGTAAGTGGAAAGAAATTTTTTATACGAAAAAGATTGAACGTACATTCACAAAGGATGAGATATTAAAATTGTATGTAAGTAATATTTACTACGGAGAAGGCGCATGGGGGATTGAAAAAGCAGCAAACCTTTACTTCGGTAAAAAAGTGAATCAATTAACACTGGCTGAAAGTGCAATGATGGCTGCTGTAGTAAAAGCACCGGCTTATTACTCACCTGCACAAAATTATGATAAAGCAGTTGAGAGACGGAATGTAGTTTTAAGGCTAATGGAGAAAGAAGGGTATATAAATCATGATGAATATGTGCAAGCAGTTAGTGAGAAATTAGTAATTCGTCATGATATAAAAACAGAGCAATCCATGTTAAAAAATGCCCGTGAAAAAGCAGTAAGTTAAAAGAAGTTCCTACATAGGAGCTTCTTTTTTTGGATAATTTGTGACAAAAGGCGACACAATATTGTCACAAATGTTGTATTTTTGTAATTTATGTGAGCGTGTTCATTGCGTGATCTATGTAAGTATTGATATTATGTGTATTGTGTACAATGATGTATACAGAATATGAAATTAAAGAGGAATGTATATGAAATCATCAAACAAACTCATGGCTCTTGGTATAGTTTTTTCTATCGCAGTATTGATTGTAATCGGGACGATTGTGTATAGCATCATAAATGACAAGAAAGATAAAGGGAATGAGATGTTTGCTTATTCTACGCAACAATCTTTAGGGAAAGATGATGCTCCAGTTAAGGTAGTTGAATTTGGAGACTTTAAATGTCCAGCTTGTCGTACTTGGGATGTAACAGTATTACCACGATTAAAAGAAGAGTATATTGATAAAGGTAAAGTGCAGTTATATTTTATTAACTTCCCGTTTATAGGAAAAGACTCTGATTTAGGTGCAGCTGCCGGTGAAGCAATTTATAAACAAGATCAAGATTCATTCTGGATTTTCTATGATGAGATTTATCAAAATCAAAAGAAAGATACGGAAGAATGGATTACAGAAGAATTACTTCTTAATATTGTGAAAGAAAAGCTTCCGAAAATTAATGTAGAACAGTTTAAAAAAGATTTACACAGTAAAGAAATGAAAGACAAAGTACGTAAAGATTCAGATCGTGCTCAAAAATTAAAAGTTCAAGGTGCTCCTTCAGTATATATAAATGGGAATCTTGCAAACCCTGATTTCGATAGTATGAAGAAGGCGATTGATAAAGAATTGAAAAAGTGATGAGGTATCTCATCACTTTTTCGACTTTTTTCGATAAATTTCTTGCTTCGATTTTTTTTACATGCTATACTACTTTACATAAGTTATTTCAATATCTTATATTTTTTTCATATTTGCGGGTGTAGTTTAGTGGTAAAACAAGAGCCTTCCAAGCTCTGGTCGAGAGTTCGATTCTCTTCACCCGCTCCAAATTTTATTTAATGTTTTTCTAATAAATTGTGATCAACGCAGTGTTTCGTTTCTAAGATAAACGAAGCATTGCGTTTTTTAATGTTTGAAAATCATAATTGTATGCGAAAATAGAAGTGAAGAATATTATTCCAAAAGTGAATTGATAACCAGTATAGTCGTTACATAAGGGATGGATTCATCGGTGGAGGCGATTGGAAATGGACTTTGAACAATTAAAGCAAGATGTAATTGCGTATAGTAAAACGATTGGTATAGATAAAATAGGTTTTGCCAGTGCTTCACCATTTGAGGAATTAAAGCAGCGTCTAATCCAGCAACAACAATTGAATTATCAGTCTGGATTCGAAGAGCCTGATATAGAGAAGAGAACGAATCCACAGCTATTGTTACCTGGTGCGAAATCAATTATTGCGATTGCTTTAGCATACCCTTCAAAATTAAAAAATGCACCATTAAGTAAACGTGGGGAACGACGTGGGATTTTTTGCCGTGCTTCTTGGGGCCAAGATTATCACCTTGTTCTACGAGATCGTTTGCAAAAGTTAGAGGCGTATTTAATCGAAAAGCTGCCGGATATAGAAGTGAAATCAATGGTTGATACAGGGGAGCTAAGTGACCGAGCTGTTTCAGAGCGTGCCGGTATTGGATGGAGTGGTAAGAACTGCGCTATTATTACGCCGGAATTTGGTTCGTATGTATACTTAGGAGAAATGATTACGAATGTTCCATTCCCTCCTGATCGGCCAATAGAAGATCAATGTGGAAGTTGTACGAAATGTATTGATATTTGTCCTACAGGTGCTTTAGTACAAGGCGGGCAGTTGGACTCGAAGAAATGTATTGCATTTTTAACACAGACAAAAGGGTTTCTGCCTGAAGAATATCGCGATAAAATAGGAAACCGTATATATGGATGTGATACGTGTCAGACTGTTTGTCCGAAAAATAAAGGAATGGATTTTCATAACCATCCTGAAATGGAGCCTGACCCTGAGTTAGTTAAACCGTTATTAACACCACTTTTAACAATTAGTAATCGTGATTTTAAAGATAAGTATGGAATTATGTCTGGTTCATGGAGAGGTAAAAAACCATTGCAACGAAATGCTATTTTAGCACTTGCACATTTTAAAGAAACAGCAGCAATTCCTGATTTAATCGGTGTTATGAAAGATGATCCAAGACCAGTACTTCGAGGAACAGCAGCATGGGCACTTGGGAAAATTGGTGGAGATGGAGTAGGAGAAGCGATTGAAAAAGCGATGGAACGTGAGAAAGATGAAGAGGTTCTTCATGAAATGAATCGTGGACTTGAATTGTTAGCACAGAAAAAAGAGTAGATAATATCTCCCTTTTTCATATTGTAATATGGGAGGGAGACGAAATGGTTGTAAAAGCGAATATTGAAAAGCAAGTGCAACAGTTTTTAGCATATATAACAGAGAAACGAACAGATGTAGATGGTATTGCAGTAGATTTGTTACAAATGGTACAGAGAAAGAAACAATTGTTTCAAAAGCGTAGTGCACATATAGTGAAAGCAACTGCAGATATTTCTTTCATTAGACAATTAAATAGTAATGAGCATCAAGAAATTGATTATCAAATACACTTGAAATATTTAATTAAGCATAAAGAATTATTTTATATCGAAGAGGAACAATTAAAACGACGAGTTTATTTAAAAAATAGTTGTATAATAGATGATTATGCTCTTGAAGTGTCAGAAGAAATAGGAATAGGTGAAACGTTAGAACGGGAAGTCACGAAAGAAAAATACGGTTCATATCAATATAATCGTTTAGAGGCAGTGAAATATGCAGAGCGTTGGTGGGATGATCGTAATTCTGCATACCGTAATTTTCCGGATAATTGTACAAATTTCATTTCACAATGTCTGCACACTGGAGAAGTACCGATGAATGGACATCCTAACATTCGTAAAGGGTGGTGGCAAAGGGGAAACCAGTGGAGTTGGAGCTGGGCTGTAGCACACTCTTTTTATTGGTATTTGTCAGGTGCTACAACAGGGCTTCGAGCAGAAGCAGTGGAAAGGCCAGAAGACCTTATTCTTGGCGATGTAATTGCGTATGATTTTGAGGATGATGGTAGGTGGAATCATACGACAATTGTAGTAGCAAAAGACGCAGATGGTATGCCGCTTGTAAATGCACATTCAGCGAATAGCCGCAGGCGTTATTGGAACTATGAAGATTCTAGTAAATATACACCACAAATGAAATATAAATTCTTTCATATTATTAATGGGTAGAGATTTTTCGTTCAAGTGGTATAATACGTAGTAGATAAAAAATAGAGGTGAATATCGCGTGGGAGTACATGTTGTTTTATATCAACCAGAAATTCCAGCAAATACAGGAAATATTGCACGTACTTGTGCAGCAACTGGAACAGAATTGCATTTGATTAGACCGCTTGGATTTTCAACGGATGACAAAATGTTAAAGCGTGCAGGATTAGATTATTGGCAGCACGTAAAAGTTACGTATTATGATTCAATCGAAGAATTTTATGAGAAAAATAAAGATGGTGAATTCTTTTATTTAACAAAGTATGGCGAGAAAGCTCATACAGCATTTGATTATAGCAAACGTGAGAAGGATTACTATTTCGTATTTGGAAGAGAAACAAATGGATTACCAGCTAATGTAATTGAAGAAAACTTCGATCATTGTTTACGTATTCCAATGACGGATAAAGTACGTTCGTTAAATTTATCTAATACAGCAGCAATTTTAATTTATGAAGCGTTCCGTCAACAAAATTATCCAGGATTAGATTTAGAAATCGTTTATTAAAAGTCGCCATTTGGCGGCTTTTTTATTTTTAAAAAAATATGTAATCATACATTTTAAAAAAGGTACATATTCATATAGAATGAGATATATGAATAAAAATAGATAAGACGGGTTGAGATAAATATGAAGGAACAATATAATAATCAAAATACCTTTTTAAGTATGATAGATATGGATTTAGTAAGACAGGGATTGTTACATGCTATTCAAGATTTAGTGTTTATTGTGAAAGTTATTGATGATGAAACTTTTAAATATATTTATGTGAATAAAATAGGAATGGATCACGCCAGGCTAGGGAAAGAATGTTATGGAAAAACTTTTGCAGAAGTATTACCAGAAGATACGGCAAGGTTATTGCAAGGACAATATGAAAAAGTAATGAGAGAAGCGAGAGCAATTACATTTTGTGATGTAATTAGTTTGCCAACTGGTGATATACATTATGAATCTTCACTTAATCCAGTATGCGATGTAAATGGAACATGTCAGTTTATTATTTGTATTACTAGAGATATTACAGCACAGGTTAAGAAAAAAGTGGAAATAGAAGAAAAACAAATGTTCTTTAAGTCATTACTAGAATATAATAATGATTCCATTATATCTGTAGATTCTATTGGAAGAATTACATATGCAAATCCAGCGACTTATGAAATTTTTGGGTATCGATATGAAGAGTTAAAGGACCAATTTATTTTTCAGTTTATAAATAAAGAATATGAAAAAACTTTTCAAATTATATTTAAAAATGCTTTACAGGGAAGAGCAAAACAAATTGTTGCAAAGAAATATATTCATAAAGAAGGATATGAACTTTATATTTCCGTGAGGACAATCCCCATTATTGTGAATAGTGAAATCGTCGGGGTGTACATTGTTACGAGGGATGTTACAAGGCAAGTATTAAATGAGATGAAAACAGAATATTTGGCTTACTTTGATCAGTTAACGGGGTTAATGAATAGAATATCATGTACAAATAAGCTAAATGAATTTTTAGCTGAGAATAAAGAATTCGCATTGGTTTTTATAGATTTGGATGAATTTCACCTTATTAATGATACATTTGGTCATAAAGAAGGGGATCAAGTCTTAAAAAAAGTTACTGAATGCTTACGAGACCTAAAAATAGAAGATATGCATTTATTTAGAGAACATGATGATCAATTTGTTATGTTAATAGAAAATATAACGAGAGAATACGTAGAGGAAGTTGCACAAACAATATTAAAAAAAATTAGTGGGCATTTTGTAATAGAAGAAGAGGATGTTTATTTGAGTGCATCAATTGGGATTGTAATGGCCCCAGAAGATGGAATGGATGAAAAAATCCTTTTCCAAAGAGTCGACGCAGCTTTGGAAAAAGCAAAGGAAAAAGGAAAAGGGTATTATCATTTTTATTGTAGTGGATTAGATTGTGAACGTGAACAAAGGTTTATAATAGAAAATCAGTTACATCGTGCTATAGAGAAAAATGAATTTTCCCTATATTATCAACCTCAAATTAATATTGAAACGGGGAAGATAGCCAGTATGGAAGCATTAATAAGGTGGGAGAATAAGGAGCTAGGTTTTGTCTCGCCCAATCAATTTATCCCACTTGCTGAAAGAACAGGGTTTATTATTAAACTTGATGAATGGGTAGTACATCAAGTTTGTGAACAGATACGTGAATGGTTAAATAAAGGATATGTGGTTGTACCAATCGCAGTTAATATTTCAGCTAAACATTTTCGTTCTATTACATTAATAGAGATGATTACACGTGCTTTAAATAAGTACAACGTTCCCCCTCATTTATTAGCAATAGAAGTTACAGAAGGGGCTCTTATACATAAAGATGTATCAAAAAGAGTGTTATTGCAGTTAAAAGAACAAAATTTAAAGATTCATTTAGATGACTTTGGAACGGGATATTCATCTTTAAGTTATTTAAAAACATATCCGATTGATACGTTAAAAATTGATCGTTCTTTTATGGAAGGTATATATAAAGATGAAAGAGATACGAATATTACGGCTGCAATTATTAATTTAGCACATACTCTAGGGTTAAATGTAATTGCAGAAGGAGTAGAAAAGGCGGAACAAATACAATTTTTAAAGGGGAAAAATGTAAAAATAGCACAAGGTTATTTTTATAATCGCCCTTTATCGATATACGATGTGGAAAATATTTATTTTAAATAGTGTATAAAAAACAAGAAAAAAAGTGATGTGCTGAAAAGCACATCACTTTTTTTGTGTACCTGGCTTATCGTTATAACCAGATGTGAAAATAGCTGTAAGAAATGTGAGCGATACACCTAAAATTAATAATAACTTCATACTAATTTCCTCCTTACTTTTTCGGTTTACGAATCCTATTTGTGAATCGAAATGTATGTAAGGTTCCTAGAAGAAAAGAATTTATTTACAATGAATAGCAGCGTGAAAACTTTAATACCTTTATTATACAGAATTTTCTTTGAATTTTGGAGAGAATTTTATAGCGCTATTGTATATTTCGTTTTGATTTAAAGAATGTTTAAGGACATCCTAGCATACCTTTTATAATAATCCGATTGAACAAGGAGATGGGGGAGGAGCTATAATGGATATTCTAAAGAAAATTGAACAATATCGGGAAGCAGAAGAACGTTTACAATGGGAAGGTACGTTTGCGGAGTATTTGGAGCTTGTGAAAGAAAGACCATGGGTGGCTCAAACAGCACACTCTCGCATTTACAATATGGTAAAAGATGCTGGAATTGAAGAAGTTGATGGTAGAAGAAAATATAACTTCTTTAGTAATCAGCTATTTGGATTAGAGGATGCTTTAGAACGCCTTGTGGAAGAATATTTTCATCCATCTGCAAAACGATTAGATGTTAGGAAACGTATTTTGTTATTAATGGGGCCTGTTAGTGGGGGGAAATCAACATTAGTTACGATGTTGAAACGAGGATTAGAAACATATTCACGAACAGATCGTGGAGCGATTTTTGCAATAAAAGGATGCCCAATGCATGAAGATCCACTTCATTTAATTCCACAGCATTTACGGAATGATTTCTTTGATGAATATGGAGTAAGGATTGAAGGGAATTTATCACCATTAAATGTTATGCGTCTAGAGCAAGAATATGGGTCAAGAATTGAGGATGTAGTTGTAGAGCGTATTTTCTTCTCTGAAGATCGCCGTACAGGAATTGGTACATTTAGTCCTTCTGATCCAAAATCACAAGATATTGCCGATTTAACAGGTAGTCTAGACTTTTCTACAATTGCAGAATACGGTTCGGAATCAGATCCTCGTGCATATCGATTTGATGGAGAATTAAATAAGGCGAACCGCGGCATGATGGAATTCCAAGAGATGTTAAAATGTGATGAGAAATTTTTATGGCATTTACTATCGCTTACACAAGAAGGGAATTTTAAAGCAGGAAGATTTGCGCTTATTTCAGCAGATGAATTAATTGTAGCGCATACAAATGAAACAGAGTATCGCTCATTTATAGCAAATAAGAAAAATGAAGCATTGCATTCACGAATTATTGTAATGCCGGTTCCATATAATTTACGGGTTAGTGAAGAAGAACATATTTATGAAAAAATGATTCGTGAAAGTGATGTGTCCAATGTTCATATTGCACCGCATACACTTCGTGTTGCAGCAATGTTCACTATTTTAACTCGTTTAAAAGACCCGAAGCGTCCAGATATTGATTTAATTAAAAAGATGCGTTTATATGATGGAGAAACGGTAGAAGGATATAATACGATTGATGTAGAGGAACTGCAACGCGAATATCAAGATGAAGGTATGAAGGGGATTGACCCTCGTTATGTCATTAACCGAATTTCTTCTACAATTATTCGAAAAGAGGTACCATCTATTAATGCACTAGATGTACTGAGATCGTTAAAAGACGGATTGGATCAGCACCCGTCAATTAGTAGTGAGGACCGAGAGCGCTATATGAATTTCATCTCATTAGCGAGAAAAGAATACGATGAAATTGCTAAGAAAGAAGTACAAAAAGCATTTGTTTATTCATACGAAGAATCAGCTAAGACACTTATGGATAATTACTTAGATAACGTCGAAGCATACTGCAATAAATCAAAATTACGTGATCCGTTAACTGGTGAAGAAATGAGCCCAGATGAAAAACTTATGCGTTCGATTGAAGAGCAAATTGGAATTTCAGAAAATGCTAAAAAGGCATTCCGTGAAGAAATTTTAATTCGCATTTCTGCTTATGCACGTAAAGGAAAACGCTTTGATTATAATTCACACGAACGTCTTCGTGAAGCGATTCAGAAAAAACTATTTGCCGATTTAAAAGATATAGTGAAAATTACAACATCAACGAAAACACCAGACGAAAATCAGCTTAAGAAAATCAATGATGTTGTTGCACGCTTAATTGATGAGCATGGCTATAATTCTTCATCTGCGAATGAATTGTTACGATATGTAGGTAGTTTGTTAAATCGATAGTTTGATAACAAAACGCTGTCTCTTATTCTTGGGACGGCGTTTTGTTATCTATTGATATTTGTAAAAAATGTCATAGCTTGTCCAAATATAATAAATTAAGATGCGATTTTATGAATTTCTTGTCAATTATTTTTACAATATGCATATGATAGAGTAACCAACCATTCATACAAAAAAGCCAACACAATACAATATGTTGCAAAACGAAAATGTGTGCAACAATGCATTGTGTTTCTTTCTTATCAACGGCTGAATGTTTCTTTCTATTATGTGAGTGGCAAAATTTTGTTTAGGATGCTCGGAGTATTGTATGAAAAACGCTATATATGTTTATGGGATGATTTTCGATGAACAGTTATTTTTCAAATATTCTAGTTACGCACACTAGAAAACAAAATTATAGATTGCTGTTCATAGGGGAAGACAATTACAGTAAGGAGGGAAAGGAATGAGCGAAGAGAACCAACCAAATTACACGATTTCACAGGAAAATTGGTCCCTCCATCGCAAAGGATATGACGACCAACAACGCCATCAAGAAAAAGTGCAGGAGGCAATCAAAAATAATTTACCAGACCTTGTAACAGAAGAAAGTATAGTTATGTCTAATGGCAAGGATGTTGTGAAAATACCGATTCGTTCTTTAGATGAATATAAGATTAGATACAATTATGATAAAAACAAACACGTTGGGCAAGGAAACGGTGACAGCAAAGTTGGTGATGTTGTTGCAAGAGATGGATCAGGTGGTCAAAAGCAGAAGGGACCAGGAAAAGGGCAAGGGGCAGGAGATGCAGCTGGAGAAGATTATTATGAAGCAGAAGTCTCAATTTTAGAATTGGAGCAAGCGTTTTTCAAAGAGTTAGAGCTGCCTAATTTAAAGAGAAAAGAAATGGATGAAAACCGGATTGAACATATTGAATTTAATGATATTAGAAAAACAGGATTATGGGGAAATATTGATAAGAAGCGGACGATGATATCTGCATATAAACGAAATGCAATGCGTGGTAAAGCATCTTTCCATCCAATTCACCAAGAAGATTTAAAGTTCCGTACTTGGAATGAAGTGTTAAAGCCAGATTCAAAAGCCGTTGTATTAGCGATGATGGATACGAGTGGATCGATGGGGATATGGGAGAAGTATATGGCACGTAGCTTCTTTTTCTGGATGACAAGATTTTTACGCACAAAGTATGAAACCGTAGACATTGAGTTTATTGCTCACCATACGGAAGCGAAGGTCGTCACAGAAGAAGAGTTTTTCTCAAAAGGGGAAAGTGGTGGAACGATCTGTTCTTCCGTATACAAAAAAGCACTTGAGTTAATCGATAATAAATATTCACCAGACCGTTATAATATTTATCCATTCCATTTTTCAGACGGTGATAATTTAACTTCGGATAATGCTAGATGCGTAAAGCTTGTGGAAGAGTTGATGAAGAAGTGTAATATGTTTGGGTATGGGGAAGTGAATCAATACAACCGCCACAGTACGCTTATGTCAGCATATAAAAATATTAAAGACGAGAATTTCAGATATTATATTTTAAAGCAAAAAGCAGATGTATTTCATGCGATGAAGAGCTTTTTTAAAGAAGAATCAGGAGAAAAAATGGCATAATCCCTTTTAAAGGGATTATTTTTTTTGTAAACTTTTTATTTTTTTAGTTGACAACGATAATGAAAATCATTATCATTTATTCGAGAAATGATTACATTTTGATTTATATATTTTGGAGGAGATGTAAAGTTGGAAAGAAATAAAAGAAAACATATAAATGCGATGATTATCGCTGCGGCGTTATCGCTTCCATTTGCTACGTATTCAACGCCTGCTTTAGCAGCTGTAGCAATTGAGGCGAACAAAACTGGACATGCTTTAGAAGATGGTACATATGATGCTGTTATTAAAGCATATAAAGATAAAACGAATGAAGAGTCTATGGCAGCTGTTTATATAAAAGATCCTAAATTAACCATTGAGAATGGGAAGAAAATTGTAACGGCAACGTTAAGTGATAGTGATTTCTTCGAATACTTGAAAACAGAGGATATTGATACTCCTGGTGTATTCCATGATGTAAAAGTCATATCAGAGGATAAAAAGAAAAATGGGACGAAGGTTATTCAATTTGAAGTTGGAGAATTAGGAAAAAGATATAATATGCAAATGCATATTTATATTCCGACGATGGCTTATGACAATAAGTATCAAGTACAGTTTGAAGTAAATGCATTAAATTTAGAAAACAATGTTCCAGAAGAACAAAAGGAAAATAAAGAGAATAAAGTGGAACAACAAGATGAAAGTGCAAATGTAATAGTTGATAAGAAATTACAACAGCATATTAATAAATATAATTTAGAGAGAAAAAATATAAATGAACCTATAACGAAGGAAGATTTATTACAAATTAAAACATTATCCATATACTCAGGTGAGGGGATAAATGAAATAGCTGGTTTAGAATATATGACAAACTTAGAGAAGTTGACATTAAGAGAGTCTAATGTAGCAGACATATCTGTTATCTCGGGATTGAGACATTTGAAATATTTAGATTTATCCTCTAATCCAATTGAAAGCATTCAACCCGTTTCTAAGCTAGAGAATCTTGACATGCTCTTTTTAAGAGATAACAAAATTGCAGATCTTACACCGTTAAGTCAAATGAAAAAGATTAAAATATTAGATTTAATTGGTAATAATATAAAGGATCTTACATCATTATTTACAGTGTTATCGTTAGAAGAAGTATACTTAGCAAATAATCAAATTAGTAATCTTTCGGGTATTGAGAAGTTAAAGAATGTGAAACTACTATGGATAGGAAATAATAAAATTAGTGATGTTGAGCCTATTAGTAAAATGAGTAATCTTATTGAACTAGAAATTGCTGATAGTGAAATAAAAGATATATCACCATTATCTAAATTAGTAACATTACAAGTATTGAATTTAGAAGAGAATTATATCTCTGATATATCGCCGCTGAGTAATTTAACAAATTTACATGAGATGAACCTTGGAGCAAATGAAATTGTTGACGTAAGGCCTGTTGAGGAATTAGGTAAGCGAATTTCAATTGATATTCAACGACAAAAAATCTTTTTAGATGAAGCAAGCGTGGATGAAGAAATAAAAATTCCAATATACAATCTTAAAGGAGAAACACTTCAAAATATTAATGTGAAAAGTGAAGAGGCTACTCTGAATAACGGGTTTATAAAATGGAATAGCCCTGGAGAAAAAACATATGAATTTAAACTAGATACGAATTCTGCTGAAAGTAAAATAAGATTTAATGGGACGGTTATACAAAGTATAGTTGAAAAACAAACAGAAAGTAAAAATGTAATTCTTGATAAAAATTTACAACAACATATTAATAAAAAGAATTTTGGTAGAGAGAATCTAAATGCCCCTATAACAAAAGAAGATTTATTACAGATTAAAACATTAGAGATACTTAAAGAAAAAGGAAAAGAGATAAAAGATCTAACTGGTTTAGAATACATGACGAACTTAGAAAACCTCACTTTAGAAGGAGTAGGGTTGAAAAATATTGAGTTCATTTCAAACTTGAAACAATTGAAAGACGTGAATGTATCTCATAATAAAATTGAAGATATAACGCCGTTATCTTCACTGGAAAATTTACAGTGGTTAAACCTTGCGGATAATCATATTAAAGATGTATCAGTTCTTGGTTCAATGTTAGACCTACTCAGTTTAAAATTAGCTGGAAATGAGATTCGTGATGTAAGGCCGTTAATACAATTAGGTCAATGGTTTTCAATTGATGCCGGAAGACAAAAAATCATTTTAAATGAAGCGAAAGTAAATGAAGAAATTCAAGTTCCGGTATATGACTTAGAAGGAGAAACTATTGAGAATATTAAACTAACAAGTGAGGGTGGAACGTTTAATAACGGAGTAATGAAATGGAGTACTCCAGGTGAAAAGGTATATAAATTTGATTTAGATTCGGATGAAACTAGTATAAGCTTTAATGGAACAGTTATCCAGAATATAGTTGAAAAAGAAGAAGTAAAAGAGCCGGTAAAAGAAGTTGAAGAAATAAAAGAAGAAGTAAAAGAGCCGGTAAAAGAAGTTGAAGAAATAAAAGAAGAAGTAAAAGAGCCGATAAAAGAAGTTGAAGAAATAAAAGAAGAAGTAAAAGAGCCGATAAAAGAAGTTGAAGAAATAAAAGAAGAAGTAAAAGAGCCGGTAAAAGAAATTGAAGAAACAAAAGAAGAAGTAAAAGAGCCGGTAAAAGAAATTGAAGAAACAAAAGAAGAAGTAAAAGAGCCGGCGAAAGAAGTTGCAGGTACAAAAGAAGAAGTGAAAGAACCGGCGAAAGAAGTTGCAGGTACAAAAGAAGAGGTAAAAGAATCAGCAACTGGATTGGATCAAGAGCCAAAAGGGAATAATCAAGTTGGTCCAGTAAAAGTGGTAGGACAAGAGAGTGCGAAAGAAAAAGATTCAAATAAACAACATGCTAATAAGCAAGAGGAAAATCAGAAGTCTTTAGCAGCAACTGGTGGTCAAGCTAACACACCGACCTTACTTTCTGGATTAGCACTTGTTCTTTCAGCATTAAGTATGTTTGTATTTAGAAAGAGATTATTTAAGAAATAAATAACGTTTTATCTTATTATTATACAAAATGATTATATAAGTTTTTGAGAAGCCCTTATTATAGCAATTTCATGTTGAAATATGCTTATGATAAGGGCTTTTTGAATAGGGGAAGGATATTAATACGAGGATGTTTCGATTGCTTAAATAATGGAGCAACTGTAGCGGAAACTGTAAGTCCCTTTCGTTCACTATATGTTCAAAATGTATGAAGAAATAATATGAAATATTGCATTTTATATCATTTCATCTAGATAATATGTTAATTTCTTGAATGGAATATATAAATAGGGGGCAATAATATGAACAAGCAATCAAAGATCAATAAAGTGTTGCTTAGTATTAGTACAATGGCGCTATCGCTCGGAGCAATTCAAACGAATGTATCAGCAGAAGAAAAGGTACCGTATAATGTATTGCATTCGAAACCAGTTGGAATTGAAAAAACAGTAGATGAGATCGGACACGCTTCTAAAGCCGAGGAAACATTATCATTTCAAGAACGTTTAAAAGTAGGAGATTTTTCACAGCGACCAGCATCTATTACGAAGAAATCGGCAGTAAAGCAAGCTAAAGAAAGCTATTCAATGGCTGATTTAAACAAAATGAATGATCAAGAATTAATTGAAACGTTAGGCAGTATTAAGTGGCACCAAATTACAGACTTATTCCAGTTTAATGAAGATGCAAAAGCCTTTTATAAAGATAACGGAAAAATGCAAGTAATTATAGACGAATTAGCTCATAGAGGTAGTACATTTACGAAAGATGATTCAAAAGGAATTCAAACGTTTACTGAAGTATTACGTTCAGCTTTTTATCTTGCATTTTATAATAATGAATTAAGCGACTTAAATGAAAGAAGCTTCCAGGACAAATGTTTACCAGCGTTAAAAGCTATTGCGAAAAATCCCAACTTTAAGCTTGGAACAAATGAGCAAGATACAGTCGTATCTGCATACGGAAAATTAATTAGTAATGCATCAAGTGATGTTGAAACGGTGCAATACGCATCGAATATTTTAAAACAATATAATGATAATTTTAATGCATATGTAGACGATCGTATGAAAGGACAAGCTGTATACGATATGATGCAAGGCATTGATTATGATATACAGTCTTACTTAAATGAGGCTCGTAAAGAAGCGAATGAAACGATGTGGTATGGAAAAGTAGATGGGTTTATTAATGAAATAAATCGTATTGCTCTTTTAAATGAAGTAACGCCAGAAAATAAGTGGCTCGTTAATAATGGAATTTATTTTGCTAGTCGTTTAGGTAAGTTTCATAGTAATCCAAATAAAGGATTAGAGGTTGTTACACAGGCAATGCATATGTACCCGCGTTTAAGTGAGTCGTATTTTGTTGCAGTAGAACAAATTACAACAAACTATAATGGGAAAGATTATAGCGGGAATACGGTAGATTTAGAGAAGATACGTAAAGAAGGAAAAGAGCAATACTTACCAAAAACGTATACATTCGATGATGGATCTATTGTATTTAAAACTGGGGATAAAGTGTCAGAAGAAAAAATTAAGAGATTATATTGGGCTGCGAAGGAAGTAAAAGCGCAATATCACCGTGTGATCGGAAATGACAAAGCTTTAGAACAAGGTAATGCAGACGATGTATTAACGATAGTAATCTATAACACTCCAGATGAATATCAATTAAATAGACAACTGTACGGATATGAAACAAACAACGGTGGGATTTATATTGAAGAGACAGGCACATTCTTTACATATGAGCGTACGCCAGAGCAAAGTATTTATAGTTTAGAAGAGTTATTCCGTCATGAGTTTACCCATTATCTTCAAGGGAGATATGAAGTTCCCGGTTTATTTGGAAGAGGAGATATGTATCAAAATGAAAGATTAACTTGGTTCCAAGAAGGGAATGCAGAATTTTTCGCAGGATCTACTCGTACAAATAACGTTGTACCAAGAAAGAGCATAATTAGTGGATTATCATCTGATCCTGCAAGCCGTTATACAGCAGAGCGTACACTATTTGCTAAATATGGTTCTTGGGATTTCTATAACTACTCGTTCGCATTGCAGTCTTACTTATATACTCATCAATTTGAAACGTTTGATAAAATTCAAGATTTAATTCGTGCGAATGATGTGGGAAATTATGATACGTATCGTGAGACTTTAAGTAAAGATTCTAAGTTAAATAAAGAGTATCAAGAGTATATGCAGCAGCTAATTGATAATCAAGATAAGTACAATGTGCCGGAAGTAGCAGATGATTATTTAGCTGAACATGCACCAAAAGCACTAACAGAAGTGAAGAAAGAAATTAGTGAAACGTTGTCTATGAAAGATACAAAAATGACAAAGCATACATCTCAATTCTTTAATACATTTACATTAGAAGGCACGTTTACAGGTAGTGTAACAAAAGGTGAGTCAGAAGACTGGAAAGCAATGAGTAAAAGAGTAAATGAGGCTTTAGAACAATTGACGCAAAAAGAATGGAGTGGCTACAAAACGGTTACAGCATACTTCGTTAATTATCGCGTGAATAGTTCAAATAAATTTGAATATGATGTAGTCTTCCATGGTATCGCAAAAGATGACGGAGAAAATAAAGCTCCGACGGTTAATGTAAACGGACCTTATAATGGGTTTGTAAAAGAAGGAATTCAATTCAAAAGTGATGGATCAAAAGACGAAGATGGAAAAATCGTTTCTTATTTATGGGATTTTGGAGACGGCAGAACAAGTAAAGAAGTTAATCCAGTACATGCATATGAAAGAGAAGGAACTTATAAAGTAGCGTTAGTAGTAAAAGATGATAAAGGAAAAGAGAGTAGAAGCGAAACAACTGTTACAATTAAAGATGGAAGTGTAACAGAATCAGAACCAAATAATCGTCCAGAAGAAGCAAATCGTATTGGGTTAAACACTACTATAAAAGGTAGCCTTATCGGTGGGGATCACACCGATGTTTATACATTTAATGTCGCATCAGCGAAAGATATCGATATTTCTGTTTTAAATGAGTATGGAATCGGGATGACATGGGTACTTCACCATGAATCAGATATGCAAAATTACGCAGCTTACGGTCAAGCTAATGGAAATCATATAGAAGCAAAATTTAATGCAAAACCAGGTAAGTATTATTTGTATGTATATAAATATGATAATGGCGATGGAGCGTACGCATTATCAGTAAAATAAGTGCTTTTCCAATGTATGTTTAACTTTACTTTTTGTGGAAAATAGTATATTATATAGATATACAATATATCGGTTATTTACTAGGAGGAGCCTGTCACAATAGGTTTCTCCTGTTCTTTTTTAGAGACCTGTCTTACAGGTTTTTCTTTAAAAAGTAAATAACTGAAAATTAAGATTAATATTTTTGGAAGAGGTGGGGCATACATATAACAAAAAAGGAATTGTTTAAGAAAGGGGGATAAGAAATGGTCTTGTTTGGTTATCCACTTGAAACAATTTATTTATACGGATTCATAATTGCAACTATACTTACTGTCATTTATATCTTCTTTGGAGATATATTTGAATCAATATTTAGCTTTGGTGGAGGATCTGTATCCGTTGTAACGTTGCTACTTAGTTTTTTCGCCATGTTATGTGGACTTAGTTATATAGGAGAATATTTATATTCTTATAATAGTCTCGTTATTTTCGGGTCCTCATTTGCTATATCTTTTATCGGTGTTTTCATAATGAAAATACTAATTTTAAAACCAATTGCAGAAGCGGAACAAAATACTGTGCAACGTATGGATGAATTCATTGGTCGCAAGGGAGAAGTCATTACGACAATTCCTACAGAAGGATTTGGTGAAGTATTAATCTCATCTCAATTTGGAAGTAATGCAATACCAGCGAAAACAATTGGGAAAAAAGATATTTCACAAGGAACCGAGGTCATTATTGAGGGAGTTCAAGATGGTGTTTTGCTTGTACAAAACATCGCTTATTCTTTAAAAAAACCAAAATTATAAGGGGGAATTTACATGACGATTCCATTAATTATCGGTGGAGTTTTACTCGCAATTTTACTTCTACTCATTTTAGTATTTATTACGAAGTATCGTACAGTTGGCCCGGACGAAGCATTAATTGTAACAGGGAACTGGCTTGGTGGTGGAAAGAATGTCGTTACCACTGATGATGGAAAGAAGATTAAGATTATCCGCGGTGGTGGTACTTTCGTTGTTCCAATTATGCAACGGGCAGAACTTCTTAGCTTATTAAACTACAAATTAGAAGTTGGAACACGTGATACATATACGAAACAAGGTGTACCGATTACAGTAAACGGTGTTTCTATTATTAAAGTAGGATCGACAATTGAAGAAGTTTCTACAGCAGCTGAACAATATTTAGGAAAAGAAACGGAAGAGTTAAAAGTAGAAGCAAAAGAAGTTTTAGAAGGGCATCTACGTGCTATTTTATCTTCTATGACAGTAGAAGATGCTTATAGTAATAGAGAGCAATTCGCACAAAAGGTGCATGAAGTGGCTTCTACTGATTTGAAGAAGATGGGACTTCGCATCGTTTCCTTTACAATTAAAGAAATAATGGATAAAAACGGTTACTTAGATGCACTTGGTCAGCCGCAAATTGCAATGGTTAAGCGTGATGCAACAGTTGCGAATGCAGAGCGTGAAAAAGAGGCACGAATTGAAAAAGCTCGTGCTGAGAAAGAAGCGAAAGAAGCAGAGTACCAGCGTGATGCACAAATCGCTGAAGCTGAAAAACATAAGGAATTAAAAGTACAATCTTATAAGAGAGACCAAGAACAAGCTCGTGCAGATGCAGATCTTTCTTACGAATTACAACAAGCGAAAGCGCAACAAGGTGTTACAGAAGAGCAAATGCGAGTTAAAATCATTGAGCGTGAAAAGCAAATTGAGTTAGAAGAAAAAGAGATTGCGCGTCGTGAAAAGCAATACGATGCAGAAGTAAAGAAAAAGGCAGATGCAGATCGCTATGCTGTTGAACAATCAGCCGAAGCGGAAAAAGTAAAACAAATGAAAAAAGCAGATGCGGATCAATATAAAATTGAAGCAGAAGCAAGAGCACGTGCAGAAGAAGTACGTGTAGAGGGTTTAGCAAAAGCAGAAATTGAAAAAGCGCAAGGTCAAGCGAAAGCGGAAGTACAAAAAGCGCAAGGTACAGCGGAAGCAGATGTTATTAGGTTAAAAGGTTTAGCAGAAGCAGAAGCGAAACAAAAAATTGCAGAAGCATTTGAATTATATGGGCAAGCGGCAATTATGGATATGGTTCTAAAAATGCTTCCAAGTTATGCGAAAGAAATTGCAAGTCCACTTAGCAATATTGATAAAATTACAGTTGTTGATACAGGCGGCGGTGGTAAGAATAGCGGTGCCGGGAAGGTTGCAGGCTATGCGACTGATTTAATGGCAACAATGCAAGAAACGTTAAAAGCTTCTTCTGGCATTGATTTAAAAGAATTACTAGAAGGATTCGCTGGAAAAGGTGCCGTGCAGCAACTATCAAACGATAAACCTGTCGTATCTGTAGTAGAAGGTGAGAAGAAAGAAATAAAAAAAGATAAAGAATAGCAAGATGAAAAGAACCTCTAGTAAATGGGATACTAGAGGTTCTTTCGTGAAATGTAATATTTCGAATAATGTACATTTTTATATATTGTTTTAATTATTTAAATTCTATAGAATGAAAAAGGTATGTAACAATACTTTAAATGTAGAGAAAGATGAGGGAAAAGAGAAAGAGGCTCTCATCAATACATTTAAATCGTATGATTTGTATAAAGAGATTAAATGTAAAACAATTGCATTTAAAACGGTATGGAGGGGTAGGAATATGTTTCAAGGAAAATTAAGGAGTAGAAGCTTAAAAACAAAGTTACTTGTATCATTTATTATTATTTTAATTGCACCAAGTATTGTAATTGGTTGGACGTCTTATCAGCAGGCGAAGACAAATTTTAATGAAACAATTTTGCAATCAGCAAAAGATAACGTGAAGGTTTTAAATAATGTAATTAATAAAGAGTTAGATAGTAAGAAAGTAGATGCAGCATATTTTACAAAATTATTCACTGGAGCGAGTTATCAAGCAGATCAGCTTCAAAACGTGCAAAATAAATTAGAAGAATATAATAAATTACATCCAGAAATGGAAGCAATATATACTGGATCTATTAATGGGCAATTTATTCAATCACCGGCAATTCAAATGCCAGAAGGGTATAATCCGGCAGAAAGAGATTGGTATAAAGAGGCAGTGAAAAAAGGTGGAGAAGTAATTATTACGGCTCCATATAAATCAAAAACGACAGGAAATATTGTTGTTACAATAGCAAAACAAAATGAAGATAAAAGTGGCGTTCTCGGTATTGATTTAATTATTAATGATATTGTAAATACTTCAAAAATGGTTAATATCGGTAAAGAAGGGTATGTTGCAATTTTTGATCAAGATAAAAATGTAGTAGCACATCCAGCGTTAAAGCCGGGGGAGAAGGTAGAAGAGAAACTTGAAAAAGAGCTGTACAAGCAGGAAATAGGTGATTTTAAATTCTCATTAGATGGTGAGGATCGTAATATTACCTTTAAAACAAATAAGCAAACTGGATGGAAAATAGCAGGAATTATGCCTTCAAAAGAAATAATTGAAGCGGCTGAACCTATTTTCTATAAAACATTAACTGTTATTGGTATCTCGTTAATAATTGGTGGAATTATAATTTACTTCATAATCGCTTCTATTATTAAACCGTTAAAGCAACTTGTTATATCAGCGAGGAAAATTAGCGAAGGTGACTTAACGGAATCAATTGCTGTTCGTTCGAGGGATGAAATTGGACAGTTAGGTGAAAGTTTTAATGAGATGGCGGCATCATTACATGATGTAATTTCAAATATTAATACTTCAGCTGGTCATGTAGCAGCTTCTTCGGAAGAATTAACGGCTAGTATGAAGCAAGCAAGTGAAGCGACGGAACAAATTACAAGGGCGATGGAACAAGTATCGAGTGGGGCAGAAATACAAACGCGGGAAGTTGAAGAAGGAGCGACTCTGTTAGAAGAAGTTACAGAAGGAATTCAGCGTGTTGCGGATAGCTCTTCATTAGTATCCACAGCCTCTATGTATACGAAGCAAAAAGCTGAAGATGGTGGAAAGTTAGTTGAACAAACTGTGAATCAAATGCAATTAATTCATGAGTCTGTGTCACAGTCAGACGAAGTCATTTCTTTATTAGATGATAAGTCGAAGCAAATTGGAGCTATTCTAGAAGTGATTCAACATATTGCACAGCAGACAAACTTATTAGCATTAAATGCTGCAATTGAGGCTGCAAGAGCTGGAGAGCAAGGAAGAGGTTTTGCAATTGTAGCAGATGAAGTACGTAAACTAGCGGAGCAATCGGGACAGTCTTCTACGGAAATTGGAAAGTTAGTGAAAGAGATACAATTTGATATAAAAGAAACTGTAAGTTCTATGAATCAAGTTGGGACAGAGGTACAATCAGGGCTTGTAGTTGCAAATGAGGCGAAGCAAAGCTTTGTAGAAATATTGAAATCTACAAATGATACAGTTGTACAAATTGATAGTATGGTAGATGTAGCGAAGCGAATGACGATAGATACAAAACAAGTAAGTGCATCTATTAATGAAATTGCAGCAACGATTGAAGAAAATGCAGCAAGCGTTCAAAATATTGCTGGCTCCTCTGAAGAACAAGTAGCTTCAGTAGAAGAAATAAATTCAGCAGCAGTTCACTTATCGCGAATGGCTGAAGAATTACAAGAGATGATTGGTAAATTTAAAGTGTAATAACAAGCATTAAGAAACGAGGTAGTAATTTTACTTCGTTTCTTTTTTTATCCCGCTATTTGTGGGCAGTAAAACTCCCACCTCATAATTCGGCTGGAGCAAAGAAGTTAGGTGGGAGTCGGGCGGCCCGTAGATGCCCGATTGGTGAAGGCTAATAATCAGTGGGGGATGAACAAAACCCCCACTGATTAAAGTTTCACTTTATGAAGATAAAGATAAAGAAATATATAGTAACCGTGTTATGATAAAAGGTGATAATTAAAAAAACTGTATTTTCTTTAAATTCTATCTTTAGCCATGTTAGGGGAATGATTTTGAAATTGAAGAAATTGAAACTGCAACCGAGAATTACATTAACTATTAGTACACTTATTCTTGTTGTACGGCTGTTAACGAGTTATTTATTTTACTACATATTATCTGAAACAGTAGAAGACCAAATCGGAAAAAGAGCGCTGTATGTTGCGAAAACAGTTGCTGCTATACCGGAAATCGGGGAAGCTTTTCAAAAAGAAAATCCAGCTTCTATTATTCAGCCAATTGCAGAAAAAATTCGAATCGAAACAGATGCTGATTTTATTGTAGTTGGAAATAAAGATGGTATTCGTTATGCGCATCCTAAGCGAGATAAAATAGGAGAGAGAATGGTTGGCGGAGATAATGAAGGGGTTCTATTAGAAGGGGAATCTTATGTTTCGAAAGCAACGGGATCATTAGGGCCTTCACTACGCGGAAAAGTCCCGATTCGTAATCAGGATAATGAAATTATTGGTGTAGTATCTGTTGGTTTTTCAATGGATGATATTCATGGAGCGATAGAAGTGTATGGAAAGCGTGTGTTTTGGATTACAATAACAGGTCTGTTAATTGGGATAATAGGCTCTGTATATTTAGCAAAAAGTATTAAGCGGATGATGTTTGGAATGGAGCCAGAAGAAATTTCATCTTTATACGAGGAGCATAGTACAGTTATTCAATCTGTACGTGAAGGGATTGTAGTAATCGATAAAAATGGAATGGTTAGTTTAGTAAATCAAGCGGCATACGATATCCTTTCTTTAGATAAACAACAAAATATAATGGGAGAATTTATTTTAGATGTTATTCCTAATTCATCGATACTGGATGTGCTTCAAACCGGAGAAGAACAATTTGATCGCCAATTAAATATAAAGGGGCAGGATGTTATTGCCAATCGCCTACCTATTAAAGTTAATCATAAAGTAACTGGTGTAGTATCCAGTTTACGCCTGAAATCTGAGATGGATCAATTAACAGCGGAATTATCTCAAACACGGCAGTATACAGAGGCATTGCGGGCGCAAACGCACGAATATAACAACTTATTGTATACGCTTTCAGGTCTTATTCAATTAGAGTCTTATGAAGATGCTTTAGAGCTTATTCATAAGGAAACGGCAGTATATCAAGAGTTCGTTCAATTTATTATGAAACGAATTCAAAATCCATGGTTAGGTGGGATTTTAATTGGATTTTATAATAGGGCGCGAGAGTTGAAGATTGATTTTATGTTAGATCGGGAAAGTAGTTTAGAAGAGTTAAGTCCGCATATTGAGAGTAATTACGTTGTTTCTATTTTAGGGAATTTGATCACGAATGCATTTGAAGCAATTGAAAGAAATCAAGATCATGATAAGAAAGTAAGAATGTTTGTAACAGACATTGGGGAAGAAATATTAATTGAAGTAGAAGATTCAGGACAAGGTGTTCATGATGAAATAATTACAAGTATATTCTATAAAGGTTTTTCGACGAAAGTGGGCGAAAAACGTGGATATGGATTAGCGAAAGTGAAAGAGTTAGTGGAAGATTTAAATGGAAGTATTGCGATTGAAAAAGGGGATTTAGGTGGTGCTTTATTTATCATTGCATTACCGAAAGAGAGAGGCGAATTGTAATGAATGAGGGGATTGAAGTATTGATTGTAGAAGATGATATTCGGATTGCGGAAATTCATCGTCGTTTTACTGAAAAAATTGAAGGGTTTAAAGTAATTGGAACAGCAACGACTGGGGAACAGGCGAAAGAATGGTTAGAGTTTGTAAAGCCACAACTCGTTTTATTAGATGTATATTTACCTGACATGCAAGGGACTGAACTCGTCACATATATTAGGCATAATTTGCATGATACAGATATTATTATGATTACAGCCGCATCAGAGACGGATGTAGTGCGACATGCTTTACGAGGCGGAGTAACAGATTATATTGTAAAGCCACTTACATTTGATCGGTTTAAAACAAGTTTAGAAAGTTATCAAAAGAAGATTACGAAGTTAAAGAAAAATACTCAATTATCTTCAGAACAGATTGAACATCTATGGTCCCAAAGAGGGGTGCAGGCAAATCAAATAGAATATGCGCCAAAAGGAATCGACCCTTTAACGTTAGCAAAAATAAAAAAGCATATGCTAACTATTAATGAAGAGGGAATTACTGCAGAGATACTAAGTTCAATGGTAGGTGTAAGCCGATCAACTGCGAGGCGCTATTTAGAGTATTTGATCTCTGGAAAGAAAGTGCATGCGGAGCTTATATATGGAAGTGTGGGAAGGCCAGAAAGAAGGTATTTCCGCGGTTCTTCATAGGGGATTTTTACAACAATAAAAACAGTAGAGGATTATTACATTTCCTTTACTGTTTTTTCTAGTTTCATCTTATATTGGAATAATTCCAATTACAATTCCAGTAATCAACATAACCATTGTCGTTCCAACAGCCCAAAGTAAAGTGAATCGTTGGTGTTCACCAAAATCAACCTTGGCCATTCCGACTAATAAATAAGTGGAAGCAACGAGGGGACTCAGTAAGTGAACAGGTTGACCGAGTAACGAAGCACGTCCCATTTCTGCTGCACTAATTCCGTAAGCGGCAGCAGCTTTCGTTAAAATAGGTAATACGCCGAAGTAAAAAGCATCATTAGACATGAAAAATGTGAACGGCATACTTAGTAAAGCTGTAATAATTGGAAGCTGTGGGCCAAGTGCATCTGGTATAAGAGTAACAACACTTTGAGCCATCGCATCTACCATTTTTGTTCCAGATAGAATACCTGTGAAAATTCCAGCAGCAAAGACGAGAGAAACAACCGCTAATACGTTTCCAGCGTGAGACGCAATACGCTCTTTTTGTTGCTCTAAGTTTGGATAGTTAATCATAACGGCAATAGCAAAAGCGACTGTAAATAGAACAGGTAGCGGCATAACTTCTAGTATGAGACAGACAAGTAATGTAGCGGTCAATAAAAAGTTAATCCATAGCAGTTTCGGGCGTTTATGTATTTCAGCTTCAACTGTCGCAGCTTGCTCATCCATTGTTTGCATTTGTTTTAAATATTGTACATCCATAATTCCTAAACGTTTTCTTTCTTTTTTTCCAAGATAATAGGCAACGAAAACTACCCAAATTGCACCAGCAATCATTCCTGGTATAAGTGGTGTGAAGAGTTCTGAGGCATCAAGTCCAAGAGCACTCATAACCCGAGCAGTTGGTCCACCCCAAGGTGTAAGATTTGTCACACCTGCTCCTAACATAACAACCCCAGCTAATATAAGTGGATTCATTCCAAGACGTTTATATAGTGGATACATTGCGGAAACTGTAATCATATATGTTGTTGTTCCGTCACCATCTAATGAAACGATAATAGTAAGAATAGCTGTACCAACAACAATTTTTAAAGGATCACCTTTTACAAATTTTAAAATTTTACTAATAACAGGATCGAATAAACCGCTATCAATCATAATTCCGAAATATAAAATGGCGAACATAAGCATAATACCAGTAGGTGCTAGCTTTTGAATTCCTTCTAACATCATCGGGCCCATATTGGCATAAAAGCCACCAATTAATGCGAAAGTAATTGGAATTAATATTAATGCTACTAAGGCTGACATACGTTTAGTCATAATCAAAAACATAAAGACGAATACCATTGCAAATCCAAGTAATGCTACCATGTAATCTCCCCCTCAAAAAATGATTGCGCTTTCAATATAAAACGAAAATTCAGATAAAAGGTTTTTTATTTATAATAAAAGGTTCAATTCGAATGGTAAATAATTAAAGAAATAACATCATTAGAAACATAATCTTTATTTTGATCATTTTGTTCATGAGGTAATTTTGAATTTTTAAAAAGATAAATGCCTTCGTACAAGAATGGTAGAATAAGGTGAAAACGAGAAGCGCGTGAAGTAGGGAGTAGATTTTGAATGGAAACAAGAATAGAAGAGATTTATAGTTCATGTAAAGGCAAAGTAGAGGAGATTTTTATTAATGAATCCTCTTACGTATATGAATGGGAAAAATTAATGATGATTCGAAAGCACGATGGTGAGCTTGAGAAAATCGGGATAGGGATCAGTGGAAATATAAGATTAGTAAATGTAGAAGTTGGACAGGAAATTGATACGGATACATTATTAGTTAAGCTGGAAGATGATTTATTAATTACTGGTTGTGAATGATGAGGGATGTGTAGAAGTAACTGCACATCTCTTTTTTGTTCCTTATATTACAAAAAGAACATTGTTTTTTCACAAATCTCACACAACCTTCTGCTATTCTTTTCGTGGAGTATACGGTTTTTAGGGAGGAATATTAATGAGGGGAAAATATGTCGTACTTGTTATATGTGTATGTTTCATCTTTATGGCAGTAGGATGTGGAAAACAGGAAATAAAAGCTGTGGCAATTAATGAGAAACATGATAAATGTGATATTTGCCAAATCGGGGTAATGGATAATCAATTTGCAACAGAAATCATTTTAGAAAGTGGAAAAGCGTTAAAGTTTGATGATATCGGTTGCATGTATAAATGGATGGAGATCAATTCAGGTGAAAAGACGAAAGAAAAATTTGTTCGAGATTATGATTCGAAAGATTGGGTTTCGTTGGAAGATGCTACTTACGTATATGATAAAACAATAACGACACCGATGGCTTATAATGTCATTTCATTTAAAAATAAAAAAGATGCAGAGAGTTTTGTATCTAACTATAAGGGGAAAGTTCTTTCGTATAAAGAGCTATCAGAGCATAAATGGGAAATGAATAAAGAGATGATGGGAAAACCGAAAACAGGGAATCACGGTGGGCATCATTAATAATAGAAAAAGACAACTATATAGTTGTCTTTTTCTATTATTACTCAGGTGCAAATATAGAAAAGGTGTAAAAATTTTAGAAGAACGGTTACAATGGAATATAGTAACCTAAAGCAATCATTTATGTACTTTTTAGAAATGTATACAAATGCGGTAAAAACGTGCTAAACTAATTGCTTCATAATGTTAATGATGAGGCCATCAGGCGTATCATTCCAATAGGTTGAGAAACATAGTATAAGTTTAAGATAATCCGATTAAAGAAGGAATCTAAAGGGCTTATGGATAAATGTACTCAAGAAGAGTTATTGTATGTGATGGAGGAATGGTTAAGAAAACATTATCTTTCATAGGAGCTGTAGTTGTGAGAAAACAAAAAATTTTATTATGTATGTTATTAGGACTTTTAATGACGGTAGTGGCTTGCGATAAGCAAGAAGAGCCAGAATCAAAACCGGTTCATGTGAAAAACGAAAAGAAAAAAGAAAAGCATAAAGAACAGGAAGAATCTAAAGAAGAAAAAAGTATAAATTTAATGGACAAACAGTTGCTACTTTCTGCGACGCTTGGAGACACAGAAACAGCTATGAAGCTGATCCAAGATGGAGCGAATATCAATGTAGAAGGTGACAATGGAGAAACGCCTGTCCTTGCAGCGACGTATCAAAATCATGTAGAGACAGTTAAAGCATTAATTGGTGCGGGTGCTGATATTGAAATTCAAGACGAAAAACAAAGCAATCCATTTCTTTATGCAAGTAGAGAAGGATATACGGATATTGTAAAAGTATTAATTAATGCAGGAGTTAATACGAAGGAAACGACTAAGTCAGGTGGAACAGCACTTATTTCTGCATCTGAGCGTGGCCATGTAGAGGTTGTTAAAGAATTATTAGAGCATACAGATATTGATGTGAATTATAAGAATGAACGTGGTGGAACAGCTTTATTAGAAGCAATTGTATTAGGAAATGGTAGTGAAAGTCATAAGAAAGTAATTCAAATGCTTATTGACCACGGGGCAGATGTAAATATGGCCAATAAGGAAAATATTACGCCGCTGCAGTATGCTGAAAAAAGAGGTTTTAAAGATATTGCGAATATGTTGAGGATAGCTGGAGCGAATGAAGTAGTACAGCCGCAACCACAACTGGCGGAATAACAAGCTGAAGAAATAAAAAATACGAAATAATCCCATTTAGATAGACAGAATGAAGAAATCAGTTAGTATATGATGGATTCAGTAATGTGTATTTGAATGGGATTTTTGTTTTGAAAAAATTATTTAAAAAGAGGAATAGATAAGGAATTCTTATGTGCGTATTCTATAAAGCTTTACTAGATGGAATTTATATACATAGTAACTAAGGAGGCTACAAATGAAATTTTCAGAACTTGAGTTAATAGCAATTCAGGCAGAGGTTTTATTTGTTCATAATCAAGTAGGAAGAATAAAGAGTGTAAATGAAAATGGAAATCTGAAAGCGCCGCGTTTTTTTCTTGGCCGAACTCGTGAAGGGAATATAACGAGATATCATTATAACCTGGATAGTGAAATGATAAGTAAGATTGAGAAATTAATTCGAGAACGCTCAAATCACATAGAGATAGCAAAGATTATTAAAGTATTAAATGATGAGAGAACGGTGGAGAATATTTGGATAGGTTTTGCTTACATGTTTCCAAATAATTTAAATAAGCCGACTAGGGCGATACAAATAACAGAGAAAAATAAAGAGCTTTTGCGAGAAAATTTCCCTAATCTAATAGAACAGATGGAATGGAGGCAACCTTATTTTGCAATTGTAAAAAATGAAAAGGTAGTTTCTATATGTTGCAGTGCCAGAAGTACGACCGTAGCTGCTGAGGAAAGTGTGGAAACTTTAGCGGAGTTTCAAGGGAATGGATATGGTGCTGATGTCGTTACAGCCTGGGCAATATCAATACAAGAGGAAAAGCACATTCCGCTTTATAGTACTTCTTGGGATAATTGTGCTTCACAAGCAGTGGCGAGAAAACTAAAACTCATTAACTATGGAATGAATTTACATATTGATTGAATTTTAAACATTGTTGTGTTCTGTTGGAGTTTATTCGTATATCTAGATTATTGTAAAAATAATATGGTGAATATTAACATTCGATTAACACCTAATTAACAATTTATCAAAACTGACTTAATAAATGCGTAATATAGTAAAGGTAACAAAATAATTAGGGTAGAGAACATTTGAGAACACCCGCTTACATATAACGTGCCACTTTCTTAGGTGTGCTCTATTCCCTAGAGTTCAAATAAGGAGAAAGGTGTTCTATGTAAGTAGGTGTTTTTAGTTTGGATAAAAATAGAAAAGCTAGGTGGAATGAATGTTTAAAGAACCTTATATTGCGATGATAAAGGATTGGAAAGGGTACAAAACATACAAAAAATTACCGAAAACAGTTTTTCTTATGACTGGTTCAATGCTGGAGTTACCAGAGCGTGTATACGAATTACAGAAACATGGACATGATGTATTTCTTCATTGTGATTTTATACAAGGCTTAAATACGAACACAGAGGAAGCTCTTTTGTATATTCAAGATGTTATCGGAGCACAAGGTATTATTTCAACAAAGGGTTCGACAATTCGAAATGCCAATAAAATTGGATTGAAAACGATTCAACGCATTTTTATTGTTGATACTTTATCTCTTACAAAATCAATTGAAAATTGTAAAACGACTAAACCGAATGCAGTAGAGATTATGCCTGGCATTATGCCTTCTATTATTAAACAGCTAGCGGAGGAAATAAAATTCCCTATTATTGCAGGTGGGCTGATTCAAACGCGAGAGGATGCAGAAATCGCAATTCGTGCAGGAGCAAGTGCAATTTCAACGAGTCATTATGAAGTGTGGATACAAGAAGAAAAAAGGAGTGCAACCTTGTGATTGAATTGAAAAATGTTTCAAAGGTATATAAAAATGCGGAAGAGACAGCAGTTAAAGACGTATCAGTTCATATTAAAAGAGGAGAATTTTTTGTTTTAGTTGGACCTTCGGGATGTGGAAAAAGTACATTATTACGAATGCTGGCTGGTTTAGAAGAAATTTCTTCGGGAGATTTAATTATTAATGAACATGTTGCAAATGATTTAGAGCCAAAAGATCGTAATCTATCAATGGTATTTCAAAATTATGCGCTATACCCACATTTATCTGTAGAAGAAAATATTTTATTTGGACTTAAGGTAAGAAAAGTACAGAAAGAAGAACGACAAAAACGATTGATGGAAGCTGTTGAGATGGTAGGGTTGAAGGAATATGTCAAAATGAAGCCTGGGCAACTATCAGGTGGACAAAGACAGCGTGTTGCACTTGCTAGGGCCATCGTCAGTCAAGCACCGATTTGTTTAATGGATGAACCACTTTCGAATTTAGATGCGAAATTACGTGCACAGATGAGGATTGAAATTAGAGAAATTCAGCAACGATTAGGAATTACGATGATTTACGTTACTCACGATCAAATAGAAGCAATGACTATGGGAGATCGTATTATGGTTTTAAATAAAGGAAGTATACAACAAGTTGGAACACCGCTTGATATATATAACGAACCAGCAAACGAATTTGTTGCAAGTTTTATAGGTTCTCCTTCTATGAATATAAATGATGGGGAAGTGGATAAAGAAAAAGGCATATTACATATAGGGCAATTGCAAATCCCATTATCTATTGGACAGCTAAAGCAATTACCAGAAGGAACTATTCGAATAGGTATGCGTCCTGAGCATATTGCACTGTCTGAGGAAGGACAAGAAGTGACGCTGCAATCTGTAGAAGTATTAGGGAATGAATCTATATTAAACTTTGCGGTAAATGGAACAACTTGGAGTGCGAAAGCCATCGGACAGTTACTCCTGAACAAAGGTGACAAAGTAAAATTATTATTCTCGCAAGAAAAACTATGCTTCTTTCACCAAAATACGAATGAACGATTAAAAGTGGTGGCTGAAGAAGAGTTGAAAGTGGTGGCGAAATAATGATTGAAGTAGGTAAGTTACCAGTTCAAACAACAGTGTCAAAAAAGAAGAGTTTATGGGGCAGAACGAAAGATTTAAGAATAGGATTATTGTTTTTGGCGCCATCTATTTTGTTATTTTCAATTTTTCTTTTCTATCCATTGTTTAGGACGATCTACTATAGCTTTTATTTAACAGATATACACGGAGAAGCTAATCTTTTCGTTGGCTTAGAAAATTATCAATATTTATTTTCGGATCCTGCTTTCTACAAAAGTATAAAGTCAACTTTATTATTTGTTTTATATACAGTGCCTACTAGCATTGTATTCGCCTTATTTCTTGCATTAATTGCAAATGAAAAAGTAAGAGGGATTGGGTTATTCCGAGTACTGTTTTCTTCAACGATGGGAATATCAGTAGCTGCTAGTGCAGTGATTTGGCTATTTTTATTTCATCCAAGTGTAGGGTTATTTAATAATATATTAGCCTCTATGAATCTTCCTGCAATCGCATGGTTAACGAGTCCAGAATGGGCACTGTTTTCTGTATCGGTTACAACGGTTTGGGTGAATACAGGATTTGCATTTTTAGTTATATTAGGTGGTTTACAAAATATTGATACGTCTTTATATGAGAGTGCATCTATAGATGGTGCTAGTTATTTACATAAGCTTCGCCGCGTTACATTACCGATGCTATCACCAACTTTATTTTTTATCGTGACAGTAACGTTAATTAGTGCATTCCAAAGCTTTGGACAAATTGATATTTTAACGCACGGTGGACCGAATGATGCAACGAATTTAATTGTGTACTCGATTTATAAAGAGGCATTTGTGAATCATCAATTTGGAACAGCAAGTGCACAAGCGATGGTATTATTTATTTTCATTTTTATTGCTACATTACTTCAATTTAAGTTTGCTGAGAGAAAGGTGCATTATAAATGATCGTTAAACAGTGGAAACAAAATTTCCTATTATACATGCTGCTCATTATTAGTGCAGTAATGGTGTTTTTTCCTGTACTGTATGCGTTTTTAATAAGCTTTATGACACCAGACGATATTCAAATGAGAAGGTTATTTCCAACTCAATTTACTTTTGATAATTTCATTAATATTTTTCAAAAAGTACCTCTTTTTACATACTTATATAACAGTTTAATTGTATCGACAGTTGTTATGCTTGGACAACTTATCGTATCCAGTTTAGCAGCTTATGCTTTTGTTTTTCTTCAGTTTAAAGGTAGAAACTTAATTTTCTTCTTGTTTATTTCAACAATGCTTATTCCGTGGGAAGCAACGATGGTACCGAACTTTTTAACGATTCAAAACTTCGGATGGATTAATAGTTTTGCTGGGATGACGGTGCCGTTTTTTGCAACAGCTTTCGGTATTTTCTTACTACGTCAACATTTTATGACACTTCCGAATGAACTGAAAGAAGCTGCTTTTATTGAAGGGATTGGAAATGTAAGGTTTTTATTCAGTGTTGTAATTCCGTATTGTAAAACGAGTTTTATTACGCTTGGAGTATATAGCTTTTTAACAACGTGGAATATGTATTTGTGGCCGCTCTTAGTAACCACTGATGAAAAAGTAAGAACGGTTCAAATTGGTGTAAAGCAGCTTCAATCTCAAGAAGTTGCAACTGATTGGGGCAGTGTAATGGCCGGTGTTACGGTTATCGTCATTCCAACGTTGATTTTACTATTTTTAGGGCAAAAGCAATTACAAAAAGGATTAACAAAAGGTGCAATTAAATAAGCATACATAGGAAAAGGTGGGATTGAGATGAGTTTATTGAAAAAAAGTGCTGCTCTTTTAATGGCAGCCACAATGGCATTAACCGGCGCAGCTTGTTCAAATAGTAAAACAGAGGGAAAACCTGAAGCACAGGCAAAAGTAGCTCCAGTTGAAAAGAATGGTGATAAAACTGTAATTCGTTTCTGGCATGCAATGGGTGGAAAAACACAAGGTGTACTAGATGGGCTTGTTGCAGACTATAATAAGTCGCAGAATAAATACGAGATAAAGGCAGAGTTCCAAGGAACATACGAAGAGTCTTTAACGAAATTTAAAACGATGTCTGCAACGAAAGAAGCGCCAGCGCTTGTTCAATCGAGCGAAATTACAACGAAGTATATGATTGATAGCAAAAAGATTACGCCTATCGATAGTTGGATTAAAAAAGATAAGTACGATACATCAAAATTAGAAAAAGCAATTACGAATTATTATTCAGTTGATGGAAAAATGTATTCTATGCCGTTTAATTCATCTACACCAGTATTAATTTATAATAAAGATGCTTTCGCAAAGGCTGGATTAGATCCAGAGAAAGCTCCGAAAACATATGCGGAATTAAAAGAAGCGGCGAAAAAGTTAACGATTAAAGAAGGCGGAAATGTAAAGCAGTATGGATTCTCTATGCTCAATTATGGTTGGTTCTTTGAAGAATTGTTAGCGACACAAGGGGCTTTATATGTAGATAATGAAAATGGCCGTAAAGATGCTGCACAGAAAGCAGTATTTAACGGAAAAGAAGGTCAAAAAGTGTTTGGGATGTTAGATGAATTAAATAAAGCTGGTGCGCTTGGAAAGTATGGGGCAAGTTGGGATGATATTCGTGCCGCGTTCCAGTCTGGACAAGTTGCTATGTATTTAGATTCTTCTGCTGGTGTTCGTGATTTAATTGATGCTTCTAAGTTTAATGTAGGCGTTTCATATATTCCATATCCAGAAGATTCGAAGCAAAATGGTGTTGTTATTGGCGGGGCATCGTTATGGATGACGAACATGGTTTCAGAAGATACACAGCAAGGTGCTTGGGACTTTATGAAATATTTAACGAAGCCAGACGTACAAGCAAAATGGCATACAGCAACAGGATATTTCTCAATTAATCCAGATGCATATAATGAGCCATTAGTAAAAGAGCAGTATGAAAAGTATCCACAGTTAAAAGTAACGGTAGAGCAATTACAAGCAACGAAGCAATCTCCAGCAACTCAAGGTGCATTAATTAGTGTATTCCCAGAATCACGAGATGCAGTTGTAAAAGCATTAGAAGCAATGTATGACGGGAAAAATAGTAAAGAAGCGTTAGATGAAGCTGCAAAAACAACAGATAGAGCAATTAGTATTTCAGCTCGTACGAGTCAAAAATAAGAGAAAGCCGTATCCTTATGAGGGATACGGCTTTCTTTATAGGGAGATAAGGGATCAAAGAAATGATGAACTCTTATCTCTTTTATATGAGTAAAGGATCTAGAACGAATATTGTCTTTTTCATTATTTGTTTAACTCCATTGCAACTTGTTTACCATTTACGAAAACCTCTGCCACCGCTACTACAACTTCCATCACTTTTTTCATATCTCATCTCTCCTTGTTTTTTGTTTCATTTCTTACTTTTAGTATAAGGAAATATAGTAATTGCAACTATCGAATTGAATGACAAGAGACTTACAGTGTTGTAAGGATAATAGTTTTATTTGTAATAAATGTTATTTCGGATTAGTATTCAGAAATTTCCTTCATTTCAATCTATAATTAGAAAGAGAATGGTTTAGAAAGAAGGAGAAGAAATGAAGAGAATACTTGTTATTAGTGATATTCATGGAGAAATAGAAAAGTTCGAACAGTTATTGGAAGAAGCTCAATACGATGCAAGACAGGATCAACTAATTTTGTTGGGGGATTATGTAGATCGTGGCCCGAATGCAAGTGCTGTCATTGAAAAGGTAAAAGAGTTAAAAGAAGAGGGAGCCTTCGTTTTAAAGGGAAATCATGAAGATATGATGATTAAGGCGTTAACGACAGATGAGGAACGTTCATGGAACCATTGGGTAAAAAGGAATGGTGGAGATAAAACGTTATATAGCTATGGATTTGTAGAAGAAGACATTGCGGTTAATGAGGAAAACTTCCAAAAACCGATTTTACAATCTCATATATTAGAGGAACATGTAACGTTTATTCAAGAATTAGATCATTACATTGAAACAGAAGAGTATATCTTTGTACATGCTGGTGTTGAGCCGATGAATCGAGTTTCTGAATCAGAACCATATACATTAATGTGGATCCGTAATGAATTTCATAATGGATATAGCGGCGAAAAGGTTGTTGTATTTGGCCATACGGAAACAAAAACGCTTCATGGTAGTGAGAATTGCGGAGTGTATTTTGGTAGTAATCGTATTATTGGAATTGATGGCGGGGCTGTGTATGGTGGTCAGTTAAATTGTTTGGAGTTGCCAAGTAAAAAGGTATATGTAGTAAAAAATTGAAAGAGATAAGAGGAATCTTATTTCTTTCAATTTTTTATTAAGCAAAATTTAAGAAAGAGCCTTTATAATAAAGGTTCAAAATTTTATATCGAGTAAAACTTTAGAAGGAAATAGTTGAAAATGAAATTACATAATATGATTACATTATTTCGTTATGAAGAGAAGAGATGCAATAATAAAGAGAGTTGAAATAGATTGTGGAAGGTGAGAATATGCGCTTACTTGTAGTAGAAGATAATGCCTCGTTATTAGAGTCTATCGTACAAATTTTACGTGATGAATTTGAAGTGGATACGGCAATGAATGGGGAAGACGGCTTGTTTTTGGCGCTGCAAAACATTTATGATGCAATTTTGCTTGATGTGATGATGCCAGAAATGGACGGATTTGAAGTGATTCAAAAAATACGTGATGAAAAGATTGAAACGCCAGTCCTGTTTTTGACAGCGAGAGATTCTTTAGAAGATCGAGTGAAAGGATTGGACTTTGGTGGAGATGACTATATTGTTAAGCCGTTTCAGGCCCCTGAATTAAAAGCGAGAATTCGTGCATTACTACGCAGAAGTGGTAGTTTAACAACACAGCAGACCATTCGCTATAAAGGAATTGAATTGTTCGGAAAAGATAAAGACATTCAAGTAGATGGACAAGGTATTAAGCTGACATTAAAACAATACGAGCTACTAGAGTATCTCATTCAAAATAGCGGGAAGATTTTAATGCGTGAACAAATTTTCGATCGTGTTTGGGGATTTGATTCAGATACGACAGTAGCAATTGTAGAAGTGTATGTACATCATTTACGTAAAAAATTAGAACCATTCGGTTATCAGAAAGATATTCAAACCGTTCGAGGTATTGGATATATATTAAAAGAACAATGAGAAAGGGAAGCATGTTTCAAAAGACACGTATTCGTCTAACTATATTGAATTCGTTAGTATTTATCCTATTAATAGGTGTATTAGGTAGTATTATTTATTCGTACACATACAAGCGTACTTATAATGAAGTGGATCAATCTATAAAAATGATAACTCAGTATAGAGAAAAATTTGATGTTAAAATGCCACCACCAAGAAAACGTATAGAGAATATCAAAATTCGAGACCCACGGATAACTATAATAACTTGGAATGGAAAAATAGTGGAGATAGAAGGCGATAACCATAAATTTCGCTCTAACTTTGAAGAGGATTTGGAAAAGTTTTCTCCCAAAAAGGTAGGGGATTTGCAAGATATTGAAGTGCAAGGACGATATTTTAGAACGTTTGCGTTTCAAGAAGATGGAAAAATAGTTCAAATTGTACGTGATACAACAGCTGAAGAAGAAATGCTAAATACTTTATTTTTAATTCTCATAATAGGTTGTAGCATAGGAAGTCTATGTGCAATAGGTATCGGTTTTTTCCTAGCTGGCAGGGCACTCATACCTATTCAAAATTCATGGGAGAAACAGCAGCAATTCGTTTCCGATGCATCACATGAATTAAGAACACCGCTTGCAGTTATTCAATCAAAAACGGATGTATTATTCCAGTCCCCATCTGCTACGATAGAAGAAAAAGCCGTGGATATCTCTACAATTTCAAAAGAATGTAGGCGGCTATCGAAACTCGTTAGCAATTTATTGTTGTTAGCACGTTCGGATTCTAATCAAATT
Organism: Bacillus sp. TH30; assembly: GCF_016650875.1. Taxonomy (NCBI): domain Bacteria; kingdom Bacillati; phylum Bacillota; class Bacilli; order Caryophanales; family Bacillaceae; genus Bacillus; species Bacillus sp. TH30. The sequence continues at coordinate 1,967,861 of NZ_JAEKEY010000002.1, read as the reverse complement.
GAGATGGATAAGAAAACATTCGAACTGGATAAGTTGTTAGAAGAAATTATAAATCCATATAAAGAAATTGCCTCTTATCAAGAAAAAGCGATGATATTAAAAGTAGAACGTGATATAACGTTTATGGGTGATAGAGAGAGAATCCATCAAATGATGGTCATATTGTTAGATAATGCGATGAAGTATACGAATGAAGATGGGCATATTCAAATTGATTGCACACAAACGAGTAATTCAATTCGTATACGGGTGAAAGATAATGGGATAGGAGTTAAAGAAGAAGATATTCCAAATTTATTTGATCGTTTTTATCAAGGAGACAAAGCAAGAAGTATGTCAGAAGGAGCTGGGTTAGGTCTTTCAATCGCTAATTGGATTGTAGAAAAGCATTATGGGAAAATATCGGTAGAGAGCAAATGGGGAGAAGGAACTTGTTTTGAAGTGATTTTTCCTAAAAACCAAAGATTATAAGTGAGAAGGCGACCTTGTTTTTTACAAGGTCGTCTTTTTTTAAGGGAAAGTTAAGGAACAACTTGTATCATGTATTACATCATGGAAGCTTGTGATGGAAAGAAAAGCTGTAAGGTTTTTTTGAATGAACTGGATAAATCATAAGGTTATTTCTAACAGAGATGAAGTTTATGTATAGTATAAAAAAAATTATGGGAAAGCTGGGAAAAGAAAGCGTGAGAGGGAGGAATTAATTTTGCAAAAGAAAATGATGACGGTATTCACTATTGGAGTAATGAGTTTAAGTATATTAGGGGGTGCCTCTCCTTCTGGAATGAAAAAAGGAAAGACAGATTACACGCAGCGTAGTAAAGAACAATTAAATGATGGGAAAATACATGCAATGCATACGGAAGAAAAAGCGGAAAAGTTAGGCATTGAAACGGATGGGAAAGAACAAATTACGTTAGAAAAAGAAATTCATGAGACTGAGGTAGGAAGAGAAGCAGAACAATTAGGTATTTCGGCAGAAGGAAAAGATGTCGGAACTCTTTCAGAAGAAATCTATGAAACAAAAGTGAAGCAAGAAGCGTCAAAACTAGGCATATCTATAGATAATACATCGATTGTGAATTTGATTACTCAAATTAATACGATTAAAATTAATGATGAAGCGGATAAATTAGGTATTTCGACAAATGGAAAAGAAATAGAAGACATTGCCGAAGAAATCTATGGAACGAAAGTAAGAGAAGAAGCAGGAAAGTTAGGTATTTCTCAAAAAGGAAAAGAGATGGAAGATTTAGCACAAGAAGTGTACGAACAAAAAGTGCAGGGAGAAGCAAAAAAATATCATATTGATTTATACGGCAAAGATATATATCAAGTATTAAGAGAAATTAATGAACAAAAAGTAGTAGAAATGGCAAATGAGCTTAATATGGATAGAACGAATATAGGCATTCAAGAGCTAGCGGAAAAAATAAAACGAGAACAACCTGAAAAAGGAAACGAACTAAAATTTGTACCGATGATTCAAACAGATGCTGATGCGTTTTATTCGTATTTAACGAATTAAAAAGGGCGTGAGAGTGATACGAAAATGGAAGTGGTATATATGTATGTCCGTACTATGTATAGGAATATGGGGTGCATATACAAATGGGATTACAGAGTATGTGGAGAAAGTAAAGGGATTACTATTATCAAGTATACAAAGTCAAAAACGAATAGAGTTTAGTAATAACGATGAAAAAGTCATGTTATCAAATGTGCCTTTAATTCAGCAGTTACCAGAGCTAGAGAGAGGCTGCGAAGTGACAAGCTTAGCGATGATGTTACAATACGCAGGTGTTTCTGTAGATAAGATGAAATTAGCAAATGAAATAAAAAAAGTTAATTTTATGGAAGATGGTGTACGTGGGAATCCGAATGAAGGATTTGTAGGGAATATTTATACCTTTTCTGAATCTGGATACGGTGTATATCACGGACCACTTTTTCAGTTAGCGAAAAAATATTTACCTAATAAAGCTGTGGACTTAACAGGGAAGAGTATAGAAGAAATTTATAAGAGTGTAAAAGCAGGGCAACCGGTAGTCATGATTACGAATGCAACATATGCTCCTTTAGATGAAGATGAATTTACTACATGGGAAACAAATAGTGGGGATGTTTCTATTACGTATAATGAACATTGTGTTGTACTTGTTGGGTACGATAAGGAATCTGTATATATTCGAGATCCCCTCGATGATAGCTTAGATGTAAAAGTGCCAAGAGGAAACTTTGAACAGGCATGGGTGCAGATGGGGAGCCAGGCAATTAGCTATGTAAATAACTCCAAATAAATTAGGAAGAAGAGCATGAACTATATAACTATAAGATGAAGGATAAAGATTTAAGGAATTGTAAGAGAAGTTTTGCAGATTTTTTTTGAAGAGAAGCTGTTAAGAAATAAGAGAACTTTAGCTTATTATATATGCTAAAGTTCTCTTATTTTTTAGGATTAAAATGTTTAGGAGAAGCGGATATGTAAAAATGCATAATTGACGAAAAAATTACATGTTATCATTATATGTTGTTTTATGCATGTTGATTGTATAAAATTACACAAGTGTTCTATTACATAAAGGAGGCTTATTATGCAAAATATATTCAATTGGGTAAAAAGCATGAGTATCAAGAAAAAATTAATCATTTCATTTTTTATTATTTTAACTATACCAGGACTTATTATCGGTGGTGTTTCATATCAAACTGCCAAAACAAATTTTGAACATCAAATGACAGATAAAGCAAAGGAGAATATTTCAGTTTTAAATACTGTTATTTCTCAAAATATAGAAGAGAAATTTGTTGATGCGACGTACTTTGCAGAAATCTTAACAGAGGATACATATCCAAATGGACAAGAAGAAATAGTAAGAACGAAGTTAGCACAATATATAAAGCTTCATCCAGAAGTAGAAGGTATTTATATTGGAACGCAGACGGGGAAGTTTATAAGAGAACCATTTATTCAAATGTCTGATGGCTATAATCCAACAGATAGATCGTGGTATAAAGAAGCGCATGAAAATAAAGGAAAGGTAATTGTTACTGCACCGTATCAATCAGCATCTACAAAAAATATGGTAGTGACAATTGCTAAGGAAGTAAAAGATGGTAAAGGTGTTATAGGCATTAACTTGAATTTGGATAACATCCTAAAGGTTTCAAAAATGATTAACATTGGTGAAAAAGGCTATGCAGTTATTTTAGATCAAAATAAGCAAATTGTTAGTCATCCGTCTAGAAAACCAGGTTCAAAGGTTACTGAGCCTTGGATTAAACCAATTTATGAAGACAAACAAGGAAATGTATCTTATACAGAACAAGATGATAAAAAGAATTTAATCTTTGCAACAAATGAGAAAACAGGATGGAAGATAGTTGGAGTTATGTTTGACGAAGAAATTACCCAAGCTGCGAATCCAGTATTTTATAAAACTTTGATTGTCATTGCTATCGCTATTGCATTTGGTAGTGTATTAATTTATTTCATTACAAATTCTATTACAAGGCCATTACGAAAAATAGCTGATTCGGCACATAAGATTAGTAAGGGGGATTTGACAGAAAAAATTACTATTTACTCCAAGGATGATATAGGAAAATTAGGGGATTCATTTAATGAAATGTCTACCTCTTTACAAGATGTGATTACCCAAATTAGCTTTTCAGCAGAACATGTTGCAGCATCGGCAGAAGAATTAACAGCGAGCGTACAGCAAGCGAATGATGCGACAGATCAAATTACAATTGCAATGGAACAAGTATCAGGTGGGGCTGAATCACAAAGCCAAGGTGTTGAAGAAGGTGCGGCTACATTACAACAAGTAAATACAGCGATTCAAAATGTAACTGGAAGCGCGGAGTCAATTTCCATATCCTCATTACATGCGAGAGAAAGAGCTGAAGAGGGAGAAGAATTGGTTGAACAAACCGCAAAACAAATGCAGTCTATTTCTAGGTCGGTATCCCAGTCAGATGCTATTATTAAACTTCTTGATGAGAAATCAAAGCAGGTAGGAGCTATTTCTGAAGCAATTCAAACCATTGCTACTCAAACGAACTTATTAGCTTTAAATGCGGCTATTGAGGCAGCAAGAGCAGGGGAACAGGGCCGAGGCTTTGCTATTGTAGCAGATGAAGTAAGAAAGTTAGCAGAGCAATCAGGAGAGTCATCTGGAGAGATTGCAAATTTAATTGCAGAAATTAAGGCTGATATTGAACATACTGTTAAGGCGATGGATAATGTGAGTGGGGAAGTTCAGCAGGGCTTAGAGGTTGTAACAAAAACGAAAGTAAGTTTTACAGAAATTTTAAGTTCTACTACTCATATTGTTTCTCAAGTTAATCAAATGGTAGAAACAACGAAGAGAATCGCTGGAGATGCAAATGAAGTGACAAATGCTATTGATGAAATTGCAGCGGCGGCAGAAGAAAATACAGCTAGTATGCAAAGTGTTGCAGCTTCAACAGAAGAACAAGTAAATTCGATGGAAGAAATTAGTTCAGCTTCACAAAACTTAGCTGAGATGGCCGAAGAACTACAAGCAATGACTAGTAAATTTAAAGTATAATAACAGCAAATAAGTAAGGTGAAAATAATATCACCTTACTTATTTTTCTATTCAGCAATTAGGGGAGTCATTAACGGGATGAAAAAAGAAAAAGACTATGGAATTTATGGAAAACGATTACATTATTAGTATGTACCGTTGTCATTTTTTCTTTACTTGTGACAGATATTTTAATCAGCCATAATGTTGAACGAACGACAGAAGAAAGCCAAGCAGAGAAGGCAAAAACGATTGCACATATTGTAGCGAATGATTCGGTGGTAATCGATGGTTTAATTGGGAAAGCAGATACATCCGCCATCCAAACGTATACAAATAGGATATTAAAAAATACAGGTGTTCAATTTATTGTCGTTATGGACATGGATGGGATAAGAAAGTCTCATCCAAATCCTCAAAAAATAGGTCTTCATTTCGTTGGAGGGGATGAAGGAACGGTATTGAAGGGAAAGGAACACGTATCTTTAGCAGAAGGAACTTTAGGGATTTCAATGCGAGTATTCGTTCCTGTTTTTGCTGACACAGGTGAACAGCTTGGTGCGGTTGCTGTTGGTATTTCAGCAGATAATGTAAAAGAAAGAGTTAAGGAAAGTAGACATATTATTTATATTGGTGTCGGAGTTGGATTGTTAATTGGCATTATAGGAGCGATATTGCTAGCTAGACATATAAAGAAGAGTCTGTTTGGTCTGGAACCGCACAGGATAGCGAAAATTCTTGAAGAAAGAAATACGATGTTACAATCGGTCAAAGAAGGTATTATTGCTGTAGATAAAGAAGCGAAAGTAACGTTAATTAATAATGAAGCAAAACGGCTATTTAAGAAAAGTGGACTTGAAGAAGACTTTATTGGTAAAGATGTTGAATTGTATATGCCGAATTCACGTATAAAAGAAGTGTTGCAAACAGGAGAGGTACAATTAAACGAAGAACAAAAAATTTATGGGATTACGATTGTTACGAATCGTGTTCCTTTATATGTAAAAGGAGAAATAGTTGGTGCGATTGCAACATTTCGTGATAAAACAGAAATCAGAAAATTGGCAGAAGAATTAACTGGTATTAGGCTATATGCGGAAGCATTACGGGCACAATCTCATGAATTTATGAATAAAATGCATGTCGTATTAGGGCTAACACATATGAAACAGTATGAAGAATTGCAGAAATATGTAAGTAGTATGGTATCAGAGCATCAATATGAAATTGGGGGGATTATGAAAAAAATTCAAAGCCCAGTATTTGCTGGTTTTTTATTAGGTAAACTTAGCTATGCTAGAGAGAAAAATATAAAGTTAATTATAAGTGAAGGCTCTTATTTACCAGAAATATATGATGAAAGTATGATTCATGAACTTATTACGATTGTCGGAAACTTAATTGATAATGCGTTAGATGCGGTAGCGAATTGTAAAAAGAAGCAAGTTGAAGTTGGTATACAGTATGGGGACACAGACACATTAACTATTACAGTACAAGATGCGGGGAAAGGTATACAAGAAGAGGAGATGGATGCATTATTTACAAAAGGTTATTCCACAAAGGGAGATAATCGCGGTTATGGTTTGTATCTTGTAAAAGAAAGTATACAGCGAATAAATGGGGAAATTCATATTCATTCATTGGTAGGAGAAGGAACAACGATAACAATTGAAATACCTAATAGTAGGGATGAGAAGCAAATATGATTAAAGTTTTAATTGTAGAAGATGATCCGATGGTGGCAATGTTAAATACACATTATTTAGAGCAAGTGGGAGGATTTGAACTTGTTCATGCAGTTAACTCAGTTAAAGAAGCGATAGAAGTATTAGAGAAGTCACGGGTAGACTTCATATTACTTGATATTTTTATGCCTGAGGAGACTGGATTTGAGCTGTTAATGTATATTCGAAATCAAGAAAAAGAAATTGATATTATGATGATTTCGGCTGTGCATGATATGGGAAGTATCAAAAAAGCATTACAATACGGGGTTGTAGATTATTTAATTAAACCCTTTACATTTGAACGATTTAAAGAGGCGTTAACTGTATATCGAGAAAAATTTACTTTCATGAAAGAACAACAAAAAATTAGTCAATCGGAATTAGATTCATTAATTTTGCAAAAAGAAAGAAGAGAGCCAACTGTCACTAAAGAGCTTCCGAAAGGATTAACAAAGCAAACATTGCAACTCATTTGGCAGAAAATCGCATCGCTTAATGGACAAGCATTTACAACTGATGAAATGGCGCAATTAGTAGGGGTTTCGAGAGTTTCTATTCGAAAGTATGTAATGTTTTTGACTGAAATCGGAGTATTAGAGAATGAAATGGTGTATCAAAATGTGGGAAGACCGGTGAGTAAATTAAGGTGTATTGACCGGAATAAAATAGACTTTTACGTATAAGCGACTTATTATAGGTCGCTTATACTTTTTTTAATTACAAAACCAATTACAAAACTTACAAAAACTATTTTTACTATTGAAAGCGTTTTAATATTGTTATTAAGAAAACAAGGGGGTGCCATATGGGAATTCAAAAGAATGTGGAAGCGGTATCATTTTCTGAAGGCAATGAATTGAAAAGTGAATCTTTCGCTTCTAAAATTATGAACGTTAAAATCGGTGTTATACCTTTACCGTTATACGTAGTATTGGCTGCTATTATTTATGGAGCATCTGTATATAATAAATTACCAGCAGATATGATTGGTGGTTTTGCAGTTATTATGATCATGGGTATTTTCTTAGGTGATATTGGAATGAGAATTCCGATATTAAAAAATATCGGTGGTCCAGCAATTCTCTCATTATTTATTCCATCGTTACTTGTATTTTTTAACTGGATGAATCCAGCTTCAATGGAAGCTGCGACTATGTTAATGAAAAAATCGAACTTTTTATATTTATATATTTCTTGTTTAGTAGTTGGAAGTATTTTAGGAATGAACCGTAAAGTGTTAGTGCAGGGTTTCGTTCGTATGTTTATTCCTTTAGTAGTAGGGACGTTAGCTTCTGTAGCAGTGGGCTTATTAGTCGGTTCACTATTTGGATTTAAAATGAAGCAGACATTCTTCTTTATCATCGTACCAATTGTGAGTGGTGGTATCGGGGAAGGGATTTTACCATTGTCGCTAGCTTATAGTGATATTTTAAATGAATCATCAGCAACATTTGTATCACAGCTTATTCCGGCAGCTATTATTGGGAATATGTTTGCAATCGTGAGTGCAGGGTATATGAAGCGTTTAGGTGAGAAGAAACCGGAGCTTAGTGGTAACGGTGTATTAGTGAAAACAGGCAATCAAGCAGATTTATTAAAAGAACAAAATACAGAGAAGCCAATTGACTTCTCATTAATGGGAGCAGGTTTATTAATTGCATGTACGTTCTTCATCTTCGGAGGATTTGCTTCTAAGTTCATCGGTATTCCTGGGGCAATCATTATGATTTTCTCAGCAGCACTTGTGAAATACTTTAAATTAATGCCAGCAAAAATGGAGCAAGGAGCATTCCATTTATATAAATTTATTTCAAAGAATTTAACTTGGCCGTTAATGGTCGGGTTAGGATTGCTATATATTCCGTTAAAAGACGTAGCAGCAGTTCTTTCGGTAGGATATGTTGTTGTGTGCGCATCGGTTGTTCTTACAATGGTAGCGTCAGGTTTTCTTGTAGGGAAAGTGATGAAAATGTATCCAGTTGAATCAGCGATTGTAACTGGATGTCATAGTGGCTTAGGTGGAACTGGAGATGTTGCTATTTTATCAGCTTCAAATCGTATGGAATTAATGCCGTTCGCACAAATTTCAACGCGTTTAGGTGGGGCTGCAATGGTCGTAACAGCGACAATTTTATTAAAAATGTTTTCATGATCAAACAAGCTAGCTATATTCATATAGCTAGCTTGTCAAATTAAGGGGAGATTATAAGTATGTTAGAAAATCAAATTAATGAAAGATCATTGTTATTGCATAAAGAGTTAGTAGGGAAAATTGAGATTACAAGTAAAGTAGAAGTGAATACAGCGGATGATTTAAGTTTGACTTATACACCAGGTGTAGCGGAGTCTTGCAAAGCAATTGCGGCAGATGAGGAAACAGCTTATGACTATACAGCACGAGGGAATATGGTTGCAGTTGTTTCAGATGGAACTGCAGTACTTGGTTTAGGGAATATTGGACCGAAAGCGGCTATGCCTGTTATGGAAGGGAAAAGTATTTTATTTAAGAAGTTTGCGAATGTAGATGCTTTCCCGCTATGTTTAGGTACGACTGATGTGGATGAAATCGTTACCCTTGTGAAAAATTTAGAACCTACATTTGCAGGTATTAATTTAGAAGATATTGCAGCGCCACGTTGCTTTGAAATTGAAAAACGATTAAAAGAAGAAACGAATATTCCTGTATTTCATGATGATCAGCATGGGACGGCTATTGTCGTTTTAGCAGCTGTTATTAATGCATTAAAAGTTGTAAGTAAACAAATGGATGATGTGAAAATTGTTATTAACGGTGCGGGTTCGGCAGGAATTGCAATTGGGAAATTATTATTAAAAGCTGGCGCAAAACATATTACGTTAGTTAGCTTAGAAGGTATTGTTTGTGAAGGTGAAACATGGATGAACGAAGCACAAATCGAAGTTTCAAAGAAGACAAATCGTGAATATGTGCGTGGAACATTAAAAGAAGCGATTCATCAGGCTGATATTTTCATTGGCGTATCTGCTCCTAACGTATTAACGAAAGAACTTGTACAGACGATGAATGAGAAAGCGATTGTGTTTGCAATGGCGAATCCAATTCCAGAAATATTCCCAGAAGATGCATTAGAAGCTGGAGCTGCTGTAGTTGGAACTGGTCGTTCTGATTATTCAAATCAAGTAAATAATGTATTAGCGTTCCCTGGTATATTCCGTGGTGCATTAGACGTACGCGCGACTGATATTACAGAAGAGATGAAATTAGCAGCAGCATATGGGATCGCTAACATAATTACGGACGAAGAGCGTAATGCGAATTATGTAATTCCAAATCCATTAGATAAAAGAGTTGTTCCAAGTGTTGCAGAAGTAGTAGCGAAAGCAGCCATTGATTCAGGTGTGGCACAAATTACGAAAATGCCAAGTTATAAATAGTCAAAAGCAGCGCCTTAAAAAGGCACTGCTTTTTTTGAGATAAGAAATCAAAATAATGAAGAAGTGTAAATTTATTCAAGCCCCTTTCATTATTTATTTAACTCCATTGCAACTTGTTTACCATTTATTAAAACCTCAGTTACTGCTACGATCACTTCTATCATTTTTTTCATCTCTCATCTCTCCTCGCGTCATTTCTTACTTTAAGTATAAGAGAAGAGAGATAATCCACCTATCGAAGTACGTGACGTAGAAATTACATTGTTGTAAGGAAGTGTTTCAGTTTTGTCACTTTATTCGGCATTGATTACAAATTGATCATAATATCTTTCATTCACATATATGTTTAATACCCATAATCCAGATGAAGGTAGTGACATTACGAGAGGGAGTTCCTTTACGGTTGTATCGACTGTATTTGAAGTAGTCCAAGTTTGTTTGGAGGTTTCTTTTTGAAAGAGTACTGGTGTTGGAGTTGTAGTTCCTTGTTTTAACGCGATAATAGATAGTTTTCCAGTTGGCATTTCAGGATCTAGGAAGAACCACATTATTTCATTTTGCTCATTTGCGATAATAGAGCTATCAGCCATTGCAATTTTTCTTTCAATGCCTTTTAACGGTATTTTTCCTTCTACGAATGATGGTGCTTCTTCCCAATTTACATCTTTTAAGACACTAAGGTGAAAAAAGGAAGGTGCGTTAATTTGAGAGGATGACGTTTCTATTACTTCTTTTTTAGGTACATTTGAATCGGGTTGCGATTGCGCGCAGCCAGTAATGAGGAAGGAGAAAAGTAGCATAGTTCCGATTTTTTTCATGGTGCCACACTCCTAATTTTTATTGTTAGTGTAATTGTATTTGCTAGAAGACGAGACAATTCCTTTAAATCATAAAAAGAGGTCGTAAGTTTTGTACGACCTCTTTTGACATTTTCTATCCCAATTGGTGAGGGCTAATAATCAGTGGGGGATGGAACCCCCCACTGATTAAAGTTTCACTTTATATTTGTTCAGTTGAAAAGGTTGGTTCTCTCTCTTTTTGAGGCATTGTTAAGAAAATAACAGAAAGGACGATACATACTCCGCCTAATAATTGATATGCTCCAAAAGATTCATTAAGCCAAGCGATTGAAACGATGGCAGCTACAAGTGGTTCAATGCTAGATAAAATACTTGTTTCTGTTGCTGCTAAATATTTAAGACTCCCGATATAAAGAAGGAAAGAAAGAGTGCCACTTATAATGATAAGAATAAGCATAGAAAAAGTTTGAAGTGTGAAAGTTTGCGAAATCTGACTCCACCCAAAAGAACGATTACAAATAAGCAGTGCAATCCCTCCAATTGACATCCCCCAACCAATTACTACAGTTGTTCCGCATTCTTTAATGAGAGAAGCTGGATGAAGGGTATAAAATGCAAATCCTATTGCCGTTAATAGTCCGAAAATAATGGCTGCTTTAGATAAAACAATATTTTCGATTGAGCCATTTGTAATAATAAAGTATGTTCCTGTTAGCGCAGTTATAATTGCGAGTATTTGCATAGAAGCAGGGAATTTTCTTTGCTCAAATGCAACATACATTGTAATAAGAACAGGGCCTAGAAATTGAAAGAGTGTTGCTGTGACCGCATTACTAATATGAACAGTTTCGATAAAAGCGTACTGCGCACCAAGCATGCCAAGAATAGAGAAAATAATAAGCTGTATAGAATGTCTAGGGTGTTTCCAAATTTGAAATATGTTTTGTTTCTTTATTAGTAAGAAAGACAAAATAAATATTCCTGCAAGCAACAAGCGAATTGTTAAAAAATCAAGTGATGATACGTTAGTATGTTGAAATAGCCATTGAATCATCGGTCCAGATAATCCCCATAATGTGGCTCCTGTAATAATCATAATAAGTCCAGTACGTCTACTTTTGTTCATTATCATGCATCTCCTCTCTAGTATTTGATTATTAATGCGTTACATGATAAAAGGAATTATATAGAACTTCTGATACTGTAAAAAGTATCAGTTATGTGTTTTTGAAAGGGGTCAGTTATTGTGTTAGAATTAACGCCTAATTTGAATGCAAATAGTAAGACGGCATTGTATGTACAATTGTATGAATATATAAAAAAAGAAATTAAAGATGGAACGATTTCGGCCCTTACGAAATTACCGGCTAAGAGGAAGCTGGCGACATATTTACAAGTGAGTAAAAATACAGTTGAAGCTGCTTATGAGCAACTTCTTGCCGAAGGATATATTGAGTCGATTTCTAGAAAAGGTTATTTTGTATGTGAAATCGAGCAAATGATTCATGTGGAAGGCAGCGAAGAGGTAATAGGAGAAGCACCTTTTCAAGATAAGGAGTATAAATTTGATTTCACTCAAACGGGTGTGGATACTAATACTTTTCCGTTTCATGTATATCGAAAAATTACGAACGAGGTATGGCAATTAGAGAATAAAGAATTACTTTTTCTTGGACATCCACAAGGTGAAGTGAGCTTGCGTGAAGAAATAGCGAGCTATATATATGAATCAAGAGGTGTGCGATGTTCGGCTAGTCAAATTGTAATCGGAGCTGGTACGCAAATATTAGTGAAGTTGTTATTTCAATTGTTAAAAGGAAGTGGTTATGCAGTTGAAAATCCAGGCTACCACCGAAAGATGGTTGTTTTCGAGCAGGGTGAACAAAATGTTCAAATGTTATCTTTAGATAAAGATGGTATTTGTATTTCAGAGTTAGAAAATAGTTCAGCTAATATTGTGTTTGTTACACCTTCTCATCAGTTTCCATATGGGATGATTATGCCGATTACGAGAAGGATGCAGCTCTTACAATGGTCAAAAAAAGATGAAGGAAGATATATTATTGAAGATGATTATGATAGTGAATTCCGTTATTCAGGAAAGCCGATTCCAGCGCTGCAAGGGTTAGATAGAGATGGGAAAGTAATTTATATGGGGACGCTGTCTAAAGCGCTATTGCCATCATTACGAATGAGTTATATGGTGTTGCCAAAACCGCTCATTAAGCAGTATCAGGAGCAATATTTATTTTACACACAAAGCGTTTCAAGAATGGATCAAGAGATCATTAGGAAATTTTTAAATGACGGGCATTGGGAAAAACATATTCATAAAATGCGTGTTGTGTACCGAAAGAAGAGAGACCGTCTTGTTTCTGTATTAGAAAAATATTTTTCTAATCGCATTGAAGTAATAGGGGAAGATTCCGGCCTACATATTTTATTAAAAGTGCATAATGGGATGGAAGAGAAAGAATTAATGGAAGCTGCAGCTGAAAGGAGTATTAAAGTGTATCCTGCTTCGATATATTATAAGGAAGGGACTTCTCCCAAAAGTACAGTATTGCTCGGATTTGCGACTTTATTAGAGGAAGAAATTGAAGAGGCCATTCAATTATTATATACAGCATGGTTTACAAGAAAGTAAAAAAACATCCTCATAAATGGAGGATGTTTTTTTATTACTTTTCTTCATCTAGGAAAAGAACCATATGCTCTTCATCCCAATATTGTCCGTTATATTTTAATGAACGTTCTTGCACGCCAAATGTTTTAAAGCCTAATGACTCATAAAGTTTTTTTGCACCATCGTTTCCGACAACAACATCAAGCATAACTTGCTCTACTTCTAAAGATTTAGCAAGCTCAAGACATTCTTTAATAAGTGCTTTTCCCGCTCCAAGTCCACGTGCTTTTGGAGACACGTATACTGAACCGATTTTTGCTTTATGTTCTTGTTTTACATATGGTTTCGTTTCCAGTGTTGCAACTCCGATTAAAGTGCCATCTTTAAATGCACCTAGCGTATAGTTCTCATCTTGTGCTAATTTTTGGGCTTTATATTCAATAGCACACTCTTTATTAATAATATCTTCATAAGAAGAGCTGAAAGCTTCCGGATTTTGTTTTAATCCTTCTACTCGAAGTTCTAAGTAAATTGCTGCTTCGTCTTTTGTTAATACATGGATATCCAATTGTATCACCCTCCAAATCTTTGACAGTTATACCTATATTTTATATTGAAATAAGAATAATTTCAAAAGCTTAGCTTATAATAGTTGGTTTTATAAATAAAATAGCACCAGTAGTGTTGACTACTACTGGTGATTTTACGCATATATTATTCAAATGGTAATTCAATTATAAATTCTGTTCCGACTTCTACTTCGCTTTTAACTTCAATAGAACCATTATGAAGTTCTACAATTTCTTTTGCAACAGCCAGCCCGATACCTTTTCCACCTGTAGCTCGTGTTCTAGATTTATCGACACGATAAAAGCGATCGAAAATGTGTGGGATATCTTCTTCAGGAATACCTTCACCTTCATCTTGTATACTTATTGTAAAAGTATTCGCACTGGCTAGTACACGTATTGTTATAGAAGTGTTTTCTAGCGAATGTTGATAAGCATTATGCAATAAATTTAACATCACTTGTTCCATACGCCTTTCATCTATACAAACTTCTAAATCATTTTTACAGTATACATGAATTTGCATTTGTTTGTTCGTTAATGTTGTTTTTGTTTTTTCAACCATGCGTTCTAAAAATGGCCTCAGGAGCATTTTTTGTTTTTTAATAACGAATTGATGTTGCTCTAATTGTACGAGCATAAATAAATCTTGTACGAGATCAGTTACACTATCCGTTTCGTCTTCAATGATTTGTAAGTATTCTTCACGTTCTTCTTTCGTTAGAGAATCTCTTTTTGCTACCTTTGCATAACCTTTCATATAGGTTAATGGGGTTAGTAATTCATGCGCTACACTAGCGAGAAATTCGTTTCGTTCTTTTTTCATATACGTAAGTTCACTAGATAAATCTTCAATCGTTTTTGCTAAGCTTCCAAGTTCATCATTTCGTTTAATTCCTAATTGAATCGGCTTATTTAATTTCGACATTTTTTCTGTCGCCCGCTTCATTTTTATAAGCGGTTCTGTAATAACACGAGAAAAAACAAAGACAGAAATAGTAGTTAAAATAATTGTCAAAACACTAATGATAAGAAATTGATTCATGAGTTTAAGTAACATATTTTCTAAGAAAGATGTCTTTAATAACATATATAACTTACCTTGAAATCCTTGAATTTCCAGCGGGCTTACTGTTGAGATGAATTTTGATTTTTTCCAGTTTTTTTCAACGATTAATCCACCTTCTGGGATAGTCTCTGTTTTACAAGTAAGTTGTTTTTGCATTTCTTTCGTTACGGGTTCTGAGGTAGAAATAATTTTGCCGTTATTGTCTGTTATAATGATAGCTATATCAGAGTTAGCAATTAATTCTGATTCAACTAAGTGTTCAGCCGCAGTGTTGATATCAAACTCGGGGTACACAGCACGTTTAGGCCGTTTACTGTGTTCAGCGCTTTCTGTGAGTTTCTTTTCTTTAGAATATGCACCCCACTTCGCGCGGTTTTTAATCATTTTACTATAGCGATTTCCTTTCTCTAAAAGAGCAAGAGTTTCCTCTTCAATGCGTATGTTTGAAAGGTTCTTATAAAAAGATACGAAAGCGATTGTCTCAATACATAAAGCTAATATTAAAAAGTATGTCCCAACTTTAAGGGAAAGTTTGCTCATTTTCTCACCATACCTTATTTCATATAGAGTGAAACTTTAATCAGTGGGGTTTTATCCATCCCCACTGATTAAAGTAATTATTCACTTTTCCATTTATATCCGACTTTATAGACGGTTTCTAAGTAATCTTCAACTGGAAATTCTTTTTTGCGTAATTTATCACGGATATTACGAATATGTGAATCGATAGTTCTGTATTCGATGTCTGTTTGATATCCCCAAATTTTTTCAATTAAATCATCACGGCTGTAAGCACGGTTTGTATTTTGTAAAAAGAGTCCAAGTAACGAGAATTCAATAGGAGTTAGTGAGATTCTTTCACCATAAACGGTAACAGTATGTTTCGTTTTATCCCACTCAATACCATTGAAGCTAACAAATCCGTCTTTCTTCGTACGGCGTAATATGGCCTCAATTCGTGCAACTAATACATGCTCATCAAATGGTTTTGTAATATAGTCATCTGCTCCCATGGTCAGGCCTTTGACCATATCATAATTTTGGTTGCGAGCTGTTAGCATAATAATTGGAACGTTGGAAATTTGACGGATTTGATAGCAAGTATCCCACCCATCCATATTCGGCATCATAACATCTAATAAAATAATATCGAAGTCCTTTTGTTCGATTAATTCTAGCGCCTCAAGGCCAGAAGTAGCTTTCATACAAAAATAGCCACGAGGGCTTAAGAACAGATCTAACAATCGTAACATACGTTCTTCATCGTCTACTAATAAAATTTTCACCATAATCTTGTGCACCCCAAACTATTCATTCTACTTGTATAGTTTACATGAAAATAATAAAAAACTCTTTTTATGTGATTGAATGGATGGCTGATTTTTTCAATCAGGGCAATTGACATAAAAAATGCACTAGTTTTGCACAACTATTTTTTATAATAGAAAACGTAGCGACACAAATACCCTATGTTGCGACATAACGTCATGTCATTTTATTTATAAAATGACAATTCCATTCTATTGTGTATGTGAGATAGAGAGGGTTTTCGTATTCACCTCGCATCGGATAAGAAAAATTTCCTATCTCACACTTTTTTTAATATAAAGGGGATTGTACACATGAGTAAAAAAGTAGAACTTTTACAAAAAGAAAAGCAAGATCGTAATGCGATTGTAATGTGTGTTGCGGTATCTATGCTTATTATGATAAGTTGTGTAAATAAATTTTTCGGGATTTTATAATAGAAAAAAGCTTATTGCTTCTTAAGAAGCAATAAGCTTTTTTAATGTGTTCTATATAATAAACCAAGGTAGAATTGCCAGTCCAGAAGTTATAATTGCTGTAGCAAATATTAAAAAGATAGCTTGTTTGTTTTGTTTCATGTTACATTCTCCTCCACATATCAATTGCATGCTATACGTTCATTTAATAATTAGCGGGAGACGGATCCTCCTCGCTGAGTGAAGTTTCACTTTATATTTTTAGTATAACGAATGGAAAGGATTGGAACGATCGATAAAGGTGACATGAAGATTACATTGTTGTAATGAAAAAAGCATCTTAATTAATAAGAAGATGCTTTTGAAAAATTATATTAAAATGTTAATTATTTAAGAATAAAACCATATGCTCTTCGTCCCAATATTGGCCATTATGTTTTAAGGACCGTTCTTGCACACCGTAAGTTTGGAAGCCGAGGGACTCATATAATTTTTTTGCAGCAGTGTTATCAGCGACAACATCAAGCATAAGCTGTTCTACATGTAATTTATCGGCATTTTCAATAATCGCTTTAATTAAAGCTCGTCCTGCACCGAGGCCACGCGCTTTTGGAGAAACAAAAACGGAGCCGATTTTTGCCTTATGCTCTTGCTTAATAAATGGTTTTGTTTCTAGAGTAGCAATACCGATTAAATCATTATCTTTGAAGACACCTAGAGTATACTTATCCGGATTGCTTAATCGCTTTGCCATAGCAGCGACAGGGTTTTCCTGTTTAAGAACATCTTCATAAGAAGAGCTAAAAGCCTCAGGGTTTTTCATTAAACCTTCCATACACACTTTCAAATAAATTTCTGCATCCTCTGTTGTTAATAAGCGAATTTCCATAGTTGTAACCTCCTAGATTGATTCAAATTTAATTCATTAACTTTGTAAGATTAAGTTTAGTTAAATGTATTCTGTGACTATTCTTTCTTAATTTGTAAAAGAATGAAAAGATTATGCTACTATGTTTTCATTTTATTTATCCCGCTATTTGCGGGCAGTAAAACTCCTACCTCAAAATTCGGCTGGAGCAAAGAAGTTAGGTGGGAGTCGGGCTGCCCGTAAAAGCCCGATTGGTGAAGGCTAATAATCAGTGGGGGATGAACACCCCCACTGATTATAGTTTCACTTTATGTAATGAAATTATATATTAACTTTATTAACTATTCAAGGTTTTAATATGTTACATTTTTATAACTAAAATTCCCGCTTTGTAAAGGAGTCATTTTTATCCAACTATTCGTGGGAGTCGGATTGCCCGTAAAAGCCCGATTGGTTGGGCTAATAATCAGTGAGGAGGGAAAAACCCTCCACTGATTAAATTTTCACTTTCTTTTACGTATTCAATCGTTTATTTTGTAGCCATCGATTCGTTCCGGATGTGTATAAATATTGCAAGATCCATTTCGAATAAATCCTACTACGGTAATACCTAAATCGTGGGCGAGTTGCAGAGCTAGTTTAGTTGGAGCTGATTTAGATAGAACAATTTCGCAACCTATTTTTGAAACCTTTAACAAAATTTCAGATGAGATGCGTCCGCTAAACGCAATGATTTTCCCTTGAACAGAGATATTGTTTCGTAAACAATGACCGTATATTTTATCTAGCGCATTATGTCTTCCGATATCCATTCTTGATAAAAGAATGTTATTTCGATCACATAAAGCGGTATTATGCACACCACCCGTTTGGCGAAATGTAGTTGAAGATTGTTGTAAGGAAGTCATTAGGTGAAAACATTCTTCCGGAGTAATAGTTATATGTATATCATGTAACTTTTTTGCTTTTGCTGCATCGTTGACGAAAACAAAGCCTTGTCTACTTTTCCCGCAACAAGAAGTTACGTACCGTTTATTATATAAAGTTTGATAGAGCGGATTAATTTTTGATGATTTTACATGGACAATTCCGTTTTCTTTTTGGATCCATAATTCTTCAATATCTTTATAAGAAGAAATAATTCCTTCAGAAATTAAAAAACCGGTTACCATATCTTCAATGTAATTAGGAGTGCATACAACTGTTACGTATTCTTCGCTATTTAATTTAATTGTAATAGGAGATTCCGTAACAACCTCATCGGTTTGTTTTGAAAATGTACCAGATTGATAACGTACAATTGTATATGTTTCTTGAATAGGCCCCATATTAAATTCCCCTTTATATGTATTTTTCTCCATATTTATCATAAAACATCGAAAAAACAAAAGCATCTACTAACAAGAAGATGGCAGATTATTTTGGTTATTATTGTATATGTACGATATAATAGATTTGTAGAATAGCGACATTTTCAAGCTTTCGTAGTTATACCTTATAACATCTAGAATCGACTTCCAAAGGAAAGTATTTCAACAGGGCGCTTCAAAAATATGTACAACACAATTATGAAAACGGATTCATAATTGTGTTGTACAGTTAGTTGTAAGGAGAGGGGAAACTATGACAGAACAGACAGTCCGTGTAACCGTTGATGGTAAAGAATTTTTCGTATCAGGTGAAAAGACGATACTCCAATTGTTTAACGAAAGTAATTTAGAACATCCTCAAATTTGTCATGTACCAGAGGTAGATCCTATTCAAACTTGTGATACATGTATTGTAGAAGTGAATGGAAGTTTACTACGTGCCTGTTCGACGAAGTTGGAAGATGGCATGCATATTGAGAGGCAATCGGAACGTGCAAAGGAAGCACAAACTGAAGCGATGGATCGAATATTAGAGAATCATTTATTGTATTGTACAGTATGTGATAACAATAATGGTAACTGTAAAGTCCATAATACAGTACATATGATGGAGATTGAAGAACAGAAATATCCATATGAACCGAAAGTAAGTGCATGCGAAGTGGATACGTCGCATCCATTCTATCGATACGATCCAAATCAATGTATTGCTTGTGGGCAGTGTGTAGAAGTATGCCAAAATTTACAAGTAAATGAAACTTTATCGATTGATTGGAGTTTAGACCGTCCACGTGTTATTTGGGACAATGGTGTGAGTATAAATGACTCGTCTTGTGTTAGCTGTGGGCAATGTGTAACAGTTTGTCCTTGTAATGCATTAATGGAAAAAACGATGCTAGGAGAAGCTGGATTTATGACTGGTTTAAAACCAGATGTGCTTAATCCAATGATTGATTTTGTAAAAGATGTAGAGCCTGGATATAGCAGTATTTTAGCAGTTTCAGAAGTAGAGTCCGCGATGCGTAAGACGAAAATTAATAAGACAAAAACAGTTTGTACATTTTGTGGTGTAGGTTGTTCATTTGAAGTATGGACGAAAGATCGTCAAATTTTAAAAGTGCAACCTGTTTCAGATGCACCGGTTAATGGTATTTCCACATGTGTAAAAGGAAAATTCGGATGGGACTTTGTGAACAGTGAAGAGCGTATTACAAAGCCGTTAATTCGCCAAGGGGATATGTTTGTTGAGGCTTCATGGGAAGAGGCTCTTGAAGTTGTTGCATCTAATATGCAACATATTAAATCAGAGTATGGTAGCGATGCGTTTGGGTTTATTTCTTCTTCGAAAGTAACAAATGAAGAAAACTATCTTATGCAAAAACTAGCTCGTCAAATATATGGAACAAATAATGTAGATAACTGCTCCCGTTATTGCCAATCTCCAGCAACAGACGGTTTATTTAAAACTGTCGGTATGGGCGGAGATGCTGGAACAGTGAAAGATATTGCTGAGGCAGGTCTTGTTATTATTGTTGGGGCAAATCCAACAGAAGGACATCCTGTACTTGCAACTAGAGTGAAGCGTGCTCATAAATTACATGAACAAAAACTAATTGTCGCAGACCTTCGTAAACATGAAATGGCGGAGCGTGCTGATATATTTGTTCACCCGAGTCAAGGGACGGATTATGTATGGCTTGCTGGGATAACGAAATACATTATCGATCAAGATTGGCACGATAAAAAGTTCATAGCTGAAAATGTAAAGAATTTTGATGAATATAGCAAAATGCTAGAAAAATATACGCTTGATTATACTGAGGGAATTACAGGGATTTCTAAAGCTCAGTTAAAAGAAATGGCTCGTATGGTATATGAAGCAGATGGTACTTGTGTACTTTGGGGAATGGGTGTAACTCAAAATACAGGAGGAAGTACAACGTCAGCAGCAATTTCAAATTTACTTCTCGTTACAGGTAACTACCGTCGTCCTGGTGCCGGTGCGTATCCGTTACGCGGGCATAATAACGTACAAGGTGCTTGTGATATGGCGACATTACCGAACTGGCTTCCGGGTTACCAAGCTGTTTCAGATGATGTGCATCGTGCGAAATTTGAAAAAGCATACGGTACTACCATTCCGAAAGAACCGGGATTAAATAATATCGCAATGTTACTTGCGGCCGAAGAAGGAAAACTGCGTGGTATGTATGTTATGGGAGAAGAAATGGCTTTAGTAGATTCAAATGCCAACCATGTACAACATATTTTAGCGAATTTAGACTTCCTTGTTGTTCAAGATATGTTCTTATCGAAAACAGCTCGTTTCGCCGATGTTATTTTACCAGCAGCACCAAGCTTAGAAAAAGAAGGAACGTTTACGAATACAGAGCGCCGTATTCAAAGATTATACGAAGTATTGAAACCGCTTGGTGATTCAAAACCAGATTGGTGGATTTTACAAAAAGTAGCTCGTGCACTGGGCGGAGACTGGAATTATGGAAGTCCAAGTGAAATTATGGACGAAATTGCATCGCTTGCACCGTTATACTCTCAAGCGACGTACGACCGTCTAGAAGGCTGGAATAGTTTATGTTGGGGTAGCCATGATGGTAGTGATACACCATTATTATATGTAGATGGATTTAACTTCCCAGACAAACTAGCACGTTTATCACTAGATGAATGGGTTCCGCCAGTTATAGCACCAGATGAGTATGATTTACTATTAAATAATGGCCGTATGCTAGAGCATTTCCATGAAGGGAATATGACGAATAAGTCGGCTGGTATTTTATCTAAAGTGTCTGAAGTATTTGTTGAAATTTCACCTGAACTTGCTAAAGAACGCAATGTGAAAGATGGTGGTCTTGTAGAGTTAGCATCACCATTTGGAAAAATCAAAGTACAAGCGCTTGTTACAGATCGTGTAACTGGAAATGAGTTATATTTGCCGATGCATGCGACAGTAAATGAAGAGGCAATCAATATTTTAACAGGAACAGCAACAGACATTTATACGTGTACACCAGCTTATAAACAAACAATGGTGAAACTGCGCGTATTACGTGAAAAAGGAAATCGTCCGTTACCATCTTCAAACCCGAGAGATAAAAAACGTCATCCGCAAAATGGTGTTGAAATCGAGCGAAAGTGGCAAAGAAAACAATACGTATCACTTGTGGACCAGAATTAGGGGGCGGAGATAATGGCAAAAGAGATTACTTTAATTAAAAAGAAGATTGTAACAGAAGAAGAAAAAAAACAGCAAGTAACAGATGAGTTGTTAAATGATCTAGCTGAAAATAGAGAAGCAGTAGAAGAGACGATGCAGCTATTAGCGCAGTTGCAAAAAGCTGGAATTTTAGATGCAGCAATTAGTTTACTTGCTGCAAAAGAAGATGTTTCCAAAATAGCTGTTGAACAATTGAATCGTGAACCAGTAAAAAACGCATTAAACAATATGATGGGGGCAGGAGAGGCATTATCTTCAGTGGACCCAGAAATAACGAAACAAATAACATCTAGTTTAGTCACTGGATTACAATTTGCAACGGATGAGCTGAAAAACGGAAAGAAAACAAAAGTGATGGATTTCTTTAAAGTGTTAAAAGATCCAGATATCAATAGAGCAATTACATTCGGTTTTAGCTTCTTGAAAGCATTTGGTCAAGGGTTAGAGAAAAAATAGAGTAAATGAAAAAGTGATGGCAAGTAGCCATCACTTTTTCATTGTATGTATAAGAGTGTTCATGTTAAGCGGAATATATTATTATTAAAAAGATGGGTTGGAAATGGAAATGTGGAATCCATCTCAAATATCGTTTTAGAATGTGGAGGAATATATGCAACACCGTAAAAGACTATCTATACCAGGGGTAATGGGACATTCCTTTCAAACAGTTAGATTTGCTTTTTGGAATGTATTAACCTTTCAACTTGCTTATAAATTATTAGCAGCGATTGTATTTGTCCCGCTATTTGGGATCATTTTTAATAAGTTATTGTATTTTGGTGGTTATGCAAATGCGACGAATGATGAATTATTAGCGTTTTTAAAGACACCATACGGCATTTTGGCAATCGTAATTTTATCATTGTTAGCACTGTTTCTTATCTTTACGGAATTTGCGGTGCTTATTATCATTTCGTACTTCGCTCATAAAAGACAAAAGGTGAAATTACGTCCGATTTTATATAAAACCGTAACGTATTTACCTACTCTTTTCACATATTGCTTACCAGGATTTATTTTATATGCTGTCGTATTGTTACCTCTTTTAAATCTTGGATATGAAACGGCATTAATTCCGCAAATTCAAATTCCTAACTTTATTACAGGAGAACTGTTTAAGACAACGATGGGACAAGTTGGTTATTACACGTTCTTTGCTGTAGTTGCGTATTTGAACCTTCGCTGGATTTTTGTTCTACCTATTGTTGTTTTAGAGCAAAAGCCGTTTCGCACAGCAGCACGTAAAAGTGCAACGTTAGTAAAAGAAAGTTTTTTTAAAGTACTATTCTTTTTAGTAGGATTTTTTATTTCAATAGGGATTGTGTACGGTGTATTTTTTGGAATGTATTTATTGTGTCTATGGGGCATGTATGAATTTACAAATCCACAGGGAACATTTGCATTATTAGCAGAATCAACAATGTCTGTATTTTTAACGAGTACATTGTATTTATTTAGTTTTATCGTGACGCCATTTTATATTATGGCAATAACACGATTGTATTTACAAAAGGTTCCGGTTGAAGATGTTTTATTAGAAGAAGGATTAGATTATTCGAAAACAAAAGCAGATAAATGTTTCTTCCAAAAACATCGTTGGAAATTTATTGGTGTATATATTGTAGGAATTATTACTGCCGGAATGGTCGTTGCCTTCATTGTAACGTTTATTTCAAATTCATATAAAGAACCAATTATTATGGCTCATCGTGGTTATATTTCAAAAGGTGTAGAGAATACGAAAGAAGCTCTGCAGGGGGCTATTGATGCCAAAGCAGACTACGCTGAAATTGATGTACTGCAAACAAAAGACGGTGAACTAGCAGTTATACATGATTTGAAGCTAAAACGTCTTGCGAATGCTAATGTTCACGTGTCAGATTTAACGATGGAGGAGTTAAGACAGCTTACCCTTAGTCAAGATGGGTTTTCAGGACAAATAAGTACACTTGATGAGATCATTAAGCTGGCAAAAGGAAAAATCAAACTTAATATTGAAGTGAAGCTTCATGGTGGCGAAAAAGATTTCGTAAACAAAGTATTAAAAGCGATTAAAGATAATGAATTTGAGAAGCAATGTGTCATTCAAACGTTACACTATCCGCTTATTAAAGAGTTTAAACGTGCAAATCCAAATATAAAAGTAGGATATATACTGTATGCGAGTAGAGCTAACTTAAAGAATGTGAAGGCTGATTTTTATGTAGCAGAAGAATACATGTTAAATAAGAAATTAGTAAAAGAAGCAAGGAAGTTAAACAAGCCAATTTACGTATGGACAGTAAATGATATGGAAAGTTTAAAGGCATATTATAAGTTAAACGTGGATGGTATCATTACCGATTACCCTGAAGAAGCACGTGAAACAATTAAGATGTTAAAAGAGCAAGAAGATCGTGAAAGTGATATGTTTGATAAAATTACTGAAACGACAGAAGATTTATTTTCGAAGTTATTTATGATTTACTCAGCTGCTGGCTAAATGCCAGTAGCTGTTTTTTTGTGAAAAGAATATATTTCTAAAGTATTGAACAAAGTAATAAGTGTATATGTATACGTCATTGCTTAGTTTTTTTACATTGTTACATTATTGTCAAATAATAAATAATTACTATGCATTTTGAATGGATATAATAAAAATAGAGTAATAGATGATGGAGTGGTACGAAGAACCCAATAAAATCAATGTTTTATATATTTACACTATTCTAAATATATAAACTTTAAAAAAATAGTATGTTAGCGTTTTCATAACTTTTAAGTTATGCTAGAATAAGGACATAAGTTATTAATTATTTAAAAAAGAAAAAAGAATTCCTTTTTTCTGTTAATTATAAGGGGGCATTTCATTATGCGTATTGGGGTACCAGCAGAAATTAAAAACAACGAAAACCGTGTGGCAATGACACCAGCAGGTGTTGTACATTTAGTTCGTAACAATCACGAAGTATTCATTCAAAAGGACGCAGGTGTAGGATCTGGTTTCACAGATGCTCAGTATGTTGAAGCGGGAGCGAAAATTGTTGATACGGCTGAAGAAGCTTGGAACATGGAAATGGTTATGAAAGTTAAGGAACCAGTTGAAAGCGAATACAAACACTTCAGCGAAGGTTTAATCTTATTCACATACTTACACTTAGCTCCAGAACCAGAATTAACAAAAGCGTTAATTGAAAAGAAAGTTGTTGCTATCGCATATGAAACAGTACAATTAGAAAACCGTTCATTACCATTACTTGCACCTATGAGTGAAGTAGCTGGTCGTATGGCTGCACAAATCGGTGCGCAATTCCTTGAGAAAAACAAAGGCGGTAAAGGTATCTTACTTGCAGGTGTTCCAGGAGTTAAACGTGGTAAAGTAACAATTATCGGTGGTGGACAAGCTGGTACAAATGCTGCTAAAATTGCAGTTGGACTAGGTGCGGATGTAACAATCATCGACTTAAGTGCAGAACGTCTTCGTCAATTAGATGACATTTTCGGAAACCAAGTAAAAACTTTAATGTCTAACCCGTACAACATTGCAGAAGCTGTAAAAGAATCTGATCTTGTAATCGGTGCAGTATTAATCCCAGGTGCAAAAGCGCCAAAACTTGTAACAGAAGAAATGATTAAATCAATGGAACAAGGTTCTGTTGTTGTAGATATCGCGATTGACCAAGGTGGTATTTTCGAAACAACTGACCGTATTACAACTCATGATAACCCAACTTATGAAAAACACGGCGTTGTTCATTATGCAGTTGCAAATATGCCAGGTGCGGTTCCACGTACATCAACTCTTGCATTAACAAACGTAACAGTACCATATGC
Source organism: Bacillus sp. TH30 (assembly GCF_016650875.1). Taxonomy (NCBI): domain Bacteria; kingdom Bacillati; phylum Bacillota; class Bacilli; order Caryophanales; family Bacillaceae; genus Bacillus; species Bacillus sp. TH30. Next base: position 1,942,087 of record NZ_JAEKEY010000002.1, on the reverse strand, counting down.
AGTACAAATTGCTAACAAAGGCTACAAAGAAGCTTGCCTAGGCAATACTGCATTATTAAAAGGTATTAATACATTAGAAGGCTACGTAACATTCGAAGCAGTTGCAGAAGCTCACGGTGTAGAGTACAAAGGTGCTAAAGAATTATTAGAAGCAGAAACAGTATCTTGCTAATAGAAGCATTATACAAAACAAAATCGAACAATATATAAAACAACATGATAAGAGCTAAGAGATAATACCTCTTAGCTCTTCTTGGTAAAAGGGGGCATTCATCGTGGCCAACCTATTTAAAAAGAAATCCGTTACGCAATTGTTAGGGGAAAGTAAAAGTAAAACTTTGACGAAAACGCTAGGGGCATTTGACCTAACAATGCTAGGGATTGGTGCGATAATTGGTACAGGAGTTCTAGTATTAACGGGATTAGTAGCAGCAAGAGATGCTGGTCCAGCAGTTATTTTTTCATTCATGATTGCAGCAATTGTTTGTGGATTTGCAGCTTTATGTTATGCAGAGGTTGCATCTGCACTTCCTGTTTCAGGTAGTGTGTACACATATTCATATGCAACAATTGGTGAGTTTGTTGCCCATTTAATGGGATGGACATTGCTATCCGTATATGTCGTAACGACTGCCGCAGTAGCTGGCGGATGGACAGGTTATTTCAATAATTTAGTGAGTGGATTGGGACTTGAAATTCCAAAAGCATTGTTAACGATTCCATCGCAAGGTGGTATGGTGAACTTACCCGCAGTTATCATTACGTTGGTGATAACCTGGTTATTATCACGAGGTACAAAAGAAAGTAAGCGTGTGAATAACATAATGGTATTAATTAAAATTGGTATTGTCGTTTTATTCATTGCAGTTGGTGTATTCTACGTTAAACCAGAAAACTGGATACCATTTGCACCGTACGGCTTAAGTGGAGTCTTCGCCGGAGGAGCAGCAGTATTCTTCGCTTTCTTAGGATTTGATGCATTAGCAACTTCTGCTGAAGAAGTAAAAAATCCGCAACGTGATCTACCAATTGGTATTATTGCTTCATTAGTCATTTGTACAATCATTTATGTTGTAGTTTGTCTCGTTATGACAGGTATGGTTTCTTATAAAGAATTAGATGTACCAGAAGCTATGGCATATGTGTTAGAAGTTGTAGGACAAGACAAAGTAGCAGGTATAATCGCAATTGGAGCTGTAATTGGTATTATGGCTGTAATTTTTGCTTACATTTATGCAACAACACGTGTATTCTTCGCGATGAGCCGTGACGGTTTATTACCAAAATCTTTTGCGAAAATTAACAAGAAGACAGAAGCACCAACATTCTCAGTTTGGTTAACAGGAATTGGTAGTGCTTTAATTGCTGGATTTATCGATTTAAAAGAATTGTCAAATTTAGCGAATATTGGAGCGTTATTAACATTTGCGATGGTTGGTGTAACTGTCATCATTCTTCGTAAAACACATCCGAAATTACAACGCGGATTTATGGTACCACTTGTACCAATCTTACCGATTATTTCAGTTGCATGTTGTCTATTCTTAATGGTAAATTTACCATTAACAACATGGATATACTTCGGTATTTGGTTAGCACTTGGTGTAGTTGTATACTTTGTTTATTCGAAAAAACATAGTCATTTAAAAGACGATGGAAGTTCGCAGGATAATTTAGAAGAAGCTAATTAAAGGGATATAAAGTAGTAAGCCTTGTGCGTCTAGGGAGCGCGCAAGGTTTTTTTTGTGCAAATAAAGGGGACCTATGTTATTTTGTCGAATTTTATATGTCGGAATATGAAAATGGGGTGGAAAGATGGAGAGGAAAGTTGTCGTTGGAGCAGAGGGGTATAATAATAACCCAGGTTGGTTACATACAAATGGGGATGAATTAAATTTATTAAGAAGAGAAACGTGGATTAATAAATTTCAGACTAATTCTTTATCAGTAATTTTGGCTGAGCACGTATGGGAACATTTATCGTATGAAGAAGGTATAGAAGCAGCTAAAATATGCTATGAGTTTTTACAAGATGATGGTTATATTCGTTGTGCAGTGCCGGATGGATGTTTCCCCAATGAAGAATATCAGCGTGGTGTGCAAGTGGGAGGACCCGGTCCGTTAGATCATCCAGCTGCAAGTCATAAAATTGTACATAACTATAAAACGATTGTATCAATGTTTGAAGCAGCGGGTTTTCAAGTAAAGTTGCTAGAGTATTGCGATGAAAATGGAGAATTTCATTATAATGATTGGAATGAGCAAGGAGGTTTTATTTATCGTTCGAAGCGCTTTGACCATAGAAATCAAGATGGAAAGTTAGGATTCGCTTCGTTAATTGTGGATGCAGTGAAAGTTAATAAATAAGAAAAGGATGTACGATATTCGTGCATCCTTTTTGTATGAAGAGCATGATAGATGCGGAGAATATTTATATGTTTATTTTGAAATGTGAACGAAATGTTTTAAAAAATGTATGAGAATTCATTGACACATATGAATGGACGCTCATATAATAAAGGTATAAGACATATGAATAGTTGTTCATATGTTCAAATGAAGAGGTGAGCTGTGATGGCTGAAAATAAAGTAGAAACGCAACAGGAAGCATGTTCTCAAACGGTAATTCACGAGGAAATCGTGGATCAAGTAAAACAAACAATTCCGACTGATGAAAGTTTAAGTAAAGTAGCAGAATTATTTAAAGTATTAGGTGACCGTACACGTACGAGAATATTACATGCATTATTTGAAGCTGAAATGTGTGTTTGTGATTTAGCTTATTTATTAGGAATGACGCAATCTTCAATCTCACATCAGCTTCGTGTATTAAAGCAAGCAAAGCTTGTAAAGAACCGTAAAGAAGGAAAGGTAGTTTATTACTCATTAGCTGATCAACACGTAATTCATATCTTCGAGCAAGCGTTTGAACACGTAAACGAGGAAGAATAAAAAAGCGAGGAGGGAGAACGATGGCAGAAGCATTAGTGAAAAAGAAACTTATGCTAGAAGGTTTAGATTGTGCAAATTGTGCAATGAAAATTGAAAAAGGTGTTGGGAATATAGAAGGGGTAACATCTTGTTCCGTAAACTTTGCAACAAAAACGATGCTTTTAGAAACACCGCAAAATAAAGAAAATCAAGTTGTTACGGAAGCGAAGCAACTTGTTACAAAATTAGAGCCACATATTAAAGTGCAAGAAGAGCAAAAAACAAAATCAGTAAAAGAAGTATTTGTATTAGAAGGCTTAGACTGTGCAAATTGTGCAATGAAGATTGAAAATAAGGTAAAGGAAATGCCAACAATTTCAGAAGCGACTGTTGATTTCGTATCAAAGAAATTACGAGTAGAAGTTGCAAATAAACGAGAACTTGAATCGACTGTACAAAATATAAAAAATGTTGTTCAAAAATTAGAGCCTGATGTAAAAGTTGTTCGTGAAGAGGAAAAAGGACACGACCATGATCATGGTGATGGAAATGTGAAAAAGATGATAGGAAGATTAGTAGTCGGTGGAATTTTGACAGGAATTGCTGCGTTAGCCGGATTACCGCAAATGATAACAATTCCATTATTCGTCCTTGCTTATTTATTAATAGGTGGAGATATCGTTTGGAGAGCGGTAAGGAACATAACTCGCGGCCAAGTGTTCGATGAAAACTTTTTAATGGCAATTGCAACTTTAGGAGCTTTCGCGATTCAACAATATCCAGAAGCGGTAGCAGTTATGCTATTTTACCAAGTAGGGGAACTGTTCCAAAGTATTGCAGTAAATCGTTCTCGAAAATCAATTACGTCATTAATGGATATTCGTCCTGACTATGCGAATGTGAAAGTTGGAAACGAAACGAAACAAGTATCACCAGAAGATGTGCAAATTGGTGAGTATATTATCGTAAAACCAGGTGAAAAAGTACCGTTAGACGGGAAAGTAGTTGAGGGAACATCAATGATGGATACTTCAGCGTTAACAGGTGAGTCTGTACCGAGGGAAGTAGAAGTTGGTAATGACGTATTAAGTGGTTTTGTAAACCAAAATGGTGTATTAATTGTCGAAGTTACAAAAGAGTTCGGTGAATCCACTGTATTGAAAATTTTAGACTTAGTACAAAATGCAAGTAGCAAAAAAGCGCCAACAGAAAACTTTATTACAAAGTTTGCACGTTATTATACTCCTGTTGTAGTTATAACAGCAGCAATAATGGCATTTATTCCACCACTTATTTTAGAGGGTGCTACATTCTCCGATTGGATTTATAGAGCTTTAGTGTTCTTAGTAATCTCTTGTCCATGTGCGCTCGTTGTATCGATTCCTCTTGGATTCTTTGGCGGTATTGGTGGGGCATCTAAAAGTGGTATTTTAGTAAAAGGAAGTAACTATTTAGAAGCATTGAATGATGTGAAATATATCGTTTTTGATAAAACAGGAACATTAACAAAAGGTGTCTTTAAAGTTACGAAGATGGAGCCTAGTGAAGGTATCACAGCTGAAGAGCTATTAGAATATGCAGCATTTGCAGAAGTATATTCAAATCATCCGATTGCACAATCTATTCGAAATGCATATGGAAAATCAATCGATGAAAATGCTATTGAAGACTATAGTGAAATTTCTGGTCATGGTACGGTTGTAAAAGTACAAGGAAAAGAAATTTTCGCAGGTAATGCTAAATTAATGAGCAAAGAAAACATTACATTTAAGCAACCAAATACAGTAGGTACACTAGTTCATGTTGCTGTAGATGGTAAATATGCAGGGTATATTGTTATCTCTGATGAGGTAAAAGAGGATTCAAAACAAGCAATTCAAAAGTTAAAAGAACTAGGTATTAAGAAGACAGTCATGTTAACTGGTGATGCAAAATCAGTCGGGGAAGCTGTTGGTAAAGAATTAGGTTTAGACGAAGTTCATGCCGAATTATTACCACACCAAAAAGTAGAAGAAATCGAAAAAATTGATGCAGCAAAACGCGGTAAAGAAAAGATTGCATTCGTCGGTGATGGTATTAATGATACGCCAGTACTAGCAAGGGCAGACGTTGGTATTGCGATGGGCGGCTTAGGGTCAGATGCAGCAATTGAAGCTGCTGACATCGTTATTATGACTGATGAGCCTTCAAAAATTGCGACAGCAGTAAAAATTGCAAAACGTACACGTAGCATCGTATGGCAAAATATTATATTTGCATTAGGGGTAAAAGGGTTAGTGTTATTACTCGGCGCCTTTGGTATTGCAACAATGTGGGAAGCAGTCTTCTCAGATGTTGGTGTGACTTTACTTGCAGTATTAAATGCAATGCGTGTACTACGAGTAAAAGATTTATAAAAAAGAGGACGCAATTGTGTCCTCTTTTTTATTGGTTATTTTGTTGAAATGGACTCAAGAAAATAATATCAAATATTATTTTGTTTTTGAAAAATGTAATATATAAATTTACAAAAAAATATTCTTCTTATTATTTCAATATATTTTTTACAAATATCCATATAGTATTGAAAAATGGAGAAGTGGGGGAGGGACAAAACCCACTGATTAAAGCTTCACTTTATTTTTGTATGTTTTTTTCAACCTGTTCTCGAACAGTTTGAATATAATTCATTTTATGATCCCAACATTCTTGGCTTAAATCGACAGGGTACTCTTCAGGGTTTAAAGTTCGCATATACTCTTCCCAAAATAGTGAGAGACTGCGTTCATTATACTTTTGAATATCTAATATATTAGGTAATTCATACGCTCTTTTACCGTTAATGAAAATATCTTGATGCAGTTCGCGTGCTTCAAAGCTTGTTACGAATTTACTTATATATGTATGAACTGGATGAAACATTTTTAAACGCTCTTCTTTTCCGGGTTCTTCTGACTCTAAAGCAATATAATCGCCCTCTGCATGATCGTTAACACGGTTAATAATACGATAAATTCGTTTAAGCCCTGGAGTTGTAATCTTTTCAGGGTTAGATGAAATTTTAATCGTGTCATTTAATTTCCCGTCAGTATCTTCAATCGCAACTAGTTTGTAAACAGCCCCTAATGCTGGCTGCTCAAAGGATGTAATCAGCTTTGTACCAACACCCCATACATCAATTTTTGCCCCTTGAGATTTCAAGTGCATAATCGTATATTCATCTAAATCGCTAGAAGCGATAATTTTTGTGTTTGTAAATCCAGCTGCATCAAGTTGTTTTCTGGCCTCCTTTGATAAATATGCCATATCACCACTATCAAGGCGAATGCCATAAAAATCGATACGATCCCCGAACTCTTTTGCAACACGAATCGCATTTGGAACACCAGATTTTAATGTGTCGTATGTATCGACAAGAAATACACATTTTTTATGTGTTTCAGCATATTTTTTAAATGCAACATATTCATCGCGATATGCTTGAACGAAAGAATGGGCATGTGTGCCAGCTACAGGGATGCCAAATCGTTTCCCTGCGCGAACGTTACTTGTAGATGAAAAACCACCAATAAAGGCAGCTCGTGTTCCCCAAAGGGCAGCATCAAACTCATGAGCGCGTCTTGTACCGAACTCTAAAAGCTCATCATTATTTGCAGCGTGCTTCATACGTGCAGCTTTTGTAGCAATTAATGTTTGGTAATTTACAATATTTAAGAGGGCAGTTTCAATTATTTGTGCCTCGCCAAGCGGTGCATCAACACGTAATAATGGTTCGTTATTAAAAACAACTTCGCCTTCTTGCATACTACGAATCGTGCCAGTAAATTTCATGTTTTGTAAATAATGAAGGAAGTCTTCTTCAAATTGCAGCTCTGCTAAATAAGCGATGTCACTTTCGGTAAAGCTGAAATTTTCTATGTACTCTACAATTTTTTCAAGACCAGCAAAAACAGCATAGCCGTTTTCGAATGGAAGCTTTCGAAAGTATAGATCAAAAACAGAACGGCGAGTATGAATACCATCTTTCCAATATGTATAAGCCATGTTGATTTGATATAAATCTGTATGTAAGGCGTAACTATCGTCTTTATAATGATTCATTGCGAAAACACCTCCGTAATTTGGTTATAGTATACCAATTTTTCCCCTTTCGTAGCAAAGAAGTAATAGGCGATTGAAGTCAAGAGAGAAAAAAATGAAATAATGCATATTTTTTAGAAAATTTACATTTATCAATTTATATTTCTCTAGATTTTATGTATTATTAGAGTAGTGGGGGTAATGAGAATGGAGGAGGACAATGCAACAAACATTAGAAAAAATAGGCAAGCAAGTTTTTTATAAACGGCTACAGCAAAAAATGACACAAGAAGAATTATGTCAGGGCATTTGTTCTGTCTCATACTTAAGTAAGATCGAAAATGGAAAGATTGAAGCATCAGAAGAAATTCTACAATTGCTCTGCACAAGACTAGAAATTGCTGTGACGGATTTGAGAGATGTAGAAGAAGATGTGAAGGTGAAGTTGGACGAGTGGTTGAATGCATTAGTTCATTTGGACAAGCAACAAGTAGAGCGCATATACGAAGAGTTGCAAGGTGAAATGAAGCATGTGTTGGATTTTGAAATTATAAATTATTATAAGCTGTTGTATACACGTTATTTAATGATGAAGCGGGATCTCCCTGCTGTTGAAGAAGAATTGGACGGATTGAAGAAAGTGTATAAGAAATACTCGCCTTTTCAGAAGATGTTATATACGTATAATAAGGCATTATTATATTCTGTGCAGTACAAATATACGCAGGCATTAGAATATCTGTTAAAGACGGAATCGATGGCGAAAGAGTTAGGATATTATGAAACAGGAATATATTATAATTTAGCATTGACATATAGTCAGATGGAAATAGACCATATGACATTATATTTTGCTAATGTGGCATTAGAAGGTTTTAAAAGTGAATATAAATTTAGAAATATAATTAATTGTAAGTTTTTAATTGCGTTTAGTTATACTAGAAAAAAACAATATAATGAAGCTATGGAAATCTATAATCATATCATAAGAGAAGCAACTTCTTTTGCTGATAAAGATAATATTCTTTCTATTGCTTTAAATAATATTGGTTATCTGTACTACCGACAAAAAAATTATGCCAAGGCGAAAGAGTATTATATAGAATGCTTAAAGTATAAAAAAGAAGAGGATATGAATTATATTGATGCCATGTATGAGCTCTCGTTACAGTGTATTCAATTAGGAGAACTTGAGGAAGCGGCTGAATGGATTGAAAAAGGTATCCTTGCTGCAAGGAAAGATGATAGATACAAAGGGATGTTATATTTATTGTTAAATTTAAGATATAAATATTTTGAAGAAAGAGACCTCTATAAAAAATTTCTAGAAACAGAAGTAGTTCCTTTCTTTAAAACAGAGGAAAATATAAAAGATTTAAAGAAAGTATACTTAGAACTAGCTGAATACTTAGAAGAATGCTCAGATTTTAAAGAAAGTAATCGCTATTATAAATTAGCGATTACTTTATTAGAAGAGTAAAGAGGAGGGATAGTATGAAAAAGTTAATTGCAGGAACATTTGTGGTTATGGCAATTGCAGCTGTAGTATTGGATATTCAGTATGCTTGGAAGCCGGATACTCTAGGGCAAGAAGCTAAAACAGTTGAACAAATTAATTTATAAAAAAAACCCTTTCCCAACGGAAAGGGTTTTTTTTCAATATTTGTTCCTCAAAATTCTACAACACTTGAGAAAGAAATTAATTGAATTTTTAGTATATTAATAGTGGAAACATAATGATAATATGAAACTACTCTTTTTCAAAAATTTTTTATTAGGGGGAATGTTAGATGAAAAAGAAGAGTTTAGCGTTAGTGTTAGCGGCAGGAATGGCAGTTACTACGTTCGGAGGGACAGGCTCTGCATTTGCGGATTCTAAAAATGTACTCTCTACTAAGAAGTACAATGAGACGGTACAGTCACCTGAGTTTATTTCTGGTGATCTAACTGGAGCGACTGGTAAGAAAGCGGAATCTGTTGTGTTTGATTACTTAAACGCGGCAAAAGGTGATTATAAGCTAGGGGAAAAGAGTGCGCAAGATTCTTTCAAAGTAAAACAAGTGAAAAAAGATGCTGTAACTGATTCAACAGTAGTACGTATGCAACAAGTTTACGAGGGAGTACCTGTATGGGGGTCTACTCAAGTAGCTCACGTAAGTAAAGATGGTTCTTTAAAGGTATTGTCTGGAACAGTTGCGCCTGATTTAGACAAAAAGGAAAAGTTAAAAAACAAAAATAAGATTGAAGGCGCAAAAGCAATTGAAATCGCGCAGCAAGATTTAGGAGTAACACCTAAATATGAGGTAGAACCAAAAGCGGACTTATATGTATATCAAAACGGTGAAGAAACGACATATGCATACGTTGTAAATCTAAACTTCTTAGATCCAAGCCCAGGAAATTACTACTATTTCATTGAGGCGGAAAGCGGTAAAGTATTAAATAAGTTTAATACAATTGATCATGTAACAAATGATGATAAGTCTCCTGTTAAACAAGATGCTCCTAAACAGGATGCGAAAGCGGTTATAAAGCCTGTAACAGGAACGAATAAAGTAGGAACTGGTAAAGGTGTATTAGGAGATACGAAATCGCTTAATACAACGTTATCTGGATCATCTTACTACTTGCAAGATAATACGCGCGGAGCAACAATTTTCACATATGATGCGAAAAATCGTTCGACGTTACCAGGAACATTATGGGCAGATGCAGATAATGTTTTCAATGCAGCGTATGATGCAGCAGCAGTAGATGCTCATTACTATGCAGGTAAAACATATGATTACTATAAAGATACATTTAACCGAAATTCTATTAATGATGCAGGAGCACCATTAAAATCAACTGTTCATTACGGAAGTAAGTATAATAATGCATTCTGGAACGGTTCACAAATGGTATACGGAGATGGTGATGGTGTAACATTCACTTCATTATCTGGTGGTATTGACGTAATTGGTCACGAATTAACGCATGCAGTTACGGAAAATAGCTCGAATTTAATTTATCAAAATGAATCAGGAGCATTAAATGAAGCAATTTCTGATATTTTTGGTACTTTAGTAGAATTCTATGATAACCGTAACCCAGATTGGGAGATTGGTGAAGATATTTATACACCTGGTAAGGCGGGAGATGCACTTCGTTCTATGAGTGATCCAGCGAAATATGGTGACCCAGACCATTATTCTAAGCGTTACACTGGTTCAAGTGATAACGGTGGCGTTCATACAAACAGTGGTATTATTAACAAACAAGCTTATTTACTAGCAAATGGTGGTACGCATTCTGGTGTAACTGTAACTGGTATCGGTAAAGATAAATTAGGTGCGATTTACTACCGTGCAAATACACAGTATTTCACGCAATCTACTACATTTAGTCAAGCTCGTGCTGGTGCAGTACAAGCTGCAGCTGATTTATATGGTGCTAGCTCTGCAGAAGTAGCAGCAGTTAAGCAATCATTTAGTGCTGTTGGTGTAAACTAAGGCTTTAAGGGATAGTTATTAATAAAATACCTCAAAAATAAAGAAGGAGCCTATGCTCCTTCTTTATTTTTTTCTCCATTTTTTCCACAAATAAAATAATCCAACACAACCTGCGATTGTAATAATCCATTTCGCTACATTTGTTCCGTTAATGACATGATATGCAGAATATACTTCAATCAATAAAGCCGGTATTTTCCCTATTGTGCTGGCAATACTGAAAGAGAGTAATGACATTTTGCCTAGAGCTGCAAATAAAGTAACGATACTGGACGGAATGAAAGGAATAAAACGAAAAGATAGGACTAGTAGAAATGCCTCTCTGCCTTCTACGTAAAGAAGGCGTTCTACCTTTGGATACGTATTTACTTTATCGTGAGTGAACTTTTGAAGGCCTATACGATAAATATAAAACGAGATAATAGCCCCTAATGCCTCACCTGCGATCGAAATGATTGTGCCATTTGTTACACCGAACAGCTGTATATTAATGGCGGTCAAAAAAATACTAGGGATAAAACCTAAAAGACTGATGATGATGTTGATTAATATACTAAGTGGAATTGCGATTGAATAATAGTCTGTTAAGAAGTTTTGAATTGTTTCAGCCATTCTTTAAAATCCTTTATCTTTTTTTGCATTACACCATATTTACATTGTATAGGCAAGTGCAAATTTACATAATGTAAAAAATAGTTGATAGAAAGGTATTTGTATACCTTATATAGGTATTGGGTATATGAAAGTAGGGGTATATTTAGTTTGTTTGAAAAACACTCCGTAAATCCTGTATTTAAAGGGTTTATGGATTTTTTCGATTGGTGTTTTAATCTGGGAAATAATTATAAAAACATGGGGGTATATTTTAAAAAGGGCGAAAAACAGTGATTTGATGAAAGGGGGGGGGAAATATAGAAAAATGAATGAGGATTTTAAAACTGTATCCATTTTTTCTTTGTGAAATTGACTTTTAGTGGAGTTACGATAATAATCATGGAAGAGGTGATACGATGAAACGATTAAGTAGTCTTTTCTTGAGTAGTTTATTGGCACTAATGCTGATTTTAAGTGGATGTGCAGGAAAAGAACAAAAAACAGAAAAACCAAAAGAGGATCATTCTACATCAGTAGAAAAAATTAGTGATAATATTTTAGATGAAATGGAAGGGCCACCTAAAAATGGTCATACGATTGAAAGGCATGTAGGCAAATCAGAAGAGGATTTGAAGAATCGTTTGAAGACAGATAAAGTTTCAGCGGCAAGTACATACTATGATAAGGAAACAGCGACAAAGGCTGTGAAAGATAGTTTAAAACAACATGATAAAGAAATTCAGGATTGGTTGAAAAACTCTAAAGAGGCTCGTCTTGTATTGAATACAACTCATTCATTCCCAGTTGGAAAAACAGTAATAAAGAAAAATATGAATGTAAAAGACAAACTAGTGAAGACTGTTACTGTTTTAGCGAGAGATAAATCAGGAAATCTAGGATTTAAGATTATTACTTCTTATCCATCAGATAAATAAAGGGGGGAGTATATATGTATCCAACATTACAATACTTTCTTAAATCGTACTGTACGTTAAGTATTCGTGAGGATGAAATAGTAAGCGTGATGGAAGAGTTTATAGAGCAAGAGGACGAAGAGATTGTTTTGAAATTACGCGATGAATTAGTAAATATGAAGAAAAAGAACGCGTGGGAAGAAGCGTGCGTATTAGCTGCGAAGCAAGGCAATCGTGTGTGGTCTTTAGAAGAAACGAAAGATCATCTGGAAATTTTTTTACTATTATTGCAAAAGAAAAAGGCGTGAGTAGATCACGCCTTTTTGTATACGCTTTTTGAAATTTGTCCGTTTGATATTATCTCATTGTTTTGGGGCACTTTTATATACGCTTTTTGAAATTTGTCCATTTGAGAGTACTTCACCGTTTTGTGTTACTTTTTTATACGTAACCGCTGTTATTTTATCACCAGTATTACTAATTACTTGAGAAGAAACTTCAACATTTTTACCAGTATTTGTACCGAAAATACGTGTAGTAATACTACCGCCATTTGAAAATGCTTGAATGTAAATATGCTTACCTGTATTGTTTTTAAATTTTAAATCCGGACCATAATCTGCCACTGCTGCATCCTGCCCAAGTGGTAAATAATTTACGGGCATAGAATGATTGCTTCGAGAAACAATTCCTAAATCTGCCCTTAAAGCTGCGCTGTATAAAGTACTACTTACTTGGCAAACGCCTCCGCCTGCACTTTGTATAACTTTACCTTGTGAATATACTGCTGCGGATTTATAACCATGTGCAGCATCAGTTACGCCAACACGGCCATTAAAACTAAACGTTTCATCAGGTGCTACAATAACTCCACTTAAAGTATTAGCTGACTTATTTACGTTATAGGACTGATTTCCATTACGGCCAGCCATTGGGGTAGAGTATTCAGCAATCACTTCTTTAATCCCCATTTGTTGTATATCTTCTGTAGAACGTTCAGGTTTTATTAGTGTAACTGGTAATACAACATCGGGTGTGCCAGAAGTAATAGCTGCGCTTGTTAAATCGGTTAATTTTCCTTTATCAATTTTTTCCCCATTTTGACTTTGGCTAATATTTACTGTAGAGCCTTCAACACTTAATTCGGCGTTGACAGGATTTTTTAATGTTTCATTATATTTATCCTTTATAAAGGTTTCATAAGTTGTTGTATTTAATTGTGGTGTTAATTTATAGTCACGTTTTACTTCACCGTTTTCAGCTTGCTTACGCATGTTGTAACGATTCATTACGTTCCCTTCTTGTTCTTTAAAGATATTGTCGACAATATCCTTCTCTTTATAATCTACTCCTAAATCTTTCCACGTGTAATTTTGCTTATCATTTTGGAATACGTAGTTAAGAGATTTTTGATTTAATTCATTCATCTTTTGATTAACAAGGGCTTGAATATCTGCTTTATTTTTTCCATCAAGAGAAATACCTTCAAATGTAGTGTTTGGTAGTGCAGTTGTATTTAGTTGATTATTTAATTTGGATACATATTGATATCCACCAATACCACCAACACAAAGTAATATGCCACCAGCAATAGCGGAACCAATCAGTATTTTGCTTAGCTTCATTTATTTCCCCCCAGAAAAATTTGTATAAATATATGTATTACATTTTTTGTATAAAAATGATGAAAATAACATTATGTACGTCCTAGTATACTATTATTTTCACTACGTGTGTAATGTTTTCATAAAAAACGTTACACTGTTGTAATAATTGTCTCTTTTTGTCACAATATGCATGAGAAATATGTTGAAAATTATAATAAAAAGGCTGCTTAGAAAAATCTAGCAGCCTTTTTATTATAATTTTTTATGCTCATTTTTATTCGTAACACCGAGATGTTCTTGAAGTGTTGTCGATATATCATTAACACTCTTTTCGTTTGGAACGTAATAATAAATACCATCTATATATTTATCAGTACCTTCCACTTGTAATTTATCCATTTTTAAATTTGAATCCATTGAATTTTTTGCAATAGTCATCATATCATCAAAAGTTAAATTTGTTTTTAAGTCTGTATCAACAGCATCTAATAGGCTTCCGATTTTATTAATGGAATTGAGAGATAGTGCTTTTTCAGCAATAGCTTCTAAAACAAGTTGTTGTCGTTGACCGCGCATATAATCACTGTCAATATGGCGAGTTCTAGCTAGTGCAAGTGCTTCTTCTCCATTTAAATGTTGACGTCCTTTTTTTAGGTGAATTGCATCTGCTTCGTCGCTACTATTTTGTTCTGTGAACTCAACGGGAACGTCGACAGTTATACCACCTAGAGAATCAACGATCTTGATAAAGGATTTGAAATTAAATTTTACATAGTAATCAACTGGGACATCTAAAAAGTTTTCTACTGTATCAATTGTGCTGTCTACACCACCAAATACATGTGCATGTGTGATTTTATCATATTTATCACGTGATTTAATGTAGACGCGTGAGTCACGTGGAATGCTGACGAGTTTAACTGATTTATCATTTTTATTAATTGTTGCAAGTAGTAATGCATCTGTACGAGTCGCTTTTCCGTAACCTTTTTCCCTGATATCACTTTCATCAACACCCATAATAAGGACAGAAATGTTGTCAGTCATAGGTTTAACAGCTTTTTCACGTTTGCTGGATTTATCTCCCCGGCCGAGTTCAGAATAAGCATTGCTTAAGACAGATTTTGCTTTACTGTATATATGGAAGGAATAGCCTCCTGCTCCCATTGCTACAATAAGTAATGGAATGAGAATGAACCAAAGTAGGCGTTTTTTCTTTAAGTGTTTTTTTGTGGTTCGATTATTTTTGTTAACGTCGGATTTCATCATTTGTTCTCCTTTAAAACTATCAAAGTGTATATATCTAGAAGCGTATTAAAACACATAAAAAATATTTTACGCTAAATAAAAGCGATTGTACATGTATAAAAAATAGATGTCTCGATTATTTATCCCGCATTAACGGGCAGTAAAACTCCCACCTCAAAGTCCAGCGAATGCAAGGAAGTTAGGTGGGAGATAACTGCCCGTAAATGCCCGATTGGTTCAACTAATAATCAGAGGGGGATAGCCTCCTCTGATTAAAGTTTCACTTTATAAGACATCTATTCGTTATTGTATACAAAAGACAGGGATAAGAAAATGATAAAATTTTACCTAATTAAAGCATAATACTTACAATAATCGCAGATAAAATACTAACAAGAGTAGCGCCGTATAGTAATTTTAGGCCGAAGCGGGCAACAACATTTCCTTGTTCTTCGTTTAACCCTTTTACAGCACCGGAAATAATTCCAATGGAAGAAAAGTTGGCAAAAGAAACGAGGAAGACAGAAATAATACCAACTGTACGGATAGAGAGAGTGCTGGAAATTTTGCTAAGATCCATCATTGCTACAAACTCATTTGTTACAAGCTTTGTTGCCATAATGCTACCAGCTGTGACAATCTCAGAACTTGGTACGCCGATAAGAAATGCAATAGGGGCGAATACATAGCCTATTATTTGTTGGAAAGTAACTCCAAATATAATGAGGAATAGGTCATTAATACAACTCATTAATGCGACGAATCCAATGAGCATAGCGCCGACGACAATTGCTACGCGAAAACCATCAAGGATGTATTCTCCGAGCATTTCAAAAAAACTTTGCTTTTCACCTTTTATTTCTAAAATATCTTCTTCGTCGTTAACATCGTAAGGATTAATAATGAGTACGATAATAAAACCGCTAAATAAGTTCAGAACGAGTGCGGTTACTACATATTTTGGTTCGATCATCGTCATATAGGCACCAACAATGGACATAGATACGGTAGACATAGCAGAGGCGCAAAGTGTATAAAGTCGATGTTTTGGGATTTGAGCTAATTGTTTTTTTACCGTAATAAAAACTTCTGATTGGCCGACAATAGCGGAAGCGATGGCGTTGTAAGATTCTAATTTCCCAAGACCATTTATTTTGCTAAGAAAGAAACCAATCCAATGAATAAATAATGGTAGTATTTTGAAATGTTGTAATATACCAATTAAGACGGAAATAAACACAATCGGTAATAATACATTAAGGAAAAATGGCATTTCACCTTTGTTTGCAAGACCTCCAAACACAAAATTTATACCAGATGCAGCATAGTCGAGTAACTTTGTAAACAGGTTGGAAATTATCGTAATAAGGATGAGGCCGATTTCTGTATTTAATAATAAATAGGTTAAAATCAATTGTATAATAAGCATGATGAAAATTGGTTTAAATTTAATATGTTTCTTATTGTTGCTAGCAATATAAGCAAGGAAGAAAACAACGATAAGTCCCACGAAAAAAGTAATAAATTTCATAGTAAGCCCCCTAAAAGAGATATTCTGCTATATATGTTTTTCATTTCAAGGGAGAATATGCATCTTTGGTAAAGAAAGGAATAGAGAGAGCATGAATATATGTAGAGTGCACCACGTTGCAATTATTTGTTCGAATTATGAACTGTCAAAGGATTTTTATACTCGGATATTAGGTTTTAAAGCGATAAATGAAGTATATAGAAAAGAACGAGATTCTTATAAGTTAGATTTATGTGTAGGGGAAGAATATCAAATTGAATTATTTTCATTTCCTAGTCCACCTGAGCGCCCAAGTTTTCCAGAAGCAGCTGGACTTAGACATTTAGCATTTGCTGTTACAAATATAGAAGAAGCTGTAAACCATTTAAAACAATGCGGTGTGGAGACTGAAGCGATACGTATGGATGAAATTACGGATAAAAAATTTGTCTTTTTCCAAGATCCTGATGGCTTGCCTTTAGAATTGTATGAGGCTTGAAATTGGTGAATTTTATATAGGGTTGCTTTCAAATAAATGAAGAAACTAAAGTGAAACTTCTTTTTTAAAGGAGGTGTAACTTTAGCTAAGAAAGCTAAAGGACATATGTGGATATTTTAAAATTACTGATGGTAGCCATCCTTATTGCGTTAACAGCATTTTTTGTGGCTGTTGAGTTTGCAATTATTAAGGTGCGTAGCAGTCGTATTGATCAACTCGTTAGTGAAAAACGACGAGGAGCATTGGCAGCTAAAAAAGTAACTTCGAATTTAGATGAGTATTTATCAGCATGTCAGTTAGGTATTACAATTACTGCTTTAGGGCTTGGGTGGTTAGGAGAGCCCACTATAAAACATATACTCGAGCCGTTGTTTTTAAAACTACACCTATCTCCTGCAATTGCAAGTACAGTTTCATTTATTATTGCCTTTGCAGTTATTACGTTTTTACATGTTGTCATTGGTGAACTTGCTCCGAAGACGCTCGCTATACAAAGGGCAGAGCAAGTTAGCTTATTATTATCGAAGCCAATTATTTACTTTTACCGAGTAATGTATCCGTTTATTTGGGCTTTAAATGGTTCTGCAAGGCTTGTAACAGGGTTATTCGGATTACATCCGGCTTCTGAACATGAAGTAGCTCATTCGGAGGAAGAATTACGATTAATCTTATCTGAGAGTTATGAGAGTGGAGAGATTAATCAAAGGGAATTTAAATATGTAAATAATATTTTTGAATTCGATAATAGAGTCGCAAAGGAAATTATGGTACCTCGTACGGAAGTTGTAGGTTTATATGAGGACGAACCATTTGAAACACATATTAAAATAATCGCACAAGAAAAGTACACGAGATATCCCGTATTTGGTGAAGATAAAGATGAAATTATTGGGATGGTTAATGTAAAGGATTTATTTATTCGTTATATGGATGGTAATCGAGAAGAGGGGTGCTCGATTACGCCATATACAAGGCCAGTTATTGAAGTGTTAGAAAATATCCCTATTCATGATTTGCTATTACAAATGCAAAGAAAACGAATTCCATTAGCTGTATTATATGATGAATATGGTGGTACAGCGGGGATCGTTACACTAGAAGATATTTTAGAAGAAATTGTTGGAGAAATCCGAGATGAATACGATGAAGATGAACACCCGCCTATAGAACATATAAGTGAAGTGTGTAAAATTGTAGAGGGGAAAGTGCTTATTAGCGAAGTAAATGATTTATTTGGCATACATTTGGTCGCTGATGATGTTGATACAATTGGTGGTTGGATTATGGTACAAAAACAGATCGTTGCTGAGGGGGATATTATTGAGAAACACGGCTTTTCTTTTAAAGTTCTTGAAAAGGATATGCATCAAATTAAGCGAGTTGAAATAAAGAAAGTAGAAGAATGAATGGATTTTCTATTATATAAACTTTAATAAAAAGTATATATAGAAAAATAAATGTTTGCGCTTTCAAAAAAGGTGCTATATAGTGAAAGTGGATACTGAAGAATTCATTTAATGATACTCGTATTTTATAGGGCGAATTCTTTAGATAAGGATTTAGAATGAAAAGTATAGGTGATGAAAAATGATAGCAACGAAGGATATACGTATAGAAAAAGATTTTTTAGGTGAAAAGGAAGTACCGAGTGTAGCTTATTATGGTGTACAAACATTACGTGCCGTAGAAAACTTTCCTATTACAGGATACCGCATTCATCCGTCACTCATTACGGCAATGGCAATTGTAAAAAAAGCGGCAGCGCTTGCGAATATAGATACAGGTTACTTAGCTAAAGATATCGGACAAGAAATTGCAGAAGCGGCACAAGAGATTGTTGATGGAAAGTTCCATGATCAATTTATCGTAGACCCGATTCAAGGCGGAGCAGGTACTTCAATTAATATGAATACTAATGAAGTAATTGCAAATAGAGCCTTGGAACGTATGGGATACGAAAAAGGTGAATATGCGAAAATTAGCCCAAACACTCATGTGAACATGGCCCAATCAACAAATGATGCGTTCCCAACTGGGATTCATATAGCAACTCTTATGATGCTGGAAGAACTTCTTGTTACAATGGAAGAACTTCACTCTGCTTTTCATGATAAAGCAAAAGAGTTTGATCACGTTATTAAAATGGGGCGTACGCATTTGCAAGATGCAGTTCCAATTCGCCTTGGGCAAGAATTTGAAGCATATAGCAGAGTGCTAGAGCGTGATATAAAAAGAATTAAACAGTCTCGTCAACATTTATACGAAGTTAATATGGGTGCGACAGCTGTCGGTACGGGATTAAATGCAAACCCTACTTATATAGAACAAGTTGTGAAGCATTTACGAACTTTTAGTGGTTTCCCTCTTGTTGGTGCAGAGCACTTAGTTGATGCGACGCAAAACACAGATGCATATACAGAAGTATCTGCAGCACTAAAAGTATGTATGATGAATATGTCTAAAATTGCAAATGACCTTCGTATTATGGCGTCTGGTCCACGTGTTGGGTTGGCGGAAATTCAATTACCAGCTCGTCAACCAGGTTCATCTATTATGCCGGGTAAAGTAAATCCAGTTATGGCAGAAGTAATTAACCAAGTTGCTTTCCAAGTAATTGGAAATGACCATACAATTTGCTTAGCGTCAGAAGCTGGACAATTAGAGTTAAATGTAATGGAGCCGGTATTAGTATTTAATTTAATTCAATCCATCAGTATTATGAATAACGGTTTCCGTGTATTCCGTGAATACTGTATAAAGGGAATTACAGCGAATGAAGAGTTGCTTAAGCAATATGTTGAAAAAAGTGTTGGAGTTATTACAGCAGTGAATCCTCATATTGGTTATGAAGCAGCTTCTCGCATTGCACGTGAAGCAATTGCGACAGGAAAATCTGTTAGGGAGCTATGTTTAGAACATGGTGTACTTACAGCAGAAGAGCTTGATATTATTTTGGATCCATATGAAATGACGCATCCCGAAATTGCTGGTGCTTCTTTATTAAAGAATAAAAAAATGTAATGTAAAAAGCACCGATCCATTTGGATCGGTGCTTTTTTTAGAAGATATTAAATACAGAGTTAAGTTGAAGTAAGCTAATAATAGCTAAGAAGATTAAACTATATTTCATTACTATTTTAAATAGAGCAGATTCTTGACCAACTAGTCCAACTGCTGCACAAGCAACTGCTACAGATTGTGGTGAAACCATTTTTGCGATTGTACCACCAACTACGTTTAATGAAACGAGAGTAGATGGTACGATGTTTAACTGATCGGCAGTTACTGCTTGAAGTGGTGCGAATAATGAACCACTTGATACGACTGAACCTGTAATGAATACGCCAATCCATCCTAAGATTGGAGAAAGAACTGGGAATGCATTTCCTGTAGAAGAGAATGCAAGTCCAAGTGTAGATGACATACCAGAGTAGTTTTCTACGTAAGCTAAAGCGATAACGCTACAAATTGTATATACTGGAACTTTTAGTTCTTTTATTGTTTCGATCATTAATTCTTTAATCATTTTGCCGTTTACACGGTAGACGATAAGTGAAACGATGATTGCTAATACAATCGCAGTAGTTGTAGAAGAGAATACATCTAGTTTGAAAATCGCTGCGAAAGGTGTATCAGCCTTTGTAATTGGTGCAGTTTTCATAACCGCATTATGAAGACCAGGGAATTGAATGTTAAATACTAAGTTTGCCAATGGACCATCCGGAGCAAATAAAGCTTTAATTGGTTTTAAATTAAAGATTGTTACAAATGCAGTTAAGAATACGAATGGGGACCAAGCATATAAAATTTGATTGAATGTATGAGATTCTTTTTCTTCTTGTTTTTCTTCTTTAGCAGAAGATTTTGGTTGCCAAACACGTAAGAATAATGTAAGAGCGACCATACTTACGACTGCTGCGAAAATATTAGTAAGTTCAGCGCCTAAGAAGTAAGTCACAAGGAACTGAGTAATTGCGAAAGAAACACCACTTACAAGAATACCTTGCCAAGTTTCTTTAATGCCTTTAAATCCATCTACCATTGAAACAAGTAAGAACGGTAAAACAATGCTAATGAATGGCAAAATGTAAACAGCTTGACGACCGACAGTTAATGCATCTAGCCCAGTTAATTGTGCAGGTACTGTAACTGGAATACCCATAGCACCCATAGCACCACCAGCGATATTAGCTACTAAGCAAATACCTGCTGCTTTTAATGGATTAAAGCCCATACCTACAAGTAATGCAGCTGTAATAGCAACTGGAACACCGAAACCAGCTGCGCCTTCTAAGAAAGCACCGAAAGAATAAGCGATTAATAATACTTGTAAACGCTGATCATTTGTAATACTTGAAATGCTATCACGAATGACATTGAATTGTTCTGTTTTAACAGTTAATTTGTAAAGGAAGATAGCTGCGATAACGATAGTACAAATTGGATAAAATCCAGATAAAACACCGAATCCGGCAGATGCTACAGCTACAGTTGCGGGCATTTTATAAACAAATATAGCAAGAATAATAGCGACGATCACACTATAAAGCCCAGCCATGTAACCCTTCATTTTGAATCCCACTAAACAAATAATGAAGCAAAAAATTGGGAGTGCTGCGATTAGTGCAGATAACCAAATATTGTTTAATGGGTCATAAATTTGTGTCCAAGTACTCATAATAATGACAACTCCTATCTATTATATGTGAAGAAATTCACATTATTTGTGAAACTATTCACAATCAACTTACATGCTTAGTATATTCTCCTTCAACACTATTGTCAACGTGAAAAAGTATAATTATTCCATAATAGTATTAAAAGTAACATTTTGTTCATAAAGTAGACAAAAAGCGTAATCAAATTGATTTGATTACGCTTCTATAAATTATTTACATATTCTTTCATTTTTTCATATGTCATTGGTCCTACATGCTTATATTGAATGACACCGTTTGTATCGATGACAAAAGATGTTGGAATACTGATAATTTGATATGCGGCACTTGCCTGGCCTTTCTGATCTAATAGGACGGGGAAGGTATATTTGTTTTCTTCAAGAAATTGTTTTACATTATTCGGGTCTTTTTCAGTAGCTGTCGCATTTATAGCGACAATTTCAATCCCCATATCTTTAGTATCGTGATAAAACTTTTCCATATCAGGCATTTCTATTTTGCATGGACCACACCAGCTTGCCCAAAAATTCAATATTACTTTTTTTCCTTTATAGTCTGTAAGACGAACTTCTTGACCAGTGGTTGTTTCCAGAAGGAAATTGTGGGCAACATTTCCAACTTCAGTTCCAATGGGGGTGTTTGATTTTGAAGCTATATCTTCTTTGTTGTCTAATAGGAAGTGATCGATAATAGTCCAGCTAACCGCAATGCTAATTAACGCAATAATAAACCATTTTTTAATATTACATCATCCTCCTTACTTAAATTTCCTTTTTATCGTAACAAAGTGGTTAAATATGGTCAAATTACTTTACGATAGGTTATCAATTATGGACGATATTTTACAATATCATTACTGTACATTTCAGTAAGGTGAAAATATAACAAAAAGCCTGATAAAACAACGTTTGTAAGCAAAGTATTGCTAGCCCTTTGTTTTGCTTTTTTATTGTATCATATAGTATAATATTCAAAATCAGGTGGGATTTTTTCTTGAACTGTGTGCTGATAAAAGTCGGAAAATTTTCTCAGCATTATAGGTTGATAAAGTTATGTCGTAACAGGAAATATAAGAACAGATATATAAATAAATAAAGAGAAAATAAAAAATGAAAATGAGGGGAATTTTATGAACCAAAACCAATTTGACTGTCGTATTTCAGAAGAAGACGTACAGATGTTAAGAGCATTAGCTCATCCATTGCGTCTACGTTTAGTAATGGAACTGATGCAGCGTGGAACATGTAATGTAACACAATTACAAGAGGTATTAGAAATTCCGCAATCAACTGTTTCGCAGCATTTAACGAAATTAAAACAAAATAAAGTAGTACGCTTTGAGAGACGCGGGTTAGAAGTGTACTATCAAATTCATAACGATAAAGTAAGTGAAGTAGTAAAAACATTATTTTCTTAATTTTTGAATATTATGGAAAGAAGACGTGTGAAATATACGTCTTTTTTTATTTGGAAAGGATCTAATAATAGGAAGATTTGAGAGCGTATATATTAGCGCGTTAGAAAGAAACAAACTATCGGTTGAAGTGCTAAATTGACGGAATATATTCTGAAGGGATATGAAAAGATAGAAAGGAGTGTTGTAAGCCAAAGGAGGAATAATATAATGGATGTAAAACGTGTGAAACAGATATTATCTTCTTCAAGTAGAATTGATGTTACATACGAGGGAGTCCCCGTATGGATTGAGAGCTGTGATGAGCAGAAGGGTAGTGCTCAAGTGTATGACGTATCCAACCCAGGAGAGAGCGTTCACGTGGATGTCACGGCTTTAGAAGAGATGTAATAGAAAAGACGCTTCTAATTGTAGAAGCGTCTTTTTTATTTACTATTCCATCATATGTGCAATTTTCTTAGAGAACATAAGAAGTACTAATCCTAGCACGATTACGATAACACCGATGCTTGCGAATACTTCTAAATATCCTAAAGATTGAGTGAAAGCAGCTAATTGTCCTGCTAATAAGTTTGCACAGCCAGTACCAGCTAACCATACACCCATTAATAAAGATGCTAATTTAAGAGGAGCGATTGCACTTACCATAGATAATCCGATTGGTGATAAGAATAATTCACCAATTGTATGGAACATGTAAGTGAACACAATGAACAGTAAGTTTGCTTTCATTGTAATGTTACCTTCATCGCTACCAGTTTTTAAAACAGCTAAAGTTAGAATTAAATATCCAACTCCTAGTAAAATCATACCTAATGCCATTTTTGTTGGGATTTTTAAATCACCATTTTTTGTTTTTGAAAGTTTAATCCATAATGCAGAAACAGGTAATGCTAATAAGATGATGAACAATGGGTTTACAGATTGGAACCAAGGTGTTGGAATTGTAAATCCACCAATTGTACGATCTACGAATTTATCTGTATAAAGTGTTAAAGAACTACCAGCTTGTTCAAATCCTGCCCAGAAGAATACAACGAAACAAGTTAAAATTAAAATTGCAGCTGTACGTTTTTTCTCTTGTGGTGTTAAAGGTTTTTTCTCAATTACTTTTGCGTTTTGCTCTTTAGATTGTTTACCGACAACAGTTGTTCCGATTGTACCTAAGTAACGAGGCGCTAAGAAATTAAAGGCAATCTGACCAATGATCATACCGATACAAGCTGTTAAGAATCCGTATTTATAATCTGTGAAATAACCGCAAATGAATGGAGCGATAAAAGCTCCTAAGTTAATTCCCATGTAGAAGATAGTGAAGGCACTATCACGACGAGAATCATTTTCGCTATATAATTGACCTAATAAAGTCGAAATATTTGGTTTGAAGAATCCATTACCGATAACTAATAATCCTAATCCTAAGAAAAGTCCAGTTTTAGTGTTCATGGAAAATAGTACAAAGTTACCAAGTGCCATAATGATACCACCGATGGTAATGGCGTGTCGTTTCGTAATGAAATGGTCAGTTAGCCAACCACCAATAATCGGTGTGAAGTATACTAACATTGTGAAAATACCGTAAATTTGTACAGCAACTGCTTTATCAAAGCCTAAACCGCCACTTACTAAGCTCGTTGTTAAATAAAGAACTAATAAGCCACGCATTCCGTAATAACTAAATCTTTCCCATGCCTCTGTAAAGAACAACAAATATAATCCTGGTGGATGTTTTTTTGGTGATTGTTGCTCTCCAGCTTTGTCTAATTTTAAAGCTGCATCCATGTTTGTTTCCCCCTAATCCTGTATAACGGATATTTATGTAATTATTTTAATTCACAAAATATTTAGAAGTCAATAGAATTATATGGAAATAGCAAGAAAATTTATGAAAAAATCTATTTTTCTTCAACCGTTATTATATTTTCCCCTGAAAACAAGATAATAAGCGTTTTCAAATGTAGTAATTGAATTCTAAAATAAAGTAAAATAGTGATAAATCAGAAAATTTAGATTAGAATATTTATTCTGATATAGAGAAAATATTCTATATTTACTTTTATAATATAACATATCGGGAATAAAAATACAAAATGAAATAATGTGACACTTCAGTGAAATGAAAAAAACAGCTCCATAAAAGAGGGAGCTGGTTAGAATGAAATTATTTAGCAAAGCGTTTTTCAATGTCGTCTAGTAGTAAGTTAGCAGCCATTACACCGCCAGCTGTATTCCAAATAACGTCGTCAACTTTGTATGCTTTTCCGTTCTTTACTGCATTTAAGTTTTTAAATAGAGGATCGTTTATATACTCTTTTTCGAGTTCAGAACCTTTTTTCTCGTCGCCTTTATCGAATGTGAAGTAGAATAATACATCACCATCCATTGCAGAAATACGCTCTTTAGATACGTTACGCTCTGCGAAATCATCTTTATTTTGATCACCAGGGCGTTTAAATCCAAGTTCTTTTAAAATAACGCCAGAGAATGTATCTCCATGATAAATACGAACATCACCAGGCATAAAACGTACCATAGAAATTTCTTGATTTACTTTATCGCCAAGTTTGCCTTTTAAATCTTTCATACGTGCTTCGTAATCAGTTAAAACCTTTTGACCTTCTTTTTCTTTATTTAATGCTTTTGCATAAAATTTGAAGTTATCTTTCCATTCACCACGTAATGTTTCCGAGAAAACAGTAGGTGCAATAGCTTTTAGTTGCTCGTACACTTTTTCGTGACGCATTTTGTTACCGATAATTAAGTCTGGTTTTAAAGAAGCGATAGTTTCAACGTTAACTTGTCCTTCATCACCAACAACTTTGACATCTTTCATTTTATCTTTAATATGTGGATACCATGGGTCACCTGTCCAAGACTTTACAGCCCCAACTGGTTTTACACCTAATTCAAGTAAAGCTTCAGTTCCTTCATTAGTTAAAATAACTACACGTTTTGGATTGGCAGGAACTTCTGTTTTACCCATTGCGTGCTCAACTGTAATCATTTCTTTTTTATTATCTTCTTTTGTTGATTCTTCTTTGTTATTTGATTTTCCACAAGCACTTAAAAGAAGTGAAAAAGCTAGTAGAAATACAAATGCTGTAAACGATTTCTTTTGCATGAAATTCATTATGTACCCCCTACATGTTGAGAATATTTTTCAATAGCAAGCATGATATTAAAACTTTTTGGTTCGATTGTCAATGAAAATAATTCTCATTATCGTTGACAATGCGAATTAAGTTGAAATAAACTAACAACGTATCATTATACATTGAAGGGGAAACGCTGCATGTTATTAAAAACAAATCAAGCAAAATGGATTGGATTATTTGTTGGAATCGTTGCAGTCGTTATTTGTATTTGGGGAAGTATTATTTTCGGATATACAAATACGAGCTGGAAATTAGCTTTAGATGCTTTTTTCCATTTTAATGGTTCAAATGAGCATATTATTATTCAAAATGTGCGTCTACCAAGGGCGTTAATTGCAGCAAGTGTTGGTGCTAGTTTAGCCATTGCGGGTTGTTTGATGCAAACTTTAACAAAGAATCCGCTTGCTTCTCCAGATTTTATTGGATTAAATTCAGGCGCTGCGTTCTTTATAGTTGTAGCAATTGTACTCTTTTCCGTGACATCATTATCAGCTTTTACATGGATTGCCTTTTTAGGAGCGGCAGTTGCAGCAGTACTTGTATTTGCCTCTAGTTCTTTAGGAAAAGAAGGGACAACGCCTCTTAAGTTAACATTAGCAGGTGTAGCGATAAGCGCTTTATTTTCATCATTAACACAAGGGTTACTTGTATTAAATGAAAAAGCATTTGAAGAAGTGTTGTTTTGGCTTGCCGGATCTGTGCAAGGAAGAAAGTTAGAGATTTTACAATCAGTATTCCCGTATTTATTAATAGGCTGGATTGCATCTTTTATGATGGCAGGGAAAGTAAATACATTAATGATGGGGGAAGATGTCGCAAAGGGGCTCGGACAACGAACGATTTTAATGAAATCATTCGTGTTACTTATTATTGTACTGTTGTCTGGTGGTTCAGTTGCGGTTGCTGGTCCAATTGGATTTATTGGCATCGTTACTCCTCATTTCGCAAGAGCTCTTGTTGGGGTAGATCACAGATGGAGAGTACCCTATAGCGGATTGTTAGGTGCAATACTATTAATCTTGGCTGATATAGCAGCAAGATATGTCATTATGCCACAAGAAGTACCAGTAGGGGTTATGACAGCATTTATCGGGGCCCCATTCTTTATTTATATTGCACGTAAGAGAGGGCTTAGCAAATGAAGAAGTATATTCCGTTTCGTATTGGAAAAGGCGAGCTCTCGTTTTTAATGTATAAACGAGCTTGTCTCGTCTTATTGAGTTTACTAGTTGTTTTAATAGGATTATTTTTTGCGAGTGCAGGTATGGGGGATATGAAAATTGCTCCTTATGACGTATGGCAAGCGATTACCGGAAATGGTGATGCGATGTCAAATATGGTTGTAAATAAATTTCGTATGCCGCGTATTTTAATTGCTATCCTCGTAGGAATTGCGCTTGCGGTAGCGGGCTGTATTTTACAAGGGCTCGTTCGAAACCCACTTGCTTCTCCTGATATCATCGGAATTACGGGCGGGGCAAGTGTTGCAGTTGTACTCTTTTTAGCTATATTTAGTGATAAAAACAATGCGTTAACAGTAAGCATTCATTATATGCCGCTAGCAGCTTTTGCTGGGGCAACAATTGTAGCGTTTTTTGTATATTTATTTGCCTGGAAAAATGATGGATTATCACCGATTAGTCTTGTTTTAATTGGTGTTGGATTTTGGGCATTAACGAAAGCAGCAACAACTTTATTTATGTTGTTAGCACCAATTTATCAAGCAAGTCAAGCGAATGTATGGATCACAGGTACTGTTTACGGTTCTTCATGGCAAAATGTTATGGTACTTGCGCCGTGGGTTCTCATTTTAACGACAATATCATTTATCGCTGCGAGACATTTAAATGCACAAGAGCTAGGGGATGATATAGCAGTGGGACTTGGTGTTCCTTTAACGAAGTCGCGTGTATTTATGTTGTTACTTAGTACAGCTTTAATTGGCGGGGCAGTTGCCTTTGCAGGAGGAATTGGATTTGTTGGTTTAATGGCACCTCATATTTCGCGAAGATTAGTTGGCTCTTTCTACGGTGCATTGCTCCCAGTTGCGGCGATTATCGGTGCAATTCTAGTACTCGCTGCAGATTTAATTGGGCGTACAGTTTTCACACCACTTGAAATTCCAGCAGGGGTATTTACATCAGCAATTGGTGCACCTTATTTTATTTATTTACTTTATAAAAGTCGGAATTCATAAAGGGAGATGAATATGCAAAAAGCATTGGAGACGAAACGCTTGACGCTGTCGTATGGTGAAACGATTATTATTGATGAGCTGAATTTAGAAATTCCAAAAGGGGAAATTACAATCTTCATCGGTTCTAACGGTTGTGGGAAATCAACTTTATTACGTTCACTAGCTAGATTATTAAAGCCAACAACCGGTGACATTTTGTTAGATAATCAAGCAATTCAAAGTATGCAAACGAAGCAAATCGCTCGTCAAATGGCGATTTTACCGCAAGGGCCACAAGCACCGGAAGGACTTACGGTATTACAACTTGTAAAGCAAGGACGTTATCCTTATCAAACATGGCTGAAGCAATGGTCCGAAAAAGATGAGGAAATGGTACAAAAAGCGCTTGCTGCAACGGGTATGACAGAATTTGCTGAGCGTGATGTTCATGCCCTTTCAGGTGGACAACGTCAACGTGCTTGGATTGCAATGACCCTTGCACAAGATACAGATATTATTTTGCTTGATGAGCCGACTACATATTTAGATATGACGCACCAAATTGAAGTGTTAGATTTATTATTCGAATTAAATGAAACAGAGCAAAGAACGATTGTTATGGTATTGCACGATTTAAATTTGGCATGTCGTTATGCAGACAACATTGTAGCTATTCAAGATAAACAAATATATGCGCAAGGTAAACCAGAAGAAGTTATTGACCAGAAGTTAGTTCGGGATGTATTCCGTATGGAGTGTCAAATAAGCGCTGATCCGTTATTTGGGACACCGCTCTGTATCCCGCATGGAAGAGGAAGACGTGTACTTAAAGAGGCTGTTCAGGCGATGAGATAACGAAAAAAGACGATGAGTATTCATCGTCTTTTTTACCCCGCTATTTGTGGGCAGTAAGATCCCCATCTCAAAATTCAGCGAAAGCAAAGAAGCTGGTTGGGGGATCAACTGCCCGTAAAAGCCCGATTGGTGCGGGCTAATAATCAGTGGGGGATGAACATCCCCCACTGATTAAAGTTTGACTTTATTTTCGGCAAGAAAATAATAGAAAAAGGGGAATACGTAAACGTCGTTCATATTCTTCTTCATCTTGAAAACAGTTTCGATTTGGTGTAGCTTCTTTTAAGCTTGTAATCGTAAATCCGGCTTGTTGTAATAATGTAAAATATTCTTCCGTAGTCCGGTGATATTTAATAACTTCTTGATCAATCCAGGGCTCAACTCGTTTTCCTGTTTCGAAATAATCATCGACGAGCCAACTAGTTCTTTTACCACTCGTTTGCAAGCTTTCAAATGAAGAGGTAATAACGGGATGTTGAACGCTAAAGGTGAAGGTTCCGTTTGTTTTTAAAGTTTGAAACACATTTTGAAAAATGATATCAAGGTGTTCAATATAATGTAAGGCGAGTCTAGATGTTACTAAATCAAAAGTAGAAGGAGGGTATGTGTAGTCTTTGAGGTTTAAAAAATGAACGGTGCCATTTTTATTTTCTAGTTGTTTTTTAGCTTTTTCATACATAAGCTCGGAGCCTTCAATACCAGTGTAAGAGTGGCATCCATGTTCTAATAATTCTTCGCCGAATTTAGCATCACCACAACCTAAATCGAGGATTTGTTTTCCTGTTACATTGTCAATGAGCTGAAAGAATGCTGGTTTTTCAAGGGATTCGTTTGGACTATTTTCTCGATATCTTCGCTGCATATATTGCTCTAAAAACGATTCGTTATTATATACATCAGATTCAGTAAATGCCATTTTAAAAGCCTCCTAAATATTTTTTTAATTCTATCAAATATGAAAAGTAAATGATAGATTTCTTGTAATGAATCATATATAATCTAAAATTGTAAGCGGTTTCTTTAAACTATTTTTCTATAATAAATTCTGAAAACGTGTTAAGCTAGTAGAGGGATTATTAGAACTATTAAGATAATAATCCGCTTACATGAACGATGGGAGGCTTCACGATGTCTAGTAAAACACTTGCAAACTTTTTAGAAGAAAATTTAGAGGATTTAAAATCAAAGGGGCTTTATAACGTAATTGATCCGCTTGAAAGTCCAAATGGACCGATTATTACAATTGGCGGAAAAGAATATATTAACTTATCTTCAAACAACTATCTTGGATTAGCGACTGATAATCGCTTACAAGAAGCAGCAATTGGTGCAATTCATAAGTACGGCGTTGGAGCAGGAGCTGTTCGTACAATTAACGGTACTTTAGATTTGCATATTAAATTAGAAGAAACAATTGCAAAGTTTAAACATACAGAAGCAGCAATTGCTTATCAATCAGGATTTAACTGTAATATGGCAGCGATTTCAGCTGTTATGGATAAAAATGATGCGATTCTTTCAGATGAATTAAACCATGCATCTATTATTGATGGTAGTCGTCTATCAAGAGCGAAAATTATCGTTTATAAGCATTCTGATATGGAAGATTTACGCAAAAAAGCAATCGAGGCAAAAGAATCAGGTCTTTATAATAAATTAATGGTTATTACAGACGGTGTTTTCTCAATGGATGGAGATATTGCAAAATTACCAGAAATTGTTGAAATTGCAGAAGAGCTGGATTTAATGACATATGTAGATGATGCACACGGTTCAGGTGTACTTGGCAAAGGTGCAGGTACTGTAAAACATTTCGGTCTTTCTGATAAAGTTGATTTCCAAATCGGTACATTATCAAAAGCAATTGGGGTAATTGGTGGATATGTAGCTGGGAAACAAAACTTAATCGATTGGTTAAAAGTGCGTTCACGTCCATTCTTATTCTCAACAGCTTTAACACCAGCTGATGCAGCTGCTTGTATGAGATCAATTGAAATTTTAATGGAAAGCACAGAGTTACACGATCGTTTATGGGAAAATGGTCGCTATTTAAAACAAGGGTTAAAAGAACTAGGCTTTAACATTGGAGAAAGTGAGACACCAATTACGCCTTGTATTATTGGTGATGAAGTATTAACACAAGAATTTAGTAAACGTCTAAATGAAGAAGGCGTATACGCAAAATCTATCGTATTCCCAACCGTAGCAAAAGGAATGGGACGCGTTCGTAATATGCCTACAGCAGCTCATACGAAAGAAATGCTAGATGAAGCAATTCGTAAGTATGAAAAAGTAGGGAAAGAAATGGGTATCATTTAAGTAACGACATCTTTTGAATAGCTTGCAAATGGGGAGTGGGAAAAATGAAAAAAATTCTAGTAACCGGTTCTTTAGGGCAAATTGGTTCTGAACTAGTAATGAAACTTCGTGATGTATACGGCGCATCAAATGTTATTGCAACAGATATTCGTGAAACAGACAGTGAAGTAGTAACGTCTGGTCCATTTGAAACGTTAGATGTAACGGATGGACAAAAATTACATGATATTGCAAAGCGTAATGAAGTAGATACAATTATTCATTTAGCGGCTTTACTTTCAGCAACTGCAGAAAAAAATCCGTTATTTGCTTGGAATTTAAATATGGGCGGACTTGTAAATGCATTAGAAGCAGCACGTGAATTAAACTGTAAGTTTTTCACGCCAAGTTCTATCGGTGCATTTGGTCCATCAACGCCAAAAGATAATACACCACAAGATACAATTCAACGTCCTACTACAATGTATGGGGTAAACAAAGTAGCAGGAGAATTACTATGTGATTATTATCATCAAAAGTTCGGCGTTGATACGCGCGGCGTACGTTTCCCAGGCTTAGTTTCTTACGTAGCTCCTCCAGGAGGCGGAACAACTGATTATGCAGTTGAAATTTATTATGAGGCGATTAAAAAAGGTACATACACCTCATACATTGCTGAAGGAACATACATGGATATGATGTATATGCCAGATGCTTTACAAGCGATCATTTCATTAATGGAAGCTGATTCAAGTAAACTCGTGCATAGAAATGCATTTAACATTACAGCAATGAGCTTTGAACCAGAGCAAATCGCAGCGTCAATTCGTAAACACATTCCGAACTTTACAATGGATTACGCTGTAGATCCAGCTCGTCAAACAATCGCTGATAGCTGGCCGAACTCTATTGACGCAACAGCAGCAATGAAAGAGTGGGGCTTTAAATCAGAATATGATTTAGACAAAATGACAACTGATATGCTTGCTAAGTTAAAAAAAAAGCTTGCAGCTGAGTTAGTGACGAATTAATAGTAAGAGCCGATTCTTAGGAATTGGCTCTTACTTATTTTAGGAAGGGAGAAAAGCAACATGCAAAGAGTTGATGTTGTATATGCACTAATACACGATAGCGAAAAAGATAAAATATTAATGGTACATAATGTAGAACAAAACGTTTGGTCACTGCCGGGCGGGGCTGTTGAAAAAGGTGAAACGTTAGAGCAAGCACTAGTAAGAGAAGTGAAAGAAGAGATAGGTTTAACTGCTACACTCAGTGGACTTGTTGCAATAAATGAGAAGTTTTTTGAAGAGAAGGGACATCATGCATTATTTTTTACATTCCGAGCAAATGTTGTAACAGGTGAACTTGGTGCAGAAGATGAAGGAGAAATTTCCGCAATCGAGTGGGTAGATAGAAAAATCGCGAATGAGCGATTCCCATACTACGATGGAGGGTTCGAATTATTATTAGAAGTTTCCATTCCATACAAGTTTCAACCAGAAACAAAGTAAGTTAACGAAGAAAAACAGGAGCCACGAGGCTCCTGTTTTTCTATTCAATCGTCTTCAGTAATAGTTTCTTCAACAATGGTTTAATCTTCAGGCGTAAATCTTCAGCATGATTTGCAACTAAGAAGTGATGGTTATAAATGTTTTTCATTAGTTGATAAGTCGCTTCTTTCGCTTCGCCTTCTTCGATAAAGATGCCGATTACTTCCATACCACTTTTACGAGCAAGTTTGACTGCTTCGTGCGTATCTAAAATTCCGTCTTGTTGATAGTCTAGTGCAGAAGGTTCACCGTCTGTAAAGACAAGTAAGAATTTATGTTTTTCTGGTCTTTTCGCAAGCTTTTCGGAAACGATACGAATAATATACCCGTCGCGGTTATCTTCTTCTTCGCGAAGTTGCATAATTTCTGGACCGACGTTTGGTAACGTTGAGTTTTTATACGTAACAACTTCATGGATAACGTTCGGTTTATCTTCAGGTTTAGCACTAGAAGCATCTTCCCAAAATCCACTAATAGCGTGCGGGATTTTTAAAGATTTTAAAGCTTCATGGAATAGGACCACACTCTTCTTCGTTTCTTCCATTTTGTTATACATAGAACCAGAGCAGTCCACTAATAGTTGGAATGCAACGTCGAGCTCTTGTGATTCTTGTCCTTTTTTATAAAACATACGCGGCTGCTTTTCAGTATAAATACGAAGGAATTTCTTACGAAGCCTTCCGTAATATTTATCACTGTTTGCATTCGTTTTGTTTTCAATTGTTTTTTCGATAATTTTCTTTAATTCTTTTACATCTTTATTAACGACTGATTTGATAGCTTGGTAATCTTTTTTCTCATCAGGATTCGATTTGCGAGCTTCTTTAAATGTATGAGAAGCTCCCACATTATACTTGCCGTATGCACCGTCGTTTTGGCTAGAAGCATGAGACGCTCTTGCTTCCTCTGTATCAGCACCATCAAAGTTAGATTGTGTACTTTTTTGGGAAGTACCTTGTACAGAACCAAGTGCTTGGTCACCATCTTCTGATTCACGAGCAGTATCACCCATCATATTTGTTTTTGTTCCGCTTTCTAAATCAAAGCGTAAAAAGTTCTCGTTTTCATTGTTTTTATTTTCACGGTGCCATGTCGAGAAGCTTTCATCCATTTTGTTTTTGTTATCATCGTCATCTAGGAGCTGCGTATCATCATTTGCTAATTTTTCAGCGCGACTGTCTTTCTCATCTGCAATCACAGATAAATAAAGCGGTGCATGTCCGAAATAATTATTAAGCATATCACTTTCAAGAAGTCCTTCTAAACGATAGCGAATTTTCTCAACAATATACATAATATCTTCCGTATTACGAGCTTGGAATGTTTCATGCAAAATTGATTCAATTAGCTCGAAATATTCATTATTAAACATTTCATATTTATCACTCGTTAATGAAAGATAGCATAGACAAAATAGACGATCACCGTGATAGTTACGAACACGATTTATTTCATTTTGTGAGCCAAAGTAATTGCGATACATTTCTTTTCGGCGTTTAAAAATATGTTTTGTGCCAGGACGTAAATTTTTGACGATTTCCTCAACACGTAAATCTTCTAATAGAACAAATAATTGTGTTAAAAACTTTTTTAGAGGCGATTCTTGTAACTCAATCGCATAAGAACGAATTAAAGTCATGTCCGAGTAATGTTTATTACCAAGTGCCTTTAAGAACACTTCGCTTTTTAATCCGATTACTGTATCCTCTTCTTTTCGATCATCCCAAAAGTGACTAATGACAACCTTTTTTTCAATTTCGTCGTAGTATGCTTTATAGCCATACTCAAGATAGGCATCGTCTTCTTTTAGAAGAGCATACATTAAGTTTTCCATTTGTAGAAACAGCGACGCATCAATTTTTTTGTCACTAAAAATTTGTCTCATGAATTATCCCTCAAAGAAATAACTTTCTGCTAATTCACGGACAGTCATTTGTTCTGTTTCATCGTTTAATTTTGCGATAATACTACGTTCAATTGCACGCATAACAGGAATATATACACCTAAATCACATGCATCGATAATGCCACGAATACTAGCTGCTTCTTCACTTACGCGCCCATCACGAGCTAAAGGCATAAGATCGCTTGCGAATGCAACGAACTTTTCAATTGTTGCAACATCATTTAATTTTGATTCAGATAGTAATAGTTCTTTTAATGTATCACCTTGAATGTAAGGAACTTCAATAATAACGAAACGGTTTTTTAACGCTTCGTTTAGTTCACTTGTCCCAACATAACCTTCGTTAATCGCAGCAATTACGCGATATTCGTCATCACCGTATACAACTTCTTGTGTAAATGGGTTTGTAATCATTTTGCGGTAATCTAACGCACCATGAAGAAGTGGTAACGTTTCAGGTTTTGCCATATTGATTTCATCAATATAAAGGAAATGACCGTTTTTCATTGCCTTCATAAGAGGACCGTTAACGAATGTAACTTCAGATGCGCCGTCTTTTGTTTGTAATGTGTTGTATCCTAAAATACCTTCTACATCTAAGTCGACAGAACAGTTAATGCTATGCATTGGTTTTTGGAATAAAGAAGAAAGAGTTTCCGCTAGTACTGTTTTACCACTACCAGTTGGTCCTTTTAATAGAATGTTTTTACCAAGTAAAAGTGCTGTAATGGCATCTTCAATAATGCTGTTATCAGATGCTTTATATATTTTCTTGCCAATTAAATGTGCATTTTCACCAGCTTCTTGTTTATTCTTTTCATGAATTGTAGAAAGCTGCTGTTTTAAATCAGAATGTATATGAAATTGTTCTAACATGTATTTCCCACCTAACATTATTTTCATAAAGTAATACATCTTATGATAACTTGTTTTAATATGGTATGCAAAGAAAAGGAGAAGGGGGAAATATAAAAGAAAAAGCAATCAATATCACATTGATTGCTTATAGTAAAGGAGAAATGAGTCGCATAAAGGACTCTAATATTCTTTTTTTGATACTTCTTTTTTGGAACGAGTTCCATTTAATTTCAGTGGAGTGTTTAAAGTCTTCTTCAAAATCGCGTTTAATATCATGAACGGTTTCTGATTCATATAGTACGCTAATAATTTCATAATTCAATTCAAAGCTACGTACATCCATATTTGCTGTTCCGATTGTTGCAATTTTATCGTCAACGAGTACAATCTTTGCGTGCATAAATCCATCTTTATAACTGTAAATAGAAGCACCAGCTTTTAAAAGTGGAGTGAAATAGGATTGAGATGCTTGATCGCTAATAATACTATCACTCTTACCAGGATATAAAATGCGTACATCTATGCCAGATATTGCACTTAAGCGTAATAATGTTAAAGTTTCTTGATCCGGAATAAAGTATGGTGTAGCGATCCAAATAGATTTTTTGGCTGAGCCCATAACAGCTAGTAATGTATTACGAATACTTTTATCATCTGAGCTTGGTCCACTTGCTACAATTTGCACCGCACCTTCTGCATCCGGAATTTCTTTTCCTGGGAAGTAGTGTCTATTCATAAATTGATCCCAAGAATAAGTATTCAATCCACTAGACGCATAAAGCCAATCTTCTAGAAAGATGGCTTGTAATTTATACAATGCTTTTCCTTCTATTTTTAAATGACTATCACGCCAAACAGGGAATTTTTTTGAGCGACCAAGATATTCATCACCGACGTTGAGCCCTCCGGTAAAACCAATTTCTCCATCTACAATGACGATTTTACGGTGATTACGATAATTAACTGTCTCGAGTAACCAAGCTGAAAAAATAGGGTCAAATTCGACAATTTCAATTCCAGCTTTTTTCATAGGTTGTAAAAATCGTCGTCTTAACGTATTACTTCCGAGTCCATCATAAAGGAAGCGTACAATAACACCATCTTTTGCTTTTTGTATTAAAGCATCTCGTACTTTTGTACCAATCTCATCAGATTTATAAATATAGTATTGAATATGTATGTGATGTTTTGCATTCTCGATTGCGTTCAAAATTTCTGAAAAGGTTTGATTACCGTTTGTTAAAAGTTTTGTTGTCGTTCTATCTGCGGCAGGCCCGCCTCCGAATTTTTGTACGACTTCTGTTAAATGTATAGAACGTTCATGTAATGGGACTGTGAGTGATAATTCTAGTCGTCTTCCTTCTAATATTTCGCGGAATAACTTTCTTTGTTCTTCTGAACGATGAAGATGTTTTTTTCTTCTCCAACGGCTACGCCCGAAAATAGAGTATAAAAGTACACCTACAACAGGAAGAAGTGCTAATACTAAAAACCACGCTAAGGTACTTTGGGGTGATCTATTTTCGATAAAAATAACGAATGAAATTCCTACGATTGTGATGGACCATAGAGCACCAACAAACGTATATAACGAAATAACCGATGTATTTAATAGGAAAAGAACGATAGATACGATTGTAAATATTAATAATAATTGAACGATAGGTTTCTTCATTTCTATAAAATTCCTCAAATCTTTCTTAAATATAGACTTCTTATATAAAAGGTGTAATCTGACATTCTTATTATAAAGTGTTTTGTTTTTTTTACAAAATATAGACATTTTCCCCATGCTTTCCGCATTTGTCCTACATACAGTATATTATTACATTTTTATATAGAAAAGGGGATGAATAAAATGTACGATCTTCCATTTGGTGGATTTGTACATTCTCCATTTTTAGGAGGAGGATTCTTTCCTGGAAGGGGCTTTACTTAGTCCTGCGTTTGGTTATGGCGGATATTGCTATCCATACTATACGGATTATTAACAGTATCCTTACTATTCATACAACACATATTAAAGTAGGGAAATTGAAAAGGAGAGGAAGAGAAATGAACTATATGCTAAATCACGGAGGATATTATCGTAATCATCATGGTGGGGGAGGGCATAATCACCATGGAGGGCATAATCAACATGGAGGACACAATCATTATGATCATCATCATCATCACGGTGGTGGATGGGGCTGGGGTGGCGGCTCGTGGGGCGGAGGATTTTTCCCAGGAAGTTTTGCTGGAGGCATGTTAGGTGGGCTTACAGCTGGCGCATTAACGGGTGCGGCAGGTGGAGGCTACTATCCAGCACCGTACCCAGTAACATACCCAGCACCATATCCAATGCCATACCCGGGTTATCAACAAATACCATATCAGTATTAAACTAAAAAAGAGGATATCCTCTTTTTTAGTTTAATAATTTATTTATAAAATATTTCCAAAAACAAGGTGAAAATATGTTAATATTTTGTTATTATAATTCAATATGTTAAATGCAAATTTTGGCTTTATCCCGCTATTTGTGGGCAGTAAAACCCCCACCTCAAAATTCAGCTGGAACAAAGAAGTTAGGTGGAAGCCCTGCTACCCGTAAAAGCCCGATTGGTGATCAGTTGGGATGAACAAAACCCCCACTGATTAAAGTTTCACTTTATATTATTATTCGTGAATCGTTGCATTTTGTATATTAATCTCTATTTCATTATGTATCGGCAGTTAGATTTACATCTTAACATTTAATGAAATAAAAGAGGTTAGGTGTGAGGTCGTATTAGTAGGGAGCAGAGGCTAATAGTGATGAAATTGTCACTTTACAAATTCAAAGAATGTAAGAGAATACTGTATAATAAGCTTAGATAAGTAGAGAGATGAGAAGCTTCTACTATAATTAAAACAGCACCATATTGCTTTTTTTTATAAATAATATTATGTTATTTTAATTGGCCTATTTAGAAAAAAATTGTGATTTATCCCGCATTAACGGGCAGTAAGACTCCCACCTCAAAATTCGGTGAATGTGAGGAAGTTAGGTGGGAGATAAAAGCCCGATTGGTGAAGGCTAATAATCAGTGGGGGATGGACAACCCCCCCACTGATTAAAGTTTCATTTTATGTAAAGGCGTATTGTTAGAAAATGAAATATCTCTATTTCTATGAAGAGAAACGAGTTGTGTTTTAGTCAGATAGGAAGCAAGGAGAGGTGCGCATGCTAGAACAAAGAGGTCATGCATTATATGACTCTTCATTGCAAGATTTAAAATTAGCATTAGATGAGTCTTCAATTGTTGCTATTACAGACCGAAATGGTCTTATTACATATGTGAACGATAAATTTTGTAAAATCTCAAAATATAAAAGAGAAGAGTTAATAGGAAAAGATCACCGTATTTTAAATTCCGGATATCATCCGAAAGCATTTTTTCAAATCCTATGGAAGCGTATTTTGAGTGGAAAAGTCTGGACAGGGGAAATTCGAAATCAAGCAAAAGATGGTACGTATTATTGGGTTAAAACAACAATTGTTCCATTTTTAAATGAAAAGGGAGAACCTTATCAATTTATTGCAATTCGAAATGATATAAGTAGTAGGAAAGAAGCAGAACAAAGATTACGATTAAGCGAAAGTCGTTATAGGGAACTTGCTTATCATGATGCGTTAACAAGTTTACCGAACCGTTTACAGTTAATTACGACTGTAAATAAGATGATTGCAGAGAAAATAGAGTTTGGCATGATTTACTTTGATTTAGATCGTTTTAAATTAGTGAATGATACGTTAGGTCATATGATAGGAGATTTACTTTTAAGCGAAGTTGCTTCACGGTTGCATTATGTGCTAGGAGAGAAAGATGTTCTGGCTAGGCTTGGTGGCGACGAATTTGTGCTGTTAACAAAAACTCATACACATGATGAGATGAGGCAGTTAGCGACATCCGTGTTATCATGCTTTCAAGCGCCATTTATGCTTGAAGGTCATGAAGTATATATTTCAGCTAGTCTAGGACTTTGTTCCTATCCGCAAGATGGAAAAGACGTTGAAACGTTATTAAAAAATTCGGATTTAGCCATGTATAGTGCGAAAGAGCAAGGAAGAAATGCGGCGTGCTTCTTTACAGATGAATTACGTGCGAAAATAAACCGTAGAATGAAAATAGAATTTGCTTTGCAAAAAGCGATTCGTGACGAAGAATTAAAAGTGGCATTACAACCCATTATTGATTTGAAAACAAAGAAATGTACTGGTATTGAGGCTTTAGTACGCTGTAAGACAGAAGAAGGTCCTATTTCACCAAGTGAATTTATCCCTGTAGCTGAAGAGTGTGGACTTATTATAAAACTAGGAGACTGGGTACTAGAAAAGTCATGTCGACTGTTTAAAACTTTACCAGATTATCAAGAGGGACTGAAGTTATCTGTTAATTTATCAATACAACAATTGATGCAAAAGCGATTTATTTTATCTGTTCGTAGTATATTGAAGCGAACAGGGTTTCCGCCAAATCGTTTAATATTAGAAATAACAGAAAGTATAGCTGTACGTCATTTTGATTATATTATTGCTACATTACAAGAATTAAGAAGTATGGGAATTTTAATCGCTTTAGACGATTTCGGAACAGGGTATTCCTCATTATATTATTTAAAACAACTACCACTTGATATTGTGAAAATTGATCGTAATTTTATTCGTGAGTTTCATTATGATCATGCACAACCAGAGCGAACGATTGTAAAATCGGTTATTGAAATCGCCCATAGTTTAAATTTATTAGTGGTTGCTGAAGGGGTAGAAACGGTAGAACAAGAAAGTTTATTAAAATCAATGAGTTGCGACTTTGTACAAGGTTTTTATTATGCGAAACCGTTAGATATAGGGGAACTAAAAGAAAAGTTATTAACTGATTTTTAATAAAAAAAGAGAAGCGAAAAGCTTCTCTTTTTTATTGTTTTTTTTGTGAATCTTTCATTAAAACTGGATAAAGAATAAGACCTAATACAAACAAACCAATGCCTAAGAAGAATGTTTTTAAATCAGCAGTTCCCGTTTTAATAACCCATATGGAATATAAAAATGCTAATGCAGTAATGATTCCATCTTTTATTCGAGATCCCGGCATTATATCATACGTTTCCCCCGTAATAACTAATTTTAACTGATACAAGGTAGAAACAAGGTACGGGATTAAATATGCTAATGTCGCTACAACAATAGCGAAATTATATGCTTCTGAAACAGTACCAGAAATCGTTGAGAATAAGAAAATTTGCGTCATCACATTTGTAATAAATAATGATTTTGAAGGACTACCTTTTTTATTTGTTTTACTGAAAAACTTAGGGAAAAGTCCATTTTTAGCAGCCTGGTAAGGTACTTCTGAGCTAACAACGATCCATCCTACAGTAGAGCCGAATAAAGATACGAGTGCAAGTAAGGCCATTATATAAGCACCTTTGGTACCAATTGCTAAATTTAATGCATCTACTAATGGTTTTTGAGACTCTTTTAAAGCGTCTTGTGGAAGAGCGCCCATTGTTAGTAGAGTAATTGCCATGTAAATAAGAAGAGCGATGATTAATCCGAAAATCGTAGCTTTCTTAACATCGTGCTGAGATTTTGCACGGTTAGAGAGCATAACTGCTGACTCAATACCGATAAACGCCCAAAGTGTTGCAATAGCAGCGGAATTTATTTGTCCACCCAACGAAATAGGTTGTCCAGCTTCATTCATAAATGTTTGACCGTCCCCGAAATTAGAGGCATTGAAAATGAATAATGTGATTACAATAAACATTGTAAATCCGATGATTTTTGCGATTGTTGCAAGAAGGTTCATATTTCCTGCTCTATCAATATTTTGAGAAAGAATATATTGAATTCCCCATAGCATCATACTACATACTATGAAGGTTAAAGCTTTTCCAAGTTCTAATGAAAATCCGTTTGTTGAAAAGAGAATTTGCTTACTTTGTAAAACTGGGAAGAATGTTGATAAATATCCTGCAAAGGAAATAATTACAGATGCTGTAGCAGCCCAGTTAGCAGCCCAGTATCCCCAAGCCATACTATATCCTGCAACTTTACCTGTCTTTTGAGAAGTAAACATTGCTTGAGCGTAACTTTGTGGTCCAGCTTTTAATTCTGGTTTTCGGATTGCTAAATTTCCAAATACGAGTGCAATCATAAATACACCAAGTCCTGTAATACTCCATGCCAGTGTAGATCCCATTGGACCTGATACGTGTGCTAAATTTGCTGGGAGCATAAATACGCCACCGCCAACCATATTCCCGATAACAAAAGCTGTTAAAATCCATAATCCCCATTTTTTCGTTTCCATTTTTGTTAACTCCTTTGTAGTAAGTTTTGCTTAAATATCATTTTTTACTAGCATTTTTGGCAATAAAAAAAGAGCCATGTAGATAAAAAATACCTACATGGCTCTTTGCCAAAGCGTAGGTACAACGGGAATAACCCTTGTACCTACGCGTAATTTTTCCGCTAGGTTTCAAGGGTTAAGTATGATGATGATGTTTTTGTGCAAATGTAACTACAATTGTTGTATAAGTAAGCATAGTTCTTTGCTCCCTTTCTCCTCTGATTTTGAAGTTAGTATACTAC
Source organism: Bacillus sp. TH30 (assembly GCF_016650875.1). Taxonomy (NCBI): domain Bacteria; kingdom Bacillati; phylum Bacillota; class Bacilli; order Caryophanales; family Bacillaceae; genus Bacillus; species Bacillus sp. TH30. The sequence goes on along the minus strand of NZ_JAEKEY010000002.1, from coordinate 1,899,718 downwards.
ATGTTTTTTTGAATGAAAAGAAAAATTTATAAAAATACGTTTTAGAGACTAAATATTTACCTATAGTTTTCTTGTACTGGAAAATAAGTGAGAGATTGGCAGAAGAGTATAGCGTGGTATAATATATATAGAACTAGAAGGTGACAAGGGGCTATTGTAGATGATGAGTAAGTATGAACAAATTTATACAGAAATCAGCAAGTCTATTGATAATAAACAATTAAAAGAAGGATGTAAAATCCCATCAGAAACGGAATTAATGAAGCAGTATGAGGCAAGTAGGGGTACTGTAAGAAAAGCTGTAGATTTATTGCAAGAGCGTGGATATGTTCAAAAAATACACGGAAAAGGTGTTTTTGTATTAAAGCGCAAAAACATTGAATTTAACTTTGGTGGTATTGTAAGTTTTCAAGAAGAAAATGAACGTTTAGGACGTCATTGTATTACAGAAGTCGTGGAAATAGAGAAAATGAAAGCGACACAAGATGTAGCAAAGTTATTAAACGTGAAAGAAAAAACGGAAATAAATCATATTAAACGTGTACGAAATATTGATGGAGAAAAAGTAATTTTAGATATAAACCATTTTGTATCGGAATATATTCCAGGATTAACGAGAGAAATTGCAACTGCATCGATTTATAAATACATTGAGAAAGAATTAGGGCTACATATTAGCTATTCACAGCGGGTAATTGAAGTGCAACCATGTACAGAGGATGACCGAAAGTATTTGGATTTAAATGGAACAGACTATGTTGTCGTTGTAAAAAACTTTACTCATTTATACGATGGGAGTCAGTTCGAATATACGGAATCACGTCACCGTTTAGATATTTTTCACTTTTCGGATGTGGCGCGAAGAAAATAAAGAGATGGAGCGAAATAATCGTTCCATCTCTTTATTTATCCCGCTATTTGTGGGAGTCAGGCAGCCCGTAAACGCTCGATTGGTGAGGGCTGATAATCAGCAGGGGATGAACAAAACCCCCACTGATTAAAGTTTCACTTTATAAAAAAACCTTCAACTTATATATACGAGTGTTGACTAACTTATATATACGAGTTAATATGTAAGTGTAAACGGTATCAAAAAAAGAAAAGAGGGATGGGAATATGGGGAAAGACTATCGTAAAACAGCAAAAGAAGTGTTGCAGTATATTGGTGGGAAAGACAATATTGAACAAGCTGCGCACTGTGTAACGAGGCTACGTATCGCTTTAAAAGATGAAAATAAAATAGATAATGATAAATTACAGTCTGTTTCATTAGTAAAGGGAGCGTTTCATAACGCTGGGGTATTTCAAATTGTAATTGGTCCAGGTGATGTCGATCGAGTATACGCTGAATTGATAACGCTTGCAGGTATGGAAGAATCGACAGTAGCTGACGTAAAAGGTTCAGGGGATAAAAAATTAAATCCAGTTCAAAAGTTTGTAAAAGTATTTTCAGATGTATTTATGCCGATTTTGCCAGCAATTATTACGGCAGGTTTACTAATGGGGATTAATAACCTGTTAGGGGCAAAGGACTTATTTTTTGATGGGAAAAATTTATTAGAAGTATATCCGAACTTAGGTGGGCTTTGGGATTTAATTAATATGATGGCCAATACAGCATTCGTATTCTTACCGGCACTTGTTGGTTGGTCAGCAACGAAGCGCTTTGGTGGTAGTCCAATACTAGGGATTGTTATGGGATTAATGCTTGTGCATCCGGCCTTATTAAACGCGTGGGATTATGGAAAAGCAGCGACTGGTTTAGAGGGACAAAAGATTGAGTACTTCGATATTTTAGGGCTATTCCAAATTGAAAAGGTAGGATATCAAGGCCAAATTTTACCCATTTTAGTAGCAGCATTCGTATTAAGTAAAGTTGAAATCTTCTTAAAGAAACATGTGCCAAACGCAATTCAATTATTAGTTGTACCAATTACAACAATCGTTGTAACGGGTGTGTTAGCGTTAGGAATTATCGGTCCAGTTACACGTCATATTGGCGATTTATTAACGGCTGGATTAGTTGGCGTATATGAAACGGTACCAGTACTTGGAGCAGTATTATTTGGAGCATTATATGCACCGCTCGTAATTACAGGAATGCATCATATGTTTATTGCAATTGATTTACAGCTAATTGCACAGCACGGCGGTACATTTATTTGGCCGATGATTGCTCTTTCTAACATTGCACAAGGTAGTGCGGCACTAGCGATGTTCTGGATTTCTAAAAATCAAAATGATAAAAGTATGGCATCAACATCAGCAATCTCAGCGTACTTCGGTATTACAGAGCCAGCGATGTTCGGTGTGAATTTAAGAAATAAATTCCCGTTCTATGCAGCGATTATTGGGTCTGCTATAGCAGCGATATTTATTACATTAAATGGTGTATTAGCACCAGCAATCGGAATTGGCGGATTGCCAGCATTTATTTCTATCATTCCGAAATCGATTCCAATGTTTATTGTAGGGATGATAATCGCAGTAGTAATTCCATTTACATTAACATGGTTATTTGCGAAACGAGTAAAACAGAAGTAGGAGGAAATTAAGCATGAAAGATTGGCATAAAAGTGTAGTCTATCAAATTTATCCGAAGAGCTTTAATAGTTACTATAATAAAGAAACCGGTGATATAAAGGGAGTTACAGAGAAATTAGATTATTTAAAGGAACTTGGAGTGGATTATATTTGGTTAACACCGATATACCGATCACCACAAAATGACAATGGATACGATGTAAGTGATTATTACAGCATTGATCCATCTTACGGGACGATGGAAGAGTTTGAAGAGCTTTTAAAAGAAGCGAAAGTACGTGACATTGAAATCATGCTTGATATCGTTGTAAATCATAGTTCAACGGAGCATAAGTGGTTTAAAGAAGCAAAAGAAGATAAGAATAGTCCGTATCGAAATTATTATATTTGGCGTGATGAAAAGAATAATTGGCAGTCTAAATTTGGAGGATCTGCTTGGAAATATGATGAGAAAACAGGGCAATATTTTTTACATCTATTTGATGAGACGCAAGCTGATTTAAACTGGGAAAATGAAAAGCTTCGTGAAGAAGTGTACGATATGATGCGCTTTTGGTTGGAGAAAGGTGTAAAAGGATTCCGCCTTGATGTTATTAACTTAATTTCAAAAGATCAAAGATTTTTAAGTGATGAAGGCACCACGGCTACAAATGATGGGCGTAAATATTACACAGATGGTCCACGCGTCCATGAATATTTACAAGAGATGAGCCAAAATGTTTTTGAAGGGAAAGATGTAATTACAGTTGGAGAAATGTCATCTACGACAATTGATAATTGTATTAAATATTCGAATCCTGAGCGCAATGAACTAAGCATGACGTTTAGTTTCCATCATTTAAAAGTAGATTATCCGAATGGTGATAAGTGGACGAAAGCTGATTTTGATTTCATTAAATTAAAAGAAATTATGTCTAATTGGCAAATTGAAATGCAAAAGGGCGGAGGATGGAATGCGTTATTCTGGTGTAATCATGACCAGCCTCGTATCGTTTCACGGTTTGGTGATGATGAGAAGTACCGGAATGAATCTGCGAAAATGTTAGCGACAGCTATGCATATGTTGCAAGGAACGCCTTACGTTTACCAGGGTGAAGAAATCGGTATGACGAATCCTAAATTCGAGTCCATCGAGCAATATCGTGATGTAGAATCGTTAAATATATATGATATAAAGCTAGAAGAAGGATTATCAAAAAAAGAGATTATCGGGATTTTAAAACAAAAATCTCGTGACAATTCCCGTACTCCGATGCAGTGGAATGAAGAGGTGAATAGTGGTTTTACAACAAGTACACCTTGGATTTCTGTGGCTGAAAACTTTAAAGAAATAAACGTAGAGAAGGCATTAGAAGATAGAGAATCTGTATTTTATCATTATAAAAAGCTAATTGAACTTAGAAAAAAATACGATGTCCTTAGAGAAGGGAAATATGCTATTTTAGATGGAAATCATCCTAGCATTTGGGCGTATACACGTACTGTAAATAATGAAGTATTACTTGTTATCAATAACTTCTACGGAGAAGAAATAACGTATTCTGCACCAGTGAATGTTCAATTGGATGGAATGAAACAAGAAGTATTATTATCAAATTACAAAGATTCAAGTAAAGATATTACCAATCTTAACTTAAGACCGTATGAGTCAATTGTATATCGTTATATGAAATAAAAGGTTGGATGCCGGCTTGGCATCCAACCTTTTTATTTTAAGACGCCACTATATAAAATCTTTACTTCTACTTCCGGTTTAAATTTTACCTTTGCATAATCTTTATTCCAATTCTTTTTCTTCCATAACTCTGGATGATAAGCGATAAGATTTCTACCTATACCGAAAGCGTCACAATTTGCTTTTTGTAGCTTTTTCGTTATTTGTTTTGCTTCTTTTGTGAGTTGTTTAGATAATTTTTCATTTAATTTTTTCCTTTCTTCCATTTTGTAAATATTATCTCTTGGAGCCTCAAGTACTATCACTTTTAGTTGGAGCTTAATGTGAGCATAAACATTCCCTTTTTTATCTGTTGTTATTTTTAAGTCTCGTTTTAACTTTCGATTGCTCACTTCAATTGTGAGATAATCAGATGTATTAGATGAATCACTATTTGTAAGTTTTTGGGTTATACGAGCGCTTTTCCCCATTTTTTCAGTTAGTAATACGAAGAGTACCGATTGTCTCAAAGGTAAAAGTCCAGTTAATTTATCATTGTTAAATAGCGCTATCCCATTGGTTATAACTTCTTTTCCTTTTAGCTTTATAGATGGGAGGGTGAAGTCTTTACCAGGGTCTAACATTTTTGTAGCGGCTGTTTCTAAGGATTCTTTTGGGAACACGCTCATGTCTTCTAAACTCTTTACTTTTTTCTTTAAAAAGTCTCCAATTAATAAATTGCCTACCTTCTTTTTCATAAGTATTTTAGCTGTTTCACCATCTACTGAAATGAGTTTTACTAATGCAGTTGGATTTGTTGGGTCTCTAAATCCAACATCTAAATAGGGAAGTATTCCTTTCTTTTGAATTTTAGTTCCTAATAGTTGTACACCATATTTGAAATAACGAATATTACCGGTTACGTTTTTTTTCAAAGAATCACTCGTATCACGTACGTTATAGCCAGTTGCTGAATGAACTTCATTTTCAAATGAGGATTGTTCACCACTCGAGCTTTTTACGAGCTCAATTGTTTGTTGTAATTTATTATCTTTTGTAATGTCATATCCGAGACTATAAGCTAATCTCGCTTCCCTTAAGGGTTCTTGATCCCAACAACCAGAAAGGAATATGCTAAAGCATAACACTGTACATAGTTTAATTGTTCTTTTGTACATACTGTTCTCCTTTCTTATTTCTTAATAAGGAATAGAGAAGAAATAAAAAAGGAAGGACGACAATGAAAATATAAGTGAATTTATCTGTGAAATTCGCCAGCATTTTTAGTTGTTCTGGTGTGTTTATAAATATTGCAACAAAAAAGGAGATGAGACCAACAATTGGAACAGCTTTCTTATGATTAGCTATATTGAATATATGACCGATTCCTATTGAAGCTGCACAATAATAACTAGCGATAGAAGCTACAACGGTTATCATCCATATTGGAATGAAAATTAAGTCAGTCCGGTCTACAATTCCGATATGAAGAGAGCGCAGCAAATAAGCAACTGGTTCAGGGATAAGTTCCACTTGTTTCGGACTAAATACGATAAAACAAATCCAAACTGTAAAAGCATAAAATAGTGTTACTAATCCGTTAGCGATAGAAATTGCCTTTAGTCTTCCTACCGGATTACCATTTACTTTCGGATAAGCAATGAGAATAATTTCAAAACCATACATTGCTGTAATGGTTTCTTTGGATGCTTGAATAATATTCCCCCATCCAGCTTCTGTAAGTGGAAAAATATATGAAAAATCAGCACGTGTTAATCCAAGAGCAATTAAAAGAGCCATAGGAATAATTAGGATAGAGGCCATGACATAAAAGCGGACAATGACTTTGAATGTGTTATTGGCTAAAAAACAACAAGAGATTGTAAATAAAATGAGAATTGCAGACCAAGGTGTTGCTTGTAAAATCCATACTTTAATGACGTTACAAGCATTTAACATAACAGTCATCCCGATGATGATAAAGTAGACAATATAAGAAAATCCTAATAGTTTCCCCATCTTATTTCCGAACATTGTACAAACAATTTCATATATATTTTTATCGGGAAATCTCTTTAGTAAAAACCACATAAGTAAAATGATAATTTGAATAGCTAGTCCAGCTATAAGTGTAGAAATCCATCCAGCGCCTTTAGCAATTGGATGAAGACGATTAGGAAGAGAGAGTATACCTACACCAATTTGGCACTGAACGACGAAGAAGGTAAATTGGGTAAGTGAAACCTTACTTTGCGTGCTTGTCACCGTTCTCATCCTCTCTCGTTACATGCTGTCTTTGCATTTTTTGGGGCTTTGGATCATGGGGGCGCTCCCAAAATGACCAAATGGGAAGCCTTACAAAAGAATCTTTCATATCCTTTATTCGCAGGGGAGCGATAGGAGAAAGATAAGGTGTATGAAAAGAATGCAACTGACATAAATGAACGAAAGTAATAATTAAACCGAAAGAAATTCCAACATAGCCAAATAGAGCAGCTAAAATCATTAATGGAAACCGAAGAATTCGAACGGCTGAACTCATATCATTTGATGGAACGAGAAAAGACGCAATTGCAGTTAAAGCTACAACGATAATCATCGTATAAGAGACAAGCCCAGCCTTTACAATCGCATCACCAATTACTAAACCTCCTACGATACCGATTGTTTGTCCAACGCGACTCGGCAGACGAATACCAGCTTCTCTTAATAATTCGAAGATTAATTCCATTAATAAAGCTTCAAATATAGGAGGAAGAGGTACTTTTTCTAATGAAGCTTTAATTGTATAAACGAGTTCGAGTGGCAATACATCAGGATGAAAAGCGACGGTTGCGATATATATAGCTGGTAAGAGAAATGCGATTAAAAAGCTAACGAGCCGAATCATTCGTACGAAAGAACCAACAATCCACCGATTATTATAATCATCAGGTGATTGATAAAAAGTAAATAAAGTGACAGGAACGATAAGTGCTGTTGGATCTCCATCTGATAAAATGGCAACGCGCCCTTCCATTAAATTAGCCGCAGTTCTATCGGGACGCTCTGTATTTAATTGTTGCGGAAATGGTGAGAAAGAAGTGTCTTCTATAAATTCTTGTATGTAACCTGGTGGCATTAGTGCATCGGTCTTAATCGTTTCTAATCTTCTTTTTACTTCTGTGACGAGATCATCATTAGCTATATTTTGCATATAAACAATTGCCACTTTCGTGTGCATCTCTTCACCGAGTGTAAAATACTTAACGACTAAATTTGGGCTTTTAATTAGTTTCCGTACGGAAGCTAAATTTGTAGCTAAATCTTCTACAAAACCAGAATGTGGTCCACGTACAACCCCTTCATTATCAGGCTCTGTTATATCTCTTTTTAAAGATAAAGCCGTTTCAAAAATACAAAAGCTTTCGACATGTTCATGGAAATACAATGATTTACCCTGTAATAAAAGTTGCACACCATAATTTAAATTTGTTTCTTTTTTCATATTCAATGTAGAAAAAGCTTTTTCTAAAGACAAATCAGATCGAGTTAATAATGGTTCAAGAGCTAATTGATGAATTAAATTTGGATCTGCTAAAGATTCGATATATAAGATTGTTCCTTTTCCATTTTGGAAAGGGACATCTAATTTTTTTATATCATCTGAATGACAGAGCTTATTTTCAATGTAATTAATATTTTCCGGAAGTGATGGAAACATATGCTTTTTTTTATTTTTTTGTTGATTATTGCTTTGCTCTGTCATAAGGCCCACCCTTTTAGAATTGAATTATCACTGTTAATTTTTGCTTTTTATGAAAAAATTATGCTTATATTCTTTTTAAAAAAGTAGCTTGAAAGTTACGTTACGTCATCTTTTATACTAAAGAAAATAGGATATAGGGGGATGGTGTAGATGACTTTAAAATGTATGTGGGGATGGAAAGAAATTTTATATTTATTTGTTTTTGTATTTCTGATTGTACCAGTAATGGTTGAATCTCTTTTTTATGATTATGCTTTAAAAATAATAGGGAACTCATTATATGCTGGAGTATTAATGGGACTTATAATGGCAGTGATATTTACATTTTTAGTTTATCTTTTTTGCATAAAAAGATATAAACTGTCGTGGAAAGATATTGGAATTCGGAAGCTTTCATGGAAAGATTTATTGTGGACATTTGTAGCGGTTATTTCTTTGATTGTAGTGAGTGTTGGAGTATTAATGATAATGGAGAAACTGGGGATTTCTTTCGAAAATAGTAAAACGGAGACGATCCAAAATGATAAATCAATATATGCGTTCTGTATCGCGGTAATTGGAGCAGCAGTTATATCACCAATCTATGAAGAAATTTTATATAGAGGTGTTTTTTATACGTTTTTTCGTGATAGATATGGCATATTGGGCGGGGTGATTATAAGTTCAATAATATTTACCGTTGTTCATATTCCAACATATAACACATTACCGGTGAATTTTTTAAGCGGTGTAGTATTCGCGTGGTTATATGAAAAAACAAATTCTATTTTATCGGCTATTATTGCACACGCACTATTTAATTTCATAGCAGTACTTCTTACATTTATGTCGAATTAAGAAGATATATAGGAGGGATACAAATGGAAATAGCGGTAGAACGTGTTTTTACGAATGAAATTTTAGCAAGAGCAGCAAAGGCATATCATGTAACGGTGGAAGAAAAGCCACTTGGTGATTTTGAAAATTATATTTTTAAGGCGAAGGGTAAAAATAATGAAGATTACGTATTACGCTTAACCCATTCTTCTCATCGGTCTAAAAAAGAGGTAGAGGCCGAACTAGATTTTTTACGGTATGTTGCAGAGTATGGGGCAAAAGTGGCGGGACCTCGTAATTCAATATCTCAAAACCTTGTAGAAGAAATTGGAGCGGAAGATGGCACTTTCTTTTTCGCGTCTTTATTTACATATGCACAAGGTGAGCAAGTAAAAGGAGAAGAATCGCCTTATTGGGGAGATGCTTACTTTGAAGCGTGGGGAAAAGCGATTGGACAACTACACCGCCTTACAATGGATTATCCTAAAACAGACTACCGTGATACGTGGGAAGAGGATGAAAGTAGCATTGTTAATGGATTAGAAGATGAGAAGGTGAAAGGGATTGCCACTGTATTAATGGATGAAATAAAGGCTCTTCCAATCGAAAGAGAAACGTTTGGCCTTATGCATGGCGATATTCATCCAGGTAATTTTCATTATGATGGAAAAGGGCTAACAATCTTTGATTTTGATGACGCTGCCTATAATTACTTCATTCATGATTTGGCAATGGTTCTTTATTACTCTGTTCTTTTTACACCGTGGACATTGGAGAAAAAGACGGAATTTGCTCGTAAACAGTTACAAGTGTTAAGAAAGGGGTACGAATATGAGTACAGGCTGGCGGATAGTTGGTATGAATCGTTACCGTTATTTTTACGGTTACGTGATATAGGCCTATACGGTACGATTCAAAAGAAATTTAAGGGGAAAGATATGCCAGAGGATTTTCAAAAGTTATCAGATGAGTTGTATGAAAGAATTATAAAGCAAGAGGCAATAGTGAATATATAATACAGAGATAAGGGAACAAAGTATATAAAATAAATATATACTTTGTTTTTTTATACAAAAATATGTTTACTTTATTAAAATAATATTGTTATAGATTCGGTATACACTTATAATTTTATATATATTCTGAATATTCTTTATAAAGAAGGAGGGGGAAAGTTGGAAGCTATCGTAAGTTGGATAAATAATATTGTTTGGAGTCCAGCACTTGTCTATTTATGTTTAGGAGTAGGTCTATATTTTTCCATTCGAACAAGGTTTTTACAAGTAAGACATGTAGGAGAAATGGTGAAACTTACATTTCAAGGGGAAAAATCGGATGCGGGTGTTTCTTCGTTCCAAGCGTTAGCACTTTCGTTATCTGGGCGCGTTGGAACCGGAAATATTGCCGGTGTTGCAACGGCTGTTGCCTTTGGTGGTCCAGGCGCTGTATTTTGGATGTGGGCGGTAGCCTTTCTAGGAGCTGGTTCTGCATATGTAGAATCGACGCTTGCACAAATATATAAGACGAAGCATCAAGGGCAATTCCGCGGTGGTCCTGCTTATTACATTGAAAAAGGACTAGGTGTTAAATGGTACGCATTAGTGTTCGTCGCAGCGACAATTCTTGCAACAGGAATGCTGCTTCCAGGTGTTCAAGCGAATAGTATTGCTGTAAGTCTAGAAACAGCTTTTGGTATTAATACTTCTGTATCAGGGGCGGTATTAGTAGCGGCATTAGCACTTATTATTTTTGGTGGAGTTAAGCGAATTGTTAACGTAGCACAAGTTGTAGTACCGTTTATGGCACTTGGCTATATTTTAGTAGCTTGTGTAATTGTAGCTATGAATATTGAAAAATTACCAGACGCTTTCATGTTAATTTTAAAAAGTGCATTTGCATTAGAAGCAGCTTTTGGCGGGATTATTGGTTTAGCAATTTCTTGGGGTGTAAAACGTGGTATTTATTCAAACGAAGCAGGGCAAGGAACTGGGGCCCATGCAGCAGCAGCTGCTGAAGTATCGCATCCAGCTAAACAAGGGTTAGTACAAGCATTTTCCGTTTACATTGATACATTATTTGTTTGTTCAGCAACAGCATTTATGATGATTATTACAGGCATGTATAACGTATTTGATGCAAGCGGAAAAAACTTTATCGTCAATAAATTAAATGGTGCACAGCCAGGTCCTGGTTATACACAGGCAGCAGTAGAATCTGTTTTCCCTGGATTTGGAAACGGTTTCGTAGCAATCTCTTTACTATTCTTCGCATTTACAACAATTATGGCTTATTACTACATTGCAGAAACGAATATAGCTTACTTAAATCGTGATAAAGACCGTCCTTGGATGTCTATCGTACTAAAGTTTGTATTCTTAGGAGTTGTATTCTACGGTTGTGTAAAAACAGCAGAAACAGCATGGGCTTTAGGGGATATTGGTGTAGGAATTATGGCATGGGTTAACATTATTGCGATTCTATTATTACAAAAACCGGCATTGATCGCATTAAAGGATTATGAAAAGCAGAAAAAAGAAAGAAAAGATCCAGTGTTCGATCCGCAGAAACTAGGAATTAAAAATGCTGATTTCTGGGAGCATGAATACGGGAAAGACAAGAAAGAAGAAGTATCTTAAGAGAATAGAAATGAAGGAGCAAAGGGAGATCCCTTTGCTCTTTTTTATGGACAAAATGAAGATGAAAGTTATTTTTTTGCCTATTTTTGAATATAAAAAGAATGTACATGCTTTGTTTAGGGGAGGGGGGAGTATGGTGATAGAGTTTCGTAATGTAAATAAATATTATGGTAACTTCCAAGTTTTGAAAAATATTAATGTGCAAGTGAAAAAAGGTGAAGTGGTAGTAGTTGTTGGTCCTTCAGGATCAGGAAAAAGTACATTGCTTCGGTGTATAAATCAGTTAGAGGCGATTACTGATGGAGAGTTAATCGTACAAAATACAGACGTACACAATAAAAAAACAGATATGAATGAATTACGCCGAAATATTGGTATGGTCTTCCAGCATTTTTACTTATACCCACATAAAACAGTTCTGCAAAATATTACACTAGCACCAATTAAAGTAAATAAAACTTCAAAAGAAGAAGCAGAAAAAACAGCGATGGTTTATTTAGAGAAAGTAGGAATCCCGGAGAAGGCAGGTGTATATCCTCATCAATTATCCGGAGGTCAACAGCAAAGGGTAGCTATTGCTAGAGGGCTCGCGATGCAACCGAAAATTATGCTATTTGATGAGCCTACGTCCGCTCTTGATCCAGAGATGATCGGAGAGGTGCTTGATGTTATGAAAGCGCTGGCTAAAGAAGGAATGACGATGGTCGTCGTCACACATGAGATGGGATTTGCACGTGAGGTAGCAGATAGAATTTTATTTATGGATGACGGTCAAATTATCGAAGATACAACACCATCACAATTTTTTGCAAATCCTGAACAAGAAAGAGCACGTCTATTTTTAAGCCGGGTATTAAATCATTAAAGGAGGAATTTCATGCTTAAGATGAAAAAGTTGTTTACCATAATTGTATTCTCATGTTTATTCGTGTTTATTGTTGCTGGGTGCGGGGGGAAAAAAGACGAGGCGAAAGAAACGAATACGAAGCAAGGCGGAGCTGTTGAGCAAATTAAGAAGCGCGGGAAGTTAGTAGTTGGAGTGAAGAATGATACGAATTTATTTGGATTGAAAAACCCTTCAACAGGGCAAGTAGAAGGATTCGATATTGATATCGCGAAGGCACTTGCGAAAAAAATTCTTGGTGATGAAAAGAAACTAGAGCTGAAAGAAGTAACGTCTAAAACACGTATTCCGATGCTGAAAAATGGTGATATTGATGCAATTATTGCGACAATGACAATTACGGAAGAACGCAAAAAAGAAGTAGATTTCTCAGATGTATATTTTAAAGCAGGACAATCGTTACTTGTGAAAAAAGGAAGCAATATTAAGAGCATTGATGATATAAAACAAGGCGTTAAAGTATTAGCTGTAAAAGGATCAACATCTACAAACAACATTCGCCAAAAATCACCAGAAGCAACAGTATTAGAGTTTGAGAATTATAGTGAGGCATTTACAGCGTTAAAAGCAGGTAAAGGCGATGTTTTAACTACAGATAATGCGATTCTTTACGGAATGGCAAAACAAGATTCTAATTATGAAGTTGTAGGGAAAATTTTCACGGATGAACCGTATGGAATTGCAGTACAAAAAGGTGCAGACGATTTAACGAAAGAGATTAATAGTTTATTAAAAGATATGAAAGCGAATGGAGAATACGATAAATTGTATGAAAAATGGATTGGTCAAAAACAAGAGAAGTAAAATGAAACTTTATTTCTCGTGATAAATAGTAAGAGTGAGGGGATGAGAGTACTCATCCTCTTCTTGTAAAGAAAGAGGGGAGAATATGTGCCTGATTTTTCTATATTAACGAATAACATTGATATGTATTTAGAAGGATTTAAATATACGGTTATGTCTAGTGTAGTTGCACTAATAGGAAGTTTTGTTTTAGGAATTATTATGGCAGTGATGCGAATTTCACCTATTCGTATTTTGAATTGGATTGGCTCTGCCTATGTAGAGTTTGTTAGAAATATTCCACTCGTATTAATTGCATTCATTTTCTATTTTGCTTTGCCTGTAATAGGAATTACTTTCAACGGTTTTGTAGCAGGGACAGTTGCGCTTACAGTTTATACAGCGGCTTTTATTGCGGAAGTAATTCGTGCTGGTATTTTATCAGTCGCGAAAGGTCAAATGGAAGCAGCACGTTCTTCAGGATTAACTTATACGCAAGCGATGTATCATGTCGTCTTACCTCAAGCGATGAAAATCGTCATTCCTCCTCTAGGAAATCAATTTCTCAATTTAGTAAAAAACTCTTCAATACTCGGAATCATTGCTGGAACGGATTTAATGTATCAAGGAGACTTAATTTCAACGAAGACGTTCGTTACGTTTGATGTATATATATTTGTCGGGATGTTTTATTTAGTATTAACAATTCCGCTAAGTATGCTAGTGCGTTATTTAGAAAAACGCTTGGCAAAGGAGGCGGTATAAATGGATTTTAAAGGAGCGATAACAGGTGATCATATCCTCTTTTTATTAAAAGGATTACTCATAACGTTAGAGGTAGCGCTCATAGCAATTGTACTTAGCTTTATTATTGGTAGTGTAATAGGAATATTGCGCTATACGAAAATACCTGTCGTCTCACAAATATTAGGCTTTATCGTGGAAGTCATTCGAAATTTACCGCTACTTTTAATTATATTTTTTACGTATTTTGCACTTCCGGAAGTGGGATTGAAGTTAGAAATTATAACAGCTGCAATTGTTGCTTTAACAATATTTGAAGCGGCAATGATATCTGAAATTGTTCGAAGCGGTCTATTATCTATCGAAAAAGGGCAGATTGAGGCTGCAAGGTCTTCTGGATTAACGTATGTGCAAGCGCTTTGGCATATTATTTTGCCGCAAGCATTAAGAAGAATGGTCCCCCCGCTTGTTAGTCAATTTATTTCATTGTTAAAAGATACGTCATTAGCGGTTGTTATATCATTGCCAGAGCTTATGCATAATGCTCAAATTATTAGCGGGCAGAATGTAAATTATATGATTCCGACATTTATACTAGCAGCCTGTATGTATTTTGTTGTAAACTACGGTTTATCAATTTTATCTAGAAGATTAGAAATACGTTAACTCTTACAAAAAAATGTAAGAGTTTTTTCCTTATAAATCCTTTTTTCCTCAAATTAGTATTGTGAGCTCTTAATATTTGAATTTTTATATTGTTTTATCAGAAAAGTTTTAATTTTATATAGAAATTGTAATCGCTTTCGTGTATATTTTTATTATCAGAAAATTTTAAAAAGAGATAGGGGTACTTGTAGGGGGAGGATTAAGATGCAGCAAACAACGAATGAGCAATTACATCGTACGATGAAGAGTAGACATTTATTTATGATCGCACTAGGTGGTGTAATCGGAACTGGTTTTTTTCTAGGTTCAGGTTACACCATTAATCAGGCTGGACCAGGGGGAGCCATCCTTTCATATTTAGTGGGCGGATTTATTATGTATTTAACAATGCTTTGTCTTGGAGAGCTAACGGTAGCAATGCCAGTTTCAGGATCTTTCCAAAAGTATGCGACGAAGTTTATTGGACCAGGAACTGGATTTATGATCGGTTGGCTATACTGGATTGGATGGGCAGTAACAGTAGGATTAGAATTAACATCGATCGGTTTAATGATGAAAAGATGGTTTCCGAATGTTGATGTTTGGGTATGGTGTCTCGTATTCGGAGTTATTTTATATGCTTCAAATGCAATATCAGCGAAGAGTTATGCTGAATTAGAGTTTTGGTTCTCTAGTATTAAAGTAGTTACAATTATTGCATTCATTCTACTTGGTGGTAGCGCATTACTAGGATTCTTACCATACGATGGAAAAGAAGCAGCGCCTCTTTTCTCTAACTTTGTAAGTGATGGTGGGCTATTCCCGAATGGACTAGCCGCAGTGCTTCTTACGATGATTACAGTTAACTTTTCCTTCCAAGGAACAGAGTTAATCGGGATTGCAGCAGGAGAGAGTCAGAATCCTGAAAAAACAATTCCACGTGCGATTCGTAATACAGTATGGCGCATTATGTTATTCTTCATTTTAACAATGACAATTTTAGTAGGGTTAATTTCTTGGAAAGAAGCAGGGATAATTGAAAGCCCATTCGTAGTTGTATTTGATAAAATCGGTATTCCATATGCAGCTGATATTATGAACTTCGTTATTATTACAGCTCTTCTATCTGTAGCGAACTCAGGGTTATATGCAGCAACGCGTATACTATGGTCACTTGCAAATGAAGGAATGGCACCAGCTTCTTTCAAGAAAGTAAATAAACGTGGTATTCCGATTACAGCGTTAGTCGTAACGATTGCTGTAGCGGCGTTATCTTTATTAACAAGTTTCCTTGCAGAAGATACAGTATATATGTATTTATTATCTATAGCTGGTTTATCGGCTGTTTCAAGTTGGATCATTATTGCTTTATCACAACTTCGCTTTAGAAGTCAGTATTTAAAAGGCGGAGGAAAATTAGAGGACTTAAAGTATAGAACACCACTATACCCGCTTGTTCCAATTTTAGCTTTAATTACAAATAGCATCGTTGTTATTAGTTTAGCGTTTATTCCAGAACAACGAATGGCGTTATATTGTGGTATTCCATTTATCATTTTCTGCTACATATATTATTATATAAATAAGAAACGGCAGAAACCGATGAAAGTGGAGATGGAGACACCAAATGAAACTAACAATCAAACACGATGATATACAGGCGGATTTATCGTATGGTCAATTAGCGATTGGAAAAGAAAATGGGTATTCACCGTTACAATTACTCGTTTCTTCTATCGCAGGATGTAGTGCAATTGTTTTTCGAACGATTTTAGAAAAGAAACGTATTGCATACGATACGTTTACAATTGAAACTGAAATTGGTAGAAGTGAAGCTTTATCAAAACCAGTTGAAAGTGTTCATTTGCACTATAAAATTAAAGCGCAAAACATTACAGAAGAACAATTAGACAAGGCACTGCAACTTGCGGTGAAAAATTGCACAATTGTTCAATCTGTAAAGGATAGTATAAAAGTTACAGAAACAATTGAATTAGTAAAGTGAAACATAAAAACGTGAGAATAGGGCGCTCACGTTTTTATGTTTTTGGCAGAGGGGGAAGAATGATGGAATGTTTAGGTTGTAAATTAGCAAATGAAGAAGAAATTATATATAAAGTGTATGAAGATGATTATGTAACTTGTTTTTTAGATCATGCGCCTTTCTATACAGGGCATACTTTAATCGTTCCAAAGCAGCATGTTGTAGAAGTGGACGAATTAGATGATTGTGTAGCAAAAGCGATTATGGATGCTTCTAAGGTTATCGCAAAGGCTATTAAATTACTGTATAAACCAGATGGAATTACAATTTATCAAAATGGTGGAATCTTTAACGAGTTAACTCATTATCACATGCATGTTGTGCCGAGATATAAAGAGCGTTCGTTTGCTGAGTTTTATACGGTACAACCTGGAGAACAGCAGAATCATAACTTTGAAGAGACAAAGAATTTATTAAAAGAAGCAATAGAGAAAATAATACATAGCGAAAAGGTGTAAGAGGAGTTTTCTTAGGGGGACAGTTAGGGAAATATTAATAAAGAAAAGCCCAATTTCTCAGTTAAAATAGAGAAATTGGGCTTTTCTTTATTCTATTATTTAATTTTATCTATTAAAGAATTCTGCAGTGTCACAAAGTATATCGCTCATTCGTTATATAGAATGAGAGGAGGAATTATATGAAAGTTACAAACAAAGATTACGAAAAGATGGAAGAGCTATATGAGTTGTACGAACAAAAAATTTATTATGTAGCTTATTCTATTTTAAATAATATTCAGCAGGCTGAAGATGCGGTTCAAGAGACGTTTATTACTCTTTATAAGAACTTGGAAAAGCTCGATAGCTTGAGCACAGAAGAGCTTAAACGATACATTTTGAGGGTCGCGAAAAACAAGGCGATTGATAGTTACCGGAAAAATAAACGACATGAAACATTTTTAGAAGAATATGAAAGAGAATCAATAGAAGCAGTAGATGAAAATATTGAAGAGTGGGAAAAACGTAAAATGTCTGAGGTTCAAATTGATACATTGCTAACAGAATTAAGTGAATCTAACAGACAGGTGTTTAAGTATAAAGTCTTCTATAACTTAACGTATCAAGAGATTTCAAGTGTTATGGGAATAACCGAGGCTAATGCCCGCAAGCAGTTTGAACGCGCTCGAAAACGAGTCCAAAATATTATAGGAGGTATACAACATGACGAATTCAAAGAACTCCAAAAAAATATATGAACTTGCTGAAAAAATTGCTTTAGATGATTTTGATAAACTCGAAGAACAACATGAATTTTCACATACATATACGCGCAAAAAGAAATTGTTTATGGAGGAAATGAAGCTGAAAGATGGAAAACCACAGACAAAGCGAAAAAGACATCGTATGTTAATCGCTGCTGCTTGCTTATTGATTGGTATGCCGACAACCGTTTTTGGTGCAGTAAAAGTCTATAATATGATTGTTCAAAAACAAAATTACGAAGTAAATGTTTCAGTAACGAATAAGGAATCGAAAAATATTGATAAGTGGTATAAGTTGAAGGTTGGTAAATTACCAGAAAATATGGAAGCAATCGATGACTCTGCTATGAAATATTCATTTAAAGATAACTACGCAATGGGTGGATTTTCATTTAGTCTCTGGAGAGTAGGGGAAAATGCGGACTTTCAAAATTTATATTCAAAAAGCTATGAAGAAAAAGAGATAAATGGTAGGAAAGCAGTAATTGTTCATAAAGAAACTGGAAACAACAATGTAATGTTTGACAGGAAGGTCTTTCTCTTTTTTGAGAAAGAAGGGATTATGTTAGAAAGCTATATTGGATCCGATGTAAATGAAGAACAAATGATAGATGTGTTAGGGAATATTTCACTGGAGCCTACTTCAAAAGAAAAAGCATCACATATAGCAGATTATGATGAAAATCGTTTTAGCAAAGCAGCTGAACCGAAAGAAACTAAGGTTATTCCTTTGAAAAAAGATAGTAAACGACTATTTCATATAGGGCAAAAGGTTCCAGTAACGATATCTATGGATAACAGCCAAATTGAATATGTGATAGAAAAAGTTGAAGTTTTTGATTCGATTAAAGATTTTAAACAAGAGAACTTTAATGAACTTGGCCTAGGGATATTAAGCAAGAAGAAGGCTTTAGATCAGACGGGAAAATTGCTATCATACAGACGGGATGTATATAAATTAGGGAATGGTAAAGATTCAATTGATACATTAGTAGATTCGAAATTAGTTAATGTTAAATTTGTCTACTTGACAACAACAGTGAAAAATATTGGTAAACAGGCGACAGAAGAAATCTATATGCATCCATCCATAAAACAGCTTAAATTTGAAGGGAATGCATGGAACTACGCTAAAGAAGAGGGAATGGACGCAACGCGTATTATGACGGGCGAAGTTGATTACTTGGAACCTCACGGAGATGGGAAAAGCTTTTACAATATTGGCAGTATCACACCAGGGGAAACAGTAAAAGTTAACTTAGGTTATTTTGTAGATGAGGATAAACTAGATTCAATCTTTCTTGATGCTTTCCATTACAGTGGGAATGGGGGCACTGAAAATATGAATGCGGAATATCGTTGGTGGTTCGATATTCGTCAACAGTCAAAACAATAGGAACAAATACAAAAAAGCTGCTTATATTTAGCAGCTTTTTTCGTCTCCATACATATTTAAAACTTCTTTCGCACGTATACGTAAACCATCTATTAATTCTTTCGGTTCTAAAACTCGTGCATCTTTTCCAAGCCGATAAAATAGAGGCGTAATAAAATTAATTTCACCTTTATCAATTGTTGAATGTATATATCCTGTCCCATCTTCGTTTACTACCACGAATTCTTCAAGGTAAGGAACGCTTTTACATTGGCGCACGCCTTCTGTCGTTAATAAAACATGGAATTGGATAGGAGTGTGTACTACGTTAGAGTTAGATTCGAACCATTCTTCTAAATTCATGAACGTATCTTTATTTTCTTCTGTTGATAATATAGAAAGAATACGATCAACGCGATACAGTAATACCTTTTTTCTACTAAAGTCATAGGATGGCAAATACCATAAACCGTCGTGAGCATATACACCGATAGGATGAACATGTTTTGTTTTAATCCCTGATTTAGATTCGTATTGAAAGTGTAAATTTTTATTTTCAATAGCCGCGGTTAATACTTCGTTTAAAAGAGGTGTATCAATTGTTCTCTTCGGATTCCAAAAAGCGATATAAGAACGTATTTTATCAACTTTAGCTTTCGCATCATTTTGTAGAGAGCTATACAGTTTATGAGTAACAGAATTGATTTCTGTATTAAAAGGCAAGTTACGATAGTAGCTTAAAGATTGGAAAGCAAAAAAGATGGAGACCGCTTCTTCTTCGGTAAATAAAATGGGGGGAAGCATGCTGCTTGTTAATACTTTATATCCTCCATTACGACCTTGTTCAGCGTAAATGGGTAATCCCATATCACTTAAATCTAAAATATATCTATGGACCGTACGAACGGAAATATTAAATTCATCAGCTATTTCTTGAGCTGTAAATGTTTTTTTCGTAGAAGCAAATATAAGAATGTCTAGTAAACGTTTTGCTTTTGACAAGGATATCACCTTTTCTTTTTTAACATGACATAAGTTGTCATGTTTTATGGTTAGTATAGTGCCTATAAGATGATTTTATCAATAGAAGCTGTAAGGAGGAAAAGATATGTCACGTGAAATTGTTTTATTTATTGCAGCGAGCTTAGATGGATTTATCGCGAAAGAAGATGATGATTTAGAGTGGTTAATGGAAACAGAAGGTGAGGGAGACAACGGTTATACAGAAATGTACGAAACAATTGATACGATAATTATGGGAAAGAGAACGTACGATTATGTGGTAGAGCATACGGAAACATTCCCGTACCTAGATAAAAAATGTTATGTTTTTTCTAATTCAGAAAAAGGTTCAAACGAACATGTAGAGTTTGTAAATGAAGATGTATTAGAGTTTACAAAAAGGTTGAAAGAGCAGGAAGGATCCAAAATATGGATGGTCGGTGGAGGGAGTCTACTGAGAGGATTTTTTAAGAATAATTTAATTGATGAATATGTTGTTACGATTACACCTCACATATTAGGTTCTGGAGTTCCGTTATTTAAAGAAAAGAACCCGGAAATTCATTTAACTTTAACGGATACGAAACGTTTTGGCCAATTCGTAAATTTATATTATAAAGTAAAGTCTTAAAGGATAAGAAAACACGACTATTGATGATAGTCGTGTTTCTATATAGATGGCAATGAAATTGTAAAGCAAGATCCGTGATCAATTTCACTGGTGACAGTAATATTCCCGCCGTGTAGTTCTACGATTTCTTTTACGATGGAGAGCCCTAAACCAGTGCCTCCTGTAGCTCTAGAGCGCGCTTTATCAACACGGTAAAAGCGATCGAAAATGTGAGGGAGGTCTTCAGGGGGAATACCTTCTCCCTTGTCCTTAATTTTGATGGAAATATGTTTATGTTCTTCTGTAACAGAAATATTAATATGAGAATGTTCTTTTGAATGTCTATACGCGTTATTTAAAATGTTAGCCATAACTTGTTCAAAGCGTTGCTCATCTAGCTTTACTAAGAGTGAGGAAGGACATGTGAAAACAACTTTAATTTGTTTTTCTCCGTACATCACATTTATTTTTTCAGTGATGCGAGTAAGGAAGGTGTGTAAATGCACTTCCTGTACTTGAATGAAAAAGTTATGCTTTTCCATTTGAGCGAGTGAAAATAAATCTTGAACTAAGTTTGTAATATAATCAGACTCGTCTTTTATAATGGATAAGTATCGTAAACGTTGCTCTGGGGGTGTGTTTTCTTTTAATGCAATGTCAGCATAACCTCTTACGTACGTTAATGGTGTTCGTAATTCGTGAGCAACACTTGCTAGAAATTCACTTCGCTCTGTTTTCATATAATGTAAATCATTTGCGAGAGTTTGGATAGATTGTGCTAGTTCACCAATTTCGTCATTTCGAGTAGTTGTTAATGAAACGGATAAATCGCCCTTGCTCATTTTTTCAGTCGCTTGTTTCATGTGTAACAATGGTTTTGTTAACAAACGTGATAATAGAAAAATGGTGATGGCTGTTAATAGAAAAGTAATGACTCCTGCGATAATGAATTGTCTTGTTAGCCCGTTAACCATTTCTTCGATTGATTCCGTTCCGAGAAACATATATACATAGCCTTCCGTTTTTCCTGCCACTACAATTGGGCTAACTGTACATATATAATTAGATGTTTTCCAATGATTCTCTATAATTGCTCCATCATGATCTGTTCGTGTTTGCATTCCTTCAATATGTTTTTTTATAGTAGTATTTATTTCGTTGGATTTAGCTAGTATTTCCTTATTTGCATTTGTAATAATAACAGTTGTTTCAGCTTCGGATTCCATTAAAGCAACATGGGAGATTGTTTGCCTGTCAAAATATTTTTCAAGGACATCTCGGTGACTATTTCCACGCTTTAATAAAGCAGTCATTTCTTCATTCACTCTATTGTTTACAAGGCTATAATAGAGCAAGACAAATAGAACACTTTCGATTAAAAGTGTAACAATTAGAAAATAAAATCCGAGTTGAATAGAAATTCGCTTCATCGTTTTGCTCCTTAGTTTTCAATATCAATCCATCGATATCCTACTCCGTAAACAGTTTTTAAATGGTGATCAATGGGGAAATTTACTTTTCGTAATTTATCACGTAAATTACGAATATGTGAATCGACTGTTCTATCTTCTGTATTTGTATTTAATCCCCAAATTCGTTCAATGAGCTGATCACGGCTTAATACGTAGTTCACATGACGTAAAAATAATCCGAGTAAAGAGAATTCGATTGGGGTGAGAAGAAGTTCTTCATTATGGACAGAAATGAAATGCTTGGCCTCATCCCATAAAATGCCGTGATATTGGATTTGTGCATGTTGATTGGTTCGGCGTAAAACAGCTTCAATTCTTGCGAAGAGCTCCTCTTCGTGGAATGGTTTCGTCACGTAATCATCTGCTCCAAGTTTTAACCCTTGAACGACATCTACCGTTTGATCACGAGCAGTTACCATAATGATAGGAACGTTACTAAATGATCGAATTCTTTTGCAAGTTTCCCACCCATCCATCTTTGGCATCATAATATCGAGTAAAACAAATTTGAAGTTTCGATTTTCTATATGTGAAATAGCTTTTTCTCCGGATACTGCACATACGCAGTTATATCCGATTGGAGTAAGATAAAGCGTTAATAATTCAAGCATTCTCGGTTCATCATCTACGAGTAGTATATCGATCATAGAGTACCTCCGCATTTGTAGTTATTACTTAAATTGTAAGTCAAAATCATGAAGAAATGGTGCAGATTATAATGCATCTGCACCATTTCTTCAGAATTGCTTGTTATTGTAAAGTTGAAATTCCATTTTAGGTAATAATATTGGCTCGAAAACGAATAATACGGAGGCGATATAGTGAAAAAGATGACCCGAATTTTGGGGATAACAATAATTGCAGCAGTCGGTCTTGCGGCATGCGGACAAACGAATACAGATCATAAAAATCATGAATCTACAGAAGAGAAGAAAACAGAGCAAAAGGAAATGAAAATGAATCAGAAGGTAACTGCGCCGAAAGAAATGAATCAAGGTGCATCGAATGATTTATTAACGACAAGTTTAAAAAATGTAACGAGATTAAATACAAATGATCCTCTGCAAATGGCAGTATTAACTTCGCAAACGATATGGCCAGCAACGCATAAAGAGAATCAGCCAGGCGCTATTATTTTAGTGCCAGTGAATGAGTGGCAATTAGGTATTGCAAGTGCGGATCTTATTCATCATCCGAATAACGGACCGATTTTATTTATAGAAAAAGAAAAGGTACCCGAAATGACGTTAAAAGAAATAAAACGATTAAATCCGCTCGGAACGAAAGATGGAACGCAAATTATGGTGATGGGGGATATAGGGGCATCTAGCCTAGAGCAATTAAAAGAATATAAAGTAAAGCAAATAAAAGAAACGGACCCAGCTAAATTTGCTAAAGATGTTGATAAAGAATATGCCAATATAACAGGAAATTATCCAAATAGCGTTATTATCGGTTCGTCTGAAGAAGAAGGACGTTTATATACAACACCAGCTGTAAACTGGATTTCTCATATGCCAGAACCTCTATTATATGTAGAAAAAGAAACGGTGCCAGAAGCGACAATTGAGTCGTTAAAGATGAGAAAAGATAAAGCCAATATATATGTATTAGGACCAGAAAAAATCATTTCAAAAGAAGTAGAAAAAGAACTAAGCAAATACGGAAAAGTAACACGTATTAGTGGGGAGACGCCAACAGAAAATTCGGTTGCGTTTGCGAAATTTAAAGATGAAAAAACAAAATTTGGCTGGGGGTTCACAAAACCAGGTCACGGTTTGTCATTTGTTTCAAGCAAAACACCAGACTTAGCAATTGCGGGAGCACCGTTTTCACATATGGGTAAACATGCCCCTGTTGTTTTGCTTGAGGAAGGAAAAGCTTCACAACCAGTTTATGACTTCCTTGCTACTATTCAGCCGAAGTTTAAAGATGATCCAACACTTGGACCGTATAACCATGCTTTCTTATTAGGAAGTACTAGTGATATTTCATTTGAAACGCAAGGTATATTGGATGAGAGGTTAGAGATTGTTCAGGAAAGTGGTAAGGGGCATGGTGGACATTAATAAAGTGAAACTTTAATCAGTGGGGGTTTTGTTCACCCCCCACTGATTATCAGCCCTCACCAATCCCGCATTAACGGGCAGTTGACCTCCACCTAACTTCTTTGCTTTCGCTGAATTTTGAGGTGGGGTCTTACTGCCCGTTAATGCGGGATGAAATGAGAAAAGACGCTGCTAAGGTAGCGTCTTTTCTTTAGGAAACTTTTACATAGCACAACATCCTTTGCTCGTTATATAATAGCCTTCGTGCAGTCGGCCTAGATTTTCTTACGGAGAAAATCAAATGATAAAAGAGTAGAGGGTGGTAGCTTGTTTCAAAAGATAAAAAATGAATGGTTTTCTAATGTGAAAGGGGACGTACTATCAGGAATTGTCGTTGCTTTAGCATTAATTCCTGAAGCGATAGCTTTTTCTGTTATTGCAGGTGTAGATCCGACGGTTGGATTGTACGCGGCCTTTTGTATTGCGGTTACAATTTCGTTTGTTGGTGGAAGACCAGGGATGATCTCGGCGGCAACGGGTGCGATGGCTTTATTAATGGTCACTCTTGTGAAGGATCACGGTTTACAATATTTATTTGCTGCGACAATAGTAACAGGTATTGTCCAAATTATTTTTGGAGTGTTCAAACTGAGTTCATTTATGAAGTTTGTTCCTAAATCCGTTATGAGTGGTTTTTTAAATTCACTTGGAATTTTAGTTTTTACAGCACAATTGCCACATTTTAAAAATGCAACTTGGCAAATGTATGCACTTGTTGCATTAGGACTTGCAATTATATATTTATTTCCACGTATTACGAAGGCTGTACCGTCTACATTGATTTCAATTATTATTGTGACAAGTATTGCACTTATGAGCGGATTACAGTTGAAAACAGTAGGGGATATGGGAAGCTTACCGAAAGAATTACCGTTCTTTAGTATTCCTGATGTACCGTTTACACTTGAGACATTACGTATTATTTTACCGTACTCAGTTATGCTTGCAATTATCGGTTTACTAGAGTCATTATTAACAGCTTCGGTTTTAGACGATATGACACATACGGAAAGTAATAAGCATAAAGAGGCACGTGGACAAGGGATTGCGAACGTTGTTGCTGGGTTTTTCGGAGGAATGGCAGGATGTGCAATGATTGGACAATCTGTTATTAACATTAAATCAGGTGGTCGAGGGAGATTATCGACGTTTGTAGCCGGTGGCTTTTTAATCGTATTGCTATTTGTTTTAGGTGATTACGTTGTTCATATTCCGATGGCTGCTTTAGTTGCTGTTATGATTATGGTTTCGATTGGGACGTTTGATTGGAACTCTGTAGCGACGATTCATAAAGTACCGAAAGGAAATGCATTTGTTATGATCGTAACAGTTGTGATTGTCCTAATTACACATAATTTAGGATTAGGTGTAATTATCGGAACGATAATGAGTGCAGTTTTATTTGCATTCAATATGGCAAAGATTCACGTGAAACATTTGTATATTGAAAATAAGAAAATATACGAAATTCACGGCCAACTATTCTTCGCATCTACGGCAGAGTATATAAATGCTTTTTCATACAATGAAGATGTGAAAGAAATTGAGATGAACTTTACTAACGCACATGTATGGGATGATTCAGCAGTAGCGGCAATTGATAAAGTTATCATGAAATATGAACAGAACGGTGTGAAAGTAAGGATCACAGGGTTAAATGAACGTAGCTCGAAGCTCGTTGCGAATTTAGCTACTTATAATAAGAGAATTGCTAGTTAGAAGCCTCCTTTTTAGGGGGCTTTATTATATAATACGGGTAGGATAACGAAAAGGGGATTCAGCATATGTACAAACAAATTTTATTAGCATGCGATGGTTCTGAACATGCACTTCGAGCAGCCGAGCATGCAACATATATTGCGAAATTTAACGAAGAAACACATGTTGAAGTTGTGTACGTAGTAGATAATAGAACGGCAAAGTCAGATATTATACAAGGACAAACGGATTTAGAAACAATATCAGCTAGTCGAAAAGATAAATTAAAAGAGATTGAGGGTTTATTAAAGAAAGAGAACATTTCCTACAAAATTACGATTCTACATGGCGATCCAGGAGATACGATTGTTCAATATGTAAATACAGGAGATATAGATCTTATTATTGCTGGGAGTAGAGGGCTAAATACACTGCAAGAGATGGTGCTTGGTAGTGTAAGTCATAAAATAGCAAAGCGTGTGAAATGCCCGGTTATGATTATAAAGTGAAGCTTTAATCAGTGGGGGTCTTACTGCCCGGCGAATAGCAGGATAAAATAAGTTGAGTGAGATATTATGTAGTGTAAGCAGGACCTTGATATAATTCGAGGTCTTTTTTGATGTATAGAGGGGGAGATTATGGAAATACTAGATATAAGTTTAAAGGGAAATTGTTAACTTACAAATTTGTAAGTTTGTTGTCAGAAAAATCGATGTTATGAAATTTTTCCCATTGGTAAAATAAGAGTATCAAAGGGGAGATAGGGAGGATGGAAGTAATGAAATCATTGCAAAATTTATCATATAGTCAAGGAGTAAGTTTAATTTGTTTAGGTGGATTTGCTGGATCTGTTATGTTAGCTGTTTTAATAAAGATGTTTCAGCAAATGTTTTAATCGTATGAATAGAAGGGAAATGATTAATATAAATAGCAAGAGAAGAACGATAAATAAAAAATAGCTCTTAGCATGTAAGTAAATGCTGAGAGCTATTTTTATGTTTATTTTTTCTACACATTATATTTTGTTTAAACTTCTTTTGATTTAGTAGATCCTGTATTTAAAGTAAGAGCAAGGAAGAGCATTGCAAGTACGCAAGATACAAGTAATAAGATGAATCCGCCATCCCATCCGAATGCATCTACGATAAAGCCCATAGCTGCGCTAGCAAAAGTAGCTCCGCCTAGGTAACCGAAGAACCCAGTTAACCCAGCGGCAGTTCCAGCAGCTTTCTTTGGTGCTAAGTCAAGAGCGTGTAGGCCAATTAACATAACAGGTCCGTAAATTAAAAATCCAATGGAAACAAGTGCGATACTATCAATGATTGGATGCCCAGCAGGATTTAGCCAGTAAACAAGAACGGCAATGAATACACCGACCATAAATAGAATGCCAGCAGGTGCGCGGCGCCCTTTAAATAGTTTATCACTCATCCATCCGCAAAGAAGTGTACCTGGAATACCAGCCCATTCGTATAGAGCATAAGCTGTACGTGAGCTACTGTGAGTAAAGCTTTTTTCTTCTACTAAATAAGTAGGAGCCCAGTCTACAACGCCGTAACGAACGAAATAAACAAAGACGTTAGCGATAGCGATGTACCATAAAAACTTATTGTTTAATATGTATGTAAATAAAATTTCCTTTACCGAAAGTTCGCGTTCACGGTCCGCTACTTTTTCATCTGATGGATATTCCCCAGTATGTTCTTCAATAGAAGGTAATCCGCAAGATTGAGGTGTATCTCTCATCGTAATTAATACATAAATCCCCACCAAAATTGAAAGAATACCTGGGAAGTAAAATATACTTTTCCAGTCATTTGCAAAGAAATATAAGCCTAATGTAACGAGAGAAGGCATAAGCGCGCCGCCGACATTATGAGCGACGTTCCAAATAGACATTTTTGTACCACGTTCACTAACGGAGAACCAGTGAACCATCGTACGACCACAAGGAGGCCATCCCATACCTTGTACCCATCCATTTAAAAACTGAAGTACAAACATAAGTATAATGCTCGTTGTAATGAAAGAAAATGAGCCGAAAATAATATTAATGATACCGGATAAAAATAGCCCAGCTGCTAAAAAGTAGCGAGGATTACAACGATCGGATACGATACCCATAAGAAATTTACTTAATCCGTAAGCGATAGATACTGCTGAAAGGATAACCCCAAGTTCCCCTTTACTAAAGCCTTGTTCGATTAAGTATGGCATTGCGAGTGAAAAGTTTTTTCGAACAAAGTAGTAACCCGCATAACCGATGAAGATGCCTAAGAATACTTGCAAACGCAATTTGCGGTATTCGCTATCAGTGCGATCAGCTGGTAAGCGTTCTGCGTGGGGCGCAGGTTTAAATAATTGTGTGAAAAACATAAAATGAAAATCCTCCCCTAATTAATTGGAAGCGTTTTAAGACAGAGAGAATACAAAAAGGCTATGAAATATAAAAAAGTTCCCTTTTTTATGATTCATAGCCATATACTCCGATTCTCCGTGACTGTCAATATTAACTTCGACGAAAATTATACAACTTTGTGACAAAAATGTAAACGTTTTCATAAAGAAAGTTGTTGACGTATTTTGTTTGTGGGATTAATATTTAAATACGTTAAATATTTTATTGCTTAAATAAGAGGTGGATAACATGCCAAATGATATGACTCATATTGATAAGATTCAAGCTCTTACATTCGCTATAGGAAAGAAAATGCAAACAGAGCTATTAGAACAAATGCAAGCATCAGGACTTACACCACCGCAGTTTTATATTTTAAAGATTTTAGATCATTACGGAGCTTCAAGAGCGACACAATTGGCGGAGAAAATGTACGTGAAACCGAGTGCGATTACAGTAATGACTGATCGTTTAATTGATCATGGGTTAGTAGAGCGCTATCACGACGATAATGATCGCCGCGTTGTTGTCATTGAGCTAACGAAGAAGGGGAAAGCTACAGTAGAAGAAGCGATGGCGGCTCGTAATGAGCATATTGCAAAATACTTCTCACACTTAGAATTACAAGAGAGGGAAGATTTGTTGCGCCTCTTTGAAAAGCTAGAAACAATTATTTGCGGGAAACCAGAGAAAAAAGAGAAAAAAGAGAAAAACTAAGAGGAATTGAGGAGATTACATGGAGCAACAAGAAAATCAGAATAGAAAGTTGTTGTTAATCGGTTTAGTAATCGCGATGCTATTTGCTGCATTGGACGGAACAATCGTTGGTACAGCAATGCCTCGTATCGTCGGTGAACTAGGCGGATTAAGTTTAATGACATGGTTAACAACAGCTTACATGTTAACATCAACAACGGTTGTACCGATTGCAGGTAAATTAGCGGATTTACTTGGGCGTCGTAACGTATATATAGCAGGATTAATTATCTTTATGGCTGGTTCAGCTTTATGTGGTATGGCAAACGGTATGACAGAATTAATTATTTTCCGTGGTATTCAAGGTCTTGGTGGCGGTATTATGATGCCAATGGCTATGATTATTATCGGAGATATGTTCACGGGAAAAGAACGTGCTAAATGGCAAGGTATTTTTGGAGCTCTATATGGTCTTGCCTCTGTAATTGGACCACAAGTTGGTGGTTGGATTGTAGACGCAGTGGACTGGAGATGGGTATTCTATATTAACTTACCAGTTGGTATTTTAGCGACAATCTTTATTGCAATGGGATTAAAAGCACATAAACAAACAGGACCAATTAAAATTGATATCGCTGGAATCTTCACGATGATTCTCGGTGTTGTAAGTTTATTACTTGCATTAACGTTTGGCGGGAAAGATTATGCATGGGGTTCTTGGCAAATTATCGGGTTATTTGCACTAGCTGCCATTGGTATTGTTAGCTTTGTTATTGTTGAAACGAAGGCTGAAGAACCAATTTTACCGATGCACTTCTTTAAAAACCGCACATTTACACTACTGAATGCGATCGGTTTCTTTATGAGTATCGGAATGTTTGGAGCAATTATGTTCGTACCGTTCTTTATGCAAGGAATTGTAGGCGTAAGTGCTGCTGAATCAGGAACGATTATGACACCGATGATGATCACAATGATCGTTATGAGTATTATCGGTGGTCAACTTGTATTAAAAGTTGGTGTGAAACCACAAATTATTACAGGGATGCTTATTATGGCTAGTGGTTTCTGGTTATTAACAACGATGGATATGCACACAACTAAGCTTACCGCTACTTCTTATATGATGATTATCGGTTTAGGAATGGGGCTTGTTATGCCGATATTAACATTAGCATTACAAGAAAGCTTCCCGAAAAAAGATCTTGGTGTTGTAACATCATCAAGTCAATTCTTCCGTCAAATCGGTGGAACGTTTGGGATTACAATTTTAGGGTCAATTATGAATAACACTTCAGGTACAACGTTAACAAATAAATTAGTACCTGTATTAGACACATTCCCAAAAGAAGCGGGACAAATGGTAACAAAATTTAAAGATATGATTCATACAGATCCACAAAGTTTATATTCTATGCTATTTAGTCCAGAGGCTTTAAAACAAATGCCAGAAGCATTTTCTAATAGCATCGTACCGGTTTTGAAAAGTTCTTTAGTAGATTCGCTGCATACTGTATTTTTAACAGGATTAGTATTTATCGTAGTGGGTGCAATCTTTACGATTTTCTTACAGAAAATTAAACTGTCTGATCGTAAAAAAGTTGCAGAAGAACCTGCTGTAGAAGAAAAGGAAAAAACTGTATCATATTCGTAATGAAAAAGCATCGCCTTATGGCGATGCTTTTTTTGAGTATAACCTTAAAAGCTTTTTAGTTAGAAATGATTGACGTATTTTTATAAATGCGTTATATTATTTTCTGTAAACGGTTACATGAAATGAGGGGAAAGAGAATGAGTACGATTAAAGACGTTGCAAAATTAGCAGGGGTATCTGTTGCGACCGTTTCCAGAGTGTTAAATAAAAATGGATATGTTCATGAGGATACATTAAAAAAAGTAGAGCGAGCAATTGAAATGCTAGATTATAAACCTAGTACAGTAGCACGTTCTTTATATAATAAAAAGTCTCGTTTAATTGGCTTAGTTGTTCCAAATATCGTGAATCCATTCTTTCCAGAAGTTGCACGTGCCGTAGAAGATGTAGCATATAAGCAAGGTTACACAGTTGTCCTTTGTAACTCTGATGAAAGTTTAGAAAAAGAGAAACAATACATTGATGTGCTTAGACAAAATAATGTGGATGGGTTTATTGTGGCAACGAATCCACAAAATAGTGTTAATTACATGAATTTGTCTATTCCAGTTGTTGCGATTGACCGTATGTTTAATGAGCGCATTCCTACTGTATATGCAGATAACTATGCAGGGAGTCAGGCGGCGACAAAGTTATTAATAGACAAAGGGTGTAAACATATTGCACATATTCGCGGACCGCGTGATGTGAGCACAGCTAATGAACGTTTTGAAGGTTTTGTAGACGTTATTACGCAAAATAATCTTTCTTATATGATTGCAGAGAGTACATTCGATCCAGCTAATAGTGAACAGGTCACGGTGGAATTATTGGAAGAATATCCGCATATTGATGGAATTGTTGCTGGGAATGATTTAATTGCAATCGGCGTTGTAAAGGCTGCACTTCAAAAGGGAATTTCTATTCCAGACGATTTACAAATTATTGGATTCGATGGAATTTCTTTAACTGAAATGATGTATCCATCTATTACGACTGTTGCACAGCCAATTTATGAAATGGGGAAAATTGCAACAGAATTGTTGTTAGAGCAGATGGAAGGAAATCCATTAGAAGAGAAACACTATCGTTTACCGATTGAAATTATAGAACGAAATACAACGAAGTAAGGAGATGAGACAGATGCCAAATATTGCAGTAGTAGGTAGCATTTCAATGGACTTAGTGGCTGTTTCAAAAATACGGCCGAAAGCAGGAGAAACAGTAATTGGTGAAGCGTTTCATACGATACCAGGAGGAAAAGGGGCCAACCAAGCAGTTGCTGCAGCTAGATTAGGAGCAAATGTAGCGATGGTTGGTGCAGTAGGAAATGATGATTACGGAACAGTAGTTAGAAAAAATTTGGAGAACGAACGCATTTTTATCGACTATGTGGTACCGGTTACAGATAGGACGACAGGAATCGCTCATATCGTTTTAGCAGAAGAGGATAACAGTATTGTTGTCGTACAAGGAGCAAATGCTCTTGTAAATGAGTCGATTGTAGATCGTTCAAAAGACCTTCTTGTAAAAGCAGATATGGTTGTTCTTCAACTAGAGATTCCGCTTGAAACAGTAAAATACGTTCTGTCTATTTGTGAGGAGCATAAAATTCCAGTTATGTTGAATCCGGCTCCAGCACAATTTTTATCAGAAGATATTTTAGAAAAAGCGACTTATATTACGCCGAATGAACATGAATGTCGCATCGTATTAAATGATTTCACATCACCAATTGAAGAGTTACTTGCGAAATATCCAAATAAGCTATTGATGACGGAAGGGTCTAACGGTGTTCGTTTCCATAACGGAACGGAAGTTGTTCAAGTTCCAAGTATTGCTGTAGACGTAGTAGATACGACTGGAGCAGGTGATACATTTAACGGTGCGTTAGCAGTTGCGCTTTCTGAAGGAGCAACACTTCAAAAGGCAATTCGTTTTGCAAATATTGCTGGTGGTCTTTCTGTAACGAAACTTGGGGCACAGGGCGGTATGCCAACGAGAGATAGAGTACGTGAAGTGCAGGTGATTGTCGGATGAAAAAGCACGGTGTATTAAATAGCGAAATTGCGGCAGTCCTTGCTTCACTTGGACATACAGATACGATTGTAATTGCTGATTGCGGGTTACCTATTCCTGATGGAGTAAAACGAATTGATTTAGCAGTTGAAATCGGAAAGCCTAGCTTTTTAGACGTATTACAAGTTGTTGCTGATGATATGGCAATTGAGAAAGTGACGTTAGCAGAAGAAGTCATTATGAATAATGCGCTGGTAAACAAAGAAGTTGAGATGCGTTTAATAGAGCCAGCATTTGAATATGTGTCTCATAAGGAATTTAAAGAGTATACAAAGAGAGCGAAGGCGATTATTCGTACAGGAGAAGCAACGCCTTATGCGAATGTTATTTTACATGCAGGCGTGATTTTTTAATAAAGGGATGTGATGAGAATGCATATTGAAATGAAGAACATTTCAAAAGCGTTCAGTGGTAATCCTGTTCTAAAAAACGCACAGTTTATGATTGAAACAGGAGAAGTCCATGCATTGATGGGGGAAAACGGAGCGGGGAAATCGACGCTCATGAAGATTCTAACAGGTGTATATAAAAAAGACAGTGGAGCAGTCACAATTGATGGACAAGAACGAACTTTTAAAAATGCGAAAGAAGCGGAAGAGTACGGTATTGCATTTATCCATCAAGAGTTGAACATATTACCGAATTTAACGGTAGCTGAAAATATGTTTCTTGGAAAAGAGTTAATGTATGGGAAAACGGGCATTTTACGTACGCGTCAAATGAATGCGATTGCCCAGCAGCAATTGGGGAACCTTGGTCTACAAGTGAAAGGCGCTATGCTAGCGGGTGAATTATCTGTTGGACAACAGCAAATTATTGAAATTGCTAAAGCATTAATGACAAATGCGAGCGTTATTATTATGGATGAACCTACAGCAGCATTAACAGATCGCGAAATTGAAACTCTGTTTATTGTTATTAATAAATTACGTAAAGAGGGCGTTTCATTCGTTTATATTTCACACCGGATGGAAGAAATTTTTTCAATATGTGATGCTATTACGATTTTGCGTGATGGAGAATATGTAGGGAAAAGATTAATTCCGGAGACATCATTTGATGAAGTAGTTAGCATGATGGTGGGTCGTAGTATTGGTGAACGTTATCCAGAACGAAATAGTCAAATTGGCGAAGTGATTTTTGAAATGCGTAACGGAACGAAAAAGGGGAAATTTGAAAATGTTTCGTTTCAAGTTAGAAAAGGTGAAATCCTTGGTGTTGCGGGCTTGATGGGAGCTGGTCGCACGGATATTATGAAAGCAATATTTGGATATGAACCACTTGATTCAGGACAAATTTTTATGAATGGACAAGAAGTAAAAATTGATAGTCCAATTGATGCGATTAGACAACGAATTGCCTTTATTACAGAGGATAGAAAATCTGAAGGGCTTGTGTTAGATTTTTCGATTCGTGAAAATTTAGCTTTACCAAATTTAGAAAGTCTTTCAAAAGGAAGCGTTGTTAATAAAGGTTTAGAACAGCAATTTACAGAGGATATGATGAAGCTTCTTAATGTGAAAGCAGCAAACGGAGAGCAAGCTGTAAAATCTCTTTCTGGTGGAAATCAGCAAAAGATTGTAATTGCAAAATGGTTAGGTATTCATCCGCAGTTACTCATTTTAGATGAACCAACGAGAGGTGTAGATGTTGGGGCTAAAAAAGAAATTTACTCTATTATGAATAAGCTTACCGAGCAAGGAGATTCCGTTATTATGGTATCGTCTGAGCTTCCAGAAGTTTTAGGAATGAGTGATCGTGTTCTCGTCATTCATGAGGGGAAAATCGGTGGTATTTTAGAGAAGGATCAGGCATCGCAAGAGTCTATTATGGCACTAGCTACAGGGGGAGAGTAAGATATGGCTAAGAAGGGGAATGTATTACAACAACTTGGTTCTTTAATTGGATTAGTATTAATTATCGTAGTAATTACAGCTTTAAATCCAGCATTTATTGAAATTCCAAATTTATTTAATATACTGCGCCAAGTATCGATTAATGCACTCATTGCATTTGGAATGACCTTCGTTATTTTAACAGGGGGTATTGACTTATCGGTAGGTTCTATTTTAGCATTATCAAGTGCACTTGTTGCCGGAATGATGGCAAGTGGCATGGATCCGTTCCTTGCAATGGTAGTTGGATTATTAGCAGGTCTTGCAATGGGGATTGTAAACGGTATCATTATTGCGAAGGGAAAAGTAGCTCCGTTTATTGCAACTTTAGCAACAATGACTATTTTTCGCGGGTTGACGCTTGTTTATATGGACGGACGTCCGATCACTGGTCTTGGTGATCATTTAATGTTCCAAATGTTTGGCCGTGGTTATTTCCTTGGTATTCCTGTGCCAGCCGTTACAATGATGATTGCTTTTGCAGTATTGTACTTTATTTTAAAGAAAACAACGTTTGGTCGCCGTACGTTTGCGATTGGTGGAAATGAAGAAGCAGCAGCTTTATCAGGTATTAATGTTACGAGAATTAAAGTAATGATTTACGGTCTTTCCGGAATTTTGGCAGCGTTTGCAGGTATTGTCTTAACATCAAGGTTAGATTCTGCACAGCCGACTGCTGGTACTTCTTACGAATTGGATGCAATTGCTGCAGTTGTGTTAGGAGGAACGAGTCTTTCAGGTGGAAGAGGATGGATTGTTGGTACATTCATCGGTGTGCTTATTATTGGTGTACTAAATAACGGTTTAAATTTATTAGGTGTATCTTCTTTCTTCCAACAAGTTGTAAAAGGACTTGTAATCTTACTAGCTGTACTAATTGATCGTCGAAAAGAAGCGTAATGGAGGGGCAATTCATGAAAAAATGGTTACTGATACTCGTTGCATGCATCATGGTAGTTACTGCTGGTTGTTCAATGGAACCACCAGAATGGGCAAAGGATTCTAGCGATAAAGGTCGAAATAAAACTATTAAAGTTGGATTTTCTGTTTCAACTTTAAATAATCCATTTTTCGTCACGTTGAAAAAAGGTGCAGAAAAGAAGGCAAAAGATAGCGGCATTGAATTAATTGCTGTTGATGCACAAAATGATGCGGCGAAGCAAACAAATGATGTTGAAGATTTAATTCAAAAAGGTGTCGATGTAATTGTTATTAATCCAACCGATTCAGATGCTGTTGCTTCAGCGGTAAGTGCAGCTAATGCAGCCAATGTTCCTGTTATTACAGTAGACCGGGTTGCGAATTCAGGTAAAGTTGTTTCTCATATTGCTTCCAACAATATAGAAGGTGGTCAAATGGCTAGTGATTACATTCGGGAAGTAGTTGGTGAAGGAACAAATGTTGCTGAGTTAGAAGGAATCCCTGGATCGTCTGCTGCTCGTGAGCGTGGGAAAGGATTCCATAACGTAGCTGATAAGTCTTTAAAAGTAGTAGCAAAACAAGCAGCTGATTTCGATCGTGCAAAAGGATTATCCGTTATGGAAAATATTTTGCAAGCAAATAGCGATATAAAAGCAGTGTTTGCTCATAACGATGAAATGGCATTAGGCGCAATTGAGGCATTGAAATCTGCTGGTAAAACAGATGTGGTTGTTGTTGGATTTGATGCAACAGATGATGCTGTAAAAGCGGTTAAAGATGGGCGTATGGCAGCAACAGTTGCTCAAAAACCGGAATTAATCGGAGAGAAGGCGATGGAAACAGCGAAAGAGATAACACAAGGTAAAAAAGTGGACAAATTTATTCCGATTGAATTAGAGCTTATTAAGAAAAAATAAATAAATATAAAATGAAAATTAGGAAGGAAGAATAACAAATGAAATTTTTTATTGATACAGCAAACATTAACGAAATTAAAGAGGCAAATGCATTAGGCGTAGTAGCTGGAGTAACGACAAACCCATCACTTGTAGCAAAAGAAGGCGTAGATTTCCATGAGCGTATTCGTGAAATTTGCAGCTTTATTGAAGGACCGGTAAGCGCAGAAGTAATTAGCCTAGAAGCTGATAAAATGATTGAAGAAGGAAAAGAGTTAGCAAAAATCGCTCCAAACGTTGTTGTAAAAGTTCCAATGACAACAGAAGGCTTAAAAGCAGTAAAAGCATTCTCAGATTTAGGAATTCGTACAAACGTTACATTAGTATTCTCAGCAGTGCAAGCATTACTTGCAGCTCGCGCTGGTGCGACATACGTTTCACCGTTCTTAGGTCGCCTAGATGATATCGGTCATAACGGTATGGACTTAATTCGCCAAATCGCAGAAATCTTTGCAATTCACGGCATTGAAACAGAAATCATTGCAGCATCTGTACGTCACAGTGTTCATGTAACAGAAGCAGCATTAAACGGTTCACATATTGCAACAATCCCAGCAAACGTAATCGCTTCATTAGTGAAGCATCCATTAACAGATCAAGGAATTGAGAAATTCTTAGCTGATTGGGAAAAAACACAAGAGAAATAATACGAAATGGAGAACCCAAGTTTAATTAACTTGGGTTCTTTTTTTTGTTTGAAAGAATTTTCATGCAATTGTGCATATTGTCTTTTAAATTTTTAATATAAGCTATTTAATATATACAAATCACTCTTTATTTTTCACATTTCGACATAAAAAAGATAGAGGGTCTGACCAGAAAACTGGAGGGCATGATTCTATAACAGAAAGCTTATTTCTTATAGAATCATGTCTTTTATTATACAAGGGAGGATAGATTACATATTTTTATCTGAAGTTTAAGATTGATACAAGGGGATGAGTAAAATGAGAAAAAAAGCGCCATTTAAAGTGTTGTCATCATTAACGATCGCGACAATCATCGGATGCTCAGCTGTAATGAGTGCTCCGTTAGCATACGCAGAAACGCCAGCAAAAGAAAGTGTGTCTACAACGCCAATTGATCATAATTTAATTCAAGAAGATCGTTTAGCAGAAGCGCTGAAAGAAAGAGGAACGATTAATCCAGCCTCTTCTAAAGAAGAGACGAAAAAGGCTGTAGAGCAATATATTGAAAAGAAGCAAGGGGATCAGGCAAATAAAGAAATTCTTCCAGCGGATACTGCTAAAGAGGCATCTGATTTCGTGAAAAAAGTAAAAGAGAAGAAAATGGAGGAAAAGGAGAAAGTAAAGAAACCTGAAAAAAATGTGAGTCCTGAGCAAAAACCAGAACCAAATAAAAAACAACTGAATGGACAAGTCCCAACTTCTAAAGCAAAGCAAGCGCCATATAAAGGGTCTGTTCGAACTGATAAAGTATTAGTATTACTCGTTGAATTTAGTGATTATAAACATAATAATATTGATCAAACACCAGGATATATGTATTCGAATGACTTTAGTAGAGAGCATTATCAAAAAATGTTATTTGGTAATGAACCGTACACATTATTTGATGGTTCAAAAGTAAAAACGTTTAAACAATATTATGAAGAGCAGTCTGGTGGAAGTTATACGACAGATGGATATGTAACGGAGTGGCTAACTGTTCCAGGAAAAGCGTCTGACTACGGTGCTGATGGTAGTAGTGGTCACGATAATAAAGGACCAAAAGGCGCACGTGATTTAGTGAAGGAAGCTTTAAATGTGGCAGCTGAAAAGGGATTAGATTTATCTCAATTTGATCAATTTGACAGATATGATACAAATGGTGATGGTAATCAAAATGAATCTGATGGTGTAATTGATCATTTAATGGTAATCCATGCTGGTGTTGGTCAAGAAGCTGGCGGTGGTAAATTAGGAGATGATGCAATTTGGTCACATCGATCTAAATTAGCAAGGGATCCAGTAGCGATTGAAGGAACAACAGCTAAAGTACCTTATTGGGATGGAAAAGTAGCGGCTCATGATTACACAATTGAACCAGAAGACGGTGCAGTAGGTGTGTTTGCACATGAATTTGGACATGACCTTGGTTTACCAGATGAGTATGATACGAATTATACTGGAATGGGATCACCTGTTGAAGCGTGGTCATTAATGAGTGGAGGTAGTTGGACAGGGAAAATTGCAGGAACAGAGCCAACTAGTTTCTCACCACAAAATAAAGACTTCTTACAAAAGAATATGGGCGGCAACTGGGCAAAAATTTTAGAAGTAGATTACGATAAAATTAAGAGTGGTGTAGGCGTTCCTACATATATTGATCAAAGTGTTACAAAATCAAATCGTCCAGGTGTCGTACGTGTCAACTTACCAGGTAAGAGTATTGAAACAATTAAGCCTGGATTTGGAAAGCGTGCATACTATAGTACAAGAGGCGATGATATTCATACGACATTAGAAACACCATTCTTCGATTTAACAAAAGGAACAAATGCGAAATTTGATTATAAAGCGAATTATGAACTAGAAGCAGAGTGTGATTTCATCGAAGTACATGCTGTAACTGAAGATGGAACGAAAACATTAATTGATAGATTGGGAGAAAACATAGTCCAAGAAGATAAAGATACAACAGATGGAAAATGGATTGATAAATCATACGATTTAAGTCAATTTAAAGGGAAGAAAGTTAAACTACAATTCGACTATATTACAGATCCAGCTTTAACATATAAAGGTTTCGCAATGGATAATGTAAATGTAACAGTTGATGGACAAGTAGTATTTTCAGATGACGCAGAAGGACAGTCTAAAATGAAGTTAAATGGATTCGTTGTTTCTGATGGGACAGAGAAGAAACAACATTATTATTATTTAGAGTGGAGAAACTATGCTGGATCAGATAATGGATTAAAAGCGGGAAAAGGTCCGGTGTATAATACAGGTCTTGTCGTTTGGTATGCAGATGATAGTTTCAAAGATAACTGGGTTGGGTTACATCCAGGTGAAGGCTTCCTTGGTGTTGTAGATTCTCATCCAGAAGCGATTGTTGGAAATTTAGGTGGGAAACCAGCATACGGTAATACTGGAATTCAAATTGCAGATGCTGCATTTTCATTTGATCAAACACCTTCATGGAGTGTAAATTCATTTACACGAGGACAGTTTAATTATACTGGATTACAAGGTGTTACAACGTTTGATGATTCAAAGGTATACAGTAATAAGCAAATTGCTGACGCAGGACGAAAAGTTCCAAACCTTGGACTTAAATTCCAAGTTGTTGGACAGGCAGAGGATAAGTCGGCAGGCGCTGTTTGGATTAGACGTTAATAAAGTAAAAGCACATTCTTCATATGAAGAGTGTGCTTTTATATTTGTACAGTAAGTTATTATTTCAGCTTATGTAATACAATCGTCTGTTCATATATAGTGTAGCAAATTATGTGGGGAAAAGAAATATTTCCGAGGAAATTGTCGAAGTATCGTTGGTATTTATAGACTTTCTTTTTTAAAGGAAGAATGTAGTATTGCTTTTATACATAAGTTTATTTACAGTATTACTTGGTTATATGCAAAAGTAATATATATTAGGCGAAAAAAAGACAATGATGGAATTAACCCATCATTGTCTTTTTTACTTTGCTTCTTACAAAAATCATTCCAGCAAATGTTAACAAGAATGCAGTTCCGATAACGAAGCTAGCGCTAGGTGATGCTCCGATTGCTCCAACTGTAAAGGATCCAGCAACAACTCCTAACGAGAAGAATGCATAAAACAATCCGAATGCTTTCCCTCGGTTACTATCTGTTGTATTTTCAACAAGTAAAGCATTAATTGCTGGGAAGAGGATAGCGAATCCAATGCCATAAATCATCATAACGATAAAGAGCATGCCTTTTGTTGCGAATAATCCGAGTAAAGATAACGCTAGTGCCATTACTGCAATCCCGATTAGCATTAGTTTGGAACGATTAAATCGATCGTAAATGCGATTTGTTGGCAGTAAGAAGAAGAGGATAGCGGTAATTCCGAATACACTTAACATCATGCCTGTTGTAGATGCTTTAAGTGCTAATGCCTCAACTTTTACTGGTAACATATAAGTGACAATCCCTTGTGAAAACATTAGTGTGAAAGCACCAATATATGCTTGTAATAACGGTTCTGATTTCAATAGTTCAATCATATCTTCTTTGTTCATCATTTGTGTTCTTGATGTATCTTTTCTTGATACGTTATTTGGTAAGAAGAATAGAGATACGATTGTACCAAGGACCATTAAAATAGAAATAGTAATGAACACCCACTCTATACCAGCTGTTGCTTTCATAATGCCGCTGAAAGCAGGTCCTACGATTGCAGCTGTTCCAACAGCGGCACCAGATAGAGCCATTGCTTTACCTTGCCTTGCTGAATTCGTTTGCTTTGATAAAAACGTAAAGGCAGCAGGAATTAAAAATCCGTCACTAAAACCGTGCATAAAGCGCACAACTAATAGTTGTTCACCACTTTGAACAACGGTGTATAACAAGACTATGAAACTCGTAATTCCCATGCTTATATAAAGGATTTTTTTTGCACCAAATTTATCGACAGCGGCTCCAGCGATAATATTACCGATCATATTAGCGAATGAGTACATACCGATAACTAGCCCGATAACAAGAGGGGTTCCTCCAAGACTTTGAGCGAAAGTACTCATAATAGGTAATTGTGAAAACGTATCTAAAAACGCTACGATAACAATAAAGTAAATAAAATATTTCAAGCGATATTCACCTCTCCTATGCTATTATGGCATAATGCTAATTTCAACCGCAATGAAATTAGCATTAACAGATGTGGAAAAAAGTACAAAGTGACAAAATATTGAACGTTATTTGTTAAAATTTAGTGGAAATGAGATTGTTTTTTTGAAATATATGGATGGAAGTATTATAATAGATTTGTAAACTTCACCAGGTTAAGTATATACGTAGAGAGGGATGTATAAAATGAAAGCACTACTTTGGCATAATCAACGTGATGTACGAGTAGAAGAAGTACCAGAACCAACTGTAAGACCAGGAGCAGTTAAGATTAAAGTTAAATGGTGTGGTATCTGCGGAACAGACTTGCATGAATATTTAGCAGGACCTATTTTTATTCCAACAGAAGAGCACCCATTAACACACGTAAAAGCACCGGTTATTTTAGGTCATGAGTTTAGTGGTGAGGTAGTTGAAATCGGTGAAGGCGTTACTTCTCATAAAGTGGGAGATCGCGTCGTTGTAGAACCAATTTATTCTTGTGGTAAATGTGAAGCTTGTAAACACGGACATTACAATGTTTGTGAACAACTTGTTTTCCACGGTCTTGGCGGAGAAGGCGGCGGTTTCTCTGAATATACAGTAGTACCAGAAGATATGGTCCACCATATTCCTGATGAAATGACGTATGAACAAGGT
This sequence comes from Bacillus sp. TH30, assembly GCF_016650875.1. Taxonomy (NCBI): domain Bacteria; kingdom Bacillati; phylum Bacillota; class Bacilli; order Caryophanales; family Bacillaceae; genus Bacillus; species Bacillus sp. TH30. The sequence goes on along the minus strand of NZ_JAEKEY010000002.1, from coordinate 1,857,697 downwards.
GCACTTGTAGAACCAGCAGCAGTAGCAGTTCATGCAGTACGTCAAAGTAAATTAAAAGAGGGAGAAGCTGTAGCGGTATTTGGTTGTGGTCCGATTGGGCTTCTTGTAATCCAAGCAGCAAAAGCAGCAGGAGCAACTCCTGTTATCGCAGTGGAACTTTCTAAAGAACGTCAAGAGCTAGCTAAATTAGCAGGTGCTGATTACGTATTAAATCCAGCAACTCAAGATGTACTAGCAGAAATTCGTAACTTAACAAATGGTTTAGGTGTAAATGTGAGCTTTGAAGTAACAGGTGTCGAAGTAGTACTTCGTCAAGCGATTGAAAGTACAAGTTTTGAAGGACAAACTGTAATTGTTAGTGTGTGGGAAAAAGATGCGACAATTACGCCAAACAACCTTGTACTAAAAGAAAAAGAAGTTATCGGTATTCTTGGATACCGTCATATCTTCCCAGCTGTTATTAAATTAATTAGCTCTGGCCAAATTCAAGCAGAGAAATTAATTACGAAAAAAATCACAGTGGATCAAGTTGTTGAAGAAGGATTTGAAGCACTTGTAAAAGATAAAACACAAGTGAAAATTCTTGTTTCACCTAAATAATAGAGAATAGTAAAAAGTAGCCCTTTTCTAGAAATAGAAGAGGGCTACTTTTTTTCTATACAGAAAGGTGATAAACTTTCCTTTAACTAAAGGTATTTTGTTTGGAAGGGGAAGTCTAATGCTTTCATTTATGTTGACATTGAAACGGATGCTAAAAGCTTGTTTACGAGCGTGGAAAGATAAAGAATTTCAAGTATTATTCGTATTAACATTTTTAACATTAACATCTGGTACAATTTTTTATAGTACAGTTGAAGGATTACGTCCTCTTGACGCTTTATATTTTAGTGTGGTCACGTTGACGACTGTCGGTGATGGGGAGTTTAGTCCGCAAACTGATTTCGGAAAGATATTTACAATCTTATACATATTTATTGGGATTGGATTAGTGTTTGGATTTATTCATAAGTTGGCAGTTAATGTACAACTGCCAAGTATATTATCGAATAGAAAAAAAGAGTAAAGCATGTGGATGCTTTACTCTTTTTTTACATTAGTTTAGACAATCATTCGTAGTAGCTTAACAATACTTTATTACAATATAAGTGCATTCATTCATTATATTCACTATGTATAAAGTTATAATGATATGAACATTTGCATATTTTAATTTATTGATAGAAATTTCATGAAAGGTGGGATATTCTAGTCATAGGTTAACCGGACGATATCATAGGATCCTAACAAAAAGTTTACAATAATTCAATTATAAAATGGAGGATTTCAGATGAAAAAGAAAGTACTTGCTTTAGCAGCAGCTATTACATTAGTAGCGCCATTACAAAGTGTTGCATTTGCTCATGAAAACGATGGGGGAAGTAAAATAAAAATAGTTCATCGCTGGTCTGCTGAAGATAAACATAAAGAAGGCGTAAACTCTCATTTATGGATTGTAAACCGTGCAATGGATATTATGTCTCGTAATACGACACTTGTAAAACAAGATCAAGTTGCACTATTAAATGAATGGCGTACGGAGTTAGAGAACGGTATTTATGCTGCTGACTATGAAAATCCTTATTATGATAATAGCACATTTGCTTCACACTTCTATGACCCAGACAATGGGAAGACTTATATTCCATTTGCAAAGCAGGCAAAAGAAACTGGCGCTAAATATTTTAAATTAGCTGGTGAATCATATAAAAATAAAGATATGAAACAAGCATTCTTCTATTTAGGATTATCTCTTCATTATTTAGGAGATGTAAACCAACCGATGCATGCGGCAAACTTTACAAATCTTTCGTACCCACAAGGATTCCATTCTAAATATGAAAACTTTGTAGATACGATAAAAGATAATTATAAAGTAACGGATGGAGATGGATATTGGAACTGGAAAGGTACAAATCCAGAAGATTGGATTCACGGAGCGGCAGTAGCTGCGAAACAAGATTACTCTGGTATTGTAAATGATAATACGACAGATTGGTTCGTGAAAGCAGCTGTATCACAAGACTACGCAGATAAATGGCGCGCTGAAGTTACACCAATGACAGGTAAGCGTTTAATGGATGCACAACGTGTTACTGCTGGATACATCCAGCTTTGGTTTGATACGTACGGAAATCGTTAAGTATTTGAAAAAGGTCAAATCTCAGAATAGAGTATTTGGCCTTTTTATCACTATACAGTACATGGAGGTATGAAACGTGAAAGGTAAATTGCTAAAAGGTGTACTTAGCTTTGGGATTGGTTTAGGAGTTTTATACGGAGGATTTTCAGCTCAAGCAGAAACGTCTACAAATCAAAATAATACTTTGAAAGTGATGACGCATAATGTGTACATGCTATCAACAAACCTATATCCCAACTGGGGACAAAGTGAGCGTGCTGATTTAATTGGAGCGGCAGATTATATAAAGAATCAAGATGTTGTTATATTAAATGAAGTGTTTGATAATAGTGCTTCAAATCGTTTATTAGGAAATTTGAAGAAAGAATATCCAAATCAAACGGCAGTATTAGGTCGTAGTAGTGGAAGCGAGTGGGATAAGACGTTAGGTAGCTATTCATCTTCAACTCCTGAAGATGGAGGCGTTGCAATCGTGAGCAAATGGCCGATCGTTGAAAAGATTCAATATGTATTTGCAAAAGGATGTGGGCCAGATAACTTATCGAATAAAGGATTTGTATACACGAAAATTAAGAAAGATGATCGTTTCGTTCATGTAATTGGGACGCATTTGCAGGCTGAAGATAGTATGTGCGGAAAAAATTCACCTGCATCTGTACGTACAAACCAGTTAAAAGAAATTCAAGATTTTATTAAAAATAAGAATATACCAAATGACGAGTACGTCCTATTTGGTGGCGATATGAACGTGAATAGAATAAATGCCGAGAACAATAGTGATTCAGAGTACGCATCCATGTTTAAAACATTACATGCGTCAATTCCATCTTATACGGGACATACAGCAACTTGGGATGCGACGACAAACAGTATTGCGAAATACAATTATCCAGATGCACCTGCTGAACATTTAGATTATATTATTGCGAGTAAAGATCATGCGAATCCATCATTCGTAGAGAATAACGTATTACAAGTGAAATCTCCAAAGTGGTCTGTTACATCATGGTTCAAAAAATATACGTATGATGATTATTCTGATCATTATCCAGTAGAGGCGACTATTTCTATGAAGTAGAGTAGTCTTAAAAAAGTTTCTTCGTGAAGAAGAAACTTTTTTTATTTGCAAACAGGAAAATCATTTTTTCTTTCCAATATGTATAAGACATATATAGAAGAGGAGAGAAAAATGTGGATAGAGGAATTTTTAAGGAAGTTCCATTACCGTGTGCATTTTTAGATGAAGTGGCTTTAGAGAGGAATATTCAATCGATTATAGAGTTAAGTGGAGATAAGAAAATTCGTATAGCGAGTAAGTCATTACGCTCTGTTCCAGTTATGAAAAAGATTTTAGCTGCAAATAATCGGTTTCAAGGTATTATGTGTTTTTCTCCTAGAGAAGCTTTGTTTTTAATTGAACAAGGATTTAATGATTTATTGCTCGGATATCCTGCTTATGATGAAAGAGCTTTATATGAAATTAGTTTGCTAACAAAGCAAGGACACATCATAACTTGTATGGTGGATTGTGAAGACCATATTGTTTATTTAGAAAAAATTGCTGAGAAGTCTAAAGGCTGTTTTCGTGTTTGTTTAGATATTGATATGAGTAGTCGTTTTTTTCAATTTCATTTTGGTGTAAAAAGATCCCCGGTAAAAGATGTGCAGAGCGCTTTGAAAATAGTAGAAAAGGTGAAGGGCTCATCATATTTAATACTAGATGGTGTAATGGGATATGAAGCTCAAATTGCCGGGGTGGGGGATCATATACCGAATCAATGGATGAAAAGTAAAGTGGTTTCGTATTTAAAGAAGAAATCAGTGTTAGAGGTTAAAGAAAGAAGAGGACGTATCGTAAAAGAAATACAAAATCTAGGTATTGAACTAAGGTTTGTAAATGGGGGAGGCACAGGAAGTATAAAAACAACTGAGCAAGATCATTCAGTTTCAGAGATTACGATAGGCTCTGCTTTTTATGCCCCGAAGCTGTTTGATTATTATAAAGAAGTGCAATTTCATCCAGCTGTCGGATTTGCTTTACCAGTTGTGCGTAAACCAGCCCCAACTATTTACACTTGTCTAGGTGGTGGATATATTGCCTCAGGCGCAACTGGGAAAGATAAAGAACCTGAGGTTTGGAGGCCAAATGGTGCCAAACTATTAGCTTTAGAAGGTGCAGGCGAGGTACAAACACCGATTTTTTATAACGGCGAGGAACGAGTAGAGATAGGAGATTCTATCTTGTTTCGCCATAGTAAAGCTGGAGAATTATGTGAGCGGTTTCCTTTTTTATATCGTGTGAAAGAAGAAGAGATTGTTGGGGAGTATTCAACATATCGGGGGGATGGCCAATGCTTTCTATAAAGGGACAAAAATGGAGAAATTGGACAGGGAATGTAGAAGGAACGCCGCATTATACGATGTATCCAAAAAGTATACAAGATGTAGTAGAAGTTGTGGGGCTTGCACGAAAAAAAGGAAAGAAAATTCGTGTTGTCGGTTCAGGTCATTCGTTTACACCTCTTGTGCAAACGGAAGAAATTTTAGTTTCTTTAGATGAATTGAAGGGCATTGTGAATATTGATGCAGAGAAGAAGGTTGCCGAAGTATGGGCGGGAACAAAGCTACATGATTTAGGGAAGTTACTTCAGGAAAAAGGTTATGCGCAAGAAAATTTAGGGGATATTGATTCACAATCTATTGCAGGAGCGATTAGTACGGGGACTCATGGGACAGGTGTTACATTTGGGAGTTTATCAACACAAGTTATAGAGATCACGGCAGTTTTATCAACAGGTGAGAGTATAGTTTGTTCAGAAGCCGAGAACGCCGAATATTGGAAAGCATTTCAGTTGTCGCTTGGAATGCTAGGTATCATTGTAAAGATAAAATTGAAGGTTATCCCAGCGTATTCGCTTGTTTATGAAAGTGAAAAACAATCATTGTCTACTGTAATGAAGAAACTAGAAGAATATAAGAAGAATCGTCATTTTGAATTTTTCGTTTTTCCTTATTCAGATGAAGTGCAAGTGAAATTTACAAACAAAACAACGAGTAAAGAAAGTGATTTGAAATGGCATAAACTAAAGGTGGAGTTACTGGAAAATAGGATGTTCTCTTTATTATCTAAAGGGTGTAAATGGTTTCCTTCTATAAGTAAAGGAGTAAGCCGATTATCAGCTAAGGCTGTACCGAACACGAAAATAATTGGACCAAGCTATGAAGTGTTCGCTACATCACGTACAGTTCCATTTTATGAAATGGAGTACAGTGTCCCTTCAAAGGATATGAGGGCTGTTGTAGAAGAAATTTCAAATCTTATTGAAAAGAAAAAGTATAAGGTGCACTTCCCGATTGAATGCCGCTACGTGAGAGGTGATGATATATGGCTCAGTCCAGCATATGGAAGAGATTCAGCGTATATAGCTGTTCATATGTATAAAGGTATGAAGTATGCCGCTTATTTTGGTGAAGTGGAGAAAATTTTTCTAAAGTATGAAGGGCGCCCACATTGGGGGAAAATGCATACGTTAACGTACGAAAAATTGCAAAATATATATCCAGAATTGCATTCGTTTCTAAAAGTGAGGAAGTCACTAGATGAAACAGGAATATTTTTAAGCCCTTATACAGAAAAGTTATTTACGATTATGAAAAAAAGCTGACAAATTAGTATTTGTCAGCTTTTTTAAGTGTAATTGCATTTCTTGTATGACTAATATCCTCGTAAAATAGTAATTTATCACTGCTAAATACATGTAATAAAACATGAATAATAAATAGCCCGTTAATTACAAATTGGAATAACAGTATAACTAGTAATACTAAAGGCTCTGTATGATTTAAAATAGAGCTACTAGAAAGAATGTAATTGATTCCACCTAAAATGAAATAGAATATACCGTAACGAATGAATAATTCTTTTAGTGTAATACGCTCTGCTTGTCCTTTAATGTAAATACGAAGCAACGCTTTCCCTATTGTTCTTCCATTTGTAAAATATGGGATGATAATAAAGTAAATTAAGATTGAACATGTAATGAAAAGGAGTTCGTATACATTTGTATAAGATTGGATGTTAGAAATAAATAGTAAGTTTCCTTTGTTTTTAATGAAAGGTACAACGATAGATAAGAAAATCCAATCAATTTGCATAGCGAGGAGACGACGAACGAATCCGACTGGTTTCGTTTCCAAATCAATATGACTATCTAATTCGCTTGTTTTTGGCAGGAAGTACGTAAATATTGGTGCAATGATAAAACCGATTACGCCGCCTAGTGTGTTTAAAAACAGATCGTCGATATCGAATAAGCGATATGCACAATTATAAATACCATATAATCCAGTTACTTGTGTTAATTCAAAGAACAGTGAAAGGCAAAAAGAAATGCACACTGTTTGGAAGAAACTACGTCGGAAATAATAACGTAAGTAAATACCGAATGGAACGGTTAATAGAACGTTAAAAGCAACTTGTAAAAATACAGATTCTTTTAATAACAAGAAATAAGTAGTAGGTTTCGTTAAAATTGCCGATGTATGATTACTAATCTCTTGTATGAAATAAAATGGTGAGAGTTGCATATGCTGTGTATTAGCGGGTTGTAGGCTACAAGTATCATACGTTTGTGGTAACGGCAAAATAACAAGAAAATAGGCATTTAATAAGTAAAGTAATAATGAGTATAAAATAAATGAGCGCCATTTATTTAAATAACCGTATTTTCGATAATTAAATATTAAAAAAGGAATTAATAGAAACATTGCTAAAATAGGAAATAAAATAAAAGCTGTTTTTACTGGAAATAAATATGCAGTCAAAATGAAGCTCCTTTCAATGAAATTTCGTTTATCATTATAGCGCTTAAAAGAATGTAAAACAAAGTTGAAATAGCTCGAAATAGAAAAAATTACAAATTTAAAATAGATTAAGTTATAATAAGTTTAATATAAAGATATTATGATTATACAAGTTGAAAGAGGGTACATGATATGCAATATGAGCTTTTTTCGGTAAGCGGGGATCATATTACAACTTTTGAAAGCACATGGCGTTTTCAAGAGGGGGAACAGATTTTTGTTCATGATGATAATACAAAACGAAATTTTATTATTATTCGCTTAACACATGATTTATTTCAAAAAAATACACATGTTATTCGCTTGTATTGTCAGGAAAAGAAAGTTTATGCATAAGGAAAAACCACTTACTGTATGAGGGCAGTAAGTGGTTTTTTATCCCGCTATTTGTGGGCAGTAAAACTCCCACCTCAAAATTCAAGTGGAGCAAAGAAGTTAGGTGGGAGCCCTGCTGCCCGTAAAAGCCCGATTGGTGAGGGCTAATAATCAGGGGGGATGAACAAAACCCCCCACTGATTAAAGTTTCATTTTATAAGAAAATGATAGTTAGCACACCTACGATAATACAGTAGAAAGAGAAGTATTTTAAATTTCCTTTTACCATAATGTTCATAAACCATTTTAATGAAATATATGTCATGACAAATGTTGCGATGAAAGCAACAATATAAGGTACAAATAATGTATCTAAATTTGGATCGTTTGCAATGTCTGTAATACTTAACAATAAACCACCTAAGCTAACAGGAATGTATAGTAAGAATGAGAAGCGAAGAGCTGTTTCTTGCTTCATACCAAGTAACATTGCTGCCACAATTGTAGCACCTGATCTGCTTATACCAGGAATTAGTGCGCAAGCTTGTGCTAGACCAATAATGATTGCATCTTTCATAGAAAGGTCGCCATCATTTTTACGTCCACGCAAGTTTCGAATAATCCAAAGGCCGATAGCAGTAATAAGAAGGGAAATCCCAACCATTTTAACACCTTTTAAATAGTGGTCGATATAATCTTTAAATAAAACTCCAATTACACCTGCTGGAATGGTTGCAATAACAAGGTAAATAATAAAGAAGAAATCTGATTTTGCATCTTCTGCTCTTGTGAATATATAAGATAGACCATTCTTCGTTAGACGAATTAAGTCATTTCTATAAATAAGTAATACAGCTAATAATGAAGCTGAATTAACAAGTAGCTCAAAGCTAAACCCTTCTATTTTTAGTCCTAGCAAATGCTGTGCTAAAACGAGGTGACCACTTGAAGAAATCGGAATTGGTTCTGTTAGTCCTTGGAACAGACCAAGAATTAAATATTTTAAAATGTAGTAAAATTGTTCCATAATAACCTCCTTGTTTATTAGTCGAAAGAAACAACTTGTCCATTATAACAAGAATACGGATGAATATTGAGAAGAAATAAATATTCGAAATATAATAAAAATCCCTTATAACAGTATAAGGGATTTTTATTATTAATGAGAAACTACTGTTTCTTCAAGACTTTTCGTTAATTGAACATCGACTTTCTCAGCATCATGAATATGATTCATAATAGTAGTATTTAACTTTTGGAACATTTGTTGTGTATTAGCGAATTCACGTAATATATCATCATTACAAGATTTTTGGTTTTCGATAGCTTTAATAACATTTGTAGCACCGCTTTGTAACGTTTGAATCATAATTAAAATGTTTTCAATTCTAGCGTTTGTATCGGCACTCATTTCTACACCTTCATCAACTAAATGCAAATTATCTTTTGTGTTATCGTATGCTTTTTCAATTTCTTCTTGAATTTTTTTCGTTAAGTTACCGATGTTTTTTGTACTTTCAGCTGTACTTTCAGCTAGTTTTCTTACTTCATTAGCAACAACAGCAAATCCTTTACCGTGTTCTCCAGCACGTGCAGCTTCAATACTTGCATTCAACGCTAGTAAATTTGTTTGTGCTGCAATGTTTTGAATCACTTCTACAATTTGTTCAATTTCTTTAGAGCGTTCGCTTAAATGATTCATACTATTAGAAGTACGTTGAGATTGTTCACCTAATCTATTAATTACAATGAGTAAGCGATGAACGGATTCTTTTCCTTCATTAGAGCAATCGATAATTTCTTCAATAGATTGAATTAAGTTTTGCTCTTTTTGTAGCATTTCGTTATTTAATTCGTTGGAATGTGTAGTACGCGTAGAAACATTTTCAAAGCATGCGTTCAATTGTTGAATTAAGTTTTGGAGTGTATGATGTTGGCTATTTACAAGTTCGTGCTCTTGCATAACGCTTTTTACACGATTATGGATAGAAGATATAATTTCTTGTTTTTCCACATCTTTTTGTTTTAATTCTGCTTCTAGTTCATGTATATGAGTTTCTAGTTGATCAATTTTATGTTGGAGTGATTTCTTTTGAGTAAACATTTTATTTAATTCAACCGCCTTTAGGATTTTTAATTTCTCTATATTTGGATTTTAGCATCTTTTATAATTTTTAAATATAGGAATTGTTAAATATTTAAGAATCTATTACATTTTGTTCACAATTCTCTTTTTTTGTCATGAAAAATAAACTGTATTTAATGGTTCTGTAAACAAACTGTAAAATAAATCATGTATAACTGTATAAGAAGGGAGTCGGATTATGAACTATTTTAAGCGAATCAGTAGTCTAGTATTAGCAGGAATTATCGTTCTTTCTAGTACAGTCGCTGTAAAAGCAGAGTCAAACGACGAGAAACTTAACAACATGCAACAGCAATTGCAGCAAAACGATGCAGATATGCAGAAGAAAGAGCAAGAGAAGCAAGCTGTTAGTAAAGAAATTCAAGGTATCGAAAATGAACTACATAATTTAAATAATACAATTGCAAAAAATAAAGAGGATCAAGCTGCTATTCAACGTAAAATCGATGAAACACATAAGCAGATTGAACAAAAAAAGAACGAAATTGTCGTTTTAGAAGATAAAGTCCTTGCTCGTAAGGATATTATGAAAAAACGTATGGTTTCTGTTCAAAATAGCTCAAATACGAGTTTAGTAGTAGAAGTTGTTGTAGAATCAAAAAACTTTGCAGATTTCATACAACGTATGAACGCAGTTACGACTATTCTAGAAGCAGATAAAGAAATTTTACGTCTACAAGAACAAGATCTTCGTCAAATTGAAGAAGATAAAAAAGAGATTGATGAAAAAGAAGCATCTTTAGTAGTAGATAAACAAAAATTAGCAAAAGCACAAGCTGATTTGCAAGATAACTTGAAAAAACGTCAAGATAACTTACAAACAGTTCAAGCTAAATATAATCAGGTTGCAAGCCAACTTAATTTAGCAGCAGAAGAAAAGGCTAAAATTGAATCAAATATGAAGGCAGTACAGGAAACAATCGCTCGTGAACAAGAAGCAGCAAGAATTGCAGCGGAAGAGCGTGCAAAAGCGGAAGCAGCTGCAAAGGCTGAGCAAGAAGCTTTAGCGAAAGCGCAAGCGGAAGTTGCTGAAAAGCAAAAGCAAGAAAAAGCTAATAAACCAGCTGAACCAGTTGCTAATAATAGTTCGAAAGTAGAGCCTGAACAGCCTAAAGTAACTGCTGGCGGAAAAGAAATGTATGTACACGCAACAGCTTATACAGCAGATCCATCTGAAAATGGTTATGCAGCAGGTCAACAAGTATATTCTGCATGGGGACCGGGTGGTAAGCCTTATAACTTAACTGCAAACCCAGGAATGAAATTAATTGCGGTGGATCCATCTGTTATTCCATTAGGATCTACTGTAAATGTTGAAGGCTATGGAATTGCAATTGCAGCAGATACTGGTGGCGCGATTAAAGGTCACAAAATCGATGTTTTAATGCCGGATAAAGCTTCGTCTAGTAATTGGGGCAGAAAAAATGTTAAAGTTACAATTTTAAACTAAAACGTAATCCAACTTTACAAAACGTAAAGTTGGATTTTTTTGTAAAAATAATGTTAAGTTGAGTTTACATTTTGTTAAGAGTATCATACAATAATAGTGAGAGGTGGTAAATTTGACCATTTTAAATAGAGTGAAGGAATTAAGAGCTCGTTTTAATTTTACACAAAGTGTATTAGCGGAAAAAGTCGGAGTGACGAGACAAACGATCGCTGCAATTGAAAAAGGGGATTACGTTCCTTCGTTGTTATTAGCGCTTACAATTTGTGATGTGTTCCAGTTAAAGATGGAAGATGTGTTTGTTTTAAATAAGGAGGGGGAAGAGGATGAATAGAATTGTCGCTTCGTATATCATAAATTTATTTTACAGTGTATTGGCATGCTGGGCATTTGTAGAGTTTTATGATTTTTGTATCCGGTTTGCTGATATTATTAAAAATGAGAGTTTGCCATCCAAAATAACAATGAGTTTGACACCTGCGGTATTACTATTTATTGTAGCTATCATAATAGCGTTCTTTAAAAGATTGCATAAGAAGAAATATAAAAAATCATCATTGCAATTGTATCCGTTATTATTTCCCCAAGAAGATGAACGCGAGAAGGATATTACAGATAGAGCATGTCGAACAACATTTGTATCATTGTGGTTTGTATTACCTTGTGCACTAGGATTATTAATATTTACACCTGTAGCAAATTTATATATTTCGGCATACCCTTTATATGTTGTGTATTTGATTTATTTAATTCAAATGACGGTCTTTCACGTATCACTATACAGAAATAAATTAGCTTAGAAAGAAACCTTCTTGCACGTGCAAGAAGGTTTCTTTTCAGCTTACACTTGTACATATAGCAATATTGTCTTATCATTTTATATAGAGTAAGATTTTGTAACGGAAAGGAATTGTATATGAATAAGCAAAAAATTTATAGTATAGTAGCAATCCTTCTATTTGTTGTAGGTGGTGTATTAATCGGAAAGCCATTTTATGATGGATATAATGCAGAGAAGAAGCAGACAGCGAATGTACAAGCTGTTCAAAAGATGGAATATGAAAAGCATGATACAGAATTTGTAGATGCTTCAAAAATTAATCAACCAGACTTGGCAGAAGTAGCGAGTGCATCGTTAGATAAAAAACAAGTAATCGGTCGTATTTCAATTCCGAGCATCTCATTAGAACTTCCTGTTTTAAAAGCGTCGACTGAAAAGAATTTATTATCAGGTGCGGCAACTGTAAGAGAAAATCAAGTAATGGGACAAGGGAATTATGCACTTGCAGGGCATAATATGTCAAAAAAAGGTGTTTTATTTAGTGATGTATCAACTTTAAAGAAGAACGATAAAATTTATTTGTATGACAATGCAAATGAGTATGAGTATACTGTTACCGGTGTATCTGAAGTGACTCCTGATAAATGGGAAGTTGTAGAGGATCATGGGAAAGATGAGATAACACTTATTACATGTGTATCTGTTAAGGATAATTCTAAGCGTTTTGTTATTACGGGTGATTTAGTAGGAACAAAGGGTAAGAAATAAAGAAAAAGAAGGTTCACTCTTTAAAGAGTGAACCTTCTTTTTTATCCAATGTTGAGAAATAAAAGAATATTTTAGTTGGTATTTAAATATTTTTCTATTTTTATATAATAAAGTAATGATTCTAGATTTTGGGAGGAACAAAAGTGAAACAGCAAGTAAAAAAACTTCTTTTAACAACAAGTGTAGCGTTATTGGTAGCGCCAATTTCTGCTTATGCACATCCAGGACGTACAGATGCTAATGGTGGACATACGTGCCGTACAAACTGTGAGAAATGGGGATTGCAGTACGGGGAATATCATTATCACAATAAACCAGCTTCTAGTAGTGGTACAACGAGTCCAGCTCCTAGCCAAAATAATAATGGTGCTGTAGAAGCTGAAAGACAAGCAGAAGCGCAGCGCAATGCAGAGGCAGAAAAACAACGTGCTGCAGAAGCGCAGCGCAATGCAGAGGCAGAAAAACAGCGTGCTGCAGAAGAACAGCGTAAAGCAGAGGAAGAGAGACAGCGTGCTGCAGAAGAACAGCGCAAAGTAGAGAAAGAGAGACAGCGTGCTGCAGAAGAACAACGCAAAGCAGAGGAAGCGCAGCGTAAAGCTGAGGCTGAAAAGGGACAAGCTGAAGGTCAAAAAAGTGGAGAGACAGATTTTAAAGCAGGAAAGAATAATGCAGAAGGATATGTAGCTGGAAAGTCAGACGCATATAAACAAGCATTTACAACTGCGTATGCTGCGGCATGGTCTTTAGAAGAACAGAAAAAAGCACATTTTGAAAAAGGTAAAGAGCAAGGGTTAACACAAGAAGCAATGGACGATAGTCAAATTACTCCTGAGTTTAAGGGGAGCTTTGCAGAAGGTTTCCAAGTAGGTAATAAAGAGAGAACCGAAAAGATTGAAAAAGAACAAGCGGAACTTGGTGAAAAGGCTGGTAAAGAATTAGCTGAAAAGAAACCTGGAAATACTGAAAAGGATACATATGTGAAAGTATATGAAACCGCGTATGAAAAAGGATATAAGTCTGCTAAAAAGGCAGCGGAAAAAGCTGGATATACATATGCATTTGAAAACTACGACTTAAAAGTTCCTGCTAAGTATGAAAAGAATGAAACATTAAAGAAATGGTTTACTGAAGGATTTAAATCAAATAAAAAGGCAGCGGAAATTCGAGAAGAAGGATATAAAAAAGGAGACAGCTGGCTTTCGTTCTTCTATAAGAGTTTCGTGCCAAGTGAATATAAAGAACATAAAGGCTTGTATGAACAAGCAATAGAAAAGGGAAAGAAAGCGTAAAAAAAGATGAGGAAAATTCCTCATCTTTTTTTAATCCATCCATTTCACTAATTTCTTAGAAATTGATAATAAAACACAACCTAAAACGATCGCCACAGCGCCAATAACTGTGAATACTTCAGCATATCCAAGTGAAGTTGTGAAGCTTGCAAGCTGTCCGCCTAAAATATTAGCAATACCTGAGCTTGCTAACCATACGCCCATTAATAAAGAGGCTAGTTTTACTGGAGCGAGAGCACTAACCATTGATAGCCCGACAGGTGATAAGAATAGCTCACCTAACGTATGGAAAAGATACGTAAAGACGATAAATAGTAAGTTTGCTTTTTCTGTAATGTTATGTTCGTCACTGCCTGTTTTTAATGTAGCGATAACAAGAACAATATAACCGATACCGAGTAAGATCATACCAAGTCCCATTTTTGTTGGGATTTTCATGTCACCATTTTTTCTAGTTGCCAGTTTCGCCCATAATGCTGAAATGGCTGGTGCAAGTAAAATAATAAATAATGGATTGACCGATTGGAACCAAGACGTTGGTACTTCCCATCCGAATACGGAGCGGTCAACGAATTTATTTGTATATAATGTTAACGAACTACCAGCTTGTTCAAAACCGGCCCAGAAGAAGACAACGAAGCATGTTAAAATGACGATAACTGTTGTACGTTGTTTTTCTTTTTTTGTTAACGGTGTATTTCCTATTGTTTGTTGTCCAGCATCCGTTTGCAAATCGCGAGTTGGTTTTTTACCGATATCACCAAGGAAGCGATTTGATAGTGTTGTAAATAAAATTTGTCCAATGATCATTCCGATTGAAGCGGCTAAGAAACCGTAACGGAATCCGAAATGAACAACGCCATCTACTGTTGTTTTGAATAAATTTTCTGATAAAAACCCGCAAACGAGTGGAGCTAAAAATGAACCGACGTTAATACCCATATAGAAAATTGTAAATGCACTATCACGTTTTGGATCATTTTCTTCGTATAATTCTCCAACAAGTGTAGAGATATTCGGTTTGAAGAATCCATTACCGATAATAATAAGCGCTAATCCGAGGTATAGACCGACTTGGTTTTGCAAGGCAAATAGTGTAAGGTTACCGATTGCCATTGTTATACCACCAATTGTGATGGCTTTTCGTTTGCCTAGAAAACGGTCCGTTAAGTATCCACCGATCAATGGTGTGAAATAACAAGCACCAGTATAAAATCCGTAAATAGAGAGTGCCCAAGCGGGACTAAACCCAAGACCACCACTTACTAAAGCTGTTGTTAAATATAATGTTAATAATCCTCGTAATCCATAGTAACTAAATCTTTCCCACATTTCTGTAAAGAAGAGTAAGTATAAACCTGGAGGATGTTTCTTTTTTCTTTGTTGTTCTCTTTCTAGTTGTATCGCTGATTCCATAATAGTTTCCTCCTGACACAAGCAAAAAACAAAGTTAATAGTATTGTATGATTAATATTTTACCTTATTAACTATTATAAGTCAATAAAGGTTGATTTTTCAGAAGAAATTTGAAAAGGGAAATAGCTATAGAATGGGTGTTTCTTTTGTGATAGACTATGGACTATGTTTTCTTTGTAAGGAAGCGGATTACCGCATTTTTTTATTTGTGGAATTGATTTCATGTAAGGTGAAATTGAAGAAGGAGAAAGAAATGAAATTGTTACAGAAAAAAGAAATTTTGCTTATTAGTCTTATGTTATTCTCTATGTTCTTTGGGGCCGGAAATCTTATATTTCCACCTTTCCTTGGATATGAAGCAGGAGAACATGTATGGATTGCATTGTTAGGTTTTATTATATCAGCAACAGGGCTTCCTATATTAGGTGTTATCGCTATTGCGAAAGCAGGGAGTTTTCAAACGTTAGCGGGCAGGGTTCATTCTTCATTTGCAATTATTTTTCCGTGTATTGTGTACTTATTTATTGGACCAGGTCTTGGTATACCACGTGCAGGAAGTTTAGCTTTTGAAATAGGGCCAGGCCAGTTGTTCCCAGAAGCGGGTAGCGTAGTTTTGTTATTGTACACGGCTATTTTCTTTAGTATTGTTTACTGGTTAAGTTTATCACCGTCTAAATTAATGGGCTTGTTTGGAAAGGTGTTAACGCCTTTATTATTATGTATGATTGCTATTATATTTATAAAAAGTATGTTTACATCAGTAGGCGGTGTGAAAGAGCCTTCAGGAAATTATGGACAAGCTCCTATGTTCCAAGGATTTTTAGATGGATATTTAACGATGGATGCGTTAGCAGCTTTAATATTTGGGATTGTTATTGCAAATGCTCTGCGTGCAAAAGGTGTAGCGGATGATAAAGGTTTAGCAAAATATATGAGTATTGCTGGTATTGGAGCAGGGCTT
This sequence comes from Bacillus sp. TH30, assembly GCF_016650875.1. NCBI lineage: Bacteria > Bacillati > Bacillota > Bacilli > Caryophanales > Bacillaceae > Bacillus > Bacillus sp. TH30. Next base: position 1,841,532 of record NZ_JAEKEY010000002.1, on the reverse strand, counting down.
TTATTATCTATTATTTATGTCATTCTTGGATATGTTGGTTCAATTAGTGGTTCATTGGGTACATTTGATAACGGTGCGAAAGTGTTAGCACAAGTTATGACGACATTATTTGGACAAGGCGGAGTAGTATTATTAGGCCTTATTTTTACTATCGCATGTTTATGTGTTTCAATTGGGCTGGTTACGTCTTGTAGTCAGTTTTTTGCAAGTGTATTTCCGAAAGTATCTTATAAAGTTTGGGCATTTATATTAAGTTTTGTTAGTATGGTTTTAGCTAATTTAGGATTAACGCAAATTTTAAAAGTATCGGTACCGATTCTTGGATTTATTTATCCAGTTGCACTAACGCTTATTATTTTAGGGTTATTCCATAAGTATATTGGAAAGTATGTATACGTATATTCGGTAACGATTGGACTCGTAGCGGTATTTAGTGCGATTGATATTTTAAACAAAAGTGTACTGATGAATAAATGGACACCACTACTAAAAATGCTTCCGTTTTATTCAGAAGGTGTAGGGTGGATTGTTCCGGCATTTGTAGGTGTCTGCCTCGGTGTAATTGTTAGTATTGCTATAAATAAGAATAAATAAGTAAGAGGTGTTTTCCTATTTCGGAAAACACCTTTCTTTTTTTGGAAAAATAGTATTGAAAATGAATAGACTAAGAGTATGATAAAGGTAATTGGTAATATATAGGTTTTACATGAGTGATGAGGGGGGAGCGTATGAATGAGGATTTGAATAAGAAAATAGAAGCACTCGAAACGGCAATTGAAACGATGCAAGAGGCACTTTATGAATTGAAAGCGAAACAAAGAAAAATAGAAGTAGATAAAGTTCAACAAAATGTTAATAAGGAAAAGAAAGAATATATTGAAGCGGTAAGTAATGAAAAGTTACAAGAAGATGTAGTTAAGACGAGGAAGTCCATGCAAGAGCCAGAGGTGAAACAAGTAGATATATCTGCATTTAAACCAGAACCATTTAATATTATAAAGTTTTGTCAAACGTGGTTACCACGCATATTTGTCGGTATTATGCTACTTGGCGTTATTTGGTTATTCAAAGCAGGGGTAGATGCCGGATTATTGACACCAGCGATACGGGTTGTGTTTGGTATAGTACTATCTGTCGGTTTGTATTACGTAGGAGATATACAAATTAAAAGAGAGCGGCAAGCGTTAGGGTTAGTATTAGCTGGAGGAAGTATTACGGGAATTGTTTTAACAACGTTTGCGGCACATTATTTATATGAGTTTATTCCTGCAAGTATTGCGTTTATCTGTAATATTGTATGGGTTATTTTAGGGATTTATTTAGCGAAAAGATATAGATCGGAATACCTCGCTATTTTCGTGGCGGTGGGAGCATTTTTTGTTCCTTTCTTGTTAAATAGTACGACTCCTAATACGTGTATTTTCTTTAGTTATGAGACGATATTAACAATTAGCCTATTATGGTATGCATTGAGAAACCTTTATAAGTACTTGTATATGATTTCTTATGTTGTTGCGGCAATTGTCCTATTTGTCTTCTTTGTTGTTATGTCAATATTAGTAGAGAATGTGCAAGTACAGTTAACAGTTGTATACGGTGCAATTCATTTACTATTATTTTGGCATATGTTTTCGGAGAGAAGTTTTATACAAGAAGCAAGATTGGCGATATTTAGTGCGAATGCAGTTTTCTTTATTTTAGCTATTTCTCAAATTCCTGAATTTACAACGTGGGGAATAGTTATAAGTGCATTTGTGCATACTGTTATGTTTGTACTTGAATATAGGAAGAATAAACATTCGGTATTTTCAAATCTAATATTTGGCTTTGCAATGGGGTCATTTAGTTTAGCGATTTTATACGAGTATAGTTTGGTGAATGCAGCGATCGTATTATTGTTACAAGGTTTCCTCGGTATGGTTACTGCTATTAAAGTAAAGCAAAATATTAAGTTGTATGTAGGTGCAACGATTTATGCGATTGGAATGGTACAGACGATTTTTAGCCCGTTTGATGAGTTCATTTCAGCAGGGTTTGTCGCTCATATTATTTTAATAGGAACGTTCTATTATTGCATGATACAAGCAAAAGAAGTGTTAGCGAGTTTAGGTAAATATGTTTATTCTATAGCGCTCTACTCGTTAATGGTTATTGTATTTATTACAATTACTAGGATCGGTGAAGTTCTTTCTACAGATGGAAGTATAATTAGCGTATCTGTATCATTATTATGGATGGTATATGCTTTATTTGCAGTTTGGTTTGGCCGTTATAGACAGATGAACGAAATATTATATGCTGGATTAGTCGTATTAGTAGTAACAGTAGGGAAGTTATTCCTTCTCGACCTACCAGAGGTGTCGATGATGATTAGAGCGGTGTTATTCTTAATCGTAGGTAGTATAGGTATCGTTATTTCAAGAATGTTTTTCTCAAAAGAAGAGAAGTGAGAAGAAGGCAATCCCTTTACGGATTGCCTTTTCTTTTACTTTACTTTACTTTACTTTACTTTACTTTACTTCTTACCAATCGTTACAGCCTCATTATATTTAGCTGTTGTGTTTTGTCTTAGACGAAGTGTTGCCTGTCCAGTTGTATTTGGATCAAGTTGTACGTTCACAATTTTTTCAGCAGATCCTTGGTTATTTGTTATGAAAGAGAATGTACTGCTATATCCGAAAGAAGACGGCCAAGTGCCATTTGTATTTTGAACTTTTGCCACCTGTGTTCCGCCAGTTGTGAAGATACCTAAAGAATAATTATTGTATGTTGTATTTGGTAATAAGTTATTTACTTGAATCTTCATTTGGAACACTTCATTGTTTGGTAGAATGCTAGGGTGAGTAATTACGTAATCACTCGTTGTCACTGCGCCGTTATAGCCGTATGAACCTGGTTTGAAAGTATTGGTATTGAACCACTGGTAACCTTGACTTGGTGCGCTCCAAGGTTCTGGTTGTGGTTCTGTTGATAAGCTTGGTTGTTCAAATGTTTGTAGAGCTGTAGGTGCATCAAGCTGTAAACCACTCACTTGATCTAAGCTTGTAAATGTTTCTTGCTTCGCTAACCAATTCACGATGTTTTCTAATAGAACAGCATCGTTTTCTTCTTTATAACCATCATAAGTTTTCTTTGATTGACCTGAATCTTCGCGAACATATTTTGGCGTAGCATCTTCAACAGGAGAAGAATCACCAATAAAGGCTGCTTTTCCAAGGCCAACTTTCGAAATAGCAGCATAAGGCCCCTCTGCAACGCCACCACCGTTATAAACGCCGCTATCAACAGCGTTATTCCATTTTGATGGATTTTCTGGAAGATATACAAGGCCTTTCGCTAGTTTTGGATTTGTAATCGCAAGAGTAGAGCCGGCATGCATTGCTACAGATGAAACGCCAGTTGTAATTCCGAATGATTGCGCAGGTGAGACAATATTTTTAGCTGAAACATCACCAAGTGCATTGTAACGGAAGCGAATACCGAAATTATTGGATAGCCAATCAGAGCTTTCTACTCCTTGCATAGCTTGTGAAGTTGTTTCTTCATTAGACATTCCCTTTGCTGGATTATCCCATGCCCCGCGTCTATATCCATTGAACACTTCTGAGGAGTCCCAGCGGTTTTTATTACGATCTGCATTATAATGATCGGCAATGAAGAAAATGCTGCCGCCATTTTTCACGTATTGTAACATTGCGTCTTGTTCAGATTTTTTGTAAGGAATATTTGCCTCTGGAACGATAAACACGTTGTAATTTTTTAAGTCGTCGTATGTAATAGGTGTTGATTTACGAAGTTCTTTTACATGATATCCGTTCTGGGCAATGCCGTTTCCGAAATCAGAAAAACCGCCATCAATAACCCAATCAGCTGTCCCGGCAGTTTGACCGTGCGTATTATCAAATAATACTTTCTTCCCATTGTTTTGATTTACAACCTTTGCAGCAATTTCAGGAGCTGGGTCTACAGAGCTTTCGGCATAAGTAGACGGTATGAACGAACTCCCCATACTAAGTGTAATTGCTGTTGCTAAAGAAAATGTAATCCATTTTTTATTCTTCATAGAAGAATCCCCCTAATAATAAATATATGTGCTTTAATAATGTAATTTATTTTTCTGAAAAAATAAAGACAGAAAACGTAAAAAATATTAAAAAATTGTAAAAATAAAGTGAATTTTGTTGAGAAATATTTATATAGACAATAAAAAATCCCTTCCAATTAATAAGGAAGGGATAGCTTGTTTAACTAATTTTTGAATTAGGTGTTTCATCGATCTTATGAAACCCTTTCATGTAATACACGATAGCTAAGCCGATAAGCCAAATTGGGCCAATGATTAATGCAATTCGTGTATCTTCTGAATACGCCATAATACCTAGTACAAGTGCGAGGAAGCCAAGTGAGAAGTAAGAGCTTAATGGATGTAAAGGCATTTTATACGTTAGCTTGTCTTTTTTCTCAGTTGGTAATCCTTTACGGAATTTAATTTGAGCGACTAATATAATACCCCAAGTCCAAATTGCCCCGAAAGTTGAAATGCTAGTTAACCATGTAAATACTTTTGCAGGCACAAGGTAGTTTAATATAACACCAACAAGTAAAACGATAGCCGTTGCTACAATTCCTTGACTCGGAATGCCATTTTTATTTAAACGTCCAAATCGTTCAGGTGCTTTCTTTTGTTGTGCTAGTGTAAATAGCATACGCCCTGTACTAAATAAACCACCGTTACAAGAAGAAAGTGCAGCTGTTAATACAACAAAGTTAATAATACCTGCTGCTTTTGCAATGCCGATTTGTTGGAATGTTAATACGAATGGACTTCCTTTCTCGCCAAGTTCGTTCCATGGATAAATTGCCATCATAACGAATAATGCCCCGACGTAAAAGATTAGGATTCTCCAAAATACGTTATCGATAGCTTTTGCGAGTGTTTTCTTCGGGTTTTGAGCTTCACCAGCTGTAACACCAATTAGTTCAACGCCTAGATAAGCGAATAATACCATTTGTAAGGAAAGCAATAATCCAGAGAAGCCATTTGGGAACCAGCCCCCATGTTCCCAAAGATTTGAAATACCAGTTGCAACGCCGCCATTTCCAAATCCGAATAGAATAATACCAAAGCCAATCACTATCATACAGATAATTGTGACAATTTTAATGAGAGCAAACCAAAACTCAAGTTCTCCAAATACTTTTACTGATAAGAAGTTGAAAGCGCTCATTAATAATAGAGCGAGTAGTGCCCAAGTCCAGCGCGGGATATCTGGGAACCAGTACTGCATGTAAATTCCAGCCGCCGTAATTTCAGCCATACAAGTAACAACCCATAAGAACCAGTAGTTCCAACCAGTAATATAGCCAGCAAGTGGGCCGATATAATCATTAGCATATTTACTAAAAGAGCCGGCAACCGGTTGTTCAATTGCCATTTCTCCGAGCGCTCGCATAATGAAAAAAATAACGAGTCCAGCGATCATATAACCTAGTAAGATGGAAGGACCAGCTAGTTTAATAGCAGAAGCAGATCCTAAAAATAGCCCAACGCCAATAGCCGAACCGAGTGACATTAAAGTAATATGTCGTTCTTTTAAACCTCGATTTAAAGTTCCAGATTTGTTTGTGTGCTGCATAAGAAGAATCCCCCTTGTAGAATGAGCTACCTAAATATTTAACTATTTCAAATTATAAAACATTTCTATCTGTTATGCTACAAAAATAATCAAAATGAACTGTACTACATCTGAACTTGTCAGACTTAAACTTAAAATTCTCACTATTAGAGAATATATTGACTCTTCTTTTTATTGATTGTTAAGATTAAGTATTATATTTTCTCACATACTAGTAAGAAAAGAATGTGTGATAATAATTCAGGTGTAGGAAGGGTACATAGCCATGTTTCAATTACAAAAATATAACACTTCTGTGAAGCGAGAGCTTTTAGCGGGCATCACAACTTTTTTTACATTTGCGTATATTCTTGTCATCAATCCGAAAATATTATCTGATGCAGGTGTACCATTTGATCAAGCGTTTACGGCAACTATTATTGCGACAGTTATTGGGACGCTATGTATGGCGTTTTTAGCTAACTATCCAATTGTTATTGCTCCAGCTATGGGGATGAATGCATATTTTGCTTATTCTGTCGTTCAACAGGCAGAGGGGATTACGTATGTCATTGCGTTTTCGGCAGTATTTGTAACAGGTATCATTTTTCTTTTATTATCTTTCACTTCATTTAGGCAAAAGCTAATTATCGCAATTCCTGACAGTTTAAAACATGCAATTGCAGGTGGAATTGGACTATTTATTGCTTTTATTGGATTACGTCTATCTGGAATTATCGTGGATCATCCATCTAACTTAGTTACGATTGGTGATTTTCATTCTCCAGCCGTTATTTTAACTTTAATTGGTTTAATTTTAGCGGCAGTATTAATGGTATTACGTGTGAGTGGTGCATTATTTATTAGTATGATTGTGACAGGAATTATCGCCTTCTTTACGGGGCAACTGAAGTTTGAGGATAAAATTGTAGCGATGCCTCATTTACCAGAGGGTATTATCGTTTCAAATCCAATCAATGCTTTTTCAGATGTAATTCAGTATGGATTATATGGTGTTGTATTTTCATTTTTACTTGTACTTTTATTTGATACGACAGGTGCATTACTCGGTTTAATTAAACAAGCTGGTTTAATTACAGATAATACAGAGAAACGTTTTGGCAAAGCGTTTATTGCAGATGCGATTGGCGGAACGACAGGTTCTATCTTCGGAACAAGCCCAACAGCAGCAACGATTGAATCGTCAGCTGGTATTGCTGCAGGTGGTAAAACTGGATTAACAGGTATTGTAGTTGTTGGTCTAACGATTATAACGGCATTTTTCAGCCCTGTTATCGCGTCTTTATCAAGTGTAGCTGCTATTACAGCTCCTTCATTAATTATTGTAGGTAGTTTAATGGCACAAAGCATTCGTGATATTAATTGGAATGAATTTGAAGATGCATTACCAGCATTTTTAATTTTCGTTGGTATTCCGTTAACGTCTAGTATTGCAAATGGAATTGCAATTGGATTTTTAGTGTATCCAGTATTAAAAATTGTGAAGGGGAAAGGGATGGAAGTACATCCGTTACTATATTTATTTACAATTTTATTTGGATGTCATTTATTCTTATAGTATAGAGATAGGAAAGGGGGCTTCTTATGAGAGGCTCCTTTTTTGTGTATAATAAAGTGAAAAAAACAAATCAATTACGTAAAATATAAATTGCTTAATGGAATATATATGTTACAATAAAGGCAGAGGAGGAACATGAATGGCTGTAAGTAAAATAAAAGTCGCACGTGTTCAGTTAGATTTAACACAACAACAATTAGCAGAAAAAGTAGGCGTTACAAGGCAAACGATTAGTTTAATTGAGAAGGGGAAATACAACCCGTCTTTAGATTTATGTTTGAAAATTTGTTATGCGGTAGATAAAACATTGAATGATTTGTTTTGGGAGGAAAAGGAGTGATAGGGTGAAAATCGTGAAAGATGAACGTTTAATGATTGAGGGATTAAAACATATTAGATTGGCTTTCATCTTACAAAATGTCGTCATACTAGGCATTGTTTTTTACCGTTACGTCTTGCAAGGGGCAGGGTATGAAAGTGTTTCGGATTTATTAATGGTATTTATGGGCGGGATAATAGTTATTAACTTTTTAAACTTAAAAAATTCGGTGGAAGTGTATGAGCATACAGGTGGAGTATCGCGTAGTTATTTCATGAAACTATTATTAATTCCAGTAGGGATTGTTATTGGACTGTTAGCTATTTGTATCATTGTAACACCAGGTATTTCGATAAAGGAAATTAGTATAACAGGACTTATTATCTTTGTTTGCTTTTTAATTCCTAGTTTGTTTATATACATATATATGAAAAAAATAAAAAGTGAAAATGAAATATAAGAAAAGCTTTCTGCAATATGCAGAAAGCTTTTCTTATATTTATTTATACATTACTTTATGTAGTCCTATTGGATCAATCTCGAAGATTTCACCATGCTCATGGAAACCTAATCGTTTGTAATAATCCGCTACGGTAATTCGGGCATTACACCATAGAATATTCGCTTCGCGTTCTTGGAGGAATTGTTCAGCTTTACGGATTAAGGAGCTGCCAGCATGCTGGTTTCGGAAATTAGGTAATGTTGTCATTCCTCGTAGACGATAGTGGGTACCAGCTTGTAAATCAGGATGTATTTCTTTAGAGAAAGAGGCGATACTAACAAGTTCATCATATAAAAATGCACCTAAATGAAAGGCGTCTGTTTCGTAATCTGAATCGTATTTACAATCTTCTAATGATTGATTGGGACGCAAAACCTTTTGACGTAATAAGTATGTTTCAGATGCATCAATATGTTTCACTGTAATCATAATATCGCCCTTTCTTATAAGCCTTTTTCTATAAGTTGTAAGAAGAAATATGCGGGTGCAACGAGAAGTCCTAGTATGCTAGCTGTTCCGAGAAGGAGTGAAATTAAGAGACAAAAGTACTTAATTCCATTCGATTTTTTCCATCCATAACTACAAATTTCAATGCTAATACCGATGAGAATAATGGCGACGAGTACTTCTGCTAATAATAAGAGAGCTAAAGTTGAAATAGACATAATGTGATTCATCCCCATAATATGTGATAGTAACATTTTACCATATGAAATTGAAAAAATGCCCCTCATTTATGTGAGGGACATTTTCTATTCTAATATGTTTTTCATTGTATCAATATGTTCTTTTGAACCCGTTACAAGTAAAGTATCGCCATGCTGTAACTTCGTATCACCATGTGGTATTAATGCTTTATTACCACGGTAAATTTGAATGACAAGTACATCACCTAGAAACGGAAGGCGACGAAGTGCTAAGCCGTTATATTTATTACTTCGTAGTTCAACCTCACGCACCGTTTCATTTGCTGTTGTAATCAAGCGAACGAGACTCGGTTTATCAATAAGTGCACGTAATAAAATACGTGTAGAGTTAATAGTCGAGAATACAGCGATATGTTCTTGAGTCGCTTTTTCTTGTAGAAGGGGATCTTCTACACTTGCAATGACGTGTTCAACACCTAATTCTTTTGCGTGTTCTGCTAATAATAAGTTTTGTTCATCATCACTTGTCGCAACAACAACACGGTCTGCTTCGAAAGCTTTTTGCCCCATTAAAGATTGAATAGTAATCTCATCTAATTTTACAATAGGGAAGTCATGAGATTTCGCTTCCTCATCATTTATTTTATTTTGACGTATCATATATAGTGTTACGTTATAATCTTCACGTTTTAAATCAAGTGATAACGGAAGGGTAATTCTGCTTGCACCAATAATAGATACTTTCGGTTTTGGTGTTTCCACTTTTGGAAACATCTTTTTAAATAATATAGGTGCAAAAATACAAGTAATAACCGCACTTAAAATAAGAGATGCTGATAAACTTGGGCTAATGATGCCTAGCTTTTCACCGATTTGTGCAGCCGCAATAACTAAAGAAAGTGTTGATGTTAACAAAATAGCACTTCCGAGTACGATATTGCGTGGGTACCATTTTCGTAAGACGAGTGATGGCAACAGTTTTGAAATAAAGAGTCCCACAATTAGAATTGGGATCATTAGCATACTAGAAGGCTCGTTAAAAATAGACCATACTTCTAGATTTACACCAACCATTACGAAGAAAATAGGAATGAAGAAGCCATATCCGATGGAATCAAGTTTTTCAACCATATCTTCATTTGGTGATAATAAAGATACGAGTACACCTGCTAAAAAGGCTCCCAAAATATTTTCTGCTCCAACAGATTCAGATAATCCAACTAATATTAAGATGAGTGCAAAAACAGCTCGTGTATCAATTTGTACACTACCGGCTTTTAAGCTTTCTAGGTATGGAATATTTTTAAACCGTCTTGCGACAAAGTAAATTACAATACCAGCACCGAATAGAAGAAGTAGAAGCCACATGCTTTGGCCACTTTCGGAATTTAATCCGACGAATACAGCGAGTAAAATCATTGTAACTAAGTCTGCAATAACAGCGACTAATAAAATGATTTGCCCGATTGCGGTTTTTCCTAAGTTATTTTCTTTCAATGTTGGTACGACAACACCTAAAGAAATAGTTGAAATAATTAAAGTCATGAACATTGCATTGTCTACGAATCCTAGCCATACGAATAGTAATGATAGGGCATAAGATAAAATGAAAATAAACAAGAAGATAATGCTTGCTGCTTGGAATGTGTTCGGTTCGTTTGTCGTATTCTTTTTCCCTTTTTGTTTAAAGAGCGAAAAGTCAATTTCTAAACCACTTAAAAACATTAGGAAGATAAACCCTAGTGTTGATAAGACTTGAAGCCACATATCTGGCTCAATGATGTTAAATCCACTTTTACCTACAAAGATTCCTGCGATAATTTCTGCAACAACGACAGGAAGTGCTTTTAATTTAAAGCGCTGTAACAAAAGGGGAACGAAAAACGCGATTGCGACGACAACCATAAGTGATAGAACAGAAGAATGATGTTCCATTGCGTTCTCTCCCTTCAAATAAATATAGTAACTATTTAGCCATATAATAGGAAGAAAAGCAACGGATATGGTTTCGATTTCATAAAGAAAGAGTTTTCTTAACATTTGTCATAATAAGTATATTTTGCATGATTTTGTTGTTAATTCCGTAATGTGGATGTAATAGGGGAGGGGATAAAGTGAAACTTTAATCAGTGGGGGTTTTGTTCATCACCCACTGATTATTAGCCTTCACCAATCGGGCTTTTACGGGCAGCCCGATCCCCACCTAACTTCTTTGCTTCCGCTGAATTTTGATGTGGGGGTCTTACTGCTCGTTAATGCGGGATAAAAAAAGACTGCTGAGGAATCCCAGCAGTCTTTTCATGCAAATTACATTGAGAAGAAGATCCATACAGTAAGACCAACTGTTGCAGCTGCAACGAAGAAACTGTATATCATTGTAAGAATTTGAATTCTTCCTTCTCCTTCTTTTAAATGCATGAACATAATTAATTGTAATAAAGCTTGCGCAACAGCCATTATGATAATAGTTGTTAATATCGTTGAAAGTGGCAGGGTTGTATAAAGTGCCACGTATAAAGCTAGAAACGTTAGTGCAAGCGATAAAATAAATCCGAAAACGTGTGACCATGGGAATCCGCTATGCGCATGCCCATTTGCTTGATTGTTATTTTGACCCATTTACGCCACCATCCCGTTCAAGTAAACTAGTGTGTAAATAAAGACCCAAACAAGATCAAGGAAATGCCAGTATAAGCTGATAATAAATACTTTACGAGCTGTGACTGGTGTTAAACCTCGTTTTAAAATTTGGATAATAACACAAGTTGCCCAAATGATACCACCTGTTACGTGGGCACCATGCGTTCCAAGAAGAACGAAGAATGCCGATAAGAAAGCACTTGTTTGAATTGTTGCACCTTCACCAATGTACATAATGAACTCTTCGATTTCGAAGAATAGGAAACCTGCACCTAAAAGTAAAGTTAGGATAAACCAGGCTAACATTCCTTTTTGATTGTGTTTACGCATTTCATGAATTGCGATACCACATGTGAAACTACTTGTTAAAAGTAGTAGTGTTTGAATTAAAAGCGTTTTAAGTTCAAACAGTTGCGCTGGTGTTGGGCCATCTGCCGTACGACCAGCAAGGACTAGATAAGAGGCGAAAAGTGTTGCGAACAGCATAATTTCAGCCCCAAGAAAAATCCAGAATCCTAGGATATTCAATCTGCTTTGCTCGGATTGATATTCCAAAGGTAAGCTTTTATCTAAAGCCGCCATGTCATTTCACCTCTCATGCTATATGTTCTGTTTCTTTAATTTCATCAACGCTTACGTAGTAGCCATCATCATAATCGAATGAACGATAGATTAAGCAACCTAAAATACCAATACCACCGATTGCTGCAATCCAGAACCAGCTAAATACTAATGCAAAACCTGCAAGACCGAAGAATAAAGACGCAATAATAGGCACACCAGAATTACTTGGCATGTGAATTGGTTTTAATTCATCTGCTGTTGGTGTAATTGTTTCTCCACGTTTTTTCATGAACCAGAAAGCATCAGCTTCTTTAATTTCAGGAAGTTTCGCGAAGTTGTAATGTTGTACAGGAGATTGAGTTGCCCATTCAAGTGTACGGCCGTCCCATGGATCTCCAGTTGTGTCACGCTCACCGTGACGTGCACTCCAAATTACGTTATAGCAAAGGATTAGGAAGCCAATAGCCATCATTACAGCACCAACAGATGCGATTTGGTTTAGCCAGCCCCATCCAAGACTTTCAGAGTAAGTGTACATACGACGAGTCATACCGTCTAAACCTAAGAAGTACATTGGGAAGAAACAGATGTTAAATCCGCTCATAAAGATCCAGAATGTCCATTTACCTAGGCGTTCATTTAACATATGACCTGTCATTTTTGGATACCAGTATGTGAATCCAGCAAGCATAGCGAATACTGTACCTGCGATTAATACGTAGTGGAAGTGAGCAATTAGGAAGTAGCTGTTATGGTATTGATAATCAGCTGCTGCCATTCCAAGCATAACCCCTGTAACTCCACCAACTACGAAGTTTGGAATAAATGCCAATGACCAAAGCATTGGAACTGTAAAACGAATACGTCCTTTATACAGTGTAAACAACCAGTTAAAGATCTTAACACCGGTTGGAATCGAAATCGCCATTGTCGAAATCGAGAAGAATGAGTTAACCGCTGGACCTGCACCCATAGTGAAGAAATGGTGAAGCCATACGACGAAACTTAGTAAAGAAATTGCAACCATCGAGTACACCATCGCACTGTAACCGAATAGACGTTTACGTGAGAATGTACTAATGATTTCAGAGAAAATACCGAATGCCGGTAAAATAACAATATATACTTCAGGGTGACCCCATACCCAGAATAGGTTGGCCCATAACATTGGCATACCGCCGCTCGCCATCGTAAAGAAGTGAGCATCGAATAGACGGTCAAATGTCATTAATGCAAGAGCAACTGTTAATACTGGGAAAGCGAAAATAATGATAATTGTTGTAATTAAGATTGACCAAGTAAACATTGGCATTCTCATTAATTTCATACCAGGTGTACGCATTTTTAAGATAGTAACAAGGAAGTTAATACCCGTCATCAGCGTACCGAGACCTGAAATCTGTAATGCAATTGCGTAGTAGTTATTTCCTACACCAGAAGTAAACTCTGTACCTGCCATTGGGAAGTAAGAAGTCCACCCAGCGTCTGGAGAACCACCGATTACGAAAGCGATGTTGAATAACATTGCTCCGACAAAGAATAACCAGAAACTTAAAGCATTTAAGAACGGATATGCAACGTCACGAGCACCAATTTGTAATGGTACTACAAGGTTCATTAATCCCATAACGAATGGCATTGCCATGAAAAGAATCATTACCGTACCATGTGTTGTAAAGATTCCGTTATAGTGTTCAGCGTTTAAATAAGTTGTTTCCGGGAATGTTAACTGGGCACGAATCATTAAACCATCCATACCACCACGGAATAACATTATAACGGCAGAGATAATATACATGGTCCCTATTTTTTTATGGTCAACAGTTGTCAACCACTCATCCCAAAGCCATCTCCATTTTTTGTACTTTGTTAGTACGAAAAGAATCGCTAATGTCACAAGAACGATAGAAGCGTCAGCTCCGTAAATAATCGGGTCACCTGTGACAAAAAATTCATCAAGCTTCACTGTGTTCACTCCAATCTGTTGGAATAATAGCTATTATTTTTTGTTTTTGTAGTAGTTGTAATCACAATATTCAAGTGATTTTGGATCTACATAACTTAAGTGGTGACTAGAGAACGTCATACGCCCCACTACACCAGGTTTAATAATTTCGTTATATTTCTTTTCTGATAATTTAGGGGCAGTTTCTTGTACTTCTTTTACCCACTTATCATATTTCTCTTTAGTTTTTGCTTCAACTTCGAATTCCATGTGAGTAAATCCTTCACCAGAGAAGTTCGAGCTACGACCTAGGTAAGAACCTGGTTTGTCAGCTTGTAAATATAAGTCCATGATCATGCCATCCATTGTATACTTCATACCACCAAGTTCTGGTACCCAGAAAGCATTCATTGGACCTACAGAAGTCAGTTTAAATTGAATTGGTACACCAGCTGGGATGTTTAAATAGTTAACGGTTTCAATTTTTTCCTCCGGGTAACTAAATAACCATTTCCAGTTTGCAGATGTAACATAAATTTCAACTGGTTTAATATGTTTGGACTCTTGCGGAACCTCTTCCGAAGCATAAGTTGCTTTAACTGTTGGAATCGATAATGCGATAACGATAATAACAGGAATAATTGTCCAAATGATTTCTAATAATGTGTTACCATGTTGATCAGGTGGCTCATAGTCCATATTCTCTGGTTTTTCACGATAACGAATCAAGATGACTGTAAACAAGATGAATACAATTGCGATAATTAATGACATAAGCAAGAATGACCAAACAATTAAATCATACTGTGCTTTTGCAACAGGTCCTTGCGGATTTAATACTGCGAGTTTTTTATCACAGCCACCGAGGAACAGAAGTAATGATAACGGAAGAAGCGAAGCCAACTTCCAAAATGCTTTCTTTAGTTGCACGATTGAAAATCTCCTTTCTCCTTGGATTGAAACTATGCCAATAAAACAATATAAACCTATTAATTTATAGATGGCAATAGTTTTTGTTATATTGTTAAAAAATAGACACAAATGCACGCTTTTTAAGGTGAATATCATTTGTAACTTGATAACATTGTAAACTATTTTCCAGATAAAAACGTGATTGTGGGAATTTTAAGATAAATAAAGTTATACCAACATACCCAATAAATAGAAAAAAATTATCTTATCATAAGGAAAAATACTGAATTTTTAATATATTCAGTTTATTACCTAAGTTATATTTCTTTTTTGCTCAAATGTGACAACTTTCCGAAACTTTAACTCGGTATAAAATGTAACAAATGATCATAAATGGAACCCAGCAATAAAGAGCAATTCTCTGATCTGGAATGAAAGCTAAACTAACAAATGTAAGGAAATTGAGTGAGAAAGCTACGATTGGAACTATTGGATAAAGTGGTGTGCGGTATTTTAATTCTGCTTGTTCTACTTGTTGATTCATATGTCCCTCCCCCCATATTTTTTTGTATGTTTTAACTAGATTTTATTCGGTGCTTTTAATCATTAGTGGGGGTGAAAAACATACTTGGTTTATTTTGTTGTGAACTGAGTATGTAAAGGAAAAACTAACTATGACTAAATACCTTAGAATGTTTATTAACCTAGTGAAGGAAATGTGATTCTTTCACTAGGTTAATAATTTTGTTTTTTAGTAAAAAATTCCGAAAAAATATATTTTTTCTTTCTATTTCAAACAATCGGAATTTTAAAAAGGTATTTGTGAATAATAATTCACAGAATCTTTCTAGCAAACTAGTAAGAAGAAAGGTACAATGATAGGAGTTGTGCCTTTAAAATAATTGATATAATGGAGTTTGGTTTATGATGAAAAAGTTAAAATATATTTTTATTTTCGGTATTATATTTGCTGTCGTGTTCTTTTTCGAGAAAGATAAAATTATGAAAAAGGCACAAGAATTTCGGTTAGACCTTTTCTCTGAGATGAAAGAAAGTGCAATGATTACAGAGGTTCCGTTTATTAGACAGTTACCTGAATTACCTAGAGGTTGTGAAGTGACAAGTTTAACTATGCTACTACAACATAAAGGTGTACAAGTAGATAAGATGCAACTTGCTAGTGAAATTCATCGCGTTCCATTTAAACAAGATGGTTTGCATGGAAATCCGTATGAGGGATTCGTTGGAAATATTTACACGAAAGCTGAGCCGGGATACGGTGTATATAATCAACCGATTTTTAATTTAGCAGAAAAGTATGTTCCTGAAAAAGTAATTAATTTAACGGGTAGAGACGTGCAAGATCTATATAAAGTAATTAGTTCTGGTTCTCCAGTATGGGTAATTATTAATACAACGTTTAAACCATTAGCCGAAAGTAGTTTTGAAACATGGAATACGAGTTCAGGTGAAGTGAAAATTACATATTATGAGCATAGTGTTGTAGTAATTGGATATGATCAAAACTTTGTATACGTAAATGATCCTCTTGCAAACAATCCACGAAAAGCTGTTCCTCGTGCTGAATTTGAAAAGGCATGGGAGCAAATGGGGAAACAAGCAATTACTATTTTATAAAATGAAAAGTCATCTTGAGATGGCTTTTTCTTTTTGAATATTCGTTATAGAAAATTCTGAAAATTCTTTCAGAAGTTAACAATTCACGCTATAATAACATTTAACTTGGTAAAGAAGGGGAGAAGAGAAATGGATGTCGCAAAGGAACTTGTTTTATCAAAGAATCAGTTGATTGAGTGGAGAAGGCATTTTCATAAGTATCCAGAGTTATCTTTTCAAGAGGAAAAAACATCTCAATTTGTATTCGACATACTTCGGGAAATCCCGTATTTAGAAGTCTCAAGGCCTACTAAATATAGTGTAATGGCAAGGTTAATTGGTAGGCAGCCTGGTAAAACTATCGCGGTTCGTGCTGATATGGATGCTCTTCCTATTCATGAAGAAAATAAGTTTGATTTTATTTCTATATATCCAGGTGTGATGCATGCGTGTGGTCACGATGGTCACATGGCAATATTGCTTGGTGTAGTACATAAGTTGGTAGAGGAAAGAGAGAAAGTTAAAGGAGAGATTCGCTTTTTATTTCAACATGCAGAAGAAAACTTTCCGGGCGGTGCAGAGGAAATGGTCGCAGCGGGAGTGATGACAGGTGTGGATTACATTATTGGTGCTCATCTTTGGGCGTCATTGGAGGTTGGAAAAGTGGGTGTAATTTATGGTCCTGCGATGGCGGCGCCGGACGTTTTTAAAATTACGATAGAGGGAAAAGGTGGGCATGCTGGAATTCCGCATGAAACAGTTGATAGTATCGCCATTGGTGCGCAAGTAGTTTCGCAAATTCAGCAAATTGTATCTCGCCTCACGA
Source organism: Bacillus sp. TH30 (assembly GCF_016650875.1). Classification (NCBI taxonomy): domain Bacteria; kingdom Bacillati; phylum Bacillota; class Bacilli; order Caryophanales; family Bacillaceae; genus Bacillus; species Bacillus sp. TH30. Next base: position 1,824,366 of record NZ_JAEKEY010000002.1, on the reverse strand, counting down.
ATCCGTTAGATTCTCTCGTAGTATCTGTTACGCAATTTCATTCTGGGACAACTCATAATGTTATCCCGGAACAAGCGGAGATTGAAGGGACAGTGAGAAGTTTAAGGCATGAATTAAGAGAAGAAACAAAGAAGAAGCTTGAAAGGATTGTAAAACATATTACAGAATCCTACGGTGCTAAGTATACATTTTCTTATGAATATGGATATCGCCCAGTTGTGAACGATTATGAAGTTACAGAGCTTATTGAACATACAGCATTACAGCTGTATGGAAGAGAAAGAGTTGTTCGTTTACAGCCAACGATGGCAGGGGAAGATTTTTCAGCATTTTTACAAAAGGCACCAGGGACGTTCTTTTTTATAGGGGCAGGAAATGAAGAGAAGGGAATTATATATCCGCATCATCACCCTCGTTTTACAATTGACGAAGACGCATTACCAATTGGAGTGGAAGTCTTTGTATCATCTATTATGAATTTTATAAGTAAAGGAGAATGAGATGAAAAAAATACACGTGCTAGCACTTATTCCAGTTCTTTGTTTAGTAGTTGGACCAATATTTGCAAATTCGGTCACTCCTTACGTATGGGGGATGCCATTTTTATTATTTTGGGTACTATTATCAGTGCTCATTACGTCTCTTTGTATGGGTCTTGTGTACGTATTCGATCCTGCTAATAAGGGGGATGTAAAATGACAGCATTACTTATCATTATTTTATTTTTATTTCTAGCACTATTTTTAGGGATTCGGGCACAACATGGAAAAGATATGAATTTAGAGCAATGGTCAGTTGGGGGAAGAGGGTTTGGGACCATTTTCGTATTTCTCCTTATGGCAGGAGAAATTTATACGACATTTACATTTTTAGGAGGAAGTGGCTGGGCGTATAGTAAAGGAGCTCCTACTTTTTATATTTTAGGATATGGAGCACTAGCTTATATTTTATCGTATTTTTTATTGCCGCCAGTTTGGAAGTATGCGAAAGAGCATAACCTTGTTTCACAGTCGGATTTTTTTGCGAAGAAATATAAGAGTAAGGCACTTGGAATAATCGTTTCAATTATTGGTGTTGTTTCTATCATTCCATATCTTGTTTTGCAGCTAAAGGGATTAGGAATTATCGTTTCGGAGGCATCTTATGGCAGAGTATCACCGGTTGTTGCAGTTTGGATTGGTGCTATTGTTATAACTATATATGTAATGGTTTCAGGTATACATGGTTCGGCTTGGACAGCTGCTTTGAAGGATATTATGATACTATTCATCGTTATGTTTTTAGGTATATATTTACCGTATCATTATTATGGAGGATTTCAGCCGATGTTCGAAGCTGTAGAAGCTGCGAAACCAGGGTTTTTATCTTTACCTGAAGAAGGAATGAGTATTTCTTGGTTTGTTTCTACTATTATATTAACGGCCCTCGGTTTCTACATGTGGCCTCATACATTTGCCTCTGCTTTCTCTGCAAAAAATGAAAAAGTATTTCGTAAAAATGCGGCAATCATGCCACTGTATTCTTTAGTTTTGCTTTTCGTATTCTTTGCAGGGTTTGCTGCTATATTACAAGTTCCAGGATTAAAGGGAGCGGATGTAGACCTTTCGTTATTCCGTCTTGCTCTTCAAACTTTTGATCCTTGGTTTATTGGGATTATTGGTAGTGCGGGGGTATTAACGGCGTTAGTTCCAGGTTCCATGCTTGTTATGGCCGCTTCCACACTATTGGCAAAAAATATTTATCGAACAATGGTGCCATCTGCTTCAGATAGACAAGTTGCTAAAGCTGCAAAATTATTTGTGCCTGTAGTAACGCTCGTAGCAGTATTGTTTACATTTAAAGGAGGAGAAACAATAGGGGCACTTCTTTTAATGGGATACAGTATAGTGACACAACTTTTCCCTGCGCTTGTATGTAGTTTGTTTCCTCGGCAAATTATTACGAAGCAAGGAGCGATTGCAGGGATGGGGATTGGGCTGTTAGTTGTTGCATATATCACCTTATCTGGTTCTACTATAGCTACAATGTTTCCGGGTTTCCCGCAATATATAAAAGATTTGAATGTAGGTATAGTCGCATTGTTAATTAATATTATTGTGATGTTTATAGTTAGTGAATTTACGAAAAGTGTATCTATAAAGACAGACAATATAATAGTAGAAAAGTAACCCGCGTGTTAGAGCTATCTTCGAAAAGAGATAGCTCTTTTTTGTATATATTTTCTTCTATTAGCGGAATCTAACTAAAAACTTGTTGAAAAGGAAGTTAGGTGGGGAAATTGTTAGAGCTAAAAGGTAACTTGTTTGAAGTTATGAAGGAAATTAGAGATGAGTTAGGTTCACCTAATGATTTAACAATTAGAGAAGTTGCTCTTGCTGGTAGCATTACACGTTGTGCGGTTGTTTTTTTATGTGGATTGACAGATAAGGATAATGTTTATAAATACGTAGTTCGTACACTTCAATATGAAGAAATACCAAATGAAACAGCTGTGGTTCAAACATTATTGGATCGTTTTATTTCTATTGCAGAAGTCGGTATGAAGACAACGTTTCCAGACATTATAAATGCGATTTTAGCAGGAGACACAGTTATATTAATTGATAATATTCAAACCGCTATTGTCATTAATAGCCGAGCATGGGAAAAAAGAAGTCTAGAATCTCCAGTAACAGAAGATTTAATACGTGGACCAAGAATTGGATTGAATGAAGATATTAACGTAAATAAGATGTTAATTCGCCGCAGCTTACGTGATCCGAAGTTAAGGTTTCAATCCTATATTATGGGGAAGCGATCGCAAAAAGAAGTAACTTTAGTCTATATAGAGGATATTATTAACCCTTATATTGTAGACGAATTAGATCGACGGCTTCAATCAATAGTGACAGACGTTATTCTTGAGACAGGAACGATTGAGCAATTAATTCAAGACAATAATTTATCACCATTCCCGCAATTTTTGAATACAGAAAGACCTGATAATATAGTGGCTGCACTAGCGAAAGGAAAAGCGGCCATTTTAGTGGACGGATCACCATTTGCTCTTATCGCTCCACTAGTGTTTGTTGATATTTTTCAATCTGTAGAAGATCATTATGAGCGCTGGGTAATTGGTACGTTATTAAGAATTTTGCGTATGGGATCAGGTATTGCTGCTGTTTTACTACCTGCCACATATGTAGCGCTTGTTTCGTATCATCAAGGGCTTATTCCCTCTAAATTAGCTTATTCTATTGCGGGAGCGAGAGAAGGGGTGCCATTTCCTGCTTATATTGAAACCCTAATGATGGCATTAACGATGGAATTAATACGAGAAGCCGGGATTAGGCTTCCGAAACCGATGGGGCAAACAATTGGTATCGTAGGTGGTCTTGTAATTGGAGAAGCGGCAGTAAATGCGGGGATTGTAAATCCGTTTTTAGTAATTATTATTGCGGTTACGGCAATTGCTACATTTTCACTTCCTGTATATAGCATTACGATTACGTTTCGGATTTTACTTTTCGTCTTCGTGTTAGCTGCAACTGCTTTTGGGTTGTACGGAATAATTTTAGCTCTTATTGCACTTGCGGTTCATATTACAAATTTAAAGAGTGTTGGGGTTCCGTATACAACACCTATTGCTCCTGCTTTTTATAAAGATTGGGAAGAAGAATTGGTTCGCTTACCAAAATCAATGTTAAAAGAGAGACCAGAATATTTACAAACGAAAGACTCTACATTACGTCCAAAGGAGCGAGAGTAATTGAAGCCATTTGAATATGGGGATGAAGAAATTGGATCTCGGGAACTTGGTTTTGCGGTATCGTCAACAATTATCGGTATAGGTGCATTATCTATGCCGCGAGATATTGCTACGCAAACTTTATTTTCGGACGGTTGGATTATTTTACTTTTGGGTGGATTGATATGTGCGGTTTTAGGTTGGTTTGTAACGAGGGTAGCTATTTTATTCCCAAAACAAAACTTTGTTCAATATACAAGTGCACATTTGACGAAGCCTGTTGCATACACAATTAGTAGCATTTTAGTATTAACATTTGCTGCTTTGACAGCATATGAATCGCGAATGATTGCAATTATTTCACAAACATATTTATTTAGTGATACACCAATACAGCTACTCTCTTTCTTCTTCTTATTAGTTGTTATTTATGGAGTAGCAGGATCGAGAGCGGCTTTAGTAAGGTTAAATGTTCTATTTTTACCTATCGTGTTCATTGCGATAGTGTTGCTTTCTTTATTGAATGTGAATTTAATGGAAATAAACAATTTACTACCGGCTTTTCAAACGAACGCAAGTCAATATGCTGTAGGAGTTAAAAATTCTATTTTCACATTTATTGGATTTGAGGTAGCTCTGTTTTATGCTGTGATGTTGAACGATAAGACAGCGAAAAAAGCGCCAATGGCAGTTGCAAAAGCAGTGATGGTAAATGTGCTGTCATACATTTTAATTTATGTAACTTGTATTAGCGTTTTTACGTATATGACAACCCGTGGATTGACGTATCCAACAATTGAATTGGGTAAAGAAATTGAAATTGGTGGAGGTTTTTTAGAAAGATTTGATGCCATTTTTTTTACTACTTGGATTATTACTATTTATAACACTACAGCAATGTATTATGACGTCGCATCTTTATTATTTTGTGCTATGTTTCCGAAAGTGAAGAAACATATTTTCATTTTTGTAAGTGCCCCGATTATTTTTATGGCGAATATGATACCTAGTAATTTGAATACTTTGTCAAGTTATGGGACTTATTTAGCTTGGATAGATATGGGGTTTGTCGTGCTAGCGCCTTTGTTAGTTTTTATTGTATATAAAATAAAAAGAAGGAATGGTAGAAATGAAACACCTTCTTAAAATTATAATGGTTATGGTTTTAGCTGGATCTATAAGTGGGTGCTCTGAGCTAGAAGAAATAGAAGAAAGAGGATTTGTAGTAGGCGCAGCTTACGATGTTGTGAAGGCAAAGAAATCAAATCCAATTATGAAAGGGACGTATCAGATGGTACTTCCCAGTAAGTTAGCGCAACAAGGTGGCCAAGGTGGTGGAGATAGTGAAAATTATATTAATGTTAGTGCGAAAGCAGATAGTGTCTTTGAGCAAATACGAATTATCGCTAAAAAAATTAGTCGCTCATTATTCTTTCCGCATATACAAGTGATAATTTTTTCTAAAGATTTACTAGCGAATCCATATGTTTTACAAAATACGTTAGATGTATATATTCGTGATCACGAGATGAGAAGAAATATTCGTTTGTTCGTTTCTAAGAAAAATGCAGAAGCTATTTTAAAGCAGAGTGCCAAGCCTGAGAACTTACCGGCACAGTATATTGATATGTTAGCTGAGCATCCTCCGAAAAATGCTCAAATGATTGAAGCTGCAAGAATTGGTGAGGTACAGCAAAAAATGATTACTAACCAAAGTTTCGTATTACCTATTCTCGAACTAACAAAGCAGGGGGTACAAATGAACGGGGCAGCGTTGTTTCGTGGAAAAGATAATAAGTGTGTAGGCAGTTTGAATGGAGAAGAAACATTAGGAATGAATTATGTAATAGGTAAAAAAATTGGAGGGTTCTATACTATCCGTAAACAAGGTCAGCTTGTTACATACGAAATTCATAAGATGCACCGAAAGATTAAAGTATCTACGGAAAATGCTACAAAACCGAAGTTTGATATCCATTTATCTTTGGAAGGGACCTTAGCAGAGTTGCATTTTAGTGATCATAAACAAATTATGAATGAAAAGCGATTAAAGAAAACCATTGCGGAGGAAATGGAGAAGCGAATCCAAAAATCGATTAAGCTTGTTCAAAAAAAATATAAGGTAGATGTATTAGCGTTAGGAGAAGTATATAAGCGGCATAATTATAAAGAATGGAAGAAGATAGATAAGAATTGGGATCAAGGTGAAAATTATTTTAGTAATGCTGAAATTACTGTTCATGTTCATCCAACAATTGAACATTCGGGTTCGGCTTTACCGAAGAGAGTGAAATAAGGGTGATTAAATTTGTTTACTGGATTAGGAATTAGTTGCACGATATTAATGGCGGTTCTTCCAGGGACCATATATTTTATTCATAAAAAAATCACAACGTATGGAGCTCAGCCGTGGAAAGATAAAAAGAAACCTGAATGAGTTTCAGGTTTCTTTTATGCACAAAGCATATGGTGAAGGGGGATACCTTCTATGTATGCTTTGTTTTTTATACAAGTCCTAACCAATGTACCAATTGTGTAGAGAGGAATGTAACAACAATTGCGATAACAGTAGGGATTGCGAACGATAAGAATGTCCATTTTGCACTTTTTGTTTCTTTATATATGTTAACTAGTGTTGTTCCACATGGGAAATGAAGAAGAGAGAACAACATTGTGTTTAACGCGGTTAACCAAGTCCAACCGTGTTCTAAGAATAGATTTTTAATTTGATTAAAATCATCTATTTCAGTTAAAGCACCAGTTGATAAGTAAGACATTAATAAAATCGGAATAACAATTTCATTAGCTGGTAGTCCAAGAATAAACGCTGCTAGAATAAATCCGTCAAGTCCTAACATTTTAGCAAATGGATCTAGGAAGTTTACAAAATACATAAGTAAGCTTGTGTCACCGATGAAAATATTAGCAAGTAACCAAGTTAATGCAGCTGCAGGGGCAGCTACAACTACAGCTCGTTTTAAAACATATATTGATTTATCGAGTGTTGCGCGTACAATTGTATTCCAAACTTTTGGCTTACGGTACGGTGGTAACTCAAGTGTGTAGTGAGTCGGAACACCTTTTAAAGCTGTTTTTGATAGTACCCAAGAAACGGTTAATGTCATAATGACACCAATTACAACCATTCCAACTACAACGCCAGCAGTAACAAGTGTTTGCATACTACCTGTATAACCAGCAGCCATAAATAATGAAGCCATTAAAATTAACATAGGCCAGCGACCGTTACAAGGAACGAAGTTGTTTGTTAAGATTGCAAGCATACGTTCACGTGGTGATTCAATAATACGTGTTGACATGATGGCAGCTGCATTACAACCGAATCCCATTGCCATTGTTAAAGATTGCTTGCCATGTGCACCAGATCGTTTGAATAAGCGGTCCATGTTAAATGCGACACGTGGTAAATATCCGTAGTTTTCTAATAGCGCGAACATAGGGAAAAAGATTGCCATAGGTGGTAACATAACGCTAATAACAGCACCGATACCGCGGAATAAACCAAGTATTAAAATGCCATGTAGCCATTCTGGTGCATGCATTGCTTGGAACCAAGATGTTAAATATCCTTCTACCCAGCCAAAGAACTTAGCGATCATATCAGAAGGTACGTTAGCGCCTGCAATTGTAAGATAAAAAATAATAGATAAAATACCGAGCATAATTGGGAATCCCCAGATTGGAGATGTGAAAATTTTATCTAGTTTTTCAGAACGATACAATTTATCGGTATTTGTATATTGAACAGCTTCTTTACATATACTTGCGGAGGTTCGATAAATATCTCCGACAATATCATCTCGTATATCTTCTTTTGAAAGTGTTTGTGCATGTTGAACAATATAGTCCAGTGGAAGAGCTTTACTGGCTGAGTGAGATTCCATTGATTATAACCTCCCTTACAAGTGGTTCGTTATGGTGTTTTTGAAGTGTAGTTAAGAAATTCTTATCTCCATCTAATATACGTAATGCAATCCAACGTGCTGGATACGTATCACCGAATACTTTATAAATTTGTGGTTCTAATTCCTGAATCATATTTTCGATTTTATCGTTATAAGTAATTTTAATTGGTGTTGGAATTAGTTTTTTATTTGCTACTTTAGCGATGACATTTAGCAAATGACCAATGCCTACTCGATTGCGAGCAGAAATCTTCACTACAGGTACACCGAGTGATTTTGCTAATTTCTTTTCGTCAATAATGATTCCTTTTTTCTCCGCTTCATCAATTAAGTTAATACAAATGACCACATCGTTTGTCATTTCCATCACTTGGAGTGCTAAATTTAAATTTCTTTCCATTGCAGTTGCGTCTATAACAACTACAGTTACTTCTGGTTTTTCAAATATAATATAATCTCGTGCGACTTCTTCATCTGCCGAATTTGAATACAGTGAGTAAGTTCCAGGTAAATCTATTATTGTATATATATTTCCGCCATGCTTATATTCCCCTTCAGCCTTTAAAACAGTTTTCCCCGTCCAGTTTCCAGTATGTTGTTTTAAGCCTGTTAAAGTATTAAATAATGTACTTTTCCCGGTATTCGGGTTACCAGCTAACGCAATGCGATGGTTACTCATCTGAAATCATCTCCTATTAATACCCCGAAAATAAGGGAGCTTTCTTCACTACGCAGTGCAATAGTTGTGTTGCTTACTTGATAAGCGACTGGGTCTCCAAGTGGGCTGCGTTGTAATACTTTAATTGTCGCTCCAGGAAAAAAGCCTAAATCTAATAAACGTCGTTTCATAGTTCCTTCTAATTGTATCTTCTCAATTTGTACAAACTCTCCTGTTTTAAATTCAGAAAGTGGTTTTGTATTAGCCGATACCATAAAAGTTACCTCATCTCTATATTTTTAGTTTAAGTTTAAAAAGTTTCCTTAGGTAAACTTTTTGATACTAATATAGTAGACTACATTTAATGATGCTGTCAATTAGTACTTTAAAAATATTCAATTATTTTTAGAATTGTTCCAATTTATTGAGTTGTACCGAAAAATATTACTGAAATTCTTCTTAATGTAAATAAAGTAAGAGTGTAAAATTTAAAAAATATAGTGGATTTGTAAATATAGCTTTAACTTAAAGGGCAAAATAAAGAAAAATATTTACATTGAATTTACATTGTTAAGATTAAATTTACAATACTACGTGTTTAGTGTGGGTTTTGTTGGCTTTTTCAACTGTAAATGTTGGAATGTCTAGCTTTTAGGGGATGTTATCTCTATTTACTTAAACTTAAAAATTGCTTAACACTCACATAATATTGTTGTCCTACAATGAATTTGTGTTCGAAAGAAGATGAATTCGAAAAGTGATAATCCAAATGGGGGTACAAGACATGGTTATGAAAAAGGGTATTAAATTTTCTTTAGCGGCTTTAGTTGTTGCAGGTGCATTAGTTGGATGTGGAAAAGCAGAAAGTACGGATAATAAGGAAGCTGCTAAAGGTAGCGATGCAAAACAAGAATTATCAGGTACGATTGCAGCGGCTGGCTCTACAGCTCTTCAACCTCTTGCGGAGGAAGCTGGAAAGAAATTCATGGAGAAAAATTCAAAAGTTTCTATTCAAGTTCAAGGTGGCGGTAGTGGAACTGGGATCAACCAAGTAGCATCTGGTGCGGTACAAATTGGTAACTCAGATGTTCCAGCTGGAGATAAAATAAAAGATGCTGAAAAAGCAAAAGAATTAGTAGATAACAAAGTTGCGGGTATCGCATTCGCACTTGTCGTAAATAAAGATGTAAAAGTTGATAACTTAACAGTAAAACAAGTGCAAGATATCTTCACTGGAAAAGTAACGAACTGGAAAGAAGTAGGCGGAAAAGATGAAAAAATCAATGTAATTAACCGACCGGCTTCATCTGGTACACGTGCTACTTTTGAAAAGACAGTGATGAAAGACGCGAAGATTAATGATGGAACTGGTACAACACAAGATTCTAATGGTGCTGTAGAGCAAGCGATTAACTCTACTCCAGGTTCAGTTAGTTACTTAGCAATGTCTTACATGGTTGGTGAGAAAAAAGGTGCGTTACAAACGGTTAAAATTGATGGATCTGAACCGAAAGTTGAAAATATTTCTGCTGGTAAATATCCATTCTGGTCTTACGAGTACATGGTAACTAAAGGTGAGGCGAAGGAAGCAACTAAGGCTTACATCGACTATGTAAAAGGTAAAGACTTTGAAAAACAAGTAGAAGATATGGGTTACATCCCAATGTCTAAATTAGATAAGTAATAAAATTTTATGGGGCTGGCTGCAAGGCCAGTCCTGTTCAATGCAATCTATGAAGTGGGGTCTGTCCTGTGATGAAGGGGAAAAAACAAATTAATTACGTAAAGAGTGAATATATAGGTAGATCACTTGTTACGTTTTGCGGTATCTTTATTGTTTTTATTACATTAGCTATTATTGCGTTTATTTGCGGCAAAGGAATTCAATCTTTCACGCAAAGTGGTATCTCATTTTCTGAGGTGTTAACTTCGACAAAATGGAATCCAAATGCTGATCAAGGTACGTATGGTGCTGTCATCTTTATTGTTGGTTCGACGCTTGTATCGTTAGGTGCTGTTGTCATTAGTGCACCAATTGCTATAGCTCTTGCTATATTCATGAATTTAATTTCGCCGAAGTTTGGGAATAAAGTATTAAAGCCTGTTTTAGAATTATTAGTTGGTATTCCATCAGTTGTATACGGATTATTAGGGGTTACGATCTTGGTTCCTCTATTACGGGATTCGTTCGGTGGAGTGGGATTTAGTTTAATTGCGGGTATTATTGTCCTGAGTATTATGATTTTACCTACTATTGCTAGTATTGCCTCTGATGCAATACGCTCTGTTCCGTTTGATTACTTGGAAGCTTCTTACGGTCTAGGATCGACGAAATGGCAAGCGATTAGCCGAGTTATTGTTCCTGCTGCAAAACAAGGAATTTTAACAGGTATAGTTTTAGGCTTAGCGCGTGCTTTTGGTGAAGCGTTAGCGGTTCAAATGGTAATCGGGAACACGATTAAATTACCGGAAGGAATATATAGTCCAACAGCAACGTTAACAGGTATTCTGACAATGGATATGACGAATACATTGAACGGAACAGCTTGGAACAATGCGCTATGGACGTTAGCGATGATTTTACTTGTTATTTCATTCCTGTTTATTTTAGTAATTCGAGCGATTGGTCAAAGAGGTGAGCGATAATAATGAATGCAAGAACGGTAAATAAAGTTTGGACAGGTATCTTTTATGGGGTTGCAGCTTTAGTTGTAGCTTTGCTGGCTTTTTTAATGTACGAAATTCTGCAAAAGGGATGGGGATTTTGGGATCCTAGTTTCTTATTCGGAGAACCAAGCAATACAAGAGCTGGTGGGGGAATTGGTCCACAGTTATTCAATTCTTTCTACATGCTTGTTATAACACTTATTATATCTATTCCTCTTGGACTAGGGGCTGGAATATATTTAGCGGAGTATGCAAAACAAGGTCGTTTTTTAAGTTTTGTTCGTTTATGTATTGAAACAATGGCGTCTTTACCTTCTATTGTTGTTGGACTATTTGGCTTATTAGTATTTGTTACCATGACAGGCTGGGGATATACAGTAATGGGTGGAGCTCTTGCTTTAACTATTTTGAATTTGCCTGGTTTAACACGTGTTTGTGAAAATGCGATTTCTGAAGTTCCTCATAATGTAAAAGAGGCGAGTCTTGGACTAGGTGCAACAAAATGGCAAACAATTGCCCGCATCATTATCCCGTCTTCGTTACCGCAAATCATTACAGGTATTATTTTAGCGGCAGGCCGTATATTCGGTGAAGCTGCGGCGTTAATTTATACAGCGGGTTTAACATCACCTATTTTAAATTCAGCAGCGGACTTCTCGAGCCCCTCACATCCTTTAAATCCATTTAGACCAGCTGAAACGTTAGCTGTTCACATTTGGAAATTAAACTCTGAAGGGATTATCCCAGATGCGAAGTTAATTGCAACAAAATCTGCAGCTGTATTAATTATTATGGTATTACTCTTTAATATCATTTCTCGTTTCGTAGCATCTGTATTACACAAGCGTTTTACAGGAGCGAAAAAAAGTCGTAAAACGACGAAGAAGGTAAAAGCGGCATAAATGTCCGTAAAAGAACTCTCTGTTTATAAACAGGGAGTTTTTTTACGGACATTTATTAAAATCATTAACGGTAAGAGGGAGTGAATCGACAGTTGTTGGGGGAGTCTCCTATGATATTGAGTGGAAACTGATAGGTTTTTTGTTGGAACAAGAACATAGTGTTATATTAGATAGCCCATGTCTCTATGAGGGGATGCTTGAAAAGGAATAGGTTTATGTCGGAAGTATGGGGCTACATATAAATATATTGAATGTTATCTTAATAATATAGAAGAAATTAATCGTAGGTTACAAACACGTGAACATAAGATAAGTCAGTAGAATCAGGAGTAGCGTTTGAAAAAAGTGGCTAGATGGCAGTAAAAGGCTTTTAAATGATGAATATCTTCTTGTAGATTCTGGTAAGCCACTAGAGCGATATACGAAAAAAGTGCTGGATTATATCGATAGGTAGGGAATTCTAAAAGGCGTTATCTTCAATTATGAAGATAACGCCTTTTAGTTTAAATATCAGGTGTTTCTGTAGAAGTGCTTATTTTTCTGCGGGAGCGTCTTTTTCTCCCGATTTTATCTAATAGTTCATACATAACGGGAACGACTACTAATGTAAGAACGGTTGAGACTGCCAAACCACCGATTACAACGACGGCCAGACTTTTCGATACCATACTTCCTGCTTGAGATTGCCCGAAGAGGAGTGGTAGCATAGCGACGATTGTTGTTATAGCTGTCATAATAATTGGGCGTAATCTAGTAGACCCTGCTTCTAGTAAGGCTTCTCTTGTTTCCATACCGTTTTCCCGATTTTGCTGCACTCTTTCTATTAATACAATAGCATTTGTAACGACAATCCCGATTAACATTAATGCGCCGATTAATGAATTTACGTCAACAGGTGTTCTTGAAATGATTAATCCTAAAATACCGCCGACAGCAGCTAATGGTAAAGAGAATAAAATCGCGAAAGGAGCACGTGCTTGCCCGAATGTGATAACCATAATTAAATATACAATCCCGATTGCGATCCCCATAATTTTGAATAAATCTGTGAAGTTCTCTTGCATAGATTCAGTAGCACCTGCGATATTTACTTTTGCTCCGGTAGGTAAATCTAAGTCGGCTATAGCTTTGTTTACTTCTGCGCTTACTTTACTTAAATCTTCATTTGAAGCTTCTGCGGTAATTTGAATCGTTTCTTTCCCATCTTTATGGAAGATTTCCGTTTGAAGTTGTTTTTCTGAAATAGTTGCAATGTCTTTTAAAGGAATTGGTCCGTTAATAGGTGATAGTATGTTTGTATTTAAAATATCTTCTTGTTTGTTAATGGATGCCTTTTTATGTTCTATCATAATGGTTGTTTTTTCATTATTGATTGAGATTTCCCCAAGAGGAGATTTCTTCATAAGGAATGATACTTGTTGTGCTACTAATTCTGGTGTTAAACCATGTAGTTCCGCTTTTGTTTGATCGATATGAATTTGCCATTCTTTTTTAGAGTCTTCTATATTTGTTTTTACTTTAGAGAGATCGTCCATACCTTTTAGTTTTGTTTCGACGATGTTAGCGGCCTTTTTTAAATTTGTTTCGTTAGTAGCGGTTACGTTAAATTGTAAGTTGTTTCCGCCTCCAGAGTCAGAGTAACTCGTTTTTATATAATCAAGTTCAGCTGGTTCAAAAGTATTATGATCCTTTTTTAATTCTTTAATATATTGGTCGATATTAGATCCTTTTTTAAAGACTACAAATATAGTTGCAAGATTGTTTTGAGTTGTCTGTCCCCATTGTGCATCTTCTGCGCTAGATCCCATTCGCAAAATAACATCTGTTACATCAGAATTAGAGAGGAGTTTCTTTTCGAAATCAAAGGCTTTTTGTTTTTTAGCTTCAGAATCATAATCACCTGGAAATGTCATGTTAACGGAAAGCATTGTATCGTCCTCAGACTTTATGTTAGCTTTCGGAAGTAGTATGTAGGCTGCAATTGATCCTGCAAATAATAAAAAAGAAGTGAGTAGAATGATAAACTTATGAGAAAGAGCCCACTTTAATGTAGCGACATATCGCGGTGAAGAATGTGAATTGCGACGTTTTGTTTTTTTGAGCAGTAAAAAAGCCATAAGTGGAACGACTGTTAATGCCACAATTAAAGAAGAAAGTATAGAATATACAACTGCTAACACCATAGGTAACATTAGTTTTCCGATTACTCCCGATACGAGACCGATAGGTAAAAAAACGGCGACTGTTGTTAAAGTAGAAGAGGTAATTGCGACGGCGACCTCTTTTGTTGCATCGAGAATAATATCTTTAGAGAAAGATTCTTTTTGTAAACGACGGAAAATATTCTCGATGACAACGATACTATCATCGACGAGACGTCCAACTGCAACGGCTAAGCCACCAAGAGTTAGAATGTTAAGTGTGATGTTAGATTGATGGAGTAAAAATAGTGTTAATAAAATAGATAATGGAATACTAACGACAGCGATGAGTGTTGTTCGGAAGTTGCGTAAAAAGATTAAGATAATGAGAGTTGCAGCAATTGCCCCAAGGATTACTTCTTTTCCCATACTAGTAACAGCATTTTCAACTTGCTCATGAGTTGAAGCTAAAAGTTTAATAGAGAATTGATCTTTATATTGCTTGCTTATATCTTTAATCTTTTTATCAATCTCTTTTCCGATTGCAACCGCATTTTTACTCGGCTCTTTCATGATGATTAATCCTGTTCCTTCTTCCCCGTTTATGTGCGAGATTGTATCGTAATGTTGTTTTAATTCAATTTGAGCAACATCTTGTAATTTTACTTGAGGTGTAACGGTGATGTTTTTTATGTCATTTACATTTTTTATATCCCCGATGACACGAAGATTGTATTCTGCCTTATTAACGGTAATTGCTCCGGCTGGAGTGGAAGTTTCTTTTCCTTGTAAAACTGTTAATACTTGCTGTGATGTTACGTTTTTATCTTTTAGTTGGTTAGGATCAAGTACGATGGATAATTCGGAAGTTGATTTTCCGAAAAACATAACATTGGCAACACCATCAATGCTTTCGAGTTGTGGTACGATTTCTTTCTCAATTTGTTTTTCGTCGGCTTTTGAAAATCCGTTTTGCTTCTGGATGGTAATTTGAGCGAGTGGAATCATAGAAGTGTTTAATTGGCTAACAACAGGTTTAGTTACATCTTTAGGTAATTTAATCGTATTAATTGTTTTTTCGACTTCGCGTGCCGCGTCTTTCATATTTGCCTTGGATGTATATGCAATGTCGATGCGTGATAATCCCTCATGTGTGGAAGAAGTGATGCCATCGATATGTTCTAAATTACGAAATTGTTTTTCAAGGGGATCAGTTACGTCCTTGGTCATCGTTTCAGCATCGAGCCCTTGAGATAATGTCGTAACAGTTATTGCAGGGTTATCGATGCTTGGTAAAAATTCCATAGGTAATTTAGAGCCGGAATAAACACCGAGTATGGAAATGAGAAAAACCATGATAATAATAGCGGCTCGGTTTTTTAATGAAAATTTTGTTAACCTATCCATAAAATAATTCCTCCATTAGTTTATTTATAGTTTTGTGGGCACTTTCTTACTATATAACAAAAATTGGATATCTTTCATTAATTAAATGTAAAAAAATTCTAACAATAATCTTAAATTAATATTTCGAGGGGAAGTTTGTTATTTGTGGAAGCAAAATTCCTGATTGGAGAGAAAAATCAGGAATTAAAGTTTTTCCCTAGTATAGTGGCCACGTTTTTTGTTACTCTACATTTAAATAATTATTTGTCCTTCTTAAGTAGAACTATGGTAATTATAAAATTAAAAAAGGAGAAGACTAAAGGTTAGGAAGTTATTGTGAAATACTGCCTGGTTGATGATAGTGTATAGTAACTTGTATACAATCAAAATGAATGTTTTTAGTAGAAAGGATAAGGGTTCTTTCTATAGAAGAAAGTAGGATAGATAACTTTTTGTATTTTTTTATAAAAAATACTTGTTATTTAAAAACCATGATGGTATATTAATAAACGTCGCTGATGCGGAAACGCAGAAAACGACAAAAAAGAAATTTGAAAACATAGTTGACATCGAAAAATGAAGATGTTAATATGATGAAGTCGCTTTTGAAGCGGCAGACAAGTTCTTTGAAAACTGAACGAAACAAACAACGTGAACGTCAATTTTTATTTTTAGATGCTAGATAAACTAACTTTATTGGAGAGTTTGATCCTGGCTCAGGATGAACGCTGGCGGCGTGCCTAATACATGCAAGTCGAGCGAATGGATTAAGAGCTTGCTCTTATGAAGTTAGCGGCGGACGGGTGAGTAACACGTGGGTAACCTACCCATAAGACTGGGATAACTCCGGGAAACCGGGGCTAATACCGGATAATATTTTGAACTGCATAGTTCGAAATTGAAAGGCGGCTTCGGCTGTCACTTATGGATGGACCCGCGTCGCATTAGCTAGTTGGTGAGGTAACGGCTCACCAAGGCGACGATGCGTAGCCGACCTGAGAGGGTGATCGGCCACACTGGGACTGAGACACGGCCCAGACTCCTACGGGAGGCAGCAGTAGGGAATCTTCCGCAATGGACGAAAGTCTGACGGAGCAACGCCGCGTGAGTGATGAAGGCTTTCGGGTCGTAAAACTCTGTTGTTAGGGAAGAACAAGTGCTAGTTGAATAAGCTGGCACCTTGACGGTACCTAACCAGAAAGCCACGGCTAACTACGTGCCAGCAGCCGCGGTAATACGTAGGTGGCAAGCGTTATCCGGAATTATTGGGCGTAAAGCGCGCGCAGGTGGTTTCTTAAGTCTGATGTGAAAGCCCACGGCTCAACCGTGGAGGGTCATTGGAAACTGGGAGACTTGAGTGCAGAAGAGGAAAGTGGAATTCCATGTGTAGCGGTGAAATGCGTAGAGATATGGAGGAACACCAGTGGCGAAGGCGACTTTCTGGTCTGTAACTGACACTGAGGCGCGAAAGCGTGGGGAGCAAACAGGATTAGATACCCTGGTAGTCCACGCCGTAAACGATGAGTGCTAAGTGTTAGAGGGTTTCCGCCCTTTAGTGCTGAAGTTAACGCATTAAGCACTCCGCCTGGGGAGTACGGCCGCAAGGCTGAAACTCAAAGGAATTGACGGGGGCCCGCACAAGCGGTGGAGCATGTGGTTTAATTCGAAGCAACGCGAAGAACCTTACCAGGTCTTGACATCCTCTGAAAACTCTAGAGATAGAGCTTCTCCTTCGGGAGCAGAGTGACAGGTGGTGCATGGTTGTCGTCAGCTCGTGTCGTGAGATGTTGGGTTAAGTCCCGCAACGAGCGCAACCCTTGATCTTAGTTGCCATCATTAAGTTGGGCACTCTAAGGTGACTGCCGGTGACAAACCGGAGGAAGGTGGGGATGACGTCAAATCATCATGCCCCTTATGACCTGGGCTACACACGTGCTACAATGGACGGTACAAAGAGCTGCAAGACCGCGAGGTGGAGCTAATCTCATAAAACCGTTCTCAGTTCGGATTGTAGGCTGCAACTCGCCTACATGAAGCTGGAATCGCTAGTAATCGCGGATCAGCATGCCGCGGTGAATACGTTCCCGGGCCTTGTACACACCGCCCGTCACACCACGAGAGTTTGTAACACCCGAAGTCGGTGGGGTAACCTTTATGGAGCCAGCCGCCTAAGGTGGGACAGATGATTGGGGTGAAGTCGTAACAAGGTAGCCGTATCGGAAGGTGCGGCTGGATCACCTCCTTTCTATGGAGAATTGATGAACGCAGTTCATCAATAAACGTTGACTTGTTTTGTTTCGTTCAGTTTTGAGAGAACTATCTCTCAAGTTTAAATGTATGTTCTTTGAAAACTAGATAACAGTGTAGCTCATATTTTTTTAATTTTAGTTTGGTTAAGTTAGAAAGGGCGCACGGTGGATGCCTTGACACTAGGAGTCGATGAAGGACGGGACTAACGCCGATATGCTTCGGGGAGCTGTAAGTAAGCTTTGATCCGAAGATTTCCGAATGGGGAAACCCACTATACGTAATGGTATGGTATCCTTACCTGAATACATAGGGTATGGAAGACAGACCCAGGGAACTGAAACATCTAAGTACCTGGAGGAAGAGAAAGCAAATGCGATTTCCTGAGTAGCGGCGAGCGAAACGGAATCTAGCCCAAACCAAGAGGCTTGCCTCTTGGGGTTGTAGGACATTCTATACGGAGTTACAAAGGAACGAGGTAGACGAAGCGACCTGGAAAGGTCCGTCACAGAGGGTAATAACCCCGTAGTCGAAACTTCGTTCTCTCTTGAATGTATCCTGAGTACGGCGGAACACGTGAAATTCCGTCGGAATCTGGGAGGACCATCTCCCAAGGCTAAATACTCCCTAGTGATCGATAGTGAACCAGTACCGTGAGGGAAAGGTGAAAAGCACCCCGGAAGGGGAGTGAAAGAGATCCTGAAACCGTGTGCCTACAAATAGTCAGAGCCCGTTAATGGGTGATGGCGTGCCTTTTGTAGAATGAACCGGCGAGTTACGATCCCGTGCGAGGTTAAGCTGAAGAGGCGGAGCCGCAGCGAAAGCGAGTCTGAATAGGGCGTTTAGTACGTGGTCGTAGACCCGAAACCAGGTGATCTACCCATGTCCAGGGTGAAGTTCAGGTAACACTGAATGGAGGCCCGAACCCACGCACGTTGAAAAGTGCGGGGATGAGGTGTGGGTAGCGGAGAAATTCCAATCGAACCTGGAGATAGCTGGTTCTCCCCGAAATAGCTTTAGGGCTAGCCTTAAGTGTAAGAGTCTTGGAGGTAGAGCACTGATTGAACTAGGGGTCCTCATCGGATTACCGAATTCAGTCAAACTCCGAATGCCAATGACTTATCCTTAGGAGTCAGACTGCGAGTGATAAGATCCGTAGTCAAGAGGGAAACAGCCCAGATCGCCAGCTAAGGTCCCAAAGTGTGTATTAAGTGGAAAAGGATGTGGAGTTGCTTAGACAACTAGGATGTTGGCTCAGAAGCAGCCACCATTTAAAGAGTGCGTAATAGCTCACTAGTCGAGTGACTCTGCGCCGAAAATGTACCGGGGCTAAATACACCACCGAAGCTGCGAATTGATACCAATGGTATCAGTGGTAGGGGAGCGTTCTAAGTGCAGTGAAGTCAGACCGGAAGGACTGGTGGAGCGCTTAGAAGTGAGAATGCCGGTATGAGTAGCGAAAGACGGGTGAGAATCCCGTCCACCGAATGCCTAAGGTTTCCTGAGGAAGGCTCGTCCGCTCAGGGTTAGTCAGGACCTAAGCCGAGGCCGACAGGCGTAGGCGATGGACAACAGGTTGATATTCCTGTACCACCTCTTTATCGTTTGAGCAATGGAGGGACGCAGAAGGATAGAAGAAGCGTGCGATTGGTTGTGCACGTCCAAGCAGTTAGGCTGATAAGTAGGCAAATCCGCTTATCGTGAAGGCTGAGCTGTGATGGGGAAGCTCCTTATGGAGCGAAGTCTTTGATTCCCCGCTGCCAAGAAAAGCTTCTAGCGAGATAAAAGGTGCCTGTACCGCAAACCGACACAGGTAGGCGAGGAGAGAATCCTAAGGTGTGCGAGAGAACTCTGGTTAAGGAACTCGGCAAAATGACCCCGTAACTTCGGGAGAAGGGGTGCTTTCTTAACGGAAAGCCGCAGTGAATAGGCCCAAGCGACTGTTTAGCAAAAACACAGGTCTCTGCGAAGCCGTAAGGCGAAGTATAGGGGCTGACACCTGCCCGGTGCTGGAAGGTTAAGGAGAGGGGTTAGCGTAAGCGAAGCTCTGAACTGAAGCCCCAGTAAACGGCGGCCGTAACTATAACGGTCCTAAGGTAGCGAAATTCCTTGTCGGGTAAGTTCCGACCCGCACGAAAGGTGTAACGATTTGGGCACTGTCTCAACCAGAGACTCGGTGAAATTATAGTACCTGTGAAGATGCAGGTTACCCGCGACAGGACGGAAAGACCCCGTGGAGCTTTACTGTAGCCTGATATTGAATTTTGGTACAGTTTGTACAGGATAGGCGGGAGCCATTGAAACCGGAGCGCTAGCTTCGGTGGAGGCGCTGGTGGGATACCGCCCTGACTGTATTGAAATTCTAACCTACGGGTCTTATCGACCCGGGAGACAGTGTCAGGTGGGCAGTTTGACTGGGGCGGTCGCCTCCTAAAGTGTAACGGAGGCGCCCAAAGGTTCCCTCAGAATGGTTGGAAATCATTCGTAGAGTGCAAAGGCATAAGGGAGCTTGACTGCGAGACCTACAAGTCGAGCAGGGACGAAAGTCGGGCTTAGTGATCCGGTGGTTCCGCATGGAAGGGCCATCGCTCAACGGATAAAAGCTACCCCGGGGATAACAGGCTTATCTCCCCCAAGAGTCCACATCGACGGGGAGGTTTGGCACCTCGATGTCGGCTCATCGCATCCTGGGGCTGTAGTCGGTCCCAAGGGTTGGGCTGTTCGCCCATTAAAGCGGTACGCGAGCTGGGTTCAGAACGTCGTGAGACAGTTCGGTCCCTATCCGTCGTGGGCGCAGGAAATTTGAGAGGAGCTGTCCTTAGTACGAGAGGACCGGGATGGACGCACCGCTGGTGTACCAGTTGTTCTGCCAAGGGCATAGCTGGGTAGCTATGTGCGGAAGGGATAAGTGCTGAAAGCATCTAAGCATGAAGCCCCCCTCAAGATGAGATTTCCCATAGCGTAAGCTAGTAAGATCCCTGAAAGATGATCAGGTTGATAGGTTCGAGGTGGAAGCATGGTGACATGTGGAGCTGACGAATACTAATAGATCGAGGACTTAACCATATAATATGAAGCAACGTTATCTAGTTTTGAGAGAATATAAAAAACTTATTGACTTTCTAAGTGAATCAAGTATAATAATGTTTGTCTCAATCGAATATAGTCTGGTAATGATGGCAGAGAGGTCACACCCGTTCCCATACCGAACACGGAAGTTAAGCTCTCTAGCGCCAATGGTAGTTGGGACCTTGTCCCTGCGAGAGTAGGACGTTGCCAGGCAAAATGGAGGATTAGCTCAGCTGGGAGAGCACCTGCCTTACAAGCAGGGGGTCGGCGGTTCGATCCCGTCATCCTCCACCATATATGTCGGAGGGGTAGCGAAGTGGCTAAACGCGGCGGACTGTAAATCCGCTCCTTCGGGTTCGGCAGTTCGAATCTGCCCCCCTCCACCATTTCTTAATTATTGGGCTATAGCCAAGCGGTAAGGCAACGGACTTTGACTCCGTCATGCGCTGGTTCGAATCCAGCTAGCCCAGCCATTAAGAGCCATTAGCTCAGTTGGTAGAGCATCTGACTTTTAATCAGAGGGTCGAAGGTTCGAATCCTTCATGGCTCACCATTTTCTTAAAAAATATGCGGGTGTGGCGGAATTGGCAGACGCACTAGACTTAGGATCTAGCGCCTTTGGCGTGGGGGTTCGACTCCCTTCACCCGCACTTTTAATAAAATAACTCAAACATGTCTTGCGGAAGTAGTTCAGTGGTAGAATACAACCTTGCCAAGGTTGGGGTCGCGGGTTCGAATCCCGTCTTCCGCTCCAATTTTCAGTATGACATGCCGGGGTGGCGGAACAGGCAGACGCACAGGACTTAAAATCCTGCGGTGGGTGACCACCGTGCGGGTTCGACCCCCGCCCTCGGCACCATATGCGCCCGTAGCTCAATTGGATAGAGCGTTTGACTACGGATCAAGAGGTTAGGGGTTCGACTCCTCTCGGGCGCGCTTTTATTAACGGGAAGTGGCTCAGCTTGGTAGAGCACCTGGTTTGGGACCAGGGGGTCGCAGGTTCAAATCCTGTCTTCCCGATTTTCCCAAAAACATGGGGCCTTAGCTCAGCTGGGAGAGCGCCTGCCTTGCACGCAGGAGGTCAGCGGTTCGATCCCGCTAGGCTCCACTTTATTTTTTATATGTCGGAGGTATACCCAAGTTCGGCTGAAGGGATCGGTCTTGAAAACCGACAGGCGGCGAGAGTCGCGCGGGGGTTCGAATCCCTCTACCTCCTCCATTTTTTAAAAAAGTGGTTTAGTTACATATAAAAATGAATAAGATAGTAATTTTTCCTTCATGGAGGTATACCCAAGTTCGGCTGAAGGGATCGGTCTTGAAAACCGACAGGCGGCGAGAGTCGCGCGGGGGTTCGAATCCCTCTACCTCCTCCATTTATTTTTAAAACATAATATCGTCGCGGGGTGGAGCAGTACGGTAGCTCGTCGGGCTCATAATCCGAAGGTCGCAGGTTCAAATCCTGTCCCCGCAACCAATGGTCCCGTGGTGTAGTGGTTAACATGCCTGCCTGTCACGCAGGAGATCGCCGGTTCGACCCCGGTCGGGACCGCCATTTTATGTTGGCTCGGTAGCTCAGTCGGTAGAGCAGAGGACTGAAAATCCTCGTGTCGGCGGTTCGATTCCGTCCCGAGCCACCATTTTTTTGTTTTTTTTTATGCCGGCTTAGCTCAATTGGTAGAGCAACTGACTTGTAATCAGTAGGTTGGGGGTTCAAGTCCTCTAGCCGGCACCATTTAGGGGCATAGTTTAAAGGTAGAACTGAGGTCTCCAAAACCTCCAGTGTGGGTTCAATTCCTACTGCCCCTGTAAAGTATATATGGGCCTATAGCTCAGCTGGTTAGAGCGCACGCCTGATAAGCGTGAGGTCGATGGTTCGAGTCCATTTAGGCCCACCATATATATTCCGCAGTAGCTCAGTGGTAGAGCTATCGGCTGTTAACCGATCGGTCGTAGGTTCGAGTCCTACCTGCGGAGCCATGGCCCGTTGGTCAAGTGGTTAAGACACCGCCCTTTCACGGCGGTAACACGGGTTCGAATCCCGTACGGGTCATAAAAAAAGAGTCAGCATATTGCTGACTCTTTTTTATTATGTATAAGCCTCTTTTTATCACCTTATTTTCCCGAAATAAATAAAGGGATTTAGGAAAAGCTATGGTATGTATTAAAAGGAGGAGATGAAAAATGACGCAAGTTAGAGAACTTATGAGTACTCATATCGTACATTGTACACCATTAGACAATGTATATGAGGCAGCTGTAAAAATGAAGGAAGAATCGGTTGGATTGATTCCTGTTATTGAAAATAAACAAGTTGTTGGGCTTGTTACTGATCGAGACTTAGTTGTTCGTGGGATTGCTGAAAAACATCCTGGATCTAATCAAATTACAAATGTAATGACAACAAACATTGTTTCAGTTTCTCCAGACGATTCTATTGAAAAAGCTACAGAATTAATGGCACAATATCAAATTAGACGGTTACCGGTTGTTGAGAGCGGTCAACTTGTTGGGATGCTAGCACTAGGCGATTTAGCTATAAGAAAATCAGCAGATGATCAAGCAGGGTTTGCTTTAAGTGAAATCTCAGAGCATATGGAATAAATTATGTATAAAGATCAGATACATTATTCTAGTATATACGGATTAAACTAATATGTTAGCGTGATGTATCTGAGACATTATATAATAAGTATAGAGTCAATATTTTTGACAGTTTTTTTAAATTTGTCATTCCTAATTTTTAATAAGAGAAAAAATGATATACTGAGAGATATAAGTGTTATTATAGATTTTGAATATAACAATATTTATCGTTAATGATGTAATAATGAATTAATATTTCCTACGTAGATAAAGTGAAACTTTAATTATTGGGGGATGTCCATCCCCCAATAATTATTAGTTGAACCAATCGGGCTTTTATGGGCAGTTTTATCTCCCACCTAACTTCCTCGCATTCGCAGAATTTTGAGGTGGGAGTCTTACTGCCCGCAAATAGCGGGATAAAAAGGGAAGGGGAATTATATGAGGGCTGCACAGGGCGATCCAAATTGGAATTTGGTTACAGATACATATATAGAACCAAATAATTTCGCTGAGTTATTTTCTTTGCTTGTACCTTGTCATCCAAAAGGTGAAAGGAAAGAGCGAACTATATTAGTATGGAAAGAAAAAGAATTTTATAAAGAAGAAAATTTAGCGGCATTTATCGTATATGGCATGAATAAAGTAAAGAATTTACCGCAGTTTCATAAAGATGAAATTCCAACTCTAGTACGTATTCTTCGTTTATGTCAAGGGATTGGTTGGTATGAAGAGGCAAATGCTTTTATGATAACCCAAGGGCTAGATGAATTTGTCCGAACTTCATTGGAGTATGAAACATGGGATCTTTTGACGAAAGCAGTTGCTTTAAACTATTTAATTATTAAATATCGTATTGGTGAATTAACAGCTGAGGATGTAGAAATTTGGGATCGAGTTAAATTTAGTGAGAAATGTATAACAGATTGCAAACATCTATTATCTCATAAAGAAGTATTGGAATTTACATTCTTTTATATGTGTAAGAGAGCGAAAACACTGTCAAAAGAGAAATTAAATAGTGATATGATGAGTCTGGCAATGTATTGTAATACTTTTGTGTATGATTTATATACACATGACTTATTACGAAAGTATCGTAAGTGTACAGACTTCCTATCATATTATGGACCTAGTCAAGCAGTTTTAGCTTGTCAAAGAGCTGTACTTTCACAAATTTCCGATCGATTAGACCCTTTAAAGACAACTCATGTAGATGATTATTTATATGTGATGAAAGAAATGATGGAGCATATGACGATAGGGGTAATGGATCGGTATGGTCATTTTATTGGAAAGCTACTATCATATGTACCATTTTTCGAAATGATCCAAGTTCCACAGCATGCATATTATTGTGAAGAATTACTGTATATTTGTAAGGGAATTGAATACAAAGAAGAAATACTACGCAATTATATATTTATACAATTACATGATTGTTTACCATCATTCTTTAAACTATTTCTTAAAAATAAGCGTTATGCAACGATTCATGATATTCTTTTCTATTGGTGCGACGATGAACAAAGAATGAGCTTAGAGAAAAAATATAATCTTAGTTTCATTTATGAAAAATATGCTTGCGGATAAACCATATTTTACATATTAAAAATTAATATAAATTAAAAAGGATCTCAAGTTTATGTGAGATCCTTTTTTTGTTAGTAAAGTAAGGAGAAAGTAACTAAGATAAGAAATAACATTCCATAAAGGAGAAATTGTGCAGTATAACTTCCTTGTATACCAAAAAAAGTATTCATTTTTTCATATAAATTCAATATATATTTCATTGGATTATCTTTGAAAGATTGGTACACAGTGTCTCCTCTTTCTAAGCTTCTTGTTCATGTTTTTGGTTATTAGGAACATGAACGTATCTAGCTATGAATAATAAAACACCTATAAAGAATACAGGAAGTACGGTAGATAAATAAAAACCATTACTAATTATATTTGTTATAAGAGCACTTAAAAGAAAAATTACATTATAAATATGGGCAATTTTTTGTTTTAGCCGCATTTGTAATGCTTCCATAATGATTTCTAAAGCAACAAAAGCAATAATAATAGATAAAAATACAGTGTTCGTATTATAAATGATTAAACAACAGATTAAACCTAAAAAGGCCAGGTATTCAATAAAGAGAGGTATATTGCGTGGCATATAATTTACCTAACTAAATATGGCAGTGGGTTTACTGCATTTGTTTTTTCAAAATTCCATTCCCCATTATGTAATTCAAAATGGAGATGTTGCCCGTATGAATGACCTGTGTTTCCCATATGACCTACTAATTGTCCAGTTTGTACTTGATCACCAGCTTGTACAGTGCGATCCTTCATATGAGCATAAACTGTTGTATATAATTTCCCATTTATTTGATGGGCGATGAACACGACATTGCCGTAGCTAGCCGAATAATAAGATTTCACAACCTTACCTGCAGCAGCAGCTTGAATAGAGACATTTCCTTGTGCTGCTATATCTATACCATAATGCATTTGCTCCCAGCGCATATCAAAAGTGGAGCTGATTTTCCCTTGAGTAGGGAATTTGAAAACTGCTGGAATTGATGCAGGTGGAGCTGTTTTAGCGTGTGCTTGATTTTGATTTTGCACTACATAGTGTTTTGCTACATATCCGTATCCTGTGCCAAAACGAATTTTATACCAAGTACCTACCGTTTCTACTACTTGTACTTGTGTACCATTTTGTAATGAGCCAAGTAGAGTGCCACTTGTGCTAGCATTGCTACGTACATTTAATTTTGGTGTTGCAACAGTATACGAAGGAGAACCTTGTACTGTTACACCTTTTACTAGAGGTGTGGATCCATTAGATACAAATGTTTTTTGTACGTAACCAATTTGACCGTTATGTAATATTTTGTACCAATCTCCTTGTTCACCTTGAATGGTAATGAATTGACCATTTGGTAATATATCTAGAATAGAAGACTCTGTATTAGGTTCAGAACGAACGTTTAATGCGTTTGCATTTACGATATATTGAGACTTTGGTTGAACATTTTTTTTGAATAGAATTGCATCTTTTTTCATATAGCCTGTTTTGTTGTTAACAGATACTTTATACCAATCTTGAACTGTTTCAAGAATAGTAACCGGGCTATTAAATCGAATGGTATCAATTATTGCACTGTCTGTATGGCTATTTTGATGTAGTGCAACGTTGTCAATTTTTACATATCCAGTTTTTACTGTAGATGGTTGCTTAGCAGCCGCTGTTTGTATATCGGATTCTCCCATAGAAGGAAGTAAAGAAGCAATTGCGATAGTAGTTGCTGTTAAAGCTGTGGCTTTCATATTCATGTAATAAAGACCTCCTCTAGTTGTATAGTTGTAATTTTATTATAGTATAAAGATATAATATATTGGTCGTATTCACATAAATGTAATATGAAATCAATAAAAATAATGTCAGAAGAGAGATTCGTATATAAATATTGTATATATCATTTGTGAGGTCGCATTTATATTTGTTTAACATGTTAAGAATTAATTCTTAATTAAGAAAATTAAAATAGTTGATGATGTCTTATGGCGGTGTTATACTGACAGTGATAATTTTATAGTTTGCTAGGAGGGCTGGTGTTGCCAGCTGAGAGTAGGGCCGTAAGCCTTTGATCCTTTTTATTACCTGATCTAGATTATGCTAGCGTAGGGAAGCAATTCGGACATTAACAATGAGTCCCCGTTTCTTTGCGTATAGAAACGGGGCTTTTTTATTTGAAAATTTCATATTAACACCACTAGGGGTGCTTTTCGTGCTGAGAGAGGAATAATCCTTAACCCTTACAACACCTGATCTAGATAATACTAGCGAAGGGAAGTGGAACAACGAATAAATTATAATTTTATTTGCTGTAACCACTTCTTTTATACAGAAGTGGTTTTTTTATTGAGATAAACAGATATATAGGAAGGGGAATTATTAATGAAATTTTGTGAAAGATTATTTGATACGGTGCAGCCTGTTTGGGAGAAAAGTCATAATCATCCGTTTGTAGTAGGTATGGGGGATGGTACGTTGGAAAAAGACAAATTCCAGTACTATATTATTCAAGATTATTTATATTTGTTAGATTATGCAAAGCTATATGCAATTGGGGTTGTAAAGGCAACGAATCCACAAGTTATGGCAAAATTTGCAGAGCAAATTGATGGGATTTTAAATGGTGAAATGACGATTCATAAACAGTATGCAAAAAGACTTGGCATTTCTGTACAAGAGATGGAATCTGCGAAACCATCTGCTAAAAATTTAGCATATACAAATTACATGATGTCTGTATCTCAAAATGGCACAATTGCTGAATTAATATCAGCTTTACTTCCATGTATGTGGAGTTATTGGGAGATTGGAAAGCGTTTAAATGATATTCCTGGAGCAAGAGATCATGAGTTCTTTGGAGAGTGGATTCAAGGATATAGTTCTGAAGAATACGGTAACCTTTGTATTTGGTTAATAGATTTATTAAATGAAATGGCAGTTGGAAAGTCAGAGAAAGAGCTAGACCGATTAGAGGAGATTTTCTTATATTCCAGCCGATTTGAATATTTATTCTGGGATATGGCTTATCGTAAGGAGATGTGGGGTTTTGAGGAGCAAGAACATACTACAGTTTCATAATGTTTCCTTTCATTATGATGAGAAACCAATCATCAATGAATTAAATGCTTCTATACAAGATAAAGAGTTTGTAAGTATTATCGGACCGAGTGGATGCGGGAAAAGTACTTTATTTCGCCTTATTACAGGCTTAGAAGAGGCAAGTACTGGACAGATAGAGCTGACAGAAACAAAGAGTCATTCTGTAGGGTATATGCCCCAAAAAGATATGCTCTTGCCGTGGAGGACGATTATTGAGAATGCGGCCCTGCCGCTAGAGTGCCAAGGTGTGCAGAAGAAAGAAGCGCAAGTAAAAGCGAAAGAACTGTTACATAAATTTGGTTTACAAGGGTACGAGAAAAAATATCCGAAAGATTTATCTGGTGGTATGAGGCAACGCGTATCTTTTATCCGAACTTTATTAACAGGCGGGGAGATATTATTGTTAGATGAACCGTTTAGCGCATTGGACGCTTTAACGAAGGCATCTTTGCAAGAATGGTTGTTTGAACAATGGAAAGAGTGGGAAAAAACAATTTTATTTATCACTCATGATGTTGAAGAAGCATTGTTTCTTTCTAATCGAATTTTGGTTGTAGAAAATCAACCGATAGCAACTTTAACTGAGCGAATTGTGCCGCTTGATCGTAACCGAACAAGAAAAGATTTATATAAGCCTGAAGTGTTAGCGCTTAAAGAAGAGCTCCTTAGTATGTTACAAAGGCAGGTACTCGTATGATGAATCGCTTGAAGGAGTTATTACCTGCCCTTATATTAAGTGGAATTTTACTTGCTCTGTGGGAAGTAGGAGCAAGAATTGTAGATGAGATGTACATTTTGCCATCACCTTCTGCAATTGTAATGAAGATATGGGCGCTGAAAGATATATTATTTACGGTTCATTTACCTGCAACGTTGTACGTCGTTTTAATAGGCGTTGTTATTTCTATCGTACTGGGCGTAGGGCTAGCAATGTTAATGAATGCGAGTACGTGGATGGAAAGAGCATTTTATCCGTTATTAGTTGCTTCACAAACAATCCCGATTACTGCGCTTGCGCCGCTCTTCGTTTTATGGTTTGGATATACCATCTGGAGTAAGGTTGTTGTTACCGTTTTAATTACGTTTTTCCCAATTGCGGTCAATACGTATGATGGACTGCGCAGTACGAAAAAAGAATGGGAGGAGCTATTAGTTACATATGGTGCAACGAAAAAAGATATTTTTCTAAAGCTAAAGTTGCCATCTGCTCTTCCTTACTTTTTTTCAGCGTTAAAAATTGCGATACCACTTAGCGTTATTGGGGCAGCGATTGGTGAATGGCTCGGTGCACAAGCTGGGCTTGGATATTTCAGTAAAAGAATGATGACGCAGTTAGACGGAGCTGGTGTATTTGCACCAATTGTATTGTTATCATTATTAGCTATTTTCTTCGTCATACTTGTTTCGATATTAGAAAAGAAATTTATTAGTTGGAGGAAACATTCATGAAATTATTAAAACGCATCTTTGTGTTTACATTATTAGTTGCAATGATTGCAGGATGTTCGAGTAACTCGGCATCAGATAAGAATAAATCAGAAAAAGAAATAACAGTAATGCTTGATTGGTACCCGAATGCGGTACATAGCTTTATTTATACGGCAATTGAAAAAGGATACTTTAAAGAAGAAGGAGTCAAGGTGAATATTAAATTCCCTTCTAATCCGACTGATCCATTAACGCTAGCGGCAGCAGGGAAAGTGACAGTTGGTTTGTATTATCAACCAGATGTTGTCATGGCAAAAGCAAATGAACAAATTCCAGTGAAATCAATTGGAGCTGTCGTACGTTCACCGTTGAATCATGTTGTATCACTGAAGTCAGCAGGCATTCAATCGCCAAAAGATTTAGAGGGGAAAACAGTTGGATATTCTGGAACACCTTTAAGTGAGATGTATTTAAAAACGATGGTAAAAGAAGCTGGTGGTAATCCAGATACAGTGAAAGTAGTCGATGTTGGCTTTGATTTAGTACCAGCATTAATTACGAAAAAAGTGGATGCGGTAACAGGGGCATACATTAACCATGAAGTACCTGTTATGCGTCATGAAGGTCATGAACCAGCATACTTTAATCCAGCAGATTATGGTGTACCGAACTATCATGAGCTTGTGTTTGTAACGGGTGATAAAACGTTGAAAAAAGATAAAGAAGCATTGCAAGCCTTTTTACGTGGGGCACAAAAAGGGTATGACTTTATGAAGAAAAACCCTGATGAAGCATTAAATATTTTATTAGATCATCAAGAAAAAGAAAACTTCCCACTTGTACCAGAAGTTGAAAAAGAAAGTATGAAAATTTTATTAGAGAAGATGGAAACGAAAGATGAGCCATTCTTATCGGATTCAAAAGAGTCATGGGAGAAACAAAATAAATGGTTGAAAGACAAAGGAATGGCGAAAGAAATTGTTCCAGCCGATGAATTATTTGAAAACATTTTAAAGTAGGCGAATGAATATGAAAAATGAGCTTCATGTAATCTCAAATGGCCATATGCCATTTGAAGAATTAGTGAATGTAGCGATGCAAATTGAGAGTGAGATTGATTATTTGCATATTCGTGAGCGTGAGAAGAGTACGAAGGAATTGTATGAAGGTGTGGAAAGTCTTTTTAAAAAAGGCTTTCCGCCATCTAAGCTTGTTATAAATGATCGAATTGATATCGCCATTCTATTAAATATTCCTCGTGTTCAACTAGGATACAGAAGCGCAGATGTAAGGTTAGTGAAAGAAAAATTTTCTTATTTGCATGTCGGTTATTCAGTACATTCGCTAGATGAAGCGATAGTAGCATTTAAAAATGGAGCAGATTCACTCGTTTATGGTCATGTATTTCCGACAGATTGTAAAAAAGGTGTGCCAGCGAGAGGATTAGAAGAAATTGCTCATATGGCAAGTTGTTTATCCATACCAATAACTGCAATTGGTGGGATTACCCCTGAAAATACAGGTGATGTTCTTGCAAATGGTGTAAGTGGCATTGCTGTTATGTCCGGGATTATAAGCAGTAGTAATCCGTATAGCAAGGCGAAATCTTATAAGGAATCAATAAGAAAGTGGGCGGGAAAACATGTGTAAGAAGTATGATGTAGCGATTATTGGCGGAGGTGTAATTGGTAGTTCAGTTGCACACTTTCTAGCAGAAGGAGGGCATAAAGTAGCGATTGTAGAGAAGCAAAGAATCGCATCTGAAGCTTCGAAAGCAGCTGCTGGTTTGCTCGGTGTTCAGGCAGAATGGGATGCATATGATCCGTTGTTTGAGCTTGCTAGAGAAAGCCGTGCTATATTTCCACAACTTGCAGCAGTTTTACGTGAAAAAACAGGCATCGATATTGGGTATGAAGAAAAGGGCATTTATCGCATCGCTCAAAATGAAGATGAGAAGAAAAGAATTCTTCATATTATGGATTGGCAGCAGAAAACAGGTGAAGATTCCCGATTTCTAACGGGGGACCATTTACGGGAAAAAGAGCCGTTTCTTTCCGAGTCAATTATAGGAGCGGTATATTATCCGAAAGATGGTCACGTTATTGCACCAGAGCTTACGAAAGCATTCGCACATTCTGCAGCAATTTCCGGTGCTGATATATATGAACAAACAGAAGTGTTTGATATTCGTATTGAAAATAATAAAGTGACTGGAATTGTTACGAGCGAAGGTGTTATCACATGTGAGAAAGTTGTTATTGCGGGTGGTTCATGGAGTACGAAATTACTACATTATTTCCATAGTGATTGGGGCACGTATCCTGTGAAGGGTGAAGTTGTTGCAGTAAGAAGCAGGAAACCTCTCTTGAAAGCTCCTATTTTCCAAGAAAGATTTTACATCACACCGAAACGTGGTGGCCGTTACGTAATTGGGGCAACAATGAAGCCTCATACGTTTAATAAGTCTGTACAACCAGAAAGTATTACTTCCATATTAGAGCGTGCCTACACAATATTGCCTGCTTTAAAAGAAGCAGAATGGGAAAGTACGTGGGCTGGGTTAAGACCGCAGTCTAATCATGAAGCTCCTTATATGGGAGAGCATGAAGAAATAAAAGGTTTATATGCTTGTACGGGCCATTATCGAAACGGCATTTTATTAAGTCCTGTTTCTGGTCAGTATATGGCTGATTTAATAGAAGGAAAGCAGGAGAATCACTTGCTAGATTCATTGCTTTCTAAAACGGTTTAGAAAGGGGATGGAAGTTTGAATTTAAAAATTAATGGTAACCAAATTGAAGTACCAGAGAGTATAAAAACAGTAGCTGGGCTACTTACACATTTAGAGTTAGATAACAGAATTGTTGTAGTAGAACGTAATAAAGATATTTTACAAAAAGATGATCATAACGATACATCTGTTTTTGATGGGGACCAAATTGAGATTGTAACTTTCGTAGGAGGCGGTTGATTATGTTAAACATTGGACAATTTTCATTTCATTCTAGACTTTTATTAGGAACAGGGAAATTCCCTGATTTTGATGTGCAGCAAAAGGCAATTGATGTTTCTGAGGCTGAGATTTTAACATTCGCAGTACGTCGTATGGATATATTTGATGCGAAGCAGCCTAATTTATTAGAGAAACTTGATGTGAAAAAATATACGTTACTACCGAATACAGCAGGAGCAAAAAATGCTGAAGAAGCTGTTCGTATTGCAAAATTAGCAAAAGCTTCTGGACTTTGTGACATGATAAAAGTAGAAGTTATTGGTGATGATAGAACGTTATTACCTGATCCAGTAGAAACGTTAAAAGCATCTGAAATGTTACTTGAAGAAGGATTTATCGTTCTACCGTACACATCTGATGATGTTGTATTAGCGCGTAAATTACAAGAACTTGGCGTGCATGCCATTATGCCAGGTGCATCACCGATTGGTTCAGGGCTTGGTATTGTAAATCCATTAAATTTAAGTTTCATTATTGAACAAGCGACAGTACCAGTTATCGTGGATGCTGGTATTGGTAGCCCAGCTGATGCGGCATTTGCGATGGAATTAGGAGCAGATGGTGTGTTATTAAATACTGCAGTATCTGGAGCGAACGATCCTATTAAAATGGCATACGCAATGAAATTAAGTATTGAGGCAGGACGATTAGGGTTTGAAGCAGGTCGTATTGCACGTAAACGTTGTGCAACAGCAAGTAGTCCTTTAGAAGGAATGAGCATAGTTGAATAATCGATATTCTCGCCAAGAGCTATTTTCTCCAATTGGGGAAGAAGGGCAACAAAAGATAAGAACAAAGCATGTACTTATTATCGGTGCAGGCGCATTAGGTAGTGCAAACGCAGAGATGTTTGTAAGAGCAGGCGTTGGTCAAGTAACAATTGTTGACCGTGATTATGTCGATTGGAGTAATTTACAAAGACAACAATTGTATGCAGAGAGTGATGTAGAGAATAATCTTCCGAAGGCTGTAGCGGCAAAAAAACGTCTAGAAGAGGTTAATAGTGAAGTAAGAGTAGAAGCTCTCGTTCAGGATGTAACGGCTGAAGAGTTAGAAGAACTCGTTACAAATGTTGATGTAATCATCGATGCGACTGACAATTTCGAAACACGTTTCATTGTGAATGATATATCGCAAAAATATTCTATTCCATGGGTTTACGGGGCATGTGTAGGAAGTTACGGGCTTTCTTATACTATTCTTCCAGGAAAAACGCCATGTTTATCTTGTTTATTACAATCGATTCCGCTTGGCGGAGCGACATGTGATACAGCGGGTATTATATCACCTGCTGTATCTCTTGTCATTTCTCATCAAGTAACGGAAACACTTAAACTGTTAGTAGAAGATTACGAATCACTTCGAGAGGGACTTGTATCATTTGATGTATGGAAAAATGAATATTCATGTATGAATGTGCAAAAGCTTCGTAAACATAATTGTCTATCGTGTGGTGAACGGGCAGTATATCCGTATTTAAATAAGGAAAACACTTCAAAAACAGCAGTGTTATGCGGGAGAAATACAGTTCAAATTAGACCACCTCATAAAGAGGAAATGGATTTTGAACAATATAAAAAATTGTTGAATGATCGTGTGACTGATTTAAATGTAAATCCATATTTATTATCATTTTCGGTTGAAGAAAAGAGATTAGTTGCTTTTAAAGATGGCCGTGTCCTTGTACATGGAACGAAAGATATAAGCGAAGCGAAAACAATTTATCATCGCTATTTTGGGTAGAAAAGGATGAGTGGAATGAAAGTGAATAAAGCTTTAACGATTGCAGGGTCTGATAGCGGAGGCGGCGCTGGGATTCAGGCGGATTTAAAAACATTCCAAGAGCTTGGTGTGTATGGAATGACGGCTATTACAGCAATTACTGCTCAAAATACGCTTGGCGTTCAAGGGGTATATCCTGTTTCTTTAGAAGGAATTACGGAACAGCTGAATTCAATTGGTACGGATTTAACGCCAGATGCTGTGAAACTAGGGATGCTATTTAGCAGTGAAATTATTCAAATTGTTGCAGAACATATTAAAAAATTTGGCTGGAATAATATTGTGCTAGATCCAGTTATGATTGCTAAAGGCGGTGCGTCATTATTACAACAAGAAGCAGTACAAGCATTAAAAGAATATTTATTGCCAGTAGCAACTGTTGTAACACCGAATGTTCCTGAAGCAGAAGTGTTAACTGGGATGGAGATTCAAAATATAGAAGATAGTAAAGAAGCTGCAAAAGTATTGCATGAATTAGGAGCTAAATATGTGCTTATGAAGGGCGGACATGCAGAATATCAAGGTAATGAAGTAATTGATTTACTCTTTGATGGTGAGCAGTTTATTGAATTTAGAAGTGAACGAATTCCTTCGAAGCAAACGCACGGAAGTGGGTGTACATTTGCTTCAGCGGTTACAGCAGGACTTGCGAAAGGCTACTTGATGGAAGAGGCAGTTCAAGAAGCAAAACGATTTATTAGTATAGCAATTGAAGAGCCATTGAATATTGGAAGTGGTCATGGGCCGACGAATCATTTTGCATATAAATTGAATAAGACGCATGTATAAAGATACGAGAAGCCAGTTTGTTAACTGGCTTTTTTTTGTGTTTACTTTTTCTAAATTCAGGAGTAATATATCAGCCAGAATACATTTTTTGTAATACGCTGAGTCCAAATGTATGGAGCGGAGGAACCAATTTGTGCGTCGTCACTAGGGGTGAATCTTTCAATTTTGAAAGTAGGGCTACTCTCAAAGCCCGAATCCGACAGCTAACTTCGTAAGCGTCTTGAGAGAGGGCGGTGCCATGATGGATATATCACTTCGTCGATCTGATTAGTATAGGAGAATATCAATCTATGTTTGAGTTCTTTTATGCTAAGGAGGATGAGGTACATGGAACTAACACTTATTTGTGTTGGAGAAAAAAACAAGGTAAAGAGTTTAAGAGAGCTAGTAGCATTTCAGCATGAGTTAATTATTTTTACAGCCAATGAAGAGATAGCGGCTGAAGTTAGAGAGTATGGGTTTGAATCAGCTTATAGCTGTAATAAGGAGAAGGATTTTACTAGTATTTGCACACGTATTAAGAAGGTGATTTTACTAGGGGATGAGCTTCCGATAGTTAGTTTCTTCACAGAACACATTCGTTTTTCTTTTCAAGCGCCTATTACTGTTGTTACAAAGAATAAACGCTATCCGGCCAGGCTCTATGAAACAATTGGAGCTAAATTTGTAGTGTTTACGAACTGTGATAATATTTCTTTTTTATTTTTTGAATAAGGTGGGGGAAATGAAGATGAAAGTGTTGTTACTAGGAGATATAGCGAATCGTTGGGCGATATCGGTAGAGAGAGTTCACGAATTGGTAGTGCTCGATCCTCTTTTTCCAGGTCCATATATTATATTACCATCAAAAGATGTTTTGTATTTAGAGGCGGATATTACCGAATATGAGCAGTTACATGCGGAATTATCACAAGTTTATATTCGAGGGAGAAATTTGCGTGCTTTTTTGCGTGGAGAATAAAGGTTGAATGAAAAAAGAGCGAATGCTGAGTGCAACAAGCTATGCACTTCATGTAATTCGCTCTTTTTATTTCGTATTTAAAAGATCATTTCTGTGAAAAAGAAAGGAAAGACGAGAAAACAGATGAAAAAATATTAATAATAACTAATGTAAACGCTTAAATAGATGGATATTTTCTTATTTTCAGTAATTTACCCCTTTACAAGTTAAATTTAGAGGAGTATATTTACTCTCATAAATCATTCATAAAATTTCCAAAAAAAAACCTAAAATCGCTGAGTTCCAGAAATGGAGCGGGGGAACCAATTTTGTGCATTGTCACTTGGGGTGAATCTTTCAATTTTGAAAGTAGGGCTACTCTTTAGGCCCGAATCCGACAGCTAACCTCGTAAGCGTTTAGAGAGGAGGTTTACTTTGTGTTGTTCGTTTCGAACACTAAGTAGAGCTTAGTGTTCTTTTTTTGATAATAAGATGGTAAATTTTAACAGAAGTGAGGGGTAGTTATGTTAGATGTTGTAATGATCGGGATTTTTGTTGGGTTAGTCGCATCAATGGCAAGTCTTGCAAGTTGGTCAGATAAAGTTGTGAAAGAAGGGAAGCAATCATGATGATTGCCTTATCGGTTATTGTTGCAGCGATTACGGTGTACTTAGTATACGCATTATTAAATCCAGAAAAGTTTTAATTAGGGGGAATCATTCATTATGATTTGGGTTGCAGTCATTATTACAATGCTCTTGTTTATTTTAGTAGCAAAGCCAACGGGGATTTATTTAGAAAAAGCTTTTCAAGGTAGCAAAACGCTAGATAAAGTATTCGGGCCTTTTGAGAAACTTATTTTTAAAATTACAGGTGTAAAAGGATACAATCAAACGTGGAAACAGTATGCATTATCATTAGTTCTACTCAATGGATTTATGATTGTCGTTGTATATTTCATTTTCAGATTACAAGGTGTGCTGCCGCTAAATCCAGCGCATATTGAGGGAATGGAGCCTACGCTTGCTTTTAATACAGCGATTAGTTTTATGGCTGATACAAACTTACAGCATTATAGCGGTGAAAATGGTTTATCTTATTTATCACAATTAATCGGGATTACATTTTTAATGTTTGCGGCACCAGCAACGACGTTAGCCATCGTTATGGCATTTATTAGAGGACTCGCTGGAAAAGAACTTGGTAACTTTTTCGTTGATTTTACGAGAGCGTTAACGAGAGTTTTTCTTCCTATCGCATTTATTGCGGCGTTAGTCTTTGTCGCACTTGGTGTACCACAAACGTTAGATGGGGCGGTTACAGCACAAACAATTGATGGTGCGAAGCAAAGTATTTTGCGTGGTCCAGTTGCATCATTCGTTTCCATTAAGGAACTTGGAAATAACGGCGGTGGATTTTTCGGGGCAAACTCTACACATCCTTTCGAAAATCCAGGACAAATGAGTAATATTTTGCAAATGATGCTTATGATGTTATTGCCAACAGCACTACCATTTACGTACGGACGAATGGTAGGAAATAAAAAACAAGGACGTATCCTTTTCGTTTCACTATTTATGGTGTTTTTACTAGGGTTTATAACGATTACTACAGCGGAATTAAATGGGAATCCAGCGTTAAATGGAATGGGTATCGAACATGTACAAGGAAGTACAGAAGGAAAAGAAGTACGATTTGGAACAGTATTTTCTTCGCTATACGCAACAGTAACGACAGCTGCTGAAACAGGGGCCGTTAATACGATGCATGATACATTAACACCGATTGGCGGTTTAGTACCACTCGTAAATATGATGTTAAATACAGTATACGGCGGTGTTGGAGCAGGCTTTGTCAACATTATCATGTATGCAATTATTGCAGTCTTTATATCTGGGTTAATGGTTGGACGGACACCAGAGTTTTTAGGTAAGAAAATTGAAGGTAAGGAAATGAAATTAATTGCGGTAACGATATTATTTCATCCATTACTTATTTTAGGGTTTTCAGCATTAGCTCTTTCAACAAATTTAGGGACGGATGCAATTTCTCATTCAGGTTTCCACGGTTTAACGCAAGTTGTATATGAGTATACATCGTCAGCTGCGAATAATGGATCAGGATTTGAAGGATTAGCAGATAATACACCGTTTTGGAATATTACAACTGGTTTAGTTATGTTTTTAGGGCGCTATTTCAGCTTAATTACAATGTTAGCTGTGGCAGCTTCATTGAAAGAGAAGACGGTAGTGCCAGAAACAGTCGGAACGTTCCGTACAGATAATGGTTTATTTGGAGGGATCTTTATCGGAACGATTGTAATTGTTGGTGCGTTAACATTCTTCCCGATGTTAGTACTCGGCCCAATTGCAGAATTTCTTACATTGAAGTAATGGAGGGTAAATGATGAGACCGGTAGTGGTAAAAGAAAAACAAATAAATCAGTCACAAATACATGCTGTAGAAGATGAGGTTAGACAAGCAAAAACGATGGATCGTGATATCGTGACACATGCGATGAAACAATCCTTTGCGAAATTGAATCCGAAAGTAATGATAAAGAATCCGATTATGTTCGTTGTGGAAATTGGATTTATCATTACGTTCATTTTATCCTTTCTTCCAAGTAGTTCTAGTAGTGTACCAGGGTGGTTTAATATAACAGTTTCTCTCATTCTATTATTTACAGTTTTATTTGCTAACTTTGCAGAAGCTTTAGCTGAAGGGCGTGGTAAAGCGCAAGCCGATTCTTTAAAACAATCGAAGAAAGATGTGTTTGCAAATGTTGTAAAAGAAAATGGAGATATTGTTCAAGTTTCAGCAACTGATCTGAGAAAAGGTGACATTGTTATTGTAAAACAAGGAGAAATGATTCCAAATGATGGTGAAGTAATTAAAGGTTTAGCGTCTGTCGATGAATCTGCAATTACAGGGGAATCAGCTCCTGTAATAAAAGAGGCGGGTGGCGATTTTTGTTCAGTAACAGGCGGTACGATGGTCGTAAGTGATGAGATTACGATTGTAATTACGAGTAACCCTGGCGAATCATTTATTGATAAAATGATTTCTTTAGTAGAAGGAGCTGCGCGTCAAAAAACGCCGAATGAAATTGCCTTAAACACAGTATTAACGAGTTTAACTCTAATTTTCTTAATCGTCGTTGTGACGTTGCCGATTTTTACAAACTATTTAGGGTTTCAAATTGATACAGCTGTACTTGTAGCATTGTTAGTTTGTTTAATTCCAACGACAATTGGTGGGTTATTATCAGCGATTGGTATTGCTGGGATGGACCGCGTAACAAAGTTTAATGTATTAGCGATGTCAGGGAAAGCAGTAGAAGCTGCGGGCGATATTAATACGATTATTTTAGATAAAACAGGTACGATTACTTTCGGGAACCGGATGGCACATACACTGCTACCAGTAGGAAATGAAACGATTGAGCAAGTAGGAAAATGGGCTGCGATTAGCTCAGTTTTAGATGAAACACCAGAAGGTCGATCTGTTATAGAATATGTACAAACGAAATCTATATCATATAATAGAGAAATTGCAGAACAAGGTGAATTTGTTCCATTTAAAGCAGAAACAAGAATGAGCGGTGTTGATTTACAGGATGGAACGAAAGTGAGAAAAGGTGCTGTTGGTGCCGTGATTGAATGGGTTCAATCGCAAGGCGGGATGATTCCAAAAGATGTGAATCAAAAAGCAGATTTGATTTCAAAAGAAGGCGGAACACCACTTGTAGTTGCAGTAGATAATCGTATTTACGGTTTAATATATTTAAAGGATACAGTGAAACCTGGTATGCGTGAACGTTTTGAACAATTGCGCAAAATGGGGATTAAAACGGTTATGTGTACAGGTGATAATCCGTTAACAGCAGCAACAATTGCAAAGGAAGCAGGAGTAGATGAATTCGTTGCTGAGTGTAAACCAGAAGATAAAATTGCGGTTATTAAAGCAGAGCAAGACAAAGGGAAACTTGTAGCGATGACAGGTGATGGTACAAATGATGCCCCGGCATTAGCGCAGGCGGATGTTGGATTAGCGATGAATAGTGGTACGACAGCTGCGAAAGAAGCAGCGAATATGATTGATCTAGATTCGAATCCAACAAAAATCATTGAGGTTGTAGGAATTGGTAAGCAATTGTTAATGACGCGTGGTGCGTTAACAACGTTTAGTATTGCAAACGATATAGCAAAATACTTTGCAATCATTCCAGCGATGTTTACATTAGCAATTCCGCAAATGGAAGCATTGAACATTATGAAATTAGCATCGCCACTTTCAGCGATTTTATCAGCATTAATATTTAATGCAGTTATTATTCCACTACTAATTCCGTTAGCGATGAAAGGTATTGCGTATAAACCGATGAGTTCTAATGCATTGCTTAGCCGAAACTTACTCATTTATGGGCTTGGTGGAGTTATCGTTCCATTCATTGGAATTAAAGTAATTGATATGATTGTCGGCTTGTTCATATAAGGAAGAGGGGAAAAAAGATGGCGAAGAAACAAAGTATACTTTCACCAATTATTCGTATTACTTTTACATTTCTAGTTTTGTGCGGCCTCGTATACCCGCTTATTGTAACTGGTATTGCGCAAGCGGTAATGAAGGATAATGCGGATGGAAGTCTTATATATAATGATAAAGATGAAGTAGTTGGTTCAAAATTAATCGGTCAAAATTTCACAGATCCACGTTATTTTCATGGACGTGTCTCTAGTATAGAATATAAAGCAGAAGCATCTGGTTCAAATAACTATGCACCGTCTAATCCAGATTTAGCAAAAAGAGTTGAGAAAAGTATTGCAGAGTGGAAGGAACAAAATCCAACTGTTCCAGTTACAGAAGTACCGATAGATTTAGTGACGAATTCAGGTTCAGGGCTTGATCCTGACATTAGTCCGAAGGCGGCTTCCGTACAGGTAAATCGCATCTCGAAATTAACGAATATTCCGAAAGAAAAGCTAGATCAATTGATTAAGGATCAAACGGAAGGTGCAGCGCTTGGCTTGTTTGGAGAAGATCGCGTGAACGTCTTAAAGTTAAATTTAGAATTACAGAAACTAATGAAATAGTAACAGTGCTACCTCAATCTAACGGATTGAGGTAGCGTTGTTTCGAAAGAAAGGTTGTGAGTGTTTTGTATGCGGATGACTATAAACCGACGTTTCAAAGGCGAACGCCAGAAGAGTATTTAGAATATATTCGGCAGCAAAATCGCGGAAAGTTAAAGCTATACGTAGGGGCTGCACCTGGAGTTGGGAAAAGTTATAAAATGCTATTTGATGCAAGAGAGATGAAAAAAGACGGTATTGATATTGTAGTTGGTTTAATTGAAACACACGGTAGAAAAGAGACGGAAGAAGCAATTGCTGATTTAGAAAAAGTTCCTTTAAAAGAAATAGATTATAAAGGGAAAGTATTTTATGAACTTGATGTAGAAGAAATTATAAAGCGGGCACCACAAATTGTTGTTGTGGATGAACTTGCGCATAGTAATATTCCCGGGTCGAAAAATAAGAAACGTTACATGGATGTGCAGGAATTGTTAGATGCCGGTATATCTGTATTATCAGCGTTTAATATTCAACATTTAGAAAGCGTTCATGATATTGTAGCTCAAATTACGAATGTCAAAGTACGAGAGCGTATTCCAGACTTTATTTTACAAAAAGCAAATGAAATTCAGCTTGTTGATGCAACACCTGAGGTACTCCGAAAGAGATTAATAGATGGAAAGATATATAAGGAAGAAAAAATTCAACAAAGCTTACAAAACTTCTTTACGATAAATAATTTAGGGGCATTAAGAGAGTTATCACTTCGAGAAGTTGCAGATGATATGGATGAGAAAATTAGCCAAACAGTAATAGAACCGATAGGTGTGAAAGAAAAAATTCTCGTTTGTGTACAATACAGTTCAACAGCAGAGAAATTAATACGGAGAGGTTGGCGCATGGCTGATCGGCTAAATGCTGAATTGTATGTGTTAAACGTTGAAAGAGAAAATATAGATTCTATTTCAGCAGGCAAAAAGCAGACGATTGAAGAATGGAAATCGCTAACGAATCAATTTGATGCGAGCTTTGTATTAGAAGAAGCAAAGGGAAGAAAGCCCGCTGATGTTATTATTGAAGTTGCAAAAAGACTACAGGTGACACAAGTTTTACTTGGGCAATCGGCAAGAACACGTTGGGAAGAAATACGAAAAGGTTCAATTGTAAATGAAATTATGAGACAAACGAAGTATATTGATATTCATATCGTTGCTGATCAAAGAGCTTAAAATAGAGACCGGATTGTTGAGGAGTCTCTATTTTTCTTTTTTTCAAGCCTTTTGAATATAATTTCTAAAAAAACTCATATATAATAGAGGAAGATACTTAACATAGTGAATAATTAAAGAGTCAATATATAAAGAGGAGAGAATAACATGCTTGAAAATACGGGATTAGTATTAGAAGGCGGCGGTATGCGTGGTGTATATACGGGCGGGATATTAGAATATTTTATGGAACAAGATTTATATTTTCCATATGTAATTGGTGTATCAGCTGGTGCTTGTCATGCAGCGTCGTATCTTTCCAGACAAAGAAATAGAAATAAAACAGTAAATATTGATTATGCATCACACCCACAATATTTATCGTATAAAAATTTATGGAGAAAACGCCAATTGTTTGATATGGAGTTTATTTTTCATGAAATTCCAGAAAAACATGTCCCGTTTGACTTTGAAACATATTTTAATAGTCCAGAGCGTTTCCTTGTAGGCACAACAGATTGTGAAACAGGACAGTCTGTTTATTTTGAAAAAGAAGGAACGAATGATGATGCACTAAATTTATTACAAGCATCTAGTTCATTACCTTTCATTGCACCTGTAGTAAATTACCGTGGTAAGCAGTTATTAGATGGAGGAATTTCTGATCCGATTCCAGTTCGTAAAGCGCAAGAAGATGGATTTAAAAAATCAGTCGTTATTTTAACGAGAAATCATGGTTATGCTAAGAAAAAATCAAAGTTTGGATGGGTGGCAGCGAAAGCTTATAAAAAATATCCGAAACTTGTTAATACGATGTTGAATCGTTATGAAGTATATAATGAAACACTTCACTACATTGAAAAAGAAGAGCAAGCTGGGAACTTATTTGTTATTCGTCCAGAAGTACAGCTTCAAGTAGATCGTATGGAAAAAGATACGGCAAAACTACAAAATCTATATGAGCAAGGCTATGAAGATGCAAAGAGACAGTTTGCAGATTTACAGTCGTTTTTACAAAAATAAGTATTAGGCTGTGGAGAAGATTTTCTCCGCAGCCTTTTTATATTGCTACTTATACGTTACTTTTTAAAAATGTACTAATGTTTAAGTGTTTAAAGAGTTTGTAAAACATATGGGTTTATTATTGAGAAAAATTTGCTTGAAGGGTATTATGACGATGTAGCGCTACTAAACTATTTAATTTATGAGGTGATTGTTAATGAAAGGAAAGGTTTTTTCAATTACGACTTTAGTATTATTAGCAACATCAATCTCAACAAGTGCATTCTATCCAACTTTAAGTGGTCA
Source organism: Bacillus sp. TH30 (assembly GCF_016650875.1). Taxonomy (NCBI): domain Bacteria; kingdom Bacillati; phylum Bacillota; class Bacilli; order Caryophanales; family Bacillaceae; genus Bacillus; species Bacillus sp. TH30. The sequence goes on along the minus strand of NZ_JAEKEY010000002.1, from coordinate 1,780,839 downwards.
CAAAAGCGGTAATCTACTATCTTACAGAGCTCAAACGACTACGAATCAAAATGCATCTCGCTGTTCAGTAGCGATTTCTTTTATTAATTCAAAAGGAAGCTATTCATATATTGAAAGCGCCTCGGATAAGTTAGGATCCCATGAATCTGGAAGAGCATTAAATGCTACTGTGAGTAATGGTGCATATAACGCCTTTGGTGCAAAAGGACTCTACTCTGAGCATTATGCTAATGAGAATAATGACTATCAAGAAGATACACACAAAGGTACTTTTGATAGTAATGGTAACTTACGATTACAGTGGTAAAAAACATTAAACAGTTGTCTTTATAAATATTTGGATAAGGAGAAGGGGATGTATATCATCTCCTTCTTATTTAAAAGGAGCCAAAGTATGTATTTAGCTTTTAAAAATATAAAAAGCAACAAACTGTTTTCCATAATTCTTCTTATGTCATTTTTTATTTCGTTTCTTTCTATATCAGTTGCCGCGCTTTTAACAGAGTCGAAACGAAACTTTATATCTGCCTTTCAAATCGGCTTTCCAGAAAAGAATCAAATGTTAACAGTTCCTATAGATAATGAAACAGAGCTTGAATCAATCATTCCTTTCATTCAAGATACTTTTGTAAAAAGTGATATTTACGTAGAGAATTTAAAAGCATTGAATAGTTCAGGTGCAATAAAAATCATAGCTTTGAACTTAAAAGATGATTATTATTGGACGCCATATATTTCTGAAGGGCAATATTTTCATCGTGGAAATTCAAGTGATATGGTTGTTGGTGATCAAACAAATGTAGAGGAATTATATGAATTTGATGATACATATAAAAAAATAGGAACTGTATCGAGGAAAGACAGTGATGTCGGTGTATCAGACATATACATTCCACTTCAAAACTTACCTAATATATCTAAAAAAGGTATTATCGCTAGTAAACAATTACAATTAACAGTTGTTAACCCTACATCATCTATTCATAACGAAATAAAAATGTTTATAAATAGGAGCAAAGAAGTGCTTTCGGGAGAGGTTCAAATACTGAATGAACGAGATCTTCAGGAACTAAATGTAACAGGTATAGATTCAGCAAATAAGTATTATTATAAGTTTATTCTTGTTGCAATAGTTTCTGGCATTTCCGCAGTCTTATTTTGGATTTATAAGAAACAAAGGGAGATTTCATTAAAAAAAGCAGTAGGTGCGTCTAATAGATCTATTTACTGCGAACTATATATTCAAATTTTGTTTGTTTCTCTAGCAGCGATGTTGTTGGTTTTTCTTACTTTAGAAATATTATCTGGAACAATTCATACGTATTTTCAGACATACTTATTAAAACCGTTAACACTATATGTATTGATATGTAATGTTGGTTTTATAATATTTCTTACAATGTTTGTTACTTTAATTCCAATCAAGCACATTATAAATATATATCCCGGAAAACATTTAAGAACATAGGAGGTCTACATGTTTTTTATATTTGATTCTATACGGTCTATGAAAAAACGGCTGTTACCGAATGTGATTATAGTAATTTCTTTAGTTATTGCATTTTCTTCAGCTATAGAATTTATTAGTAACCTTTCGGGATATCGAAAAATGATGACAGTAGCAAACAGTTTATCGACTAATGAAAATTTCTATGAACTTTATGCAACACAAGATATAACGTTGTTTAGCGAAGAAAAAGCAAAAAATGATTATCAACATTTCATTCAAGGTTTATCTAATACGATATCAATTACAAATACAACAAATTATTTGTTTCGTGAATATTCATTTACCTTAAATAAAGAAAATGAAACGATAAAGACTCTGCTTGTTGATAAAGGTATTAATAAATATTTTCATATACGACTTTCACAAGGAAGATATTTTGAGGAATGGGAATTTCATAAATCAGTATTTAATATTAGGCCTGTTATATTAGGTGCTAATTATAAAGAAAAAGTATCTATTGGTGATGTCATACCATCTGGAAAAACGAAACTAAAAGTAATTGGTTTTTTAGAAAAAAACTCACCATTTATACATCCTAGGAGTGGTGAAATATTAGACAATCGTATTACATTATTAGATGACATGGCTATTTTACCAATTGGAACAGAAGAAATAGAATGCCACAGTGTAGAACTTTTATATAATGGGTTAATTATAGAAATAAATGAGAAAATGGATATAAATGAATTTCAAAAGAAAGTATTAAAGGTAACAGAAGGTAAGGGGTATTCGTATTATGTTACAAATCCGAATAAATTGTTAGAAAACGAAAAGCAAGGCATTGATAATATGTCATACCCCTTATTATTAAGCGGTACAGTCTTATCCTTTTCATTTATATCTATTTTATTAACATCAATGGCAGCGCTTTATATGGAGCGTAAAAATATTTCTATTAAATCAGCATTAGGAGCAAGTACTTTTCAAATATGTCTTCCGTTTATTATTGAGTATATGTTGCTATTCATCTTATCAATATGTATAGGAACTATGTATTTTCAATGGGATAATAGCGGAATAATTGATATTCAGAAAGATTTCGAGAATAGCACGGTATCTTTTTTGGAACGTTAAAAGTTTCTAAAGAATCATTAATTGCTATAAGTGCGTTATCAATTATAATGATGCTTATTATATATGCAATCATTTACTTCAATGTATTAAAAATAAAAAATACATATATGAAAGAGGTGTTATAGATGATTCAGCTCGCAAATGTGGTTAAGGACTTCGGAAAGAGTAATTTTAGTGCTTTAAAAGATATTAATCTTACAATAGAGAAAGGTGAAATGATAGCTATTATGGGGCCATCTGGTTCGGGGAAATCTACTCTTCTCAACATTATTGGCTTAATTGATAGCCCTTCTACAGGAAAGTATTTTTTAGATGGCATGGATACTAGTACATTAAAATCAAACTATCATAAGTATAGAAATAAGGAAGTTGGATTTGTGTTTCAGAACTTTTCGCTACTAGATGATTATACAATCATTGAAAATGTAATGCTTCCACTTGTATATAGAAGGATTTCTCATAAGAAACGTATGCAAATATCAAAAGAAATGCTGGAAATGGTAGGGCTTGAGAGACATATTAACAAATATCCCTACGAGTTATCAGGAGGAGAGCAGCAAAGAACGGCGATAGCAAGAGCATTAGCGCAAGATACAAAAATTATCTTAGCGGATGAGCCGACTGGTGCTCTTGATCAAGAAAATGGGAAAAAAATTATGAGCATTTTAAAAGAAATTAATAAACAAGGAAAAACGGTACTAGTTGTTACACATGATCAAAAGGTAGCTGAATATTGCCAGAGGACGATACGTTTGCTTGATGGCAATATTCAATAATTTTTATGGTATAATATGGATAAAAGTGTGTGGAGGAATGATACATATGAAAAATGTATATAAAGGACTTAGACATACTGGATTTACTGCAATGCTTATTTTTGGTGGTGTATTTCTACTTCGCTTGTTGATTCATGATGAAATGCTAATGGATCAGCTTATTGGATTTAGTGTAGGACTGATGATGGTTGTTTCATCGGTTTTTATTCAAAAGTATAGTAAAGAATTACAGGTGGAAGAGAAGTATTAACGGATTGTAAGCTCCCTTTATATTTGGAGGGGGCTTTTTTATTTATAAAAAAATCCCTCTTTATGAGGGATTTTAATGTGGTAAGAAAACTAATTGATAAGCGAACAAGATCCCGAATAAATACACAAGTGGGTGAACAGCACGGAATTGTCCTTTTGCCACTTTCATAAGTGGGTATGAAATAAATCCAAGTGCAATACCTGTTGAGATACTTGATGTAAGTGGCATACTTAAGATTACTAAAAATGCTGGGAATGCTTCATCGAATGTATCCCAATCGATGTGGCGAACTGAGCCCATCATAAGACTACCAACGATAATTAGTGATGGTGCTGTAATAGCTGAAACGCCAGAAACAGCGCTCACTAACGGTCCGAAGAATGCTGCTAATGCAAATAGAACAGCTACTGTAACAGTTGTTAAACCAGTACGACCACCAGCTGCAACACCAGCAGATGATTCAATGTAAGCTGTTGATGGTGTTGTTCCGAACATAGCTCCAATTGTTGCTGAGAATGAGTCAGATAGAAGAGCTCGTCCTGCTTTTGGAAGCTTTCCATCTTTCATAAATCCACCTTGTTGTGCAACGCCAAGTAGTGTACCTGTTGTATCAAATAGTGTAACAAGGAAGAATGAGAACACAACGCCGTATAATCCGTAGTTAATTACATCAGATACAGCAGTAATTGGATTTGAAACGATAATTCCTTCTGGTAATCCAGGCATTGATGTAACGCCGCTTGAGAATGTTAATTGACCTGTGAAGTAAGCGATAATACCAGTTAATAACATTCCGATAAATAGTGCCCCGTTTATATTTAAAGACATAAGGATAATTGTAATTCCAAGGCCAGCTAATGCTAGTAGAACTGGAGCAGAGTGAAGATCGCCAAGCCCAACTAGGTTTGCATCATTTTTTGTAACAATTCCTGTTAAGCGCAAACCGATAAAAGCAATAAAAAGACCAATACCAGCAGTAAGTGCATGTTTTAAGTTTTCAGGAATTACTTCCATTAATTTCGTACGGAAAGATGTGAATGATAACAAAATTAAAATCATACCTGCTACGAATACAGCAGAGAATGCAATTGCGAAAGTCATGCCTTCATGTGCTTTTACAACAGAATAAGAGAAGTAAGCATTTAATCCCATACCTGGTGCAATTGCGATTGGTAAGTTTGTAAAGATTGCCATAAATAATGTTCCGACAACAGCGGCGATAATTGTAGCTGTAAATGCTTGTTCAAATGGAACGCCTGCATCCCCAAGGATGACAGGGTTTACGACAATGATATATGCCATTGTTAAAAAGGTAATAATACCTGCCATAATTTCAGTTTTAATAGAAGTTTTATGTTTTGAAAGGTTAAACATATAAACATCCTTTCTTTTTACGAATAATTTTCACAACAGTTATATATAATATTCGTTTTTTAACTATTTTGCAATAGTTTTGCATAAAAACTTTAGAACAATTCCTATTTTATGTCGTAAATTCGAATATTAACCGTAAAACTGTGTGTGAATTGCGGTTTTTTAATGTGTAAGTAGTTTTTTTTATTGTGCGCATTATAAGGGGAAAGGAGTTGAAGGAAGTTATGCCGCAGCAAAAAAACTTTTTAACGATGCCAGCGCAACATCAAAATAAACAGCCTGGTATTGAATCGTTAATGAATCCTCGTCCAAAGTTTGAAGATCCTAATTATAAAGGAAGCGAAAAGTTAAAAGGAAAGAATGTATTAATTACAGGGGGAGATAGTGGGATTGGGAGAGCTGTTTCCATCGCTTTTGCAAAAGAGGGAGCAAATATTGCGATTGCTTATTTAGATGAGGACGAAGATGCAAATGAGACGAAACAACTTGTGGAAAAAGAAGGCGTGAATTGTGTATTATTGCCGGGAGATTTGGGTAATGAACAACATTGTAAAGAGATTGTAGAAGAGACCGCCCAGCAGCTAGGGGGGCTAAATGTTCTTGTGAATAACGTCGCACAGCAATATCCGCAGCAAGGACTAGAGTATATTACAGCGGAACAGCTAGAAAAAACGTTCCGTATTAATATTTTTTCTTATTTTCATGTTACAAAAGCAGCCCTCTCTCATTTAAAGCAAGGGGATGTAATTATAAACACGGCATCTATCGTTGCGTATGAAGGAAATGAAACGTTGATCGACTATTCTGCAACGAAAGGAGCGATTGTCGCTTTTACAAGATCGCTATCTCAGTCGTTAGTACAAAAGGGAATTCGTGTAAATGGTGTTGCACCAGGCCCAATTTGGACACCGCTTATTCCATCCAGTTTTGATGAGAAAAAAGTATCACAGTTTGGGAGCAATGTTCCTATGCAAAGGCCTGGTCAGCCGTATGAATTAGCGCCTGCATATGTATATTTGGCGTCTAGTGATTCGGCCTATGTGACAGGGCAGATGATACATGTAAATGGTGGAGTAATTGTGAATGGATAGTTTTCATTTATAAGAGCAAAGTAAAGTTAATTGTATTTTTCATGATGTTAGTGCTAGGGAGGATTTAGATGAAAAAAGTCTGGTTTATCGTAATCCTATTTTTCTGCCTACCAGCTAGCGTATTTGCTAATACAGATCATTTAATATTAGTTAACCTTACGACGAATCAGCTTTCTTTTTTTGAAGATGGAAACTATACTAGAACATTTCCGATAACGACAGGAAGAGACAGGACCCCGACGCCTGAAGGTGATTTTTGTATTATAACTAAATATAAAAATAAAGAATACCATCGTAAAAAAATACCTGGGGGTGCACCAAATAATCCTCTCGGTACGAGATGGCTAGGTCTGGATAAAAAGGAATATGCCATTCATGGGACAAATCGTGAAGGAACGATTGGAAGTCGGGAATCAAATGGTTGTATTCGAATGCATGATCGCGATATACAGTGGTTATACGACCGGGTACAATTACAGACAAAAGTAATTATTTCTCGTTTTCATACGAGTCCCGAATATGAAGCTTATAAGCTTGGTTATCGTGTTGTGAGCTGGAATGGTCGTAAAGTAGAAGAGGAACAAATTGGAATGCTTACGTTAGTAGACCGTGTAAATATATATTGGCAAGAACCAAATGGGCAGTTGACTAAGGTGAAAACGGTATTACCAAATGAAAAATACGCAGTGTATTCCAAACGAAAAGATGGAACATATTATATAGGAAACAATTTGTATATTGTAGATGAAATGGGAGAAAAAATTCGTTATGAGCAATTACCGTATTCGATTTTAAGTAATATATATAAAAGAAAATATAATGTTCCATAATAGCTACCGTACATAGGCGGTAGCTTATTTGTGATGTGGAAAATGAAACAGCAACAGCAACTATTAGATTTTGCTGAATATAATACATTACAGATTGGGGAGGCGGTTACATTATGAAAAGTGAATTTGCATTTAAAATTTTCTTAGTAACGACCTGTTTATTTATCGTGTATTTGTATGCGTTTCTTGTCTTTTCTTTTTATGTTCCATATGTTGATTTAATATTGTTCTTCGGATTTATTTGGGCATTTGTTAAAGCGAGGGAAGGGGAGAAGAGTATATACCGGCGCATTACTTTGTGCGGGACGGTCCTTCTCGTTATTTTGTACTTTTTTATGATGCATGATTTTTGGAGGGGAATGTAAAAAGCATACGACTAATCGTATGCTTTTACCTCTGCCAATGATGGAAGTGAAGCGATTGCTCCGTAGTTTGTACATGTTATGGCACCTACTTTATTTGCAAAAGAGACAAACTCGGCTAAACATGTGAATTTTTGAGGAAGCGTTTGTTCATTTTTAGAAATTTGATACAACATCGCTCCGACGAAAGCATCACCAGCACCAGTTGTATCTACTTGTTTAATAGAAATAGAAGGTACAATGATTTGAGCTTCTTTTGTCGCGAGAAGAGTACCGTCTTTTCCAAGTGTGATAGCTACAACTTTAGCCCCGTAATTTAATAATTTCAGTGCTGATTGTTGTAGATTAGTTTCTTTAGAAAGCATCGTTGCTTCTTCTTGGCTTACTTTTACGAAATGTGCGTGTTTTATAAAGGATAGGCAATCTTGAGAAAATTGTTCTACATCTGTAATAAGTGCATCTCGATAATTTGGATCAAAAGAAATAAAGTGATTATTGTCTTTCGCAAATTGTAATAGTTGAAAGTATGTTTCTTTTAATGGACTTGATAATAAGGCAGTTGCCGAACCGAAATGTATTAGATCATTACTTTTTATTTTTGCTAAATTAATTTTATTAAAGGTGTATTGACCATCAGCCCCACGCATAAAAATAAAATCTCGTTCACCATCTTTATCGATAGATACGAAAGCAAGCGTAGTTTGTTTATCTTTTATGAGCATTGAAGTGTCAACATGAGCACGTTGTAAAGTTTGTTCTAGAAAATCACCAAATGGATCATTTCCTACTTGTCCCATAAATGTAGCATGACCACCTAATTTTGTAATAGCAGCGGCAACGTTAGCTGGAGCTCCACCAGCTTTCTTTTCAAAATCTGTACCGTCTACTAAAGAAACATTGGAATTTCGGCAAACGAAATCAATTAATAATTCACCTATACAAAAAACATTTCTCATATAATCCCTCTTTTAAGTTTATATTGTGTAATTGTAAAGTTTAGTTTTGCATCTGAAAAGATTGCGATATGATGTTTCATGTCTTTTCGCGGAAATACTCTAGACGTAAAGACAGTGGAACCATCATATAAGAAGATTTCTACGATGCTATTATCTACAAATATTCTTAGGTCTATCGTATCTTGAATATCAATCTTTTTACAGCGTTCATATCCATATTCTCCGCCAAATTGGTGATGGAAGTTGCTTCGGTCTATGGAAACAGTTCCTTTTTCACGGTTAAATGTAATAGGGAAAGAATCGTCTTCATTATGGAAGAGAGAAAGGCCAAAGTTATTCGCATCATCTGTTTTAAGAGTTACAATTAATTCATATGAGCATTCATGGCCAAGGGTCGCCAGTACGTTTAATCCAGTTGATATGTCACCTGAAATCTCTTTTTTTGTTGTTCTTAGTTTTGTTAGTTCTGAAACTGGTTTTTGTTTTAATATATTATTTTCTAACGTTAGTTCTCGTGGAAGCGTTAAACAATGAGCCCACATATAATCATCAGAAGGGTATGTTATTTCGCTTGAGCCCGCCCAAGCAAATAAAAGGCGGCGTCCAGATTGATCTTCTAAAGTTTGAGGGGCATAAAAGTCGAAACCTTTATCAACTTCGTAATACGAATCAATATGGAAATATAAATTTTCAATATCGAAATTTCCGATTGCATATATGACATTATATACATTTTGAAAATTCCCCTCGTCTTTTTCGATTCCTTGTGGTGAAAAGAGTAACATATCTTTCCCTGATAATTGGAAATAGTCGGGGCACTCCCACATAAATCCGAACTCTTTTAAATTTGTTTTAACCTCGCCTTGGAAATTCCAACTGTATAGGTCTAGTGACTTATATAATAATAGAGTACCCGTTTTATTTTCACGTTGTGCTCCGAGTAACATATAGTACGTATCGTTATTTTTCCATACTTTTGGGTCACGTACATGCTTCGTATATCCGTCAGGAATCATATCAATAACAGGATTATTACTATATTTAGTCATCGTATATTGAGAATCCATCGTTACCATACATTGTTTAGCATCTCGAGAATCATTAGGTTTCTTTATATTCCCTGTATACAATAAGTGAAGAAGCCCATCTTTTATAATAGAGCTACCAGAATATGCGCCGTGTGACTCATAGCTTTCGGTAGGGATAATGGCTACAGGCATTCGTTCCCAGTTAATAAGATCTTTTGATTTTACATGCCCCCAATGTTTCATTCCGTGAATCGGGCCAAATGGATACCACTGATAAAAAACATGATATTCATCATTGTAGTATGATACACCGTTAGGATCATTCATTAATCCATATGGCGGATGAATATGATAAATCGGTTTCCATGAATCTTGATTTGCAATTGTATATAAAGAATGTAATTCTTCTTTATTGGATTGCAGTATTGTTTTATATTTCGACATAGGTTTTTACCTCGTTGTTATTTACTTTCTTTATATAAAATGAGAGTGGCAACAAAAGCAGTAATAACTGCAATAGCGAAGCCGATTACATAATGAATCACATTCATCATGCCAAGCGGTGCAACAATTGTAAGCATTGGAATACCTGTTAAACCGTATGCATTGGCTGCGACTTGCATCCAAACAACGTAAGCGCCTCCAATTGCGCCACCAATAGCAGCTGCAATAAATGGTTTACCAAGCTTTAAATTGACACCAAAAATAGCTGGTTCTGTAATTCCTAAAAATGCTGACGCTGCTGCTGGAATTGCGATTTCTTTTGTTTTTTTGTTTTTTGTTTTGAAATAAACTGCTAAAGTAGCTCCGCCTTGGGCGACGTTAGCCATTGACCAAATAGGGAGTAAGAAATTGACACCGATATCTTTATTAGCAAGTAAGCCAGCTTCAATAGCGTGGAAGCTATGGTGTAAGCCAGTAAGAACGATTGTTGAATATAGACCACCAAATATAAGACCAGCCACTGGTCCTGCAAATTGATAAATAGTATTTAAAAGGTACGTAATACCGTCACCGATTTTATATCCAATTGGCCCGATAATAATAAGTGATAAAAAGCCAGTTATAATAATTGTTAAGAACGGTGTAACTAATAAATCTAAAGAGTTCGGAACTCGTTTGCGGAGTTCTTTTTCAATTGTACTCATAACGTATACGCATAATAAAATAGGTAAAACAGTGCCTTGATAGCCAATCATATCAATATCCATACCGAGGAAATGTAAAACAGTTGGTTTAGCGTTTGCAAGAGTCCAAGGATTCGTTAAGTTTGGGTGAGTTAATATACCACCAATAACTGCACCTAAGAAAATATTTCCTCCAAATTCCTTGGCTGCACTAACACCGATTAAAATAGGTAAAATAACGAAAGCTGCACTTGAGAACATATCAAGTAATTGGATAAGTGGGTGATCGCCAGGAACTAATTTAAACGCTTTCAACATTCCGAGTAGTCCCATAAGTAAACCACTTGCAACGACGGCTGGAATAATTGGAACGAAAATATTGGATAACGTTTTTGCTAGGCGAGTAATCGGATTCATTTTTTTCTTAGGAAGATCGTTTGATACCGTAGAATCAAGTTCAGTTATTCCGATTAGTTTTGAAAACTCATCATACACATTGTTTACTACGCCAGTTCCAAAAATAATTTGGTATTGCTCATTCGTTGCGAAAGCACCTTTAACCCCATCAATGTTTTCGATTTCTGACGTGTTTATTTTTGTTTCATCTTTTAATACAAGACGAAGGCGAGTAGCACAATGAGTAGCGCGAATAATATTTTCTGTTCCTCCGATGTTCTGTAAGACTTGAGTTGCAATTTGTTTCATATCCATAAAAATTCCCCCTTACTATATACTTTGAGTTTGTGGAACCGGTTCCGTTTTTGGTTAAAATAAAAAACAGGGACGTGATGTGAAAATCCTGTTTTTAAAATGTGGAACCGGTTTTAATTTTATTATAAAGCGCCTTTAAATTTTGTCAACGCTTTCTTGAATTTTTAATGTATAGCGAGAATGTAATATTTTAGGGATTGTTTTATTTTCAACAAGCTGCGAAAGGGAAGTAGCAGCAAGCTTACCAGCATACTCATAGTCAAATGCGATTGTCGTTAAGCTAGGGTGGACCATTTCAGAAATATCATATCCACCGAACCCTACTACAGATATATGATTTGGTATGGAAAGGTGATTAGAATGAATTACTTTCATGGCTCCAAGAGCGATATTATCTGTAGCACATACGATAATAGTAGGACGGTTGTTATCTAAAATATGTTGTACTTGTTTCATCGCATCTTCTATTTTGAAAGTTGTTTCGTAGTAAGAAACGATGCAAGTAGGTTCTAAATTTTCAATGGCTTTTTGAAAACCATTTTTTCGATTTACACCAACAGAAATATCATCTTTTTCTACTCCTAAATAAGCGATATGGCGGTGTCCTTGTGATAATACGTATGCTCCTAGCTCATAAGCAGCGTCAAAATCATCGTGAATGAGGCAATATTGATTCTCATATTCTTGACCAACAAATAAAATAGGGGTAGTAGAATTAGCGATGATGTGTTTATGCTCTTTTGTTAAAGTTTTTGTTAATAAAATTATGCCAGCTACTTTTTGCTTTATAAAGTTTTCCATTGCTTGAATTTCTGTTTCAATTTTTTGATTCGCATTTGCAACAAGCATCTGATAGTTATTTTCCTGTAAAGCATTATCAATACCAATAAGTGTTTTGGTTGTAGCGAAGGAGTCTAATCGGGGGATAATAACGCCAATTAAATTTGTTGTTTTCGCTTTTAAACTTTGCGCAAATGTATTTGGAGAGAAATTCGTTTCTTGAATAATACCTTCAATTTTCTTTTTTGTTTTATTGCTTACATAGCCACCATTTAAGTAACGAGAGACAGTACTTTTTGCAACCCCAGCTAATTTGGCGATATCTGCAATTGTTTTAGCCATAGTATTCCACCTTCATATTCATAAAAAACTTTTAATTTTATTATAGGGAGAATTAAAGGTTACGTAAACAAGAAGAGAGGAAGAAAAAACCACCTCACGTATATGAGGTGGAATAAGTGTTAATATTTCGGTTTAAATGTATGACAACACGTTTCTACACTCGTTGTTACAGAACTTTCAAGCGTCTCGTTTGTTAAAGTAGCGCTTGTATACGAACTGTTTTCAATTTGACCTGCTTCTTGTGCATCAGGTTGAACAACGATTGCACTTGCTTGACAAAAATTACCTTGTCCCCAAAATGAGCAATTGGAAACAGAGCATTTCACTTCTGGCATAAAACCCCCTCCTTATACATTAGTGTGGGATTTTACGCCCATTTCATGTGTAGAAGGAGTTTCCTTTTCTCATTACTGCTTCGTTTGCTCAAGCCATTCTTTTAATTTGTCTTCCGGTTGTTCGCCGCTAATACGGCTCACTTCTTTACCATCTTTAAAATGAATGATTGTTGGAGTTCCTTTAATTTTATATTCATCCCAAGGAGCATCTAATTTTTCAATATCCATAACTTTCATATCAACATTCAAGTCTTTAGCCATTGGTACTACAATAGGAGATAATTTTTGGCAATGAACACAAGATGTTTGATAAAAGTATACTGTTTGTTCTTTTTTCTCTTTTAAATTCTTTTGGAGATCTGAAAGAGAAATTTTGTTTGTGTAGTAGTCAGGCCCATCTGATTGACTAGTAGCATTATCAATTTTTTGGCTTGTTGAAGCATTTTTTTCTTCCATTTGTGTTACAGCGAAAATTGCTGCAAACAAGGCAATAATAATACCGCCAAATATAAGCATTTTTTTCATTCTTTCATCTCCTTATTTGTTTTTAATTACGATGAAGCTACAAACAGCGATTGTGATAAAGCCGATAAGTGCTAAAAACGGGATTGTCACAAAGCCGAACCAGTTTATGTATTCTCCCGTACAAGGTACGCGACCGCAAGCTGCCCCAGCAGCTGAAAATGCTGCGATTTTTTGAATTGCATAGTGATATAAAGAAATACAAGCACCAATACTTGCGATTGGTAAAGAATAACTTGCAATGCGATAGTCTTTCTTTACTACAGCGATGCCGAGCCATAAAACAAATGGATACATAAAAATACGTTGATACCAACAAAGGACACAAGGCTCAAATTTCATAATTTCGGAAAAGTATAGACTTCCTAATGTAGCAATAAACGAAGCTCCCCATGCAGTAAGTAAAGCATATTCTTGCTTTTTTTCTCGTCCCATATTTTATACCTCACTTATAATAGTTACATACTAAATTATAGTATGAAGTAGTACAGAAAAGAAAGAGAAAATATGTTTATCAATAAAACTTTTATTGATATAAAAATGTTCAAAAAAGCGCCATTCTCTAAGAGAGAATAGCGCTATATTTTACATTTGAATTTGCTCTACTACTTCTTCTACATGTGACTTCTGGGATGCATGGTCAATATATTGAAATAGGAGCTGCAATTGCTTGTCAACTTCTGGCAATTCTTTACTGTATTGATAAGCGTGTAAAAAGTGTTCAATACGCTTAGAAAATAGTTGATCATTCGTTTGAACCATTAAAACGAGTAGTTTATCCCAATTACAGCAATACGTGTAATAGAGAGCTTTGTCATAGTCGTTATATGTTTGCACTGTGTACCCTCCTTACCGAAGAGTTATATATAGTGTGTGACAAGCGAGGAGAAATACACTTGAAAGAATTTGTTAAGAAAAAAGTGAATGAAAAGAAAAAACGAGGAGTCTCCTCGTTTTTTAAGCTTTTGGCATTGGCGTAGGTGTTGGTTTTCCATATCCTTCTTTGTATTTATTATCAATATAATTACGAATTTCCAGCGTTGATTTTCCTTTTTGTTTCATCGAAGCAGATTCAACTGCGATTTCTAAGCAATTGACGCAAGTTGTTGCATGGGAATCCCAAACAACTTCACCATTCTTTTTGATTTCACGAATAAAGCAATTTTTATTATTTTTATGTCCTACACTTTCACCACAACCGCAGTAACAAGGAATCCAATTCAATAGTTCAGCATTTTGTCCAGCGACAGTATAGATGTCTTTCATTTGTGGATCAAGCTTGTCTAGGAAGGCCGGAAGTGTGTCGACTCCTTTTGTCTTTTCTTGAATGTCAGCTTGCTGAGTATGCGTGGCATGATCATGCTCTTCTTTTGATTCAGAAGATTTTTTGTCATTTGTACTAGTACTCCCGCATCCAACAAGAATTAGGCTCAGTACTGCAAGTAAAGAAAATACATACTTTTTCATTCGCTTGTCCCCTTTACAAATGTATTAACCAAATTGTATCAAATATCATGGTGTGTCGGGTGAAGATTTTTTCGACTGATTTTTGAAGCGCCATCGTAGTGAATGGATTAGAAATAAAATTGGGATATAAGCGTATACAATATATAAGCCGGCCTGAGAAAGTACGGTATTTAATGTATTGATGCTTTCCCTGTTTGTGAAAAACAGAGATGAAACAAATATAGTCGCGATAAACAATGGTAATGTAATGTTAAATGGTATGTGAAAAGAGTATTTACTAATACGACAAGAAGACCAAATGGTTAAACAAAGATTAGGTAAAATAATAAGAAACCAGATGAAAATAATAATGTATTCAAATCGCTGAATGAATGGGACTTTAATAATTTTTAGCATCGTTAAAGTAGGCCAAATTGTATGATGCAGTTGGCCCTGACTATAGTACATAAGGGAAACGATTGCTAGTACTACATATAAAATAGTTGTGAAAGCAATCCCGCCATGTGCCCATTTATGTAGTGATTTTCCCTTTTTAATAAGTGGGTAAAAGATAAGGATTGCTTCAAATCCAAGAAACTCTAATGCAGATGCTTTCGCTGAATATAGAATGTCTGCAGGTGAATGGGTGAAAATAGGTAAAATATTACGGACATGTGCGTATTTCATAGGGAAAACTAAGAAGAATAGTACGAAAATCGGTATTATGACGCCCCAAAAACACATTCCTGTTACAGAGCGGAAGCCGCCTTTTATTACGTAATACGTCACGAGTAAAAATAATAATGTTAATTTCCATGGCTTAATTGTAGGAAAGACCCATACTTGAATGACTTCAATATATGTACGAAGCACAGTAAGGCAAAATAAGAGAAGATATGCGGCAAAGCACATAGAGAAAAAGGTTCCAATCCATTTTCCGAAACATGTCGTATGAATGGTCATCAAATCATTGTCTTTATCTAACATTTTTAACATACAAAACAGTACGATATGAGTTAAAACACCCGCAACAATAAGGGAGATCCAAGAATCATAACCAGCATATTGTGCAATAACTCGTTGGTATCCTAACACGCCTACTCCAATTTGAAGAGAGTGTAATAAAAGAAATGTGAAATAAGGGGAAACAGTCATTGTTTTATTTTGCTCAGCCATTGTAACACCTCACTATTCTCCGATACCAGATTGCACAACATTGATTTGTACGTGAACAGCAACATCTACATTAGGGTACATTTCTTGAATTTGTTTTATAGTCCATTTTCTTGAATGACTACGAATTTCTTCCCGTATCCCTATCGGATCGACCTCTTTTTCTTGGAATTGTTTTATTAATTCGTTTAAATGTTTCTCAACTGTTTTTTCTACATGTTTTTTTATGTAAGTTATGTTTTCGTTTTTCGCTAAATCAAGCCAGCTTGGAGCGCTTTTTATGAGTCCATTTAATTTTAAGTGGATGTTAACTTTCGGAATGTCACCAGTATCGGAAATGTAACAAACGCTCTTTCCAGATAAGTTTTGAGTGGCAATTAATCCTTTATGGTTACCTTGCTGTATTGGAACTTCGTAACGACCATTTGTAGTTGGATTAAGGAGTAATTTCAATAAAAAAGATCCTTTTTTATCTGTGTACATAACCACTTTATCCTTTTTTAAAAAAGCGAGTCCTTTAATGGAAGCAGACTTGTCTTCATCAATTTCAATATAAGGAAGAAATGGATCGCATCCTGATGAATAAAAGTTATATAAAAAAATATTTAAAGCAGTCCGTGGAATCGTTTCGGCTTCTATGTTTTGCTCCAGTAAGTCAGACAGATAGAGTGATCCATTTGTTTTAATATGTTTGAGCAGTTTTTCTGTAGAACCGTCTACCAGTGCTAGTTGAACATCTCGACCAATATTAGGATCACGTTGCAAATTATTTATAATATCGCCAATTCCATATTCGCCAATGGATTTTCCAAAAAGCACAACACGCATTTGACCGACAGCGATAGTATGAGGCGATTTTGCATTTAGTCGTGAAGATATTGTTTCAATCGTGCCAGCAGTAGTTGACTGAGTTTCTGGTTTTGATTGAACGCCTTTTGTGTAATCGGGATATAAAATCGTCCCGCGAAATTGTTTGTCTTTCGTTATATCAAATCCACCTACATGAATCATTCGCTGTGTGTCTACTATATTCGGTTGTGTACAGCCGGATTGAAAAATTAAAATGATAATGGAAAAGCATAATAAAGTATTTTTCATTTCTCTTCACCATCATGTTTTTCTTTCGCTTTGTTTGGATCATAGCGCCATTTCTTTTTTGGTCTTAGAAAAGAGGAACGTCCAGCAGTTTGACTAAATGGCAAGCGAAGGAGCCCCTCTGCTGTCCCTAAACCGCGAAATGGATATAAAGGTAATAAATAAGGTGATCCAAGTGATTTTAAGCGAATTAAATGAGCTAATATGAATACGAATCCTACAATGAGGCCTAAGCCCCCAAATGCACCAGCTAAAAGAATAAGTGGAAATCGTAGTATCCGGATAGTAGAAGACATTTTTACAGTTGGTGTTGTAAAAGAAGCGAGTGCTGATAAAGCAACTGCAATTAATAAAATGGTACTCGTTAAAGCAGCCTGAACAGATGCTTGGCCAATTACAATCCCGCCAACGATGCCGATTGTTTGTCCAACTTTTGTAGGTAATCGTGCTCCAGCTTCACGGAGCAATTCGATTGTGATTTCTAAAAAAAGTGCTTCTAAAATGGGCGGAAAGGGTACATTAGCTCTTGAAAAAATAATCGGACCTAGTAAATCCGCAGGAATCATTTGATAGTGATACGTTAATACAGCTGTATAAATAGCTGATGAAAATAGCGAGAATGCTGCTCCGAAAAAGCGAACCATTCGAAGAAATGAGCCTGCTATCCATGGTAAATAATAATCTTCTGGAGAGACGAAGAAATCGAGTAATGTCGCTGGTCCAGCTAATGCGTAAGGTGAACCGTCTGTTAAAATGACGACTCCTCCATTCAATAATGCATAAACGGAGCGATCTAAACGCTCTGTAGGGAGTAAAACAGGGAAGGGAGAGTTGCTGTTATCACTAATAAACTGTTCAATCATAGTTGCATCGAAAGGAACATCAAAGTCAATGTCTTGTAGGCGCTGCATCGCAGTATTAACGTGCTGCTCATTCGTAATATCTTCGATGTAAGCAACTACGACTTTTGTTTTTGATATAGAACCAACTATAACTTCTTTGAAAACTAATTGTTCTGTGACGATATTTCGCCGAAGTAAGTGTATATTTGTATCGATATTCTCAACAAATCCGACTTTTGGACCGATGACACTATATTCATTTTCAGTATCGTTATATAGCCGTGTACCTAAAACGGAACTTTCAGCACGAATAAGTGCATATTCTGCGATTTGAGAATCATTTTTTAGTTGTATAAGTACATACCCACTTAATAATTTTTCACGAATGTCATCAATAGTAGGGCCAGTGATAATCTCCTCAAGTGTGACGATATTTGCTATATCACTTATATTTTCAATGTGATCTAATTCTCTTTTTATAGGTGTTAAAATGAATCGATTAATGAGGAGTGATTCAGCCGTAGATTTATAGTAAAACAAACATAATGTCCCATCTTCTACGATGTTATAAGAAACGAAATCACTCGATTCTTTCATAGTATGGATAAACTCTGGAATGGAACAGATTGTTTTTTTCTTCTTTTTAGACGATAAACGAAACATTTTCTCACCCCTTACTACATCATTTTCTTATGTTAGTTTTTGGGAAAGACGGGAATTTATACTTGAAAATTGAAAGTTCATAAAGAAAAGGAAGAGTATTGAATATCTCTTCCTTTTTGGCGTGTTAATTTGTTTTCTTTTCTTTAATGGACTTCGCTAATTTAATCATCTCTGCTCGTATATCTTCTCTTTTAACATTTAATTTTTCCGCAATTTGTTTAATATCCATCCCATCTTTTCTCATTTTTAGTACATCGTCAAGAGGGGTATTACTTTTTTGAGAGATGATTGTTAACACGGTAAATTGGCGTAAGCCAATGTTATATTCTTTCATTTTTTGTTTCAGTCCATCTGGTGTGGACTTTTGCATATTTGCTAATTTTTGCAGTAGTGCTTTTTTCGTTTCTTTATTCATATGATGCTTTTTCAATTTACTTGGGTCTACACCGAAATGCTCGGCTGTTTTCTCCCAAGATTTATTTTGCTTATAGTAAGCTAAAACGTCCTTAATTTCTTTTTTACTTATTCTTGCAATGTGGGCAGCTTTCCAAATTTCATGTTTATTATAGCCGAGTTTTTCGAGCGACTGCATTTCTTCTTCTGAAATAGGCTTATGATGGTGCATTGTTACTTCTTTTGGCGTGGCAGCGGAAGCAGGAAAGACAGATATCCCGCACAATAATGCTGCCATAGTCATACTTACTGCGATTTTCTTGTACATATAAACTCCTCCTAGATGGGTAATGTGGAAAACTTACACATATCATTTCCATAAAATGTGAAAAACTTGTGAACACACCAAGTTTTTTTATTCACAACGAGAAATTAATTTTTTAGCTGTTTTCCAACATAAAACATTGATTAATAGTGAAAAACTAGGTTATAATCGAAATTGAAAATCAATATCAATAACGGAATTATACATATAGATAAAAATAAGGGAGAGAAAAATATGACTACATATACTTCCATCGCAAATGTTATTAAAGAAAGACGTTCTGTTCGTACATTTACAGATAAAGCAGTAGAAAAAGAGCTATTAATTGAACTATTAAACGACGCAACATGGGCACCGAATCATAAACATCGTGAGCCATGGAATTGTAAATTATATATTGGAGAAGGCCGTCAGAAATTAGTAGACGCAGTATTAAACTCTTTCACAGAAGAAGAAAGAGCAAAACGCGGCAAAACTTTATCTGATCGTTTCTTAAGTACGCCTGCACAAATCGTTGTTTACATTGATGAAGATCCGCGTCAAATTCCACGTGACGAAGATTACGCTGCAACATGTGCATTTATGCAAAACTTCCAATTACTTGCTTGGGAACGCGGATTAGGCTGTGTTTGGAAATCAGGTGGATTAAACTACAATCCACTATTTATAGAAGGAATTGGTTTAACACGAGGCCAACGCATCATTGGAATTCTTCATATCGGCTATTTCGATAAAGCACCAGAAGGAAAAGCGCGTACGCCGATTACGGAGAAGATGGAGATTATTGAAGGTTAATTAGAAAGAGGCATTCTCGTTTTTTCGGGGGTGCCTTTTTATTATGCAATCAATCCTCATGAAAGCTTGTGCCTTATCATACACTTTCTTAAGGGAAAGTGTAAGGAGGGAAAATAATGAGAGCAAGTGACGATAAAGCACTACAATATGCGATTGCTGAAATTACGGAAATTGCGACTGGATTTGGTCTTGATTTTTATCCGATGCGCTATGAAGTATGTCCAGCGGAAATTATTTATACATTTGGTGCATATGGGATGCCGACGAGGTTTTCGCATTGGAGTTTTGGAAAGCAATTTTTCAGAATGAAATTACAATACGATTTGGGACTTAGTAAAATTTATGAACTCGTTATTAACTCTGATCCATGTTACGCCTTTTTATTAGATACGAATTCTTTAATTCAAAATAAATTAATCGTGGCGCACGTTTTAGCACATTGTGATTTCTTCAAAAATAATATTCGTTTCTCTAATACGAAACGCGATATGGTGGAGAGTATGGCAGCGACAGCAGATCGTGTGAAGGCGTATGAACATAAGTATGGAAGAGAAGAGGTAGAAACATTTTTAGATGCCGTACTTGCCATTCAAGAACATATTGATCCATCGCTTATGCGTCCGAAACTTGCTTGGAGTATTGGAGATTTAGAAGAGGATGTAGAAAAGAAAAAGATATCACAGTACGATGATTTATGGAATTTAGATGATCGAAACAAAAAGAGGGAACGACCTAATATGCATAAAAAGAAGAAAATCCCACCGCAGCCAGAAAAAGATTTACTCCTCTTTATTGAAGAATATAGCCGTGAGCTAGAAGAGTGGCAGCGCGACATATTAACGATGATGCGCGAGGAAATGTTATATTTCTGGCCACAGCTTGAAACGAAGATTATGAATGAAGGCTGGGCTTCCTTCTGGCATCAACGCATACTTCGTGAAATGGACTTAACATCTTCTGAAGCGATCGAATTCGCGAAGCTTAACGCAGGTGTCGTACAGCCATCAAAAACAAGTATTAATCCATACTACCTAGGTATTAAAATGTTCGAAGATATTGAAGAGCGCTATAATAACCCGACAGAAGAAATGAAGCGACGCGGTGTGAAGCCTGGTTCTGGTCGTGACAAAATCTTTGAAGTACGGGAAATTGAATGGGATGTATCGTTCCTAAGAAACTATTTAAATAAAAAACTTGTAATGAGAGAAGATATGTACTTATTCCAGCGCCAAGGAAAAGAATATAAAGTAATTGATAAAGAATGGGAGCATGTGCGTGATCAACTCGTAAATATGCGCACAAATGGAGGTTTCCCGTACTTAGTAGTAGAAGATGGAGACTACTTAAAGAACGGAGAATTGTACATTAAACATAGTTACGAAGGAATTGAGCTAGATTTAAAATACTTAGAAAAGGTATTACCGTACCTTCATCAGCTATGGGGAAGAACAGTGCATATGGAATCGATTGTGGAGAGTAAGGGCGTTGTGTTTTCTTATGATGGGAAAATGGTGCATCGGAAGTATGTGTGATGAAAAGAACGGACATAGAATGCTGTGTCCGTTCTTTTTTATTTGGAACAAAGTTAAATATGCTATTCTTGAAGAAAGGGATTTGTATATAGAAATGGAGCAATTCAAATGAGTAAAATAGGGGTATGTAAGGTGGATATTACGCCGCCTGTAGGTATTGATTTTGTCGGATATTATAGAGAGACAGGAATAAATAATATTGAAGAGCGTATTTATGGGACAGTTTTTGTATTTGAAAAAGATGAAATGAAAACTGTGTTTATAAGTATTGATAATATTGGGATGTTAGTAGAAGATACGAATATTATTCGTGAGCGAGTAGCTAGTGAGCTTCATGTGCCATTTGAGCGAATAACAGTTGTTTATACACATACACACTCTGGTCCGGAAACAGTTGGTAATCAACCTTTAGTAAAGTCGTATAAAACGATTTTAGTAAATAATGTAGTGCAGGGTGCTATTACTGCGAATAATAATATGCGGTCATGTGAAGTTGGGTGGGATGTTACGACAGGTGATATTGGAGTAAACCGAAGAGAGAGAACACCTGATGGAAAAGCAAAGATGGGCATAAATATAGAGGGTATTGTAGATAAAAGAATTGGTGTTTTAGCAATGAGAAATGCTGAGTCAAAGGAGTTAGCTGGGGTCATTGTATTTTGTACTGCTCATCCGAATGTTTTAAAAGGGGATAGCGATGTATTATCAGCAGATTATCCTGGAATGACGAGAGAGATTCTGGAGAAAATAGTAAACTGTCCTGTTATTATTGTTCAAGGTGCCACTGGAAATGTAAATGCGAAGTATCGAGGTTCACAGGAAGCATTAAAACAAATGGCTTACATGCTTAGTGGACATGTATTAACGATGTTGCCAATAGTTACATATAGCCCAATTGTAAATCTAAGAACTATTTCGACGATGATGCAAATGAAATTAAAGGGTATTCCAGAAATTGAAGAGATAAAAAGAATGGCCCAATTAGCTGAGAAGCAGTGGGGTGTGAATACTGACGAATGGCTTACTATCGTTTTAGATAAGCATAGGAGAAACATTAGGCACTTAAGTATTGATTTAGAAGTTCAATTGTTTCAAATTAATGATGGGATATTCTCTGGAATACCGATGGAACCTTTTTCAGAAACCACTTTAGAAATGAAAGAGAGTCTTCAAAATGAACTAGCTTTCTTTGGTGGCTATACGAATGGATATATTGGTTACTTACCGACAAAAGAAGAGTTTGCATATGGTGGGTATGAAGTGGAATTAAATCCTGTTGTGTATGGGCCGGTTACAAACTTGTTGATGCCGCCAGAGGAGAATACGGCGGGGTTGATCATGCAGAGGGTTATAGAATTATATAATGCATAAAATATGGGTATCCCATATATTTAAAACAAAATTTAAAGGAATCAATGATTTTAATAAAGCTGTAAAAAACGAATCCATTTTGAAAAAGAATAATCAAAGTGGATTCGTTTTTTATATGGAGTTTTTGTTTACCAAACAGGTCGTATGCTCGATGATAATTTTTCGGTATTTTCTTTAGTAACGAATGTTGTTAAACCCTCTTTAAGTATTTGCATTCGTTCGGCACCTATGTTTGCAATCCATCGTTGTTCTATTTCAGCTACTATTTCTTCTTTTGCTTTCATTACTGATAAACCACGCTCGGTTAAAACAATAATTTTACCTCTTTTATCAGTAGGATGCGTTTGGCGCGTGACATAACCACTGTTCTCAAGAGAATCTACCATTTTACTTATGGCTTGTTTTGAAACCCCTAAATATTCAGCTAGTTCTATACCGGTTGCTCCATTAGGAAGGATGCGTTTGAACATAAAACCATGCGCTGGCCTAATATCTTCAAATCCTAATTCACTTAATTTGTCATGTAGTTCAGTAATTAATGTGCTGAAAGATAGTGATAAAAGTGATGTAAGATCTAATTCGTTAAATGTTTGATGAGTCATGTATATAACCTCCTTACTTATAGTCAATCAAATTGACTATATGATAGTAATAGAACAAATAATGATTTATCTAAATAAAATCAATGAATTATGGAGGTTTCACATGGTTAATATCGTTAAAATTAGAGGGAGTGTATTTGCACCGTATGCTTTGCTGAAACCTATTCAGGATCCTGCGACGGGAAGAGTGTTTGAATATGCCGGAGATGCACGTGAATTTACACCATACGCTGTGAACACAAAGCGTTCAAGATTAGAACAAGAAGTGGTTGTTGATTTTTATAAAAGAGAAATTTTCACATATGCAGATGCTTGTATCGTTACTGTGAAAATTACAAATCCAGATGGCTCAATTGAGTATCAAAAAGGAGAAACAAGTACAGAAAACATTGCATGTACAAATATTGTATGGAGTGAAGATGAAGTTTCATTTGAAATGAAAGCAAGTGCAAGTAATCCGTTAAACGCGGCAGCACCTGCAGCTGATTATTTTTTGACTATACGATTTAATGAAAGTGGTACTGTGCATGTTGAAGGTTTACATGATGGTTTTCCTTGCTATGAATTTTATAAACAAATCGACTTTGGTTCATTTGAATTAATATATACACATGATTTCAGGAAAACGGATGATACCCCAGCAGCACTAGCTGGAGAAATGGAATATAGCTTTAAAACGAAAATCTAGATATAAATATAGCGCTATTTTTTAGAAGGAAGTAGCAAACGTAAAAGAGAAAGCTATTGGTTCTAGGATTGAAATTGTGGTCTATTTTATTCAATAGTATGCAGTATATAAAATTAGAATTACAGGGGTGTTTCTTATGACGAATATCGTTAAAATTAGAGCCAGTGTATTTATTCCAATGTCTTGGACAGAACCGCGGAAGGATGTACAAACAGGGAAAGTAATCCAATTCGAAGGTGATTCACGTGAATTTACACCACATGCGGTAAATACTATGCGCTCTAGAGTTGAGCAAGAGGTAGTAGTGGACTTTTATAAAGAAGAAGTGTTTTCATATGCAAACACGGGTATTACGACAGAGAAGGTCACAAATCCAGATGGTTCTGTGAATAAAAGAACAGGAAAAGCGAGTACTGAAAATATTGTGTGTACGGATATTTCATGGAATTCTGACGGTGTGCAATTCAAAATGAGTGCAAGCGCTAGTAATCCGTTAAATGTGTATGCCCCTCCTGTGGACTATTTATTAACTGTATGTGTGAACAGGGATGGTAGTATCAATATTCAAGGAGAACATGATGGATTCCCTTGTTTCGAATTTTATAAGCAAGTAGATTTCGGTTCATTTGAACAAATTTATACACATGATTTTAGAGAAACTGGTGATACACCTGAAGCGTTAGGTGGAGAAATGGATTATAGTTTTGCAAAGAGATTATAGGAAGTATGACAATGGAACGAGGGGTTACTTCATTCGTAAATGAAATGAATTTTTTGTAGTAGATATATTGTATTAGTCATATTATCCCCATGTTTGAAGCTCGTATAGTTACAAATATGGGATAAAAAGAAATGTGAGGAATGTATATGACAGTGAAAATTAGAGTTTATTCTGATTTTATTTGTCCATTTTGTTTTTTAGCTACTGCCCCTTTAGATGGGGTGCAAAGGAAAAAGATGTAGAAATAGAATGGATGCCACTTGAATTACGCCCTATCCCGCATCCTAAAGTTAATCCATGGACATTGCCTTATGTGATAGAAGTTTGGAGCTCGTTCATTCATTCTACTGCTAAAAAATTAGGAATAGAAATGAAATTACCTCGTTTATCGCGTCCGTATACGCACTTTGCATTTGAAGGTTATTAATTTGCAAAGGAACAGGGAAAAGGAAATGAATTCCATCATAGAGTATTTATTGCATTTTCCAAGAAGAAAAAATATTGAAGTGTGAACAAAACTGGCGGAGGAAGTAGGCCTTTCGCATGATGTATTTAAAGAGGCATTACTATCACGAAAATACCGAGAAATACATCAAGAAGCTATAAAACATGCTATGAAAGAAGTAGAAATTCAGGCTGTTCCAACGTTCGTTATTGGTGACGAAGTTATTCAAGGGTTTGTTAACAAAGAGAGGCTAGTAAATGTTTGGTCATAATAAAATCGTTTAAAAATTAATAGAGTTATTCAATTTCTTCTGATGGTAATAATAAAGTAATTTAAAAGTGAAAATATTTGTTTGAAAAATACGGTTACTCATTTGCGATATTTACGTACCATGAAACAACTAATTACACTGTCTACAACTGAAATTCTCTTTGATTTCGAATGCCTTACAAACAAAATATTAGCACAAATGTTCGTGTGACGGTATAATTATAAGTATCTTAAAATTAAAGGAGGTCTTGCCTTATGAGTCAAAGAATTTCCTACTATGATGTTGCACCTGATGGCATGAAAATTATGATGGATATGGAGAAGTACACAAAGAAGTCTACAATTAATCGAATTACTAGAGAACTTATAAAGATTAGAGTCTCTCAAATTAACGGTTGTGCTTTCTGCATAGATATGCATACATCCGATGCTCGTAAGATGGGTGAAACCGAACAACGAATTTATTGTTTGAATGCTTGGAATGAATGTGATTTTTATACACCTGAAGAGAAAGTTGCTCTTGAACTATCTGAGCATATTACTCTAATTCCTACTAAAAGAGTTCCTGAAGACCTATATAAGCGAGTACGTGAACACTATGACGAGAAACAATATGTTGACCTTGTTTTGGTAATCAATCAAATCAACAGTTGGAATAGAATTTCTATTGCAATGGGAAATACAGCAACTAAAAAATAATTGCTCTCAACGAACGGAAAATAAGAATAAAATTAAAGATGTTTAAAAAATCACAATACGGTCGTTTCATTTTTCTTTATTACGCAGTTATCATAAACTGTGACATAACCAAATTTATAAAAGTTATTGTTTCATCCTTTATAACTTTTATAATAATATTATCTTGAAACACGAAGGGACTGAACTATGCGCAGATATCAATATCTTGACCCCAAAATAAAAACATAATGGAGGTAAAAATATTGATTACAGAACTACAAACCGAAAGATTAGTTTTAAGAAAAATGAAAGCATCAGACTCAGCTAGCATGTTTAAAATTTGGTCTGATCCAGAAGTTACAAAATTTATGAATATCAATAGTTTTACTGATGAAAGCCAAGCGGTAGATATGATTGAAATGCTTGATAAGCTATCTCGGGAAAACAGAGCTATTCGTTATTCGATAATTGAATTAGAATCAAATGAAATTATCGGTTCTTGTGGTTATAATTCATTTGATTTCAAAAACGCCAAAGCAGAAATTGGTTACGATATTAGTAAAGCTTTTTGGGGTAAGGGATATGCGCCAGAAGCCATTCTCTCTTTAATGGATTATGCGTTTAGTACTTTAGAATTCAATAGAATAGAAGCAAAAGTTGAATCTGAAAACATTAATTCAATAAAAGTCTTACAAAAGTTAAACTTTACATTCGAAGGGACAATGAGAAAGTGTGAAAAATCTAATGAAAAGTTTATTGATCTAAGTATTTATTCAAAATTAATAACAGATTAACTTATATTGCTTAGCCTATATTCCTTAAAATGTAGGCTATTCTTATATCTTCTATTTCAAAGTTTAAATAATTTAATAAGTCGAACAGTATTTGTTTACACTTCATTATAAACTATACACTACCGTATTTTTAAACAACTTTATTATTGAAATGGAACAGTTTAACAACGTAGCAATGCGGATTCACGCCCTCAAAATTAAACAACTTTATTATTAGTCAGTAAAGGCTGTCGATTAAGAGTTAGAAAAGGGTAAAGAGAATAAATTAGATGGACTACAATGCAGTGCATTTTTACTATACCCTAGAAGGTTTGACAAAAAAACAAACCGCTTTGCAATATACCCTTAAGGGTATATGATATTATACAAAGTTATAAAGTAATGTATAATATAGTTATAATTACGGAGGTGGTCTACAGTGGAATATAATCAAGATATGAAAAATAGATTGAAACGTATTGAAGGTCAAGTTCGTGGTGTGCTTCGCATGATGGAAGAGGGAAAAGATTGCCGAGATGTTATTACACAGTTAACTGCATCCCGTTCTGCGCTAGATCGTACAATTGGACTCGTTGTGGGAACAAATTTAGAGCAATGTTTGCGCGAGCAGTTTGAAACAGGTAATGGATCAAATGAAGAATTAATTAAAGAAGCAGTTCAATTACTTGTAAAAAGCCGATAATCTGTCAAACATATGTGTTGACAGATTTTCAAAAACATTCTAAGATACCCCTACAGGTATATGTATATTGATTAGGGAGGAAATGATTATGAGTATAAAAGTTGATACGAGTTTAGACTGTAAAGGATTGGCTTGTCCGATGCCAATTGTGAAGACGAAAAAGGCGATGGAAAGGTTGGCATCAGGGCAAGTTATTGAAATAGAGGCGACGGATAAAGGTTCTACGCTAGATATTCAAAGTTGGTCAAATAAAGTAGGGCATCAATATATTGGAACGAAACAAGAGGGAGATATATTGAAGCATTATGTACGAAAAGCCCACGAACATGAAGTAAATGAAGTTGTGAAGTATCCTCATACAATTACGAATACGGAATTACAAGCTATATTATCTCACGGAGAAGAGTGCATCGTACTAGATGTTCGCGAAGAAGCGGAATTTGCTTTTGGTCATATTCCATCGGCCATTTCGGTGCCATTAGGTAAGTTAGACAGTGCAGTTTTAGATCAGGAAAAGCAAATATATGTTATTTGCCGAACAGGTAACCGCAGTGATGTAGCTTGCCAAATGTTGAAAGAGAAAGGGTATTCAAATGTAAAAAATGTCATTCCAGGTATGTTAGAGTGGCAGGGGAATATAGAGAAGTAAATTTTTTTAAAACGAAATATACCGTGGGGGGTAAAAAGATGAGTGTTAAACCGTTACATGCAAAAGATGTTGCAGAGAAAGTTTTATTCGGAGAGTTGTTTATTTTAGATGTTCGTAATGAAGCGGATTATGAAGATTGGAAAATTGAAGGGAAACAAATTTCTTCAATGAATAAACCGTATTTTGATTTATTAGATGGTGTAGAACATATTGTAGATGAATTGCCGAGAGAGAAAGAGATTTTAGTTGTATGTGCGAAAGAGGGATCTTCTCAGTTCGTCGCAGAGCAATTGTTACATGCTGGTTTCAATAATGTTTACTATTTAGCTGGCGGTATGAAAGCTTGGAGTGAATATGTAAAGCCGTTAAAAGTAGGAGATGTACAGGGCGGAGGAAGTATATATCAATTTAATCGTCTTGGAAAAGGATGTTTATCTTATATGGTAGTTTCAAACGGTGAAGCAGCAGTCATTGATGCGGTGAGAACGATTGAAGCATACGAAGATTTTGCAAAAGAGCACGGAGCTACTATTACGAATGTAATGGATACACATCTACATGCAGATCATATTTCTGGTGGGCGTAAGTTAGCTGAAAAAGTAGGCGGTACGTATTGGTTACCTCCAAAAGATGCGGAGGAAGTGGTTTTCTCTTATGAACCGTTTGTAGAAAGTACTGTTATTACGGTGGGGGGTACCCTAATTCATATTGATTCGCTATACTCACCAGGGCATACGATTGGAAGTACATCATTTATTATTGATGAGACGTATTTATTATCAGGGGACATATTATTTGTAGATTCAATTGGCCGTCCAGATCTTGCTGGAAAGGCTGAAGATTGGGTGAGTGATTTACGAAATACTTTATATAAACGTTATAAGGAATTATCTCAAGATTTAATTGTTTTACCGGCTCATTATTCAAAAATAAGTGAAATGGATGAGAAAGGTATTGTGCGTGCGAACCTACAAAATCTATTCAAGGAGAATGTAGGATTAAATATTGCCGATGAGGTAGAGTTTCGTAAAACGGTGACAGAGAATTTACCGCCTCAGCCAAATGCATATGAAGAAATTCGTCAAACGAATATGGGGAAAATTCATCCGAATGTGGAAGAAGAGCGTGAAATGGAGATTGGTCCAAATCGCTGTGCAGTTCATGATTCACTATAAAATAACAAACTGGAGGAATAGATGATGAATGTAAAACAAGTATTAGATGCGAAAGGTTTAGCATGTCCAATGCCGATTGTAAGAACGAAGAAAGCGATGGATACTTTACAAACTGGAGAAGTGTTAGAAGTACATGTAACGGATAAAGGATCAGTAAAAGATATTCCAGCATGGTCAAAAACAGGCGGTCATGAAATAGTAAAGCATAATATAGAAGACGATGTGCTGAAGTTTTGGATTAAGAAGGCGTAGTGAAGAACTAGTTTTGTAAAGGCGGAGAGGTTGTTTATATGAATACAATATTAAGTACGCTTTTCATTGTAATTGCTGTATGGTTTGTTATTTCACGTTTTTTACCGGTGAAAGGTGTTCAAAATATAAATGGAAAAGAATTAAAGAGTATAGTGGGAAAACAGGGAAAGCAGTTTATCGATGTTCGTACAGTAGGTGAATATAGAGGAAATCATATGAAGGGATTTCAGAATATCCCGCTAAATGAGTTAGCTAGTAGAGCAAATCAATTAGATAAAAATAAGGAAATAATCGTTATTTGTCAGAGCGGGATGAGGAGTAAGCAAGCAGCAAAAGTATTAAAAAAATTAGGGTTTCAGCGCGTTATCAATGTTTCAGGCGGTATGAACGTTTTGTAAGGGGAAAGTAGTATCAGGTGTAGCTAGATAATTTGAGCCTTTTTACAATTTTAAAAATACCCCTATAGGTAATTAGGAGGAAAACAACATGGAACAACAGAAGAAAACAACAATCGTTTTATTTAGTGGAGATTATGATAAAGCGATGGCAGCTTATATTATTGCAAATGGTTCAGCAGCGTACGATCATGAAGTGACTATTTTTCATACTTTCTGGGGTTTAAATGCTCTTAGGAAAGATGAGCATGTGAAAGTAAAGAAAACATTTATAGAGAAAGTGTTTGGAAAAATGATGCCGCGCGGCGCTGATAAGATGGGATTATCAAAAATGAATTTTGCTGGTATGGGGCCAAAGATGATTAAAGGCATTATGAAGAAGCACAATGCGATGCCTTTACCAGATTTAATGGATTTGGCGAAAGAACAGGGAATTAAACTTGTAGCTTGTCAAATGACAGTAGATTTATTAGGGTTAAAAGAGGAAGAGATTATGGAAGGGGTAGAATTTGCTGGGGTAGGAGCATATTTAGCAGATGCTTCGGATGGAAATGTAAATTTATTTATTTAAATTACCTTCTTTTTAGAAGGCGAGGGGTACAATATGAGTTTAACAGTGCTACTATTTATTATTGGGTTTATAGGGTCATTCATATCAGGGATGGTTGGAATTGGCGGTGCAATCATTAATTATCCAATGATCTTATACATTCCAGTATTGCTAGGATTTGCTGGATATACATCACATGAAGTGAGTGGTATTACAGCGATTCAAGTATTCTTTGCAACTTTTGCAGGCGCGTGGGCGTACAGGAAAAGTAACGATATGGATAAAACTTTAGTTGTGTATATGGGAGCTAGTATATTAATAGGAAGCTTTGTAGGTAGTTTTAGTGCGAATCTATTAAATGAGCATGCTGTAAACGTTGTTTACACATTACTAGCTACTATTGCGGCTATTATGATGTTTATACCGAAGCGAAGCAATCGTAAGGGGACAGAAGGAATTACGTACAATAAGTGGCTCGCTAGTTTGTTAGCGTTTATTGTAGGAAGTGTTTCCGGCATTATTGGGGCTGGTGGTGCATTTCTTTTAGTACCGATTATGCTAGTTGTTTTAAAACTACCGATACGTACAACAATAGCAACATCTATCGCTATTACTTTTATTTCCTCGATAGGAATTACTACTGGGAAAGTGATTACTGGACAAATAGTTGTTATTCCGGCTCTTATAGTTGCGATAGCAAGTTTATTTGCCGCTCCTCTTGGAGTGAGAGTAGGGAAGAGAGTGAATCAAAAAGTTTTGCAGTATGTATTATCTATTTTAATTGTAGGAACTGCGATAAAGATGTGGATCGATATGATATTGAAGTAAAAGGATGGTGCTGCTTGCAGCCCATCCTTTTATTTTATGCCCAAATAACTTTCATTAAGTTTTTATATTCATCGTTTGCCAATTTATATAGCATTCTCGTATGTTCAAAGACAAGTGCAGGATTAAAGTTTGGTTCTGAGAATGCAAGAGATGTTGAAATATCAATTGCATTTTGTTTGTTTAAAGTGAATTTTGCAAATCGATAAGATGTGTTTAATTCATTGATGACATGTAAAATGTCATTTTTTGATGTTGAATCAGGTACAAGAGCAACATTGAAGCAGTATATATCCACAGCAGGATGTTCGCTTTGGAAAGCAGCGATAAGTTGAATCTTTGCGCCAGCTTCTGTTTCTAACCCTACTGAAAAATGTACCGAACCATCATTTTCATCTATATTTTCTTCCATGTATATATCGTTTGATTTTAAGTACTCTTTAAAATCTGAAATGTTATGTTTTACTGCAGCTTTCATATGTGTGAGCCCCCTGATAATTGGAATAGATTACTATTATTTATTATAATTTAAAAATATTAAAAAAGATAGTTGGAAAGTTCTGATTTTTTGTTTTGAAAGCATTAAAAAGAAGCAGTGCTCTACCTCCATAGAGCACTGCTTCACTTTATTCATTGTCATTAGACGATGTTTCTGTATCTTCACTGTTATTCTTATTTTGAGTTTTATCGTTACTTGATTCGCGTTCACTCGTATTTTCAGACTTAGATTCTTTTGTTTTCTCTGAGCTTGTTTTTTTTGAATCAGAATCAGAATCAGATTTTGTATAGGCAGGTAGTCCAAGGTGACTACGAAGTTCGTTTGTAACATTAGCTAATTCTTTTTTATCTGGATTGTAGTAGTAAGTTCGGCCACCACCAGATGACTTACTGCATGTATCATCACCTTTTGCCATGTAACAATCTTCACCTTCAATTTGTAATTTCTCAATTGAAGAATCTGCTCCATATTTATAGAATGAAAGCATATCGTCGAATGTTAAGTTTGTAACGAATTGTCCGTTAATATCATCAATGATGTTACCAACTTTTGTTACGGATCCGACGCTTGTTAGTTTCTTTAAAATGGCTTCGATAACGAGTTGCTGACGTTGACCACGCATCGCATCACTATCAATGTGCCTTGTTCTAGCAAGAGCAAGAGCTTCTTCACTATTTAACTTTTGAACACCTTTTTTCAGGTGAATTGCTTCGGCGTTATCATTACTATCTTGTTCAGTAAACTCAACTGGTACGTCAACTTCAATGCCGCCTAAATCATCAACGATTTTCATGAATGATTTAAAGTTGAATTTTACAAAGTAATCGACGGGAACATTCATTAATTTTTCAACTGCATCAATACTAGCTTGTGGTCCACCATCTTTTCCGTTTTTAGTAGAACCAAATGCATGAGCGTGTGTAATTTTATCTTTTTTCTTTTCTACTGGAATATAAGTATATGTGTCTCGTGGAATACTTAATAGTTTTACAGTTTTGCTATCTTTATTAAAGGTTGCAAGTAATAGTGCATCCGTTCTTATAGCTTCACCATATTCTTTCCCACGGACATCGCTTTCATCAACACCCATTATTAAGACAGAGACGTTATTTGTAATAGGTTTTACAGCTTTATCACGTAAATCAGATTTATCACCGCGCGCTAGATCGTGAGCGGCATTTCGAACAGCAGAAGATGCTTTATTTACTAAAAACCATGTATAACCGCCACCTATTATTAAAACTAATAGAATAACGCTTATAATAATTTTTGTTTTTTTCTTACTATTTTTCGGTTTAGTTCGTGTATTTTCTTGTAAAGATGGGTTTTGCTCCATTTCTTGTACTCCTTCATTTGGATTGAAATACGACACTCATATCCACTTATTATAATGAAATTTAGCGAAAAAAAACATTACAAATCATTTACATTTCGTAAAAATTCAATTTATTTATAAAAAGTTAGATTTTCTATATTTTATTTTTGAGATGTAGAATAAGTATAAGTTGTTTTAGTAGAAATGAAAATATGTAATGTGAGAAAGTGATAGAGAAGTAAGATTTGTTGAAATATAGCCAAGAAGATGTGATTAGCTGTATATATACTTCTTATATAATAAAGAAAGATTTTACGGATGAAGGAGAGAGCATAATGAATCATACATCATTCCGAGCAATTGTTGTGAAAGAAAAAGAAAATAATCAATTTGAAAGAAAGCTTGTTGAGAGAGAAATTAATAGTTTACCTGAAGGAGACGTATTAATACGTGTTTATTATTCTTCATTAAATTATAAAGATGCCCTTTCAGCTACTGGTAATAAAGGTGTAACGAGAACATATCCTCATACACCAGGTATCGATGCAGCGGGAGAGGTAGTTAGTAGTGAAAATAACGTCTTTCAGGAAGGCGATCAAGTTATTGTAACTGGATATGATTTAGGTATGAATACTTCTGGTGGTTTCGGAGAATATATTCGCGTGCCATCATCTTGGGTTGTTCCTTTACCAAAAGAAATGTCTTTGAAGGAAAGTATGATGTACGGGACAGCCGGCTTTACAGCTGCCCTATCGGTATATAAGCTTATTAGAGCGGGAATTACGCCTAGTATGGGAGATGTTTTAGTAACGGGTGCTACGGGCGGAGTAGGCAGTGTAGCAGTTAGCATTTTAGCGAAGCTAGGATATAACGTAGTAGGATCAACTGGGAAAATGGAAGAGGAACAGATGCTGCTACGTTTAGGTGCAAAAAAGATGATTCATCGCGCGGAGTTGAGTGATGAATCAGGAAGACCGATGCTTAAAGGAATATACGCTGGGGTTGTCGATACCGTAGGCGGAAGCATGTTAGAAAGTTCTTTAAAGGTAGTTAAGTATGGAGGCTGTGTAACAACGTGTGGTAACGTAGCAGGGCATGAATTAAATACAACTGTATACCCATTCATATTACGAGGGATTAGCCTTTTAGGAATAGATTCAGTTCAATGTCCAGTAGATGTGAGAAGAGACGTGTGGGCATTGCTAGCAGGTGAGTGGAAAAATTCAGAGCTATTATCTTATACAGAAGAATGTACATTAAAAGAATTAGATGAGAAGTTTGCACTTATACTGCAAGGAAAGTTAAAAGGAAGAACGGTTGTAAAGATGAAATGAAAAAAGAGACGCTTAAATTAGCGTCTCTTTCCTATTATAATGATTGTTTTAAATTTACTTTTCCTTGTTCACCTAAAACACCATCAGCGATATTTACAGCGTGATCACCGATACGCTCTAAGTTACTTACCATATCAACGTAGATGATGCTTGCATCACCTGAACAGCTACGTTCGTTCAGACGTAACACATGGCGTTTACGTAAAACACGTTCCATTTGGTCAATTTTACGTTCTTTTGCAATAACAGTTTGAGCTAGTTCAGTGTCAAAGTTTGTTAAAGCATTGATTGCATCTTGTAATGTTGAAATTGTTAATTCAAGCATTTCATTTAATTCAGCTAGTGCTTCATCTGATAGTGAAACGCGGTTTGAAATTTGGAAATCTACAAGTTCTACCAGGTTTTCTACATGATCACCGACACGTTCAATATCTCCAACAACACCTGCTAAAACTGAATGTTTTTCAGAGTCTGTAGGTGAAAGTGGTTTTTCTGATAGTAAAACTAAATACTCAATAATTTTTTTATCTAAATTGTTAATAGCTCCTTCTAATTGAGTAGCCATGTCAGCATGTTTTTTATCTTGTGTATTTAAAAATTGGTTTGCTTCTTTTAATCCATGTAATGAAAACTCAGCCATACGAATGATTTCTTTTTGAGCTTCTGTTAAAGCGATAGCTGGAGATTGCTCAATAAAGATTGGATTTAAATGTTGCGGTTTGAAGTTAATAGATGCATCTTCACCACGAATAATTTTTGTTACAATCCAGGCTAATACTGCAATGAATGGGAACTGAATGATTGTATTCGTTACGTTAAACGTCCCGTGTGCAAATGCAATTGTCATTTCTGGATTTAAGTTTAATGACGTTTGGAAATATTGAATTAAACTTGTAAATGGTATTAATATAATCGTAAAGATAATGGTACCGATAATATTAAAGATAACGTGAACTAATGCTGCACGTCTTGCTGCAATTGAAGTACCGATTGCTGCTAATACGGCTGTAATTGTCGTACCGATGTTATCACCGAACAATACAGGAAGAGCAGCTTGTAAATCGATTGCACCTTGACCGAATAGTTCTTGCAAAATACCGATTGTCGCACTTGAACTTTGTACAATTAAAGTGAAGACTGTACCAACAACAATTCCTAAAATTGGATTATCACTCATGCTAACCATTAACTCTTGGAATGACTCTAAAGAACGAAGAGGTTTCATACCTGCGCTCATTAATTCTAAACCGAAGAATAACATACCAAAACCGAATACAACTTGACCTACAGAATGTACTTTTTTATTTTTAAAGAAGAATAGTAAGATTGCTCCAACTGCCATAATTGGGAGAGCGTATTCTCCGATTTTAATCCCGATAATAAATGCAGTAACTGTCGTACCGATGTTCGCACCCATAATAACACCAATTGCTTGTCTTAATGTCATAAATCCGGCACTTACAAGTCCGACTGTTAAAGCGGTTGTTCCTGAACTTGATTGAATTAATACTGTAACTAACATACCTGCTAGTACACCCATAAGAGGGTTTGTTGTAAAACGATCTAGAATATCGCGAAGACGATCTCCAGCTGCTTGTTGCAGTCCATCGCCCATGTATTTAATCCCGAATAAGAAAATACCTAATCCACCAATGAACTGGAAGATCATATCTTGAATATTGTATTCCACGCATTCCACTCCTTAAATTTCATGTACGATGTAATTATTAACTAAACCTTGAGGCACTGTAAACGGTTTATCAGTAAAATTTACACTAAATTTACAAAGGGATAAAAAGTTTACAAATCTTTAAAGAAACACCTGGATTTAATTGGTTTTTTAGATGATATATCTGATCGGTTTGTAAAGAAGTCACATTTATCACACTATTTGTGGATAGTAAAAATAGGTGAAGGGAAACTACCCAACTGGGTATGTAGATTGGAATTTTATTTTGTTATGATGATGGTTCTTTGCATATTTTTTGATTAAAGTTAGAAAAATATGTAGGGAAACGGGGGAGGTTTGAAATGGATTTATTTAATGAGAGTAAAAAACGATTAAATTATTTTAAACTGTTTTCTTTTGAGATGCTCGCAACAATAAAAAAAGAGCAATTCGCATATGAATTTGCTCTGCTTTTTTATGTTAAAAACTTTCGGTGCTTTGCATTTTAACAATTATGCAAAGTGTTTTTTCTTTATTTAGAATCGTCATTATGCTCCATAGTTATGACGACATTTCCCTTCTTATGTCCTTTTTCAACATATATGTGAGCTTCAATAATTTCCTCAAAAGTGTATTGCCTATCAATGACCACTTTTATTTTACCGTTCTCAACAAGTTCTTTAAGGAAATTTAATGCTTCGGAAGTTTCAGGTGCGTTTTGACTTAATATGAGTTTCACGTGACTTGTCAATTTAGTCCAGAGCATTTGAGCACTTGGTAACGGTTCAACGATATTTATATAGGTACCATCTTCCTTTAACATTTTAATACACTCTGAAAAGGAGCTCCTGTTTACCGCTTCAAAGATAACATCATAAGTTTCGTCTGTAGTAGAAAAATTTTTTGTGGTGTAATCAATTACTTCGTCAGCTCCTAGAGATTTGACCAATTCTAAATTGGAGCTACTGCACACACCTGTAACTGTTGCGCCGAAATACTTGGAAATTTGTACTGCATAACTTCCGACACTTCCAGAAGCTCCGTAAATAAGAATGTTTTGACCGCTTTGAACGTTAGCTTTCCTAAGGAAAAACAAAGCTGTACGTGCTCCAATTGGGATGGCTGCGGCTTCTTCATAGGATATATTGGAGGGCTTCATGCACACTGCTCCACCTTCAGGTAGACAGATATACTCAGCATAAGAACCAAAATTTACTTGGGTAGCTGCAAAAACTTGGTCTCCTTTTTTAAATCGTGTGACGTCTTTTCCTACCGATTCAACTTCACCAGCCAATTCCATTCCGAGTATTTGTTTTTTCGGTTGCTTAAAGCCAAGTGCGATTCGAGCGGGTAGCCAAACAGAAGAGGGAACCGTAAAACTTCGTGAGCGAATATCTCCTGCTGTTACGGTTGTCGCTTTTATTTTTACTAGTATTTCATTGTCCTTAGGAGCAGGTTTTTCTATCTCTTTCATTTGAAGAACGTCGGGGAGACCGTATTTTGTATATACTATTGCTTTCATTAATATTTCCTCCAATTCGTTCTATATTAATATCATACGAACAACATGAATAAATAGAACAGCGTTCACTCTTCAATACAATGCAAAAAGCAGTGTGATTTTTTTAGGAATCCACTGCTTTTTACAAATGTGTATACATGATTTTTTGGTCCAAGTACTTCGAAAAAGAACCAATTAGCATTACCCAACGGCTTTTTCTTTTGTTTTATCCCCCTGTTTTTGCTTCCGTAAGCTTGTGATGTAAATGAAAAGAAAAGCGATAAGTAATAGAGAGGAATATCGATATACAGTTGCATAGTTGGTAAAGTGTGCAATGAATCCAAAAATAATTGCTCCAGCACCAATTCCAAGATCAAATGCTGAGAAGAATGTTGCTGTTGCTACTCCTCTCCGGTGCGGTGCTACTCGGTCAATCATCCATGCTTGTAGTGCCGGTTGAATTGCTCCGAAACCACTGCCGTAGCACGCTGCGGCAATAATTAAACTCGGAATTGTAGTTGTATACGACAGCAAGATAATACCTGTAAACGTAATAATAACTCCTGGAATGATGACGAATGTATGGCCTTTCGTATCATATAATCTTCCAGAAAACGGGCGAGTTACAGCGATTGCAAGTGCGTTAAATAAAAAGAAGAGACTGATATCAGCAATCCCGACTTCTGTAGCAAATAATGTGATAAAGCTCCCAATTCCCCCGTACATTAATGTAATACATAATATTAATAGTGAAGGAAGTAAAGCTTTACGCTCAATAAACCCATCAAGAAAGGTACCAGATGTTTGCTGTGGTGGTTGCGGCGATTTTTTGATTTGAAGTAGTTTCGTTAATATTAATGAAACTATTGTGCATGAAAGTGCACATAAAAAAAGAATCGTGAAGTTATATGCTTGCATAAGCCAAAGTCCGATAAGCGGACCGAGCGCCATGGCGATAGTTCCAGAAAGACCGAAATACCCCATGCCTTCACCGCGGCGAGCTTGCGGAATTAAATCTGAAACGACAGTTCCGTATGTAGTCGTTGTAATACCAAAACCAGCTCCGTGTAAAATTCGAACGGCAAGCAATAGGAAAACGGTTGAAGCGAAAAGATAACTGCCCATAGCGAGTAAACAAATAGCGGTACCGATCATTAAAATGATTTTTTTGTTGAATTTCTGCAAGGCATTTCCAGTTAGCGGCCTAATAAAAAGTGCTGCAACGGTAAACATGCCGACAACGAATCCGATATTTGAACTTGTGCCCCCAATTTCTTTCACATAAACAGGTAAAGTTGGAATTAACATTTGAAATCCTAAAAACATACATAAGTTTGCTAGAATTAGCGCAATAAACTCTTTCGTCCATAACGGTTCTCGTTTTACGAGTATTGCCTCTCCCATATATTCATCCCCTATATAAAAGTTTTCCCGCTATTTGCGGGCAGTAAAACTCCCACCTCAAAATCCGGCTGGAGCAAAGAAGTTAGGTGGGAGATCAGCTGCCCGTAAACGCCCGATTGGTGAAGGCTAATAATCAGTGGGGGATGAACAAAACCCCACACTGATTAAAGTTTCACTTTATCTCTGTTCTTTCGAGTATATGTATTGGTCAACGTAACAGTCAAGGAAGGTGCCTTGAAAACGTATAACAATTTTCAAGGAAAAAAAACTGACAAATTTGTGGAAAGACTACACAACTATGAAAAAAAGATGTAAAGTATAGATGTATAGACTAGTAGTTGTTATGAATGATAGAAATTGTTTTTCCTTTAAAGAAAGCGGATTCAAATTGTAGTGGAAGAGAAGGGGATACATACTTTTTCGCTACATATATTTGAAAGGGTTTACAATATGATGAAGAAAGAGGCGTGTACATATGAGACGATTAGGTATTTCTATTTATCCAGAGCATTCGACAGTAGAGAAAGATAAAGAGTATGTAACATTAGCAAGTAAATACGGATTTACACGTGTATTCACATGTTTATTATCTGTAGATGGCGAAAAAGAGACAATTATAGAAGAGTTTAAAGAAACGATCTCTCATGCAAATGCATTAGGGTTCCAAGTATTAGTTGATATTAGTCCGTCTGTCTTTACACAATTAGGTATTTCATATAATGATTTATCGTTCTTCCATGAGTTAGGAGCTTACGGTATCCGTTTAGATGTTGGTTTCTCAGGATTAGAAGAATCGATTATGACGTACAATCCATACGGTTTAAAAATTGAGATTAATATGAGTAACGGTACGAAGTATGTAGATAACATTATGAGTCATAGACCAAATCGTGAAAATTTAATTGGCTGTCATAATTTCTATCCGCATCGTTATTCAGGATTATCATACGATCATTTCATTAAATGCTCGAAACAATTTAAAGATTACGGTATGAGAACAGCTGCTTTTATTTCATCATTCGATGCAACATATGGACCTTGGCCAGTAACAGAAGGGTTATGTACGTTAGAGCAGCATCGCGAATTACCGATGACAACACAGGCGAAGCATTTGTTTGCAACAGAATTAATTGATGATGTTATTATTGCGAATGCTTATGCTTCAGAAGAAGAATTACAAGCACTAGGTGCGTTAAATAAAGAGAAACAAACATTTGATATAGAACTATACGATACAACAACAGATTTAGAAAGAATTATCGTATTAGAAGAACCTCATTTTTATCGCGGGGATGTATCTGAATATATGATTCGTTCTACACAAAGTCGTGTGAAATATAAAAAAGAAGAGTTTAAACCGCATAATACGCGCGAAATTAAGCGCGGTGATCTTTTAATTGATAATGAACAGTATGGTCAATATAAAGGTGAACTGCAAATTGCTTTAAAAGATATGGTGAATACAGGAAAAACAAATGTAGTTGGCCGAGTTGTAGAGGAAGAAATCTTCTTATTAGATTATTTACAAGCTTGGGATAAGTTTGGATTTACGCTAAAGAAATAATGAACGCGGGATAAAAGGGGAAAAACTACTGATTTCAGTGGCTTTTTCCCTTTTATATAAAGAGCGAGAGGAAGAGCTATGACAAAAGTGCATCAGCGATTAATTTCCATTTTAGAGGAGTTTTTAGAAGAGAAATCGATGCTAAATCGAGCTTTTTTAGCGAGCCGTTTACACGTATCAACGAAGACGATTCAAAAGGATATAAAATTATTAAATGATATATTGGAAGAACACGGAGCGAAAATTGAATCACAAAGAGGGAATGGGTACGAACTAGAAATTATACAAACTAAGAAGTTTGAAGATTTTTGCGTAAATGTATTTCAAAAACAGACAGAAAAGATTCCAACTTCTTATGAAGAAAGAGTAGCTTATATTTTACACCGTATTTTAACGACAGATGGGTATGTGAAGCTTTCACAGCTAGCGGAAGAGATTTATGTGAGTAAATCTACTGTAAACTTAATTATGAAAGATGTTACGGATATTTGTAGTCGCTATGAGTTACAAATTGAAAAAAGACCATATTATGGTATACGTATTGTAGGAGAAGAATTTAATATTCGTTCTTGTTTATCACAATATGGTTTACCGCGGTATGAACATACTCCGTTTCATGAGAACTATGAGCAGACGGACACATATTTATCGTTACCTCATATTTCTCTCATCCGCTCAGTTATACTAAAGTATATCGAGGGAGGAACGATATATTTATCAGATATAGAAATTGATAATTTATCAATTCATATTGCGATTGCTTTAAAGAGATGCAGGGATGATCATTACATTCAAGCACTACATGTAGAGGAATCTGAACTTATAATAAAGAAAGAATATAAAATTGCGAAACAGATTTTAGGGAATTTAGGGGAAGAGCTAAAACTTCAATTTCCAGAAGAAGAAATTTTATATGTGACGATGCATTTATTAAGTACTGCTGTTACAGCGAGAGATCGCTATGAAAATGTGGAAGAGCTATTAGGGAAAGACGTATATGCATTCATGCAGCATATTCTTTTCAAAGTAGCGGAAGAACGGAATCTTACTTTTTATTATGATGAAGAATTATTATTTGGTTTTGGTGTTCATTTAAAAACGTTATTAAATCGTTTGAAATATAAGTTAAATACGAGAAATCCTCTTTTGGCAGAAGTGAAAAAAAATTATCCATATGCTTTTGAAATTGCAGTTCTCGTTGGAGATATAATTGGTGAATATACGGGTGAATCCATTCCAGAGAGTGAGATTGGTTATATTGCCATTCACTTTGGTGGGGCGATGAGCCGCTTGCAGGAAAATAATCAAAAGAAAAGATGTTTATTAGTTTGTGCAACTGGTCAAGGGAGTGCACAACTACTGAAATATAAAATTCTATCACATTTCCGAGATAAACTAGAGATTGTAGGTATTACAGGGTACTATCAATTGAAAGTGGAAGATCTTTATAAAGATAAAATAGATTGTATTATTAGTACGATTCATATACCGAGTGGTTTGCCTGTTCCGGTTATAAAGGTAAACTCAATATTTGATGATAAAGAGATTAAATCAATTGGTAAGCAGTTATTTACACATGTGAATGATAGTATCCAGCAATATATTAAGGAAGATTTGATCTTCTTAAATCGTAGTGCTTCTACGAAAGAGGAGGTTATTCAGTTTTTATGTGAGAAAGCTGCTGAGAAAAACTATGTACCCGCAAACTTTTATGCTTCTGTTATGGAGAGAGAGAACACATCTCCTACAGCGGTTGGAAACTTAGTGGCAATTCCGCATCCGATGCAATTATTAAGCGATACGACATTTTTGATGTTTTGTACACTCGATAAGGTGATTGACTGGGGAGATAAAAAAGTACAAGTTATCATTATATTTAGTGTGAAGCGCAATAATAATGAAGATTTACAAAAGCTTTATGATTTTTTATATGATATTATGTCTAGCCAGAATACGATAGAGAAATTAACTCAGGCTGAAGTAATTGAAGATTTCCAAGAGATATTATTATCTTTATAAGAAAAGTATATAAAAACTTCCGTTACATAACGGAAGTTTTTTATGTTTAATTGTATGCGTTTTCATAATAAGATGAAAATATAGAAAAAACATAGCTTGGAGGAATTTAAAATGACTGATATGCAAACTCCATTTGCGTTAATTTTACATGGTGGTAACGCGAGAAGCGCGGCACTTGAAGCAATCGCTTTTGCAAGACAAGGAGATTTTCAGAATGCGAGTGAAAAGATGACACTTGCTAGTGAGGAAATATCATCCGCTCATCGTATTCAAACGGATTTAATTCAAGAGGAAGCAAGAGGCAATCATGCAGAAATAAGTTTATTATTAGTGCATGCACAAGATCATTTAATGAATGCCATTACAGTGAAAGAACTTGCTGAAGAATTTATTACTCTTCATAAACGAGTGGAAGAAAAGGTGACAGTGTAATATGTACATTTTATTATGTTGTGCAGCAGGTATGTCAACGAGTATGGTTGTAAGAAAAATGCAAGAAGAGGCAAAGAAACAAGAGAAGGATTATAAAATTAAAGCAGTCGATTCAGAACTTGTGAAACTGGAAATGAAAAATGCTGATGTTGTTTTAATTGGACCACAGGTGAAGTATTTGTTTCCAGCGGTAGAGTTTCTTGCAAAATCATACGATATACCAGTTGCAATTATAGAGCAGCGAGATTATGGTATGTGTGATGGTTTGAAAGTACTTAA
Source organism: Bacillus sp. TH30 (assembly GCF_016650875.1). Classification (NCBI taxonomy): domain Bacteria; kingdom Bacillati; phylum Bacillota; class Bacilli; order Caryophanales; family Bacillaceae; genus Bacillus; species Bacillus sp. TH30. The sequence continues at coordinate 1,737,394 of NZ_JAEKEY010000002.1, read as the reverse complement.
GCAAGCTGAACAATTAGTTTTAGCGTAATTATATTTTTTTAAATATAAACATTATAATGTTATAACTTTTGCTTTTGTCAGATTGAACATAGGGAGGGTTATCGATGAATGGTTTTATGAGTTTTATGGAAGAGAAGATTATGCCAACAACGCAAAAGATTGCGGGGCAACGACATTTATTAGCAATTCGAAATGGAGTTATTTCTACGTTACCGTTAACGATTGTCGGGTCATTTTTTGTTATCTTTTTAAACTTACCAATTGATGCATATATGGAGTGGATTGCACCGTTTCGTCATATTTTAGATATTCCATTCCGATTTACAGTAGGCTTAATGGCTTTATACGCAGCATTTGGGGTAGGGGCCTCACTCGCGAACTTTTATCAGCTCAATCAATTAAGTGCAGGATTATTATCTGTACTCGCCTTTTTACTCGCATCAGTTGAACCAATTCAAATAACAAAAGCTGTACCAGGTGTTATTGATGCAGGAAGATATATTTCAGTAGGGACATTAAGTGCAACTTCTTTATTCGGAGCTATTGTGACAGCATTAATTGCAGTAGAAATTTATCACTTTATGATTAAGCATAATATTTCGATTAAATTACCAGATAGTGTACCACCAGCAGTTGCAAACTCGTTTGCAGCATTAATTCCAACTTTAGTAGTTATTCTTTTATTCTGGGGTATTCGTTACGGTTTAAAATTTGATGTAAACACAACAATCACATATTTAATCGCACCATTAAAATCAGTATTAGTAGGAAATAATTTATTCGGCGGTTTATTAACAGTATTCTTAATCGTGTTCTTCTGGTCGTTCGGTATACATGGCCCAGCGATTTTAGGACCAATCATTCGTCCGATGTGGGATTCAGCAATTCTTGAAAATATGGAAGTATTCACGGCTACAGGAAATGCACATCAGTTACCAAACTTATTTACAGAGCAATTTATTCAATGGTTCGTATGGATCGGTGGATCAGGCTCAACGTTAGCTTTAGTAATTATGTTTATGTTCTCTAAATCTAAGTTCTTAAAAGAGTTAGGTAGATTATCATTCGTACCAGGTTTATTCAATATTAACGAGCCAATTATTTTCGGGGCACCAATTGTAATGAATCCAATCTTGATTATTCCGTTCGTTATTACACCGTTAGTTACAACGACGGTATCATATTTCGCAGTTGTTTCAGGTATGATTCCGCTCATGATGGCGAAGCTGCCATTTACGATGTTAGCGCCAATTGCAGCGATCATTAGTACGGACTGGACAATTATGGCCGGTGTACTTGTACTTGTTAACTTTGTTATCTCATTCGTTATTTACTATCCATTCTTCAAAATGTATGAGAAGCAACAATTAGCAGGAGAGGAGAAAACAGAATGCTCGGAGCAATTATCATCTTAATTACATTCGTGGCGGGGCAGTGTATTACACATTATTCAAAATGGGTACAAAGTAAATCGCTATTAGTTTTACTACTTGTGTCGATATTATTTATTGGATGTTCAATGGGAGCTTATGTGGCATTTAGTTTAGAATCACCGTACTTTATAATCGTACCAACGATTTTATGTGCAACATGTTTATCTGCAAAATATAGATTTACGAGCATGGCATTAATACAACGTGTGAAGGAGATGCAAAAGCATGGAGCGTAAATTAGGAATTTCACTTTATCCAGAGCATTCAACGAAAGAACAAGATATGGCATACATTTCGGCAGCGGCACGCCACGGTTTTTCAAGAATATTCACTTGTTTACTGTCTGTTAATCGTCCCAAAGAGGAAATTGTAGCTGAATTTAAAGAAATTATTGGGCATGCAAAAGAGTATAATATGGAAGTTATTTTAGATGTAGCTCCGGCTGTATTCGATCAACTTGGTATTAGTTATAGTGATCTATCATTCTTTGCAGAGTTAGGTGCAGATGGAATTCGTTTAGATGTAGGGTTTGACGGGTTAACAGAAGCGAAAATGACGAATAATCCATATGGCTTAAGAATTGAGCTGAATGTAAGTAATGATATTGCCTATTTAGAAAATATCCTTTCGCATCAAGCGAATAAATCAGCTTTAATTGGTTGTCACAATTTTTATCCGCAAAAATTCACTGGTCTTCCGTATGATTATTTCATTCGCTGTAGTGAACGCTTCAAAAAGCATGGTATTCGCAGTGCAGCCTTTATTACATCGCATGCAGCTGACATCGGTCCATGGGATATTAATGACGGGTTATGTACGTTAGAACAACATCGTAACTTACCAATTGAAGTTCAAGCGAAACATTTATGGGCAACAGGGCTTATTGATGATGTTATTATCGGAAATGCTTATGCGAGTGAAGAAGAGTTAGAGAAACTAGGAAACTTAAATCGTTACATGTTACAGCTAAAGGTACAATTTGTAGACGAAGCGACTGAAGTAGAGAAGAGAGCAACACTGCAAGAATTACACGTAAGACGCGGCGACATAACAGAATATATGGTACGTTCTACAGAAGTACGTAAAAAGTATAAAGACTATGACTTCCCAGTGCGCGAAAGTGTACTACAGGAAAGAGGGCAAGTTGTAATTGGTAACAACTCATTTGGTAAGTATAAAGGTGAACTACAAATCATCTTGAAAGAAATGCCGATAGATGAACGGAAAAATATTGTCGGTACAATTGCTGAAGAGGAGTTGTTCTTACTAGATTATGTAGGGGCTTGGACGCAGTTTACTTGTGTGAAATAGGGAAGGGAGGAGAGGATGCTATGGCATCCTCTTTTTTCTGTTGAAATAGTAATCTATCGTATATAGAATGCAAAGAGATAGATTTAACTTGGACGGGGGAGAAGGAGATGGAAGAGTATATAGATGATTTATTAAGGAGGATGGCGGATGAAGAAAATAAAGATGAGATCACAAATATTTGTTATACTTTGCTTGAGGTTGGAACAAATCAATCGATTCTTCCATTAACAAAGCTTTATATAGGGATAGTGCTTATGTTCGTTCAAACGTTATTGAAGTGTTAGCAAAAATAGGGGGAGCGGACTTACAAATAGTTTATATTGAAGCTTTAAAGGATAGAAATATTATGGTGAAATACGAGGCTGTTCGATCTCTTTATGCATATGGAGACGAAAGGGCGATTAAACCAATTTGTGAACGTATGAATAAGATTGTTTCTAGAAGACGTAAAAATGAAGTAGTACCTATCGATGAATCAGAGATTGTTATTGCTCTTCGTTTCTTACATAAGTTTGCTGATCAAGAAGAGGTTTTAAAGACGTTTGATAAAGTATATAAAAAACGAGGGAACTTATTTATGTCAGAGAGAAAATGGCTTCGGGATCATATTAGTTACTTTCAAGAGAAAGAAAGAATGTAAGAATCATAAAAAAAGAGTCAGTCTCAACGCTGAGACTGACTCTTTTTTATATAGTAATTAGTTTAAAACTTTCACTGTAACTGTTTTACGTCCCCAGTTACTTGATGTACCTTTATCTGGCATTAAAACGTCAATTTTATTTCCTTTAATAGCTCCACCAGTATCACCAGCGATTGCTACTCCGTAACCTTCAACCCATACTTTTGAACCTAATGGAATGACACTTGGATCAACTGCAATTAGTTTCATGTTTGGATTAGCTGTTAAGTTATGACCCATAGCTGATTTTACTTGGTCTCCTGCTTTGTAACCATTTTCAAGTGGATCTGCTGTGTAAGCTGTTGCTACAACTCTTAATTCACGAGAAGAAGATGGTGCACTTGTTTCAGTTTCTTTCGCAACAGGTTGTTGTGTAGCTGGTTTTTGAGCTTTAGCCGCTTCACGAGCTTTAGCTGCCTCTTGAGCCTTAGCTGCTTCACGAGCTTCAGCTGCCTCTTGAGCTTTAGCCGCTTCACGAGCTTCAGCTGCTTCTTGAGCTTTAGCCGCTTCACGAGCCTTAGCTGCTTCTTGAGCTTTAGCTGCTTCTTGAGCCTTAGCTTCTGCTTGAGCTTCAGCTTCTGCCTGAGCTTTAGCTGCTTCACGAGCTTTAGCTGCTTCTTGAGCCTTAGCTTCTGCTTGAGCTTTAGCTGCTTCAGTTGCTTCTTGAGCTTTAGCTGCTTCACGAGCTTTAGCCGCTTCTTGAGCCTTAGCTTCTGCTTGAGTTTCAGCTGCTTCACGAGCTTTAGTTGCTTCTTGAGCCTTAGCTTTTGCTTGAGTTTCAGCTACTTCCCCGGCTTTAACTGCTTCACGAACTTTAGCTGTATCTTGAACGTTAGTTACTTTTTCAGCTTTAACTACTGGCTGAACTTTAACTGGTGCTTTTCCTGTTAAGTAAGGAATGTGTACATAAGCTGTTTGGCCGTTATATTCAAATTGGATCCAATCATTTTGTACTTGGTGTGTTGTTTCGATTACATCATCTTTTTTCAATTTACCAAGAATCGCTGAATCTGTATTCGCTCCAGCACGTACGTTTAATACGTTTGCTGTTACGTAGTAAGTATCTTTTGTGTAGTCAGCGCTTATGAAAGCCTCTTTACCACTATTTAATTTAACTTTTGACCATCCGTTTTCTGTATGTAAAACGTTAACTTTATATCCATCTAATAACTTTCCGACAACTTGTGATTCAGTAGTTGGGTTTTCTCGTACATTTAGTACATCAGTCGTTACGATTGTTTCTGCTTTAGCAGATGTTGTGAAAATCCCAAGACCAAAAACCGCTGCTGTTGCTATACCCATAAATTTTTTCATAATAGCCTCCATTGCATTTGTTTTCGTTGACCTCATTATAGCAACCATTATTTTCTTATTTGCGGAAAACACAAAACTACAAAGCATTCGTAACGAGGCATTAATATTCTGTAATAATTCCATTAATATCCTGATAGCGTTTTCTTTGCGCTTTTGAGGGGATTAGAACATACGATTCATAAAATCAACACTTTTTTAATTACTAATAGATTAATAATGTATCAGTGGTGTTACTTAAATGTTTCTGCGACGTTACAAAAAAGGGATATTTAACTATTTGAATCGTAATGTAGTTATGAAAATATAATCTTCTTGTGTGTGAAGTCGTATATATAGGGGTGATTTTAATGAAATAGAGATATAATTGTTACAAAATAAGTTGTAGTATGGAAAAAATTACGCCTTGAATTTGTTCTTTTACATATTATTTTTGCAATAATAGGATTGTAGGATAGTAGTAATGCGAAATGAAAGTTGCAAGGATAAAAAGATAATCGCAACATGAAACATATATATAATAGAAGAAACATGATTTAAAGGGATGATATCGTTATGAAGTGGTTCGCGAGTTGCAGAAGAATTATTCCGCTATTTGTGGGCAGTAAAACCCCCACCTCAAAATTAGGCTGAAGCAAAGAAGTTAGGTGGGGGTTTTACTGCCCGTAAGAGCCCGATTGGTGAAGGCTAATAATCAGTGGGGGATGAACAAAACCCCCACTGATTATAGTTTCACTTTATATAATAGAAGTTAGAGGTTCTTATTTTTGTCAAAACGTCGATGAAATTACATTTGCCTTCAACAAAATAAAAAACGTAGGAGTGTAAACTCCTACGTTTTTTTATTTACTCATATCGTAAACATTCAATTGGATCAAGTTTAGCAGCTTTGTTTGCTGGTAGTAAACCGAATGCAATACCGATTAGCATTGAGATACCTACTGAAAGAAGTCCAAGTTCTTTTGAGATAACGAGTGGCCATCCGGCAAAGATTGAGACGATCCAAGCGAAGAAAATACCAAGCATGAATCCGATGAACCCACCAAGTCCTGTTAAAATACAAGATTCAATTAAGAATTGCGTTAATACTTTACCGCGCGTTGCACCAAGTGCTTTACGAATACCAATCTCACGTGTACGTTCTGTTACAGATACAAGCATGATGTTCATTACACCGATACCACCAACAAGTAATGAAATAGCAGCGATACCACCGAATACCATTTTCATCATACCGATTGATTCGTCTAATTGCTTCGTAAACTCACCCATATCTTGGGCTTCAAATTTATGCTCAAATTTAGGAGCTTTCATTTCGTTTAAAACAGAAGCAGCTTGTTTTTCTACACTTTTACGTTCTGCTGGCGAAGTTAATATTAATCTTACAGAGTCATACTCATTTACTCCTGAAATGACAGGCGCGTTTTCAAGAGATGTATAACCTTCAGGCATAGCCATTCCAAATTCGTTTTTCGTTTCGTATACACCGACTATTTTATACGGCTTTCCTTTTATATCTGTGTATAGATTTGATTCCCAACCACTAAATAATTTGTTGAAAGCTTCTTCATTTAATATAACAGCAGGAATTGCTTGGTTTAATTCGCTGTCGTTTAATTCACGACCGTGAACTAATTTTATTTTCGAATCTGTCATAAAGGCGCCTGTTCCACCTTTTAAATCAAGAGAGACATCTTTTGAACCAGAAGATGCTTTTACTTTCATACTTACATCTGGATAAACATCTTTAACGCCTGGTACAGTTTGAAGACGTTTTAGCATATCAGGTGTGATTTTGGCACTATCAGTTCCATAATCAGGGTTGTTGTAGTAAATCGTTACTTCAGTATCTTTTCCTTGGCCTAACTCTTTTTTAAACTTTGCATTTGTACCATCACCCATTGAAATGATAGTAATAATGGCGCTAATACCGATAATAATACCTAGCATTGTTAATATAGAACGCATTTTATGAGCAAAGATAGAGGAAAGGGCCATGCGTATATTTTCACTCGTGTTCAAAATTAACCTCTCCAATCTTGGACGATATTTCCGTCACGAATTACAATTTGACGTGCTGCCGCTTCCCCAATTTCACGATCGTGGGTAATCATAATGATTGTTGAGCCTTGTTTGTTTAATTCGTAAAAGAGATCCATAATTTGTGTACTTGTTTTCGTATCAAGTGCACCCGTCGGTTCATCTGCTAAGAGAAATTTCGGGTTATTTACGATTGCACGTGCGACTGCGACACGCTGCTTTTGTCCACCTGACAATTCATTTGGTAAGTGAGTAGCACGATCAGCTAAACTGACTTTTGTTAAAGCTGCTAATGAGCGCTCACGTCTTTCTTTTTTATCGACTCCAGCGTAAATAAGAGGTAGTTCTACATTTTGAAGTGCTGTAAGTCTCGGTAATAACATAAAGTTTTGGAATATGAATCCGATCTCTTTATTACGAACATGAGCAAGTTCTGTTTCAGACATGTTTGAAATGTTTTGACCAGCTAGTTCGTACGCACCTGTCGTTGGTTTATCTAAGCAACCGATAATGTTCATTAATGTTGATTTACCAGAACCAGATGGTCCCATAATAGAAGTGAATTCTCCTTGGTTTAGTGTTACATCAATTCCGTGTAATATTTGAACGGACTCTGCACCATTTTGGAAAGATTTCGTGATGCCTTTTAAGTTAATCATTGAGTGACAACCTCCATACCGTCTTTTAAGTCTTTTTCAGGTTTAGAGATAATTTCCTCTCCTTTTTTCACTCCAGAAACTTTTGCTTCGCTATCTGTCTCGAATTCAACAGTAACTGCTTGTTCTTTCGCTTTACCGTCTTTTACAACGAAGACAACATTTTTGTCACCTTTTTTCACAATGCTGCTTTTCGGAACAATCGTACCAGTTGCTTCGCCAGATTTACTTGTTACGTAAACATGGAAGCCGTTTTGTAATTCTTCACTATTATCTAATGTGACAGTGAATTGATAATTAGAAACAGTTTTATTTTCGTCCATGCTCTTTAATGGTGTAGAACCGATTTCTGTTACTTTTCCTGTCCAAGTCTTACCAGCGACAGTTTTTGATGAAACAGTTACTTCTTGCCCAACTTTCATACTAGCAAGTTCATATTCAGAAAGTTGACCTTTTACTTTAAATTGACCAGCGTGACGAAGTGTAATGCCACTCATACCTGTTTTTTCATCAGCAGTTTTTACGATATCATCAATTACACCGTCGGTTGGACTCGTTACAGAAAGTGTGTTTACTTTCTCTTTTGCTGCTTTAATCATTTCATCAGCTTTTTCTACTTCAAACTTTTTCATTTCAAGTTGTGATTCTAATTGTTGCACTTCGACTTCCGATGCCTTTAATGCTTCCTGAGGAAGACCTGCATTTTTATCTTTTTGTAATTTTTGTTTCGCTGCATCAATTTGTTTTTGATATAATGTCACTTCTTTTTGTGCAATTTTCTTTTGCATTTCTGCTTCTGTTACACCTTGTTTAGCAGTAGGGTCATTATATTTAAATAGAAGCTGCCCTTTCTTAACTTCATCGCCTTTTTTAACAGCTAATTCATACGTACCTTTTGTTGGATCAAATGAAATTGTTTCGATGCCGTTTGGAATGACTTCACCGCCAAATTTTTGCGCGTTTTCAATTTGTTTTTCTGTTACTTTATATCCGCTATATGCCATTGCTACTTCTGAACTACCGCCAGCTAAAGCAAAATATGATCCAGCTGCAATTCCGATCGCTACTACACTAGTAATTAACACTTTATTTTTCTTCTTCATCTATTTATCACCTTTTCGTTCGTTTTAGTATCTACATTAAGTATAGAAGAGGTGAAGAATATGACAAATCGTTTTAGCTTACAATAACCTTACAGTTTTGTAAGGTATAAATATGTAAATGTAAGGTGGAGGTTGTCCTAGTTTAAGCAAATGAATTGACTCGTTGTTTCTTTCTAATAATAATATTGTATGAAGGAGAGGAGGAAGGAAGATGGAAGCTTATTTTAGTGCGCATCCATTAAAACCATTTATTCCGTACTCGAGGCAACATGTCATTATATTATTTATTATGTTGGTGGGGATATTTTTTCTGTATCAATACCAAGATTTATTGCGTCAAAGTGAGTGGAATATAACGGTTCGATATGCGATTGCATTTCTATTTATAGGAAGTGAGATTGGACTTCATATGTGGGAATGGAAAGCCGGTATTTTTGAGCTAGGCACTTCATTACCATTTGAGTTATGTACGATTAGTTTATTGTTAGCATCGATTATGATTGTAACGAAAAGCTATCGAATATATGAGATTGTGTTTTTTACAGGAATTATCGGTGCATCGCAAGCCATTTTAACGCCGAACGTGCAATACACTTTTCCGCATTTTCGCTTTATAGAATTCTTCATTGCACATGTATTACTCATTTGGGCACCGCTCTTTATGACGTGGGTAGAAGGATATAGACCTACCTTGCAATCGATTAAGCGTACGATGATATTTTTAAACATAGTAATTCCAATCGTTTCATTTGTTAATTATAAAACGGGTGGCAATTATATGTTTTTAGCTCATAAGCCAGAAACTGCTTCATTACTCGATATGTTAGGCCCGCATCCTTACTATATTATTTCATTAGAAATAGCTGCGCTTATGGGATGTTTCATTTTGTATATACCGTTTGCGAAAAGAGAAGGGCATGCGCATAAAGAATCACTAGGGTCATAACCTAGTGATTTTTCTTTATAAATATTTACAATTCGGAAAATTAAGAATAAAATTAGAGGGTAAATTATATATAGAGAGAAGGGAAAACGTGGTCAAAAAAGTTTTTCTGAATGGGATGGAAGTGACAATTCAATTTATTATTTCGATTTTGGGCATTATTTGTATAGGAGCACTGCCGAAATTATTTTATGGATTTGAGCTGCATGCATCAAAGTACATACAGAGTTTAAAAGAAGTGTTTGTGAACTTAATGGATATCTCCAATTTGCAATATGTGAGAGGTAAATTTTTATTTCCGCAGTTGTTCGTCCATTATAAAGAAACGATTGTTATTTTTTTGGCTGCTTTTTTCATTTCATTATTTGTAGCATTTTGTATTGTTTATGTAATTATGAGTAGTTCACCGCGTATACAACATCGTATTAAATCATTTCTCATCTTTCTAGAATCTATTCCAGACATTCTTCTTATTTTAGTATCACAAATTTTAGTTGTATGGTTTTTTAAACAAACAGGTTTTTTACCTTTTCAAATTGCGTCAATTGGAGGCGAGTCGATTAGAGGATTACCGATATTTTGTTTGAGTATACCGACTACGATTCTGTTCGTAAAAATGTTGGTGCTTCGTTTTGAAAATGAACTAGAAAAAGATTATGTACTATTTGCTAAGGCGAAAGGGCTAAATCGTATTCATATTTTAAATCGTCATGTTTTACGAAATGTGTTGCTTAGTACACTTTTCTTTGCGAAAACAAATATCTTTTTTATGTTATCTAATTTATATATTATAGAATGGATTTTTAATACGGGTGGTATTTTCATGTTTTTAAAATCGTACGAGGGTATTAGGGTGGAGGTTTTCATCGTTAGTGTGCTGCTTATATATATCCCGATATTTATTTTATTTAAGCTGTTTTATTATTTCATTCCAGCTGCGATGAAGGAGAGATTATAATATGTGGATGTATATAAAACGTGATAAAAGATTTTGGATAAGCATTGGATTTCTTCTCATATTAGTTCTTTTGAGCATCGGAAATACGATATGGAATGATGGACAGATTAAAAAAGTTACATTGCAATATGACGCGGCTGGAAATCCAGAAGTACCACCGTTCTCACCTTCATTACAATTTTTACTCGGGACAGACCGGAAAGGATATGACCTTTTACATTTAGTCATTGAAGGGGCGAAATGGACGATTGGTATATCTATTTTAATTGCGGCACTTAGAATGGTAATAGGTGTTTTTTTCGGTGTTGTAATCGGAACGTATGTAAAAAGAGGCTTTTCAAAGATTGAGGCTTTTTTTGATAGTTTTACAGTTATTCCAACAGTTATGATTGCGTATTTTTTTCTTCACTTTGCAAATACATTTGGAAGTGGAGAGGAGACAACAACTTTTTTTGAAAGAGCTTCATTTCAAGTGGTATTACTCGTAATGCTTGTGATGCCAGTTATTGCACTGTATGTTGCGAAGGAAGTTCGTAAATTACAAACGGAAGAATTTATTGATGCCGCGCGCATATTAGGCGGATCGAGAAGACGTATTGTTATAAAACATCTTTTTCCGCATCTCTATATGACGTTTATACTCGTATTTCTTCAACAGTTTACGCAGACTCTTACTATTTTACTGCACTTAGGGTTACTGGAAGTATTCTTTGGTGGAACAGTTAACTTTATGGGGCCGGTGGAAGAAGTGGAATCTTATACGCATGAATGGTCAGGTTTAATTGGAGTATACTTTAGGTCATTAACAGTGCATCCATGGATTCCTCTCGTCCCAATTACATTTTTCGGGCTTACTATTTTTTCAGGAAATATGATTGTGAAAAGCATAGAAGAAGCGATGATGAAAGTAAGGTTAGGCGGTGAGATAAAGAAGACAGATGTAGAAAAGGAACAACCTGCTGTGCAGTCAAAAGAAGAGCTATTTACGTTTAAACATACGATGTGAAAATAAGAAAGAAGCAAGCATAATCAATGCTTGCTTCTTTCTATTTTGCAGAAACTTCACCTGCAGCTTCTGTTTGTGGAATACAGTATCCGATTATACCACCGATTATTGCTGGAACGATCCAGCCGATTCCTAAGTTATAAAAAGGAATTGTGTGTACGATATTAGCGATAAAACTTGGTATCATTCCCACATTATCAAGTGCATGAATACAGCTAATAATGAATGCTGCGATCATCGCTCCGATATAGACAGAAGGTTTACGTTTCGTATATTTATCGATAAATGATACGAAAATTAAAATGATTGTAATTGGATATAAAATAATTAATACGGGTAATGTAATTTTGATTAATAAACTTAATCCTAAGTTTGAAATAACGAAGCTAAAAATACAAACGTATAGTACAAGCTTCTTATATGAAACATTTGTTAGTACTGTTGTGAAATAGTTGGCGAATGCACTTACAACACCGATTGCAGTCGTTAAACAAGCAGCTATAATTGCGATACTTAATAAAACATTACCGCTTGTCCCAAAGAATTGATACATAATAGTTGCTAATAGTTGACCGCCATTTTCAAATTGTCCTAAGTTTCCGTTTGAAGCGCCGATATAACCTAGTAAGAAGTAAACAATTGTTAAGAAAAGAGCCGCAATGCTTCCGCAAATAATTGTATATTTCGCAATGGATTTCTTATCTTGTATACCGTTTTGGCGAATTGCATTTACAACAATTGTTGATAATACGAGAGCTCCGATTGCATCTAATGTTAAAAAGCCTTCGAGAAATCCTTTGAAAAATGGGATTTCTTTATAGTCACCAACAGGTTCTGCGAACGATACTGGTGAAAGAATCGCCTTTGTTGCCATAATTGCAATAATTCCAAGCAAAATTGGCGTTAATATTTTTCCGATATGATCTACTAATTTGGATGGATTTAACGATAAGAAGTAGACGACTATAAAGAAAATCGCACTAAAAACTAACATAGAGTACCATTGATCTGGGAAAAGTGGTGCAATCCCAATTTCATAAGATACAGTTCCAGTTCGTGGAATAACAAATAGTGGGCCGATGGAAAGATAAATAATGATAGCGAATACTGCTGCGAATTTTGGGTGAACACGGCTCGCTAAAGTATTAAAACTACCACCAGCAAGGGCAACAGCGACGATAGCTAGTAAAGATAAACCGACATCTGTAATAATAAATCCTGTAATGGAAACCCACATATTTTCTCCGGAAGAAAGACCGAGAAGAGGCGGGAAAATCATATTACCAGCACCGAAGAAAACTGCGAATAGTAATAAACTAATCGAAAGTATTTGCGCTGGTTTTAAAGTTGTACGCATATAAAGAAAAGCCTCCTAATGAGCGTTTTTTTGTCGAAAATTCAAATAATTTGTCGATTAACTGTTATTATTTTAAAGGTCTGATGACTAGAAAGCAAGAGGGAATTTTAAAAATATTTTAAAATAATGCGTAAAATTGAATAAATATACTATTTATATGTTAATGCAGGAAGAATTTCACTTTTAACGTAAAAAACACATATCGCTAGGATATGTGTTTTAAAAATAAATTTGCCTATCACGTTCTTCTTTTAAAATTTCTACAGCCTCTCGGAAACGTTGAGAATGGACAATTTCTCGTTCGCGTAAAAAGCGTAAGCTATCATTTATATCGGGATCGTCTGATAAATCAATTAGCCATTGATAAGTCGCTCGTGCTTTTTCTTCAGCTGCAATATCCTCGTATAAATCTGCGATAGGATCTCCTTTCGCTTGAATGTAAGTGGCAGTAAAAGGAACACCACCTGCATTATGGTAAAACAAGGCGCTATCATGATTCGCATAATGCGCGTCTAATCCGGCAGCTTTCATTTGTTCAGGTGTTGCATCTTTTGTTAATTTATAAATCATTGTAGCAATCATTTCTAAATGTGCGAACTCTTCTGTACCAATATCGGTTAGTAAGCCAACGACTTTATCAGGAATAGTATAACGCTGATTTAAGTAGCGCAGAGCAGCAGCTAGTTCGCCGTCCGCACCACCGTACTGTTCAACTAATAATCTTGCGAGTGCTGGATTACAAGTACTCACCTTAACAGGATACTGTAATTTTTTTTCATAAATCCACATAGTCTCTCTCCTTTATCCCGCTATTTGAGGGCAGTAAGACTCCCACCTCAAAATTCGGCTGAGGCAAAAAAGTTAGGTGGGAGTCCTGCTGCCCGTAAACGCCCGATTGGTGAAGGCTAATAATCAGTGGGGGATGAACAAAACCCCAACTGATTAAAGTTTCACTTTATATTTGCCATGGCCACGGTCCTTTGCTCCATTCCCAGGGAGCGTTAGAATAACTATTTCCAAACTGCTGAAGTGGTCCGTATTTTTCTTCAATTTTTTGTTTTAATACTCTTCGTTTATAAGAAAAATCGTTGAATTGATTTATAGCTGCAGTATCGTCGGGATGCGTATCTAAATAGAGAGTAAGTTCAACTAATACAAAGTCTAATTCTTGAAGTTCTTCAATCCATTTGTAATATTCATCAGGCAATGTTTGTGTCACGTCTTTATTCACCGTCCTTTTTTGTAAGGATTTTCATAATAATCATAAAAGGCAGGCCATAAAGTCCCTTTTCTTAAAGCTTCTTTTGGTGTGAATTGGGGTAAATTAGTTGGTTGAAAACCCATATATAAGTGCGGGGGAGTTGAGTAATATTTCTTTCCAATTGGAGGACAAGGATCGTTTGGACCATGATAAGGTATGTAGGATTTCATGAATTTATCCATGTCACAACCCTCCTTTATAAATGAAATATCCATTATTACGTATTGTATTCGTACATAATTGCAAATTATGACTCATATAGAAAACTAAAAGGGGCAGGGGGAGTGCGGATGGAAAGTGTTACAACATGTATTGTATTAGAGTCTAAAAACTTAAAGGAAACATTATATTTTTATGAAGGAATTCTAGGGTTTAAACCGAGCAAGGAGAGGCCACAAATACGTGTAACAGGTGTGTGGTATGATATCGGTTCAACGAGAATTTGTTTTGTTGTAAACAGGGGGCTGGGAGAACATAGAGAGACTGTTATATCATCAGTGAAGGACCTATTGTTAAAAACTACAAATATCGAGCGGTTAAAGAAAAAGTTAGCGTTTTATCAAATATCATTTGTAGAAAAGCGCCGCGGTGAAGAAGTTAGAATAATAATTCATGATCCAGATGGTTATACACTCCAATTTATTTCAATAGAGAACATGGAAGAGAGTCTTTTACAATGTAATAATCTGAATGGTGAATGAAAAAAATATTGACAAGCTTAGGTAAATATTTTAATGTGATTGTATAAAACTGTGTATATAAAGGGGAGTAACTTATTACAGTAAAGTCGTCATTACAGGGAGAAACCCTCGGCTTTATTGGCAACGTTTCGTTGTTAGTGAGACCTTTACCAGCAATGGTAAAGGCCCCTTATTGTCTTTTTTAGGACCCTTACCATATTTGGTAGGGTCCTTTTTGTATACAAAGAGAGGAGCTAGAAAATGAAAAAACTTATTAGTAGATTAAGAGTTGTATTTCATGTCCGCCGTTTTGTTCCATTCCTATTTGACTTTTTCACTTCAAAAGAGGTTTCCATAAAGAAGAAAATTTTATCTATTGCTTTTTTAGTTGGTTATGTAGCGATGCCGCTCGATTTAATTCCAGACTTCTTACCGTTTATCGGTATTTTAGATGATATTGGAATTGTGTTATTTATTTTAAATCGAATTGTAAAAATGGCGCCAGTGCAATTGCAAGAAAAGCATAACGTAAACGTAGGATAGGAGTTGAAAATATGGAGCAAATTATTTTAGATATAATCGAGTTTTTAAAGCAGTTTTCTTATTTTGGAGTTGTGTTAGCATTAACGTTTGAATTTATTCCAGCAGAAGTAGTTTTGCCCATGGTTGGATATTGGGTATACGAGGGGGATATGAATTTTTGGTTAGCTGTATTAGCTGGAACACTAGGGGGAACGACAGGACCATTAACGTTATACGCACTAGGTTATTACGGTGGTCGCCCTCTATTAATAAAATACGGGAAATACTTCTTTATTAAAGAAGAACAAATTCAAAAAGCAGATGATTTCTTCGAGAAGTATGGGCCAGTTGTAGCATTTGTTGGACGCTTTGTGCCGGGAGTTCGAACGCTTATTTCTGTTCCATGTGGTATGGCGAAAATGAACATATGGAAGTTTAGCATATATACATTTGTAGCAATGTTCCCATTAACGACTTTGTATATTTATTTTGGAATGAAATTAGGTCCGCATTGGGAAAAAGCAGCGGGTGTTGTTGGACAATATATGCTACCGATATTAGCGGTCGTTCTTATTATTGTAGGTGGTATTTTAATCTATAAATTTATGAAAAAACGAAACAGATCGGAATCTATCTAGTCATTGGTAATGGAATTTGCATATTTTTTGAAAATAGATGAATAGTACAGGCAAAAGACTCTGAGGGACATACACATATAGGGAATATAAAAGAGAGAGGGGAAACAACTATGTCTTGTGAGTGCTCAGGGTCAGCATTAACTTGCTGTCCAGATAAAAATTATGTGCAAGATAAAGTGTGTAGTCCGTGGTCTGCTACTGTAGTTGCAACAGCAATTGATAATGTTCTTTATACAAATAATATTAACCAAAATGTAGTTGGTACTGGTTTTGTTAAATATGATGTTGGTCCAGGTCCAATTACTGTAGAAGCGCTTGATTCTGCTGGGGCTACAATTGATACACAAACATTAAACCCAGGAACGAGTATCGCTTTTACGTATCGCCGCTTTGCTAGTATACAAGTTGTGTTACCTGCAACACCTGGTGGAACGTATCAGGGAGAATTTTGTATTACAACACGTTATCCACTTTCATAGTAGAAGAGGAGAGGATCGAAATGGGAATGAGAAGTTCCGGTTTGTCTTGTTGTTCTAATAAAACACTTGTGCAAGATCAAGTATGTACAGACTGGTCTATTACAGGTGCTGGTACTCAAATTGTATATACGAATAATATTACACAAGAAGTATATGGTTCAGGTTATGTGAAATATGATGTAGGCGCGAATCCCATTACAGTTGATTTTTTAGTCGGTGCTACAGTAGTTGATACAATTACTGTACAACCACAAAGTAGTGGTACTTTCACTGTACGATATTTTACTACTGTCCGAATTACTACGACAGGAACAACTGTTAATCAAGGCGAGTTTTGTATTACAGTACGTTATCCAATTTCATAAAAAAAGCATACCGTAAATGGTATGCTTTTTTTAAATTGAGGAAGTAATAAAATTGGTATTCTATAAGCAACATGTAAATTGGCAACAGTACTTGCCTTCTAAATATAGTGAAGGATTATTTTGTATATTAATAATACTAACGGATTTTAAATCTTTACCTGTGTAAGATATTGTATTGCCAGGAAACACAGTGAAAATATTGGTTACTGCTCCAATGATTTGAATTGTAATTGTTTCATTGCTGCTAGTACTATTGTAAACCGAGACAGTACCTGATATAAGCAGTATCCCATCACTTTGCCACAGTATCATTGATTGTAGTGCATCTTTGGTAGAGGGAATGGTGTTGTTAGTTATGAGGAAATTCCCTGCAAATTCATTTGTTACTCGCTCACAACTTGGATTTGGAGAAGGGGGCGGTGGACAAGGGTCTGGACAAATGATAGATAAAGGAGCGAAACAGCCAATATTTTTTTTGTTCTTCAATACAACCCCTCCTTTTTAAGTTGTCTTTTACTACTATTAAATGTAGAAGCATGGCCGATGTGTTAAGAAAAGAAGAAAATTTTTAAAATTAAGATTGTCTAATAGGCTTACAGCTTAACTTATCATTAATGTTATAGAAAAGATTATATGTGAATAGACATGGGAAAAGAATGATCAGACTCTTTTAGACAAAAGGTGGTTGTATACAATAGTACGAGTAATGTTGGACTTAACACTTAATTAACTGTATATTTACAAAAATCTAATAAAATTCATTTGTTATTTAAACGATATTAATATGTTTAAGATAAAATAGCCCTTGTAATGAATCAATTATTATGAGGAGGATTCACGTGGAAAGAACTGCTTTACGAAAAGTAAAAGGCCTTATTGGATTATTAATGGTGTTTGTATGGGCATTTGTATCATTACCGTGGAGTACGTCGGTTAAAGCGGAAGAGAAAAAGCAAGAAAAGGCACCAAGTGAGAAGAAGATAGTTTTTCCAGTTGTAAGTGATGTGCATATTAAAGATAGTGGAACAGATGATACGTTCCGCTGGAAAAGAGCGATTGAGCAATTTAATACGCTTGCACCAAAGCAAGATGCATTTGTCATTGTAGGTGATTTTACTGATTCGGGTTCAGTAAAGCAATATGATCGTTTCATGCAAGTGTATAACGAAAATGCAAATAAAGATGCGGTACGAATGAATTCTCTAGGTAATCATGATTATTGGAACGGTTTATCGGTAGAGGGAGCACAGAAGCGTTTCTTAGAAAAGACAGGAATGGAATCGGTTTATTATCATAAAGTGGTAAAAGGGTATCATTTCCTTGTTATGTCTCCAGAGGATGGGACAACACATGGCTATTATTCGGACAAGCAAATTAATTGGTTAAAAGAAGAAATGGCAAAGGCACAAAAAGATGATCCAGAAAAACCAATTTTTGTATTTTTACATCAACATATTAAAGATACAGTGTACGGTAGCCAAGAATGGGGAACGAAAGATAGTGCGAAAGTTAATGCGGTATTAAAAGAATACCCACAAGTAATTACGTTTTCAGGTCATTCGCATTATCCGTTAGATGATCCAAGATCGATTCATCAAAAAGATTTTACATCAGTTGGTACATCTTCTGTAAGTTATATGGAAGTTGAAGGTGGTAAAGTACAAGGAAATATCCCGCCAGGAGCTAGTACATTAAGCCAAGGTTTATTAGTAGAAGTGGATGATAAAGAAGTAACGATTAATCGTCGCGACTTCCATACGAATTCTTGGACAGGTGAACCTTGGAAAATTAAATTACCATCAAAGAAAGAAACATTTACTCATGTAGAAGATCGTGATAAAGAAAAACCATACTTTGCAAAAGATGCAAAGCTTGCTGTATCAAATGTAACAGAAAATGCAGCAACAGTAACATTCCAGCAAGCGTTGGACAACCTTCTTGTTCACTCTTATCGTGTACAAGCTAGAGATAAGCAAACTGGAGAAATAAAGAATAAATTGTTAGCATTCTCAGAGTTTTATCGAGATCCAGTGCCGAAAGAACTGACATTTACACTTGCAGGACTAGATGGCGGGAAAACATATACACTTGAAGTTGTTGCGATTGATTCATTCGGCAATGAAAGTGTACAACCATTAACGGCAGAAATTACTACGAAAAAAGATAATATTGACCCGAATGTGAAAGTACCAAAGGCAGATGTTTTTGATGTAAACTTTGCAGATGGTACATTTAAAGACAGTTCATCATTTGGTACAAAAGGTGATGTTAAGGGCAATGTGACTATTGAATATGATAAAGCATTGAAAAAGAATGTTATGAAGTTAAACGGAAAAGCAAATACATTTGGATACCTTCCATTTTCAGCAGCACAAAAAGAAAAAGTAGCAAATTCATTTACGTTAGAAACTGTATTTTCAATGAATGAAATTCGTGGACAAGGTATTTTGCAAAATACAGAGAGCGGTGGAATTGGTTTTGAGTCTACAGGAAGTGGCTATGTAGAATTATGGGCTCATATTGGTGGAAGCTATAAACGTGTGGGTGTTCAATTAGAAGCAAACAAAACGTATCATTTAACAGGAACATATAACGGCAGTGAAGTAGCAATTTATGTAGATGGTAAAAAAGTAAATAGTCAGCCAGCTCAAGGGAAAGTATATCACCCGAACGTACCATTCGCACTTGGTGCAGATCCTGATAGCAACGGAAATGGCGGTATTCCGTTAAATGGACAAATTGCATTAGCAAAATTATATAGTAAAGCATTAAGTTCTTCAGAAGTAGTAGCGGCATATAACGAGTTTTCTACTCGTACAAAATTAGAGCAAGTAAATACGTTATATGAAGAAATCGGAAAAGTGAAAGAAGTATTGGCAGGTACTTATGAATTTGGTGAAAAACCAGGCCAATATTCACAAGAAGCTTTCAAAGAATTACAAAAAAACTATGACAATGCTAAGAAAGTGTTTGGGAATATGACAAGTACAGGTGAGCAAGTTGTTCAAATGTATAATGAATTAAAAACAGCAAACCAAACATTTGTACAATCAAAAGTGGCAGAAGAACAGCCGAAAACACCGAAAGAAAAATTACAAATCAATATTGAATCTGCAAAAGCAGTAGTGAAAAAAGCACAAGCTGCAAATGTAACAGACGGTTCAGTGAAATCATTGAGTC
Source organism: Bacillus sp. TH30 (assembly GCF_016650875.1). Classification (NCBI taxonomy): domain Bacteria; kingdom Bacillati; phylum Bacillota; class Bacilli; order Caryophanales; family Bacillaceae; genus Bacillus; species Bacillus sp. TH30. The sequence continues at coordinate 1,717,472 of NZ_JAEKEY010000002.1, read as the reverse complement.
AAAAAATTACAGTTGCAGAAGCTGTGTTAAAAGATGTGAAAGTAAAAGATGCACAGGTAGAAACGATGAATCGTACGATAGAGCATGCGATTTCACTTGTTGAGAAAAGCATGAACAAATAAGGTAGAAGAAAAGAAGCTTATCATGATAGGCTTCTTTTTTGTTATACTAAAAATAGCATGGAAAAAGGGAGCGAATAATTTGGAACAGAAAAAGATAAAAAGAATTCTTGAATATGTATGGATCGCGGTTGTGCTCCTTGTAGGATATTATTTCTTAAAAGAGAAAAGTATATGGGTTCTATTTTTAATGACATTTTTATTAGCGGGATTAGGAACGCTATTTATTAACTTTTTCTTTGATAGTGTAAACGCGTGGAGAAAGAAAAAGAAAGAGACGAAGTAAGGGAGAATAAAGTGAAACTTTAATCAGTGGGAGTCTTACTGCCCGGCAAATAGCGGGATAAGTATACAAAAGTTGATCGGTATATTTTTCGTTTTACAATCGTTAATGAAAATAGCTCGCCTTTATTATAGGCGAGCTATTTTTTTATACTTCTTTTTTCTCATCATTTGTTTTTTTAGTAGCTAGATGACTATGTTTTCTAGAGTAGAAGAAGTAGACGCATAAACCGACTATAAGCCAAATTGCAAAGCTGATCCATGTTGTTTTGGACAAATTAGTCATTAAATATAAACAACAAAGAATAGCGACAACCGGTAGTGCAGGTACGAGAGGTGTACGAAAGCCTCGTTTTAAATCAGGATGAGTTTTCCGTAAAATAAGTACAGCAAAGCAAACGAATGTGAAGGCTGTTAACGTACCGATGTTTACTAAATTCGCTAGTAAATGTAGGTCTAAAAGTCCTGCTAATAAAGCTGCAAATACTCCAGTAATCCATGTGTTTAATAAAGGGATTTTTACTTTTTTATTTACGCGTGATAAAGCTTTTGGGAGTAAGCCGTCTCGGCTCATTGCATAAGAAACACGAACTTGTCCATACATAACGACTAAAAGAACGGTTGTCATTCCTGTCATCGCACCAACTGCAAGTAGCCCCGCAATAGTATCTTCACCAACGAAATGTAGTGCAAATGCAACTGGATCAGAAACGTCTAATTGCGTATAAGGAACCATACCTGTTAAAACGAAAGATACGATCATGTATAAAACTGTACAAATAAGAAGGGAACCGATAATGCCAATTGGTAAATCACGCTGCGGTTTTTTCGTTTCTTCTGCCGCGGTTGCGATTGCATCAAAACCTAAAAAGGCGAAGAAGACAGTGGCAGCTCCGGTAATAATACCGTCGTACCCGAATGGAATGAACGGTGTCCAATTTTCAGGCTTTACATATTTTGCACCTGCTACGATAAAGGCGATAATAACTGCTAATTTTATAAGGACCATAATATTATTAATGCGTGCGCTTTCGCGTATACCAAAACTTAAAAGCCCAGTAATGAGAAGTAAAATACAAGCAGCTGGTAAATCAATGAGACCACCTTTTCCTGTACCAGGGGCCGAGGCTATTATGGCGGGCAGATGGATGTTAAATCCTTGTAGTAAAGATTGTAAATAACCAGACCAACCGACAGCTACTGCGGCGACGGCAAGTAAATATTCGAGCATTAAACACCAACCAACGATAAAGGCGACAACTTCTCCGACAGTCATGTATGCATAAGTGTAAACACTGCCTGAGACTGGTATAGAAGACGCGAATTCAGCATAACAAAAGGCTACACAAGCACAAGTAAATGCAGCAATAAGGAATGATAACATAATACCAGGGCCAGAATGTTTTGCCGCTACGATACCTGTTAATACAAAAATCCCTGTCCCAATTACGGCGCCGATTCCTAAAAACGTTAAATCGAGTGCCGTTAATGTTCTATCTAGCTGTCGTGGTGATTCAGTACTAAGCGCTTTTTTTCGTAATAATGACTTCACTTTGGACTCTCCTCCCATTTTTCATCTCCATAACTGCGAATAGTGTGAATCCATTGGAAAAGAGTACGTAAGTGAATAAAGGTACAGTTATGGTATGTAGTTTTTTGAAATTTCTGGATTGATTTTATTATAATTCAGAATATTTTGTCAAATGAAAATGTGACAAATAAAATGCGAATGAATAGGGGAAACTACTTACAGGAATGGACGAGGGTTAACAGAGTGACAAAACCACTCATTAAAGTTTCACTTTATCCCGCATTAACTGCCCGTAAATGCCCGATTGGTTTAACTAATAATCAGTGAGGATGGGGAAATTCCCCACTGATTAAAGTTTCACTTTATAAAGTAGGAGAAGATGTTATGTTATTTTATTTTGAACTTGTCGTCATTTTACTTTGTACGAAATTAGCTGGTGATATTAGCGTAAGACTCGGCCAGCCTTCTGTACTTGGTAAATTAATCGTTGGTATTATTATCGGTCCTGCTGTGCTAGGTATTATTAATAGTTCAGAACTTATTGATGAGCTTAGCGAAATCGGTGTTTTGCTACTTATGTTTATGGCAGGACTCGAAACTGATTTAGAAGAGTTAAATCGTAATTTAAAATCTGCATTCGCAGTAGCGATGGGAGGAATTATTTTCCCATTCCTTGGTGGGTATTTAGCAGGGCTTGCTTTTGGAATGTTACAGTCGCATGCGATCTTTTTAGGGTTATTACTTTGTGCCACATCGGTTAGTATTTCTGTTCAAACGCTAAGAGATTTAGGGAAAATGAATACGAGAGAAAGTACGACGATTTTAGGTGCAGCTGTATTTGATGATGTAATTGTCGTTATTTTATTAGCGTTTGTCATGAGTTTTTTAGGCACACAAGATGTAAATGTAACGCTAGTCATTGCAAAGAAAATCATCTTTTTTGTAAGTATTGTTTTCATCGCTTGGAAAGTTGTTCCGTGGATTATGAAAATGCTCGTACCACTTCGCGTAACAGAAGCGTTAATTAGTGCTGCACTTATTATTTGTTTCTCTTTTTCGTATTACAGTGAAATGATGGGAATCGCAGGTATTATTGGGGCATTTGCAGCAGGAATTGCGATTTCGCAAACAGAGTATAAGCATGAAGTGGAACATAAAATTGAACCGATTGCTTACGCGATATTCGTACCGGTTTTCTTCGTAAGTATTGGAATGGAAATTACATTTCAAGGTATCGGAAGCCAACTTTGGTTCATTATCATTATGACGCTCATCGCAATTTTCACAAAGTTAATCGGATCAGGTTTAGGAGCAAGACTGACAGGATTCAACCTTCAATCTTCTATTAGTATCGGTGCGGGAATGGTTTCGCGCGGAGAAGTGGCGCTTATCATCGCAGCAAATGGACTTGCGGCGAATTTGTTAGCGAAAGAAAATTTCACAGCGATTGTCATTGTTGTTATATTGACGACAATTATTACGCCGCCGCTTTTGAAGAAGTATTTTGTATAGAGAGGAAGGGCTTATCTGATGTAGGTAAGCTCTTTTTTTATTGCAAAATGCAGTGGTCATGTAGCATGAATGGATTGTAATTATGATAAAATCTATGTATGTGATATGACAAGGAGAGGGAAGTGTGAAGATTACAAAGGGGAAAGTTATAGGTGTAATCATACTTATTGCACTATGTATACCATTTACTGCATGGAAAGAGTCAAAAGTGAAAAATTTTCCAGTTTCTATTTTTTCTTCCTATGTAGAAGACGAAAATCCGAAAGACTATAAGTACACTGCTTTTGTACCTGACTTTGCAATTTGGATACATGGATGGGAAAAACAGCGATCTGAAGGTGAAATAACGTCATATAAAAAAGGGGATCGAACTGTAATTGTTCACCATCCACCTGGCAATGATGGTTTTTATCTATATGATACAAATGATATTAGAGAATATACGCAACCATAAGAAGTGGAGGTTAAATAGTGAAAGCTTCAACATTACTATTTAAAATTGAAAGTAATATGGATCAATTTTCACCAGCCGAAAAGAAGGTTGCCATGTACATAATGGAGAATGCAGAAATTGTTCCGAACTTAACGACGAAAGAAGTGTCAACGAATGCAGGCGCAAGTGAGGCAAGTGTTGTTCGCTTTTGTAAGTCGATTGGGATTGGGAGCTTTAAATCATTTAAAATCGCGCTCGTTCGTGAATTAACGATTGCTGATTATAATATTAATGATTTTTCAGTGATGAATACGGAAGATGGACCGTACGACTTGTTTAATAAAGTTACATATGTGAATAAAGCTGCAATTGAGGCGAGCGTTACTGCGATAGATAAAAAGGAACTTGAGAAAGCTGCAGATCGTATTGTAAATGCGGATAAAATTATATTTTACGGAGTAGGCGGATCGGCTACTCCGGCGATGGACGGGGCTTATAAATTTACAAGGCTCGGATTTACAGCGATGATGCTATCTGATTTTCATATGATGTTGCCACTCGTCACGAATTTAAAAGAGGGAGATATATTTGTGGCGATTTCAACTTCTGGGCGGACGAAAGATGTGCTCGAAATGGCGCAATATGCGAAGAAGCGAGGGGCTACAGTTATTGCGATTACGAAGCTAGACCAATCATCTCCGTTATATAAAGCGGCAGACATTCGCCTTTGTATGCCAGATGTAGAGCAAGACCATCGCATTGCGAGTATTGCTTCGAGAATGACGCAACTGAATATGATTGATGCTTTATATGTGATTACTTTCAATCGAATTGGTAATAAAGTATTAGATCAATTTATGGAGACGAGAGAAGAAGCATTACGGTTACGGAAATTGAAGTAGAAAAAAAGATGGGGAGACTCATCTTTTTTATTATCTTTGACACAAATATGTCATGTTGTGAAATTTTATTTCATAAAATAAGAAAGAGTTATTGATTTTTAGTTTCTTAAAGTTATAATAAAAGTGTGAAATATAATTTCGAAGAGGGTGGCAATATGTTAGAGAATTTATCGACAGAACACCGTAATGAGAAAACGATGAATCTAGATGAGATGAGTATAAAAGAAGTTTTACAAAGTATGAATGAAGAAGATCGAACTGTTGCGTTAGCAGTTGAAAATGAAATAGAAGAAATTGAAAAGGTTGTACAAATTGTTACTAAGTCTTTTGAAGAAGAAGGCCGTTTAATTTATATTGGGGCTGGTACGAGTGGCCGTTTAGGCATTTTAGACGCAGTAGAATGTCCCCCGACATTTGGAACAGATGATAACATGGTGCAAGGATTTATAGCAGGTGGATTGAAAGCGTTTACTAAGGCGGTGGAAGGTGCCGAAGATCGTGAAGAGTTAGCAAAAGAAGATTTAAAAAGTATTGGATTAAACGAGAAAGATACGGTTATTGGAATTACAGCAAGTGGTAGAACACCCTATGTAATTGGCGGATTGAAATATGCAAGTAGCGTGGGAGCAAGTACAGCTAGTATTTCCTGTAATAAAAATGCTGAAATAAGTAAATATGCAAAACTAAATGTGGAAGTGGAAACAGGCGCAGAAATATTAACAGGCTCAACACGGTTGAAGGCTGGCACAGCGCAAAAGTTAGTACTCAATATGATTTCTACAGCGTCTATGATTGGTGTAGGGAAAGTATATAAAAACTTAATGGTAGATGTTCAATCTACAAATGAAAAATTGGTAGAACGCTCAAAACGAATTATTGTTGAAGCGACAGGCGCTAGTTATGAAGTAGCTACAGAGTGTTATGAGAAAGCAGATCGAAATGTGAAAGCTGCAATCGTTATGATATTACTACAGTGTGAATATGGGGAAGCACTAGAAAAATTAAAAGGTGCGAAAGGATTTGTGAAGAAAGCACTTTAAACTTTGGGGAGGGGGATTCTATTATGAAGAAAGAAGAGAGAATGGCCAAAGAGATTTCAGAGCAACTTGGGGGAGTAAAAAATATTCGTGGCATTGCTCATTGTATGACGAGACTGCGATTAACGCTTCATGATGAAAGTAAAGTGAATATGGACCTTTTGAAAAAGGTTGAAGGGGTTATGGGCGTTATTGAAGATGAGACGCTTCAAGTTGTTGTTGGACCAGGGACAGTAAATAAAGTAGCAGCTGAGATGGAAGGTTTAACGGGACTGCGAATTGGTGAGGTGGCAGATCACCACCTTGAAGATCTTGGGCAAGAGATGAAGTCAGAGATTAAGAAGAAAAATAATACACCAGTGAAAAACTTTTTAAGAAAAATAGGAAGTATTTTCATTCCGCTAATTCCGGGGCTTGTTGCGTCAGGAATTATAAATGGGGTTGCTAACTTTGCGAAAAACGCAGGTGCTGACCCGAATGCAACGTGGCTACAAATGCTACTACTTATTGGCGGCGGTATCTTTACATTCTTAGGAATTTTAGTCGGTTGGAATACAGCGAAAGAATTTGGCGGGACACCAGTTCTTGGGGCAATTGCAGGTATTTTAATTTTCAACCCAGCGATGGCGAACGTAAAATTATTTGGTGAAGCGCTCGTACCTGGACGGGGCGGATTATTTGCAGTTATTTTTGCAGCATGGCTTATGGTTGTAGTTGAGAGACGAGTGCGAAAAGCTGTGCCAAATGCAGTTGATATTATTGTGACACCACTCATTACTGTATTAGCTGTAAGTATAGTAACGATGTTAGCGATTCAGCCAGTAGCAGGCTTCTTATCTGATGGTATTACAAGCGGTATTAATGCAATTTTAAATGTTGGCGGAGCATTTGCTGGAGCTGTGCTTGCCGGAACATTTTTACCTCTCGTAATGGTCGGATTACATCACGGTTTAACACCGATTCATATGGAATTTATTAATCAAACGCACGTAACGCCTTTATTACCAGTATTAGCAATGGCTGGCGCTGGGCAAGTAGGAGCAGCAATTGCGATTTATGTGAAAACAAAAAATAAACGCCTTCGTAATGTGATTAAAGGTGGATTACCAGTAGGATTTTTAGGAATTGGCGAACCGCTATTATACGGGGTTACATTGCCACTTGGGAAACCGTTTATTACGGCTTGTTTAGGAGCGGCTGTTGGTGGTGCATTCCAAGCTGTTATGAAAACGGCTTCACTCGGAATAGGTGTATCAGGATTATCATTAATTCCGCTAATTGCTGATAATAAATATTTATTATATTTCCTTGGGTTAGTAGTTGCATATATTTTCGGATTCATCTTTACGTACTTCTTCGGCTTTAAAGAAGAAATGGCAGAAAACATATAGAGAAAGGGATTCCTTTCTCTTTTTTTATATTAATAGAAGGAGAGATTTATATGATAGGAGTTTCAATTTATCTTTCAAAAGAGCGAGTAGAGAAACAAGAAGCATGGTTAAAACTAGCGAAAGAAAACGGATTTTCATCTGTTTTTACATCTCTTCACATTCCAGAAGATGATCCGAATACGTATAAGGAGTTAATTCAAATACTTGGGAAACAAGCTCTCGAAAATGAAATGGAATTAATGGTTGATGTCTCTACAAAATCGTTAAACCATTTAGGGATGACGTATGAAAATGTGGAAGAGTTATTAGACTTTGGCATTACTGGTTTACGAATGGATTACGGTATTACGCCAAAAGAAATCGCACGTGTATCTCATAAGATGAAGGTAGCGTTAAACGCGAGTACGATTACAGAATCACTTTGGAAAGAGTTACTTGCGGAAAATATACGAGTAGATCGAGTAGAAGCGTGGCATAATTTTTATCCGCGTCCAGAAACAGGACTAGCCAAATCATTCTTGCAAAAACAAAATAAATATTTACATGAGTGTGGAATAAAAACGATGGCATTTATTTCAGGAGATGGTGAAAAACGAGGTCCTTTATTTGAGGGTTTACCAACTTTAGAAAAGCACCGCTATATGCGCCCGCTTGAAGCATATTTAGAGCTTGTGCAAGAGTGCGATGTTGATAAAGTGCTAATTGGAGATATAAGCGGGAGCCTAGAGAGTGTACAAGAAATCTCGAGTGCGAGTGGTGGGATTATTCCAGTGCGATATGAGTCATTTATAAATGCAAGTGAAGTATTAAAAGTGGTAGAGCAAGTGCATACAAATAGGTTAGATCCGGCTCGTGATGTAATTCGTTCTGTAGAATCGCGCGAAGAAAATAAAGTTGCATTACAACCGATGAATACAATTTCAAGAAAACGAGGCAGTATTACAATTGATAATGAATTGTACGGTAGATATGCTGGTGAAATGCAAATAGTTATAAATGATTTACCTGAAGATAGGAAAGTGAATGTTGTTGGAATGGTGATGGAAGAAGATGTGTCTTTATTGTCTTATATAGGTGCTGGGAAAAATTTTCAACTTTTTTCTAAGTAATAGAGCGAAAGCTTGAATTAGCACTATTTTATAAAAAACATTATCTGCAAAAAGGATAATGTTTTTTGGTTTCTTTAAAAAAGTATTTGACGAATGAAAAGAAATACCGTATTGTTTTGTCTTGTGAATAAATGTTCATCATAACAAAACAAAAAAGGAGAGTTCAGAATGAATCAATATATTGGGAATTTAATTATTCGTATCGTATTAGGAGTTACTTTTTTTGCACACGGTTTAGCAAAGTTTCAATCAGGTATAGATAACGTAGCAGGATGGTTTACAAGCATCGGTTTACCAGGTGGTCTTGCATACGGCGTAGCAACAGTTGAATTAGTTGGTGGTATATTATTGATTATCGGTTTAGGCGTGAGGTATGTAGGATTGTTATTCGCCCTTATTTTGGCTGGAGCTATCGTAAAGGTAAATGGAGCAGCAGGCTTATTAGGAGATGGAAAGAATCCGGGATATGAATTAGATCTTGCATTATTATCAATGGGTGCGTATTTATTCGTTGTAAAAGCAGAAGGATATGTAGATCGTTTCTTAAAAGAGAAAGTAATGAAAACGAAGTAAATTTCATTTTTTAAGTGTTGACTTGACGACTTGGTGTAACTATAATGATTACATCAAGTCGATTAGTAATAAAATGATTCATATATTTTTTTATTCTAGTTGTAACTAAATTAGTTACAACTAGAATAAAGCTTAAAGAATAAAGGAATATAAAAGAGTAAATAAAAAGTGGAGGAAATAACATGTCAAAATTACATTTAGAGGTTTTTACAGGATCTGAGCAAGCATTTCAAGTTACATCCACAATTGTATACGGAGAAAAAGATGCAATTCTTATCGATGCACAATTTTTATTAAGTGATGCGCACCGTTTAGCAGCTCAAATTATTGAAACAGGAAAGAATTTAACTCATATTTATGTGACTCATTTCCATCCAGATCACTATTTTGGATTAAATGTATTACATGAAGCATTTCCAGAAGCGAAGATTGTTGCATTACGGAATACTGTTGAAGATATTCGTAACACATTGGAGAAGAAAGTGGAACAGTGGAAACCATCTATTGGGCATAATGTTCCTCATCAACCAATTGTTCCAGAGGAATTAACAGAAGAGAAATTGATTTTAGAGGGAAATGATTTAATCATTAAAGGTGGTTTGCAAGGTGATACACCGAATAATAGTTATGTATGGATTCCATCATTAAAAGCCGTTGTTACAGGCGATATCGTTTATAACAATACTTTCGTATGGACGTTAGAAACAGATGCTGAAGCTCGTCATAAATGGTTAGAAACATTAAGTGAACTTGAAAATCTTCATCCTGAAATTGTTGTAGCTGGTCATCGTGATTATGACGTACCAAATACAGCAGACGCGATTAAACATACTCGTAAATATTTAGTTGCATTTGATGAAGTTCTTGCAGGAAATCCTTCAAGTGAAGAAATTCAAACGGCAATAAAGGAGCGGTTCCCGCACGTTAAAGCGTTAGAAATTGGACTTGTTTTAGCGGCAAACGCGTTTGGGGTGAAAAAATAATGAAGCAAAAAACAAATTTAGAAATTGTTCGAAGCACATATGAAGGACCATCTTCTTCAAATGCAAAACATTTAGCGGAAGCTCTCTCTGAAAAAGTAGAGTGGACAGAGGCAGCAGGTTTTCCGTACGGCGGAACGTATATAGGTACAGAAGCTATAATGGAAAATGTATTTAGTCGTTTAGGATCAGAATGGGATGATTATAAAGCGAGTGTAAATACGTACCATGAAGTAAACGGAAAAGATGTGATTATTGCTGAAGGTGTTTACTCAGGAGTTTATAAAGAGACGGGAAAATCATTTGAGGCGGAATTTGTTCATGTATGGCAGCTTGAAAATGGAAAAATCGTGAAATTTAAACAATATGTGGACAGTTACATTGTACGAGAAGCGATGAAGGTTTAAAATGAAATAAGGAAACAAATGGAATCGGCTGTGCGCAGGCGATTCCATTTGTTTATGTAATTATTAGGGGAATGGGGAATACATAATATGAAAAAATGGATTATAGGGACAATTACAATGATTGTAATTGCGATAGGAGCTGTATTCGGTGTTACGAAACTTCTTAATTATATAGAAGAAGAAGAGAAGAGTCTGAAAGCACAAAATGTAACGGGGCAACAAGGGAAGAAAGCAAAGGAAGAGAAGCAACAAGCTAGTGAAGATGAAATTATTTCTACAATGCATAGGATGGTACATCAAAAAGTGAAATCCTCTGAGAAATGGGGATTTATCGAAATGACAAATAAGGAAATTAGTAGTGCGAAGAACGCAGTAGAAAGCAGTACTAATTTTAAATATAAATCAAAGCTACTTTCTACTTTAGAGCGCTGGGAGAAAGGGGATTTTTCACAGACGGTTGAGGAGCATAACTTTTTGTGGGAAATTCAAGGTGGTGATACCGGAAAGGCAACAGAACGTTTATCGCCAGAAGAAGAAAAACAGTATGTGAAAGAAATGAAAGGTAAATAAAAACATCGCCACTCTGGTGGCGATGCTTTTTCATTAAGAATGCTTTCGTACTAAAGCTCTAGTCGTCTGAGGAGAAACAGTTTTAAAATGAGAGAATAAATAGCACCCTGTCACGACGATGATTGTACCGAAAATTTGAATCCATGTTAGTTCTTCTCCAAGGAAAATAAATGCTAAAATAGCTGTGAAAATTGGATTGAAATTTAGAAAAACGCCCGATGTAGTAGCTCCTAATTTCTGTACACCAATGTTCCAAAATACCATACAAAGGACCGTTGAAACGAGTCCTGTATATAAAAGTGATGTTATGAAGGAAGAATTAATATTGGAAACAGTGAAGTTGCCTATGTTAAATGGAAGCAATAAAATGACGCCGAAAATACCAGAATATAACGTCGCCATTAGCGGTGTAACTGTTTTTGTCGCCCATTTACTAGAAACAGAATAAATACCCCAAATACATACTGCCGCCATCATCCATAAATCTCCGCTATTAAAATGTAGTGAAAATAAAAGAGCAAAGTTTCCCTTTAAAAGAACGAGGATGACCCCAAAAAATGAAAGAATCATAGAAAGAATTTGAAGCATATTTACTTTTTCTTTTAGAAACAGCACAGAAAATAATGCAATTGAAATAGCGTTCAATGTAGAAATAAGACCTACATTCGTTGCGGATGTTTTTTCTAATGCTAAAAATTGAAAAATGTTGAAAAGAGCGACGCCTGTAATTCCCATAATTACTAACGGGATTATAGCAGCACGCGGTGGAATAATTTTCTTCTCTTTAAACCATACGAGTGGTAATAAACAAACAATCGCAATCATCCATCTTAAACTTGTCAGTGTCATAGGAGACGCATGATCGACGAGTGATTTCCCAACGACAAAATTTCCTCCCCATAATAAGCTTGTTAATAATAGTAAAAAGACATAAAAATAAGGCATGCTAAAAACCCCTTTGTTGAAATAAGAATGAACTGTAAGTAATTTTAGCATTTTTCTTTATTGTCTAATATATTCTTTTGTATAATGGTAAAAACTCGATAAAATGTTTCGTTAGAAATCTTATTTACAGAAAAACATTCAGTTTTATATAAGTTATGAGATGTTTCTTCGAATAATCGTCGGTAAGAAAAAAGGGGGAATTTTGATGGAGTCATCTGTTATTAAAGTGCTTGATGATTTGGATGTGAAAATTTTAGATATATTGCAGAAAGAATCACAAGTAAGTAATGCAGAGCTTGCACGCCGTGTTAATTTATCTCCAGCTGCGATGCATGCACGAATAAAAAGGTTAGATGGGGAAGGTTTTATTGATAAGCAAGTAGCAATTTTAAATCAAGAAAAGCTTGGATTTGATTTATTATGTTTCATTTTTATGAGTACGAATATTCATCAGTATGAAAAGCTGGAAGTGTTAGAACGAGAATTAGAATCTATGCCTGAAGTGTTAGAATGTCACTGTTTAACAGGAGAGTATGATTATTTATTAAAAGTTGCGAATCGTGATCGTAAGGAACTAGAGCTTTTTATTAGGAAACTAAATAAATTAGGGATTACACGGATACAGACGAGTTTAGCACTTCGTGAAATTAAATATTCGACGGTATTGCCGATACGAAATGAGGAACCGAGCATCGATTAAGTTGCTTGGTTTTTTGTTTATGTAAAATTCAGAAAAGTGATTGACGGAGAGAAAAGAGAGATGTATTATTATATGAAATTATGAATTAAAATTCATTCATTGTTATAAATATTAATGCTTGGGGCAAGGGGATATAATATGAAAATCTTTAATGCGGTTACAAGTGATGTGAAAGAAATTTATAATCTCATTGAAATGTATGCAAAAGAAGGAGTTGTTTTGCCGCGTTCTCTTTTGTCTCTCTATCAATATTTACAATGTTTATATGTTATGAAAGAAGGAGAGGAAGTCGTTGGAGTTGCTGGTTTACATGTGTTAGGAGAGGATCTTGCAGAAGTACGATCGTTAGTAGTTTCGCATACATATGCAGGAAAAGGGATAGGGCGTATGCTCGTGAGTCATGTGATGGAGGAAGCGACGAAAATAAATGTAAAAAGAGTGATTTCTTTAACGTATGAAACAGTATTTTTTCAAAAGTGTGGATTTGATTTTGTAAATAAAGAATTGCTGCCAGAGAAAGTATGGGTTGATTGTAGACATTGTCCAAAAGTCAATTATTGTGATGAGGTGGCGATGATACGGTATGTTGGATGAAATTTTTAGAGAGAAAAAAGGCCCACTATTATTTAAGAAATAGTGGGTATCTATATTTTAATCAGAAATGAGATGTTGTTAAGAATTTGAATTCGTTTGTCTTACTGCAAAATTAAAAATGGGATTTTTAAGCTCATAGTTATAAGTAGAACCATCGACAAGTCCTACAACTTTATCGCTATCATAAAGATCGAGCATAAATTGTGCCATTTGTTTTGCAGTATGAAATTTCGGTACAACACCATCATATTGGAACTCATCAATATTAAATGAACGTTTCGCAAATTCTGTTTCAGTTGCACCAGGAGCTAAAACTTTTGCTTGTAGTTTTGCACCTTGTTCTTTCAGTTCGTGTGATAATCCTTCTGTAAATGCACTTACATAAAATTTCGTAGCGCAATACGTAACAGCATTGGCAACAATCGTGTATCCACCGCCTGATGAAACGTTAATAAGCTGTGTTCCTTCGGTCATTGAATAATCTCGAACGAAAAGGGAAGATAGTATTGTTAGTGCTTCTATATTTACATGCAACATCGTTTCTATCTTGTTTAAATTTTGTTCAGCAATTGAGGCGAAATTACCAAAACCTGCGTTGTTAATCCACGTTTCAATTTGAAAACTTTGTAGACTTTCATAAAGTTTATAAACATTTTCAGTGACGGATAAATCAGTTCTTCGAATGACAACATCCAATTCCGGATGCATTTCGTTAATTTTCAATTTTAATTCTTCTAATTCTGCTTGTCTTCGAGCTACAAGTATTAAGTTTTTTCCGCGAGATGCAAAGGCTAAAGCGGATTCATAGCCAATTCCTGAACTAGCACCAGTAATAACAGTATATTTCATATAAAAGCCTCCTAAATTCAAATTAATTTATCATGGTTAGATTGTATTTGTTAGAGTATACTCTAAGTCAAATGTTTTTTATAATTTGGATAAGGCAGTAAAATATATGAGAGTAAATGGCGTGCGGAGGGAGTATGGTTATGTACACAATTAGCGAGGTAGCTAAATTATTAGGAGTGAGCACACATACATTACGTTATTATGAAAAGGAGAACATATTAATTGCAAATCGCGATGCAAATGGGAATAGATTGTATGAAGAGTCACATATAAAGTGGTTGCAGTTTGTAATGAAATTAAAACAAACGCAAATGCCGATAGCGAAAATAAGAGAATATGCTAGATTATATTTAGAAGGAGAGCATACAACCGAAGCTCGTTTACAACTGTTAGAAAATCATAAAAAATCTATTCGAACTCAAAGAGAAAACTTAGAAATTACAGAGAAGATGCTCGAAAATAAAATTATTGCATACAAAGACTCGTTGAAAAGTAAATAGCGTACAAAATATTTCGTTCTTTGTTGCATGTTGAAAAGGGAGTACAGGTTTTTGTTTTGGAATTTATCTATGAGTATTTTATTATAATGTGCCGATAAATTAAAAAAGAGCAGTTAGCTAAAAGCAACTGCTCGATTCAAAGGGATCTCCAAGGGGGGAATGGAGAAAATATTATGTTACTACCATTATTGACAGATTATTAAGAAATATTCATGTGAATTTAAGAAATTTAAAATATTTTTTGGTTAATAGAATCCGGGTGTTGACACTTTATCAATTGGTCATGTAGAATATTTATGAATGACATTCAGTCATTTTTTCTGTGGAAGGGTGTAGATAAGCAACTTTTATATGTAGTTAGCTTAATAACGGAACAAATATAAGGATAAATGAGGATGATATTGGTTTTTTAAATAGTAGTTAGCGTGAGATTATATTTTTAAATTAAAAATGACTGACGGTCAGTCAGTAAATGATAGAAGGTGAGAGATATGAAAAATAAAGCTTGGTTATATGTCATATTAACATGTATTTTTGAAGTCTTTTGGGTGTTTGGTTTTAATACAGCTCATACTTGGTGGCATTGGGTCATTATTGTAGGAGTTATCGCTGTTGATTTTTACTTCCTATCGAAAGCGTGCGAACATCTTGCAACAGGGACTGTATATGCTGTGTTTGCCGGAGCTGGTACGGTAGGTACTTTCCTAATGGATGTATTCCTTTTCGGCGGCAGTTTCAGTGTAGGAAAACTATTCTTTATCGTGATGGTCGTAGCGGGCGTTATCGGTTTAAAATTGGCTGATAATAAAGAAGAAACCGCGGAAGAAACTATGGAAGGAGCTGCTTAAAAATGGGTTGGTTTTTCGTATTTTGTGCTGCAATTAGTGAAATAGTCGGTGTGATAGGCCTTAAAATGTATAGTAAAGATAAGACGTTAGCAAATGGAGCGATTTATATAGGTGGATTTGCAACTTCCTTCGCATTTTTATACACATCTTTCTTGTTCTTACAAGTAAGTGTAGCTTATGCGGTTTGGATTGGCATTGGAACAGCAGGAGCTGTTTTATTAAATATGTTTCTGTTTGGTGAATCAAAAAGTAAGGCACGTTTGATTAGTGTAGCTCTTATTGTATGTGGAGTTACGGGATTAAAGGCTCTTTCATAAGAAAAGGATATTAAAGTTAAATCTCCTAACGATTTGTTGGGAGATTTTTATTATGAAAAGTGCACGATGATTGACAGTACAGCTAGTTATTTTATAAAATGAGTGACAGTCATTCAATACGCGTGTGAAAGGGTTTAGATGATGAATAAAAAAGAAAAAATTGTCTATGCAGCTATTGAGGTGTTTCAGGAAAAGGGCGTTGAAAAAACGAAGATTTCTGATATCGTAAAATTGGCTGGCATTGCACAAGGAACTTTCTATTTATATTTTCCTTCTAAGTTATCTGTTATGCCTGCAATAGCAGAAGTGATGGTTGAGAAGATGATACTTGCAGTGAAAGAAAAAGTACAGAACGATGCACCTTTTTCAAGTAAAGTTGCGCAAGTAATAGATGCAGTGTTTAACTTTATAGCTGAATATCGTGAAATACAAGCATTAATGTATGCGGGCCTTGCATCTACTGAACATATAAAAGAATGGGAAGCTGTATATGAGCCTCTTTATATGTGGCTAAGTGAATTTTTAAGTGAAGCAAAAGAAGCTGGTGAAATTCGTGATTCGGTTCATGCAGAGAGAACAGCGAAGTTATTTATCGCTCTTGTTGAATCAGCAGCGGAACAAGTTTATTTATATGATCATAAAGATGATGAGCAAGTCGAGCTACAAAAGGCAGAAGTACTAGATTTTTTAACACACGCACTACATATAAAGAAATAGTAAGGTGAACCTGTCTGAAAAGGTAGGTTCATTTCTGCGGGAAACTGAATGATAGTCATTCACCCTGTATCTATGTATGTGTGGAAGGATAGAGTGAAATTCTAATGAGTAGGGGCATCTTCACTCATTATTAGCCCACAAATAGCAGGATAAAGAAAAAGTTTCTTGGGCATTATTTTTGAGAGGAACTTACGGGAAGAGGTGTTAAAAATTGAAGAAACCGATAAAAGAACAAAAGATGGTATTGATCATTCTTTTGAGTAATATATTTATCGCTTTTTTAGGGATTGGATTAATCATTCCGGTTATGCCATCCTTTATGAATGATATGAATTTAACAGGAAAGACGATGGGCTATCTCGTTGCAGTATTTGCAATGGCTCAGCTTATTACTTCACCTATTACGGGTCGTTGGGTCGATCTTTACGGTAGGAAGAAAATGATAATCATTGGATTATTTATTTTTGGTGTTTCAGAGCTTCTTTTTGGATTAGGTACAGATGTGTGGATGCTTTATGCAGCGAGGGTGTTAGGCGGGATTAGTGCCGCGTTTATTATGCCGGGTGTTACGGCATATGTTGCTGATATTACTTCTATTCAAGAACGTCCAAAGGCGATGGGATATCTTTCAGCCGCTATTAGTACCGGATTTATTATAGGACCTGGAATTGGTGGGTTTATTGCAGAATATGGTATACGTGTACCATTCTTTGTCGCAGCCATTATTGCCTTTATAGCATGCGTGATTTCTATATTTATTTTGAAAGAGCCGTTAACGAAAGAAGAACTTGCAGAGATTTCTGCTAATACGAAAGAATCCAGCTTTATCGGAGATTTAAAGAAATCATTAAATCCAATGTATGCAATCGCATTTATTATTGTATTTGTACTCGCATTTGGATTATCAGCATATGAAACTGTTTTTAGTTTGTTTTCTGATCATAAATTTGGTTTTACACCGAAAGATATTGCTGCAATTATTACGATTAGCTCCATCTTTGGGGTAGTTGTGCAAGTATTTATGTTTGGCAAATTGGTTGACATGTTCGGTGAGAAAGTATTAATTCAAATATGTTTAATTGTAGGTGCAGTATTAGCATTCGTCTCAACTGTAGTCTTTAATTATTGGATTGTACTTCTCGTTACTTGCTTTATTTTCCTAGCATTTGATTTACTTCGTCCAGCTTTAACGACGTTTTTATCAAAAGCAGCTGGAAAAGAGCAAGGATTCGTTGCTGGTATGAACTCAACGTATACGAGTTTAGGAAATATCGCAGGACCAGCGATGGGCGGAATATTATTTGATATAAACATTAATTATCCATATGCATTTTCAGGTGTTGTTTTAATCGTTGGTCTCGGCATTACATTTATGTGGAGAGAGAAACAACTAGCTCAAAGTTTTGCGAAGTAATGTAGTGAGTAATGAAAAACCCCTTACCATTGTAAGGGGTTTTTAGAGATAATCGAGAAACGTTCTGATTTAAGTGCATTGTAGAAGAAGAGTTTTCTATTGAACAAAAGTGGGGTTTTACATAATTCACCAAATCAATCAATGAGAGCTTCGGCTCACTTTTTTATTTTCATTCGACAAAATATGACAATATCGCGATGGATTGTTTGCTATGATAAACTCGGAAATCTTACATTTTGACCGAAAATTATCAGAAAAGGCGGATTGAATATGGAAACACTAGCAGTACTGATTTTTCTAGCTGCAATTGTTCTGTTTGTATTATTTATAATTGCTATTTTCAAGAAAAAACCTAAGGCGAAACTTATTATTAGTTCGATTGTATGCCTTGTGTTAGCAATGATATTAATACCATCAAAAGATAAAGAAGAAAAATCAAAAGTGAAAGAAACAACCCAACAAGCTTCTACAGAGGTGAAAGAAGAGCCTAAAAAAGAAGAAGTGAAAAAGGAAGAACCAAAAAAAGAACAACCTAAAAAGAAGGAAGAACCTAAGAAAGAGGAGCCTAAAAAGGAACTTTCTAAAGAAGGGGATTCTTCTAAAGTTAAAATCGCTGTAGGTTCTGTTGAATCAATAGATTCTGTTGGTGGCGAATATTTAAAAGAAAATGCACAAGGCGTGTTTAAAGTAGTTGAAATTTCTATTACAAACAATCAAAAAGATGCAATTACTGTTGACGCTAATAGTTTCAAATTAATGGACAATCAAGACCGCGAATTTACATACTCTACACAAGCTCAGACGGCTTATGATATTGGAAATGGTGGTAAATCTGATTTCTTCTTAAAACAACTTAATCCTGGACTAACTCAAACAGGAAAAATCATCTTTGACGTCCCTGCTGACGCACAAGGCTTAGTATTAAAAGCTCGCGGCGGTATGATGGGTAAAGAAATTAAATTAAAAGTAGAATAAACTTTAAAGGAGCACTAAATTGAAAAGAACAGCTGAATTTGTATTAGGACTTATTGGTGGGATTTTTGGTATTATTTGTGCATTTATCGCTTTACTGATCGGCGGTATGGGGCAGCTTTCGAAGCTGAAGGCGCAAATACGATTATCGGATTGGGATGGGGTGCCGTAGGCCTATCAATCTTAGGAATCGTTGGCTCTGTTATGGTAAGAAACAAAGCAAAAGTTGGCGGTATCATGATGACTGTTGCTGCTATTGGTGGATTTGTTTGTATCTCTATATTTTACTTATTGCCAGGAGTATTATTATTAATTGGCGGATTAATGGGTATCTTCCGTAAAGATAAAGCTGCTGTATCTGCTTAAAAGGAACAAACTGAATCTCCTAGTGGAACTCTGATGACATTTAACCAAAATGCAAACATATTATTCCAAGAATACAAGGAATATAAAGGGAATATAGATGTGGCCGTATCTGAGGATGTAAAAAATGAGGTCGAAAAAATTAAAGAAAAGAATAAAAAGTAAATACAACAAAATATAGATTTGACAAACTCCCTTTAGATATCTAAAGGGAGTTTGTCAGGTTTATACATTAATACAAGACCATTAATTGCTATTAATCTATTTTTTGCGTGTCATAAACATTATAATAAACCAAAATAAAATAACTAATCCTGCAATAATAATTGCTATTGGAGTGTTTAAACTCAATAAATAATCAACACCAAAATAGAAAACTATACAGATTAGAATAGCTAATACTATAACAAACTTGTCATGCATTAAACTTCTTACCTTCTACCGCTGGACTAGCAGAAGTTGCAATAGTACCTGATAAAATAGTTGCTGCTACAGCAAATGCTGTACCTTTAAAAATCTTTTTCTTCATAATAAATTCCTCCTACGACATAACGCTTTGTTTTATTTTTCTATTTCTATTTCTATTTATTTACCCTACAACCAAATATTGAAATTAATGGGGTTAAAATACAAATATAGTTGTCTGTACATTTTTTTGATGTAATTAACTTGTGAAAAATGGAAACTTCATGAAGTGTGCGATTGGGGATTATAGTTTTTTTATCCTTTTATTGGAATCATAAATTAACTTGGAATTTATATAAAAAACTTAAACCAAGTCAGAAGAAAGCCCCCTTAGCGTGTCTTTTCTTTATACATTAAAAAGCCCACCTATTTCCGTAGGTGGGCTTTATCTTTATTACACAATACCAAAGTATACTCTCATTTCCTCATAAACTTTATGAAATTATACATATTTACAAAAACTACACTTTACAAACTTAATCCAAATCGCTTTAATTCAATAAAAATCCCTTCTAATTGCTTTCCTTTATCCGTTAATGTGTATTCTACACGAGGCGGAACTTCTGGATATACTTTTCTCGTTATAATCCCTTGTGCTTCTAATTCTTTTAGTCGAAGCGATAATGTTTTCGGGCTAATCCCGTCCATTGATTTTTGTAAATCACTAAATCGTAACGTTCCTTCGATAAGAAGGTCTCGAATAATTAAAAATGTCCATTTTGTACTAATTACGTCAAGCGTTTTAGCGATAGGACAAGGTATACCAGGTAAACCTTTCGTTAATACAACTGGATCTATATTGCTCATGGAAATAGCCTCCATAAAAATTTTTTGAATGAATTTGCCTTATCGTATCACAAAACTATCTTTTTGGTAACTATATGAAAAAAATATCACTACTTCCATAAAGGAAGTTAATGCATATACAATAGCAATACGAAATACAAAGGGTTTGTATGAAGAGGAGGTGATTTCCATGGGTATGAAAAAGTTGTTTATGTTTCTTAGTTTTTTTGTCATTTGTATTGTGCTTGTAGCATGTAGTGGTGAGCAAAAAACTGAAATTCAGTTATTAAAAGAAATGCCGAAGCCAAAAGCAATGACAATTGATTCTTCATTAAGTAAAAAGGAAGCGACAGAAATGGTTCATGCAGCCCAGCGTTTTTATGCATTTTGGGATACAGGTAAAGAGGAGCTTATTCCGCAGACGGTTACTGAAAATTTTTTCGATAACACACTGCCGAAAGGTCGACCACAAGGCACTGAAGGATTAAAGCTTGCGGCGCAAAACTTTCGTAAAGTAGTTCCTGATATACATTGCGAGATTGAAGATTTATTAGTCGTTGGTGATAAAGTAACAGCTCGTCTTTCTTTTACAGGAACTCATAATGATAAGAAAATCAATTTTTTTGCAATTGATATTTTGCATGTGAAGGATGGCAAGATAACGGAAGATTGGCATTTAGAAGATAATCTTACGCTGAAACAACAACTTGGGTTAATAGCTGAGGAATAAAATAAGGGAGAGAAAAGTGATGAAAAATATATTTATTATAAATGGACATGAAAAATACGGTACGAAAGAAGGTCGATTAAATAGAACGTTAGTTGATTATATGATAACTGTATTAAGTGAGAATCATTATGTGAAAACAACGACGATTCAAGATGGATATAGTATGAAAGAAGAACAAGATAAATTTCTATGGGCTGATGTTGTAATTTATCAAACACCTATTTACTGGTTTAGTGTACCGGGATTATTTAAAACATATATGGATGAAGTGTATGAATACGGTTTGTTCTTTAAAGGTGCAGATGAATATGGAACAGGTGGTTTATTAAAAGAGAAGCAGTATATGTTTTCTACAACTTGGAATGCACCTGAAAAAGCATTCGGAGATAAGACGAAGTTCTTTGAAGGAGAAAGTTTAGAATCAGCACTTAGTCATTTACATCGTGTGCAGAAGTTTCTTGGTATGAGTCCGTTAAAGAGTTTTGCTTGTTATGATGTGGTGAAAAATCCTACTGTTGAGAAGTATTTAGAGAACTTGAAGAACCATTTAGAAGAAGTCATTCAATAATTACAGTCATAATATGTAGGCTTATTCATTTATACAATTGGATTTACAATACTCGGAGTGAGCTATAGTTTATGGATCTTATTAATCGCAGGGCTTTTCTAAACTGTAGGAGAGATGATGTATGTGCCAGTATGTCAATCTATTCTGGCACATATGGTACCAAATGAAGTAAGAGGTTCATTTATTGCATCTTGGGGCATGAGCAGTATTTTATTATTTATGAAGGCGATAGGGAAAGAGAGGTATCAGAATGAAGGAAATGTTTCTCAGATTGGATGAAACTATATAAAAGCGAACCAGTTATACTGGGACTCGCTTTTTATATAATTTTTAAAACGGATCAACTTCAGCTAAATCAGGATTGGCGTTAGGGTTTGTTAATAAGGTTTTCAGCTCACCTACTTCTGAGAGAGCGACGAGGATATAACCACTAATAAGGACGATGAGTCCGATGACTCGTAATGTTTGTAATTTAATGTCACGGCTATTTTCTTCTGAGTTGTTTTGGGGCGTTGCAGGCGGATTGTTGTTCATAATAGAGCTCCTATCTTTTTTATTTATATGTGCGAAATCATTATTAACGTATGGATAGGAATTGTATAGTCATTTTCACTATATGAGAAATGCCTATGAAAAGTGATTATAAATTTTAGGACGAGAAAAGAGGCTGTCTCAAAAAATCATTAAAGATGAAGAAATGTTTCATATGGTGTTAATTTTGTTTTTTACAAATAAAAAGGTTAACCAAAGTAGTTATTTAGCTACTTTGGTTAACCTATAATAACTATCCTAATATACGCAATGATTCTTCAATAAACACTGGGATGTCCTCTGGTTGTCTACTTGTTACTAGCTGATTTTGGCATACAACCACTTCTTTATCATGAAAATTTCCACCGGCATTTTTCAAATCGACCGCAATGGATTTATATCCAGTCACATCGCGTCCTTCAAGTGCTTGTGCAGTGATGAGTAATTGGGGGCCGTGACAAATAGCAAAAACAGGTTTTTTCGCATCCATAAATGCTTTGCTAAAGCGAACAAAACGTTCATCTGCACGAAGTATATCTGGGGAAAATCCGCCTGGTATAAAGAGGGCATCAAAGTTCTCTGGAGAAACATCATCAATACTTTTATCAATTACGACTTCACTTTTTCCTTGTTTACCGTGTACCGTTTTACCTTTTTCCATTTCAATAGTTGTTAATTCGTATCCCTTTTGATTAAAAGCTTCTACTGGCTCTGTGTATTCTGTGTCCTCGAAATAATCCGTTATTAAAATAGCAATTTTTTTACTCATTGCAATCAGCTCCTTATATTATATAATCGGTTCCAGAATCGTCCTTGAGCAACGCCTTTTATAAAGTGAAACTTTAATTCATATTTTTTCATTCCCTCCAGTTCCTTTGCCCTGTTAATTTAATAACTACCCTTTTTATTAGGACGTAAACATGTATTATCGTTTTTGTATGTAAAAATCATAAAATATCGGTTGTTTCAATGATTCTTGTTTGAGGAAGAAAAATAAAAAAGCCAAGGAGATAATTTATTTTCTCCTTGGCTTTTAAGATAATTCTTTTCGTTAAAACGAAGAAACGCGTTGCTTCGTTTTTGGTACAATAATAAATTTGATCCAGATTAACCCGATAATCATAATGATAAGACTATGTGAAAATTGCCCTGTAGCAATGAGTATAATACTTGAAAATACAATGAGTTGAATGCTTAGCAATATAAAGATTAAGCGGAGAAATTGATTCATTCGTTTTTCAGTATCAATTGGATATAATGCTACAATAATATTTCCCGAAAAATATTTCCACAGAGAACGAAGCTGCATAGAAATCATATATAGGACGATATAAGCGAAAGCACCTTTTACATATATATTCGGAATAAAATATAGAGCGAAAGCACCGATCAACCCTAAGCGAATATATATACCGAAATAATCATTACCGCGTAAAAATGCTAGTGTATGTAAATAGAAGAAAGTAGCTCGTTTTTTATGTAATAAAGGTTCAATCCAATTTGTAAGCCATTTTCTTTTATTTACTTGCTTATTCAGTTGCGGAACATCGGTGAAAATGCTAGCAAATTGATAGAAACGAACGTCCATTTTTTCTTCTTGTTCGATTATGTAATCCCACGGTATTCGTTTTGTAGGTTGTTTCTTCGTGTATAGAAGCAGGAAAGCAAGAAGTAAGAGTAGTCCGCCTAACACGATCACATTTGCAGTATAAAACAGCATGTAAATGATCAGGGCGTTACAAGCAATGCGAATGATAAACCATATGCTTTTTTCATAACTATCACGCCACATCCAATGTATGTATATGTTCCAGCCCTTTAGAATCATTAAAATTATAAAGATTGTACATAAGAAAGGTACGGTTAGTTGTAATGATTGCATGGCAAGCGGTACGATAACAAGGAACGTAAATATAAGCGGGAAAAGCTGAATGATGTAATTATATAGAAGAGATTTTTTAAAATAAGATGTTAATTTCTCTTCTAATGCAAGTAAATAGACAGCGTCCGGTTTTTGAATAAATGTGCGAACTTGGCATCTCGTTATAATGAGTGTAAGTACGATCGTGATGAGTAATAAAGATATTCCTTTAGAAGGATCCGTTTTAAGAAACTTAGCGTAATAATATGCACCTACACATGAGACGAAGATGAAGCTATATAGTAAACCGTTAATCATACGTGCAAAGTATGTGATGGCATTTTGAATATGTTGTTGAAAGCGAGAGCTCCATAGTGATTCGATTGACGTGTTTTTCACCTCTTTTTTCTATTATATATGTTTTATAAAGTAAAAAACGAGCAAATTGCGTTACGCAACTTGCTCGTTTTTCTTTTCTTTATTTTTTTTCTGATCACGATTCATTAATGGATAGAAGGCAAAGCCAATCCCGAATAAACCAATTCCGAGAAGAAATGTTTTTATATCGGATGCGCCGGTTTTAATAACCCATAGTGCATAGCAAAGTGCGATAACTGCAACTACACCATCCATAATTCTTGAACCCATTTCATTCTTATATGTTTCACCAGTTGCGACTAGTTTTAACTGGAAGATTGGTGAAACGAGATATGGAATGAGGTAGGCCAGTGTTGATACGGTAATAACGAATGTATAAGCTTCCGCAATTGTACCTGATAATGTTGAGAATAAGAACACTTGCGACATAATGTTTGTTAATCGTAGTGAATGAATTGGACTTCCTTTTTTATTCGTTTTTGCGAAGAAGGAAGGGAAGAAACCTTCTTTTGCTGCTTGATAAGGTACTTCTGAGCTTAATAAAATCCAGCCTAATATTGAACCGAATAGGGAAGTAAGAGCAAGTAATGCCATAAGTTTCCCGCCGCCATGACCCATTGCAGCGTTTAATGCATCTGCTAATGGACGTTCAGAAGCTTGTAATTTATCAACGTGAAGTACACCCATTGTTAAAATTGTAATTCCTAAGTAAATTGCAACTGTGATAAGTAATCCTGCAACAGTTGCGCGTTTTACCGTTTTTGGAGAGGTAGCTCGGTTTGATAAAAGAACGGCTGATTCAATCCCGATAAATGCCCAAAGTGTTGTAAGAGCAGCTAAGTTTACTTGTGAAAGTAGACCGTGTGATACGCCTTCTTTATCGATCATTGGTGTGTACCATTGTCCAAATTTTGAAGCTTCGAACGCAAATAACGTAACGACGATGAATAGAAGGAATCCAGTCACTTTCGTTGTTGTTGCTAAGAAGTTTAGCTTCCCAGCTCCGCTTACACCGTTTGTTAAAATTAAATGTGTTCCCCAAAGTAAGATGGAACAAATAGTAAATGTAATTAGTTTTCCAACTTCTATATTGAAAGAGCCAATTGAAAATAGTAGTCGTGTATCTTTCATAATTGGGAAGAAGAGCGATAAATATCCCGCGAAAGATGTAATAATGGCAACGTTACTTGCCCAGTTTGCAACCCAATATCCCCATACCATGCTGAAACCAGCCATTTTCTTTCTTTTTGGTGTTGAGAATAAAGCATATGCATGACTTTGTGGTCCTGTCGTTAAATCAGGACGACGAATTGCTAAATTACCGAAAACAAGAGCTAGCATTAAAACACCAAACCCTGTTGTTAACCAAGCTAAAGTGACACCGAGTGGGCTAGCTGTTTGTGCCAACGTACTTGGTACCATGAAAATACCAGCGCCAACCATGTTACCGACAACGAAAGCTGTTAGTACCCAAAAGCCCCATTTTTTTTGTTGCATAGAAAATACCTCCAAAGTTAGTATAACCAAGTCAAGCGAGGAGATATGTATGTCTTCCTGATAAGGAAGAGAAGGTCCAAACAAAACAAAAAAAGCACGTAATTTGCCGTTACATGCTTTCTATCTTATAAGAAACCCACGACATACCTCTCGATAGCTCTCCACAAACGAAACGTTTGTGACAGTTCTGCACTTATTAAATGCAGACCCAGCAAGCGTGTATGGTGGACACGACTTACTTCGGCAATCATTCCTTTCTCATTTCTTCATCAATGCCACTACATCTCCTGAAATGATACTCTTAATGACTGCAACCTCTACCTCACCGAGATACGAATGAGGATTTATGTATTAAATTAACATGTTTAAGAGTAACAAATGTATTTTTATACGTCAATGGATATAGTAATAATCAGATTATAGAGAAGAATTCGTTATTAGGTCCCGGAGGGTTTTAACTAAAAAGCAGCTGACCTAAATATTAAATCAGCTGCTACATATAAGATTAAACTAAGTTTAATACAGTTACTTTTTGACGAGTCATAGACTCAAGGCTCTTACGAATACCTTGTGCGCCCATACCTGAACCTTTTACACCGATGAATGGGAAGTGGTCAGGGCCGCGCTCTGTGCGTCCGTTAATTTGAACAGAACCAGTGTCGATTTTGTTAGCAATTGCAAATGCTTTGTTAATATCTTTTGTGAAGACACTTGCTTGCAGACCGAACTCTGATTTGTTAGCAATTTCAATCGCTTGTTCGTCAGAAGAAACACGGATGATTGGAAGGATTGGGCCAAATGGCTCTTCCCAAGCAACTTTCATTTCTTCTGTTACGTTGTCGATTAATGTTGGATAAATTAGGTTGCGCTCACGTTTGTTACCGATAACGATTGTTGCACCTTTTTCAGCAGCATCGTCAATTAAACCTTGAACGAAGTCAGCAGATTTGTCGTCGATTAATGGAACGATTGTGCTGTTTTGTTCTGGAGATCCAACTGATAGTTCAGCTACTTGCTCTTTTAATAAACCAGCTAGTTCGTCTGCTACATTTTCATGTACAAGTACACGCTTAATAGCTGTACAACGTTGACCTGAGTAAGAGAATGCACCGCTTACGATATGCTTTGCAGCTTCTTGTAAGTCTGCATCTTCACAAACGATACCAGGATCTTTACCACCAAGTTCTAATACAAGTGGAATCATCGCAGCTTTTTTCGCTAAATGTTTACCTGTATTTGTACCACCTGTGAACGATACCATATTTACGCCAGGATGTTCTACTAAGTAGTCACCAATTACAGAACCGCGTCCTGTAGCTACGTTTACAAGACCTTTTGGTAGGCCTGCTTTATGAAGTGCTTCAACCATTTTAACACCGCTAATTGCACCTTGAGTTGCTGGTTTGAAGATAACAGCGTTACCCATAATAAGTGCTGGTGCAAGTTTTGCAGCAGATAAGTTTACTGGGTAGTTAAATGGTGCAATTGCTAATACAACACCAAGTGGTGCGCGCTGAATAATCGCAAGTTTAGATTTAGATCCACCAGGGAAGCTATCACCCATCATGCTTTCACCGTGCATGTGAAGTGCTTCGTCAACTGTGTAACGAATTAAGTCAGCTGTACGAACGACTTCTTTTTGCGCATCTTTATAGCCTTTACCGACTTCTTTCATAATGATATCGGCAATTTCATCTTGCATATTTACGAGCTCATCAGCCCATTTATATAAATATTTTGCGCGATCTTGTAGAGAAGCTTCAGCCCATGATTTTTGAGCTTCTTTTGCAGATGCAATTGCTTCATCTACTTCTCCTTGAGTAATTGCTTGTACTTGCCCAATTACTTCGTGTAAGTATGGAGATGGAATGTCGATTGTTTGACCTGAAGAGCTTTCTCTCCATTCTCCGTTTAAATAAAATTTGTACGTATTGCTAGTTGTCATGATTAGTCCTCCTAAAATAGCAACTTGTAAGAGTGAGTATAAGGTGATTGTAGGTGGTTTGATAATATTTTTCAAATGAAATGTTTGTGAAAACGATTTCTTACTATTTTTTTGTTTTGTATGCCCTTTCTTACAGAAGATTCTCTTATTTCAAACTGAATTATAAGTAGAATGCATCACTTTTATTTTTTGTGATAAAAGATTATTTTATTCTAAAGCGAAAAAAATAATTGACAGAATACTCAATAAAGTTGTAAGATTATAAATGGAAAATAAATGAAGGGGGTGTGCGTAATGATTGTAATCGTAAATGTAATGGGGTTAGCTCTGTTAAATGGCGGAAAACATTCATATCATTACGCAACCCGTGCGGATATATAGGACCTTTTTGTCTTATGAGAAGCGTACGTTGCGTATATCGTAACGTACGCTTTTATGCATTCTATTGCATATCGTCAAGCGGCGGTATGCTTTTTTTTGTTTGTTTTCCTTGTTACTATAAAAAATTAGAATTTGGAAGGTGGAAAAATGTGATGAAATTGTATGGCTTACGAAATGTAAATGTGATGGGTTTGGATAGCGGGTAAAGAAATGTGAATCAAACGGGAACGAGAAAGGGGAGGTTATATTGTTTTCAGTATTACTAAAGTTAAGCTGGTTTTTTAGAGAGCATTGGAAAAGGTATAGTATCGCAATTGGGGTACTTTTAATTGTAAACGTGATAGAGGTAATTCCACCGAAAGTGTTAGGAATTACAATTGATAATATTAAAACGGGAGCCTTAACGAATGAGGCGATTATGCAATATATTTTTATTTTACTTGGGGTAACGATTGGTGGGTATGTGCTTACTTTCATTTGGCAGCACCAACTATTTGGCGGTGCGTTCGTACTTGAGAAAACGATGCGTTCAAAATTTATGGGGCATTTACTTAAGATGACACCGACGTTTTATCAAAAAAATCGTACTGGCGATTTAATGGCGAGAGCGACAAATGATTTAAAAGCAATCTCCATGACAGCTGGTTTTGGTATATTAACGCTCGTTGATTCTAGTCTATATATGCTTACAATCGTTTGTATGATGGGCTTTTCAATTAGTTGGCAGTTAACATTTGCTGCGCTTATACCGCTTCCGATTATGGCGTATGCGATGAATAGATACGGAAAGAAGTTGCATGAAAGATTTACAGTCGCGCAAGATGCGTTCGGGGATATGAACGATAAAGTACTTGAATCAATTGCGGGTGTACGCGTTATTCGTGCGTATGTACAGGAGAACGCTGATCAAGAAAGGTTTCATCATTTAGGAGATGACGTATACGAGAAAAATATGAGAGTAGCAAGAATCGATGCATTATTCCAGCCAACTGTAAAAATGCTCGTCGGTCTTAGCTATTTAATTGGTTTAGTGTACGGTGCATATCTCGTATTCCAATCAAAGGTGACACTTGGTGAGCTCGTTTCTTTTAACGTCTATTTAGGGATGATGATTTGGCCGATGTTTGCAATTGGTGAATTGATTAATGTTATGCAAAGAGGAAATGCGTCGCTCGACCGTGTAAATGAAACGTTAGCTTATGAACCGGATGTAAAGAATCCGAAAGATCCAAAGGTTGTACAAGAGCCAGATTACATTCAGTTTGATAACGTTACTTTTTCATATCCTTCATCAAATGAAACGAATTTGAAAAATGTTTCGTTCTCTTTAAAACAAGGAGAGACACTTGGAGTTGTTGGGAAGACAGGAAGCGGGAAAACGACGCTCGTTCGTCAGCTTCTTCGTCAATATCCACTTGGAGAAGGGGATATTGCAGTTTCTGATGTGAAGCTAGATAAAATTCCGAATGATAACGTACTTGGCTGGATTGGGTATGTACCTCAGGAACACATTTTATTCTCAAAAACAGCGAAGGAAAATATTTTATTTGGAAATAGAGAAGCGACTGAAGAAGAGCTTGAAAAAGCGATTGAAATAGCTGCGTTTAAAAAAGATTTAGAGTTTTTACCGGAAGGTTTAGAAACGCTTGTTGGGGAGAAAGGTGTTTCTTTATCAGGTGGGCAAAAGCAAAGGATTTCAATTGCAAGGGCTGTTATTCAAAATCCGGAAATTTTAATTTTGGACGATTCTTTATCAGCTGTTGATGCTCGTACGGAAGCAGCAATTATTGAAAATATACGAACAGAAAGAAGCGGGAAGACGACGATTATAACAACGCATCGTTTGTCAGCAGTGCAGCATGCTGATTGGATTCTCGTTATGGATAACGGTGAGGTTATTGAAGAAGGTTCGCATGAAGCGCTCGTTCGAAATGGGGGCTGGTATGCAGAGCAGTTCGAAAGACAACAAGGTGAAAGTGAAAGTACGGATAGTGGGGTGAAAATATGAGTGTTTCAAAACGATTGTTTCAATACGCGATGAAAGTAAAAGGGCCGATTTTTGCAGCGATGGCGATGCTATTTGTTTTCGTTATTGCAGAACTCGCGGGTCCTTTCGTCGCAAAAACGATGATCGATGAGCATATCGTTGGAATAGAGAGACCCTGGTATGAAACAGAAAAGAGTGAGGATGCTGTTTCATATAATGGCGCCTTTTATAAGCGAAGTGATCGCTTTGAACAAGGTGAGCAAAAAGGGAAAGAAGTCCGAGTGATTCAAGTTGGTTTTCAGTACTATTTTGTACCGAATAAAATAACGCTTGAAGGAACTCGTTCTGTTAAGGGTGATGTGCTTACAGTACAAAGTGGTAAGGCAGTGCAAGTGTATAAATCGAAAGCCTTAACGAAAGAAGAAGTATTTGCGTTTTATAAACCAGAAATAAATAGGTTATTACTACTTGGCGGTGGATATTTCGCTTTATTAGTAGTCGTATCATTATTTGCATACGGAAAGCAGTTCTTCTTACAGAAGGCGGCAAACAAAATTATTCAAATTATGAGGGAAGACGTCTTTTCCCATATTCAAACGTTGCCAATTCGTTATTTTGACCATTTACCAGCAGGGAAAATTGTATCGCGTGTAACGAATGATACAGAAGCGATTCGTGATTTATATGTAACAGTGCTTGCGACATTCGTCTCTAGTATCATCTATATTATCGGGATTTTCGCTGCGCTATTTTTACTTGATGTAAAACTGGCGGCACTATGCTTACTCATCATCCCAATTTTAATTGTTTGGGCGATTATGTATAGAAAGTATGCGTCTGTATACAATCATAAAATGCGTTCGCGTTTATCGGATATTAACGGAACAGTGAATGAATCAATTCAAGGGATGCCAATTATTCAAGCATTTCGTCAAGAACATGAAACGAAGAAGGAATTTGAAGAGTTAAATGGTGATTATTTTAAATATCAAAATAAAATTTTAAATTTAAATGCAGCAACTTCGCATAACTTAGTGTCTGTATTAAGAAACATCGCTTTTACAGGTGTAATTTGGTATTTCGGTGGTGCTTCATTAAGTGCTTCTGGCCTCCTTTCTCTAGGGATACTGTATGCTTTCGTCGATTATTTAACGAGATTGTTCTCGCCAATTACGAACATGGTGAACCAACTGGCTAACTTAGAGCAATCGCGTGTTGCATCAGAGCGCGTCTTTGAATTGCTAGAGGAAAAGGGAGAGGCAGTAGAAGAAGAACGTATGCCTCGCTTAACCGGAAATGTGAAATTCGATAATGTTTCGTTTTCTTACAATGGAAAAGATGAAGTATTAAAAAATATTTCTTTTGAAGCGAAACAAGGGGAGACAGTGGCACTTGTCGGTCATACTGGATCAGGAAAAAGTTCCATTATGAATGTGCTCTTTCAGTTTTATGAATTTCAAAAAGGGAAGCTTACGATTGATGGTCACGATGTAACAGAGATGCCGAAACAAGCAACACGTGAACATATGGGAATTGTATTGCAAGATCCGTTTTTATTTAGCGGGACAGTGGCATCCAATGTAAGCTTAGAAAATGAAAAAATTTCAAAAGATCGCATCGTAAAGGCGTTACGTGATGTTGGTGCGGAAAGGTTTGCGAACAATATAGATGAAAAAATTACGGAGAAAGGAAGTACACTTTCAACCGGAGAACGTCAGCTTATATCGTTTGCTAGGGCACTTGCTTTTGATCCTGCTATTTTAATTTTAGATGAAGCGACTTCCAGTATTGATACAGAAACAGAAGCGATGATTCAACAAGCGCTAGAAGTTGTGAAGAAAGGACGAACGACGTTTATTATCGCTCATCGTCTTTCAACAATTAAGAGCGCTGATCAAATTATTGTGCTTGATAGAGGAACGATTTTGGAAAAAGGTTCCCATGATGAATTAATGAAAAAGCGCGGGCGTTATTACGATATGTATAAAACGCAAATGGAAGGAAACCAGAGTGCTTAATTTTTAGAAGAACTTGCGATTTTCGCAAGTTCTTTTTTGATCGGATTGTCCGCTTAGAAGTTAATATATTTCACCGGCTGAAAAACTTATAAATAAGTAGGTATTGTTTTACCTTTTTCTTTATAAATGCTATATTAAAAAATGTTACTTATTTTTTGTATGTAGCGCTATTTTTCCATTTTGTTTGATTATGAAGAAAAAGGTTAAACTAAATAAGAACATTTTCATTGAAAAATTGTTCGAAATTGCATACAATCAATATAGTTTTTAAATTCCTATCAGAATACTTGGAGGACTACTATCATGAAAAAATTATTTTCAGTGCTTGCAGTAACTACATTAGCGATTGGGATTGTAGCGGGCTGCGGTAAAGAAGAGAAAAAAGATACAGCTAATCAAGATGCATTACAGAAGATAAAACAAAGCGGTGAGCTTGTAATTGGTACAGAAGGTACATATCCACCATTTACGTTCCACGATACAAACGATAAATTAACTGGGTTTGACGTTGAATTAGCAGAAGAAGTTGCAAAACGTTTAGGTGTAAAGCCTGTATTTAAAGAAACACAATGGGATAGCTTACTTGCAGGAATAGATGCAAAACGTTTCGACATGGTTGCGAACGAAGTTGGTATTCGTGAAGATCGCCAAAAGAAATATGACTTCTCTAGTCCATATATTTCTTCTTCAGCAGCATTAGTTATTGCGAAAGATAAAGATAAACCTGCTACATTTGCTGACGTAAAAGGATTAAAAGCAGCACAATCTTTAACAAGTAACTACGCAGATATTGCTAAGAAAAATGGTGCGGAAATCACAGGTGTAGAAGGATTTAGCCAAGCAGCAGAATTATTAAGTTCTGGCCGCGTTGATTTCACAATCAATGATAAATTATCAGTGTTAAACTATTTAGAAACGAAAAAAGATGCAAAAATTAAAATTGTAGATACAGAAAAAGAAGCGTCACAAAGTGGATTCTTATTCCGTAAAGGTAGCGACAAACTTGTACAAGAAGTAAATAAAGCGTTAGAAGATATGAAAAAAGATGGTACGTACGATAAAATAACGAAAAAATGGTTCGGTGAAAATGTATCTAAGTAGCGCATTGATGTCAGATCGATTGTCTACTTGGATAGATATTATGCAGACTTCCTTCGCGCCTATGCTGAAGGAAGCTGTCTTTACGACAATTCCGTTAACGCTTATTACATTTATTATCGGTATTATACTTGCGACGTTAACAGCGCTCGCACGTATTTCAGGTAGTCGTATTTTACAATGGATTGCTCGTATCTATGTATCTATCATTCGCGGAACGCCACTTCTTGTACAGTTATTTATTATTTTCTATGGTCTTCCAACTCTTAATATTGAAGTTGAGCCATATACAGCAGCAGTTATTGGATTTTCATTAAATGTAGGTGCGTATGCATCTGAAATTATTCGTGCTTCTATCCTTTCAATCCCGAAAGGACAGTGGGAAGCAGCTTACACAATTGGGATGACATACCCGCAAGCGTTAAAACGTGTTATTTTACCACAAGCAACACGCGTATCAATTCCGCCGCTTTCGAATACATTTATTAGTTTAGTGAAGGATACGTCATTAGCGTCGTTAATTTTAGTAACAGAAATGTTCCGAAAAGCGCAGGAAATTGCGGCAATGAACTATGAGTTTTTAATTGTTTATTTTGAAGCAGGTCTAATTTATTGGGTAATTTGCTTCTTATTATCTATCGTGCAACAAATATTAGAAAAACGTTCAGAACGTTATACTCTAAAATAACCCTTTCATAAAAGGAGTTTTTGTTTTTATGATTTCAATTCAACATTTACAAAAAAGTTTCGGAGATAATACCGTATTAAAACATATAGACTTATCAGTTGAGAAGGGCGAAGTGGTTGTTATTATCGGGCCATCTGGATCTGGTAAAACGACATTCTTACGTTGTCTCAACGTGTTAGAAACGCCGAACGCTGGTAACATTCGCATCGGCAATAAAGAGCTCGATTTCTCTCAAAAAGTATCGAAGAAAGATATTGTAAATCTTCGTACGCAAACAGGTATGGTATTCCAACACCATAATCTATTTCCTCATTTAACAGCAATTCACAATGTAATGGAAGGGCTCGTTACAGTGAAAAAGATGGGGAAAGAAGAAGCGAAGAAAAAAGCAAACTATTTCCTTGAAAAAGTTGGTCTTGCGGATAAAGTAGACTTATATCCGTTCCAATTATCAGGTGGACAACAACAGCGCGTTGGAATCGCTCGTGCGCTTGCGATGGAGCCGGAAGTTTTACTATTTGATGAGCCAACGTCAGCACTTGATCCTGAGCTAGTTCAAGAAGTTTTAAAGGTTATGAAAGAACTTGCTAAAGAAGGAATGACGATGGTCATTGTAACGCATGAAATGCGCTTTGCTCATCAAATTGCGAACCGTGTTATTTTCATGGATGGCGGTGTCGTTGTCGAACAAGGTACACCGGAAGATGTATTTACAAATCCAAAAGAAGAACGAACGAAGAAGTTTTTACAAATGTTGCAGTAAATTAAGGAAGGTCTCAGGGCATATGCCCTGAGACCTTTTTGCCATATATATTTATTTTTGGAATCCGCCAAGGCTTTGCTCAGCCATTGCAACTAAACGTTTTGTAATTTCTCCACCAACAGAACCGTTAGCGCGAGCCGTAGAATCTGCTCCTAATTGTACACCAAATTCTTGAGCGATTTCGTACTTCATTTGATCGATTGCTGCTGTTGCACCTGGTACTACTAATTGATTGTAAGAACTTTGGTTTGCCATAGGAATATATCCTCCTTAGAGTTATAAAAATTTTTTTGGTTGGACTAGCTGGATTTGAACCAGATTATCGCCCCGTTTGGCGCTAATCCATCGGTAATTAAGTTTGTACTCATAGTATGGATGTTACCTAGAAAGATATACAAAAAAATAATTTGTAAATTTTGTAAAAAATATTTCATCATTTCGTAAATTATGAAATAAGAGTAATCGTTGTATTTTTAAGAAAGAAGGCTAAACTAAGAGCGAAATCATATGCGTTTTTTTCTTTGTATAACCAGCTTGGCTTACTTAACTTATGATTTGTTAAAGTGAGACAAATTCCAGTTTAGTAAAATGAAAATTAAATCGGGAGCAACTACATAGTTCTGTTTTAACCCAGGATGGGGCAGAAAAAGGAACTGACCGCGTCTATGCACGGCTAGATGCTCTCTTCAATCTAAAAAAAGGGCTTTTTAATTGTTTTTAAACGATAACGTATGGAGGAATCATGATGGGAATTTGCCCGCTTTGCAACGCGCTAGAATCACAAACATATTCTTGTCAAAATTGCCAAGGTATACTCCAAGATTATGGGAAAACTGTAGATTACATAGACGATTACAGTGCATATATGGATCAAGAATTATTAAGTGCAGTAGACGGTTTAACACATAATAATTCACAGGAGTATTGCAATCATGTTTTTTATTGCGGAGTATGTAATGTGGAAACAGAAGTTGTAGTGAAGCTCGTTTAAATAAAAAACTTCCACCTTATGAAGGAGGTGGAAGTTTTTGTTTTTGTATTTGTGAGTTAATCATAGGGGAAGGGATGTTTTCGGTATGTGACGAAGGACCTGATTTTATTTGTGACATTTTTTCTTTCGTGTCGCGCAAAGAGTGTTCAGTTAAATAGATGGCATATTCATAAAATAATTGGCGCGTAAGTTCACTTTGTTCTTTTAACTTTTCATCTTGGAATACAGTTCGCCCCGGTTTAGAATTTGCTTCAAATAGCCACGGGTTTTCCGTGGTGTCTAAACCAATGTCAAAACCAATTTCTCCAATGTTCCCGGTTACTTGCCCATCAAGTGCATAACTGATTTGTAAGGCTGTTTGTTTTAGTTTATTTTCAATTTGAACTTGCTTTGTTGAATCAGGAAATAGTTCCTGAAGTAATTTCGTATCACCGCCGCTATTTACATGAGTTGTTAAGCTACCTTTGCCGGCGATTTTTGCGACGATTGCACTGACTACCCAATTACCAAAATGGTTTTTATTTGTATGAATGCGAAAATCGACGGGTTGCCCTTCGAATCGGAGCAGTGAGATACCTTGTTGTACGATAAACTTTTTTAAATCATGTCCTTTTAACACATGGTTAAGAAGGGCTTCTAATGATTGATACTTTCTTAGTTTGTTTTGTTCATTTTCACGATAACGACAATAGTAGCAATTATCAGTTTGAGAATAGAGTATTTGATGAATATTTCTTCCGAAGCTACCGTGTATTGGTTTCATATAAATGTACTTATACGTACCGAGAAGTCGTTCTACTTGTTCAAAATGTTGAAATACTTCTGTATTTGGTAAGAATGGTTTAATTGAATCTTCTTTCATTAAAAGTTGATGCACTTCCCATTTATTGAAAAATCCCGGATTAAACCACGGAATCGCATAGTCGCTTTCTAAACGTTTTTTTGCTCTTACGATAGGTTTGTAATTTTCTGCTTGCCGATTTGGTAATCGGTCGTAAATGACATTTGGTAAAGGGACTTTGTTTTTTACCCATTTTCCTTCTTGAAAGAAGTACCCTTCAATTGTTTCCTCTTCCCAGTTTATATGTTGAATGCCAAAGACAAATACAAATGGCTGCAATGTGAATGGTGGTGTTAATAACTCACTGAGAGAGATGGAACGACTTCCTAAAGGAGAATTAGAATCATCGTTAAAGCCAGTTGTGAAAATCCCGATTAATGGGCCGAAAACAATGGTTTGATTGTGTAAGAAGGCATGGATTGTTGCTGAATGCGGTAGTAAAAGATCGGCTGCAATCTGTTCGCCAATAATAATTTCTCGCGTGAATGAATAATGAATTTTAATATTCTCACATGTAATATAACGTAAGCCAAAGAAAAAGGATGTAATTGGTGGTGTAATAGAAAAAACGTAAGGTAAAGTAATACTATTTGGATGCTCATCTGAAATACTTAATGTATATATGTGCTCTTTCAACGGGGATTTCCTCCTTTCGTTATGGTGTAAATCGGCTAAACTTTAATGGACCATGAAAAATTTGTTCAGCCAGTTCGTCGTTGTACCTAGTATAAACATCGTAAGATGGCATCGTATTGACGTACATAAGCCAAATGGCACCTTTTTGATCCATAATGGTAGAAAGCTCTAGTTCAAATAATGAAGAATAGGACTGATCGAGTGTTTTAAACACTTCATTTACAACATCATGTAAAGCATCTTTTAATAATTGAACGCCAGTTGGAGAAAGTAAATATTTAATTTTAGAAAATGGATGTAACATAGAACGTTCTGTTGCTGAAAGTAAAAATTGTGCTGGGAATGAAGATTTTTGTATAAATTGACCGAGCACTTTCCAATTCTGTTCTTTATTTTTTTGCATAATGGTTCGAATATGAATCGGATATGATAGTTGATTTGGAGGTTGTAACATTGGATGAATCATATAACGGAATGAGTGTATGTTCGATTTGCACCATGATATAAATTTATCTGTTCGTTTGAATTGAATAGAAGTATGATGTTGTTCATTTATTGTATCGATATGAAATGTTTTATTTTTGTAAGTGGCCCGATATAAATTTTCATTGGAGTGTATATTGATTGGTCTTATAATAATATCTCTTGTTTCTAGTAGTAATTTAAAAATTCCTTGTACTGTTCCTTTTATTATTTTTGGTACGTAAGGGGAAAGACGTTTATTAGTAAGAAAAAGATTGTGTAAATCGCTTGGGTTAATAAGTGTGTTGTTTAAAAAGGTAGTGGAAGAACGTTTGTGTAATGAATGAATAATCGCATTTGCTTGTTGGAATTCCTCATCCTCTTTGAAATGACAACGATCATATATATATGAAGGAATGGGAAAGGTTTGATCTATCCAATTTCCTGTATCTGTATCGTAAATAAGACCAGAAACAAGATCTGTCTTTGAATCAATGCTAAACGGTGTGAATTGGGCAACGACGTTATGATAAAGACGAGCTCGCTTAGCGATTTCGGTGTAATACGTTTGCTCGTGATGGAGCCCGGAAGTTAAAAGACCAAGAACCAACGAAATCACTCCTTTAGTAATAAGATGTTTGCATTATAGGCGAAGCTATATATTGCAAATACGTTTTTATACCATTATACTTTTGTCCGTATGATGATATGCTATAGTTTTGGAGAAGTGAAAGGTTGATTGTGATGAATATATGGTTAAATATGTTAATAACGACAGGGCTCGGGGCAATTATTGGAGGATACACAAATCATTTAGCGATAAAAATGTTATTTCGTCCTCATCGTCCGATTTATATTGGGAAGTTTCAGGTTCCATTTACGCCAGGATTAATTCCGAAGCGCCGCGATGAGCTTGCTGTTCAATTAGGTAAAATGGTTGTAGACCATTTGTTAACACCAGAAGGAATCGGAAAAAAACTAACAAATAAAGAGTTTCAAACCAGTTTAATTCGCTGGACACAAGTGGAAGTTGATAAAGTAATTACAAATGAACAGTCGTTACGGGATATGTTAGAAAAATGGAATTTAGAACATGTAGAAGAAGAGGCGATCGGGAAAATCGAACATGTTATTACAGAAAAAATTCATGCATTTTTAGCAGAGTACTATACATATACATGGGAACAGGCGTTACCTCATTCTGTTCATGAAAAAGTAGAGAATGCGATTCCGAATGTAGCATCTTTTATTTTAAAAAGAGGAATTAGCTTTTTGGAAAGTG
Source organism: Bacillus sp. TH30 (assembly GCF_016650875.1). Classification (NCBI taxonomy): domain Bacteria; kingdom Bacillati; phylum Bacillota; class Bacilli; order Caryophanales; family Bacillaceae; genus Bacillus; species Bacillus sp. TH30. The sequence goes on along the minus strand of NZ_JAEKEY010000002.1, from coordinate 1,678,499 downwards.
AAGAAGGAAAGGAACGCCTTTCAAAAATGATTGATGACTTTTTCGCTTCCAGGGGAACGCTGCTTAACTTAGTTGGTATGTTTTTAGGGAATGTAAGTTTAGTTGATCGCGTGCAGCCGGAAGTCATTAAGTTTTTAGGACAAGATGGAACAGAGCGTCTGTTAACTGATGTACTGCAAAAAGAGTGGGAAAAGTTAAAAGGAAGAGACGTAAAAGAATTAGAAACGTTCGTAGAGAAAGAAATGATTGTGAACTCCATATTGTCAGCGGTTAAAGTAGAGGAAACAGTGAGTAGATTTTTAAATCAGTCTGTTCAGCAAGTATGTGAGCCAGTTCGAGAAACAATCGTTGAAAAAGTGGTCCCTAGCGTAGTAGAGAAAGGCTTGAAGTGGGGGACAGAAAATGTGGGAAGTATATTGGGAAATCTACAGCTTGCGGAAATTGTCCAGCAGGAAGTATCTACATTTTCAACAGAGAGACTAGAAGATCTCGTATTGTCCATTACAAAAAATGAGTTAAAAATGATTACATATTTAGGGGCGTTATTAGGGGGGACAATTGGATTTATTCAAGGCTTGTTACTCTTGTTCCTTAAGTAATAAAGATGGGTGTATAGAAATAAAAGTGAAATTTCTTCCCATCTCATGCATAGTTTGATATGGTAAGAAGAGGTGCGTATGTAAATGCACTTAAAAGGCAGTGTGAGCGAAAAGCGCTAGCCTTCTAAAGGAGGAAAAATAAAATGACAAAAAACATTCATGATGTTGCATATGAATTACAAAAAACAATCGCTGAAAACGAAGATTTCCAAACATTAAAAGCAAGCTACGCAGCAGTACAAGGAGATGCAGAGTCAAAGAACTTATTCGAAGAGTTCCGCACGATGCAACTTGGCTTACAACAAAAAATGATGCAAGGCCAAGAAATCACTGAAGAAGACAACCAAAAAGCACAAGAAGTTGTAGCTCGCATTCAACAAGATGCTAAAATTACAAAGTTAATGGAAACAGAGCAACGCCTAAACATCGTTATCACTGACGTTAACAAAATCATCATGAAGCCACTTGAAGAATTATATAATGCGCAACAAGCGTAATGAAGGAAGACGCTCCTAGTATGGGGGCGTTTTTTTTGTGGGGAATTTGATAGTCCTTCCACAAAAAAATCCCCGCCGAAATAGCCATGTGTTAGTGACTATTTTTGACGGGAATATATGATGTATCTTTCAATTTCTCTTTTACATATATAATTACTTGTTGAAATACTCAGTTCTAATATTTTTTTCTTTCAAAAACTTTTCAATTTCTTTTTGCTTCCTACCATTAACTTTCTCAAAGCGTTTTGTAAAAGAAAAATCAGTTTTGAATAAGTTACCATCTTGCGCGATTTTGTCTAATTCGTGCTCTAGTTCTACTGAAAGTGCCGTAGATGCTGAAATGAATTCATACATTTCTTTCGAAGGTTTTTTGTAATCATCAGGGATCGTATTGTTACTAATAAAATCATGGAAATTCGCATCATTTTGTTTCGCTAAATTTATTAGTTTTTTTAATTTCTCTCGGTCGGATTCAGTGACATTCTCGTCAGACATGGCTGACGAAAGTGGAACGATGTTTTCGTATAACTCTCCGCTATAATTTAAATACGTTTTTATATTTTGTTTCATTTCGTCTTCGTTAATCGTTTCATTCTTTTTTGAGGAAGTGAATATAGTTTCTGGAATTTTAATCGTTACATCTTTAATAGATTGTACATCGTTTTCTTCCTTATGTTGTGCACTATTTGAACAAGCTGATAGAAATAAAATTGTAAGTAACATGAGTAGATATAAAGTATATTTTTTCATTTTAATCTCCTTTTACATTCATTATTATCTTTGTAAAATAGCTATATTCCATTTCAAATACTTTACTAAAGTTACGTATAGATGTTTTACCATTTGGTAAGATATGACGGATATGAGTAAACCGCTGCAAAAAGCAATGAACACATTGTAAACATCGGAATAACTAATTTGATGAAATCCTTTAAAAAAGCCTAACCCTATTAATAAAATAGGTGAAATGATTAAGAATGGAGTGGCAATGATAAGTGCTAGAAGAATCGGTAATAGAAAGAGTAATAAGAAAAAGGCGATAATGATAAATATAAAGTTTAAAAAACTTAAGCTCATAACAGAAAATAGTGCGGTTATCATATTTTTGAAGCTTCGTTTATTGTCCGCGTTTTGTATTGCATAGGAAACATTAAGTTCTTTAGCAATAGTTTTAGGGTCTCCTAGTTTCCTGGAAATTTCTTCTTCAGATTTCCCATCCTGTTTAGCACTGATAAAATGAGTTTCATACTCTGAAATAATATCTTTCTTTTCTAAACTAGGCATATTCTGTAGGGAAGAACTAAGTTGTTCCAAAAATTCACTTTTGTTCATAACAATCACTTTCCTTTATAAAATGATGAATTACAGCTGAGAATCCTATCTTTTGAAAAGGGGGATACGAATTATAAGGTGCGTTCCAATTACTGGGTATTCCAATATTTACAAATATATCATTTAGTAGTGTTCTTTGCAAGGTACTATAATCTTATTAATACTGTGATTAGATGGAATTTTTTCGTGCATTTTTAGAGGAGATATAAAAATATTATTTTAGGATAAACAAAGGGTTGTAAGCGTATTCCTTAGAGGTTGTCAAAAAACTGTCAAATTCATATCGTTGGAAAAATAATGCATTTGTAATATAATGATAAACAATACTTCACTACGTTAATTAACTAGGTGAAATTAAAAATCTTTATTACACACATTATAAAATAAAGGGATGATTAGTTTGAGTACAGGTGTAAAAGCAAACGACGTGAAAACAAAAACAAAAGGAGCAGATCTTGTTGTTGATTGTTTAATTAAACAAGGTGTTACACATGTTTTCGGTATTCCAGGAGCGAAGATTGATTCTGTATTTGATGTACTGCAAGAAAGAGGACCAGAGTTAATTGTTTGTCGTCATGAACAAAATGCAGCATTTATGGCAGCTGCTATTGGTAGATTAACAGGGAAACCGGGCGTATGTCTTGTAACTTCAGGACCAGGGACATCAAATTTAGCGACAGGTCTTGTTACTGCGAATGCGGAGAGTGATCCCGTTGTTGCTTTAGCTGGTGCAGTTCCGCGTACAGATCGATTAAAACGTACGCATCAATCTATGGATAATGCTGCATTATTCGAACCAATCACTAAATATAGCGTAGAAGTCGAGCATCCTGATAATGTACCAGAAGCACTTACTAATGCATTTCGAAGTGCTACTTCTACAAATCCAGGAGCAACACTTGTAAGTCTTCCGCAAGACGTTATGACTGCGGAAACGACAGTAGAATCTATCGGTGCGCTTTCTAAGCCACAGCTTGGAATCGCTCCCACAAATCATATTGAATACGTAGTAGAAAAAATAAAATCAGCAAAATTACCAGTTATTTTACTCGGTATGAGAGCAAGCACCAATGAAGTAACGAAAGCAGTTCGTGAGTTAATTGCTGGTACAGAACTTCCTGTTGTTGAAACGTATCAAGCAGCTGGTGCAATTTCACGTGAGTTAGAAGATCATTTCTTCGGCCGCGTTGGATTATTCCGTAACCAACCAGGTGATATTTTACTAGAAGAAGCGGATTTTGTTTTATCTATCGGCTATGACCCAATTGAGTATGATCCGAAATTCTGGAATAAACTTGGCGATAGAACAATTATTCACCTTGATGATCACCAAGCAGATATCGACCATGATTACCAACCAGAGCGTGAATTAATTGGCGATATCGCTTTAACTGTAAATAGCATTGCGGAGAAATTACCGAAGCTTGTATTAAATACGAAATCTGAAGCAGTTTTAGAACGATTACGCTCGAAATTATCAGAGCAAGCAGAAGTTCCAAATCGTGCTTCAGAAGGTGTTACGCATCCACTTCAAGTCATTCGTACACTTCGTTCTTTAATTAGTGACGATACAACCGTTACATGTGACATCGGTTCCCATTCTATTTGGATGGCAAGATGTTTCCGTTCTTATGAACCACGTAGACTATTATTTAGTAACGGTATGCAAACGTTAGGTGTTGCACTTCCTTGGGCAATTGCAGCTACTTTAGTTGAGCCGGGTAAAAAAGTTGTTTCAGTGTCAGGTGATGGTGGTTTCTTATTCTCTTCGATGGAGTTAGAAACAGCGGTACGTTTAAATGCACCGGTTGTACATCTCGTTTGGAGAGACGGTACATATGATATGGTTGCGTTCCAACAAATGATGAAATACGGTAGAACATCAGCTACAGAGTTTGGCGATGTTGATCTTGTGAAATATGCAGAAAGTTTCGGAGCAATAGGTCTTCGTGTCAATACACCAGACGAATTAGAAGGTGTATTGAGAGAAGCGTTAGAAGCAGAAGGTCCTGTCATTATTGATATTCCAATTGACTACCGTGACAACATTAAATTAAGCGAAAAATTATTACCAAACCAATTAAACTGATGGGGGCATGAGTGAGATGACTGTTGCGCAATTAATTGATATTGATGCAAAAAGAACGAAAACGAATAATGAAGTATATCAAACATCTACAATGCTTGCGCTATTAGATGGTATATATGATGGTGTTATTAACTTTGAGGAATTGAAAGAACGTGGTGATTTTGGCATCGGCACATTTGATCAATTAGATGGTGAAATGATTGCATTTGATAATGAGTTTTACCATTTACGTTCAGACGGTTCAGCGGAAAAAGTAGAACCGGAAGAAACAACACCTTTTGCGACTGTAACGTTTTTTGAAAAAGAAATGAGTTATACGGTAGAGCGTCCGATGAATCGTGAAGAAGTGGAAGCATTATTACATGAGTTAATGCCAAGTAAAAACTTATTTTATGGTATTCGAATGGATGGAACGTTCCGTGAAGTAAGAACGAGAACTGTTCCAAGACAAGAAAAACCGTATACGCCGCTCGTTGAAGTGACGAAATCACAACCGATCTTTTCATTTAAAGATACAGAAGGTACGCTAGCTGGATTTTGGACACCAGATTACGCGCAAGGTATTGGTGTAGCTGGTTTCCACTTACATTACATTGATGATGAAAGAAGCGGGGGAGGACATGTTTTCGACTATGTTGTAGAAAACTGTACGATCCAAATTTGTCAAAAAGCTCATATGCATTTAGCACTTCCTGAAACAGCTGATTTTATGGCAGCCGAATTATCAAGAGAAAACTTAGAGAATGATATTGCGACCGCGGAAGGTGCGGAGTAAAAAGGAATCGAAATTATGTATTCTCTATATAAAGAACCGAAGTCTTGCTCAGGCTTCGGTTTTTTTCATTGATTTGCAATCTTCGAGTGAAATTCCCCTATCCAATTTCACTGCACCGCCTCATTATGTTTCTTTTGTAAAATGAAAACTCAATTTTGAAGCAAAAGAAATATAAATTTCTCTCCAAACATATACATCAAAAGGATAGGGGGGATATGATGGAAAACTCCATTACTATTAGTTTATGCATGATTGTAAAAGATGAAGAACAAACTATATCAAAATGCTTAGAATCGGTTAAAAGTGTTGTGGATGAAATTATTATTGTAGATACAGGTTCCACAGATGCTACAAAAGAAATTGTGAAGAAGTACGACGCGAAAGTTTATGATTTTCAATGGATTGAAGATTTTTCAGCGGCACGAAATTTTGCGTTTTCTAAAGCTACAAAAGAATATATTCTTTGGCTAGACGCAGATGACATAATAGATACGGAAGATATAAAGAAATTGTTGCAGTTAAAACATACGTTAGATCGTAGTACGGATGCAGTATCTATGAAATATTATTTAACTTTTGATATAGAAGGAAATCCAACACATTCTTTAAGGAGATATCGATTAGTCAACAGAAGTAAAAATTTTCAATGGTATGGATTTGTTCATGAATATTTAGAGGTGTATGGAAATCTTATAAATAGTGACGTAGGGGTAAGTCATAAAAAAGAAAAAGCATATACTAATCGTAATTTGAAAATATATGAAAAACATCTTGAGAGTGGAAAAGAGTTTAGCCCCCGCGATGTGTACTATTATGCAAATGAATGTAAGGATCACAGATTATTTGATAAGGCTGTTAAGGGGTATTCTAGGTTTTTAGATGAAGAAAAGGGTTGGGTTGAAGATAACATTCAAGCTTGTTTAAAAAGAGCCGAATGTTATTTAGAATTGGGGGACTTAAAAAAATCTATACAGTCTTGTTTGCAATCATTTACGTATGACACGCCTAGAGGAGAACTTTGTTGCCACTTAGGACGTGTATTTTTGCAACAAGGGGAATATTCTAAAGCGATATATTGGTACCATGCAGCAATTGACGGGCCCAGGCCAAAGGATTCGCCGTTTGTCCGAGAAGAGTGTCATACATGGTTGCCGCATATTCAACTATGTATTTGTTATGATCGAATAAAAGAATATGAAAAGGCAATTTATCATAACGAACAAGCTGCACTGTTCATACCTAATAATCCGAGCATTGAATATAATAGAAAATATTTTGATAGTTTATCGGAAAAATAATATTTAATAATACTAGATAATCATTTTGGCTGCTGAGAGGAGTTTGATTCATGCTCACAAGTATAATTATATTGACTCATAATCAATTACAGTATACAAAAGAATGCATCCAAAGTATTAGAACTTATACAGTGGAACAAGAGTATGAGTTAATAGTTGTGGACAACGCGTCAACAGATGGTACTGTAGAATGGTTACAAAAACAATCGGATATTATGCTAGTGGAAAATGCGGAGAATATGGGTTTTCCAAAGGGATGCAATCAGGGAATTAAAGAGGCAAAAGGTGACAATATTCTATTATTGAATAATGATGTGGTCGTAACTGAAAATTGGCTAAGCAACTTAATTCGGTGTTTATATGAAAGTAAGGATGCTGGAGCGGTAGGGCCCGTAACTAATAATGCCGCTTACTATACTGCTATACAAACTTTTTATAAAGATATTGAAGGAATGCAGAAGTTTGCAACTTTATATAATCAAAGTGATAAAGATAAATGGGAAGAACGTATGAAATTAATCGGATTCTGTATGCTTATAAAAAAATCAGTGTTAGATGAAGTTGGATTATTAGATGAACGATTTACACCGGGGAATTATGAAGATGATGATTTGTCACTAAGAATGTTTGAAAAAGGATATAAATTGTATTTATGTAAAGATACATTTATTCATCACTACGGAAGTGTCTCATGGAAAGAAGATAGTGTTAAATTTTCTGTTTGTTTACATGCGAATAATATAAAATTGTATGAAAAATGGGGATTTTATGGTGAAAGTTTATACATTCATTGTGATTTACTAGCGATTTTAGAGCGATTTGCACCTGATAAAGTAAATATTCTTCATATAGGAGCTGGATGTGGTGCCACTTTATTAAAAATGAAAGGGTGTTATCAGGCAGTTTCTTTATTCGGAGCGGAAATTAATGAAAAAGCAGCAGCTCTTGCAAATAGGGTAGCTCCTACAACTTCTGCTGAGTATGACAAGTTACATGAGGTATTTACAGATGAAAAATTCCAGTACATTTTGTTATCACATCCTATTGAGCCAGCGAAATTACCGCAGGTCATACAATCTATGTCACAACTTTTAACGCCAACAGGAACTTTCATTATGTCGAAATTCAATTTAGATAATTATTATGCATTAAAAAAATAATGCTTTTAAGATTTTCTCTTTGGAGATGAGCTGTATTTGGCAATGTTGGAGGAACAACGGTTTCTTTTATAGAAACAAAACCGAAATCCGAGCCCGGATTTCGGCTTTTCGACGTGTGATGAATTACGAAAAAAGAGCTATCCTATAAGTTGGTTTCACTTACTTATAGGATAGCTTCTTTATTTTGAAACAAACGGATGCTTTTCATAATAAAACCGCCATGGATAGTGAACGGCTTCTTCTGCATAATCAATATTAATACGAGGGCCAGCTATTATGTTATGTGTGGATGATAAATGGTCTTCTTCAGGAACTAATTCAATATGTAACGTATCACTTTGAAGTGATACGCCGCGCTCTTCTAAAGTGATTCCGAGCGCGCGGCATAGTTTTCCGGGGCCATTTGTTAAGTTTTTATACTGAGCTTTCGTAATGTCAGTTTTGTTGTAGCGCGCTAGTTTCATGTCTTCGATTCCATCTACAGGTTCAAGAGCACGAATGAGAACTCCTTCCGGGGTGCCGATTGTTGCTGTAATTACGTTAAAGCAATGATACATGCCGTAAATTAAATATATGTAAGCATGTCCTGGTGCGCCGAACATTACTTCTGTTCGATCAGTCCGTCTGCCTCCGTAACTATGAGCGGCCTTATCATCTGGACCTTTGTATGCTTCTACTTCTACAATAATTCCGCTCCGCTTTATGCCGTCTACAATATGAACGAGTTTATGTCCGAGTAACTTCTTTGCGACCACTAATGTATCGCCTTCATAAAAAGAAGGTGGTGCCTGCATTGTACTATCTCCTTTGCCAGTTGTATATGTATATAGTAAACCAAATTTTCAGTAGTAATTCTAACTCGTTCTATTTACTACATTTATTTCATAAATTATGGATAGAGTACAACAGCGAAGAGGGGGAGTGCGACATGATTTATCGCTTACTAGCTCTTAATATAGATGGGACACTACTATACAACAACGGAAAAATCGCAAAAGGGATACGAGAAACAATTGACTTTGTGAAAAGAAAAGATGTATACGTTACATTATTTACGAATCGTAATTTTCAATCTGCTCATAAAATAGCGAAGGCGTTAAAATTAGATTCTATATTAGTTACGCATGGCGGTGCTTTCGTTTCAGCATCGTTAGATAAGCCGTTCGCTCAAAGGAGATTATCTGAAGAGAAAACCTTTAATATTGTGCAAGTGTTAGAGCATTTTGATTGTAATGTTCGCATTTCTCATGAACGATATTCAATTGGGAATCGTGAGAGAAATACACCAAACTTAATTGCGCGTACTGTATTATCAAGCGCAGATCCGTTATTTTATCCAGTTCAATTTGTAGATTCGCTAGGGGATGCACTGCGTGATCATCCAGTAGCTGCGCCAAAAATTGATATTGTTTTCCATACGAAAGGTGAAAAAGAAAGAGGGATGAATACGTTAAAAAAGGCATTTCAAGATGTAGAGTACGTCGAGTGTGATGAAAGACATATAGAAATTCTCCCTCAAAATGTATCAAAACTACGTGGTTTACAATTACTTGGGGAGCATTTAAATATTAACCTTAGTGAAATGGTTGCGATTGGAGATAGCGTAGAAGACTTAGAGGTAATTGAAAATGTTGGGCTTGGGGTAGCGATGGGGAACGCTCCTGTAGAATTAAAGCAAGCGGCGGACTGGATTACACGTTCTAATACTGAGAACGGCGTAGAGTACATGATTAAAGAGCATTTTCGTAAGCAATTCCCGCTTCCTTTTTTAAAGAATCATAAACATACACCGAAACGATGAAAGAAAAACGTAGCTTTTTGCTACGTTTTTTTGTCGACTTTATTTGAAAAGTTTAAATCAATATTCCAATAAGAAATGAAAGCGTTCCAGGGGGTTAATTGTGTCTGGAATCTATACAATTCACTTGAATACTCTAGGAAACTGTTGTAGAGTGGATGATGTTGCCGAAATAGTTACACCACATGAAATATTCTTCAGATTAATTTTATTGAGCTCCCGTATGTAAAAACATTTCCGCGTGATAGTTTAGTTCACGTATTATCTCAAAAATGAATTGTAGTAATTTTATTAATTAGTTGTAGAGTTTCTTTGTTTTATTTAAATGGATTATTTTAAATTAATGTGAGTAAGACTTGGTACATATGAAATGTACTTCTTTTGTGGGTTTAGGAAGTTTAAAAGGGGGAATGAATTTCTTGAGGAAATCATTTAATCAAAAAGTAAAAAAAATAAGTAGTAGTTTTATAGTTGTATTACTAATATGTATGAATTTTTTAATCCATTTACCATTTAAAGCAGAGGCAGCTACAACAGAATTAAAAGGTTTAGGTGATGTATCTTATTACAACGCTATCATTTTTGGAGATCATAGTGCAACGAGTGCGGATATTGAGGGTGCGATGGCTGTTCAAAAAAATATGAACGCATCAAGTTATACAGTCCTAGCGGCTGCAACTGGAGCAAACAACTTAGCTGGAGCAACATGGAAAGATGAAGGATATCCATCATTATTACTAGGTGGTCAATTTACGAAAGCGGGAGCAGGACAAGTAATCATCCAAGATGGAACAGTGGCGATGACAAAAGATGGCGACCCAGAAGGTGCAATGAAATCATCTTATGACCGTATCTCTTATAAAGAGCAAGCAGAGATTGATGCCAAGTTCAAAGAATTTAGAAAAGACGTTGATGGTGTAATTGGAGATGCGAGTCAATTACATACTGATAAACCAAAACCTAATATGAGCTTTGGAATCGGTGAAGATGTAAACAACCCTAATATTTACGTTTCTTCAGGCTTAACAGGAAAGAAAATATTTGATGTAAAAGATGTTTATCTTCCGAATGTAAATAACAAAGACTTTATTGTTATTTATTCAGACGCAGAAGAAGTGAATTTTGGTAGCGGTGCAATTTTGTACGATACGAGAAATACTGGGATGGCAACAGACTTAATTAATACATCTCAAGCATATGACCCTAATTCAGCTTTTACTGAGTTAGCTAGTAAAGTCATTTGGGTGTTCCCTAATGCTACAAAGATAACAACTAAAGGTTATGGTGTAGTAGGTAGTGTGTTTGCGCCTAATGCTGTTGTAGAGACAAAAGGTGGTTCTATTAACGGACAAGCCTATGTTGGAGGATTACACCAAAGAGATGGATTTGAGGTTCATAACTTTAAATTTAATTGGCCAAAGTGGAATAAGCCAGTAGTTGAAAAAGGAAACTTACAAATTAAAAAAGTTGATGCAAATGATGAAAATATTGTTTTAAAAGACGCAAAGTTTGATGTTATAGACAAAGATAATAATGTTGTGGCTACTGTTACAACGAATGAAAAGGGTATTGCTGAAATCAAGGATTTACCACTTGGTGACTATTTTGTAAAAGAAATAAGTGCACCAGAAGGATATATAAAAGTTGATACACCAGTAAAAGTAACAATTGATAGTACAAACGTAATTGAAATTGTTATGAAGAATACGAAAAAAGTAGAGAATGGCCAATTTAAATTATTGAAAAAAGATAGTAAATCTGGTCAACTTCTACCAGGTGCAAAATTTGATGTTATAGATAAAGATGGAAATGTTGTTGAAACAATTATTACAGATGGTAAAGGTGCAGCTTTATCAAAACAACTTCCAGTTGGAGCATATACATTAAAAGAAGTTGAAGCACCAAAAGGTTATGAACTATCATCTAGCTCAGTTCGTGTTGATGTAGAGGCTAATAAAGTAGTTACTGTAGATGTGTTGAATAAAAAGATCGTTGAAAAAGTAACAGGTCAATTTGAAATCGTAAAAGTAGATGCGAATGATAAAACGAAGCTATTATCGGACGCAGAGTTTGAAGTGTATAAAGATGGTAAAAAAATAGATACATTACGAACAGATAAAACAGGTAAAGTAATCTCTAAGAAATTAGAACCAGGAAAATACACATTAAAAGAAACGAAAGCACCACAAGGATATAAATTACTAAAAGAAGAAATTGAAGTCGTTGTGGAAGCAAACAAAGTAGTACAAGTACAAGTAGAAAATGCGAAAGAACTAGGAAGTTTACAAGTAATCAAAAAGGATGCAGAGAGTGGAAAAGTTCTAGAAGGCGCGGAATTCAGACTAAAAAACGAAACTGGTCAAGTAGTTGGAGAAGCGAAAACAACGAATAAAGATGGTGTTGTGGCATTCGAAAACTTAGTGCCGGGAAAGTACACGTTAGAAGAAACGAAAGCGCCGGAAGGCTACAAAGCGGTAGAATTAAAAGTGGAAGTAAATGTTGTAGCAAATGAAGTAGTAAAACAAGAAGTTACGAACGAAAAAGTAACAGGTCAATTTGAAATTGTGAAAGTAGATGCGAAAGATAAAACGAAAGTATTATCAGACGCAGAGTTTGAAGTGTATAAAGATGGTAAAAAAATAGATACATTACGAACAGATAAAACAGGTAAAGTAATCTCTAAGAAATTAGAACCAGGAAAATACACATTAAAAGAAACGAAAGCACCACAAGGATATAAATTACTAAAAGAAGAAATTGAAGTCGTTGTGGAAGCAAACAAAGTAGTACAAGTACAAGTAGAAAATGCGAAAGAACTAGGAAGTTTACAAGTAATCAAAAAGGATGCAGAGAGTGGAAAAGTTTTAGAAGGCGCAGAATTCAGACTGAAAAACGAAACTGGTCAAGTAGTTGGAGAAGTGAAAACAACGAATAAAGATGGTGTTGTGACATTCGAAAACTTAGTGCCAGGTAAGTACACGTTAGAAGAAACGAAAGCGCCGGAAGGCTACAAAGCGGTAGAATTAAAAGTGGAAGTAAATGTTGTAGCAAATGAAGTAGTAAAACAGGAAGTAATGAACGAAAAAGTTCTGGGTCAATTTGAAATCGTAAAAGTAGATGCGAAAGATAAAACAAAGCTATTATCAGATGCAGAATTTACTGTGTATAAAGATGGTAAAAAGGTAGTAGAGTTGAAAACTGATGAGAGTGGAAAAGCGATGTTACCGAAATTACCATTAGGTGAATACACAGTGAAAGAAACGAAAGCACCAGCAGGTTACAAGATTTCAAATAAAGAATGGAAAGTAACAATTCAAAATGAGAAAGAAGTAGTAAAAGTAGAGGCAGAAAATGAAAAACTCTTGGGCTCTCTACAAATTATTAAAACAGATGATAAAGATCAAGCGGAACGTTTAGCAGGCGCAGTATTTACATTGAAAGATGCTAAAGGAAATGTTGTAAAAGAAAAAATTACAACAGATGAGTCTGGAACGGTTAAAGTAGAAGGACTAGTACCGGGTGAGTATACGTTAGAAGAAACAAGAGCACCAGAAGGTTATGAGTTAACAAAACAAGTAATTCATGTAACAGTCGACGGTGAAAAAGTTGTTGATGTAAAAGTAACGAATAGTAAGAGCCTTGGTCAATTTGAAATCGTAAAAGTAGATGCAAACGATAAAACGAAGCTTTTATCAGACGCAGAATTTGAAGTGTATAAAGATGGTAAGAAAGTAGAGATGTTACAAACAGATAAAACAGGTAAAGTCATCTCTGGAAAATTAGAACCAGGAAAATACACGTTAAAAGAAACGAAAGCACCAAAAGGATATAAATTACTAAAAGAAGAAATTGAAGTCGTTGTGGAAGCAAACAAAGTAGTACAAGTACAAGTAGAAAATGCGAAAGAACTAGGAAGCTTACAAGTAATCAAAAAGGATGCAGAGAGTGGAAAAGTTCTAGAAGGCGCAGAATTCAGACTGAAAAACGAAACTGGTCAAGTAGTTGGAGCGGCGAAAACAACGAATAAAGATGGTGTTGTGACATTCGAAAACTTAGTGCCAGGTAAGTATACGTTAGAAGAAACGAAAGCGCCAGAAGGCTACAAAGCGGTAGAAGTTACAGTAAAAGTAAATGTTGTAGCAAATGAAGTAGCAAAACAAGAAGTATTGAATGAAAAAGTGAAAGAAAAAATCACAGGTCAAGTAGAAATTACAAAGATAGATGCTAATGATACAGATAAAAAATTAGAAGGTGCAGTGTTTGAAATTCTGAAAGACGGAATAAAAATAGACACATTAACATCAGATAAAAATGGTAAAGCAACTTCGAAGAAACTGGAACCAGGAGATTACGTTTTAAAAGAAGTCCAGGCTCCAGAAGGATATAATTTATCTGATAAGGGAATTGAATTTACGATTTCTAATGAGAAAGTAGAAGTTATAAAGCTTCAAATTACCAATGAAAAAGAAACAGGAAAAGGTCCAGAGAAACCAGGTGGAGAGACAGAAACACCAGGTGGAGAGACAGAAAAGCCAGGTGAAGGAATAGAAAAGCCAGGTGAAGGAACAGAAAGCCCAGGCGAAGAAGTAGAAAAGCCTAACTTACCAGAAAAAGAACAAGGCGGTTCTAATAATCAAAAACTTCCAGCTACAGGGCATAATACGGATTACCTTCCATTTATAGGTGTAATTCTGGTGTTATTAGGAATACGTTTAAGATTTATGATTAAAAATAGTTAATAGATTTATAAAAGGCATAAGAGAAATGTTATCTCTTATGCCTTTAAGTTTTTAATAGAAGAAATAAGGTAAAACCTTCTGTATTGACCTTCAAACGCCCTTCAAGTAAACTAAAGAGAGTTTGCAAATGAAAAGGTGATAATGTTGTTAATTTCAATTAAAACGTTACAAGATGATCGTTTTTTACGCCCGCTACAAAATATTGGCGGTTTATTTTTTGAAGAGAGCACGATAGGGTTTGAGAAAGAAGAAGCAAATCTTATCGTTGATATACAGATAGAAGGTAATGTGACAGCATCGGCTCGTTTAACAGATGTTGCAACCGGAAATGTATATGAAGAAACATTCGCAAAAGATTTATCTGCTTTCACAGAAGAAAAAGAACGTATGAAGCAAGTGAAACATGTTGTTTCTTACGTATATCTTTCTGTACTTCAACAGCTAACTGGACTTGAACAGAGCTGGGGAATATTAACTGGGGTACGCCCAACGAAACTTCTTCACAAACTGCTTCAAAATGGTATGTCAAAAGAAGAAGCGCATAAAGAACTTCGTGAAAGTTATTTAATTCATGAAGAGAAAATTGAACTTCTTCAGCGTATTGTTGATTGCCAATTAGCGGTTGTTCCGGATTTATACCGTTTGAAAGAAGAAGTAAGTATTTACATCGGTATTCCGTTTTGTCCTACAAAATGTGCGTACTGTACGTTCCCGGCTTATGCAATTAACGGACGCCAAGGATCAGTTGATTCGTTCTTAGGCGGGTTACATTATGAAGTTCGTGAAATTGGTAAGTTTTTAAAAGAAAAAGGTGTTACAGTTACGACGATTTATTACGGCGGCGGTACACCGACGAGTATTACAGCAGAAGAGATGGATATGTTGTATGAAGAAATGTACCAAGCTTTCCCTGATGTGAAAGATGTACGTGAAGTAACAGTTGAGGCAGGTCGCCCAGATACAATCACACCAGCAAAGCTAGAAGTGTTAAATAAATGGAACATTGACCGTATTAGTATTAATCCGCAGTCATACCATCAAGAAACACTAAAAGCAATTGGACGTCATCACACTGTAGAAGAAACGATTGAGAAGTATCATTTAGCACGTGAAATGGGAATGAACAATATTAATATGGATTTAATTATTGGTCTTCCTGGTGAAGGATTAGACATCTTTAAGCATACGTTAGATGAAACAGAAAAGTTAATGCCAGAATCGTTAACAGTTCATACGTTATCATTTAAACGTGCTTCTGAAATGACGCAAAACAAACGTAAATATAAAGTAGCAGGTCGCGAAGAAATTACTGCGATGATGCATGAGGCGGAAGAGTGGACGAAGAACCATAATTACGTGCCATACTATTTATATCGTCAAAAAAATATTTTAGGTAACTTAGAAAACGTTGGGTATGCAATACCGACGCAAGAAAGTATCTACAATATTGTTATTATGGAAGAAGTACAATCGATTATCGGACTTGGTTGCGGGGCATCAAGTAAATTTGTTCACCCACAAACAGGAGCAATTACACACTTTGCGAATCCGAAAGATCCAAAATCATATAACGATGGCTTCGTGAAATATACAGAAGATAAACTGAAAATTTTAGAAGAGCTATTCGTGTAAGAAGAAGGGGGTTGTTCCGATTTGGAACAGCCTCTTTTTATATTGTCAGTTTTTGTCGGTAAGTCGATATATTCGAAAAATAGCTGATATAAATTGAGTTGCTTTCGATATATTCAAAAAATCGCCGATATAATTTCATTTACCATAAAACGGTCCATATGTAAAACTATGTCGATAATAATCAGAAAAATTAGTCAGATTATTAGAGGACAATGTCTACTTATAGACGAAATGATAGATTTATGAAAGAGAAAAGGGGGAAATTGTTGGCATGTACATGACGATAGGGAGAATTTTTGATTTGACAGTTGGCAAGTATCCGAATAAAGAGGCGTTAGTAGAACCAGAAAAAAATATTCGTTGGACATATAAACAGTGGGATGAGCAAATAAATAAAACGGCGCAAGCTCTATTGAAAGAAGGAGTAAGAAAGGGAGATTGTGTATCTGTTTACCTATATAACTGTCGTGAATTTGTAAACGTTTACTTAGCCTGTGCGAAAATTGGCGCGATCTTCAATCCAATTAATTTCCGCTTAAAAGCAAAAGAATTATCGTATATCCTCCAAGATGCAGCCTCGAAAGTAGTTGTCTTTGAAAAAGCAGTCGAATCAACAGTTGCTATGATTGAACGAGATTTTCCAAATTCGTCTTTTTGGTACGTGGAAGACGATGCACCTTCCTATGCTAGTTCTTACCATGAAAAAGTAAATGAAGCATCAGCTGAGAAAGTAGATATTGTAGTCGATGAAATGGATTTTTGTTCTATGCTTTATACGAGCGGAACGACTGGTCATCCGAAAGGCGTACTACATCGCCATCGTGATATGGCTGAGCATAGTATGATTTGTACGTATTTCATAAAATATAACAGGGATAGCGCCGGTCTTGTGGTAGCGCCTTTATATCATTGCGGCGAGTTAAACGCTGGAATCATACCGCGCATTCAAGTTGGCGGAAAGAATGTTATTTTACATCATTTTGATACGGATAGAGTATTACATACCATTCAAGAAGAGAAGATTACGACGTTTTTTGCAGCACCGACGATGTGGAATATGTTACTGCAAAAAGATCTAACTAAGTATGATTTAACTTCGATGAAAATCGGTGTATATGGCGGGGCTGCGATGGCTCCGGCGTTAGTGAAGGAATGTAAAGAGCGTCTTTATATTGATCTTGTCCAAATTTACGGAATGACAGAAATGGGACCAGTTGTTGCGTTTCTCGTAGAAGAGGATCAAATTACGAAAGCTGGTTCAGCAGGAACGCCGTGCTTTAGCCATGAAATTCGAATTGTTAAACCGAACGAAGATGCACCAGCAGAGCCAGATGATGTATTGCCTCCTTATGAAGTAGGGGAAATTATTTTGCGTGGCCCGACCATGATGGCTGGATATCATAACCGAGAAGAAGCAAATGCAAAATCGATGTATAAAGGATGGTATCATTCTGGTGATTTAGGCTACTTCGATAAAGACGGTTATTTATTCGTTGCAGACCGCGTTGATGATATGGTAATTAGCGGTGGCGTAAATATTTATCCTCGCGAAATTGAAGATTTTCTTCATAGTCACCCTGGTGTATTAGATGTTGCAGTACTTGGTGAGCCAGACGAACTATGGGGAGAGCGTGTCGTTGCGGTCGTTGTAAAGAAAGATAAAAATATTTCAGAAGCTGATTTAGAAATGTATTGTAAAGAAAGTGATGAATTAGCAGACTATAAACGTCCACGTCATTATTTATTTATGGATGAACTTCCGCGTAATGCGAGTGGAAAATTACAAAAATTTGTGCTGAGAGAGTCGTTGAAAGGCGCGAAAAACTAGGCGGTAGAGCAGTTATCTATACAAATAAGGCTATCTTTCTTAATAAGGAAAGGTAGCCTTATTATTGTGAAATTATTAAAAATGAGGAGATAGCATGCTTGAAAAATTTGTATGTACCCTCTATTTATACTTACTTTCTATTATTATAGTAGGATATATTTTATTGCTTACTGTTTTAATTTTAAAACCATATGATTTGTGTTAAATAGGTTGGGTTTTGAAGTGATGAGAAATATTAAAATAGTAAATATGGATGTGTAATTTCGGAATATGTTCGTTCTTCAGTATTAGTGGAATAAAGTTATTAGGGGAGAATGGTAATGGATAATATTCGAAAGAGAAAAATGGTCAGTCATCAGATGACCGTATGGACAAAATGGTCATTTAGTATATTTTGGTAGCATGAATATAGTAACAAATTAATATATAAATGAACAGTCTTGTAATGCATTTTTATAAGTACTAATATTTATTGTTGGCTGCCAAAACAAGAGAATAATATGGTTAATGAATCGTGTTGTTTACCGCTTTGTTTTGCATGATTAAAGATAGTTTGATGCTGCAAATATTCTTTAGTTGTAACCTTTTTTTAAGTTGGTTTAGGATGGAAAGGATTTCACTGCAAGAAAATTTGATAATTAAAGATGGAGGCGTTATGAGTACATATTTAAAAAGAATATCTGTAATCTGTTTTATTTTTACTGTTATTATTGGGCAAGTTTTTACACCTATCATAGGGCATGCTCAAGAATTAAACACAACAGGGTTTGTTGATAGTTTTGCAATCGAAAAAACAACATTAAATTATGGGGAACAGACTAGCATACGTGTAAACTTTAGTGAAAAACCTGGAAAAGAGATGAAATCTGGTGATACATTAACGTTAGCACTTCCTCCAGAATTAAAGGGTTTTAGTGGAACGATTCCATTAAAGGATGAGTCAGGACGCGTTTTTGGAACGTGCCAGATCAATAGAAATAATGTGGTTTGTACATTTAACGATACGGTAGAGAAGCTTGAGAATATTCGAGGGAACTTTAATTTTACTGTTCAAGGTACGAATGTAGAAGCAGGAAAAACGAAAGATGTACAAACGAATTTGGGGACAAATTTAGAAAAACAAACGGTTAGAATTACGCATTCAAAAGGGGACGGGAAAGAACCGGGAATCTTTTTCTATAAATCTGGTGATATTCAGCCAGATAAAAGTAATGAAGTACGTTGGTTTTTAAATATAAATTTAAAGAAACAATATTTACATGACAATATTATTTTGAAAGATACTTTACAAGAAGGACAAATGCTAAATAAGGATAGCTTTACTATTACTATCAATAATAAAGAGTATTTGTCTCTTAAGCAATTTCAAGACCGAGGCTATGGATATATTAAGCTTACTAGTGATAACTCATTTGAAGTTGTAGTTTATAGACATATGGGGAACGCCACTTCATTTACTGTTGCCTATACAGCAACTATAACTGAGAGTGGGAAAAAATTAGAATTTCTACAAAATGACTATAAACTTGATTATCAAATTTTATATGAGAAACCTACTTCTGAATCTAATAGTGTAAAGGTAAAAAATATATCATTTGGTGGCGAAGCTGAAGGGGATTTACCTGCGAAAGGAACGCTGCAAATTGTTAAGCATATTGAAGGAAACGAAGGGAAAGTTATCCCAGGTGTTTCTTTTAAATTGTACACAGAGTCAGGTCAGCAAATTGGTGATTCCTATACAACAAATCAAGACGGAGTAGTTGAGGCACCAAACCTAGCTCCAGGTAATTATTATGTACAAGAAATTGCTGCTCCGAACTACGTAGAGTTTGATCCGAAAGCAAAAATTCCTTTTACAATTAAGAAGGATGATGTAAACGGAATAAAACTTATGGTTCCAAATAAGTTGAAAACTACATCTGTTGCAGGAACGAAAACGTGGAAAGACGACAAAGTAAACGATCGCCCAGAAAACATTAAAGTAGATTTACTGCAAAATGGTAAAGTCATTGCAACGAAGGAAGTTACTGCAGCAAATGATTGGAAATACGAGTTTGAAAAGTTACCAGCAGTTGATAATGAGGGAAAAGCTTATAAGTATGAAGTGAAAGAACAACCAGTATCAGGATATCAATCGAAAGTTAACGGATATGATATTAAAAATATAAAGATCCATGAAGCAACAGAAGTAGAAGAGCAAGGTAAAGAAGAAACAATAGAAGAACTGGAAGAGTCATTAAAACCGGAAGAACCAAAGGTAACAGAAGAGCCGAATAAGCCAGAAACACCAGAGGTAACAGACAAACCGGAAATCTGGGTAAAACCAGAAGAAGAAAAGATTGAAGAAGAAACAACAGAAGAACTGGAAGAGTCAATAAAACCGGAAACACCAAAGGTGACAGAAGAACGAAATGTGTTAGAGAAACCAGAGGTAAAAGAGAAACCGGAGATTTTGGTAACACCAGAACAAGAAGAAAATAAAGAAGAAACAACAAACGAAATGGAAGAGTCAATAAAACCGGAAACACCAAAGGTGACAGAAGAACCAAATGTGTTAGAGAAACCAGAGGTAAAAGAGCAACCGGAAGTATCAAATAAACAAGAGGTACAAGATAAAGTAGAAGTATCAAATAAACAAGAGGTACAAGATAAAGTAGAAGTATCAAATAAACAAGAGGTACAAGATAAAGTAGAAGTATCAAATAAACAAGAGGTACAAGATAAAGTAGAAGTATCAAATAAACAAGAGGTACAAGATAAAGTAGAAGTATCAAATAAACAAGAGGTACAAGATAAAGTAGAAGTACAAAGCAAACAAGATGTACAAAATAAATCTGAAGTACCATCTAGTAAAGAAAATAATAAGCAATCAAAATTACTTCCTCAAACAGGGGGAGCATCAACTGAATCTACTTCTATTATTGCAGGTATGTTCGCATTAATTTTAGGAGCGCTGTTGTTTAGACGTAAAAAAATTAATGAGCGTGAGAGTTAGTTCGGAAACAAGATGTATGTAAAAAAGCGGAGACGATAGGTCTCCGCTTTTTATTATTTTTGTACGTAGCTAAGTGGGATGCTACTTATCGATGAAAGATTTAAATGAAATGATTATTGTTTTAATTTATCCCGCATTAACGGGCAGTAAAACTCCCACCTCAAAATTCAGCTGGAGCAAAGAAGTTAGGTGGGAGATAACTGCCCGTAAACGCCCGATTGGTGAAGGCTAATAATCAGTGGGGATGGACAAAACATCCACTGATTAAAGTTTCACTTTATACGTTTTAAAATCACATGCTTTAATTTTTTACGAAATCGGGTGATTAGCGTAATGATAATAATACCGAAGATGATTTTCCAAATGTGTTGTTCAAGTATTAGGAATATATCTTCTAAGTTTTCCCCTAACCAGTAACCACCGATTAAGAAGAAGGATACCCAAAATAGGGCGCCTGAATAAATTGTCATCGCAAAGCGGCGAAACGGTAAGTTGATAATTCCTGCAAAGTATCCTGTGAAGTGGCGAACGCCTGGAATGAAAAAGGCGATAAAGATTAGAAAATATCCGTATTTATCAAACCACATTTTCGTTAAATTAATCTTTCGTGCTGTTAAAAATACATATTTTCCGTATTTCTGAATGAAAGGCATACCAAGTTTATTTCCTAAAAAGTATTGGAATGTCATACCGACACTTGTCCCAATAAAGGATAAAATAATTAAAATTGGTAAACTCAAATCACCTTGATGTGATAAAAATCCTGCATAGGCTAATGTTGGCTCTCCTGGAAAAGGAAGAGCAATATATTCTAAAAGTAATCCAACAAGTACTACATAATACCCGTATTGCTGAAATAATTCGTGAATCCATTCCATGTTGTGCGCTCCTTTTTACATTGAAGTTGTTACACATCTTCCTCTTTTTCGCGCTAATCCAACTGAAACAATAGTAGTAGAAGAGTTGGGCAGGAGGATTTAAGCTAGTATGATTTTTTGACAACCACTCGCGAGTGATAGGCATACTTAATATAGCTCTTTGCTAATTAGCAAAGAGCATTGAAGTGTAAATGTTACTATTAGTTAAAGTTATAGCGGTACAAAAATACGTTGAAATCTTCTTCTTTTGGTCCAAAATTAACTGCTTTTTCTTGTATACGTTGGAAGTTTTGTCTGTCATAAAATTCATAGTTACATTCATTATCTGTATATAAATATAAAGATGTTACATCTTCTTTTGTCATGTAGTGGAATAAATGATTTAGTAAAGATTTCCCAACTCCAAGACCTCTAGATTCTTCGGATACGATGAATAATTGTATACAGCCTTGAAACTGATTTTCTTTTCCTTGAATGAGTTCTTTATATGTTTTTTGAACTTTTATAAATGCTTTTAAAAACTCTCTATTCTCTTTATTAGTCATGAATAGTTTCAGCGTGTTAAAGGTAAAGCTAACAGTATTATGGAATCTCTTTAAACGGTTTTTATCTTTTTCGGAATCGCCTAAAATGACACCGATAACTTTATTATCTTTTTCAGCTACCTTACTAAAGGAACTTCCTAAAATGCAACTGTGTAGGTAGAAGTTTAATATTGAATTTAAAAATTTTTTATCTGTAATGAATTCATTAAATCCAAATGCCTCACCAATTAAATGTTTTATAGGCTCATAGTCTTCTTTGACAAGACTTCTATATTTTACTGTGTTCATAATTGTATACTCCCTTTATTAATGTAAATGACTTATTATAAATAGTAAGGTCTCCTCTAAGGGGAGAGTCAATAGTTGCATGCGAAAAAATAAAAAGGAAGAGATTCAGGTGAAAACATTATTTTCTATTGGAGAAGTTGCAAAAATAAAGGATATAACGATAAAGGCGTTAAGGTACTATCATAAGATGGGAATTCTTATTCCGAAACATATTGATGAATCAACAGGATATAGATATTATTCTATAGATCAATTCATTCACATTGATATTATAAAAAGTTGTAGAGAGTTGAACACCAGTATAGTAGAACTTCAAGAGATTTTTAAGGAATGTGATATGGATAAATTGCTGCAATTTTTACAAGTAAAGAGAGAGGAAGCGGAAGAACATATAAAGAAAATGAAAGAGGTAATTGAAACGATTGATGGTTTAAATGAGGAAGTAGGGAGTTCACAGGAAATATTAAAAAGTGATGAAGTGTGTATTCAGTTCCTTGAACAGCGGAATGTGATTGTGGCGCCATGCAAAGAAGTGGGGAGTTTACAAGAGTTACTGTATTATTCTAATTTAGAGAAAATCATTCAAGAATATGAAGATAAGATGTCAATGGAAATGGGTATTTTATACAATGTTAATGAAAAGTGGGATGTAGAGCCAAAGTATGTTTTTAATAAGGTGCAAGATCATGTACATATGGAAGAGATGCCAAATATAAAAGTATTACCGGGCGGGAAATATGTAACATTAGCGTATAGTAAAGAAAATGAAGAAGAACGCCGAAATACGCTAATTAAATATACAAAAGAAAATAATATAGAAGTGGAGAGTTTTATTGAAGTAGAGTTAGTTAATGATTTTTTTAATACGGAGTCTTATAGTTGTCAAATTCAAATTTTTATAGGGGATAGTGAGAATAAGAAGTTTTGATTCCATAATTTTATGGAGGGGACTGTCCCAAAATCCTAACTTTGAAATGGAGTTAGGTTCTTATTGGGTAAAATTGCAACAGTGCATGAAATTAAGTCGACTTAACTATAAAATACGGCAATGATAGCCTATCTATTAATAAAGGCCACCCCAAAAAAATTTGGGACGGCCTCATTAGTAGTAAGAAACGTATTATTTACGTGAGAAACCTTCTTCATCAAGGTATTCCGCAGCTTCTGGATAAGAGTTGAATGTACCGTCTAAGTTTACGCCAGCGTAAACGTTCCACATGTCATCCTCTTGAATAAGAGTTAGGATATGACCGTCTTCGTTCTTCCATTCTTCTTCTGCAGCAGGTTCCATTGGTGCTACAATTTCCTCTTGCTCCTGTGATAGACGTTCAATTACTTTTTCAATTAATGAACGCAGTTCTTCTTCTGAAAACTCGCGGATGTTAATCATGCCTTTATCATCTGTTCTATAACCTTTAATGAAGTTTGCATATACAAATCCGTTTCCATTTGGGTGTAAATGATATACAACGTTCTTTTTATCTAAACGACTTTCTTCAAAGTGAAAGTTTACGCGTTTTAATGATACGTTCTTTCTTTCTAATTCCGGGAAAGATTCAATAATTGATAATTTTTCTTCAAAAGTTAGCATAGTGCCTCCAAGTATATAGTAAAAGATTTAATTTGTTCATTATAGCATAGTCAAGTTTGTTTCCAAAGGTAGATTCGTCATATTGCTGTTTTTTAGTTTGATTTGGGAAGGCTATTTATCAATGTAGACGTTTACTTCACGAGACTGTAAAGAGTTTTTTATAAATACGTTAACGAATGATTTGTTTTAGATGTACAATGGAACATGGACTTTATAAGAAGGTGGTTATTTATATGTTTCAAAAAATAGCAAAGGAATGTTTAGCAGGGTTTACTGTTGCGATTGTTGCTTTGCCGCTAGCGATTGCATTTGGTATTGCTGCAACGGGAACGTCTGAGGGAGCACTGGTCGGATTGTATGGTGCAATTTTTGCAGGTTTGTTTGCGGCGTTATTTGGCGGTACACCGGGGCAAGTAACGGGTCCTACTGGGCCGATTACAGTAATTGCAACGGGCGTTATTGCAACTCACGGATTAGAAGCAAGTTTTATTGCATTTATGATGGCGGGGTTATTTCAAATTTTATTTGGTGTATGTAAGCTCGGCTCTTACGTTCGTTACATTCCGTATCCTGTTGTTTCAGGGTTTATGAATGGGATTGCACTGATTATTATTTTAGGTGAAATGAAGCACGTACAAAATAGCTTTCTGCTTGTGTTATTAACGATCATTGTAATGATTGTTTCTGGAAAATGGATTAAGGCCATTCCATCAAGTTTAGTAGCATTAGTAGGTGTTACAGTAACGTTGCCGTTATTTTCTTCTATGCTACAAGGGATTACAGTGCAATTACCATTTGTAGGAACTCTTTCTTTAAATAAGATGATTGAAAAGATAGGTGCAATTCCAGAGGCGATGCCATCTCTTCACGTACCGACTTTAGACGCAAATGGCATGTTAGCACTTGTATTACCAGCACTTAGTATTGCTTTACTAGGATCAATTGACTCATTATTAACGTCTGTCGTAATGGATAATGTGACGGGGACACGTCATAAAAGTAATAAAGAGTTAATCGGACAAGGTATTGGCAATATTGCGAGTGGTTTGTTCGGTGGATTAGCAGGAGCAGGTGCAACTGTTAGATCTATCGTCAATATAAGAAGCGGGGGGAAGACGGCACTGTCGGCTTGTATGCATAGTGTCATATTATTTATTTTCATTATGGGACTCGGTTCAGTGGTACAATATATTCCGCTTGCTGTATTATCAGGTATTTTAATTTTAACTGGCATCGGGATGTTTGAGTGGGAAAGTATGAAGAAAGCACATGTAGCACCAAGAGGTGATGTGATTGTTATGTTCGTGACGATGGTTGTGACAGTGAAATTCGATTTAATGGTTGCTGTTGCGTTTGGCATTATTCTTTCCTTCATTATATACATGGTGAAGTGTAAAGAACGTAAAGCTTCTATTATAAAAGAAAAAGAAGCGACGTATACGATTCAGGGACCACTTTCATTTCTATCAGTAGATCGTATTTTTGCTGCTTTACAAGATGTGAAGTCTCCAGTTAGTTTGCGTATGAAAGATGTACGCTATATGGATGTATCAGGAGCTATGGCACTATTAAACTTTGTTGAGCAATCGAATAAAGTAGGAGCGAGTGTGACACTTGAACATGTACATCCGCATATTGAAAAGACAATAGTAATGATGGCGAATGATGAGCAAAAAGAGAAATTACAGTTTTTGAAAGCTGAGACAATATAGGAATAGGAACCTTCACATGAATTGCGTTATAGAGTGTGAAGGTTCTTATTATTTGTATATGTGCTTACTATGTATAAAATCATTATATCTAAATATTATACGTCTGTTGACAATTGATTTTCTACACAGTATAGTAACATCTTAGATTAGCAATGTGCTATTATAAGAAGGTATATGAATTTTGAGGTTCCTTTATATTCAGAAGGAAGAGCTTTAAGCTGGAGGGAATATTTGATGTACAAACAGTTACCACATGGAGTGAAGATCGGGATTACACGATCAATTGTTGTTTCTTTTGAGAGATATATGAAAGAAATTGAATGGAATGAAGAAAAATTTGATATGCAGCAATTTGTTGAACAGTGGAAACAATATTTATACACAAAATCAACTTGGATTAATAAAGTAGATGACGAGTTGAAAGGACATCCAGATTTCCATCAAGCATTAGCGATGAAAGTAAATGAAAAAATTAGTGAGCTTATTAGTGAGCAGCCGAGCGAAGAACAATTAGAGCTGTTAAACAAGAGCGAAGTAAAGTATGTAGATGAAATGTGTAAACTAGAAGCTGAGTATCATATTGAACGTTTATTAGTAACGAAGTAGATTTTACATAAAAAATAGAGCCTATCCTAAAGGTGTGATGACCATCTTTTAGGATAGGCTTTTTTGTATATTAGTCTTGTGGTACAAATGCTTTCCAGCTAGATAAATCCATGTTTTGTTTCAAGATGGATGAAGCAGGGAAAACAAATGACCACGGTTTTGTAGTATTCGCTTTAATTTCAAGATTCGGTAACGTGAAAGCACCTTTAACAACGACTTCTCCAGAAGCATCTTCAATATGAAGAGGAAGTTGTTCTAGTTGAATGTTATCTTTACAGCCGTTACGAATTAGAAGTGTTGTATGTAAATCGCCGTTCTCTTTCAGTGCGGCTTGTAAACCTAGGAAGTTAATTTCACCTTCATTTGGAGGTGTTAAATTGTCTACAAAATTACGTAAAGCATCTTTGCTTGCTTCAGGTAACTGAGATTCCCAAGATGGATCTAAATCTAGTTGATGCTTACTTTCAAGTTCGAAAGCTAATTCCCAATCTGATTGAGATAGTTCAGCTTCCGTTATTGTTTCTTGCTCAAATGTAAATACGAAAGGCATATTCACGTTTTCGGGAATATCGCCAAGTGCAGATAAGTTAAATGTTTTACGTGCGCACAGCTTTTTATCTTTGTTTAATAGAAGTAATGTAACTTCTTCGAAAGAAATTGGTTTTGGGACACTGCTGCGAATGAAAGCAGCTACATCGTATGCGCCATCACGTTTTTCAATTTCAATTCCTGATAAGGAAATTTGATATTCTTGTAAACGTGGTAATTCTTTATGTAAGAATTGATAAATGTATTTTTGTTCTTGTGCTACGTCACCCCAGCTAGGATGGAAGTAAAGAACTGGCTTTACCGTTTTATTTTGAGAAGTAGTTTCTTCTTGTCCAAATAATTGATTACTAGAAACAGTAGTATCTTTTCCTTTTTTCTTTGCCTTTTTCAGGAATGATAACATAAATTTTCACCTCATGATTGTACGTTTTCTGGAACTGCTAAATGTCTCGCGATATATCGGCACATTTCTTTTTCAAAATTACCGTAAGTGTATAAGAAAATATCCAAACCTTCTTTTTGGTAAAGGCGAGTTGGATCTTCTTGTTGATATTGTCTTAAGCCAATACCTTCTTTCAAGTGAGTCATTGCATCTAAGTGATTTACCCAGTTTTGATCTAGGAAGTGTAAACCAACGTAGCGCAGTGATTGTTGTAAATCCGCATGGTCATTTAATTCTTGTACACGTTCGATATAGCTAGAAATTGTATCTTTTAAAACGATTTGTAAATCCTCAGGTGAATGTACGTCGTTCGCAGATAATGGCGGCAAAGTTTCAGCCGCTAAAACTTCTTTAATAGATGCTGTTAAACTAGTGAAATCCCATTCTTCAGGAAGCATTCCTTCAAGAAGGTGCTGCTTAGCAATTGCATCCACAGAGTGTTCAATCATTGGAATAACAAGTTCTATCATATTTGTTTCTTCTTTTAGAAGGTTGTTACGTAGTGTGTATATAACATTACGTTGATCATTAATTACGTCATCTAATTTTAAATTATATTCACGCATTGAGAAATGACCACCTTCACAAATTAATTGTGTACGGTTAATGAAATCATGAACTTTAGATGTATTAATAAGCCCCGTTTTGTCAGGTTTCAGTGATTTCTCCAGCTTTTCTACTTCTTCATGAGCAAAGCGCTTTAGCATCTCATCTTCTAAAGATAGGAAAAATTGAGAGCTTCCCGGATCACCTTGGCGACCAGCTCGTCCTTTAAGCTGGTTATCAACGCGGCGAGATTCATGACGTTCTGTTCCAATTACATGTAATCCACCAAGGGCGTGGACACCTTCACCTAGTAAAATATCAGTACCTCGGCCTGCCATATTGGTAGCGATTGTAATTTGACCTTTTTGCCCAGCAGTTGCAATTAAGTCTGCTTCTTGCTCTGCACTTTTAGCGTTTAATAATTGATACTTTATGTTTGCTTCATCTAAATAACGAGCAACAGTTTCAGATTGCAAGATAGACATCGTCCCAATTAAAATAGGGCGTCCTTGCTTATGCTGTTTTAGAACTTCTTCACGCACAGCTTTATATTTATCATCAGCTGTTACATATACTACGTCATTTTTATCTTCACGAAGAACAGGACGGTTCGTTGGAATTGGAATAACTTCCATATTATATACACGGTTGAATTCTTTTTCTTCCGTTTTTGCGGTACCTGTCATACCTGATAATGCCGGATACATACGGAAGAAGTTTTGAATTGTAATAGAAGCTTGTGTTTGGTTTTCTTCTGTAATTTCTAAACCTTCTTTTGCTTCTAGTGCTTGATGTAAGCCGTCACTTAAAGAGCGACCATCCATAACACGTCCTGTGAAAATATCTACAAGTAGTATTTTTTCATCATGCACAATATAGTCAACGTCAAGCTGGAAAGCGACATTGGCACGTAATGATTGAATCATATAATGGTATAGAGTTTGATGCTCTAAATCGTATAAGTTATCGATGTCAAATAAATCTTCTATTTTTGTAATACCGTCTTCTGTAAAACTAGCTGATTTCGATTCTGCATCATATGTATAGTGAAGGGTATCTTGGAATGATTTAATAACTTTTGCACATAAATAATGCAAATCAGAGCTACCTGATTTCTTCCCAGCAATGATAAGTGGCGTTTTCGCCTCATCAATTAAAACGCTATCAATCTCATCGATAATAGCAAAGTGATAGGGGCGCTGAACTTGATCATTTTGTGAAGCAGCCATATTATCGCGAAGATAGTCAAAGCCAAACTCTGTTCCAATACCGTATGTAATATCAGCTTTGTACGCAAGTTTCTTTTCAGAAGGATCGATTTGAGGAATATTTAATCCAACTTGTAAGCCTAGGAATTCATGAACTTGGCCAATTAACTCTTTATCACGCTTCGCTAAGTAATCGTTTACAGTAATAACATGAACGCCTTTTCCTTCAAGGGCACGTACATATGTTGGGAGAGAGGAAACTAATGTTTTTCCTTCACCAGTTGGCATCTCCGCAATATTACCTTCTAGTAATACAAGTCCTCCGATTAACTGCACATCGTAATGGCGTAATCCAAGCACACGTTTTGCGGCTTCGCGTACAACAGCGAATGCTTCTACTTTTATGTCATCAACTGTTTTACCATCCGTAAGCATACTTTTGAATGTGACAGTTTTGTGACGCAATTCTTCGTCAGGTAAATCAGACATTTGTTTTTCCAAATCATTAATATCTTGAACGAGTTGTTCATATTTTTTTAGCTTTCTCTTTTGAGAATCTCCTAACAATTTCTTTACCGAATTCAGCATGTTGTAAACACTCCTCTTACTGACAATAGCTACATTATAGCACATGTTTATCTTGAACAAGTAGAAGTAGTAAATTGAAGAAAATACTGGATAAAAATACGCGTATCTTGCACATATTATATTTAAAACATAAAAAGAAAGAGAGTATTCAATATATAAGAAATTTGGTATGATAACTAAATGAGATAAAGTGATGATTCTCAAGATGAATGAATAATATGGATTTAATATTTTATGTAGATTATATATTGAAAGAAAAGAGATAGAAGATGAATAAAAAGTTTGTAAAAGGCGCTGCGATTTTAACCGTTACAACGTTTATATCGAAAGTAGTGGGGAGTTTTTTCCAAATTCCATTGCAAAATATAGCAGGGGATGAAGTACTTGGGATTTTCCGCCTTGTTTTTCCTGTATATATGATAGCCTTAACTTTATCAGTAGCGGGAGTCCCGCTAGCAATATCACAGTTAATAGCTGATCTTCATGAAAAGAATGATCGTGACGGAATATCTAAATTGTTTACGTCCGCATCTATTATCGGTGTTATATTTGGGGTGCTCGGATTTTTAATTATTATCATTGGATCGAGTAGCATTGCAAATATGCTTGGTGGACAAGAGACGAGGCTACCATTAATTGTTACTTCGTTTGCTTTATTAATCGCACCGTATATGGCAGTGTACCGTGGATATTTCCAAGGGTTTGGAGATATGATACCTACTGGTGTATCGCAAGTAATTGAACAGTTGATTCGCGTGTTCTTTATGCTAACAATTGCTTATATATTTGTATATTGGAATAAAAGTAGTGATATCATAACAGGTGGAGCGATGATCGGTTCTTGCTTTGGTGTTATCACGTCACTCATATATTTACGAATGAAATACGTGAAAAGTACGTATCGCTATAAGAGTGAAACATATTCATTACAAGACTTTAAGAAAAACGCGAAAAGTATACTCCGTGTTTCAGTTCCTATTGCAATCGGAGCGTTATCGATGCCTGTTTTAAATTTAGTTGATTCTGTAACAATTCCACATGTATTACATGAATCTTCTACAACGATTCAGGAACAATTTGGTATATATAGCCGTGGTTTTGCATTTACGCAATTAATCGTTGTATTTGCAAGTGCGATAG
Organism: Bacillus sp. TH30; assembly: GCF_016650875.1. NCBI lineage: Bacteria > Bacillati > Bacillota > Bacilli > Caryophanales > Bacillaceae > Bacillus > Bacillus sp. TH30. The sequence continues at coordinate 1,647,664 of NZ_JAEKEY010000002.1, read as the reverse complement.
TATTTCCGTTAATTCCATTATTAACAGCGGCTTTAACAAAAAAAGATATAGCTTTAGCTAAACTGACAGTAAAACGTACAAATGAGTTTGCACACGTTTTAACAATGCCGATAACGATATGGCTTATGGCGCTTGCAGTACCGCTTAATGTTGCGTTATTTACAGATACAAAAGGAAGTGGCATGTTAGCTATTTTAATTGGTAGCTCGTATTTCACATCACTTATGGTATTATCAATAGGAATCTTGCAAGGGATTAATCGTTCGATGCAAGCAGCATGGATTGTCATCGGTGTAAGTTTTGTAAAAATTGTATTAAATATAGCGCTAGTAAACCAATTCGGTATAAATGGAGCAGCGTATAGTACTCTAATTATTTATATAATGATTTGTATCGTAAATCATATTTATATTAGAAAAGATCTTTCCTATCCAATAGCTATAGGGAAATTTTTGGCTGTGATTGGAGTATCTAGTATTTTAGGTATAGCATTATACTTTGGGACTACATTAATCAATGTGACAGATTCCAGGATTTTAGCAATGATATATAGTGCTGTAGCGCTAAGTATAGCTTCAGTGTTATATGGCATATGTGCATTGAAACTAAACTGGATATCGAAAGAACAAATTCCATTTTTACGTAAATAAAATCGTTGATTATAGAAAATGAACAATATTATACATGGGTATGACTTGTTAGATGTTTGTGAAAGAAATCAATTTGAAGTTATCAAACCTTTCTCGGCAAGGAATGGATAACAATTTGTTTAATTACAAAAAGAGTTGATTGCGAAATGTTGGAGGAGATTAAGAGTGCGGTTAGTTTTATCAGGATATTATGGTTTTTATAATGTTGGGGACGAAGCAATTTTGCAATCAATTATTAAAGCGCTACATGAAGAGGATCCTACTCTTGAGCTTGTTGTACTTTCAAATGACCCCGACTATACAAGAAAAATGTACGGTGTAGAAGCAGTAAACCGATGGGATATAAGAGCGATTTACCGAGAAATAAAGAGAAGTAATGGTTTAATTAGCGGAGGCGGAAGTCTCTTACAAGATAAGACGAGTATTAAGAGTATTTTATACTATACGGGTATTATGCGGCTTGCCCGTTTTTTGAAAAAGCCGTATTATATTTACGCCCAAGGAATCGGACCTATTACGAAGAAGCAAAATCGTTTATTAGTGAAATGGCATGTATCAAAGGCTGAATATATATCAGTACGTGATGAAGACTCTTTTTTGTACTTAAAAGAAATTGGTATTAAGAAAGACATCGAACTTGTTCCAGATCCAGTATTAGCTTGTCAGCCAGAAGAAAAGAAATCCGATTGGCTTCAAAAACATGCGCTGCAAGGAAAGGTCGTTGCGGTTAGTGTAAGGTACTGGGATGCAAAAGAAGATTATATGAAGAAGTTAGCAGATACGCTGAAAAAGCTTAAGCAAGAGGGATACCATATTTTATTTGTACCGATGCATGGACCATTTGATCAAAATGCATCAAGGGATATCATTAATTTGATGGGAGAAGAAGCGCACATGCTCCCGTATAAAATGGATATTCATGAGAAAATCTCTATTTTATCAGAATGCTCTCTTTTAATAGGAATGAGACTGCATGCTCTTATATTATCGGCAGTTGCAAACACGCCTATGATTGGAATTTCATATGATCCAAAGATCGATTCGTTTTTACAACAAGTAAATCAGCCGATTATTGGGAATGTGGATGGAGACTGGACGACAGAAACATTACATAGTATGGCGATTAAACAATTAGAGCAGACAGAATATGTACAGGAAACATTAGGACAAAGGGTAGAGGAATTACGAGAGCAAATTTCCATAGCGTCCAAATATATTATTAATGACTTACATGCAAAAGAGTCTATAAAAAGAGGAATGGAATAGAGGCCATTCCTCTTTTTATTCAATAATTGAGTAGAAAGAAGAACAGGGATCACCTGTTCTTTTTTGCTATGTAAGTAAAAGTTTGAAAGAGAAGCGTATTGAAGAAAAAATAAAATGTCGACAAAAAATATAAAAAATGTAGAATAATGTCGAAAAAAAACAAAAGATTCTAGTTTTGTTTTTCCTGAATATGTATGTTTTTAGTGGTTCTTAATCTTAAAATCTCAACATTAGCATATAAAGAATATTAATATAAAGCGTTTTATATAAAAACACTTGGATAACGAGGCAGGTTTTGTTCAGAAAAATGAATTTAAGAATGATGTCGAAAATCATAGAAACATCTTGTTGATTTATGTCGTAATATCTTTATAGTCGGATGTTGAAATTGTAAACGTTTTTCTGCTATAGTTGTAAGTGGTTATGTACAGATTGTATGAAGCTTATGTTGATACACAATTAATACATACTTGATAATGAAGCCTATACATAATTTTTATGAGATGTCGAAAAATAAAGTTGGATAATTGTAAATCTTTTTATTTTTTTGGCGTTTAGGGATTTTATTTTTCAATAAAATGGTGTAATATGTGTATTGTTCTATATTATGGAATGGGTTCCGCATTTCTATGAGGAAATATATAAAATGGCAAAGACTAACTCTTACAAAAAATTAATCGCTGGTACAATGACAGCAGCAATGGTAGCAGGTGTTGTATCTCCAGTAGCAGCAGCAGGAAAAACATTCCCAGACGTTGAACCAGGTTCTTGGAGTGCAGAGTACATTGATTATTTAGTAGCAAAAAAAGCAATCGAAGGTAAACCAGACGGAACATTCGCTCCATCTGAAGCAATTGACCGCGCTTCTGCTGCAAAAATTATGGCAATTACGTTAGACTTAAAAGTTGAAGATGGTGCAAAACCAACTTTCAAAGATGCTCAAGATTCATGGGCTGCTAAATATATCGCAGCTGTTGAAAAAGCTGGTGTAATTCAAGGGGATGAAACTGGTAAGTTTAATCCAAACAACAAAATTGACCGTGCTTCTATGGCAACAATGATCGTAAAAGCATACAAATTAGATGGTAAAGTAAGCGGAGACTTAGAAACTAAATTCCCTGATTTAAAAGATCACTGGGGTGAAAAAGCTGCTAACATTTTAGTTGCTTTAGATATCACTAATGGTACTGGCAATGGTTGGGAGCCAGATAAATCTGTGACTCGTGCTGAAGCTGCTAAATTCATTGCTAAAACTGATATGAACTACGGCGCTGCTGCAAAAGTTGAATCAGCTAAAGCAGTTACATCTCAAAAAGTAGAAGTTAAATTCGACAAAGCTGTTGAAAAATTAACTAAAGAAGATGTTAAAGTAACTAACAAAGCTAACAACGATAAAGCGTTAGTTAAAAACGTAACTTTATCAGAAGATAAAAAATCTGCTACAGTTGAGTTATACGATAACCTAGCAGCTAAACAAACTTACACTGTAGATGTAAATAAAGTTGGTAAAACAGAAGTAACTGTAGGTTCTTTAGAAGCAAAAACAATCGAAATGGCTGACCAAACAGTGGTAGCTAATACAGCAACTAAATTACAATACAAAGTTACAGATGAAAACGGTACTGAAGTTGTTTCACCAACTGGAATTGAATTTGAAACTCCAGCTGCTGAGGGAACAATCAAAAATGGTGAAATTACTTTAGCAAAAGGTACTTCAACTACTGTAAAAGCTGTTTACAAAAAAGAAGGTAAAGTAGTAGCTGAAAGTAAAACAGTAAAAGTTTCTGCTGAAGGTGCTGCAGTAGCTTCAATCTCTAACTGGACAGTTGCAGAGCAAGGTAAAGCTGACTTTACTTCTAAAGACTTCAAACAAAACAATAAAGTTTATGAAGGCGACAAAGCTTACGTTCAAGTAGAATTGAAAGACCAATTTAATGCAGTAACAACTGGTGCAGTTGAATATGAGTCATTAAATACAGAAGTTGCTGTAGTAGATAAAGCTACTGGTAAAGTAACTGTATTAGCTGCAGGCAAAGCACCAGTAAAAGTAACTGTTAAAGATGCAAACGGTAAAGAGCTTGCTTCAAAAACAGTTGAAATTGAAGCTTTCGCTCAAAAATCTCTAAAAGAAATTAAGTTAGAGCAAACAAACTTAACACTTTCTACGAAAGACGTAACAGACTTAAAAATAAAAGCTCCAGTATTAGATCAATACGGTAAAGACTTTACTGCTGATAAAGTAGAAGTAAAAGTTCTTGATAAAGACGGTAAAGAGCTAACAGATCAAAAAGTAACTGCTAAGCATGAAAATAAAGAATTAGTAGTAAATGCTAATGGTCAAGAAGCTGGAAAATACGTATTAGAATTAACAGCTACATCTGGTAAAAAAGAAGTAAAAGCTAAAGTAGCTCTAGAATTAAAAGCTCCAGGTACATTCTCTAAATTTGAAGTTCGTGGCTTAGAGAGCGAGTTAGATAAATATGTTACTAAAGACAATAAAAAGAATGCTATGACTGTTTCTGTCCTTCCAGTTGATGCAAATGGATTAGTTTTAAAAGAGGCTGAAGGTGCTGAACTAACAGTAACAACAAATAAAGATGGTAAAGAAGTAGCGGCAACTAGTGAGCAAGTAACTGTGGACAATAACAGTGTAATTACTGTTGGAGCAGGTGCAAAAGCTGGTGAAACTTACAAAGTAGCTGTGAAATTAGCTGATGGTAAGTTAATCGCAACTCATTCATTCAAAGTTGTTGACACAGCACCAGCTGCTAAAGGATTAGCAGTAGAGTTCACAAGCACATCTCTAAAAGATGTAGCAGCAAACGCTGATTTAAAAGCTGAGCTTGCAAAAATTCTATCTGTTGATAACGTACCTGCAACTACAGCAAACGCAACAGTTTCTAAAGTAGAATTTGTTTCTGCTGACACAAGTGTTGTAGCTGAAGATGGAAAAGTTGGTACAAAAGGTGCAACATCTATCTACGTGAAAAACCTGACAGTTGTAAAAGAAGGTAAAGAACAAAAGGTAGAATTTGATAAAGCAGTAAGAGTAGCAGTTTCTATCAAAGAAGTAAAGCCTGCACAAAACTAATTTAAAATAATTAAATAGTAAGTGCTTAATAAAGCCTATGAGAAAATAGATGAAAGTCTATGAGTATCATAGGCTTTTATTTTACGTTAATAGTAGAATCATGTAAAAAAATTTAAGGGGAAGGAGATAAGTTTTGTAGGGTTTATTAATTTTTATTTGAGATCTAAATTTTTAGATTTTAAGAGGTACTTACAAAATGTACTAGCTATTTAGTGATAAGATGCCTTTATTTTTTAGTTTGAGGGGGATAGTCAGAGAGAATCTAAAATAAAAAACACAGCCATGTATAAGCTTTATGGCTGTGTTATATGGTTATTGTTTAAACTTAAACATGTCCCCACTCAAATTCGAATCACTATACACAAACAATACCATGTTAATGTTGTTGTCTTTAATGTATTGATATACATCCTTTTCGTGATAGTGACGAAGGTCGAGGATGGATGTGTGTTTGAAGCTTTGTGCTAAGTGTGGCACGATTGCGTTTGCGAATGAGTCTTTTAGGACTAAGGCGCGTACTTCATTTGGTGCATTGTTATTTTCGATGACGATTTCTGGATAGTCGTTTGTGTAATAGCCTGCGTATGATGTTGTGTCTTTTTGTTTTTCTACGCCATATAGTTCATCTAATGTGCGATATACAGTACCGTTTACATCTTTTGCGGTTACGCTTGTGAAGTTGAAACCGTCTTTCGGTGTGTAGTAGCACAATTTTTCACCAGCTGCATCGATGAGTTGGTATAGTTGGTTGTTGAAGCTTCCAACTAAATGTTTATTTTGCGCACATGTACGAGTGTAGTCTTCTTTTTTTATTTCTTTTCCTTTATATATAGAAGATTGTTGCCCGATTGTGTTCATTATATATTGGTAGCCTAAGAAGGCACCGTCCATATTCCAATGATGATCTGTTTTGAAATACATGTCTTGTATTTCTTCGTTCGTATAGTTCTGTTTCAAGTGTTCCATGAGTTTAATTGGCTTTACGTCCGCCGGAAGTTTCGTTAGAAAGTAATTTAAATTTTCCTGTGCATATGTGTGAATATGAGAAGGTAATTTAAATGATAATGCATTCGTTTTTGACGGTGGTAAAGCAAAGTAAAACTCAATGTTTTTTTCTTTTAAAAACTGAGATAAGTCGTTTATAGCAGGCATGGATTGGTCAATTTCATTATATTTTTTTGTCCACGCTGGATTTTTAAGGAGCCATTTATCATCAGTTAAAATAATATCGTTAATGAAAGATTTGCCCATATTAATTTGAGCAATCGTATAGTTTTTAATTAGCTCATCTCGTCCGATTAGTTGATCATTTGTGTATGTTTCAAAATCTTTAAAGAAGCTACCAGTTAGGAGAGTTGCTTTCGTAAGTGCTGGTTTTTGAGCGAGCGGCCGATTTTCAACTGGTGAAATGTCTCGGTCTGTTTTGAGTAACGATAATATGCCAAATGAAAAGATAATGGTGAGAAAACCGATAAACAGGATGAGGTTCCCCAATTTTTTCATAATAACTTTTCCTTCCTACATAAAGTGAAACTTTAATCAGTGGGGGTCTTGTTCATCCACCACTGATTATCAGCCTTAACCAATCGGGCTTTTCCGGGCAGCCCGCCCCCAACTTAACTTCTTTGCTTTCGCTGAATTTTGAGGTGGGGGTCTTACTGTCCGGAAAATAGCGGGATAAGTTAAAACCTGAAATAAATAAATGGATTATATGTTGAGTTAATCAAGTACATAACCGAAATCATAAATAATGTTAGTAATAATATAGGACGTACAAATTGCATCGTGAACATATACGTTTTTGGCTCAAGTTCTAGTATGTTTTTAATTCGTTTTAAAATTGGTGTCGCTGCGATAAAGGCAATGATAAATATGACAATGTATTCATGTATATATAGCATTGTGTTGTCATCGATGAAAGATTGCCTTTGCATGCCAAACATCGCTTTTAAATATTGGAACGAGTAGGCGAAGTTATCAGCTCGGAAGAAGACCCAACCGATCATAACGATTAATAATACGTATGCATGTTGCAGCGGTTTCCATAGTTTGTTTAATATTTTTTCGAATCCAGCTTTTTCAATTGAAATAATAAAGCCGTAATATAAGCCCCAGGCGATAAATGTCCAGCTCGCCCCGTGCCATAAACCAGTTAACCCCCATACGATGAAGAGGTTACGATAATTTGCTAGTTTTGAAACGCGGTTTCCGCCGAGCGGGATATATATGTAATCGCGGAACCAAGAGCCGAGTGTAATATGCCATCTTCTCCAAAACTCTGAAATAGATTTAGAGATATATGGGTAGTTGAAGTTTTTCGGGAAATCAAAGCCGAACATTTTTCCGAGTCCGATTGCCATATCAGAGTATCCTGAGAAATCGAAATAAATTTGCAGGGTATAGGCAATTATACCAATCCATGCCGTTCCAACACTCATTTCAGATGGTGGTAAGGCAAAAATTTTATCAGCGACAAACCCAACTTGGTTAGCGATTAATATTTTTTTTGCTAGTCCGAGAACGAAAATTTGAATACCTTCTGTGAATCGTTCAAAAGAATGGATGCGCGTTTTAATTTGCTCAGCGACGATATTGTAACGAACAATTGGTCCGGCAATAAGCTGAGGGAAAATAGAGATATATAGCGCTAAGTTAAGTGGATTTTTTTGAACATCCCCATCTTTACGGTATATATCGATGACATAGGACATCGCTTGGAATGTATAAAATGAAATTCCAATTGGTAGTGGAATAGGCTCCACATGGATAGATAAATGTAAAGCGTTGTTTAAAATGTCTGTGAAAAATGAAATATACTTAAAATAAGAAAGTAATAGTATATTTCCAACTACAGCCATAATTAAAAATGTGACTTTCATATTTTTTCGTTTATCATAATGATGCACGAGTAGGCCAAAGCAGTAGTTTAATACAATGGAAAAGAGCATTAAAAGAACGAAACGCGGTTCGCCCCATGCATAGAAAATTAAACTAAATGCAAGTAATACGAAATTACGTAGCTCGGCACGCACTATAAAATAGAGAAATAATACGAGAGGTAAAAAGATAAATAAGAAAATCGAACTACTAAATACCAAAGGACTCTCCTCACTTTTTTCGAAATACATTTCGTGCAAAAAAAACCGACATATCTATTATATATTCTTTTATATAATAGTGCCTTTAATATTTTAGCATGTTAATAATTCGATTAAAATAATTATTCTATATAAATAGATTCTAATTTAATACATAAGAAAGGTGGGCAATTCAGTGTTTTTTTAAATGGAAAAGAAGGTATTTGAGTGATTTATGGGGATTATTAATTTTGAGATAAGAGAAGTGACATAACTAAGGAGGAGAATAGGGAGTAAATTCGGATTGTATGGCAAATTTATCGTGGAAGAAAGTAATCGAGATATATTAGCAGACATTTTGTTAGAGGTGAAGGAATCAATGCAGTCATTAGGGATACTTGTGAAGTGTATATTGTAAGTACTTCTAATGATGAGCCGAATGCTGTATATGTTTTTGAAGTATGGAGTAATGAAGACGCACACAAAGCATCTTTAACGTTAGAGTCTACACAAAATTTAATTAAGCGAGCAAAACCAATTATTACTGGAGTAGAAAGAATTAGTACTTTGAATGCTAGAGGCGGTAAAGGATTGGAATAAAAAAGAAGCAGCATCCATTTGGATGCTGCTTCTTTTTTATTCCACCTCTAAATCAACAATTAAGTAAGCGAGTATAACAACGAAGAAAATACTAACGGCTGGCGCTGTTAATACGTGCCCGGACATAAAGGCAACTCCAAGTGATAGTACAACGGTGCTAGCTAATAGCATATATTTCACAGTTAATATTTTCTTAAAGTTTGTTATGATGCTGAGTAATAATTTAATACCGAAGTAAAGGAATGGTACGAAGTAAATAAGAGAACCGATGATTCCGAACGCAAAGAATATGTCATGGAAGTCCATTTCGATTAATTTAATTTTAACCGTATAGTTACCAGCATAGCCCATTCCGAATAATTTTTGTGATAGTGGTGCGTCTTTATAGTATTGTTTGTATACTTTTAAAAACTTATCGCGATCACTGTAAATTAAACTTTTGACCTCAGAGTCTGTTAGTTCACCTTTTGCATGTTTTTTCTCTGCGTCAGGATCTTCTTTAATTATTTTTCCTTCTTTTCTATCTTTTTCTTCTTGTACTGATTTTTTGTATTCGTATATTTGCATGTGGATGCCCATATTTTTTGCGATAGGAGTATGCGGTGTAAGGGCAATTAAACCTCCTAGTATAATAGCGGCAACAACTGTATTTACGAGATATGTGAATCCTTTTCCTTCTTTTTTGCGATGAACCATATATTCAATGAATGAGAATAAAAGTGCCACGCCAAGCGTTAGAACAATTGCACCATATCCTACTTTCGTTCCGACCATAATACTTGCATACATCGCGAGTATTGTTGGAATCCAGTAATAGATTTTCGAGAAAGAAGTTGTTTTATGAATCGAATATAACACTACGATTGGGAACATAATTGCAAAAATAGAACTTAAATCATTTCCAGCAAAGAACCAACCTCTTGAACCAATTTTTGAGTGAGGGTAGCTTGGGAAATCTGTACCAGTTTGCATTGCAACAATCAGTGTGATACTTAAAATTAAAGTTGCATATAAGAAATATGTAATGATTTTATGAAACGTATATTCTTTATTTTTTAATTCTTTAAAGACGATAATATATCCAAACAGTAGCACAATTGGATATATGCTCTTTAAAATAAATTTCACTTCTTCGCCAAATGAAACTGGGGATTTAATCATCATATTATTTGCAAGACCAATTGCTAGTACGATACCGAGTAGGCATAAATAGAGAATGTACTTTTTCGCTCCATGTTGATTTCTATGAAGAAGTAGATAACCTAATGCAAGAAGCATAAAGGCGAAACGGACTACGATTCCAACTGTTGCGCTCATGTGTAATACATAGATTGAAAAAGACGTTAATAAATCTAAAATTGGTTGAAACACAATGAATAGCAATAGGAAATGCGGGAAGTAGTTATCCGTTTGTTTCAACTTATTAACCATATATTCCTCCATTTCTTCATTCCTTTAGTTCAATACCCAAGAGATGGGGATAAAAGCCTTATTTACATAATAAGGCGAATGAATTTCAATATTTGTTTTTTTGCATCAAACTTAAGAATACACCATTTCATTGTAATGGTAAATAGATGAAAAGCATTGATAAACCGACTTTAATTTCTATATTTTTTAACGAAATTGTATGTTTTATACGGAGATATATACAAATTATGAGGTTATTAGACAGAAAATTGAGAAAAAAGAAGGATTTTTAACATGCTTTCTATAATTATATAAGTATAATCTTTATGTTGAAAAGAGGGGTATATATAATGGAAGTAACAAGTAAAACAGAATCTGTTGTTGTGAAATATGAAGGGCGCGTAGCAACGGTTATGGTCAATCGTCCAGAGGTTTTAAATGCATTAGATGAACCAACGTTAAAAGAGTTATTACAAAAGTTGAAAGAAGTGGCGGAAAGTTCTGTTCACGTTGTTGTGTTGTGCGGAAGTGGCCGTGGTTTTTCTGCGGGTGGAGATATTAAATCAATGCTTTCAAGTAATGATGAAAGTAAGTTTGAAGGCATCATGAATACAATTTCTGAAATCGTTGTGACGTTATATACGATGCCGAAGCTTGTTATTAGTGCAATTCATGGGCCGACTGCTGGACTTGGATTAAGTATTGCATTAACAGCTGATTATGTCATGGCAGATATATCATCAGTTATTGCGATGAACTTTATTGGAATCGCTTTAATTCCAGATGGTGGTGGCCATTTCTTCCTTCAAAAGCGCGTCGGTGAAAATATGACGAAGAAAATCATTTGGGAAGGGAAGAAATTATCAGCGACAGAAGCGCTAGATATCGGTTTAATTGATGAAGTAATCGGTGAGGATTTCCAAACGGCTGTGAAGCAAAAAATTAATGAATGGTTACAAAAACCAATCAAGGCGATGATTCAAACGAAACAAATTTTATGTGAAGTGAATCGTTCTAATTTAGAACAAACGCTTCAGCTCGAAAAGCGTGGTCAATATGCGATGAGACAAACAGCGGACCATAAAGAAGGTATTGCAGCTTTTCTAGAAAAACGTTTACCAGCATTTAAAGGGGAATAAAGTGAAACTTTAATCCGTGGGGATTTGTTTATCCCCCGCGGATTATTAGTCTTACTGCCCGTTAATTCGAGATAAAGGGAAGAAAGTGCTAACACATTTTAGTATAATTGTGTTAGCACTTTTTTTAGGAGTAATAAATGAAGAAAATTATCGGTGTTATCGTTATTATTTTACTTACATATTATGCTTTGCATAGTACACCATCTCTTGCGGTACGGACTGCATTATTCTTTGAGGGACATCCAACTGTTGCTTTCTCTGGTGAAGTGAAGAAAGAACGGGATGTGAAAAAGGAGGCGATTCCTGATGAGTACCAAACCTTATACGGTGATAAGAAAGAAGAACCAGAGCATTACTTCTTCCCGGTAGTAAAGGCGCACGGATCAGGAATTGATATGTTAAGTGCTTGTGTGAAAAAAGAGTGGTTTTTCTATAAAGCAGAGCTTGGGTGTTATTAAAAGTGGGAGGAAAAGTGATGTCAACTTATAACAGATTAGTAAGAGATCGTGTCCCGGAGAAAATTTTGATGTCTGGAAAAACATATACAGCACAAAAATTAACAGGACAAGCTTACATACAAGCGCTAGCGAAAATTGGTACAGAAGAAATTCGTGAATTTGCTTCGATGAAAGAGCGTGAACATGCGCTAGATTCACTTGCAGATGCACTTGAAATTATTATTTCATTAGCGCGTGCAGAAGGTGCAACAATGGAAGATGTAGAGCTTATTCGTAAGCAGAAAGAAGAAGAGCGCGGCGGATTTACAAGAGGGATTTATTTGATGGACGTTTCGGAAGAGTAGTTTTATCCCGCTATTTGCGGGCAGTAAGACCCCAACTCAAAATTCGGCGAATGCGAAGGAGTCGGGCTGCCCGTAAAAGCCCGATTGATGCGGGCTGATTAAAGTTTCACTTTATAGAAAAAGCACAGTGTTAATGGAGATAATGCGGTGCTTTTTTGTCATTGAGATTAGGATAAAGTGAATTTTATTATAATTTAGAAAATTAAACTATATGAGTAGAGGTTTTATCGTAATTTCGCTATACTAAATAGTAGAGAAAATGAGGAGGAAACGACAATGGCACATCATACGAAAGAAACGATGGAACTTATTAAGGAGCTTGTCTCTATTCCAAGTCCATCTGGAAACACGGCGAAAATTATTAGTTTTATTGAAAACTATGTAAGTGAGTGGAATGTAGAGACGAAGCGTAATAATAAAGGCGCTCTTATTTTAACGGTTAAAGGAAAGAATGATGAGCAGCATCGTTTATTAACTGCACACGTTGATACGTTAGGTGCGATGGTGAAAGAAATTAAGCCTGACGGTCGTCTTCGTCTATCTATGATTGGTGGATTTCGCTGGAACTCTGTAGAAGGGGAATATTGCGAAATTGAAACGTCAAGCGGTAAGAAATATACAGGTACAATTTTAATGCATCAAACTTCTGTCCATGTGTACAAAGATGCAGGGGAAGCGAAGCGCGATGAGAAAAATATTGAAGTGCGTATTGATGAGCGTGTCTTTTCAGCTGATGAAGTACGTGAGTTAGGAATTGAAGTAGGAGACTTCGTTTCATTTGATCCACGCGTTCAAATTACAGAGAGTGGATACATAAAATCACGTCATTTAGACGATAAAGTAAGTGTAGCAATTCTATTAAAATTGATTAAAAGATTGCAAGATGAAAAGGTAACATTGCCATATACAACACATTTCTTAATTTCTAATAATGAAGAAATTGGATACGGTGGAAACTCAAATATTCCAGGAGAAACGGTAGAATATTTAGCAGTTGATATGGGAGCGTTAGGTGATGGACAAACATCTGATGAATATACAGTATCCATTTGTGCGAAAGACTCTAGCGGTCCATACCATTACGCTTTACGTAAACATTTAGTTGAACTGGCGAAAGCGAACGCTATTGAATATAAAGTGGATATTTATCCATACTACGGATCAGACGCATCAGCTGCGATTCGCGCCGGATTTGATGTGAAACATGCGTTAATTGGAGCTGGTATTGATTCTTCTCACGCATTTGAGCGTACGCATGAAAGCTCAATTGCACATACAGAAGCACTTGTTTATGCATATGTGTTATCAGAAATGATAGTAGAATAGTGAGCGGGTGGTTGATTCTATGAATCAGCCACTTTTTTGTGTATAAAAACTACTTAAATTGTATTTTATTTTACAATATTAAGAAAGTAGGTTTACTACAGAATTCTAGTATTATAAAATGATAGAGGCGCACTAATTTTTTTTGTTCGGATTTATTATGATTTGCATATTAAGATTACGCGTTATTATAAATGGTTTTTGAGAGGAGTATTATTTTTTATGAAGTATCGTGCAGTCGCGGCTGGTATTTTAGCCGCAAGTTTATTATCATCTCCAGTAAGTAGTTTCGCAGCAGGGAAAAAGTTTTCGGATGTTCCTACATGGGCGCAGGAATCGGTTGACTATTTAGTAGGGAAAAAAGCGCTTGATGGAAAACCAGACGGAACGTTTTCTCCATCTGAAGCAGTAGATAAAGGATCAGCTGCAAAAATATTAGCAGCAGTTCTTGGCTTACCAATTGATCCAAAAGCGAAACCATCTTTTAAAGATTCGCAAGATCATTGGGCAGCACCATATATTGCTGCGGTAGAAAAAGCGGGTGTAATTAATGGAGATGGTACTGGGAAATTCAATCCATCAAGCCAAATTAACCGTGCATCAATGGCATCTATGCTTGTACAAGCATATTCATTAGATAAGAAAATTATTGGAGAACTTCCAACGCAGTTTAAAGATTTGGAACCTCATTGGGGTAAGAAACAAGCTAATATTTTAGTTGCTTTAGAGATTTCAATAGGTACAGGAAATGGCTGGAATCCTGACGGTATTGTAACTCGTGCTGAAGCAGCTCAGTTCATCGCAATGGCAGATAAAAATAAAACAAATACATCGAAAAGAATGTATATGAATAGAAACTTTATTACATATCATCAAGCATCGTTATCATCTGGTATTACTGACGTTCAACATAAGCCACAAATGATTGAAGTGAAAGAGCAAAGAGCGGACGGTTGGTTGAAGGTTGTAACGAGTAAAGGTGAGAAGTGGACACCATTACAAGAAAAAACAGAGTCTATTAATCAAGAATTCACTACATATCAAGAAGCTTCACATACGTCTACAGTGGCAGGCACACATAAAGCACAACAAGTAACTGTTATTGAAGAAAAAGATAGCTGGATTCGTATCCGTATGGGGGCTGGTTTCCAATGGGTGGATAAAAATCAATTAAACCCAGTGAAGCAAGGTAACTTCCTAGAAGGTAAAGCGATTATTATTGATCCAGGTCATGGTGGAATTGATTCGGGGAACCCTGGTTATTATGAGAAAGAAAGTAAAACCGTATTAGATGTATCATTACGATTACAGAAAATATTTGAGAAAAAGACACCGTTTACTGTGTTGTTAACTCGTGAGAATGATACACGTCCAGGAAACACTGCAGCTGAGTCTTTACAAAAACGTGTAGAATTTGCTCAGGCAAATAAAGGTGATATTTTTGTAAGTATTCATGGTAATGGTACGGATAGTAAACAAGGACAAGGTACAGAAACATTCTACTATGAATCAGCGACAGCAAGAGGGACAAACCCGAATGTATCAGAAAGTCGTTTATTAGCAGAGAAAATTCAAGAGCGTCTTGTAGATGCACTTGGAACAAAAGATCGCGGTGTGAAGAAAGGCGATTTATATGTAATTAGAGAAAATACGATGCCAGCTGTATTAGCAGAATTAGCATTTGTAGATAATAAAAGCGATGCTGATAAAATTGCTACACCAGAACAGAGACAAAGTGCAGCAGAAGCTATTTATCAAGGTATTTTAGATTACTACGAAGCAATGGGTAACAACGTATCTTCTTTCCGTTAATGAATAAAAGAGATTGCCATAGGCAGTCTCTTTTTATTTATAAAACAAATTATAAAGGTTTCTCTTTATTTCGGGCATATGATATCATTTAATTTTATATGAAAAAAGTATTTGAGTAATTTTGATCATAACAATTTTAAACGATAAAGGATGATAATAGATTGAGTAATCATAGTAAAACACCTGCATGTATATATACGTATGCATTTCGCGAAGAGGAGCGTGCTTTATGTTACTTGGAAATGCGCTCGTTCTTTGGGATGGAGTCTCACGTTAATATTTTAAAAAGTGAAGTCAAGATTGCTCCGAGTAGAAGTCCGTTTATTAAAGAGCGCGTCGAGGTTATGTATGAAGGGGACGACTTAGAAAGCATTTTAAAACAAGTGGAACAAATTGATTTAGCGGGAGCGACATTCAAAGTTATCTTCGTTAAAATCAATGATCTTGGTAAAGAAAATAAAATTGAATATGGAGAAAGACGCCTTATTGAACGAGACCTCGGTATGCATATTGAAGGAGAAGCGGATGTTCGTAATCCAGAGCGTGTATTCGGAATTGTTCCTCTTGGAGGACGCTGGTACTTCGGACACTATGTAGAAAGTGATCCAGTTTGGTATCATCACATAAAAAAACCGCATAGCTATTCGACATCACTGAGCACACGTGTTGCTAGAGCTGTCGCAAATATCGCTGTACCAAACCCAGAGGGAGTACGAGCGATTGACCCGTGCTGCGGAATTGGAACAGTAGTAGTAGAAGCACTTTCTATGGGAATTAACATCGTTGGTAGAGATATAAATCCACTTGTGGTTCTTGGAACGAGAAAAAACATCGCACATTTCGGGTTTGAAGGAACAGTAACAAAAGGACCGATTGAAGAACTGACTGAGAACTACGACGTTGCGATTATCGATATGCCGTACGATCTATTTACGCACGCAACGCCAGAAGATCAACTCTCAATTCTTTCAAGTGCGCGCCGTATTGCAAAAAAAGTAGTCGTTGTCACGATGGAAACAATGGACGACATGATTCATGAAGCGGGATTTGAAATTACAGACCGCTGTATCACAAGAAAAGGATCATTTTCTAGACAAATTCTTGTTTGTGAATAAGAAAGAAAGGTCACCCGTTTGGGTGACCTTTTTTGGTTTGTATTGATGTGTGATTGGTTGGTGGAATGGAGGGATGATTTGGCGGGATTTGTTGATAAGTCGATATTTTATGTCGAATCGCTGATATATTCAGAGAATCAACCGATATCAAATTACTCTTCTTTCGTTGTCTCTTGTTGTGCGATTAATAAATTGCGTAATACGTGTGCGCGGTAACTTTCTAGTTTTCGTCCCTCATGATAGCGAACACCTAATTTTTTTAGCTCAGCTACGTACCAGCCTTTCGTTCCGTAATACATGAGACCACTTCCTTCTTTCTTTTGAACAGTATATGTGCCTGGGCGAGAGAATTTTCTTGTTTATTCATGAAATTTGCGGAGTTTAATATTGAATATTCGGTTTATTTTCATTATGATTAACTTATTATCGGATGACAGTGATTAGCCTCGCTGTAAGCCCGAATGCCTTTTTGAAAATGAATAGAGGAACAACTTCTTTCCACTTGAACTTCCTTAGCAGAAGTACGAGCTATAAGGATAAGGGTAGTAAAATTCAATGCAAATGTGTACATTGTTTTTCTGGCTCTTAACATAGTAATGGAGGATGAAATATGCGTAAAGGGACTTTTTTTATGGCAGGACATTCGAGACTTCCGAAAGGGATGGCTGTTCGCAGTATGTACGAGACACTAACAATTACAATTGAGGCAGATCATAAATATCATGTCATTATTGAAGCGTCATGTACGCTTGCGACAGAGCATGGTAGAGACTTCGTTGCTCAAATTTTGAGAGGACATAGTTTGCAAGATGGTATTGAAGAAATCGTTCAAGATATTACGGATCATTATCAAGGAAAAGCGCAAAATGCGATCGTCAGTGCGGTAAAAGATTTACATCGCCAATATGTAAGTTATTTAAATGATGAACAGCCCAGAGGAGAGTACGAGGAAACAACACCATAAAAACTATCTAGTTTACAACCATAAACGAGAGCCAGTTGTATTTCTTTTAAAGAGATACGACTGGCTTATTTTATTGAGGAGGCAAGGAATATGAAAAAGTTAAATGAAGTTCAAGTTGTAAAACAAGAGACGAAAAAAAGAGGATGTACGGAAAGTAAGGGGATTTGTAACATGTGTAAAGTATGTCGAGAAAATAATAAAAAACGAATTGACAGTTAGAAAATTTTGAATTATTATTTAATTAATAAGATCCATACGAGAAATTAGCCTTCTCTATATTCGATCTTGCTTTCCTGTTTTGCAAATATTTCCATACAAACTGTCTATTATTATTGTACTTTAAGAGATTAAAGAACACTCGTAATTATGAGCCAGTTGTACGTTTCTACGATTTTATGTCGTGGTATGCGTATGACTGGCTTTTTCGTTGTTAGGACAGTAAGACCGAATCTCAGCATAAGAAGATAAGGATAACTGTCTGTAAAAAACGTCAATAAGTTCTTCATATTTAAATTAGGGAGGAATTGAAATGTCGATTATTACAGAACAAAATGCAAAGATGAAATTTGCAAAGAAATATGAGGGGTATGAGATTGTTCCTCATCCAGAGCATAAGCGTTTATATCATATTGTTTTAAATCAGCAATTGCTTAAGCAGTTTTTTGAAGAGGTAAAAGAGCATTCAGAGCAGTCATTACAATACATTCCTTATTCTCGGTTTAATCTTGCGGATGGAATGAGAAAGATTTTTGGGCAATCATTTATGGATAACATTCGCGGCATTATTCATGATCGTGAAACGGGCGGATTTACAATTGGGGTACAAGGTGAAACGTCAGATCCAGCAGACTACGTGAAATTTGCAACAGCATTAACACATTTAATCGGGGAGCCGAACTTTGATGCAATGACAGGAACGTATTATGCTAGGTTTAATGTGAAAGATACGGATAGTAGTGATTCTTACCTTCGTCAAGCGTACCGATTGTTTACACTGCATACAGACGGTACATTCGTTGATGAGCCGACAGATTGGCTTCTTATGATGAAAATTGAAGAGCAAAATGCAGTAGGCGGAGAATCTCGTTTACTACATTTAGATGATTGGGAAGACCTTCAGAAATTTAGAAATCATTCGCTCGCATCTGTTAAGGTTACGTATAAAGCACCACCAAGTAAGAATGCGCAAGAAATCGTCTATCGTGAAACATTTTTTGACGTAAATAACGCACCATGTATTTGCTTTATTGATCAGTTCGCTTATCCAGATAATATTGAACAAGCAAACTATCTGAAAGACTTATCATATTCTGTTGAAAACTCACCAGCAACACATGCATTGAAATTACCAATTGGTGACTTAGTTCTTTTAAACAACTTATTTTGGATGCACGGAAGAGCTGCATTTGAGAAAAATAAAGATTTATATAGAGAACTAATGCGTCAACGTGGTTGTTTTTCTAAATAAGTTTGTACGGCGGGTCTTAAAAAAGGCCTGCCTTTCATCATATTAAGGGGGAAGTAGGATGTATGACTTTATAATTATTGGCGGAGGAATTGTTGGGCTTTCAACGGGAATGGCTTTAACGAAAAAATTCCCTCGTGCGAAAATCGCAATCATTGAAAAAGAAAAGGAACTTGCACATCATCAAACTGGACATAATAGCGGAGTAATTCATTCTGGAATTTATTATAAACCAGGGAGTTATAAAGCGAAGTTTGCCAAAGAAGGAAATGCAGCTATGGTTCAATTTTGTAAAGAAAATGACATCGCTTATGACATGTGCGGAAAAGTAATTGTCGCTACAGAAAAGGACGAACTTCCTCTTTTACATAACTTATATGAAAGGGGCTTACAAAACGATTTACATATTGAAAAAATAGGTAAGGAAGAATTAGCTGAAATTGAACCTCATGTAAAGGGACTAGGAGCAATCCGTGTTCCTTCTTGCGGAATTGCTGATTATAGAGGAGTAAGCTATGCATTCGCTCGCTTAATTCAAGAAAGCGGGGGAGAAGTACATTTAGGAACAGCCGCAGAGCGTATTACTGAGAAGAAAGACGCCGTAACAATTGAGACGAATCAAGGTGTATTTAAAACGAAATTTCTCATTAACTGCGACGGATTACATAGTGATCGTATTGCGAAAAAGACAGGTATATTAACGGATATGAAAATTGTTCCGTTTCGTGGTGAATATTATGAACTTGTCCCAGAAAAACGCCATCTTGTAAAACATTTAATTTATCCAGTTCCAAATCCAGAATTTCCGTTTTTAGGTGTTCATTTCACAAGAATGATAAACGGGGATGTACATGCAGGACCAAATGCCGTATTAAGCTTCAAACGCGAAGGCTATACGAAAACAGACTTCAACATAAAAGACTTCATGGAAACAATGACATACACAGGATTTTGGAAAATGGCGATGCCAAATATGAAAGAAGGCATAAAAGAAATGGTGCGCTCATTCAGTAAACAATCATTCCTAAAAAGCTTGCAGCGCTTAATACCAGAGCTTACAGAGAAAGATATCGTGCCAACCCATGCAGGAGTAAGGGCACAAGCCATTTTATCAAACGGAAATATGGTTGATGACTTTTGTATTATCCCCGGCATCAATTCTCTGCACATTTGCAATGCACCATCTCCAGCGGCAACGGCTAGTATAAAGATTGGTGAGGAGATTGCTAAGCAAGTGCCAGATGTGGTGGCGGTTAGGGTTTGATGGGTCAGGGTGATTTGAGTCATAAATCCGCCTCGTTTTGAAGCGTAATATTACCGTGAATCATGAATTTGAAGAATCCCTTCTCACAAAGTGAAGCTTTAATCAGTGGTAGTTTTTCCTTAGCATTAGGACTACGAAATTGAAAAATATTTAAAGAAAATACGATATCACTTCTATTTCTAGTTTATTAAAGTAGGCTTTATAGTAAGGATTTCTAAAAATATAAAGGAGGGATATGCTTTGTTTCCAGGTACTTTATATGAAACACATGTTAAAACAAAAAATTTAGAAGTGGCAAAAGAGTTTTATACTAAACTTGGATTATTTCATGCTCGCACTATTGAAGAACGCCGTGTAGCTTTCTTTTGGTTTGATAAAGAAAATAAGAAGGAACAAATGCTGGGCATTTGGGAAGTATCGGAAGAAGCATTCCATACAAGTCACTTTGCATTCAAGGTTAACTATGAAGAAATCATTCATGCAAGAGAATGGCTTCTTAATAAAGGAATAAACCCAAGGGCTGCTTTCGGTCTTGAACCTTCCGAGCCTATGGTTCAAACGTGGACACCTAGTGCAAATCTTTATTTTTACGATCCTGACGGCAATTCTTTAGAATTTCTATGTTTACTTCCTGAAAAGAAAAAAGTAAAACAAGATGTCATGTATTTGAGTGAGTGGGAAAGCTTGGGGAGTGAAGAATAAATTCGATTTTAAACTCGAATTTCGCAAAGCTATTTTAAAGGGAACCATAACCTTATCTAAGTGGCAAAGTTATGGTTTAAATCACCCCCTGAGTTTTCGGGGGGTCTTTTTGTTTTGGGGCTAATAATCACCTACTGTATAAAAAAATAGACAGTAGTATGTATTTTTCAAAAAATGTATACAGATTTATCCCGCATTAACTGCCCGTAAAAGCCCGATTGGTGTGGGCTAATAATCAGTGGGGGATGAAGACCCTCCGACTGATTAAAGTTTCACTTTATACTCTATGCGTTGGCATGATACTTGCAATGAAAATAGTATTAACATATAGGGGAGAGATAGAAATGAAGGTTAGTAAAATATACACAACAATTGATGCTCACGTAGCTGGGGAACCACTTCGAATCATTACGGGCGGGGTAGCAGAAATAAAAGGAGAAACGCAGCTGGAAAGACGCGCATACTGCATGGAACATTTGGATCATCTTCGTGAGGTTCTTATGTATGAACCGAGAGGACATCACGGAATGTACGGTTGTATCATTACTCCGCCCGCAAGTCCTCATGCTGATTTTGGCGTATTATTTATGCACAATGAAGGCTGGAGTACGATGTGTGGTCACGGAATTATCGCTGTTATTACAGTTGGAATTGAAACAGGTATGTTTGAAGTGACAGGGGAAAAACAAAAATTCATTATTGATAGCCCTGCCGGGGAAGTTATTGCGTATGCAACATTTAACGGGAGCGAAGTAGAGTCAGTATCATTTGAAAACGTTCCTTCGTTCGTATATAAGAAAGACGTTCCTATCAAAATAGATGACTATGAATTTCAAGTAGATATCGCGTTTGGCGGAGCATTCTACGCTGTAGTGGATAGTAAAGAGTTTGGTTTGAAAGTCGATTTTAAAGATTTAGCTGCAATTCAAACGTGGGGCGGTAAAATTAAACACTACATTGAAAGTCAAATGGAAGTAAAACATCCACTTGAAGAAGATTTAAAAGGAATATACGGAGTTATTTTCTCAGATGAACCGAAAGGAAAAGACGCTACTTTACGAAATGTAACGATCTTTGCTGATGGGCAAGTAGACCGTTCCCCTTGCGGCACAGGAACTTCCGCAAGAATCGCGACTCTTTTTGAAAAAGATGCCTTACAAAAAAGAGAGATGTTCATCCACGAATGCATTACTGACGGCCAATTTGAGGGAGAAGTATTGTCGGTAACAGCGGTAGATACATATGAAGCTGTCGTTCCGAAAGTAACGGGGAATGCATTTATTACAGGATTTCATCAGTTCGTTGTAGATCCGAGGGATGATTTGAATCGGGGATTTTTGTTAGGATAAGAGGAGGAGGTGGAAAGATATGCTAGTCATAAGCGCGAACGAACAACGAAACTTAGTAAATATGAATGAAGTCATTGAATACGCGGCGCTTGCTTTAAAAGAGTTTTCCGCAGAAAGAACGATCACACCAATTCGTGGCTCATTACCATTTGCGAACGAGCAAAATACCGCATTAATTATGCCTTCAGTAGCGGAAGGACTCGAAGTGCTTGGTTTAAAAGTAGTAACGGTAGCTCCGCATAATAAAGAGATAGGAAAGAAAACGATAAACGGGATCGTTATGCTATCAGACTTTCAAACGGGAGAACCACTCTCACTTTTAGAAGGATCGTACTTAACGATGATTCGAACAGGAGCCTTATCAGGAGTAGCGACAAAACATTTAGCTCGTCATAACGCAAAAACTTTATGCATCATCGGTACCGGTGAACAAGCGGAAGGAATTGCAGAAGCTGTACTCGCGGTTAGGGATATTGAAAAAGTAATTTTGTACAACCGAACGGAAGAAAAAGCCTATGCATTCGCGCAATATATACAAGAGAAATTTAACAAACCAGCGTACGTTTACAGGGATCCAAATGAAGCAATAAGCGAAGCAGACATCATCGTCACAACAACGAATGCATCCACACCAGTCTTCTCAGAAAAACTACAAAAAGGCGTCCACATAAACGCCGTCGGTTCATTTAGACCGAGCATGCAAGAACTACCATCCCACGCCATCGCGAACGCAAACAAAGTAGTAGTCGAATCAAAAGAGGCAGCGCTAGAAGAAACAGGTGACCTTCAAGTTCCTATAAAAGAAGGATTATTTGAAGCGAGCGACATCCACGCCGAACTTGGTCAGATTATAAGCGGAGAAAAAGCTGGTAGAGAGAACGATGAAGAGATTACTATTTTTAAATCGGTTGGTTTGGCGGTAGTGGATATCGTCGTTGCGAAGTATTTGTATGAGAAGGCGGTGGAGCAGGGAGTTGGGAATAGGATTGAGTTTTGAGAGACTGCCTTTTGGTGGTCTTTTTAATTTTGGGGGATAAGTTACTTTATTTGGCGATTTATATATTTTTGTACATGAAAGTGTATTGGGGGTGTGGTGTTCTTTTGGTTTATAATGCGTGTATGTATTTCAAATGTGATGTGTAGTGTTTGCGAATGTTATAGTTTTTCTATGAAATATTTCCCAACACATTATATAATAGACCTTATATTAGGTAATAAGGAAAGGGGCATATATGACTATTCGGAAGATACATATAGATGAAGCTGTTCGAGAAATAGTTTTTGCAACCACTGAAAAGGAAAATCCTTTTTTCTTTATTGTAGGTGCAGGTATATCATCGGGCTCTGTGCCTGTGGCAAGTGAGATAATTACTAGATGTAAGAATAAATTAAATGTTAAAGATGGAGAAATTAATGTACTCAGAGGGGATAGTGCGGAAGAGTATTCCCAATGGTTGCAACAAGCATTTCCGCATTCAATTTCACGACAGAATTTTTTTAGAAATCTGATTGAAAATAAGCAAATTACAACTGCTAATTTTAAACTAGCTCATCTTCTGTCTGCGGGAAATTTAGCTAATATTGTAGTCACACCGAATTTTGATGATTTTTTATCTAGGGCTTTGACGTTATTTAACATAAAACATATTGTGTGTGATCACCCAGGTACGTCATTTAAAATCAATGTGGAACGAAGCGACATTCAGATAGTGCATGTACATGGCACTTACTTGTCTTATGATTGCTGTAATTTAACAAGTGAAATCAATGAGAGAAATCAAATATCGAACATTACGAATCGAACTATGGCATCTTTATTTGATAGGATAGCTGATACAAGGTCTCCAATTATTATTGGCTATAGTGGATGGGAAAATGATGTTGTTATGACATCTTTAAAGAAGAGATTGGAGATGCGTTTGCCATACAATCTTTATTGGTTTTGCTATAGTCATGATGCTTATAAAAATTTACCAGATTGGCTTGTGCATCACAATGATGTTGTGTTTGTTGTACCGAGTGAAAGGCGAAATGAGGACGCTTCCTTTACAGAACAATTACAAAAAAATAAAGTTCTAGATGCTAATATCGTTTTAGATAAAATAATAAGCGGACTAGATTTACCGGAGCCAGAAATTACTAGTGATCCAATAAATTTCTTTATAAAATTTATTGGTGGAAATGATTCAGTATCTAATGATTCAGTATCTAATGATGCATTTTTTCTTAATCATGTCGTAGAGAAGTTAAAGAAGCTAAGGGAGAATGAAGGCAAAGACCCTGATGAGACAGAAGATTATAATTTTTTCCAAACAACTAGACAATTTGTTCGTAGATCTCAGTATGATAAAGCATTAAAACTCTTGGATTCGATAAATATCAATAATTTAGACGAAAGACATAGAACTGAATTATTGCAAGTGCTTGCTACAATAATTTTTAACGTAGATACTGAAGACGATGAAAAGAAACAAGAAGCACTTTATGCACATGAACTTTTTGAAGAAACGATAAAATGCATAAAAAGTGAAAAAATAGAAGAGATAAAAAAGCATGCTGCTCCAATGTATATGTTAAAAGCCCAGTTATATCAAGATTTAGGTGAATTAGAAAAAGGTTTGGAAATTATTAATGAAGTATTAGAGAGAATTGATTTTTCCGCTGATGATTCTCGAAATGTTAAGAAATATTGGCATGCATATTCCCTTAAAGGGGAATTGCTTCTGGATTTAGGTAAGCCTTTAGAATCTATAGCTAGCTATAGTGAGTTAATCAGCATATTGGAAAAAATGGATATTTTAGAAGATGAACAGATTATGTGGAGCTCTTTATTGACGATAGGGATGATCTATGAGGAGGAATTACAAGATTTTCCTAACGCGGAAAAACTCTATACAAAATTGCTTGATTTAGATGAGAAATTGGATGAAAAAACATATGCCATAAGTTTATTCAAAAAAATTGGGGTTAATTTACAAAGAGAAGATTTCCTTAATGCTTTGAGTTTGCTAGAGCAATTTGAAAGCAAATTTATAGATACAAGGGAAACTCTGATAAAAAGGTTACTTGTTTCTTCTTTAGATAATAAATTAAAATTAGTTATAGCAAATGATGTTAGTGGTCCAGAAGTCATAGATACATGTAATAAAATAATTACGGTTTGTGCTGATATAGAGGAAAAAGAGGATTTTGATGAAATAGTATGTAATGCACAAATTAAAAAAGCTTTTATGTTGTATGACAAACACGATTATACAGGAGCCGCTAGTTGCTTTATAGACGCATTTGAATTGGGAAGTGACATAGCTGGTATAAATCTTGTTTATATGATTAGAAGGGGAGAATTTGATTATACTGTTGGGAAATACACTGTGGAAGAATTGCTAAAAAGAGGACTTGAAAACGAGGATGTATTTGCAATCATTAATCAGGCTCTGTATTTAGTTCAAAATAAATGGGATTTAGATTATTGGTTAAGAGCTGATACTTTAATAAGAGAAATGTCTGAATTGGCTTCTGATGAAATAGAGCGTGCTTTAGATTGGTGGATAAATTTAGCCGGTTTAAATGATGTAGAAGGTGATTTAGTAATTGGATGGCTATTACGACATCAATTAATAGAAGACCCTAAAGGGCTTACTTTAAGAGAGAGACTAGATAAAGCCAAAATTAATTGGTTTGTACAGGATTTTATGTATAATAAAGAGGAAAGTATGTTGAAAACGTTAAAATGAGATTAGAAAGTTAATTTTTAGTCATAAATATTGTTGATTTTATTTCGTATACTAGGTAATTGTGATACATAGAATGCAATTACTTTTAAATTCTAGGGTAGTCCTTAAGTTTTCTTGCATATAGTGGTCATGAGGTGATGAACTATGACTATGAAAACCTCTCCACTTAAACTAGGCAATGAAATGTACGGTACGATGAAAATTGAAAAAGCGTTTCTTGAAGCACTAGAAATGTATTTTATAAAACAGTAAGACAAAAAAACTCCTGGTTAATCAGGAGTTTTTTGTCTTGCTGAAGATGATAACATAGTAGAAATGGTTATTCAGTTTTATAGATCCATACATACTTTTCAACTATATAAGAATCCCAAGATTCCCATTCCCAAGGCGGTGGAGGGGAATCTTGATAAAAGATATTTAACCATTTAAGTGAATAATGATCGATTTTTAAAGAATGGTATAACGTGCTGGGAATTGGGAAAGCTTGCTGATACCCGCCACTACCTTTACTTGAATGATGGTAAATATGAAAATATTCATCTAGAGGTAACTTTTTTAAATCTGCAGTGTAGGACAGAAATCCATAGTTTTTTGCTGCTTCAAAGAAATTGATAAGGGATTTAATGTCTGGATATTTTTGGTTTTTATTTCGTTGTTTAATACAATGCAAAAGCTAGGAGTTAAATGAAGTTCATAAGCAGTTGTTGAACTCCATCGCATGGAAGAGCTCGAATTCTAAGAAAGCAGCCAACTTTTATACAAAGGATCGGCTGTTTTTCTGTTTATTTAATACTCTAAAGATACACATCTTAAAGAATATAAGATATTTATGTTCAAAATACCTTGGTAATTGATTAGGGAAATGAGTTTGGAAAATAGATTAATTTTATTTAGAGAAGAAGAACTTAGAAAAACATCTAATCATATTATTAATTTGAATGAAAATTTTAATATATATTAGTATTGGATTCTATTGGAGTTGTTTTTGTTTGTCCCTTATTTCCCAATTGGAGAACAAGGGAAAAAGTTTTATGAAGGAGTAAATTTAGACATCAAGTATGCAGCTTGTTTACCATTCTCGCCATTCTTCTGTTATGTCTTCTTCGGATTCTAAGCCAGCTATTCGTGCTGCTGTATCGATAAATTCATAGAGATCTTCTCTTTCCATTGTTTCGATAAAATAGTCATGTTCGATATTTAATTCATTTATATTAACAACTACTTCTTTAACGACTTGCATTATTTTGACTTCGGTTGGATTCTCTCCCAATAGCTCTAAATTGTTAATGTAAGTGTCGAGAACTTTATTTGTTGCACTTATATTTTCTTCAGTGAAAAATTCCCCATCTTCATCATGCTCAACCCATGGGGTTGTTGGTTTGTTTTTTTTCAATTCATCAAACGTCATGATAACCTCCTAAAAATGTTTTTTTATCTTTAATCTCATTCTACATTTTCAATTATATATAACAACCATTTCAGAGAAACTTTCTGTAGGCTGCTAGTTTTTTAACTCATTTTACGAGGCCATCTATTCGAGGTCTTTTTATTTTCTCCCCCGCATAAATATAGTTTATCCCGCATTAACGGGCAGTAAGACTCCCACCTCAAAATTCGGCGAATGCGGAGGAGTTAGGTGGGAGATCAACTGCCCGTAAAAGCCCGATTGGTGAAGGCTAATAATCAGTGGGGGATGGACAAACCCCCACTGATTAAAGTTTCACTTTATCGCAAGAATTCATTAATAGATTTCAAACTGTCTATCTTTGCGAAAAAGTTTGACAATACATACGGGTAGTGGTAATTTAAAACCTATAAGAAAACTCGGTATTAATTCCGAGTTTTCTTATAGGTGTAAATAGTCGAGAGGGGTCGAAATATGAAGAAGTTGTTTGCATTACCATTTGTCCTACTATTACTTATTGCATTAGCGGCTTGCTCAGGGGAGAAAGATTCTTCGAAGCAAGCAGGAACTAGTAAATCAGGGACTCCGAAAGATGGAGGAACGTTAACAGTTGGTGTTAGTGATAATCCAGATACGATGAACCCGCTTTATGCGAATGATCGTGTGTCGTTAACGATACAGCAAGCTTTATATGCACCGCTGTATCATATGGAAGACGGTAAGAAAAAGTTTGTTCTTGCTGAGAGCTTTACGCCTTCAGAGGATCAATTAACATGGACTTTAAAATTAAAGGATAATTTGAAATGGCATGATGGTAAGAAAATTACATCAGACGATATAGCGTTTACATTCCAATCTATTTTAGATGAGAAGCAAAATAGTTCAAGCCGTGAAAACTTTATTTTTAAAGGAAAGCCACTTGAGGTGAAAAAAGTGGATGAGCTAACGACTCAATTTGTATTACCACAAGTAAGTGCATCTTTCGAAGGGGTTATGAATGATTTCTTCCCAATTCCAAAACATGTATTTGAAGGTGAAGCGGATTTAGTGAAGAGTAAGAAAAACCTACAGCCTGTAGGATCAGGTCCATTTAAGTTTAAAGAGTATAAATCAGATGAGTACGTTGCATTAGATCGTTTCGATGATTATGTCGGTGGTAAAGCTAAATTAGACTCTATCGTATATCGTGTTGTAAAAGACCGTAATACGGCAAATGTTTCACTACAAAATGGTCAAATCAACATGAAGATGATTGAGCCGCAAGACTTTAAGAAATTAGATAGCACTGGGAACTTCTCAATGGTGACATTCCCTGAAGGTAGATTATTCTACTTATCTTATAACCAAAATACAGATCTTATGAAGAAAAAAGAAGTGCGCCAAGCAATTGCGCATGCATTAGATAAGAAAGAAATGATTAACTCAGCATTCGTTTCTAGTCAATTTGCAGAACCGGCAAATTCAATCTTAACGCCAGACGCTATGTATTATGCGAAAGATATTAAAGAGTATAAGTATGATCAAAAAGAAGCGAAAGATTTATTAGCAAAAGCTGGTGTGAAAGATAAAGAAAAAATACGCGTTATGTATGTAACGAATAATAAAATTATGGAAAGTCTAGCACTTTATACACAGCAAAAATTACAAGAAGTTGGCTTACAAGTTGAACTGAATGCATTAGATGCTAGTGCAGCAAGTGAAAAAGGCTTAGATAAAGAGAATAAAGAATATGACATTACATTCGGTGGTTACATAATGGGACCAGAGCCTGATTCATATAAGAGCTTATTCTTAAGTAATGCAGAATACAATTATGCACGTTATAAAAATGCTGACTTTGATAAGTTATGGGAAGAAGCTGCGGTTGAAACAGATAAAACAAAACGCGCAGAGCTATACCATAAAATCCAAGATACAGCGAGAGATGACTTACCTTATCTTCCAATCGCATATCCGAAAGCAGTTATTGCAGTAGATAAAAAGTTTGATGGATTAAAAGAAGCAAAAGCAATTCCAGTTACAATGTTTGAAGATCTATCGAAGATTTATGAAGTGAAATAAGAAACTGTGAAGAAGCTGGTGGAAATCAGCTTCTTTATCCCGCTTTAACGGGCAATAAGACTCCGACTTCAAAATTCGGCGAATGCGAGGTTGGAGTCGGACTGCCCGTTAAAGCCCGATTGGTTCAACTAATAATCAGTGGGGGATAAACACCCCCCACTGATTAAAGTTTCACTTTATCTTGAGGGGGGAAGTTTGTGTATAAAGTAATTGCAAAGAGGCTTTTAAATGCAATTCCGCTTTTATTTGTTATTTCTATTATTTCTTTTCTATTAATAAAACTAGCGCCGGGCGATCCCGTTCGAAACTTTGTAACGCCGAATATGAGTCCGATTGACGTTGAACGTATTCGCAAAAGTTTAGGACTAGATCAGCCGATTTACGTGCAATATATTTTATGGCTAAAAAATATTTTAACAGGGAATTTTGGATACTCACTTCAAAATCACCGCCCTGTTTTGGAACTTATTACAGAAAGATTACCCGCAACAATCGGGTTAATGGGATCATCTTTACTCGTCTCATTTGTAATCGCAATCCCGCTTGGACTATTTACAGGGGTGAAAAAGAACTCTATCTTTGACCGCATTGTGAACTTCATCTCTTATGTGGGAATCTCAATGCCAGTCTTTTGGTTCGCGTTACTATTAATCTACTTATTCTCTTTAAAATTGAACATGCTTCCGAGTATGGGTATGCGCACAGTCGGTCAAGATTCCTTCTGGGATATTGTCCAGCACGGTATTTTACCTTGCATGGTGCTAGCGTTCCAAAACATCTCTGTCTATATGAGATATATTCGCTCAAGTACAATTCAGCAATTAGAGGAAGATTACGTACAAATTCAATATGCGTACGGTGCTTCACAGAAAACAGTTTTATTTAATCACGTACTTCGAAACGTATTAATACCGATCATTACAATCTTCGGATTATCCATTCCAAGTTTAGTAGGCGGAGCGTTCATTACGGAAACAGTATTCTCATGGCCGGGACTTGGTTCACTCGGGGTAAATGCTATTTTTAGATTTGATTATCCAATTATTATGGCAATTACATTACTATCATCATTCATGTTAATTCTCGGTAATTTAATTGCTGATATTTTATATGGCGTAGTAGATCCGCGCATTCGAATGAGGGGGTGATTTGGAATGAATAATAGGAGATTTCAAACGATAAAAAATAGTTTTACGAAAAATAAATTTGTACTAATGGGAGTTATTATACTTGCGGTTTTAACGATTGCATCAATTTTTGCATTCGTATCGCCATATGATCCTAGTAAAATGTCGATTCCAGATCGTTTACAAGAACCGAGTTTAAGTCATCCTTTCGGCACAGATGATTACGGAAGGGATTACTTAACGAGAGCGTTATATGGCGGAAGAGTTTCGCTTGCTGTTGGTTTTCTAGCGATGGTAGTTTCCATTACAATCGGCACCGCAGTAGGAACAATTAGCGGATATTTTGGCGGAAAGTTAGACAACTTCTTAATGCGAATTGTTGAAGTTTTAATGTCAATTCCATCATTCTTTTTAATGCTGTTATTAAATGCTTATTTAAAACCAGGAATTACAACGCTTGTTCTTATTATCGGATTATTAACGTGGATGGACACCGCACGTATCGTAAGGGCAGAAACGTTATCTGTAAAAGAGCGTGAGTACGTGTTATACGCAAAAGTATCAGGACAAAAATCATTGATGATTATTGTAAGGCACATCATTCCAAACATTTTATCGACCATTATAATCGCAGCGACATTAACAATTGCGACATCTATTTTAATGGAATCATCACTTAGCTTCTTAGGTTTAGGTATTAGAGAACCAGACTCTTCTTGGGGCAGCATGCTAAATAATGCGCAAGGATACATAGGTGAAGCTTGGTATTTAACACTCTTCCCAGGGTTCCTTATTCTATTAACTGTACTAAGTTTTAACGTAATCGGTGAAGCGCTCAAGAAAGCTTTCGCACCAAAAGGGGCTGGGAATGAGAACTAAAGTGTTAAGTGAAAGGAGTGAGAAGCGTGTCTGAAAAACTATTAGAAGTGAAAAATTTAAAGACTTCTTTTTTCATAGAAAGTGGTGAAGTAGAAGCTGTTCGCGGCGTTTCATTTCATTTAAATAAAGGAGAAGTCGTTGGGATTGTTGGGGAGTCTGGGAGCGGAAAGAGTGTTATGGCGAAATCCGTTATGGCGCTCGTTACGTCACCAGGGAAAGTGAAAGAAGGAGAGATTCTTTTTCAAAATGAAAACGTGCTTTCTAAATCGGAAAAAGAATTACGCTCTATTAGAGGAAATCAAATTTCACTTATATCCCAGGATCCAATGTCGGCATTAAACCCAGTTGTGAAAATTGGGAAGCAAATGACGGAAGTAATTATACGTCATCAAAAAGTGAAAAAGAAAGAAGCAGAGCACATCGCGGTTAACTTGCTAAAACAAGTCGGTCTTTCTTCACCAGAAGAAAGGGTAAAACAATATCCGCATGAATTAAGCGGTGGAATGAAACAGCGGGTTATGATCGCAATGGCGATATCTTGTAACCCAGATCTTCTCATTGCGGACGAACCGACGACAGCGCTTGATGTAACGATACAAGCGCAAATACTAGATTTAATGAAAAACTTAAAAAACGAAACGAATATGTCGTTACTTCTTATTACGCATGATCTTGGAATTGTCGCGCAAAACTGTACACGCGTTATCGTTATGTACGGCGGACTTATTATGGAAGAAGGACATGTACTTGATATTTTCCAATCGCCGAATCATCCATACACGAAAGGGCTATTAAACTCTCTGCCGAAAATATCGAACGGAGTAAAAGAAAGACTAGCACCGATTCAAGGTGTAACGCCAAACTTATTAGACCCGCCGAAAGGGTGCCCATTCGCAGAGCGTTGCCCACATAAAATGGACATTTGTGAAAAAGAACGTCCACCATATTTTGAAATCGGAAACGGAAGACGCTCTATGTGCTGGTTAAACGATAGGGCGGTAGGTGATTCACATGCATGAAGAAAACTTAATTGAAGTTCGAAACTTAAAAAAATATTTTCCTATTAAAAAGGGGCTATTCGGCAGAAAAACAGAGCAATTAAAAGCAGTCGATGACCTTAGCTTCACAATTAAAAAGGGTGAAACATTCGGACTAGTAGGAGAATCTGGCTGCGGAAAATCAACGACAGGAAGAAGTATCATTCGTTTACACGACGTCACTTCAGGTAACATCCTATTTGATGGAAAAGATATCGCAGATCTAAAAGAAAGTGAACTAAAAGAATATCGAAAACGAATGCAAATCATTTTCCAAGACCCGTACGCATCATTAAATCCGACGATGAACGTGTTCCAAATTATTAGCGAACCGATGAACATTCACGGCTCTTACAAAGAAGAAGAAAGAAAAGAAATCATTTTAGACCTTCTAAAAAAGGTTGGCCTAAAAGAAGAACACCTATATCGCTACCCGCACGAATTTAGCGGAGGCCAGCGCCAGCGCATCAGCATCGCGCGCGCGCTATCTGTAAAACCGGACTTCATCCTATGTGACGAACCAATCTCAGCACTAGACGTCTCAGTCCAAGCACAAGTCGTAAACATGCTGCAGGATATTCAAGAAGAAACAGGAGTCACATACTTATTCATCGCACATGACCTATCCATGGTAAGACACATATCAGACCGAATCGGAGTCATGTACTTAGGAAACATAGTAGAAATTGCCGACAGCGAAGACCTATACACCAAACCGGCACATCCATACACACAAGCACTACTCTCATCCATGCCAGAACCAGATCCAACAAACACAGGTAAAGAACGGATCATTCTAGAGGGAGAAGTACCAAGCCCACTAAACTCACCATCCGGTTGCAAATTCAGAACGCGCTGCAAATTCGCTACTGAAAAATGCGCGCAGGAAGTACCAAAGATGGTTGAGATTGCGAAGGGACATGAGGTGGCTTGTCATTTGTTTTAGAGTGGGGAAAGCACTGGGGGGACCTGGTGCTTTTTTTCTTTGGAAGGGGCGTGGGATTACTTGTGGACTAATGGCCAGCGACTGTTTATATTTGCATCTCCTATCATATAATTCTCCTTATTTTTTAACTATAATTTTAATGATGAACTTCTTTTTGTTGGGAAAGCACGTAAAGTAAGACAACGTATTAAAAAGCATTTTGAAGATAATGTATCACCAATTAAAAATCATCGTGATGAAGTGTATTGTAGAAGATCCGATGGAAAGAGAAATTTACGAAACATATATGATTAACGAATTTCAAGCGAAGTATAATGTGGATAAAGTATTTTATAAATAACATTAACGTAAAACATGATCTTGGTACTACATCAAGATCATGTTTTTTATATGTAATAAAAACGATTGATTATTCTTAATCATTCGACAAAATACAACAATTTAAGATCGTATTTTTTGCTATGATAAGTAAGGAATTTATATATCGTGTTATTGGGGGATAAAAAGAGATGTTGAAAAAATTTACTACATGTATTTTAGGGGGCGCTTTAGTATTCAATTTATCTGGTTGCGGCAATACATCCGACAAAACTTCTTCAGAATCTAAAGAAACTAATTCTAAACAAGAAGAAAAGAAAGTGCAAACAACTGATGAGGCGAAAACGAAAGAGAATACAAAGCAGAAAAATACAGAACAAACAAAAGAGAAATCAAAAATAAAAGAAAAAGAGTATGCTGTAAACAAGGATTTTCATACACCTAAATTTGATGTAACTGTAAAAAGAGTTGTAGAAAGAGATAAGGTTGGTAAAGAAAGTATAGGATTCCAAAAACCTGAAGATGGACATGTCTTTATTGTTGTAGAAGCAGAAGGGAAAAACATCACAAACGAACCGATGAAATTAGCCGTTTTACCATCAGTGGATTTAGTGGATGAAAATGATAATGCTTACCAAAGTGATGTGTGGGCAGCTAGTAGTTATGAGGTTGAAAAAGGTGAGACCTCTACTATTACTAAGGAATTAAAACCAGGGGAGGTAAGGAGACAAAATAAAGTTTACGTGATTAATAAAGAAAAATTTGATACAGGAAAATGGTATGTACTTGTTAACCATGAGTATAAGGAACAAATTAAATAGTGTTTATTTATTAAGAGGAGATGGCTCCTCTTTTTTTTGTTACAAGTTAACACAAAATTCCGTTCTGAGGACACTATTAAATTTTTAAGTTGATGGAGATAGGACGCTACCCCTAGACGAAGAGATTACTATTTTCAAATCAGTTGGTTTGGCTGTAGTAGATATTATCGTTGCGAATTATTTGTATGAGAAAGCGGTGGAGTGCGGGATAGGATTGAGTTTTGAGGGACTGCCTTTTGGTGTTCTTTTTTGCATAAAATCTTGTAAAGCAAGATAAAGTAGAATATTTAATGATTAAAATTGATAATATTCTAATATTCAATAGAAAGATAAAATGTTTAAAAGTTCAAAATAATACATTATAATATTTTTAGTAAAATTAACCAAAATATATTTTACTTATTATGTATTAAAGGGGAAATGAAAATGGCTGGACAAATTCGTATGTCACCAGAGGAGCTTAAATCAAAAGCGACTCGATATGGACAAGGTGCAAATCAAATTGAGGATATTTTACGTCAATTACAAAACTTACAAAATGAATTAAGAGGAGAATGGGAAGGTCGTGCTTTCGAAGGTTTTGATCAACAGTTCAATGAATTAAAGCCAAAAGTACAAAACTTTGCACAGCTATTGCAAGAAATTAATATGCAGCTGAATAAAACTGCAGAGGCTGTTGCTTCTCATGATGAAGAATTATCACGTAATTTCGGTTTGAAATAAAAATTGTTTTACTCTATATAACAAGCATTTCAAATGAGCCATACAGCTTATAATGTATGGCTCATTTGATTGCGTGCCCAGCTTAGCTGGACACACGTTTAAAAAGAGTGATATTGATAGAGAAATTTCATATATTTATTGGGATTTCTTTGGCATGCTCTGAAAATTAGAGAAAGGATTTGAGTGATGGGACAATTTCAAAGTAATTTTCAAAAGGCACAACAAATTGCTACGCAGATGAGAACAGCTTCGGATATAATCCAAAGTGCAACAAATCGTCCTATAACAAAGGCGACGCGTACAACACTATCTGTTAACTCCAAAGCACAAGAAGCGAATCAACAAATGTTAGATTTTACGAAACAATTTTCCACTGCCTTTCAACAAGCGGTCGATAATATTCATTCAGTAGCCCAAGAGTTTGAGAGAATGGATAACGAACTTCACAACACTTTTCGCTAATGTGACAACCTACGTAAAGGTAAAATGGTAGGAGGAATATGATGAGTCAAGATATTGAAAAACAAATTAATCAAGTAAATCAGAAGTTAAGAAGTGTATTTGAAGAACAAGACCGAAATCAATCCGCGATTCACATTCAGGAGCAAGCGGAAGCGGATTTTTATGAATGGAGAGGTCGAAGCCATCGTTTGTTTGATCGAATTTTAGGAACTTGGCATGGTGATAGAGAAATGTCTCAGTTTCTTATGAATACATATCAAGATGCACAACATGTTGAAAGAAAAGTCACATTTGAATTGGAAAACAAAAAAGAAACGTTGCTTAAAGAAAGACGAGACCTTAGTGATTTAGAAAACGACCTTTCCTATCAACAACAAAAATTAGCAAGGGAGGTCAATGCATGAGTTTAAATATGTATTTCGGAGAAGTACAAAGCCAAACTCAAAGCATGAATGCTGTATGTATCGCTACTATTCAAGGCATGGAACAAGCGATTCAGTCGATTGACGCTTTTGCAGTTGATACTGTGTTACAAGGGCAAACATATAGTAGTGCAAAAGCATTTTTTGTTCAAACCTTTCGTCCTTTAGCGCAAGGAATCATTTATTTATGTGAAGAATTAATCCGTCAGAATGATGCTTTTCCAAGTCAATTTCAATCACAGGTAGCTCAGGCTGATGTTATTGAACAAGAAATATTAGAACAGATTCGGGACATTGACCGAATGAAAGCAAGTATGGAAGCCATTAGTCAAGCTATGCCAATCCCGGGTATGGACGCTATGGCGAATCTTTTTACTGTCATGAGGAAAAAACTGCAAGAAAAATTAGAACATCTATATGAATTTAATTTTACTTCTAGTAGTAATTATGATACTGCACTCCAACTAGCGTCTAGCATTGCGACGGGTTTGGCGGAAGTTCAAAGTGGAAAAGGATTTAGTCCCGCAAGTGGCACATTTAGTACACAAGGGTTGAATATGGATTGGACAACTTCTATCCAATCGATTGGAGAAGAGAGGGCACGTCAGTCTGAAAATCTTCTAAAAAGTAGTTCAATTGAAGAAGGGGCAATGTGTGGTAAGCTACCTGAAAAATCTACTTTCGAAAAAATTCGGGACGGTATTGTAGAAGGTGCAGGGGAAGCGGTTGAAGATACTATAGAAGGGTTTAAGGCACTTGGTAAATGGGAAACGTGGGAAAACATGGGGAATGCTGCGTTGCATCCTATTGATACCCTCAGTACGATGTATAATGTATTGTCAGATTCATTTATTAATGATGTAATAAATGGAGATGCTGAAAGTCGTGCTAAATGGGGAAGTTATGCTTTAACACAAGTTGGAGTAGGACTTATTGGTGATAAAGGATTAAGTAAAGCAAGTAAATTAGGTCAAGCGGGTAAAGTGACCAAACTAGCAAAAAATAAGATTCCGCAAGCTATTTCACATATTACAAGTAATTTACAATTGGGAGATCGCTTTGCTTTTGCTGGTGGAAATAGTTTGCGATTTAGATCTGATACGCCTGATTTTAAAAAAGCTGAAGAAAAGCTGTCGACCTATCAGTTTGCTAGGGGTGAAAGTGATTCCGGTGGGAGTAATTTTGTTGATGAAAATCATACATCTTCACTTTCTAATAGGGAAATTATATCTAATTTACAACATACAGAAAAATTTAGACCAAATACACTCAAACATATCCTAGAGGGTGAAATAAATTGGCGTGGTGACGCAATGGGTTATCATACTGAAGTATTGGAGAATACACCTGGAAAAATAATTAGCGGAACAGAAGAGATATTAAATGATCAAGGCATCTATAAAGCTAGGGTAGAAGTAAATGGAACCCCTAAAACTGGAAATAGAGGATTTTCCACATTTTTCCCTAAAGATTGGAGCCCACAAAAGATTGTAGATAATATAAATGAAGCATATAATAATAGAACGTATGAATTTGGTAACACATATTCTGGAATAGGTTCAGAGGGTATAAGGATTAGCATGTATATAGATGGGAATGGGAAAATTATCTCTGCTTTCCCATCGGAATAAATTTTATCTTTAGTATAAAGGAGTACAATAGTAATGAAATATCCATATAGCTTTGAAGTACTTACCAATGGAAAACTAGTTATGAGGCTTCCTCAAGAAATTAAACTTATTGAGACTTTTTTAGGTGTTGAAGTTTCTGCGTTTGGAGATTGGATTTTAGAAGAAATACATAGTGTTTTAAATGGGAAAGAAAATTACGTAGTAGTAAATGGAAACATTTGCGGTTTAGAAATTCGGAAAGATACAACTACTGTCCTAGACAATTTGGCTGAAGATGGTAAGGGAGATTTTTGTGAGATAGAAACGATTGAATTAGTAGATTTAATTCATATTTGGCTAGATAAACAAAAAGAATTTAAAAAAGGAAAAAATAAAGAATTGAAATAATAGATAGAGCTGACTTCTTATAGAAGTCAGCTCTATCTATTATTTCATATTTCTCCCATTATCTCAGGTTTTAAAGTCTTTTTTCCTAGATAATTATCAGCAATAGTCATTGCAAAAGAATCTAAAGGTATTTAGATATGATGATGGGTGGAGAGATAGTTCACATTATTAGGAAACCAAATTCTGTAGGAGTATATGTTGCAGAAGTTAAAAGTAGGGGTCTTCCAAAACAAGCGAAATCTTCGTTTTTTTCCTGAATATTGGAA
Source organism: Bacillus sp. TH30 (assembly GCF_016650875.1). Lineage (NCBI taxonomy): Bacteria > Bacillati > Bacillota > Bacilli > Caryophanales > Bacillaceae > Bacillus > Bacillus sp. TH30. Next base: position 1,609,416 of record NZ_JAEKEY010000002.1, on the reverse strand, counting down.
TGAAATTCAAAATGAAGATTAAAAATGGTAGTAAACTTCAATCACCAAATGATGAATTAATTGAATCATTTGAGGAATATTGTGAGATAAAATTACCAACTGATTTTATAGATTTTTTGAAAAAATATAATGGTTCTATTCCAATTACTAATGTTTTTTTACATGAAAAAAACGAACTTTTAATTGGACGTTTCTTATGTTTGTTTATAAAACCAATAGCCGAAGGTTTTCCGCAGGTGTGAGTCCAGATGGATTCTATATCGGCAAAATCTCCGGCTTTTTGTAATTGCCGATAAGCCTGGATCTTACTAATGGATGGATCTCTTTTTCGGGATGGGAATAACCAGGTATTTTCTAGAGTTTGGTATACGAATAGACTTCATCAAAAATAGAAGTAAGATTAATCATGCGTTCTTTCTTCGTTTCCCCCTCTTTGATTTTGAATTCTTTTATCTTTTTCCGTTTTAACTTTACGATGGTTTTTGTTTGAATTTGGAGTAGATCGCTGACACATAATCCTGTATGGATCCCAATAAGGAAGAGCATATAGTCTCGTTCAGAATAATGACGTTTGAGAGCCCATTTCATATCTTCAAGCTGTTCTTTACTTCTGATGGGGTGGACATCAATGAGATTTGGTTTTTTGTTCATGGATTTTAGACTCTTTTATTCACAGTGTTTTGAATGTATATTTTTGTTTCGTGAACTGAGGCTTTCAGGTTATTTAGTGAGGAGTCAATGATTTAGCGGTAATGAATGCAAACTAATATTGAAAAGTTTACTTTCGAAATAACAAAAAAGTCCTATATAAGAGGACTTTTTTGTATGCATATAGATTAAAATAATAATAGCAATTCTTTATTTTTTTATTTCTTTCCACAACTATTAATTAAATCATATTGTTTAGAAATCATTTCATTTCGAATTTGATCGAGATGTTTATGTAATGTTTCTTTTATTGCACTACCTGTTTTACTTTCAAAACTTTTGTTTAATTCAATTCCTCGTTCAGATAAACTTTTGCATACATCATGAAAGGCTTCATTATTTTTTTGAATGGCATGTTTTTGACTTGTTACTATGCTATTTGTTTTGAATGCTACATCAGTTTTTAAAAATGATTGTTGCATTTCTTTTTCTAATTGCTTTTTAACAGCTTGCAACTCATCCATAATAGTTCCAACTGCACCTACAGCAGCTTTCTCTATTTCTTTCTCTATTTTTTGAATTTCCACTATAAAATCCATCATATTATCTCACCGCCAGCCCTTCAAAATTTGTCCCCAATTGATTATCTTTATCTCGTAACGAATTGGCTGCATAAGCAATATCATCTCCAAAATGAATCAATTCTTTTTGTTTTTTCCGTAAAAGATGAATTAGTTCTTCTGCTAGTTGTACATCATGAAAATAATCTTTTCCGTTTTGGGATGTTTTCGCAACCTCTCTAATTGCCTCATCTACTTCATGTTCTTCTAATAGATGATATTTTCCTCCAGGGCCTGTCTCATGCTTCAATTGACTCTTTAATTTCGCAACTTCCTCCTCTTCTTGTTGTTGAAATCTTTCTATATTTCTAATAATATCAGATAATATATCACTTATTTTTTGTATCTCTTTTGCATGACGAATGATATCATCTGGTTCTAATTCTAGTCGAACACTACCATTATTGTGGAACATTTCTAGAAAAGTTGACATTGGATGTTGTCCCATAAATACCGCTGCGAGAATACTATCTGTTCCATTACTTTTCGTTGTAAATTGTTTACCAATCATAGGTGCTCCAAATTGATCGAAATTTCCTACAGCATCTTTTTTATGAGTATAATCTACTACTTTATTTTCCATTACGCCTTCATCTACTCGTTTTTTTGCTTTATCACTTAGTAATCTATAAATATTTGGTGCAGCATATGTTGTTGCATAACAATCCATTTCTGCTGCTACATATTGGGCTTCTGCAGCACCTTTACTATGTCCGGTAGTGTGAATAGATGTAGGGTTATATTTTTTCTTAATTTTTTCTGCAAATCCTAATGCACTATCAAATGATGTCGGTACCTTTTCGCCTGCTACACCAAGGTTCTTTTTCTGCCCAAGTGTAATTTGAACTACATCTGTAGTTTTATCTCCATCGAATCTATCAAATTCAGTACCACGGAATGCAACGATTACATCGTCATATTTTAGTTTATCTGGTTTATACTTATCTGCAGGTACTACAGCGATTGCTTGTAATCCATTTTTCACTTTTGTGTCATCTGCATCAAATGTTTCTATAACCACCCATTTTTTATTATTTGAACCTTGTATTTCTTTTTCAATTTCTAAAACTTTGGGATTATAAACTTGATCTGATAGTTCGAAATAATCTTCATCTGTCGCAATTGGATTTTTTTTTAATTCATTCATATATCTCAACTCGCTTCATGGTATATTTTAACTATATTTAAATACAAGGGGATTTTAAATGAAAAAGAAATTGGTAATTATTTCATCTATTATTTGTATTATAGCAGGAGGGTATTTTACTATGGAATACTTAAAACAAAAAGAAAAAGAAGAAAAGTTTTGGAAAACACAAGAGGCACGAGTAGAAAAGTATATTCGTTATAATATTGAAGATGTAAAATCTATTACGTTTACAAAAAAAGATGTAAGTCCAATGGGCGTTCCTTATTTAGAAGGACATATAAATAATAATAAAGAATTAGATTTTATAGCTCGTATAAGTACAACTGAAAACTTTGAAGACAAATTTACGCGTTCTGGGAAATTAGGAAAACTTATAAAAGACCCTGAAAAATCCGTATCCGAAATTGAAAAAGAAGAGAAAGCAAAAAACCAAGAGTAGTTCTTGCAACTACTCTTGGTTTCTGTACCCTATTTTAGAAAGAGCATATGTTAACTAGCTTTGAATATAAGGGGATTTCCAATGAAGAAAGTAATGATTTTGGTTGTATCTGCTGTGATGCTCATAGCAGGAGGATATTTTACTATGGAATACTTAAAACAAAAAGAAAAAGAAGAAAAGTTTTGGAACGGGCAAAAAGAACGAGTAGAAAAGTATATTCACTATAATATTAAAGATGTAAAATCTAGTACATTTATAGAACATAAGGTAAGTCCAATGGGAGTTCCTCATATAAGAGGGTATATAAATGATGATAAGGCATTATGGTTTGATGCTGGTATAAGTACTACGGGAAATTTTGAAGATGATTTCGGACGTTCTGGAGAACTGGGGAAACTTATAAAAGATCCTGAAAAATCTGTATCTGAAATTGAAAATGAAGAGAAAGCAAAAAATCAAGAGTAGTTCTTGCAACTACTCTTGGCTTCTGTACCCTATTTTAGAAAGAGCATATGTTAACTAGCTTTGAATATAAGGGGATTTCCAATGAAGAAAGTAATGATTTTGGTTGTATCTGCTGTGATGCTCATAGCAGGAGGGTATTTTACTATGGAATACTTAAAACAAAAAGAAAAAGAAGAACAATTTTGGAAAGTACAGGAAGCACGAGTAGAAAAGTATATTCGTTATAATATTAAAGATGTGCAATCGATTACTTTCACAAAACATGAAGTAAATCCGATGGGAGTTCCTTCTGTGGATGGATATATAAATAATGATAAAGAATTGAATTTCTCAGCTAGTATTAGTACTACGAAGAATTTTGAAGATAAACTTTCACGTTCTGGAAAATTAGGGGGACTTGTAAAAAAACCTGAAAAATCAGTATCTGAAATTCAAAAAGAAGAGAAGAAAAAGAAACAAGAGTAGTCTTTGCGATTACTCTTTTATTTTTATTATAGAAAAATAAAAGAGTTGAAAATATGAATGTGAACTAATAATAAAAAGTTTGCTTTCATATTAGAAAAGGTTAGTCCCTCACTTCACTCCAGTTAAAAACCTCACACCCAAAAACAAAGGGGAACTCAATTGTTCAAGCTCATATAAAGTTTCAATCTTGTCTAAGCATCCATTAGGATATACAATTGATCATCCATTTTTCTTTACATAATCTCCAGATACAGTCCATATCAACTATAGATTCTTGTCTTATGCTAAATGTAATCAAAAAGCAAGTAGATAAAGATAATGACTAAAACATTAACTCTAGATACTTTTTTGATGAATATTACAAATAAACAGGAGGTAATGAAAAATGATTAAAACATTATTAGCAGGAGCACTTTTAAGTACAGGATTGGTAGCGGGAGGTGCAGTAGGTGCAGATGATGCGAAAATGGACAATTTAAAGTCAAATGAAAATAGTTCCAATCAAGTAATTACACAGAGTGCAGATGGAACAACGTCTTTCTCACAAAACTTTGATTTACCTAAAGATGCAGTGCCAGCAACTCCTAAAGGAGATGTAAAAACTGTTGAAAGAACAGAAGGTACAGGTTCTCAAGAAGGAAAAATGGTACCAACAAAAGAAGGTACAGATTCTCAACCAGGATTTGAAATGGGAGCCCCTGAAAAACCAGAACATGCAAAAACTGTTGAAAGAACAGAAGGTACAGGTTCTCAAGAAGGAAAAATGGTACCAGCAAAAGAAGGTACAGATTCTCAATCTGGATTTGAAATGGGAGCCCCTGAAAAACCAGAACATGCAAAAACTGTTGAAAGAACAGAAGGTACAGACTCTCAAGAAGGAAAAATGGTACCAACAAAAGAAGGAAATTAAATAATATATAGTTATAACGAAGAGCATCCAAAAGGGGTGCTCTTTTTATATTGTAGGGATTAACTAGTTTTACTCAATATAGAACTGTAGGAGGAATTGAGGCTAGAATATAGGTTACTGTCTCTTCAAATCATGGTGTTGGAAGCACTAGTTTTGGTGGTAACGTTACAACATAAACATTTTATTAGAGATTTTTTTAAATTTACATACACTCTAGATGGACTACATATCAACTTCAGATACTTGTTTTATGATACAAGTAATCAAACAAAAGGAGGGCAATACAAAATGATTACAACAGTATTAACAGGGCACTCTTTTAAGTATAGGAGATTATTAACAGGTGAAGAAAATGTTGAAGATGTACAGACAGATAAACATATTCCATATGAACAAAATGAATTGCAGCAAACTCTAGAAAAGTACGATTCGAAGAAATTTGAGTTATAAAAAGAAAATAGATAAATATAGTGAAAATAGATAAATTGACAAGAGAAAAGCACTTTGTGTATATCACAGGTGCTTTTTATTTTCATTTTGATATAGGGCTTGAATTAAATTTTTACACTAAAATATATACGGCAAAAAGGGGGGGAGTTCATTGCACAAAGTTATTTATGGAATATTAATTTTAATTTATACTTTGTATTCATTTTTTGTAAGTGATGGAAGTGAAGTAAGGTTTATTATGGTGTTAACTATAGTACTTATCTTTTCTGTAGTTTTAGAAAAAGGAAATGCAAACAAAACGACTGATTAAAGGTCTTTTTGTTTGCATTTTTTAGTTGGCTATTACAGTCCAGATGTTTTAGGGATAGCACCAAATTGCCATCAAGCTTAAAGAATCATTTATCCCCAAACAATAAAAATGAGCTTTTTATTACAAGTTAGCACCAAATTTCATTTTTGGGACACTATTAAATTTTTAGTTGATGAAAACACCCGCCTAAAATAGAAAACTTTTAACCTATTATCATTTATTCCGTAGCTTTTAAGGTATTTAACACGACCTTGGTTGCGTCTGCAATAAGTTTATCATCGTATTTAGCATCTTCTTTATCATGATTAGAAAGTATAGCAAGAACAATCGGCTTTTTATTTGGTGGCCAAATAATTGCGATATCATTTCTTGTTCCGTAAGATCCCGCGCCTGTTTTATCAGCTACTTCCCATCCTTTTGGTACGCCCGCACGAATCAATTTATCTCCAGTTGTATTTCTCTTCATCCAATCTACTAATAGTTCACGTTTTTCTATTGGAAGTGCAGTTCCTAATGTAAATGATTGAAGTGTCTTAGCTATCGCTTCTGGTGTACTGGTATCATGTGTTTCTCCTGGATGCACTTCATTTAATTCAGGTTCAAATCGTTCTGAAGTAGTAACAGTATCTCCCATTTCTCTCAAGATTTTTTCAAATTCAGAGGGGCCCCCTAACTGTTTAAGAATCAAATTATGTGCTGTGCTGTCACTATATCGAACAGAAGCATCTGCAAGTTCTTTTAACGTCATTCCTGTATCAACATGCTTTTCAGTAATTGGATTATAATTAGAAAGATCTTCATGAGTATACGTAATCCTTTGATCAAGAGCTTCTAATGAGTTCTTGCGTAAAAGAGCGCCCACAGCTAATGATTTAGATGTAGATGCAAATGCAAAACGATCATCTGAATGATAAGCAACAGTTTGATTCGTACCTGTGTCCAGTGCATAAATACCAAGCTTAGCATCATATTCTTTTTCAAGTTTAACGAAAGATTGATTACCTGTATTTTCTTGTTTAATTTGATTAGCTTGATTCGTTTGTTTAGGTGGTTCAGATTGAGTGTTACTATTGGAACAGCCTATAAGTGATACACATGAAAGTAATACTACAGGCACAATCTTTTTGTAATGTAAAATGTTAAAGAACTTGTTTAAAACGAACATAAATTTTCAACCTCTTTCAAGAATATATGGATTTTGTCTAGGTATTCTAAATACCAATGCAATTAAAGATAGCATAGGGTAACAATACTACTGCAGCTAAAATTTCACAGGTTAAAGGACATCCAAAACGTTTATATGATTGATAAATCACGGTTTGGGGTGTTTCTTTTTTGTTGCTACTTGTAATGGTTCACCTGTGAAAGTATTAAACTTGTAATACTTAACCGTAGTCTTACAATACATGTTTTTTACTTTTGGGAATAATAAGTCCTTTCTTTTTTTGTAATACATAAAAATAGATGTCAAACGGGATATGTTGTATCCAATCTGGACAACTAATATTAGAAATACACTTATTAGACACTCTAAGTAATAAATTTGTTCCACTTTAAGATGAGGAAGAATTTGGGGTTTGTAAAATAACAATGGAACTATGTGTTTTTTCGTCATACAAAAACCTCTACATGTAAGTAGAGGTTTTTAAATTGTATATTAATGAATTATGCTTTTTTAGATAAAGCAAATCGAGTTCGGGTAAACGAAGAACATAGAAGAAACGTTGTTTGATAAACTTAAAGATACTGTTGAAAATAACGTAGAAGCGATGGGTCAGTTGTACGAAAAATTTATTCGCCAGATAGAAAATACTCCTATTATCGGGCAATATCATAACTACAAAAAAGGGCAAAATGAAGCGGTGTTAGATGAACCTAAAGGAATATTAAACACAATTTTACATCCAATAGATAGTGTTGAGGGCGCTGTGTATGCTCTTTCTCACATCGACGGAACATTTGCTGCTATGGAATGAAAGATTTGGATTAAATGCACTATTACATTCGGAAATAATATCTCTAACGCTGAAAAGATATTTGATCTAGGTATTCTTTTCTATATTTTAGAAACAATTAAAGCGAGAAAAGTAGAATATTTAATGATTGAAATTGATAATATTCTAATATTCAATAGAAAGATAAAACGTTTAAAAGTTCAGAATAATACATTATAATATATTTAGTAAAATTAACCAATATATATTTTGCTTATTATGTATTAAAGGGGAAATGAAAATGGCTGGACAAATTCGTATGTCACCAGAGGAGCTTAAATCGAAAGCGGCTCGATATGGACAAGGTGCAAATCAAATTGAGGACATTTTAAGTCAACTACAAAACTTACAAAATGAATTAAGAGGAGAATGGGAAGGACGTGCTTTTGAAGGTTTTGACCAACAGTTCAATGAATTAAAGCCAAAAGTACAAAACTTCGCACAGCTATTACAAGAAATTAATGTGCAGCTGAATAAAACTGCAGAGGCTGTTGCTTCTCATGATGAAGAATTATCACGTAATTTCGGTTTGAAATAAAAATTGTTTTACTCTATATAACAAGCATTTCAAATGAGCCATACAGCTTATATTGTATGGCTCATTTGATTGCATGCCCAACTTAGCTGGACACACGTTTAAAAAGAGTGATATTGATAGGGAATTTTCATATATTTATTGGGATTTCTTTGTCATGTTCTGAAAATTAGAGAAAGGATTTGAGTGATGGGACAATTTCAAAGTAATTTTCAAACGGCACAACAAATTGCTACGCAGATGAGAACAGCTTCGAATATAATCCAAAGTGCAACAAATCGTTCTATAACAAAGGCGACGCGTACAACACTATCTGTTAATTCCAAAGCACAAGAAGCGAATCAACAAATGTTAGATTTTACGAAACAATTTTCCACTGCCTTTCAACAAGCGGTAGATAATATTCATTCAGTAGCCCAAGAGTTTGAGAGAATGGATAACGAACTTCACAATACTTTTCGCTAATGTGACAACCTACATAAAGGTAAAATGGTAGGAGGAATATGATGAGTCAAGATATTGAAAAACAAATCAATCAAGTAAATCAAAAGTTAAGAAGTGTATTTGAAGAACAAGGCCGAAATCAATCCGCGATTCACATTCAGGAGCGAGCGGAAGCAGATTTTTATGAATGTAGAAGTCGAAATCGTCGTTTGTTTGATCGAATTTTAGGAACTTGGCATGGTGATAGAGAAATGTCTCAGTTTTTTATGAATACGTATCAAGATGCACAACATATTGAACGAAAAGTCACATTTGAATTGGAAAACAAAAAAGAAACGTTACTTAAAGAAAGACGAGACCTTAATGATTTAGAAAACGCCCTTTCCTATCAACAACAACAATTAGCAAGGGAGATCAATGCATGAGTTTAAATATGTATTTGGGAGAAGTACAAAACCAAACTCAAAGTATGAACGCTGTATGTACGGCCACCATTCAAGGTATGGAACAAGCAATTCAGTCGATTGATGCTTTTGCAACTGATACTGTGTTACAGGGGCAAACATATAGCAGTGCAAAATCATTTTTTGTGCAAACCTTTCGCCCTTTAGCGCAAGGAATCATTTATCTGTGTGAAGAGTTAATTCGTCAGAACGATGCTTTTCCAAGTCAATTTCAATCACAAGTCGCTTCCACTGATGTAATTGAACAAGAAATATTAGAACAAATTCGAGAAATTGACCGAATGAAAGCAAGTATGGAAGCCATCAGTCAAGCTATGCCAATCCCAGGTATGGAAGCTATGGTAAATCTTTTTACTGTCATGAGGAAAAAACTGCAAGAAAAATTAGAACATCTATATGAATTTAATTATACTTCTAGTAGTAATTATGATACGGCACTCCAACTAGCCGCTAGTATTGCGACGGGTTTGGCGGAAGTTCAAAGTGGGATAGGTTTTAGTCCTGCAAGTGGTACATTTAGTACACAAGGGTTGAATATGGAATGGACAACCTCTATTCAAGCGATTACAGAAGAGAGGGCACGACAAGCTGCCAATTCAATTGAAGAAGGTGAAATGTGTGGTAAGCTACCTGAAAAATCTACTGGGGAAAAAATTTGGGACGGTATTGTAGATGGTACGGGACAAGCAGTTAGCGATACAATAGACGGAATAAAAGCTTTAGGAGATTGGGAAACGTGGGAAAACATGGGGAACGCTGCTTTGCACCCTATTGATACCCTTAGTACCATGTATAATGCATTGTCAGATTCATTTATTAATGATGTAATAAATGGAGATGCTGAAAGTCGTGCAAAGTGGGGAAGTTATGCTTTAACACAAATTGGGCTAGGTCTCATTGGTGATAAAGGATTAAGTAAAGTATCGAAGGTAGCAACTACTGCAAATCTAACAAAATTCTCAGAAGGTATTTCGTCTGTTTCGAAGCATTTACCATTGAAAGAACGATTTGCATTCGCAGGTACTAGTGGCTTTGGTAGCAATCAGATAAAAACTTTTGAAGCTTTACAAGAAGCCCGTGATACATTTATGCTTTCTGAAACTGGTGGAAGAAATAGAGTTAAAGGTGTACAAGAAGTAATACAAGATTATGCGGATAAAGTTCTTGATAGAGTTGAAGTGAAAAATGAGTATCCTGATTCGTATACAGCATCTAAAATATTACGTGAAGAACTTAAGGATGCAGGGATTGAACCACCCCCATATTCTAATGCAGCACATCATCTAACACCTTGGAACGATAGTAGGGCAGAAAAGGCACAAAAATTATTAAAGGAATTTGGGATAGACCATGATTCGGCGGCTAATGGAGTATTTTTACCTTATAAAGTTAATAAATACGTGACTACTGAAGTCTTACACATAGGAAAGCATAGTTCAGAGTACATACTTGAAGTAGAGAGAGTATTAAGTCTTGTTAAGAAACGGGGCGGTACTCAAGAAGATGCTGTTGACGCCTTACATGATATAAGAGAACGTTTATTGAATGGTGAATTAAAATTAAATAAACCGAAGAAAGAGTAATCTTATAATAGAAAAATAACAAAGGAGAGTAAAAATGAAAATTTGGGAATTAAAGAGTTCATTTGATGACTATGAATCCTTTCAACTATTGAACTTAGAAGAAGATTCTAAAAAGTATTTTGAAGGAAAAATTGACTCGGCAGTAAAAGCATCTGATTCATGGGGAGAAATACGTATTAAATGTGTAGAAGAAGGAAATCAAAGTGATTTGCCTCATTTTTGGGGAGAAGTTGGTACACCAATGGTTAGTGGGAAAGCTAAAAAATTTTTAGAGTCTATACTTGGTGATAATGTAGAATTTCTTCCCCTAATTCATGATGTGACGGGAGAAGTGTATTATATAATTAACGTTTTAAATGCACTAGATGCTATTGACTATGAGAAAGCTATACTAAAGAAACTACGTTCTGGCTTAGTAATAGATTTCAAAAAATACGCATTCTTACCTAATATGGTTAAGAACCAAACAATATTTAAAGTTTACTTAAATGAAATATTACATATTCCTTCCGTTTTTGTATCAGATGAATTTAGAAATACAGTGTTAGAAAGTGATTTAAAAGGTTTTGAATTTATAGAGGTATGGGATTCAGAAGCAAACATGTAAAAGAAAGTCCTAAAATAATTGATAGGAGTTAGTGACATGGATGTAAAGGATTTGAAAATTCTAAGAATGTTAAACAATTATGAGGGAAATGAAAAAGAAATTTTTGAACTGATTCAAGCTGAAGCAATGGTGAAATTTATATGTGGAAAAATCTGATTTTAGAAATTGAAGATATATTGAAAAGTGTTAATTATAAGCTGAATACACCCGCAACGGATACTGAAGTTCAAAGATTAAGAGAACATGTAAAAGAGAAATTTAATGTTGATTTACCGAGTGAATACGAAGAGTTTCTTAAAACTGTAAATGGTTTAGACTTTGATGGACTGGTACTTTACGGAGTTGATTCTTCTTTACTAGAAACAAAAAAAGATGAACATATTTGCGGCTTTATAGACACGAATGAGATTTGGTATGAAAATGAATTTCAAAAAGAGTATCTTTTCTTTGGCGATTCAAATATTGCGTGGTTTTGTAAAAGCTTATCAGACGGTACTTATTTAGAACTTGATAAACCATCAGGTACGGTAATGAACACATATAATGATTTTAATACAATGCTTGAGGAAGCGTTAAAAATAACCCTTCTTTAATAGGAGGTAGTAAAAATTATGTTTAATTTTTTGAAAGAATATGTTGTAGCAGACAGAAGTGTCCGTTCTAAACAGAAACCTATTTTCTATCCTATATATCAAGATGAGATAGATGAGGCAGAAAGTTTATTACAAATGGAACTTCCAAAAGAACTGAAACGCTTTTATCAAGAAATAGGTTGTGGGTTTTTGAAATCTGATAAAAGAACGTTTTTCAACAGATTTATGGACCCGATTTCAGTTGCAGATTTCCGTTTAAGGCAAGATATTTATGAATATAATCCAAACCTAGATGGTGTAGATGATGAAGAATCATTAGTGTTTTTTGAAGTAACAGAACTTAACTTTTTAACCATTAAATTTAAAGAGGAAAATGAATTAAGTCAATGTCCTATTTACTCTGAGGATGAGAAAATAGCAGATTCTTTAGAAGAATTTTTAATTAAAATGGATGAAAATACTGGCTATTATATTTAATCTTTTTAAGACTTGCTTTAAGGTGTAGCATTTGAAAAATATCTAATCATGAGTAAAAAAGCTTATGTATAACCTGCATAAGCTTTTTTAATGTCCATTACCTTTTTTTGAAAGTACTTTGAATAGAAGATACAATCAGATTTAGGTAAGCGATAAACCTTATACTTCTAACCAATAAATAGAAGCTTTTAATAATTGTTATGAAATATACAATGCCTTGATATAGTGATGGTTATACAGTATCCATGTCAAAAGCAAAACCTACGAATTCTGAGTTCATCGCAATGGTTGAGGATAAGCTGAGACTTGAATATAAGGCTTCGTAAACGCTGATATAACAGTGTTTTTGATTGTTTAGCGGTAATAATGTAAAGTTACCAACAAATAATGTTAATGCATTTTAATAAACACCGTCTTTTATTGGTTTGTAAATCAAACTAATGAGAGGCGGTGTTTTTTGTTTTGACTGAATTTGAATTACAGCTAGGTAATTTTATGCTGTACTGTTCAAGTAAAAACTTATCGACTAAAACGCTGAAAAGCTATGATCAGACTCTAAAGGGTGGAGAATGGGCCTCGTTATCACGTATTTTCGGTCATTCTAGTGTAGAGGTAACTCAAAAAGGTTATTTAGATTTTACAGATTCAGAAATAGGTAAAAAGTATCAAAAATATTCACCATTAAATCACTTGAAAGTTTAAAGTGAAGAAAAAGAAGTCTGAGTGATTTAGAAAATGACCTGTATTATCAACAACAAAATCTAGCACAGGAGGTCAATACATGAGTTTAAACATGTATTTGGGAGAAGTACAAAGCCAAACTCAAAGCATGAATGCTTGTATGTATCGCTACCATTCAAGGCATGGAACAAGCCATTCACGAGGCTTATAGCAATAAAAGATGTATAAGTGGAAGATTATATTCTGGTAAAACATCTGAAGGAATGGAAATTAGGTTTGCACTTATTAATGATAAGATTATAACTGTTTATCCAATGTATTAAAGAATGGAGGTACTCAAAAATGAAAGTAACTACTCAGCCCATAGTTAAAAATGCAAGACAATATAGAGGTAATTGCTAAGAAGCACTCCCCCTAAGTTTCAGATGAAATTAAATGATTGAATATTTATATTTAAATAACCGACTATTTATGCTTTAATATTTCTATGTACATAACTGGGATGATTAGGAAATTATATTTAATATGTTTTAAGAAAGGGGAATGTTTTTTATATGGAAACTCCAGAAAATCAATTTAAACGTGCACTTAATCCTTGGTTCTCCATTTGGACAAAACCACGTGATACAATGAAAGAAATTTTTATATCCAAACCTAAGAATGTGTTTTTACTCATTTTATTAGGCTCATTCGTACAGACTTTAGATCGAGCATCTTCTAAAAATATGGCGGATTCAATAAGTAGTCCATTTTCAATAATCTCAATAGTTATATTCGGTACCTTCGTTGCTTTCTTAATTTATTATTTTTTGCTACCAGCGTTATTCAATTGGGTGGCAAAAAAACTTGGTGGACAAGGTACCTTTGAAAAAACACGTTACTCAGTTGCCTATTCTTATATCCCTTACGTTTACTCTCTTATATTAGTTTGGGTGCCTTCATTTTTCTTGTTTGGGATAGAAAACTTTACGAGTGAGACACCGGAAATGGATAGTAGCATAACTTTAACGATTTTGTTTCTTATTTTTGCCATAATTGATATAGTTATTGGAATTTGGACAATCATTATTTCCTTAAAATGTTTAGGAGAAGCACACCAATTTTCAGCATGGAAAGCATTATTAACAATAATAGTGTCCTTTATGATTATCATTCTTCCTTTGGTAATAATAGTATTTCTTATAGTAGGGGTTACAACCCTTTAATAATTTATTTGCTTCTTATTTATCCAAACGTTTTCTACGCGCTGTTAGTAATTGTTACAGGCTGAACAACCACATGATTCGGATGTTCCACTTGGCGAAGCGTATGACCTTTATGATCAAATTGATCGCCCGTTTTACGGCCTGTTTTTCTTATTATCAGTGTTAACAGGAATTTGTGAAGGCAAACTTGAAAATCAAAATATTAAACCATTAAAACCTTAGGGTAGCTGAGTAGTTACAAATGAAATATATATAAAGTGACAAAAAATGAAGACCTAGATTCTTTAAAAATAGAATTACCAAAAGAACTAGAAATTGTAGCAACATTTTTAGAAAACGATATCCAAGGGATTCCAGTTAAATGGTGGTTACAAAAAATTGATGAAGTATTAAATAATTTAAAAGAATATAATGAATTTCAAGGTACATTATGTGCAATTCAAGTAAAAAAGGATGAAACTATACTTGTAGATTTATATTCTATCCATGATCCTAATATATGTAAGATTGAAACAACTGAACTTAGAAATTTAATTGAAGTTTGGGGACAAGAACAAAAAATGTATAAAAATAATAACTAAAAAATTAACTTTTATAAAAACATTTAAATTAAAATTCTTCTTAAGCGTGAGCCCAATAGCTCACGCCTTTTATTTTGATTGACTATAACATTTATTTTTAAAATTTATAATCATACGATTTGTTACGAACAAACTATCAAAGAATCTATTGGTGCTACAGCTAATTGAAGGCGTATTAACAATTTGAGAGTAGTTATTGATAAGAATGGAAATGTAATAACTGTGTTTCTAAAGAATAAGAAAAGTTTAACATGAGTTTATGTTTTTTATTCGGGGAAATATGGCGTAATTGGTTATCAAGAAAAAATTTAGGAGAATAAAATTATGAAAAAAATAAACCATGAATTATTTGGTGAAATTGTTCACGATTTATATTGGAGCGGACAACAAAAGATAACTATTTTTGGGCAGGAAAAAATAGTTTCTTTAACTATTGATGGAGAAGAAGATGATTTAATTCCTACAGTTCAAGAAGAAGCATATAGGAAGTTCATTACTGATATAAACAAACTTACAAAAGAAGCTGAACAAGCAATATTCGAGTATTATAAAGAAGAATATATGGAATATAGAGATATGGTAGGTGATGAATCTGCTGATAAAATAGCGCCGATTATAACAACTATTCAAGAACTAGTAAAATTGGTGGAACCTGTTGGGTTAAGTATATTACCAGATTTTGAAGATGGAATTAGAAGAGTTGGATTAATATTCAATTGTACCTGGGAAGAGGACGGTGTCGGGGTGAAATTTGAAAATGAGCAAGTTGTAGAAGTTGGTTATCAAGACATCGTTATTTAAACTTCAAATTATGTGCTGTCACTATATCGAACAGAAGCTGGGTTTGTAAAATAACAATGGAACTACGAGTTTTTTCGTCATACAAAAACCTCTACATATAAGTAGAGGTTTTTAAATTGTATATTAATGAATTATGCTTTTTTAGATAAAGTAAATCGAGTTCAGGTAAACGAAGAACATAGAATACATAATTTTAACTAGATTTATTATTAACTAATTTATCCCCGCCACCAAGCTCCGCCTCAATCTGCGAAGTCTTCGATGACTCATCCATACGCCAATACGTAATAAAGCTTATCGCGATACATCCAGCTACGTAGAAGTAGAATAGTGATTCCATTCCGATACTTTTTAGCCATAATGCGATGAACTCAGCTGTTCCGCCGAATATCGCAACGGTTAGTGCATACGGTAAACCTACGCCAAGTGCGCGAATTTCGGTTGGGAAGAGTTCGGCTTTTACAATTGCGTTAATGGAAGTGTAACCAGTAACGATAATGAGGCCGACCATCATGAGTAAAAATGCTACGATTGGTTCTGTCGTTTTTTCCATGAAGAAGAAGATCGGTGCTGTTAGTAACGTTCCGAGAATACCGAAAGCCATTAATAGTGGGCGGCGTCCGATTTTATCGGATAATAGCCCCGCAATTGGTTGAAGTACAACGAATATAAGTAGTGCGGCAAAGTTAATCCAGCTTACAACTTCTTTCGGGAGACCGACTGTGTTTACCATGAATTTTTGTAAATATGTTGTGTACGTATAGAATGCAACAGTGCCTCCTAGTGTTAGGCCGACTACTGTTAATACTGCTTTCGGGTGTTTCATAAGAGCGCGAACGGTTCCTGCGCTTTCGCGGTTTTTCGATTCCATATTTGAGAACTGCTCCGACTCATCCATCGTGCGGCGAAGCCATAATACAGCTACTGCTCCCATCGCACCAATAATGAATGGAATACGCCATCCCCAAGCTTTCATATCTGGTTCGCTTAGTAATTGCTGAAGAACAATTTGAACACCTAACGCAACCATCTGTCCAGCAACGAGCGTTACATATTGAAAACTTGAATAAAAACCACGGCGTCCACTACTAGCCATTTCAGATAAATATGTTGCGGAAGTTCCATACTCTCCGCCGAGTGATAATCCTTGAAGTAAACGGGCAAGAACTAAAATAATTGGTGCCATAATACCGATGCTTTCGTAACTAGGTGTACAGGCGATAATTAAAGAACCACCGGCCATAACTGTAATAGAAAGCGTTAATGCTGCCCGGCGGCCGTGTCGATCTGCATAACGTCCCATTAATAAACTTCCGATAGGGCGCATTAAAAATCCAACTGCGAAAATAGCGGCTGTGTTCAGTAATTGGCTCGTTGGATCGCCTTTAGGAAAGAACTCTGCTGAAAAATAAACAGCAAAAGCAGAGTAAACGTACCAGTCGTACCATTCAATTAAATTGCCGACGGAACCTTTAAAGATATTGCCGGCGACTCGGTTAGATTTTGCTTGAGCCATAGTAATTCCTCCTCTTGCTTATAAATAAAAAGTATATATGAAAGCGTGTTCAATGTAGTTGAATTGTACTGTTCTTTAGTTAAAATCTCAATATTATGACAATTTTATTCTTTTTGTACTTTATGTACATGGAGGTTTTTATAGTTGATTCATTTGCAGTTTTGTCATAATAATAGAAAAAGGAGATTGATAGTTTTGAATATTTTATCAAAGGATATGGAGTATGAAGAAATCACGCAAAGTGTCATTACAAACGAAAATAGTAAGCTTAATTATTACGTTAATTTTATTTGTCGTTCTCCTATTAGCGGGAATATTTGTTTATATTCAGTCCGTTGATACAAAGCGCCAAGTGGAACAATTAGCACTGCAAACAGCTAAATCCCTTTCTTTTATGCCAGCTATAAAAGATGCTTTTCAAAATAACGAGCATAAAAGTACTATTCAATCCATTGCGGAACAAGTTCGTGAGCAAGCTGGCGCAGATTATGTCATTATAGAAGATCGCTTTGGGGTTATGTATTCACATTCTAATTCGGAGTTGATTGGTACAAAAAGTAAGAATCCATATAACTATGAAGCACTCACTTTTGGTGGCTATTATACACTCGAAGGAAATGGTGCAAGTGGCCCGGCTTTAATGGCGAAGGCACCTATTATTGTTCATAACGGAGACTACGATCAAGTTGTAGGTGTTGTGACAGTAGAGTTTCTAATAAAAGGTATTGAATCTAACATATTGAGCAGAACGAAAGAAATTATACTCTTTTCCTTAGCTGTATTACTAGCTGGAATTATTGGTGGCATTCTTTTAGCACGTAGTATTAGGAAGGATACACTTGGTTTGGAACCGAATGAAATCGCAGCGTTATACCGGGAACGAAGTGCGATACTACTATCCATAAAAGAAGGGATTATCGCTATTGATCAAAATGGTTTTATTACGATGATGAACACGTCGGCAGAAGAGATGTTACATGTAAATGATGATTATATGCAGCAGCACATTTCAAAAGTTTTACCGGAATTTAATATGGAAAGAGTGCTAGAAAACGATCAAGAAATAGCTTTTCAAAATAAAGTGTTTATTTTAAATAGGACACCGATACTCGAAAATAACAGTACGGTAGGCGTTGTATGTAGTTTTAGAGATAAAACAGAATTACAAAACTTAGTGAATACGATATCTGAGGTAAGAAAGTATTCCGAGGACTTACGCGCTCAAACGCATGAATTTACAAATAAGCTTTTCGTTTTATCAGGATTACTTCAGTTAGGACATTACAAAGAAGCGATTGAATTTATCCAACAAGAATCTAATGTTCATCAAAGCCAAAACCATATTTTATTCCATCAAATTCATGATGCGAAAGTACAAGCTATTTTATTAGGAAAACTCGGAACAGCATCTGAGAAGAAAATTGATTTTCATATTGAAGGAGATAGTGCGCTTCAACCGTTACCGGGCCATATAAAAGTTTCGCACCTTATTACGATTCTTGGAAATATAATCGACAATGCGTTTGATGCGGTGAGTGGGCAAGAGGAAAAGAGTGTTTCCTTCTTCGTTACGGATATTGGGCACGATATTGTATTTGAAGTGATAGATAGCGGGATAGGGATACCGGCAGAAAAAATAAGTACCATTTTTCAAAAAGGGTTTTCAACGAAAGGAAATAATCGGGGTTATGGGCTAGCGAATGTGAAAGAAATGGTAGACCTACTAGAAGGAACAATTGAAATTCAAAACGAGAAAAATGGAGGAGCTATTTTTACAATTTACCTTCCGAAAACATTGAGAGAAAGTACATAACAAACAGGGGGATGGGCATATGTTGAAGGTCGCAATTGCAGAAGATGATTTCCGCGTAGCGCAAATTCAGGAAGAGTTTTTATCAAAAATAAAGGACGTAAAAGTGATCGGAAAAGCATTGAACGCAAAAGAAACGATGGAACTACTACAAAAGGAAGAAATCGATTTACTTCTATTAGATAATTATTTACCAGATGGAATTGGTACAGACTTATTGCCGAAAATCCACGCTGAATTTCCAAACGTTGATGTCATTATGGTTACAGCGGCGAATGAAAACCATATGCTAGAAAAAGCAATTCGAAATGGCGTAAGCAACTACCTTATAAAACCGGTCACGTTAGAAAAATTTGTTCGCACAATTGAAGACTATAAAAGAAAGAAGCAACTATTACATAGTAACAATGAAGTAAATCAAGCACTCATCGATAATTTCTTCGGGACTTCGCAAACACAAGACATAAAAAACTTACCGACAGGTGTCGATCCGTTAACATTGCAAAAAGTGAAAGGCATTATAAAAGGATTCGAAGAGGGTATTACAATAGAAGAAATGGGAGAACAAATGGGGGCCTCCAGAACAACCGCTAGAAGATATTTAGAATATTTAGTAGCGACAAACGAATGCACAGTAGAGTACACATACGGCATTATCGGACGACCAGAACGAAAATATCGAATAGGACGAGGACTATGAAAAAACGATTATTACTATGTATATGGATCATGACAGGAGTAATAGCTGGTTGTTCCTCGGAAAAATCTCAAACGAATACAGTAAACATCGACAAAGTAGAAATCGTGGCGCCAAACGTTCAAGGCGCAGGATGGGACTTAACAGCAAGAGCGATGCAAAAAACGCTGACAGAAGAAAAAATCTTCACAAAACCAATCACAGTCACAAACAAAGTTGGTGGCAGCGGTGATGTCGGATGGAAATATACGAAACAAAAAGGCGGTCACGTACTTGCGATTAACTCAAGCTTACTCATAACGAACAACCTACTAGGCCACAGTAAACTAACATATAAAGACTTCACACCGCTCGCAACATTAGCATCGGACTGGGAAGTCGTTGTCGTCTCAAAAGACTCAAACATAGAAAACGCAAACGAACTAATGGAACAACTAAAGCAAGACAAGAAAAACTTCAAAATCGGCGTTGCCCCAGGCCTAGGAAACGACGATCACCTATCATTCGTACAAGTAAGTAAAGCATTCGGCATAAACCCGGCCGAACTACAATTCTTCGTCTACGAAAACAAAGACAAAATCATAAACGCCCTAACGAACAAACAAATCAGCGCCGCAACCATGACCCTATCCGAAGCCGAAAAACAATACAAAGCCGGCAACATAAAAATACTAGCCGTATCCGCACCAAAACGCCTAGACCGACTACCAGAAATCCCAACGTGGAAAGAACAAGGAATCAACGTCATATTCCAGCACTGGAAAGGAATTATGGGGCCGAAAGATATGACTGAGGAAGAGGTTGCTTATTGGGATAGTATTATTAAGCGGATGGTGGAGAGTGATAGTTGGAAGGGGATTTTGAGGGAGAGGGGTTGGGAGAGTTTTTATAAGGAGAGTGGGGAGAGTATGATATTTCTTGAGGAGAGTAGTCAGGAGTATGGGGAGCTAGTGGGGAATAATAGAAATTATTAAATCATACGGTATGGCGTATGATTTTTCTTTTATACATAGTTTGGTAAAATAGTAGTAATTGTAATTAATTGTAACGGTGGGGATGAAAATGTTAGATCAACTCATAATTGAATTGGCTAAAACAATGAAGCAGGTTGAAGATATAAAAGGTGATAAAACTTATTTAGTTATAAACAAGGATGATAAAGGATTAGACGTTGAAAATAAATTTTCACGTGAGCAATGTGAAAAGGAAGAGGGAGCGCCATCTTATTTTAAAGTGAGCTTTGAACTTCTTAAGAATGCTTGGGGAAAATTTATCAATATGCGTACGGTAAAGAGTGAGGATTTCGGACAAGCAAGTGAAAGTAATACTTTCTTGGTAGCTTTCTTCTCGCAGATTCCATTTGTGAATGTAATGGAATCGAGAGCTATTACATTTAAAGAATTCCAAACCGATAATCTACCAAGTGAAAAATATGATAAAGTTATGCTCTTTTTAGAAGAGGTAATGAATGATACATATAATCCGATTAAGTTACGTGAACAAACGGATGAAAATTTATATAGATTGAAATCTAACGCACGCCAAGATTTAAGATTATTGGGCTTTTTGAATGGATCTCATGAAATGAATCAGCTGCTATTAAACGAATATGTTCAATCGGAAGATAAGAATGCTTTCATTGCCCAGTTAGTTTTAAAACAGGAATATTTCCGTCATGCTTTATTTGTTCTTGGAGTGTTAGAGAACTATTCAAAGGATGAAAAGAAAGAAGCTTTAGTAGATTTAGGAATGGCGATTGTCCGGAATTCATTAGGGGATAATTTGATGGTTGAATCAGTAGCGAAGCGGCGTACGAATAATTTACTAGATTGGCTTGAACAAGTAGGACTAGTTAATGATGAATGGATTCCTGATGAACGATATGTAAAAGATGATGGAGAAAAGGGCGGTAGTATGAACAGTAATTTACGTGAAAAGTTTTTAATGGTTATGAATGAGTATTTAAAGGCAAGAACAGAAAGATTTGCGGGCCATAAAATGGGATCGGTTGTTAGACATGAAATGACAATGGAAATAACGAGGTTACCATTTATTAATCATAATCAGTATGTTGTCACAGGATCTGTTGGTCAAGGAAATTGGGCTGCTGTGCCGTGGCTTGCGATTATGAATAGAGAAATTACGACATCCACGCAGAGAGGTTATTATATCGTTTATTTATTTAGTGAAGATATGGAGCGATTATATTTAACGCTGGCGCAAGGTGTGACGGAAACGACTAAAGAAGAGATGCAAAAAATTAAAGAAGAGATCCGTGAACAAATACATATGTCCCAAAAGGTAAAAAAAGATGATGAGATTTTCCTAGGTACAAGCCCAAAAGCAAAGGGATATTCGAATTCAACCGCGGCTTATATTGCATACGATGTTAATGAAATGCCTAGTGAAACAGAATTAGTTGAAGACTTAGAAGAAATGCTTCGCTATTATGAGGGATTCATAGCTTATAAAGAGGAAGGAACGAAATATGAAATGATTTATGAGAGGAAAGAAGTGTATTTAGATCAGCAATCAATTATCGATCATGTGTCTTCTTATATTCAAAGTAAAGGTTTCTATTATGAGAAAAAGGACCTTATTAATTTCTTCCTTTCATTAAAGACGAAGCCATTTGTGATTTTATCAGGTATTTCGGGTACAGGGAAAACGAAAATTGTTCAGTGGTTTGCAGAGAGTTTAGGGGCTACGGAAGAGAATGGACAATTGACGCTTATTCCGGTTCGACCTGATTGGAGTGATAGCTCTGATTTACTTGGTTATGTGAACCTTCAAGGAGAATTCCAAGAAAGACCGCTAATTAAAGTTCTTGAAAATGCAGATGCAAATCCAAATAGGCCGTACTTTGTAGTGTTGGACGAGATGAATTTAGCTCGAGTGGAATACTACTTTAGTGATTTCTTAAGTGTAATTGAGAGTCGTAAATGGAAAGACGGAAAAATTATTACGTCACCGGTTCTTCCAGAGTCAATTACGAATAAGCATATTACGATTCCGTCAAATGTATATATTATCGGAACGGTAAACATGGACGAAACGACACATCCTTTAAGTAAGAAAGTATTAGATCGTGCGAATACAATTGAATTTAATACCGTTAACTTAGATTATTTTAATTTCTTAATGGATATAGAAGAGAAGGAACCTGAAATTGTTTCTAATAGCTCTTTAGCAACCGAGTATCTTCATTTAAAAGAATGCTTTAAAGAAAACGAAGATCTTGTGAGGAATATCTCAACTATTTTAATAGAAGTAAATAAAACGCTTGAATCAGTTGGAGCTCAAGTTGGATATCGTATACGAGATGAAATTTGTTTCTATATGGCATACAACGAAAAAGGAAAGTTATTATCATTTGATGAAGCACTTGATTATCAAATATATCAAAAGATTTTACCGCGTCTTGCAGGGAGCGATGGACGAACGGAAGAGGTATTAAAGCAGTTGTATGTATTATGTGCAAATGAAGAATACGATAGTGGCAATAATGATGCTTCCTATGCTAAGTATCCTCGTTCGGCTAACAAGTTGTCTCATATGTTAAGGAGGTTCGAGTATGATGGTTTCACCTCTTTCTGGATCTAATAATGAGATAGAGCTAGTTAAGATTGAAACAGAGGAGCTATCATTGACGATTAAAGGAAATCCTTATCATGAAAAATATGAGAGTTTAAAAGAATATCACGCTATGAACGCAGATGAAATGATGTATTTTCATGTAGATGGGAAGACGGAATCCGTTTCTGTATTTGATGCGAGATTGCAGAGGCTAGATGAATGGAACGAACATCCACCAATCTTTTTTGAAAATAGAAGTTATCAGCTTGTTGTTGTTCCGAAAAAGAATCAACAGCTGACCTTTTATCATGAACATCCGGGTTTTCGCAAGCAAGTTAGTTCCATTCAAATGGGGTCACTTCATGTGTTAATGGGAAATCTTTCGTTTCCAAATGAGGTAGGAAATACAACATTTGAAATTAAAGATGATCAAAATACTTTATTAACTGTTACATTTGAAGTTTTCCCGGCAAAACTGGATTATAAGGATGATTACAGAGCCTTATTAGATGAAGTAAATGATGAAATTTATAATTTAGCGTTTCATCTATTGAAAAGAACTTACTTAGGAGCATCTGCAATTTACGCTACAAATCCATCGAAGAGTGAATTTTATCGTATTTTAAATGATTCCTTTGAGCGATTTATGAAGTCGATCTCTCATATTAAAAGACAACCGCATCATACGCTTATGACTAGGCATCAACTAGTACGAGGAGAAAAAATTCGTAAATTGGATTCTGTCGGAATGAACTATTTGCGAAAGCGACCACACTTGCTGCAAGGAGAAAGCAGTATACCGACTAAAGGTATTACAGCTTATAAGGAAGTATCTTATGATACGCTGGAAAATCGATTTGTTAAATGGATGATTCAAAGAGTCATACATAAAATAGCTGATCTCCTTAAGGCGCTAGAGCCAAAGTCTAGATATACACGTGGTGTAACTGATGAAGATTTGCTAGAGCGTGTAAAGAATATGAAATATCAAATGAAAAATGAATTGAATGATCCATTTTGGAGAGGGATCGGAAAATTGGATCGCTCAGTCTTTTCACTCGTTATCCAGATGGCAGCAGGATATAGAGATGCGTATCAAATCTTCTTAATGCTATCGCGGGGTTTAACATTACGAGGACAAATTTTCAAAATGTCGGTAAAAGATGTTGCTAGATTATACGAATACTGGACATATTTAAAACTTGGACAAATTCTATCGAAAAAATATATACCGCTCCATCAAGATGTTATCCAAGTTAAACAAGATGGTTTATATGTAACGCTAGATGAAAGTAAAACTGCAAAAAGAACGTTCAAACACCCAGAAACAGAGGAGGTAATAGAACTTTACTTCCAGAAAAGAAACGGTGGATTGCCAACAGTTACACAAAAGCCAGATACAATGCTTGCTATTGAGAAAAAGGGAAAGAGCTATCAATATCAATACATATTTGATGCGAAATATCGAATTGATTTTGCTGAAAAAGCTCATTACAAAAGGAAGTATGGTACCCCTGGTCCAATGGAAGAAGACATTAATACAATGCACCGTTACAGAGATGCACTAGTAGTAGAACAAGAGGGGCCTTTTGAGCGAACAGCTTACGGAGCGTACGTACTATTCCCGTGGAACCAAGAGGAAGTATATGAGAATCATCCATTTTATAAAAGTATAGAAAAAGTAAATATCGGTGGCTTCCCGTTCTTACCAAACGCAACAAGACTAGTCGAACAATTTTTAGATCATCTCATTGAAAAAAGTCCGGAAGAAATTATAAAAGAAGGCATCCTTCCAAGAGGAACAAAAGAAGAATGGCACTCCTCATTAGAAGAAAAAGTATTAGTGGGCAGCGTGAAAACTGAAAAAGACTATGAAACATATAGGAAAGAAGGTTTATATCAGCTACCGGTCACGCAGTTAAAACCAGGATGGCAAGAAGCAAAGTACATAGCATTATATGCGCCGAAAAAATGGCACGGAGAAAATGGTGGAATTCAATACGTAGCAAAAATTAAACACATTCAAATGCAGCAAAATGATGAGTATGTAAATTTCGAACTAGAGCCATGGGAAAAACTAGACCACCTCATCCGCCCAGTAGGATATGGCATTCAAACATACACAATAACAACTATGTCGTTATTAAAAGAAGTACAAGAACTCCCAGAACTATTCATGAAATCAAAAGAAGAACGAACTCTTTGGAAAACGCTGCGTCGTTTTACTAAGCAAGTTAAGGTTGAGCTGGATCATCGTAATTTAGATGAGGCATCTTCTATTAAGAGTTATTATGTGCAGGATGTTCAGATTTGGGTTGATTATGAGAATGGGGTTGTTATGGTGGGGAGAGATGGGCGAGTTAAAGAGATTCCTTTGGAGTTGGTTGTTGGGAGGGGGTCTGTGTTGTTTAGGGAAGTTTTAGAAGTACTAAATGTTAGGGGATAGCACTTAGATACAAAGGGGATTAAGTCATGGATAAAGGCCAAATTTATTTTTGCATGGAACTAATGATTTTAGGTGAAGTGGAGAAACATTTAAATATTATAGATAAATATTAGTTGGATAAAGTGTATTGTTAGCTATGGGAAGAAGAGCATATGAGGTATATGCTCTTCTTTTTATTTGTAAATAAAGTGGATGTAAAATTAAAATGATGACCTCCACCCTGTCAAGATAAAGGTCATATTTTATTTATATTGGTGTTACTAAATTTAATCTATATAATCCTCTTGCACCTCCCCCAACGTCACCCCCTAACCTAAAGAAGACAAATCAAAAAGGGGGGACCAAACCAATCATGAAAACCACCACAAAAGAAAAAAGAAATACCATCATCATGTTACTACTATCAGCCGCAATAGGAATTTTTTCACCACTACTCATGTACATTACACTGGCACGTAAAAATGAAGTGTACAAATATCATTGCCGAAAGGCGTTCAACTTTCATTTGTTAATTTTTCTTCTATTTAATATTAGTTCGCGTATTAGTGATGTTTTGTTTTGGATTGTGTTTGCTCTTGAGGTAGTTCAAGTGATCATGGTTGCGTGGAAAGTAATACGCGACGAGCCATATCGTTATTTCATTCGAATTCCGTTATTTAAAGAAGATAAGTACGCAGTGGAAGGAGAATAGGTGATGAAACAAGAAGTGGAGATAAGGAGAAAGCGAATTTTTATTATGGCCGCAGTGTTGTTTATTGCGATTTATATTATTTTACGAAAAAGAAAGTATGAGTACTTTTATGACGGTATTAGTGAGTATGAACATCGTTATAGAAGGAATGTTCCTTTTGTATTGCTTGTTGTAGGTTTGTTTCAATATTGTAGGCGGAATGAGATGAGCTTTTCTTATATGCTTCAGTATGTGAAAGAGAAGTTAGCGGAGTAGGTGATGATATGGCGTGGATGATTAGTGAGTTTGCAAGTGTTGGGGATGTTACGGTGCGGACGCTTCGTTATTATGACAAAATTAATTTATTAAAGCCGAGCGATTATACTGAGGGTGGGCATCGGTTATATACGACAGATGATTTGTATGTGCTGCAGCAAATTCAATCGTTTAAGCATCTTGGGTTTTCGCTTGGGGAAATTCAAAATATTATATTGCAGCGTGATATAGAGACAGAAGAATTTTTAAGACAAATGCATTTTCAAAGGGAATTGCTTTTGGCGGAGCAAGAACGAATTGAGAAGGTACTTTCGCATATGAATGAGATGACGAAGAAGTTTCGAAAGGAAGAACGAGTGGATGTCGCGTTATTTTCTTCATTTCTTCAAACTTTTATATGGGAGAAAGAAAATAAAGAATGGTTAGAGGAACATTTTTCAAAAGAGAGTGTTCAAGCTTTTTATAACAATAAGGAATTAAAAGAAGAGTTTGATCAGCGTTTTATGGATGTGATAGGGAAGTTGAAAAAGTATAAGGTAGAAGAGAAGGATCCGAGTCATCAAGATGTTCAAATTACCTTGAAGGAATTTTTCAATGTAATAGAAGAGATAACGAATTATCTTGATACACCTCAAAGTGATATAGAGGATATAATCAATCAATCGAACCTTCCACTATCCGAATTCCCAACCCTCTTCACAATCGAAGAAGAAAACTATATAAAAGAAGCAATAAAGCAGTTTAACATCTAGTTAAACTGCTTTTCCATTATAATAGAAGAAAAACCAAACGGAGGGAAACCCCCATGCCAATCTACAACAAACTAATCCGAAACAAAATCCCACAAATAATAAAAACCAACGGAAAAACACCCACAATAAGAATCCTCCCCCAAGACGAATACATAAAAAAATCTGCAAAAAAACAGAAGAAGAACTAACCGAATATCTAGAAGCAAACACAAAAGAACACAAACTAGAAGAACTACCCAACCTCCCAGAACAAATAAACGCCCTAGCCAAACACGAAGGTACAATATTAAAAGAAATCAACAAAATCCGTAAAAAGAAAGCAGCAGATCGAGGCACCTTCCAAAACAGAACTTTCCTAATCAAACTAACCCACAACTAGCCCCTTACATACCCCTTCCAAGCCCCTACCAAGTAATAAATCACTAAGAAAAAACACAACAAAACAAAAACACCAACAAACACCGTAGTAGTAGTCAAAAAAAATTTTGAAATAACACGCCAAAAACCCACCCCTCCTTCCTATATATAGTACAAAGGAGTAATTTTAACTTTTGAATCGGGACGGGAGGAATTGGGATGGCGGTGTACCGTAATGTGCAGGTGAATTTTTGGCAGGATGATTTTGTTTTGGATTTGACGCCGGAGGAGCGGTATTTTTATGTTTATTTGTTAACTTGTTCGAAGACGACGCAGTGCGGTATTTTTCCGTTTCCGAAGCGGTTAGCTGAGATGGAGACGGGTTATAACAGGGAGACTGTTGATAAGTTGGTGCAGCGCTTTGTTGATTATGGAAAGATTCTTTATGATGCGGATACGAGGGAGTTATTCGTTTTGAATTGGCTTCGTTATAATCCTGTGACGAATACGAATGTGGAGAAGTGTGTGCTTCGTGAGCTTAAGGGTGTGAAGAATAAGGAGTTTGTACATATGTTTCTTCAGAAGTGCGTAGAGGAGGAACTGAATGTTCCGATGCTTTTAGCTCATTTCGGTATGCCGAGTGATTTGGCCGTTCATGATGTTGATCCGGTTTGTGAAGAGGCGGAAGAAGAGGTTATAGAGGAAGAGACGGGAAGTCGCGTGTTTTCTTTTTATGAGCAACATTTTGGTAGTTTGTCTCCTCATGCGGTAGAGGAACTGAGTGCGTGGATGGTTGATTTGTCAGAGGAGCTCGTGCTGAAGGCTCTTCAAATTGCGTTTGAGAATAATAAGCGAACGGTTGCTTATGTGAAGGGGATTTTGAGGGGGTGGCACGGGAAGGGATTTACGAAAGTGTCTGAGGTTGAGGCGGATACGGCTCAGTTTAGGAAGAAAGATTCGTCTGTTAGTACTGGGGAGACGGAGGAGTTTTTGACGAGGTGCGAGGAGTGGGAGAAGAATGCGCTGTCAGAGGAAGAGCTGCAGCGGTTTTTAGCGGAACGTGGGTGGCGTCCATGAGTATTCAAAATGTGGAGGCGGAAAAGACGGTGTTAGGTTCTCTTTTAATTGATGGAGAGCTTATTAAGGAGTGCCGTTTGACGGAGCATTATTTTTCTATGCCGGTGCATAAGTGTATATTTCGGTTAATGCGAAAAATTGAAGATGAAGGGCAACCAATTGATCTTGTGACGCTCGTTTCTCGGATGAATCCAAATTTTTTGGAGAATATCGGGGGAATGGAGTATTTTATAGCACTAATAGAGGGTGTGCCTACAACTGCCAACTTTTCTTATTATGAGGGGCTTGTTCGAGGTGCATGGAAAATGTATCAGGCTGGTGTTCTTGGGCGCAAGATGGGAGAGCGTCTTATTGCGGAGAAGAATGAAAAAATTATTGGTGAGACGATTACGGCGCTTTGTGAGTTAGAGGAAAAGGACTATGTATGTGAGTTTGATTTGAAGGATGCTTTAGTTGGTTTGTATGAGGAGCTTCATCAAGATACGAAAGAGAATACTGGTATTGAGACTGGTTATACATCGTTAAATAAGATGACGTGCGGATTGCAGGAAGGGGATTTTGTCGTCCTTGGAGCGCGTCCTTCTATGGGGAAGACGGCATTTGCGTTAAATATCGCACTGCATGCGGCGAAGTCTGGAGCGGCAGTTGGATTGTTTTCGTTAGAGATGAGTAGTAAGCAACTGTTAAAAAGGATGGCGTCTTGCGCGGGCGAAGTGTCAGGAGGTAGGCTGAAAAATCCGAAGCATCGTTTTACGATAGAAGACTGGGAAAAGGTGAGTAAGGCGTTTGCGGAGATTGGTGAGTTGCCACTTGAAATTTATGATAAGGCCGGTGTTACAATGCAGGATATTTGGATGCAGACTCGTAAGTTAAAGCGGAAGCACGGTGATAAAAAGCTTTTAGTTATTGTAGATTATTTGCAGCTCATTACGGGCGATCCGAAGCATAAGGGCAATCGATTTCAAGAGATTAGTGAAATTTCACGTAAGCTTAAGTTGTTAGCTCGTGATTTAAATGTTTGTATAGTAGCATTATCGCAATTGTCTCGTTCCGTAGAGTCACGTCAAGATAAGCGCCCGCTTTTATCAGATTTAAGAGAGACAGGACAAATTGAGCAAGATGCGGATGTCATTATGCTTATGTATCGTGAGGATTATTATGATAAGGAAACGATGCAGAAAGAGATGACGGAGATCCATGTGGCGAAGCATCGGAATGGGCCTGTGGGTAGTTTTAAATTGAGATTTTTGAAGGAGTTTGGGCGGTTTGTGGAGGGGAATAGTTAAAAGACTGGAGTATCACTTTGTAAATAAAATAAAGCATAAGTTTTCTATTTAATTAACTTATGCTTTATTTTTCGATTCTTTGAATATGTTTCTTATTTTTCCATAAAGAAGGATTTTCTCTCTGTAGTAATCCATTGCTCCAAATCATCTTGGCTACGTTGTACAAGTCGATTCACTAACACATCATGCCATACATAATCCTCTAATAGGTATATATGAACGGGATCATCTGTATAAAAAGCAATATTACGCTCCTCAAGTGATGGTCCATAAATCATCTCTTTAGAATCTATAGATAAAATAAACCAATGTTCTGTAGACAGAGTTTCTGTATAAGGTGTTATACGATGGGCTTCTAGATTTTTAATGGGATTTTCAACATGCAGGGTAATACCTTGTACTGTAACTTTATCAGCTACCTCAGATAGTTCCTCTTTTAACGCTTCATACATCTCATCCCACATTGAAATGACAATACGTTTTTGGGCTTTTTTTATTAATGCCTGACAGTAGCTAATTATTGTTTTATTGTCTTTTAAAGTAATCACTCGATTATCCGTTTTTTCCTCGAAAGTTTCTAGTTTTTTTAATGAATCACTGATTCCTTCATAAGTAGACTGCCATTCTGATTGCGCCTTTTGTAAAAAGATTTCAACAGGTAGAGGTGAATAGCGAGTGGTGTCATTTATTTCTTCCTTCATGACAATTCCTTTTTCTACAAGGTTACCCAAAATCTCATAAATTCGCGCTCTTGGGATACCCGAATCCTTACTCACTTGGTAGGCTGTGACAGGCCCCTGTTTAACAAGAGATACATAAGATTTAGCTTCATATTCATTAAAACCAATTTTTTTAAGCTGTTGCACTATGTAGTCCACTTTTTTCGTCCTCCGATGTTTGCTTTTATATTTCAACGTTACAATAACTGTTTACATTTAGCAAATTATTAGTTACTATTTTGATAGTGACTAAAGGGGAGGTTAATAGTATGGATTTTTATTTAGACCCATCAGTATTAATTATTTTGATTGCTTTTGGATTTTTAGCTGCATTTATTGATTCAGTTGTAGGTGGTGGAGGACTCATTGCCTTACCCGCTTTATTATTTACAGGACTGAATCCAGCAAGTGCAGTAGCCACGAATAAACTAGCGTCGACAATGGGGTGTGCAACTAGTAATATTGTGTTTTATCGTTCTGGTAATCTTGATTTGAAATCGGCGTTTAAATTATTTCCACTCACTTTCATAGGTTCCATAATAGGGGCATGGATCGTTCATTTAATGAACCCAGAAGTACTGAAGCCATTGATGCTGATCATGCTTGGTGCGGTTGCTATTTATACGATATTCAAAAAGGATTGGGGTAGTATTTCCACTCATAAAAAATTGTCTGGTCGACACGTCATTATCTTTACTTTTTTTGTTTTTGCTATTGGTTTTTATGATGGATTTCTAGGTCCTGGCACAGGTTCGTTTTTAATGTTTTCTCTTTTATTTATTGGGTATGATTTTTTAAAAGCAGCAGGTAATGCGAAGCTTCTTAATTTAGGAAGTAATGTTGGTGCATTGTTGATATTTATGTATGTAGGGCAAGTAAACTATGTGTATGGTTTTATAATGGGGATTGCTCAAATTGCTGGAGGGATTGTTGGCTCCAAATTTGCTATAAAAAAAGGAAGCGGGTATGTTCGTGCTCTTTTCATTACAGTAACTTGTTTCTTGTTAGCGAAAAATCTGTATGACTATATTCAGTAAGTAATCAAAGAACGTAGAAAAGGTTAAATATGCAGATTACATCAAGTATAAGAAGATACTAAGGAGAAATTCCTTTTAACAATTTTTAGATGCTACCTTATTCGAAGATAGCATCTAAAAAAGTCTCATTTAAAAGAAAATCTAAGTGAAGAGAATGAAAATAATATAAACTCATATTTTTTCTGGGGTATGTTTATTGATCATAGTGAAATGTTTACTCTATATTCTTCTTATAATTAACCCGCAACAACCCCTTAAAATCCACCTCAGCAATCAACACACTCAATAATATAAGCGTCGCCCCTAAATAGCCTTTCCCTGTGAGCGTTTCGCCTGTGAAAACAAAGGCAAAGCCTGCTGAAAAGACAGGTTCTAATGAAAAGATAAGTCCCGTATGTGTAGGCGTCGTGTATTGTTGGGCGATAACTTGAACAATGAATGCAACTGCGGTGCAAAATATGCTTAAGGCTAAGATGATTAGCCATGAGTCGATAGTGCCAGGAAGTTTTGGGGTTTCCATCACTAATGAAAAAATAAGACTAAATAGGCCGACAAAACCGAGTTGTACTACCCCAAGCGCAATTGAATTCACATGTTTTGTTACGCTTCCAGTAATGATGACGTGAATCGCATAAAATAAGGCAGACAGTATGCAAAATATATCGCCGTTACCGATCTTGAATTCACTAGTTAATGTTAGTAATCCGATTCCTATTATCGTTAAAATGATTCCTACTATAACTTTCTTTTCAGGAATGTGTTTTAAAAATATAGCTGATAATATCGGAATGAAAATGACTGTGAGACATAGTAAGAAACCGGCATTAGACACACTAGTATACTTTGTACCGAAAGTCGCAAAAATGTAAACGATAAATAAAACAGAAGCTAGTATAAAGGCATACTTTACAGTTTTAAAATCAATTTTGAATAAGTGTTTGTAAAATATTAAACCTGATAAAAGAAAGGCAATAATAAATCGTAATGCGATTAAATTATATTCTTCTATGCCATCAAGTCCGAGCTTTGTAAGTAGGATGGATGCACCCCAAAAAAATGTAACTAGTAGTAGCATTAAATCAGCTTTTAATTGAATTTTCATTTCTATACCCTCGTTATGTATAATTTATAATTCTATACCCCTTCTCCCATTGTTTATTTTAATATTAATTCTGAATATTAAAAACATAAATTTATCGACGTTTTTTTCAGAACAATTGGGAAGTAATAGTATGTATATAAAAAGCCCAGTTTAGAAGGGCTTTTTTCTATGTAAAATTTCATTTGTTTTGTTTACATAATATCTTTACAATCATTTGATAAAATAAAGTCAACTGCATATTGTGAGGGTGGATGGTTATCCCTTCTTTCTATTCGGAAGGAAAGGAGGTGATAATATGGAGTTTTTGATTGATCTTGTAAAAGAGTTTCTGAAAGCGACTGTGCGCGAAGTTTCAGCGTATTTTTTGCGGAAGCAACTTCTGGATAAGGACAACAAAAAACCCACTCCGCGCCGTCACAAGCAAAAGGGTGGGTTCCGCAAAAAGAAATAGCTTATAATAACCACCACCCTAAGCGGTAGCAGTTAGGGAAGAGATGTTAGCGCATCTCTTCTTTTTATTATATGCAATTTCATTCGATGTCACACTTATATAGTATTCTACTGAAAATATATCATATGTCTATTTTTGGGTCAATTTGATTACATGATCTAAAAGTTGTAATACTACTCCTTTTCAAACTGAAAAATATCCCGATTAATGAGTTGATGGAAGTGCCTATCCATTTCTGCTGCAGGAACTTTTCTTTCGTTTTGAAACCACCACGCACTTAATGAGGTGATTACTCCTGAATAAAATTCCGTTATTAAATCATTTGGCATCGTATGATTTTTACAAAGGCGATTTAGCGCTTCGGTTTCTTGTTTTCTTGTTTCGTGGCTTAAATAATACATGCGGCTATTGAATTGTTCATCGGACATTTGCGCCTCAAATATTTTACAGATTTCTTCATGATGCAGGAATTGTTCCATCACTTGAAATGGTTTACTTAATCGATCTAAAAGTGGTATTTCAGCAATCATTTCGCCATAGCGTTTAAATCCAAATGCTAATAAAGCATCTTTATCTTCAAAATGTTTATAAAAGGTTGTTCGGTGTACCATCGCACGATCACAAATTTGGTTAATCGTGATGGCACTATATTTTTGTTTTGGTTGCGTCATTAATTCAAATAAGGAATTCCATAGTAATTTATGTGTACGTCTAATACGTAAATCAAGTTGTTTTTCATTATCATTCATCTACAATTCTCCTTTTTTGTAGACTAAATATACAATGGATGAAAATTGATTCTCCCTTTTTAATCTACATATGTATATTATATTACATGTGTTCCGGTGTATTTAAAGATTTTTAAGTAAAAAACAGGAGGAGAATCAATACATGAATATAACAACTAAGAGCCCTGCAAGTGGCAAAGTTGATACTTCTAATATGAAACATACCCCGATTTTAATTGCATTACTTTTAGGGGCAATGGTTGCATTATTAAACGAAACATTACTTGGTAATGCGTTAACTGTATTAATGAAAGAATTTGACGTAACAGCTTCAACAATCCAATGGCTTTCTACAGCTTACATGTTGGTGGTTGGGGTTTTAGTCCCGATTACAGCGTTACTTCAGCAATGGCTCACAACGAGACAAATGTTTTTGATCGCTATGGTAACGTTTTTAGTCGGTACATTAATTGCGGGATTTGCACCGACATTTTCCGTTTTATTAGTCGGCCGTATCGTCCAAGCAGTAGCGACGGGGTTAATTTCACCGTTATTAATGAATACGATTTTAATTATTTGTCCACCTGAAAAGCGCGGTGCCACGATGGGATTAATCGCACTTGTGATGATGTCAGCTCCAGCAATTGGTCCTACATTATCTGGAGTAATCGTTGATTCATTAAATTGGCGCTGGTTATTCTACATTGTTATTCCTATCGTGATCATTTCAATTGTAATTGGAATGAAATACATTAAAAATGTTACAGAGTTAACAAGACCGAAAGTAGATTATCCATCTATCCTTTTATCGACATTAGGATTTGGCGGGCTTGTGTATAGCTTTAGTGCATCAGGTGATTTAGGGTGGCCAGATCCGAAAGTGTATGGCGCCTTAATTGTTGGGCTTATATCACTATGTATTTTTGTAGTGCGACAATTAAAAATCGAGAATCCAATTTTAGAATTACGTGCATTTAAAGTTCCGATGTTTACAATATCAGTTGGATTAATCGTCATTGTTATGATGTCGTTATTTTCAACGATGACTTTATTACCGATGTTCCTGCAAACGGTTTTACTCGTTACAGCCTTTAAATCAGGACTAATAATGCTTCCAGGAAGTATTATTAGCGCCATAATGGGACCAATCGCAGGTAAACTATTTGATAAATTTAGCCCGAAAGTTGTTATCGTTCCCGGCATTGTGTTAGTAGGGATTGCAATGTTCTTATTTAAAGGCATTACTCCTGACACATCAATGGTACAAATTATTGTCATGCATAGTGTATTAATGGTTGGACTCATGTTCGTAATGACAGCACAAACATACGGTTTAAATCAATTAACACCAGATTTATATCCGCACGGAACAGCACTGTTTAATACGTTACAGCAAGTAGCTGGCGCAATTGGTACGGCTATCTTTATTTCGAAAATGTCTTCAGGAACAACTAAGTATATGGAAAGCTCCGCAAATCCAATGGATCCAGTAGAGAAGTTAAACGGTTTAACATCCGGCTTCCAAGGTGCATTTACACTAGGGTTAATCTTTATCATTATTGCTTTTATCGTATCGTTGTTCTTAAAAGAAGAGAAAAAAGGAGTAGAAGCAGCGGGGGTTTTACAGAACGAAAATTAAGGTTCATATTAAAAAGACATCTTTACAAGATAAAGATGTCTTTTTACATTTCTTTCGTAATATCATACTGCAACAATTGCCGCTGATCATAAAATTTCTCAAAAACGATGCCCATTACATAGAAGAACAACAGACCGAAGCAAATGTGAATGAGC
Source organism: Bacillus sp. TH30 (assembly GCF_016650875.1). Taxonomy (NCBI): domain Bacteria; kingdom Bacillati; phylum Bacillota; class Bacilli; order Caryophanales; family Bacillaceae; genus Bacillus; species Bacillus sp. TH30. The sequence goes on along the minus strand of NZ_JAEKEY010000002.1, from coordinate 1,573,700 downwards.
GTAAAGGTAGCTCCGAATGAAGAAAATTCATAGACCATAATCGGTAATTTCGCAGTTGTCCAAACACCTAAGAAAAATACGATGTACCTAATGCTGGCACCTTTTTTTAATAGTAGTGCTGCAATTGGAAAGGCAACATAGAGGGGACCAGCTGCAATGCCGCCTAATAATAGGGAGAATAATATTCCATATATGCCGGACTTTTCTCCCATGTATTTCATTAGCGTTTCTTTCTTCACCCACTGATCAAGTAACCCTACAAATATTAGGACAGGGGGGAGTAGAAACAACATATCTAAAATGCTATTCCCTGTTAATTGTAATGCGCTCCATCCTAAAGATTGGTTTATAAAAGTTAGTATGATAAGTCCAATCAGCAAAATGAAAAAGAAGCGATATCTTTTTAGTTCATTCATACCATCACCACCCAAATGATATATGAGAATAGGAGTGACATGAGTAATGCAGATGCATTACGTGCGTAAGCAAAGCTTCGTCCGAATATCTTTTGTTCCATCGGCAAGGTTGTAATTCCTACTGACATTAGTGTAGACATGAGTGCCGCAACTTGAGGAAGACCTGCGCCGTGCTGTACTAACGTATTACCAAGAGGAAACACGACAAAGCTTGGGATAAGTGCCACAGATCCGAGTAGTGCTGAATAAATAATACCTAAAAATCCAGACTGTTCTCCAATGATGGAAGAGATGAAGGACGGCGTTAAGATAGAAAGTGATAGTCCAACGAAAAGCATAATGGAGAGCATGGCAGGGAGGAGGTTTCGAAATATTTTCCATGATTTTAATAGGGCAGCTTTCGTTTTATTCCGATCCTTCATAAAAGAAATCCCCGTAAGAATAATGGCCAAAGTGTAAAGGATAGCGCCATTAATCATGATTAGATTCCTTTAAGTCTTTATATTTGTCTAAGAAAAATGATAAGTTTTTCATTTTTTCCTCAATATCCATTTGAAAATCCGCTAATTGTTCTTTTCCGGCTATAGTAATTTTGTACATCTTTCTCGGCTTATCTGGAACGGATGTACTTACATAAGATTCAATAGCGCCTTCGTTTTCTAATTTCTTCAGCGTGCGGTAAAGGATGGCACTATCGATTGGATTGACTGGAAGTTCTTCCACGCATTTCTGAAGTAGCTGTCCGCCATAGTTATCACCTTCTGCTAAAAATAACAAAAGAAATGCACCTGTATGTCTTCCTGTATGTTTCATGAATATACCTCCTAGAATGAATTGGAATATATACTGTTAATGACAGTATACTGTTGTTAACAGTATATGGTGCATGAAGTGCTATGTCAATTTAAAAATGTTACTGAGGGGAAATGGCAATTCATGTTTTAATCTTGTTAAATAACAAAATAAAAGCCTACTGTTTTCTTGTGACAGTGGCTTTCATAGTTGGTAAACTACTATATTATGCTTAGGGAATCTCGCCTTTTGATAGTAACATATATATGTTAGCCCTATATTGAGAAATAAAAAAAAGACACTCTCAAGAGTGCCTCTTATTAGCAGCCGAATCCGCCGCCCCAACAGCTAGCTCCAACGATGATTAATAAGATAAAGAGCACAACAAGTAAGGCGAATCCACCGCCAAAACCACAGCCTCCACCACAACTACCACCATAGCCTCCACAACTACCACCATAGCCCATATTAACTCCTCCTTCCATAAAGTCCATATATTAATGGATTTATATCACTTTATGTTTTTACGGATAAACTTGAGCAGGTCCTTTTGAAAAAATAAAAGTACTCGGTATTTTAAAAGAGTTGACGAACTTATTTTTGTCACGAGTATTCCGCTTATTACATATGGTATTTTATTCTGTGCATTGGGGGAAAGGAGATCGTTATGGCTAATTCTGAGATGATATTACGTTTACTTACGGATTTAAAGATTGAGCAGCAAGCTTTAAAAGAACAGCTGGAGAAAATGCAAACAGCTTTGAGTATTCTTGAAGAAAAACCAACTATTCCTGAAGAGAAATCAACTACTCTTCAAGAGAAACCAGTTGTTACAAAGCAACGTGGACATTCTGGGTTTCCAACATCTTTTCGTGATTGGAGAGCATCTTCTCAAAAGAACTAAGGAATCCTGTTATAGTGAGTTATACAAAATCACAAATGAAAAAGTACAGTCTACTGTAGTTAATACAGAGGCTGTACTTTTTGTTATGTTAGTATAAGTTGTGATAGGCGGTTTGTATTTTCTTTGACTATTCCACCTTTAACTCGATCCCTTCATCCAGCATATCTCCATTAATTTTCAAAGTTAATCCTTGCGTATTTTTCGGTACATCTAATGAATCGGCAGAGCGTATTGATATGTATACATCAGAAGAATCTCCATGGGTGGGAAGTTCTTTTTGAGAATCCTTGTTGCTAAGTTCATCATTTTTTGTTTCTTTAGAAGTCTCCTGTTCGTTTTTCGTGTGAATGCTAGATGTATCATGTGAACTGCAAGCTGATAATCCAAATAAGAATGTGCTACATAATAATGATGTTAATAACTTTTTGTTCATAGTTTGTTCCTCCAAAATAAAAGTACTTTCAAGGGTGCCATAATGATTTAATAAATCTATATTTTTCTTTATATGTATTAAATGTTACATTGTATTACATTTATTTTGGGATAAAAAGGAAACTTGATGCAAATAAAAAAGACACTTTGCAGTGTCTTTTTTATTTAAGTTATGCGCATTACTTAATAAGACGTTAGTTACTCATCCTGAACATGAGTAACTATGTAGGATGGTTTAATTATAACATTTTAACCAGTAATGGGTCTATATGGAATTTTTAATAGTTGTTTTTAATTATTCAGAATGATACATGTGGTGAAAGGTATATATTATCTATAATAATTGTGTATATAACTAGCCTTGTAATGAGTTTCTACTATATTTGAAATTGAAATATAAATGAAAAGAAAAGCACAAAGAAGGGGCTGTGGAATATGGGCGCTTGGGGAACTGGATTATTTGTATGTCACACTAAAGACCGAAAGTGATGAAGAGCTTTTTATTACAAAGAAAAGACACCCATATAAGAGTGTCTTTTCCGATAGTTTTTTAGCAGAAGCAAGAAGCTCCAACAATGATCAATAAAATAAACAATACAACTAGTAAAGCAAAGCCGCCGCCACAACTACTACAACTACCACCAAATCCCATAATAGTTCCTCCTTTAATAAGAGGGGAAAACAAGGGGTCACTCATGTATTTTAACGGATTCAATTTACTTTATGTTTTTTACGCAATAATTGAGCAGGTCCTTTTGAAAATAAAGAAAAGACACCCTAAGGTGCCTTTCTCCGACTTGAACCATCTTAATTTTAATAATATTGGACTCCCGTCCAAATATTATTTTACCATGTTAAGTAATATTGGTCATTGAGAAAAAAGAAAAAGCCCTATATAGGGGTATCACCACACGACTAGCCAGCACTCACAGCTAAAAACAGGAGGGAATGATAAAATGTGGTTTAAGGAGGGGGATGAATGAAAAATGTACATAGATGGTTAAATTATTTTGGTTTTATATGTGTGTGCATGTCTAGCTTCGGTTTTGTTTCTCGTTGGATTTTTCGTGATGTGATTGCACTCGATCAATTACTTGTTTTGAGTATAGGAATTATTATTTTAATAACAGCATTTTTTGTAAAACGTTGTAGTAAAGAGTTACGAGGTGATAAAGGTTAATCGCCCTAAATGTAGTTTTAGAATTTCGCAATCGGAGTATATTGTTGAAAAAGGCTTATTGAATAATGACAGTTTATTTTAAGAAAGTAAATCGATAATATAGTAAATAATACTTTCCTTGACCCTGTGCTATGGCACAGGGTTTATACTTTATATGAGGTGAGACAGATGCAATATCTTATTATCGAAACTTTAATAGATTCAGAAAAGAAAGTAGAAGAATATTTATAAAAATAATAAATTGTAAAGGTGGGAGAATAATGGAAGATTGTTGTAGTAACCTTAAAGGAATAAAAATTGAAAATAATGGTCATTGTCCATCATGTAAAAATAAAGCTAAGAATGTAAAGTTGATTACACTAAAATCATTGCTTAAACCATCGGCATTAGAAACATTAAATGCTAAAGAAAATCACTATTTTTGTTCAAACGAAGATTGTGATGTAGTCTATTTTGACACGAATAATAAAAAATACTTTGTATCTGACATAAAGGTAGCTGTAAATCAAAAAGATGAATCAGCAACTACACCAATTTGTTATTGTTTTGATTGGACAAAAGAAAAAATCAAACAATATGTAGAAAATGGACTTACTCCTAATCCAGTAGAGCATATTCGCGAAAACATAAGAGAAAACCGATGTGGTTGTGAAGTAAACAATCCACAAGGTAGTTGTTGTTTAGGCAATGTTACAACTTATATTAGAAAAATGTCATAAGGAACTTAAATGTTGCTTTTGTTCACCAAAATACTTTGGGGTATTTCAAGATCTCAAGTCGATGGGCATGTGACGTTGCCTCATACTCACCAAGCTAGTTAGGGTATGTTAAGTAAACCTTATGGATTTGTATATCTCATCCATCCACTTTCAGATTGTTTCGCTTTATACTTCCCATAAGACAGAAGCTTCATTGCCGAGCGATTGGCCGCATGAAAAACCAAGTTTAGCTTCAATTCTTCTTCCATTTCACTGGGATAGGTGGTAGATTCATAAACATAATAACCCGCCATGATACAGGGGATTACTTGCTCCGGTTCAAATCCATAAGCAGTTGCATCATCCACAACCAAATCAATGATGCATCGGTTTCCATCTTTAACTTTTTTCTGGAGTAATTTTTTTACCGATCCTGGTACTAATTCTAATATTTTATCCTTCATGTCAGTCACCTCATCTTTTATCATGTCCAGATAGCCTGGGGATATGTGTCAAACAGAATGAAGTTCCAACCGTAATTGCACAGGTTTAACAAGATCTTAAGGACTATATCACCCTAAAAGAGAAAATGGATTTAAATAAAAGAAACCCCGATTGTCTGCGGGGCTCCTAAGGGTAATCGTCAAGTAATGACGTACTCGACTAATTAACGATATCATGAATTTTTCGGTAAAAATAATGGTAAATGTGTCCAAATGAATAAGGGCATCATTTGGAACAAAAACGCTATTTTAATTTCAAACAAAAGAACAGTCAGCAAAAGCTAACTGCTCGGTTCTCCAAGGGGGAACAAGGAGAAAGTAACTTAATTGGTTGTCTACATTATTAACGGAATATTGAATTTTATTCAGGGGGGCTATGTTAAATGATTGATAAAAAATTCTTTTATTAGCAGTAAAACTCCGAGGAGAGACAAGACTTCAATTGAGAACCAAAACATGCTTTTTTGAGGTTTTTTAAACTCCATTATTATGGAAGAAAATAAAAAGGTTGCAATCATCATGATAATTAAGAGACGGATTATATCAGACATTAATAGAACTCCTAATATTTAATCAGTTTCATTATATAGTTATTTCCAATGAGATGGAATTTAAGAATTGTTTTATTGAAATTCGAACAAAAAAGGTCCTGTTGTCTCCAACAGAACCTTTTCTAAAATGGCAAAGAGTAACTCTTACCTTACTCTTCTGCTATATAATACACAAAATACGTATAGATGTGTAGAACAAGAAATTCCAATATAATTATTTGAATAAAGTGTTTAAAAGTATCTTGTCGGGGTTTAATATAAGGAATTAAATTACAAACGTTGATTTATCAATGGATATTAATGATGAACTAGAAAATGATAGTTAATAAAGAAATATTACAATAATGAAATATGAAATATTGCATATTCAATTGAAATAGAAATTTACAAGTAGAAAGCGAGGAATAACAATGGGGCTAGGAAACCATAGAACAGAAAATAGTTTGAGTGTAAATGACAGGTGTTCCGGGTTCTACTATTTATGCGAAGAATGTCATTGGGAATTCCATAGACACTTCGAAACAGTTAAATCACACGAGTATGTTACGGAGACACCTAAATATACAGAATTGATAGGATTATGGGAAGTATTGAATGATCCATTATCTATGAAAGAGTTCAAGTAACTTGTTTATAAAGGATTGGATTTAAAAAGAAATGTACAAAAATCATTTAATGAAGAAGAAATAGAAGCAAACAACAAACAATTAAAGTAGCGAATTCGATGCTTTTTTATTTTACATAGAAAAAAGGAAACCGCAAAGGATCCTTTTTATATTAAGCTGCTTTATAATTTTTATTTTTAATCCTATTTCTAGTATCCATAAATGCGGCGAATGTCGCTATAGCACCACCTAAATCATAAACTTGGAATTTGTGGACAAAAGCAAGTCCTACAATGAAATTGTAGCTGTATATAAAGCATGTAATACCCAACAGCCATAACATGAACTTTAAATCTTTTAAGCTCAATCTATAATTCTTAATTTTTTTCCACATATGTATCAACTCCTATTGTTCTGAGGTTCTATAGTTTTTCTTGCAGATCTCTCGCATGTTTACGATAAAGAATAGAAAGAAGATAACAGCTGCGATGCCATTAACCCAGTAATAGGTATGTCCCATCGTGAATCCATCATAGAAGGAATAGGCATTCCAAATTATAAGGATTATTGAGCAGATAGTAGAGATCATTAATGAGCCAAAACTTCTCATGCTTTTCACCTCGATTAAAAGTTTTAGAACTTTTCATACAATTATACATTTAAATAAAAAGATTTACAAAAGGAATTACCATAAGGAGGGGGTATGACTATACGCTCTAACGGGACAAACTGTTGGGAATTGTGAAGGAAACGGCGGTTCTAATGTGGATATCAATACGTTAAGTCAGGTGGATTCGATACTAACTCCTTAGATGAAGCTATTCAAGCTATGGCAGAACGAGGAATAAAAGGTAGCGTTAATGTTGATTCACTTTCTGGACTATGTTATATCCAAACCGATGTCCTACCTAATACAGAGTTAGATAAGATTACTTGGTGGGTGGATACTTGATCAGGTGGTAAATGGTGGTATGAATATATCAAAGTTAGATAATAGTTGAAGCCGTCCTTAATCGGGCGTTTTCAACTATTATCTAAATGCTTCTTTAGTTTTCTCTATTGTGTTCTGTTCCTCTTTTGTATTTGTAAATTCGATAACCATAACAGACAGTCCAAAACCTAAACAAACAGCCTTTATCTTGCTAATTCTCACAAGAACTTACACTTCTTCTCTATCTGTATTTAACCTAGAATACAAGATTCTTTCATTTTTATTCCTGGATATATTTGAAAAACTGTATGTTTTTTATCTCAAATCAATTACATCTATAAATTTAAGGAAAACTCTGTTATAAGATGCATCAGTGCAAGTTATTAAATTCTTTATCGGATTTATGTCAGTTACAGTCACATATCTAGTAAGTAAATGACCATCTCTATAATAAGTAATCAATACCTTCTCTTCAGAAAGAAATGAACATAGTAACTTGTTTTCAATAATTTCTTGTTTGTCTTGGGTTAATGTAGGGCGCTCCACTTTTGTTTGTTTTTTAACAATATTACCAATACCGATGAATTTCTTCGGTATTGAAGCGAATGGAGTCCGCTTAATCATTCCTATTTCTTTTGGCATATGTGTATAGTTCATGCTGTACATCTCCCTGATTGCTATAAATAACTGTATCATTATATCAATTTTTGAAGATGTTAGGATTATTTATATAATTATAAAATAAACATTTAGAGGTTTTTGACTCCTTATAAAATCAACCCAATTTAACTAAGTATGATTTATATATATAATTGAGTAATGAACATGAATCAATTATTGTCATAGATGTAAGCAACATTTATAATGCAAAAGAATTGCATTTACTTCTTAAAGAGAAGCTTGAGTTTCCTGATTTGTACGTGGAAAACTGGGATGCTTTTTGGGATTGTATTACAGGATTTGTGTGTCCTTTGCCAAACAAAATGATCTTCGACGGATGGTCAAAGTTTGAAAAAAGGTTACCGAGAGATACAAAAATAATGAAAGAGTGTCTTCTTGATTATAATGAAGAGGATAGAAAGGATCCTGCATGAGCGTCTTTTTTATTAAAATTTATATTTTAAAGAGTTACCTAGAAGAGAACAAGCTATTAATTAACAAAAAAGAAAAGACACCCTAAGGTGCCTTTCTCCGACTTGAACCATCTTAATTTTAATAATATTGGACTCCCGTCCGAATATTATTTTACCATGTTAAGTTGTTTTTGGAAATATGCCATATCGATAATTACAATATACGTTTTAGTTTTTAAATTATTTATCTTTCTAAAAGTTGAAATTAATAAGAACCCCATAAATGATAAACCATTCCACTAACAAAAAACACTAATCCTAAAAACAAAACAATTAAAGCAAGTACTCCATTTTGATTATGTTCCATAAAATTAGCTCCTTTTAGATTTATTTTTATATACAAAAAAGCCTTTAGTCGTAATTATGGCTAAAGGCTTTGATCATTATACTTTTTAGTTTATAAAATCTTATACATAAAATAACCTGTATTTTATATAGAGAAGAATTTATGATTTTTTTTATGGATAAAATTCAAATTTGAAACTGAAAATGTACTAGCTTGATAATGAAGCTTGGCTATTAGAATTGAAAAATTTTAGTTTTATTATAATTAACAGAAATGAGAGTAGTGTGAAAATAAATCCGCTCCAAATAAGCTGGTGAATACCTAAGTTTGAAATGAACCAGCCTCCAATAGTTGTTCCTAAAGTAATTCCGAGATTTGAGAATGAAACGAATAGGCTATTACCAAATTCAGGCGCTTCTTTTGCTTCGCTTATTAACCATGTTTGACCAACAATTAATCCACCAGCATGTACGATTCCCCAAATGAATACGATAAAAATCATTGGAACAAGGTAGGAACCTAAATAATAAACCAATATGTAAACAATAGAATATAGGATAGGGAATAATATTACTGTATTTACTATACTTTTTTGTAGGAGACTACCAAATAAATGATTGCCTAAAATCATAACTATGCCGAATATGAATAGCATGATACTGATGAGAGATCCATTCATGGAAGTTACTTTGGCAAGGTACTCAGCGAAGTAGCTGTATACGGAAAACATGGCTGCAAAAAGGAATGTGATGGTTAAAATATTCAACCATAATCCTGGTTTGCCGAGTATACGAATTTGTTTGCCGAAAGACATTTTTTCTTTAACAGGCATAGAAGGAAGTAGGATTAGTATTCCAATGAATGCAAGAGTGTTAACAAGCGCTCCGAATAAGAAAGCAATTTCGAGTGAAAATTGGTCTGCAAGGTAAGAGGTTAGTGGTACACCTAAAGCAAAGCCAACAGTAATTCCCATGAAAACTTTTGTAACCGCTTGACCGCTCTTTTCTGGAGGGACAAGTTTAGCAGCTGTTACAAGAGCGATTGAAAAGAAGAGTGGGTGAAGTGCTGCCGGTAAAATACGAAAAATAAGCATGATTTCAAATTGTGTTGTATAAGCGTAGATTATATTTGAAATAACAAATATGAAAATTGCTGTTAATAAAATTATTTTGCGATTAATACTAGAGACGAGCAGAATTAAAAACGGACCAGAAATAGCAACAACTAGTGCAAATATACTTACTAAAAATCCAGCTTGTGTAGTTGAAATTCCAAATTTTTGAGTGATTTGTGGTAATACGCCGACAATACCCATCTCGGTAGTAATAATTCCGAACACACCTATTGCGAGTGTCAGAATAAGTAAAGGGTTTACTTTTTTCATTTATAAAACTCTCCATTCGTATCGGTATTTTGAAAGTAAATTCATTAACAAAGAAGCATTATTACAAGTATGATTGGATGCCAATATTATCAGGACTATGTAATTTTAAATACAATAACAGATATCTAAATAACTAGATATGATATATTAAAAAATTTTCTCCTTTCTATGTTTCTTGCTTTTATAGGTAGTGCAATCTTATAAAAAGTAATTGGATACCCGTAAAAAGCAGAATGTGTGAAAGCTAATAATCAATTAGTATGCAGATTGATTATTAGCTTTCATTTTATAATTCGTTTTGAACGTATTCAGAAAACTCTCGTATTGTTTTTTCATTTCGGCGATAGTATGTCCATTTTCCAATTCGGTCAGAGTCTAATAGTCCTGCTTTTTTCATAGTTAATAAATAACTAGAAATAACCGATTGGGCTAAGCCAGTTTTAAGCTGGATATCTCCTACACACACTCCAACTTGAAAGTTAAGGCCTTGCTCTAGATAAGGTTTTTCATCGAAATGGTTTTCTGGATTTTTCAACCATGATAAAATTTGACATCTTGTTTCATTTGACAATGCTTTATAAATTAATAAAGGTTCCATAAGGATATTATATCTACTTTTATAGATTTGTAAATGGGTTTTGGTGATTTTAAGGGGAGAAGGTATAGGTGAGCCCCTTAAATAGGAATGAGGTGCTCTTGATCTGTACCTTTTGTAAAGGACATTCTAAAAAAAGTTAGGCAACCTCAAGAAGATGATTTCTGTATGCATACAGGAGTCATCTTCTTTAAATTTTATTGATAGCAAGAGTGATTATAGTACGTCATATATTTCTTAATTTCATGTTTTAACTGAACAAACGATTCACATGATTTTATATATGCTTCATCGGTTAAAGTACTACGAGGATTACGTGCAAAAATGATAATATTGTTAGGTTTAAGCATGTTGTTGCCTAGCTATCAATGGCGGATTCCTAAGAAGAGTAATAATAAAACCCAACTGAAGATTTAAGAAAAATTTTATGTTTACCCCACTTTTTATTTCAAAAGTTTTTCCTATCCTATAAATGAGTTACATCAAGAAGGAGACTAAAAACGATAAAGTCATAGATGAAAATGTAAAGTTAGGGGATTCTGCATGCATACAGAAGTTTTGATGAGTTATTTGTATACTTATTTCTTTACTATTATTTTTTGTATTGTGTTTCAAATTGGGTTTTATTTTAAAGCGAAAAGAAATATATCTATTCTGCATTTTCTATGGGTATATGTTTTTCTATTCTACCTTTCGCTAGTATATGGGGTGACGCAAATCGCGACTGTATGGGATATAAGTAGATATGAAACGTGGATTCGTGTCAGTCAAATTAATTTGACTCTATTTGATACGGCAGGTAGTACTACGTATCTTTTGAACATTGTACTGTTTATGCCGTTAGGTTTTTTATTACCGGCTATTTGGCCGCATTTTAGAAAAATGAAAAACACCGTATGTGCGGGATTCTTTTTTTCATTGGTAATTGAGTTAAATCAATTACTAAATAATAGAATTACAGATATTGATGATTTATTTACGAATACCCTCGGGGCGATTGTTGGGTATGTAATATATAGAGTTTTATTCAAAATGATATGTAAAAGAGAGGGAAAAAAGCTTGATACCAACTCTTCTCTAGTCATAAAATACGAGGCTATTTTTTGTTTAGTGTGTTCATTTGTAGGTGCGATGTTAATTTATTATCCTGGAGACCTGTAATCCTCCAATGAGATACGACCTCGTTTATAAAATGATTCTAGTTCTCCTCGCTTAAACACAGTAAAATGTGAATGATTCATCCCTTTTTCTAACTTAATAGATGCAGTTTATGTATTACATGATAGGTAGGTGTAAATGTGTTAAATGTTCAATTATTTCAATACTTACTAAAAGAGTCTCAAACAGCTCTTCATACAGATGGAAAACGATTGTATATGTTAAAAGATGAAGGGTTATCACCTTATCCTATCTATTTAAATCACCGTATTATGATGGGTGTGGGAACGAATTGGAATCAGCATAAAGGATTTGAAGAAATCATTAAAGGATTCATAGGCTTAATTAACAAATTTCCTATGTATATGGTATTTGAAACTTATTTGTGTAGGGACTTTATTGAAGGGTTTGTAGAAGAGAATAAATTCCCGTTTGAGCTGGTTTTTAATAATAAGAAAAGGGATACGAACTTTTTTAACGTGTTAATTACTAATAGTGATGATATAACTACACTTATGAAGTATTTCTTCCAATCAGCACAAGATTCTCTCTATACGTTATTAAGTTATTCAGCGGACTGTAAGATTATCAGCAATAATACTGGTGAGATTGGATTAAAGGCTGACAGTTTCTATCCAAGCTTTTCATTTATGTATGATGCGCAAGAATTATTTGTTATTGGTGGGGAAGAAAAGTGGTCAGATATCCATTATATAAAAAGATTCTTCCATCTTGAGCAGATTACAGATGAGCTAACTATTGATGTAAGAAAATGAATTTAATGATGATGTGTTAAAGTTTTTACCAAGTAGAGAAGTTGATAAACGTATATTAATATTTTCTGATTTAAGAATAGGTGTATTAATTGGTGATGAGTGTTTTAATTATATAAGTTTTGGATCTAAGGAATTAAAGTTAGTTGAGCAACTTTGTGTAGGGGAAGGATTATTTGTATGTCACACTAAAGACCGAAAGTGATAAGGTGCTGTATAAATAACTAATTTGGATGACTTGAATGTATAAACCTAAAAACTTTGCTTTATGGAGAGTTTTTTATTACAAAGAAAAGACACCCATATAAGAGTGTCTTTTCCGATAGTTTGTTTAGCAGAAGCAAGAAGCTCCAACTATGATTAATAAAATAAACAATACTACTAATAAAGCAAAGCCGCCAGAAAATCCACAGCCGCCACAACTACCACCAAATCCCATAATAGTTCCTCCTTTAATAAGAGGGGAAAACAAGGGGTCACTCATGTATTTTAACGGATTCAATTTACTTTATGTTTTTTACGCAATAATTGAGCAGGTCCTTTTGAAAATAAAAAAAGACACATTAAGGTGCCTTTCTCCGACTGGATAACCGCATTTCGAAACTGGTGGATAACTTGCAAATAGTATGTATGCTTCGATTTATTTACAGATACCTAAGATTTATACATTCTTCATATAAGTCAGTACTTTTGATTACTAAACGTTCAATCATCATAATGTTTAGTTTATTGTTACCAACCACTCGCTCCAACATTCGTCTCCAACCACTTCACCCAATCCGAATCTTCTATTTTAAGCAAACTGAGCGAAACACCTTTCATATCTAAAGAAGTGAGAAGGGTACCAACCTTTACGAACTTCACATGTAAGCCTTCCAGCTCACATAAACGGCGAATATCGTTTGCGAAAATGTATTGTTCCATTAATGGTGTCGCACCGAGTCCGTTAATGAGGATGGCGAAGTTGTCACCTTTTCTCCAGCGGTAAATGCTTTTTAGTTTGTTCATAAGTTCGATTGCTAATATTTCAGAAGAGGATAGCGCTTCTTTGCGGTAACCTTTTTCGCCATGAATGCCGACGCCGTAAAAGACTTCATCGTCGTTTAGTGTGAAGGAAGCTTTTCCTTGTACTGGGTCATTCGCAGGTGAAAGGGCGACTCCTAATGTATGTAAGTTTTTGATGACAGATTGGCCAAGTGCTGTTAGTTCTTCTAAAGAATGACCGCTCTCAGCGGCCGCACCTAATATTTTTTGAACGAAAACGGTGCCAGCTACGCCGCGTCTTCTTTTATTAAAAGAAGCATCATCTTCAATTGAAACGTCGTCATTTACGATGATGTGGTCAATTTGTCTTCCTTCTTCTTTAGCAATTTGTTCAGCCGCAAGAAAGTTTTCTACGTCATCTTTAAAGTTTTTGATGATGAATAAAATACTTTTATCTTTTGGCATGAGGCGAGTTGCCATTGTAATTTGTTCCACTGTAGGCGGAGTGAAAATATTGCCGTTTACGGCCGCTGTAAGCATTCCTTTTCCTACATAACCTATATCAGCAGGTTCATGTCCGCTACCACCGCCGCTTATAATAGCGACGTCTTGCTTCAGTTTTTCGATATCTTTTACATAAATGATGTTATTTGTTTCGTCGTAATTCACTTTGTCGTTATGTTCAAAATAAAAGCCATGCAGCATATCTTGAACAATATTTTCTACATCATTCATAATCTTTTTCATTGCTTTTGCCACCCTTTAATTACTTTGCTGATTGCTCCAGTAATAGTAGTAATTGATTGTTTATCATATTTTTCATGAGAGAAGACATAATGGACGGATCTACTTCACATTTACTTTCAATCCAATCTTTTATCGTCCCAACGAAGCCGTGACTATAAAAAGAGGCAATCGTATTTTTTGTCTCATCAGAAAGGCTGAATCCACAGCTCATCGATAGTTCATCAATAATCTTCATATATAAGTTTTTCGTATGCTCAAATAAATAGTGATTAAACGAGTTTTGTTCAATGACTTTAAAAGCATTTCGGTAAAATTTTTGATTTTCATAAAAGTAATCAAATAATAAATCGAAAATGTTTTCCCATGTTTCATAATCAAGAAAGTCTATAATGTTTTCTTTCGTTTCTTCTTTATAAATCCAGCTTAATAGTTCAAATTTATCTTTAAAATGATAATAAAAAGTTTGCCTACGCATTTGACAGTGTAACATAATATCGCTCACTGATATTTTATGAAACGACTCTGTTTCCATTAAATACTTCAATGAATTCGCGATTATCTTTTTAGAAATTATAGAAGAGGTCATCTGAATCATCCCTAGAATGTTAGTAATATGAAAATCCTACCTACAAATGAGAGCGGTGTCTTTAGACAGATTGTCCATTTTGTCCGTTTACTATAAAACGCTTTCATTTTAACATGAGTAGTAAGAAGAAGATTTCAAATATATCACAATATATTAAAGGAATTGAGGGAGAAGCACAATGAAAAAGATTATAAACAAACCAGAAACATTAGTAATGGAAATGTGCAACGGAATGGTTATGGCTCATCCAGAGCTGGAGCTTTTGAAAAAATATAAAGTCATTAAGAAAAAAGAAATGAACGAAAATAAAGTAACGTTAATTAGTGGCGGCGGTAGTGGTCATGAGCCAGCGCATGCAGGACTAGTCGGAAAAGGAATGTTAGATGCGGCAGTGTGCGGAGATGTGTTCGCGTCTCCTTCACAAATTCAGGTATATCAAGCGATTAAAGAGACAGCTAGTAAAAAAGGAACGTTATTAATTATTAAAAATTACAGCGGCGATATTATGAATTTCAAAAATGGTGCGCATTTAGCGACGGAAGATGGAATTGAAGTCGACTACGTAAAAGTGGACGATGATATTGCGGTAGAAGATAGTTTGTATACAGTAGGACGCCGCGGCGTTGCGGGAGTTATTTTAGTGCATAAAATTGCCGGCGCAGCAGCGGAAGCAGGAATGGATTTAGGAGCGGTGAAAGCTGTAGCGGAAAAAGCAGCGGCTAACGTGCGTACAATCGGTTTAGCATTAACTTCTTGTACAGTTCCAGCAAGCGGATCACCTACTTTTACACTTGCGGAAGATGAAATGGAATACGGCGTAGGTATTCACGGTGAACCAGGTATTAAACGTGAAAAAACGCTGTCAGCAGATGAATTAGCTAACCGTATGACAAATGATTTAATAAAAGATTTAGGAGTAAAAGATGGTGAGGAAATCGCACTTCTAGTAAATGGTTTTGGCGGAACACCACTGCAAGAACTATACTTATTTAACAACGCAGTTACGAGAGAATTAGCTGCTAGAAACATTAAAATTAATAGAGTATTCGTCGGTAACTATATGACGAGTATTGATATGGCAGGTATGTCTTTAACAGTAATGAAATTAGATGACGAGCTAAAAACATTACTATCGAAAGAGTGTAATACACCAGCGTTTAAAGTAGATGGACCAGTTGAAAGTGTAGAGTATGTTAATGTGCTTGAAGATGTAGAAGAGAAGGAAGTTTCCTTTGAAATAGAAACAGCGGAAGAGCACGCTGTTATGAAAGATAATGTCATTACATTAAATAATATGGTTTATCTCGTTGATAAAATGAGTGACATCATTATTAAAAATGAAGTACCGTTCTGTGAGTTAGATACACATGCAGGTGACGGCGACTTCGGAATGAGTGTTGCAAAAGGATTTAAGCAATTAAAACGTGAATGGCATTCTATTTTAGAACAAGAGAATGTAACGATCGGATCGTTCCTTGACGGTTGTTCTATGATTATTATGGAACATTGCGGCGGCGCTTCAGGTCCAATTTGGGGCGGTGCGTTCCGCGCAGCTAGTAAAGCAGCAGGCGAAAAACGTGAGTTAACAGCCAAAGAGTTCGCTGAAATGTTACAAGCAGCACTGCAAGGTATACAATCTATCGGTGAAAGATCGTTCGGAAGAGGAGCGGTAGTTGGTGATAAAACGCTTGTTGATGCACTTGCTCCATGTGTAGACTCTTGGTTAGCTAGCGCTTCAAACGAAGTAGACGTAAAAACTGCCTTTGAAAAAGGAGCAGAAGCAGCGGTTAAAGGAGCAGAGTATACGAAAGAAATCGTCGCTCGCATGGGCCGCGCTGGTACAGTTGGTGAAAGAAGTTTAGGATATCCTGATGCAGGTGCACATGCGCTTGGGGTTATCTTTACGGAGATTTCGGGTAGTTTGAAATAGAAATTAGAAGATCCCTTCTACCTTAAGGTGGAGGGGATTTTTTTATATTATTGATTGATATATAATTTTGCTAGATGCTTTCCCCAGAAAGATATGTATGTTTATAAATACTAAGATAATAGTGTTAAAAGAAGCAACGTGAGTTCCTATAAATATGGAATTCAGGTTGTTTAATTGTATTTTTGAAAACTGACTAATCGACAGGAAGCATTTCAAAAGGTGGTGTTTATTGTTTTGGGCTTCAAAATTATGGTTGGCCACCTTCTGAAGTGGTTTGAGTGGGATAAAGAGATTATTCCAGGTTCTGGTGCAAAGATAAAATAAAAGAGAATATAGCGCATATATTTCGAGCAGAATTGTATTTTATGCTGTTAGCCCAAACAATTGATGGATGAATTCTTTCTGATTTTGAACAGACTGATCCCGTAAATCAATCTGTTCTTTTTTAATCATATGCATAGCTTCTACTCCTGCAAGAATGGATGTAGCTGTGCCAAAAGACTTGAACCCTAACATAGAACGCACACGTTTCTTAATAAAACGATGATTTTGTTCCACTATATTATTGAGATATCTAACTTGTCTTAGCTTAATGCCTTCAGGCATATGATTTTCTTCTTTCAACGCTTGAATTGCTACAGGATAGGCAGGGTTCTTATCTACTGTTATCACGCGAGGTTTAGAAACGTACGAAAAAGCCAGGGCTTTCTTGAAAAAGCACTTGGCGGCTTGTTTATCTCTTGATTTACTTAGATGAAAATCAATGGTATTCCCTTTTGAATCAACGGCACGATATAAATACATCCATTGCCCTTTTACTTTAATATAGGTTTCATCGACTCTCCATGAATCATTGGTTGATTTTAGATGATGTCGTACTTTCTCTTCTAATTGAGGTCCATATTGATGAACCCAGCGCATAATCGTTGTGTGAGAAATGGATAATCCTCTTTCCTCCATCATTTCCACCAAGTTACGGAAACTCAAATTGTACCGTAGGTACCACCTTACTGTTAATAAGATTAGTTCAGGCTGATAATGTTTCCACTTGAATAGGTTTTGCTTTTCCATACTGATCAGGTCCTTTTTTAGAGTACTAGTATCAGTATGTCCAAGTTTCAGAGATTAGTTACATAAATCTTATAGTTTTTGCACCAGAACCCTATTTCTTCTGTGTTTAAATCAATGAATTTTAAAAAGGTTTCTGTGGGTATGCTATGAAAATATTAATTTAATTTTGGTTTAAGGTGAGCTTCGCAATTTCAATCCAGCCTTTTGATCTTTAGTGATACTCTTGAAAGAATTTTGTTACAGTTTTGAAAGAAAATTGAAAGATGTTTAAGATAAGATGGGTTTACTGATATTCGTTTTATGTTACAACAAGGGGGAACTACAATATGAAATTACGAAATCAATTATTATTGATGAATATATTAAGCACCAGTATTATGCTAATTGCTATTTGGTATAGCGAAATGAAAATGTTACTTAGACCAGAACAAACGCAATTATTTATAGGAATTGTAATCGTAGCAATGGCGTTTTCAACGATGATTTACTGGATATTAACACGCCCTATTACGGAATCGATTCAAAATTTAATTGCATTAACAAAACAATATAGTGATAGACAATTTGGAACGATGTATAGGATTGGGTATGGACCACAAGAGTTTAAAGAATTAGCGACTGCTTTTCAACAAATGGCTAAAAATTTAGAGGAAGGGTTTATTCAGTTAGAAGAAGGAGAGAAAGCGCGTACAGAGCTTATTGCGAATATTTCACATGATTTACGAACACCTATAGCTAGCATACAGTTGATGATAGAATCATTACAAGATGATGTAATTGAGAATCCCGAAATGAAGGCGCAGTGCTTAACGACAATCCATAAAGAAATACAAAGATTAAGTGGACTTATCAATGATTTATTTGATCTTTCTAAGTTGGAACTTGGACAAGAAGATTTTTATCCAAGTTTTACACATATGGATCGTATTCTATTAGAAGTGCTAGATTCGCATTCTATTTTATTAAAAGAAAAACAGATCCATTTACAATTACGCGTTTCTGATACATTGCCTAAACTCTGGATTATGCCTTGTAAGATAGCACGGGTTATCAGTAATTTGTTACATAATGCGATTCGATATTCTCCAGTATGTGGAGCAATCGAGTTAATTATAGAGGAAAATAAGCAGAAGCAGCATGTTCAATTCATTTTACGTGATGAAGGAAAAGGCATTGCTTATAGTGATCAACTGCGCATATTTGAACGCTTTTTTAGAACAGATCCATCAAGAAGTTCACAATCTGGAGGGTCCGGACTTGGATTAGCCATTGCACAATCGTTAATTGAAATGCACAAAGGTGAAATTGGTGTGCAAGATCGTTCAGATGGCAAACAAGGAAGTGAATTTTGGTTTACTCTTCCTGTTACCTCAGAAAAGAAATAAGGTTATGAAAGACTTTTGTAACATTTATGAAAGGGATTTGAAAGGTATTTAAATTAAACTGAACTTCCGAAAATGAAATTCGGATGAAGTATGTAGATAAAAAACAAATAAAAAGCGAGGAATGACATTATGAATGGAAAAGCAACAAAAAGGGTAAAAAAGATCCTCCCTGTAGGAATTGGAAAGAAGGTAATCTCTGCAACAGCAGCACTAGGTATTCTTTTTTCTATGGCTCCTGTAGCAGAAAATAAGGCTAGCGCAGGGATAGGTGCAGTAGTAGATATAGGTATTACTGTATTAGGTGCTGTAGCAAACACTTATGAAACGCTTGGACTAGCCCCTGGGGATCGAGACCCAGGCACTCACATTGATGTATATGCAGAAAATGAAACTTACCAGGCTCCTAGTTTTACATCTGGGGAATTTAATATTTCCATGTATCATACACAAGGTGATTCGAATTTTATTAAACAAGTTAAAGTACGCTATCCAAATGGAAGAATTGAAACTCATCAACTAAAATCTGGGCAGCAGCTTAAAATTACTGACGCAGGAGCAATTATAGATTTAAACCCTAATGCAGCAAATGTCTCAGAACACGATCTTCTTTACATTACACAAGCACAATTAGATGAAGGAAAGACCGGAGTTGTGATAAATCAGGGCCAACATGCATTTGTAGAAAAAGCAGCTGGTAAAAACCCAAGATTTCTTGGTCCACTTTACAAAAAATATTCCGGTGACTCCTTTGGCGATTGGACGGTGATTGCTAGAAATTCAGATTACCTATTTGATCAGATAGCAAATAAATTATCAGATGAGCAAAAACGATTGATAACATTGACTTCAAAGCCAGTAGATAAAGATGTCCTTAACAACTATGTTAATAATGATCCTAAAGCTCGTGCAGATTTTTATGATCGATTATCTGATATATTGGCGGAGCGTACTAACGTCCTAGAGACATCTATGGCACTGCCATTCATTACACTAAATGACGGTAAACCTTATCAAATTATCCCTTATAAAAAAGGAACGAATAAAGTAATCGTAAAAACAGGTTCAAAATATCTTTCAGGAAAAGAAGGAAACGGACTTCAATATTCCGATTTGCTTGGCGATGATGAAGTGTTTGAACTTGTTCAGATAGGAAATTCTAACGATGGTAAATTTCAGTTCCGTTTGAATAACAAGAATGGAGTAAGTTTAGCTGGTAATCAGTATATTTCTGGATTCGCTACGGATTGGAGTTTCAAATCTGAAATTCGTTTCGATGATAAAAGCAACAATGAAATTAACAATTGGTTAATAGAGTGGTATCCGGGTAAAGAAAATGAGAGACAGAAGTATGATGAAGTACAGGCTATAGCTGATGAAAAAGATTCTACTAAATGGATTGCAAAAGATTCCTCTGGAAACGTGATAAAGAACAGTTGGATAAACCGAGGTGATGGGTATTCCTTTACAGATGCTGAAGGAGTCATTTTGACAGGCTGGCAAGAAATTAAGGGGAAGACTTATTATTTCTCAGCGCCTTATGGCTACATGGTTGCTGGAAATGGAAGTGATTCACAGATTGAGAATAAATACTACTACTTTAATGATGATGGTGTTTTACAACGATCAACCTGGGAGGGAGATTCCTATGCCGATGCTTCTGGAGCATTCGTTAAAGAAGGTCTAAAAGAAGTAGATGGTAAAATTTATTACTTCCAAAATTACAATGTAAATAAAAAGGAAGTACGTATAGAAGATCGAGGGGTTATCCTTCACTTTTCCGACAAAGGTGTGCTTGAGAGAGTTTCTGATCTAAATGGAAAAGTTATAGACAGCGTTGTTAATGTTGAGTTGGACAACAAAATATTATCATTTAAGCATGACGGTTCGCTTTATAAAACAGGGCTCAACAAAAGTGAACAACTACTGGAATATTATAGTTTAGAAGATGGAATTTTCTATACCGGTTGGAAAATGATAGACGGTAAAAGATACTATTTCACAAATGGTCGCAATTACACGTTCAATGCTTATGAAAACATTGACGGAAAAAAATATTATTTTCATGAAGATGGATCAGTTAATCGCGCAGGATTTGAAAAAATCGATGGTAAGCTATACCATTTTGACAATAACGGCGTAGCACAAACGGGCTGGCAAACGATCGATAATAAATATTATTACTTCGATGAAAATGGGGCAGCTAAAACAGGATGGTTCCAAGTTGGTGGTGGATATAGACCTTTCCCTCTTGCATACGGATACCTTTGGTATTGTGCTAGAGAAGATGGTTCCCTTTATTCAGACGGTTGGTTTAAAATTGATGGTAAAGATTATCACTTTGACCAGTGGGGACATAAAATGTAATAACATAATGATAGTTTGAAAAGTTAGCCTATACGTATAAAAATGGGTCATGACATGGACTGAGTTTATTTTCCATGTTATGATCCGTTTTAGTTTTTTTAGGTATACTCCCTATTATTGCTTGCCAATTCGATTCTTTGAGACTGAATAAAACATAGATATTTTTACTCAATTGAAATCATGCTATGAAGCCTTGAGAATTCTTTGCTGTACAAAAATGACCACCATTAAAAAATAAGACATAATTAAATTTGTATGATATCGGAGGTGTAACAAAATGAAACAACTACATGTAAGATTATCTCTCATACAATTATTTCTTCTAGTTTTGAATCTATTTATATTTTCTTCAGCCCTGCCATTTTTACCTTGGTTTGTTGAAAATGCTTTTGGTTGGATAGGTATCTTGGCGGTTCTGGTGCAAAAACTATTTTATGAAACTAGATACCGTGATAAAATTCTAGTTGCTGTGTATCTAATCATAAAAAGTAAGTTTCTTTGTTAAAGAGTTTTGTAATCTTTATATTTTGGAAATAGTTCATACTTTTTAGAGAGAATGAAATTAATAGGTTTTTATAGTAAAAGTATTTGCGTAATTTTCAGATGAATATAGGGGGTGACTGTGAATGCCCGAACCATTAAAGAAAAATAGTCGCTATATGGTTGGATTGGACAGTCTAAGGGGCCTAGCCATACTAGGTGTCATTTTGTATCATATCAATTTTAATTGGATGCCCGGTGGATTTTTAGGTGTCACTGTATTCTTTGTACTTTCCGGTTATTTAATTACAGATATTCTGGCTATAGAATGGAAGAATAATAAGAGAATTGACCTGAAGAAATTCTGGCTCAGTAGGGCAAGGAGATTACTTCCTGGAATGCTTATCATGCTCATCGTCACCTTAGCATGGATTACAATTTTTCATAGTTCTTTACTTGTAAAAATGCGAGGAGACTCACTAGCTGCTTTATTATATTTTAGTAATTGGTGGTATATTTATCATAAATTATCTTATTTTGATAGCTTTAGTCAGCTTTCCCCGCTAAATCACTTTTGGTCGTTAGCTGTTGAGGAACAATTTTATGTGGTCTGGCCATTCGTTATTAGTTTGGGGTTTTATTACATAAAAAAACAATCACGCATGATCTTATTTATTTGTCTAGGAGCGATTGCTTCCGCTTTAGCAATGGCAATCCTATATGAGCCAGGCTCTGACCCGAGTAGAATTTATTACGGTACTGATACACGGGCTTTTTCTTTACTAATTGGAGCGGCACTTGCCTTAATTTGGCCAAGCAGTAGGCTTGCGAATAAAATTATTCCGCAAGCACGTCTAATTCTTGATGTCATTGGGGGACTTGCTCTTATCATCATTCTCATTATGTTTTGGAAGACGAATCAATATGAGCCGTTTCTATACCGTGGGGGAATGGTTCTTTTATCACTGGCTACTGCCTTGTTAGTCGCTAACCTCGCTCATCCGGCTAGCAGAATCGCACAATTTTTGAGATTTAGACCACTGCGTTGGATGGGGGTACGATCATATGGGATATATCTTTGGCATTATCCGATTATTACATTGACGACTCCGAAGGTAAATGCTGGGGAGTTTTCGTCTACAAGAGCAATTCTTCAATTTCTTCTTATTATAATTGTTGCACAAATTTCGTGGAAGTTTATTGAAAATCCAATACGAAAAGGCGCATTGAAGAATATTCGGATTAAGAACTTGAAAATAAGAAACTTAACTTTAAGTGGTAAGTTAGCTTTAATATGTGCAGTATGCATTTCTTCGATAGCTACTTTTGGATTAACAACAGCTAGTAAAGAAAAGGAGAATCCTCAAAAAGAAAAGGTGGAAGCAGTGCAAGAAGAACAGGCTAAACATCCAGTTGCAGTTTGGGAAAAACCAGCCGATGAACCACCTCAAAATAAAGAAGAACAAAAAGAAGAGAATCCCGCACAGCCTAAAGATCCTCTAACAGTTACAGCTGTAGGAGACTCAATCATGATTGATATTGCTCCATATTTAAAAAGTGCTTTTCCTAATATTAGGATTGACGCGAAAATAGGAAGGCAAATGTCACAGGCAATCTCTGCTGTGGAACAGCTAAAGAATGAGGGGAACTTAGGAAGTCATGTCATTATTGGATTAGGTACAAATGGAGCCTTTACCAAGGAGCAATTAGCATCATTAATTGAAGTAATCGGGAATGAACGTAAAATTATATTAATCAATACGAGGGTACCACGTCCGTGGGAATCGCTGGTGAATGAGAAGTTAAAAGAAGCAGCAGCATCTTACAAAAATGTGGTGTTAGTTGATTGGTATTCAGCAAGTGCTGGAAATAAGGCGTACTTTGAACCAGATGGCGTACATTTAACGAAAACAGGTGCAGAAGCATATGCTGCTCTTGTAGCAAAAGAAGTGAATCAATAGGGGTACGGAAACGACTCTGGCGCAAAGATTTACAAACATAAACGTGGCTCAAGGGCATATGGCTTGAATTTAAATTAGTAATGCATTTATAGGAAAAGGTGAAGGAACATATTGGTCCTTCACCTTTTTTATTTTTTATAAAAAGATTTCAAACCTTTTAGTTTTTGGGGTTCTGGTGCAAAGATTGTATTTATTTGAAAGAGGTATATAGATGCCTAATGGAATCTATTCTTATGCAGCCATTCCGAATAGTTGATGAATAAACTTCACTTCATTTTGGACAGACTTGTCCCGTAAAATAAGTTGGCCTTTTTTAATGATATGCATCGCTTCTATTCCTGAAAGAATAGATTTAGCTGTACGAAAAGATTTCAATCCTAGCATTGAACGAACTCTCTTTTTAATAAAACGATGATCTTGCTCTACAATGTTATTAAGGTATTTTACCTGCCTTATTTGGATGCCTACAGGCATCTTTTTCTCTGTCTTCAACTCTTCAATCGCTATAGGATAGGCCGGGTTTTTGTCCACTGTAATCACACGGGGCTTTGAAACATAAAAAGACTGCAAAGCTTTCTTGAAAAAACGCTTTGCAGCCCTATGATCTCTTGTTTTGCTTAAATGAAAATCAATTGTATTTCCTTTCGAATCAACAGCACGATATAGGTACATCCATTGACCTTTGACTTTCACATACGTCTCATCGACTCGCCAAGAATCATTGGTTGACTTAAGATGACGTCGTACTCGCTTATCTAATTTGGGACCATATTGATGAACCCATCGCATGATAGTTGTATGAGCAAGGGAGAGCCCGCGTTCTTCCATCATTTCGACTAAATCACGAAAACTGAGGTTATACTGTAGGTACCATCTCACGGTTAATAAAATAATATCCGGTTGATAATGTTTCCACTTGAATAGATTTTTCTTTTCCATACCAATCACATCCTTTTTTAGAGTACTAGTATCAGTATGTCCAAGTTTAGGAGGTTACTTACAAGCGTTTTGGAGTGTTTGCACCAGAACCAAATTAAGTGTGATAGAGTGATAGATTGAAAGGAAAAAACTTTTTCAATAATCTTCTGATAATTCAAAGGGTAATTAGAATATAAATAGAAAAGGAATTCAATAGGATTCCTTAGGTGGTAATCATTTATTTACTGCCAAAAAATAAGTGAATCGAGCCAATATGACTATTGCACTTAAAATAAATAACAGCTTTTTTGTAAAGTGAATTTGCATAAACTGATTCAGAATCTTATAAGAATCCATATGAAAAGTATTCATACAAATAACAAACAGTCCAAGTTGCAATGAGAAACTTGGACTGTTTGTTATTTCCTTTCCTTTCCTAGCACTACTCTATCGCCATCAAAACAAAAGAACGAGTGATTCCACTTTATGGTTATGTGCAAAACATAAACTAGTAGAAGGTTTGTATTTTTTTATCTTATGTATCCCACCCTGCACAAAAAAATATTTCTCAACATTTAATTGTTGAAAAACATTGAATATTCTCTATAAAGAGAATATTATGTTGCTATCGGCAAAAAAAACGATAATTCGCAGACACTGGGGAGGAAATGCATTGAAAAAGAATAAGAAGTTAAAACCATTATCAGTTTTAGCAACAGCGGCAGTACTAAGTAGTAGTTTTGCTTTTGGAAGTCATGCGGCGTATGCTGATTCGCCATCATCTCTACCAATAGATGAGCATTTAATACCGGAGGAGCGTTTGGCAGAAGCGCTAAAACAACGGGGCGTAATTGATCAATCTGCATCACAAGCTGAGACGTCAAAGGCTGTCGAAAAATATGTTGAGAAAAAGAAAGGGGAAAACCCTGGTAAAGAAATCTTGACAGGAGATAGTCTTACGCAAGAAGCTTCTGATTTTCTGAAAAAAGTAAAAGATGCAAAAATGAAGGAAAATGAACAGGCGCAACAGCCAACAGTAGGGCCAGTAGCTGGACAAGGTGCAGGATTGAATTCTAGTAAATTAAATGGAAAAGTACCTACTGCACCAGCGAAGCAAGAAGAGTACAACGGTGCTGTTCGAAAGGATAAAGTACTTGTTTTACTTGTAGAATTTAGCGATTTTAAGCATAACAATATTGATCAAGAGCCAGGATACATGTATTCTAAGGACTTCAATCGTGAACATTATCAAAAAATGTTATTTGGTAATGAACCATTTACGTTATTTGATGGATCGAAGATTAACACATTTAAACAATATTATGAAGAACAATCTGGCGGCAGCTACACAGTGGATGGAACTGTAACGGAATGGCTTACTGTTCCAGGAAAAGCTTCAGATTATGGTGCGGATGCAGGTACTGGCCATGATAACAAAGGTCCTTTAGGGCCGCGTGATCTTGTGAAAGAAGCATTAAAAGCAGCGGTAGCAAAAGGAATTAACTTAGCTGATTATGACCAATTTGATCAATACGATCAAAATGGTGATGGAAATAAAAACGAGCCAGATGGCATTATTGATCATTTAATGGTTGTACATGCTGGCGTTGGTCAAGAAGCTGGCGGCGGTAAATTGAAAGATGATGCGATTTGGTCTCATCGTTCAAAACTTGGATCAAAACCATATGCGATTGATGGCACAAAATCTTCTGTTTCGAATTGGGGCGGAAAGATGGCTGCATACGATTATACAATCGAGCCTGAGGACGGAGCAGTTGGTGTGTTTGCGCATGAGTATGGTCATGATTTAGGATTACCAGATGAATACGATACGAAGTACTCAGGACAAGGTGAACCTGTTGAGTCATGGTCTATTATGAGTGGCGGCAGCTGGGCTGGAAAAATTGCAGGAACAGAGCCAACAAGTTTCTCACCACAAAATAAAGAGTTTTTCCAAAAGAATATGAATGGCAACTGGGCGAATATCGTTGAGGTAGATTATGATAAACTTCGCACGGGAGTCGGTGTTGCAACATATTTAGATCAAAGTGTTACAAAATCAAAACGACCAGGAATCGTTCGTGTTAACTTACCAGACAAAGATATTAAAAATATCGAGTCAGCATTTGGTAAGAAGTTTTATTACAGCACAAAAGGAAATGATATTCATACAACACTTGAGACACCAGTATTTGACTTAACAAATGCCAAGGATGCTAAGTTCGATTATAAGGCATTCTATGAACTTGAAGCGAAGTATGATTTCCTTGACGTATATGCGATTGCAGAAGATGGAACGAAGACACGTATTGATAGAATGGGCGAAAAAGATGTAAAAGGCGGCGTGGATACAACTGATGGTAAGTGGGTTGATAAATCATACGATTTAAGCCAATTCAAAGGGAAAAAAGTAAAACTGCAATTTGAGTATTTAACAGATATTGCAGTAGCTTATAAAGGATTTGCGTTAGATAATGCTGCATTAACTGTAGATGGCAAAGTTGTTTTCTCAGATGATGCAGAAGGCGGGCCAGCAATGACGTTAAAAGGATTTACTGTATCTAACGGATTGGAACAGAAAAAAAATAACTACTACGTAGAGTGGAGAAATTACGCTGGTTCTGACACGGCGTTAAAACATGCGCGTGGTCCAGTCTTTAATACAGGAATGGTTGTATGGTATGCGGATCAAAGCTTTACAGATAACTGGGTAGGTGTTCATCCAGGTGAAGGATTCTTAGGAGTAGTAGATTCTCATCCAGAGGCAATCGTAGGTACATTAAACGGACAACCGACTGTGAAGAGCAGTACGCGTTATCAAATTGCCGATGCTGCATTCTCATTTGATCAAACGCCAGCATGGAGAGTAGATTCGCCAACTCGCGGTATCTTTGACTATAAAGGATTACCGGGCGTTGCAAAATTTGATGATTCTAAGCAGTACATCAACAGCGCTATTCCAGATGCAGGACGTAAGTTGCCGAAACTAGGGTTGAAGTTTGAAGTAGTAGGTCAAGCTGAAGACAAATCTGCAGGTGCAGTTTGGATTCATCGATAGAATAAGGTGAAACTATGAGAGCTGTCCATAAGTTGGTGAAACTGACTTATGGACAGCTCTATTTTTATTGTGGAAACGAGGCAGTTTAGTTTAGGAACCAGTTTGTTGGAAAGGAAGATATAAAATTCATTTTCAATAAAAACGAAAAAGTTATGTTACAAAAAGGAATGGGCCTATTAATTATATGAAGAAAGGCATGTATTGTGTTATTAGACAAAAATACTTGATACACGAATGTTACCGTCACTCGCTTTCCTCATTATTATAAGCTAATAGTGGTTCGTACATCATTATAGCGTGATTCTCCGTTACATAGTGGTCTTCTATAAACTGTTTCTGTTGATTATATACTCTACGTTGAATAACATTATGTCGTATATAACCACCCCAGTATGCAGATTGGATTGAGTGTTCTTTTTCATATACTTCATATTGATAAAGCTGCGGATGGGTAACTCTCCATTCACCGACTAAATGCTTATCTGTAATATAAAGGTGAAGTTGATACGATTGGTCCGTTTCATTTTTGATTTGTAAATCCAAATAGTTATAAGAACAAGTTGCGCCGCTTCCAAATGGTTGGGTCCGCTTGGAATCAGGAAAGACATCAAAACTATGACGATATCGCTCTGTTACTGTCAATGGTGTATGTAAGGTCATCCAATATATTAAATTTGAAAGCTGACAAAGCCCTCCTCCAATGCCTGCTTGAAAAGATCCATAGTGTAGTATCATGCCCTCTACATACCCTTTTCTCCTCGTAGGCTTACCTATTAAACGCCAGTAAGAGAATGTTTCTCCCGGTCTAATGACGATACCATTTAGTTGTTTAATAGCAATCTTCAAATTAACAACTTTATTTTGTTGATACCACATATCTACATCTTTGAGCTTACGAAGTAGTATCGTTCGGTGCTGAATCGCTGTATAGGGTAACTTTTCTTGTTGAAACGTTTTTGCATATGTTTTTCCGTCTGCTAACCACTGAATGTACCTCTTTGTAGAGTAATACCATGTCCCTAGTAGAATGCGATACTTAGACCGCTGTTTAGGACGTAAGTTCACTAAATTCATTTTATTTCCTCTCTCCATCAATAAGTTGTACTTTTTTTAGCTGCATAATAATTAACATAAATAGATAAAAGACGCAAAAGAACAGGATAATTAATCTAATGGGGACTTTATTTTTTCCATTTTTAAATTGCTTATAGTGATGTGAAAATCCGCTTCAATACGATAAATTCAAATAACACATTATAAATATAAAGGACAATCTTAAATAAAAAATAATGAAAATTAAAGAAATTCTAAAGTATTAATATGTTTTTACTAAATATTGATTGATAATAAGTTGTTTTTTGAGACTTTACTAGGTTCTGTTGCAATGCTTCGTAGCAAATAAAAAGTTAAGTTAATTACAATGAAAGATTATGCAACTCTTAGTAATTACTGTAATTCATTGTACGTCGAAAAACCGCAGTCTAGTCCCTGACTGCGGTTTCGTTTATATAGAGATAGAATCAAAATTCTATACTTTCGGAATTTTTTACACGGGCAAACCATTGACCTATTATCTCGTTATGATGCTCAATAATTTGAGACGCCGATAATAATGTAGAGTTATATGTACTATGTCCATTCTTTACAAGAGTAACGTCATATCCTAAGCTGTATGCACGCCGGCATGTTGCATCTATGCAAATTTCAGATTGAATTCCTGCTATAACAACTCGTTTTATATTTCTCATTTCCAGCTCTTGTTGAAGACTCGTTTTATGAAAAGAATCCGGATGATTCTTTTCAAGAACGACATCTCCTGTTGCTGGAGTAATTGATTTATGAATTTCCCATCCAGGTGTCCCTTGTCTAAGCGAAGAACCAGACTTCCCATTAAACTTCATATAAAAAATAGGGGCTGAAGCAGAACGGGCTTTAGAAATCAATAATTGAATGACTCTTAATAATTCCGTTCTATTATATAGGACTTTTCTCTCCTCAAATGAACCTACCTGTACATCAATAATAAGGAATGCTGTACAGCTTTTCATCATAAATACCCTCCTAATACTTGGTTCAAAAATACAAAAGTGAAATATATGCAAACTACAATGCTATGCATATTTAATGTATCCAAAAGTTCCAAAGAATATTGCATGGAGGTATGAAGTGGATTCCAATAATTGTATCTATTCTTTTTCTAGAATCTGTTATTAAACCTGAAATCAAATATATAATTATTGGTGCAGCTATAATTGCTATTCTAGCCAATGTTGTTGCCGGAACGAAGCGTCTCTTTAAATAAATCGACTTCAAATTAATATCCAAGACACTCAAAAGTATAAATAATTTAAGTGTCTTGGAAATATTTTATCCTTTAAATATTTCTGGTTTTTCCACTCTGAATGATTTCACCTCACCGCACTCTAAACAGAATGTTGTTAATAGTTTAGAACGGTCTCCTGCTTTAAAGAGCGAACTAGACGTATCTTCACAAACATATGCATGATAAGCAAATCCAACTTTCCCCTCTTTAAATTTAGTAGAACCGCAATTATCACATCTCTTATTTTTCATAGTACTAACACCTCTTTAGGTTGATATTTATTTTGGTGTGTTTTTCTATTGTAAAATACATTTCTCCATCTCCTTTACAAATAGAAGTAAATTAACTTGGTTATAAATAGTGTTTTCGACATGATACACCATGTCCCTTTGTAAAACTTTGTGAAATATGCTGCGGAGGGCTGTCTGTATGTTATATTTCCTTTTTATTTATATATTCGCAAGTAAAATAGCATGATATCAGTATGAATCCCTATAGTAATATGAATTTTTGCATATTTTGAAATTCAGTATATCCTCCGAAAAGTTTTAATTGTATAATGTGTTTTGTCATATTCTTTTAGATTTTTCGACAAAAAATAACAAAAAATAGAAGACGTATTGGGAGAAGGCATTATGTACACAAAACTATTAAAATCAATTACATCATTATCACTAATAGGTGGTGCTTTATTATATACAAATGGCAGTGATGTGAAAGCTGCTGAAGCGGGCGTTTTTTCTGATGTGCCTACATCGCATTGGTCGTATCCTGCGATTAAAGATTTAGCGAGCAAAAATATTATTTCAGGCTATGGAAATGGAAAGTTTGGTTTTGGTGATGTTGCGACGAGGGAGCAAGTTGCAGCTTTAATTTATCGTGTGTTAGTACCGAATAAGCAAGGCGGTACGTTTAGTAATGATGGTGCTCGTTATGTATTACAAGATAGGTCTACTTTAAATAATCCGTATCGTGATATTCGCTCAGGTTCTACAATGTTTTCGGAAGAGGTTTTAACGTTAACGAAATTGGGGATTTTTAAAGGTGATGGAAATGGCGGTTTTAGACCGAAAGATTCTGTTAGCCGCGCAGAAATGGCGCAAATTATTAAAAATGCGTTCCAAGTTTCAGCTAAACAAAAACATACATTTAATGATGTTCCAAATGGATTTTGGGCAGAAAATGCGATTAGTGCGGTGCAGTCAAACGGGATTGCATCTGGTACAGGAGACGGGAAATTTGAACCAGCTAAAACGGTAACGCGTGAACAGTATGCACAGTTTTTATATAATGCATTGAAATATAAAAAGCCTGAGGTTGCGGTGCAAGATACAGGAGATGCGGCATTATTAGCAGCATTCAAAAATGAAGTACAAACGCGTATTAATACGTATGAAACGAATATTACACTTCCATATAAAACGAAAAATAGTAATACAGAAGAAGTGATGAATACACTTTTCACCGCATATAAAGAAGTCGCAAGTAAAAATGAGTATACAAATTATAATAGATCGAATGTTTCATACTCACTATCTGGATCGCCAGGGAATTATACGTTTACGCTAAATATTACATATCGTGAAACGAAAGAACAAACAGAATATGTGATGAAACAAGCGAAAGCGATCGTTTCTTCTATTATTCAAGTCGGGATGGATGATCATGAAAAAGTGAAGGCGATTCATGATTATGTTGTAAAACATGTTTCTTACGATACGTCTTATAAAGCCTATACAGCATATGAGGCACTCGCGAATCGTTCTGCCGTTTGCCAAGGTTACACACTATTAACCTATCAATTATTAAAAGAAGCTGGAATTGAGAATCATTTTGTAGTAGGAACTGGAGACGGTCAGCCTCATGCTTGGAACTTAGTGAAAATCGATAACAAATGGTACCATATTGATACAACATTTGATGATCCAGTGCCAGATGTACAAGGCCGCGTAACGTATTCTTATTTCAACTTATCAGATGAGCAAATCGCAAGAAATCATGAGTGGAACCACGGGGATTATCCGCAAGCTACAACAAACTATTATAGTACATTAACAAATAAAATTGCGGTGGGTGGTACGAAAGCCCCTGCATATCAGCAAATATTAAAAGATACAAAGTTAAATTATTTAGGAAATGAATATATTGCAAATAACTATAATGAATTCAAAAATAAAATGCAGCAACGTTATAGCACAAAGTCAGCAAAGATTGAAATCCTTTATAAACAATCAATGGATGGCGCATTGCAAGATGTGAAAAAAGTAATTGGAGAAATCGGTTATCCGCAAGGAGCGAACCGTGTTTCTTATAAAGCTGAGCCGTATAATGCGAAAGAAGGATATTCTTTAGTGACGATTACGTTTATGTAAAAAAGCAACCTAGATCCTATGAGATCTAGGTTGTTTTTTTGTACCTAAATTTGACATATACAGTTAGACTGTATAAAATAAAACTATACAGTTCAACTATATAGTTTAGCTATATATTAATCGTTACACTGGAGGTCTTTATGAATAGAGATAAAAATTTACCATTAACGGAAACAACGTATTACGTTCTTTTAGCTTTATTAGAGCCAGCTCATGGATATTTAATTATGCAAAAGGTGGAGGAACTGAGTAATCATCAAGTGAAAATCGCGGCGGGTACATTGTATGGTGCGGTTGAAAATTTATTAAAGCAACAATTAATAGAATCGGTAAAAAGTGAAGATAAACGAAGAAAAGTGTATGTCATTACGGAACGCGGGAAGGAAGTATTGCACTTAGACTTTATGAGAATGCAGCACATTATTGGGGTTACAAAAAGCTTATTAAATGTATAGTTAGGGGGAAGCGAAGATGTGGAGATTGAAATTCTTTTTGGACTTTGAGAAAGAGGAAAAATGGTTAGAAGAGATGGCTTGGAAAGGCTATCAACTAGAAAGTAATACATTTGGTTATAAATTTAAAATCGCAGAACCAGAGGATGCGACAATTAAAATAGATTATAGAATATTTTATAGACGAAGTGATTTTATTAATTATTGTACGTTATTTGAAGA
This sequence comes from Bacillus sp. TH30, assembly GCF_016650875.1. Classification (NCBI taxonomy): domain Bacteria; kingdom Bacillati; phylum Bacillota; class Bacilli; order Caryophanales; family Bacillaceae; genus Bacillus; species Bacillus sp. TH30. Next base: position 1,540,506 of record NZ_JAEKEY010000002.1, on the reverse strand, counting down.
TAGCGGCTGGAAGCATATAGCCGGTAAATGGTGGGCAGGCACGCAATATTTTAAAAAGATAGATGAGGAAAGTGAAGATGACATTTTTTCAGATCAAATGTCACGAGCAGGGAAGTATAAACGTTTATCTAAGACATTTTTAGAATTAGCAATATGTTATTTTCCTCTATTAATGCTATTTATGTTTAATAATACAATTGATTTAGGAGTGATGTTAAATCCGAAAGGTCTATACTATACACCAGGATTATGGGATATGCACGGCGCAGCATTTTTAGGATCATTTTTATTTGAAACACCATTTGCATTAATGAGGGGCATTTCATGGTTGTTTATCCCAGCTGCGATTGGTATGTTTTTCTTTTTCTCATATAAAGCAAATCGATTGTATGAAGAGAGAAAATACTAGGAGGACCCCCTTAAAGCTGATGCTTTGAGGGGGATTCTTTTGAATTTGTAAATGGTGTACTTGGTTAGCTTGATGGGCATGGGGTAGAGTCAGGAAAATGCGGATTTACAACACTAAGAAAGTTTCAATGGTCTTAGAGAATCTAATGAGACCACTTTCTCTGAATTAAAATGGTATTCTCCTAGTAAATTGATATGTTCCCCACCTAAAGGTGACATATGATGCAATAAGTCCTCATTAAAACTACCTATCCGTTTTTGATATTTAACTGCTTTTGTTAGATGTAAAGTATTCCAGATACTGATGGCATTGATAATTATGTTTAAGGAACTGGCCCTTTGCAATTGATGCTGTATGGTTTGTTCCCTAAGCTCACCTTGTTTTCCGAAGAAAATAGTTCTTGCAAGTCCATTCATGGCTTCTTCTTTAATTCGAATGGTGGCAGCACCTTTTATTAGAATTGTCCATTTGGTGTAACAACTGCTTTTTTGTAAATAATATGTTTGTTAAACAATTAATTAAGGGGGACTTGTATGCCACAGGATCGAAAAGAAAAAGTTCAAAACGATGCATACGAAGGAAAAGAGATCATGCCAGATAATCCACAATATCTACCGCGTCATGTGCAAATGGAGCTGCCTCACGAATTTTCTGTAAATCCTCTGTTTGCCCGCGAAGGAGAATCAGTCGTTCCGCGCTTTCACATGCCTGATGAAGGCATGTTACCAGAAACAGCGTATCAAATCGTCCATGATGAAATTGCTCTTGATGGCAATGCACGCTTGAATCTTGCAACATTCGTTAGCACATGGATGGAGCCTGCCGCAGAGCACTTATATGCCAAATCATTCGACAAGAACATGATTGACAAGGATGAATATCCACAGACAGCCGAAATTGAGGAGCGGTGTGTCCGCATTTTAGCAAACCTCTGGCATTCGCCCACCCCCCTTACGACTATGGGCGTTTCAACAACTGGATCGTCGGAAGCATGTATGCTCGGGGGGCTTGCGTTAAAAAGACGCTGGCAAAATGCACGCAAAAGCGAAGGGAAGCCGGTGGATCGGCCCAATATTGTGTTTAGTTCTGCTGTTCAAGTCGTGTGGGAAAAATTCGCGAACTATTGGGAGGTTGAACCACGCTATGTGAAGGTTAGCCCAGAGCATCCCCGATTGGATCCTCAGGGGGTCCTCGCTGCCGTGGATGAAAATACGATTGGTGTGGTACCGATTCTCGGTGAGACTTATACCGGGATTTACGAACCGGTTGCCGCCATTGCGAAAGCGTTGGACGATTTGCAGGAGAGGACGGGCCTCGACATTCCCATGCATGTGGATGCGGCTTCGGGGGGATTTATAGCACCGTTTCTTCAGCCAGATTTAGTCTGGGATTTTCAATTACCGAGGGTGAAGTCCATTAATGTATCCGGACATAAATATGGATTAGTCTACCCTGGATTGGGTTGGATAATTTGGCGGGAAGCTGAAGATCTCCCTGAGGATCTAATCTTCCGCGTCTCCTATTTGGGCGGGAACATGCCGACTTTTGCCCTGAATTTCTCTCGTCCTGGCGCACAAGTGCTCCTGCAATATTACAATTACCTGCGTTTGGGGAAAAGTGGGTACTATGATGTCCAAAGGGCTTCTCAGAAAGTCGCTCTTTTTCTTAGCAAGGCGATTCAGAAGATGGAACCGTTCGAACTTTTGTCCGATGGTTCGGATATTCCGGTTTTCGCTTGGCGATTGAAAGATGGTTACACATTAAACTGGAATCTTTATGATTTATCTCGACAATTGCGTGTGTTCGGCTGGCAAGTACCCGCCTATCCATTGCCTCCAGATATGGAAGCGGTGACGATTATGCGCGTTGTGGTTCGAAATGGATTTTCCATGGATCTCGCGCATTTATTTTTGAGGAACCTCAAACAGACCGTTGCCTTTCTGGATTCCCTGGACGGGCCTATGCCACATGATACGAAATGTGATAATGGGTTTCATCACTAAATGAAAAAAGCCTAATTTCTTCATATTTAATTGAGAAATTAGGCTTTTTAATATTGAAATTTCCTTAACGTTGTAAATCAGCATTTTTCTGACGCACCCCATAAAGAAAAGACACCCATATATGAGTGTCTTTTCTAATAGTTTGTTTAGCAGAAGCAGCTAGCTCCAACTATGATTAATAAAATAAATAATACAACTAATAAAGCAAAGCCACCGCCACAACTACTACAACTACCACCAAAGCCCATAATAGTTCTTCCTCCTTTAGATAAGAGGAGAAAACAAGGTGTCACTCAAGTATCCCCCAAAACGAAAAAAACGAGCTGAATTCACATAAATAATTGTAGAGAGATAAAAATTTCGTTCTGGGGGTACTATAAAATTTTAGCTTGATGGCGGATGGGGTACTACCCCAAATAACAATAAAATCCTTAGGAAATTAATATAGTTTTTTAAAAATAGAGATGATATGATGGATAATCATACCATTTTTTCACTTCATGTATGATTTTACAGTATAATACCTCTATATTAAGATGATGTAAATAAGGGGATATATTAGTAACAGGGGGAGAATAATGAAAAAGTTATTACAAGAAATTATAAATTGGATCAGTATGACCGATGAACAGATTGCTATTGGCATTTCAGGACACGGTGCTGCCGGAAAAACAACATTCGCCAATAAGCTCATAAACCAATTAAATCAAAATAAAGTGAATTATATTAATACAGATCCATACATTGTTAGTTCAAATGTACGAAAGTATACAAATATCCACTATACATATCAGAATGAAAATCATTATGATAAAATGACAGCTTGTCATCCATCAGCCCATCATTTGTCTGCGTTAGAAAGAGATGTTCAAATGGTAAGAGCTGGTTTAGATTTTTATACAATGGATACACATTATATAAAAAGTGAGTTAATTTCTTCGAAAAATAAGGTGACGATTGTAGAAGGAATGAGTGTCGCATTTATTAATCCAAATTTATTTGATTTGAAAATTTACTTCTATACAGATGGAGAAACAGAATTAATGAGAAGGTCTAGCCGTGATATTATTGAAAGAGGAGCCGATATTAATTACTTAAGGAAGTCTCATGAAGAACGTCGGATTCAGTATGAAGTGTTTATGCATCCGTATAGTCAACGTTTCGATATTATTATCAAAAATTCGAATGAAACAATATGTTTAGAAAAAAATACATTTGAGTTTTATAAAGTTTAAATGCAAATACTTTATTTATTAAAATAGCAAGTTAGTGAATAAATTGTTCATATTTTTTCGGAAGGAGATTAAGCAATGAGAGCGCCGTATCAAGTATTGATATTTCCTTATATAAAAACTGATGATTCCATTCAATATGCTATTTTTAATCGAAGTGATTATGGTTATTGGCAAGGAATAGCTGGTGGTGGAGAAGATGATGAGACTCCTATTGAATCAGCAAAACGAGAAGCGTTTGAAGAGGCTGGTATTACAAGAGAAAGTCCATATATAAAACTAGATTCTGTGTCTTCACTACCAGTAGAGGATGTAGTTGGTGAATTTCTTTGGGGTGAAGATGTTTATGTAATAAAAGAATTTTCTTTTGGAGTTAAAGTTCCTACAAAAAATATTAAATTATCTAAAGAACACTTCAATTATAAATGGCTGTGCTTTGAGGAAGCCGTAACGCTTTTAAAATGGGATAGTAATAAAACGGCTTTGTGGGAATTAAACAAAAGGCTGTTAAAATAATTAAAGTGTTAGTTAACAAAGCCGATAGTGGAGCGAGAATTAAACAACTTAAAAAAGCTTTGCTACATTACCTATGTAGCAAGGCTTTTTTCTTAGCGTACGAAATCGTGTTTTGTTGGCGGTACCCCGCTAAGAGTATGCAAGATTTTATACAATTTTTCTGCTAATCCAATAACAAACGAGAACCCTAAAACCGCGCTAGGATAGAAATGTATAAAAAATGCATAGATCCATAGAACAAAAAAAGAAGATTTACTTGTGAGATTAGGGTTCCTCCTTATTCTTGCTACCGATAATGGGACGTTATGTTAACCTAACATGTATAGGATATACACTGTTCCTTATTCAACTAAATGGCAGGTTAGTTGAATTGTATTTTGGTTAATATAGGAATTTTTTGGATGCCCCTAGAATATAAAAAATATAGATTGTATTATAGGAGGTATATAATGAAACAAAACATTTATGATAATCCGTTTTTCTTTAAACAGTATAAGTCATTACGTGAAACTGGATTTACCTTTAATGATTTTGTTGAACAGCCAGCAATTAAATCTATAATTGCTAATCTTACAGATAAGTCTGTATTAGATTTGGGATGTGGAAATGGTCATTTTTCTATGTACTGTGTAGAAAGTGGTGCCTCGAAAGTTATAGGAGTGGACATCTCAAGAAATATGATTGAACAAGCTGAAATGTATAACAAAAACGAAAAAATAGATTATATGTGTGTACCAATAGAAGAACTTAATTTGCCAAATCAAAAATTCGACTTAATAACAAGTTCTTTAGTTATACATTACATAGAAGATTACTCACATCTAATTAAGAAAATAAGAGGTCTGTTAAAAAATGATGGTGAATTTATCTTTTCAACAGAACATCCAATAGTAACAGCTCGAAAGGAAATGAATAATTGGTTTAAGGATAATAATGGAAACAGATCGCATTGGGCATTAGATAATTACCAAGAAGAAGGAAAAAGGGAGGAACATTGGTGGATAGATGGTGTTGTTAAATATCACAGAACAATTTCAACATTAATTAATACTCTTATAGACAACGGTCTTGTAATTGAGAAAATTATTGAGCCAGAGTCAACTCCAACAGGATTAGAAAAAATGCCAGAATTAATAAATGAAAAACGGAGACCATCTTCTATTATCATTAAATCAAGAAAATATTGAGATTGAACCCTCGTTGATTACCTACTGGCTTTATTTTTAAAAAAGAGTAAAATCCATAAGATTGTAAAGAAATACACTTAAAGTAACGGGTGCTTTAATTGAGCAAGAAACTAAGAATTTTTAACTTCCGCTTTCGATAATTATGTAAATAAGCTGTCCATATGGGCAGCTTATTTTATTTTTTGTTTAGCAAGGGGATCTTTTCCGATAGTTTTTTAGCAGAAGCAAGCAGCTCCAACTATGATTAATAAAATAAACAATACAACTAATAAAGCAAATCCTCCAGCAAATCCTCCAGCAAATCCTCCAGCGAAGCCACAGCCGCCACAACTACCACCAAAGCCCATAACAGTTCCTCCTTTAGATAGGAGGGGGAAGACAAAGGTTCACTCATGTGTTTTAACGGATTCAATTTACTTTATGCATTTATGAATGGAGCAGGTCCTTTTGAAAATAAAGAAAAGACACCTTATAAGGTGTCTTCCTTCGATTTGAAACATTTTAAGTTTAATAATATACGGTCTCGCCACTGACCTATTAGGCTGAAATTTTATAGTGTTTCTGAACAAAATTTTGTGCTGATTTTGAATCCTTAAGTTGATGGGGATCCTTTTACGTTTTATCATTTTTAAAAAAATCCTTCATTATCTTAGCGCCTTTAATATTCACCGTCACAGCTTCTACTTTATCTTTCTTCTCATCTTTAGCAATCGTAATTTGTTCCTTATTATCAACCCACACAAGAAACTCTTCTTTTGAGTCATCTTTATATGTAACGGTTATAGTAGAATGCGCAGATGCCCTCTTTTTTTGATCTAGTGTGATTGTTTTCGGTGTTCCTTTTTGGACTACTGAAGCGATTGATTGTATCATTTCCTCGTTATCTGTTTGAGATTTGGAACTAGTATTACTTGTTGTTCTAAGCATCTCAATGTTGGTAATGTCTGCAGAGTTTAATTGAATGGCATTTTTCGTATTTTCTTGCTTAGTTGTTGGAGTATTATTTGTAGTAGAAGTGCTTGTACAGCCTATTAAAGTTAAAGATAGAACACTTAGAGCACATATGTAAGTGATTTTTTTCATTTTATCTCCTCCTCTAGTTTAATTATAACAATATTCCGTTAATTCAGGTAGTTATTGTAAGAAGATAATGTTGTAAATCGTAGGGAGACATGTTTACTAGTTTTAATGATGTTCGTATGAATAATATGAAGCGTATATATGAAAAATATGCGGTTCATTCTCTATCAAAATCAAAATTCACATAACTTTTTTCATATTTTATGTTTAACATTTCGAAAATGGGTGTATTACATATAATATAACAAATAATTCATTCTAGAGGAGGAAGTTAAAGATGGAAACGAAGTATAGTAAACCTTTTGTATATGAATTTATTACGGAGAAAGAGGTCATGAATGCGGCGAATGATCTAGTGAAGAAAGGAATAGACCAAAAAGATATTTACGTATTAACACATGAGAAAGAAAGGACAGATAGAATCGCAGACAATGCAGACGTGAATACAATTGGAATAAAAGAGGAGGGACTTGGGACAAGCATTATTAACGTCTTTCAAAAAAAGGGAGATCAGTTAAGAAATAAGATGCAAGAGTTAGGACTTAATGAGGAAGAAGCTAACTTTTATGAAGAAAAACTGGATGAAGGAAAAATCTTGTTATTCGTTAAGGATTTAGAAAGAGTCGGTGAATGGTTACAAGAAAGAAGATGCACGTATTCTATTTAAATTCATACTCTTTAAATCTACAAATCTATTACGAAAAGGAGATTGGAAATATGAGTGAGAGCGGGCTAAAAGAACAAATTACTGGTAAAGTTGAAAAGAAAAAGGGACAAGTAAAAGAAGGAATTGGTGAAGTTACAGAAGATAGAGAGTTGAAAAATGAAGGGAAGTGGGAGAAGACGAAGGGAACTGTAAAAGAAAAAGTCGGAAAAGTGAAACAAAAGATAAGTGATGGATTGGATAACAAAGAATAATACATGTTTATCAAGCTTTGGTTAAACGCCAAAGCTTGATAAACCCATTATAAAAATAATATAGGAGGTCTAATTGTGGGACTTATTATTACGTGTATTGTAGGTGGACTTATTGGTATGTTAGCTGGAATGATTACAGGAAAAGACTTTCCTTTAGGTATAGTTGGTAATGTTATTGCGGGATTAATCGGATCTTGGGTAGGTAGTGCCTTATTTGGTCACTGGGGTCCTGAATGGGGAGGTATTTTTATTCTTCCAGCGTTATTAGGTGCAATCGTCTTTATTTTAATCGTTACATTCTTTTCTAGAATGCTACGGAAAGCATAAGCATTATAATGAATAGTAATCTTAAGTTTATTATATATAGCTATAAAGTTAATAAACTGATAAATATACATAAAAAAGCATCCAGTTAAAATAATTTGGATGCTTTTTTTATGTAATCTGTATGAAGGTTGCCCGCAATCTTCAGCTTTATTCAATAAATAATCAGTGAGGATGAACCCACTGATTGAAATTACACTTTATATTAGGTATTAAACCATCGTTACTTTTTTACAATTATTTATTCTTACGACCTGCCTTGGCTCTATATGAGATAAGTCGTCGGTATTACCTATATCAACTACAATTGTATTCGTTAGTATGTTAATAATGGAACCAATTAATTTTGTAGCATGATCGTGTCGATAAGAAAATTGAACAAAATCTCCCTTTTTAAAATTGTGCTCTTCCATAGATAGATCCCCCTAAAAATAATGTTTATACATTATACATACACAAATTTATAAGGTTTAAACATTTGGTAGTATTTTTTTTAGTGTTAAGCTGAGAAAGGTGTAGAAAATTTTTTTATAATTAAAATGAAAAAATATGTTTAAAACTAATTTTTATGGGTAATTAAATAGTAGTAGTTTGAGATAAGGGGGCGGAAATGATGAATTTGGCAATAAATATTTTGCAAAATGATTTAGGTTATACAGTACAACTTAATGGTGAGATTGATGCGTATACGGCATCAGATTTAAAAAATAAGGTAATGCCTATTGCAAGTGAGAAAGAGGTTTATATAGTAGTAGATTTTAATAAGGTAGATTATATGGATAGTACAGGTTTAGGCGTTTTTATAGCGCTATTAAAAGCAATTAAGAAAAATGATGGAAAACTAGAGTTTATTGGTGTATCTAAAAGGTTAAAAAGATTATTCGATATTACAGGACTAACAGAAATATTAAATTTGAATTCAGATTTTGAAAAAGTAGAAAGAAGGTGACTAGGGATGATGGAGAAATTTGAAAAGATAGAAATGAAAATTCCTGCAAAAGCAGAATATGTAGCTATTATTCGTTTAACAATGGCTGGTGTTGCGAATCGAATGGGATTTGCTTATGACGATATAGAAGATATGAAAATTGCTATTAGTGAAGCATGTACAAACATTGTACAACATGCATATAAAGAAGACGTTGGAGAAATTACAATTGTCTTTGGTCTATATGAAGATCGATTAGAAATTATGGTTGCGGATAATGGGGTTAGCTTTAATTTTAGTACCTTAAAAAGTAAAGTTGGTCCGTATGATATTAATAAACCAGTAGAACATTTGCCGGAAAATGGTTTAGGTTTATATTTAATAAATACGTTAATGGATGATATACAAATTATGCATGATGAGGGCATGACAGTTTTAATGACAAAATATATACAAAGAGAGCAGGTGGAGAATGATGGAAATCCAATCTCAACCTACAAATCTTACTAAAGAAGACGTTATTAAACTAATTGCAGAATTCCAACAAAACCAATGTGATGAAGCACAGGAAAGATTGGTTAATCATTATAAAAATCTCGTATATTCAATTGCATATCGCTATTCAAAAGGTGGGCCGATGCATGAGGATATTATACAAGTAGGGATGTTAGGGCTCTTAGGCGCAATAAGAAGGTATGATTATTCGATAGGGAATGCTTTTGAGCCGTTTGCAATACCTACGATAGTAGGGGAAATAAAGAAGTATTTACGTGATAAAACTTGGGGCGTTCATGTTCCAAGGCGAATTAAAGATTTAGGCGGGAAAATTAAACTTGCGATAGAGGAGCTAACAGATCACCTACAACGTTCACCGAAGATTATAGAGATTGCGGATCATTTAGGACTATCCGAAGAGGAAGTTTTAGAAATTATGGATGCTAAAAATAATTATCAAGTATCTTCTTTAGATGATGTAGTTGAAAATTCATCTGATGGAAGTTCGGTAGCGAGAATTGAATCTGTAGGTGAAGTAGAGCAAGGATATGAACAGACAGAAAGACGTCTCGTTTTAGATGATATTTTTAACGTATTAAATGATACGGAAAAGAGTGTTATTCATTGTATATTTGGAGAAAATTTAAATCAAAAGGATACAGGGGAACGGTTAGGTATTTCACAAATGCACGTTTCTCGTATTAAAAGACAAGCGATAAGTAAATTGAAGCAAGCGGCGTTTTTAGATACATAAAAATTTTAAATAATTATGTTTAAAACATGAGAAAAGGGGTAGTTATTAAGTATAGGAGGAGATATTAAAATGTCACACGATGTGAAAGAACTAATCGAAGGATTGAATGAAGATTTAGCAGGAGAATACTCGGCAATTATAATGTATAACCATAATGCAGCTACGGTTTCTGGTATATATAGACAAGTGTTAAAACCTTTCTTTGAATCTGAAATTAGTGATGAACAAGGACATGCCCTATATTTAGCGGAGAAAATTAAGACGCTAGGTGGTACACCTACTACGATCCCTTTACCAGTGAAACAAGTAGAAGATGTTAGAGAAATGTTAGAAGCAGCTAGACAATCAGAATATGAAACAATTAAGCGTTATGAAACGAGAAAAGAACAGGCAGCGAAATTAAATATGACAGAGTTAGTTGTAAAGTTAGAAGATATGATTGCAGATGAAACAAATCATATGGAAGAATTAGATCGCCTTTTAAATGACAAAGCAATGGTGTTAAATTAAAAGTGGAAATTTATAGAGTGAAAGAACAAACTCTCATTTCTAGGGGGTTTGTTCTTTTGCTGTGTAAATATGTTTGAGTAGGAAATTTTCATTTTATAACTGAGTATGCAATACTAGAAAAATAGAAAATGATAATAGATTTACATTTTAAATAAGAAAAGGGGAAATAACTTGTGTCCATTTTAATTGTCGATGATAATCCGGTTAACATCTTTGTAATTGAAAAAATTTTAAAACAAGCCGGATATCAGGATCTTGTATCGCTGAATTCTGCACAAGAGCTTTTCGAATACATCCATTTTGGAAAAGATTCTTCCAGGCATAATGAAATTGATTTAATACTATTAGATATTATGATGCCTGAAATTGATGGACTTGAAGTTTGTAGGCGATTACAAAATGAGGAGAAGTTTAAAGATATTCCTATTATTTTTGTAACAGCTTTAGAAGATGCGAATAAATTAGCTGAAGCGCTTGATATAGGCGCAATGGATTATATTACGAAACCGATAAATAAAGTTGAATTGTTAGCGCGTATGCGTGTAGCATTACGCTTGAAATCGGAATTAAATTGGCATAAAGAACAAGAAGAAAACCTTCGTAATGAATTAGATTTAGCTACACAAGTACAAAGAAACTTATTAAGTAGCCCATTAAGAGAAGATCATATAAAAATTGAAGCAAGTTACTTACCTTCATTCAAACTAGCTGGAGATATGTATTATTGGTATAAAATCGATGAAAATCGCTACGGTATTATATTATTAGATGTGATGGGACATGGTATATCTGCTTCATTAGTTTGTATGTTTATCTCGTCTGTATTACGTGAATCGATTAAATGTTTAATCGATCCAGAACTTGTCATTAAAGACTTAAATAAATATATGACTCTTTTACATAATGAGAATGACAATATTCCATATTATTTTACAGCGATATACTTAGTAGTTGATACAGAAAAGAGAACAATTGAATATGTAAATGCAGGACATCCTTCTGGGTACGTTTTAGTTGATGAAGCGAGTGTAGTGGAACTAAATCGCGGGAGTTGTGCGGTAGGATTTTTTGATGAAATAAAAGTTGAAAAGACTGTTATACCTTTTGAGAAGAACGCTCAAATAGTATTGTTTACAGATGGTGTGCTTGAAGCAATTGCAAATGATGAATTTGAGTCTGAAGAGAAATTACGTGCTTTTACAGAAAGAAAATGGGGAGATTTAGAAGAAGAGATAGAAGGATTTTACAAGGAAGAACAGAAGAAAACACAATCAGATGATATGTGTCTAATTATGATACAAACGAATGCGAAATAAAAAGCGTATGAAATCCAAACATAGGATTTCATACGCTTTTTATTGTATTTTTTGATAGATTTGTTCGTTAGGATTAAATTGGATATAATGCGGCATTATATCAGAAAAACGAAGAGTTTCTTTATTTCCTAAACATAGGAATCCATTGTGGCCTAAACTTTCATAAAATAGTTGCTGTACTTGGTTTTGAAGTTTACTCGTAAAGTAAATTAAAACGTTACGGCAAAGTATAATATGAAATTCGTTAAAAGACTGATCAGTTACTAAATTATGTTGCGCAAAAATAATGTTTTGTAACAGGGATGGATTAAAATAAGCAAAACGACTATCTGTTGAATAATAGTTAGAAAATGCTTGTGTACCGCCAGCTTGTAAATAGTTTTTCGTATAAGTTTGCATTTTATTTAACGGAAGGATGCCTTGTTTTGCTTTTTCTAACACATTTGTATTCATATCTGTTGCGTAAATAACAGCTTTTTCACTTAATCCTTCTTCGTGAAGTAAGATGGACATTGATAACACTTCTTCACCAGTTGCGCATCCAGCATGCCAAATTCTAATTTCAGGATACTTTTTTAATTCAGGAATAACATGCTCTCTTAACGCTTTAAAAAAAGTAGGGTTACGGAACATTTCAGTTACATTAATGGAGAAATCATTTAATAACTGTTCTAAAAACCCTTCCTCATGAATTACTTTTTCAATTAACTTTGAAATGGTAGGGATATTAGAGAGCTGCATTCTATTACAAATTCTTCTATAAATAGATGTGCGAGCATATTGGCGAAAATCAAATCCTGACAGTTTAAATACCGCTTCCAATAGTAATTCAATTTCTAAGTTCGTACGCTTATCCATATCTACGGATGGATCAAAATTATAATACTTATTTTCCACTTAAACTAAACCTCACTTATTTTATTAACCATACACTCATTACCGAATAGAGTTGATGTAAATTTAATGGTTTACTTATATAATCTGAAGCGCCAGCAGATAAACATTTTTCCTTATCATTTGGCATTGCTTTAGCAGTTAATGCGATAATAGGTATTTCATGGAAACCTAAGTTCATTCGGATATGTTCCATCGTTTCATAACCGTCCATATTCGGCATCATAATATCCATTAAAATAAGGTCAATATTTGTATTGTTTTTTAGTATTTCTAAACACTCTATGCCGTTTTGTGCAGTAATAATGTTGGCATGTTGTTTTTCTAATGCGTTTTGCAATGCAAATATATTTCGATGATCATCATCGACAATTAAAATAGTTTTCTCTTGGAAGACGTTATTTGTTTCTGGCGTCACGATAGTTTCCTCAATAACTTCAGCGGGAATAACATCTTCTATCGTTGCTGCAACTTCTAAATTGGATACTTGTATATCAGTTAACCCATTTGGAAGGTTAGGGATATATACGGTGAAAGTACTGCCTTCTCCTACATTACTCTCTAACGTAATCCAACCACCTAATAATCTAGCAAACTCTTTACAAATAGATAATCCTAAGCCTGTACCACCATATTTCCGAATCGTTGCTCCATCTGCCTGTTGAAAAGCTTCGAAAATAAGTTGATGCTGTTCTGTAGCGATACCAATACCAGTATCTTTTACTGAAATTGTAATCCAATCATTACTTATAGACTGCATTTCATTACTCAAATTGGTTGTTTCTATCGGATCGAAATGTAAAGAGACGGATCCTTTTTCCGTGAATTTAAATGCATTGGATAATAAGTTTTTAATAATTTGCTCAATCCGCTTTGCATCTGTATAAAATAAATCAGGAATAATATCACTGTCTTCAATAGTAAATTCGACATTTTTTTGTGCAGCTATATGTAAAAAGTTTTGATGCATATTTGCTGCCATGTCACTTATGTTCGTTGCTTCAAAAATAACATCTAGTTTCCCAGCTTCTACTTTAGATAAATCTAGTATGTCATTAATTAAAGTAAGTAAATCTTTCCCTGATGAATGAATGACGGTTGCTAATTCAATTTCATCATCGGATAAATGATTATCATGATTTTCTCTTAACATTTCAGATAATAGTAAAATACTATTTAACGGTGTGCGTAATTCATGTGACATATTTGCTAGGAATTCTGATTTGTATTTTGAGCTACGTAATATTTCACTTGCTTTTTCTTCTAATTCTGATTTAGTAATTTGTAAGTCAGCTGTCTTTTGCTCGGCCTCTTCAGTTCTAGACTCTAGTTGTTCATTCGTTGTTCTTAATTCTTCGGCTTGCATTTGTAGTTCTTCAGCTTGCGTTTGCAATTCTTCTGATTGAACTTGCAACTCTTCTGTCATTGCTTGTGATTCATGTAAAAGAGTTTGAATTCGCATACGTCCCATAATACTATGGATGGTTAGACCTAGGTTATCAACGGTTTGTTGAATTAAATCTTGATGTAAGTCTGAAATCTCAGTTACACTTACTAACTCCATTACTGCGATCACTTCATCTTCAAATAAGATAGGGACGACTAGTAGGTTTTGAGGGCGTATTTCTAATAAGCCGCTAGTGACATAACGAAATTCTTCTGGTATCTCTCGAAGAATAAAGCTTTGTTTTTCTAAAGCACATTGCCCAATTAAACCTTCACCCATTTTAATGGATTGTTTTCCAATATCAGCACCTTGATCAGCGAAAGAAGCTTTCTTCACATAGTAGACAGTTTCTTCAATTTCTTCACGTACATAGAATGCACCGCAAGAGGTTTGCGTTTTTTGTATAACTCCACTAAGAATTTTTTTACCTAACATCTCAATAGAAGGTATACCTTGATACATTAAAATTAATTCTGCAAGCTCGGTTTGTAACCACTCTCTTTTAGATATTTCGTCTAGTAGGTGGTTTGTTGTATGAGCAAGCTCTTTTATTTCATCCCGCGTGTTTACATGAATTCTTTCAGTAATTTTTTCTTTAGAAGAAATGGATTTAATAGCTTGAATTACGTTTTTAATCGTTTTTGTAATGGAATTCGAAATATAGAGTGAAATGATAATAGAAATACAAGAAAGTAAGAACAATAAACTGTATAACCAAATCTCTAATTTATTATTTTCAGTATCTAATTGTGCAGCTCTTTTTTCGTTAGTTGCTCCTCTACACCACGGAAGTTAGTTAGCTGCGATTGTAATGACTGAATTTGAGTCGTGTCGATTGCTTGTATGTTATTACTATTATGATTTGTAATTAATGGATGAATCTCTTTATTAATCCAACTATTAATATTTTCGTTAATCTGTTTTAATTTTTCTTGCTGAGAGGGGTTATCCTCTAATAGAGCCAAAAGATCTTGATAATGTTTTTCGTAATCCTTTTCCGCAGTGTTCAGGGATTGCACGTAATTTGCGTTATTAGAAGTAATAAATCCTTTCGCTTTATTTTCAATTGTTAGCAATTCTTTCTCCACTTGATTCGTTAAATTAAGAACTTTAAAATCGTGATCAATAATAAAATTACGAGATTTTTGTAAATTGGAAATCTCATTGTTTAACATAATGAAAGAAATAAGTAAGAACAAAATCATAACTAAATAACCAGCCATAATTTTGTAGCGAATACTAAATTTTGCTTTCGATTTCATTAAAAATTCCTACCTTCAAGGTTATTCAAAGTTTTCAATTGTAAAGAATGAAAAACGTAATATATATTATATCAGTTTTCATAAGGCCAAACTAGAAATCCCCCTATTGTATAAGGGGGTCTCGTTTTGAATAGAGGAAATCATTTTGAAATATAAACATATATGAAAAGTAACAATCGAGGGAATCGGGGGATAATAAAACTTTTAAGAAGGAAAGAGTGTGCTTAAAGCTTTTTTTGCATCTATTCCTTCAAAGATAAATAATACAAGCTCTCTTTTTTACAGTAAGGAAAAAGGATATTAATGTGCTTAAGCTTTTAATAGAAGTAAGTGTTCCGTGTTTACTTATAAATAGATTAGTTTGAAATGTTGTCATTAAAGCATAAAAATGATGAATCTGCGTTATTGTAGGTGTTTCATTATAAAGAATAGTAGTAGATTGGATTGCATTCATCGAAATATTCCTTTCCATATAGTAAGCATAACAATATAAACATACCCGTTTTAAAAAATGTTAAACATATAAATAAGAAAAAATATAATTATAGTTTTTTAGGTTTAGAAAGGGTTACGAAGGGTATACATATACTACAAAGAGATTGACTGAAGATGAATTGTAAGATTTCTATGTTTAGTAGATTAGTCTATCAAAATATACTTTTACTTTAAATAAAAAGGAGTCTGGTATACATGAATGAAATGATGATTGATATTACATTTGATTTAATTTACTTGTTAAGTAGTTCGCTTGTAATGCTTTTACTATTCGCTTTTTTCGTAAATGGTTATGTTAATAAGAAGGTTAGTGTATACAGAAATGAAGAAAGATAAAGATACATTATATAAAACTTTAGGAGGTTAATAGTTATGGATGTAGATAGAAAAATAGTAGGTATTTTTAGAACAATTGATGATGCGGCATTCGTTATTAATGAATTAAAAGATAAAGGATACTCGGCGGGTAACATTTCAGCTATTGCGAAGGATCAAAAGGAAATTGAACATCTGGAAGAAAAATCGGGTGAAAAAGTGAATAGTGAAACGGCACATAAAGCGGATATCTTTTCAGCGACAGGGCTTGTGGCAGGAGGAGTAGCAGGCGGACTCGGTGGTTTATTAACAGGTCTTGGTATACTTGCCGTTTCTGGAATGGGTCCAATCGTAGCAGCGGGACCTATCGCAGCAGCTATTGGAGGAGCCGGTATTGGCGGAGGAGCTGGAAGTTTAATAGGAGCATTTATCGGATTAGGAATTCCCGAAGAACATGCTAAGAAATATGAAGAATACATTTACGATGGAAATATATTAATTTTAGTAGATGCAAAATTAGATGATAAGTTAGAAATCTATAAAATATTTGATAAGCATAATGCCTATAACTCTGATTTCTTTAAATAATATTTACTTCACATATCAATTATGCAAAATGTAAACATAGTGAATATCGTTTTTTGATCTTACAACTTTGGCGCGGCCGAGGAGTCGTATGACTATAAGAGAGGAAGGGCTTATAGTAAAAGATCAAGTTCTATTCTGTTATTTAAAAGGGAAGAGGTGTCTTTTCGTGATTGTAAAAATATTAAAGGATAGTAGTAATAGTTTCCTTTGCACAGTTCAAAATAAAAATGGAGAGAAGTATGTGAAGAAATGGTTTAGTAAACATGAAAACAAGGAAGAGTTAGGGCGACCAACTTTTAAAGAAGTAGAAAAGGATTGGAGAGAAAATAGAGAATCATTTGTGTATCCCGAGATTAAAGCGCTTCATTCTTACAAAACTGTCACATTCATGTAAGGTAATTGAATAGATTCGTTACTTTTTTCATGTCATAATAAAGACATAAGAAAGTTAATCAAAAAACTATAAGTTATTAGGAGAGTGTCAGTCATGATTGTAACAACAACGTCTGGAATCCAAGGTAAAGAAATTATTGAGTATATTGATATTGTAAATGGTGAAGCTATTATGGGTGCAAATATTGTTCGTGATTTATTTGCTTCAGTTCGTGATGTTGTCGGTGGCCGTGCTGGTTCTTATGAAAGCAAGCTAAAAGAAGCTCGTGATATCGCGATGGATGAAATGAAAGAACTTGCAAAACAAAAAGGTGCGAACGCTATCGTTGGTATTGACGTAGATTATGAAGTTGTTCGTGATGGAATGTTAATGGTTGCTGTAAGTGGTACAGCTGTACGTATATAATTAAATAAAAAACAGGCTCCCCCCTTGAAGTTCATGCTTTGAGGGGATTTTTTTGTTTCATGATTAAAGTTAAAATGAAGAAGAGTTGATGGCGTATTATAAGTACAAAAAATAAGATGATGGCGAATGTACTGGCTCGCTAAAATGATATAACCGCTTAAAGGATAAGCTGAAAAAACTATACTGTACATATGTTTAAAATAAGCAAAACGTTATTGTAAAAAATGCTAGGATTGCTCCTAGCATTTCGTGAGGGGGTATTGCACGGGAATTTAGATAATAAGCAGACGTACCCGCTTATTTCAAATGTAGTATATATTGTTTTCAAGGAGAAAAGTAAGAAATACAACAATCTTTATATATGTTTAACGAGAGTGTTAACTTTATGATAAATAATAAAATTGTTATTTGGGGTAAGGAGAGAATGAGTGATATGGATAACTTTAAAGGTGGTTAAGAGGAATTTACAATGAAAACAAAAAAGCGGATATACAAAAGAGGGAGGAGAGGAAAATCAATAAAAAAGGTGTATAGGATGTGAAAGGTAAGGTGATAGTGTTGATGCAAAAATAAAGGACAGTACATATTGTATATGACTACTATGTACTGTCCCGATGATTCTTTTTGGATTATGAAAAGTTGTTTCCTGTCTTGCTATAAATTTCATAGGCGAAATAACCAAATAAATAGCCTATTCCAGATCCTAAACTAATGGAAAGTAGTGAGGAATCCGGAAAAAACATACCGAAAATCAAACCAATCATACAGCCAACAAGCATTCCCATAGGTATTAAACTATCTAATAACAGTTGAGCTTTTTGAGATTTTTTCTTACCTAATTTTCCGTTCTTATATTTATGTTCCAATCTTTTAATTACAAATACTACAATTCCACCAACTATTACAACAGGCGCGATTGCCGAAATGAACCACATGTTAGAAGCTCCTTTCGTTTTTAATTAAATTATACCATATATTAACATTTAAAATTTAAGCGGAGACAAGATCTTCTGCATTTCTTTTCCTTTTATTCATGACTAAAGTTAATAGGAATAAAATGAAGCTTAAAAGTGCCATTATAATAAAAACTTGCGTATAGCTATTAAAATAATCACGAGCGATTCCTGCTAGGACAGGAATGAATCCGCCCATAATATATCCTCCTGACTGCATCATAGCAGTCCATGCACTCGCATCTTCTGAAGTTTTTGTTTCATATAGCGGTAGCATGAGAGCGAGTGGGAATACGCCGCCGAGCCCGATACCTAGTAAAATAGAAGGGACCCATGGTGTGGTTAATGGGTAAATCATAAGCGATAAACCTACGAGTACAAAGCATATACTTCCTAATAACCAAAGTGCTCTGTTTTTATAAATATCCGCTAATGTTGGAATTAAAAAGCTGCATATCATTTGAATCACTGTAAAAACAGTTATAAGAGTCCCCGCTTGTTCGCTACTCACACCCATACTTTGATTTGCCGGCGCAAGCCAAGTCGTAATGGAATAAAAGATTCCTGATTGTATCCCGAAAAAGATTGTGAACAACCATGCTTTTTTATTTCTTAAAGGTAAGCTATTATTCTTTTTATTTTGTGTACTCGTATTCTTTTTTCGTTTCATAACGGGATACCAAAATATAATAGCGATAATAGTAAGTACACCCCAAAAAGCGAGTGCCATATTCCAATCGTCTTTTAATACATGTTGTAAAGGAATCGTTAATCCTGCACTTAAAGAAGCACCAGTTCCCATACCTACTGAATATATGCCAATCATTAAGCCGATTTTCGTAGGGGATTTTTCTTTAATAAACCCTGATAGTAACGGGCCTGCAAGTGCAATTCCAATACCGATAAATAAAGAGCTTGTGAATAATGTAGAAATGGAAAAGGTAAAAGCTCTCATGCATGTTGCCAAGCCAATTAAAATAAGACAAGCCATAATTGATTTTTCTGCCCCGTATTTCCTAATTACCTTCCCAGTCAGTAAGGCGAATGTCCCCATACAAAAAACAGGAATAGCTGTTAAAAAGCTAACGGAAAAATTGCTTATATTTAAGTCTTGTCGGATTGTTTCTAATACAGGTGAAACAGATGTAATTCCGATACGTAAATTAATAGAAACAAAAAATAGTGCTAGTATATACAAATAAGTTCGTTCTTGATGTTTCAATTTCATTTTCTCCTCTCTTAAACATCAGATATTATTGAGTATATCATCTGATGTTTGTATGTAATAGATAAGGAGCTTATTTCAGCTCCAAATTTTGAACGGCGTATGTTCGTGCCTCTTCGGCATTTTGTTTAAAAATAGCTTGGAATAACTTTTCATGAATGTCAGAGTTATCTTCATAGTCCACTGTATTTAATATGAGTTGGCTTAAAATGTGGCGAAGGGCAGGTACGAAAGATTGATACAAATCAAGTAGAACTTCGTTTTTGCTTGCCTTTGCAATGGCTAGATGAAACTGAATGTCTGCATCTATGTATGCTACATAATTACCTTCTTGAAGGGCATGTTTTCTTTTATTCAAATGTCCTTTTAAGTATAAAAGATCCTCGTCGCTTCGGCGCTGTGCCGCTAACATCGCTACTTCTTTATCTAACATATTTCGTGCTTCATACACATGATTTATATTAGCTGCTTGCAGTCGTTTTTCAAATGAATCTTGCGTTGTATTTAGTGAGACAATACGAGTACCTTGTCCTTGTCGAACTTCTAATATGCCAGCATGTACTAATATCTTTATGCTTTCTCGCAATGTTGAACGTCCTACTCCTAACTCTTCCATTAATTGCGGCTCTGTAGGGAGGCGATCGCCAACTTCATACTCGCCAGAAAAGATTTTCTCTTGTAGACGTTCTAGCACTTCATCGACTAATTTCCGCCGAGAAACTTTTGAAAAAGATTTATTTTCGTTCATATTCATCTGCTCATCTCCTGTTATATTCGCTTTTATAATAACCAATTTAAGTTCGGTTGACAATGTTATTTTTTAGGTAGTTGAAGCCGGGATTCTAAAATAGGGTTTATAAGACATAAAAAAATCTATTTTGAAAAAATCGATTTCTCCTGAATACATAGTAATATAAGAAAAAGACGCCCTTGTGAGCGTCTTTTTCCAACTTGAGATAGATGTATCATTATTGTTCTGCTAGGTGACATAGTTCTCGTATAAAGTTTTCTCACACAAATGATCTGTGTATCAATTTGTTTTTGATATACAGATCATTTGTATGATAATTCTTATAAATAATTGCTGAATGATAACCTTACATGAATGCTTTTAAAAGCTCTTGAACTAATGGAATTACTCCACCTACAAAGTTTAAAACTGCCATTGCGATTTCCATATGATTGCCTCCTTTAGTAGTAAGATGTAATAAATCTTTATAAACTCATTATAGTAAGCGCTTACAAAAACATCAATGCATTTCGATATGCAATAATTCATATTTGTATTTGGTAATGAGGATGAAGAGGAATAAGTGACTTATCCCGCTATTTGTGGGAGTCGGGCTGTATGTAAAAGCCTTCACTTTATCAAAATGTAAGCTGTATCTTGTATAATATAATGGTGGAGGTCGAATATGAAAAAAATAAATTCAAATATAAATTTGGATAAAAATGTATTGGAAGCGGTATTTATTCCAAGAAGGTTTATTGTTTTATGGATTACACTCGTATATATAGCTTCAATGCTTTTAGAATTTCGTAATAGTATTCTCTCAATGGATAGTTTCTTCTTTACAATAGTCATTGTTATTCATACTGTTTTTCATTGGTATGCTAGTTCATTAAGGAATAGGCAATTGTTATACTTCTTTTTTGTACAACTTTTCATTGTGTTTTTGGCTGCATTTATTGTACCAAATGCTTCGATAGCAATTTTTGTTGGATTAACACCTATTTTAATTGCCCAAAGTCTATATGTTTATCACAATATATTTAAAGTAATAGCAGTTTTTACTCTTATGTACGCCATATTTTGTACTGCAATTAGTATCAATTATGGTGTGAATAAATTAGCTATTCTTATCTCTATGTTTCTTTTAGTGTTAGCAATTATTATTCCTTTTTCTTATATTAATAAGCAGCAATTTGATGCACGTAATCGTATACAGAGCTATATTCAAGAGTTAGAGTCTGCATATATGAGAGTGGAAGAATTGACATTAGCTAATGAAAGGCAGCGTATGGCAAGAGATTTACATGATACGTTAGCGCAAGGTGTAGCAAGCTTAATTATGCAATTGGAAGCAATAGATGCCCATATGCAAAAAGGGAATACAGGACGCTCTCAAGAGATCATGAAACAAACTATGATAAGAGCGAGACAAACTTTACATGATGCAAGGTTGGTTATTGATGATTTGCGTCATACTACTAATTCATTTAATGAAGCAGTAAAGGAAGAGGTTCAGCGTTTTTCTGAAGCTACGTCCATACATGTGAGACTCACTATCCAAAGTCCACCGTATATTTCAAGCGTAGTAAAAGAGCACTGTTTATATGTAATTAGTGAATGTTTAACGAATATCGCAAAACATTCACAGGCAGCAGATGTAAATTTAAATGTTGAATATATCGATGATTTTGAAAAACTTACTATTGAAGTTGAAGATAATGGAATTGGTTTTGACACTAGATATATCGGTAAGAATCCTGGACATTATGGTTTAATTGGTCTAAATGAGCGTGTTCGATTGATTAAGGGAGAAATACATATATTGAGTGAAAAGATGAAAGGTACGAAAGTGTATATTCAAGTGCCTATAAATAAAGAAGGAGATAGCCATGAAGCATAACGTATTAATTGTAGATGATCATTTCGTTGTAAGAGAAGGTCTGAAATTAATAATAGAAACGAGTGATTCATTTCAAATTATAGGTGAGGCTGCAAACGGAGAAGAAGCCCTTTCTTTCATAGAAAAGAAGAAACCTGATGTCATTTTAATGGATTTGAATATGCCTAAAATGAGTGGTTTAGAAACAATTGAGGCTTTGAATGAAAAACAAAACCATACGCCGATTATTATATTAACTACTTATAACGAAGATGAATTAATGTTAAAGGGAATTGAGTTAGGGGCAAAAGGATATTTGTTAAAAGATACGGATCGTGAGAATTTATTTCGAACATTGGAAGCGGCTATTCGAGGTGAGATTTTACTACAACCAAATATTATGGAAAAGATAGTGAAGTATAAAAGGAAAGAAGTACATGCTGATAAGGTTGCAGAAAATAACTTAACGGTTAAAGAATTATTTGTGCTGAAAGCTATTGCGCGCGGATATAAGAATAAAGAAATTGCATTTGATATGGGAATAGCTGAGCGAACGGTAAAAGCATATTTAACAAATATATACAATAAATTAGGTGTTAATTCACGGTCAGAAGCAGTAGCTGTATCTATTGAAAGGAAGTTAATTCATTTTTAAAACATTATATATGCCCAATCGTACATTATAGGCTTGCCCTTTTGTACGATTTTTTTATTTCTTTCTCGTGTTATGCTTCAGAAAGTATGAGAGATTTAAGAACAATCTAATTGCATTACAATTATAGACGTTTCTAATGTAGGAAAGGAAGAAGAATAATTAAATGGAAACTTTGCTTTTAATTCCTGTATTAATTTTCTTTATTTGGCTGCAAAGCAAACAAAGAAAAATAAACTGGATAGATATTATAACTTTTCTCATGATGATAGGGAGTATTACTTATACGGCGCCGCAACCAATAACTAGGGATTTACAAGCAGAGCTACTGGCAGTTACGCTTTTTTCTTTTGCTATTGGTGTTTGGCAAGGTGGGGGAATTACAGTCTGTTATGAGGATGAAATTTTATATATTACAAATGGAAAACAGTATTCCATTTCATGGATTCTCTTAATAATTGGCAACATAATTATTATTAATATATTTGAAGGTGGATTTACATTTAATGGATCGTGGTTTCTTTTGTGTGGTGTTGTCATTACATCTGGGGTGAAAAACAGTATTCTATGTGTTCTGTACAAATTAACAGTGCGAAATTGAATGGAAAACCAAAGCTGTTTTCTTTTACCCCAACATAAAACGTATTGCTGTAAGTTCATTAAAAGACCGTAGTTGATAAAAAATGAGATGGAAGTATTGGAAGAATGGGGGAGTTAACGTAGATGTTTCTACCTATTACTACATTTGATAGGTTTAGTTGGCTGGGGAATGTTGCTTTCTCTTCAGAAAAGACTAGTAGGAATCGAGCGCTATCGAGGGCTGAAGAAAGAGATGTTAATTTGTGTAATAAGAACTGTATAGGTTCAGTTAATAATATGCATCAAAAAATAACGATAGATTCTGTGGAATATGATGATAATTGTGTATTGGGCCGTGCAGAACCTCATTCAACAATTGTCATAACGAGTGGCGATATGTATGTTGGAAGCGGACCGGTTAATAAGTATGGAGAATTTAAAATATATACAAATGATTATCTGGAAGAGTATTCGGTAATAGAGATTCAGTTGATAATGGGCGGTTTCTATCAAGGAAGTATAACGGTAAAGTTAAAAAGTTAAGGTATGATGATTTCCTTTTTATTTAGTAAATAAAAAGGAAGCAACCGTAGTCGCTTCCTACATCTATTAAGCCGAAGCTTTCTTCATTCTCTCAAGTAAACTAGATAAAATATGTGTACGATACGATTCTAGTTTTTTACCTTCGTAAGTACGAATCCCTAATTTTTTAAGTTCTTTTACATACCAACCTTTGCTTCCGAAATACATGTGATCGCTCCCCTTCAACTTTGTTTATTTGTCCTGATTGTACTTGGAGGTACGGGTAATATAATGAAGGAAATGAATTTCGCGCGAAAATGGTTAACTTTGTTGCAAAAGACATATATACTAAGGGTAGTATATAACGAGGTGGGCAAGACGTGATTATAGAGAAGCACGAAATTCAAATTGACCAAATTACGAGCGGTAAAGTGAATATCTTTACTTTCTATCGAAATAGAAAGCAAGTTGATGATCATTTTTTACGATTGCAAGAACCATCGCTTACAGCAAACTACTTCTTCCATTTTCATTTTGATGCAGAGAGCTTGCATCTTCTGCAGGAAGAGTTTCCGGGCGTATATCCGTACGACCGTAGTGACACGATTCACGACTGGACGGAAAAGATGAAAGCGGAATTGCAACATCAGATCCAAACAGGTAAATGGAATAAACGCGTACGTATCGGTAATCGCATTCTAGATGTGGTGTTTACGTGGTGTGACGAAGATATAGTAGAGTGAAAAAGAAGCGGATGACGCTTCTTTTTTTAGCGCTGGAATAAAACGAGCTTACCTGCAGAAGATGTGCAGCGATGTGTTTTTTCGTACAATCCTTTTTCTTGTAAAATAGATTCACCTTTTGTTTTCGCTTCTTTTTCAGTTGCTGCCTCGAATGATTCATCTAATGCTTTTGAACCATCTTTTTCAAAGACTGTTAGAACGTATACTCCCATGAAAATTCCCTCCAATAATTAAAATCAGAATCTTATAACTATTTTGGCATAAATCACTAGAATATGCAAAGAAATATATGACATTGCGTGTTACAATAAAGTGAAACTTTAACTAGTGGGGAGTCTTTTCATCCCCACTAGTTATTAGTTGAACCAATCGGGTATTTATGGGCAGTTTACTTTCAGATTGGCTTCTTTGCCTACTGCCCGTTAATACGGGGTAAAGTGAAACTTTAATCAGTGGGGGATTTTTTATTTCCTGCTTATTACTAGTTTTCAACAATTGAGCATTTATTGTTTGTGTTCATGCGGATAAGATGAAACTTTTGAACTATAGAAAGGATCGTTATTTGTGAAACAAGTGAAGTTTATACATGCGGCTGATTTGCATTTGGATAGTCCGTTTAAAGGGATGGAGATGAATGTACCACAGTCTGTTTGGGAGAGAATGAAGCAGAGTACGTTTGAATCGTTCGAGCGTATTGTTGATAAAGCGATTCAAGAGCGCGTTGATTTCGTATTACTAGCTGGGGATTTGTATGATGCGGAGACGAGAAGTTTGAGAGCGCAAGTGTTTGTGCGTGAGCAAATGAAGAGACTTTCGCAGTACGATATTCCCGTTTTTATTATTCACGGTAACCACGATCATTTAGGGGGAAGCTGGGCAGCAATTGAGTTTCCGGAAAATGTTCATGTGTTTACGGAGCCTTATGTGGAAGAGAAGTCATTTTATAAAAATGGTGAGCTTGTAGCTTCTATTTACGGGTTTAGTTATTTGCAGCAAGCGGTAACGGATAATATGACAGCGCAGTATACGAAAATGAGTGATGCGCCTTTCCATATTGGAATGCTTCACGGAAGTGTGGAAGGGGATGCAGAGCATAATCGCTATGCACCGTTTCAAATTCGTGAGCTGAAAGAAAAGCAGTTTGATTATTGGGCTCTCGGCCATATACATAAACGTGAAATTTTATCAGAAGAGCCATACATTATTTATCCAGGTAATATACAAGGGCGTCATCGTAAGGAAACAGGGGAAAAGGGTGCGTACCTTATTGAACTCACGAAACAAGGATCGCATTGTTCGTTTTTCCATACGGCGGATGTTGTGTGGGATGAGATTGAAGTTAGTATCGATGGACTTGAAACCGTTGATGATCTTATGACGAGCGCGTCAACTGCGATGAATGAATGCAGAAGAGAAGAGGAAGGCACGCTTTTAACTGTCGTATTTACAGGGCAGGGGCCACTTTCTCCTTATTTGCGTGAAGACAAGCGCGTGGAAGAGATTTTTCATATTTTAGCAGCTGGCGAAGAGCGAAAAGACTTTGTGTATGCGATGAAGTGGAAAAATGAGACGGTTTCTTTTGCGGAAATTGAACGTTTGAAAGAAGAAAATCATTTCGTCGGTAGTGTGCTGAAAGAGTTAGAAGCTTTCACAAATATGGATGGAGTATTGCGCACGATTTGGACATCTCCTGTAGCACGTAATAGTATTGAAGCTTTTACGGAAGAAGAGAAGAAAGAGATTCAAAAGGAAGCGGAAAATATTATTTTAGAGCAATTATTCCAGCAAGAGAGGGATAAAAAATGAGAATTGAAAAACTCCATATTTATGGCTATGGAAAACTAGAAAATGTGGAAATGGATCTGTCATTGCTGACGGTGTTGTACGGTGAAAATGAAGCGGGGAAATCGACAATTCGCTCGTTTGTGAAAAGTATTTTGTTCGGTTTTCCGACGAGAGGACAGCGCCGTTATGAGCCGAAAGAAGGCGGGAAGTACGGCGGGGCGATGACTGTTCAAACAGAGAAGTACGGCCGTTTGAAAATTGAACGATTGCAAAAGACGGCAGTAGGCGCGGTGACCGTTTATTTTGAAGACGGGAAAACTGGCGGCGAAGATATTTTAAACGATATATTAAGCGGTGTGAATGAAAGCTTATTTGATTCTGTTTTTTCATTTGATATGCATGGTCTTCAAAATATTCATCAGCTTGGCGAAGCGGATATCGGTAATTATTTATTTTCGGCAAGCGCAGTCGGAAGTGATGCGTTATTGCAGTTAGATAAAAAGTTAGAAAAAGAAATGAATCAGCGTTTTAAGCCGAGTGGTCGTAATCCTGAAATTAACGTGTCACTGCAAGAGATGAAGAAAATTGAGGAAAAGATGAAAGAGTGGCAAGGGAAGATTGGCACGTATGAAAAACAGGTCGAGCAGTTAAAAGAAAGTGAAGAGAAACTTGCTTCTGTTCGTGCGGAAAAAGAGTCAGCCGAAAGACGAAAGCAAGACTATGAAATATTAGCGGCGCTTGAGCCTCTCGTTATTGAAAAGAGTGCGCACGAGAAAGTGTTAGAAAACGAGAACGGGCAGTTTCCTGTAAACGGAATGGCGCGCTATGAGGCGGTAAAAGCAAAGATAGAACCGCTCCAAGTACAAGTAGATTCACTTCAAAAAAAGATAGAAACAGTGCAATCAGAAATTGATTCCACAGAAATAGATGAAGCATTTTTACAAAAAGAAAGTTACGTAGAAGAACTTCGTATGCAGCATATGTCTTATGAAAATGCACGCCAAGAAATGCGTGATATGACGGGAAGTATTGCGAATATAAAAGAAGAAATCGCAGAACTACAGCAACAAATTGGAGCCACTTTTGAACAAGAGACGGTTCTTTCATTTGATATAAGTTTAGCGACGAAAGAATTAATTACGCAAACGGTGCAAAAAGCGAGAGAGTTAGAAACGCAAAAAGCACAACTTGATGATCGTTTTAAAACAGCTCAGGAGCAATTAGAAGAGCAAGAAGAAAATATAAGACAAATCAGCCAGCAAATGTTAGCTGATGAAGAAAAAAATACGTTAGTTGAGAAAGAAAAATCATTTCAGGATGCGGCATTTTTAGGAATGGGCGCAGAGAGAATGAAGCGCAAGTATGAGGAAAAAGCAGGGGCAGCTCAGCAAAAGAAAAAACAGTGGCAAAGAATTTGTCTTCTGTTACTTCTTATTAACACGCTTGTTTTATTCACGAGTCTATTTATAGATAACCGCGTGCTGTTATTTATTAGTGTGATTGTTTTTGTAGGGATTGTTTTAGCACTCGTTTTATATAAAGATCCTTCGGGTGGATTACAAGAAGAGCTTCTTACTCTTCAGCAAAGTGCTGGCGGGCGTCAAAGTGAAGAAGCGATGTCTGTTCGTTATCAGTTAGAAAAAGATGAAGAGATTCGAAAGTTATTTGAGCGAGAGTCTTATAAATTACAACAAATGGAACGTGCTTATGATAAAGTCGTTTCATCTTATGAAGAATGGGAGAGAGAAACTTTCCAAATAGGAGAACAAGTAGATGCGTATAAAACGCGCTATATGTTCCCTGAATTTTTTACATATGCGCACATGTTGCCAGCGTTTGAGCGGATTGAAAAAATGCAGCAATTATATCGTGAGCTAGATAAACAAGGCGAGCGGAAATCTTCATTATATGAAATGATTTCGCACTTTGAGCATAAACTAGAAACTGTTATCGGTAGTAAAAAGTATAGTAATTTGCATGAGGCGCAAAGTCGTATGCAAAATGAAAAAGAGAAGCGCCAAACTTGTAAGCAGCTGAAAGAGAAGCTGGCGGAATGGCAAGAAGAATATGAGTTCATGCAAGAGCAATTAAAACAACTACTAGTAGAGCGAGATGGGTTATGGCATATCGCAGAATCTACAGATGAAGAGATGTTTTTAGAAGCAGGAAAATTGGCAGAGAAACGTGAAGACGCGGATAAGCAAGTGGGGCGTTTATTACCTCAAATTGATTTGTTAGAACAGCGCTTAACGAGTTTGTCATTAGCTGAGCATTATGAGGCTGACGGTTATGATGAAAAATTAAAGCAAGAAATCACAGCCGCGCAAAGCTGTCTGGCAGGGGAGAAAGAACTGACAGAGCGTATTGCGAAGCATCGAATAGAAATTGCGAATTTAGAAGAAGGCAGTACGTATGGTGATTTGCTACATGAGTGGGAAATGAAAAAAGCGCAAGTGCGTGAACAAGTGAAGAAGTGGGCTGCATATGCGGCCGCAAAGACAGTGCTAACGAAAACGAAGCAGTATTATCATGAAGTGCATCTTCCGCGTATTTTACAAAAATCCGAAGAGTATTTCGTGTATTTAACAGGCGGGAGATATAGTAAAATATTCTCACCGTCAGAAGCGGAACCGTTCATTGTCGAACGTAACGATGGTATGCGTTTTTACAGTCATGAACTAAGCCAAGCGACAGCGGAGCAGTTATATTTATCATTGCGATTCGCGCTAGCGAAAACGTTTGAGCATGACTATCCATTTATTATTGATGATAGCTTCGTACATTTTGACGCGGTAAGGACGAATCGAACGATTGAACTTATAAAAGAAATTGCGAAAGATAGACAAGTTATCTTCTTTACATGCCATGCGCATTTATTAACGTATTTTACAGAAAATGAGATTATAAAATTAACACGTAAGCGTAAAGAAAATGAGTTGTAGTATGCTATACTAAAAGTAACTGATTTGGTGGAGGAATTCGAATGAAAAAGAAAATTGTAGAATATGAAGTTGGTGAACAAGTCGATGTTTTCTTGTTAATTAAAACAGCGACAAAAGGTCTCGCAAGCAATGGCAAGCCGTTTTTAACAGTAATCTTACAAGATCCAAGTGGAGATATTGAAGCAAAGCTATGGGACGTATCGCCAGAAGTTGAGAAACAATATGTAGCGGAAACAATCGTTAAAGTAGCTGGAGATATTCTAAACTATAAAGGACGTATTCAATTACGTGTGAAACAAATTCGTGTTGCGAATGAGAATGAAGTAACAGACATCTCAGACTTTGTAGAAAAAGCTCCAATAAAAAAAGAAGATATGGTTGAGAAAATTACGCAATACATATTTGAAATGAGAAACCCGAACATACAGCGTCTAACAAGACATTTGTTAAATAAGCATCAAAATGAATTTTTAGAATATCCAGCAGCGACAAAGAACCATCACGAGTTCGTATCTGGACTAGCTTATCATGTTGTATCAATGTTAGATTTAGCGAAAGCTATATCAGCTCTATACCCATCGTTAGATAAAGACTTACTATATGCGGGCGTTATTTTACACGATCTTGGTAAAGTATTCGAACTATCTGGCCCAATTTCTACAACGTATACGTTAGAAGGAAATTTACTAGGCCATATTTCTATCATGGTGAACGAAATTGGTAAAGCAGCAGACGAACTACAAATCGATGCAGAGGAAGTATTAATCCTTCAGCACATCGTCCTTTCCCATCACGGAAAAGCAGAATGGGGTAGCCCAAAACCACCATTAGTAAAAGAAGCAGAAATTCTGCATTACATCGATAACTTAGATGCAAAAATGAACATGATGGACCGCGCATTAGGACGCACAAAACCAGGCGAATACACTGAGCGTGTCTTTGCACTTGATAATCGTTCGTTCTATAAGCCAACTTTCCATAATTAAGATTGTGAATAGAATGGCCTCATTAAGTGTGGCATGACAATAAAATTGTTTAAAAGATGGTGTGAAATTAAGTTTTCACACCATCTTTTATTGCCCTGATAAGGGAAGACACTGCAAACAGCTTTAAAAACCATTATTTATTCCTTGATGAGGAAAGAAATAATGAGAGAAAAAGATGTAAATCATACGGCAAATTTATATTGCATTAGCTCGTGTAAAGCTAATGGATGAGGGTCTGTTGTCAATAAAAAAACGGATCTTAAACAAAACCATTCTTTTGCATACCATGTGATGCAAGAGAACGTGTTCGTTGATTGGAAATCTTTTGTAGAGTATTCTAAATATAGAGTTGTAGTAGGAATATTCTTTTAAGGAGAGTGATTACTTTATGCTAGGAAAATGGATGGATAAAGTAAGAGAACCTAGATGTATACACAATTATAAATTTATTAAAACTCAGGATAGTGAAAATTTTAAAACAGGGCAGATTGGGACAGCTAATGTTTATAAGTGCGAAAAATGTGGTAAAGAAAAGGTTGATTATAAATATAACAGTGATATAAATAGTGATTTTTGGAATATATAAAGTGAAACTATAATCAGTGGGATCTCCCACCTAACTTCTTCGCTCCAGCCGAATTTTGAGGTGGAAGTCTTACTGCCCGTTAATGCGGGATAAAATAAATCGTTTAATGAAACAGAGAATTACTAATATTAATTATTCGCTAAAATTACAAGTTATTGTAAGGATATTTAACTATTAAAGAATTTTAATAGCCTATGATTAGTTCATTGATTGTAGGCTACTTATTTTGGCGAGTGAAAAGGTTTTATTACCAGTAGATATGAAAATAATTACGCCACAAAACATATAGCATTTTAAACTAATACTGAGATATTAAAAAAATATCTCGAATTAAAGATAATTTACTTGCTTTTTAATCACTTGAGATGTAAAGTGATAGTGACGAAAGGAATTATTACTTTCGGACGAATCGTTTTACACATTGAATTATTTTTTTAATTATCACTTGACTAGTAAAGTGAATGATTACTTTTATAAACAAATGCTACGTTGACCAGCGAGCAAAAATAAAACAGTTAAATATAAATTAAAACTATTGGAGGAATATAAAATGAACCAATTAAAAGGAATACACCACGTTACAGCGATTACAAGTAGTGCAGAAAAGAACTATGAATTTTTCACTCATGTTTTAGGAATGCGTTTAGTTAAAAAAACAGTAAACCAAGATGATATTCAAACGTATCATTTATTCTTTGCAGATGATAAAGGTAGTGCAGGAACGGATATGACTTTCTTTGATTTCCCAGGCGTTCCGAAAGGTGTACACGGTACAAATGAAATTTCAAAAACTTCATTCCGAGTTCCAAGTGATGCGGCATTAGCATATTGGGTGAAACGTTTTGATCGTCTTGAAGTGAAACATACAGGTATTAATGAGCAATTTGGTAAGAAAACTCTTTCTTTCGTTGATTTTGATGATCAACACTATCAATTGATCTCAGATGAATTTGATAAAGGCGTGGAATCAGGTACACCTTGGCAAGACGGGCCAGTCCCATTAGAATATGCAATTACTGGCTTAGGACCTGTATTTATTCGTATCGCGAACTTTAGTTATTTCAAAGAGGTGCTAGAAAAAGTTCTATTATTTAAAGAGATTGATCAAGAAGGAGAGTTCTACTTATTTGAAGTGGGTGAAGGTGGAAACGGTGCCTCTGTCATTGTAGAACATAATACGGTTCTTCCTGAAGCACAACAAGGTTTTGGTACAGTGCACCATGCCGCATTCCGCGTAGAAAATCGCGCTGTATTAGAAGAGTGGATTGAGCGACTAAGTCGAGTTGGACTCCC
Organism: Bacillus sp. TH30; assembly: GCF_016650875.1. Taxonomy (NCBI): domain Bacteria; kingdom Bacillati; phylum Bacillota; class Bacilli; order Caryophanales; family Bacillaceae; genus Bacillus; species Bacillus sp. TH30. Next base: position 1,508,156 of record NZ_JAEKEY010000002.1, on the reverse strand, counting down.
TTCATCTGGTTATGTAAATCGTCACTTCTTTGAGTCATTATACGCAAGAGTTGCGCCGCAAATTTTATTCGAGTTTGCGACAGATGGCCCTGGTTTTATGGGAGATGAGCCATACGAAACACTTGGAGAAAAATTATCGTTACCTCCGTTCCTAGAGCCAAAACGTGAAGAAATTGAAAAATTAGTTCGTCCGATTGATACAGTGAGAAGTACTAAGGAATTTATTAAAGAGTAAAAGTAGAGATAATAAGTAGGAGAGCAAGTAGTTTTAGCGAATCGCTGGAATTGCTTGCTTTTTTATTTGGTCTATAAAATTTTCTGAAAAATGTTTCTCAAGTTTTTAGAATAGAAATATTTGGTATAATTCATTTAAATTATAAATTTTCTGATAATTATTTTTCAATACATAGAAAAGAGGTGATAATATACAATTTGGATAATTGTATAAATATCCCAAATTTATAATTTGGCAAGGGAGAGGCGAAGGTATGGGAACGAATATAGTAACGAAGGAGCAAATGAAACATTCTTTAGATGATTGGTATCGTGTAATGTTGCAGCAACATATAGAGAAAGCTACGGAAATGAAAGAAGAGATTGATAGTACGATTAGTGGGTTGGTCGTTGATCAAGATGTATTGCTTTATCATACATTATTGAATTTTAGATATGATGCATTAGTTGATTGGATTTCAATTAGAGAAGATAGTTTTGATAAAGTGGAATCTTTCGAAATTCCGGAAGAAGGCTTTCTAGCGTATTACTATCATTTTTTTAAAGGATTTCATTGCACATTAATTTCAAATTATAACGAAGCGAAAGAACAGTATGAACAAGCTGAGAAGCTATTGAAATATATTGCAGATCCGATAGAGCATGCGGAGTTTAATTATCGGATGGGGAATTTCTATTATCAAAAATATGACCAAGTTCATGCAATAGATTACTTGAATAGAGCCAAAGCGGCATTTTTGAAATATCCAGGCTATGAAATAAAAGTAGGATTATGTGAAAATGCTTTTGGACTATGTTGCGTAGACATAGATCACTATGAATTAGCGGAAGAGAACTTTAATTCTGCTATGGAAGTATTGCAAAAAGCGGATCAAAAAAAATATATGCTAATGGTTCGGCATAATTTAGCTTGGCTTTATGCTAGTCAAAATCTTTCAGAATTAGCGATTCGTCATATATCTGAGGTGACCAAAAATTACCCAGAACACTTTAAAGCCTTGTTTGTAGAAGCACGTGAACATTACAAATTAGGACAATATAATTTAGCGAATCCAATTGTTGAAAAAGGTTTAAATATTTGTGTGGATTTAGGAGAAAAAGAATTTCAACATCGGTTTAAAATTTTGAAAGAACTCAATGGAAAATCTTCAGTATCAATTATTGAAGATGTAATTTTAGAAGGACTTTCTTATTTTGAGAGAGAAAGATTATGGGATTGTATTCAAGAATACACTGAAATTTTAGCACTGAAATTTTATGAGTTTGATGATCATGTTAAGGCAAGTAAATATTTTTATATGAATAATAAGGCTCAAAAAAATATATTGGAAAAGGGAGTGTTAAAATAATGAAGAAATTTCGTTTGGCTATTGTTGGGACTGCATTAGTAGGGGTATTATCAATTGGATTCAATAGTTCTTTTACAAATCAAGCTGTAAATATAGGTGACACAGGAGGAGCACCAGCAAAACCAGACTACGTTAATATAGGTGACACAGGAGGAGCACCAGCAAAACCAGACTACATTAATATAGGAGATACAGGTGGAGCACCCGCAGATAATAGAGGCGACGGCGGAGTAAGCCAACTATAATAAAAATAAAGAAAGGGACTTTAACATGGAGTCCCTTTCTTTATTTTTATGCCGTGCAGAGAAAAGAATTGACTTACTTTTCATATGTAACTATAATAGTTACAAAATAACCACCTATAATAGAAATGAGTTATATTTTTTTAGCTTCATTGTAACTTATTTAGTTACAATGAAAAGAGAACATAAAACAACCAAAAAATGTAAAAACTTTAAATAGCAACATGAGAAAGGAGACGGGGATTTTGAAACGGTTTAAGTTTTATATGATTAGCGGTATTGTTCTTGTTTTATTAATAGTATGTAACTTCGTTGATAAGCCGATTGCGAAGGTTGAAGAAGTGAAAGATACTGTGATGATGAGGCTGAATACGAAAGAGAGTATGGCGCAGATTGATGGGCAGACGATTTATTTTAAGCAAATTGGTGAGGGGAAACCGCCTTTACTTATGCTTCACGGGTTCGGTGGTTCTTCAGATGGGTTTAATGATATTTATCCGGAACTTGTAAAGGATCATACGATTATTGCGGTTGATATTTTAGGGTTTGGGCGTTCTTCTAAGCCGGTTGATTTTCAGTATTCGTTTCCTGCGCAAGTAAATTTATATTATAAGTTAATGAAGAAACTCGGATACGATCAATTCGCAGTACTTGGTCATTCGATGGGCGGAGAGATGTCTCTAAATTTAGCGTATTTATATCCGGATGCAGTAACGCATCTCGTTTTAGCGGATTCTACAGGGATAGAGTCTTTCCAGCAAAAAGAAAGTTATGAAGTGCCGCCACTATCGACAGACTTACAAACTGTAACAGAGATTACGGATTATAATAAAAATGAAGTGAAAAATAGTCGCGATGATAAAGAGCATTATGATCAGCTTACGAAAATGAGAGAGCGCCGTATTGCGATGGAAGCAGATAAAATTAAGGTACCGACTTTAATTATATGGGGACGACACGATAAGAGTGTTTCTTGGAAAAATGGTGAACTGTATCATGAGCTATTTGCAAATAGTACGTTCCATATCATTGAAAAAGGATACCACGCACCGTTTCGCCAGGAACCAATAGAGTTTATGGAATATGTACAAGCGTTCTTCGCGAAGAATCCACAATAAAATTTTAAGCATAAATCCACTTCTTTCCTCATAAAGTGAAACTAATAAGGCTTGTCTAAGGAAAGGGATGAACGAAAGTGGAAACTTTACCATGGTGGATTTATCTTGTAATCATTGGGATCGTATTGAGTGGCTACATGGTTTTATATACTTCGAAAAAAGAGCAAGAGATGGATAATGATTTTATCGAAAAAGAAGGCGAAGTATATATGAAGCGCTTAGAAGAAGAACGAGAGAAACGGAATCAGGATAGTGATAAAGATTCGGTATTACTTTAATAGAAACTTTTGAAGAAGAGAAAAGGATTTCTCTTCTTTTTTATATGTTAGTTTGTTGGATACTCCCTTTTAAATTAAGATCGCATCAAGCTTTAGTGGATTGTTAAGGCAGAACCCCTTGTATCCATAGTCACAGTAACCATCCAAATCCCAATTCATACACTATGATGGAGGCTTTTTACTTAATAATCGGATGAAAAAGGAGTGTAATGATGAAAAAACGTACTGTTAATGAAGCGGGAGGGAGTATACCACAACCAATCCGTAGCGATGGAGCTGGTGCGATAGATTCTGGACCTCGTAATGTTATGCGGGATATTCAAAATCCGAATATGCTCGTTCCGCCTATAACTGATGCTGGCTTAGTTCCTAACTTGAAATTTTCATTTTCAGACACTTCTATGATTTTAAAACACGGTGGGTGGTCCCGGGAGATTACTGTTAGAGAACTTCCGGTTTCGACTACGATTGCTGGGGTAAATATGAGTTTAACGGCCGGTGGGGTGCGTGAACTTCATTGGCATAAACAAGCAGAATGGGCATATATGCTTTTAGGAAAGGCGCGCATAACTGCGGTTGATCAAAATGGACGGAATTTTATTGCTGATGTTGGTCCAGGTGATCTTTGGTACTTTCCTCCTGGCATTCCGCATTCTATTCAAGGATTGGAACATTGTGAATTTCTACTCGTATTCGATGATGGACACTTTTCTGATTTATCTACTTTAGCTATTTCTGATTGGTTTGCACATACGCCAAAAGAAGTTCTATCGGCTAACTTCGGAGTGCCGGAGAGTGCTTTTCGCTCTATTCCTTCAGATCAAGTTTATATTTATCAAGGAGAGGTACCGGGTTCGCTTGAGAGTCAGGAAGTCCAGTCGCCAGAAGGAGAAGTTCCTTTAACATTTAAACATGAACTGTTAAAACAAAAACCGATTAAGACACCTGGTGGTAGCGTTCGAATTGTAGATTCTACGAACTTTCCAATTTCAAAAGCAATCGCAGCAGCGCTCGTTGAGGTTGAGCCCGGTGGAATGAGAGAGCTTCACTGGCACCCGAATAATGATGAGTGGCAATATTATCTTACCGGGCAAGCGAGAATGACGGTGTTTCTTGGAAATGGTACAGCTCGTACATTTGATTATAGAGCTGGTGATGTTGGATATGTACCGTTTGCGACTGGACACTATATTCAAAACACAGGCAATGAAACATTATGGTTTTTAGAGATGTTTAAAAGTAACCGTTTTGAAGATGTATCGTTAAATCAATGGATGGCACTGACTCCTAAAGAAATAGTGGAAAGTAATGTACATGTTGGCCCGCAATTGATGGATTCTTTACGTAAAGAAAAGTGGCCTGTTGTGAAATATCCGGGTTTTTCTTATAAACCGAAAACAGATGAGTAAACATGGATATATGCGTTATTCTTTCTGGAGAACTATAGGAAGGAATGGCGTATTTTTTATGTCTAGTCCTGTCTTTACTAGTATTCGTTATTTGTATTATTGTTCGGGAAATTATTATAGAAGAAAAACATATGAAATCTGCATGACATAGAGTATGAAATGGCGCCATTTTAAAGTGTAACGCACAAGTTGCACAGGCTACGCAACGATAACTAGCTTTACTCTTCATCATTTATTTGACCATACTAGACGTAGAGAGGTGATAAACACAGTATGATTTTTAGCGAACGTTTAAAAGAAGAAAGGGAAAAAAGAAATTGGTCGCAAAATGATTTGGCTGAAAAAATTCATGTGAGTAGGCAGTCTGTTTCGAAATGGGAGACGGGAAAGAACTATCCGAGCATTGAAATTATTATTCATTTAAGTGATCTGTTCGGTATTACAATTGATGAGTTATTGAGGAGCGATGAAGAGTTGACGCAGAAAGTAATCGAAGATAGTAAACAATTGGCGTATCCAAAATGGAAGGTGTTTTTTGATAGTCTATTCATGCTGGGGGTATTTTTATTTGTTACAAAAATCGTTGTATGGATGGTAAATAAGTTTGCAGGATCAAGCATTACGATTGTAGCAGATGCACCATATGTAATGAATTTTTTACCGCTCATATTAATGGTTATAGGTGGTACGGTTTCTGATAAGTTGAAGAAGATATATAGGTAAAAGAAAGATTTGAAAGAAATTCCCGACACTAGCTGTTCTTTCCACTTAAATTGTGTACTATAAAGGATAGATAGGAAGGGGACGTTTAGAATGGAATTTCATGAGCAGAAGATTTTGCCGGCAGTGAGGCAAATTAAAGATTTGGAAAAGCTATTACATAGTTCGTATGAGTATATTGTTATTTTAGATATTCATGTCGGTCAATTGAAGAGTGTTGTGTCGCTTGCGAAGCAGCATAATAAAAAAGTATTTTTACATGTTGATTTGATCCATGGATTACAAAGTGATGGGCATGCGACGGAGTTTTTATGCCAAGAATATAAACCGTACGGGTTATTATCGACAAAGGCGAGCGTAATTATGAAGGCGAAGCAAAAAGGTGTCGTCTCCATTCAACGCATCTTTTTAATTGATTCTAGCGCAATGGAAAAGAGCTGTAATTTGCTAGAAAAGACGAAGCCGGATTATATAGAAGTGCTTCCTGGTGCGTTAACAGGTGTCATTGCTGAGGTGAAAGAGCGTACAGGTGTACCGATTTTAGCAGGTGGTTTTATTCGAACTGTCGAGGATGTTGAAAGGGCGTTAAATGCTGGTGCGACAGCAATTACGACATCGAAAAAAGAATTATGGAAACATTACCAAAAAAAGTGACGAAAATGTGAAAAAATTCTGTTGACACCGCTTTCATTAGAGGTTAACATTATAGACAAGTTAATAAACGTGACGGAGAAAAGAAGAGATCCACATTTTATTGTTTCTATATATATTATATAGAAGCATGTAAGCTGTGGATCTTTTTCTTTTGAAAAAAAACGAATGGCCATTCATTTTACCTCTATCACTTTTCGAAAGCATTTAAATTGATTGTGGAGGGATTTTATGTCAGCATTTTTAGGGGAATTAATAGGGACAGCGTTGTTAATCTTACTTGGTGGCGGCGTTTGCGCTGGTGTAAGTTTAAAGAAGTCGTTTGCGAAAGATTCTGGTTGGATTGTAATTACAATGGGTTGGGGTCTAGCGGTTGCTATGGCAGCGTATGCAGTTGGATCAATTAGTGGGGCGCATTTGAATCCGGCTTTAACGATAGGACTTGCTTTTAAGGGAGCGTTCCCATGGAGTGATGTACCTATGTATATCGCAGCACAAATGATTGGGGCAATTATCGGGGCAGTTCTTGTATATTTACATTACTTACCACACTGGAAAGAAACAGAAGATCCAGGAACAAAGTTAGGTGTATTTGCAACAGGTCCAGCAATTCCGAACACATTTACAAACCTTTTAAGTGAAATGATTGGAACATTCGTTTTAGTATTTGGTATATTAGCAATTGGAGCAAATAAATTTGCAGACGGTTTAAATCCATTTATCGTAGGTTTCTTAATTGTAAGTATTGGTTTATCATTAGGTGGAACAACAGGATACGCAATCAACCCGGCTCGTGATTTAGGTCCGCGTATTGCACACTTCTTCCTTCCGATTGCAGGAAAGGGCGGTTCAAACTGGAAGTATGCATGGATCCCAGTAGTTGGTCCAATTCTAGGTGGATCACTTGCAGGATTATTCCATCAAGTTGTATTTGAAGGAAAACAAAATTCAGCACTTATTTATGTGATTATTACAACTGTGATTGTACTAGCAATCTCTTATATGACAAGTAAAAAAAGTGGAACTACTACAAAAAGTAGAAAAGTAGCATAGGGGGAAACCGATATGAAAAAATATATTCTTTCATTAGACCAAGGAACAACAAGCTCACGCGCAATTCTTTTCAATAAAGAAGGAAAAATCGTTCATTCAGCTCAAAAAGAGTTTACACAACATTTTCCAAAGCCAGGCTGGGTTGAGCATAATGCACAAGAAATTTGGGGATCTATTTTAGCAGTTATCGCAACTTGCTTAAGTGAAGCGGATGTGAAGCCAGAACAAATCGCTGGTATCGGTATTACGAACCAACGTGAAACAGCGGTTGTATGGGATAAAACGACTGGAAAACCAATTTATAACGCAATCGTATGGCAATCTCGTCAAACAGTTGAAATTTGTGATGAGTTAAAAGAAAAAGGTTATAGCGAGATGGTTCGCGAAAAAACAGGTCTTTTAATTGATGCATACTTCTCTGGTACGAAAGTAAAATGGATTTTAGATAACGTTGAAGGTGCAAGAGAAAAAGCAGAAAACGGCGAGTTATTATTCGGAACAATTGATACGTGGCTTGTATGGAAATTGTCTGGCGGTAAAGCGCACATAACAGATTACTCAAATGCATCACGCACATTAATGTTTAACATTCACGACTTACAGTGGGATGATGAGCTTCTAGACATGTTAACAGTACCAAAGAGCATGCTTCCAGAAGTACGTCAATCATCTGAAATATATGGAGAAACAATTGATTATCACTTCTTCGGTCAAAATGTACCGATCGCAGGTGTAGCTGGTGACCAGCAAGCAGCATTATTTGGACAAGCTTGTTTCGGTGAAGGTATGGCGAAGAACACTTACGGAACTGGTTGTTTCATGTTAATGAACACAGGCGAAAAAGCAGTAGCTTCTGAGCATGGCCTATTAACAACAATTGCATGGGGTTTAGATGGTAAAGTGAATTACGCATTAGAAGGAAGTATTTTCGTAGCTGGTTCTGCAATTCAGTGGTTACGTGACGGACTGCGTATGTTTAAAGATGCAAGCGAGAGCGAAGTGTACGCTAGCCGTGTTGAATCAACTGAAGGTGTATACATAGTACCGGCATTCGTAGGACTGGGTACACCGTATTGGGATAGTGAAGTACGCGGCGCTATGTTTGGTGTAACACGCGGTACGACGAAAGAGCATTTCATTCGTGCAACGCTAGAATCTTTAGCATACCAAACGAAAGATGTACTATGCGCAATGGAAGCAGATTCAGGTATTGAACTAAATACATTACGCGTTGATGGCGGAGCAGTTAAAAATAACTTCTTAATGAAGTTCCAAAGTGATATTTTAGACGTTCCTGTAGAGCGTCCAGTGATCAATGAAACGACAGCTTTAGGTGCAGCATACTTAGCTGGTCTTGCGGTTGGATACTGGAAAAACCAAGATGAAATTAAAGCACAGTGGCATATGGACAAACGCTTTGAACCAACGATGGAAGCGGAAACAAGCGAAGAGCTATATGCTGGATGGAAAAAAGCAATTGAAGCAACTAAAGCTTTCAAATAATCATAAACAGTGTTATAATGATGACAAGTTAATAATTCGGTAGGAGATTTGGAGAGACCACAACACGCTATAGAGGCGAAATCTATAGCGGAGCTTGTGGTCTCTTTTTTCGTTATCAAAGGGAGGAATTACCATGAAATTTTCAAGTAAACAACGTAAAGACGTATTAAACGGAGTAAATAAACAAGAGTTAGATGTGATCGTAATTGGTGGAGGTATTACTGGTTCTGGTATTGCATTAGATGGGGCAACACGCGGTTTATCAACAATTGTGTTTGAAATGCAGGACTTTGCAGCAGGTACATCAAGTCGTTCAACGAAACTTGTACACGGCGGTTTACGTTATTTAAAACAACTTGAAGTGAAAATGGTAGCAGAGGTGGGGAAAGAGCGTGCGATCGTATATGAGAACGGTCCCCATGTAACAACACCGGAGTGGATGTTACTTCCGTTCCATACAGGCGGCACGTTCGGGTCATTCAGTACATCAATTGGTCTTCGTGTATACGACTTCTTAGCAGGTGTAAAACGAAGCGAGCGCAGAAAGATGTTTAACCGTGAAGAAACGCTAAATAAAGAGCCTCTTGTAAAACAAGAAGGATTAAAAGGCGGCGGTTACTACGTAGAATATCGTACAGACGATGCGCGTCTTACAATTGAAGTAATGAAAGAAGCGATTGAACATGGTGCGAAAGCTGTTAACTACGCAAAAGTAGACAGTTTCTTATATAAAGATGGAAAAGTATGCGGTGTACGTGTAATCGATTTACTAGACGGAGAAGTGTATGAAGTTTACGGTAAGAAAATTGTAAACGCAGCTGGTCCTTGGGTAGATACACTTCGTGAAAAAGATAACTCTAAAAAAGGGAAAGTACTTCAGTTATCAAAAGGTGTGCATTTAGTAATTGACCAAAAACGGTTCCCATTAGGGCAAGCAATTTACTTTGATACACCAGATAAACGTATGGTGTTCGCGATTCCTCGCGAAGGAAAAACGTACGTAGGTACAACAGATACGTTCTATGATAAAGACGCAGCTGTACCACACATGACAACAGAAGATCGCACATATATCATTAATGCGATTAATTACATGTTCCCAAGCGTGAAAATTACAGAAAAAGATGTGGAATCAAGCTGGGCTGGTGTACGTCCGCTAATTTATGAAGAAGGTAAGAATGCATCTGAAATTTCTCGTAAAGATGAAATTTGGACTTCTGAATCTGGTTTAATTACAATCGCGGGCGGTAAATTAACAGGATACCGCAAAATGGCTGAAATGGTAGTAGACTACGTAACGAATCTATTACAAAAAGAAGGCCATAGCGCATATAAGAAGAGTGATACGAAACATATGCCAATCTCTGGTGGTCATGTAAGTGGTTCACACGGATTCCCGGCATTTGTTGCGAAAAAAGCAGGCGAAGGTACGAAATCTGGTTTAACGACAGCACAAGCGGAAAAATTCGCGAAATTCTACGGCTCTAACGTTGACGTACTGTTTGACTTGGCGAAAAAACATAAAGACGAAGCGAAAGAATACAACATGCCGCTAGACGTTCTAATCCCGCTTGTATACGCAATGGATTACGAAATGACAGCGAAACCAGTTGACTTCTTCGTACGCCGCAGAGGCGCTGTATTCTTCAACATCCACTGGGTATACGAGTGGAAAGAAGCAGTAATCAACTACATGGCTGCGAAACTAGGCTGGAGCAAAGAAGAGCAAATGAAATACACAGCTGAATTAGAAAAAGCGTTAAGCGATGCTGTAATTCCTGTAGATCAACAAGAGCAGGCGGCTGCGTTAGCGTAAAATAGAGAACCACCTGAAGGGGAGCCTTTAGGTGGTTTTTTGTTTTATTATGAATGCGCTAAAATTTTGACTATAAGTGAATATAAAGTGTTGTATCATAATAAAAGGTTTACTCTTAGTAAAGAAAAATTAAGGTTTCGAAAAACGGTATGAACATTACTATCCGTATTTTTTTATGTATTTATAAAACTTTTCCATACAGTGCGTCGTCTAATATATGGGAAGGAGGAAATGATGTGGATGAATTAACGGTAGAAGCGTTTGAAATAGAAGATAAGGAACTCCTTATCGATGAAATAATGAACAAATATGGACAAGAAGTCTTACAGCTTGTGTATTCATATGTGAATAATAAAGAGGTCGCTGAGGATTTAACGCAGGATATATTTGTGAAATGTTATAAATCTCTTCATACATACAAAGGGAAGTCGAATGTGAAAACGTGGTTGTGGAGAATTGCGATTAATCAATGTAAGGACTACATAAAAAGTTGGTATAACAAAAAGGTGATTGTGACAGAGGATGAAGCTGCTTATATTGGGGTTCAAAATGATAGTGTCGAACAAACTGTTATTCAAAATGCGAAGGACCGTGAACTGGCTTCTGCAGTAATGAATTTACCGATAAAATATCGAGAAGTCATTTATCTATTTTATTATGAAGAACTATCAATTAAAGAGATTGCTATTGTAATAGAAGTGAAAGAAAACACGATAAAAACGAGACTGAAAAAAGCGAAGGAGCTTTTGAAGAAAGGGTTGGAGGAATAATCAAATGGAAGATCGATTAAAAGGCCTGCGAAAATCAATGGAGAATACAACGTTTAAACATTTGAGTTTTTCTGATCAACACCGAAAGCGGGTGCGCGAAAAAATCAATGCATCACACGAAAAGGAAGAGGACATCTCGTTAGCCATTTTACAACTCCTCAGTAATGAAAAAACAGGATACGAATTGTCACAGCTACTACGAGGGAGAGGGATTCGAAAATTCGAAGGAAATGAAGGGTTTTTATATACCGTATTACATCGGCTAGAACAGAATCGTTTTATCCAATCAAGTTGGGATCATTCAGGAGCTAAATATTATCAATTAAATGATAAAGGAAACAAGATGCTGCGAAAGGCAGAAAAAGATTCTACGAAGGCACGGTTTATATTAAAAGGATTAGTACAGGAGTGAGATAAAATTGAACAAAAAAGGGGAGCGTTTTTTAAGTGAAGTTACCAATCACATTAAATCAAAAGAAGCAAAGAGCTTTGTAGCAACTGAACTAGATTTTCACTTGAAACAGGCGAAGAACACGTGGATAGAGAATGGGTTAAGTGAGGAAGTTGCTGAAAATAAGGCTGTTGAACAAATGGGAAGTCCGATCAAGCTTGGCAGGGAACTTAACAAACTTCATAAGCCAAAGGTTGATTGGTTCTTAATTATTTTATTAGTGGCTGCTATGGGGTTAGGGTTTCTGCCAGTTATAGCTTTTGGACATACGAATGATTTACTAATGAATAAGATAATATTTGTTATTCTCGGTGTTGTAGCAGCTTTAGGGATGATGCTGATTGATTATCGGAAGTTAGAAAGACTCGGAAGGTTGTTTTACACAATCGGAGTACTTATCTTGTTAATGCTATACTGTTTTCCGAACGCTTCGATGACTGGAGAACCGTTAATGAAAATTGGTCCCATTGCAATTGACTGTTTAATGGCAGTGCCGTTCTTTTTTCTAGCCTGGGCTTCTTTTTTCAATAATAGTAGGTTAAAGGTTATGCATCTTGTGGTTTTGTATTTATTTTCTTTGTATTTATTTTTAATTGTATCAACTCTTTCGTCAATTTTTATCTATATCACGATGGTATTCATTATGCTTTGGTGGAGTAAGTTAGGAAAGAAAAAGGCATTGATTATTACAATTGTACCAATTTGTTTATTTATTATCAGGGTATCCTTATCCTGGTCCTCAGGATACCACTTGGATAGATTTCTAGGGTATTTAAATCCAGAGCGTGATGCAGGTGGCGCAGGGTTTATGTATATACGTTTAAAAGAGGTAATGTCGTCAGCAGGTTGGTTTGGTACAGCTGGAGATATAAAGTTTATTCCTACTCCAGATACTGATTTTGTTTTTGCGAGTTTGACCTACTATTATGGGTATTTGCTTGCACTGGTCCTTGTTCTAATTCTTTCTCTTTTTGTAGCAAGGTTAGTAATCATATCTTATAAAATAAATGATCGGTATGGTAAATTGCTTCTCGTTGGAGGAATGACTCTTTTTGTAGTTCAGTTCATTTATAACGTGGGCATGATCCTAGGCTTATTACCGATTGCTGCTATATCATTGCCTTTTATTAGTTATGGATTAACACCAACTGTATTTCATGCGCTTTTAATGGGGATCGTGCTGAGTGTATATCGACGTAAAGATATGTCGTTTAGAATGAAAAAAACACCTTGATAAAAATCAAGGTGTTTTCGTTATACATTCAAAACTCTCCGAAGCAGCCCCCGTTACAAAAGGACTAACCTCACCAACGCTATAAAGCTGCAATTCATGCATCGCGCGCGTACAAGCGGTGTAGAACAATCTACGTAGGCTCTTATCGCTGTACACATCTTTAGAAGCATTGTAAATAATAACAGCATCAAATTCGATACCTTTCGCTAAATAAGCAGGGATAACGACGATGCCTTGCTCATACTCGGCTGAGTTACTTTTCACAAGTTTAATATTCTCGATATGACTGAGTGCTTCGTAGGCAGCGGCACTTTCAGCCGCGGATTTACATATAATTGCGATCGTATTGTGCTGTTGTTTTTGTAGTTCAGCAACTTTGGAAGTAATACAATTATGCAGTTCGCTGTAATCAGAAACTTTAGTCACTGTAGGTTTCTCGCCGTCACGTTCAAAGGCGTTAATATTCTTTCCTTCCGGTACGAGATAGCGTGTGAATTCAATAATCGGTTTTGTTGAACGATAGCTACGAGTTAAGTTGATGCCGTTCGTTTCATCAGGTCCGTATAAGCTAGTAAGTGTATTGAAATTCACTGCTTCACTCGCATGAGCAAATATCGCTTGGTTAAAGTCCCCGAGTACCGTCATTTTTGCGGCAGGGAAGAGACGTTTTAAAAACTCGAATTGAAACGGAGAGTAATCTTGCGCTTCGTCGACGAGTACGTGTTTAATCGATCTGTTCGTTTGGAAGCCTTCGATTAATTCTTTTAAGAGTAAAAATGGAGTCGCATCCTCGTAATATAGTTTTCCTTCATCAAGCATGTTCACAGTTAATGAGCAAATTTCGTCCCATTCTTTAGGCTTTTCTCCAGTAACCCATGATGCATCTGTGAAGAGTTGTTTATATATGCCTGTAAAATTGATAAAACGTAGTGTTTGAACGCCTTTACGTAACGGTTTTAATTTTTTACGGACAATCATACGTCCGAGTACTTTCGTTTCTTTCTCATAATCACTAAAGGAGTTGTCGTCAAACTCTCCTTTTTTCTGTAAGTATTTATAAGCTTTTTGATATTCATCTTTACTAAGTAATTCAATTTCTTCTTCTACCCAAGGTTTTTTCAGTTCTGCTTTTTCAAGTTCATCTATTTGTTTATTTAGCCACTCCGTTAACTTCTCGATTCTATTATGGAAGCGGAGGGAGGAATCAGTATTATAAAATTGCTCTGTAATTTCTTTAGCAGAGGCAATCAGTTTTCCTCTAAATTTCATTCCTCTAAATAGCATGCCTGAAGATTCAAGAGATTGTCTGTACGCTCTAATCATCTCGAAAAATTGAGTAGATGCTTTAAATCGAATACTCGCATTTCTCGTTTTATAGGTAGGGCTATTCGTTTCAGTTAACATATATTCTAATTGCTCATAAGGGTCTTCAACGTCAAATGACTTACTTAGTCTATGGTTTAAATATTCTTGGAATGTAACTTGCTGCATATTTTCTTCGCCGAGTTCTGGCAGTACGTTAGATACGTAGCTGTTGAACATGGAGTTAGGGGAGAAGAGAATGATTTGATCTGCTTTTAGCCATTCGCGATATTTATATAGTAAGTAGGCGATTCGCTGCAGGGCAGCTGACGTTTTCCCGCTACCAGCAGCTCCTTGAACGATAAGTAGTCGCCCTTCATCGTGACGGATAATTTCATTTTGCTCGCGCTGGATAGTAGCAACGATACTTTGCATATGTTTGTTTGTTCCTTTTCCGAGCGCTTGTTGTAGGATTTCATCTCCAATTGTGAGGCTCGTATCGAACATGGAATCAATCTCGCCATTCTGAATAATATATTGCAATTTTTTCTCCACATTACCGCGGATTACGCCTCCTGGTGTACTGTACTCAGCCGGTCCTGGCGGATAATCGTAGTAGACACTTGAAATAGGTGCGCGCCAATCGTATATAAGAAAGTTTTCTCCGCTTGCATCGGTAAGTGTAGCAACGCCGATATAAATTTGTTCTGCACCAATTTCTCCTTCTTCTTTGAAATCAATTCGTCCGAAGTAAGGTGCTTTATGCATACGGCGTAGTGCGGCAAGTCGATTAAAGGTGTGCTTATGGGTGATTTGTGTTACGGCTAGTGACTGAGCTTGTTGTCTTAAGTTGATAACTGTTTCAAGATAATCGTCAAAAGTATCAGTGTTAACTTTAACATCATCCCAGAAGTGTTTACGAATGTTGATTACTTCTGCCCGGCGTCTGCCAGTGTCGCTTTCCAGTTTATCAATTTGCTCCGTAATCGTTTCTATTACGGTATCCAATCGTTTTTGCTCTTGATCAAGTTTTTTGTTCATACGTAAGCACTCCTTTAAAAGTGAAAAATAGAGGTTGACTGAAGATGTGTTTTGTTGTACAATTAAGATACGGATAAATACATTCTTTTATTTTTAATGAATGCGTTTCTGTACTAATTTACCATAGTTTTTTAATTTAATCAATGATAATAAGATAAACCTTGGTTTCGTGTTGCACGAAACCAAGGTTTTTTTTTGTTGAATGGAGTAAGGTGAGGAAGTATATCGATTTATCGGCAAAAAAACTACTACAAAATAAAAAAAGCTTGGGGCTACCCAAGCTTTTTTTACTTCATTATTTCTTTTCGTCTTTTTTAGCGTCAGCTTTTGGCTCTTCGAAAAGATCTTTCAAATCTTTATCGTCAACTTTTACGTCAGCTTTTTTGATTTCTTTCATCATAAGATCATTCATAAATTGAGCATCTTGTGTTTTCTTTTGAACAAGGTCTTTTTTGATGTCGCCTTTTACTTCATCAAATGGTTTTTGTTCTTTAATATCTGTTACTTTAATGATGTGGTAACCGAATTGTGATTTTACAGGTTCGCTTACTTCATCTTTTTTCATTTTATAAGCTGCGTCTTCGAATTCTTTAACCATTTTACCAGCAGTAAAGTAGCCAAGGTCTCCGCCTTTTTCTTTTGAACCAGTATCTTCAGAGTATTGTGTCGCTAAATCTTCGAAAGATTTACCTTGTCCAAGCTCTTCTTTAACCTTTTTCGCAGTAGCTTCATCTTTTACAAGAATGTGGCTTGCTTTAATTTCAGGCTTGTAGTTTTCTTTTAGCTCTTTATCAGTGATTGTTTTTTCAATAGCTTGTTCTTGAGCTAATGAAGCGCGAACGCCATTTTTAACTGTTTCTTCTTTAAGGCCTTGTTGTTTCATTAGTGTATCGAATTGGTCACCGACTTGCTTTTTCATTTCATCGAACTTTTTGTCTACTTCTTTTTCATCGACTTTGTAGTTTTTAATAAGTACTTTTTCCATAACCATGTTATTTAGTACTTGTTTACCAGCTTGTGTCTTCATTTGATTGTAGAACTCTTCTTTAGTGATGTCACCAGCTTTAGATGTAACAATTTTGTCTGATGATGATGTTCCACATGCTGATAATGCGATTACACTTGTTGCGGCTAAGGCAAGCATAGCTTTCTTCATTCAATAAACACTCCTACTATTATGTATTTTTAATTTATCCCATACGAATGAAGAAACGCCTTATGATAGGTTATTTTCGTTCATAAGAACCTGATTAAGTCTCACTGATGTCTTTGCTTTTTTTATATGTAAAAGCACGCTTAACAGGGCTTACCGAGGCTTTAGGATAAAGTTTAGATGCGTGTCGTTTATTTCATAGTATAAGCAATATGTACAAAATTTAATATATCATATTTCGACGGGTTTTCCTATTGATAAAGAAATTTTAACCAGTTTGTGTCAGATTTTGAAAGGGTACCATATTGGGCGCATGTCGCATATACAGAAAAGAGGAGGGGATGGGGGATGAATTCAAAACTTATTTTATTACTTGTACTGTTTATTTTATTAGTTATAGTAGGTATAATTTGCTTATAGAGGAAAAAAATGAGGAAGGGGCTTCCTTCCTCACTTTCCATGAAATATAATTTCTACATAACTAGAAATTAATAGAATGGTAATACATACATTAATAACTCGAAAGACACCGGGCTGGCGGCTCGCAGATATTTGTTTTCGCTCACACAGTGTATGTGTCATGAAATTCGTGTAAAATATAACAAGAAGTGCGAATGCAACAAAAACAACGGTTATAAGAGTCATGAGGCGAGACCTCCTTTTGGCTAAAATACATATACTTTATATATTGTATCATACGATATTTTGTTCGTGTTACAAAATTCAGAAATAGAAGACTTTGTGTTAGGAAGCGAGGGAGAAAATGGACGTTGTAAGAAGACTAGAACAAGCTGAATACTACGTAGACCTACTATTTAAAATGATTGATGAAGAAAAGTGTCCATTTTATTCTTTAATCATAAAGAAAAAAGCTCGTAAAAAAGACATTGAACGTATACTAAAACTTTGTGAAAAGCTGAACGAACAATATGTAGCGGAGAAAGCAGAAGGCCTTCTATTGTTTGATGCGCTATTAGATCAATTTGAAAAAGCGCTTCCACATCAGCTCGAAGTACACGAAACTGCGGAAGCGCTAGCAAAACAGGGCTTATTTGTGCCACTTATGAATGAATTCTTACGCATGATTGCGAAAGGATAAATAGATTATTTCTTAACTAATTTTTGATCGGTCTCCGTAAAGTTCTCCTCAATATTCTCTAATGATTTCTCAAAAATATCGATGAAGTCCTGTCCGTAAATATTGCGAAGGATCGCAATAAGTTCGATATTTTCTGGGAACTTACCGTAAAAATTACGAAGTTCAAGTGCCCCATTAAAAACAGAATTATTTTCAGGGTCATACTCCTCCATTAAGCGAAGTAGTAACTCTTCCCCTTTGTCTGTAATTTCAATGTACGTATTTCGTTTATCATCTTCTTTTTTAGAGAATACAAGATAGCCGCGTTCTTCTAGCTTTTTAGAGAAGTTAAACGCCGTTGATACGTGCATAACTCCAAACTTAGCAATCTCAGAAATAGAAGCCCCTTTTAAATGATAAGCGATTGATAAAATATGATGCTCGTTAATGTTTAAATCGTAAGGTTTAATCCATTGTTGCCAATCTTTCTCTACGCATTTCCATAACGCTTTCGATAATTGAGCAATACGTTGGCTGAAAATCATCGCTTCTTTTACCGAGTAATTTTTTTCTCCACTTTTCATTTACTCACCCACTTTAACATTCTTTTTTCATTATTATCTATTATGCCAGTAAAATAAAAATTAATAAAGTCTTTTTGTGAGAATTGTGAAAATTTTTCGGAAAAATAACATTCTATACAAATCATGCATAACTATGGAAGCGTTTTATGAGTCGAGAATACATGTGTTGTCTTTACATGTTAAGGGATAACATATATTGTAAATGCATAAAAACACGGCATATCTATGTGATATACCGTGTTAAGGTCAATTCGTATGAAAAATATTTGTTATATGCAAAAAACTAAGCAGGAATATGTTTACGCTTTTTCTGGAACGGCTTCTTGTAGTTTCTCAATTGACTTTTGAATGTCTAAAATTTCTTTTTCAATATGTCGTTTGTTTTGAGAAATATCTTGTTTCCAGTTAGAAAGCGTGTCATGCATATCGTCTTTTAGTTCTTGGAATACTTCTTTACCTTCTGAAGCAGTTTCAACGATTTGACGCTTTAATAACTTCGTATCAGCTGTAATATCAGCTAATGTTTTTTTAATATCAGTTCCTTTTTCTTTCAGCTTACCGCGCATAGCTTTACCAGAAGAAGGAGTTGAGAAAAGAACGGCTAGTCCAGCAACTGCTCCGCCGCAAAGTACACCTGTAATAAAGGATTTAGCTTTTGACATAAAAGGAAACCTCCTTATTTTTCGTTCGTATTCATGATGTATAAAAGTGTGCATATCTTTAAGACAAGGGGAAGAAAAGTGAGCTTTTCTCTCTTGTACATGCTATGCACAAAAAATCATACCCCCGGCATTTTTTGTGAAGAAAGAAGCCATACAATAAATGCCAGAGGAATCGGCTTGTTATGTATTACTTCTTATTATAGTGGCACTATTTCACACTATTTGCAATTGTACTTGCGATGTTTTGTAAATTTTCCATTGTGTATTCATTTTGGTGTGATTTCCAAACAGCACCGAAACCATCGTTTTCACCGTAGCGTGGAATTAAATGAAGGTGGAAGTGGAATACAGTTTGTCCAGCTTTCTCGCCGTTATTGTTAAGTAGGTTGAAACCAACTGGATTAAATTCTGCTTTCATTGCATTTGCGATTTTTGGAACGACAGCAAAAATATGTGATGCGATTTCTGGCGTTAACGCAAAAATGTCTTGTTTGTGTACTTTTGGAATAACAAGAGTATGTCCTTTTGTTACTTGACTAATATCTAAAAATGCAAGTACATGTTCATCTTCGTATACTTTTGAGCAAGGGATTTGCCCGTCAATGATTTTACAAAAAATACAATTGTCCGCTGTATGATTCATCGATCTCATCCTTTCAAATAGTCTTAGCCGTATTTTACCATAATTACATAGGAGAACAAACACGAAAAACAGGAAGCTGACTCAGCTTCCTGTTTTCTGAAGATGGATTGAAAAAGCATTTTTTATAATTTACGGTTCGCAGACACCTCATTTATTTAAGAAATGCACGGTAAATCGGCTAAAGTTTCTGCCGTAGACACCCCATTTTCAAGTGAAATGAATTGCAATCTTTTTTTAAAATGAAATTGTTTATTTTTTAAAACAGTATATGCTCTTTCGGAGACACCCCGTTTCGAAAATGAAACAAATTATCTGGTTATGTGTAAATTTCATTGTCCAACTTGGACACCCCATTTCATGATGACTTCACTATGTTGTTGTACTCATCAATTGGTGGTTGCTTTTTCAATGTGTTCCTTCTTCACTAATTATGATGTCCGCTTTCGTAAAAATATATGCCAAGAAATTTAAATTTTTTTTTGAAGGCATCGATACTATGTAGTACAGCGCCATTTTTGGTAAGATGAATGTAGAATGAATACTAATGAAGAAAGTGGTGTCGTATGAGCGAGTTATTGCGTGTAGAAAATGTTACAGGAGGATATACGAAACGACCTGTACTGCAAAATGTTTCGTTCTCTGTTAATAAAGGCGAACTTGTCGGCTTGATCGGTTTAAATGGGGCTGGGAAAAGTACGACAATTAAACATATCATCGGTTTAATGGAGCCGAAAAAAGGAACTGTCACAATTAATGGGAAAACAATTCGTGATGATATGACAGCGTACCGTTCTAGTTTCTCCTTCATTCCAGAAACGCCAGTATTATATGATGAGTTAACGTTAGAAGAGCATTTGAAATTAACAGCGATGGCGTACGGTGTAGATGAAAAACAATATGAAGAACGCGTAGGACAACTATTACAAGAGTTTCGCATGAAAAATCGCTTAAAATGGTTTCCGTCTCATTTCTCAAAAGGGATGAAACAAAAAGTGATGATTATGAGTGCATTTTTAGTTGAACCATCACTTTACATTGTGGACGAACCTTTCGTTGGGCTTGATCCGTTAGCGATTCAATCACTTCTTCAAATGATGGATCAAATGAAAAAGAGTGGTGCGGGCATCTTAATGAGTACACATATTTTAGCGACAGCAGAGCGCTATTGTGATTCATTCATTATTTTACATCAAGGTGAAGTGAGAGCGATGGGAACATTATCAGAACTTCAATCCGGGTTTAATATGCCTGGTGCAACGCTTGATGATATTTATATTGCGTTAACGAAGGAAGAAGATTATGAATAGCACAGCGTTATGGAAAGAACGATTTCGGCACTTTCTAAAAGAAGTTCGTACATATAGTAAATACGTATTTAATGATCATTTGAAATTTATTTTCGTATTTATCATCGGGGCAGGAGCTTATTATTACCAGCAATGGTTACAAACGTTAACACCTTCGTTTCCGACAGCGTTTGTTATGGCAGTCTTACTTGGCCTCGTATTAACAGCTGGGTCCATCCAAACGTTATTAAAAGAAGCGGATCTCGTGTATTTGCTTCCAGTTGAAGAAAAGTTAAAGCCTTACTTTACGAAGGCATTTCTTTTTACGTTTATGATTCAGTTATACATAATCGCAATGGTAGCAGCTGCGCTTGCCCCGTTATATTTCCAGCAAATGAAACAAACAGGTGCCAATTACATATGGATTGTAATCGCGTTTGTCATTGTAAAAGCGTGGAATTTATTCGTAGCGTGGGAAAAATCATTTTTAACAGATCAAAGCGTTCAAAAAGCAGATTGGTTCATTCGCTTTATCTTAAACGGCTTATTTGTGTACTTCCTTGTAGAACGTACTTCATTCATTTTTACCGGTGTAATTGTCTTTCTTATGGCACTATACCTTGCTGTTATGCATCAAAAGGTGAAAGGAAAGCCGCTAAACTGGGAGTATTTAATTTCTGAAGAAGGTAAAAAAATGATGCTGCTGTACCGCATTGCGAATATGTTCGTTGATGTACCAGCGTTAAAAGAGAGAGTATCACGTAGGAAATGGCTTGATTTCATTCTTTCGATGATTGGTGAGAAACGTACATATTTATACTTATATACGAGAACATTTTTAAGATCGGGTAACTATTTCGGATTATATATGCGTTTACTCGTTCTTGGGGGAATTATTCTTTACTTTATCCCATTTTTATATGGACGTTTTATCGTAAGCCTTGTTTTCTTATACTTAATCGGCTACCAGCTCTTAACCCTTTGGAAACATCACCGTATGAAAGTTTGGCTTGATTTATATCCGGTAGGGGGAGACGAGAAGAAGAGAGATTTCCTTACTTTATTAAATGCGATTCTTATCATTGGTAGCGTTGTATTTACAATTATATTTGCACTTGCGACGAAAGATTTCATAATGACCGGCATTTTATTTGTAGTAAGCATATTATTTAGTATTGGTTTCGTTTATCAATACGGTGCAAAGCGCATTGAGCGTTTAAACTGAAAGGAATGAACCTATGATTACATATGAAGAGAAGGTTATAAAAGAATTGGAGCAGTGGAAAGCTACATTCATGAAAGATTCTTCTATGATGACACGGTTCTCTAAAAAAGTGCAGGTGAAAGTGCAACAACTAGTGCCCGCGAAAGTGCAAAAGGTACTAACAGAAACGATTCGGATGATGGTGCAAACAATTAGTGCTGGATCAAACTTCATAAAACCGAAGCTAAAAGAAACGAACTGGTCACTGCAAAGAAGAGACGATGAAGTACGTAAAAAAATGGATGAGTACAAAAAAGTCGCAGCGGCAGAAGGGGCAGGAACAGGAGCAGGTGGCATTCTCCTTGGCCTTGCCGATTTCCCGTTATTACTTACTATTAAAATAAAATTTTTATTTGATGCAGCAACATTGTACGGATTTGATACGAGTAAAAAAGAAGAGCGCCTTTTTATTCTTCACGTTTTCCAGCTTGCTTTTTCAAGTGACGATTACCGAAAAGAAGTATGGAAAGCGATTGAAACGTGGGATACAGAAGAAGAAAATCATATGGACTGGGAAAAGTTCCAAACAGAATACCGAGACTATATCGATTTAGCAAAAATGCTCCAGCTCGTCCCGATCATCGGTGCCCCAGTCGGCGCATATGCGAATTATCAATTGTTGCAAAGGCTTGGGGAAGTGACGATGAATTGTTATCGTATGCGATTGCTTAATAGAAATTAATTTGTTTTACAAAAAGCATCCTAAATTACACATTTAGGATGCTTTTTTTTATTTTTATTCATATTTTTTATTTTTTTACCAATAATATACAAATAAAGTTACTTGAGCTTACTTTACTGTATTTAGGGGTGCAAAATATGAAAGTATCAATATTTATTACTTGTGTTGCAGATGTTTTTTATCCAGAAGTAGGGAAAGATGTTGTGGAAATTCTTGAAGATTTAGGGTGTGAAGTTGATTTTCCCAAAACTCAAACTTGCTGCGGACAACCTGCTTATAATAGCGGGTATGTGAAAGAAACAAAAACAGCTGCAAAACATATGATTGAAGCCTTTGCTAGTTCAGAATATGTTGTGGCACCATCGGGGTCTTGCGCTATGATGGTTCACGAGTTTTCTAGCTTATTTTCTGAAAGTGAAGCGGATTGGAAGAAAAAAGCTACTGAACTTGGAAATAAAACATATGAATTCACACAATTTCTTGTTGAAGTATTAGGAAAAGAAGATTTAGGTGCGGAGCTTCATAAAAAAGCAACGGTTCATACATCTTGTCATATGAGCCGATTAATGGGGATTAAGGAACCGCCGCAAAAATTATTAAAATGTGTAAAGGGACTGGAAGTTGTTTCACTGCCGCATAATTATGATTGCTGCGGATTTGGAGGGACATTCTCAGTGAAAATGCCAGAAATCTCTGAGCAAATGGTTGAGGAAAAAGTAAAGCATATTATGGAAACCGGTGCGGAATTGTTAATTGGGATGGATTGTAGCTGCTTAATGAATATAAAAGGACGTTTAACACGCAATGGTTATCCAATTGATGTAAAACATATTGCTCAAGTATTAAATGAAGATCGAAAACAAGGGGGGATATAGAGATGGGAATGAAAATTGGGAACGATCCCTTTCATAAGCGTACTAAAACAGGCATTGGGGATCAATTTATGCGACAGGCTGTCAGGAAAGCGCAAGATGGTCTGAGAGTCAAGAAATTAAAAGCTACTGAGAGTCTTGGGAACTGGGAAGAATGGCGAGCTTTAGGAGAAGAAATTCGAAAGCATACATTAGAAAACCTTGATTATTATTTATATGAGCTGAGTGAAAATATTGAGAAAAACGGTGGTTTCGTTTATTTCGCAAAGACTGCAGAAGACGCAAGGGAATATGTAAAAGGGATTGTAAAAAAGAAAAACGCGAAAAAAATTGTGAAATCAAAATCGATGGTAACGGAAGAGATTAGTTTAAATGAAGCGATTGAAGAAGCTGGAGCGGAAGTGTTAGAAACAGATCTTGCTGAATTTATTCTACAAGTGAACGACCACGATCCTCCATCACATATTGTTGTTCCGTGTCTTCACAAGGATAAAGAACACATTTGTGAAATATTTAAAACAAAGTTAGATTATACGGGAACATCTGATCCTACGGAAATGGCGAGGTTTGTAAGATCGTATTTACGTGATGATTTTTTTGCAGCGGATATAGGGGTGACTGGATGTAACTTTGCTGTTGCAGAGTCTGGGTCAATTTCTATCGTAGCAAACGAAGGAAATGCAAGACTTACTACGACACTTCCAAAAACGTTGATTACAGTTATGGGGATGGAACGTATTGTTCCAACATGGGAAGAGCTTGATGTTTTAGTAACACTTCTATGCCGAAGTTCTGTAGGACAAAAGTTAACAAGTTATATTACAGGATTAACTGAGCCTGGCGGAACAGATGGACCTGAGGAATTTCATTTAGTCATTGTTGATAATGGCCGTTCCGATATTGTAGGAACAGAATTCCAAAGTGTCCTTCAGTGCATTCGTTGCGCGGCATGTATTAATGTGTGTCCTGTATACAGGCATATTGGTGGACATGCATATGGCTCTATTTATCCAGGACCAATTGGAGCTGTGTTGACACCGCTTTTAGGGGGATATGATGAATATAAGGATTTACCTTACGCATCTAGCCTTTGTGGTGCTTGTACAGAAGCGTGTCCAGTGAAAATCCCGTTACATGACTTATTAATTAAACACCGCAGCCGCATTGTAGAAGAAAAACAATCACCTGTAGCTTGGAACGTGGCTATGAAAGGTTTTGAACAAGCGGTGAAGAGTCCTAGACTATTTTCTTTTGCAGCGAAGAGCGCTCCGTATGCATTAAAACCTCTTGCAAAAGGGGATAAGATCGAGCGTGGAATTGGGCCGTTAAAAGCTTGGACGGATGCGAGAGATTTTCCAGTTCCGAAAAAACAACCGTTTCGAGAGTGGTTTGAAAAACACGAAAAGGAGAACAATGATGGCCATCCAAAATCGTGAGGAATTTTTACTCCAGTTATCAGAAAAGCTTGGTAGGAAACGTCCAGAAGCAGTGGAAAAACCGAACTGGTCTTTTTCCCCGCAGTGGACTGTTTTTGACGGACTGGCGCAAGACGAACTTGTATTAAAGTTAATAGAGCACTGCGAAGTCATTCATACAGAAGTAAAGCGAACAACAAAGGAAAATCTTGTTGAAACATTGGGGTCTTTTATAAAAGGTTGGAATATCAAATCTGTTATATGTTCGAATGATGAGCGCTTTAATGAGTATGGTCTTACGCCATGTTTCAGCAATGAAGGAACAACACATTTTCGTACATGGGGATTAGATCATAAAGAAGAGGACATAAAATTTGCGAAAGCTGCTGACCTTGGCATTACGTTCAGTGATATGACTTTGGCAGAATCAGGAACCGTTGTGCTATTTAATGATGGGTTAAAAGGAAGACATGTGAGTCTTCTTCCGGAGTCATATATTGCAATCGTTCCTAAAAGTACGATCGTACCAAGATTAACCCAAGCTACAAAACTGATTCATGATCAAAATAAAGCGGGAGAAAACTTGCCGGCTTGTGTGAACTTCGTTTCTGGTCCATCAAATAGCGCGGATATTGAAATGAACCTTGTCGTAGGTGTGCATGGGCCAATTAGAACAGCGTATATTATTGTGGATGATCAATAATGATTTACGTGTGCGAGTTGGAAATATAGATGAAGCATTATAAGAATACTGAAAATAGAAAGCGCTGGCTGTTAAATATAACCGGGGCTTTCTATTTTGTGTGCCCTTACTGGTGAAGAAACCTTAAGAAGGAAAATTTTAATCTCTGTTTAAGTTTTCTACGCTACTATAACTAACTGAATTGTGTCTTTTCTTAGAAGCTAAACACACTATAACTAGCTCCAATTATAATGAATACGATAAAGAGCAGAATGAGTAATAAAAGCCCACTACTACCGCTCTTACCATCTTTGCCATCTTCACCGCCGCCGCTACCACTACCACCTTTACCGCCAGATCCCATATGAAAATCCTCCTTATCGTTATACATTGTTTTACTTTATATTTTTCTAGGTTCATCAAGAAGTTCCTTTTAAAACTCTAATTAACTTGCAAACCATTCATTTTCATTTTACAATTTACTTACCGACCGGTAAGTAAAAATAGAAGAGGTACAGTATGACAAAAAATTTACAAACATCGCAGCACATTGTAGATGCATCATTTAAACTAATGGCAGAGCATGGCATTGAGAAGATGAGTCTTTCAATGATTGCGAAAGAAGTAGGCATATCAAAGCCAGCTATTTATTATCATTTTCCGTCTAAAGAAGCGCTAGTTGATTTTTTATTTGAAGAGATTTTTTCTGGATATTATTTCGTCAATTACTTCGATAAAGAACAATATACGAAAGAAAACTTTGCAGAAAAGTTAATCGCAGATGGTTTACATATGTTATCGGAGTATAGAGGTCAAGAAGGCATATTACGCGTTATAAATGAATTCATCGTAACTGCGACGCGAAATGAAAAGTACCAGAAACGCTTATTTGAAATACAAGAAGATTTCTTAAATGGATTCCACGATTTATTAAAGAAAGGTGTGGAACTTGGTGTTGTGTCACAACATGCAACTGAAGAAAACGCGCATACGTTAGCGCTCGTTATTGATAATATGAGTAATTACATATTAATAGGATTCCAGTTAAAGTATAAAGAAATTTGGATTCAAAATGTGAAAAACGTAATGAAGGAGGGGGAATAAAAATGAAAATGCAGAAAAACTGGTGGCTCGGTTTCCTTGGATTTGTGGGAGTGTATAAAATTCCAGGTATGATTGAAGCTTTCCAAGCGGATAAAGGTTGGCTCGCATTAATTAGTTTAGTTTGGCTCCTTTGGTTCGGATATTTTATTCCTGAGAAAAAAACGGATAAATAATAAATTTTCAATTTTATGTAAAGTTATGTAAAATATAGATTGAGACAATTCATATATTAGATTAATAGATTTGGAGTGGTTACATGGATCCATTGAAAAATGAAATTCATCCTGACATGGTCAAGGTGTGGAAAGTTCGTGCTGTAATTGAAGAAGGGATCGGTATTCTCGTCATTTTAGCTTACCTGTTCCTTATGATAAAGTTTGATTGGTGGGCGTGGATTTTGTATGTGATGGTTGGGTTAACAGTTGCGCTAGCACCATTTTCGTATTTTGTATTCCCGAAACTACGTCAGCGTTATTATAGCTATCAATTAAATGAAGAAGAGCTTGAAATTCAGCACGGTCTTTTCGTAGTAAAGCGCGTATTAGTACCGATGATTCGTGTACAGCACGTGACAATTGAACAAGGGCCAATTATGAGAAAACATGGATTAGCAGAATTACATATTGCAACGGCAGCAACTTCTCACAGCATTCCAGGCTTAACGATGTATGAAGCAGAAATGTTAAAAACGAGAATCACAGAATTAGCGAAAGTGAGTGATGAGGATGTATAAGAGGCAGCATCCCATTACGATGTTATTAGAATTAAAAATAACAGATTTTATACCATTACTTATTTTCATGTTTAGTTTAAATGGAAAGTTCCCATTTTGGTATTTAATTCCCGCTGGATTCGGTTTACTTACTATTTTTTCAGCGTTTGAAAAATGGTATTACACAACATACTGGGTTGAAAATAACGTATTACATGTGAAACAAGGGCTCTTCGTGAAGAAAGAGAGTTACTTAAATAAAGAACGTGTTCAAACGATTAATACAAGTTCTAACGTGTTATATCAAATGCTCGGTTTGAAGAAAATTCAGATCGAAACAGCTGGCGGAGGCGATGATGCAGAAGTTAGCTTAGCTGGTATTACGGAAGACGAGGCGAAGGAGCTTATTTCCTTACTAAATGAGCCAACTCCAGAAGTGAAAGCAGAAGAAACATCAGAAGAAGTAGTAGAAAAAGAAGTTATGACAGAGGAAAAGCAAGCGACAGAGTACAAATTAACTTTGAAAGAAATTTTATTAGCATCTGTTACATCTGGTCAGTTTGGACTATTATTCTCATTAATCTTTTTCGTGTATCACCAAGTAGATGAGTACATTCCGAAATGGATAAAAAATAGCGTAGAGTCGTATGTAATGGATCATGATATATACGGCTGGATTTACATGGTAGCTATTTTACTCGTCCTTTCGTGGATTATATCTACAATTGGTTACGCGTTAAAACATGGTAATTTCACAGTAAATCGAAAAAACGATGAAGTGCGTATTTCTCAAGGATTACTTGAAAGGAAAGAACTTGTACTAAAGTTACACCGCATTCAAGGGATTACGATAAAAGAAGGTATTTTCCGTCAGATGTTCGGTTATTGTGCTGTGCAAGTCGAAGTCATTCAAAGTAAGGGATTGGGAGAAGAGAAAGACAAAGTTACGCTGCATCCGATTATTCGAAAAGATCGTGTGCAAGAGTTACTCGCTCATTTACAATTGCCATATGAACTGAATACAAATATTACTGCATTACCAAAAGCAGCCTTGCGCCGTTATTTAATTGATAGTTTCATTTTCTTCGCAATGCTAGCAGTCCCGCTTACTGGGATAAGCATATACTTTGAAAAGTATTTCATCATGTGGGCGTTGTTACCGCTAGCTATCCTCATCTTTACACTTGGATACGCAACATTTAAAACAAATGGTTACGGTGTAAACGGAGAACAAATTACGATTATACATCGTAGTATTGGGAAACATACAGGGCTTGTAAGAAGAAGACACGTCCAATCAATTGAAAAAACACAATCATATTTCCAGCGCCGAGCGGATTTATGTACGTATACGTTTTCTAGTGCATCATCGAATTATAAACTAGAGCATACGAGAGTAGAAGATGCGGAGAGAATGCAGGATTGGTATAAGAAGAGAATAAGTGAGAATTAATTTGAAAAGGCTTGCCTAGTATGAAAGGCGGGCTTTTTTGTTATGGAGAAATGAGTAATTTGATTCATATATGGGTGCAAATACAGCTCACATTTCTCAATACGTATCAGAAAAAAGTAGTACCTTTCTATTTCAGGGAAATTCGTGAAATTTTTGATATAAATGGTATACTAATATAGAAATAATATTAGGAGGCTATATATGATAAGTCAGTTGAAAAGAGAAGCACTTGATGCATTAAAAGGAAAATGGGGATTAGCGGTAGGGGCAACCTTATTACTTGGAATCCTTATTGGAGCTGTTGAACTTCTAATTACAGGTGTTTTCTCGATGTTTTGGGGTTGGGAAGAAGCAAGTGATTCGCTTACAGTAAGTATTATTGCAATGCTTGTTATTGGTCCGTTAACAATAGGCGCCTACTATCTTGTTTTAAATGTGATCCGTGAGACTAGTGCTCGCATTGGTGATTTATTTAGATGGTTTAGCGATGGAAGTAAGCTTATGAAGTCGTTTTTAACATATTTACTAATGTATGTATACTTGATGCTATGGACATTACTTCTTATTATTCCGGGTATTATTAAATCATTTTCTTATTCTATGACGTATTTTATTTTGAATGATCGTCCAGAATACACAGCGAATCAAGCAATTACCGAAAGTCGCCGTATGATGAATGGACATAAAATGGATTACTTTTTACTATGCTTAAGTTTCCTTGGCTGGTTCATTTTAAGTATTCTTACTATAGGAATCGGTTTCTTATGGTTAGCACCTTATTTCTACGCGACATCGGCAGCATTTTATGAAGAGATTTCAAAAGAATATTATAAAAAAGAAGGTACTACTTTCTAATAAACCACCTAAACCACTTGTCCCCTAAAGAATATAGGGAACAGATGGTTTAGGTGTTTTGATATGTGTTCTGTTTTCGGGGTTCACTTCAGGATAAGGTATAGGTTTTTATATAGAAATTATTCCCTCTATGTTTTATCATAGAGGGTTATTTTTTTATTTTAAAATGATAGAAAATAATGAATAATATATGTGAAGGGAAAAGTGAGGTGAGCATGATTGAGGAAATTTTTAATTCCGTATTCCCATTCTTTATTAAGCTTATTTATTTCAATGACGATAGTTCAAATATACGATGAGAAGGGGATTTTCGAAGGAGGGCTATTTTCTATTTTTACGAATCTTTTTATTGCTATGGCCAACATGTTGGCTGCTACTTTGATAATTGGAATCCCTGTTGTTTTAGTTGGCTGTCTTCTTGGGGAGATATTGTTTAGGTGTGTTATTTTACCTGTAAAGCTACATTTTATTCCATCCTTAATTTTATATATTCTCTTAGCTATAAGTATTGTTTTTGGTTATGAAGTTATATCTGATGGGTTCCCTACAATATATGAAAATACGCGTATTGTTGTAATGATGTACTTTATGGGACTAACTGTCATTTGCTCTATTACATTTTTAGTAAGCAGGACTACATATGAAGAGAAATAAGGTGATTATATGAAATACACTTGTCCATGCTGCGGATATAAAACATTAGAAGAAGAACCACCAGGTACATATGAAATCTGTAACATATGTTATTGGGAAGATGATCCTGTTCAGTTTAACGATCATGACTTTGAAGGCGGAGCAAATGGGCCCTCGTTAAGACAAGCGCAGAGAAATTTCATTGCGTTTGGTGCTTGCGAGGAATGTTTCGTTGGATCAGTTAGAAAGCCGACTAGTGAAGATGTGCAGGATGCTAGTTGGAGAGAAATTTGTTAAGTGGTTTATAGGTAGAAAATGTTATTACTTATAGAAGAGAAGTAATAACATTTTTTATTTAGTGATTAAAGAATTGGCACCGTCTTATAAAATAAAACAATAAAGCTGATAGGGTGGTAGGAAGACCAGCGTCGAAAAATGCTTGAAAACTAAAGGATAGGAAATCGACTCGTTAAAATTGCATTTCACATTTATGGGGATATTAGGAATTTATATAAATGTATAGATGTATAGTCTACGGAGTGTATTTAATGTTATCATATTGGATGATATGGAAATTTTTAATAGAAGAAGCAACTAACAATTCAAAGGTAATGAAGCCTATATTGAATAAAAAAATATCTAGTAGTATTCAACAATATTAAAAATAAAATACGTATTTAGATAGAATTAGTAGAAATGAGGGTTTAAAAAGGAATGAACACGAGCATAACACGGCAAACAATTTTAGCCGCCGCTTCTCAAATTGTTCAATTTAAAGGAGTAGCTAAGTTAACCTTAGAAGCAGTAGCAAAAGAGGCGGGTGTAAGTAAAGGTGGATTGTTGTATCACTTTTCAAATAAAGAAGCTTTAATAGAGGCTATGATACTCAAAGGGGTAGAGGATTATCAGGGTGCTATTCACAATAAAGTAGCAGAAGACTCAGAGAGGAAAGGAAGATGGGTTCGTTCTTTTGTAGAGGAAAGATTAAGTAATGAGAAAAGAACAGAAGAGTTGTGTAGTAGTATGATGGCAGCATTAATGCTAAAACCTGAATTACTTGAACCGTTACAACAATCATTTCAGCAACTGCAAAATAATATAGAAAATGATGAAATGGATTCAGTTTGTGCCACAATTATTAGATTAGCAGCAGATGGGTTATGGTATTCGGAATATTTAGGGATCGGAAGACTAAGCCCTGAATTAAGAGAAAAAGTGATTCAAGCTCTTATTAATGCTTCCTATAAATAGAATATATAAACTATAGAATGAAAAAAATTCACCATTGGTCTATTTAATCCAGTGGTGAATTTTTTTTGACAGAATAATAGAACAATAGTATGGAGTGTTGAATTATAACCGTCCAGACGGTATAGTAACATTTGGTGCAAATGGAAAAAGAAAAACAAAAAAGACTAGAAAATATTTTTAGCACACTATTCGAAAGGATAGGCCGCAAAGCTTATTTTGTGCAATAGAAAGGTTGGAAAAATAGAAAAAGATAGTAATAGCTATCAAGCATATGTAAGTAAAATAGTTTAATGGCATTGAAGAGTAGAACTTTTTTCATAGTATGTTTGTACCAGAACCTAGAAACATTGAATTTTATAGGGAGGGTAACGTATGTATTTAAAAAGAATAACTTCGATTTTTTCGATTATAATGATTTTTATGTTTACTATAGGTCAAAGTCTTTTACCTATAATAGCAAATGCACAAGAGTTAAATACAGTAGGACTTGTGGATAGTTTTCAGATTGGTAAAACAAATCTAAGTACCACAGAACGGACTAAAGTAACTGTAAACTTCAGTGAAAAAGATGGACTTAGGCTGAAGCCTGGAGACACACTAACATTAACACTGCCTCCAGAATTAAAAGGATTAGATAGAGAGTTTCCATTAGATGACTATGGTACTTGTAAAGTTACAGCAGGTACTGTGGTATGTACATTTAATGATAAAGTGGATACATATGAAAATATTCAAGGGTATTTAAACTTTTTCGTGGAAGCTACTAATGTAGGAACGGATCAAAAGAAAGAGATTGAAACTAATTTCGGTACAACTGTAGATAAGCAGTCTGTAACAATTACCGGTCCAAGTAGTGGTGGTGGCACAGATCCTGGAAAGCCACCGTTTTTTTATAAAACTGGTGATATGAACTCAGGTAAGGACAATGAAGTACGTTGGTTCTTGAATATAAATTTAAATAAAGAAGAGTTAAGTCGTGATATTGTTGTGACTGATAATTTACAGGAAGGTCAAACACTTAATAAGGATAGTTTCTATATAAGTGTAGATAATTACCTAGGTAATCGATATTTAACGCTACAAGAGTTTGAAAAGCAAGGTTACGGAACGATTACCTTTACTGGTGACAGATCATTTAAAGTTGTGCTTAATAAGGATAAAGCACGTCTTGCCGCCTTTTCGATTGGTTATAGCTCTACTATAACGGAAGCAGGGAAGAAGCAAGAGTTTTTTAAGAATGATTATACGATTGATTACCAAGTTTGGAACAAAGAGCCAGTTAATGAATCGGGCAGTTACTCAGTCGAAAATATGGAAGCTAGCGGTGGTGCTACCGGTAACAAGGTTCCAAAAGGAAAGCTGAAAATTGTTAAACATATTGAAGGAAATAAAGAAAAAGTAATCCCGAATGTTTCGTTTAAGTTGTATAAAGAGTCTGGTGAACAAGTTGGGGGCGAATATAAAACAAATGAAAAAGGGATAGTTGAAACTCCTCAATTATCACCAGGTAAATATTATGTACAAGAGGTTTCAGCTCCAGAATATATTGATTTCGATCCTCAGAAAAAAGTAGAGTTTGAAATAAAATCAGATGATGAAAATGGAGTCGAACTAGATATTCCAAATAAGGTGAAAACTACATCTGTTTCAGGAACGAAGATGTGGAATGACAATAACAATAAGTTTGGTAAACGCCCAGAAAGCATTACGGTTCAATTGCTTCAAAATGGAACAGAATTTAAAACAGAAATAGTGAAAGCTGATAAAGAAGGCAACTGGATTTTCAGCTTTAAAGATCTACCAAAGTACGATGGACAAGGAAATGAGTTCAAGTACACAGTAAGTGAAGTGAAAGTTGATGGCTACGAAACAAAAGTAGAAGGAACAACAATCACGAACACTTACAAAAATACAGAAACAACAGAACTGAGTGGTAAAAAAGTCTGGGAAGACTACAACAACAAGTTCGGTAAACGCCCAGAAAGCATCACAGTTCAATTGCTTCAAAATGGTAAAGAGTTCAAAACAGAAGAAGTGAAGACTGGTAAGGATGGTAACTGGAGTTTCGACTTCAAAGATCTACCAAAGTACGATGGACAAGGAAATGAGTTCAAGTACACAGTAAGTGAAGTGAAAGTTGATGGCTACGAAACAAAAGTAGAAGGAACAACGATTACAAACACTTACAAAAATACAGAAACAACAGAACTGAGTGGTAAGAAAGTCTGGGAAGATTACAACAACAAGTTTGGTAAACGCCCAGAAAGTATTACGGTTCAACTGCATCAAAATGGAACAGAATTTAAAACAGAAATAGTGAAAGCTGATAAAGAAGGCAACTGGACTTTCAGCTTTAAAGATCTACCAAAGTACGATGGACAAGGAAATGAGTTCAAGTACACAGTAAGTGAAGTGAAAGTTGATGGCTACGAAACAAAAGTAGAAGGAACAACAATCACGAACACTTACAAAAATACAGAAACAACAGAACTGAGTGGTAAGAAAGTCTGGGAAGATTACAACAACAAGTTTGGTAAACGCCCAGAAAGTATTACGGTTCAACTGCATCAAAATGGAACAGAATTTAAAACAGAAATAGTGAAAGCTGATAAAGAAGGCAACTGGACTTTCAGCTTTAAAGATCTACCAAAGTACGATGGACAAGGAAATGAGTTCAAGTACACAGTAAGTGAAGTGAAAGTTGATGGCTACGAAACAAAAGTAGAAGGAACAACAATCACGAACACTTACAAAAATACAGAAACAACAGAACTGAGTGGTAAGAAAGTCTGGGAAGATTACAACAACAAGTTTGGTAAACGCCCAGAAAGTATTACGGTTCAACTGCATCAAAATGGAACAGAATTTAAAACAGAAATAGTGAAAGCTGATAAAGAAGGCAACTGGACTTTCAGCTTTAAAGATCTACCAAAGTACGATGGACAAGGAAATGAGTTCAAGTACACAGTAAGTGAAGTGAAAGTTGATGGCTACGAAACAAAAGTAGAAGGAACAACAATCACGAACACTTACAAAAATACAGAAACAACAGAACTGAGTGGTAAGAAAGTCTGGGAAGATTACAACAACAAGTTTGGTAAACGCCCAGAAAGTATTACGGTTCAACTGCATCAAAATGGAACAGAATTTAAAACAGAAATAGTGAAAGCTGATAAAGAAGGCAACTGGACTTTCAGCTTTAAAGATCTACCAAAGTACGATGGACAAGGAAATGAGTTCAAGTACACAGTAAGTGAAGTGAAAGTTGATGGCTACGAAACAAAAGTAGAAGGAACAACGATTACAAACACTTACAAAAATACAGAAACAACAGAACTGAGTGGTAAGAAAGTCTGGGAAGATTACAACAACAAGTTTGGTAAACGCCCAGAAAGTATTACGGTTCAACTGCATCAAAATGGAACAGAATTTAAAACAGAAATAGTGAAAGCTGATAAAGAAGGCAACTGGACTTTCAGCTTTAAAGATCTACCAAAGTACGATGGACAAGGAAATGAGTTCAAGTACACAGTAAGTGAAGTGAAAGTTGATGGCTACGAAACAAAAGTAGAAGGAACAACAATCACGAACACTTACAAAAATACAGAAACAACAGAACTGAGTGGTAAGAAAGTCTGGGAAGATTACAACAACAAGTTCGGTAAACGCCCAGAAAGTATTACGGTTCAACTGCATCAAAATGGAACAGAATTTAAAACAGAAATAGTGAAAGCTGATAAAGAAGGCAACTGGACTTTCAGCTTCAAAGATCTACCAAAGTACGATGGACAAGGAAATGAGTTCAAGTACACAGTAAGTGAAGTGAAAGTTGATGGCTACGAAACAAAAGTAGAAGGAACAACGATTACAAACACTTACAAAAACACAGAAACAACAGAACTGAGTGGTAAGAAAGTCTGGGAAGATTACAACAATAAGTTCAACACACGTCCAGAAAGCATCACAGTTCAATTGCTTCAAAATGGTAAAGAGTTCAAAACAGAAGAAGTGAAGACTGGTAAGGATGGTAACTGGAGTTTCGACTTCAAAGATCTACCAAAGTACGATGGACAAGGAAATGAGTTCCAGTACACAGTAAGTGAAGTGAAAGTTGATGGCTACGAAACAAAAGTAGAAGGAACAACGATTACAAACACTTACAAAAATACAGAAACAACAGAACTGAGTGGTAAAAAAGTCTGGGAAGACTACAACAATAAGTTCAACACACGTCCAGAAAGCATCACAGTTCAATTGCTTCAAAATGGAACAGAATTTAAAACAGAAATAGTGAAAGCTGATAAAGAAGGCAACTGGACTTTCAGCTTTAAAGATCTACCAAAGTACGATGGACAAGGAAATGAGTTCCAGTACACAGTAAATGAAGTGAAAGTTGATGGCTACGAAACAAAAGTAGAAGGAACAACAATCACGAACACTTACAAAAATACGGAAACAACAGAACTGAGTGGTAAGAAAATCTGGGAAGATTACAACAACAAGTTCAACACACGTCCAGAAAGCATCACAGTTCAATTGCTTCAAAATGGAACAGAGTTCCAAACAAAAGAAGTGAAAGCTGATAAAGAAGGCAACTGGACTTTCAGCTTTAAAGATCTACCAAAGTACGATGGACAAGGAAATGAGTTCCAGTACACAGTAAATGAAGTAAAAGTGAAAGACTATGAAACAAAAGTAGAAGGAACAACAATCACGAACACTTACAAAAATACGGAAACAACAGAACTGAGTGGTAAGAAAATCTGGGAAGATTACAACAACAAGTTCAACACACGTACAGAAAGCATCACAGTTCAATTGCTTCAAAATGGAACAGAGTTCCAAACAAAAGAAGTGAAGGCTGATAAGGATGGTAACTGGAGTTTCGACTTCAAAGATCTACCAAAGTACGATGGACAAGGAAATGAGTTCAAGTACACAGTAAATGAAGTAAAAGTAAATGGATATGAAACAAAAGTAGAAGGAACAACGATTACGAACACTTACAAGAATACGGAAACAACAGAAGTAAGTGGTAAGAAAGTCTGGGATGATAACAACGCAATAGATCGTCCAAGCACAATCAAAGTAGATTTACTACAAAACGGTCAAGTAATTGACACGAAAGAAGTAAGCGTGGCAACAAATTGGAAGTACACTTTTGAAAACCTGCAAGCATACGATGCAAACGGAGTAGCGTACAAGTATGAAGTGAAAGAACAGCCAGTAGCTGGATACAAATCCGAAGTAAATGGTTATGACATCACAAATACAAAAATCAAGGACGAACCAAATGTAGATCCAAAAGATCCAAGCACAAATCCAGACAAAAATAGCGATTCAAAAGTTCCACCTACTACAGAAAATGATAAGCCAACATTACTTCCTAACACAGGAGGAACATCAGCAGAAATGAGTTCAATTCTTGGAGGTATTGTATTATTCCTTTTAGGTGGAATTCTACTCGCTCGTCAGCGAATAAAATAATAAAAAAGATTTAGATTATTGATTACACTGTAATCTGAGTAGCAGACAAATTAAAAGTTTACTATTGATATTACGCCCTTTAGGTAAGTATTCAAAAACACTTCACGATAAAGTGAAGGGAAGAATACAACCTGAAGGGTTTTTTTATAGAAAAAAGAGAACAGTTTCAAGGTGGAATCAATCTGCAACCCAATAATATGGTCAGCTTTCATAGAGAGATAAGCGGCTCTAAAGCGATAATAAAACCAGCCTATTATCCATTGGATCATAAGCTTAGAGTTTGGTATCTCATTTAATTTAAGATCAATGCCATGTTCCATTAAGTTTTGGATGACTGCATGGTCATTTGTATGGCGGATTTAAATTTGGTCTCATTTTGGTTCTGGTGCAAAAACTTTGAAGTATATGAAAATGGTCTATCAAACTTGTAGATACTGATAGTATTACTCTAAAAAGATGTGCGATTGGTATATGGGTGTAAACCCATATCCATCAACTTAAGAATTTTATAACACCAAAAAATAATAACTTTGTATATTTGCACTTAGAGATGTAAAATGTCTCATTTTTGGATGCTTTTTATTTGTCAACTTGATGTCAATGGGGCGGGATCCCCTACACGCTTTTATGAAGAACCTTTATTTACACTAAAGATTGGAATCTTATTGTCGCCTGAAAATGTAGATAGGGGAAAATAATGTAAAAAAACTATTGTATATTCAAAAACCTTATGTTGCATTCTTGTTACAGAAGAGTTACGAAACGTAACTTATATTACGGTTTGTTTTCTTTTGTATTTCGGTATGTTACGGATTATGGATTGTATTTCAAACCAACTGAGAATATATAAAGTTGAAGAAATAGCAAACTATAAACGAAAAATGATTTTTCTATGTGTATAAGAGTGTGTGTAGTAAAGATTCTGAGTAAGGGCTTTATTAAAATTCCTTTCTGTCTTTAAAAGAAGAAAACCAACTACCAACTATTTAGGAGTTTTAAGTAATTATAGTAAATGAAATGTACAGTACATATTTACTTTCAGTCTAATTACTACACAGACTTTTATACATATGATGTTATTGTTTTAGGTATATATAGGGGGAGAGAAAATGAGAAAGTTATTAACGGTAATTGGACTTACGTTTTTAATGCTAGCTGGATGTAGTAATGGGGATTTTGACAAAGCAATGGATGAAGGGAAGACCGCGTTAACGAATAAAGAATATAAAAATGCTTTATCATCATTTGAACGAGCATTAGATGAGAAAAAAGATGATTCAGATGCAACAGTGCTTGTAGAACAAACGAAAGTAATGATTGAAGCAGTGAAGTTAAAAGAAGAAACAAAGGTAGAAGAATCAATCAAGTCATTTGGAAAAGTAGAGAACATGAAGAATGGAAATAATACGCTTATAAAACAAGCCAAGGAAGAACGAACAGCATTAGTAGCGATCTTAGAACAAAAAAAGAAGTATGAAGAGCAACTGACAAAAAGCGAAGAGTTAATAAGTAAGAAAAATTATGCAGAAGCGAAAGAGATGTTAAATAAGGTAGTTTCAGAAACAAAAGATAACAAGAACCTTGAAGAATATAATAAAAAGGCTTTAGGATTAATCACTAAAATTGGTGAAGAGGAAAAAACTGCAAAGAGTGTAACGACAGCAGCGAAGGCACAAAAAAATGATGCAGTAACGAGTCAAAAGGTAGCGACAGAAAAGAACCAAAAAGCAGAGACAGAAAAAAATCAAAAGGCAGTAACAGAAGAGAACCAAAAAACAGAGACAGAAAAGAATCAGAAGGTAGTAACAGAAAAGAACCAAAAAGTAGAGACAGGAAAGAATCAAGATGCATTTACTTTTGAGAAAGCTAAAGAATATATCAAAAAAGAATATAAAGAAGAATATAATTACACG
Source organism: Bacillus sp. TH30 (assembly GCF_016650875.1). NCBI lineage: Bacteria > Bacillati > Bacillota > Bacilli > Caryophanales > Bacillaceae > Bacillus > Bacillus sp. TH30. Next base: position 1,469,256 of record NZ_JAEKEY010000002.1, on the reverse strand, counting down.
CTAGAGGATACGCAAGTAGAAAATGGAAAGAAATATTATCAAATTAGAGTGCGTACGACATATAAAATAGAAGGTGCAGCTGGAGCAGGATTTACTGGAGTATTCAAGGTGTTCGAAGATGGTACAATTGTTGAAATGCACTAAATTGATGAAAAAGGTATCCTCAAAGTATTTGAGGGTACCTTTTTAGCATAAAAAAAGCATCTAGCAAAAGTACTAGATGCAAATAAAAACACAAGGGAAGACAAAATTCTTCCCGTTTCCCGTATGTAATTATATCAAAAAAATTATAAAAAACTAGCTTTATTTTTTATATAATTGATGTGTAAAGCTATGAAATTATAAGATTACACTGTTTTCATAGTGTTTTATTGAAAAAAGGAGCTGCGTATATGATTAATTTCAAACCAGAAAATTTAAACCAACTATTAAAAGTGATGCTGATTAGTGCGAATAAGTCTTATGACGCGATTAAAGATTATAAATTTACGGGAGAAGCGGTAGCATTCCGTATAGATTTTGAGTATATAGATGTTGCTCTTATGGTTACAGATATGTTAGGAAGATCTGCTTCTAAATTTAACATTTTGCCATATGCTCGTCCTAATACTAATGAACTAGATTATATTCAGTTTCAGGTGTATTCCATTAATGAAGGGAATTTTAAAGAAATACTCGACACAATGTAAGGAACTATAATTTTACAAAACTGTATATAACAACTAATATATAATTAATAAATTCATATAATTGGAGTGATGAGATGCAGCCGTTAGAGAGGGAGATTCATTCTAATATGCTGAAAGTGTGGAGAATTCATGCTTTAATTGGGGCGGCAGTTATACTAGCAGTCGTAATTGCGTATTTCTTTTTTATGATTAACTTTAACTGGTGGGGCTGGTTGTTTGGATTGTTAGTGACAGGAGCAGTTCTATACATACCACTCGACTATTTTGTATTTCCAAATTTACGTCAACGTTATTATAGTTACAGATTAAATGAAGAAGAGATTGAGATTCAAAAGGGAATGTTCGTTGTAAAGCGCGTACTTATTCCGATAATCCGCGTGCAGCACGTAACGATTGAGCAAGGACCAATTATGAGAAAGTATAATTTAGCAGAATTACATATTTCAACAGCGGCAACTTCTCATAGTATTCCAGGCTTAACGAAAGAAGAAGCAGAACAGTTGAAAAGACAAATTGGAGAGCTTGCGAAAGTGAGTGATGAGGGTGTATAAGAGGCAACATCCGATCACGATATTGTTAGGTATTCGAATTGCGACTTTGTTGCCTTTTATTTTTCTTGTTTTATTTCGTTCAGATGGTGAAGTAAAACCTTGGTATTTCTTACATCTTGTTCTTTTGGCCATATTATTTATTATGGCAATTTTCTCAGCTATAAAATGGTATTTCAAAGTGTACTGGGTTGAAAATAATATTGTACATATTAAACACGGTGTTTTTGTGAAGAAGGAAAGTTATTTAAATAAAGACCGTGTGCAAAACATTAGTACATCTTCTAATGTCATTTATCAAATGCTTGGGCTTACGAAATTAAATATAGAAGTAGCGGGCGGCGGTAGTGAGCCGGAAGTGAGCCGGAAGTGATGTTAGCTGGTATTAAAGAAGATGAAGCGAAGGAACTAATTGCCTTATTAAATAAAAAAAGAAGCGCTGCGAGTGAAGAAGTACCCATGGCAGAAGAAAGTAAGACGATTTATCAGTTAACGATGAAAGAGATTTTAGTAGCTTCCATTACGTCTGGTAGATTCGGATTAGTGTTTTCTGGATTACTTCTTATTTACACAGAGTTTAATCAATTTCTTCCAGAATGGCTCATAAATAAAGTGGAAGCGTATGTGATGGATAACGGTGTATATGAATTAATCGTTATGGCCGCGATTTTAATGGCAGTTTCGTGGGTCGTTTCGACAGCTGGCTATGCGTTAAAATATGCGAACTTTAAAATAGAGCGCAACGGAAATGAAATTCGTATTGTGCAAGGGTTATTTGATAAGAAAGAGTTTGTATTAAAATTACACCGCATTCAAGCGATTACTGTAAAAGAAGGAATTCTCCGCCAGCCTTTCGGTTATTGCTCTGTCGAAGTGGAAGTCATTCAAAGTATAGAAGCGGCAGGGAATGAAGTGATGTTACATCCTTTTATGAAGAAAAAAGATGTACAGCAGCTACTTGCCTATTTACAGTTGCCATATGAAATAGAAGAGGAAATCGTTCATTTACCGAAGGCTGCATTACGCCGTTACGTCGTAATGGGCTGGATTACAAGTGCTGTGCTCGCTGTGCCAATCGCTGGTGCGAGTATATATTTTAAACAACATACTGCGTTGTTCGTTCTTATACCGCTATTTATTGTATTTACAATACTTGCATACGCTAGATATAAAAGTGGTGGTTATATGATACGAGACAATCAATTAGTCATGGTATACCGAGGCCTTGCGAAATATACGGGGATCATGCGAAGAAGGCATGTTCAAGCGGTAGGATACAATCAATCGTATTTTCAAAAGAAAGACGAGTTATGTACAGCTGCCGTATCAGTAGCGGGGCAGAGGTATAAAGTGAAGCATATGCGTAAACAAGACGCGCTTCGCATATATAATTGGTATAAAGAAAAAGGAAACACCGGTGTGTAATGGTGTTTCCTTTTTTGTGTGTCGTCATTTGTCGATAAGTCGATATATTTCGAGTTGCGCCGATATAATTTCACATACCGCTGACTCCGAACTCCGAAAATTAAACTAACACATCAAAAGTAGTCACGAACGACGGGCGAGAGAAAATGCTTTTTTGCTGTTCTGCATGTGGATGCGCCTGAGCCTGTGCTTGTCCTTCTGCTTGTGCAGGACGTTTTTTATGAGCGTTTTCGAATGAACGTGATTCTGTCCAGTCTTTAAAGTTTTGCTCAGTTTCCCACATCGTTAAGATGACATATGTATCATTACTTAATGGGCGAAGAACACGGATTGCTTGGAAGCCAGGCTCATTTTCGATTAGACCAGCACGGTTTTTAAAACGGTTTTCAAATACAGGGCGACCTTCGTCTGTTACAGAAATGTTGTTACAAACGATGTAGCCAGATTGTCCTTTAAATTCTCCAACAGCGTCTAATACGTCATACTGAAGCGAGCCTTCTACAGATTCTTCAGTATTTTCTTTATAAAACATATCTTTTTCGTTATTTTTTGCAGTGAAATGTGCTTGTTCTAGAGGTGTTTCGTATGAAATAATAGCCTTCATTTTAATGCCCCCTTTATGGTTTGTCTCTATTATATCAATTCTCTTAAAAAACTTCGAAGATTATATACATAAAGATACTTCTTTTTCAAATAATAAATGTACCATCATTTGGAAAGAAGGCCGATGTATGAAGAAAGCAAAGTGGACTTTATTAGGCGGGGTAGCAACGTTCGTAGTAGCGATTGTACTCTATAAACTTATTGTGTTAACTGGTGGCTATATGATGGATGAAAAGCAGCTTGTTTTCCACTCTTCATCACGTATCGTTGACCAGAAAGGAAAAGAAATTACGAAGTTATATGTAGAAAATAGAGAGCTCGTGCCGATTGAAGAAATTCCAAAGTACGTGCAGCAAGCATTTATTGCTGTGGAAGATTCTCGTTTTTATGAGCATCAAGGAATTGATTACCCTTCTATATTTCGGGCGCTTTATAAAGACGCGTTAGCTGGAGAGAAGGTAGAAGGCGGTAGTACGATTACGCAGCAACTAGCTAAAAATGTCTTTTTAACTCGCGAAAAAACATTTACGCGTAAATTGAAAGAGGTCGCAATTTCTCTTCAATTAGAGCAAAAATATACGAAGCAGCAAATTCTTGAAATGTATATGAACCATATTTATTTCGGTCATGGGGCATATGGTATTCAAGCGGCAGCAAAGTTGTATTTTAATAAAAATGTAGAAGATTTAACAGTGGAAGAGGGAGCTATGCTTGCAGGGCTTCCGAAAGCGCCAAATGGCTATTCACCGTACTTATCCCTAGAAAAGAGTAAAGGGCGCCGTGATCTTGTTTTGTCACTTATGCATAAACAAGGCTATTTAACAGCGGAAGATAGTGTTCGTTACCAAGGGAAAACAATAGCTCTTTATAAAAATTCAGATGAACGTGAACTCGCATATATGCCGTATATCGATATGGTTATAGATGAAGCGGCGCGTTTATATGGTTTATCGCATCAAGAAGTACTGCGCGGAGGATATACGTTTGTCGTACCGATGGATGAAAAAGTTCAAAAGGTAGCATATAACCAGTTTCAAGATGCGAGAAATTTCCCTGGTAAAGAAAACGGGGCGCAAGGTGCATTTTTATTAATGGATAATCAGACTGGCGGAATTAAAGCCGCGATTGGCGGAAGAGAGTATGTTCCGAGAGGGCTTAATCGCGTTTTTGCAAAGCGGCAGCCTGGTTCTGTTTTAAAGCCGCTTATCGTATATGGACCTGCACTTGAGACGAAGAAATATAATCCATATTCTTTATTAACGAATGAAAAAAGTTCGTTTGAAGGTTATGAACCTCGAAATTATAATCATGAGTATACGAAAGAGATGACGATGTACGATGCGGTATTAGAATCAGCAAATGTGCCAGCTGTATCTTTATTAAATGAATTAGGGGTAGATGAGGGAAAGCAATATTTAGAGAAAGGGAATGTTCATATTGCAGACTCAGGTTTAAGCACAGCACTTGGCGGGCTGAAAAATGGTGTGTCTCCATTTGATCTTGTCAAAATGTACCGATCTTTTTTAGCAAACGGGAATATTATCGAACCGCACGTTATCGATAAAGTATTAAATAGACACGGGGCGGTCATTGGAGAATCATCAAAAGCTGAAACGAAAGTCTTTTCGAAGCAAACGGCATGGTATATGACAAAGATGCTTGAAGGAGTTGTGAAAGAAGGTACGGCGAAAGCTGGCGTATATAATGGAGCTTTAGCTGGAAAAACAGGCACAACTTCATTGCCAAATGATGACAATGGTGCGCGTGATATGTGGTTCGTTGGATATACACCGAATTTAGTAGGTGCAGTTTGGATTGGCTATGACCGCACCGATAAAGAGCATCAATTACAAGATGGAAATGCATCTGCAACGATGTTATTTAAAAAGATTTTAACGAAAGCAAACATACAAGATAAAGCGAGTTTTCATAGGCCAAAAGGTGTTGAAACAATTGGACTGCCAATTCGTTTAGATAAGATTCAAAACGTGGAAGCAAAACTAGCATTTAGTCCTTTCGGTTTATTTGCAATGAAACTAAGCTGGACACCGCTTCCTGATGAGCGAATTATGTATCGGATTTATAAAGTTGAAAAAGGAATTCATACTCACGTTGGAACGGCAAAAGGAACAGGGAAATATGAGGAGAAGTTTATTAATATATTCTCAAAACCAAGTTTTTACGTTGTGCCATATAACACACAAACGAACCGTGAAGGAGAAAAGTCAAAAGTAGCTAAACCGTAGTTTTTCTCTGTGCTATAATAAGAATGTTGTGAAAATAGTAAACGTTTTTACGAACGTTTGTGTCAATTTAATGAACAACGTACATAATGTTATGCATTTTGTTTTTACAAGCTGTATAGTAAAAAAAGATAAATATCGGAATAGAGCATATTTAAAGAAAAAGCATTGGTAAGGAAGGGAGCTAGGGTCTTGGTAAGAACTATAAATGAGACATTTTTAAAAGCATGTAGGGGGGAACGTACAGAGTATGTACCAGCATGGTATATGCGTCAAGCAGGTCGTTCACAGCCGGAATATAGAAAGATAAAAGAGAAATATTCTTTATTTGAAATTACACATAATCCAGAGTTGTGCGCTTACGTTACAAAGTTGCCAGTTGATCAATATAACGTAGACGCAGCAATTCTTTATAAAGATATTATGTCACCACTACCTGCAATTGGTGTTGATGTGGAAATTAAATCTGGCATTGGTCCAGTTATCGATAGTCCAATCCGTTCTTTACAAGACGTAGAAAAATTAGGGGAAATCAATCCAGAAGATGACGTACCTTACATACTAGATACAATTCGTTTATTAACGACAGAAATGTTAGATGTACCGTTAATCGGTTTTTCAGGAGCTCCATTTACGTTAGCGAGCTATATGATTGAAGGCGGTCCTTCTCGTAACTATCATAATACGAAAGCGTTTATGTATGCAGAGCCGAAAGCTTGGTTCGCTTTAATGGATAAGCTTGCAGATATGGTTATTACATATTTAAAAGCGCAAATTAACGCAGGAGTAAAAGCGGTTCAAATTTTCGATTCTTGGGTTGGAGCAGTAAATGTAGCGGATTACCGTATATTTATTAAACCAGCGATGGAGCGTATTTTTGCAGAAGTTCGCCCGATGGGTGTTCCAATGATTATGCACGGCGTAGGTGCTGCACATTTAGTGAATGAATGGCACGACTTACCGCTTGATGTAGTAGGTTTAGATTGGCGCTTACCGATTGAAGAAGCACGCGCACGTGGTGTTCACAAGGCGGTACAAGGAAATATGGATCCTTCATTCTTATTAGCACCTTGGCCTGTTATTGAAGAAAATGTAAAAGGTATTTTAGATCAAGGGATGAAGCAGCCAGGTTATATCTTTAACTTAGGTCACGGCGTATTCCCAGAAGTAAATCCAGATACATTAAAACGCTTAACTACATTTATTCATGAGTACTCTAAAGAACAGTTAGCGAAGTAAAGGAGATTGTCTGTATGAAAAAGAAAATTGGTTTGCTTGTAATGGCATACGGAACGCCATATAAAGAAGAAGATATTGAACGTTACTATACACATATTCGCAGAGGAAGAAAGCCAAGTCCTGAAATGCTAGAAGATTTAACAGAGCGTTACCGTGCAATTGGTGGTATTTCTCCTTTAGCTACTATTACATTAGAGCAAGCTAAAAAGTTAGAGACACGTTTAAATGAAATACAAGATGAAGTAGAGTACCACATGTATCTTGGTTTAAAACATATTGAACCGTTCATTGAAGATGCAGTACAAGCTATGCATAAAGATGGAATAGAAGATGCAATTGCACTCGTTCTTGCCCCTCACTATTCTACTTTTAGCGTGAAGTCGTATGTAGGACGAGCGCAAGAAGAAGCAGGAAAACTTGGAAACTTAACAATTCACGGCATCGATAGCTGGTATAAAGAACCGAAATTTATTCAGTATTGGGTCGATGCAGTGAAAGGTATATATAACGGTATGTCAGAAGCAGAACGTGAAAAAGCAGTGTTAATCGTATCTGCACATAGCTTACCAGAAAAAATTATCGCACTCGGCGATCCATACCCGGATCAATTAAACGAAACAGCTGACTATATTGCACGTGGTGCTGAAGTAGCAAACTATGCAGTAGGTTGGCAAAGTGCCGGAAATACACCAGATCCTTGGATTGGTCCAGATGTACAAGATTTAACGAGAGAACTAAATGAAAAATACGGCTACAGTTCATTCGTATATGCACCAGTTGGATTTGTTGCGGAACATTTAGAAGTTTTATATGACAATGACTTTGAGTGTAAAGTTGTAACGGATGAAATTGGCGCGAAATATTATCGTCCCGAAATGCCTAATGCGTCGGACGCATTTATCGACTGTTTAGCAGATGTAGTATTAAAGAAAAAAGAATCTATAATGTAAGTAGAAAGGGGGAGCTTACTTGAGGAAAAAAGTTGTGATCATCGGCGGTGGCATCACAGGATTAACAACAATGTATAACTTACAAAAAGAAATTCGTGAAAAAAACTTGCCGATAGATGCATTGCTTATAGAAGCGTCTGGTAAACTTGGCGGGAAAATTCAAACCGTTCAAAAAGATGGATTTACAATTGAACGCGGTCCTGATTCTTTCTTAGCAAGAAAAGAGAGCGCAGCTAAATTAGTGAAAGAATTAGGACTTGATGCTGAACTTGTAAATAATAAGGCTGGTCAATCGTTCGTTCTCGTAAACAATCGGTTACATAAAATGCCGAGCGGTTCAATGATGGGAATTCCAACGCAAATTACGCCGTTTCTATTTTCCGGATTGTTCTCCCCAATTGGTAAACTAAGAGCTGGTTTTGACTTATTAATGCCTAGATCAAAACCAGTTTCTGATCAATCACTCGGGCAGTTTTTCAGGCATCGCCTTGGAAATGAAGTCGTTGAAAATTTAATTGAGCCATTATTATCTGGTATTTATGCAGGGGATATTGATGAAATGAGTTTAATGTCAACATTCCCTCAAATTTATCAAATTGAACAGGAGCACCGTAGTATTTCACTCGGTATGCGTACGCTCGCTCCAAAGCAAGAGAAGGCTGAATTGAAAAAAGGAATATTTAAAACTGTGAAAACCGGTTTAGAATCTATAGTAGAATCTCTTGAAACGAAGATTCCTAATGATATGGTAATGAAGGGAACTCGTATCGAAAAGGTTGCAAAACTTGGTGATAGTTATACGATTACGCTTAGTAACGGAAAAGAAATGGAAGCAGACGCGATTGTAGTTGCGACGCCGCATAAAGTATTACCGTCTATGTTTGCACAGTACAAGCAGTTTCGTTTCTTCCGTAACATTCCGTCTACATCAGTTGCAAACGTGGCACTTGCTTTCCCAAAGTCTGCAATTCAGCGTGATATTGATGGTACCGGATTTGTCGTATCAAGAAATAGTGATTATACAATTACAGCGTGTACGTGGACACATAAAAAATGGCCACATACAACGCCAGAGGGAAAAACGCTTCTTCGCTGTTACGTCGGACGCCCAGGTGATGAAGCGATTGTTGAACAAACTGACGAAGAAATTGTGCAGCTCGTACTCGAAGACTTACAAAAGACAATGGATATTACAGAGGATCCAGAGTTTACAATTGTAAGCCGCTGGAAAGAAGCGATGCCTCAATATACAGTAGGCCATAAAGAGCGAATGAAGAAGCTCACAACATTTATGGAGGAAGAATTGCCAGGTGTGTATTTGGCAGGTAGTTCTTACGCTGGTTCTGGTCTTCCAGCTTGTATTGAGCAAGGTGAGTTAGCGGCGAAACGTGTGTTATTTCATTTAGAGAAAGTAATGGAGACTAAATTAGTCGCACATTAAAATATTTCAAACAAAACGCCTTCAATTATATTGAAGGCGTTTTGTTTATTGGATAAAATACCTTTAGTCAATAAAGCTATATAAGTTATTTTGTATTATAGTTTGAAAACTTGTAAATTAAATAAATTTTGTGTAAAACTTGTCGAAATATAGTTCTATATAACGAATCATTTGATATGATAGAAATGTTGAGAAAATATGAAATAGGGAGAGGGAAATGGCTGTGAAGAAATTATTAAGTGTCTTTTTATCATTGATGTTATTGCTTTCATTTACTGGAACTTTAGCGCAGGCGGAAGAAACTACTTCTATGTCAGTAGAAAAAGCAATTCAAGTATTTAAGCAGCAAGGGAAAACGAAGGGGATAGTGGAAGGATATATCGTTGGGTATACGCAAAGTCCTTCTAAATACACGAAAGATCCGGCTAAGTTTGACGACACAAACGTGGCAATTGCCGATTCGCCAAACGAAATGAATCCAGACAAAATCATGCCTGTTCAATTGCCAAAAGGCGATGTGAGATCGGCAGTAAATGTGAAAGACTATCCTGAAAATATCGGGAAGAAAGTTAGGTTGACAGGGACGCTTGAGTTATATTTCGGTAGCCCAGGTTTAAAATCAGTAACAGCTCATAAGTTTCAAGGAGAAGAACAAAACCGCGTTAGCGATGTAGTGGCATCACCAAATGGTGGGGAAGTTGCAAAAGGAACAGCAGTAACATTAACAACGAATACAGAAGGAGCAACAATCTACTATACGTTAGATGGCTCTAATCCTACAAACAAAAGTGTTCGTTATAACGGACAAATTGTAGTGAATGAAAATAGTGTAGTGAAAGCAACCGCTGAAAAAGAAGGACTTACTTCTTCAGCAGTTTCGACATTTTCATTTATAATCGTAACAAATGAACCAGTTCGTATTCATGATATTCAAGGGAAATCACATATTTCTCCTTACAATGGGAAGAAAGTAAACAATGTGGAGGGCGTTGTCACAGCGCTTGATAAAAATGGTTTTTATATAGAAGATAATCAGCCGGATAATGATCCAGCTACTTCTGAAGGTATTTACGTATACAAAAAAGATGCGAATGTAGCAGTAGGAGATCTTGTCCAAGTTGATGGAGAAGTAGAAGAATATGTTGGACCTGGATATGCAGAGCGATTTGAAACAGACTTAACGACGACGGAAATTAAGGCGAGTCGCGTTGCTGTAATCGCAAAAGATCAACCTTTATCAGCGCCGATTGTATTAGGAGAAAACGGAGTGAAAATCCCAGATCAAATTATTGATAATGATGGATTTGGTCTATTTGATCCGAACGAAGATGCAATTGATTTTTATGAGAGTGTAGAAGGCATGCGCGTTACGATGCCAACGCCAAAAATTATCGCTCCTCAGAAAAATGGTAACCTATATGTAACAGTAAAAAATGGCGGAGATAAAGTAGTAACGAAGTATGGTACACCTTTATTAGATAAAGAGCAATTAAATCCAGAGCGCCTTTCTGTAAAAGTACCTCGTGATTATGTCGCGAAAGTAGGCGATACGTTCACTGGAGATATAACAGGCGTAGTAGGATATGACTACGGTTCGTTCCGCATTTCGCCAGTAACGGAATTACCATCTGTAGTGGACGGCGGATTTAAGCAAGTAGGGGCAAATATTCAGCCGCGTCTTGATAAGTTAACAGTTGCTACATATAACATTGAAAACTTCTCAGCGAACAAAAAAGAAACAACAGATGAAAAAGTAAAAGCGTTAGCTTATTCTATTAAATATAATTTAAAAATGCCTGATATTATCGGTGTACAAGAGATGCAAGATAATAATGGAGCAATCAATGACGGTACGACCGATGCATCTTTAAGCGCAAAACGTATCATTGATGCTGTATTAGAAATTCGTGGACCGAAGTATGAGTATGTAGAAATTGCGCCGAACAACAATCAAGACGGCGGGGCACCTGGAGCGAATATTCGCGTCGGTTTCTTCTATAACCCATCTCGTGTGAAATTAGCGACAGTACCGAAGTTACTAGATAAAAATGTAGTTCGTATTGGAGACGAAAATCCTTTATTTGAAAGTACACGTAAACCGTTAGCTGCAGAATTTACGTTCCAAGGACAAAACGTTGTTGTCATTTCAAATCACTTAAACTCAAAACTAGGAGATGCAACGCCATTTGGAAAAGTGCAGCCGCTCGTATTAAAGAGTGAAGAAAAACGAGTTCAATTAGCACAAGAAGTGAATCATTTCGTACAAGGTATTCAAGAAAAGAATACAAATGCACCAGTTGTTGTATTAGGTGATATGAATGACTTTGAATTCTCTAAACCTTTAGAAGCACTAGAGGGAACGATATTAAAAGATATGTTAAACACAGTGCCGAAAGAGAACCGCTACACGTACATTCATGAAGGTAACGCACAAGTGCTAGATCATATTTTAGTAACAAATAACATCGCACCGCACACAATTGTAGACCCTGTACACTTAAACTCAAACATTATGAAAGAACATGGACGTGTAAGTGACCACGATCCAGTACTTGTTCAAATTGATTTGAAGAAGGCTTCTTAAATAGTCGAGAAAGAACGCTTAGAAATATACTAAGCGTTCTTTTACATTATTAGGAATTCTTATGGTAAAATAGATTGAATATTCATTCTTCAATACAGGGAGGTGTAGACATATGGTAGCCCGAATAAACGGAAAATTAATGAATCAGCTTGCAATTTTTTTTAGTACGATTGTCATGCTTCAGTTTGTAGCTGATATAACAGGGCTTACACAGAATCTAGATAGTATGTATTACTTAATAAATACCGCAACTTCCTATATAACGTTTAGTTTGGCGGTTATTTTTACTTTAATCGGTGCAAGAAGAGAATTAAGTAAATATGCAATTATTACATTATGTTTAGTGGTAGCTATTAAAGCCATTTATTTTGCGGCTGTTGTTATTTTATGGGGATTGGCTGGTACGCCGTAAATGAATAAAAAAAACCTAATTTCCAAGATAACGTGAGGAAATTAGGTTTTTATCCCGCTATTCGCCGGGCAGTAAAACTCCCACCTCAAAATTCAGTTGGAGCAAAGAAGTTAGGCGGGAGATAACTGCCCGTAAAAGCCCGATTGGTGAAGGCTAATAATCAGTGGGGGATGGATAAAACCCCCACTGATTAAAGTTTCACTTTATAATGGATGAAAAGCCTTTCTACATCGATCTCGTTTTTGAAGTCTTCTCATATATCTTTTTTTGTCCCGTTGTAATCCTTTTATGTACATAAATAAGCTGACAAGGAAGAAAAATGTACATTGTAAAATGTATGGTGACATCCCGTGTAATGGTTGTTTTGGATCATATAAGTGAATAGGTGCTCCGCCTATTGTAGGGAATATTGTATTTAGCAGGACGAAGGGAATGGAAGTAACTGCCAATGGGAATAGAAGTGCCATGTAATCCTTTTGTGACCATGTGGACGCCGCTAAACCTAAGAGGGCCATTAAACCAGCGAATAAAAAATTAATCCCAATATATAGATAAATATAAGTGATGGGAGAAGAGAAATATAACTCTGCGAACATTCCGTTGCCATTTATCATGCTAGTACCGACAGTTGGATCTCCATTTGGAATTGTTAATTTGCAAAGTAATAAAGAAAGAATGAACGGTAAAGTATAAAGAAATCCCCCACAGAAAAATGTAACGATATACTTTGTAAAGGAATACGAGAATAGGGAAATTTCCTTACTTATAAAAGTTTTGAAACCATCGGATTTATCGGAATTATAACTCGTACTAAATGGTAAACTTGCAATAACAGGCATTAATAATAAATAAATATCCATTTCATTATTACGAAACCCGATCCATTTAAAAGCAGTTGCTATAGCCCCATTCGTTGCGTCTCCTAAATAACGAATTACATAATAATAATGATAAATAGAAATAAGAGCTAATCCACTAAACATAATAATTAAAGAAACACGATTACAAAAAGCTTGCCTTATATTTAAACGAAGCGCACGCATCATGACTGAAAAAGCCTCCACTATTTTTATAAATCTGTCTACTTTCTATATTACTATTAAATGTAAGGATTTTCTTGTTTTTTTATTTGTTTATTAGAAAAAGAGAAATTTAAGTGTTGTCAGGTAAGGTTTCAATACAAGACTTACAAAAGTTGTTTTTTCTAAAATATGGTTGACAATTAAGTATTACACTTGTAATCTTAAAAGTAGATTACAAGTGTAATACGAGGGGTGGAAAACAATATGACAAATAAATTACCTAAAATATCTGAAGCAGAATTAGAAATTATGAAAGTGTTGTGGTCGAATTCTCCACAAACAGCGAATGAAATTATAGAAGAACTGGAAGATACAATGGACTGGAAACCGAAAACCATCCGTACATTAATTAACCGATTAGTACAAAAGGAAGCCGTTTCTTACCATCAAGATAAAGGGCGCATGTATGCTTATTTTCCGCTAGTATCACAAGATAATTATTTACAAGTAGAAACGAAATCTTTGCTACAGCGTTTTTGCGGTGCTGCATTTAAACCGTTACTTGTAAATTTCTTGAAAGAAGAAAAATTGTCTTCAGAAGATATTAATGAACTGAAACGTATTTTAGACGAGAAGACAGAGGAGAATAAGAGGAAGGATAGATAAAAATGATAGATATGTTTATAAATATATACCTTCCTCGAATCTTTGATTGGCTTATAGAAACGTCACTTATGGCTAGTATATTAGTTGGATTTATCTTATGTATAAAAGTTCTATTTAGAAATAAGTTAACGCCGAGATGGCAATATATGTTGTGGATCGTACTAATGATAAGACTTCTTCTGCCATGGTCACCGGATAGTTCGTATAGTATTTATTCGCTACTTTCCTATAGTTCTAGTGTATCGGAAGTTATTCCGAAAAATATGCCGTCTACTGAGAGTATAGTGAACATAGAAACCAATCATACAGTGGAATTGGAATCAAATTCTGAAACTGTGACAAAAAATGGTGAACCTGAAGTAAACGCGAGTGCGGAACAACAGACTACATTTTCTTTATACAAACTTGCTCTATATGTTTGGCTAGCTGGGGTAATCGTATTAGCAGTCATAACGTTTATTACAAATAGACGTTTATATTCTTACATAAAGAAACAAGCGGATATTACGGATGAACAAGTCGTTACAGTGTTTAATCGCTGTAAGCAGTCTATGAAAATGAAGAAGGCAGTTTCATTACGTCTAGCAGGAAAGATTGCGAGCCCAACTGTTTTCAGTTTCTTTCGCCCGAAAGTATTACTATCAAAAAAACATATGAAAGCATTAAATGAGCAACAATTACAATATGTCTTTTACCATGAGATAGCTCATATTAAAAGAAGCGATGTAGCTGTAAATTGGATTATGTACAGTTTAATCCTATTAAATTGGTTCAATCCGATTCTTTGGTACGCCTATTTCTGTATGCGAGAAGATCAAGAATTAGCCTGCGATGCATATGCGCTTACGTTTATAGATAAAGAGGAGCAAATTGCATACGGTCATACAATTATTACCCTTTTAGAACATTATTCCTATCAAGTACCAAGCCTAGCAAATTTAAGTAGAAATAAACGAACACTAAAAAGGAGAATCGTTATGATTAAAAAGTTTCAAAAGAAATCGTATCGTCTTTCTGTACTTGGAGTTATTGTCATAGTTGCCATTGCATCCCTTTCTTTATTCAACGCACGTACAACGGAAGGAAAAGAAAAACAAAAGGATAAGGTAGAGCAGCCAAAGGATACTTATCAAAATGCAGTAGATATGCTGTTTGGTACAGAAGAAAATGCGAAAAAAAAATATCGTTATTCAGCAAGAGTGTATGAACAAAAGACAGATTATTTATATTTAGCTGAAAAAGCTTTAACAAAAGATGAATTCCAGCAGTACATAAAATTATATAAAGAAATTATTAATATACAGAAAAAAGGTGCTCCGAGAGATTCTGACTATGAGTCAATATTTTTTAGAGAAGAGCGTTTAACAAAAGATGATCGTGAAAAATTATATGCGCTTTATGATCAGTCAAAACCATTTGATGACAAAGTGCACGAATCTATAAATTACACGGTAAAGGAAGCGCAGGAACATGTTGATTTTCAAATTAAGAAGCCAACTTACACAATTGAAGGATACAATCAAAAGGATGAAAAGGTAAGTTATTTTATTAAGAGAAGACCTGAATTAACTATTGAATTAGAATATACAAACGGAAAAGGAAACTATACAACTTATCAATCACAAGTATTTGGAGAAAGTAAAGATCCGTTCCATGCTTTATTTGTTGTAGAAGAAAACATTGAACAGTACGAATTAGAAGGTAATCAAATATTCTATGCGACTCATAACTCAGATAGTAATTTACAAGGTATGAAGATGATTGTTCCTGCAAAAGGGAAAAATAGTGCGTATCAAATTGTCATTATTAATCATAGTTTAGAGGATCCTGGAGAAGCAGTATTTGATAAAAATGTAAATAAAGAAGAGTTAGAGAAGGTTATGCTTTCTATGTTGAAATAATAAAAAGGTGTTCTTAAGATGTATATCTCTAGAACACCTTTTCCTTTTCTCTTTTCTTCTGATAAACTATGGACAGTATGGTATACACTGACTGGAATTTTTTATACTGGAAATAATAAAAAAGAGAACTTGTATAGAATGTAAGCGTGTGGTAATATCAAAGATGTACTGATTGACTATATTATCCAATTGGTCATTTTTGGAGGTGAAGATGTGGCGATAGATCGAAAGCGTTCTATTATTGAAGCTGCAACAAAGTCTTTTTCAGCGTTCGGTTATAAAGCAACAACGATGGATCAAGTAGCGAAGTTAGCGAATGTAGGAAAAGGAACGATTTATACTTTTTTCAAAAATAAAGAAGAGCTATTTGGTGAAATTATTTCTAATTTAATTACAGAAATGAAGCAAGTTGCAGAAAATGCAATTCGTTCAGATATTTCATTTTTTGAAAATGTACATAGAGCATTATATAGCATATTAGAATTCAGAAAAGAACATCAGCTCATGATTAAGTTAATTCAAGAAGAGCGTGATATGGGAACGAAAGAAGTACAAGAAGTGATGCAACAAGTAGATGTGGAAATCGTTTCTGTCATTCAATCGTATTTAAAGATTGCGATTGAAAAAGGTGAAATTAGCAAATGTGATCCAGAAATTACAGCATTTATTATGCTTCGCTTATACGTATCGCTTATTTTTGATTGGGAAAAAAATCATGAACCGCTAGAAAAAGAAAAAATTGCGGAATTATTTGAACTTTATTTATTAAAAGGATTGTCAAATTAAGATAATCCTTTTATTATTATAAAATATGACCGAATGAACAAAATGGTCATATGTTTAATTAAGGGGGAATAGAGAAAGAAATTTCATAATGAGGAATAGTTGCATAGTATAAATTCGGGGATGAGGCATATGTATGAACAGAATATAGCCTTTTTGTTTGCATAAAAATGACCAAATGTTGATTTTGGTCATTTTTAAAAAGGGGGATAAATTATGAAATGGCATAAGTTGCTTAGCAAAGAATTTGCAGAGATTATAAAAAGTAAAAAAATATTAATCCCAATCATTGCGGTTTTATTTGTACCGATTTTATATGCGGGTATGTTTTTATGGGCTTTTTGGGATCCGTATGAACAGCTAGATGACTTACCAGTTGCGGTAGTCAATTTAGATAAAGGTGCAGAACTTGATGGGAAACCAATTGAGGTCGGGAAAGGGCTCGTTGATAATTTAAAAGATAATAAAAGTTTTAAATGGGAATTTGTAAGTGAAAAAGAAGCGAAAGAGGGAATGGAAGGCAGAAAGTATTATATGTTAGTCCGTATTCCAGATGACTTCTCAAGTAACGCTACAACGTTATTAAAAGACGATCCGAAACCATTGAACTTAGAATATATTCCAAATGAAAGTTTGAACTTCTTATCTTCACAAATTGGCGGAACAGCCATTGAAAAAATTAAAAGTGAAGTATCAAGCACGTTAACGAAAACATATGCAGAGAAAATGTTTGATTCCATTAAAGACGTCTCAAAAGGATTAGCAGATGGGGCGGAAGGAGCAAATAAACTACACGACGGATCAAGTGAACTGCATGATGGTTCAAGTAAAGTGACGGATGGCCTTCATACACTTCAAGGGAAGTCTGGGGAGATGAAGGATGGAGTTCAGAAATTAGCAGATGGATCTAATAAATTACAAGATGGATCCGAGAAAGTAACAGCAGGTTTAAATACATTAAATAGCAAAACAGGTGAGATGCAGACAGGTATAGGGAAATTACAAGATGGATCCGAGAAAGTAACAGCAGGCTTAAATACGTTAAATAGCAAAACAGGTGAGATGCAGACAGGTATCGGAAAATTAATAGATGGCTCCGGAAAAGTAACAGACGGTTTAAATACGTTAAATAGCAAAACGGTTGAAATGCAAAAAGGAATTGGTGAATTACGTGATGGATCTGAGAAAGTGACCGGTGGTTTGAACAAATTAGTAAGTAAATCCGGTGAATTAAAAACAGGAACAACTGATCTATCAAATGGTATGGAACAACTGGTTGGGGGACAAAGACAATTAGAGGAAGCTTCTCAAAAAATTGAAAAGGGTTTGCAAGATTTAAATAGTAAAGTGAAAAGTTCTGCTGCAGGTTTAGAGGAAATGCAGTCAAAAGGCCCTTCTATATTGAATACAGTAAATGAGAAAATAGATGGAGCTGGGGCGAATGTAAAGCAGTTAAATGAACTTACGCAATCAACAGCAGGAGATGCAAAAAATGCAGCGCAAGATGTAGCGAATTTACAAAAGCAAATTGAAAGTTTACCAAAAGAATATCAAGAGCAGTTACAACCATTCATAACAAGTGCTGTAAAAAATACAGCGACAGTTCAGCAAAAAGCTGCTGGAGTAGCGGGTGGAACAAATAAATTAAATGAAGAAGTAAAACAATTAAAAGGCGAAATAGATCAAAAAACAAGTGATACGCAAAACAAACTACCGAACACAGAGAAATTGGACTCTTTAACAGATAGTATTGAGAAATTAGTCAGTATACAAAAAGGATTTGTTGGAAATTTCCAAGGGTTTGGTAAGAATTTAAATGCAGCAAAAGAAGGCGCAAATAAATTTAAAAACGAATCTGGTCAATTAATTGATGCGATAAATCAATTAGAAGATGGCTCTGGAAAAGTAACAGATGGTTTAGGTGCATTATCTGCAGGGGCAAATCAAATGGCAGGTGGAGTAAATCAATTAGCAAATGGCTCAAGCCAAGTAACAGGCGGTTTAGGAACATTATCTGCAGGAGCAAACCAAATGGCAGGTGGGGTAAATCAATTAGAAGATGGCTCAAGCCAAGTGACAGGCGGTTTAGGAACATTATCTGCAGGAGCAAATCAAATGGCAGGTGGAGTAAATCAATTAGAAGATGGCTCTGGTCAAGTAACAACTGGCTTAGGTACTCTAAATGGTGGTCTAAATAAAATGTCAACTGGCTCAACACAGCTAATCGACGGCGTAAATAAACTAGCAGACGGCTCTGGAAAAGTGACTGACGGACTCGTAAAAGTAAACGACGGTTCAGGTGAACTTGCTGAGAAGCTTGGTGAAGGCGCAGAAAAAACGGGAGAAGTAAAAGGAACGGATAAAACGTATGATATGTTTGCAAGCCCTGTAAAAGTGAAGACAGAGAAACTAGCGGAAGTTCCAAACTACGGAACTGGGTTTACACCGTATTTCTTATCACTCGGTTTATTCGTTGGGGCATTACTATTATCGATTGTATACCCATTACGCGATACAGTCGGCGTTCCGAAATCAGGATTTAGTTGGTTTATTAGTAAGTTTGGTGTTTTATTATCAGTCGGTATTATTCAAGCGATAGTAGCAGATGTCATATTACTGTTCGGATTAGGTGTAGAAGTGCAAAGCATTCCATACTTCATACTCTTTAGCATCGTTACAAGTTTAGCGTTTATCGCATTAATTCAATGTTTAGTAACAGCATTCGGTGATGCAGGGCGTTTTATTGCCATCATCACATTAATTATTCAGCTTACAACAAGTGCTGGAACATTCCCACTAGAATTGATTCCGAAGTTTTTACAACCATTCAATGCTTGGTTACCGATGACATACTCTGTATCAGGATTGAAAGCAGTCGTATCAAGTGGAGACTTTAATTTCATGTGGCAAAACATAGGAATACTCATGATTTTCATCGTTGTATTATCACTTGGAACAATTGCTTCATTAACTTGGATGCATAAGCGACAATTTAGAAATGTTGCTGAAAATCAATCGGTTGAAGCGTAAATAAGAAATATAAAAAGGCACCGAAATGGTGCCTTTTTTATTGGTCTTGTTTTATTGGATGAGAAATTTTATTTGTTTTTCTATTTTTACGGAACAAGTATATACCAATACTTATAAGGATAATAGTAGCTACAATCCAAACAAATGGACCATATCTTTCAGCAAAAGTATATAGTTTCATGTTACTGGCAATGTCCTCTTTTGTTTTTCCTATTAGAATTTCTGAGCCACTATACCCTTCAAGTGTATCTCCTTTTTTCATACCAAAAATAAGAGTATCTGATTTGTTTTCTATTCCTGTATATCGGTATCCCTTACCTTTAATTGTTAATTGAGTATCATCCTTTTTTAGTGAGTAATCTTCGGTGGAAATATCTTTTCCTAACAGTGTAATTGGCTCCATTGAAAAACGGATTTCTTTTAATGCAGGAAGAGCCTCATTGTTTAGTAAGAGCTGCTTTGCAATATGCTGCTCGGTATCAATGGTTTTCCAATTTGCCTTTCGTCGTTTATATGTATTAATTTCAAGAAGTGCAAATTCTTTATTTTGAAGTTTTTCCTCTGTAATAGGTTGTGTAGTAGTTAATGTTCCTTTTAATAAAATTACACCATCTTTTGCAGATTGAAAAGAAGAGACTTCTTTCGTTTCTTGTAATGTATTGATAGCACTTCTATAATCTTTTTTTCCTAAAAGAACAGCTCCTGTATGTACAGTTAAAATAAGATATAGGATGCTTAATACTATAATAGCTTTTTTCACTATGTACCCTCCAAAGTATGTATAAATGGATTATAACATAATTTACCATATAAAATTGTTAATTTGAATAATAAGTTACAAATATAAGGGTGATAAATAAATTAAAAAAGTGTGGATGAGAGGAGTAAAAGTGAAAAGGAATTACAACAATTTACAGAGAAAACTAGAATAGAGGAGCTGATATGATGAAAGGAAATCTTACTTATTATTTTATCTTAAATCCGCTAATCATCTTTCTTGTTTACGCCCTTTCACCTATCTTGTTTCATAAAGAAAAATATATAAATATGAAAGATGCACTAGGAATACTTTTAGTTTACTATGTGCTAATTAGCGGGTATTACCTTATGGATGTTGTAAGTGAAAGAATGAAGAAGAAGAATAGTAAGGACAAATAATAAAGTTTCATTGCATAAAAATCGATGGAGGACAACAAAATGACTGAAAGTGAAATGAAATTCAGGGATACGACGATTCGTAACTTTTTCGATAAAGAGGACCGCTTAAAATCGATTCCAGGTCAAAAGAAGAAAAAACTAGTATTGTTAGAGCATTTGATTAGCAAGTTAAACGCTGAAAATCAATATACAGAAAAAGAAATCAATGCATTCATAAAACAATATCATGATGATTTTTGTACGATTAGAAGAGAGTTTATCGTGCATGGATTTATGGATCGGGAGGATAATGTGTATCGTGTAAATGGGAGAGAAGTATGGAGGAAGTGGGAAGAGTTATAAATGTAATGAGGAAGGGGGATTTTCTTGCAAGCTAGTAGTCTTATGCATGAAGAGATTTCTGGAAAACCATCGATTTTTGGGATATTCACTTCGCCAACACTACAATTCAAAAGGATGAAGAATCAAAGAAATATATTCTTTCCACTAGCCCTTTTAATTGTGCTTATTATAATTTCAAGTGCCTTAATGTCTTGGAATTCTTTAAATAATCCTGCACTCAGTATGTTTCATGATAAAACGGGATTTACTGTTCCGAAATACATAACTTTCTTTACTACATTTGGATTTTCAGCAGTCAGTGGAATCGTAGCTATACTTTTTGCACCTATATTCTATAAGAACATTATGATTTTCTTTGGAGTTGATATTAACTATAAAGAAACATTCCCGATAATCATTTATGCTTCGTTTGTATTAAAATTAGGGATGATTTTAAACGGATTAATTGCATTTTCTCTAAGTGGGTATGAGATATCTTATACAGGTTTAGGTGCAATAGCAACAGATAATATGATTCTACATACAATCGCTCAAAGAATAGATATATTTAACATTTGGTATTACGTTTTATTAGGGATAGGTTTAAAAACGATTACGAATTTAAATAAAGACAAACTTATTCCTCTTATTATTGTACTTTTCGTTTTTACTAGTTTATTAGCGAGTATGGCTGGATTTATGCAGGAAATATCTAAAGCGTAAGGATAGGTGGGAAGTATAATTATAAGCTTGTATGAAAAAGGTGGTTTGGATATGGACAAACCACCTTTTATCCCGCTATTTGCCGGGCAGTAAAACTCCCACCTCAAAATGCGGCTGGAGCAAAGAAGCTAGGTGGGAGATCAACAGCCCGTAAATGCCCGATTAGTAGCCCGCGCTAGTCTTGCATTTTTCTTTGTAGTAAGTCTATGAACTCTTCAATATTTGAACTTGTAATGTATCCCACCGTTATATATTCATCTTCATAATAAAATATTATTTTTTTGTCAAAAATTCTTCTCTTCGTTTCTATAGATACAATTTTTTCATACTCAAATTCGGCAATTAATGTATTTTTATATTGGCTAAAAAAGAGAAGTCTTCTATTAGTAGCAAGTAGCATGCCTGGATATGGGACTTTATGCGTATTTATATAGTCAGTAAGTGAACATTTTAAAGTAGATAAAATCTTTTCTTCTTTATGTAGTAGTTGTTTTACGGCTGTTAAAATTGGATTCATTGTATACATTCCTTTTATATAGATGTAAGGATATTGTATCAAAAGTGAAAAGATGCTCAATATGCAATCTTGCATATTGAGCGTTTTAGAGATTCTTAGTTTGATAGTTCCAATATTATTTTTTTTAAAAAAAGGTACGAGGTGATTCGGTGATACGATTAGCAAAAGAGGTTGATGCGGAATCAATTATGGAGATTAGAAAAGAAATTATATTATCAGAAACTACTACAAAGTTTTTTATATCATCTCCAAATAAATTACCAAATGATATTGATTCAGAAAGAGAAAAGATACAGACAAGTAGTGAAAAAGGCAACCTTTATATAGTTTACGAGGTAG
This sequence comes from Bacillus sp. TH30, assembly GCF_016650875.1. Lineage (NCBI taxonomy): Bacteria > Bacillati > Bacillota > Bacilli > Caryophanales > Bacillaceae > Bacillus > Bacillus sp. TH30. The sequence goes on along the minus strand of NZ_JAEKEY010000002.1, from coordinate 1,446,662 downwards.
ATAGTAAGGTGGTTGGCTTTCTGGTTTTCAAACGATATGAACTAGAACGGTTACGACATGCAGGCACAATGGGAATGGGGATTAGGGAGGCGTATTGTAATCAAGGCATTGGTACGAAACTAATTGAATTTCTTATTAGTTGGGCTAAAGGGCAGAAAGGTTTAGAGAAAATTTGCTTAGGTGTAGTTTCTATTAATGATAGGGCAATTCAAGTGTACAAACGTATTGGCTTTGTAGAAGAAGGAAGACAAAGAAAGCAAATTAAATATGAAGATGGATCATATGGAGACGATGTATTGATGGGTTTTTATATTGAATAAAAGCGATGTTAATAAGAAGATGTATATACGTAATGGTATGTACATCTTTTTCATATGCTTACTGTAAACTTCTAAAAGTAGTATGTATCTCCCTGCCATTAACAGACTTTTCCCTATGTATAATATTAATATAGTAAAATCATAAGAACCTATATTGCAGTTTCCAATAATATACTATATAATCAGGATAAGAAAACGTTTTCAGCAAAGGGGGAAATTTCGTGTCGACTATCGAGGACGTGGCGAAATTAGCGGGGTTATCAAGGACAACGGTTTCTAGGGTGATCAATAATCATCCATATGTTTCAGATGAGAAGAAGAAAAGGGTTCAATTAGCAATGAAGCATTTAGGCTTCGTTCCTAATTCTGCGGCGAGAAGGCTTCGTAAACAAAAAACAGAAACAATTGCGGTGCTTGTTCCAAGGATTACAAATCCTTTTTTTAGTAGATTTATTGAAGCAATCGAGATTGCTGCTTCTGAACATAAATATAAACTGATTATTTGTCAAACAAGATATTTACCGGAAAAAGAGATGGAGTATTTACAATTATTATCTACGAAACAAGTAGATGGGATTATTCTATGTTCACTAGAAAATCCATGGGAGAATGTGGAGCCATACTTGCAACACGGTCCAATCGTGTTATGTAATGAATATATTGAGGAAGCAAATGTTCCAACAGTGAAGTTCGATCATGCACAGGGTGCATACATAGCTGCCAATCATGTATTAGAACAAGGATATCGTAATCTGATATTTTGCCGTGGTAACGAAACGAAAGTAGTGAGCCAACAGCGAAAAATGGGCTTTTTACGCGCTATTACTGAAAAGAGTAGAGAAGTGGAAGCGATCGATTTTCTTGAAAACGCTTTCTCTTGGGATGATGGAAAACGAATATTTAATGAAGTATTAAAGGACAAAAAAAATCCTACCGCGATTTTGGCAGGAGGCGACGAGGTTGCAGCTGGAATTATCTCAGAGGCGAAACGCCATGGTTGGAGTATTCCAGAAGATCTCGCTGTGATCGGTTTTGATAATCAAATTTTAGCGCAGATTACAGAGCCGGGTATTACGACAATTGAACAGCCAATCGACGAGATGGCCCGAAAAGTTGTCGACTTAATGATGGATAAAATCCATACGAAAAATTATCGACAAAAAGAATTGTATGAGTTTGAACTGGAGCTCTTGGTGAAAGGTTCAACGATGAAGGATACGATGTTATTAGCCTAGTAGACTATGTCTGCTAGGTTTTTTTATGTTTACAAACTACTATTCTTCGTGAACGCAATCGTCACATTTGTTATGGTATGCTTCGTGCTGCTCATCAATTTCCTTCCCGCAATGAGCACAAGTTTTCGTCGGTAAATTTCGGAAAAACTCCATTGGTTGATCGATCATGTCAATCCCTCCATTTCCATTTCTTACTATCATTGTATTAGTACAAAAAACAAAAGTCAACAACTGTTTTATAACAAAAGTGAAAATTAATGAAAAAGTTTAGGAAATGGATTATAGTTAACAATGTAGGATGTAAGTAAAAAACTTTCTCAAGTACGGAAAAAAACGGCATTCCTACGCGGTTTTAGAAAGGATGGATACATATGAAGATGACTGTTGTCGGCTTTTGGGGCGGCTTTCCAGAAGCGGGAGAAGCAACGTCGGGGTATTTGTTTGAACACGATGGTTTTCGTTTACTTGTAGACTGTGGCAGTGGTGTACTAGCACAGCTTCAAAAATATATAACACCATCTCATATAGATGCAGTTGTACTGTCGCACTATCATCACGATCATGTTGCAGACATTGGGGTGTTGCAATATGCGAGATTAATTACGAGTGTAACAAAAGGACAACTACCAGAATTACCAATTTACGGTCATTCGTTTGATGAGAATGGATTTAATTCTTTAACGCATGCACCGCATACGAAAGGAATCGCGTACAATCCAGAAGAAACACTTCAAATTGGACCATTTTCCATTTCATTCTTAAAAACTGTTCATCCTGTTACATGCTTTGCGATGCGTATTACAGCTGGCGATGATGCCATAGTATACAGTGCGGATTCAAGTTATATTCCTGAATTTATTCCGTTCACAAAAGATGCTGATCTTTTCATTTGTGAATGTAATATGTATGCACATCAAGAGGCTGCAAAAGCAGGGCATATGAATAGTACGGAAGTAGCAAGTATTGCGAAAGATGCAAATGTAAAAGAACTTTTATTAACGCACTTACCGCATACAGGAAACCCATCTGATTTAGTAACAGAAGCAAAACAAATTTTCAGTGGCCATATTACGCTAGCGCATAGTGGCTACGTATGGAATTCATGAGGTGATACGATGTTATTTATTGATAATAAAGGGATTACAGATCCTAGAATAAACTTAGCGATTGAAGAATATTGTGTGAAGAATTTAGATATTAACGAAACATATTTACTGTTCTACATTAACAAACCTTCCATTATCATTGGTAAAAATCAAAACACAGTAGAAGAAATTAATGCAGATTACGTAAAAGAACAAGGAATTCATGTCGTTCGTCGTCTATCAGGCGGAGGCGCAGTATATCATGATTTAGGAAACTTAAACTTCAGCTTTATTACGAAAGATGATGGAGATAGTTTCAGCAACTTCAAAAAGTTCACAGAGCCTGTAACGAAAGCGCTTGGTAAATTAGGCGTAAATGCAGAACTAAGTGGTCGTAACGATATTTTAGCTGAAGGTAGAAAAATTTCAGGTAACGCGCAGTTCTCAACGAAAGGTCGTATGTTTAGTCACGGTACGTTACTATTTGACTCTGAAATCGATCACGTTGTATCAGCACTAAAAGTGAAAATGGATAAAATTCAATCAAAAGGAATTAAATCAATCCGTAGCCGCGTTGCGAATATTACAGAGTTCTTAAACGAAAAAATGACGACAGAAGAGTTTAGACAACTTCTTCTAGAAACAATTTTCGAAGGAGAAACAGAAATTCCAACGTACGAATTAACAGAAAATGATTGGAAAGAAATCCATAAACTTTCTGAAGAGCGCTACCAAAATTGGGATTGGAACTACGGAAAATCTCCGAAGTTCAACTTACAACATTCACACCGCTTCCCAGTTGGACAAGTTGACGTTCGTCTTGAAGTGAAAAAAGGAACAGTAACAGAATGTAAAATTTACGGTGACTTCTTCGGCTCACTAGATGTGCATGACATTGAAGAGCGTCTAACAGGTGTACAATTTGATAAAGATGCATTCATTGTAGCTTTAGAAGGCGTAGATATCGCACGCTACTTCGGTAATATTACAACAGAAGATTTCTTGCATTTATTCTTCTGAAAATGAGGGAGGCTGTCATAAAAGACAGCCTTTTTCTTTTTGTGTGGATTGTCACTTTTGGTTTTTGAGTTGCGGCTAATATAATTTCATTTATCACGAATATCGTCATTAAAACATCCACTTCCAGGACATCTGCTCCTTATAAAGGAATATATATACTAAAAGGAGGGTGATCGAAATGAAAAGGATAATACACTTTATATTATTGATCAGCTTCGTTATAGGGATGACAGCGTGTAACGATGAAACCTCCTCAAGTCGTACAACTTTATCTATTGGGAAACCAGCGGGGGATAATGTCATATATTATACGCATACAGATAACGAAAGAAAGATACATGATATACAGGCTATGTTTCAAAATAAGAAATGGAAAAGAAATGAAACGTTTAGCGCTGTTAATAAAACGCCAGATGTTGTCTTGTCTATAGATGAAGACGATAAAGGGTTACCGACACTATATGTTACAGTGTATTTTCATGAAGATGGAGCGGACGCGATTAATTTGTATGGAGAGTATACGAGTTTAAATAAAGAGGAACTTGATAAGCTTAGAGACAAGATGAGCGCATATTATCCTAAAATGATTTCTGTCCTCGTTTAATAATTTGTTGGCAAGTAGAATCACCTTATATTTCCAAAGTTATTCAATAGGAAGTACGCCGTGTATATGCAATTAATGGAATATCACTTGCTACTTTAATTTTCTTTTAATATAATTAATTTAGAATTTTTAAATATTCTAAATTTTATAAAGGTGGGATTTGTGTGAATCTCGTTCAATCTTTGGCTGAAACGGCAAAAAATAAGGGGGATAAACCGGCATACATATTTATGGATCAGTCGGTCTCGTATGACCAATTAAACAAAGTGGTCACTAGGTTTTCTAGTAATTTAGCAAAAATGGGCGTTGGAAAAGGGGACAATGTCGCATTAGCTGTTGGCAATTCACCACATTTTTTAGTCGGTTTATACGGAACAATGAAAGCAGGGGCAACTGTCATTCCAATTAATCCAATTTATACAGCAGACGAAATACATTACATATTACAAAATGGAGATGTAAAAACAATCATTGTACTCGACGTCCTTCTACCTGTTATACAATCTCTTACAACAAGACTTCCTTCACTTGAAAATATCATCATATGCGAAACCTCATCAGATTTTACTCATACAGAAACTGAAAAAATGAAAACGTTTACTAGTTGTATAGGAACTGGAGATGTAACTTACGAAGGTCCTGAACTAGATGAAGAAGATGTAGCTGTTATTTTATACACTTCAGGTACAACTGGAAAGCCAAAAGGCGCTATGTTAACACATAAAAATTTATATAGTAATGCTAGCGATGTGGCGTCGTATTTACAATATACTGCGGACGATCGCGTCGTTGCGGCACTGCCGATGTTCCATGTGTTCTGTTTAACTGTTGCGGTAAATGCGCCGATTGTGAACGGGGCAACAATTTTAATGTTACCGAAGTTTAGTCCGAAAGAAGTATTCCGTATTTGTCGTACGTATGAACCAACGATTTTTGCAGGTGTGCCGACGATGTACAATTACTTATATTTATTTGAAGAAGCAAGCGCAGAAGATGTAAAGACGCTTCGTCTCTGTATTTCAGGTGGTGCGTCAATGCCTGTTGCCCTTCTGCAAAACTTTGAAAAACGTTTTGATGTGATTGTTTCAGAAGGATACGGCTTATCAGAAGCATCACCAGTTACTTGTTTTAATCCGTTAGATCGTCCTCGTAAACCAGGTTCGATTGGTACAAATATTTGGCATGTAGAAAATAAAATTGTGAATGAACTTGGGGAAGAAGTACCTGTCGGTGCAGTTGGGGAGCTAATTGTTCGCGGACCTAACGTTATGAAGGGTTACTATAATGCGCCAGAAGATACAGCTGCGACACTTAAAGACGGCTGGCTATATACAGGAGACTTAGCGAAAATGGATGAAGAAGGTTACTTCTATATCGTCGATCGCAAAAAAGATATTGTTTTAGTTGGCGGTTATAACGTATATCCTCGTGAAGTAGAGGAAGTATTATATACTCATGATTCGGTAGCTGAAGTTGTCGTAATCGGTGTTCCTGATGAAAACTTAGGAGAAGCAGTGCGAGCTTACGTCGTTCTGAAACAAACGAGCGTAACAGAAGAAGAGCTTATGCATTACTGCACGTTACATTTAGCGAAATATAAAGTGCCAATGAGCATTGAGTTTTTAACAGAATTGCCGAAGAATACAACTGGTAAGTTGTTACGAAGAGCTCTGAGAGAGAAGGCATTGCAAGTATAAAAATAAAGATATCCATCTCTATGACTACATGTTTAGAGATGGATATCTTTTTGTCCTGTAAAAGCTCGATTCGTGTGGATGGACAAAATCCCTACTCATTAAAGTCTCACTTTATTTTTTAGAATTGGTTAAGCTATAAGCCCATATATTTAAACCGTAATATGAACAATAAGGAGGAGATATACGTGGAGCAGAAGGAATTACGCTTAAGGAAAGTACAATATCTTATTTGTGACATTATGGATGAAATGAATATGGAGAGTGAAAAGAAGAACTTAGAAACATTGCAAAAGGTAATTGATCACCTTTCAGGGGCGATTGGGGATTTAGTGGATCCATCGGGTACGTATTCATTAGACTATTTAGAGAGAAAAGTGCATACTGCTCATTATTTATTGTTTAAAAATGATCGGAAAGCATATTTGTGTAATAAATAGGAGTATTTGTTTAATTTTTTATTTGACATTGATAATCATTATCAATATGATAGTTATGTTGGGTATATTCATATAAAGGGAGATGTCATGTTGATAATGATTAAGAAAAAATATATTAATGCATTCGTTATAGCAGCAACTTTAGCAGTTCCACTAAGTGGTTTCAATGCGCCAATTGCAAAAGCAGATGTGATTGAAATGAAGGCAGCTAGTAAACTTGCAGATGGTACATATGACGTTATTTTAAAAACGTATAAAGATCAAACGAATGAAACATCTGTTGCTTCTACGTATTTAAAAAATGCAAAAGTAACAATTCAAGGTGACAAAAAAATCGTTACGTTAACAGTGCAAGATAGTAGCTATTTCCAGTATCTTAAAGTAGAAGATACTAATAAATTAGGGACATTCCATGATGTGAAAGTGATCTCTGAAGATAAAACAAATAATGGTACGAAAGTTGTTCAATTTGAAATCGATGAGTTCTCGAAAAAATATAATATGCAAATGCATATATTAATTCCAGCAATTAAATATGATCATAAATATCAAGTGCAGTTTGAAATCGATGCGAGTGCAATTGAAAAGAAATCTAAGTTCTCAGATGTACCGACTTGGGCACAAGAGTCAGTTCAATATTTAGTAGACAAAGAGGCAGTACACGGTAAGCCAGATGGTACATTTGCACCAGCTGAAAATATCGATCGTGGTTCAGCAGCAAAAATATTAGCTACTGTTTTAGGATTAGAAATTAATAAAGATGAGAAGCCATCATTCTCTGACGCGCAAAATCATTGGGCTACACCATACATCGCAGCAGTTGAAAAAGCTGGCATTGTAAAAGGTGACGATAAGGGTAACTTTAATCCGAGCGGGCTAATTAACCGTGCGTCAATGGCTTCTATGCTTGTGAATGCATATAAATTAGAAAGAAATGAAAATATTAAACTACCAAAAGAATTTGCTGATTTAAAAGATCATTGGGGTACGAAGTATGCGAACATTTTAATCCAAGAAAATATTTCAGTTGGAACAGATAATGGATGGGCTCCAGATAAATCGGTAAGCCGTGCAGAAGCAGCTCAATTTATTGCGAAGACAGATAAGTTAAAGAAATAAATCGAAACTAAAATCAGTGGGATTCCATTCCCGCTGATTTTTAGCTTGTATGAAGTTTCTTATATAATAATTCTGAATTCCAAGTTGACACATGTGAATTACGGAATTAAAATGGAAAGAAATCAAACAGAATACAATAGAAGCTCATCAGAGAAACTGAAGGCGCACAACGTTCACTTTTGTGAATAGATTGTGTGCCTTTTTCTATTGTACAAACTAAGGGGGCTTTATATATGAAACAGTGGAGTAAGACAGCATTAATGAAAAGTACAGGTGTTTTATTATCAGCATTTGTCCTTTTGTCAGGGTGTGGTTCGGCAACATCCACTAACAATTCTGAAGGAAGTGCAGATAAGAAGACAGTCGAACTTTTAAATGTTTCATATGATCCAACGCGTGAGTTATATCAGGATTTCAATAAAGACTTTGCGAAGTATTGGAAAGAGAAGCATGGTCAAACAGTAAATATAAAGCAATCACACGGGGGATCTGGAAGTCAGGCACGCTCCGTTATTGACGGCTTAGAAGCAGATGTTGTAACACTAGCGCTCGCTTATGATATTGACGCGATTAGTAAGAAGAAACAACTAGCAGAAGATTGGCAGAAGCGACTTGCGGATAATTCTACTCCGTATACATCAACGATTGTATTTCTTGTGAGAAAAGGAAACCCGAAAGGAATTAAAGATTGGGATGATTTAACGAAAAAAGGTGTGTCTGTCATTACACCGAATCCAAAAACATCTGGGGGAGCACGGTGGAACTATTTAGGGGCGTGGGGATATGCACTGAAGAAATATAACAATAGTGAAGATAAAGCGAAAGAGTTTGTCGGTCAAATTTATAAAAACGTGGAAGTACTAGATTCAGGAGCACGCGGGGCAACGACGACTTTCGTTGAAAAAGGAATTGGTGATGTGTTAATCGCTTGGGAAAATGAAGCGTTATTATCACAAAAAGAACTTGGAAAAGATAAATTCGAAATTGTAACACCTTCGATTAGTATACTTGCCGAGCCGCCAGTAGCAGTTGTAGACAAAGTCGTTGATAAAAAAGGAACGAAAAAAGTAGCAGAAGGATATCTTGAATATTTGTATTCAGAAAAAGGGCAAGAAATTGCGGCGAAAAACTTTTATCGCCCTCGTAATGAAAAAGTAGCAGAAAAGTACGCATCACAATTTCCGAAAGTTCAATTATTTACAGTTGATGAACTATTTGGAGGATGGAAAAAAGCACAAGAAAAGCATTTTAATGATGGCGGCGTATTCGATCAAATGTATAAAAAATAAGGGGGGATGAGGTGACGTTATATGAGGAAGAAGCGTGTCTTACCAGGGTTTGGATTATCTCTTGGATTTACAATGCTGTATATGAGCTTATTCGTACTTATACCACTTTCTATCGTATTTATTCAAACTTCGCAGCTAGGCTGGAAGAAGTTCGCACAAGTTATAACGAGTGAGCGTGTGTTGCATTCCTATCAAGTAAGTTTCACAACTTCACTTGCAGCGGCAATCGTAAATGCCATTTTTGGTTTATTAATTGCTTGGGTACTCGTTCGCTACACATTTCCAGGGAAGCGGTTATTAGACGGACTAATCGATTTACCATTCGCTCTTCCGACTGCAGTAGCTGGTATTACACTTACGACGCTTTATGCGGAAAATGGCTGGGTTGGAAAAATATTTAGTGTGTTTCATATAAAAGTAGCTTTTACCCAGCTCGGCATTATTGTTGCACTTACGTTTATTGGCTTACCATTTGTCGTTCGAATGGTGCAACCAGTGCTGCAAAGTATTGATAAAGAAGTAGAAGAAGCAGCTTCTAGTTTAGGGGCATCACACTTCCAAATATTTGTGAAAATCATTTTGCCAGAAATATTCCCGGCTCTACTTGCTGGTTTTTCACTCGCCTTTGCGAGGGCGTTAGGAGAATATGGATCTGTCGTGTTCATTGCAGGTAATATGCCGATGAAAACAGAAATCGCACCGCTTATGATTATGACAAAACTCGAACAATATGATTATGCAGGCGCAACGGCTGTAGCGGCTGTGATGCTTATTATTTCTCTCCTTTTCCTACTACTTATTAATATGATTCAAACTTGGAGCAGAAGGCATGAACTGAAAAGCGAATAGGAGGGGAGAAAATGGAACCAACATTATTAGAAAAGAAAATAGTAAAAAGCGTATCAGTTAAAAAAGAATCTAAGTTTGTACCAATTCTATTCATTACGATAACAATTTTATTTTTATCTCTCTTTCTATTACTGCCGCTCGTGACAATTTTTATGAAAGCATTCGAACGAGGAATTGATGTATATATTGCCGCCGTGACAGATCAAGAAGCATTTTCAGCAATCAGGCTAACACTTCTCGTTGCTTTAATTGTTGTGCCGCTGAATACGGTATTCGGAATAGCAGCAGCTTGGCTTATTACGAAGTTTCAGTTTAAAGGAAAGCAACTATTATTATCTCTTATTGAACTGCCGTTTGCTGTATCACCAGTTATCGCAGGATTGGTATTTGTTTTACTTTTTACACCGAGGGCAGCTCTTGGCGGTTGGTTACTGGAACACGGGATAAAACTCATTTTCTCTGTTCCAGGTATTATCATTGCGACGATATTTGTTACGTTTCCGTTCGTTGCGCGTGAATTAATCCCAGTTATGCAAGCGCAAGGGAAAAGTGAAGAAGAAGCAGCTCTATCACTTGGCGCAAGCGGCTGGAAAATGTTTTGGCACGTCACATTACCAAATATAAAATGGGGTCTATTATACGGCATGATTTTATGTAATGCCCGCGCCATTGGTGAGTTCGGCGCCGTTTCCGTTGTATCTGGTCACGTGCGCGGCATGACAAATACAATGCCGCTTCATATTGAAATTTTGTACAATGAATATCAATTTTCAGCAGCGTTCGCTGTGGCGACTTTAATGTCACTCATCGCAGTTTTTACGCTCGTTATAAAAAACTGGATTGAATGGAGAATGGAAAAACGACAATAAGGAGTGAGTGCGGTGAGTATTCAAATTCAAAATGTATCAAAACAATATGGTACATTTCAAGCGCTGACAGACATTCATTTGGATATTCCAAAAGGTGAACTGGTCGCTTTATTAGGACCATCAGGTTCTGGGAAGACGACGTTATTACGAATTATTGCAGGACTAGAAGAAGCGGATGGAGGTTCGATTTCTTTTGATGGGGAAGATTTAACTGATATTCACGTGAAAAACCGGCAAGTCGGTTTCGTCTTCCAGCACTATGCACTTTTTAAACATATGAATGTATTTGAAAATGTCGCTTTCGGTTTAAAAGTAAGAAAGAAAAACTTACGACCTTCAGCTGAAGTAATAAAAGAAAAAGTAACAGAACTATTGAAACTAGTAAAAATGGATGGTTTCGCAAAACGTTATCCAGCGCAATTATCTGGCGGACAACGCCAACGTATCGCACTAGCCCGGGCACTTGCAGTCGAACCGAAAATTTTATTGCTAGATGAACCGTTTGGTGCACTTGATGCAAAAGTACGGAAAGAATTGCGAAGATGGCTCCGGAAACTACATGACGAATTTCAAATTACGAGCGTATTCGTAACGCATGACCAAGAAGAAGCGTTAGACGTTGCGGACCGCATCGTTGTAATGAATGAAGGACGTATTGAACAAATGGGAACACCGGAAGAAGTATATGAAAAACCGGCAAGCCCGTTCGTATACGACTTTTTAGGAAACGTGAATTTATTTCACGGCCGCGTTCATAAAGGTAAACTAAATGTAGGATCGGTGGAACTAGAAGCACCAGAGCATAAGCACGTTTCAAACGTAGACGGAGTGGGATACGTAAGACCACATCACTTATCAATCGATCGTACGAAACAAAGTATAGATGCCATCCCGGCGAAAGTAACATACTCACATGCAGTTGGCCCTGTCGTATATGTAGAATTGAAGCGCGACGGAACAGGTGAGTATCTAGAAGCAGAAATTAGTAAAGAACAGTTTAGACAGCTAGGCATTCAAACAGGTGAGTTTGTATACGTACATCCGAGAGAAGTGAAGGTGTTTATTCCGGAGGATTTTGTTATTTAGGAGAGTAGTATTATAAATAAATTTAAAATGAATTAATAATAAAAAACGATAATAGTAGCAACCTACCGATAATAGGAGGTCGTCCAAAAATGTCTTTTGGATGACCTCTTTTTTGTTTTACTGTGCTATCTTATTGTTATGTGAAATATAGTTGAGGAGTAGTTTATGAACTTAAAATATAAAAATGGTTTTTATGTAAGCGAAGATGAACATGGGGAAACTGTATTAGTATCTCAAAAAAACTTAGGTGAATGTATAGAATATATCAATAGGTTTAATATTTCTAGAGTACAAATATCTGATATGCACTACAAATTGGAAGATATTAACTTTTTGGGTGAGTGTGAAAATATTACGCATTTAATGTTAGATAACATGTTTTTAAAAGATGTATCTAGTGTATACAATTTAAAAAATCTTAAAGACTTAGCAATAGTTGATTCTAATTACGTATTAGAGTTGGATAGAGTAAAAAACTTAGAAAATTTAAGTATGTACTGTGATAAAAAGATAACAGGTTTACAGGAAATGTGTACTTTAAAATCACTTTCTTTATGGAAATACAATCCTAAAAATAGAGACTTGAAAGAATTAGGAAAATTACGAGGGCTAGAATACTTTAAAATTACTCAATCAAAAATTGATTCACTTAGTGGAATTGAAAGTTTCGGAAACTTAAAATCTCTACAATTATATTATCTTCGTACATTAAAATCACTAGAATCTTTAAAATATACAAGTGGAAAATTGACTAGTTTGGAAATCGAGATGTGTAAAAATATAGAAAAATTCTGTAGTATTCAATATTTAGAGTCTCTAGAAGTATTACGTTTATTAGACTGCGGAGATATACCAACAATAGATTTTATAAAAAATTTAAAAGAACTAAATTGTTTTTCTTTTGTAGGTAGTACTGTTGTCGATGGAGATTTAAGTTTTTGTGAAGGAATAGAATATGTGAGCTTTACAGATAAGAAACATTATTCACATAAAAAGTTATCTTTTAACAAGGTATAATGAAAGGAGAAAAAAATGAAATTCCCAAAAGATGAAGATGGACAAGTATTAAATATGTTATATAAGCAAGGGATAGATTTTAATAAAAAACATATAGTGGATTTCTTTATTGCAATTCCTGATCAAGGTAATGGAGAAAAAATAATTGGCAGACTACAAGAGCTGGGCTTAAATTGTGAATTAGATTATAATGAAGAATTTGAAGATTGGACATGTACTTGTTCTAAAGAAATGTTCTTAATTTATGAGGATATCGTAGAGATGCAAAAGGAATTGAATAAACTGGGTGAAGAGTTTGGTGGATATACAGATGGTTGGGGTGCATTTGTGTAATAGTGAATTTATTTATCGTGATAAAATAAATTAGACTGAGTAAAGAAACTATTTATGGAAACAAGAGCTTATATAAGCTCTTGTTTCTTTGTATATATTAAGATAGCTTAGTGGTAGAAACGTATATGATATGTGGGGGGCAGTCTGCCCGTAAAAGCCCAATTGGCGAGGGCTGATTAAAGTTTCACTTTATATAGGTTGTGAGAGAGAGTAAGATATATTGTTTGTAGCGGAGATCTTGAAGTAAAGGAGCGTGTGATAATTGGCAATGACGGATGAACAATTCGAGAATTATCTTGTTATGTGTTATGACAAGTTAGAAAGTAAACAGCAAAAATTCATTTCGGATTATAATATCTATAACTTTGATGAGTATTGGTATGATCAAGATCAATGTATATTACAGTTTAAAAAAAATGGTCAAATGTTACTTGAATTTAGTGTTGTTTTTATAGGTTCTTGGTCTGGAAAGAGTAACAGTTGGATGTGGTCTTGGGCTAATGAAAATGTGGCTGATTATGCAAGAAGTAAGTCTAACTGTTTGAAAGATTTACAAAAGATTACAGGGAATGAGATTTTTATAAATTCACTTTTTGAATGCGATCAAGAAATGGCGTATGAGCTAGCAGCCTTTTCCATTGAATTTTTAGATGCAGAAGGAATATATATAGCACCAGGTGAGAGAAGTGATTTGTTTATGGCTGTTATGTTACCGAATGGATTGTAAGTAGAGCCTACTAAAAATTATAGATAAGGTAAGATGAAAAAAGGAAGAGCTAACGTAAGCTCTTCCTATTATCTGGTGGAAGTGAGAGCATTCCGACTGAATTAGAGTATTATCAATTCATTGGAGGTCTGTTAGTTATGAAAAAACTAGTATTTAATAAGCGGATGGATTTTTCATATATAGAAGGAGAAATTCTCTGCATTACAACGGGAAACAAACAAGATATTATAATTTTAGTATTGGATAAAAAGGTTACAGACATTTATTATTATAAAATTATACACTCGTTGAAATCTGGCGTTTTGAAACAATATATTATAGAAAATAATCAATATTTTAACTTCATTCAACCTTTAGGAGAAAATTGGATTTTGGTTAAAAGTTTCGTTGAGAAAAAGGAAGATACAACGGCTACAATTTTTGATAAAAAAGGAAATATCGTTGCTTCATATTACTTAGGAAATGGAATAAAGTATTTTCAAGTTGATGAAGAAGAACATTTATTGGTTGGGTATAGTGAAGAAGGTATATTTACTTCTGTAGATGAATTGTTTATTTCAGATGAAGAGTTCGATTCGATAGATTGGGAAAATATATATGATACTAATAAATTGGAAAAGAGCGGACTAGCTATTTTCTCTAAAAATGGCGATTTAATTACTAATGAATTCAATAATTCAATAAAGAGATCTGTCTGTGATTGTACAGCAATACATATACAGAAGACAGGGAATATTTTAATGTCTTACTATAACGAGCAAGGAACACATACATTCACACAAATTAATAAAGAACGATATGAACAAGTTATTCTGTATGAAACAGCATTGAATCATACATCACTATGTTTAAAAATAAAAAATACTATTATCTTTGGTGTAGATAACAATCAAATACATGCATATTCACTTGTAAATAAAAAATTAGCAACTCTGTTAACAGTAGATAGCGATGGAAATCCTATTCAATTTGAGTATATTTTTTCAAGGGATCAAACAATATATGCTGTTAAAGGGAAACGAATATTTTGTTGGGAGCAATATGGGATTTTAGAAGAGGGAGAAAAGCTGATGTAGATTTTTCTCTCTTTTGTACACATTAATTTTTGTTGGCTATAAAAACATAAGGATAAACGCTATACTATCATTATAATTCTAAAGCAAAAAAAGGTCAGACACCTTCATTACCAATAAGAGATTAGATGAACTTATAAATATAAATTTTCCACAATTATACTTTAGATTAGTTATTTATTAGCCAAGTTGTTATACGTATTATAGGGAGGTATAAATAATGGAATGTTTTCATATAGGCGAGCAGGATGATAATTTCATCAAGATTGTTATAACTGACTTTTCAGGTGAAGGAGATAGTTATTTTGGTGGAGCTTATTTCAAAGGAGAATGTGAACTAGGTTGTTCTGGTTTTAAAGTGAAAACGACATCATTTTATTTTGACAATAATGATATATATCACTTTTACAAAGACCTTCAAAAAATATATACCTTGGGATTTGGAACAGTACATTTTAAATCAGAATCAAATGAGTTATCTTTAACTTGTCACTTGGATATTGATACATCTTTCAAAATTTCAGTTAGTTTTAAAGAGCTTGAAGGAGATAGCACGCTAAGTTGTTATATATATGAATTCTATGAATATATACTTAGTATTAAAAGTCAGCTTTCTTCATTTTTAAATACTTTTAAATTCAATGGAAATGAGTCTTGAAGGTTTTTCTGCCGCACCAATCTGGGAGTGGGATTAGGAGAATGAAAGGGTAGTATTTAAAATAATAATTGAGAGCGAGCGTCAAACTTATTAAAAGTATAGAAGTTTGACGCTTATTTTTATGTTTAGAATCAATGAGAGGATTTTCATCTATATGAAAGATATTGTATGTAAAGAGTTAATAAGTTTTAAGGATATTGTTGAAGCTTATCAGTTAAAAAAAGTGAGTTTGGATTATAAACAAAATGTGATTTTACTAGTACAAGATAATACGAATCAACCTTGTATTATTTATTTGGATAAAAATAATGTGAATATAAGTAAATTCAATTTAAACGTAGATATCGATGTTGAATCTGTCCAATGTATGCAACGAATTGGAGAGAGATGGTTACTTATATTTAATTATGAAGAGGAAAATGCGGTTATTTATAATGCGGACGGAAGTGAACATTGTAAGTTTTATGCCGGAGAAGGGATTCAAGATTGTCAGGTTGATGTGAATGAAGATATATGGGTTAGTTATTGTGATGAAGGGGTTTTCGGAGAGTGCCCAATTGGAGTAAATGGTATAGTTGCTTTTGACTCTACAGGTCACTTGATTTTTAATAATTATGATCAATATGTAGAAAGGTTTAATGTACCTCCTATAGATGATTGTTATGCAATGAACGTTATAGATGGAGACGTTTGGCTCTATTATTATTCAGAATTTCCCTTAGTTCAAATGAAAGATAAAAATTTTCATATGTTGTGGAATGAAATAAATGTAACGATGGAAATATGGTCAGAAAGTTTTGCGGTTGTTCAAGGTAAAGTAGTATTCATTACTCGAGATAAAAAGTTGGTTGTTTATGATTTAAATAATAATCATGTGTATGATAGTAATCCTTGTAATGAACTAGGTGAGCCAATTCAACTTGTTAATTATTACAGCCGAGGATCTGTTATGTATTTCCAGACGGATGATGCGCTGTATTATGTTGAGTTACTTAATATATGAGGGGATAAACGTGAGCGAACGTTTAAAGAGAATTGCAATGTTAAGAGAAAGGATTGTCTTTATACGCAGGGTTTTATCTTTGGTATTCTACAGGTAAACATAATTATAAACAGCAAAATAGGCCAGCCTATAACAAGGAATATGTGAATAAAGCTGCTAGAAAAGCAGGTTAAAATTAGGCCTCAAAGCATTTGTGGGCGTTAGATTAATAGAAAATGCTTATGGCAGTATACAAAGGACATAAACAAACATATAAAAACTAGCGTTAAAATAATAAAAAATCCAGAAAGTGATTTTGGTGAATTTGATGATGAATTTTAATAGTGTAGATAATTTATTTTCGATACTTTTAAAGTATCCAGTACGTATAATTTTAATATGTATTGGAATCGGCTGGATTTTTAAATGTATCAAACAAGGTTTCTTATTTTCAGCTGCACTTATGTTAACGATACTTACACTACTTTTTATTGTTACATTTACAGACATATTAGCGTCTGTTTTAAATGGTATTCCCCTTGCTATACAATATAGTGGTGTAGTATTTTTGGTAATACTATCATGTGTTATATTTGATTATGAATCTTCTCGTCAGTGAACTACTCACAACTTATCGTTCTTGCAGACTGTTTTCTATGTATGTGTGTTGGGATAGCCAGTGGGATTTTAAAAAAGAAAAGTAGCTCTTATAATTAAGTGAAAATATAGCGAAATCAGCGGTCAAAGGAGCGCTATTCACTGGTAGTAAAGCTGTTGGAGGGATAGGACTGATTCCGGACGTGGTGGTTTTTGTAGATGGATATTATAAGGTGTATAAAAAAGGATATACGGATTATAGACCGAAAAAAACTAATTCTAAGAAAAGGTGGTTTTAATATATCAGTTACAAAAAAATGTCCGATTTAATGTAAGAGGATCACAAATAGCAGGTTACTATAAAGAAAACCTGTAAAAATAACTTTGTGCTGTAACAGATAAAGCAGCTTATTACGGTCCGTTTGGAATGCTTACTATTTACGTTCTAGGCACATAACAAGTTATAATAGAAGAAATCAATAAGGAGGCTGGTTGTGAAGAATCTTCGTTATTTCAATATATTTACTATGTTACTTGTATACACACTACTCATGTTTTACATCGGCTGGAACGGATGGGTTTGGCTTCATGCGGTGTTCGGCTGGGAATCTTGGGGATATTACGCTTTCGTAGTTGGTTTTATTTCATATGCGTACATTCTCGTACAAGTGTTTAAATTTCTTCCTTTCCTGCGAACGGTCGGTTCAATTTGGTTTGCGGTTATACAATACGCGCTTATGTTATTGCCGTTAGCCGATATTGCCGTCTTATTATTACAGTTTTCAGTGGAGAAAGAGACGGCAATTATTTGGACAGGAACGGTCGTTTTACTCGTGTTCATTTTTATCTTTGCATATGGAGTATTCAACGCATATAGTCCAGTAGTAAGAAAGTACGAAGTGCACATACCGAAAAAAGTAGAAGGGCGTAAAAGTTTACGCATTGCGATGGCTTCTGATATGCATTTCGGTAAACTGTCTGGAGTTGCTCATTTAAAGAGACTCGTTCGTCATGTAAATGAAATGAAACCCGATATTATTTTACTGCCTGGTGATATTATCGATGATCATCCAGGTGTGTTCATTCAAAAAAATATGGGGCCAATCATGAAACAGATGAAAGCTCCATTAGGCGTATATGGTGTGTTAGGAAATCATGAATATTACGGCCGAGCTGTTCCTGAGTTTTTACAAGAGATGGATAAGATTGATATTCGTATTCTTTTAGATGAAGTCATTACAATTGAAGATGATTTTTATCTCGTTGGAAGAAGGGATAAAACAGAGCGAGATCGTCAAAGCTTTGAAAATCTAATGAGTACGGTAGATAAATCGCTTCCTGTTATCGCAATGGATCACCAACCATTTGAATTAAAACAAGCAGCGGACGCCGGCGTTGATTTATTATTATCCGGTCACACGCATCGCGGACAAATGGCGCCGAACCATATTGTGACGAGAAGAATGTACGAACTAGACTGGGGATACGCACAAAAAGGTGCATTCCACGCAATTGTTTCTTCTGGATTTGGATTCTGGGGACCACCGCTTAGACTGGGAAGTAGATCTGAGATTGTGCAGGTTGAAGTTACATTTGAATAGGATTGTGAAATAGAGAGCTGAGTGCTCTCTATTTTTTAATTTAAAGGTACAAAATATTCGAGGGAAGTTCTTTATTTACTCTCTGAAAAAAGAGATACTATAAGAAGACTCTGCTTGAAAAGGGGGATTTTAAGTGATCATATTAGATGTCATATACGGTGAGTTTAAAGTAGATAAAGTGTTAGAAGAATTAATTTTAAGTAAACCTGTGCAAAGGCTGAAAGGGGTTCATCAAGCCGGAGCAAGTTATTTAATGAATGAGAAATGGAATGTAACACGCTTTGATCATTCAGTTGGTGCTATGTTGTTAATTAAAAAGCTTGGTGGTTCAGTAGAAGAACAGATTGCTGGTTTACTGCATGACGTATCGCATACTGCTTTTTCCCATGTGATCGATTACGTTTTTGATAACGAAAATGAAAGTTATCATGAAGAAATATTTAGTTCTGTCGTGAAGAACTCGGAAATCCCGGCGATTCTTTCAAAACATGGTTATAACTATGAAGATATTTTGTTAGATGATTCGAAGTGGACATTACTTGAAAAATCTGCGCCAGAATTATGTGCAGACCGAGTGGATTACACATTACGGGATATGTTTACATATGGATATATTTCTTTAGAAGAAGTTCATAGTTTTTTAGAGGATTTAATCGAAGTAGATGGGAAAATGGTTCTTCAAAATATTGAAATTGCAGAATGGTTTACGAAGACGTATTACAAAGAAGTAATTGATTTCTTTATGAAACCAATGAATATTTATGGAAACGATATGTTAGCTAAAACGTTAAAATTAGCTCTTCATAAAAAGATAATCCATCCAGATGATTTTCTTCTTGAAGATCATGAGCTTATTACGAAATTGCGGCTATGTAAAGATCAAGAAGTAGATGCTTTATTAAGAAAAATTCATCCAAGTATAGAAGTAAAAGAAGATAGAAATGAGTATGATCTACATCAGAAAAATAAAGTGCGTCTTATTGATCCTTCATTACTTCGTGAAGGTGAAGTTGTTCGATCGTCTGTTGTATCGGAAAAAATAAGACAGATGAGCGATATCGCTTATGAAAAGGCGATAAGAGGGATGTATGTGAAAGTGATTTCTAATTAGTTTATTTGTAATAGGAAAAGGTGTCATCAATTATGATGACACTTTTTCGCTTTAAAGGGTTGTTCGTATGGAAATGTGTTACATTTTTACGAGACTATAATATTTTACCAGAGAAATACCTTTTATAGTAAAAAATAAATTTTATAAAGTTTTCCATCAAAAATAATTTGTGAAAAAAGTACTAATTTTTAATGTGACAAAAATAATATATTTTTCAATAATCGCTTTAGAATCTTTCGCTCTTTATATATGGATTGTTATATTTTTTAAGATAATTTAAAGGTTTTTGTCGTTTTTTGTTGTTATTTTTATATTATGATAAACATAATGTTCGGAATCAGCCATTATAACAGAAAAATTTTAAAAAAACAGAATTGAATCATATTGCTTATTTTAATATAATTTATTTGTTAATTAATAACATATTTAGGGTATGATTCTTTATTGCGGTGAGAATTCTTTTTAGCATAGGAGGATTTACAGAATGGTTAAAACGGCAAAACCTGAAATGATGAATGAATTAAAAGAAACAGTTTACAAATTCTTTCCGAAAAATATTGTGAAAGAAGAAGGATTGTACGAGGAGTCCAAAGAGCATAAAAAGTTTGTAGACTTGAAAGAGAGTTTTGTAAAAAACGAAAGCTCTCAAAAGGAAGTTTTGTCTTTAATCGAGTCAACATTTTGTGATTATCACGTGTCAGACTATACAGATTTAAACCTATATAATTGTCTAGAATATAATGTGTTACTAAATGGAAAAGAACCGATGTTAAATGATGATATTGATTGGATAAGAAAATCAAGAGGCGAGCGCCTTGATTTAGGGGTTTTTGTTAGCTTACTTGATAAATATTATTATTACTACGTATTAAAAACAACATATGATGAAGATGTAAGGGAATGGACTTTTGAAACAATCGATGTAGAAATGGATACCATTTGTGAATTTGAAAAACTAATGAATACAAAAGGGTTTGTAAGAGTAGAGCGAGAGGTTGCTAGAACTGCAATTCCTGATATAGAAACGGAATGTTTACGTATGGGGGAAGTTAACGTATTCCACGCTTTATTCACGGATTCTGTTAGTGAAATATAGGTTTTAAATTATTAAAAAGGTTGTGTAGAAAATAGCTGCTATTTTCTACACAACCTTTTCATTTTCACTAATCAAACCAATTCCAAACCTCAATATCTCCAAGAGTCGCATAACGTACGTGCGGGGAGCTTTGTAATTTTAATAATTCTTTCGACGGCCCAGTAATGACAATGCCGTATACTTTTACGCCGTTATCTTTTACATATTTATAACGTTTATCTAAGTTCAGCTGACCCTCAGGTAGCATAGCAACTTTACTTACAGTTTTTTCATGCGCAGAAAGAATACGCATCATTTCAATAACTTTAGCCTCTTGTGTTTTCAGATTTTCTGTTTCATCATCAAGGAATCCTATATGTTCTGGAAATCCTATAAATTCGTCCCCAGATAGGATGAAATCTTCTTCGTTTATTCTTTCTTGTCCCGTATCTAAGGCGTACCATACAGGAGTTGGAGGGAGTTCTTGTGCTTCAAATACGCCATATAAAAGTGGTTCTAATTCCTGTAAAGTGTAAGGTTTGTCAAAAGATATTGCTACTTCTGCAACGGTTCCCTCATGTACCTTTGCAAGTGTATCCCAAACCTTTTTAGATGCTTCTTTCAAATAATCACCTTGTTTTATTTTTGGATGAACAAAGTGGATGTTCGGTTGATAGTGCATGTTCACCCAAGATTTATGTGTGATATTTAAAGAAGATAAGAAGCTGCTCGTTTCTATTGTACCGAGAGGCATTTCTTTTTTACCAATCGTTTTGACTAAATCAAATTGGCTGTTAGTTCGAAAGAAAGCTTCTACACTTGTTCCGCCCCCCATGACGCGGCTATTTGGGATAATTGCTTCAAGTGCAAGAGAAGGAACATCTCTTATTTCTTTTAGCCTTTTATCATTATTAGCTTGAAAGTAAAAGGCAGATAATACCCCGCCGATTATATATATAACGATACAAATTGCTAGTATAAAACCAACCGTTTGTAACCGATGTTTCCACTTAATCCTCCAAAAAGGAACTTTAAGATCTTTTGGCGGTAACCTTTTCTTAACGGCTTCGGTCTTCGCAAGCAACTCATCCAAATGCACTTCACACTCTTCGCAAGTCTCAATATGACTCTCTAGCTGCTCTTGTTCATCATGTGTGAGCGTTCCTTTTTCGTACTTCTCCCACAGTTTTTTGAATTTTTCACAACCCATCTGTATCACTCCTTTATGCTTTTCGTTTCTTTTCTTCCTCGGTGTAACTCAATTTTTACTTTTGCTAACGAGAGACCAGTCATTTCTGCTATTTCCTTATAAGAGAATCCGTAGTAATCTCGTAGTAGCAACACATTTCGTTTTTCGAGTGGAAGAGAGGATATACTTTGTAACCAACTAGCAATCTCATGTTTTACGAAATAAGAGTGTTCTGTACTTGGCACGTTTGGTAAGTGGAATTCTTTAATTTGCGTTGTTTTATACTTCTTTTCTTTTCGGTACCAATCGATAAAGGCGTTGTAGGCGATTGTAAATAACCACGGTCTAATTTCTTCTCCTTTATAATAGTCAATATGGACGAGCATCCGGTAAAATGTTTCTTGCATGAGATCTTCAGCACTATGAGAATCTCCGGTTAGGGAGAGAAGATAGCGAAATAAATCTTGCATATGCTCGGAGTAAATTTCTTCTAATGATTGACTTTGTTTCACTACATTTCCCTCCCTTCATACATAACAACGAAATACATATAAAAAAGTTACAATTTTTACAGAATTATAGTAAAAAACGTCAAGAATTGGATAGGATTCTCTTTTATCATAATACATATAAGGCGGGTGAACAGAGATGGAAAGCTATGAAACACAAATTCAAAGGTCAATTGATTATATTGAGGAAGATGTAATGGAAAAACAAACGCTGCGTAATTTAGCACGTGTTGCAGGTTTTTCTGAGTCGCATTTTCATCGTGTATTCCAGGCGTTAGTAGGAGATCCAGTAATGGAGTATGTTCGAAAGAGGAGGTTAGCCCGGGCAGCTTATCAACTTTCTCATACGGATGAAAAAGTTATTGATATCGCATTTGAGCATGGCTTTCAATCTCACGAAACGTTCACGAGAGCCTTTAAAAAATTATTTCAAATGACACCAAGTGAATATCGAAAACAAGAAATTGAAACACCGATGTATTATAGAGTGAATGTAAAACAAAGAAAATTAAATCCATATTTAGGGGGCATACAAATGGAATATCGTATTGTAAATAAACCAGAATTTTTAATGGCGGGTTATGAGCTGAAGACGACAAGTAAAGAAGGAAAAAACCATCAAGACATTCCAGCATTTTGGCAAGAATATTTACAAAAAGATCTTGGAACGACGATTCCGAATCGTAAAGATACGAGCCAATGGGTAGAACTTGGATTATGTACTGATTTTAATTTAGAAACAGGGGACTTCACTTATATTATCGGAATGGAAGTTACAGACTTTGAAAATGTACCAAATGCAGTTGCAAAGCGTACATTCCCAGCGGCAACGTATGCAGTATTTACAACGCCGAAAGTTCCTCATGAAGAAATGGTATCGTCTATTCATCAAACATGGAATGCAGTATTCTCAGAATGGTTCCCGCATTCAGGATATGAACATTGCGGAGTTACAGAGTTTGAACTATACGATGAGCGTTGCCATGCAGATAAAAGTGAGTTCGCTCAAGTTGAGCTTTGGATACCAGTGAAGAAGAAATAATAGAAAGAAAGACCGTTCAAAAGGTATTTTTGGACGGTCTTCTTTTATTAATAGGTTGCTACTATTGTTGTATTTTATAGTTAAGTCGATATAATTTCATTTACTAGCGCGCTGCTCCGAAAAGAGAAAGGTGCTTTATAAAAGCACCTTTTCTACGAGCTAAACGGAAACACAAGTATAATCGTCGTTCCTTTTCCAAGTTCACTAACAATGAAAATCGTTCCGTTATGGGCATGAACGAGCTGTTTTGTAATGGCGAGACCAAGTCCAGTTCCGATGTTGCTTTCTTCTGTATTCGTTCCTCTGTAATATCGCTCGAATAGAAGTTCTTTCGTTTTATCATCCATACCTTTTCCGTTATCTGAAATAGATAGTGTAAATGAATTTGCATTTTGCGAAAGTTTTACGATTACGTTTGTCGTTTCATTATTATGTTTTACAGCGTTTGCGAGTAGGTTTTCGATAATACGCTGGAACCATTTTTCTTCAATAAAATATTGGATTTTGCTTGAACTTGGCACGAATTCAATGTTTTGATTTTGTAGTGTCGGATTATTAATAAATTGTAATAGTACTTTTCGGACGAACTGATTAATTTCAACATTTACGTGTTGCGCAGGAAGAGTATCATTTTTTAATTGATATGTTAAGCTTAAGTCGTCAATTAATGTAGTCATATATTGAGATTTTTCTTTCATTACATGGCCAAATTGTTGAATGTCTTGATCCGTCCAATTATATTGCTTCGATTCTAGTAATAATGCATAGCCGTATATAGAGCTAAGCGGTGTTTTTAGATCATGTGTGAGACCGGTAATCCATTCTTCACGTGTTTGCTGCAGTACTTGCCTCATCGCATCATTTTTTTTGAGTGTAATAGAAAGGTGCTCTAGTGAACTAGTAACATCTCTAAACAAGCGAAATGACCATTTTTCTTTACCGGATCGCCTGAATCGAACTGGTTTTCCTTTTTTACTAACAGGTTCTTCATATTTTCCACCAGCGATATTTTTAAGCCAACGCATTGCGTGTAGTAAAGGTTTCCCAAACTTATTTCCGTACCAAATAGATAGAATGACTAAATAAACAAAGACGATAAGAAGGATTAATCCGCATCCGATTAGAAACTTCTTAGTAAATACATCCTCAATTTCGTCATCTGGGTAGTAGCGTTCATTTTTTGCTGTAACGACGAGAAGCTGACCGCTATTTGCATCGTAAAAGCTAGACGTGTTTTCTTTATGATTCCACGGTTCTTTTTCGTTAAGAGCAGTCTGTATTGTTGAAAGTGTTTTTTTCTTTCCAGTTGGATAGGAAAAAACCTCTTCGCCATTATGATTAAATATTTGCAGCGTTGCTTTTTCTTTAGAGAGTAACTGTTTTTCTTGTTCCGTTAATGTGAACGAATCTGTAGATACAGAAGGGTGTTCTTTCTGAATTGTTTTTAGTAATGCATTACTTTTTAACATACCGCCGTAAATAACAAGTACGTTCTTTTCTTCTACTTCAATTTCCCAATATGTAAATGTATAAGGGCTTTCTATATGATTCTGTATATGTGCGAGTAAAGATGTTTTTGTATAAGAAGTTGGGACATCACTTGGTGTATTAAATTGATAGAGGACTTTTCCGTTTTCTTCTACAATCTGAATCCAATCATTTTTCTCTTTAATTAAATCTTTTACTTCAGTTTTTAACGTAATATCGCCATCTTCTGAAGAGATATATCTTGAAATTGTAAAACTATCAGAATCCGGAATGTTAGGTTCGTATGAAATACTAGTAACAAGAAAAATTAAATAAGTGAAAGCAGCGACTACAGCAATAAGTAATGTAACTAAAACAAAAACGTGTTGCAGTATAAATTGGATGATAAGCCGTTTATTAAGATTCATATCGTCACCCTACTTTGTAATGAACTTATAGCCAAGTCCACGAACTGTTTTTATGTATTCTGGTTTACTTGGATCTTGTTCAATTTTTTCACGTAGTTTTCGAATGTGAACCATAACAGTATTATCATCTCCATTATAGGCGGGTGCTCCCCAAACTTTTTCATATAATTCTTCCTTTGAAAATACGTAGTTCGGATTCTCACAAAAGAATAGTAGTAGTTGAAAGAGTTGAGCGGAACATTCGACAACGTTTCCATCTACTGTTAGTTCCGCAGAATGTTGATCAATTTCAAATCTCCCAAAAGAAAAGGAGTATATTCTTTGTTCTTGTATGTTTTGTTTCATATGTCTTCGGAGTTGAGCTTTCATACGAGCGACTACTTCTAGTGGATTAAATGGTTTCGTAATGTAATCATCCGCACCGTATGAAAATCCGGAAATTTTATCTACATCAGATGTTTTTGCTGTTAGGAAGAAGATAGGGCAATCCGTTTTTTGGCGAAGGATTGGACAAATGTCAAAACCGGATTGTCCAGGAAGCATTACATCTAAAATAATTAAATCGTAATTGTTTTGCTCGGTGAGAGATAAGGCTATTTCCGTAGATGTTGCAGTTGTAATATGAGAAAAACCTTCTTTTTCAAGAATGGTAGTTAGTAATTGTAAAATTGCTGTTTCATCATCAATGAGTAGAATATTTGCGTGATACATATGAATCCCTCCTAATTTCCTCGAATATCATATCATCTTTTTGTAACTTATGGAATTTTTAAGGAAATTTTAAGGTTTTCTTTCACAAAAAATTAAGATTCAAATGGTATGATAAAAGTAACATGGGGAGGAGATGAGTGTGAATCCGTTTCAAACGATGCGAGCTAGATATTTTTTAATTGTATTTGCACTATTAATTTTAATAGCACGAAGCAGTAATGAATTGCTAGAAAGTACATTTCATATACAAAATTCATCTTTTATAAATATGCTTATATTTTATATCCTTCCAATAATATGGCTTTTTTACGGATATAGAAAGCATCGTGTTTCATTTTCATTATTTATTAATAGAAACGAAACATTTAACCTAGTGCAAGTTTTGTACATCGCGATTATGCTTTGTATGTTTAGTTACGGCTATCTTATTTTATATATGTACAGCTTTGCATGGATTACACCAGATTTTATTATGAATGCCTTGCATGAACCGATTATAGATAGTACCGGGGGATATGTATTTCAATTTATTAGGGTTGTATTTATCGCGCCTATTGTCGGAGAGTTTGTTTTTCGAGGGTTTTTACTGCAGCGTTTTGCAGCAAAATGGGGAACGAGTGTAGCGATGATTGCAGTGGCACTTTTATTTGCGATATTACATGTCGATTTTCTCGGTGCCGCCGTATTTAGTATCGTATTATCAATCGTATATATTCGTACGAAAAGCTTACTCATGCCAATTGCGATACATATGTTAAACAATACATTTGTACTCTGTGCATCTTTCCTAGTAAGTAGAGAAAAAATCATGAGTTTTGCAGATTTCTCATACTATACGACGTTCTTTCCAGGACTTATTATTTTTATAACGGGATTAAACTTAGTACTCATCTTTTTATTTGTTAACCGCAAATATTGGAGTAAAGAAATGCCAGCTATATATGTAGAGCAGGAAAAAATCTTTTCAGACGTAGTGGTGAGTAAATGAGATGAAGAAGACGATTGAAAAAATATTGAAAGACATTATAGATTCTACGTCTATTACAGATATGTGTGATAGAAACGTTTGCCATTGGCTTCAGCCTGTAGTAGATACGATTGTGTTTCCAGAGTATTACTTATTTTCTAGTACTCATTTAAAAGAAAATATTATTTCTCTTCTTATTGTGTTAGGGGTTTTACTAATATTTGGTCTAATTGTAGAAGAAATGATGAAGCGCATCTTCAGAAAAAATGAAGAGAAGTATATGTGGGTTCATAAAATATTCGTGAAAGTAATAGTGGCTTTCCTTTTGTTTTATAGTATGAAAACAATCATTTACTTTATAGCTTTGAAACATCATTAATTCGAAATTTGAAAGGGATGTATAAAATTATATGAATGAAACGATATCATCAAATAAGTTTTTTTATTTGATTGTACTGAGTTTAGTATTGATTACGACAGTAAATGTTGTTCTTCGCTGGGAGGAAGCTTACTTTTTTATGTATTTAGCGCTCCATTTATTAGGGATTTTATGCATAACGGGCGGAGTAGTTGCTGAGAAAAAGCATGAAGAAAGTATTAATTATATGTGTGTGATGGGTCTTATTTTACTTCTAACTGTACAAGGTATTATGAAATATAGTTCTTTTTCTTTGCAAGATTTTAGTTTGTTAATAGATGTACTTCCTTAAGAAGGATTTTAAGGACTATGAATATATACGATATGTAAAAGGCACTGGTTTGTAAGTACATTTCTTATACCAGATTATGAGCCGGTGAAACTCTTCTTGTAATAGAAGAGTTTTTTTATGTAAATTGAACGAGTTAGAACAATTATCACGATGAGCTTGTTCTAATTTTGAAAGTACGAACTTACAATAATAATAGACAGGCAGCATAGAGGAGGGAATAGCGTGAGGAAAGTTATTGGGTGGTCGCTTTTTTTGTACGTTGGGTTTGCATTACTTATATATTGGTATTTATTTGGATGGAATCATGAACTCATTCCGGACATGTATAAAGGAACGAGTGCAGATCCAGAAACTTTTATGAATGCGAGGGAGCTTACGCTAAGTCAAGATTATTCGCGTGTGAAAAATTTACTGTTCTTTTTAGCGACGCCTCTTGAATGGATTATTTTATTATTTGTACTCGTGCTCGGTATTTCAAAAAAGTTTGAGAAATGGTCGAAGGAAACGACCAAAATAAATGTCTTACAAGTTGCGATTTATTTCTTTTATTTATCACTACTAACAACAGTTCTTGCATTACCGATGCAATGGATCGGGCGTAAAGTGTCCGTTGATTACGGCATTTCCACGCAAAGTACACAAAGCTGGATAAAAGATCATGTTATCGATTTTTGGGTGAATTATGCGACTATGTTACTCATTGTTACAGTTCTTTTATGGCTTATCCGTAAATTCCCGAAGAGATGGTGGTTAGCAGGATGGGCGCTCTCTGTACCATTTACAATCTTTTTAACGTTCGTGCAACCTGTTATTATTGATCCACTTTACAATGATTTCTCGACGCTAAAAAATAAAGAATTAGAAACGAAAATTTTGACAATGGCAGATAAAGCTGATATTCCAGCTAAACACGTATATGAAGTAAATATGTCGGAAAAAACGAATTCGTTAAATGCGTATGTAACGGGAATTGGCCTTAACTCTCGCATTGTAATGTGGGATACGACGCTTAAGCAATTAAAAGATAAAGAGATTTTATTTATAATGGCTCATGAAATGGGACATTATGTTATGAAACATATATATTGGGGCGTTGGGAGTTATATTTTACTATCGTTTATAGGTATGTATGTAATTAGTCGAATTTTAAATTTGTGTATTCGAAAATGGGGAGATACGCTGAAAATTTCAAAAATGGCATGTTTCTCGATTTTACCTTTATTTTTCTTAATTTCCTCTGTATTATCTTTTGCATCACAACCAGCAACAAACTACGTTTCACGTATAGAAGAACGAGCGGCAGATCAATATGCTTTAAATATGACGAAAGATGGGAAGTCTGGTGTGAAAACTTTTCAATATTTATCAAAAACAAGCTTAAGCCAAGTGAATCCGCCTGCGTTAGTGAAATTTTTCTTATATACACATCCACCAATTTTCGAAAGAATTCATACGTTTGAACAATATGAAAAACAAAAAAACAAGAAGTAGCGATTATGCTACTTCTTTTTTATAGAAATATAAGTTTGGTATTGGGAATATTTATCATTGCTTTTTATTGTGATTTTGTAAATAATAAGCTATAAAATTCTAAAAATCTATATATAAAGGAATAAAGGTGGAAATATGTATTTTTTACAAAATTTAAAAGTGAAACATAAATTATTCTTACTTATCTCATTAGCAGTTTTGGGCATGGCAATTATGAGTTGTGTAGCAATTAATTCTATTAATAAGATTAAGCACGATACAGAGGTTGTAGTAGATGATTATCAAAATTCTGCAGTTTTATTAGAAGGAATGCTTCGTACACAAAATTCACTAGAATATAACTTACTAGAATTAATTAAAACGTCACAAAATGAGGGGACAAATAAAGAAGGGATTATTGGTAATGTTGAAAAGGATCTTAAAAAATATGATTCTTTATTAAAAGAATATGATGATGGCGTTAATTTAAGTAAGCAAGAGGATGAGCTGTTTCAGAAGATGAAGAAATCTTTGCCAAGTTATATGGAGACATATAAGAAGTTGTTTGACAAAGTAAAGGGAACAAATGAATCTCAAATGGTAAACGAATTTCAAAAGGACTTAAAACCGAAGGGAGTAGAGTTAGCTGGTTATGCTGTAGATTTAGAAGAGTATGTTTCAAATTTAGCTGACCAAGTATTTAAAGATTCTCAAAAAATGATAGATCGGTCCGTTATTACCTTTATCATTCTTGCAGTAGTTACTACAATCATTATATGTATAGTAAGTTATATTATTAGCAAACTTATAGTTGCTCCTTTACAAACGGTTAGTCGTATGATGGAAAGAGCAAAAGAGGGAGATTTAACTGTACATGGTGATTATAATGCTAAAGATGAATTAGGTATATTAGTAAGTGATTTTAACGAGATGATTGCAGGGCTAAGAACAAATATGCAAGAAGTAGAGAATAATATTCAGCTTTTATTCCAACATGCAGACGGAGTAGTATCTGCATCAGAAGTATCTAGCGGTGCAGCAAAGAAAATCACTATGGATATTGAAGAAGTTGCCAATGGCGCAGAGAGCCAAATGCAAGCAATGGAACAAACTGCGGGTGCGATGGAAGAGTTGACACAAGGAATGCAGAGCATAGTGAATACATCATCCTCTGTAAATGAATTGTCTGCTCAATCAGCATTAGATGCAGAGAGTGGTAACAAATTAATGAAACAAATGATTCAACAGATGGATACAATCCAAAATTCAGTACATAGCGGTGTGAAACAAGTAGAGACTATGAAAGAACAATCAGAAGAAATTGTTAAAATCATTGATGTTATGCAAGGTATTACCTCTCAGATTAACTTATTAGCATTAAATGCCGCAATTGAGGCTGCACGTGCTGGAGAAAGTGGTAGAGGATTTGCAATTGTGGCAGATGAAGTAAGAAAATTAGCAGAACAATCTAGTGATTCTGCAAAACAAATTGAGAAACTTATTATTCAAGTTATGGGAACAACGAACCATACGGTACATATGATGGGGAAAGTAGATACTGAGGTGCAGGCAGGTACTCAAGTAGTAATGCATACAGAAAAAGTATTTGGAACAATTACAGAAAAAGTGCAGCAAGTATCTGAGCAAATTCAAACGGTATCTATGTCTACAGATGAAATTGCAGCGAGTAGTGAGGAGATTTCTGCTTCTACAGAAGACATGGCGCAAATTTCTCAAAGGTCATCTGATCGAACTGATAGGGTAAAAGAGTCTATTCAACAGCAAGAAAAATCAGTTCAAGAAATCTCAGTTTCAATTGAGCATCTGCATAGCGTAGCAGGAGGATTAAAGCAGATTGTTTCACAATTTACTCTTCAAAAATAGTATATTTAAGTTTATATATAGTGAAATTCCTCTGAATAAATAGCAAAAAAATCATCCTTTATAAGAAATAAAGGATGATTTTTTTTATTATGAAGATTTGGTGTGAATTCTACTTTTTACATTCTATTTTTTTACAGTTTTTCAATTGTGATATATAATGATATGTAATGTTTTTAGAATTTTTAGTTTATAAAGAGATGATTGTAGGGGGAGGAGAAAATTGTTTCATTCAAAATCAATGCCGGCTATAAAAATGATCCTTTCGATGTCTATTTTCGGATCGATTGGATTTTTTTCTGTCCAAACGGGTTTACCATCTTTTGAATTAGTATTTATTCGTTGTATTTGTGCGACTTTATTTTTAACGCTATGTTGGTTTGCAACAGGACAATATAAAAATGAGAAATGGAATAAAAAAGAAATTGTACAAATATTAGCGTGTGGCGTATTTCTCGTTTTTAACTGGGTGTTTTTATTTAAAGCGTTTGAACTCATGTCGATTACAATTGCGATTTCAGTGTATCATCTCGCTCCAATTATCGTATTAATGATCGGTAGTATCGTATTTAAAGAGAGGCTAACAGTATTTGCTGTTATGTCCATTGTTATTTGTTTTATCGGCACAGTGTTAGTAGCTGGAGTGGATGGTAGTATGTCGCTTGAGAAATTAATGTCATCTGGAATGGTATGGGCACTTCTTGCGGCTTTATTTTATGCTTTTACCACGTTACTAGGAAAGGGGATTCAGCATACGAGTGCATATGCGATGACCTTTTTACAAACGTTTTTAGGCATATTTTTATTGCTACCATTCGTAGATTTCGGACATTTTCAAGGATTAACAGAGATGAACTGGATGATGATCACAGCGACAGGTCTTATACATACTGGGTTTGTATATTACTTATTTTTTGACAGTTTAAGAGATTTACCGACGAGACTTATTTCTGTATTAGTGTTTTTAGATCCTGCTGTTGCAATTTTGTTAGATACGATCTTTACCGGTTTTAGACCGACTAGTATGCAAATTGTAGGGATTATTCTTATATTTGTAGGAATGGCGTTTACTTTTCGAAAAACGAAGGATGAAAAAGTGGTGGTAAAAGAAAATACGTATTATGAAGTGTGAAAAATTACCTCCTATCGTATTGGGAATTTTCTTATTTTTTGTACAATATAAAAGTAGGAAAATAAAGGAAGAGGCGGATGAGAGAGATGAAAAAGTTATTAAAGATAGCGACATCATTAACTTTAATAGGGGGGATATTTGTTAGCGGTAATATTGTTTCAGCAAATACAGATGGAATTCAACAATCTCCACCTCCACCTGATATTATGCTAGAATTTGATGATTTAGCAAATGATCATTGGGCTTATAATGAAATTATGAATTTAGTATATCACCGTATTATGTATGGATATGGAAACGGTAAGTTTGGGGTAGAAGATAATATAACACGTGAACAAGCAGCAGCAGTACTACATCGCGCACTCAATTTAAAAAGAAGTCCATTTGAAGAGAATCCATATGGAGATATTAGTGGGAAATCAACAATGTTCCCTTACGAAATTTTACATTTAACAAGCCTTGGTATTTTTAAAGGAGACGAAAATGGTAATTTCCGTCCGAAAGCAACATTGACTCGTGCAGAATTAGCACAAATTTTAACGAAAGCATATACGTTAAAAGCAAAGCATCCGCATACATTTACAGATATACTAGAAAACTACTGGGCAAGAGATGCAATTAGTGCATTGCAGTCTAATAAAGTCGTGGTAGGAACCGGAGATGGTAAGTTCGAGCCTGAAATGCTCGTTACACGTGGGCAATTCGCTAAGTTTTTACAACAAGCAATTTATAATTCACCAGGGAAATGGGAATAAATAAGAGTATAAAAAAAGTACAAGTAGATTAATCTGTACCCTTTGTAAAGGACATTTTTAAAAAAGTTAGGCAACATCAAGAAGATGATTTCTGTATCCAACAGGAGTCATCTTTTTTAAATTCCATTGATATCTATAGTGATTATAGTACGTCATATATTTCTTAATCTCTTGTTTCAACTCAGTAAAAGACTCGCAAGGTTTTATATGTGCTTCATCTTTCAGATGACCAAAAAATGATTCTTGTGGAGCGTTATCCCAACAGTTCCCTCTTCTTGACATAGATTGTCCGAGCTTTAGCTTTTTGACTAATTTTTGGTAGGTAGGGCTTG
Source organism: Bacillus sp. TH30 (assembly GCF_016650875.1). Classification (NCBI taxonomy): domain Bacteria; kingdom Bacillati; phylum Bacillota; class Bacilli; order Caryophanales; family Bacillaceae; genus Bacillus; species Bacillus sp. TH30. The sequence goes on along the minus strand of NZ_JAEKEY010000002.1, from coordinate 1,413,285 downwards.
TGTATAGTGGGCTCCTTGATCTGAATGAATATATGCACCTTCAGTCAATCGAATCCTCTTATTCCGTTTTAGTTTATGAAGAGTTGTTGTTACGAGGTCTAATGTCATCTGTTCTGAAACATGGTAAGCTAAAATTTCATTGGTTGAGCCGTCTAAAATTGTAGATAAATAAGCTCTTTTATTCTTACCGTAAACTAAATAAGTGATATCTGTAAGAAGTGTTTTTCCTGGGGTGTTTTGTTTAAATTCTCGATTTAATTGATTCGGCACTACTCGATGTTCTTTTGAAGCTTTCAGCATTCTTTTATAAGGATTTGCTTTCCGAATCGGACAGACAATCTCATATTTTTTCATGATTCTACGGATACGCTTTAAATTGTAGACAACTTGAAAATGACCCACCAATGTCATTTTTATTTGACGAGCCCCTTTCTTTCGATTTCTAAATCGAAGTGCTTTTAATATGATTTCTTTCACGATTTCATCTTGATTGTTCTTTTGTTTCCGTTGTTCTTGAGATGAAATGGAAAAATAATTATAGTATCCCGAACGGGATACACCAGCTACTTTACACAAATAACTCACCATATTTCTTAAGTTATATTTTATGATGACAGAACGAATCAGGATATATTTCTGACTAGGTGATAAAGTTATTTCCTTCTCATCCTCCCTTCCATAAGTTTGATCTTTTTTAACAATTCATTTTCTGCCTTTAGTAAGTTCCGTTCGGCTTCTAAACGAGCATACTTCTCTTCTAACGTAAGCTCTCTCTCAAGAGTTCTTCCCGCGTTTTGGCGTGTATCTCGCAAACCAAATACACCATTTTTTCTGTAAGCAGCACGCCATCTACTTCCTGATGACATAATTCGTTTCATTCCAATCATATCTATATCAAAACCACATTCTTCAAAAATATTTCGAGGTAGTTTTCCTTTCTCATTTTCCTCAATAAAAATACGCTTAAATTCATCTGTATAAGTGATACCTTTCTGACTTACAGATTTTATGTAGGGGTTATTTGATAGAATTTGAATGTCTCTTTCTGTAAATAGCTTTTTTGTCATTTTGAACTTTCTCCGATCCCAATTTTCTCTCATTATACAAGAAATACCCTATAGAATAGACTTTTTTTTCAGTGTCTATTCTATAGGGTACATTTTAAATTATACTTGTACTTTTTTGTCTGAAAGATGAAGTTTTTAGAAATAAAGGTTTTCTAAGTGAAAGAAAAACATACATTTACTGACATACCAGAAAACGATTGGGCTAAAGATGCGATAAGCACCTTACAATCTAATAAAGCTATAGTTGGAACTGGTAATGGTTTATCCCGCTATTTGTGGGCAGTAAAACTCCCGCCTCAAAATTCAGGTGGAGCAAAGAAGTTAGGTGGGAGCCCTGCTGCCCGTAAACGCCCGATTGGTGAGAGCCAATAATCAGTGGGGGATGAGCAAAACCCCCACTGATTAAAGTTTCACTTTATTTGAACGAGAAAAACTTGTAACCCGTGAACAGTATGCGAGGTTCTTAAATAATGCAATTCATAGATTCTACGCAAACGACTAATCTATGAAGCTCGAAAAAAGCGCAAATATGATATTTGCGCTTTTTTTGTCTATAAAGTGAAATTTTTATAAGTGAAGGACTTGATTAGTAGATAGTAGAATATTGTATATATAACATCTTTGCAAAAGCTTTTGTTTATCCTTTTTGAAAATCAAACAGAGAAACTAGAGCGCAAAGATGAGAATATATCTTCAAATGATTTGCATGCAATTCAGAATACCAATTGGAATTGAGAGCGAATTGGCTCTCCTAGTAATCTTCAAAATAATAGATGTTAAAAATGCAATATATTACATAGGGCTTGCAAATACAGCATATGTAATATGGGGAAAGAATTTAGTCTATTATGTTCCACTTTTAATAAAGTGGAAATGAAGGAGCGAGGACTATGAAGAAAAAAATGTTCCGTATAATGGCGGCAGCGACTATTATGGGTGGATTATTGGTAAGTGCAAATGTTCCTAACATAAAAGCAGAAGAATATCCTGAAATGATTGTATTTGACGATGTCCCAGTAAACCATTGGGCATATGATTATATTCTAGATGCGGCATATAATAAAATTATGCTAGGTTATGGAAATGGAAAGTTTGGTGTAGGTGATAACGTAACACGTGAACAAGTGGCGGCAATACTGTATCGCGCACTTAATATAAAACATGAAGGACCGTTAAAAAATCCGTATAATGATATTTCTGAAAGATCAACAATGTTTCCAAATGAAATTTTAGCATTAACAGAACGCGGTATTTTTAAAGGTGATGAGAAGGGGAACTTTAGACCTAGAGAAACAATAACACGTGCAGAAGTAGCGCAAGTTCTTACACAGACATATTCCTTTGAAGTGAAGCAACAGCATACATTTAAAGATGTACCAAATAATTACTGGGCGAAAAATGCAATTAGTGCCTTGCAATCTAATAATGTCATAGTAGGAACAGGAAATGGAAAGTTTGAACCGCATAAAATTGTAACACGTGAGCAATATGCAACATTTTTATATAAAGCTATTATTAATTTTCATTTGAAAGATGAATAACATGAAACGGAAGTTTTTAAAAATATAGTACAAGAAAAATAAAATTATATTAATATATCATATCTCTTTAAAAAAAAGCGCGGAAATTACGCGCTTTTTTCTTATTTTAAATTGTTTATCTGTATATTTATTCTGCTGTTCATAGTTCGGCGGTTAGTATTTATGGAAAAAAACAGGTTAATTATAGTTACTTTTTATGAGGAAAAAGTATGATTTAGTAACTTTATTGTTAATTAAGTATAAAGATAAGTATATGAAATACAGTTCACAAATTAGACAAACATTATATGGATAAGTGTATTGTTACTTTTCCATAAATTCTTTATATTAGAAAAAAATATGTTTTTTTAGGGAGAGAATACAGTGAAGAAAAAGATTTTAAAAGTAGCAACAGCTTTAACAATTATGGGTGGAATTGGGTTAAGCGGACAAGGTACTACAGCAAATGCTGAAGTAGCTGTGAAACAACAACAAGCTGCTCCTGTTACATTTAAAGATGTACCAGCAGGACATTGGTCTTATGAAGCAATTCAAACTTTAGCAGAACAAGAAATTATGCTTGGTTACGGAAATGGCGTGTTTGGTTTTGGGAATAATGTAACTCGTGAACAAGTAGCTGCTTTAATTTATCGTGCACTGGATCTTGATGAAGAATTTGGTGAAGATGAGGTATTAGAAAGCCCGTATAATGATATTGTTGATGATAACTCAACGATGTTTCCTTTTGAAGTTTTAGCGGTAACAGAATTAGGTATCTTTACAGGTGACGAGAATGGAAACTTCAGACCAAAAGCTACATTAACACGTGCAGAAATGGCACAAGTTCTTACAAGAGCATTTGGGTTAAAGGTACAAGGACCAGCAGGATTTAAAGATGTACCAAAGGGACATTGGGCAGAAAATGCGATTAATGCAGTAGGTTCAAATGGTATTTCAGTAGGAGATGGAAAGGGTAACTTCGCTCCGAACATGAAAGTAACACGTGAACAATATGCGCAGTTCTTATTTAATTCAATGTTTAAATAAATAATAAAAAAGGAGCCGGTGTTGTATAACACCGGCTCCTTTTTTATGTGTAATGCCGGTGGAAGAATACAGTTTTGTAAAAAAACCATTAAATTTTCAAAAAAACTTCCTTTTCTGAAGATTTGTTATATAATATAAAACATAAAATCAAATCTGTTATAAGACAGTTTAAGAAGGGGATGCTAATATGTCGACGCAAACTTCACGGGTTACACTGGCCGGAGAAATGTTACCAGCGTACAACGAAATATTGACACCTGAGGCGCTTAGTTTTTTAAAGGAACTGCATGAAAATTTCAATGAACGCCGCACGGAACTTTTAAAAAAGCGTGTGGAGAAACAAAAAAGAATTGATGCAGGGGAGTTTCCTAAGTTTTTAGAAGAAACAAAGCATATACGTGAAGGGGATTGGACAATCGCCCAGCTTCCGAAAGATTTAGAGGATCGCCGCGTGGAGATTACTGGGCCGGTGGATAGAAAGATGGTCATTAACGCTTTAAATTCAGGAGCACATCTTTTTATGGCAGACTTTGAAGATTCGAATGCACCAACTTGGAGAAATGCTGTCGAAGGTCAAATTAACTTACGAGATGCGAGTAAGGGAACGATCTCACATAAAAATGAAAACGGAAAAGAATATCGTTTAAATAGTAAAACAGCTGTATTAATTGTGCGTCCGAGAGGGTGGCATTTAGAAGAAAAACATATGCAAGTTGACGGCAAGAACATGTCTGGCAGTTTAGTAGATTTTGGCTTGTACTTTTTCCATAATGCAAAGGTGCTTTTAGCAAAAGGAAGTGGCCCGTACTTTTACTTACCGAAAATGGAAAGTTACTTAGAGGCAAGATTATGGAATGACGTTTTCATATTCGCTCAAAAGTATATCGGCATTCCGAACGGAACGATTAAAGCGACTGTGTTAATAGAAACGATTCACGCTTCATTTGAAATGGATGAAATTTTGTATGAACTAAGAGATCATTCTGCTGGTTTAAACTGCGGACGATGGGATTATATATTTAGTTTCTTAAAGAGCTTCCGTAATCATAATGAATTTTTACTTCCGGATAGAGCGCAAGTCACGATGACAGCGCCGTTTATGCGCGCGTATTCTTTGAAAGTTATTCAAACGTGTCATCGTCGTAACGCGCCAGCAATCGGAGGGATGGCGGCGCAAATCCCAATTAAAAATGATCCAGAAGCAAATGAGGCTGCTTTCGAGAAAGTGCGTGCTGATAAGGAGCGCGAAGCTTTAGACGGTCATGATGGGACTTGGGTTGCCCACCCGGGACTTGTACCGGTTGCAATGGAAGTATTTAATCACATAATGAAAACGCCAAATCAAATTTTTAGAAAGCGTGAAGAAATACGTGTAACAGAAAATGATTTATTAGAAGTACCGATGGGAACGATTACAGAAGGTGGTCTTCGCACGAATATTAACGTCGGTATTCAATATATTGCATCTTGGTTAAGCGGGAGAGGAGCAGCTCCAATTTATAACTTAATGGAAGATGCGGCAACAGCGGAAATATCAAGAGCACAAGTATGGCAGTGGATTCGTCATGAGGGTGGAAAGCTAAGTGATGGCCGTAATATCACTTTTAAATTGATGGAAGAATTGAAAGAAGAAGAACTAGCAAAAATAGAAAGAGAGATTGGTCAGGAAGCATTTAATAAGGGGAGATTTGAAGAAGCTACAAAACTGTTTACAAACCTTGTTCGTAATAACGAGTTCATGCCGTTTTTAACATTACCGGGTTATGAAATTTTATAAGAAACAAGAAAAGGGGATGGAACATATGAAAAACGAAAGAATTGATAAATTGCAGGAAAGCTGGGAACTAGATACGCGCTGGAAAGGGGTAACACGTCCATATACAGCTGAAGATGTAATTCGTCTGCGCGGATCGATTGATATTGAACATACGTTAGCGCGCTGCGGTGCAGAGAAGCTTTGGAAATCACTTCATACAGAAGATTATATTAATGCACTTGGGGCATTAACAGGAAACCAAGCGATGCAACAAGTGAAGGCTGGATTAAAAGCAATTTATTTAAGCGGTTGGCAAGTAGCGGCAGATGCGAACCTTTCTGGACATATGTATCCTGACCAAAGCTTATACCCAGCGAACAGTGTGCCAGCTGTTGTAAAACGAATTAACCAAACACTTCAACGTGCTGATCAAATTCAGCATATGGAAGGTAGCGGTGATACGGATTATTTCGTTCCAATTGTGGCGGATGCTGAAGCTGGGTTTGGTGGACAGTTAAACGTATTTGAATTAATGAAAGGGATGATTGAAGCGGGTGCATCTGGCGTGCACTTTGAAGACCAATTATCTTCAGAGAAAAAATGCGGGCATTTAGGCGGAAAAGTATTATTACCGACGCAAACAGCGGTGCGTAATTTAATTTCGGCACGTCTTGCTGCGGATGTAATGGGTGTACCAACAATTATCGTCGCAAGAACAGATGCAGATGCGGCAGATTTAATTACGAGCGATATCGATCCAGTTGATCAAGAGTTTATTACAGGTGAAAGAACGCCAGAAGGGTTTTATCATACGAAAGCAGGTCTTGATCAAGCAATTGCACGTGGTTTAGCGTATGCGCCGTATGCAGATCTCGTTTGGTGTGAAACGTCGGAGCCAAATTTAGAAGATGCAAAACGCTTTGCGGACGCAATTCATAAGAAATATCCAGGGAAGCTACTTGCTTACAACTGTTCCCCTTCTTTTAACTGGAAACAAAAATTAGATGAAAAAACGATTGCAAGCTTCCAAAAAGAAATTGCATCGTACGGTTATAAATTCCAGTTCGTAACGCTTGCTGGATTCCATTCATTAAATTACGGCATGTTTGAATTAGCGCGTGGTTATAAAGAGCGCGGCATGGCAGCGTACTCTGAATTACAACAAGCAGAGTTCGCAGCAGAGAAATACGGTTACTCTGCAACGCGCCATCAACGCGAAGTAGGAACAGGATACTTTGATGAAGTAGCACAAGTGATTACAGGCGGTACTTCATCAACGACTGCTCTAAAAGGATCCACAGAAGAAGAACAGTTTACGAAATAAAGGTATAAGTAGGTGCCCCAAAAAATATTTTTGGGGCACTTTTCTTATTTATTATTACGTCGCTGACATTGTTAAACTTTGTCGGAAAGTTGATGTAATTTTATTTGTCGTCGTATTGTGGGACGTTCACTTCTATTTAAAATATCCAATCCAATATAGTGAATATACCAACGATAGCAGTAAAAAGAAGGAATGCGAATAATGATAGACAGCCCCATGTAAATAGTTTGTCTTTCCATGTTTCTTCATAATCATCAATTAGTTCCTCTATCACTTTTTTCTGCAATGGCTGTAAGGGACGTTCGGTGTGTAGTCCTGTAATAATGTTACGATCTCCTTTGAATTTTAAAGCACGTACAATATGATAAGAGTCGTTTCCCATCGATTTTTCAAATTGTAGACAGGCCGCGTGCATAACATCTGTTTTCTCTTTTTCAAGATACCAATACCGTCCAGCCATTTCTGGGTATTGTAATGTAAAGTAAATGTCACCGAGTTTTTTCCTAAGTGCTAATTCATTCGGATAAGTAGTGATTAATCCGTGTAATCTATCTCTTGCTTTTCCAAGGTTGTTATTTTCAATATCTTTTTCAATTCTCTTTAATGTTTTTTTAGGGATTATTTCTGTCATACACGCCTCCTTATTAGAATAGGTGTGGTTATATTTTATAAGAAATACTAAAATTTAGAAATTTTATTTTTAAAAAGATTGTACATTCTATTTTAAGTGTGTTATGATAATACCAGTTGAATAATTAAATTAAGCAATCCATATATTATCAAATGCCGAAAACAAACGGGAAAAAGTATGTGAGAACTAGTTTATGTTTCGAATTTGATAATGTGTGGATTCTTTTTTTATACATGAAGACTAAATAAAATGTATTTTCGTAGGAGGAAATAATTATGACAGTTACAGGACAAGTAAAATGGTTTAACAACGAAAAAGGCTTCGGTTTCATCGAAGTTCCAGGCGAAAACGATGTATTCGTACATTTCTCTGCAATCGAAACTGATGGTTTCAAATCTTTAGAAGAAGGCCAAAAAGTTAGCTTCGAAATCGAAGATGGCAACCGTGGACCTCAAGCTAAAAACGTAATCAAACTATAATTTTATAGTTTATTATAGAAAAAAGGATGGCTTATGCCATCCTTTTTTTGTTGTTGAGATATACGATATTTATATTAGTAATAAAGACAGCCTAAAAAGTACGATTGAAGAAATAAAGGCGTACTCGAAAACTTATGAAAATGATAAAGTGACGGTAATTGATTTGAGGAAGTCTCATTCTCGGTATTTAGATCAAGAACCATATATAATCATAGTACAGGTTGAAAGAGATACAGAGAATCTTGGAAGAAAAAATAGTAGGTTTTTTTGAGGATGAAGAAGAATGAAGGAAATGGTAATCAGTATGTAAAAAGGGCTTTCCGTAAAGGAAGGCCTTTTAGTGTTCTTTCACAGCTTTTTTCTTTTCACGTTTCTTGCATTCTGGACATTTAGATTTACGAAAAGGCTTCGCGAAGAACAGTAAAATAAAAAATAAACCGAATATAATACTCGCTGAATTTTTTACGATAACAATGCTACTATTTTTCATTTGAATTGTTGGATGATCTTGCTTTTCTTCCATGAGAGACCTCCATATATTTGATTTATATTTTAATTATAGCAAAATTAATTGCTGTAATTATATGAAAAGGGGAATGTGTTAAACATATTACAAATGATATAAATTCTTTTTTCGTATATAGAATCCTCTTTTTATACAGATTATTCTTTTGATATCCATATATTGTTATTAACGTATTTGTATTATATTTGATTTATTATAAGTATTTGTAAAGAATCGCAGAATGTAAACCATTTCCTTTTCGTAGGTGCTACTATAAAAGGGAAATGAAGAAGGGAAATTAAATAGCAATCGAAAATTTAAAAAAGAGAGGTGAAAAATCTGTTACTAACAAAAGAGCGAGTATAGATAAAAATATTCTTAGCGTGCAAAAACTACATACTCTAAGGATATACATTTGCCTATATTTGTAGTAGCAGACAGTAGACTATGGAAAGTAAAGTAGAACGTTATGTCGAAAACTATGTTGTAAGCAAAAATACAATGGCCTTACTTCCTGTTGTTCTAGGAGAAAAGAAAGTTGTTACGCGAATTGTAGAAATGGAAGATTCTTTTTTCGTATTTCAAAAGCCTCTTGATATTATAGAGAGAAGTTGCCGGAAGCATGGTTCTAGTTTCTTTGGAAGAAAAGAAGGAACGAAGGAGTTAACTCGTATTACACATAAAGCTCCTATCGCAATTAGCCCGACAGATCAACTTTATTTTTTCCCTACGTATTCTTATTCTCGAAAAGAGTGTGCGTGGTTATCTCATTTTCATATTGAAGATAATAAAGAATTAAAAGATGGAAATCTTATTATTAGATTTATAAATGGTTTCGCTGTGAAACTAGAAATGTCAAAAAGTAGCTTTGAAAATCAGCAAAATCGTACAGCGAAATTACGGACAGAGTATGAAGATCGTAAGAAAAAACAAGGAAATCCTTGCTTTAAAGAGATTGATAAAAATGAAGAATCTAAATTAACACCAGCATATGAGAAAGTGTATTTTGTGAAGGAAGGCGAAGTGTGAGAGGGAAAGGATGGGGAGACTCATCCTTTTTATTTGTCTGTTTTTGTCGGAAAGTCGATAAAAATCAAATTGTGGTCGATGTATTCAGAAAATCACCAGTGTAATTTCATTTACCGAAAAAATCATCAAAAAATATTGTTTCTCAAACAACCAAACGTACAACAAACCTTGTCGAATATTGAAAGATTATCATAGCATAATAATGAAGGAATTCTAGCGAATGATATGGAAACTTTAATAAATACATCTCCATATGTCGTATCTACCATTTCCTCTTTCATTTAAGCAATGATACAGTAGAGGTAGTAATTAGAGTAAAGGGGTAAAGTGTAGAATGGATTTTCAAACGATCAAAGAGTATTTTTCACCAGAAAATATGGATCATATTGTTGAAAGTTATCGTGCATTCGGACCGCTTCTCGGTATTGGCTTACCGATGATAGAGGCGCTTATTCCGGCATTGCCACTCATTGTGTTTGTGTTGGCGAATGCTGTTGCATTTGGTTTTTGGTTCGGTTTTCTTTATTCATGGATTGGGTCAGTAATTGGTGCAATGCTTGTATTTTTCATTATTCGTAGCTTTGGAAGAAGTCGTTTCTTTTCTTTTGTAAATAAGCATGAGAGAGTGCGAAAAGCGATGGGATGGATTGAAAGAAAAGGGTTCGCGCCAATCTTTGTTATATTTTGTTTTCCGTTCACACCATCTGCGCTTATAAACGTTGTAGCTGGTTTATCTCGCATTAGCGTAAAACAGTTTGGACTAGCATTAGCATTTGGAAAGCTTGTTATGATCTTTATTTTAACGTATATCGGTCATGATTTAGTGTCATTTATTCATAAGCCGGTGAAATCGGTTATTGTGGGCGTTGTTATTTTTATTTTATGGTATGTCGGTAAAAAAATTGAAGTAAAGTTAGAACTACATTAGGAAAAGTCTTCTTTGTAAAGATAAGCTTCATCATTAAAGGGCGAGGGGAGAAGCGAATGAAGAAAACTTTGAAAAAAGAAGGGCTAGAGTGGGTAAGAACAATTTTAATTGGTGTACTATTAGCTGTATTTTTTCGAACGTTTTTCTTTTCAACGTACGTTGTAGAGGGGAAGTCAATGATGCCGACATTGCAAGATGGAAATATGCTCGTTGTGAATAAGGTGAGTTATCAAGTAGGGGACTTGAATCGATTTGATGTCGTCGTTTTTCATGCGAATAAAAAAGAGGACTATGTAAAGCGAATTATCGGTTTACCTGGGGATCATATCGAATATAAGCATGATAAATTATATATAAACGGACAATTCGTGGATGAACCTTATTTAGAGACGTATAAGAAAGAGACAAATGGACGGCAATTAACAGGCGATTTTAAACTAGAAGAGTTAACGAAAGAAAAGTTTGTACCACCCGGTTCTATTTTTGTAGTTGGTGACAACCGCCTTGGTAGCTGGGATAGTAGGCACTTCGGCTTTGTGAAAGCTGATACAGTTGTCGGTAAAGTTGATTTACGATATTGGCCGATTCAAGAGGTACAAACGAATTTCTCAAAAGGCTGATATAATAAAATGAAGTATAAGGAAAAGACAAACGAGTATGTTTGTCTTTTTTATCGTCCTATAATACAATTGTGATAGCAAACTAACGTTCGTTATGTAAGTGAAAGGTGGGGGTTTCATGTCGCTTCGATTTGTGATTGGTAGAGCTGGAAGTGGAAAAAGTACACTTTGTTTACACGAAGTGCAAGAAGAGTTAAAACAGCGCCCAAGAGGGAAAACAATATTATATCTTGTGCCAGAACAGATGACATTCCAAACGCAGCAGGCGTTAATTGGGAGCGAAGATGTAAGAGGTTCTATTCGGGCACAAGTTTTTAGTTTTTCGCGATTAGCGTGGAAGGTGCTGCAAGAAGTTGGCGGAGCGAGTCGTCTTCATATTGATGAAGCTGGTGTACATATGTTGCTTCGTAAAATTGTAGAATCTCGTAAAGATGGACTATCTGTGTTTCAAAAAGCAGCGGAGCAAAACGGTTTCTTTGAACATCTTGGTAGTATGATTGCTGAGTTTAAACGTTACAATGTGACGCCGTCTAACGTATATGAAATGTGGCAACAATTAGACACGCATAGCAGTAGTGCAGAGCAAAAGCTACTAGCGAATAAAGTGTATGATTTACAGTTATTATATGATGATTTTGAACGTGCTTTAATCGGAAAGTATTTAGATTCAGAAGACTACTTACAATTATTAATTGAGAAGCTTTCAGACTCTGAGTATGTAAAAGGCGCGGAAATTTATATAGATGGATTCCATTCATTTTCTCCTCAAGAGCTAGAAATTGTAAGAGGGCTAATGAGATTGGGAACTAGAGTAACAATAACATTAATGATAGATGAAAAAACGTTAGCGCAGCCAGTGAATGAACTAGATTTATTTTATGAAACGACGTTAACGTATGAAAGAATAAAACAAGTAGCGCGTGAAGAGAAAATAGAAATTGAAAAAACAATTCCACTTATGGAACAACCGCGTTTTCATTCTCCAGCATTAGCTCATTTAGAAACGCATTATGAAGCGCGTCCGAATGAAAAGTATCATGGTGAAGCGAGTGTAACAATTAGTACAGCAGCTAATTTACGAGCTGAAGTAGAAGGTGTAGCTCGTGAAATTAGAAGACTTGTGGCGGATGAAGACTATCGTTACCGAGATATCGCAGTCCTTCTTCGTAACGGAGAAAGTTATTACGACGTAATGCGAACGTTATTTACGGATTATAATATCCCGCATTTCATCGATGAAAAACGCCCAATGTCACATCATCCGCTAGTAGAATGTATTCGTTCTGCACTCGAGATTATTAGCGGGAATTGGCGTTATGATGCAGTATTCCGCTGCGTGAAAACAGAGCTTTTATATCCATTAGATGCAAGAAAAGAAGCGATGCGCGAAGAGATGGATGAGTTTGAAAACTACTGTTTAGCGTACGGTGTACAAGGGAAGAGATGGACTTCTGAAGATCCGTGGATGTATCGTCGTTATCGTTCTCTTGATGATGCGAGCGAAATGATAACAGACAGTGAGCGTGAAATGGAAGAGAAAATAAATCGACTTCGCGACGTTGTAAGAACGCCAGTTATTCGTATGCAAAAAAGACTGAAGCGTGCTGGAACAGTTATGCAAATGTGCGAAGCGGTATATTTATTTTTAGAGGAGCTTGACGTTCCGAAAAAACTAGAAGAATTACGTGTTCGTGCAGAAGAAAATGGAGATTTCTTATTTGCGACAGACCATGAGCAAGTATGGGAAGAAGTGATGAATCTTCTTGATACGTTCGTTGAGATGCTTGGCGAAGAGAAGATGTCCCTTTCAATGTTTACGGAGGTTATGTCGACAGGTCTTGAGGCACTTCAATTTGCGAACATTCCGCCGTCACTAGATCAAGTGTTAGTTGCTAATATTGATCATTCTAGATTATCAGATATTAAAGCGACGTTCATTATTGGAGTAAACGAAGGTGTGATTCCAGCAGCGCCTATGGATGAAGGTATGCTTTCTGATGAGGAAAGAAATGTTCTCACCGCTGCAGGTATCGAATTAGCACCAACGACGAGACAAACTTTATTAGAAGAACAGTTCGTTATGTATCAAATGGTGACGAGAGCATCTGAGAAGTTATACATTTCTTGTCCGCTTGCGGATGAAGAAGGAAAGACATTACTTGCGTCTAGCTTTATTAAGAAAATAAAAAGAATGTTCCCTGATGTGAAAGAATCGTTTATTACGAATGATGTAAATGACTTATCGCGTTCGGAACAAATTTCATACGTAGCAACGCCAGAAGTAACTTTGTCTTATGTCATGCAGCAACTGCAAACGTGGAAGCGATACGGATTTGAAGGGAATTTAGACTTTTGGTGGGACGTATATAACTTCTACGTTACTTCAGATGAATGGAAGCAAAAAAGTAGCCGTGTGTTATCAAGTTTATTCTACCGAAATCGTGCACAGAAACTAAGTACAGATGTAAGTAGGGATTTATATGGAGATACAATTAAGGGAAGCGTTTCTCGTATGGAACTATTTAATCGCTGTGCGTACGCTCATTTTGCTCAGCACGGTTTATCACTAAGAGAGCGTGATATTTTCAAACTTGATGCGCCAGATATCGGTGAACTATTCCATGCAGCGCTGAAGAGAATTGCAGACAAGCTATTACGTGAAAATCGGACTTGGGCGGATTTATCAATAAAAGAGTGTGAACACCTTTCTGCTTTAGTAATAGAAGAAATTGCACCGTTATTACAAAGACAAATTTTATTAAGTTCGAACCGTCATTTCTATTTAAAGCAAAAACTACAACAAATCATTTTCCGTACGTCACTTATTCTTCGTGAACATGCGAAGTCGAGTGGATTTGTACCAGTTGATTTAGAAGTACCGTTCGGTATGGGCGGGACTGGATCTCTTCCGCCAATGGAATTTGCGTTGCCAAATGGTGTGAAGATGGAAGTAGTTGGCCGTATTGACCGTGTTGATAAGGCGGAAGATGAGAGTGGTACGTTCCTTCGTATTATTGATTATAAATCAAGTTCGAAAGCGTTAGATTTAACAGAAGTGTATTACGGACTCGCACTTCAAATGTTAACGTATTTAGATGTTGTTACTTCAAATGCACATACGTGGATGAAAAAGGGCAGTACTGCATCACCGGCGGGTGTATTGTATTTCCATATTCATAACCCGATTGTTGAGATGAAAGGCGATGCATCTGAAGAAGAAATTGAGAAAGAAATTTTAAAGAAATTTAAAATGAAAGGTCTCGTACTAGGAGATGCTGACGTTGTGCGTTTAATGGATAATAAACTTTCAACAGGAAGCTCTGATATTATTTCTGCTGGTCTGAAAAAAGATGGTAGTTTTAGTGCGCGTTCTAGCATTGCAAGTGAACAAGAGTTTAACGTACTTCAAAAATATGTACACCACTCGTTTGAAAATATCGGAAAAGACATTACAGAAGGTGTTATCGATATTGCTCCTTACAAAAAGGGGAATAAAGCGGCATGTACGTTCTGTAACTTCAAATCTGTTTGTCAATTTGATGAATCACTTGAAGATAACCAATTCCGTACGTTAAAAGATATGAAAGATAGCGAAGCGATGGAGAAAATTAGAGAGGAGGTTGGCGGAGAATGATAGAAAATTGGCCTCAGAAACCAGAAGGTAGTCAATGGACAAATGATCAGTGGAAAGCGGTTGTAGCGAACGGACGTGATATTTTAGTCGCAGCGGCAGCTGGATCAGGGAAAACTGCAGTATTAGTTGAACGTATTATTAAAAAGATTATAAGTGAGGAAAATCCAGTCGATGTCGACCGCCTGCTCGTTGTAACATTTACGAATGCAGCAGCGCAAGAAATGAAAAATCGAATTGGGGAAGCGTTAGAAAAAGTATTAATTGATGGGCCAGGTTCACAGCATATAAGAAAGCAGCTTAGCTTATTAAATAAAGCTTCCATTTCTACAATTCATTCATTTTGTTTACAAGTTATTAGAGGATATTATTACATGCTTGATGTCGATCCTCGTTTTCGTATTGCGAACCAAACAGAAAATGAGTTATTAAAAGAAGAAGTGCTAGATGACATATTAGAAGAAGAATATGGAATCGAAGATAATAGTATTTTCTTTGAACTAGTTGATCGTTATACGAGTGACCGTAGTGACGATGACTTACAACGAATGATTTTAGCGCTTCATACAGAATCAAGGGCGCATCCAAACCCGGAGAAGTGGCTTGATAAATTAGTAGAAGCATACGACGTTGAAGGAAAGACGATTGAAGATTTAGTGTACGCTTCTTACTTATTAGAAGATGTGAAGTTTCAGCTTGAAACAGCGGAAAAGCATATTCGTAAGGCGACTGAACTCGCAATGCTTCCTGATGGTCCAGCGCCTCGCGTTGAAACTTTACAAGCGGATTTAGCTTTACTTGGAACGTTATCCTCAGCAGCGCGTGGATCGTGGACAAGCGTTTATGAAGCGATGCAAAATGTATCGTGGCAAACGTTAAAGCGTATTAAAAAAAGTGATTACAACGAAGATGTTGTAAAACAAGTAGATTCTCTTCGTAATAAAGCGAAAGATGAAGTGAAGAAATTACAAGAAGAGCTATTTAGCCGCAGACCCGAAAGTTTCTTACGGGATTTTCAAGATATGCATCCTGTATTAGAAAAACTCGTGAAGCTTGTAAAAGTATTTACAGAGCGTTTCCAAGCGATTAAGCGAGATAAAGGAATGGTCGATTTCACAGATTTAGAGCATTTCTGTTTGCAAATTTTAAGTGAGCAAAGTGAAGACGGTGAAATGAAGGCGTCAGCAGTAGCACTTCAATATCGTAATAAATTTGCTGAAGTACTAGTTGATGAATATCAAGATACGAACTTCGTACAGGAATCAATTATTAAATTCGTAACGAAAGATTCTGAGAGTGAAGGAAACTTGTTCATGGTTGGTGACGTAAAACAGTCAATCTATCGTTTCCGACTAGCAGAGCCTGGTTTATTCTTAGGAAAATATAAACGTTTCACACAAGAAGGATCGGGCGGCGGAATGAAGATTGACTTAGCGAAAAACTTCCGTAGCCGTCATGAAGTGCTAGCAGGTACGAACTTTATTTTCAAACAAATTATGGGCGAAGAAGTCGGCGAAATCGATTATGATGCTGACGCTGAATTAAAGCTAGGTGCTAGCTATCCAGAAGGTGAAGATGTAGCGGCAGAGCTATTATGTATTCAGCAAACTGAGGAAGAAGTGCAAGACGGTGAAGAAGGTGCCGAAGTAGAAAAAGCGCAGCTTGAAGCTCGTCTTATGGCGCAGCGTATTAAAGCAATGGTCGATTCAGGCTATGAAGTGTATGATCGTAAAACTGATAGTATGCGCCCAGTGCAATATCGTGATTTCGTTATTTTACTTCGCTCCATGCCATGGGCGCCGCAAATTATGGAAGAGTTAAAACTACAAGGAATTCCGGTATATGCTGACCTTGCGACTGGTTACTTTGAAGCGACAGAAGTAAATATTATGATGAACGTATTCCGCGTCATTGATAACCCGATGCAAGATATTCCGCTTGCAGCTGTACTTCGTTCACCGATCGTTGGACTAAATGACGAAGAACTTGCGACGCTTCGTGCTCATGGAAAGAAAGGCTCGTTTTATGAAGTGATGAGCTCATTCTTAAAGGGAGCGCCGCTTGAAGAAGAACAAGAACTGCATGATAAATTAGAGTGGTTTTATAACTTACTGCAAGGGTGGCGTGAATTTGCGCGTCAACAATCTCTTTCTGATTTAATTTGGAAAGTATACGGTGAGACAGGCTATTACGACTTTGTCGGCGGTTTACCAGCCGGAAAGCAAAGGCAGGCAAACTTACGCGTACTATATGACCGCGCAAGACAATATGAAGCAACATCGTTTAGAGGATTATTCCGCTTCTTGCGCTTTATTGAGCGTATTTTAGAACGCGGAGATGATATGGGAACGGCGAGAGCCCTCGGAGAACAAGAAGATGTTGTTCGCATTATGACGATTCATAAAAGTAAAGGGCTAGAGTTCCCAGTCGTATTTGTAGCTGGACTTGGTCGCCGTTTTAATACACAAGATTTAATGAAGCGTTTCTTACTTCATAAAGATTTCGGTTTCGGTTCACAATTTATCGATCCTCGTAAACGAATTAAATATACGACATTATCGCAACTAGCGATTAAGCGTAAAATGAAGATGGAATTAATTGCGGAAGAAATGCGCGTACTATACGTAGCGTTAACACGTGCAAAAGAGAAGTTAATTTTAATTGGAACAGTTAAAGATGCAAATAAAGAAATGGAAAAATGGCTCGATGCAAGAGAGCATAGTGAATGGTTATTACCAGACCATATTCGTGCCGGAGCGTCTTGCTACTTAGACTGGATTGCCCCTTCCTTATATAGACACCGTGATAGTGAAATGCTTCTTGAATTAGGAAAAGGAAATATTCCAGGCGAAATTTATGAATATAGTGCTAGCTGGAAAGTAGAAGTTGTTGAAGGAAAAGATTTACTTGCACCAGAACCAGTTCAAGAAGAGAAACAAGAGTTATTAGAAGCGCTTCGTGATAAAAAAGCTGTTCCGTTAGAAAGTGAACGGAAAGAAGAAGTGTACGACAGATTGATGTGGGAATACGGGTATGCGGACGCGACATCTCACCGTGCGAAGCAGTCTGTTACAGAAATAAAGAGAAATTATCAATCTGAAGAAGGTAGCGATAACGCCTTTATTAAAAAACTTCGTGCACCAATTAAAACACGTCCGCGCTTTATGGAGAAAAAAGGGCTAACATACGCAGAGCGAGGAACAGCAGTCCATGCCGTTATGCAGCATGTAGATTTGAAGAAACCAATTACGATTGAAGTTCTTCAAGAACAAATTGCAAGAATGGTAAATAAAGAACTATTAACATTTGAACAAGCTGAAGAAATAGCGATTGAAAAGGTAATTTCATTCTTTGACAGTGACTTAGGTAAAAGGGTATTAGCAGCAAAAAGTGTTGAACGTGAAGTACCATTTACGATGATGCTTTCAGCAGAAGAAGCGTATCAAGATTGGCAAGGGAAGAAAGGCGAATCAATACTTGTCCAAGGGGTTATCGACTGCATGATCGAAGAGGAAGACGGAATTACTTTAATCGACTTTAAAACAGATACGATTGAAGGAAAGTTCCCAGGCGGATTTGATCAAGCGAAACCAATTTTAGAAGACCGATACAAAGTACAGCTTTCACTATATGCAAAAGCACTCGAGAAAAGCTTAAAACATCCTGTGAAAGAAAAATGTTTATATTTCTTTGATGGAAATCATGTTGTAAATATTGACGAATAGAGTTTAGAAAGGGGTTATGGATTATGGCGACGTTAAGAACTTGTGATCAAGGACACGAGTACTACAAAAGTAGCGATTGTCCAACTTGCCCAACCTGTGAGAAAGAGAGAAAGCCAAAAGAAGGCTTTCTTTCTCTTCTTTCAGCACCAGCAAGGCGAGCGTTAGAGCACCATGGAATAACGACTGAAGCAGAACTTTCAAAGTATAGTGAAAAAGAAATTTTGAAACTGCACGGTATAGGACCAGCATCTTTACCTAAATTGAGAGCGGCTTTAGAAGACAAGGGATTATCATTTAAATAAAAAGACTAATCATTAGCGGGGAGTAGCATCTTCATTAATGATTAGTTTTTATAATCGGTATTAATTAGCTAGATAAACGCGTATAACGAAATCCCATTTTGAAAATCGTAAATCGATGGACAAAACGATTTAAAAGATGGATCAAGAATATAAGCGGATTGATTATAATATTAAGGAAGGAAGTGCAACACGATGGATTTTGAAACAGTAATGCAAGAGCTTGAAACTCTCGGCAAGGAACGAACTAAAAAAATATACATATCCAATGGTGCAAAGGAGCCACTTTTTGGCGTAGCTACAGGTGCTATGAAACCAATCGCGAAGAAAATAAAAATCAATCAAAGTTTAGCTGAAGAGCTTTATGCTACAGGTAACTATGATGCGATGTACTTTGCAGGCATTATTGCAGATCCAAAAACTATGAAAGAATCGGATTTTGATCGTTGGATGGATGGGGCGTACTTTTATATGCTGTCCGATTATGTGGTAGCAGTAACTTTATCAGAGTCAGATTTTGCACAAGACGTTGCTGATAAATGGATTGCAAGTGGTGACGAACTAAGAATGTCCGCGGGATGGAGTTGCTACTGCTGGCTTTTAGGGAATCGAAAAGACCATGAATTTTCCGAAAGTAAGATTGCCAATATGCTAGAAGTTGTAAAAAATACAATTTATGATGCGCCAGAACGTACGAAATCCGCTATGAATAATTTTCTAAACACTGTGGGGATTTCATATGTGCCGCTACATGAAAAGGCAGTTGAAACCGCAAAGGCAGTAGGCATAGTAGAACTAAAACGGGATAACAAGAAAAGTAGTTTTCTAAATGCTTACGAAAGTATTCATAAAGAACTTGATAGAGGAAGACTCGGATTCAAACGTAAATATGTAAGATGTTAAAATTAAAAGAAACAGCCCTAGCTCTACACAAAATAGAGCTAAAGCTGTTTCTTTTTTACGCTGTTCCAATTTGATCTTGGTCTGCAACGTCCGAATCAAATGTATTTGTTGCGCTAACGCCGCTAAAAGTGTTGACGACAAATCCGACATTGGAAGCCCCAGAGCCGTTATAAGCTTTCGTATTTTCTTTCGGAGACACGTTATAAAAATCTCCTAAGTTGAAAGAGCCGTTACTGTTTTGAACGACAAGATTTCCTACAACCGAAGGCATACCATCCACCTACTTTACTAAGCTTTTTAATTACTATATGAATTATTTAGAGGAAGGTTCATCAGTAATAAATTGGCGGATTTGTAGCGTGCGAGAATTATTAAAAACATAGTCAACATTGCCGATTTGGAAGCACGCGGAATTTAAAAGGGTTCGCAAGTGAACATCATTTACTTCAATAAAAGGGCACTCATTTACAATATTTAGTTTTACATCTGTCGTTCGCTTTGGAATTGTAATGTACTCATCTGTAAAGATTTCAAACGCATCAAAACGACCTTCACCTTTTATATAACAAGGGATTTCTCGATGAACGATAAGTGCTCTATTTTTTAATTCTATTTGATTAGAATCCCCGGCCTGGAAGACAGCTGAAACCCCCATAGAAACGATAGAAACATTTTGTACAATTGAAGTATGACGGAGCATAATTTTTCCTCTCCTCAACCTGGAGTCGGAGGGACATCTGTTATTAATGGTACAAATGGTCCCTCTGTAACAGATTCGAATGGCGTATCAAGAATAGAAGAAAGGATGAGAAGGTTTGCATCTCCAATTAAAAATAATGCGGAAGAAGAAACCCCGTTCATTTTAATCTGGCCTACTTTTAACTCGCGGTTTACAACATTTAAATTCATGCATACTCACTCCTTTCGGAAATTGCCCGGTATGTGTTGAATAAAGGAAAGGAACGCCTTGTCAATATCTTGTTTCATCGCTTGAATAATGACGTCTCGTAAATAATCGGGATCTGTGGAAATACCCTCATACGATTGAACTTGTGATAAATAATATGGAAGTCTATGTTCCATCTGTTTTTTTATGTCATCCACCATCATTTGTCGATACATCTCATCAAGCGGCGTTCTCTCTTCTTGTTCAAAATGGAGAATTCGACTATATGCTTCTTCATCTAAATAGCGATGCATTTCTTGGAGGATACCTTGATAAAAGTCTGGATTTGTTTCTGTTTCAGGATTTACTTTTAATGTTTCTGTATCCACTTGAAAATCTTCAATTTGTTGCCCTTTTGTTGAAAATGGATTCAAGCCAATATTTAAAGTGCCGTTTAAATTTTCTACTTTTAATTGATCGAATTTATATTCCACTTTTCCTATAGAAGAGGAGGGACGACTTTTTAACTCATTAAGCTCTTCTTGTAGTAGGCGAACTTGCTCTTCAAGGTTTAGAATAGTTTGCTGCTGTATTTGGAGAGCTTGTTGAAGTTGGTGTAGGTAAGTGTATATATCTTGATTCATTTGTGAAACCTCCTTTTCAATAGGGAGGGGAAATATATTCCTGCTATATATTTATGACAAGGATACCTTAAGAAGAACTAGTTGATGGTTTGATGGAAATAATTTGTCCTTTCGCATGTAAAGGGCGAAGCGGTTCTGTAAATCCGCCAGAATTTGAGAATTTAGAAAGAGCCTTAATACTACCTGCAGTTCCAATTTGAAAAACGGAAGAGGTCGTAATGCTATCGATTTTAATGCTGTTAATGATGATACTTTGGTTCACATAAAAATTCAATGCAATCGCCCCCTTTAGTTCGAACCAATTATTGCTTGATCAATTACATCTGAATCATTGACGGTCGTTGAGCTTTGATAATTGTAGACAGAGACGTTATCCCCAACATTAAATGAACCGGCTCCGGCAAAAGCGCGTGAATAACTAATAGGCCTAATCGCAAATACATCTCCAATATGAAAAATACCACTTGATCCAATATTAACGATACGAATATGTCCGACCATAGCTGGCATACAAAACACCTTTCGTTTTTAAAATTTTCTTTTCTACTATTGTATGGGCGTTTTCAATAAAATGTGTATTTTTTCGAAATAAAAGAAACACATACGTTATTGCGTATGTGTTTCGAACATTTGAGTATGTGTGCAATCTGTATGTATAGGCCAAACAACATTTAAGAGCCTGTCCAATTCCTGGCTACAATCTACTGTTTTTTGAGAAGTCATTCCGTAGCGTTCAGCAAAATAGATCATTTTTTCGCGTTTTTTTTCGATAGCTTGCTCAAACATTGAAATCGGCTCCATCTCTCAATAAATTTTATGTATATATGTAGTACATATTATACAAAAATCCCATAAAAAAGAAACATCTTCGCTAAAAAAAGTATAATTTCTACATTTTATGTCAAATAACGGATGAGGAACAAATGTAAGAATGGTTGAATATTGTAAAAATTAGCGTGTGTAAGAAGGTTTTTTTCTTAAGGATGCGAATACAATTATAGGGTATGAGTTTTAGGATGGAGAGTGGAAATGTTGCGTTTTGTAACGGCGAAGAAAGAAGAAAAAGTATTTGTAGGTATTGTGGATGAAGAGGAAGAAAAGGTATTACATTTAAGAGAAGCGCAAAGACAAAAAGGGGAAAAGGTTACTATCCCAATTACCATGTTAGAGTGTATTGAAAGAGGAAGCGAATGTCTTGAGAAAGTGTACGATATTGTAAATTGGGCGAAGGAAAATGCGGGATCGGCGTATTATCCGTTAGCAGAGGTGAAAATATTAGCACCGATTCCAAGGCCGAGAAAAAATATTCTTTGTGTTGGAAAGAACTATCGTGAGCATGCGGTAGAAATGGGCGGAGTAGAGTCTATCCCTGAAAATATAATGATTTTTACAAAGGCGCCAACAACAGTGATTGGAATTGATGAGCAAATTAATGGTCACCCTCACGCGACGAATGAACTTGATTACGAAGGTGAACTAGCAATCGTTATCGGTAAGCGAGGGAAACAAATAAAAATAGAAAAAGCGCTTGATCATGTTTTTGGATATACAGTTATAAATGATGTAACTGCTCGGGATATTCAAAGAAAACATAAACAATTTTTCCTAGGGAAAAGTTTCGATACATTTTGTCCGATGGGACCGTATTTAATTCATAAATCGATGGTTAGAACGCCGAATGCATTACACATTGAAACAGTGGTAAATGGAGAAGTAAGGCAAACTTCAAATACGAGAGAAATGATTTTTTCAGTAGAAGAAATTATTTCAACTATAAGTAAAGGCATGACATTAGAGCCAGGAGATATCATTGCAACAGGGACACCAGCTGGTGTTGGTAAAGGTTTTACACCACCGAAGTTTTTACATGCTGGTGATGAAGTTGTTATTACAGTAGAGGGAATTGGTACGTTAAGAAATATAGTGAAATGAAAAAAGAGCTATCTTGTGAAAAGATAGCTCTTTTCTATGGGCGTGGATTAACGGAGTAATCTATGATGGCGAAAATATACAATCCGATTAATGCTAAAGTACAAATTCCAATTAGCATAACTGCAAGTGCGCTTCTCTCACGGCCAAAACCGATAATTGTAAGGAAAACAGCAGCCCAAAATGATGTTTTGAGTAGTGTGAATGTATTAGGAGTTGAATAATGACTGAGTAAAGTTGTAGATAATATGAAGCCGATGAATGTCATAGAAATAAAAATTGTAGCTAAATTGTTAATGTGTTTACCGTATTTCAATAGCATACAGTTACCCCCTTTTTAACAAAAACAGAATATTCAATTTTATTTTACGATAAACTACTAAAAAAAGAAAGAGGTTGTCCTATATTTAGGACAACCTCACTATGATTAAGATAGTACAGCTTTAATTTTTTGGAACGCCCACTCTAAATCCTCTTCAGAGATTACTAGAGGTGGTGCAATACGAATTACGTTTTCGTGTGTTTCTTTACATAATAGCCCAGCTGCTTTTAGTTGTTCACAGTAAGGACGAGCTGGCTCGTTTAATTCGATACCGATGAATAAACCTTTACCGCGAATGTCAGTAATCATTGGGTTATCAATTTCTTTTAATTGCCCAACTAGTTTTTCTCCTAATTGAAGAGAACGCTCTGTTAATTTTTCTTCTTCTAATACTTCAAGAGCTGCAATAGAAACAGCACATGCAAGTGGGTTACCACCGAATGTAGAACCGTGAGAACCTGGCTCGAATACACCTAAAATGTCGCTGTTTGCTGCAACACAAGAGATTGGGAATACGCCGCCGCCAAGTGCTTTACCAAGTATGTACATGTCAGGAGTTACATTGTCCCAGTCGCAAGCGAATACTTTCCCCGTACGGCCTAAGCCTGTTTGGATTTCATCTGCTACGAATAAAACGTTTTCTTTTTTACATACTTCAAAAGCTTCTTGTAAGAAACCGGCTGGTGGAATGTTAATTCCTGCTTCACCTTGGATTGGCTCTAAAATGAATGCAGCTGTATTTGGTGTAATCGCAGCTTTTAACGCTTCTAAATCACCATAAGGAATTACAATAATGCCAGGAAGCATTGGACCGAAGCCGCGCTTGTACTCTTCGTTTGATGACATAGAAACAGCACCCATTGTACGTCCGTGGAAGTTATCTTCACAAACGATGATTTCTGCACGGTTTGCTTCTACCTTTTTCACATCATAAGCCCAGCGACGAGCTGTTTTAATTGCAGTTTCAACAGCCTCTGCGCCTGTATTCATAGGAAGTACCATATTTTTATTTGTTAGTTTCGCAACTTTTTCGTACCAAGGACCTAATTGATCGCTATGGAAAGCACGAGAAGTTAACGTCACTCGATTAGCTTGGTCAATTAAAGCGTTAATGATTTTTGGATGACGATGACCTTGGTTTACTGCAGAATATGCACTTAATAAGTCCATATAGCGGTTTCCTTCAGGATCTTCTACCCAAACGCCTTCTGCTTTAGAAATAACGATTGGAAGTGGATGGTAGTTATTTGCCCCGTATGTGTCTGTAAGTTCGATAATATCCTTAGTTTGAATCATGATTGTTCCCCCTTTTGTTATTACAAGAAGTTTGTAAATACTCTAAATATTATAGCATTTAAATATAAAAAAGCGAAACATTTCCTGAAAATATATGAACATGTTATCATATAGAGTGAAAAAGTGTGAAAAAGAGGAGGCAGGGATACGATGGTACATATGCATATTACAGCATGGGCGTTAGGATTAATTTTATTCTTCGTTGCGTATTCACTTTATTCAGCAGGAAGAAAAGGTAAAGGTGTACATATGGGGCTTCGCCTTATGTATATCATCATTGTTGTGACAGGTTTCATGTTGTACATGAGTATTGTGAAGACGGCAACAGGTAGCATGCACATGTGGTACGGCATGAAAATGCTAGCTGGTATATTAGTAATCGCTGGAATGGAAATGGTTCTTGTGAAAATGAGCAAAAACAAACCAACAGGGGCGGTTTGGGGCTTATTTATTGTCGCGCTAGTAGCGGTATTATACTTAGGACTAAAATTACCGCTTGGCTGGTACGTATTCAAATAAAAATAAAACCACCTTATGATCTCAAATATTTGGGAGATAAGGTGGTTTTTATTTTATGTCGCATCAATATGCAACTCTTCTCCGTTTACTTTCGTAAATCGCAAAATATTTTTATTAGAGGAAGAGTGGCGTACAAAATGATGCTGCAATGTACAAATCATCTCTTCATTATCAAATAAAAGAATATTTACTCCTTCGCATGCTTCCTCTTTTGGCAAGAAGGATAAATAATTATGACAATACATGCAATCATATAAAGAGTAATTAAGTGATTGCAATGATTCGGTTAATAATGTAAAGACAGAGTCAGGTAATTCCTCAAGCCATTCATTATAGCTAAGAAGTAATTTTTTTCGAATTCGTATCATTTCCCCGTTTTGGAGAGAATGTTGTTCATTTGCAATTTGTAATATGTCTTGTTCATAAAAACGAGCTGGTAGCCAATTGTTGTTATATAAAATTTCAAAACCATCTTCAGCAATATCTTCTAATAGAAAAGCCTCATCATTTTCATCATCAAAGAATACCCATTCTTTGTTTATATATTCTACATTACCGACTGTATGAGCGCGCGGTTGGTTATACAAAATGTGTTTGCGTTGTATCATAGTTCATTTCTCCTTTTATAGAAATAGTTATTCTTGTTATGGACAGTTCGTACGTTCTTTATAACTAGACACACCTAAAGATAGATAGGCATACAATAAAACACGCTTTACACTGTGAAACTGCTATTCCATATATGGATAGTTAGTTATCGTCAAGTTTGTTGTTTTTATGTATCCGCACTCATAGGGTGGGGATTACTGCACGTTCAGAAACAGATATTAGATTAGGAAGGATGATTCTTATGTGCGGGATTACAGGATGGGTGGATTATAAACGCTCATTAGAAGGGGAAAGGGACATCGTGACGAAGATGGCGGAAACGCTAGCGAAACGCGGTCCAGATGATAATAAAGTTTGGATTAAAGGGAACGTCGCATTTGGGCATAAACGGTTAATCGTTGTAGATCCTGAAGGTGGTAAACAACCCATGACTTGTTTAAAAAACGAAACGAGTTATGCGATTTGCTATAACGGAGAGCTCTACAATACAGAAGATATTCGCAAAGAGTTATTAAGAAGAGGTTATACATTTAAAGGGCATTCCGATACAGAAGTACTATTGGCATCTTATATTGAATGGAAAGAAGAATGTGTCGATCATTTAAACGGTATATATGCGTTTGCAGTATGGGATGAGAAAAATGAACGAGTCTTTATTGCCAGAGATAGATTAGGTGTAAAACCGCTTTTTTATAAATATGATAGCGGACGATTATTATTTGGTTCAGAGTTAAAAGCGATACTAGCGCATCCAGATGTGAAGGCGGAAGTAACGTTAGAAGGGTTGTCAGAAATATTTGGCCTCGGACCATCTAGAACGCCTGGTCACGGTATATATGCTGGTATTCAAGAACTGCGTCCGGGTCATGCAATGACGTTCTCAAAAGACGGTTTATGCATATGGAGATATTGGAATGTAGAAAGTAAAAAACATGAAGACTCATTTGAAGAAACAGTAGAGAAAACTCGTTTTTTATTACAAGATGCGATTACGAGACAATTAGTTTCTGACGTACCACTATGCACTTTTTTATCAGGAGGTGTAGATTCAAGTGCTATAACAGCAATTGCCGCGAAAGAGTATGAAAGATCAGGGAAAGGTCAATTGCACACGTATTCTGTTGACTATGAAGATAACGACAAATATTTTAAAGCGAATGCGTTTCAGCCGAATTCAGATGCACCATTTATTAATTTAATGACAGAGACATTTCAAACAATTCATCATCGCTGCGTCATTTCTAATGAACAACTAGCACAGTATTTAACAGAAGCAGTACTCGTTCGCGATTTGCCTGGTATGGCAGATATTGATTCTTCATTATTATGGTTTTGCCGTGAAATAAAACAAGATTTTGTCGTCGGTTTATCTGGAGAATGTGCAGATGAAATATTCGGAGGTTATCCGTGGTTTTATAGAGAAGATGATTTACAATCAAGTGCATTTCCATGGATGCGTTCTACAGAAGCACGTGAACAACTTCTGAAGAAAGAATGGAGAAATAAATTAAATTTACAACAATATGTACAACAACGCTATGAAGAATCCATTCAAGAAGTTCCTATTTTAGAGGGAGAAAGCCCATTAGAAGCGAAGAGACGACAATTATTTTATTTAAACATGGTATGGTTTATGACAACATTATTAGACAGAAAAGACCGTATGAGTATGGGGGCAAGCTTAGAAGTACGCGTTCCATTTGCGGACCACCGACTTGTCGAATATGCGTGGAATATTCCTTGGGAAATGAAAATGTATAAAAACCGCGAAAAAGGTCTATTGCGTAAGGCGTTAGAAGGATTACTTCCAAATGATATATTATATAGAAAGAAAAGTCCGTATCCGAAAACGCATAATCCGCACTATACGAAAGCAGTAACAGTATGGCTCCAAGATTTATTAACGGATAAAGGTTCAATTTTGCATGAATTGTTCGATAAGGAGCAATTGAGCGGATTGATCGAGTCTGGCGGCAGTGCATTTCAAAAACCATGGTTTGGTCAATTAATGACTGGGCCGCAGCTTTTAGCTCATTTAGCGCAAATTCATGTTTGGTTTAAAGAGTATGGGGTAAATATTAAGGAATAGGGAAAGAGCGGCTTATATTTATGTGAGCCGCTCTTTTTCTTAAATAAATTGTCATATAAAATTCGAAATCATATTAGAAATAATACTTATTTAGAATTATTATTTTGACGTACTTATTATTGCTTGTTATAATTGGAAACAAATGTTCTTGAAAAAGATTCTCATTTCCAAAATTGAGGTGCTATATAGATGACGAAGAAGAAAATAGGTTTGCTTGTAATGGCATATGGAACACCGGAGTCATTAGATGATGTAGAAGCTTATTATACTCACATTCGTCATGGGCGTAAGCCATCTGAAGAAGCGCTCCAAAATTTAATCGGACGGTATAAAGCAATTGGTGGAATTTCACCGCTTGGGAAAATAACGAAAGAGCAGGCGCATAAATTAACAGATTCAATGAATAAAATGTTTACAGAGTATGAATTTGTTTGTTACTTAGGTTTAAAACACATTGCTCGATTTAGGAGTTTTATATGACACCGATTATGAATATAAAGTTGTAACTGATGAATTAAATACCACATATTTTAGACTAAATATGCCCAGTTCACAATCTGTATTTATTGATTGTTTAGCTGAAATTGCTTCCAAAAAAAATGAAGGAAATAGTTGACAAGGATTTAATTTTGAATAATAATTAGTTTATAATAATTTTAAATAAATAATAATTACTATGAAAGAAAGAGGAGGATCCCCCCTGATGAATCCAAATAATCGCTTAACAACAAACCAAGGTGCTCCAGTTGGAGATAACCAAAACTCTCGTACAGCTGGTCGCCGTGGACCGGTATTGTTAGAAGACTATCATTTAGTAGAAAAACTTGCTCACTTTGATCGTGAACGTATTCCTGAGCGTGTTGTGCATGCACGTGGTGCAGGTGCTCACGGTGTATTCGTAACGAAAAACAGCATGAAGCAATATACGAAAGCAGCGTTTTTACAAAATGAAGGAACTGAAACACCTGTATTCGTTCGTTTCTCAACGGTTATTCATGGTCAAGGTTCTCCAGAGACAGCTCGTGATCCGCGTGGGTTCGCTGTTAAATTCTATACAGAAGAAGGAAACTACGATATCGTAGGTAACCATTTACCAGTTTTCTTCATTCGTGACGCAATTAAATTCCCAGACATGGTGCATTCTTTAAAACCAGCACCTGATACAAATGTTCAAACGCCAGATCGTTACTGGGATTTCATGACGTTAACTCCAGAATCTACACATATGATGACGTGGGTATTTTCTGATTATGGTACACCGGCAAACTACCGTGAAATGGAAGGATTCGGCGTACATTCATTTAAATGGATTAATGCAGAAGGTAAAATTGTTTACATTAAATATCATTGGAAGCCACAGCAAGGTGTACGTAATTTAAGTGCGAAAGAAGTGCAAGAAGTGCAAGGAAAAGACTTCAATCATGCAACTCGTGACTTGTTCGATGCAATCGAAAAAGGAAATTATCCGAAGTGGGATTTACACGTACAAGTGATGAAACTAGAAGAAACGGATTCTTTAGATTTCGATCCACTAGATCCGACGAAAGTATGGCCAGAAGATCGTTTCCCATTAATTGAAGTAGGGACGATGACGTTAAATCGTAACCCGAAAAACTTCTTTGCGGAAGTAGAACAAGTGGCGTTCTCTCCAAGTGCAACTGTAAATGGTATTGAACCATCTGAAGATAAATTATTACAAGGTCGTTTATTCTCTTACCCAGATACACAGCGTTACCGCCTTGGTGCAAACTATTTACAAATTCCTGTAAACTGCCCATACGCAGCTGTTCGTAATCAACAACGTGATGGTGCGATGCAAGTGGATCAAAACCCATCTACAATAAACTACGAACCGAGCCGTCATACTGAAAATCCAGTTGAAGATCCAACTTACCGCGATTCAACTATGAAAGTAGAAGGCTACGTATCTCGTGAAAAAATTGAGAAACCAAATGATTTCAAACAAGCAGGTGAGCGTTACCGTTCATTCTCTAAAGAAGAGCAAGATAACTTAATTGCAAACTTAACAAATGACTTAAAAGACGTAAATGAGCGCACGAAATTATTAGCTGTTTGTAATTTCTTCCGTGCAGATCAAGACTACGGAATGCGTTTAGCAGGGGCGTTAAATGTTGATATTACGCAGTATGTAGGGAATACTCCGAAATAAATAGGGAAAGACGACCAGCTTTCGGTCGTCTTTTTTTGTGTAAAATAAGTTTTACATGCAGTGTAAAAGATGTTATATTATTGTCAAATGAATTTTACACATAAGAGGTGTATTGAATGGATGTTGCTATTTTTGTTATTGCTCTAGGGGTATTTTTATTTGTTGTGTTTGCTATTATAAAAATGTTTATCACGATTGGAAAACAAGGTGATGAACGTGCCGCGTTTATAAAAAATAAAGCGATGGCTGAGACATTTAAAATTGCGATGGGATTAATGGTACTTGAGATGATCCCTTTCATTTATCATCGTTTTAATGAAACGGTAGGAACACCGTTTAATCCGGTTCGCTTTTTAGCTGTGATAGCTGTGGCGTTTCTTATCATATTAAGTTTGAATAAAAGTAAGTATGGTGATTCGTAAGTTGCGTAAGGGTATTTCTCGTTTGAGTTACGTAGAATTTTGCAGATAAATCAATATGTTGTGTCGAAAAGTCGATATATCGAAAGAATCGCTGATATATTTATATTGACACTGGGCGGGGTACTTAGCTGGCAAGTACGATGAAAAGAGATGCAATCTACTATTAATAGATTGCATCTCTTTTTTAATTTACTCGCTCAGTATACTCATAAGCTTTCTCCCCATGCATCGAAATATCAAGCCCCATTTGTTCTTCGTGCTCATCGACGCGAACAGGAAGGAAGAAGTTAATAGCCTTAATAATGGCGTACGTCATTATGATTGTGAATGCATATGTTGCTCCGATTGCTACAAGTTGTTTGAAAAGGAGAGTGGCGTTTCCGTAAAATAATCCGTTAGCACCATCGCTATTTATAGTAGTAGTAGCAAATAGTCCAGTTGCAATACCGCCCCAAGTTCCTCCAATGCCGTGGCATCCAAATGCATCGAGTGTATCGTCGTATCCGAATTTGTTTTTTAAGAAGAAGACAGCTCCGAAGCATAATATACCGCCGATTGCTCCGATAAGAAGAGCGGAGAAAGGTGTAACGAATCCACAAGCCGGCGTAATTGCGACTAAACCAGAAACAACCCCGGAAGCAGCTCCCATCGCAGTCGGTTTTGATTGGAAGAACCATTCAGAAAGCATCCAAGTTAGAGCTGAGGCAGCGGCGGCTATATTTGTATTAATAAATGCAGTTAAAGCTACGTCATTTAAAGATAATGCACTACCGACGTTGAAACCGAACCAGCCGAACCAGAGTAAGCCTGCGCCTAACATTGTAAATGGTAAATGATGAGGGGAGGTACCGCTTATGTTTTTTCGTTTTCCAAGGAAAATAGCTAATACAAGACCAGCAACGCCAGATGTGATATGAACGACATTACCACCAGCGAAGTCTAACGCGCCGAGTTCTCTCAGCCATCCGCCAACGCCCCATACCCAATGAGCGACAGGATTGTAAACGATTGTTGTCCAAAGAAGGATAAAAATAAGAAAGGCAGAAAATCGCATTCTTTCGGCGAATGCCCCTGAAATTAAAGCGGGAGTTAAAATAGCGAACATGAGTTGGAACATCATAAATAAATTGTGAGGAATAGTAGATGAGTAGTCTGGGTTTGGTGCGTAGGTAACTCCGTTTAGACCGAACCAATCGAGATTGCCAATAAGTCCGTGCCAATCTGGTCCGAATGATAAAGAATAACCGATAACAATCCATTGAATCGAAACGATAGCCATTGCGCTATAACTGTGCATTGTCGTGCTGAGTACGTTTTTACTGCGAACCATACCCCCATAAAAAAGTGCCAATCCTGGTGTCATCAACATGACCATTACTGTCGTTACAAAAATAAAAACTGTATCTCCCGTATTCATTCTCTCTCCTCCTATGATGTTAGAAAAAATAACATCTATATGTTATGTTTCATATCATATTCGAAATAAAAAGAAAAATCAACTAAAAATTCAGAAAACTTTTTAGGTGATGTCAGAAAACCTAACATGATGTATTTTTGGGGGGGAAATCAACGTATGCGATTTGCTCTAAAAATTGGTATAATATTCTTACAATTGGAAGTTTGGGGGATGCGTGTGAAAAAAATATGGACTAAGGAACTATTCATTTGTTTTTGTTTAGCTGTTATTTTGTTTGTACCAGTACATACTTTTGCGGAAGAAAAAAGGGAATGGCGAGATGAAGTTATATATTCCATTATGATTGATCGCTTTAATAACGGAGAATCGAAAAATGACAAACAGTTAGACGTTGGTAATTTAGAAGGGTATCAGGGCGGAGATATACGTGGGATTATAAAAAGATTGGACTACATAAAAGAAATGGGATTTACTACTATTATGCTTTCGCCGCTTTTTGAAAGTGAAAAGTATGACGGATTAAGTGTTCGAAATTTTCAAAAAGTAAATGAACATTTCGGAACAGAAAATGATGTGAAAGAACTTGTAAATGAGGCTCACAAAAAAGGAATGAAAGTTGTCTTTCAATTTCCGTATGAAGAAAATGAACAACAATTAATAGACTCGATGAAATGGTGGATAAAAGAAGTCGATTTAGACGGAAGTTATGTGATACATAGTGAAAAAAAGCCGCGTGCTTTTTGGGATGAAGTGCAAAAGGATTTGCAGAAGGTAAAGAAAGATTTTCACATTATGACAAAGGAAGATAATGAGTACTATAAAAAAATAGTAGAGTCATTTTCAAAAGCAGATATG
This sequence comes from Bacillus sp. TH30, assembly GCF_016650875.1. Lineage (NCBI taxonomy): Bacteria > Bacillati > Bacillota > Bacilli > Caryophanales > Bacillaceae > Bacillus > Bacillus sp. TH30. The sequence continues at coordinate 1,380,663 of NZ_JAEKEY010000002.1, read as the reverse complement.
TCTGTGAAACCTTTATATGATGTGAGTGGAAAAGAAGAGGAATTCGCTACGTTTTTAGATAATCAAGAAACAAAGCGATTTGCACGTATTGCAAAAGAAAATATGTATTACCCACCGTCTCGTTTAAAACTAGCGATCACTTACTTATTAACATCCCCGGGGATACCGAATTTTTATTATGGAACTGAAATCGCATTAGATGGGGGAGATGCTCCAGATAATAGACGATTAATGGATTTCAAATCTGATGAAAAGTTTATGCAGCACATAACGAAGCTAGGTGAACTTAGACAAGCGAGACCATCTTTACGACGTGGTACGTTTGAACTTCTATATGATAAAGATGGAATGAGTATATTAAAACGAAAGTATAAAGATGAAGTAACACTAGTAGCGATTAATAATACGAAAGAGACGAAAAAGGTTTCCTTACCTGTAAGTGCAATTGGTGAAAAACAAGAGTTAAGAGGATTGTTAGAAGACGAAATTATAAGAGAAGAAAACGGAAAGTTTTATCTTGTTTTAAAGCGCGAAGAGTCGAATGTGTATAAAGTTAGCGAAGAAACAGGTGTGAATTGGTTGTTTATCTCCTTAATAGTCGGTGTGAACGTATTATTTATTGCTTTTTTAATTGCGGTTAAAAAGAAAAGATCCTCTGTATAGATAGAGGATCTTTTTTTCTTAGCGGTAGTTAATGAATTGTACGTCGATTGGTAAGTCGACGCTGCGAACGGCTGCGATTACTGCTTGTAAGTCATCACGGCTTTTCGCTGTTACGCGTACTTGGTCATCTTGTACTTGCGTTTTTACTTTTAATTTCATTTCTTTAATGATGTTGTTAATTTTTTTCGCGTTATCTTTATCGATACCTTGTTGCAGAGTTGCACGTTGGCGAACAGTATTACCAGATGCAGTTTCAACTTTTCCGTAGTCCAAGTTTTTAATTGGAACGTTACGTTTTACAAGTTTAGAAATTAGAACGTCTTTTACTTGGTCTAATTTGAACTCGTCCTCAGAAGTTAAAACAAGTACTTCTTTTTCTAATTTAATATCACTTTTACTACCTTTAAAGTCATATCGGTTTTGGATTTCCTTTAATGCGATGTTAATTGCGTTTGTTACTTCAGGTAATTCTACTTTCGAAACGATGTCAAAAGAACTCTCTTTTGCCATAGTTAGCACCTCCAAATAAATTTCTATCTTTTCATGCACCTAAATAGGCTATGTAATATACATATTAAAGTATAGCGGAAAATACATCGATTAGATAGAGTGTTGCAACTTAAGTGTTTTGACGGATCATCCGTAGGGGAATATAGTCCTATAGATACAGTCTTTATTTAATTATAGTGAATTTTGGGCAGTTGGACAAATAAAGGAAAAATCGTGTTATAATTAACTTTTGTTTGGAATGATAAAAAAGATAATTTTATATATATAGAAGGGAATTAAAAAATATGTATTTGCAATTAGGATCGATTGAACAGGTAACTGTTTTACGCGAAACGGAAATCGGATATATGGTTGGAAACGAAGAGGAAGAAATCTTCCTACATAAAAACGAATTAGCTGGAGAAATTGCAGAAGGTGATACGATTGATGTATTCTTATACCTTGATCACCAAAATCGTATTTCAGCAACAATGAAGGAACCAATTATTACAACGCATGATTGGAATTGGGTAAAGGTTGTAGAAGTTATTCCTAGTTTAGGTGTGTTTGTTGATATTGGTGTATCGAAAGATATACTAATTCCACTTGATGAGTTTCCAATTTATATGCCAGTATGGCCTCAGGAAGGCGACGAATTATATTGTACGTTAAAATTAACGAATCGTGATCGTTTAATTGCTCTTCCGGCAAGAGACAGTGATATGCAAGAAATTATCGTAGATGCAACGCCATCTATGCGTAATAAAAACGTAAATGGGCGTGTGTATCGCTCACTTCAAGTTGGTTCATTCATACTAACTGATGAGCATTTCCGTGCTTTCTTACACCATACAGAAAGAAAAGAACAAGTCCGCATCGGTGAGCGCGTAACAGGCCGTATTATTGACGTAAAAGATGACGGTACAATTAACATTTCACTTCTTCCTCGTAAAGAAGAAGGAATGGAAGATGATGCAGCAGTACTTTATGCATATATGGAAGAACGAGGCGGAGCAATGCCGTTTTGGGATAAGAGCAACCCAGAAGACATTAAAGAACGTTTCAATATGAGTAAAGCTGCCTTTAAGCGCGCACTTGGTAAACTGATGAAAGAAGAAAAGATTTACCAAGAAGAAGGCTGGACTTACTTTAAGAAATAAGATAAATGAAAAAGAACTATTTTTTCTCTTAATTTTTAAGAGAAGAGATAATTCTTTTTTTATTATAAAGTACATAAAAAGTAAATAAGGTGTAATAAAATTCACAAAATCTGAAGATATACAAACGACTAGAATACGTTATGGTTTTTATTATAACAAGAAAGAAGAGTATTTCGAATAAAAAGAATATTAAAATGAGTTTTTGGGCTTTTAGTTAACAAAGTTTCGAAAATAAACACTTTATAAAGGTTTCCTTTAAATATGATTATTGTGTTTCGAGGGTTTCCTTATAAATCTTAGCTATATATTTTACAAAATCAATGATGGGATAGTGTATGAGCGAGCGGTGCTGCGTAAAACGAACTCCTGATTTTTCCATTTTCGAAATGATTTGTTCAATTTCCAACTCTTTTTGTTGTATCTTATTATAATTTTGATATACAATGTTTTTCCATTGATAGGAAGAACCATGAAAATAACTCTCTCCTTTTACCCTGTGATTAAATATTATTTCTATTTTTTCTCTACGTTGTCTTTCCTTCATATACGATTCCGTTGACTGCATGGTTATCGCCTCTTTCCTTTTTATTGTATACTGTTTCCGAAAATTCGGTCTAACTCATCATAGCCAATGTACAGTGATTTTGTTGGGGATTGTCGTTTAAGGCTATCTTATCAACTGTATATATTTTGCAATTTCTTAATCTAATATCTTATATCTAAATAAATTGTTAGTGTGTATAAAACGCCATTAATCTTTTAAGTTTTTGATACCAATAACAAAATTAGAAAGTAGCGAAAACGGATGAAAGATAAATTGTTTATCAATCTTTATTATAAAACGATTCTTTATGGATATGCACCTTTTTATACTCACCAAGATTTACAATATGACGAGTATCTTCATCCATGAATGTTATCCTCTATTTGCTGAGGATAGTTTTTTTATTTAGGCTAAGCAACATATCGTATGCCTCAGAACCCTTTTTATAAAAAGGACAATATATGTAACGGTTTCCCTTTTGATATGAAAAAAATCATATAGAAATAAAGCGTTCTTAAAGTGGTTTGTTAAAAATTTGTTGTATTTGACTTAAAAAAAGGAAAGTAATATTTATTTGTAGAAAATTTTTAAGGATACAAATGAATGTAAAAATAGAATGACTATCTACGATAAAAAAGGGGGCACTTATATATGCTAACAAATGATTTAGATTTCCGATTAGAACCACGTTTAAAAGAACTGTATGAACAACATAAAATAAGAGCGCAGAAGATAGACTGGGGTTATCATGAGTTTTTACCATGGGATAAGGGAATGGACTTTAAAAGAGTTCCTTGGGATGAAAGTCAAGTTACTCTTCCTTCTGGTGTAATTACGGCTATTGAGACAGCTTTATTAACAGAAGTGAATTTACCATGGTTTACAACGTATTTATCGGCGACCTTTAAAGGATCCCTTTCTGTTATTACAGACTTTATTCATACTTGGACCTCAGAAGAGGATCAACATTCGAATTTATTGGAGACATATTTACTACTCACTCGAAGTGTGAACCCTAAACGAATACATGATTTAAGAAAGTCAGTCGTTGAGGGTGGATTTGAGCCTGATTTTCATACACCAATCGAAGCAATGACGTATACGACGCTACAAGAACTTGCAACACTGGTGTTTTATAATAACGTAGCTAAGGTTTCAAGTAAGCATGATCCAGATCTTGCTACATTATTACGTCGTCTCGCCAAAGATGAGACTCTTCATTATGCGTTTTATCGAGACGTCATTCGAACACATTTGGAATTAGAACCTAATTATTGCTATCATATTGCCAATGTGATTAAGAATTTTAAAATGCCAGGTGCCGTCATGCCTGATTTTGAAAATAGAATGGCTGTGATTGCAAAAGAAGCGAATTATGGACCACTACAATATTTTGATCAAGTACTTGATGTAGTGGTTGATTATTGGGGGGTAAAAGACTTACGACCAATTGCACCTTTAGCTGAAAAAGCAAGAATTGAGATTTTGGAATACCACACAAGATTGAAAAAAATACGGGATCGATTTGGTCGTTTTCAAGGGAAAGCTGATCTACGTTGATGAGTAGAAATTTCTGAATATAAGCGGGGGAATCTGACGCACTCCCTATTGTTTTTGGGGTGTTTTTTACTTAATTTAATTTTTGTCAAAAAAGTAGTTGACGATAAAAACAATTTTATGATATTATAAAATATTTGATGAAAAATCACATATATGTTAAGCTTGAGAAGGTTACCATATATGGAGGTGGATTATATGTTTCAAATTGGCGATAACATTGTTTATCCAATGCACGGAGCAGGTATAATTGAAGCCATAGAAGAAAAAGAATTCTCAGGAAAAAAACAACAGTATTATGTTATAAAAATGTCGATCAGTAATATGCAAGTCATGATTCCTATGGGGAAAATATTAAGTTCGAGTATACGCCCAGTTACTGATATACTTGCATTAAAACACATTATACAAATTTTCCAGCATGGAGAATCAGATAAATTATTGCCGTGGAAACAAAGGTATAAAGTGAACACGGACAAAATAAAAACGGGTGAAATACAAGAAGGTGCTGAAGTTGTACGTGATTTAATGCGTATGAAGAAAGAAAAGGCACTTAATACAAGCGAAAAAAAAATGTTGGATAACGCACATGAATTTTTGATTAGTGAACTAGGATTAATTAAAGGAATCACTGAAAATCAAATAAAAAGTTTCTGTTAAGATTCATTATAGATAATGTATTACATCCCCCGAAAATATCCTGAATTTTTCGGGAATATGATGATTATTAAAAGTAAATCATTTCAAAGACATTCAACTTCTTTAACTCACTTTTAGAGTAGGAACCTCTTTTGTTATTACTTCAATCTAATCCATTTTTATTTTTAAATTTCTTTTGCGAACGTTCGAAGTTTCATCAAATAACTCGATTAAATAGTCACTTGATTTTGCAATCCTGATTCACACTGGCACGGACAAGGAGCCGTAAGGATGAAAGAGAGGTAGGGCTTTCATTGTTTTAGGTAATATACTATCTAAGTCATTATTTCTAGAAGAAAAAACAATCAATCTCACCGCTATCTTTAAGAATTTCTTACATCTACTGAGACAGTGAATAGTAATTGTTTATCTTCTTTACGTAAAATTGATAAGCGAACTGGTAACACCATATGGTTAACTACAAAAAATGGTTTCCAGACTAGGAAACCACTTTTAATTTTATTTACATAACAATAGTAAATTAAGCAGTAAGAAGGAGTGCACACATGAAAAAAATGTTAACCAAAGAATTAAGTAAAGAATTAAAGAAGCGGGAAGGAGTCATTTCTATTACAGTTGAGCCTTATGAAAAAATCGAAGTTGGTGGAATTCGTGTAGATGGACCAGCTGTTATTCTAATTAATCAAGAATAGCTAAAAATAGTTGAATGCACGAAGAAAAGGATCAGCCTTTAAGAGAAGGGAGGATCCTTTTTGTTTGCTGCAGCTAATAGGGGATACACATAATTTTCATCTGATATGTTGGGGTTAATAGGAAGGAGAGGGTCGGGATTATAATAGTGGAAAGCTTAACATTGGTAGGATTTCTTTTCATGTTATATACATTAGTTGCTAAAAAAACAAACTAATTATTTAAATGGACAGATTTTTCTTTTTAAGGTCGGAATTTATTTTATAGTGAAATGGATAATTTAGATGGATGCAAGGAAAGAACGCATAAAATACGAGAAAATGTCAAAGAATTATGACTGTATTTATTTAGTTTCGTTTATCTTATTAATTGTGCTTGTTTGTAGTAGTGTGATTATCATAGGAGCTACAGGGGGAAATATGGAGTGTTTTTATTGTTAACAATTTTACTTAACGCACGTATTACTAAAGAATCTCAAAAAATGTATGAGCACTATTCTAATAAAGGGCGTATTTAAAATGATACATATCTTGAAAGGAACAGCCTGGATGTACATTCAAAATATCCCTATATCATCACCTATTAACTAGTAAAAGTAACCTTATATAAATAATTTTTTAGCAATTTAGGAATAGAAAACGCACCTTATTAAAATGTTAGTTTCGTTTTTATAATGAATTATCCTTCTAGTATAGTTATAAGATTTATATCATATATTAAGAGGGAAAATGTAAGTTAGAAAGGAGTCCTATAGAATGAGTTTTTTAGAGGCAAATGACTTTAGTGAACAAAATATGGTAAGTGTACCTAATCCCTACGTATATTAGACATTACAATCGGTAATTGGTAAACATGTGGTTATTGAAGCTGTAAGAGGTAATGTAAGAGGAAAGTTAAAGAATGTGAACCGGATCATTTGCTCATTGAAGATAAGGTGCCGCATATTGTACGTATTCAACAAATTGTATGGATTATGCCAAAACAATGATCAAATTACATCTAGTTTGATTTATAACCGATTGGCGTCATAGACGCCCAAATAAAAATACAGGGTTTTATCTCTGTGTTTCTTCAAATTTTCGTTTTTGAATATATGCTTGAGCATGAATGATTTCTTCCTGAAGTGCTTCTAATTCTTCCGTAGATCCTGATTCAATCCTCATATAAGTAGTAACTAAACTAATCATCATATCCATCTTCTCTACTATATTTTGAATGACCTGTTCAGATTGCTCTTTTTTAGGGTGCTGTATTGCTATTAATACATTTTCCATATAATTGTTCTTTCTTTGCTGGATATCATAAATAAACTGTTTTGTGTTTGAGTTCATTTGTTGTTCCTCCTTTTGGATATATTTTCATTCTATCATATTTGAATAGAAAATATTGGATTCCCCTAAATTCACACCTGTCTCGTATATCTCCACAAATATACAAACTAATTCCTTAACGTACAGGGAATAAATTGAAATACGTCAATTTAATGTCTAAATGTACAGTTTTCTTTTTTTGGTATGGTGCCCCCTAATAGCTTCAGTTGAATTTTGTATGCTTTTGTTACAAAAGATTAAGAAAGAATAGATGAGATATTGAAACGGAGGTACGGAAGTGCAAGATAATGTACTAGAACAATTAATAAACCGTCTTTCCGTAGTATGCCCTGAAAAAGAACGTGAAATATTAGCGGTGGATTTAAATGATATATATGAGAGTAGTGAAAGATTCGAAAAATTGCTTGAAAATATTATGAAATCTCAGCAAAATAAAGACGACTTAATAGATATATTAATCGAAGTAGAGGCAGAACTAGATCACATCAATTGGCATTATAAAAGTCTGAAGAAAAAGCACGACCTTATTTGAAAAAATAAGATCGTGCTTTATTTTAGTTCTCTTTCCCAAAAAGATGAGAAAATGTATCTTTCAAGTCACTATCGTTTATTTTAATATCCGCCTTTTTTAATTCATCTTGTAATAATTTTTGACCGAAGGAAGGGTCGGCAAGACGTTCTTCTTCTAAGTCTTTACGTATAGAGTCTTTCACTTTATCGTAAGGTTGTAAATCTTTTTTATCAGTTAGTTTAATAATGTGATAGCCGTTTGGTGATTTTACGGGATTGCTAATTTGGCCGGGCTTTAATTTGTAGGCAGCTTTTTCAAATTCAGGTGTCATTTTGCCTGCCCCGAAGTATCCGAGGTCTCCACCATTATCTTTTGATGCTAAATCTTGAGATTCTTGTTTTGCTAATTCTTCAAATGAAGTGCCGGTATCTAATTTCTTCTTTATCTCTTTCGCTTCATTTTCGTTACTTACTAAAATGTGACTAGCTTTAATTTCTGGCTTATAGTGGTCTTTCACATCTTTTTCTGTAATGCTTTGTTTAATCGCTTCATTCAATGCAAGTTTGAATTTAATTTGATTTTTGAAATCTTCTTCATCTTTTAAACGATTATTTTCTAGTGTTGCTTTGAATTGTTCTCCGTATTGATCTTTTGCTTTTTCTACTTCTTTATCTACTGCATCATCAGATACTTTATATTTTTTAGTAATAACATCTTGTGCTACCATTTCGTATAGCGTGTCTTTTCCGTATCGATCTTTCAATTGTTTTTCGAAATCGCTCTTCGTAATGGTTGAGTTTGTTGTTGTAGCGATTGTGGCCGAGTCATTTTTTTGTCCGCAAGCAGATAGTATTAATATACTTATTAGTGCAGTGATAATGAATGTACTTTTTCCTTTCATGCTAACACCTCATCCGAATATGTTATCGCTATTGTAGAATATAGAAGTGAACATGAAGTGAATTTTTAATGTTTTTTCCCTGTAAAATGTAAAAAAAGTACATCAACATTAAAGTTGATGTACGATGTAATCAAAGGTGATCGGTTTTCTTAGAATATGCACGTTTTCCTTGCTGAATATTTTTTTGCTCTTGTTCATTTTTTTGAGTGCGCTTTGCATTATTGTCGCGTGCTTTTTTGTCGTTATCGCTAGTATGTGGCATATGTATCAACTCCATTTCTAAACGTTGTATGTTTATCATTTCCTTTTTCGTAAAGACTATGTATAGCGGTGCATTCATGAATACTAAAGGTGGATTAGAAATGGATTTGAAGCTGAATTATACTGAACTTATTAAGAAGTTAGTCGTTGTAATTATTGCGGGTTTATTAAATGCGATTGGGATGAATTTATTTTTAACACCAGCGAAAGTGTATGCGAGTGGTTTTGCTGGATTGTCTCAATTATTGTCACAAATATTAGGTGACTTTTTATCTATTCATATATCTACGGGGGTATTGTTTAGTTTGTTTAATATTCCTGTCGTTATTTTAGCGTGGAAAAAGGTTGGGAAGGCCTTTACATTTTTTAGTTTTCTTTGTGTTGTATTTATGACTTTGTTTTTAGAAATTATCCCAGTTAGAGCGGTTTCGCACGATATTATATTGAATGCGATTTTTGGTGGTATTATTTCAGCGATTGGGGTAGGGGTTGCTTTAAAGTGGGGGGCTTCTACAGGTGGTCTAGATATTATTGCTATGATTTTATCAAAAATAAAAGATAAGCCTGTCGGCACGTATTTTTTCTTCTTTAATGCACTTATCATTATCGCTGCTGGCTACGTATATGGATGGGAAAAGGCATTATATACTTTAGTCACTTTGTATGTATCAACGAGAATTATTGATGCGATTCATACCCGTCATGTGAAGATTACGGCATTAATTGTTACAAAGAACGGGGCAGATGTGCGAAAAGCGATTCACTCTCGCTTAGTGAGAGGGATTACAACTATACCAGCAACAGGTGCTTATACAAATGAAAATAAAGAAATGTTAATGATTGTTATTACTCGTTACGAGTTGTATGAATTAGAGAGGGTTATTAAACAAGTGGACCCAGGTGCATTTACAAATATACTGCAAACGGTCGGTGTGTTTGGATTGTTTAGAAAAGATTAAAGAGGACCAAAGCTGGTCCTCCTTTTTTAATGCGAATTCGTAATGTTTTGCAATTGCTCCTGCATTTCACGTAGCTGAACTTTTTCAGCAGTTGAAGAGTTTGCATAAGCAGAGTGCAAAGAGTTTTTTGCTCTATAAACGAGTTCCTGTTGTTCAGCGCCACTTGAACAAGAAACGGCACTTGAAACAGCGTCTCTAGCTTGTTGGAATAGTAAGTTCCCCATTTAAGCCCCTCCAAATGAAGAGTTACTTCTCGCTTTTTCTGCCTCAGCTAATGTACCTCTGTACGGGAATCTTGCATCATGCTTCATAACAGCATCGGCTCCTTGCTGGATAAAACGTTTTGATTTGTTCTTTTTACCCATTCGAAAAACCCCCTTTATTTAGCTGAAAACAATTGACGCGCTGACTTTTGCGTCTAATAATAGTATGAGCGTTTAGCGAGAAACTATAAGCAGGGAATTTTTAGATTACAATCCAAGAACCTCTTCTAAATATAGAGCGATACCATCTTCTTCATTCGTTAATGTCGTATGATTTGCAAGTGATTTTAATTCAGGAATCGCATTACCCATTGCGATTCCATGACCAGCAAATTCGATCATTTCAAAGTCGTTATCCTCATCACCAAAAGCGATAATTCGCTCTTTAGGAATGTTATAATGGCCTGAAATTTTTTGTAATCCGACAGCTTTATTTAATCCGCTTTTTACAATTTCAATAATTGGCCAAGGTGCACCCCATTTTCTATGGTCGATGACTTCAGCATGCATATCTGTTAAATGTTGGCGAATTGCAGCAGAATGCTCGTCATGTGCATCGATTAATAAGCAAGTTGGATGGTCGTTTAAAATATTTAATAAATCTCCTGTGAAAATCCTTGGAGAACCGAATTCAAAAATATGTTTTTTATCTTCATCAATTTCACGGACATACACATCATCGATGACTTCAGCATAGACATTTTTCACGCCGAAATCAAAGCAAGCTCGGACGATTTCTTGCGCTGTTGAAAGTTCAAGAGGAGAGTGATGTGTTCCCCAACTTGAATCAAGAGGGTGATGCACGTAAGCTCCATTAAAGTTTACGATTGGTGTGTTAAGGCTAAGTTCTTTATAATAATCGTAACTAGCGCGGAATGGACGCCCTGTTGAAATAACGACAATATGTCCTTGTTCTTTTGCTTTTGCAATTGTGTTTTTCGTTCTTGGAGAAATTATTTTGTTGTCTGTTAATAAAGTTCCGTCTAAGTCTAATGCGATTAAATGTTGTTTGTTCATAATTTCACCTCTTATAATAAATTTTTTGATTCTATCTGTATTTCCGTTTTTAATATGCAGAAATAAGAGGTTAGACTGGGTGAAACTACTGTAGATGAAAGTTTCACTATATATCCATCTTACGTCGCGAAGCGCTGTGGTGTCTACTATTTCTCGTTGGAAATTAGGAAAAGTCAATATCTTTTTAGAAAGTTCAAACAATGTTTTTTTCATTATGTACAAATTGTGAAAAGGGTTACATTGCTCGTATGATGAGGCTTATAATGAACATGTAATCTTCTCGTATATGTTTGACTCTCCTTTGAAACTGGCCTAAACTTTGGTTGGTTTCTTTTTTTTCAACAAATATGCCAATAATTCCTGCTTAAGGTTGTGTAATTATATATATGTACATGGGTAAACGGTAGTACTTGTTTCCTAAACATGACAGAAAAGCTTTCTTTTAAAATGGATATACTAATGAGGCAAGACGTCATGGAAGGAGAATGGAAATGGGACAAAATCGCAGGTTTCGTTCAGGGCAAAAAGCGCCAAATGATGGCATTTACGTAGAAATTGGTGAAACGGGAAGTATGGTGAAAAATCCGCAAATGGTACAATTAACTGCCGGTGAAAAGTTTCCAGAGAACGCAAATCATAACCGTCAGTGGACATATAAAAGAAAACCGTAACAGAAGCCGCAATCGTTATTGCGGCTTTTTTGATTAGGAAAATGAATGTTACTTTTTTCTTTTTCCAATAATAAGTTTGAACTACATAAGCAAAATTATTGTATAAAAAAGTCAGTTGGCGTATAATCAAATCAAAGGTCAAAGAAAGTCAAACATTTGGAGGGCTGTAAAGATGGACTTAAATCAAATGACAACGAAAACACAGGAAGCGATTATGAGTGCTCAATCTTTAGCGGTATCTCATCATCATCAAGAAGTAGATACTGTTCATCTATTGCTTACGTTATTAGAGCAACAAGACGGATTAACGGTACGTATTTTTCAAAAAATGAATGTCGATATAGAAGCGTTAAAGCAAGGTGTAGAAAGTTTAATTAAGAAAAAGCCTTCTGTAACTGGAAGCGGGGCAGAGGCAGGGAAATTATATGTAACAGGTGCTTTGCAACAACTGCTTGTAAGAGCAGGAAAAGAAGCGGAGAAATTGCAAGATGACTACATTTCAATCGAACATGTATTGCTTGCTTTTTCTGAAGAAAAAGGCGATATAAATCAATTATTCGCAAAATTTTATATTACGAAAGATAACTTATTACAGTCTTTAATGACAGTTCGGGGGAATCAAAGAGTGACTAGTCAAAATCCAGAAGCAACTTATGAAGCGTTAGAAAAATATGGTCGTGATTTAGTGGCGGAAGTGAGAGCGGGGAAAATTGATCCTGTTATCGGTCGCGATAGTGAAATTCGACGTGTAATCCGCATTCTTTCACGTAAAACGAAAAACAACCCGGTTTTAATTGGTGAACCCGGTGTTGGTAAAACAGCAATCGTTGAAGGATTAGCACAGCGTATTGTGAAGAAGGATGTACCAGAAGGATTAAAAGATAGAACAATCTTCGCATTAGATATGAGTGCGCTTGTAGCTGGAGCGAAATTCCGTGGTGAGTTTGAAGAGCGTCTGCAAGCTGTATTAAATGAAATTAAAAAGAGTGAAGGTCGCATTTTATTATTCATTGATGAACTTCATACAATCGTCGGCGCTGGTAAAACAGAAGGAGCGATGGATGCGGGAAATATGTTAAAACCGATGTTAGCGCGTGGTGAACTGCATTGTATCGGGGCAACGACATTAGATGAATACCGTAAATATATTGAGAAAGATCCAGCGTTAGAAAGACGTTTCCAACAAGTGTTAGCAGAAGAGCCAACTGTTGAGGATACAATTTCCATTTTACGTGGTTTAAAAGAGCGTTTTGAAATTTATCACGGTGTAAATATTCATGACCGCGCGATTGTAGCAGCATCTGTTTTATCAGATCGATACATTTCGGATCGCTTCTTACCTGATAAAGCGATCGATCTAGTTGATGAAGCTTGTGCAACAATTCGAACAGAAATTGATTCTATGCCAACAGAACTAGATGAAGTAACGCGCCGCATTATGCAGCTGGAAATTGAAGAAGCTGCTCTTGGGAAAGAAAAGGACTTAGGTAGTCAAGAGCGCCTAAAAACATTGCAACGTGAATTATCGGATTTAAAAGAAGTTGCAAGTAGTATGAGAGCGAAATGGGAGAAAGAAAAAGAAGACATTCATAAAGTGCGTGACTTACGTGAGCATTTAGAGCGCTTGCGCCGTGAGTTAGAAGAAGCAGAAGGAAATTACGATTTAAATAAAGCAGCTGAGCTTCGCCACGGGAAAATTCCAGCTATCGAAAAAGAGTTAAAAGAAGCGGAAGAGATGGGTGCACATAATAAACAAGAGAATCGCTTATTACGCGAGGAAGTAAGTGAAGAAGAAATTGCAGACATTGTTTCAAGGTGGACTGGTATTCCTGTCGCAAAACTCGTTGAAGGTGAACGTGAGAAATTATTACGTCTTGAACAAATTTTATCAGAGCGTGTTATCGGTCAAGAGGAAGCGGTAAGCCTTGTATCAGACGCAGTACTTCGTGCTCGCGCTGGCATTAAAGATCCGAATCGTCCAATTGGTTCATTTATTTTCTTAGGCCCTACAGGTGTTGGTAAAACTGAGCTTGCAAAAACGTTAGCGCAAACATTATTTGACAGTGAAGAGCAAATGATTCGTATCGATATGTCTGAGTATATGGAGAAACACGCAGTGTCACGCTTAATTGGAGCGCCTCCTGGATATGTTGGATATGAAGAAGGTGGACAATTAACAGAAGCAGTAAGACGTAAACCATATTCTGTTATTTTGTTAGATGAAATCGAAAAAGCACATCCAGAAGTATTCAACATTTTATTACAAATGTTAGACGATGGCCGCATTACAGATTCACAAGGACGTACAGTAGACTTTAAAAATACGGTTATTATTATGACTTCAAATATTGGATCTGCTCACTTATTAGAAGGGCTAGAAGAAGATGGTTCTATTAAAGAAGAGTCAAGAGAACTTGTAATGGGACAATTAAGAGGACATTTCCGACCAGAATTCTTAAACCGTGTCGATGAAATTATTTTATTCAAACCTCTTACAAGGAATGAAATTAAAGGTATTGTTGATAAGATTGTACAAGAATTACAAGGGCGTTTAGCAGATCGCCATATATCATTAGAATTGACGGAATCTGCAAAAGAATTTGTTGTAGAAGCTGGATTCGATCCGCTGTACGGAGCTCGTCCGTTAAAACGATACGTACAGCGTCAAGTTGAGACGAAATTAGCGAGAGAATTAATTGCAGGAGCGATTACTGACAATAGTCACGTAGTGGTTGATGTAGAAAATAACGAATTAGTCGTGCGTGTGAAGTAAAAAAAGAGTTCGGATAAAATCCGGACTCTTTTTAGTGTTGTTCTACTGGCTCGTTTGGAATCGCAGCTGCAATCGCTAATACTAATACCGCAAGAACAACTGAGAAAATAGACGCTTGGTTAAAATCGTATGTACCGCCAGTCATAGAGCCGATTACATAGCTCATCATATGTACAAGTGCGAACGACCAAATTAATGCCCAAATGAAACGCATATTTTACACCTCTATTCGTTCAATCTGTCCTTATTGTAACACAATTGAAAAAAGAATATAGAAAAATATTTGTAGATTTTTCAACGCAAATTTGCATTCTGTTCATACATTATAAAAGAGTACTTTTATACGTTTAGAAAATAAGGCGGGGGAAAAATGAGTATTACGGAACGTTTTTTTTACTTAGAAAAAGAACCATGTGTAATTTATTTACCGGAAAAGCCAAATGGATTTTCTGTTATGCTCCTAGGAGATTATAACTATTTTATTGAGAATGGTACAAGTTTATGGACACAGCATGCAGGGAGAGCTTATTTTTTACAGGGCCTTATTGAAAAAGGCTATACGGTCTTTTCATCTAACTTATACGGAAGGCATTGGGGGAACGATCGAGCTGTTCGTCTTGCAAAACGTTTGTATGATGTCGTTCTAAGAAAAGAGACATTGAATGCGAAAATGCACATTATGGCAGATGGTATGGGAGCGCTTGTAGCACTGGAGATGATGAACAAATACCCTGAATGTATACGTTCTGTCGTTATGTTAAATCCGTGTTTAGATTTACCAGAATATGTGGATTTTGAGAAAGAGCATAAGTTTTTTTACAAAAGATTAGTGAAGGAATTAAGTTTGGCGTATGATTCCAAAGAAGAAGAATTAGAATCAAAAATAAATAAGAAATCATTTGCGCTTCTGCCGTCTTGTGTACCTGTTACAGTTTTTGTCTCAACACAGGAAAAAAGAGGAAGAAAACAATTGTTACGTAAATACGAGAAAATGAGGCAATTCAATCAATGCGATACTTCTGTTTTATTCCATCTGCAAGATGTGAAATATAAAATGGTTAGACAAACGACTGATTTCTTTAAAAAATATGAAGAAGAATTGTGAAGCTCCCATATACATAAATGAGGAGCTATTTGTTTCAAGGGGAAAGGGTTGGTGGTATGAAACGCGTGCTGATTATAGGTGCACTTACGTTTGTAGGTTATCACCTTGTGAATAAAATGATTGCAGAAGAAGTAGAAGTATATGGTCTTGATTTTGATGAATTTGATAGTATGACAAAAATTAATGAAGAGAAATTATTGTTGATTGGGCGGAATGCGTTATTTACGTACTATTCTATAAGGGATGAAGACGGATGGCGATCGGTAGAGGAAGAGAGTTTCGATACAGTTTATTTTTGCTTGTATGAGCCGAATCAGCAAAGTGGATTTCGGAATGAAAGGGTCATATTACAATATTTAAAACGAATCGTAAGGATGTGTGAAAAAAATAAAGTGAAGTTAAATCTAATTTCTTCTATTGAAATAGGAAGCACTGAAGAATCCGAAAACAAACATCTATTTTCGAAAGTGGAAGAAGGGTTGAAAAAAGGCGAATTACAATATAGTGCATATCGAGTTCCTACATTATATGGGCCGTGGCAACCGTCGTTTATGATGTATCATCAGCTTATTTTATCAGAACTTGATGAAAAAGAGTGCCGTTGTATAAATGGAGAAAAAGGAAGTGATTTACTTTACGTTGAAGATGTATGTGAATATTTATGGGAAAATGGAATGAATGTAAAACACCTCGGTATATATAATTTACTTAGTGGAAAAGAAGAGTTATGGGAAAAGGGTATGAGTCTTTTACATGCAGATGATAAAGTAAATAACAAAAATGTGGAAGTAAGAGATGAAGCTGTAGAGGTTATTTCTATTCAAAAAAATACACCAGTAGAATTCGGTTTAAATAAACAATTGGCACATATGAAAAAATATAAAGAGTTATACGAAGGGTAGCATGCGTGTTACACTATTGTATGGATAATTGATTGAAAAGCTTTAATGGAGAGGAAGAGATTACATGAACGAAAAAAGTATGCAATTTTTACAAATCGCAATGAAGCATTTACCAGAAGCAAAGGCAATTTTAGATTCTAATGGAATTGCACTTGATATGGAGAAAGCACAGCCGGTGTTAGAGCTATTGATGAAAGTAATGGGCGAAGCATATGAGCTTGGGAAAGCAGATAAAGAATAAAAAACCCTTCTTTTTTGATGGAAGAGAGGCTCGAACCGTGGATAGAAGCGGTAAGGGCCTTTTTTTATTTCGAGCGAGGTAAGACCAGAGGGATGATGAGGCTAAAGTGGAAGGTTATGAGGAGAAGGTCTTAGTTTTGAAGGGAAAGCAGATAAAGAATAAAAATCTTCTTTTTTGATGGGAGAGAGGCTCGAGCTGTGGATAGAAGCGGAAAGGACTTTTTTTGTTTCGAGCGGAGTAAGGTCAAAAGTATTGGGAAGTTTATCTTTTGAAAGGATAGGGATTTTTCTGTTTCTTTTAATGAAAAATAAAGTTAGTAATACGCTGTCTTATTTTTTTAGCTGAAATATATTCTAGACAAAAGTACATTTATGTTTTAAAATTAGTACCAAGTCATAATAATTGATATAAAACGGAGGGCTGCGATGTGAACGTGGGCATTTTAGGGATCGGAAGATATGTGCCAGAAAAAGTAGTCACAAATCACGATTTAGAGAAAATCGTAGATACATCTGATGAATGGATTCGTACGAGAACGGGAATTGCAGAGAGACGCATTGCCGATGATACAATAGATACTTCATATATGGCGGTAGAGGCTTCTAAAAAAGCACTTGAAGATGCCGGGATTAGCGGAGAGGATATCGATCTTATTTTAGTGGCAACAGTAACGCCAGATCGCGCATTCCCAGCAGTAGCTTGTGTAATCCAAGAAGCAATTGGCGCAAAACACGCAGCCGCAATGGATTTAAGTGCAGCGTGTGCTGGCTTTATGTACGGAATGATTACAGCGCAGCAATTTATTCAAACGGGAACTTATAAAAATGTATTAGTAGTTGGTAGTGACAAACTATCTAAAATTGTAGACTGGAACGATCGAAATACAGCGGTACTATTTGGGGACGGAGCAGGTGCTATCGTAATGGGAGCTGTTTCGGAAGGAAAAGGTGTACTTTCTTTTGAATTAGGAGCGGACGGAAGTGGCGGTAAGCATCTTTATCAAGACGAGTATGTTATGATGAACGGCAGAGAAGTCTTTAAATTTGCTGTTCGCCAACTTGGTGATTCCTGTCTTCGCGTGTTAGAAAAAGCGGGACTTACGAAAGAGGATGTGGACTTCTTAGTACCACATCAAGCGAATATTCGTATTATGGAATCTGCAAGAGAAAGATTAAATTTACCGAAAGAAAAAATGAGTATGACAATTGAAAAGTTCGGTAATACATCGGCTTCTTCAATTCCAATTGCAATGGTAGAGGAATTGCAAAATGGACGTATTCAAGATGGTGATTTAATTATACTAGTCGGTTTTGGCGGCGGGTTAACATGGGGAGCAGTAGCTCTTCGTTGGGGTAAATAAGGACTGAGAGAAAAAAAGGAGTGTATTTTGTATGGAAAAAAAGAGGGTCGTAATTACAGGGCTAGGAGCTGTTACACCGATCGGAACAGATGTTGAAACAGCTTGGGAAAACATTAAAAACGGTGTATCCGGAATCGGACGACTTACAAGAATAGATTCAGAACAAATTCCTGCAAAAGTAGCAGCAGAAATTAACGACTTTGAAGTCGAAAAATATATAGATAAAAAAGAAGCGCGCCGTATGGACCGCTTTACGCAATATGCAGTAGCAGCAGCGAAAATGGCAGTTGCGGATGCGAAGCTTGAAATTACAGAAGAAAATGCACCACGCATTGGTGTATGGGTTGGTTCTGGTATTGGTGGTATGGAAACATACGAAGAACAATTTAAGATTTTTACTGAAAAAGGTCCGCGCCGCGTGAGCCCATTCTTCGTACCAATGATGATTCCAGATATGGCAGCAGGTCAAGTGTCAATCGCTACAGGAGCAAAAGGAATTAATACTTGCTCTGTAACAGCTTGTGCATCTGGAGCAAACTCAATTGGTGATGCGTTTAAAGTAATCCAGCGCGGTGATGCTGATGCGATGATAACAGGCGGAGCAGAAGCGCCATTAACAAGTATGGCATTCGCTGGGTTTAGCTCAGCGAAAGCATTAACATTCAATGAAGATCCAGCAACGGCTTGCCGCCCATTCGATAAAAATCGTAGCGGTTTCGTAATGGGTGAAGGATCAGGAATTCTTATTCTTGAAGAATTAGAGCACGCATTAGCACGTGGTGCTCACATTTATGCGGAAATTGCTGGTTATGGTGCAACTGGTGATGCGTTCCATATTACAATGCCTGCTCCTGGCGGTGAAGGCGGAGTTCGTGCGATGCGTCAAGCTTTAGCTGATGCAGGTCTAGAGCCAAAAGATATTGATTACATTAATGCACATGGTACAAGTACAGATGCAAATGAAAAGTATGAAACGATGGCAATTAAAGAAACTTTCGGTGAGCATGCATATAAAGTAGCGATTAGCTCAACGAAATCAATGACAGGTCATTTATTAGGAGCAGCTGGTGCTGTTGAAGCAATCTTCTCTATTAAATCAATTACAGACGGAGTAATTCCTCCGACGATTAACTATGAAACACCAGATCCAGAATGTGATTTAGATTACGTACCAAATACAGCGAGGCATCAAGAAGTGCGAGCTGTATTAAGTAATTCATTAGGATTCGGTGGTCATAACGCAGTATTAGTATTTAAAGCATATAAATAATATGTACAATAAGGTGTCTTTTCGTAAAGTATTACGAAAAGACACCTTATTTATTTTTTATCACCTTTACGTTCCTTTCTTTTTTGCATATACATAAGAAAAGGAGGGATGAAGGTTGGGGGTTGTTGAAACGGCAGAATGGTTACATCTGTATTATGGACGTCCAGAGAAGCTTTGTGAGAAATTTACAAAGTATATTCCATTGCCAAAAGAGAGACTGTATCGCTTTTTAATCTCTAAAGGTATGTATCGCCCAGTAATGCGGGGGGAGCAGGAAATTAAAGAGTTAGAGAAGAAAGAAATTTGGAAAGAACTTAGCATGGAGTATGAAAAATTGAAAGGTTGGCTAAAAGGTCCAGATGTCCCTATCTTTATTTTATTATCAGATTCATACAATCGAACTGTACAAGAGGAATATAACGGGAAGGCTGGCTTATCTATGCGTCACGTTATTTTCTTATTCGTATGTGGACGTAATTCAGTAGAGGAACTAAAAGCTTTATTAACGCATGAATACCATCATATATGTAGGTTACATCAAATTGAGACGAAAGAAACAGAGTATACATTACTTGATACGATGATTATGGAAGGGTTAGCTGAGCAAGCTGTGTATGAAAGGTATACAGAAAAAAGATGTGCACCGTGGACTACTTACATTTCAAAAGAAGATGCTATTTATTATTGGAGGAATTCAATACAAGACCGAATAGGCGTAAAGAGAGGTACGAGGGAGCATGATGTTTTATTAAATGGACTGCACTCGTATCCGAAAATGCTTGGCTATGCACTTGGATTTCATATTGTGAAAGATTGTGTAGCATTTGAAGGAGAAAATACACTTTCTTTATTATCTATAGATGCGAAAGAAATATTGAATAAAGCAAATACATTTCATGTTTCATGAAAAACAGGGGAGCTATCTCCTGTTTTTTTTTTATATTATAGAAGAAAAAATAATAATTAGAATATATTTCCTCAAGTGGAATAAAGTTAAGCAAAACTGAACATAATGATTGGTACAAACAGTAGTGAAGTGAGGGGTAGTGAATGTTATATCTACATGATGTATGGGTAAATTGGTTTGAAGGTGAAGAGAATGGGTATAACGTTTGTCATTTTTACGAATGGCGGAAAGATGATACGATTGAGCTATTAGATCAAGTGCCATTATTAAAAGTAGATGCCACATTATATCATTACATCGAGAACGAATTATTAGAGCTTCCGCAAAAATTATTGGAAGACGTATATCATAAGGCTTATATTCGTAAAAATCACGAACGTTTGCAACAAGAATATTGTTTTGTAGTTACAGATGGAAAAGGAATTATTGCGATTGATTCAATCGGCTATAATGTTCCAATTAGAAAAAGTAGGCTTATACCGCGTCAAGAACAGATGGTATATGAGATGGTAGAGAATGTGCAAGCAGAAAAGTATGAGTTCCAAGTGGAAGAGATTGAAAAAGAACATCATATTTTATCGCCGTCGCCTTTCATTATGAACGGCCTAACTCGTAAAGAAAGACAGTTAAAACAATTATTATTTATGGCATTAGATCAATTACATACAACGAAAAATCCAGCTGAAATTCGCTATTGGTTCACAGAGTGGGATCCATCAGCGTACGGAATGGTCCAACATATGGAGTTTGAAGATGTTTGGGCTAAACTTTATGATGAAGCGAAAACTGGATGGTCTGAGAAGCACGAGCAATTATGTGAGCGCCTTGTAAAAGGACAGCCGTTTTTTGAAAAGTTATGGGAAATGGAAAATGAGCAGAAGGTAAATTAAAAAAACCGCCAATTGGCGGTTTTTTTTATGGAGGTGACAAGAATGTTCGGTGGCTTCGCGCCTTCCTGCGAGGCAAAAAACGCCTCTGCGTCAGGAACTGCATCCTCCTCACATTCTGAACGAGCCGCGTCCGCCTTTTATGAAATCCAGCTCCGGCTCCTAGCCCTTCGCGTCTAAGAACCTTCCCCACGAGAAGGTAAAAAGCACCTTCTGTGGGGAAGAACCTTATCCGTCAGGGCTAAGCAGTCGCCTCCGCTTTTCTAGTAATCCAGCTCCAGCGGCAAGAATGTTCGGTGGCTTCGCGCCTTCCTGCGAGGCAAAACCCGCCTCTACGTCAGGAGCTCCATCCCCCTCACATTCTGAACGAGCCGCTTCCGCTTTATATGAAATCCAGCTCCAGCGGCAAGAATATTCGGTGGCTTCGCGCCTTCCTGCGAGGCAAAAAACGCCTCTGCGTCAGGAACTCCATCCTCCTCACATTCTGAACGAGCCGCTTCCGCTTTATATGAAATCCAGCTCCAGCGGCAAGAATATTCGGTGGCTTCGCGCCTTCCTGCGAGGCAAAAAACGCCTCTGCGTCAGGAACTCCATCCTCCTCACATTCTGAACGAGCCGCTTCCGCTTTATATGAAATCCAGCTCCAGCGGCAAGAATATTCGGTGGCTTCGCGCCTTCCTGCGAGGCAAAAAACGCCTCTGCGTCAGGAACTCCATCCTCCTCACATTCTGAACGAGCCGCTTCCGCTTTTTGTAGTAATCCAGCTCTGGCAGCAAGCTCTTCGTGTCTAAGAACCTTCCGCATAAGAAGACAAAAAGCGTCTTCTATGCGAAAGAACCTTAGCCAGTCAGAGCTGAACGAGCTGCCTCCGCTTTATAAGTTACCTCCGCTTTCTACTTAATCCCATTGCGTTTTCTACTTTACGTAGTTGTTTGAATGCAACGTGGTTCGCTTTTTCGGCACCTTTGTCTAGAATTTCGTCTAGTTCTGGTGAGTTGATTAGTTCGTTATATTTGTCTTGGATTGGACGAATTGCTTCTACGACTACTTGTGCTAGGTCGCCTTTGAAGTCTCCGTATCCTTTTCCTTCGTACATTGCTTCTATTTCTTCAACTGTCTTTCCAGAGAATGAAGAGTAGATTGTTAATAAGTTAGAGATTCCAGGTTTGTTTTCTTTATCAAATTTCACGATACCTTCAGAATCAGTTACAGCACTTTTAATTTTCTTTTCAATTGTTTTTGGTTCATCAAGCATACTGATCATTGCTTTTGGATTCGGATCAGATTTACTCATTTTTTTCGTAGGTTCTGTTAATGACATAACGCGAGCTCCTACTTTTGGAATACGAATTTCAGGAACAGTGAACACTTCACGGAAGCGTTTGTTGAAACGCTCTGCTAGGTCGCGTGTTAATTCCATATGTTGTTTTTGATCATCACCAACAGGTACGATTTCAGTGTTGTAAAGTAAAATATCAGCAGCCATTAATGGTGGATACGTTAGTAATCCAGCTGGAACTGAATCTCTACCAGAAGATTTATCTTTATATTGCGTCATACGCTCTAATTCTCCAACGTAAGCAACTGATTGCATAATCCATCCTAGTTGAGCGTGTGCTGGTACTTCTGATTGTACAAATAAAGTAGCTTTTTCAGGATCGATGCCACATGCTACATAAAGTGCAGCAAGACTGCGAATGTTTTTACGAAGTTGTACGGGATCTTGAGGTACTGTAATCGCATGTTGGTTTACAATACAGAAATAACAGTCGTGTTCATTTTGAAGCTCTGTAAATTGCTTCATAGCTCCTAAATAGTTTCCAAGTGTAATTGTTCCGCTTGGCTGAATACCAGAAAAGATAACTGACATAAGTAATTCCTCCTAAAATTGAATGTGCGATGGGGAAGAGAAGGCATACAAAAAAGCCCATTCATCCCAAAAACTCTAGGGACGAATGGACCGCGGTACCACCCTAATTATTTCACTACTGTGAAATCTCTCTAATCCATAATAACGTTTGGATATAACGCCAAAGCCTACTACTTTCGGTTCGGTTTGGTGCTCAAAAGCCCATTCCATACTGCGCAATTACTTGTTCACACCAGCCACAAGCTCTCTGAAATTGCCTCAATATGTACTCTTCTTTATCATCGCATACATATAAATTTATTTATTGTTACCTAAGCTCTTTTAATATGAAAGAACTAAAGTTTTATAACAAAATGTTTTGCTGATTATTATATCATATGGAATAGTGTTTGCAAACTACATCAAAATAGTAAAGCTAATGAGGATCGAGAACAACCCAAGTACGATACCGGTAATACAAATCGGATACGTCCATTTGAATGAATATGTTTTATAAATACGTTCTTTCTTATCGATAGGTTCCTCTGCTTCTTCAATTAAAGAGTCAATTTTTTTATTCGTACCAAATACTCTTTGGAATGCGTAAATTGTTACGTTAAAAAATCCGTTTTGAAATATGAATAAAAAACCACCTATAAGAATAAAAAACAATGCAATATAGAATGAGATGTTGACAAAATTCAACAAAAAATGAGATGAAACGAGGAATGCGCCCACACTAGAAGCGATTATCGCAACCAAAAATAGTATACAAGTATGAAAAAAAACTTTATTCAAAATATTCCCCTCCGTCAAAATATTACTAGAATTATTATACTATAAAAGTTATAATAAGTAATATAAATAATTTTTTGAAAATTATACGCAATTGAGGTTCTAATTTCAAGATGATGGTAGCAATGTTAACGTATCCCTTTACAAAAAATTAAAAATATAAACATTTTATTAAAAATTTTAACAAAAAAACAAAAAACTATATTCACAATCGTCATATTATATGTATAATGAAAATTGTAGAAACTTGGAGATTATTCTTTCAATTCTGTTTTTCTACAAGTGAGGGTACAGGAAGTGCAATTAGGGGAGGCAACACAGCATGAAGAAAAAGATACCGCTATTGCTTGCATCGACGTTGACAGTAAGTGTGCTAGGAGCCTGTAGTTATCAAAAAGATGATAATAAGGCAAGCGCGAAAGGATCCAGTACTTCAAATAAGCAAGTATTGAATCTAACAGAAACTGCTGAAATACCAACAATGGATACGACGCTATCAACGGATGCAGCATCTTCTAACATCATGAATAACACAATGGAAGGGTTGTATCGTCTGGGGAAAGACGATAAACTCGTTCCAGGAGTCGCTAAATCTTATGAGAAATCAGAAGATGGTAAAAAGTATGTATTTAAATTACGTGAAGATGCGAAATGGTCGAATGGTGAACCTGTAACAGCGAAAGACTTCGTTTATTCTTGGAGAAGAGCTGTTGATTCAAATACGGGTGCCAAATTTGCTTACATACTATTTGATGTAAAAAATGCAGAGAAAATTAATAAAAAAGAATTACCAGTTGAGGAACTTGGTGTAAAAGCAATTGATGATCACACACTTGAAGTGGAATTAGATAATCCTGTTCCTTATTTTGTAAGTCTAACAGTCTATCCAACATTTTATCCTTTGAATGAGAAGTTTGTAAAAGAACAAGGAACAAAATTTGGATTAGAATCCAATACGACACTTTATAATGGCCCATTCGTTTTAAATGAATGGAAACATGAACAAAGTTTCCACCTTAAGAAAAATCCAACGTATTGGGAAAATAAAGAAGTGAAGCTTGAGGAGATAAACTTCAATATTGTTAAGGATCGTTCAACTGCTATAAACTTATATGAAACGAAAGCGATTGATCGTGTAGTATTAACATCAGAATTTGTAGATAAATACAAATCAGATGCTGATTTTAAAACAATTAAGAGACCATCTACACAATTCATTCGTTTAAATGAAAAAAATAAATTTTTAGCAAATAAAAATATCCGAAAAGCAATTGCGATGTCCTTTGAACGTGAAAATATCGGGAAAGTTATCTTAAACGATGGTTCAGAAGGAATGTATGGTTTTGTTCCGAAAGGTTTGGCAAAAGGACCTAACGGAAAAGACTTCCGTGAAGAGAACGGAAAGCTTATAAAAGAGGATGTTAAAGAAGCTCAAAAATATTGGGAAGCTGGTAAAAGAGAACTTGGTGTAGACAAAGTAGAGTTAGAGTTATTAAACTTTGATACTGATGATGCCAAAAAAATCGGAGAGTATTTAAAGGGACAATTCGAAAAGAACTTACCAGGTTTAACAGTTTCAACAAAAATGCAGCCATTTGCACAAAAGTTAAAACTTGAAGCAAGTGGAGATTATGCGATGTCATATGCGGGATGGAGTCCAGATTATATGGATCCAATGTCATTCCTTGAAATGTATACAACAGGTAATTCGCAAAATAAAGTGAACTACGCAAACCCAGCTTATGATGAACTAATTAAGAAAGCCAAAACAGAAGTAGATGTACAAGCTCGTTGGGATGCTCTATTAAAAGCAGAACAACAACTGCTTGAAGATGCAGCGATTGCTCCAGTATATCAACCTGGAAAGGCATATTTACAACGTAGTTCAATTACAGGCCTATTAGAACATAAATACGGCGGAGAATTTAGCTATAAGTGGGTTGAACTCAAAAACTAAAAATGGTTTCCATCATGAATAAGGGTATATGCCTATGATGGGCATGTGCTCTTATTTTAAAAAAATAAAAGTAAGAATATTTCAAACTATCTTATTGCTTTTGAGAAAAACGGGGAGGTGCTTGACTATGGGACGTTATGTATTAAAACGTTTCGTGTACATGGCTTTGACATTATTTTTAATTACTACACTGACTTTCTTTTTGATGAAATTACTACCGGGTTCTCCGCTTAAAAACCAGGAGAAGCTATCACCGGCACAAAAAGAAATCATTCTTGAAAAATATGGATTAAATGATCCAGTACCAGTTCAATATGCACGTTACTTAGGTAACTTAGCAAAAGGTGATTTAGGGGTATCATTCCAATATGATAACCGCCCAGTAACAGATATGATTGTGGATCGTATTGGACCATCAGCACAACTTGGTTTACAAGCGATTATATTAGGAACATTTATCGGTTTAATTTTAGGAATCGTTGCGGCGCTTCGTAACAATACGTGGGTCGATTATGGGGCGACAATTATTTCCGTACTCGGGATGTCGGTACCCTCATTCGTATTCGCCGCATTACTACAATATTTCGTAGGGGTAAAACTTGGTTGGTTCCCAGTAGCATTCTGGAAAGGACCGGAGTTTACAGTAATGCCTACAATTGCCTTATCGATGGCAGTTATCGCAACAATCGCACGTTTCGCTCGTGCAGAGTTAATTGAGGTTATGCAAGCAGACTACATTTTAACAGCGAAAGCGAAAGGAATTAGCCAAGGCGTTATCATTATCAAGCACGCACTGCGTAACGCATTAATTCCAGTTGTAACAATTTTAGGACCAATGGTTGCAGGATTAATTACAGGGACACTAGTTATTGAGCAAATTTACGCTGTACCTGGACTTGGGGAACAATTCGTTAAATCGATTACAGTGAATGACTATACAGTTATTATGGGAACTACAATTTTCTATAGTGCGATCTTCATCTTAGTTATTTTCATTGTCGATATTTTATACGGAATTATTGATCCTCGTATTCGTTTAGCGGGAGGGAAAAAATGATGAAAGATGTACAAAAATTATCTCCAGATTTATTTCAACCAGCCAATCAGAGTAATGTTGATAATGAAGTCATTGCCCGTCCAAGCTTAACGTTTTGGCAAGATGTAAGAAGACGTTTGTTCCAACATAAAGGTGCAATGTTTGGTTTCGTATTATTAATGCTTATTGTACTATTAGCAATTTTAGGACCGATGGTAAGTAAGCATTCTTATAAAGAGCAGGATTTAGGTCGTGCGAAAATGCCACCGAAAATTCCAGTGATTGAAAATGTTCATTGGCTACCATTTGACGGTACAGATCAATATGGTGTTGACCAATATGAAAAACGTGATATTAAAGAGTACTTCTGGTTTGGTACAGATGATCTTGGCCGTGATTTATGGACAAGAACATGGGAAGGTACACGAGTATCATTATATATCGCTCTTTTAGCAGCAGCGATTGACTTAGTAATTGGGGTTGCATACGGAGGTATTTCAGCCTTCTATGGCGGCAGAGTAGATAATATTATGCAACGTATTATGGAGATCATTAACGGTATTCCATACTTAATCATCGTTATTTTAATGGTAATCATTATGGGATCAGGTATTTGGTCAATTACACTTGCGATGGCAATTACAGGTTGGATAGGGATGTCGCGTATCGTTCGTGGACAGATCCTAAAATTAAAAAACCAAGAATATGTATTAGCATCTCGTACATTAGGGGCAACGAATACACAGTTAATTGTGAAGCACTTAATTCCGAACGTAATGGGACCAATTATCGTAATGACAATGTTTACAATTCCAACAGCGGTATTTGGTGAAGCATTCTTAAGCTTCATCGGACTAGGTATTCAGCCACCATTCGCATCACTTGGTTCTCTTGTAAATGATGGTTATAAATCAATTCAAACGTATCCACATATGATGTTCATCCCAGCGGTTGTCATCAGTATGTTAATCTTAGCATTCAACTTAATTGCAGACGGATTACGCGACGCGTTAGATCCAAAAATGCGTAAGTAAAAGAGGGGAGAAGTAAAAATGAAAACATTGCTAGAGGTAAAAGATTTGCAAGTCTCCTTTGATACACATGCAGGTGAAGTACAAGCTGTACGCGGTGTTACTTTTGATTTGAAAAAAGGAGAGACATTAGCGATTGTAGGAGAATCTGGTTCTGGTAAATCAGTTACTTCTAAAGCGTTAATGGGATTAATTCCGAATCCTCCAGGACGTATTAAAAACGGTGAAATTGTATTTGAAGGTCGTGACTTAACGAAACTAACAGAAAAAGAAATGCAGCAAGTACGCGGTAAAGATATTGCTATGATTTTCCAAGATCCAATGACATCATTAAATCCAACGATGACTATTGGTAATCAAATTATGGAAGGTCTTATTAAACACCAAGGGATGAGTAAAGCAGATGCACGTAAAGTTGCGTTAGAATTAATCGACCTTGTAGGTATTCCGAATCCAGAAGCGCGCTTAAAACAATATCCTCACCAATTCTCAGGTGGTATGAGACAGCGTGTAGTTATTGCGATGGCGTTAGCTTGTAACCCGAAATTATTAATTGCCGATGAGCCGACAACAGCGCTAGACGTTACAATTCAGGCGCAAATTTTAGAACTTATGAAGGACATTCAGCAAAAAACAGAAGCAGCAATCATTTTCATTACGCATGACTTAGGTGTAGTGGCAAACGTTGCAGACCGAGTTGCGGTTATGTACGCTGGTAAAGTTGTTGAAATTGGAACTGTTGATGAAATTTTCTACAATCCAAAACATCCATACACATGGGGCTTAATCGCATCTATGCCAAGCTTAGATGGTGCAGAGGACGAGCTATATGCGATTCCAGGAACGCCTCCAGACTTATTAAAACCGCCAAAGGGTGATGCTTTTGCACCACGTAACCCGCAGGCGTTAAAAATTGATTTTGAAATGGACCCACCTTTATTTAAAGTAAGTGATACACACTATGCGGCAACTTGGTTACTTCACGAGCAAGCTCCAGAAGTAAAACCACCGGCAGTCGTTGAAAAACGCATTCTTCAAATGAAAGCAGGTGAACAACATGACTAAACAACGTGAGAAATTAATTGAAGTAAAAAATGTAAAGCAGCACTTCGACGTGAGTGGTGGTGTTGTCAAAGCGGTTAATGATATTTCATTTGATATTTACCGCGGAGAAACATTTGGTCTTGTAGGAGAATCAGGTTGTGGTAAATCGACAACTGGAAGAACGATTATTCGTTTATATGATGCAACTGCTGGTGAAGTGTTGTTCGATGGTGAAAATGTACATGGTAAAAAATCACGTGCAGAGCTGAAGAAGTTCAACCGTAAAATGCAAATGATTTTCCAAGATCCATATGCATCATTAAATCCTCGTATGACAGTAGGGGATATTATCGCAGAAGGTATTGATATTCACGGACTAGCAAAAGGCAAAAAAGAGCGTATGGACCGTGTTCATGAATTATTAAATACAGTTGGTTTAAATAAAGAGCACGCAAACCGTTTCCCGCATGAATTCTCAGGCGGACAACGTCAACGTATCGGTATCGCTCGTGCGCTAGCTGTAGAACCTGAATTTATCATTGCTGATGAACCAATCTCAGCACTTGACGTATCGATTCAGGCGCAAGTTGTAAACTTACTGAAACAGTTACAAAGAGAAAAAGGTTTAACATACTTATTCATCGCCCATGATTTATCAATGGTAAAATACATTAGTGATCGCATTGGTGTAATGTACCGTGGTCAAATCGTTGAGTTGACAACAAGTGAAGAGTTATATGCGAATCCAATGCATCCATATACAAAATCACTACTATCTGCAATTCCGCTTCCAGATCCAGATTATGAGCGCAATCGTAAACGTATCGTATACGATCCATCTCAACATCAATATGGTGAGGAAGCACCAACAATGCGTGAAATTCGCCCAGGACATTTTGTATTATGTTCTGAAGCAGAGTATAAGAAATATAAAGAAATCTATCAATAATAAAGTAGAGCCATTCTTCTATTACAGAAGGATGGCTCTATTTTTTATACTAATTAAACTTAATTTAGTATAAAGAGATTTTATCCAAGTTCTTTTTCTGTTTAAAGACAGCAAATTAAGAGTTTCCAAGAATGAAGAAAAGGCGACTGAAATCCAGCCGCCTTTTTCTTCATTTAGAAACACTTTTATTTTACTGCGCCTGAACAGAAACACTCTCATCTTGCTCATTTGGTTTAACAAGTGCATAATTTTCCCACGATCTACTTCTCCAGCGGAAGAACATAATAATTGCTCGCGTCCATTCGTCGATAGCAATCGCTAGCCAAATACCAACGAGCCCCATGTCTAAATGGAAGGCGAAAAAGTAACCGAGTGGTAAGCTCATTAACACCATGGAGAATGCGCCGATTAAAACAGGATATTTTGCATCGCCAGCTGCACGAAGTGAATTAATGATGACGATGTTCATCGTCCGTCCTGTTTCAAGTAGTACACTTAGTAAAAGAACGCTTGCCCCTAGAGCGATAATATGAGGATTATCCGTAAATAGTCCCATTAATTGTGTGCGGAATGTAACAACGAGCATGACCATAAATAAAGTTACACCAATCGCCCATTGTACACTTTTCCATACGCGTGTGTAAGCTTCATCCTTTTCATTTCCGCCAACTAGGCGTCCAACGATAATAGCTGTTCCCATACCGATAGCAATGGCGAATAAATAAGTGAACATGGAAATGTTAGTAGCGTATTGTCTTGCAGCTAACGATTCCGTACCTAAGTATGTTGCGTAATATAAGAAGACAATTTGACAAGCTTGATACATGACTTGTTCGAATGCAGATGGAATGCCGATCTTTAAAATTTTGCCAACGTATTCTTTTGATAAAGTGAAGTAATATTGTAATTTCACACGGTATTCCATAACGCGGTACAGTAACCAGAAGAAAACGATAAGTGCGATTAACCGGCTGACAGCGGAAGAAATCGCGGCTCCTTGCACACCAAGTTCAGGGAAACCGAATTTCCCGAAAATAAGTACGTAGTTTCCGGCGATATGAATAATATTCATTCCAAGCGAAACAAACATTGCTTGCTTTGTAAAGCCGTGAACGCGGATAATTGCGGCTAATGAGTTAATAATAGCTTGAAGGAAAATAGCTCCTCCGACGATGGATAGATAGCTTTGTGCATACGTTAGTACATCGCCTTGTAAATTCATTGCCATCATCATATGTTTTGAAAATAAAAGAAAACCAGCGCTTATAATGAGTCCGACCACTAAATTTAATGTGACGGCTAATGCTGATATTTTTGATGCTTCCATAAAGCGTTTAGAACCGAGGTATTGGGATACAACGATAGCTGCACCATTCCCTATGACTTCTAGTACTAAAATCGCGATATGAAGGTATTGATTCGCTGCACCAACCCCAGATACAGCATCGTCTGATAATGCACTTAACATGAAAGTATCAGCGATCCCCATCAGCATAAAAAGAAAAACTTCTAGAAAAATAGGCCATGTTAATAAGAATAAACTTAATTTCTCTGTTGGCCCGTTTTTTGAGCGAATTGCTGTCATGTCCGTCCCCTCTTTACCGATATCTATTTTTAGCAAAGTGTATCGTAACACACTTTCATATCCTTTGCACTTATTTTAGCCTACATATTTTCAATATGAATAAACCTTCATTTTATGACAAAAAAGGAGGAATAATTATGCGTAAGATATTATAGAATATAAAATTTATTTTTCTCTGATAATTTAGAAAAGTATAAAAACGGTCATTTTTAACACTTTAGTTCAATAAAAACGCAGTGTGAAACGTTTACAAATGCACGTGGTGTTAACAGAAAATTTTAATAAAATAGAAATATAAATATACAAAGAATATATTTGTGTGTATAATATGAATTATTAGAACGTATATATATTTCTTTCTGTTTGAAAATGAAAGGGCTAACATTTTTTTGGAGGGTGGAAGTATGAAAAAAAAGATACCAGTTTTTGTAGCATCAACAGTAGCAATGAGCATGATTTTAGGGGCATGTGGCTACCAAAAAGATGAACCGCAAGCGAACGCAAAAGGGGATAGCGGGAAAAGCGGTGCGAAGCAAGTTATTAACTTAATTGAAACACAAGAAATTCCAACGATGGACCCAGCGTTATCAGCTGATGCAGTTTCTTCAAAAGTAATGAACAATACGATGGAAGGCCTATACCGCCTTGGGAAAGACGATAAATTAGTTCCAGGTGTAGCGAAGGAATTCCAAAAGTCAGAAGACGGTAAAAAGTATACATTTAAATTACGTGAAGATGCAAAATGGTCAAATGGTGAACCTGTAACGGCGAAAGATTTCGTGTATGCATGGCAAAGAGCAATTAATCCAGATACAGCTGCGAAATCGGCGTACATTATGTACGATATAAAAAATGCTGAGAAAATTAATAAAAAAGAGATGAGTCCAGACCAATTAGGTGTAAAAGCGATTGATGATCATACACTAGAAGTAGAATTAGATAATTCTATTCCATATCTTGTTGATTTAATGGTCTATCCGATCTTCTATCCTGTTAATGAAAAGTATGTGAAAGAGCAAGGGGCGAAGTTTGGTTTAGAAGCAAATACAACACTTTATAACGGACCATTTACATTAAGTGATTGGCAACATGAACGTAGCTTCAAAATGACAAAGAGCTCATCATATTGGGACAATAAAGAAGTGAAGCTTGAGGAAGTAAACTTTAATATTGTAAAAGATACGTCTACGCCAATTAATTTATATGAAACAAACGCAGTCGATCGAGCGACGTTATTAGCAGAGTTCATCGATAAATATAAAGGAAAACCAGATTTCAAAACGGTAGAAGATACATCTGTATTCTTCCTTCGCTTAAATCAAAAAGACCCAGCTTTAGCAAATAAAAATATTCGTAAAGCAATTTCTCTTGGTTTTGACCGTAAACCATTCGTTGATACATTATTAAATAACGGTTCTAAGCCAGCGACGGGATTAATTCCTGACAATTTCATTAAAGGACCGGATAAAAAAGATTTCCGTGTTGAAAATGGAGATATTGTAAAACCAAATGTAAAAGAAGCGAAAAAGTATTGGGAAGCTGGTAAAAAAGAGCTTGGCAAAAACGAAATTGAATTAGAGCTATTAAATGAAGACGTTGAATTATCGAAGAAAACTGGTGAATATTTAAAAGGTGAGTTAGAAAAGAATTTACCAGGTTTAACAGTGAAAATTAAACAACAACCATTCGCGCAAAAACTAAAATTAGAAGATGCGGGCGACTTTGTAATGTCATTCTCTGGATGGAGTGCAGACTTCCCAGATCCAGTTACATATCTTGATATGTTCGTAACTGATGGGGCACAAAATAAAATGAAGTATTCTAATCCGAAGTACGATGAGATTATTATGAAAGCGAAGAAAGATGGAAGCGACGTAAATGCTCGTTGGAAAAACTTACTTGAAGCAGAAAAAATGTTACTTGATGACGCTGCGATTGTTCCAGTATATCAACGTGGTAGAGCATATTTACAAAGAGAAACAATTAAAGATATGTACAACCATAAGTATGGTGGCGAAGTAAGCTTCAAATGGGCATCAGTAGGAAAATAACAAAAAAAGCAGGTGATTACCTGCTTTTTTTAGTACGTACGTTTTTTATAAATGCCTTTTCCGCCAACTTGGTTCCAGCCAGATTGTACATCTAAACTTTTATTAACAAACTTCATTTTTTCTTTCCCACCAAAGAGTTTTTCACCGATGCTATTTGTAATGACACCAATCAATGCTGTTATTCCGATGATGAGGGTAGCAACAATGATAAAATCAGTAAAAAAAGCGATCATATGCAAATTCCCCCTTTGTCTGTCTGTATTTTTATTGTATGAGATAAATGGTAAAAAAGAAAGAAATGTCAGAAAAATATTCGATTTACTTTAGAAAGCATATAGACATGAGCGGAGAGAGTTGTTAAAATAAGAACGAATGTTCCTTTTCGTTTCTAACCTTTAGAGTCTTACATTTCTCAATTGTTTTGTCGGGAAAAGGTAAGAAAACGCTCTCTTTTTAATGGGGAAGATTATGAAACTGTAATTGTATATCAAGTGAAGATTATTGTAGAAAGTAAGTATCAAAAGGGTTGAAGACCGTTGTTAAAGGACAGTTTTACTGAGTATAATCATGTTACATAGCAGTGGAGTACACGGAGGAATTTTCTCAACTAGCAGTAAATTCACTGTATATTTCTTGCAAAAACTATTGTATAATGATTATAGAAGTTACTTATTAAAAGTAATTATTGTTGCTTACATGAATTGCGATTTTTTACTTTGCTATAAGACAAGTTATCGCGAAAAATTGCGGAAGTTAGAAATTTAAACTGTAATTAGTACAGAATTTGTACTCTTTAAGGAGAGTGAGCTTTGTATGGTAACATTATATAGTTCTCCAAGCTGTACGTCTTGTAGAAAGGCGAAATTATGGCTAGAGGAAAATCATATTCCTTATACAGAACGTAATATTTTCTCAGATCCATTAACGATTGATGAGATTAAAGAGATTTTACGTATGACAGAAAGCGGAACGGATGAGATTATTTCTACTCGTTCAAAAGTTTTCCAAGAATTGAATGTGAACTTAGAGTCTTTACCACTTCAAGATTTATATAAGATGATTCGTGACTATCCAGGTATTTTACGTCGTCCAATTATGATTGACGAAAAACGCCTTCAAGTAGGTTACAACGAAGATGAAATCCGTCGTTTCTTACCACGTACAGTAAGAACGTTCCAATTACGTGAAGCACAGCGTCTTGTAAATTAATTATAATAATATGAAAACCTTCTACCTATTATAGAGTAGAAGGTTTTTTTTTACTGTTTAACATTACGTAATCGCACTTGTTGAACGATAAAGCCTATGCATAAAATGGTGAAAATGAACAAATAAGGGATACTTGTGGCAAAACTAGGATTATGATGAAAAAACGTTGCAAGTCTGTCTTCATGTGTAATCATTTTTCCTGCTGTATAGGCGAGAACTGCTGCTCCGCAATAAATGAGAAATGGAAAGCGTTCCATGAGTATTAAAATAAGTTTGCTTCCCCAAATGATAATCGGGATAGAAATGAATAAACCGATAATTACGAGTGAAAGTCTTCCGTGAGCTGCTCCTGCAATGGCAATAACATTGTCAAACCCCATAACGAGATCCGCGAATACAATTGTACGCACAGCTTGGAATAAAGTCGTTTTTCCTTTGATAGAAGAAAGATCGTTGTTATTATCAGTGAGTAAATTGACCGCAATTAATGTAAGTAAAATTCCGCCGGTGAGTTGTAAAAATGGGATATCAAGTAAATAGACAGCTAGTATCGTGAGGAGAATTCGTAGCACAATTGCTAACATAGTACCAATCAAAATGGCTTTATTTCGTTTTGCTTCAGGTAAATTTCGGCTAGCTAGTGCGATGACAATTGCGTTATCGCCACCTAGTACAACATCGATACCGACAATCATTAGTACAGATGTTAAAAACTCTAAGTCCATTCGTCTGCCTCCATTTATGATGTTTTAATAAGCGAAATATATGTATGTGGTGAAGAAAGTTTGTCTAGTTTTGATCCCGCGCTCCCAGGGACAAAATAATCACCTCTAATAGAAGTTTCACTTTATTACAGTGTACGAGGGAATATGGGAATGTATGTCCAAATTTTTTGCGAGCAGTAAATTGGTATAATGGTATATTTATTCCGATTGGTGCGAGCTAATAATCAGTGGAGGATGAAAAAAATACTGATTATTGTTTCACTTTATGTAAAAAGTCGAATACAGATAGGTATATAACTATTTTTGTAAAATAAATCGATTTTATTTCCCTTCTGGAGAATCTTATCATAAAATGAGAGTACAAGAATCTATTGTTTTGTCATATGAGTGGGGAATCCCTTCATAACAATTCTAAGCAGGAAGGGAGCGTTGTATTTTGGATATTGAAAGAATTAATGACCATACGATGAAATTTTTTATTACGTACATTGATATAGAGGACAGAGGGTTTAATCGTGAAGAAATTTGGTATGATCGCGAACGAAGTGAAGAGCTCTTTTGGGAGATGATGGACGAAGCTCGTGATCATGATGATTTCTTTATCGATGGGCCGTTATGGATCCAAGTGCAAGCAGTCGATAAAGGGATTGAAGTACTTGTAACGAAAGCGGAGCTTTCAAAGGATGGACAAAAGCTGGAACTACCAATAGGTGTAGACAAAATTATAGACATTCCTCTAGATGAAGGCATCGAATCATTATTCCAGCAAGAATTAGTGGAAGAGGTAGAAGAACAAGTAGGAACAAACTTTAATGAAGATGGTACGTTTGGCTTTTTAATTAAGTTTAATGATTTTGAAGATGTTATTTCATTAAGTCATCGTCTTATCTTTGAAGATATAAAAGATGAATTACATTCATTTGAGGACCGATATTATGTATATGTGGAATTCGATGAAGTGCTACATGATGAAGAAGAAATTGATCGTATTTTAAGTATTGTTTTAGAATATGGAGAAGAATCTACTTTAACGATTCACCGTGTAAGTGAGTATGGGAAACAGGTTGTGAAAGAGCGTGCGCTTGAGACAATTCGCAACAATTTCCCTCCTAAAATGTAGGCCGATTTCTATAGTATGAAATCGGCTTTTTTTATGAAGAATAGGAAGGCTTTCTTAGTAAGGAGGTAAGAGATGAAAAACACGTTAAAACTACTTTTCTTTTTTCTACTATTGTTCGCATTATTTGTTTCATTACGCATGTTTATTGATGTAGCATTTTATTCGGATGTCATTGGGATAAAGGATGTTTCTATTTTAGGTATTATTAGTATTTTATTTACGGTTTCCGCATTTTTAATTGGATGTGTTATTTTCTTAGAAAACCGCCATCCGTCTAAAACACTTACGTGGTTAATCGTACTAGGTATTTTTCCGGTGTTCGGTTTCTTTGCTTATCTTTTATTTGGACAAAATTTTCGTAGAAAAAGAATGTTCCAAAAGAAGGCATTACTCGATGAACAGGCGTTTTTACAATATAAGGGACACGAAGATTACGAAGAACGGATTTTACGAAATCATAAGCATCAAGAATTGTTATTTCGTTTAGCAGATCGACTAGGTGCTTTAAATATTTCATTTCAAACTGAAACGAGGACATTAACAAATGGAGATGAAACGTTTCAGGCAATTTTAGATGGGTTAAATCGAGCGAAACACCACATTCATATGGAGTATTACATTGTGCGTGATGACAAGCTCGGTACAGAAATTAAAGATATTTTAATAAAAAAATCAAAAGAAGGCGTTGTCGTTCGTTTTTTATACGACGCGGTTGGAAGCTTTAAATTATCAAATTCGTATATTGAAGAATTGAATGATGCAGGAGTAGAAATGATTCCATTTTTCCCTGTGCGCTTTCCAATTTTAAACGATAAAATTAATTATCGAAACCACCGAAAAATCGTTATTATAGATGGAAATGAAGGGTTTGTAGGTGGATTAAATATTGGTGATGAGTATTTAGGGAAGGATAAATATTTCGGTTTTTGGCGAGACACGCATTTATATTTACGCGGTGAAGCAGTTCAAAGTTTACAGCTAATTTTCCTTCAAGACTGGTTTTATATGACTGGTGAGGCGGTATTAGCACCTGAATATTTACAAGCGGAAGCAGTTGAGGGTGATCATTGGGGCGGAGTCCAACTTGTTGGAGGTGGACCGGATAATAAATGGGAAACAATTAAACATTTATATTTTGCAATGATTGCTTCAGCTAGGAAATCGATTTGGATTGCAACACCATACTTTATCCCAGATGATGATATTTTATCTGCATTAAAAGTAGCTGCACTTGCTGGTATTGATGTTCGTTTGTTAATGCCAAGTAAGCCAGATAAGCGGACTGTCTTTTATGCATCAAGATCGTACTTTCCGGAGTTATTAGATGCAGGAGTAAAAATATATGAATATGAAAAAGGTTTTCTTCATAGTAAAGTTGTCATCGTGGATTCTGATCTCGCATCAATTGGGACAGCTAATATGGATATGAGAAGTTTTCATTTAAACTTTGAAGTAAATGCCTTTTTATATGATACAGGTAGCATTCGAAAGCTCGTTCAAGATTTTAAAGACGATTTAGAAGAATCCAGTGAAATTCATGTTGACCGATTTCATAAGAGACGTCTTCATAGGCGGATTGTTGAATCGACGTATCGGTTATTATCACCTTTATTATAGAAAGAGATGTCCTAATTTAGGACATCTCTTTTTTTGAGAGGAATTTGTAGTAAATTGTAGAATACAAGAAGTTGAAAGGGTGTGATGGTGGATGTTTATTGCAAGGAGAGAAAACGGAGAGAAAATTCATCTATTATATAACCGGGATGAAGAACGTTTACGCGAAATGCGTAAACGAGAAAAATTCTTTTGTACAGCTTGCGGAAAAGAAGTGCAAATGAAATTAGGAACACAAAAGAGCTGGCATTTTGCTCATAAGAAAGTGGATTCATGTCTTACTTTTTATGAAGCAGAATCTATGTATCATATGCACGGTAAAGAATTGTTATATAGATGGTTAAAACATCAAGATTTTCATGTCGATATAGAGCATTATCTGCCAGTAATCAAGCAACGGCCAGATATTTACGTAGAGAGAGCGGATAGAAAAATTGCGATTGAATATCAATGTGCAAATCTTTCCGTAGAGCAGCTTTCTAAACGAACATACTCGTATTGGCAAGCTGGTATACAGGTCATCTGGATCATTGGTGGAAATCAATTAAAAAAGCAATCTGCATATTGGATGAAATTTTCCTCACTTCTGGCTTTCTCCTTACAATCTTATCCTCAGCCATTTCTTATTTTCTTCTGTCCGAAACAAAAATCGTTTATGAAATGCGCATTTATCACTCCGTTTTCTACAAATGTCTCTTTCTCACATACTATTTATTTACCAACTGATACGACTACTGTTGACATGCTCTTTTCCTCTGTTCCTTTCCAAAAAGAGGTATTAGGACAAGAATGGAAGAGAAAAAAGAACCATTTTCGGCAAAACGCTCTATCTATCTGGAATTATAATCATAAGTCACTACTCCGCCTCTTATATCAATATAAATGTACCCCAGCGAGCTTTCCTTCTGAAATCGGTGTTCCGCTCCCATCCGCGTTTGCTTTTCAAACAAATCCATTTACATGGCAAGCTTTTCTATACATGAAGTGTATAGGTGAGCTTGCGGTAGGGAATTGTATTTCCCTTCAATATGTGTGTAGTTATGTAAAAAAAAATACGGAAATGCGCTTACTTCCGTACTTTTCACAACATATATGGAAAGTAGCGGTTACTGAATATATGACTTTTTTATGTTTTGTAGGCGTGTTGCATAAAGTAGGGACTTATACGTACCGAAAAATGAGGAATATAGTTATGTTACAGGCGGAGGAGGAAGTTAGGAAATATGATGAGATTTGCCTAACTTATGCGCTATCTCTATTTGAGACAAAGTTCAACATGAGAGAAGAAAAAGGGGATATAATAAAGAATGAACGTGAAGGAATTACATAAGAAAAACAGAATTGTACTTAAGTAGAGATATTTAAAGGAGGGCTTACAGAATGTCTGAACAAAATAAAGCAAAAACATTACCAAATCGCAATGAGATTGAAGAAGCAAGCACATGGCGATTAGAAGATATTTTCCAAACAGATGCAGAATGGGAAAAAGAATTCCAAGCTATTAAAGAGCTATTGCCAAAGTTAACTGAATTTAAAGGGAAGCTTGGCGACTCTGCAGACAATTTGCTTGAGGCATTGCAATATGAAGATGAAATTTCAATGCGATTAGGTAAGCTATATACATATGCACATATGCGTTACGATCAAGATACAACAAACTCTGTGTATCAAGCACTGAATGATCGCGCAACAAATTTATACTCACAAGTATCTAGTAGCACAGCGTATATCGTACCTGAAATTTTATCTATTTCAGAAGATACATTGCAAACATTCTTACAAGAAAATCGAGAACTAAGTGTATATGAGCATGCATTAGAAGAAATTACACGTCAACGCCCGCACGTATTATCTGAGGCAGAGGAAGCGTTATTAGCAGAAGCATCTGAAGTGATGAGTGCATCAAGTAATACATTCGGTATGTTGAATAATGCGGATTTGAAATTCCCATCTATTAAAGGTGAGGATGGAGAAGAGGTAGAAATAACACATGGCCGTTACATTCAGTTTTTAGAAAGTGATGATCGTCGTGTTCGCGAAGATGCATTCAAAGCTGTATTTGAAACGTATGGGAAATTTAAGAACACATTTGCAAGTACGTTAAGCGGGGCAGTGAAACGTAATAATTTCAATGCACGTATTCGTAAATATGACTCTGCTCGCCAAGCAGCATTAAGCAATAATAATATTCCTGAAGCAGTATACGATCAACTCGTTGAAACGGTAAATGACAACTTACATTTATTACACCGTTACATTGATATTCGTAAGCGTGCACTAGGACTTGATGAGCTTCATATGTACGATTTATATACACCACTTGTACAAGAAGTGAAAATGAATGTGAAGTATGAAGAAGCGCAAGACCTGTTATTAAAATCTTTAAACGTACTTGGTGATGAATATGTTGAAATTTTAAAAGAAGCATATGAAAATCGCTGGGTAGATGTGTACGAGAATAAAGGCAAACGAAGCGGAGCATATTCATCTGGTGCATACGGAACAAATCCGTATATTTTAATGAACTGGCATGATAATGTAAATAATTTATATACACTTGCTCATGAGTTTGGTCATTCGGTGCATAGTTATTACACAAGAAAGACACAGCCACACGTATACGGTGATTATTCAATCTTCGTTGCAGAGGTAGCATCAACTTGTAATGAAGCGCTTCTAAATGATTATTTATTAAAAACGACAGAAGATAAAAAAGAGCGTCTATATTTATTAAATCATTATTTAGAAGGATTCCGTGGTACTGTATTCCGTCAAACAATGTTTGCAGAGTTCGAGCATATCATTCATAAAAAAGTACAAGAAGGACATGCGGTTACGCCAGATATGTTAACGGAGATCTACTACGATTTAAATAAGAAATATTTCGGGGATGCTTTAGTAATCGATAAAGAAATCGGTTTAGAATGGTCTCGTATTCCGCACTTCTATTACAACTATTACGTATATCAATACGCAACAGGATTTAGTGCAGCGACTGCGTTATCTAAACAAATTTTAGAAGAAGGGCAACCAGCAGTAGAACGTTACATTAACGAATTCTTAAAAGCGGGAAGCTCCGATTATCCAATTGAAGTGTTGAAAAAAGCAGGAGTTGATATGGCATCTCCTGAACCAGTGAAAGAGGCACTTCAAGTATTTGAAGAGAAATTAAATGAATTAGAAGCGTTATTATTTGAAGAAAAGTAATGAGAAAAGACGAGGGATTTTATCCTCGTCTTTTTTGTTTGAAAATGTTTTTGTCGATATTTGTCGAAAAAATAAGGAGGATTTCCTTACTTTTTCTAAATTAGAAGGCAGTTTTACAGTAGATTTTTGTAATTAAAATCCTTTAAATCGTTTTCTATAGTTGAAATAAGAGACAGCGATGACGATAACTCCGAATAAAAGAGGAAAGGCAATAATTTTAGGGAAAGCTTGTAATAGAGAGAGGATATACAAGAAAAAAGAAACAATAACACATAGAAAGATAAGAAAAATATGAGATTTTTTCATAAGGAAACCTCC
This sequence comes from Bacillus sp. TH30, assembly GCF_016650875.1. Lineage (NCBI taxonomy): Bacteria > Bacillati > Bacillota > Bacilli > Caryophanales > Bacillaceae > Bacillus > Bacillus sp. TH30. The sequence goes on along the minus strand of NZ_JAEKEY010000002.1, from coordinate 1,339,051 downwards.
TAAATTGCTTTTTTTATAGCTTATTCAAGAATGAAAACGTTTAGAATGTGACAAAAATGTGAAATTCGACAAAAGGGGTTGTCATCTGACGTCGAATCTTGTAATATAATAAGCGTGAACGAATTCACATACAAACATATACCCCTTTGTTTGAACGTGAAAATTTCTCCCATCCCCTTTAATATTTTTATAAGCCGTAAAGAAAAAGACCTGGTGTTTACACCAGGTCTTTTTCTTTTGCTATCCATTTCCAATAACGCTCGCACTTCACTTCAATCATTTGTACTTTTCGTTTTAGTTGTAATTTTTTTAGTTCACGCTCTATTTCTTGCTGAGGGCAGTCATATATAAATGAGATTTCCTTTGAAGAAATAAATTGTGTTGCTTCTAGTAATACTTCTAAAGGAGGTAATGGTTCTGGCTCAATTTCGCATTTTACCAGTTCTTTTAATAGCTGTACGTATACATCATAGGAATAAATCCCTGTGATTTTAATACCTTCCTCATCTGAATTTGCATGAAAAAATAGGAGGGAAGGTATTTCTGTAATATGCATCTCATTTGTGAATTTTAGGTCGCATTGGAAAGCTTTTTTTGCGCTAACTGAGTGTAGGTCTTTTTTAAATTCCTCTACATCAATGCCACTATCTTTAGCACATGTAAGCAATAATTCACAGTCAGGGTTTGATACATTTTCAAGAAAAATGTATTCTTGGAGTTTTCGCAAAAACTTCGAACCTGCTTTTCGGCCTTGCAACTCCGCCGCCTTAATTGCCATCGAAACTAAATACGGTGTTGACGACGCCTCTTGCATATGTACTTTTCCATCACATGAAAAACCTTGTAAACTTGTTGTCTTTTCCCACACAAATCGAATATTAGCAGGTTTATTCCATTTGTGTGAGGAAGCGTTTGCCCCGTCCACTTTTCCTGTTACTATATGACGAATAGAGAAGTATTTCCCATACTCAAGCCATAGTTTAATAATAAATGGCTCGATATCCCAGCAATCTTTACAAAGTGGATCAATAAATAAATATGCTTCTACAGATTTATGCTCGCATGTGGAAGGAGAAGGCATATTTATATGCTTTGCTTCCTGCTTATCCATTACACTTCACCTGTTTCATTTGGAGTATTGACCATATGTTGAGCAGTTAATGCTAAACGTTCAAAAACAAACTCTCTTATATGACCGTGCACTCCTGTATCATCCATTGCTTGCTCCATACATGACAGCCAAGCTTCTGCGCGTTTTGGAGTAATCTCAAACGGAAGATGGCGTGCTCTTAGCATAGGATGCCCATGTTCTTCAGTGTATAAATTAGGACCACCTAAATATTGTGTTAAAAATTGTTTCTGCTTCCTAGCAGTTTCTGTTAAATCATCCGGGAAGATCGGAGATAAGTCAGGGTGTTCACTGACATAGGAATAAAATGTATCCACTAATGTTGCAATGCATTGTTCACCGCCAATTGCTTCAAATGGTGTCATCGGTTGCTTGCTCATCCTTTATAAACTCCTTTTTCCATGAAATGTATATCTATTGTAGCAATGGAATGTTATGAAGAGCAACTAAACAGCCTTCATAACATTCTTTGCTTATTCTATATGTTGCTAATAAATCTTTTGCTTTTCAAAAAGGTGAAATGTAGCCGTAAGTACAGCTCTTCTTCACTGATGGAAATTTTACTTTAGCGCTCTTCGTTTTGTTTGGCAAGGAAAAAGCGTTTTACTTTGTTGTTTGTATGACGAACTGGTACGTTATGTTGCTTTAATAACCTTATAAATGCTGCTTTACCGGTCTTTTCATCTTGCACTTCGTATTCAATTTCATAATCATCGTGATTGTAATAGAAACTATGATCAAAGACAAGCGTTCCGCCTTCAAATAATATTTCAGCTCTTTCTGTTGTTAAACTACCCATATAAGTTAAAGAGGAAACGGGAATTTGTAATTGGTGTAGCTGACCCATTACAGTTCCTTGAATGATTGTGTTTGTTTCCATCATAAGTTGTGCTTCTTTTTCTGTTATAGATTGATGGGTTTCTAATAAACCAATTTCAGCAGGTTGTTTTAATGTTAATGTATAAGTTCCATCTTTATGACGAATACGAAGTGCAGAGCCTGCATCTTTTAAAGAGAAGTGAGGCGTTTCAAAGTAGTGATTTACTTGTTTTGTAAATGCTTCAATAGAAAAAGATTTGCATAATGTTTGGAATTCTTCCTCTGTAACCATATTTTTAAATTCAATTTCAATTTCTTGTGTCATTGTATGCGCTCCTTTTGAAAAATAATTCTTTCCACATTATCGCTTTTTCGCAAATTTGGTTCAATGTTTTATTTGTTTGCGTCCATGTTATGATACAATAATACTGTTAAGTAAGACAGGAAGTTGAGATGGAGGAGTTCGAGTATGCAAAATAAAATTCAAGTTAAGAGCGTAGAAACGAGAGAGAATGCGCTTATTTTTTGTGCGGAAAATACTGAAATAGAGGTAAAGGAGTTAAGTGCGCGTAATCACGTACTTGTAGACTCAGACAATTTATCATTTTTATATATCTTAGAAAATGAATCATCTTTCATTTATGTAAGTATTCCGCATACATGCTGGGAAGCAATGCATGAAGCGATGAATAAAGATACAGCGATGTTTATTCGTGTGAATGATGTTGAAATAGAATTAGAAGGATTAAAAGAAGAAGTAGAATATTTAGTTGAAAATATTGAAGGTAATGCAAATTACGGAGAAGAACTAGTAACTGCTGTAGAAAAAGTGTTTCTATAAGCAAATGGATTGATTTTGGTGGTGGTTGAAATGAATCGTAATTGGGAAGAATTTTTAGCACCGTATCACCAAGCGGTGGCGGAGCTGAAAGTGAAACTAAAAGGAATGCGTACTCAATTTGCAATGTTAACGGAGCATTCTCCAATTGAGTTTGTAACAGGAAGGGTAAAGTCGGTTGCAAGTATTATTGATAAAGCGGAGAAGAGAAATGTACCGCTAGACCGAATTAGAGAAGATATGCAGGACATCGCGGGCCTTCGAATGATGTGTCAATTCGTAGATGAGATTAAGCCTGTTGTAGAATATCTTCGAAAACGAAATGATTTTGACATTGTAGAAGAACGTGATTATGTAACGCAAAAGAAAGATAGCGGCTATCGCTCTTACCACGTTGTCATTAGTTATCCTGTTCAAACGATACAGGGGGAGAAAAAAGTGTTAGTTGAAATTCAAATTCGCACGTTAGCAATGAATTTTTGGGCAACGATTGAGCATTCTTTAAATTACAAATATAGTGGACGTTTTCCTGAAGATATTAAAATACGCTTACAACGTGCAGCGGAAGCGGCGTTTTTATTAGATGAAGAAATGTCTTCCATTCGTCTTGAAATTCAAGAAGCGCAAAAGGTCTTTTCACGAAAGCAGGAAACGAAAGATTCTGAATCATAAACTAAAGGGTGTTGGGCGATGAAATTTACAATTATGTCAAAGGGAGATCAATCATCAGATACACTAGCAAGTACGATGAAAGAATACTTGTTAGATTTTGGGTTTACAATGGATGAAAAGGAACCTGATATTGTAATTTCTGTTGGGGGAGATGGAACGCTTTTATATGCATTCCATCGTTACTATAATCGATTAGATGAAACCGCATTTGTTGGTGTACATACAGGGCATTTAGGTTTCTATGCAGATTGGTTACCGACGGAAGTAGAGAAGTTGGTGATTGCAATCGCTAAAACACCGTTCCAAGTGGTTGAATATCCACTTTTAGAAGTGATTATTCGCTATGTGAATGGTAGTAAAGAGTCGCAGTATTTGGCGATGAATGAAGCGACTGTAAAAAGTGCAGAAGGTACATTAGTAACAGAAGTGGAAATACGCGGAGAGTATTTCGAAACGTTTCGCGGAGATGGTCTTTGTATTTCTACTCCTTCAGGAAGTACCGCGTATAATAAGGCGCTTGGCGGAGCAATTATTCACCCTTCTATTGAAGCGATTCAAATTGCAGAAATGGCATCTATCAACAATCGTGTATTTCGTACGGTAGGTTCGCCGCTCGTACTGCCGAAGCATCATACATGCGTTTTAAAGCCGGCTGCAGGAATGAACATGCAAATTACCGTGGATCATTTGACGATGGTTCATCAAGATGTGAAATCAATTCAGTATCGCGTTGCAAACGAGAAAGTACGATTTGTTCGTTTCCGTCCGTTCCCATTCTGGAAACGTGTTCGTGACTCGTTTGTTGCAGATAAATAGAGAGGGTTTATATATTTGAACAGATTTACATTGAAATGGGATATAGGGCTGGCTGAAGAGGGAACTTTAGTTAGAGAATTTTTGAAAACAAAAGGGATTTCGAAAGCTGCTTTAACGGATATAAAGTTCCGCGGGGGAGCAATTGAAGTAAACGGTCAACACACAAGTGTTCGTCACAAGTTACAAGCTGGTGAAGAGTTACAAATCTTTTTTCCAGTGGAGGAAAGAAGTGAAGGGATGGAAGTGGAAGATATCCCTTTATGTATCGTATATGAAGATGATGCGGTTCTTGTTATAAATAAAGAAGCAAATATGTCGACGATTCCGTCTAGGGAGCACCCGTCAGGAAGTATTGCAAACGCTCTTTTATATCATTATGATAAACAAAATCTTGCAAGTACGGTGCACATTGTGACGAGGTTAGATCGTGATACTTCAGGGCTTATGCTAATTGCGAAAAATAGATTCGTTCACCACCTTTTATCGAAGCAGCATCAACAAAAAGGGGTGAAACGAACGTATGAGGCAATCGTTCATGGGACTATTTTAGAAGAGGTAGGAACGATTGACGCGCAAATCGGACGAAAAGCGGATAGTATTATCGAGCGAACTGTCTGTGAAGATGGTCAAAGAGCTGTTACTCATTTTAGAGTGATGGAGAGTTCTTCCGATAAGACGCATGTAGCGCTTGAGCTCGAGACGGGAAGAACACATCAAATTCGTGTACATATGGCATATATAGGACATCCGCTACTTGGGGATGATCTATACGGTGGCCGAAGAGATGTGATAAAACGTCAAGCGCTGCATAGTACATCTTTGACGTTTTATCATCCTATTTTAGAAAAGGGAATGACTTTTACCGTAAGTATCCCAGAGGATATGCAATACGCTTTACATAACAATTAAAAGGGAACAAAATTCTTATCATAAAAAGAATTTTGTTCCCTTTTTTTAGCGGAATAATATTAAAATTTGATTTTCACCAGTACGTTTTATAACGAAAAAGCCACTTTCAGCTTTCGTGGCAATGCCGTCATCATTCGGACGACAATATCCGTGTGTTTCGCAAGTGCCGTCATCACGTACTAACATTTGTCCAATTAATCCGACAGGAAGCCACTCAGTACGGTCTCTTCTTGATATATACTTACAAGCTGGATCCCATTCTGTATTTAAAAGAGGTCGTATTTCTTGCGTATCCGTACGCGTATATTGACGTTTTCCGAAGCTATCTGTTTCATAGCGTTTTTGCCAACTTAAAGCACCGCTATTTCCTATGAGAGCGGGGGTAGCGCTAGATATTCCTAATATGAATGAATCATTTGAAGTAGCTTTTCGAATTTTTTCTTCGCTACTAAATGTAATGAAATAGCCGATATCAATAGGGCTATGATCTGCTGCCTCAAACATTTGTGCAAAATCAGTACCACCTGCATTGTAAGAAGCACCATCGATATACATTTCTCCGTTATGGGCAAGCCATTTGGCACCTATATTATAATCAGTGTCATTTGTCCCATTTGCGATAAACCAGGAATAAGCTTCTTCTGCTGTACCAAATTTCCCCATAATATGGCTGCCTGCAAAATTAGCTGTTGATGTATGATTTCCTTCCGCATGAGATGAGAATCCGTTAGCGATAGTTGCGGTTCCTTCTGCATGTGCTGCTTCGCCCAAAGCAATTGCATGTTTTCCTTCTGCATGAGAATAAGAGCCGCCTGCTGTCGTTTCACTTCCTTCGCTATGCGAACTATGTCCAGTTGCCTTTGTTTTTGTACCTTCTGCATGAGAAAAGGGACCCGTTGCATGTGTAAGAAGCCCTTCTGCATGTGAAGCGATTCCATCAGCTTTAGAGTGAAGTCCTTCTTTATATGCGTGACGAGCTCCTTTGTTATTTTCTTTTTTTATAGGTGTAGGTACAGGAGCCTGAATAGGGGCGGATCTTTCTATTTGTACATCGTTGCCCGAGATTAATGCTTCTTTTATTTTTTTTACTTGATTTATAATAGTAGCTGGAATTTCTGGTTGTACTTTTTCCTTTATTGCTGCAGGAATGTTTTCTTCTATATTTTCTTGTATCTTTTCCGAATTAAGCACAGGTTCATCATTATTAGAAGCGAACTTCTTTTTTTGTTTTGCTTTTATTTTCCTGCTATCTATAATTCGCCTCATAACAGCATTTTCTAAAGAGATATATTTTTCTCTCGGTTTGCTTTTTTTTGATGACTCTTGTTCTTCTATTTCTTCTATAGCTGCCGCTCGAATACTGCACCAGTTGTTAATTCCATACATGGGATGGTATAAAGGGTGGAATTTTCTTTTTTGTTTAGAAGATTTTTTCTTCATTCCGTCACCTCCTGCGACAGTATATGCCGTGCAATTAAAAAAAGATGCACTTTATTGCATCTTTTTTTAATTGCTTTATCTAGTTTTAGTGTGGAATATGTCTAGAAAACACCATGATCCTCTGCAAATCGTGAATTGTATTAAGTAGAGGTATTTATCCCGATTGGTGCGGGCTAATAATCAGTGGGGGATGAACAAAACCCCCACTGATTAAAGTTTCACTTTATGAAATTGGGCGGAACTTTTCAGGGACAAAAGGTAGGGAAGAAGGGACAGAAACGGTCTCCAACTCAGGGTAACGTAGTCCAGTTAGTTTACCACCAAATACAGCACCAGTATCAATATTGACTGTATGATTCACAAAGCGAGGTTCATTGACAGGTGTATGTCCATAAACAATCCATGTTTCACCCTTATACTCTTTCGCCCAATCTTGGCGGACAGGTGAGCCGTCAGGGTGTTTTTCGCCTGTAATATCACCATATAATACAAAGGTTTCTACTTTTTTATCTTGTCTTCCTATGTAATCTTGCCGAATACCAGCGTGACAGACGGTTAATTTTTTTTCATCCAGTATGTGATATAGCGGTGATTGTTCGTAAAGAGTAATGAATTTTTCTTTTATTATTTGTTGCTTATTAGAAGGCAATGCTTCATATTCTGCAACAGTTGTTTCGAGCCCATGAGCGATTGTAACATTACGTCCAAGGAAGAAACGATACAGTTTATTACAGTGATTCCCTGGAGCATAATAAGCATCTTTTCTATTTATTACGAGCTCCCATACAATTTCAATCATCCGTAATGAATGAGGACCTCGGTCTGTAATATCACCAACGAATGCAAGCCTTCGTTTTGCGTTATGAATTGGGATACCACTATCCCAGCTATACCCTAGTTTCGTTGTTAAATCTTGAAACTCTTGGAAGCATCCGTGAATATCACCTATAATGTCATATTTCATATTTAAACCTCCAGCTCATTTTTTCATTAGTATATCTAAAATGGACATAGAAAAAAACCATACCGTTTTTCGATATGGTTCATTTAAACATAAAGATTTTAGTTCTTGAGCGTACGTTTAAAATAAATCCAATAGCAACCATATATGTGAGCAGTGAACTCCCGCCGTAGCTCATAAGCGGTAACGTTATTCCTGTAATAGGGAGTAAACCAATTGTCATCCCAATATTTTGGAATACTTGGAACGTAAACATTCCAATTGTACCAGCGCAAATATAACTACCGAAAGGTTCATTGCTTTCTAAAGCGATATGGATCATTCGGTAAATGAGTAAGAAAAAAAATGAAATAATAACACTTGCTCCTAAAAAACCGAATTGTTCAGCGATATTTGTAAAAATAAAATCTGTATGTGGCTCTGGAAAATATACTTGTCTATTCTCCCATCCTTTTCCTTGCATCTCTCCTGATCCAGTAGCTAAAAATGCTTGTCTTAATTGGTATCCTTGTGCGTCATATTCATAAGGTGCAAGCCAACCGTAGAAGCGATTTAATTGATATTCTTTTAGAATGTGCTCTTTAAAGAACTCTGTATGCGTGAAATAAATATATGTTAAGGTAGAGCCTATGGCGAAAATACCGGAGGTTAATCCGAGGATAAAGCGCCAACGTATACCAGAAACTAAAACCATTGTTACAAGCATCGCTGAAATGACCATTGTGTTTCCTAAATCAGGTTCTTTTGCGATTAGAAGTAGTGGAGGTAAACTGGCTACAAATATTTTAAAAAGTAAAATGAAATCTTCACGACTTGTCCGAAAAAGGTATTTTTCATTATGATTCACTATAATTCGTCCAACGACGATAATCAAAAATAATTTCATAATTTCAGAAGGCTGAAAGTTTCCGATTCCTGGAAGTCTGTACCACGCGGTAGCCCCTTTAATTGTAACGGCGCCAGGAACTTGAAGTTCTAGGCCAATTAGAAGTATGAGTGCAAAGCTATATAAATACCAAGCAATTTGTTTATAGCGATCGAAATCAATAACCATAATAACACCAATGGCGATAAATCCAATGGCATACCATTGGATTTGTTTTAATACAAAATTTACGTTTTGTAAAAATGGTGGTAAAGAAGCTTGTGCACTTGCGATAGCAAAGCAGCTAACAATCCCAATGGCAAATAAAATGAATATTAATATGTAGTCTATTTGATATTGAGTGTTCGGATCTTTCACTGTATGAATTCCTTTCTACTGCTCTCTATATTAGTGGGTTTTAGTTGGTGCATCACATAGTTTAAAAAGAATGTATGAACTATACGCATTATTCACGTAAAGCTCACACATTTTATTTTCGCAGAATAGACTAATGATGTAGCTCTTTTATAATTATGTCCAAACAATGGGAAAGACGTACATGTGCATCTGGAATGAGGTTTGGTAGCTGGCTATAATATTCTAAGGAACCTTTACACCATTTATAAGCGCTAATTAGACCTAGTCTATAATCTGTATTATCTTGTAAAAATCCGTATCCTTTTGAAGTTATAACGAGGTGCGTAAAATCCTCAGATCCTTCAAGGAGCTTGCTGTGTATTTGTTGCCCAGTATGGTAGCGAAATTGGCTTAAAGGTTCGGATATGTATACTGCGTCTCCTTTAGAAAGTAAGGAAATCCATGATGCCATATCGACACTACAAGAATAGTGCCTTCCTTTTAGCGTGCCGAAAGGTTCAGTGAGTAACTGTTTTCTAAACAGAATAGTTGTAGGCTCACCGATAATGTTATGTCCACCTTTTAACATCCAGTCGCCTAAAAATATTCCGTTTAATTGAATGTCTTCGCTATATAATCTTTGTGTTGGATGAGCATCTCCAATTAAATTCCCGTGATCATCAATACGTACTCGATAAGAAGTTATAAGAACGAGATTTTTATTTGTGTCTTGCTCAAAATAAGCCATCATTTTTTGTATTTTATGATTATAAAACACATCATCGTCCATTAAAAAATTTATATACTCCCCATTAGATTTCTCTAAGAGCATAAGATCGTTATGAAATTGTCCTAAAGTAGTGGTATTTCGAATGTATGTTATGTTTTTATAATTAGGTAAATACTGTTCATTTATTAAGATTTCTGTTTCATCATTTGTACTATCGTCTCCTATAATAATTTCAATGTTTGGATAAGTTTGCGCCAATGCACTTTCTAGAGCAATTTTGAAATAATGTGGTCGATTATAAGTGGGAATAAGGATGGAAACGAGAGGTGACTTTTTTTTATTATTCATACGAAACTACCTTTCAGAAGCTTTTTTTGTAAGAACGATATCTTGATAACTTGTATATTCATTTCTGCCGCACCATAAACCATAATGCGGTTTATTAATTACCTCTAAGCCATGTTTATTTAATAAGGTGCGGATATCTTCTTCAGGATAGGCAACTGCGAAATTAGGAATATCTTTATTCACAACATAACAATTTTCAATTTGATGATAAAAACCTAATGTACTTAGCCCAGAATTTAAGTAATAGGATGATTCAGGGTTAATGAGAAAGAAGGTAATAAAACATCTCCCATCTTTTTTTAGAACACGTACAATCTCAGATACGTAATGTTCTAATTCTTTCGGAAGGAGATGGGTAAATACAGAAGTTAAAAAAATAAAATCGAATGAATCGTCTTCATATGGAAATTTGTATTGAGAAGCATCTTCTTTTCCTTCTGGGTTGTAGAATTGATTATATATATCAACGTGTTCAAAATGGAAATTGCTACGGGCAGTTGAAATATTATTTTTGCACCATGTAATGCCATCTTTAAATAAATCAAATCCATAATAAGCTCCATCATCACCTAAGTAATTCATTAATGGAACCGCCATTCGACCGACACCACAACCTACATCTAACACTGTTTCATTGGATTTTAAACTACCAATTTTAATAAAATGCTTTATGAATTCTTTTCCAACCTTTTGAAAGTCGCCACCTACATATTGGACGAGTTCGGGAGGTGGGATTAATGCGATTTTTTTTTCAAGCTCGCTCATAATTTCACTCCTTCCTTGTAGTAAATAGGGAACCAACATTTTTAACATGCAGCTAACATTTTATAGTGGGAGGGGAAACGATATTAGAACTGTTGCGATATGTAAAAAGCTCCCTAGAACAACTGGAAATAGTAATGGGAGCTTTTGTTTTTATTTATCATGCTATTGGCGAAGGCTAATAATTAGTGTGAGATGGAGAAACCCTAACTGAATAAAGTTTCGCCCTATTCTTTTCGCCAATAAACCCCGAATACATCAATTTTAGTAATAGGGGCTTTTAAGTTTCTTTGATTTCTAAAGTCTGTCACGGCCTCTGCGCAAGCTGGTAGTCCATAGTCATCGATAATAATATAGCCACCCTTAGAAACTTTATCGTATAAGTTCACGAGACTATCCATTGTGGATTCATACATATCACCGTCAAGGCGTGCAATTGCAATTTTTTCTATTGGTGCTGTTGGTAAAGTATCTTTAAACCAGCCTTTTAAAAATTTTACTTGATCATTTAATAAATCATATTTTCTAAAATTCTCTTGTACTTGTTCTAAAGAAACGCGTAAGTAATCGAAAGAGTGTAAATAATCTCCGTAATCTTTCGGATAGTGTTCTAAATTCGGTGTTGGCAAACCTTCAAATGAATCTGCAACCCACACATTACGATCAGTAATGTTATTTGCCTGTAAAAAACCATTCATAAAAATGCACGATCCCCCGCGCCACACACCTGTTTCAATAAAATCACCTTCTATATTTTCACGGACAACTGTTTCTAGTGCTTCATGTAATTGATTCATTCGTTCCCGGCCGATCATACTGTGTGCTGCTCTTGGCCAATCCATCCCATCTTGACGTTCACTTTTTAAAACATCTGGTTTCACAATTTTCAAGTTATGGTTTTCAGCATATTGCTTAATGAATAAAGGAAGTGGTACGGTAACTGGTTCATATGGAAGTTCCTTAGAAATATGTAATGAAGCAGGTAAATATGGCTCATACTCTAGCCATATTTCAAATAAAATTGTTTTCTTTAACAACTCGAGATAAAGCTGAACAGCAAATTTATTTTCCATATTTGTGCCTCCTGCAAAATGTCATACAACAATATGATTATGTAGATAGTGAAAGTTTCATGCTTGAATTCATAATTGAAAAAGCAGTAAAACTGATATCAGTTTTACTGCTAAGTAAAAAAATTAAGCGATTTTTTCAATGATAATGGATGCACTTGTACCAAGAGCTAGAGATAATCCAAGTCCTGTAACGACAGCTTCAACCATTGATGGCGTTATTGTAATTTGTGTAATTGCCTGGATAACGAGAGGCGCTCCAAGTGAGATTAAACTTGTTCCAGCGCCAGGTATATTAACGCCGTTCACTTGAATTGCAAGGCTACCTAATATACTTACTGCTGCAGTATATGCGATAACAGTAATTTTATAGAATCCAGTTTCACTTATGATGAAAGTATCAGCGTCTAATTGAGAAATTGCTGTACCAAACTGAGATCCAACCGTGTTAAACGGTACAGGATCATTAATTCCAAGAGCTAAAGAAATTGTAGCAGAGTTAAATGCATACAATCCTGCTGGAAGTCCTAATCCAGATGGCCCAGTAGGTCCAGTAGGTCCAGTCGGCCCAGTCGCACCAGTGGCACCAGTTGGCCCAGTAGGTCCAGTGTCTCCAGTTGGCCCAGTAGGTCCAATTGCGCCAGTGTCTCCAATTGGCCCAGTAGGTCCAGTTGTGCCAGTGTCTCCAGTCGGCCCAGTCGCGCCAGTTGTACCAGTGTCTCCAGTCGGCCCAGTAGGCCCAGTAGGTCCAGTAGGTCCAGTAGGCCCAGTCGGTCCAGTAGGCCCAGTCGGTCCAGTAGGCCCAGTCGGTCCAGTCGGCCCAGTCGGTACGGTAGGTCCAGTCGGTCCAGTAGGCCCAGTAGGCCCAGTCGGCCCGGTTGGAAGTGTAAACGGTGGTATTGGTGGTAAAGTTGGACCTACAAGATTAGGATCAAATGCACTAGCTGATAAGAATTCATCAGGATTTAAGCCATCTGAATAATTATTATTTGACATAAATTCACCTCCATAAAGCTTTCATTATATAGTAGATGCAAAATCGCAAGAAAATGACACGGACATTTGAATTATTAAAAAGAAATCTTAAATAGCTTGAACAAGTTAAAAAAATGGAAAGTTTATTGTATGTATAACATATGATTGAGTTGGAAGAGGGTGATTATGTTGAACAAGCAAGGAATTACAATTAGTCTATGTATGATTGTTCGCGATGAGGAAAATACAATAGATCGATGTTTGGACGCGGTAGAAAAAATTGTTGATGAAATTATTGTAGTTGATACAGGATCCACTGATCGAACGAAGGAAATTGTAGCAAAATACACTTCTAACATACACGATTTTCCGTGGGTTGATGATTTTGCGGCAGCTAGAAATTTTGCGTTTTCAAAAGCAACGCAAGAATATATATTATGGTTAGATGCTGATGATGTGTTATTAGAGGAAGCTCAAGAATCACTGAAAACATTAAAACGAGAGTTAGATGGTAAAGTTGACGCTGTTTCTATGCCTTATTATCTTGTAATGGATTCTAATGGGAAACCTTTATATTGCACAAGAAGATATCGACTTGTAAAGCGTGAAAAACAATTTCAATGGTTTGGAAAGGTGCATGAGTATTTAGCTGTTTCTGGTGAGATTTACAATAGTAATGTCGCCATTACACATAAGAAAGAAAAAGAAATAACGAATCGTAATTTGAAAATTTTTCAAAATGCTGTAGCAGCTGGAGAAGAATTAAGCCCGAGAGATTTATTTTATTACGGTAATGAATCTATGGATAATCAAAAATACGACGATGCGGTTCTTCTGTATGAAACATTTCTTAATCAAGAGGAAGGATGGCATGAAGAGAAAATTTATGCATGTGGTAAGTTAGGAGATTGTTATGCGAAGTTAGGAGACTGGGAGAAGGCAGTTGAAACTTGTACGAAGTCGTTTCGTTATGGTATTCCTAGAGGAGAGAATTGTACAAGAATAGGATATATATATATGGAACAACAAAAGTATAATGAAGCGATATTTTGGTTTAAGCTAGCAACTGAAGTGCCGCTAGCAGAGGATAGTCCTTTTCACAGTCCGGCTAGTTATACGTGGATTCCATATTTACAAATGTGTATTTGTTATAGCAGATTAGGAGATCAAGATAAAGCTTATTATTATAATGAATTGGCAGCTTCTTATGTTCCGAATAATGCTGCGATTGAATATAACCGTAAATATTTTAGAGGCATCTATGATAAACAATATAAAATGTAATTTGTTCTATTTTTAGGAAATGACTTGTCGCTATTCTAATGATAGTAGAATGGCTATATATTAGAGTATCGGTAATGCAACCAATAGAGATGGCATCCTTTGTAGAATATCTTTTGTTTATATTTCAAATTCAATTTGCATAAGGAGTGTGTGAAATGAATCGGGAGAAAAGTTCTTTATACGAAGAAAAATCTGAACATTATTATAATGCGATAAATCCTAATTTATTTAAGCATATAAAAAAGGAATGGCAAGAAGTTCTTGATATTGGTTGCTCGAGCGGTGCATTAGGAGCGGCTATAAAAGAAAATGGAGCACGTGTATCAGGAATTGAGGCGTTCCCAGAGGCTGCCGAAAAAGCGAAAGAAAAACTAGATCATGTTATTTTAGGTGATATAGAAACAATGGATCTTCCTTATGAGAAGGAACAATTTGATTGTGTCATATTCGGGGATGTATTAGAGCATTTATTTGATCCATGGGCTGTCATAAAGAAAGTAAAGCCATATATAAAAGAAAATGGTGTGATTTTAGCTAGCATACCAAACGTTGCGCACATTTCAGTATTAGCTCCCTTACTCGCTGGAAATTGGACGTATACAGAATATGGCTTATTAGATAAAACGCATATTCGTTTCTTTACTTTTAATGAAATGCTAAGAATGTTTTTAAAAGCAGGATATTCTATTAGTAAAGTAGATCGTGTATATGTTGATCATAAAATATATGAGCCACTTATTGAAGAGTTATATGGAATTTGTAAAAAGTATCGTCTTGGAAGTGGCTTCATGGCTGAGACAGTTGTATTTCAATATATTATTGAAGCAGAAAAATCACAATTATGAGTGCTGCAGAAAAAACAATACTATTTGTTACATGTATAAATGATCGGAAATTGTATGCACAATGTGCGCGACATATATTGAAATTGGCAGTACCTCCTGGGTATACTATACAATTTATGCCGATTCGAAATGCAAAAAGTATGACGAGCGGATACAATCAAGCCATTTCACATCCAGCGAAGTATAAAGTGTATTTACACCAAGATGTCTTTATTATAAATGGAGCCTTTCTATACGGATTAATTCAATTATTTGAGGAGCATGAACATCTTGGGATGATTGGGATGGTTGGATCCCAATATGTTCCTCCAAATGGTGTATGGAACGAAGGGCGTGGGATTGTCGGGAAAGTCATTGGTTATATGAACGATTTGTTTTATATGGCTAGTTTAGAGCAACCATTTCATGAATCGAAAACATTTATTCCTGTGGAATGTATTGACGGTTTATTGATGGCGACACAATATGATATTCCGTGGCGAGAGGACTTATTTGATGGGTTTGATTTTTATGATGTATCCCAATCTTTTGAATTTAAAAAAGCTGGGTATACAGTCGGTGTCCCTGTGCAGCGTGATGCTTGGTGTATTCATTATCATTTCGATGTAAATATGACGAACTATGAAAAGTATAGAAAAGTATTTGTAGAGAACTATATGTCAGATGTGAATAAGGAAGAATAGAGGGCTACAAAATGAAAGATCATACAATATTAGTCGTTGTTTGTGTAAATAATGAAGAGCTTTTCGAGCAATGCGAAAGGCAAATAAGAAACATTTTTGTTCCCCCTGGCTATGTAGTGCAAATTTTTCCGATACGAGATGCGAAAAGTATGGCAAGTGCGTACAATCGAGCACTTTCATATCCGGCAAAATATAAAGTATATATACATCAAGATACTTACCTTATTAATCGTGATATGTTTTGTACCCTCATTTCTCTTTTTAAAGAAAATGAAAAGCTTGGTTTAATTGGAGTAGCTGGTGCTCAGTTTTTACCGAGTAACGGGATATGGTGGGAAGGGAAAAATTTAGTAGGGAAAGTGATTGAGTATAGAAGACAGAATTATCAATTATTAAATTTGGATCAGGGGTTTTATGGAAATCAATCTTTTATGTCAGTGCAAGCAATCGATGGTTTACTCATGGCAACGCAGTATGATATTCCGTGGCGAGAGGATTTGTTTCAAGGATTCCATTTCTATGATGTGTCACAGTCTTTAGAATTTCAAAAGGCTGGATATTTAATTGGTATCCCTAATCAAGCAAATCTATGGTGTATTCATTACAACGGAGATGAGTTTGATGCGGATACATATGAGAAATACCGGGAAATTTTTGTGGAACATTATAAAGATGTGCTATCTCCATCATAAGGGAGAGATGAAGGATGAAAGGGATTATTTTAGCAGGCGGGACAGGGTCGAGATTATATCCAATAACGAAAGTAACGAATAAACATTTACTTCCCGTTGGGCGGTATCCGATGATTTATCATGCGGTATATAAGCTGAAGCGATGTGAAATTACAGATATTATGATTATTACCGGTAAAGAGCATATGGGAGATGTTGTGAGCTTTCTAGGAAGTGGTCAAGAGTTTGGTGTATCCTTTACGTATCGTGTGCAAGATAAGGCGGGCGGGATTGCGCAGGCGCTAGGACTTTGTGAAGATTTCGTAGGAAATGATCGGATGGTAGTTATATTAGGAGATAATATCTTTTCAGATGATATTCGCCCGTATGTTGAAGAGTTTACAAGTCAAAAAGAAGGGGCTAAAGTGCTGCTTCAATCTGTAGAAGATCCCGAGCGATTTGGTGTAGCGCATATTCAAGGCCGAAAAATAATTGGAATTGAAGAAAAGCCGAATGAGCCGAAAAGTTCTTATGCTGTTACGGGAATTTATTTGTATGATTCGAAAGTCTTTTCTTATATAAAAGAATTAAAACCTTCCGCAAGAGGGGAACTTGAAATTACAGATATAAATAATTGGTATTTAAAACGAGGAGTACTTACTTATAATGAAATGAGCGGCTGGTGGACTGATGCGGGAACGCATGCTTCTCTTCAAAGAGCGAATACGTTAGCGCGGGATATAAACTTTGGGAAACAGTTTAATGGAGAATAGGTGAAAATATGAAAGTTGTAGAAACAAATTTTACCGATGCGAAATTGTTAGAACCGAGATTGTTTGAAGACGAGCGAGGTTTTTTTACTGAAGGTTATAATAAGAAGATGCTAGAATCGTTAGGGATTACGCATTCATTTGTGCAAGATAACGTATCTTATTCAGCGCATTCGGGGACGATTCGAGGGCTACACTTTCAAAAAAACCCGAAAGCACAAACGAAACTCATTCAAGTTATGCAAGGTGCAATATATGATGTTATCGTTGATTTGCGAAAAGATTCACCTACATTTAAAAAGTGGAGAGGTTATATTTTAAGCGCAGATAATCATAGGCAATTATTAGTGCCGAAAGGATTTGCTCATGGTTTTTGTACAATTGTACCTCATACAATTGTTATGTATAAAGTAGATGAGTATTATAGTGCTGATCACGATTCCGGTTTGCTTTGGGAAGATAAAGAATTATCAATTCCATGGCCGGTAACAAATCCTATCTTGTCCGATAAGGATCGAATATTACCATTACTTCAGGAATATGAAGATAGTTTTTAAGTAGGAGAGTTGTTTATGAATATATTAGTTACAGGTGGAGCTGGATTTATTGGAAGTAATTTCATTCACTATATGTTAAAAAACTATGAAACATATAAAATCATTAATTACGATGCATTAACATATAGCGGGAATTTAAATAATGTAAAGTCTATTCAAGAAAATCCTACCTACTCATTTGTAAAAGGGAAAATCCAAAATGGAGAGCTGCTGGAACATGTTGTTAAGGAACGTGACGTGCAAGTAATTGTAAATTTCGCAGCTGAATCACATGTGGATCGTAGTATTGAAAACCCAATTCCTTTTTATGATACGAATGTAATAGGTACAGTCACGCTGTTGGAGTTAGTGAAAAAATATTCATATATTAAACTCGTGCAAGTATCAACAGATGAAGTATACGGTTCTTTAGGGAAAACCGGGAAATTTATAGAGGAAACCCCGCTAGCTCCTAATAGTCCATATTCTTCAAGTAAAGCGAGTAGCGACATGATAGCCTTATCTTATTATGAAACGTATCAATTACCAGTTATTATAACGCGTTGTTCTAATAACTACGGACCGTACCAATATCCTGAGAAATTAATTCCGTTAATGGTTACGAATGCGCTTGAAGGAAAGAAACTACCATTATATGGTGATGGATTGAATGTAAGGGATTGGCTGCATGTAACGGATCATTGTAGTGCAATTGACACCGTTTTGCATAAGGGATGTGTAGGAGAGGTGTATAATATCGGCGGAAATAACGAAAAAACAAATGTAGATGTTGTGGAACAAATTATAAAACTTTTAGGAAAAACGAAAAAAGATATTGAATTTGTAACAGACCGTTTAGGTCACGACCGTCGTTATGCGATTGATGCGCAAAAAATGAAGAATGAGTTTGAATGGGAACCGAGGTATACGTTCGAACAAGGATTAAAAGAAACGGTGGAATGGTATAAAAACAATGTGGACTGGTGGAAACCACTAAAAGAAAAGTAAGGGGCATGTAGATGAAAGAACGGATTATCATAACGGGAGCGAACGGTCAGCTAGGGAAGCAACTACAAGAAGAGTTGAATTCTGAGGAATATGACATATATCCATTTGATAAAAAGCTATTAGATGTAACAAATATATCTCGAATTAAGCAAGTGGTACAAGAAATAAAGCCACATACAATTGTTCATTGTGCAGCGTATACGAAGGTAGATGGTGCTGAGAAAGAACAGGATCTTGCTTACTTAATAAATGCGATTGGAGCTCGAAATGTAGCGGTTGCTTCACAATTAATAGGGGCTAAGTTAGTGTATGTCAGTACTGATTATGTATTTCCAGGTGACAAACCGGATGGCTATCATGAATTTCATAATCCAGCACCGATAAATATATATGGAGCTTCTAAATTTGCAGGAGAGCAGTTTGTAAAAGAGTTACATAATAAATATTTTATAGTTCGTACATCCTGGTTGTATGGTAAGTATGGAAATAATTTTGTGAAAACGATGCTACGATTAGGAAAAGAGAGAGAAAACATATCTGTTGTAGCTGATCAAGTTGGTTCTCCTACGTACGTGGCGGATTTAATTACTGTGATTAATAAGCTCATTCATACATCCTTATACGGTACGTATCACGTATCAAATCGCGGTTCATGTTCTTGGTTTGAATTTGCTCAAAAAATATTTTCGCATACAAAAATAAGAGTGAATGTATTACCTGTGTCGACTGAGGAATTTGGATCGGCGGCAGCGAGACCGAAATATTCGATCTTTCAGCATAAAATGCTACAATTAAATGGTTTTTTACAAATGCCTACTTGGGAAGAAGGATTAGAAAGGTTTTTTATAGAAACAAAAAGTCATTAACAAATTTATGTTAGTGACTTTTTTGTTTGCCTTTAAGAGGTTTTATGGTACTATAATCATAGTATCAGGTACTAATAACAAGTATAAGTATTTCTGGGAGGATATATCATGGAACTATTACAAGGGAAAACATTTGTTGTTATGGGCGTTGCGAACCAAAGAAGTATTGCATGGGGAATTGCTCGCTCTTTGCATAATGCAGGTGCAAAATTAATATTCACATATGCAGGAGAGCGTTTAGAAAGAAACGTTCGTGAACTAGCGGAAACATTAGAAGGACAAGAATCACTTGTATTACCTTGTGATGTAACGAATGATGAGGAACTTACAGCTTGCTTTGAAACTATTAAGCAAGAAGTTGGTACAATTCACGGTGTTGCACACTGTATTGCTTTTGCAAATCGTGATGATTTAAAAGGCGAATTTGTAGATACTTCTCGCGATGGATTTTTACTTGCACAAAATATTAGTGCATTCTCTTTAACAGCTGTAGCAAGAGAAGCGAAGAAAGTGATGACAGAAGGCGGAAATATTTTAACTTTAACATACCTTGGCGGCGAGCGCGTTGTGAAAAACTATAACGTTATGGGTGTTGCGAAAGCTTCATTAGAAGCTAGCGTGAAATATTTAGCGAACGATTTAGGACAACATGGCATTCGCGTTAACGCTATTTCTGCAGGACCAATTCGTACGTTATCTGCGAAAGGTGTAGGCGACTTTAACTCAATCTTAAAAGAAATTGAGGAGCGCGCACCACTTCGTCGTGCGACGACTCCAGAAGAAGTTGGAGATACAGCAGTATTCTTATTCAGTGATTTAGCACGCGGAGTAACAGGTGAAAACATTCATGTTGATTCAGGATATCATATTTTAGGATAAATATAATAGGAATTAAAGTTTAAAAAGGACAGTCTCTAAACGTTGAGACTGTCCTTTTTAATTGTTCTCAGAAAGAACGATTTTTAACGAAAGTTCTAGCCACGTTATGAATATAACTATAATAGTACATGATTTATCCAGCTACGTATGGAAGTGGGAGGGACGAGTGTGAAGAATAAAAATAAAAGTTCAACAGTTGGAAAACCGTTGTTATATATTGCACAAGTAAATTTAGAACTCGCTGCACCGAAAATAAAAAGAATTATTTTAACGAATTTTGAAGATGAGGATCAAAAAGAGCAAAGTAATAGAAATGAAAGTATTGTAAGTAGTGCTGTGGAAGAAGTGGTAGAACAAGAGAAGCAAGAACCACGAGAGGAGCCTCAAGTGGAGGTGGAAGAAAAAGTAGAGGAAGAGCAAGTGAGAACGGTCCCTTACAATAAATCCTTTAAGGATATGAATAATGAAGAAAAAATTCATTTTTTATTAAATCGTCCTCATTACATTCCAAAAGTAAGATGTAGAATAAGAACGACGACCGTCTCATATATAGGATCGATTATATCTTACCGTAATGGCATTGTATCCATTATGCCACCAAATAGTATGAGAGATATTCGATTATCTATAGAAGACATCAAAACGATTGATATGGCCGGCTTTTAAATATGTAAAGGTGGTAGAAAGCTTCTACCACCCCAATAGTTTTTTAGTTTACTTAACTATAGAAACGTCGCGTAAGCACTGAATAGCACAGAAGCAGCTTAAATCAACAGTAATGCAAGTAGATGTCGAGATTAATCTTGCATTTGGTATAGCTAAAAACGTACAAATTGGATCGTCGCCAGGTGGTACAGGAGACCCATCACCTAATACTACAGTTAACACACGTAGGACAGCACAGCTATCGTCATCTACGCTTTCTACACGGAAAATTGGAGATTGGCAGTTAGTAAGGCTTGAAGATGGTGCAAATGCCTCAAATGGCGTTCCAGCTTTTGTGTATAAAATAAAAGGGCGTGTATTTGCTACTGCTGCTGTATTGTGTGCTCCTAAAAATGGAATTTCACAACCAGAACCACATGTTGAACTAGAGCAATCTTGTAGTTCATTGATGAATTTTACGACGTCAACTACGCAGTGAGAAGAGCTATGGTGTTTATTTTCGTTACAACTCATTAATGTCACTCCTTATCTTCTTGTTTGTATTTACATTAATAAGATATTGGAGTGGGGGAGATTTGGTCACAATCTTAAGACCTTTTTTTTTAAATAGGCTAAAGAGGATAGGGAAGGTGGAATTATGTTATTTACAAGCTGGCTTTTATTTTTTATTTTTGCGCTAGCTGCATTTAGGTTAACTCGTCTTATTGTTTATGATAAAATTACAGCTTTTTTGCGAAGACCGTTTATTGATGAGTTAGAGATTACAGAGCCTGATGGAAGTGTATCGACTTTTACAAAGGTGAAAGGGAAAGGATTAAGAAAGTGGATGGGAGAATTATTAAGCTGCTATTGGTGTACAGGTGTGTGGGTTAGTGCTTTTTTATTAGTTTTATATAAATGGACTCCTATTGTTGCAGAGCCTGTACTAGCATTATTAGCCATTGCAGGTGCAGCAGCGATCATTGAAACAATTACAGGATATTTTATGGGAGAATAATAAAGTGAAACTTTAATCAGTGGGGGCATTGCCCACTTGTTATTAGCCCGCACCAATCGTGATAAATCTTCATGATGTTAGAAAAAGCGGAGTTTAAGAGGATGCGGGAACGGAAATAAGGAGTTGTTCATATAGTAAATAGACAGAATTGACAGTAGAGGAGATGTTTGCTGTGAGCAATAATCCAAGGCAAAATTCATATGATCTACAGCAGTGGTATAACATACAGCAACAGCAACAAGCACACCAACAGGCATATCAAGAACAGTTACAGCAACAAGGGTTTGTGAAAAAAAAGGGATGCAACTGTGGGAAAAAGAAAAATAAAATAAAACAATATGAAGAATGAAACACTCATGTTACTGTGAGTGTTTTTTATTGTAAAAATAAAAAGCGGTATTTCAATTAAGAAATACCGCTTTTTACTAGCTAATTTGTGCAACTGTTAATGCTGCAGCACGAATGTCTACAGTTCCAAGCAGTTCAACTGGTACAATTTGAATTAAGTCACCAGGGTTTAAGTTAATAAGAATAACACCACTGGATACGTCTACTTCACCAGTACCAATAACGTTAGAGCGAACCGCTGTACCTGATCCAGGAATAATGTTAGCTGGTGTACCTAATGATAAGAAGAAACGACCAGCTTCTGGTGCAGTAGGAACGTTATCAAGACTGATCGTTAATGTATAACTGATTTGATAAATACCAGCTACTTGAATTCGAATACCGTCTCCGACACTTACTGTATTATTTATTACAGGAACAGTAATATTTGGGTTTGGACTTACGCTAGGTAATAGTAATGGTGTGAATAGTGAAGCGAACTGAGGTGCAGAAGCGTTGAAAGCAAAACCGAAGGCAGGTAGTGTACTAGCTGGTTTCGCCTCACAATCAATGTTATTAAATTCGCAATCAGAAGAGAACATGTTTTTCACTCCTTTATCTGTTTCTACTTTTAGTTAATGAAAAGGACAGGTTCTATGTTCTAGACAAGTTCCCAATTTTATAAAAAATACATAATAATACCTTTTAAGCATGGATTGGGTGGCAGAATCATCTGCCACCCAATCCATGCTTAAATTAGTATTCAGTTTTATATAGAAACATCGCGTAAGCATTGAATAGCGCAGAAGCAACTTAAATCAACAGTAATACAAGAGGAGGTTGATACTAATCTTGCATTTGGTACAGCTAAAAATGTACAGATTGGATCGTCACCAGGTGGTACAGAGGTACCATCACCTAAAACTACAGTTAATACACGCAATACAGCACAGTCATCATCATCTATACTCTCTACACGGAAAATTGGAGATTGGCAGCTAGTAAGGCTTGCAGATGGTGCAAATGCTTCAAAAGGTGTTCCAGCTTTTGTGTATAAAATAAAAGGACGTGTATTCGCTACTGATGCAGTGTTATGTGCTCCTAAAAATGGAACTTCGCAACCAGATCCACATGTTGTGGTTGCACATTCTTGTAGTTCATGTATAAAACGAACGACATTAGATACACAGTTGAAATCACAATCATGGTGTTGATGATCTTCATTACAATTGCAGCTCATTATGTTCACTCCTTATCGTGAGTTCTGACATACACTATTACAATATGAACGGGATATGGTTGATATTACGTTAATTCTCAGGATAGAAACAGGGAATTTATATAGAGGGGATGTACATATCGTGATATGGAAAAAAGACACCCATTATTTAATGGATGTCTTTTCAGGTAAATCTTTTTGCGTAGTATATAGAAAACGAGATATATCTAGTTTCTTTCCTCTGAAAAATTGCGGGGAGGAAATGTAAAGTTCTTCTTTTGCGCGTGTAATGGCGACATAGAGTAATCGTCGTTCTTCTTCTAATGCTTCAGAAGTCTCCGTCACACGGTCATTTGCATCTTTTAAAGAAGAAGTATGCGGCAATATACCATCGCTTGCTCCGAGTAAAAAGACGCATGGAAACTCAAGGCCTTTCGCGTTATGAATTGACATAAGCGATACAGCATCTTTTTGCGGCATTGTTTTTAATGCTTCCATTTCTTTTTGACCTTGAATGGCCTCGTTAATAAATTGTAAGTAAGCTGGAATATCCGTAAAGCGAGTGGCTGATTCCATTAATTCTTCTAACATTTCTTCTTGTATGTCCTTATGCATCGTAAAGGAAGAACGATCATTACTTTGTAAGTACTCTAAATACTTTCCTTTACCATGAATAATTTCTTTCAATGCTTTTTTCGGTTCAAGTTCTTTTATAAACTTAATAAAATCGATTCGCTCATTTACTTTTTTAACTTGAAAAGGTTTCAAGCTTGGGTTTAGTAATAGAAAATGAAGAAGAGAAGGGAAACGGCCCTCACCATATTTCCATTGTTCACGTTCAATAAATGAAATGCACTCATCACGGCCAATATACATTGTTGGTAATATATTTGAAAGTGATTCGAGGCGGAACGGTTCAAGCACGAGTCGTAAGTGATCTAATACGGGCCTAATTAAAGAATGTTCGTAGAACGATTGGCTCGCTCCATGTTTAATAAATGGAATCTTATGAATTGTAAGCTGATCAAGTAAAGAACGGCTTACAGAATGTGTACGATATAATAAACAAAAATCTTTATAATTTCGTTCACCACTATCTACTTTTTCCTGAATGAGTTGCAAAATTTGATTTGCTTCATCAAGAGTTGTCACAGGTCGTGCATAAAACGGCTGTATGCCATCGTTACGAACAGAATATAGCTCTTTATCAAAACGTTCTTGATTGAGCTTAATAACTTCATTTCCAAGTCCTACGATAAATGGATTAGATCGATAATTCGTATTAAGTGCGATAATCGTAGTATTATCAAATTCCTTTGGAAAAGATAAAATAATTTGGTGACTTGCCCCTCGCCAGCCGTAAATCGCTTGATCGTCATCACCTGCGATAAATAAATTATTTCTCGGCGTGGCTAACAATTTTACAATTTCATATTGTGCATACGACGTATCTTGAAACTCATCTACTTCAATGTAATGAAAACGCTCTTGTAATTGAGTAAGCAGGGGAGCGTTATTTTCTAACATATAATACATTTCTAATAAGATGTCGTCAAAATCGATATAATTGTGTCGTTGTTTTACCTCTTCGAAACGTTCGTATACTTCTTTGAACTCTTGTTCAACCGGTGTTTTCGCTTTTACATCTTTCGGACGATTCAAGTTGTTTTTCTCAAGTGAAATCATAGCGAGTATCGTTTCGGCATCATAATCGTCTTTTAAGCGCAATTCTTTCAAAATTTTCTTTATCATAATTTGTTTATGTTTTTCATTTGCTAAAATTTGCTGATTATACCCTTGACTACGAAGCAATTTTAAAAAGACAGAGTGGAATGTACCAGCAACGACATAGCTACTTGCGGCATGATTCATACCAGGTAAATTCGCTACACGGCTTCGAATTTCTTCAGCTGCTTTTTGTGTAAACGTCAGCAGTAAAATATTTCGCGGATGGACATGTTTTACATTAACTAAATAACCAACGCGAGTTGTTAAAACAGATGTTTTACCACTTCCAGCACCAGCTAGTGTAAGGACAGGTCCTTCTGTCGTTTGCACTGCTTCTAACTGTTTTTCATTTAAATAAACACCTTGCTGTTCTAAAGCGCGGAAATACGCCGCATCTGCATCTTCTTCCATAATTAAATGGGTAGATGTTTTCGGAATATGATACGCCGCTTGCGGAATGCCAGCGTGTGTTAACGGTTTTTGTGAAAATTTTTCTTGTGTCATATATTCACCTTCAAAACTATAGCATCAACATTTAACTTTAGCGGAAGAAAAAGAAAATAGCAATGTAAAAAACAGGAGGGGCTACCTCCTGCTACAAAATTACCCCGCTATTTGCGGGCAGTAAAACTCTCACTTCAAAATTCAGGTGCCCGTAAACCCCCACTGATTAAAGTTTCACTTTATAATTCTTTTATCATTACGACGTGTGGGATATTTGCTTCCATAAACACATCAGAAGCCGTCACGTATCCTAGCTTTTTATAGAAAAATTCAGCATGTGTTTGAGCATGGAGTTTCAATTTCGGTAGAGACTCTTCCTTGGCATACGCTTCAAGTGCATCCATAATGATTTTACCAATGCCTTTTTTACGATGTGAAGCTAGTACGCAAATGCGTTCCATCTTTCCAACTCCATCAACGATGCGGAAGCGACCAGCACCAACTGGAACATCATTATCATATATAACAACGTGTGTTGAAATTTCTTCAAACTCATCATACTCTTCTTCTGCAGAAACCTGTTGTTCATTTACAAATACTTGCTTACGTACAGAGAATGCATCTCTTAGTTGTTCGTCCGTTTGTACGATTTGTGCGTGCAAATTAGTTGTTCTCCTTTCCAAGGTGGAATGTTTCATGTACAGTCCACGTTCCATTTTCTAATTGGTATAGAAGGTGGAAACGATCGATTGGTTGCTCATAATAGAAATCTTTCATACGTAATCGACCTAATACATCAGCGTGCTCTGCGTCTGATAAGTCTTGACCGATTGTTAAATGAGGTACGAAAGAGTACTCGCGCTCTTGTGTAAAGAAACCATTATGCATTTCTTCATTTAAGAAAGTAAGTTCAGGTGTTTTTTCTACTTTAAAATAAAGAACATTATTAACAGGTGCGAATGAACCGACTTTCCCAACATGAAGGGTGAAGGGGTTCGTTTTATTTGCGATTGTATGTAACTCATTCACAATCGATTCTAATTGTTCATCTTGCGTCTCAAAGGGTGTTTTCAATGTAATATGTGGCGGAACTAATGCGTAATGCGGATCATAACGTTTACGTAATCCGTTCGCTTTATCTTGAATCATTTTTGATGGGAAAATTACAATTCCTAATTTCATGTTCCAATTCCTCCCTTTGCAAGTCTAGTTAGATTTTGAGAATAAATCTCTTTATCTATTATATCAAATTATTCTGAATACCGCTCTCTATTATTTCATTGATAGAATATGAGAAAATGCTTTTGGTAAATCTGCTTGCCAATATTTCCATGTGTGATTCCCTTCAAACTCTTCATAATGCGTGATGAAATTTCTATCTGTAAGTAGTTTATTTAACTCGCGATTTGGTTCTACGAAATCAGATACTTGTCCGTCTGTACGCTTGACAGCTGTTTCTTCGGTCCCAATTATGTGATAAAGATCTAGCGCCCCCGGATTTTTGAAATCTTTTGCTAAGTTCATGACTGTTTCATCAACAAATGGTGATTGCATAACGACCTTACCAAATGTATGCGGATACATAAGTGCGGTCATGAAGGAAACTGTACCGCCGAGAGAATCTCCAATTAAAACGCGTCCTTTACCCATTTGATACGTTGGATAATTTGCATCAATATATGGAGCAAGCTCATGAGCAAGGAAACGAATGTAAGCAGCATTCTTTACATCATTTGGGAAATATTTTTCCTTACGATCGTGTACATTTTTATATGGAATACCGACAATAATTGTGCGGTCGATTTCTTCAGTTTCACGAAGACGCTCAATTACACGGTGCGCTTTACCAAGCTGAAAATAATCTCTACCATCTTGTGCAATAACAACCGTATGCTTATGGAGAGGTGTGTAATTTACTGGTAAATAAACAAGAAGTGTAAGCTCCTCTTGAAGTGATGTACTAAAAAATGAAATTTCTTCAATTCTCCCTATTGTTTGATTCATGTATATCCCCCTAAATAAAAATTTACTGTAATGATTGTAAGAGCAACGCTTGTAGTGAAAAGGAAAGAAATAATCACTAATAGGTGCCTTAATTTCTATTTTACCATAATGGTACGAAGAATCTAAAAAATTAGTATTTAAGTTGTGAAAGAAAACGGATATAATGAAGTGGGATTTTTTACAGGTGAGAGGGGAGACAGGATTTGAAACAAGAAAGATCAATCGCACTACCACTAGCAATTTCCATTATAGCAATTTCATTCGCAGCTGTTTTTGCAAAGATGTCCTCAGCACCATCTTCCGTTTTAAGTATGTATCGATTATGGATTATCGTACTTATTATGCTGCCGATCGTTTGGAAAAAACGGGAAGAGTTTAGTAGGATTCAAATAAAAGATTGGGGATTTTTAATTGGATCCGGTTTCTTTTTAGCTCTTCATTTTCTTCTATGGTTTGAATCCTTAAAGCATACGACAGTTGCTAGTTCGACGATTATTTTAGCACTTCAACCGATCGTATCTTTAGTGGGAGGTTTTTTCTTATTTAAAGAAAGAACAACCTATTCAGCAATTGCGACGATGGGAATTGCGATACTAGGCGTAATGTGTATTGGCTGGGGAGATTTAGGGCTAAGTGAGCAAGCAATTTATGGGGATATATTATCCTTTTTAAGTGTAATAGCAGTTGTCGGTTATTTATTTATCGGACAAACGACAGTAAAGAAAGTATCTCATTGGATTTATAGTTTCACTGTATTTGCCTTCGCTGGTATATTTATAGCGATTTATAACGTTATACTTCAAGTGCCATTTACAGGCTATACGAAGTGGGATTGGAGTATTTTTCTTTTACTTGCGATTGTACCGACAGTGTCACACGTCATTAATAATTGGTTATTAAATTACGTAAATGCAACAACGATTTCAATGAGCATTTTAGGAGAACCAGTTGGGGCATCTATACTAGCGTTCTTCTTACTTGGAGAAAAATTAAATGCAATGCAAATTATCGGTAGCATGCTCGTATTGTTTGGTGTATCTGTTTTCTTACTACAGCAACAAAAGCGAACAGCAAAAAATGTAGTGAACGAACCGGCTTATACACAGGAATTATAACGAGTTTATTCTAATATACGAAAAGAGAAGTTATTGGTAACTTCTCTTTTTTTTGTTCCATGCAGAAAATAAAACAGATTAATAGGGGGAATTCCCGCCATGTAGCATGAAAAAGATAATATATAGTGGAGTTACATCATACGTTTCTCATACAAATATAGAGGGGGAAGGAGAGACCAAATGAAAGAGATTTTAATGAAATACATGACAAATCTTACAACATTAAGTGAAGAGCAGCAGCGCATGATCGTAGAAGAATTACAAATTGAAGAGTATAAAAAAGGAACAGTGCTCTTAAGACAAGGAGATGTTCCGTCTAAATGTTATTTTGTATTAAAAGGATGCGTGAGGCAACATTGTATAGATGAATCTGGAAAAGAAGTTACATCAAATTTTTATACAGAAGAACAAGCAATCGCAAATTTCAATCATCATAAACAAGATAAATTATCCCCACATACGTTAACGTGCCTAGAAGATTGTCTAGTTGTAGTTGGCGATCTGTATAGTGAAAAGGACATGTATAAGAAATATTCACAGTTAGAAGAAATGACGCGACAAATGATTGAATACAATTTTGGTGAAGTACAAGAAGAACTTACATTATTTATTGCATCGACACCAGAAGAGCGCTACAAATCATTATTACAAAAACGACCGCATTTAATCGATCGTGTTCCTCAATATCAATTGGCAAGTTATCTAGGTATTACGCCAGAATCATTAAGCAGAATTAAGAAACGACTCAAACAGTAGAGTTTTTTCCACCTCTAAGCAATAGCCATATACTAAATCCTAGTTCACCTGTGATCATCGGTAGTTGAAAGACAACGTTAAGAATGGAAATAATCGCATCATATTGTGAAAACATCGTATTCATTACGTTAATGATGATATAGCCGATTGCAGCAATGAGCAGTAATATACTAATAGTCTTCGGTATGTTTTTAGATTGAAAGGTTACGTATCCTAAGGTGAGAAGATGTAAGCCGAAAATGATTAATCCTACAGACCAAATGTATTCAAAAGCTTCTAGAAATAACATTGTATATGCTTCTGAATTAGCAACTGTGCTTTTTGAAAGAAGTAATACAAATGTTAAATTGAATATAGCAATACCAAGTATAGCTGTATACATAAGACGAAGACAGGTAGCTAGCAATGAGAGGCTAGTATGGATAGGTTTTAGAAAGAAATAAAGAGCCCACGAGGCGATAATATCCGTAATAAAAATGATAATCCATCCGAAAATTTCTGCTTTGAAAAGTGAACTTGAAGTTTGAATATTATGGAGTGTCGTGCTCGCATTACTTGGTACAACGAGATTTCCGTGAACAAAACTGTAAGAAAAAAATGCAGTGAATGCCATGATAAGAAGAGAAGTGCCTGCAAATAAGGCAAAATTTCGCTCAGTCATAATACGTCCTCCTATTCTAATGTTGTTTTCATTGTAATAGGGAAGAGGAGGAGATTCATTGACTTAAATCAAGGGAGAGGAAGTTTAGTGGAATTTCCATCAAAAAAAGATGTATGGTTATATCCGATTTTTTTCGTTGTCATTGGAGCGTGTTTTGCTCCCATATTTGCAGGGAGAGAATATTTCCTCTTATTTTTTACAATTCCGTTGGCTATACTGTTTAGTTGGAGTTGGTTTTCAACAAAATATATCGTTAAGGAAGAAATAATTATAATTACATCAGGTCCCGTTAAAAAACGTATATTTATACGAGACATAAAACGAATTTCCAATACAAAAAATCCAATCGCAGCTCATGCACTATCATTCGATCGATTAGAAATTGTTTACGGATCATATGAAACAGAACTTATTTCTCCAAGAAATAAAGAAGAATTTATTTTGTTGTTAAAAAGAAAAAATCCTGGGATTGAAATAAAGTAAGAGAGTGGATTCATATCTACTCTCTTTATGTCACTTTGGATTTGTCATATAAGGTTGCACGTGAACGACACATAAGTCGCGGAATTTTCCTTCAGCAGTTGTGACAATTACGACTGCTCTTCCTGCACTTTTTCCAGTAATCGTTACTGTCTCACCTTTCGGATAGATGGTGATGACGTCGGAGTTCATATTTGTCCAAATAAGCTCTTGATTCTTTGCCTGCATTGGCAAAACGGAGGCTGACAAATCGGCACTTTGTCCGGTTTTTATTTTAAGCTTATTTTTCTGTATATGAATACCAATTACAGATATAACAGAAGGAGCAATAGAAATTTTGGATGGATTAGGTTGTATGTTTAAAAGAGAAGTAGAAGTATTTGTGATAGGTGAAAATTTTCTTATATGTTGTTGCTGGAAAGCTGCTAACATTGTGGAGTCCCCTTTCTGTATAGGTGTCGATACTAATAATATAAAGGAAGAATGTTATAGTAAATTTAACGGAACATAAAGAAATTGTTAAATTCGAGAAGAATATTGTCGAACTGCGGTAAAAAGAAAGCTCTGCTGTTATCGTAACAGCAGAGCTTTCTTTTTATAGATTATTACGGTGTTGTTTTTCAAAATCCTCAAATTTCTCTTCAACTTCTTTTGAAGGCTGTGTTAGTAAACTAACAATTACGATTACTAGTAAACTAATAGCGAAACCAGGAATCATTTCATATAAGAAATCTTTTAAGAATTTAAACTGTGTCCAAATAATTACTGTAGCGGCACCTGAAATCATACCAGCAAGTGCGCCCCATTTCGTCATACGTTTCCAATATAAGCTTAATAAAATAGCGGGTCCAAATGAAGAACCAAATCCAGCCCAAGCATATCCCACAAGAGCTAAAATCGTATCATTTTGTTTAAACGCTAATGCGCACCCGACTAAGGCGATAACAAGTACAGCCATACGACCGACAAATACAAGCTCTTTATCAGAAGCAGAACGTTTAAAGAATGTACGATATAAATCTTCTGTTATAGCACTAGAAGTAACAAGAAGCTGAGATGAGATTGTACTCATAATCGCTGCTAAAATCGCTGCTAATAAAAATCCAGTAATAAGTGGATGGAATAAAATTTTTCCAAGTTCAAGGAAAATTGTCTCTGGATTAGATAATGTCAACCCTTGTTGTGAATAGTAAGCAATACCGATAAGACCAGTAAACATAGCTCCGACAACAGAGAAAATCATCCAGCTCATACCAATTCTTCGTGCGCTTTTAATTTCTTTTA
The DNA here is from genome assembly GCF_016650875.1 of Bacillus sp. TH30. Classification (NCBI taxonomy): domain Bacteria; kingdom Bacillati; phylum Bacillota; class Bacilli; order Caryophanales; family Bacillaceae; genus Bacillus; species Bacillus sp. TH30. Next base: position 1,307,137 of record NZ_JAEKEY010000002.1, on the reverse strand, counting down.
CAGACGAAATTGCCATAAAGCGTACGATAATATGAGGTTGTCCAACATAACCAAGGCCCCATGCGAATAAAGAAATCATTCCTAAAGTAGAGGCACCTTTAAAAATATCTAAACGTGTTGGATCTACAGATCGAATTGTGTCAAACGCAGGTCCAAGTCCGTTCGAATTCATAATTGTTACGATAGGAACAAGAATAAGAGCAATTACCATAATGATTCCTTGCACGAAGTCTGTCCAACTTACCGCTAAGAAACCACCAAATAATGTGTAAGCCACGACAACTGCTGCGACAATGAATAATCCAACATGATAGTTCATACCAAATGAATTTTCAAATAATACAGCACCTGAAACTAGTCCTGAAGCTACATAAAAAGTAAAGAAAATCATAATAACAAGTCCGGATACTAAGCGTAGCATATGAGATTTGTCGTGGAAACGGTGTTCCAAAAATTCTGGGATAGTAATAGAGTTGTTTGCCATTTCAGAGTAGGTACGTAAGCGAGGAGCGACATAAAGCCAGTTTGCGTATGCGCCTAGTGTTAGGCCGAGCGCAATCCAACTACTACTTAATCCAACGCTAAACATTGCACCGGGTAATCCCATTAAAAGCCAACCACTCATATCGGATGCTCCAGCACTTAATGCTGTTACTGCGGGGCCTAGTGTACGCCCGCCAAGCATATAATCTGTTAAGTTGGACGTTCGTTTGTAGGCGAAATAGCCGATTACTAACATCCCGAGCATGTAAATAGAGATAGAAGTTAAAGTTAACATCTGCGTACTCATGTAGTTCCCCTTCCTTTTGTCATGTCTTTTGATGCGTTATGCATATTTATAATCTATCATGATTATTCTGAAAAATCCATTCGAAAATACGAATTTTCTGAAATGTAAGCGTTTTTCGACAGTGTTTTTCTTTTGTAATATATAATTTTCTGACAAAAAACCTTAATTTTAATAGAGTATTTATTATATTTACATAAAAACAGGTTGTTTTGTCAATATAATATCGGATGAAGAAAAAATATTTTTTTCGGAAAAAGTATTGACTTATTAGAAACGTGAGGAATATAATGAGTGCAACTTAAAAAAATGCAAGCGTTGATGAAGAAGAGTACACATGATGAACATGTCAGAGAGCTGATGGTTGGTGCGAATCAGTATGGAATTGATGTGGAATGGGCTTCGGAGCTTCCAAACCGAAACGAAAGAAGTAGGCTTTGGCGACATGATCTCATCGATATAAGAGACACGTATTATTTTTGATACGGCAAAGTGCGTTACATTCGTAACGAATTAAGGTGGCACCACGGGAGTACCCGTCCTTTCTATAGGATGAGTACTCCCTTTTTGTGTATAAAAAATTAAATAAGCTAAATCGTTTAAGTAAGAAGAGTACGTATATTTGGAGACGTTACAGAGAGCCGGGAGCAGGTGGGAGCCCGGTACGGTGCCATATACCGAATGGGCTTACGAGAGGTATGCTGAACAATTTCTATTCAGTAGGCAACCCGGGTTCCGCCGTTAAAAGGATAAGGTATATATTTTGTACCTGAATAAAGCGGGATGCTTTTGCGTCCAACCTGAGGTGGTACCACGGTAAATTTATCGTCCTCTACATATTTCGATATGTAGGGGACTTTTTTATTTTTCAGAGTGAGGTGAAAGGCATGATGACAAAAGAGGAATTTATGAAGCAAAAAGAACAAGGAAAAACATTTTTAGTAATCGCTGAAGAAGAAGGAGATAGCATTACGCCAATTTCTTTATATAGACGTATGAAAGGGAAGAATAAATTTTTATTAGAAAGCTCACAGCTTCATCAAGATAAAGGACGCTATTCTTACTTAGGGTGTAATCCTTATGGAGAAGTGAAAAGTGTTGGTATAGAAGTAGAGCGAACGATGTATGGGCAAACAGAAAAGCTGCAAGGCAACGTACTGCAAGTATTAGAAGATGTAATCGCACCAGCGCAAGTAGACAGTCCATTCCCGTTTTGCGGGGGAGCAGTTGGATATATCGGCTATGACGTAATTCGGCAGTATGAAAATATAGGAGTAGACTTGCATGATCCATTAAATATTCCAGAAGTACACCTTTTACTGTATCGCGAGTTTATCGTTTACGATCATTTACGCCAAAAACTATCGTTTGTATATGTATGCAAGGAAGATGAATCAGCTTCTTATGAAGAAGTATACGAGAGATTGCAACGATACAAAGAGGAAGTGCTAAACGGAGAAGAAGAGAAGGTTAGTGAAGTAATATCATCTTTATCATTTACTTCTTCAGTAACGGAAAAAGAATTTTGTGAAATGGTAGAAATAGCAAAAGAATACATTCGGGCCGGAGATATTTTTCAAGTTGTATTATCCCAGCGTTTGCAAAGTGAGTGTAAAGGAGATCCGTTCGCATTATACCGGAAACTTCGAATTGCAAATCCATCACCATATATGTTCTATATCGATTTTCAAGATTATGTTGTACTTGGCTCTTCGCCAGAAAGTTTACTATCAGTAAGAGACGATAAGGTGATGACAAACCCAATTGCCGGTACGAGGCCGAGAGGGAAAACGAAGCAGGAAGATGAAGAAATCGAAAAAGAACTGTTAGGAAATGAGAAAGAGCGGGCGGAGCATATGATGCTTGTGGACCTAGGCCGAAATGATATTGGCAGAGTAAGTGAAATTGGTTCTGTGACGATAAATAAATATATGAAAGTGGAGAAATACTCTCACGTTATGCACATTGTATCCGAAGTTTACGGAACATTGCGAAAACGAATGAGTGGGTTTGATGCATTAGCGTATTGTTTACCAGCTGGTACAGTATCAGGTGCTCCGAAAATTAGAGCGATGGAAATTATTAATACGTTAGAGCATGAAAAAAGAAATGTATACGCCGGAGCAGTTGGATATATTTCATTCTCAGGAAATCTTGATATGGCGCTAGCAATTCGAACGATGGTTGTAAAAGATGAGAAAGCGTACGTTCAGGCAGGAGCGGGTATCGTCTACGATTCAGACCCTGTAGATGAATATGAAGAAACATTAAATAAAGCGAGAGCGCTTTTGGAGGTTATGAAATGATTGTACTGATTGATAACTATGATTCATTCACATATAACTTGTATCAACTATTAGGCGAGTACGAGGAAGAAATTGTTGTAGTAAGAAATGATCAAATAACAATTGAACAATTAGAGGAGATGAAGCCGAAAGGAATTGTGCTATCACCAGGACCTGGAAAACCAGAAGATGCTGGAATTTGTATCGATGTTATTCGTCACTTTTATAAGAACGTTCCCATCTTAGGAATTTGCCTTGGCCATCAAGCAATCATATCCGCATTTGGAGGAGAAATTGTTAGAGCAGAGCGCATTAAACACGGAAAAACATCGCGTGTGAAACATAACGGAACGTCAATCTTTTCGTACGTTACGCAGCCGCTAACAGCGATGCGTTACCATTCACTCGTCGCAGCGCAAAATGGTTTGCCGCAGTGTTTTGACATACTCGCGACAGCGATGGATGACGGAGAAATCATGGCAGTTCGTCACAACTATTATCCGCTCTTCGGATTACAGTTTCACCCAGAATCAATTGCAACAGAAGAAGGCGGAAGGTTAATATGTGCCTTTTTAGCAGAAGTGAAAGAGGAGGAGAGAGTATGAACAGTTATCTTCGAAAGTTAGTAGAGGGACAACATTTAACAGAAGAGGAAATGTATGAAGCGGGACTTCTTTTATTAAGTGACAACATATTGGAAAGTGAAGTTGCAGCTTTCTTAGTATTGCTGAAAGCGAAAGGCGAAACAGCAGAAGAAATATACGGTCTCGTTCGTGCTCTTCGCGAAAAGGCATTACCGTTTTCAAATCATATAAAAGGCGCGATGGATAATTGCGGAACAGGTGGTGACGGTGCACAAACATTCAATATTAGTACAACATCGGCATTCGTACTTGCGGGGGCTGGCGTAAAGGTTGCCAAACATGGAAACCGTGCTGTTTCTAGTAAGACTGGAAGTGCAGATTTATTAGAAGAACTCGGTGTAAATATTAGCAGTACGCCAAGCGAAATTGATTATTTACTAGAGCATGTCGGGATCGCATTTTTATTCGCACCAGCGATGCACCCAGCATTAAGGCGCATTATGAAAATAAGAAAAGAATTAAATGTTCCGACGATCTTTAACTTAATTGGACCGTTAACAAATCCAGTTAATTTAGAAACGCAATTTGTAGGTATTTATAAACGAGATATGTTATTACCGATTGCACAAGTATTACAAAAGCTAGGCCGGAAACAAGCGCTCGTCGTAAACGGAAGTGGCTTTTTAGATGAAGCATCATTACAAGGAGAAAACTGCGTCGCTATTTTAAAAGACAATGAAATAATCGAAATGAGTATTGAGCCTGAAAAATATGGTTTTTCAAGAGTGGAAAATGAAGAAATTAGAGGCGGGAATTCGAAAGAAAATGCAAAGATTACGCTCGGAGTATTAAGCGGAGAAAAAAGTGTATACCGCGATACCGTTTTATTAAATGCAGGGCTTGCTCTTTTCGCAAACGGAAAAGCGGAAACGATTGAAGAAGGAATTAAACTAGCGACACATAGCATTGACTCTGGAAAAGCATTAGCCAAACTAAATTTATTAATAACGGCAAGCAACGAAAAATTAGAAAGGGTGAATTAAAGTGGGGACGATTTTAGACAAAATTGTAGAGCAGAAGAAAGTGGAAGTTGCGGAGTTATATGAAACATATACACCAGTAAAAGCAAAAAGGAAAACACACTCACTTGTAAAAGCTTTAGAGCAGTTTACTGTAATCGCAGAGGTAAAGCGAGCGTCTCCATCAAAAGGCGATATTAATTTACACGTTGATGTGCCAAAACAAGTAAAAACATATGAAGAATGCGGGGCTGGAGCAGTCTCGATTTTAACAGACGGTCAATTTTTTAAAGGATCGTTTCACGATTTACAAACGGCAAGAGTAGAAAGTAACATCCCGCTTTTATGTAAAGATTTTATAATTGATAAGATTCAAATTGATAGAGCGTATGAAGCAGGAGCAGATCTTATTTTATTAATCGTTGCAGCATTGTCAAAAGAGAAATTAAACGAGCTTTATAACTACGTGCTAGAAAAGGGATTAGAAGCGATTGTTGAAGTTCATGATGAACAGGAATTAGAAATTGCAATCCGATTAAATCCGCACGTTATCGGTATTAACAACCGTAATTTAAAAACGTTTGAAGTAGATTTAAGCCAAACTGAAAAGCTCGGAAAACGACTGAATGAGGCAAACCTACTTTGGATTAGTGAAAGCGGCATTCATTCAAAAGAAGATATCATTCGCGTCAAACGAGCTGGTGCAAAAGGCGTATTAGTCGGAGAAGCGCTTATGACATCGTCTTCTATCAGTACCTTTTTTGAAGACTGTAAGGTGAGCATATGAAAGTGAAGATTTGCGGCATCACTGATGTTGAAACAGCGAAACGTGCTTGCGAATACGGAGCGGATGCAATCGGTTTCGTTTTTGCAGAAAGTAAACGGAAAATCACTCCAGGGCAAGCGAAAGAAATTATTGGGGAAATTCCAGCCCACGTTTTCAAGGTCGGTGTTTTCGTAAATGAATCAGTCGAAGTGATCCAGAAAATTGCAGAGGAGTGCAGGTTAACGCATGTGCAATTGCATGGGGATGAAGACAACCATCACATTAGAAGATTGAACATTCCGTCTATAAAGGCGTTAGGAGTAGCTTTAGAGAAAGATATTGAACATGCGAAAAAATACGAAACAGATTATCTGTTATTTGATAGCCCGAAAGAAAAGTTTCATGGAGGAAATGGAAGGACATTCTCATGGGAATTACTTGAGCATATGCCAAACGAATTGCGAGAGAAAACGATATTAGCTGGCGGATTAAACGTCATTAATATAGAAGAAGCCATTCAAACCGTTCAGCCATATATGGTCGATGTGAGTAGCGGGGTAGAGACAGAAGGAAAGAAAGATTTGGAGAAAATAAAACAATTTATTATAAAAGCGAAGGAGTGTTCCAAATGAATTATGCATATCCAGATGAAAAAGGTCATTACGGTATATACGGAGGACGATACGTTCCAGAAACGTTAATGCAATCTGTATTAGAACTAGAAGAAGCATATAAAGAAGCGATGCAAGATGAAGCGTTTCAAAAGGAATTAGATCATTATTTACAAACGTATGTTGGAAGAGAAACACCGCTTTATTTCGCTGAAAATATGACGAAGTATTGCGGCGGAGCAAAAATCTATTTGAAACGTGAAGATTTGAACCATACGGGAGCTCATAAAATTAACAATACAATCGGTCAGGCACTTCTTGCGGTAAGAATGGGTAAGAAGAAAGTTGTCGCTGAAACAGGAGCAGGACAACACGGAGTTGCAACAGCTACTGTATGTGCACTTTTCGGTTTAGAATGCGTCATCTTCATGGGAGAAGAAGATGTGAGACGACAAAAATTAAACGTGTTTCGAATGGAATTACTCGGAGCGAAAGTAGAAAGCGTTGCGGCAGGTAGCGGCACGTTGAAAGATGCGGTAAACGAGGCGCTTCGTTACTGGGTTTCACATGTACACGATACGCACTACATTATGGGATCAGTTCTCGGGCCACATCCATTCCCGCAAATTGTTCGTGATTTCCAAAGTGTAATTGGGAAAGAAACGAAAAAGCAATACGAAGCGTTAGAAGGAAAATTACCAGAAGCAGTCGTTGCTTGTATTGGCGGTGGTAGTAATGCAATGGGAATGTTTTATCCGTTCGTACACGATGAAGAAGTTGCTCTTTACGGTGTTGAAGCAGCTGGAAAAGGTGTTCACACAGAAAAGCACGCAGCCACTTTAACGAAAGGAAGTGTCGGTGTTTTACACGGATCGATGATGTACCTTCTGCAAAATGAAGAAGGGCAAATTCAAGAAGCGCACTCTATTTCGGCAGGGCTGGATTACCCAGGTGTTGGGCCAGAACATAGCTTGCTAAAAGATATTGGCCGCGTTTCTTATCATTCCATTACAGATGAAGAAGCGTTAGAAGCATTTCAATTATTAACGAAAAAAGAAGGGATTATCCCGGCATTAGAAAGTTCACATGCTGTTGCATACGCTTTAAAACTAGCGCCGCAAATGAAGAAAGACGAAGGACTTGTCATTTGTTTATCCGGCCGCGGTGATAAAGATGTAGAGAGTATAAAACGTTATATGGAAGAGGTGTAAAAAATGGGAGTAGAAAAAATTATAGCAGCGTTTGAAAATGGCAAGAAAGCATTTATTCCGTATGTAATGGGCGGAGATGGTGGACTTGAAAAGTTAAAAGAAAGAATTCGTTTTCTTGATGAAGCAGGAGCAAGCATCGTTGAAATCGGTATTCCGTTCTCAGATCCAGTCGCAGACGGTCCAACTATTCAAAGGGCAGGAAAAAGAGCATTAGATAGCGGTGTAACATTGAAAGGTATTTTTCAAGCATTAATAGAGGTGAGGCAAGAAGTTCAAATTCCATTTGTACTTATGACATATTTAAATCCAGTACTCGCATTCGGAAAGGAACGTTTCATTGAGAGCTGTCTTGAAGCAGGGGTGGACGGTATTATCGTTCCAGACTTACCGTATGAAGAACAAGAAATTATTGCGCCGCTTCTCCGCGATGCGAATATTGCTTTAATTCCACTAGTAACTGTAACGAGCCCAATTGAGCGAATCAAGAAAATTACGAGTGAATCACAAGGATTCGTCTACGCCGTTACAGTAGCGGGCGTAACAGGAGTACGTCAAAACTTTAAAGGTGAGATTCATAGTTACTTAGAAAAAGTAAAATCACACGTCCACTTACCAGTAGTCGCAGGATTCGGTATTTCAACAAGAGAGCAAATAGAAGAAATGATTACAATATGTGACGGTGTTGTCGTTGGAAGTAAAGTCATTGAGCTTTTAGAAAATGAAAAGCAAGAGGAAATATGTGAGTTAATACATGCAGTAAAAGAAACAGAAGAGGCATAAGTCTCTTCTGTTTCTTTTATGTGAAAAGTGTTAAAATATACAGAAAATACTTATAACTTAGAGGGTGAGAAGGCATGCTAAGACGTAAACTATTATATCTTCTTTTAACTGTACCATTATACGCTTGGCTCATTAGCATGACGAAAATAGAGTTGATGGCTCTGTTTTTAGGATATGTATTCATCTTTTCTCAATTAAATCGAATACAAGAGCAATCTATTTTAGAAGTATGTATATTTTCGGTTAGTATAGAACTATTTAGTATCGTTTCGATTGTATTATTAAGTGAATTATTCCAATGGATCCATTTATTTGAATTAATAAAACTTGGGAATATTGTATTGCAAGTAATATGTGCTTATATTGTGTTTGTTGTACTAGAAAAAATGATTGGACAGCAGACGGTTTTTCAGGATAAAAGATAAAATATTAGTTATTCAAAAAAGGAGCCAAGCAGCTCCTTTTTTAAATCTGTTATAAAAATAATTGAAAATCATAACATCTGTTATATAATAGTTAAAAATTGCAATTTTTACGAAAAGAGATGATAGCATGGCCATATTGCTGGCACTTATCCCGATTATGATGATTTTTATTTGTTTGTTTTTGTTTAAACAAACGTCATTAAGGGCTTCATTAATTTCTTATGCCGTTTCTGTCGGAATCGTTTTACTCTCGCCAACATTTCAATTAGGGGTAAGTGAAACTGTACACGCAACAATTAAAGGGTGGTTAATTTGTTTTATTGTCGGATACGTGTTGTTTTTTGGTATTTTTTTATTTCACCTCATGAACAAAATGGGATACATCGATCAAGTAGCACGATTTCTAGAACAAGTCACGCGCGATCGATTATTGCAAATGCTTCTTATGTGTTTTGGTATTTGTCCACTTATTGAATCAGTGAGTGGATTCGGAATTGGTTTTATGGTCGCAGCACCTATTTTTCTTTCGCTCGGTTATAAACCGTTTCAAGCTGTGCTACTATCGTTTATCGGTTTACTTGCAAGTTCATGGGGCGCGATGGCAACGGGTACGATTATCGGTTCTCAGCTTATTAACATGCCGCTCACAACTCTTGGTACAAATACAGCATTATTAAGCATCCCGATTTTCGCATATTTTATCTTCCTTTCTTTATACGTTGTCGGTGGCTGGCAGGCAGTTATAGAAAAGTGTAAGGAAGGAGTAGGATTCTTTCTATTATTTTCTCTCGGAATCTATCTTTCTAACGCATACGTAAGTGTTGAACTTGCAGGGATATTAAGTTCTATCGTTACCATTACATTTGGCTTTCTAATCATTAAATTAAAAGGCAAAAGTGAGCAAAACTTTATAACAGAACATGCGGCGACTGCAGAGAGAGAAGTATCTATTATAAAAATTATTAGCCCTTATATCTTTTTAACAGTTTGTATTTTACTTTCCCGCCTCGTTCCAGTATTACATGATTTTCTTAGGTCATATGCAGTTCTCGATTTAAAATCATATTCTTACAAACTAGAGCTACTATATTCACCAGGATTTTGGCTCGCTATGACTTGTTTATTTACAATTATTTTCTTCCGCATTCCATCTAATATTATGAAACAATCACTCTCGCAAACGATAAGACAATGGATTCCATTCGCAATTACAACGACGATGTTCATCGCCATTTCAGAACTAATGGGCGCATCTGGTATGCATTCATTACTCGCAAAAACAGCTGGTGAAACATTTGGGACATTTTTCGTTTTCGTTGCACCATTCATCGGCGGTATCGGCGGTTTTTTAACAGGTAGTAACGCAGGATCAAATGCGATGTTTATTAAACTCCAAATGCAAACAGCGCAAAACGTAGCACTCCCGTGGCAATACGTCACAACACTCCAAAACACCGCATCATCAGTAGCGACAATCGCTTGTCCATCACGAATTACACTAGGCGCGTATTTATGTAATATCCCTTATCGTGAAAATGAACTATTAAAGAAGACGACGTTAATGATTTTTGGTGCGGTGTTGCTTGTAGTCGTAGAGGTGATTTTTTGGTATATGTTGATAAAGTGAAACTTTAATTAGTGGGGAGTGCTTTTCATCCCCACTAATTATTAGCTTCACCAATCGGGCTTTTATGGGCAGTTAGGCTCCAGTTAGATTTTTTGGTGGGAGTCTTACTGCCCGTTAATGCGGGGAAAAATAAGAAATCCTCCTGGGAAAGGAGGATTTTCTTTTTATATGGATAATGCCTAAAGTATGAAAAGCTTCTACTAAATGAATAGGAGATGAAATGTATGCCCCTAAAAAACTACGGCGTGTTAAAAGGTACAGTTATACAGTCAAAGATTGGAAAAGGGAACACACCTCATTATCAAGTTCATTTACAAGGCGAAGCAGAAGTAGATTATCGTATTGCAATTAACGTAAAGTCGCAAAGTTATCCGTCAGAAGTTTTATATTTTGCAAGCGAACATATTGATTCAGAAGCTATTCACATTTTACCGACATTACCATTCGGTTTTACGGAAATAAAAAACAATGAACCGAAAGTAGCTTTAGACTATGTAAGAGGTAATGTATTTGATTCAAAACAAATGATTCCTTTACCTGCTGAAAAAGCAGGAATTGATAATGATTTAAATGAAAAAATAGAACGTTATATAAAACGAGCAATAGAAGAAAAAGCGATTATTTACGCGTTTGGTGAAAGATGGGGACCAGAAGAAAATACATCCGATTCTTACTTTCATTTTGAACCAGGAAACGGTATACACGATATTCATATGAATCAAGGGAATGTAGAGAAATGGAAAGGTGATAATGGTATATGGCAAGACGGAGGAATACTCATTCACTTTGAAAAGGAAGAAGAATGGATCGGTATTTTTCTTGCCTTTCAGTCACAGTCATGGTGTACCGATGAAGAAGGGCATGCTCGTGTGCCGGTTGAGCATTGTGATTATAAGAGGGAGAAGTGATTAGGAGAGCTAGTTCTAAATGGACTAGCTCTTCTTATCGTGAACAAGGATTGTCAAGATTGTGAGGGAGTAGTACTTATGATGAGATTATGTTCGCAATATTTCAAAACAGTGATAGGGTTATTGTTTTTCATTCGTATTAGAAAGTAGATACCAATTAGCAGTGCGAGGAGGTCTATTTTTGAAGATAACAGAAGAAAATGTTGTGCAACAAATTAAACAACGTAATGAAAAGAGCATTACATTCATTATCCAAACATATGGAGGTTTACTCAGCGCTATTATTAAACGATATGTACATAGTAATCAGCAGGATTATGAAGAATGTTTAGATGATGTATTATTAGCCATTTGGTTTCATATCGATTCATTCGATCCAAGTAAAAATACGTTTAAACAATGGATAGCAGCCATTGCTAAATATCGAGCAATTGATTATCAGCGGAAAAATGCGAGGAATCAGCAACAAACTGTCTGTGCGGAGATCAATGACCGTCTTTATCAAGAACAAAGAAAATCAAATGATTTCTTAGACGTACAGGAATTGCTCAATGAGCTGTCAGCAACGGAGCGAAACATTTTTGAAAAGTATTATTTAGAAGGTGTACCGTCTCGTGAAATTGCTTCCCATCTTAACGTGAAAGAATCATGGATTCATAACAAACTATCACGCGGACGAAAAAAGCTCAAACAGATTTTTATTTTTAAAAATGGGGTGTGAGGGCATGTCTATTTATAAAGAGCTAAATGACATTCAGTTGGATATTACAGAATTTGAGGAGGTTTCCTTAACCAAAATAGAGGAAAAGCAGTGGGAAAAGCGTGTGAAAAAAAAGCTCCGTAAAAACAAACAATCAAAAAAATGGTTCGGAGTCGCTGCAGTTTGCATGCTAATTGTCAGTATTATAGTGCCACTTGGACAATCTTCTTTAGCAAATACACCATTTTTTGCGGGATTGATTGAAAAATATATTGATGAAGAGCAACCACTAGACTATTCATCGTATAAGACTGCTATTGGGAAAACTGCTGAAAATAAATACGGTAAACTGACTTTAAATGAGGTATTAGTGGATGAGAATAAACTGCTCATTAGTTCAACATTTGAGCCAGCAAAGGGTGTGAATTTTGATTATCAAACATTTTTAATTCCACAGGTGCGAATAAATGGCCGTGACTTTTCTAATACAAAGGATGCACAGTCAATTGAAGTAAATGATTCTATGTTTACAATCTACGGTGCCGTCGATTTTAGCGAAATGCCACAAACTGATGCACTTCAAATCGAAATTACTTATAATACATTCAACAGGGATACTGTAATTAAGCAACCATGGATATTTGATATTGAAGTATCGCAAGCTAAGTTGATGAAAGAGAAGCAGACGTTTGAATTAAATGAAACAATTGCTTTATACGATGGCAATAAAGTAACTGTTAAAAAAGTAGTTTCTACGCCGATTTCCACAACGATTTATTATGATGTGACACAAAGTGCAAATGAAGGTATTTATTTTAAAATCGAATCAGAATCTGGAGAAGCACATATATTTAAAGAGGTAGTTATATCGAATAAAGATGGCGGCATTTCTTTTAGTAGATTTGATGGAATTGATCTAGCGGTGGGTAAATATTCACTTGTACCGTATTCGGGTGAAGAAAATAAAGTAATTGGACCATCTATTCAGATTCAATAGCTTATTAAATCTGATAAATAATTTTCTAAAGATAGAAGAGGGCGTTCACAACGAACGCCCTCTTCTTATTTTATAAAACCCAAAACTCACAAGTGTAGAAATACAAGAGAAAAGCAGTGCCACACTAGAAAACGCGATGAGATACATATTATACTTCATCATTTTTCCGATGAGTTGGTTACTGTCGTACTGAAAAAGTCCCGCTATTATATTGAATAAAAATAACATGATAAACATGACGATAACACCGTCTATTGATCCTTTAATGTCTGGTTTACTTAAAGCAATATGTGCGGAAATACAAATAGCTATAAATAAAAATAACCAAAAAGAAGGGTTCAATAAGTTGTTCATTGTAAACAGGCTTTTTAATAAAAAGAATGTTGATAAAAACATGTTTTGGATCATGTCTAAGTTAATAGAAGTCGATGTAACAGTTTTTTCCAGATTCGTATTAAATAAATAATATGACTCTGGTACGAAATAGCGCATTAAAAGTATTAAGGCAGTAATACCAGAAATAATAGGGCCGATGCCGATAAAGAAATTACCGATTCGTTGATATATGCTTTTTTGATTGTATTGATGTTGTACGTAACCTAAAGCTCCCTGACTTGTATCTGTTGGGAAAAACTGCGTTGCTACAATTTTATGACGAAATACTAGACACATAATTGCATGCCCAAGCTCATGAACGGGAACACCAATCCACGCGGTTAAAAGAAAACCTTTCCTACCAAAAGCTCTCGACCAATACGTTCGTGTGAGAGATTCTAAATAACCTAATATAAATCCAATTACAATGATGACACCAATTAAAGAAAATAATTGGATCACACTTGTAAGGAGTGTTTGAAAAATCGAGTTTACAAATTCCACTGTCTTCATCCAATCTGTTTAAAGTTTCACTTTATCCCGCATTAACGGGCAGTAAGACTCCCACCTCAAAATTCGGCGAATGCGAGGAAGTTAGGTGGGAGATAACTGCCCGTAAAAGCCCGATTGGTTCAACTAATAATCAGTGGAGAATGGACAAAATCCCCACTGATTAAAGTTTCACTTTATCTGCTCTGTTTCATAATACCATTATTTTTCTATAATACTAGCATACATAGTTTCGTTTAAAAGAAGGATTTCATATTCTTTTTCTTGTAGTCATGTTTTATGTACAAAGTCATATATTGAATTTGTAACACCCTATAAGGTATATGCTTAAGGAGGGATGAGAGAATGAAATGTCCGGCATGTAATACTGAAAATGCAGCGGAAGCAAGGTTTTGCGGAAATTGTGGACATTCGTTAACGGAAGAAGTGGTAGCGAGTGGTGGGCAGGAAGAAGGGCAGCTATCGCGCCCGGCACGAGTAAAGGAAACTCGTCCGAATGAAACGGTAGAGCAAGTGAAACAATTTGCAAGTGGCTATTTTCAGTTCTTTAAAAATGCTTTTAAATCACCATCGGCCATTATGGAAAGTGGAAATATTGAAGTGCGGAATGGAATTGCAAGCCTTGTACTTATTTGTTTTTTAGGAGCATGTATTTTTTATAGAATGATGAGCGCAGCGGCGACTGTTACGAGGACATTAGTGCCAAATATAGCTACTCCTACTTTCTTTGGAGAATCTGTAATGGTCTTTTTCTTTTTATTAATTTTAACTTTATTTGTCGGATTTATTATTTTTGTAAGTGGTAAGATGATGAAATCATCTTTTTCTTTTCTTGAAGCATTCGGTATATGGGGGACGATAGCGACACCAGCTATTGCTATATTAGTGCTTTCTTTTCTTTTTAGTTTTTTATTGATCTTCTTCTTACCAATCTTATTAGGGCTGGCTACAACGTATATGGGAATTAGTATAATTGTAGCTATATTAAAACTAGACAACGGCGGATTAGATCCTGTTTACACACTTATGATTGCAAGTGTTTTAATCGGAATCGCAACATGGATTGTATTTTGGTCTTACATTAACACGATAATTCAAACCTTTAATGGGGGATTCACAGGCTTCTAATGAAAAGGTGGTTGAATGGATGGATGTATGTACAAAGTGCGGAATTAAGTTTGAAGATGGAGTGCAATTTTGTCAAAACTGCGGGACGAAGAGGGGAAATCCTGTAGTAAAGAAGCAGAAAATGAGCAAAGGGACAATAATTGGAATTACACTTTTAACATTTTTTATTATAGTATTGGGCGGATTATATGCGTATGGATCTTCATATTACTCACAATCATCGCAAGTAGAGAGAATTATTACTGTTTTACAAGAGAGGGACGGGGGGAAATTAGCTGAGATCATAACGGCAGATGACCCAGCAGTTATTGTAACGAGAGAGAGTTTAACGCCTCTATTTTCATATATAAAAGAAAATCCATCGTACGTGAATGAATTAAAAGAATATTTAAGGCAAGGAAAAAAACAGGGAGATGGAATAGAAAGAGTAGATTTTTCTTTAACGAAAGACGGGAAGTATTTCGTTTTATTTGATCGGTATAAATTGAAAGCGAAGACGTATTATACGACTCTGCTTACAAATGAAAAAGGTACATCTTTAAAATTGAACGGAAAAGAAATTGATAAAACAAATGACAAAAAGTTTGAGAAGCAATATGGACCGTTTCTTCCAGGAACTCAAGTATTTCAATCCGAATATAAAAATGACTATGTAAAACTATTACGTGAGGAAAAGGTTGTACTTATGAAACAAAGTCAAAATAATGTAACGATAGACTTAACGTTACAAGGGCAATATATTACAGTTCAAACGAATGCGCCTGGTGCGACATTATATGTGAATCAAAAGCCAGTTACAGCATTGACCGGAGAAGAAATTACGTGGGGACCGATAGCGACTGATGGAAGTGCGGCGATTTATTTAGAGCGAAATGGAGAAAGTGGAAGGGAAACGACAAAGATAGAAACGGTAACGGCACTTTCGGCTTATAGCCTTCCATTTCAAAAGAAAAGTGTAGAAAAAACAGTTGTTTACAATGTTACTCCGCCACCTACGACTGGGTATGTATATAATGGTTTCATCTTCCCTGATAGTGATATTCGAAAATTAACGGGTGCGGACTTAACATATTTAACGAAAGAACAATTGAAAATTGCTAGAAATGAAATATACGCAAGACATGGACATATTTTTCAAACGAAAGATATGCAAGCATATTTTTTAAAACAGTCTTGGTACAGAGAAAATCCGTATTTTACAGGAGTGTTAACTACTATTGAATCTTATAATGTTGAACTTATTAAATCCAGAGAATAGAATACGTGAAAAGGTACAGTGTATAACTGTACCTTTTTATGATTATTTAACTGGAACAGGATCCCTTGAGAAAAAGATGTGAAAGAGAAATGTGACTTTACTAGCTCCTCCTGATGTACTTGCTTGCACATCAGATAAAGAACTAGATGTTAAAGCAGCTTCAGAACGAGGGGGAACGACTATTTTGAGTGCATCATCTGATTCTGATGATATAGTAACCGTTATTGTATCCTCAGAAAAGTTCACAATTTTAACAGTACCAACTGGGAAGATGGATTTGCGAGCGTGTGATGCAGAAGCGAAGCGAGTCGATTTCCAAATAGTTTGTGAGAAAGTGTCATTATCAGATAACCAAGCACGTGCACTGTATAAAGTTACACTAACGGTAAACTCTTGTTCAAGCGGGAGGGCGGGTCTCGGTTCTATCGGTTCCTCTGGAAGCTGGACGAGAAGGCCGGCGCACATGTATGTTTCACCTACTTTCAATAGTTACTGTTATAGCATATTAAGCATGTTGTTTATAAGACACGACACTTACCTAGTAAAGCATGTTTGTGCACCAAATTTGAAGATGAAATTCTCTTTCTTTACAATAGAAGTAGGTGTTATTTCTATAAAATATGGAAATCGTAAAGAGTATGTAAAAAAGAAGGAGTGGTAAAGTGAACTATGTCATTATTGGCGGAGATGCAGCTGGTATGAGTGCAGCAATGCAAATTGTTAGAAGTGATGAAACGGCAAATGTTGTAACGTTAGAAAAAGGTGAAATCTATTCATACGCTCAGTGCGGATTACCGTATGTGATTAGTGGTGTTATCGCCTCTACTGAAAAGTTAATTGCACGCGATGTAAAGACGTTTCGTGATAAATATGGGATTGATGCGAAAGTGCGTCATGAAGTAACGAAAGTAGATACGGAAAAGAAAATTGTGTATGCAGTACATACGAAGACGAAAGATGTTTTTGAATTTCCGTACGATCGTTTATTAATTGCGACTGGAGTGCGTCCTGTTATGCCAGAATGGGAAGGCCGAGATTTGCAAGGCGTTTATCTTTTAAAAACAATTCCGGATGCTGAGCGCATATTAAAAACGCTAGAAACGAATAAAGTTGAGGATGTAACGATTATTGGCGGCGGTGCAATTGGTCTCGAGATGGCAGAAACATTTATAGAACTAGGAAAGAAAGTAAGAATGATTGAGCGAAATGATCATATTGGCACAATTTATGATGCCGATATGGCGGAATATATACATAAAGAAGCAGATAAACATAATATTGAAATTTTAACGAATGAAAATGTAAAAGCGTTTAAAGGAAACGAAAGAGTAGAACAAATTGAAACGGATAAAGGTACGTATAAAGCAGATCTTGTTTTAGTATCTGTCGGTGTACAGCCAAATACTGATTTTCTTGAGGGGACAAATGTACATAAGAATCATAAAGGTGCAATTGAAGTAAATGCTTATATGCAAACGAATGTACAAGACGTATATGCAGCAGGGGATTGTGCAACGCATTACCATGTTATAAAGGAAACTCATGATCATATCCCGCTGGGAACGACCGCAAATAAACAAGGAAGACTTGCTGGACTCAATATGGTTGATAAACGAAGAGCATTTAAAGGTACGTTAGGCACAGGCATTATTAAATTTATGAATCTGACGCTCGCAAGAACAGGCTTAAATGAAAAAGAAGCGAAAGGGCTAAACATCCCGTATAAGACGGTCAAAGTAGATTCAACAAATATGGCGGGCTATTACCCGAGTGCTTCGCCACTTCACTTGAAATTACTATATCACGCCGATACGAAACAATTATTAGGCGGTCAAGTAATTGGAGAAGAGGGCGTAGATAAACGTATTGATGTTATCGCGATGGCACTTTTCAATAAAATGAGTATTCACGATTTAGAAGATGTCGACTTAAGTTACGCACCACCATATAACAGCGTTTGGGATCCAATTCAACAAGCAGCAAGGAGAGCGGAATAGCACTTTTTTAAGTGCTATTTTTTTTGTGAAAGGGGAATAAATAAAGTTTCACTTTATTTTGAATATACCGTTCACCCTTGAAAACATAGTACGTATCGCTTATATTGTCATATAGTATTTATTTTTTAATAAAGCAATGAACGAACCAGGGGGCACAGTATGGCAATTAACATGAATACAATCGAAGAATGGATTGCTGAATCAAATGCAAGAAACGAAGAAGACTTAGGAAACGTTGTTGAAGAGATGAAAGAAGTATGTGTCGGACTTGATAACGCGACATTAATTTATACGAAAAACGTATTTTGTTTCGGTAAGAAAGTAGAAGTATTCTTCTTCTTCCAAGATCACGTCGTTATCGGAGAAGAGAAGGAAGAGTATATTGAGATTGAAAAATTGAAGTATGAAGCCATTACAAATAGTAACTTAAAAACAAATGACAAAAATACAACGTTAGAACTTAAGTTTTCTAACGGGAAAGCTATTAATTTAGATAGTCTAAATGATAACTACGGTACGAAAAACTGGTTATTTGCAAGACAAATTAAGAGTATTTTTAAAGTAATCTAGTAAAAAAGGCAGACCCCTAATGGTCTGCTTTTTTACTTATTTCCTATTAAACAAAGGCACCCTCTTTCTTCGTAACATTTCACGCTTGTAAATCCCGTCTCATAAAAAAGGTTTACTAATTCTTCGGTCGTCTTAAATTTATCCATATGATATTGGATTTTGAAAGTTTCAGCGACTAGTAAAAAGGATCCATTCGGTTTTAAGACGCGAAATACTTCTTTCATATCATTCTCAACATCAGGCCAAAAGTAGTGGGTTTGAAAAGCGGTAATGAGATCAAAGAAGTCCGGATGATATGGAATAGAGGAGACGCTTGCTTGATGAATAATTACTTTCGCTGCTTTGACATCCTTCATATTTGCTTTCTTTGAGTTTTCAACAGCTTGATTGGAGTAGTCGATCCCGTATATTTTCCCAAGCGGAGTTCGTTTTGAAAGAGTCTGTATGGTTTTACCACCCCCACAACCAATATCTAAAATAACTGCATTTTCACGTATATGTATTTTTTGTAAAGCCCAATTTGTTAGTCTCGTATGCGCAGCATTCATAATGCAAAGCATAGAGGAACCAATTGTCCCGCGAGGATTTTTCGCTTGCTCGATTAATCTTTGTAAAATACTCAATTCAAACTCTCCTTTTATATAAGAATATGTATTTATTTCGCTTTTAATAATTTAACTCCTTTAAAAAAAGCACGCCATTAATCGGCGTGCTTCTAATTATGCAAGGACCCTTTTAGCCAATTTCGCGCTCGATACGCCCCAACAGGAATTTGAATGAGTGAAGTTTCATTTCCGGCATCAATCCCGTACAATTGATCGCATGAATTTGTATCAAAACTTAGTAACGGATGCCCGCCCATCCCCATAGCGGTCGCAGCTAAAACGAGTTTATGAACGAGCATGCCAGCTTCCATTTGATGAATGCGATATCCTCTATAACCTAATTTATTTTTATAGTAATCTTTATTTCCGATTACATGTAGACAAAGTGGTACTTGAAAAAGGTTTACGTTATCCATCGTCATACTAGATTGCAGAGAATAACGAAGGTCTCCGTACCGAAGTGGCTGTATGGAATGTGTCCTACTGTTATAAGCGTAAGCGCCGTTTTCTATGTCTTTTACGTTATAAAAACATCCATATAGTGAGACTCGTGCGTTTTCATTTAAATATTTGCCATCAAGGTCGTTGTAATAAGGGAAGGAGAGGCTCGCTTCTTGTAGTAAAGTAGCGAGCTCGGCTGCATCCCATTTCGTTAAAATGAAGTCAGAATCAGGTGAATATCGTTTTTTACAAAGTTGTAAAAAATCATATGATAAACGTTCCACTTTAGGTAGCTGCATAGCGTGTGCACTATATTGTTGTCGTTCTTCACAGGTAAATGTTTGGAAGTGTTCTGTTGATTCAATCATAGATGACGCGTTTATTTTTTTTATCATCGGATAGTCATCTACATGTTTTGAACGAACGAAATGCTCATGTGTTAATGGCGGGATTTGTTGCAACAAGTCATGAGAAGTAATGGTTTTATTTTCGTGATGATCATCATGAAACCAATCTGTATTCGGTTCTGTACTTAAAGGAATAACAGCATACACACTTTCTTCACCTTCTGACAGTCCAAGTAAATGATTCATTGCCCGGTCTAGAAATTGAAAATATACACCATTTGTATAACCGAATCGTTTTGCGCATTCAAGTAATTGACCGATGAGAACACCACTATCTAATCCTTGCAGA
The DNA here is from genome assembly GCF_016650875.1 of Bacillus sp. TH30. Taxonomy (NCBI): domain Bacteria; kingdom Bacillati; phylum Bacillota; class Bacilli; order Caryophanales; family Bacillaceae; genus Bacillus; species Bacillus sp. TH30. Next base: position 1,286,857 of record NZ_JAEKEY010000002.1, on the reverse strand, counting down.
CGATACGAAAAGTTATTGTATTTAAAGAAGTTTTTCCAAAACATAGTGGATACAAATGCAGCACCAAAACAAGAATGTATGTTACAACGATTGCCGAGTGCTTCTGTAAGATAAGAATCGAAATTTCCTTCGCGAAGTAAGATAAGACGATGGTGCGCGGCGTCGTAATGGTAAATGCCGTCTGGATAATGATCAATTTTTAAATACATATATAATTCATTTGGATATAAAGCACCCCCAGAAGGGATGAATCTTCGGAATAGAGTCGTTGTTTTATTATTTTCTAGGTTAGTAGTAGGCTGACATAATTGTGTTAAACCAAATGAGTACCAAAGATAATGACCGATTTCCTCTAAGTTAGGTTTAGTAGAAGAATTTCGCAAAGTTAATGGGATTTCTAAAGAGAGAGGGATGACTGGTAAATTTCGATATAATTTATAAGGAAGTGGTGCGTCTTCCCAGTTAATCTCTTTATCGGACGACATAATTTCATTAATAGAAAAATGGAGATGATGTAAAAAAGTATCAGGTTGCATCAAAATTCCCCCTCACTATGAATTATGGAAACGGATGCGGATGTGGATTTAAACTTTCATTCGTTAAAGGCTCAGCCCAATATCCAAGTGTCATCGGTACGGTATACACTCTATCCAGTCCTGTAACCCGAGTGAGATGGTGACCGAACGTCATCGGTAACATGCCTGGAATAATTACTTTTACACAATGTAAGCCGTTCTTTTCTATAAGGGGGACCGTTTGATCTACAACAATTACTTCAAGTCCAGATTGATGTAACCTGTTTAAAAGTTGATGAAGATCAGATGTTAAATCCATATCAAATGATTGTAATGCATTCATTTCTTGGAACGTTTGCACCGGAGCATCTTCACGTAAAAGGAAGTGAAGACGTTCTTCCGCTTCTTTCAATCCATACAGCATACTATGATCTTCCATTTGCGAAACAAGATATGGATCTTGTAAACCGTTTTCATATTTCTCTCTTTTTTGTTCAAGCTCTTCATCTGTTATAAGTAACATGCCCGCTATTTCATGAATTGCATTTTTTACAGCTCGAATTGGTTCCATATGTGCGCCGCCAGCACAGACGAGATTCATACCATCTTGCCTTGTATTTTTCGCAATGACCCATATGCTCGGAATACCATGTTCCATCGTCGCGTTGAAAACGTATAATTCATATCCAGTAATTGTGCGTAAGCGTTCCAACATTAGTTGCAATTCAGTATCATTGGCTGAACTAAGATCGAGACGGGGAAGAGGTAATTCGGCATACCAAGTGAGCAAAAAGGCGTCACGCTCTACAATTTCTAAAATGCCGTGAAAAATTGCTTCTTCTAAACTACCACCAATTGCACATCCATTTGATGTTTCATACACGAAAGCATCTCTATGACCAAGGCTATAATAAGCGATTGATTCTGGAACTAGAAGGGGCCTGCTTTGTAATAAAGAATATCCCCATACCCAGTTTTGCTCATAATCAGGATCAAACGGCTTAAATGGAAAACTATCACGATTGTAATGTTCATTTGTATGCACACCAAGTGTGAGGGGATTCAGTGCAATATCTTCTAGCTCACGAAAACTGCCATGTACATTTGTTTTTTTTCCACGAGGCGACATACCGCAATAGCGTTCTAAACCTTCTAAAATAGCGGTTGCTTTACTAAGTGAAAATGAATGAGTCCGGCCCGCGACACCTTCATTTCCAAACAGTAACGGCATGTTTATAATGACATCAGCAAACGGTAATAGAGAATGTTGCATTTTACCGTTTAAAATACCAGTCCGGTAATCTAAATAGTCTCTCGTTAAAAATGTGTTTAGCTCATGAATGGAACGACAGCGATACGTTTCAGTACTCGTTTTCAAACTTGGTTGTAAAGAAATTTGCGCTGCATCTGCTGTATCGTCAGGCAAATTGCTGCATACCGGACAGAGAGGGTCTGGAAGAAACGAATTCCGGGTACATTGTAACGTTTGTAAGTCCAGTAAAATGAGTTCGTTTTCTAAAGAAGAATATCCATGAGCTAATATTTTCTCTGTTTCAACATGAATGAGCTGGCACATTTGTAACATTCCATTTTGGGTGGCGCGTACATCACGCCTCGTCACGTTCTCTGCTTTTAATGCATATTTTCGTTGTAGTTCCCACATTTCTTTTTGATCAAAGCCAGCTATAAACCGGCGTCCATCAGCGCAGTGGGAACATCCAGTTGTAAGAGGCTTCACGTAAGGACCGATAATACCTTCACCAAACGAAGTAAACGCGCGAAGCCACGGAATATTATGTGAGCGAAAGATAAGCTCAGCATCACGATGTACGGAAGAAGGAGACCCGTCATGTAAAACGAGAGCAAGATGAATGTTTTCAGGGAGAGCTTCTGTAATTGTATGCTGGCGGATGAGTGAATATTGCTTACACAATTGCTCATGTACATAGTCTGTGAGTAGGCCATCTCCTATAAGTAGTATGTTTTGAGTCATTGGTCATCCTCCTTTGCAATTAATACCCCATATACACCGTCTAAGTTGTCTCTTAAAAATGACTCAATAGCTAAATCAAAAACGAATGGATACAAGTTGTTTTCCGTTAAATTTTGCAAAGCAACTTGTAAAGACTGTACGCCTGGAATGTCTTCCTCTTCTTGTATTGCTACTCTAACAGGATCCGTACTATATAAAACAATGGATGATTCCGGTAACATATTAGCTTTATAAGGAATCTCTTCATTTTGAATATGAAGGAGTGCTTGTTGCAGAGCATTTCTTAATGCGAGTGTTATATTAATATTTGCCGCACCATACCATCTATCATTAATACCGATCCAAACGATAGGAAAACCAAGTAACTCCTCACTCATTCCTACTTTAGGTATTTCATGAATTGTAGAGAGAGCATCGTAGTAAAACCTACAATGTTTATCATGAATTTCGGTTAAATAAAGCTCTGTAATCTCTTCTAGCATATGTGATTGGCGTTCATATAACTTATTATTTAAATGTTTTTGGAGTGCTCGGTATACACCTTCTGTCATCGTTTCCCCAGCACCAATACCGATATCAGTATGTTCGGGGATAAGACGATGAATCATTTCAGCTACATATGTTTCAACGCCTGTTAAGCCAGCTTCGCGGCGTGCTTCATTATGAGTTAATCCACCGCAAATTATAGTAGGAAGGGGAGAGGTAGGTCCGTCTGATAATGGATTTGCAACTTGAATATTGCACTGTGATAAAGGCAATTGGTATAAATCTTGTTCATCCCACATGTGGAATATGCCAGCTTCTTTAGAAGTTAACGTATCAAAAAAACGAAAAAGTTCAGTTGAAGTATATTGTCCGGAACGTTGGGCAAGGTTTTCTTGAAGATTTTGCACCGTATCAATTGTAAAGATTTCATCGGTTGCGAGAAGATGTTTTATGAAAGGGTGCCACTTTCCTTCAAGTGTTTCCAAGTTTAATAAAAAGAATTGAGGATTATGCTGCCTATGTGAATCTTCAGCGACATGTTTAAATAACTCAAAAACGATAACATTTGCTAACATTGCAGATGTAATTGGTGAGAAAGGTTCAGGTGGATTTTCACTTTGTAAAGTAGTTTCGTGTAGACGATGCCAAGCTGATTCCCAGCATTCTTCACGGTCTGCGGTTACGACAGGTCCAGCTAAACCAATTCTTGATAAGCAAATAGCTGGTATGAAATTTTTCTTAAACTCTCTACAAATAGTATGGATTGCTCTTAAACTTTCAATATCTCCATTTTGGGAAACGTATAAAATCCAGTCGAAAGGCTCGAATACTTCATGTAAAGGGCGATCAATTGTAATATCTATTTCTTGAATAAGTACATTGTCATCATTTGCATATGCACGTTCGCTTAGTTCATGAATTCGATCGTAGTTGGTTTCAGCACGATCTGTAACAAGATAATGGAATGTAGGTAAACCAGATTCTAATAAAGAAGAAACTAGGGAAGTAAGCATATCGCCAGAACCAATTATAAGCACATTTGCTGCGCGGTACGTTTCGAATTTTAAAGCGCCTGAATGGGAATCAGCTTCTAAAAACTCAATTTGCGAAGCGTATCTGTCGAGTAATGCACTGTTTAATTCGTGGGGAGCATCTTGGCTTACATCACGAATGAAACCATTTTCATATAAAATCTCTCCAATTTCAAATACACGATTTTGATAGGGGAGAGGGAGACCATCGGTTATTTCTGTCAAAGAATGATTACCGTTAAACATAGGCATTAATTTCTCAATCCAGTCATAAATTCCATCACCATCCATACGGAATGAACTGGAGTTATTTCGAAAGTAAACACCCCCGTTTGAATCGGGGAGGAAGAAAGTATCCTTATTTGCTTTAAGTTTTGCATGAACTGGAAGGTTATTCATGTTTATCCCCCTTACGTTTTAGGCATACATTATTAGTCTATGTAGTGTGATTTGTCCCATATGAACATAATGAAAAAAGGCTGTAGAATGATTCATTCTACAGCCTTTAATAGATTAATAATCTATCAACCTTCTAATAATAATGATTTTGGATCTTCAAGCATATCTTTAACAGCAACAAGGAAGCTAACTGCTTCTTTACCATCAACAATACGGTGATCGTAAGATAGTGCAAGGTACATCATTGGACGGTTTTCCATACGCTCTGCATCAATTGCAACTGGACGTACTTGGATTTTATGCATCCCTAAAATACCTACTTGTGGACTATTTAGGATTGGTGTTGACATTAGAGAACCGAACACGCCACCATTTGTAATCGTAAATGTACCACCTTGTAGCTCTTTTAATGAAAGTTTATTATCGCGTGCTTTCAGACCTAAATTACGAATCTCGCTTTCAATTTCAGCGAAGTTCAATTGGTTAGCATCGCGTACAACTGGAACAACTAATCCATCTGGAGCTGCTACTGCAATACCGATATCATAGAATTTTTTAATGATAAGCTCATCGCCTTGAATTTCAGCATTTAATAATGGGAACTGTTTTAATGCTGCAACAACTGCTTTTGTGAAGAATGACATAAAGCCAAGACGTACATCATGTTTTTTCTCGAAAGCATCTTTACGTTCTTTACGTAATTCCATGATTGCACTCATATCAACTTCGTTAAATGTAGTTAACATTGCAGATGTTTGTTGAACTTCTACAAGACGTTTTGCAATTGTTTGACGGCGGCGGGACATTTTTACACGCTCAACTGGTTTTTCGAATTCAGTTTTTGCAACTGGAGCCGGACTTTGTTTTGGAGCAGCTGGTGCTTCTTTTGGCGCTGCAGCGTGAGCTTGTACGTCATGTGGTCTCACACGTCCAAGTGGATCTGTGCTACGTACGTCGTTTAAGTCGATTCCTAATTCACGAGCCATTTTGCGAGCAGCTGGTGATGCGATAGGACGATTTGTATTTGGTAAACCTTGCAACGCTTTATTTTGTTCAGCACTTGGAGCTGCTGCCTTCGGTGCTTCAGTAGTTTCTTGTTTTGGTTGCTCATTAGCCGGAGCAGGTGTGCTTACTTCAACTGCTGCGCCGTTTGCATCTAAAATTGCGATAGTAGCGCCAACTTCAACTGTATCCCCAGGTTCGCCTAGTAACTTCGATACAATACCTGAATCCTCTGCAATGATTTCTACATTGACTTTGTCAGTCTCAAGCTCAACAACGCTGCCACCTTTCTCAACTTTGTCGCCTACGTTGATAAGCCATTGTGAAATAGTTCCTTCTGAAATAGATTCTGCAAGCTCAGGTACTTTAATTTCGATCATTTTAAATGTCCTCCCCTTATTTGCCTAACGGTGTGTTTTATCTTCTTTAATCTTCGGTAATCTCCATTTGTTAGCTTGGCTGTGGCAGACTATCTGCCACAGCCAAGCCTGAAAAACTCATTGTTACTTTCAGTTGCTGAAAACTTCAATTTCTTGTTTATCTTGACGGAAGTTGTACTTCACATCTAAAGCGTGTGCAACGATTAATTCTTGCTCAGCTTTGTGAGCGAATGGATCGCCACCAGATGGGCTAGAACGATCCGGGCGTCCAATGTAACCTGTTTTCACTTTATCCCCAGCTAGTTCGAACAGAATTGGAGCCATGTAATGCCATGCGCCCATATTACGAGGTTCTTCTTGAACCCAAATGATTTCTTCTAAGTTTTTAAAGCGTTTAATAATAGATTGAACTTTTTCAGCAGGGAATGGGTACAACTGCTCGATACGAACCATATGAACTTCATCTAGGCTGTACTCATGCTTACCACTTTCGATTTCTGCTGCTAAGTCAATTGCCATTTTACCTGTACTTAAAACAAGACGTTTTACTTTGTTTGGTTTCGCACCAAGGTTTTCTTGTTCTAAAGCAGGTTGGAAACGTCCTTCGCTTAACTGACTAGCAGTTGAAAGCGTAAGTGGATGACGTAATAAACTCTTTGGTGTCATAAGCACTAACGGTCGAACAGCTTCTGTTCCTAAGATAGATGCTTGACGACGTAAAATATGGAAGTATTGTGCCGCGCTCGTTAAGTTTGCAACTGTCCAGTTGTTCTCAGCAGCTAATTGTAAGAAACGCTCTGGACGTGCACTAGAGTGTTCTGGCCCTTGACCTTCATAACCGTGTGGTAATAGAAGAACTAAACCAGATTTTTGACCCCATTTCGCTCTTCCTGCTGAAACATATTGATCAAATAATGCTTGCGCAGTATTTGAGAAGTCACCGTATTGAGCTTCCCACATCACAAGAGTTTCTGGAGCAAATACGTTGTAACCATATTCGTAACCAACAACAGCAGCTTCTGATAACGGACTGTTATGAACAGAGAATGATGCGTTAATGTTCGGTAAACGGTGTAATGGTGAATATGTTTCGTTTGTATCAGTATCGTGTAATACGATATGACGGTGCGCGAATGTACCACGCTGTGAATCTTGACCAGTTAAACGAATTGGCGTACCTTCTTGCAAAATAGAAGCGAATGCTAACGATTCAGCAAGTGCCCATTCAATTTTACCGTTCTCTTCAAGAGCATCTTTACGGCGCTCAAGAATTTTCTTCACTTTTGGATATACGTTAAAGCCTTCAGGCCAAGATAATAGTCCTTCATTAATTGCACGAAGTGATTCAATTGAAACACCAGTGTCAATCGGCTGGATTCCTTTTGCAACAACCTCTGGAACTTTAACGTGAATTGTTGCAGCACTCGTATCAGCTGGTGGCACTTGTGCGTATTCAGCCTTTAATTCCTCTTGTATAAACTGAGTAATTGTTTCAACCTCATCTGCATTCAGAACGCCAGCAGATTGTAATTGATCTGCATAAATTGCTCTTACAGTTGGGTGATTTTTAATTTTTTTGTACACTTGTGGTTGCGTAACTGCTGGATCATCCATTTCGTTATGACCATATCGGCGGTAACCGATTAAATCGATTAAGAAGTCCTTTTTGAACAACGTACGATATTGGATCGCAAGGTTTGCAGCAGCAAGACAAGCTTCCGGATCATCAGCATTCACGTGAACAATCGGAATATCGAAACCTTTTGCAAGGTCGCTTGAATATTTAGTAGAACGAGAATCATAGCTATCAGTCGTAAAGCCGACTGCATTATTTGCGATAACATGAATAGTTCCGCCAGTTTGGTATGCATTCAATCTACTTAAGTTGAGTGTCTCAGACACAACACCTTGACCAGGGAATGCAGCATCGCCATGAACTAAAATTACGAATGATTTTGTAGTATCTTGTTCTGGAAGACCAGATTTTTTACGATTCTCTTGAGCTGCACGTGCGAAACCTTCAACAACAGGGTTAACGAACTCAAGATGACTCGGGTTATTTGCTAATGTAACACGAGTGCTAACTTCTTCATTACCAACGACTTGTTCTCTACCTAAATGGTATTTCACGTCGCCAGTCCAGCCAGCATTTGCCACTGCACCTTCTATTTTTGCATGTTTGAATTCTGCAAACATGTGATTATATGGCTTTTCTAATACGTGAGCGAGTACGCTTAGACGACCACGGTGAGCCATACCAATCATGACATCTTCAACGCCGCCTTTAGCACCTTCTGAAACAATTTCATCTAGTACAGGTACAAGCATATCAACGCCCTCTATTGAGAAACGTTTTTGACCAACGAATGTTTTATGCAAGAATTGCTCGAAACCTTCAACAGCAGTTAAACGTTTTAAAAGAGCAGTTCGTTTTTTATTTGATAATGGTTGACGCAATGAATTTGATTCCACCATTTGATGCAACCACGCGCGTTCTTCACTATCTTGTATATGTGAGAATTCATAAGCTAAAGATTTTGTATAAACGTCTTTTAATCTATGAATTACATCAAGTGCAGTGTGAATACCCTCTGGTGCATCTTGCCATACTGTTTTTGCTGGAATCGCTTTCAAGTCAGCATCGCTCAGTTCGTTCATTGTTTTCTCGATAAGAGATTGTCCGTTTGCAGCATCTTCCATTGGGTTGATGTGAGCCAACGTATGCCCGAAAGAACGAATCTGTTCAACAAGTTGAACGACTTTAAGAATTTTTTCAATGTTACCTGTGTTTTGAGGAGAAAAATGTGTTGCTGTGTTGTCCCCTGTTACGACATCATCTTGAAACGAAGGAGCTCCAAAAATTTCAAAAAGCTCTTGTAATTCCGGATCAACAGAACCTGCTCCAGTTACGTAAAGATCATACTGTTCAATAACATAACCAAGGTTCGGACCATGGAACTTGGCCCAAGGGTTTGTCGTTGTATTCTTCCTCGTCATTTGTTTAAACCTCCCAATGCATATAATCCTTTTCCTATACAAAAGGTGCATTTTGCTCTTTTTCAATAATTGATGAACTAATAATTAATGTAAAGGTTATCTTTACTCTTATGTTATTACAATAATTTACATAATACCAAACACTATTACTTATCTGTTTTGTAAAAAAACATTCACAATTACTTATCACCCAAGTTAATCTTTCATGTTATAAAGTAATTTTACAGAAAAATGGGGTGGATATATTTGGTATACCTACATTAATACCTATAATTGTTGCATTTAAATATAAGTATAACTATCAGAATGTTTAGATAAAGTTTAGTTCGAATTATGTATATTGGAATAACAAGCGCTTTCATTGATATTATACAACAATATAACGGAATATAGTATAAAAAATAAAAAATTATGAATTTACCATAAACTTTATCTCGATAGTGTTAAATATTGAAAGGAAAATGAAGGATTTCTACAAAAAAAGTGGCTATACATAAAAAATGCTTCATAAACCGTTAGTTTCTATAAATATGGCGAAAAACAACGTAAAAACAATAGCGCATTTCACCCGATAAAGAGCAGAATGAAACATTTTAAAAGGATAAAACAAATATGGAGATATTAAATTTTCACAAAAGCGGGGAGGAGATATAGTAACGGCTATATACATTGTTCCATGTTTCATTTCAAAATAGACGTGCTGAATTTGAAAAAATTTCTTCTATATAAATAGAATGCAAAATAATCTAAATGAATGTAAAGGAACCTTGACGTAAAGTTTTCTTTACCTATATACTCGGTATAAGGAAGGAGGGAGAAATTTCCTTGGAAAATAAAATGGTCGAATACCGAAAAAAATTTGGACTATCTCAAGAAAAATTGGCTGAGAAACTTGGGGTTTCCAGACAAACCATTATCTCAATTGAAAAAGGGAAATATGATCCATCACTTCCATTAGCATTTGAAATAGCAAAAACATTTCAGACAACGATAGAACATGTATTTATTTATGAGGGAAAAGAAGAGGAGGAGAAAGGATGAATTATTCACAAAAGTACTTTGTAATTATGGGGATTATTTTTCTATTTATGAGTGGATTTATGATATTAACAGGTATAATGACGCATTCTGCACCGCCAGCTATAACTTATCCATTGCTTGGGATGATGATTATGAGTTTCTGCCTAAGTTACTTGCACCCACAATTTAAAGAAAAAGACGAGCGAATGAAGCTTATTCGTTATAAAGGGATGTTCGTGACCTTTTTTGCACTAACCGCATATTATCTTCTTTTCTCTATCGGCTTAAACTTAAAAATACTTACACTATCTGCTACTGAACTATTGAACATACTTATGGCACTCACGATGAGTACAGTTTTTATATCGTTTGTTGTTTTATCGAAAAGATATTAAGATGTAAAAGAGAAAGGAAGATTAACATATGCAAATGATGTATGCTTTTGGCATGGGGCTTGTATTATTTTTAGCCGTATTTTTATTTATTCGGAAAGACGTTCAAGGCGGAACGTTAACGAAACGAGGATTTTATAAAATGATCGGCTGTTTAGTTGTTATGTTTATAGCGATTATCGTAATGATCGTTCTAATTAATAAAACATTATAGAATTTAAAAACGGAACCTTACTTTATAGTAAGGTTTTTCTATTTGAAATTAATACTAAAAAATCCTATAAAAACTATTTAGTGACTATATTTCCTATTATATAATCCAATAAAATGATAGATAAGGAGAATAGTATATGAACAAAAAAGCTATCTTCTTTTTATTAACATGTCTACTACTTATAGCTAGTATTACTTATATAATATGTAAAAAATGAGAACAAGTTCCACTTATATTAGTATAGGAGGGGCATGAATACTACGTTACGAATGAACCTGCCAAAGCAGAAGAAGCCGGGCAAAAACTTGGAGAAGTGACGAAGAAAATTGAAACAAGCAAAAAACCTACTAAAAATAGCGAATCTAATATATTACAAGAAAAAACAGAAATATTTACAATGATTGAAGAAGAAAAAGATGATTACTCACCATTAATCATAAAGGAGCCTTTTGGTGACGAATATAGAATCGTAAGACCGATGTTAAAACAAGTATTATAATATAAATGAAGAAACAAATTTTTAATAGAGAGTAGTGAGCGGTATGAGATGGAAAGCAGGAACTTTTGAAAAAATAGAAACGAATGATTTATCTATTGAGCAGCTTAAATGTGCCTATAAGTTGTTTTAAAGTACATAACGAAAATTTTTTCAAAGAAATACCTTATGAAAATATTAAAATATGCAAAATTACATATTGGTTATTCTAAATCTTATGCTAACCTTATAATGAAAAATATAACATTTGTTGGTAATGAATGATTTTTGAAGGAAATAAGTTATTGAAAAAATATCATATAGGGAAATTGTTAGAATTTCAGATGTTACAAATGTCATCTTATTTTTAATGTCTGATAAAAGCGATGCCATTAGAGGTCAAAATATTGTTGTTGACTATGGATATACAATTGTATAAATAAATCATCTTGGGAATTAAGGGTGTGGATAATGAGTTTACTAATTAAAGATTTAATAAAGAAATTTGACGAACATGTTGCAGTGAATAATTTGAATATCGAGATACCAAAAGGTGAAATATTTGGATTCTTGGGCGGAAATGGAGCAGGTAAAACGACTACATTTCGAATGATACTTGGACTTTTATCAAAAACAAGCGGAACTATTTCATGGAATGGTAAACCTATAAATTATGATGTTACGGATAAGATTGGGTATTTACCAGAAGAACGTGGGCTTTATGCAAAAATGACTGTCAAAGAACAAGTTAACTTTTTTGCAAAACTAAAGAACATGAAAAGTAAAGATGCAGAAAAAGAACTTCACTATTGGCTGGAGCGTTTTAATATAACTGAGAATCTGAACAAAAAAGTAGGAGAACTTTCAAAAGGGAATCAGCAAAAAATTCAGCTGATAACAGCGATTATACATAAGCCTGAACTCTTAATTTTAGATGAACCATTTAGTGGTTTAGACCCAGTAAATGTTGAAATGTTAAAAGAAGCCGTTCTTGATATGCAAAAACAAGGGTCGTCCATTCTTTTTAGTTCACATCGTATGGAACATGTGGAAGAGTTATGTCAACACATTTGTATCATGCACAAAGGAGTACCTGTTGTTCAGGGAGACATTGCAAAAATTAAAAGTGATTTTGGTAAAAAGAATGTTGTAATCGTTGGCGATCATGACTTTGACCATTTGAAAGAAATAAAAGGTGTAGAAAGTATGAAGAAACGTAAGAATGCAGTTACTCTTAAAATTTCATATGAAGAAGTTTCGCATGTTTTATTTAAAGAAATAACGAAGTTAGGGTATGTTAAAAAGTTTGCAGTAGAAGAGCCTACATTAAATGATATCTTTATTGCGAAAGTAGGTGCGCAACATGAGTAGTTTCTGGACAATTTTTTTACAAAACTATAGATCTAAGGTGAAATCAAAATCATATTTTGCTATTACAATAATAATTTCTATGTTAATTATAGGATTGATGAATTTTGACAAGATTTATAACTATTTTGCAGGTAACGAGGACGATCAAGTTGTTGTTGTTACAGAAAAAGAAGAATTATATACAACTATTAATCAAGTGTTTAAAAATGTCGATAGTAAGATACATGTTAAGCGTAGTACGGATAAACCAAAAGCAGAATCAGGTGTTAAAAATGGTGATTATACATATGCAATCGTTGTAGAGGAATTGGATAATAAACAACTAAAGGCTACGTATATAGCTGAGACAGATGTAAATCAGCAAGATGTTAGCAAGGTTCAAACTATTTTATCTCAAATACAGTCTTCTAATTTCGCTCAGCAATTGAATCTATCGCAAGATGAATTAAAGGTGTTAACAACGCCAGTAGAAATACAAACCAAAACTGTTTCAGATAAGGTTAAAGATGGAGAACATACAGAGGGTGTAGGAATTTTAATTAATACCTTTATCATGCTAAATTATGTAATGATATTAATGTATGCTGCACAATTAGCTACAGATGTTGCAACAGAAAAATCTTCTCGTGTAATGGAGTTAGTTGTTTCAAGTATTTCGCCTACAAAACATTTATATGCGAAGCTCTTCTCAACATTATTGGCAGGTATTACACAAATAATAATTTGGGGCTTGGTCGCAACTGTAGGGTATAAAATAGCAATTAATGAATCGAAAAATGATATTTTAAATAGTATTGATTTAAATTCTGTTGCTCCTACTCTAGTGTTTTATGGGATTCTATTCTTCACATTAGGATTCTTATTATATGGCTCATTATCTTGTCTACTCGGCTCTGTTATTAGTCGTATAGAGGAATCTTCTCAAGCTGTTATGCCGCTGACATTTATGTTAATTGCTGCTTTGTATATCGCACTTTATGGAATGTCAAATCCAAGCAGCACGGTTGTTACCATTACTAGCTATATACCTTTCTTTACTCCTATTGTTATGCTCGTACGAATTGGATTCCTCAATATCCCAGTATGGGAGATTGCGCTTGCATTAGCGATTCTATTAGCAACAATATGTATGATGATTGGTTTAACGAGTCGTGTTTACCGCGGTGGCGTATTATTATATGGTAAAGGTGCATTCAGTAATATAAAAAAGGCAATCAAGTTAGGGAAAAAATAAGATTGGCCTATTCATATTTAAAAAGACTACATAGTTAATCTATGTAGTTCTTTGTTGTTACAATATATATATAAATTATTGTATTAGGCTATTTTTCAAAGAAAACTTTAAAAAGCTCCCAAGAAGAGAGTGAAGAATTGAGTTCTGGCGAACAACGCAGAGTGATGATTGATATAATTTATGTCTTTCTCAAGAATTGAGGAAAAGAAGTAGGGGAAAATGGTAGAAATATAACATTAGCGATTGATGAACCGGGAGTCTCACAGAATCTTACGCAATGTTTCAATCGAGATGAATATAAGTTGAAAGAAAAGGATATATCTACTGATTTTTTAAGATATGTATAATATTACAAGTTTAGAATCACACTTTGCTATATCACGGTGAACGATATTACAAATAGCAGTAAATCAAATAAAATAAAGCTAGCTTAGTTTGAATTTTTTTGTCTAAAATATTGACTCAAATCTAATAAGAGATTTAAAATCATAAGTTTATTTTCATATGAAAAATTAATCGTTAACCAAAAGAGAGCTATTGATCAAATCTTGAACAGTATATAAAAAATTTATTATAAAAATAATATATTGATTTGCTACATAAAGAAAGCCCCTTGACTATCAAGGGGTTTCTCATATGATCCCGACTGGCCTCGAACCAGCGACCTCCACCCTGTCAAGGTGGCGCTCTCCCTGCTGAGCTACGGGATCTTCAAAATGTTTATCTAATAGCATCTTTAATCATCATGCTAAAGCAATTATATGTAATTAACTGAAATTTTACAATATTTTTATAGTAAGTTTTTAAAGAGATAGTGTAATAGAAAGTAGGTTTAGTTATAGTGTTTATACTATTATATATGTTTTTATTTTTTTATAAGTAGAAGATAATGAGGTACTATGATTTCCGATACCAATCCAAAGGACCTTTATCACTCAAATTAACTAGAAAAGGGAGTAAGAAGTGTAAAGGTAAGCTTATCAGTTCTGGCATGGCGTTCAATGTTTTCTTTGATAGATATTGTCTTCCAAAACAATACGGACAATCTTTTTCAAATGTCACGAGTATTGACCATACATCTTTTACTTTCCACTTCGTTTTACAATATGTACAACGTGCCATGGAGTTCCTCCTCATTTTAAGTTGTTTTCTAATATATTCTATTTGATCGTACTAAAGTCAAGTGTAGTTGGTGTGATAGAATATAAGTTGGTTTGTTTTTTTATATGGATGTATTCCGTAATTTATGACTAAATGAATGTAGTGTGAGGGTTATATAATAAGAGATTTTCATTTTTAATATGCAAATTGGCCAATATATCCTTTTTACAATTTTTAAGAAATCATGTATAAAAGAAGTACAAGATATTTATAAATATTCAGGAGTAGAGGGAGAATAATTGTAATGGTAAGAAAAACGTTTAAGATGCGTGTGTCTAGAAATAGAACGATTTCGATTGATGGTTCGATTCTTGATGTGGATGTGACGCATGATGAGTTTTTACAAGAGTTCGTTGAGTGGGTCGATTCTAAAGGTTGGTCGTTTATGGGTATGACGGACGAGATTACGCCCGAAGAAGCTGGGCAAAAGTTAATAGATTCGTTGATTGATGAGAAGGATAAGAAAGAGTAATTCCTTCTTATTTTTTGTTGTATATTTATGTTCCTAATCGTAAAAGTGTGATATAGTAAAAAAAGTGAATATTCTTCCAAATTAATACAAATTACATATAGCTTGGTAGAGGTATTTTATAGAATGTGAAAGTAAAGGGAAAAGGGAGAGTCATATGGTAAATTTTAAGAAAATTTCGGTTTTTGTTATGGTTATTTGTTTATTTTTTTTGACACCTATGACGTTATATGCTGAGACGAATATTGGAGTAAATCCGGAGCAAGTGGCACCTCCACCTGCGGAAGGGCCGAATGTTTTTAGTCAGTTTGCGACTACGATTGATGCGAAAACAGGAGATATGTTGTACGACAAAAATGCAAATCATCGTGCGTTCCCTGCTAGTATGACGAAAGTGTTAACGGCGATTTTACTGATGGAGCATACGAAGCCAGAGGATCAATTTACGTTTTCACAATTAGCATTAGATCAAGAGAAGAGTAATTATCAAATTGAGTTTCAACCTGGTGAGACTATTAATAGAAATACTGCACTTATGATTTTAATGGTGCTGAGTGCGAATGATGTATCCTATGCGATTGCGGAGCATATTGGAGGAAGTGTTGAAAATTTCGCCAATATGATGAATGAAAGGGCGAAGCAATTAGGGGCTAAAGATAGCCATTTTGTAACGCCAAATGGATTGCATGATCCAAATCATTATACGACGCCATATGATATGGCGATGATTACGAGAGGTGTGCAAAAGTATCCTGAAATTTTACAAGCGATGAATACGAAAAGAACGACGGTTACGACATCTACGCAAACAGTTTCTATTTTTAATAAGTCTACTTATTTTGAAAATCCATATAGCATTGGTGGTAAGACAGGATTTACGAATGAAGCGCGCAATACGCTCGTTTTATTAAATGAGAAGGATGGAAATCGTATTATAAATGTAGTAATGGCTTCTCAAAGACCTGAAATTTATGAAGATTTGAAGCAGATGACGGAATATTCTTTCGGGCAATTTACGAAGCAAACTGTACTAGATAAACATAGTTGGCATCAAAAGACAACGTATTTAAATAAAGATGTTGATTCTGAGCTCGAAAACAGTGCTGAGCTTATGTTAAAGAAAGATGAAGGGAAAAATGTAAAAACGGCTTTTCGGGTTAATTCAGTGGATAAAGAAGCTTTGTACCAAAAAGGAATTCATCGCGGTGAAGTAGTTGGTGCGGTAGATATTATAAAAAATAATCAAACGATTGCGACTATAAATGTTCTTTCGAAAGAAGATGTTACTTTTGCGATGCCTAAAAAAGATACAGTTGCACCTGAAGTAAAGGAATCGAATGTGAAAGTGATAAGTGTTGGAATAGGTGCGATTGTATTATTTGGAGCGATTTTATATGTAGTGCTGCGCCGAAATAACCAAGGGATGAAATCAGAAGAAAAATAAATTGCTAGTAGACCGTGATGAGATTTTGTCACGGTCTTTTTGCATGTATTTCAAAAGTGATTTAACTAATAATTGTAAATTTTCTTATTGCATTTCCGTATTGTTCGTTATATTATTTACTTGTGTTCTTGTTAAAGAACTAAAATGAATATTGCATACTTCAAATAATATAAAACAACGGAGAGGGAGAGAGACGATGAAATTAATTTGGAAGGTGATTAGCAACGTTATCTCATTTGTTTTATTTGCGGTAATGGTTTGTTTAGCTTTTGTAGTTATTTCTTCAAAAGCGAGTGGCGGGGATCCAACAGTGATGGGATATCAATTTAAGAGCGTTCTTTCAGGATCGATGGAACCAACATTTTTAACAGGATCAATCATTGCGATAGAGCCAACGAAAGATGGTTCTAAATATAAAAAAGGTGATGTTATTACGTTTAAAGAGAAAGATGACAAAATTATCACTCACCGTATTATCGGTGTGAAAGATACAAATGGAAAAGTAATGTATGAAACAAAAGGGGATAACAACAACGGACCAGATTTAGCACCAGTACTTGCAGAGAATGTAATTGGAAAGTATGCAGATATTACAGTTCCATACGTTGGTTATGGACTGAATTATGCGAGTTCAAAAGCGGGAGCAGCATTACTTCTCATTATTCCTGGAGTCTTTTTACTTGGCTATTCCGCAATTTCTATTTTTGGCGCTATTCGTAGCATTGACGGAGAAAAGAAAGATAAAAAAGTAGAACAATCCGTCTAGTTCGTTTGGTTATACTTTCCGTTTAGGAAGTTAACAAATATATATATATATTAAGGGGATATGGACATGACTTTAAAGAAAAAATTAGGAATGGGTATCGCATCAGCAGTATTAGGAGCAGCATTAGTTGGTGGAGGAACATTTGCATTCTTTAGCGATAAAGAAGTGTCAAATAATACATTTGCGGCTGGTACGCTTGATTTATCATTAAATCCATCAACAGTTGTTAATGTATCGAATTTAAAACCTGGTGATACAATTG
This sequence comes from Bacillus sp. TH30, assembly GCF_016650875.1. NCBI lineage: Bacteria > Bacillati > Bacillota > Bacilli > Caryophanales > Bacillaceae > Bacillus > Bacillus sp. TH30. Next base: position 1,269,246 of record NZ_JAEKEY010000002.1, on the reverse strand, counting down.
AAAAAGAATTTAAACTAGAAAATAAAGGCTCTTTAGATATTAAAAAGGTTCTATTAAAAACAGACTATAATGTAGAAGATACGAAGAAAGATAATAAAGATGATTTTGGTAAACATATTAAAGTAACATTCTTAAAAAATGTAGATAAGCATGAGACGATTGTGAAAGAAACTACATTAGATAAATTGAAGGGTGATACACTTACAGCAGTAAATAATGATTTAGCTGCTTGGTTCTGGGATGAAAAAGGTATTTCTGCAGGTAAATCTGATAAATTCAAAGTGAAATTTGAATTCGTTGATAATAAAAAAGACCAAAATGAATTCCAAGGCGATAAGTTACAATTAACTTGGACGTTTGATGCACAGCAAGGCGATGGTGAAACGAAATAATAATGACAACAAAAAGAGACTATCAAAAGTGGTAGTCTCTTTTGTGTTAAAAGAGAAATGTAAAAAGAAACATAATTTTTATATCATTTTGTAATTCGCTTTATTATAATAAGGTTATAGTTCTTGATAAAGAACGAGATGTTCGATAGGAGAGATTAAAATGCTGAAGACACCTCGCAAATTCAAAAAGATGCTTATATTGCCATGTTTGTGCTCTATTACTTTTTATTTAGGCTCTCAAATGATGACTTATACAGAGGCGACTTTCATTCATGAGACGAAAGTGCAGGCTACTATTTCGACAGCAAGTATTTTTCCAAAAACAGTTGATCAGTTGACAGAACAAGCTAAGCAACATAAGGAAGTTATTTTACATGAGTATGAAGAGATGAAATCGAAAGTAACTTTCACTTCCACTCAAGAGTTAGAACAGGTGCTTGTTACGTGGAAGCAAGGGCGTGAGAAAATAGCTGCTGAGAGAGAGTTGTTACAAAAAGTATATGAATCAATAGAAAATCCCTATAACAAAGTGAAAGAAGAGTTAACTGGAGATAAAAGTGAATCTAATAAGCAAGTATTCTCGTATGTGAATGCTGGTTTTCATATAGTTAAAGAACACTGCGAGTATGTTGATAAAGAGGTTAATTTACAGGAGATTGATAAACAAATTCAAGTTTTTGAGAAATTATTAGTAGATGAAACAGCAAAGCAAGTGAGTGAGGCAGAGAAGAAAAAGAAATTAGAAGAGAGCAAGAAACAGGAAGAGGCGAAAAAGCTAGAAGAGAGTAAGAAACAAGAAGAAGCGAAAAAATTAGAAGAGAGTAAGAAACAAGAAGAAGCGAAAAAGCTAGAAGAGAGTAAGAAGCAGGAAGAGGCGAAAAAACTAGAAGAGAGTAAGAAGCAAGAAGAGGCGAAAAAACTAGAAGAGAGTAAGAAGCAAGAAGAACAGAAGGAATAGTAAGTAAAATACAGCAGCATTTCGGAAGGAATAAATACAATGATAAGACAAATAGGTGAGAGAGCCCTACGACTCACCTATTTGCTTTGTTTTTCTTATTTCACTATTCGTGGGTATAAGGTCTTCACCTAAAAATTTAACGAATGCGAGGAAGTTAGTTGGCAGCCCACCGCTTGGTGAAGGTTAATGATCAGTGGGGATGGACAGAAAAACACTGATTAAAGTTTCACTTTATTTCTCAATACTTTTCTGAAAAAAAGGAAAAAATGTTGAGAAATAAAAATAATCAAAATATATATTGTATTTATATAGTCTTGTTCGTTATAATGAACTTAAGGTTTTAAAAAAGAACAAATATTAGCTAAGCTAATATAGTTTTAGTTACACCTCTTATTTTGAAATAAGAGATAAAAATACAAAAAACAGCTAGGGGGAATTGATTGTGAGTCTGAAAAAGAAATTAGGTATGGGAGTTGCATCAGCAGCATTGGGGTTATCTTTAATTGGTGGAGGAACATTCGCTTACTTTAGCGATAAAGAAGTATCAAACAATACATTTGCAGCTGGGACGTTAGATCTTACATTAAACCCTAAAACGCTTGTAGATATTAAAGATTTAAAACCAGGGGATTCTGTTAAGAAAGAGTTCTTATTAAAGAACGACGGTACGTTAGCAATTAAAGACGTTAAATTAGCGACAAAGTATACTGTTAAAGATGCAAAAGGTGATAATGCTGGTGAAGATTTTGGTAAGCACATTAAAGTGAAATTCCTTTGGAACTGGGATAAACAAAGTGAGCCTGTATATGAAACAACTTTAGCAGATTTACAAAATGTGGATCCAGATGTTTTAGCTAAAGACATCTTTGCTCCAGAGTGGGCAGAGAACGGTGGTCTAGCACCAAATTCAGAAGACTATCTATGGGTACAATTTGTATTCGAAGATGATGGTAAAGATCAAAACAAATTCCAAGGCGATTCATTGAACTTAGAATGGACATTCAACGCAAGCCAAACAGATGGCGAAGAAAAATAATAAAGCAAAAAGCGGGGATTCCCCCGCTTTTTTTTATAAAGAAAAAAAGAAGTGCCCGTTTTAAGCACTCTTTCATATGTATTATTGTTGATTTTTCTTCCATTGTGTAAATTCAAGAAATTCACGAAACTGTTCTTTTGAGACACCGGAGCTCATCGCATCTTTAACGAGTTGTGTCCATTCGGAGTCTAGATGACTTTCTGTTGTTGTTTCATCGTGAAGTAACGTATCAACTGGAATTTGTAGAACAGCTGCAATTTTTTCGAGAAACTGAATGGAAGGGTTTTTTTGTAAATTTCGTTCTATAGAACTAATGTAAGATTTAGCTACACCAGCTTTTTCGGCGAGTTCTGTTAGTGAAATGCCCTTTTGTAAACGAAGGCGTTTTATACGTTCTCCTATCATATTTGCGCACCTTTCTATCAATATGTAGTCGTCTTATGATGTGATTATTATAACATAAACTTCGTTAAAAAGAACGAGGCTATTGAGCCTGGCTCGTATGCTTCATACGTTGGAAAAAGTGTTCAATATCTTGCAGGGCAATGCCAGCATCTAGAGCTTCAAGTATTAAATCAATCCATTCTTGATCTAGTGAGTCAGCCTTATCTTTGTACAAATGTAATTCCTCCCTAATTATTGGTCATAATTGCTGCTACATAGTAGACGATAATTAATCGAATTTTATATTTTATGTATCAAATTATCGAATATTGTGTAGATGAAACAAAGATAAAATCCCCATTAAATTCTCTCTATGGAAATTATAAGGTTTCTGCCAAAAATTTTCAATATTTTCTGAAAACATTGTTGAATTGTGATATATTCGTATACTAACTATGAAATTTTTACAAATATATTAAAAAAATTACATAATGTGACTAAACATTGAAAAAATATTGAATATTTAATAAAATAAAATATGTAATACATATTTTATATTAGGGGAGGAAATAAGGGATGATAAAGAAACCATTTAAAGTGTTATCAACAATTGCTTTGACAGCTGCTTTAGGCCTTTCGTTTGGGGCTGGAAGCCAGTCTGCGTATGCAGAAACGCCTGGGGATAAAACAGCTACAAGCCCAGTTGATGATCATTTAATCCCAGAAGAGAGATTAGCAAATGCGCTAAAAGAACGTGGGGTAATTGATTCATCGGCTTCAGAGACAGAAACAAAGAAAGCTGTCGAAAAGTATGTAGAGAAGAAAAAGGGTGAAAATCCTGGAAAAGAAGCGACAAATGGGGACCCACTTACGAAAGATGCATCTGACTTTTTAAAGAAAGTGAAAGATGCGAAAGCAGAAACGAAAGAAAAATCAGAGCAACCAGCAAACGGGACTGCAGCAGGAACAGGTCCAGTTAAAGGGGGCTTAAATGGTAAAGTACCAACTTCACCAGCAAAACAAAAAGGATATAACGGTGAAGTTCGTAAAGACAAAGTACTCGTTTTACTTGTAGAGTATGCTGATTTCAAACATAACAATATTGATAAAGAGCCTGGCTATATGTATTCGAACGATTTTAATAAAGAGCACTATGAAAAAATGTTATTCGGTAACGAGCCGTTTACGTTAGATGATGGAAGTAAAATTGAAACGTTTAAACAATATTATGAAGAGCAATCAGGTGGTAGTTACACAGTGGACGGAACAGTCACAAAATGGTTAACAGTTCCAGGTAAAGCTGCTGATTACGGTGCAGATGCTGGTACAGGTCATGATAATAAAGGACCAAAAGGACCACGTGATCTAGTAAAAGATGCATTAAAAGCGGCTGTAGATAGCGGACTTGATTTATCACAGTTTGATCAGTTCGATCAATATGATGTAAATGGTGATGGGAATCAAAATCAACCGGACGGTTTAATCGATCACTTAATGATTATTCATGCGGGTGTTGGACAAGAAGCTGGCGGTGGTAAATTAGGTGATGATGCAATTTGGTCACATCGCTGGACAGTTGGACCAAAACCATTCGCAATTGAAGGTACAAAAGCGAAAGTTCCATATTGGGGCGGAAATATGGCAGCATTCGACTACACAATTGAACCAGAAGATGGCGCGGTTGGTGTATTCGCACATGAATATGGCCATGATTTAGGTCTTCCAGATGAGTATGATACACAGTATAGCGGTCAGGGTGAACCGGTTGAAGCTTGGTCTATTATGAGTGGCGGAAGCTGGGCTGGTAAAATCGCAGGAACAACGCCAACGAGTTTATCACCACAAAATAAAGAGTTTTTCCAAAAAACAATCGGTGGTAACTGGGCGAACATCGTAGAAGTAGATTACGAGAAATTAAATAAAGGTATCGGTCTTGCAACATACTTAGACCAAAGTGTTACGAAGTCAGATCGTCCAGGTCTGATTCGTGTTAACTTACCGGATAAAGAGGTAAAAGGAATTCAGCCTGCATTTGGTAAACAGTATTACTACAGCACAAAAGGTGATGACCTTCATACAACGATGGAAACGCCACTATTCGATTTAACGAAAGCAACGACTGCAAAATTCGATTATAAGTCATTGTATGAAATCGAAGCAGAGTACGATTTCCTTGAAGTACACGCTGTAACAGAAGATGGACAAAAAACGTTGATTGAAAGAATTGGTGAGAAAGCAAATAGTGGAAATGCAGCTACGACAAATGGAAAATGGGTTGATAAATCATATGATTTAAGTCAATTCAAAGGTAAGAAAGTAAAATTAACATTTGAGTACATTACGGATGGTGGCTTAGCATTAAATGGTTTCCTACTTGATAATGCGTCACTAACTGTAGATGGAAATGTTGCATTCTCTGATGATGCAGAAGGTACACCACAATTCAAATTGGACGGTTTCGTTGCATCTAACGGAATGGATAAGAAAAAGCATAACTACTATGTAGAGTGGAGAAACTATGCGGGTTCAGATAACGCATTGAAATTTGCTCGCGGTCCAGTATATAACACTGGTATGGTTGTATGGTATGCGGATTCAGCTTACACAGATAACTGGGTTGGCATACATCCAGGACATGGTTTCCTTGGTGTAGTTGACTCTCATCCAGAAGCAATTGCAGGAACTTTAAATGGCAAACCAACATTTAAAAGCAGTACGCGATTCCAAATTGCTGATTCGGCGTTCTCATTCGACAAAACGCCAGCTTGGAAAGTGGTATCTCCAACGCGTGGAACATTCGTATACGATGGATTACCAGGAGTACCGAAGTTTGATGACTCTAAAAAGTATATTAATGAGCAAATTCCAGATGCAGGACGTATTTTACCGAAGCTTGGTCTGAAGTTTGAAGTAGTAGGACAAGCTGATGATAATTCTGCAGGTGCTGTTCGTTTATATCGTTAATACAGTAAAACTACCGAGAGATTTTCTTTCGGTAGTTTTTTTGTGAGCAATGAATTTTATATAAAGGGAAAAGTTATATATAATGTAACTTTAAGAATAGAAATTTGTTACATATGAAGTCTATATAAATAATGAAAGAATTGGATAAAAATAGTGGGAGAAGGTGAGTGGATGAGTATTTCCTCTATTGTAAATAAACAAAAGGAATATTTTTATAAAGGACATACGAGAAATGTAGAAACAAGAAAGAATAATTTGCAGAAGCTTTATGAAGGAATTCAGCGTTTTGAGGATGAGATTTTTCAAGCGTTGAAATTAGATTTGAATAAATCAGTTCACGAATCATTTACAACAGAAATTGGATATGTACTAAAAGAGATTTCTTTTCAAATGAAGCATATTTCATCTTGGAGTAAACCAAAGCGTGTTCGCACAGCTCTTACTCATTTTGGATCGAAGGGGAAAGTAGCGCCAGAACCGTATGGTGTGACACTTATTATCGCACCGTGGAACTATCCGTTTCAATTAGCAATTGCCCCACTTGTAGGAGCATTGGCAGCTGGAAATACAGTCGTTTTAAAGCCGTCAGAGTTAACTCCAAACGTTTCAAAAGTGCTTACGAGAATGTTAGGTGAATTATTCCCAGAAGAGCTTGTATCGGTAATAGAAGGCGGCGCTCAGGAAAGCACTGCACTTTTAAAGGAACCGTTTGACTATATTTTCTTTACAGGTAGTGTTGGTGTTGGAAAAGTTGTGATGGAAGCAGCGGCAAAAAAATTAACGCCTCTTACGTTAGAACTTGGCGGGAAAAGTCCATGTATTGTACATAAAGATGCCAAAATAGATGTAACCGCAAGACGTATCGTTTGGGGCAAGTTTTTGAATGCTGGGCAGACGTGTGTAGCGCCTGATTATATGTACGTTCATTCTTCAGTGAAAGAGCAGTTAATCGAGGCGTTGCGACATGAAATCGCAGAGCAATATGGAAAAGATGCTTTGCAAAATGACAATTATGTGCGAATTGTGAGTGAGCGTCATTTTGAACGTTTATGTACATTTTTGCAAGACGGTAAACCTGTGATTGGCGGGGATTATAAGAAAGAAACATTGCAAATTGAGCCGACAGTGTTAACGAATGTTACATGGGAAAGTGATGTTATGGAAGATGAAATTTTCGGACCGATTTTACCAATTATAGAATATGACAAAATAGAAGAGGTAATTGAAACGATTCAACAACATCCAAAGCCATTAGCGCTATATGTATTTTCTGGAGATAAAGAAGTGCAAAAGAAAGTGACGAGTAATATTTCATATGGCGGAGGCTGTATTAATGATGTTGTCTATCATCTTGCAACGCCATATTTACCTTTTGGGGGCGTTGGAAGTAGTGGGTTAGGCAGCTATCACGGTGAACAAAGTTTTCGGACTTTTTCACATTATAAAAGCATTTTGTCCCAATCTACAGCATTTGACATGAAAATTCGTTACTCTTCTACAAAAAGTGCTTTAAAATTCATACGAAAGTTGTTAAAATGATGATGGTGTTTATCAGTAGGCGTAGCCGTATGATAAAAACCCCTTCGCAACTGAAGGGGTTTTTCTGTTCGACATATGTATCATGCGAAAATGAATCAAACATACTACATAAAGAATAGAAGAGAACGCTGCTAAACAACCATTTTTGTTTGGATCGAAACAAAAAATAGTCTATAGAACATAAATATTTATTCATGAATATAAAAATTAAAATTTAAGGTAGATAGGACGGGAAAATGAAAAAGATTATTAAAGTTGAAGCAGTAGAAAAACATTTTGGAAATCAAGTGATTATCCCCCCTCTTTCTTTAGATATTAAAGAAGGAGAATTTTTAACAATTTTAGGACCGAGTGGTTGCGGGAAAACGACTTTACTTCGTATGATCGCAGGATTTGAAACGCCAACTAAAGGGAATCTTTTATTAGATGATGAAAAGATTAACGATTTGCCGCCATACAAGCGTCATATGAATTTAGTGTTCCAACATTACGCACTATTCCCACATATGAATGTTGAAAAAAATATTTGTTTCGGTATGAAAATGCAAAAAGTATCAGCAACAGAACAGAAAGAACGTGCGGAAGAGGCAATGCGTTTAACACAGTTACTTGAGTTCCGTAATCGTAAACCGTCGAAGCTTTCTGGTGGACAGCAACAGCGTGTAGCAATTGCAAGAGCAATTGTAAACAACCCACGTGTATTACTATTAGATGAGCCACTTGGAGCGCTTGACTTTAAGTTAAGAAAAGATTTGCAACGTGAATTGAAAAACTTACAACGTAATTTAGGAATTACGTTCATATATGTAACGCACGATCAAGAAGAAGCAATGAGTATGAGTGATCGTATTGTCGTTATGAATAAAGGGCATATCGAACAAGTCGGCACGCCTAAAGAAATTTACAATCAACCGAAAACATTGTTTGTTGCAACGTTCATCGGTGAAAATAATATCGTGAAAAATGGGGAAAACTACGTAGCAGTTCGCCCTGAAAATGTAAAAGTTCGCTCGGTTGAAGAGCCAATTTTAAAAGAATACCACCTTGGGCATATTGAAGATATTGAATTTGTTGGAAATATGGAAAAGCTATATGTACGTGAGGAGAAAACATCGGAATTACTAATGGCATATCAAACTGCTGAAGAAGCAACGCAGTGGAGCATTGGAGATAATGTATATGTAGGCTGGGAGCAAGAGGACGAGGTGACCTTAAATTGAAGAAAGGGAAATTACTCGCATTACCTACAGTCGTATGGCTGTTACTCTTCTTCCTAATTCCACTTCTGTTCGTATTAGCATTTGCCTTCATGCAGCGCGGAGCATACGGGACAGTGGAAATGAAATTTACATTAGATAACATAGCGCGTGTGTTTGATCCATTATATATGGGGACGTTATGGGAAACAGTGAAAATTGCGGTTATTACGACAGTACTATGTTTATTAATCGGTTATCCATTCGCCTATACAATTACAATTGTTGATCGTAAATATCGTTCTATCCTTCTATTATTGGCAACGATTCCGTTCTGGATTAACTTTCTTGTTCGTTCATACGCATGGATTGTTATTTTACGTTCACAAGGACTTGTAAACACATTGCTATTGAAACTAGGTATTATTAGTGAACCTTTAAATCTGCTATATAATACGCCTTCTGTAATACTCGGAATGGTATATTCTTTATTACCATTTATGATTTTACCAGTGTATGCAGCAATTGAGCAGCTTGATAAGCGTAAGCTAGAGGCGGCTTATGATTTAGGAGCAACACCAGTAAAGGCATTTTGGAATGTAACAGTACCGATGACGATGTCAGGGATTACAACTGGTTCTATTTTAGTATTCGTTTCTTCTATCGGAATGTTTGTTGTATCAGACGTTATGGGTGGATCGAAAGTAGCATTAATCGGAAACGTAATTCAAAACCAATTCTTAGGTTCACGTGACTGGCCATTTGGTTCCGCGTTATCTATGATTGTTGTTCTATTCTCTGTTCTGTTAATTTACTTATATTATCGTGCAACGAAAGTATATAAATATGATGGAAACGGAGGGGAATAGGCAAAAATGAAGAAGTTTTTAGTTTCTTATTCTTGGTTAATCTTATTGTTTTTGTATTTTCCAATGATGGTTTTAATGGTATATTCCTTCAACGATTCTCGCATTAATGCGGAATGGGAGGGCTTTACACTCCATTGGTATACAGATTTATTTCAAAAACAAGATGTTATTGATGCGTTTGTAAATAGTATGACGATTGCTGTTATAACGACAATTGTGACGACAGTTCTTGGTGTGATTTTTGCTATTGCATTACACCGTTACAAATATCGTTTTGAAGGGGCCATTAACGGTCTTGTATATTTACCAATTTTAATTCCTGATATTTTAATGGGATTATCTTTACTTATCCTATTTAGTCAATTAGGTATGGAACTTGGAAAAACAACAATTATTATTGCACACATTACATTCAGTATTTCATTTGTTGTTGTTATTTTAGCGGCACGTCTTTCTGGTATGGGACGTGATTTAGAAGAGGCTGCAAACGATTTAGGAGCAACGCCGTGGCAAACGTTTCGTTATGTAACGTTTCCAGCAATTGCACCAGGAGTTATTTCAGCCGCATTATTAACATTCACATTATCGATTGATGATTTTGTAATTAGTTTCTTCGTATCAGGACCAGGATCAACAACATTGCCATTATACATTTATAGTATGGTTAAGCGTGGAGTATCGCCTGAAATTAATGCTCTTTCTACAATATTAATTGTTGTAATTGTAGGATTAATGGTGCTATCGGAAATTTTCCGTAATAAAGGTGCAGACGGTGAAGAGAACTCTGGAGGACACCTTCCTTTATAATACGAATGATATAGAAAGAACGAGGAGGTAATAAACCGATGAAATTAGTGAAGAGATTAGCTGGTATAGCAATTAGCTTCAGTCTTGCTGCAGGTGTACTTGCTGGTTGTGGTGAGAAAAAAGAAGAATTAAACATTTATAGCTGGGCGGACAATTTTGATGAGCAAGTTTTAAAAGATTTTGAAAAGAAATATAACGTGAAAATTAACTACGATAAATATGCAAGTAATGAAGAAATGCTTGCGAAATTACAAGCTGGTGGCGCGACATATGATTTAATTCAGCCATCTGATTACATGGTGAAAACGATGGCGAAGATGGACTTATTAGCGCCTTTAGATAAGAAGAATATCCCGAACATCGAGAACCTTGTGTCTAACTTTAAAACACCTGCGTTTGATCCAGAGAATAAGTATTCTCTAGTATATACTTGGGGTGTAACAGGAATTGCATACAATAAAAAGTATGTGAAAGAAACACCTACAAGCTGGAATGATTTATGGAACGAGAAATATAAAGGACATGTTACTTTATTAAACGATTCTCGTGAAGTATTAGGAATGGGACTTAAGAAAAACGGTTTCTCTAATAGCACGAAAGAGGATGCACAGTTAAAGACAGTGTCTGCTGATTTGCAGAAGCTACTTCCAAACTTATTAGCATTCGATACAGATAATATTAAACAAAAATTCATTACAGAAGATGCTTGGATCGGGACAGTTTGGTCTGGAGACGCAGCATTCATTGCGAAAGACAATAAAGATGTAGGATACGTTGTACCAAAAGAAGGTGGCACAATTTGGGCTGATACGTTAGCAATTCCAAAAGGTGCGAAAAATAAAGAACTTGCAGAGAAGTTTATGAACTACTTATTAGATGAAAAAGTAAGTGTGAAAAACTACGAGTCAATTGGTTACAGTAATCCAAATGAAAAAGCTCATCCTCTTCATAGTAAAGAATATCGTGATAATCACATGATCTTCTTAACAAAAGAAGAATTAGATCGTACAGAGTGGCTTGTTGATGTAGACGATAAGTTAAAAGACTACGATCGCTACTGGACAGAGCTGAAAACAAAAGGTAAATAAGTAAGAAAATGCGGTTTCTAAAGTAGAAATCGCATTTTTTCATAGTAGGAGGAAGTCGATTGAAGAAAAAGTTACATCAGTATGAGTTAATGTGTATCATTTTATTGTTTGTTCTATTTAGCATCATCGCTTGGAGGGTACATGTAGGTGGTGTTACAATGATGGATACATACGTACGTGATATGGTAAAAGGATTACAAACGGAAAGCTCACTTACATTCTTCTCATACTTTACAAAGCTAGGATCTGCAATTGGAGTTATAACGACACTAATTATAAGCTTGCTCGTTTTTTGGAAAAAGCGTTATTATGCTGCTATGATTGTATATCCAATGGCTATATTAACGACACACCTTGTTAATAAGGGAATAAAAGAAATTGTAAAAAGAGACCGCCCATCATTAAATGAGGCACTTGACGCACTTGGGTATAGCTTCCCAAGCGGACATGCAATGCTATCTATTATAACATTCGGTTTTCTTGCCTATATCATTGCTGCCAATTTGAAGAGTGTAGCTGGAAAATGTGGTATTACGATTTCGATGGGCATATTAATTATATTGATTGGATTAAGTAGAGTTATTTTAAATGTTCATTACCCGACTGATATTTTAGCTGGTTACTGTGCAGGTGGCATTTTGTTAATCATCGCAATTTATTGTCATCGTTTACTTACCGAGAGATTGGGACTTAATAACGAGAGATAAAAAAACGTCTAGAAAAACTAGTATTATAGTTTTTCTAGACGTTTTTTGTTTATGGGGAGATGTGATAAAGTATAAATGACAAGTGAATTATATAAAGTAGGTGAAAATGTGTGAAGACAAATGTACATAAAATTGATAAGTGGGGGAAGTTAGGAACTTTTTTGTATCAATTTCGTTATACAGTAATTGTAGCATTACTACTACTTGCGATAGTGCTCGGTATTTTTGCTCCAAAACTTCCAGGAGTATTGGGCGGTGATGGTTTCCAAACAGAAGGGGATTATCAAAAGACGAAAGAAATTTTAGATAAGGATTTTAAGCAGTCTCAAGATACACTTTTACTCGTTTTTGAGAAGGAAAAGGATACTTCGCATGAGGAGTTCCAAAAGCGTATAGAGGGGATAATAAATCAAATTGAAGAGAAAGAAAAATACGAATCTTTCCATCATCCAATGCAAAATAAAGAGATGTTACAAGATGATATCGGTTATGCGACGATTTTATTTTCCGGGAAAACAAATAAAGAACGAATGGAAAAGACATTACAATTTGCCGGGAAAATCGAGAAGGAAAGTAATAGCGTATTAAAAGTAACACCGACAGGATATCCGAAAATTAATCAAGAGATTAATGAAAGAACGCAAAATGATTTAAAAGTAGCAGAGATGATTGGATTACCTATTGCTTTTCTCGTACTATTATTCTCATTTGGTAGTCTGATTGCGTCTATTTTACCGATTGTAAATGGCGCGCTTAGTGTCATTAGTACGATGGGGATTTTATATTTTATAGGTAGTGATAAAGAGCTATCTATTTTCGTGTTAAATGTTGCACCGATGATTGGGCTCGCATTATCAATTGATTTCGCACTGTTATTTGTAAATCGTTTTCGAGAGGAAGTTGCGAAGAGAACAGTGAAAGAAGCGATAGCGATTACGTATCAAACGGCAGGGCGTGCTATCGTATTTTCAGGGTTATGTGTATTCGTCGGTTTATCAGGCTTATTTTTCTTTAAGATAGATTATATTCAGTCTGTTGCTATTAGCGGGATGATTGTCGTTATTATGAGCATTTTGTTTTCGCTCACACTTCTTCCGGCGCTATTATCTTTAATTGGTAAAAGGATATTAAAAAAGAATCAGGCGGCGCCTACGCCATCAAATGTATGGCGTAAATTTGCACAGTTTGTAATGAAACATCCAATCGTCATGATTATTGTTGTTACAACATTTATTGTTATTTGTTTATTACCGCTACGTACAGCTAACTTGCAGTTTCCTGGTGTTGAAGCGTTACCTGAAAAGAGTGATACGAGAGTTGCATTTGAGAAGTATGAAGAAGCCTTTAATAAAACTGTCCAAACACACGCTGATGTGACATTAGTAGTAGAGACGAAGAAAGATATAACAGAAAAAGAAAGTTTACAAAAGATAGAAGCTGTTGTTCAAAAGTTAAAAGACGATAAGCAAGTATATAAGGTGAAAAGTGTATATGACGGGCTAAATGGAATGAAAGCAGATCAAGTTGCTGGAATGTTACAGTCGCCAGAGGCTGCGAAAATAGCTCCTGTATTTGAAGCGTATACGAAAGGGAATAAAACAACAATGGAAGTCTTTTTGGATACGAAGCCAAGTACAGAAACCGCAAAACAATGGGTTCGTGATTTCAAAAAGAATTATAAAGAAAATGATGTTACTTATTATTTGGGCGGTATGACGACGTTCCAGCAAGAGTTAGAAGATGAAATTAAAGATAAAGTTGCAATTGGTATGTCTGTTATATTTGGATCAACCTTTGTCATTTTATTATTCGCATTCCGCTCTATACTCATTCCAATTAAAGCTATTATTATGAACGTACTTAGTTTAAGTGCAACAATTGGAATTGTAATTTGGTTATTTGAAGGTGGTCATTTCGGATTAGAAGAGAGTTCAGTTTTATTTGTATTACCAATCTTTATTTTCGGCCTCGTATTTGGGCTTAGCATGGATTATGAAGTATTTCTTATTTCACGTATTCATGAGCTCTATGAAGAAACAGGGGATAACGATCAAGCAACGTTAGAAGGGCTTGTTTCGACAAGTAGGATTATTACGTCCGCCGCTTTAATTATGATTGTTGTTACCGGTGCGTTCGCCTTTACTGATATTTTACCAGTAAAGCAGATGGGGCTTGGGGTTGCATTAGCAATATTTCTTGATGCAACAATTATCCGTCTTATGCTCGTACCAAGTTTAATGAAATTGTTTGGGGATTGGAACTGGTGGCTACCATTTCGAAAGAAAAGAGAAAAATCATCATAAAAAAACTCATCTATAAGATGAGTTTTTTTTATGAATAGCAGGGCCTATATTTTGCGCATAGTATGTGATAAGAAGATTACATACAAGTAGGTGAAGGCAATGTTTCGTTATTTTAAGTTTAAGCTAAATGATACAGTACAGTTTGCTGAAAACGATGGGCATATGTATCGCATTGTCGGTTATCGGTTAGAAAAAGGGTTTTACCCAAAAGATGAATGGACTCATATTATTTATGAACTACTTAGAGAATTTGACGGGTATACGATGGATGCGGAAGAAGAGGAAATTGTAAAAGTTATTCAAGTAGAGGATGAGTATTATAAAATACAAGAAGTATCAGGGTATCGTTATCCAGTAAAAATGAAGCAAAAGCAGCAAGTTATGAAAGGAGAGAAAATAGACGACTTATTAGATACGTACAACGACTATAAACGATTGGCGGATTTCTTTAAAGATTTGTTGTATGAACAAAAAGCTGAAGAAGTGTTGCAGGAGATGAAAAGGCTTAGAGCGTGAGGGGACAGTCGATTATAAGACTGTCCTCTATTTTTGACGGTGCATCAAAGTATGTTTTCCGTTACAATGAGAGAATCAATAGAAATAAGGTGATTATAGTATGGAAACAAAGAAAAAGGGCGAATGGTGCGAAATTACGGTTCCAGCGACGTGGAATGGTATAAGTATTGAGTCGTTGTTAAAAATGGAATGGGAAGTACCAAAAAAGTTATTACATCAGCTTCGTATGGAAAAAGGTGTTACGGTTAACGGAGAACAGAGGAGATGGAATGAACTTTTAAAAGAAGGAGATAAGTTACAAGTTCATATGTTTATGGAGGAGGAGTACGGCGTAGAGCCGGAATATGGTGAATTAAATGTAGTGTTTGAAGACGATCACGTACTCATTGTAAATAAGCAGGGGCAAATGGATACACATCCTTCTGAAAAAAATGGGACGGGAACACTTGCCAATCTTGTTGCTTTTCATTTTCAAATGCAAGGTTTAGAGACGAAGGTTCGGCATATCCATAGATTAGATAAAGATACGACAGGTGGTGTTGTATTCGCAAAACATAGAATTGCGGGTGCAATTATGGATCGTTTATTAATGGAACGGAAAATCAAAAGAACGTATATGGCACTTGTTGAAGGAAAAGTAAAAAAGAAGCAGGGGACAATTGATGCAGCTATCGGAAGAGATCGACATCATGCTACAAGGCGTCGTGTTTCTCCAAAGGGAGACCAAGCTATAACGTATTATAAAGTAGAGAAATATTTTAAAAAACAAAATGCGACGCTCGTAACGTTACAGTTAGAAACCGGTAGAACGCATCAAATTCGCGTTCATATGAGCTATAATGGAAATCCATTAGTTGGGGATGTATTATATGGTGGGCAAACAACATATATGTCCGGGCAAGCGTTACATGCGATGAAGATTAATTTTTTGCATCCGATTACGAAAGAAGAGATCGTTGTTGACGTACCTTTCCCTACAAATTTAAACGATACAATGAAAAAATTTGAAAGAGAAAATGGGTAAAGTGTAAGTTTAAAGTTGAAAAAGGTAGATTTTTGCAGGGATTTCTCTAAAAGAGGCGAAGCCGTTAAGAGAAAAGAGAGGTGAGAATTATTTGATCAAATATAAATATATGCTAGGGATATTTTTCGCTTGTCTTTTACTTACTCTATGTATTTATCCATATTTACCAACTCGTATGGCAGTGCATTGGAACGAGAATGGTGGAGCGAACGAGTTTATGAGTAAACAAGTGGTCGTATTATTTATCCCTGTCCTTATTATTATTTTACATGGATTAGTATATGTTATTTTGCATAATATATATAAGTTTAATGAAGGGGAGTATTTCATTATAAATGGATTTATAAAGAGTATTACTTTATTTATGATGTTTGTCCATATACTAATTCTCTTTATTAATTTGGGAAGTATTATATCCTTTCAGACAGGACTAACGATTGGAATTAGTATGTTTCTTTTTATGTTTAGTAAAGTGTTTAAAAAGGTGAAGGATAGAGAGAAAGAACCGATCAAATTACAAAAAATCCGTTTAGTTAGTAGGCGAATCTTTCAAGTGATGGCATGCAGCATATTATTTTCGTTGCTTTTGAGCCTAAAGTGGGGATTTTACTTGTTAATTAGTGTAATAAGCTGCGGGTCTATTTTGTTTATGTTCTACATTTTATACGCATACATATTAGAAAGCTATGAAACATAAAAAAAGAGTCTTCTCCTAGAAGACTCTTTTTTTATTTATTTCGTAATAAATTGTTGTGTCCAGTAGTTGCCGCTTTCTACATAGCCAACACCGATATGAGTGAAGCCACTATTTAAGATGTTTGCACGGTGTCCGGCACTGTTCATCCAAGCTTGTACAACTTCTTCTGGAGTACGTTGTCCTTGGGCGATGTTTTCACCTGCAGATTTATAAGAAATACCAAATTTCTTCATCATGTCAAACGGAGACCCGTATGTAGGGCTGTTATGATCAAAGTAGTTGTTTTTTTGCATATCTTCAGACTTAATACGTGCTACTTTGCTTAATTCAGTATCGATTTGTAATGCTGATAAGCCTTGTTTTTTACGCTCTGCGTTTGTTAATTCAACAACGCGTTGTTCGAATTCGCTTAAAGATTTTGCTTCTTCAGCAGGCTTTTGCTCAGCAGGTTTTTGTGTTTCGTTTTGAGTATTGTTGTTTTCAGCTGGTTTTTGAGCTTCTGGTTTAGCAACTTCTTCAGCAGGCTTTTGTTCAGCTGGTTTTTGAATTTCCTCAGCAGGCTTTTGAGCTTCTGGCTTAGCTGTTGGTTGTTCAGTAACAACATTTTCAGTAGGCTGTTGACCAGGAATGAAGCAATCTTGTTGGAATTGTCCTTGGTTCCATTGTGCTAATGATTCAACTCCCATAGATTGTAAGAATGCTTGTAATTCTTGTTGGCTCATTTGCTTCATCATCATTTTTGAATGCTGAATATTTTGAACCTTTATGTTAGATGGTTGTACTGTTGCAGCTTGTGCATCTAAAGAAGATACTCCTAAAGTAAGAGCTGTTGCAGCAGCTACAGATAATAAAACACGCTTTTTCATGATGTGTGTCCCCCTATATAAAGTTTTAATTTGTTTTCACACGATTTGTTTTTGACAGCCTGTCTGACTGACCAATTCATCGTAGCATACAATTTGGGAGAAAAAAGATGGAAAAAAATTCATAGACTTAAAATTTTCCTAATTTATCCTAAGAGGAGGAAAGGGATGAAATAAGAGAAACATAGAGTATAAAAGGAATTTTTAGCATTTTTATACTTGGTTTTAAGAGGGGGTTTTTGGATAAATGTACCTATATTAAAAATGAAGAATCCTATTGTATCAATGATTTTAGTGTTTTTTTGAGGAATATACTGGATGTATTTTTACAAAACTGTAATGTTTCTGTTGTTCTTTTTTATAATAAAGTAACATATTTTTAATGTTGTAGCGGACAAAAAAGCGGCTATCTCTTTACATAGACGAAGGAGATAGCCGTTTTCCTATTATTACGTATGTTACGAGTTATTACGAGTTGGTTTCAATTGCTTCTAATAATAAGTCTACAATATGAATTCCGCGCATTTTATGAGAGATTTTTTCACGTTCAATACCTAGTTTCATTTGTAATAGACACCCAGGATTTGCAGTAACAATTGTCGCTGCAGCTGTTTCATGCACACGATCCATTTTGTAATTTAGAAATTCCATTGATAACTCCGAATGGACAATATTATAAATACCAGCAGAACCACAGCAACGGTCCGCATCTTTCATTTCGCGGTATGTTGCGCCTTGAATGGCCTCTAGTAACATACGAGGTTCCGAAGATGTTCGCATAACATTGCGTAAATGACAAGAGTCTTGATACGTAATGATTTGCGGCGTGAGTCGTAAGTCATTACGTTTATGGAAATCTAGTTCTACTAGTATAGCAGTAATATCTTTAATTTTAGAAACAAATTGCTTTGCGCGTTCAGCCCATTTGGGATCATCTTTTAACAGATAATCATAGTCTACGAGGTAAGCTCCGCAACCACCTGCATTCGTAATAATATAGTCGATGTTTAAATCTTCGAATGCTTCTATATTTCGTTTTGCTAATTCTTTTGCTCCACTCTTTTCACCAGCATGCCCATGTAATGCCCCGCAGCAACTTTGTGTTTTCGGAATAACGATATCACAACCAGCTAACTGAAGAAGTTTCATCGTTGCGTTATTTGTTTCTAAAAACATCGTATCCATTAAACAGCCTGTGAAGAATGCAACTTGTTTCTTCTTTGCCACCTCAGCAGGTAAAAATTCAGGACGATCTTTCATTGCTTTCATTTTAGGGACTTTTGGCAAAACGAGGTCCATCGTTGCAAGTGTTTCAGGGAATAACTTCATAATACCTGTTTTATGTGTTAGCGTTTGTAAACCAGAACGCTGGTAAAATCCGATTAGTCCTGTTAATGTTCGCATTCGGTTTTGATGCGGGAATAGTCCTTCAAAAACAACTTTACGAACAGCTCTCACGGGCATGGAGAACTTTTTATTTTGATTAATAATATCACGAGCTTCTTCTAATAAATGTCCATAATTCACACCAGATGGACAAACAGGTTCACAAGCGCGGCAGCCAAGGCAAACATTTAATGTATCTTCAACATCTTCATCCGGCTCAATTAAACCATCAACGACGGCTTTCATTAAGGCGATACGTCCGCGTGGGGAATGTGATTCTTTATACCCAGATTGAATGTAAGTAGGGCAAGTTGGTAAACAAAAGCCGCATCGCATACAGTTTAGTAGTTCATCTTCACTTAATCGTTCTTTAAATTCCTTTTGAATGTTTTCTTTATTTAATGTGGTCATCGCTCAACCACCACTCTTTTACGAGAGTCTTTCGCGAACATCTTTCCAGGGTTCATAATGTTGTTTGGATCGAAGGCTTGTTTAATCCCTTGCATAGCAGCAATACCTTCTTTACCTAATTTCATTTCTAAATACGGAGCTTTCATTGCGCCAACACCATGTTCACCAGTAATCGTACCACCAAGCTCAATCGCTTTCGCAAATATTTCAGCAAAAGCTTGTTCGGCACGATGCATTTCTTCTTCATTACGGGCATCTGTCATACAAGTCGGATGCAAATTACCATCACCAGCATGACCAAAAGTACAAATAGGAATATTATATTTCTTTGCAATTGCATTAATTGCTTCAACCATTGGAGCGATTTGTGAACGTGGTACAGTTGCATCTTCTAATATTGTTGTCGGTTTTAGTCTTGCAAGTGCTGATAGTGCACTACGGCGTGCTGTACGAAGCGCATCTGCTTCGGCTTCATCTTTTGCAACGCGAACATCGACCGCATTCATAGCACGGCAAACGTTAGCCATTTTTTCGATATCGCGATTGACAACCTCGGGCGGGCCATCTTGTTCAATTAATAAAATTGCTTTAACGTCAGTTGGTAAACCGATTTGTGCAAACTCTTCTACAACTTCAATTGTTGGTTGGTCTAAAAACTCAAGTGTCGCCGGAATAATTTTATTTGCAATAATAGCAGAAACAGCTCGAGCAGCTTCGCTAATATCTTCATATAGCGCAAGCATCGTTTTCTTCGTTTCAGGCATAGGGACAAGTTTTAATATAGCTTCCGTAACAACACCAAGTGTTCCTTCAGAACCAATAAATAAACGAGTTAAATCATAACCAGCTACATCTTTTGCTAATTTACCGCCAGTACGAATGATATCGCCGTTCGGTAAAACAAGTTCAAGCCCCATTACATAATCACGTGTTACGCCATATTTTAAACCACGTAATCCGCCGGAGTTTTCATTAATGTTACCGCCGATTGTAGAAATTTTCATAGAGCTTGGATCTGGTGGATAAAATAAAGCTTTTTCTTCTACTGCTTTAATAATATCAAGTGTAATAACACCAGCTTGTACAGTAATTGTTAAATTCTCTTCGTCAATTTCTAAAATATTGTTCATATGGCGGAAAATAAGGACGATACCACCTTCAAGTGGACACGTTCCAGCGCAAAGATTTGTTCCAGACCCGCGAACGTATACTGGGATTTTATGAGTGTTACACACTTTTAACACGTCTGCTATTTCATTTGTATTACGAGGAGCGATGACTGCATCAGGCATCGCTTGGAAGTTTGGAGTGGCATCATAACTATAAGTTAAACGCCCCATATTGGATGTATCTACATTATCTTCGCCAACAATAGATACGAATGAATCAATAATTTGCTTTTCTAACATTGGAAATCCCCCTCAAACTGTTAACGTATTTCGTCATAATAAAAAACGTTGTAACAGTGCTTTCATTATAATGATAAAAAAGTTGGAGGATTCTTTCTATGTACAATCGTCTAAAGATTAATCTATTTTATCGTTATTTTTTGTGTGATTATCTAATAAGAGGAGTGCGAAGTATAAAACATTTAAATCTTTGAATTGTTTCGGGTCAAGTCCTGTATGTTCTTCAATCTTTTTTAGCCTGTAATGCAATGTGTTAATGTGTATATGTAATTGCTCAGCTGTCTGCTTATAAGATTGGTTATAATCGATAAATAAACGTAAAGTGTGCATAAGCTCAGGAGATGATACTAAGTTTTCAATGGTACGCTCTAGAAACTGTTCTCGAGTTTCAGTAGAAATATCTTGTAAGCACATCTCTAAACGTAAATCTTCATTAAATACAATTTTTTTCGTTTCAAGTGATACTGAAAGGGCGCGTAATGCTTGTTCGTACGATAAGTTCATATTGCTTGGCGTAACTGTTTGTCCAATCCCGATATATAAAGTAATAGAAAATAAAGTTTCACAGTCTTGTTTTAACCGTTTTAAAAATTGAAAGGTTTGCTCTTTGGATTGGATTGTTGTAAACAAAATAAACCGATCATTTCCCCAGCGAACAAATAAATTTTCTTTTGCTAAAATGTTGCGCATATGTTGCCAAATTTTACGCTGGAGCATCGTATTATCTTGGGCGATTGATAATAAAATAAGTTGTTTCTTCTTATATAAATCAATGCCAAGCGTTTTTGCACGATCGAGAAAACTTGGAGACCAGTCTGTATTTTGAAGCCAATCAAAGACAAATGCTTCATAAGAACGGTGCTCAAGTTCTAGTTGTTCTAAAAAGTAGTTTTCATGAATTAATAATTCGGTCATCTTACGTAATATTTCTCCGTATTGTGAAATATTTTCAGGTTCTCCTGTAATTCCAATCACGCCGATTACTTCGTCATGGAATAGTAAAGGAAGGTTCATCCCAGCTTTTACACCTTGCAGTCGTCGTTCATCGTCTTTTGTAATAATGACAGTTTTCTTTTGTTTCGCACAGCGGAGTGCACCTTCATGAAATTGACCGATTCTTTCCGCATCTGTACTTGCGATAATAACGCCTTGTATATTAATAATAATAATGTTTTCAGTAATTAATCTGCGTACTTCACGTACAATTTTATTCGCTAAATCAGGAAAAAGCATAATTTACACACCTCAAATTCTATTTGTTGTACATTATATATGTAAGTTTATTAATAAAGGAAGATTTCACATTTTCCACACATTTATTTGTTATTTTACAATTATAACGAAATCATCCGAAGATGGAGGGAATCTTTTGAGAAAGTATGTTTTTCTTCTCTGTTTTTTATTTCTATTAGTAGGGTGTCAAGGAAGTTCGTATACACCGATTGCTAAAGATAAAAGTGTTATTATAACAACGAATATAAAGGAAGGTAGTATTAGTTTTATTGATAAAAAAACAAAGAAGCTATTAACAACATGGGAATTAAATGAGCCGATTGCGGGGGTTACGCTACTTCCAAATGGCGAGGAAATACTTGTTTATGGTAAGCAATTAGAATATATGTATGTATATTCACTAGCAGAAGGAAGACAAGTGGACAAATATAAGATTGGAAAAGGAATTGCTAATGTTATCGCATCAGATGATGGAACACAATTATTTGCTGCCGATCAAAATGAACAAAAGGTAAGGTTCTTTACGATAAAAGGAAAAGAGACAGGGAGTGTTTCAACAGGAAAAGGGCCGATAACGATGGTAGAGCATCATAACCAGTTATCTGTACTCAACTTTTATGATACGAAACTAACGACCATTGATACAAAGAAAAAAGAAGTGATACAGTCCTTTATGATTCCACCAGCATCAACAGGAGCAACGGTTAGCGCTGATGGGAAAGAAATATGGATTGGTGGACATGGTGATGGAAGTCAAGTGAATGAGAAAGTATTAGTGTATTCTTTACAAAGCGGAGAGATGATGCGTTCTTTACATGCTCCGTTTATGCCTGTGAATATAACAAAGGATGATAAGTATGTATATGCGCTAAGTCACGGTTCAAATACGCTTAGAAAGTTTGATGCAAGTACGTATCAAGAGGTAGGATTTGCAGAAGTAGGATCTAATCCATTTGCATTTTTGAAAAGCGGTGCAGAAGGATATGTAGCTAGTTATGATAGCGATGAAGTATGCGTAATGGATATGAAGAATATGAAAATAAAACAAACAATTAAAGTCGGAAAAGGACCGTTTCAACTCATAGAGAGAGAAGGGGAAGGACAATGAGTAAATATAACGTGCTAGTCGTAGATGACGAAAGTGATATGAGGCAACTTGTCGGAATGTACTTAGATAACTTCGGATACGAGTGGGGAGAAGCTGAAAATGGAAAAGAGGCACTTCGAAAATTAGAGACGGATCATTACGATTTCGTTGTACTAGATATTATGATGCCTGAGATGGATGGGCTTTCAGTTTGTAAAGAGATTCGAAAAACGTCGGATGTACCTATTATATTTTTAACAGCAAAAGGTGAAGAGTGGAATAGGGTGAACGGCTTGCGTATGGGAGCAGATGATTATATTGTAAAGCCATTTAGTCCCGGGGAACTAATTGCTCGTATGGAAGCTGTTTTAAGACGATATACAAAGCAAGAACAGCAAGAAGAGATTCAATTTGGACCGATTCTTATTAATGAAAAAAGTAGGAGGGTCGAGACGAATGGTGAGACGATTCCTCTTACGGTAAAGGAGTTCGATTTACTATATTTTCTTTGCCAACATAATGGACAAGTATTTAGCCGGGAACAATTGCTTGAAAAGGTGTGGGGATATGATTATGCAGGAAGTACAAGAACGGTAGATACGCATGTGAAAACGATGCGTCTAAAGCTAGGAGAAAGTGGAAACTACATTCAAACCGTTTGGGGTGTAGGTTATAAATTTGAGGTGTAACGTATGTTTACGATGGTACAAAAGCTTTGGCTTACAGTAGTATGTGCAGTATGTGTAACAGTTTCCTTTCTTTATTTTGTATCTTTATACTCATATGAAAAGTTATACGTTGATAATTTAAAAGATTCATTAGTAATGGAAGGGAAACGTCTTGCCACGCAATATGATAAACGTGAAGGAGTATCCACTTTTGAAGAGAAAGTAAGGGCATATGATCAAATATCTAGTTCAGATGTCCTTTTCGTATACAATCCGCGTGATTTAAGCGCATGTTTGCCTTTTGATGTTCACCATCATTCTCTTATAAGTGAAGGGGATAGACAGGCGCTATTAGATGGGAAAACTGTGACAAAGATAGGGTATGAAGAACATTTTGATCGTAATATTATGGGTGTTGTCATCCCTGTTTTAGATAATAAAAAATTAGTTGGTATTGTATACTCTTATATTCCTTTAAAAAGTATAAAAGACTTAATATTTGATATGGGTCTTATTTTAGCGCCGTTAGCACTTGCAATGATTTTAATTACAATATGGATTGGTAGAAAAATTATTATCGCCATTACGAGACCGCTTTCGCAAATGGAACGAGTTGCAAATCATTTGGCTACTGGAGATTTCTCAGAGCGGATTACAATTTCTTCAGAAGATGAAATTGGACGATTGGGAAAAGCCTTTAATAAAATGGCAAATTCCTTAGAAACAGAAGATGTAAAGCGTAAGGAATTTTTAGCTAATGTTTCGCATGAACTTAGAACACCGCTTAGTTATATTAAAGGATATAGTGAAGCTATTTTAGACGGTGTAGCGAAGGGGCCGCAGCAGGAAAAAGTAACGCAACTTATTCATAAAGAAGCAGGTCGCATGCAACGCCTTGTTCATGATTTATTAGATCTAGCGCAGCTAGAAGGTGAACACTTTCCCTTAAAGAAACAACCTATCGTTTTTTCACAGCTTATTGAAGATGTACTAAATACGTACGAGTTACAGTTTGTAGAAAAAAACCTTCGTATTTCAACGAATTTAAATCCTGAAATTATCGTAATGATTGATGAGGATCGTATGCAACAAGTACTTCATAATGTATTAGATAATGCGATACGTTATACAAATCAAAACGGGGATATCATAATAACATTAAAGCAAATCGATGATTATTGTGAATTGCACATAAAAGATACAGGAATAGGTATTGATAGAGAGCATTTAGAAAATCTGGGGGAACGCTTTTACCGAGTAGATAAAGCGAGAAGTCGTCAACACGGTGGAACAGGTTTAGGTCTTGCAATTGTAAGGCAAATTGTTCATATACATGACGGTGAGTGGAGAATAGAAAGTGAAAAAGGTAAGGGCACGACAGTTAGTATTAAATTAAAAGCACAAGATGAGGAGAGCATATTCTAACTTTTGGAATATGCTCTTCATATTGAAGGTAAATAGTTACGCGTAAATGTATTAATTAATATCAAACAAATATCAAAAATTTGACTATTTTATGAACAAAACATTTGTACTTCTTACTAATTCGTTCTAAAATAGTTATGGATGCTAAGTTCTTATAAAACGTTACAATTGTTGTTTGGAAGATACTGAGGTGATTTAACTGGAGTACAAATCTATTAAACCGAAAAAAATTTACGAAGAAGTATCTGAAGCTATTTTAACAATGATTAAAAATGGTACGTTAAAACCTGGTGACAAACTACTTCCTGTTCATCAATTAGCTGAGCAGTTTCAAGTTGGCAGATCTGCTGTTCGTGAAGCGCTAAGTGCGCTAAGAGCAATGGGCTTAATTGAAATGAAACAAGGAGAAGGTACATATGTAAGGAATTTCGATCCTTCTTCATTAACAAAATCACTAAATAACAAGTTATTAATGAAGAAAGAGGATATTTTGAATTTATTAGAAGTACGGAAGGTGCTCGAAGTGGGGGCAGTTCGAGCGGCAGCGGCAAAACGTACGGAAGCTAATTTGCAAAATATGAAGCAGTGGTTAGATGAAATGGCAAAGAGCATTGGAGATGAGAAGGCTGGCGAAAAAGCAGACTTTCATTTTCATATGGGAATTGCAGAATCTTCGCATAATAACATCTTGCTTGAGCTCATGAATCATGTTTCAGAGATGATTGCTGAAACGATTGGTGAATCAAGACGCATTATTTTATATGGTGAACAAACAACATCAGAACGACTTTTAGAAGAGCATCAATCTATATATGATGCGGTGTTAAAGCAAGATGTGGAATTAGCGCAGCAAGCAATGCTAGATCATTTAACAAATGTAGAACATATTGTCACAGGTAAAAGCGATATAAATTCGTAATTTAATCTTTTAAAAATCTAATTTTCTGATAAAATAGAGAGAGATTAAGTAAGCGTTTTCTTTAGAAGGGGGAGAGGATAGGCCATGGTTGAGCCTACTTCTTCTAATCTTAGTCATCTGATGACCATATGATTTTTGGCGGAGTTGTAATGAGGGGGAATTATAGTTATGAAAGTTACTTTATTTGTTACTTGTTTAGTCGATATGTTTGAAACAAACGTCGGTAAAGCAACAGTTGAAGTATTGGAGCGTTTAGGTTGTGAAATTGAATTTCCAGAAGCACAAGTTTGTTGTGGTCAGCCTGCTTATAATAGCGGCCATGTAGAAGCAGCAAAAGAAGCGATGAAACATATGATTGAAACTTTCGAAGATGCAGAATATATCGTTACGCCATCTGGATCTTGTGCGACAATGTTTCATGAGTATCCGCATGTTTTTAAAGATGATCCGAAGTGGGCTAAACGTGCACAAAAGGTTGCTGATAAAACATATGAATTTACACAATTTATTGTAGATGTTTTAAAAGTTACAGATGTTGGTGCAAGTTTACCAGGGATAGCTACTATTCATAAATCTTGTCATATGACACGCCTGCTTGGAGTAAAAGAGGCACCAGGAATTTTATTATCAAGCGTAAAAGGATTAATTGTGAGAGAACTGCCGAACGTGCAAAATTGTTGTGGGTTTGGGGGAACGTTTTCAGTTAAGATGACTCCAATTTCTGAGCAAATGGTAGATGAAAAAGTAGATAGTGTAATGGAAACAGGTGCTGATTATTTAATCGGTGCAGATTGTGGGTGTTTGTTAAACATTGGCGGACGTATTGAGCGTTTAGGAAAAGAAGTAAAAGTAATGCATATTGCTGAGGTCTTGAATAGTCGCTCATGAAGGGGGAACATAAGCTATGTCTATGAAAATCAGTGAGAAAAAATTTAATGATCGCGTTGGCGATGGAATTCAAGATTCGTTTATGCGCGGAGCGGTATCTTCTGCACAAACGCGTTTATATACAAATCGATTAAAAGCAGCTGACGAGTTGGGAAACTGGGAAGAGTGGCGTGAACTAGGTGAACAAATTCGTCAACATACGTTAGAAAATCTTGATTATTATTTAATGCAGTTAAGTGAAAATGTATCAAAAAGAGGCGGTCACGTTTACTTTGCGAAAACGAAAGAGGATGCAGCAAAGTATATTCAAGACGTTGCAAAAAAGAAACAAGCGAAGAAAGTTGTAAAATCAAAATCAATGGTAACTGAAGAAATTAGTATGAATCATGCCCTTGAAGAGATTGGTTGTGAAGTGTTAGAGAGTGACTTGGGAGAGTATATCTTGCAAGTAGATAACGATCCACCATCACATATTATTGCGCCTGCACTTCATAAAAACAGAACGCAAATTCGTGATGTATTTAAAGAAAAACTTGGATATGAAAATTCTGATGATCCATACGAAATGACAAAGTTTGTTCGTAAACAACTTCGTGAGAAATTTATGGATGCAGAAATTGGTGTGACAGGTTGTAACTTCGCTGTTGCAAATACTGGCTCTCTTTGTTTAGTGACGAACGAAGGTAATGCCGATCTTGTCATGTCGATTCCGAAAACACAAATTGCAGTAATGGGTATGGAACGTATGGTTCCGACAATGGAAGAATTAGATGTTTTAGTTGGTTTACTATGTCGTAGTGCGGTAGGTCAAAAATTAACAAGTTATGTAACAGTAGCAGGACCAATTCAAGAGGAAGAGGTAGATGGACCAGAAGAGTTTCATTTAGTCGTTGTTGATAATGGCCGCTCTCAAATTCTTGGATCGGAATTCCGTTCAATATTGCAATGTATTCGTTGTGCCGCTTGTGTTAACGTATGTCCCGTATATCGTCACGTTGGTGGACATTCGTATGGATCTATTTATTCAGGACCAATCGGTGCGGTATTAACACCACTTTTAGGTGGGTATGACGATTACAAAGAGCTTCCTTATGCATCTAGTTTATGCGGAGCATGTACAGAAGCTTGTCCAGTAAAAATTCCATTACATGATTTATTATTAAAACATCGTCAAGTCATCGTTGAGCAAGAAGGTCGTGCCCCACTTGCAGAAAAATTAGCAATGAAAATGTTTAGTATGGGTGCTTCTTCAGCAGCTTTATATAAAATGGGATCGAAAATGGCACCGGCAGCAATGAGTCCATTTACATCTGGTAACCGTGTATCAAAAGGTGTTGGACCACTTAAAAACTGGACGGATATTCGTGAATTCCCAGCTCCAAGTAAAGAACGATTCCGTGATTGGTATAAAGATCATAAGAAAGGCGGGGACAAATAATGACAGGATTAATTCAAAACCGTGAGTCCTTTCTAGATAATATCGCAAAAGAACTTGGGCGCGCGCGTAAAACAGAAGGCGTAGAACGTCCAGCATGGAAAAGTAATGTGAATGTAGAAACGTTAAAAGATTATTCACAAGAAGAATTGTTAGAAGTATTTAAAAAGCAATGTACAAACATTCATACAACTGTTGTGGAAACGACAAACGACCGCTTACGTGAAGATATTCAAAAAGTAATCGTTGAAAACGGCGGAGGACCTATTATATTATCAGCAGATGAACGTTTTGATTCCTATGGATTGACTTCTTTATTTAAAGAAGAGCTTCCAAAGCAAAATGTTGAGGTAAATGTATGGGATCCTGAGAAAAAAGAAGAGAATATGCGTATAGCGGAAAAAGCGAATATCGGTATTGCATTTAGTGATTATACTTTAGCTGAATCTGGTACGATTGTTGTACAAAGTCATAAAGGACAAGGGCGTTCTTTACACTTTTTACCGACTGTATACTTTGCTATTATTCCACGTGAAACACTTGTACCGCGTATTACACAAGCAGTTCAACATATGAACTCTCGTGTGGAAAAAGGTGAAGCAGTCGCATCTTGTATTAACTTTATTACAGGACCAAGTAACTCTGCGGATATTGAAATGAATCTTGTTGTCGGAGTACACGGGCCGTTAAAAGCAGTATATTTCATCGTATAAAATAGGGGAAAGCAGGCCGGAAAACGGCCTGCTTTTTTAATAGAATAAAGATAATATGAAGTAGAAGTTCTCTCCTTTTTTTGTTATGTTCTTTTGGAAAGGAGAGGAAGGGATGTTCACTTATTTATATGCATTGTTAATAGGTATGGTGTTTGGTTCTTTTTTTATGGTGATTGCGATGAGAGTTCCAGTAGGGGAATCTATTATTACACCGCGTTCGTACTGTCATTACTGCAAGTATACGTTACAGCCGAAAGAACTTATTCCAATCATTTCATTTTGTATACAAAAAGGGTGTTGTACGAATTGTAAGAGCAAAATCTCAAGTTTGTACATAGTATTTGAATTTGTTACAGGCAATTTATTTTTTCTTACTGTATATGTAATTGGAATGGAAAGAGAGCTCATCATCATTTTATCGCTTTTTTCGTTACTTCTAATTATTTCAGTTACAGATTTAGTATATATGCTAATACCTAATCGTATTTTAATTTGGTTTGCGCTTTTGCTTATTTTAGAATGTATTTTTGTACCGTTAGTTACTTGGATAGATAGTTTAGCTGGTAGTGGAACTATATTCATTTTGTTATATTGCATGCAAAAGATTTATCCAGATGGTCTTGGCGGAGGTGATGTGAAATTACTTTCGTTACTCGGATGTATAGTCGGAGTGAAAGGGGTTTTTATAACTTTATTTTTAGCATCTTGCTTTAGTCTTTGTTTTTTCGGGATAGGTATAGCGCTAAAACGTATAAACATAAGAACTCCAATTCCGTTCGGACCTTTTATTAGTCTTGGAGCAATATGTTATGTGTTGGTCACATATGCAAAATAGAGAGGAGATAGAAAATGAATGTATATATGGATGATCAAAGAAGTTGCCCATACGGATATGTTTTGGCAACTACAGTAGAATCTGCCTTGCAAATTGTTAGGGATAATGAGGTGAATATTATTTCCCTCGATTATAATATGGGATGGCGACAAAAAAGTGGGTTAGATTTCGTAGAAGCTTTCTGCAACGAAGGTTTATATGTTAATGAAATTCACCTTCATACAAATGATATCATCGGTATGCATCAGATGAAAAAGAGCATAGAGAGAGGGAAGGAAAACGGGGAAATTAATCCTTATATTGCCTTGAAATATGTAGGGAGCTAAAAACTCCAAAGTAAAACTTTGGAGTTTTTAATGTTTCATATGTGCTTGTAAAGGAATAATTTCCTCCGTTTGAGCTCCAACTAATTGAGTTTTCTCTTGTTCAACAACAGGTGCTTTCTTTGTTAAGTAATGATATACCATACCGACAAATACGGACCCGCCAATAATGTTACCGATTGTAACTGGAATTAAGTTATGAATAGCGCCCGCAAAAGAAATTGTCTCAGGATGTGGTGATACTAAAGATAAAGCAAACAGTGATAAGTTTGCAATGCTATGCTCATAACCAGATAAAAAGAAAGTGAAAACGAGCATCATCATCATTAATATTTTTGCTGTGTCACCTTTCACTTGAGAAGGTAAGAAGCAGGCAAGACATACGAGCCAGTTACATAAAATCGCTTTAAAGAATAATTGCATTGTAGGTGTATTCATCTTTCCTTCAACAACTTTATTCATTAAATGACTGTGATCAATTGCTTCGAAAATTCCAGTTGCGTAAAATAGTAAGGCAAAGAATAAAGCGCCAGCTAAGTTACCTGCATAACAAGCAACCCAGTTGCGAAGTGTATCAGAAATCGTTGTTTCTTTTCTTAAAGTTGCCACTGTGAAGTACATTGTATTGCCAGTAAATAATTCAGCGCCGCCATATATAATAAGTACGAGAGCAATTCCGAAAAACATGGAGGAAGCTAAATATGTTGCTGGTGAATCTGCAATATGAAAAAAGTTACCTAATTTAAAACATAGTACAATAATAAAACCGATATAAATGCCCGCAAGTGCAGCACGAATGAAATATTGCATTGGATTTATATCTAGCATTTGTTTTTTGCTCTTAGCCAGTTTTACAACGTAATCTAATCCTTGTTCTAGCATGAGTAATACGCTCCTTTAATACATCGTCTATAAATACTCCTTATATGAATAAGGTACATGGATTTGTTCATAGTTTCAATAAGTTTGTGCAATATTTCACAAAAAGGACATACATCTAGAAAGGAAGCGTTTACAAAAGGTAGTATAATGGAATTTTTTCTGAAAATAGAGAGGGGAATTAAAACGAGAAAAAAGAAAAAGCGCTGTAATTACAGCGCTTTTTCGTCTAAATTCTTTTCTACTTTTACTTCTACTTCTTTCGAGAAGAACCAACCGCAAACTGCGATTCCAACTAATACAATCCAGAATGTAAGCTTCCACGGAGTGGATTCTGGGAATGAATGCGGAAGGACATTTAAAGCAGGGTGTGCTAGCGTATAAACTGTTAATTTCACACCAACCCAACCTACAATTAAAAATGCTGCAGTTTCAAGTCCTGGTTTACGTTTTAATATTTGTACGAAAGCAGTTGCTGCAAATCGCATTATAACTAATCCGATAAGTCCACCTGTAAAGATAACGATAAATTGACCTGTATCAAGACTACCAATCGTACCTAATCCTGTTTTCGGTAAAGTCACTGCTAATGCAACAGCAGCTAAAATTGAATCAACTGCGAAGGCGATATCAGCAACTTCGACTTTAAATACAGTCCACCAAAAGTTCTCTTGTTTTTTCTTTGCTTCTTTTTCTTCTGTTTCTTCATGTGTATTCTTTTTAACATACGTTTTAAATAAGTGATTCCCCGCGATAAACATAAGATAAATCGCACCAATTGCTTGCACTTGCCATACATCTACTAGGAACGAAATCATAAATAGTGATCCGAAGCGGAAAACGAACGCTCCTGCTAATCCATAAAATAGTGCTTTCTTTCGTTTTTCTTCTGGTAAATGTTTTACCATAATTGCGAGAACGAGAGCGTTATCAGCCGCTAAAATCCCCTCTAGTGCAATTAGGATGAGTAATACCCAACCATACTCCAATAATAATGATACATCCATGTACATTCTCCTCTCATTTCTATAAAGACTAAACAAGTGAAGAAGTTCCCCACTGTTTAGTTTCCCCATACTCCTGCTCATCAACGGTGGAAGGAATTTGAAAACAAAAAAGACCTCTGCCGTTGATAGGCAAAGGTCTTGCTAGACATATGTAATGAAAATGCCAACAAAGCCGGAAGAACTAAGTTCTACGTAATGACGACTTTGTTTCCAAGAAATAGTTCTTGGACGCTACTCCCCTTTGGAGATATGCTATTGTACTCTCATTATATGGATAATTTATACGGTTGTCAACCTGTTAAAATATCTTCGTTGGGATATTTTATTTTTCTTTGTTTTTTACGTGCAAATGAAAAGGCTAATGTTAAAGGCCCCATCTTTCCAAAAAACATCATAAAGATAATAATTGTTTTGCCGATGATTGTTAAGTGTGGCGTCAAATTCATGCTAAGGCCGACAGTTCCAAATGCTGAAAATACTTCAAAAGCACTCATTAATAAAGGAACCTTCTCAGTGATGCTTAAAATTAAAATGGAAAGAAAAATAAAAGAAATTGAAATAATAGTAATCGTTAATGATTTGACAATGAGCGTATCTTTAATGGATTTTTTAAACACGACAATATCATCTTGTTCTTGCAAAAATTTAAATACGCCGAAAAACATAATCAAAAAAGTCGTTAACTTAATCCCACCACCAGTTGAAGCACTGCCAGCACCAATAAACATAAGAAGCATCATTAATAAAAGTGAAGGTTTTGATAATGCAGAGATATCAACAGTATTAAACCCGGCAGTACGTGTTGAAACCGCTTGAAAATAAGCAGCCATACCTTCTTCAAATGGTGTAAAACCTCTCATGGAAATTGAATTATGGAACTCAAATATAAAGATAAAAGCTGTAGCAATAATATTGACAATTAGAGTAGAAGAGAGCATAAGCTTTGAGTGCAAAGTAAGATTTTTAAAGTTTTTCTTTCTTTTTATATCTACGATAACCGTAAAACCAATCCCACCTAAAATAATGAGGGAAGAAATAACGAGATTGACGAGAATGCTATGGGAGTGCGACATTAAATTATCGCTCCACACAGAAAACCCAGCATTATTAAAGGCTGAGATAGAATGAAAAAAGCTGTAATATATACCTTTGGTAACCCCATATTTTGGTACCCATTCAAAAGAGAGAAGTAAAGTAGCGATACATTCTACAGTAAAAGAGAATAAAAATAATGCTTTTGCAAGACGAATGATTCCGCCGACATTTGTTTGGTTTAATGCTTGTTGTAATAAAATCCGGTTTTGAAGGCCGATTTTTCTGCCGAGCATAATTGCGATTAAAACAGCAAAGCTCATAATGCCAAGCCCACCAACTTGTATAAGTGTTAAAATGACACATTGGCCAAATAAGGTAAATACTTTACCAGTGTCCACAACACCAAGCCCTGTAACCGTACAAGCAGAAACCGTTGTAAATAAGGCATCGAGCCATGAAATGGACGTTGTTGTAGCAATTGGCAATTTCAATAGGCATGTACCGATAATCGATAGCATAATAAAAGATACAGTAAGAACACGGGGAGGACTCATGCTAATGTTAATCCGTTTCATTTCACATATCGTTCCTTTCGATTTGCTCTTACTAGTATGTGAAGAAGCACTATTATGTATGTTAAAAAAGAAAGAG
The DNA here is from genome assembly GCF_016650875.1 of Bacillus sp. TH30. NCBI lineage: Bacteria > Bacillati > Bacillota > Bacilli > Caryophanales > Bacillaceae > Bacillus > Bacillus sp. TH30. The sequence goes on along the minus strand of NZ_JAEKEY010000002.1, from coordinate 1,235,599 downwards.
GCAGAGAATATCTGCCTCTAAGCCATAGGTTATATAGTTATCCGCGTAATTGTTGTTGAGCTAAAGCAACAAGACGTTTCGTTACTTCACCGCCAACTGATCCGTTAGAACGAGATGCTGTATTAGATCCTAAGCTTACACCGAATTCTTGTGCGATTTCATATTTGAATTGTTCAAGTGCTTGCTCTGCACCCGGAACTAGTAATTTGTTTGTTTTCACCATGTTGATACACATCCTTAAAGAGTAATCCAGTTTAGCTAAGTGCTATCTGGTAATGTTATTTTATGTGTAAACGACGTACTCATACACGGAAGTAAACGGTGTGATTAGAAGTTCTTGGATAGAAAAAAGAGTAGCAAATTTGCTACTCTTTTTTCAGTATTGTCGCTGTACCTTCTACGACAATATCATCAGATTGATTATATATGTTTGTTTGCAATGTGATAATTTTTTTATCGTCCCGTTTTTTAATAACTTCTGCCACAACGCGAAGTGTATCACCGATTTTGACAGGAGCACGGAATGAAACGTTTTGTGATAAATAAATCGTATTTTTGCCAGGAAGTTTCGTTCCAAGAATGGTAGAAATAAAACTTGAAACGAGCATGCCATGGGCAATACGTTCTTTGAACATTGTCGTTTTTGCAAAAGAGTCTAGAATGTGAATAGGATTTACATCTCCAGTCAATTTTGCAAAATTGATAACGTCCTCATCCGTAATTTTTTTTGTAAGTGATGCTTGATCACCGACTTGAATCTCATCGTAACGAAGCTCCGGAACAGTTTGTGCTTCTTGAAATGGATTCATTTTGTCCTCCTTCTTTTCCATATCGAAAAATGTAAGCCATCTTGATGTAGTAGGAGGAAGAAAGAGTTTTGTTTGTGCTGCAGTTAGTTGCCACATTTTTCTTACTTGATGGAAGTAAATAGATTTTTTGAGTTTTCCTCGAACTGCTTTGCGAGTTCTAGTTGTTTGGACTTGAACTCTCCCAAAAAAACTTCTAACTGTTTTTGAACCTCTTCACGTTGCGACTGTTGTTGTTCGATAAAGTGTTTTGTTGTTTCTTCAAATTGGCCGCTAGTTTGAGTAAGAATAGACAAAGATGTTTTCGTAGGCGAAACAGTAAGTTGGTGCATTTGATTAGAAAGCTCATTCCACTTTTCTTGCCACTCGTTAATTTGATCATTTAAGGAGTTTCCAGTTAATTGCTTCACATAGTCTGTATATTGATTATTGAACTGAGCAGTGAATTGGTGTAGTTCTTTTTCTAGTTCATCTACTCCTGATGTTAATTTATGCAAAGCGTCTTGTTGTTGTTTTAACGTTTCTAAAGTAAGTTGCTCTAATTGTTTCCCAGCTGAAGAGAAGAGGGAAAGAGATTGAGACCAGTTTTTCCAAAATGCATCGACTAATTCGTATGGCTTAGTTTCCATTGTTTGACCTCCAAATGTTTTTTTGCATATTGTGAACGCAGATTACTCTGCTGTACCACCAGGTGAAGATGAAGAATCCTTTTCATCCTTTTCTGGAGAAGTAGAAAATGGAAAGAATGCATTGGTGTATAACGTGAAAAACGTCCGCAACATATTTTGATAATGTTCAAAAGAAGTCGCACATGTTGTTAAATATTGCTCTCCATATTCTGTTAAAGAATAAATTCGTTTCGCTGGCCCGCCTTCGCTTGTATCCCAAGTAGAAGAAATAAGATTTTCTTTTTCTAATTTGCGTAGTGTCCTATACACATTACCTTGGTCAACAGAAGAAAAGCCGATGTCCATTAGCATTTGAATAAGTTTGTAACCATGAAGACTCCAGTCTTTTAGACAGAGAAGTAAGAAAGGAACTAAGAAGTTTTTTGGCATGGAGTTTGGTTGTTTCGCTTGGTTTTTTTCCAAACTTTCTGGGTGTTCTGGTTCATTATGTAGCATGATTGTACATCACCTCATGAATCAGTTAGATGGAATTTTTTGCTTATAAGTGCAATTTACACCTATCTGTTTTTAATGTCAATGCATTTGTTAGAAAATAAAGAAAAATAAAATATATACTTGAAGTTTTATTCGGAATATTAGAAAATAGTGAATAGGTTGAATTGTTTCAAAAACGAAAAAGGGAGTGTAGTCGAAGTGATTGATCAAAAATTCGATCCATTGCAAGCATGGAAAAATGCTTATGAACAAACCGAAACATTTTGGGGAAAAGCGCTCAATGAAACAATTAAAACAGAAGAATATTCTGCTTGGATGGGCAGCGTTCTAGATTTGAATTTGTTTTATCAAAAAGCATTAAATGATACGACAAAAAATTATTTAGAACAGGTGAATGTGCCGACGAGAGAGGATATCGCTAGAGTAGCTACGCTTGTTATTAACTTAGAAAATAAAGTTGATAACATCGAGGAAATTCTAGAAGAGAAAGTGGATTCATTAGGACAAGCTCCTACATTAAAGCGTGATGTTACGAAAGTAAAACAAGATATGCGCACGTTAGAAACGAAAGTTGATCAAATTTTAGAATTGCTAGAAAAGCAAAATGCAGTACTAGCTAAACTACAAGTACCTGTAAAAGAAGAAGTAAAGCCTGTAAATAAGCCAGAAAATAAAAAATGATAATCGCGTTTGTTTATAACGTGTAAAAGAGAGAGGGAGAATCTCTTTTCATGTATAAACAACGAAACATAATTAATATATGGACTCAATTAGTATGAGTACCAAAATGATTCATAACAATCGTTCACAAATTCATTTAAGGGGGAAAAGAAATGGTTCAATTAAATGGCAAAGTAGCAATCGTAACAGGTGGGGCAAAAGGAATTGGAAAAGCAATTACAGTAGCATTAGCAGAAGAGGGAGCAAAAGTAGTTATTAACTATAACAGCAGTAAAGAAGCAGCTGAAAACTTAGTAAATGAATTAGGAAAAGAAGGACATGACGTTTATGCAGTTCAAGCGGATGTTTCTAAAGTAGAAGATGCAAACAGACTTGTAGAAGAAGCTGTGAATCATTTTGGTAAAGTTGATATTCTTGTTAATAATGCTGGTATTACAAGAGATCGTACATTCAAAAAATTAAATCGTGAAGATTGGGAGCGCGTAATTGACGTGAACTTAAGCAGTGTATTTAATACGACAAGTGCGGTACTTCCATACATATCGGAAGCAGAAGAAGGAAGAATCATTAGTATTTCTTCTATTATTGGCCAAGCTGGTGGATTTGGACAAACAAACTACTCAGCAGCAAAAGCAGGTATGCTAGGATTTACAAAATCATTAGCGTTAGAACTTGCAAGAACAAATGTAACTGTAAACGCAATTTGCCCAGGATTTATTGATACTGAAATGGTAGCAGAAGTACCAGAAGAAGTGCGTCAAAAAATCGTTGCGAAAATCCCGAAAAAACGTTTTGGTCAAGCTGATGAAATTGCAAAAGGTGTAGTATATCTATGCCGTGACGGTGCGTATATCACAGGTCAGCAATTAAACATTAACGGCGGATTATACATGTAATGAAGTAAGAAAAAAGTGCATATCCATAGCAGGAATGCACTTCTTTTTTTAGAAAGAAATTGACCAAAAAGGAGATAGAAAAAATGACTACATTCGTAACGGAATGGGAAAAGCAATTGGAGTTGTACCCAGAAGAATATCGTAAAGCATATCGCCGTGTGAAAAGAGCGAGCGAAGTTTTATTACGCGAACCAGAACCACAAGTTGGTTTAACACCGAAAGAGGTTATTTGGACGAAGAATAAAACGAAGCTTTATCGTTACATTCCAAAACAAGAAAAAACACAGAGAGTTCCAATCTTATTAATATACGCTCTTATTAATAAACCGTATATTATGGATTTAACTCCAGGTAATAGTTTAGTGGAATATTTAGTAGATCGTGGTTTTGATGTGTATATGCTTGATTGGGGCACATTTGGTTTAGAAGATAGTCATTTGAAATTTGATGATTTCGTGTTCGATTATATTGCAAAAGCAGTGAAAAAAGTAATGAGAACTGCAAAATCGGACGAGATTTCTTTACTTGGTTATTGCATGGGTGGAACGTTAACATCTATTTATGCAGCGCTTCATCCGGACATGCCAATTCGAAACTTGATTTTTATGACAAGTCCTTTTGATTTCTCTGAAACAGGGTTATACGGTCCTTTATTAGATGAGAAATATTTCAATTTAGATAAAGCAGTTGATACATTTGGAAATATTCCACCAGAAATGATTGATTTCGGAAATAAGATGTTAAAACCAATTACAAACTTTGTCGGTCCATATGTTGCTTTAGTCGATCGTTCAGAAAATGAGCGCTTCGTCGAAAGTTGGAAATTAGTTCAAAAGTGGGTAGGCGATGGTATTCCGTTCCCAGGTGAATCGTATAGACAATGGATTCGTGATTTTTATCAAAATAATAAATTAGTGAAGGGTGAACTCGTTATTCGCGGACAAAAGGTAGACCTTGCAAATATTAAGGCGAATGTCTTAAATATTTCTGCGAAGCGTGATCATATCGCTCTGCCATGTCAAGTAGAAGCTTTACTTGATCATATTTCTAGCACAGATAAAGAGTATGTATGTTTACCGACAGGACATATGTCTATTGTGTATGGTGGAACGGCTGTAAAGCAAACATATCCGACGGTTGGAAATTGGCTTGAAGAGCGTTCTAATTAAAGAGAAGAAATCCAACTAGCGTATGTTAGTTGGATTTTTTTATGGAAAATGACGAAACATAGAAAGGAGAAAATTACATGGTAGGAGTATAATTATGAAGCTTATGACTGGTAAGTTGTTTTGGAATTCTGGAGTTTCTGTACCTTGTTATCCAACGTTAGAAAATGATATGATATGTGATGTGCTCGTAATTGGAAGTGGAGAAGCGGGTGCTCATATAGCGTATTCGTTAGCTAAAATTGGAATGCGTGTTATGCTCATTGAAAAAAGAGCAATTGCATGTGGTAGCACAGCTGCAAATACAGGATTATTACAATTTGTTCATGATAAATCGTTAACCTCTCTTATTCATACATTTGGTGAAGAGAAAGGGGTACGAGCATATAGACTTTGTTATGAAGCGCTGCAAACAATGGAGAAGGTTGTACCAACTCTCGATATTGATCCCCATTTTATTCCGCGAAATAGTTTGTATTATGCAAGTAGAGATGAGGATGTTTCATTTTTACAAGAAGAATATAATACGTTACGCCATTATGGATTTCCGGTTGAATATTTTACAGAGTCTGATATTAAGAAACGTTATTCATTTGCAAAACAAGCAGCGTTATATACAAGCGGTGATGCAGAAGTGAATCCGTATTTATTAGCGCATAGTCTTTTGCATAAAGCGAAACAAATGGGCGCTACTATATACGAACATACAGAGGCATTACATATTAAACAAATCCAAAATGATTTAATTTGTTACACGAATACAGGAAATAAAATAGTAGCAAAGAATATTATTATGGCGACAGGTTATGAAGCAATTTTTGGAAAGAAAGAAAAAAATACAACAGTAGAAACGTCTTATGCCGTTGTGACAAATAAGATAGATTATTTTGAAGGCTGGCATGAGCAATCGTTAATTTGGGAAACAGCACGTCCGTATTTGTATAGTCGAACGTATCAAAACCGCATTGTTATAGGCGGATTAGATGAGGCGCTGAAAATTCAAAAAATCGGCGATACGAAATTATTGCATAAGCGTGATCTTCTTATTAACATTGTAAAAGAAATGTTCCCGCAGTATAAAAATATACGGGCAGAGTACTATTGGGCAGCAGCATTTGGTGGCAGTCATGACGGTCTTCCTATTTTAAAAGAAGATAAAAAAATACATAATTTATATTACGCACTGCCGTATGGGGGAAATGGAACTGTATACGGAATGGTATTTGCGAAACTATTTCAGCAGTTATTTACAAATGAAGAAAGTGATGATTTTTCTTTATTTAATCGATAGAAAAAAAGGTAGCGAAGTGATGGAATGAGAGATATAAAAAAGTTTTTACAAAAGTTACGTCCCGTACAACTTATCGTTGTATTTTATTTACTAGCAGTAGTCGTATCGGTAATTTTGCTTAGTTTACCATTTGTTACGAAGCCTGAAGTGAAATGGACATTTATCGATGCACTATTTACATCTGTTAGTGCGGTAAGTGTTACGGGACTGTCTGTTGTTACGATTTCAGATACGTTTACAACGGCAGGAATTATTGTTTTAGCCCTTATTTTACAATTAGGCGGATTAGGAATTATGGCGCTTGGTACATTCGTCTGGATTATAACGGGGAAAAAGATTGGTTTGCAAAGAAGAAGATTAATTATGGCAGACCATAACCAAGGGAATTTATCGGGCCTTGTAGAATTGATGCGTTCTATTTTAATTGTAATTATTTCGATAGAACTCATTGGAGCAATACTGTTAGGTACAAGGTTCTTACTATATTTCCCGACTTGGCAAGAAGCTTATTTTCACGGTTTCTTTGCCGCTGTGAGCGCAACAACGAACGGAGGATTTGATTTAACAGGACAATCACTTATTCCGTACAAAAAAGATTATATTGTTCAAATGATTCATATGTTGCTTATTATTTTAGGAGCTATCGGTTTCCCAGTGTTAATGGAAGTAAAACAATTCCTTAGTAAAAGGCGACAACAACTATTTCGCTTTTCGTTATTTACAAAATTGACGACAACGACATTTTTTGTACTCGTTATTGTTGGAACAATTATGATTTTTCTATTGGAACGAAATCATTTTTTAGTAGGAAAGTCATGGCATGAAACTGTATTTTATACATTATTCCAATCTGTGACGACGCGAAGTGGAGGACTCGCTACAATGGACATACGTGAATTATCACAACCAACGCTTTTATTTATGAGTATATTAATGTTCATTGGGGCATCTCCAAGTTCAGTTGGGGGCGGAATACGTACAACAACATTTGCAGTTAGTATATTATCGTTATATACATTTGCAAGAGGCGGGAGAACAGTCCGAGTTTTCAAACGTCAGCTACATGAAGAGGACGTGTTGAAAGCATCTGTCGTTATGACGATGGGGATTTTATTATGTGCCTCAGCGCTATTCATTTTATCTATTACGGAAAATGTACCGCTTATGAGCTTAATCGTTGAAGTTTGTTCTGCTTTCGGAACGACGGGACTATCAACAGGTGTTACTCCTGATTTAACAACTGTTGGTAAACTTGTACTTATTGTACTTATGTTTATCGGACGCGTCGGTATTTTGACATTTATTTTAGCTAGTGGTGGAAGAGAGCAACCAGCTCGCTATAAGTACCCGAAAGAGCGAATTATTATTGGATAGTATGAAACCATTCTACCTGCGTTAGGTAGAATGGTTTTTTTAGTCGTTAATTCCGAATTGGGGATGCATAAAAGCATCATTTTTATTATCAACTTCGTTTTTAAGTAATTCTTGATTCTCTTCTGCAATCCATCCGATATCATTTGTAGGATGGATCCATTCTTCCCCAGCCATAATGGCAGGATCTACCTCATCACTCCAATTATTAAGAGGACTGTTAGTGGAATCGTATTTACTGTCTCCAATTACAACATCATATTGATTTATAAAAGGTTGTTGCATCTTTTTGCCTGTGCCTTTAAAAGAAGGAAAGTTCATTTGATGAGGGAGCGTCTCGTCTAAAATTGGCGATTGTATCGTTTCTTTTTCTTTCAAAGTAATCGCTCCTTTTTGTAATGGCTTGTTCGTATGTAGTATTTCCATCTATAAGCTCTTATGTACTTGTTAACACTTCCCAGTAATAATTACTGTAAGTTGTTTCAAACTAGAATAGAAAGTTATTTCGTGAGAGCAGGTGAATATGTTGGTAAAAAGAAAAGTAAAACAAAATGCAGCAATTAATAATAATAAAACTCCGAAAGAAAGCTTACCAGATGCAGAATTTGCATTAGAGTATGAAGGAGAAAATAGTGCGAAGTATGCAAATCGTAATTCAAAAAAAGGTAAACAAAAATGAGGCGTTTTTTACAAACGCCTCATTTTTTTGTGGGATTATAAAGGTTTTTTAAATTATTTGTAAATTTCACGTTTGATATTAGCAGAAAAATGCGAAAAAACATAGAAGTAGCAACGTATTACACAAAAACAAACAACAAACAAAAGATTAATGTTGGTTTAATACTGCTTTTACACTAGTTGTTTATATTAGAGTTGTACATAAGATTTGTAAAAGGAGAGAGAGACAGTGAAAAAAACAATCTTTAAAGCTGTAGCAACTGGAATGGTATTTTCGTTATTAATGGGGTGTGGTGCAAAGAAAGAAGAAAGTGCTGGAGCAAAAGTAAAAGATGATAAATTATCTGGATCATTAACTGTTTACACAGCGATTGAAGAAGAGCTTGTACCGATTTATCTTGATTCTTTTAAACAGAAGTACCCAGACGTGAAGTTGAACATTGTTCGTGATTCAACAGGAGTTATTACAGCGAAATTACTAGCTGAAGGAAAAAATACACAAGCAGATGTTGTATGGGGAACTGCAGCGTCTAGTCTATTAGCTTTAGATAAAAAAGATATGTTAAAAGGATACTCTCCAAAAGGAGCAGATCGTGTCCTTCCGCAATTTAAAGACGATAAGAAACCAGAAAAATGGGTAGGAAATACTGCATTTATGACGGGGATTGCTGTAAATAAAGAAGAATTGAAGAAAAAAAATTTACCGATGCCAGAATCATATGAAGATTTAACGAAACCAGAATATAAAGGAACGCTAGTTATGCCGCATCCGGCTTCTTCTGGAACAGGATTTTTAACAGTTTCTGCATGGCTACAAATTATGGGAGAAGATAAGGGCTGGGATTACATGAAGAAACTTCATGATAATATGGCAACTTATACTCATTCAGGTTCAAAACCAGCGAAATTAGCAGGTGCAGGTGAATATCCAGTTGGTGTATCAATGGTTTATAGTGCTTTGAAAGAGAAACAAAAAGGTGCACCAGTTGAAGTTGTACTGCCGAAAGAAGGATTAGGCTGGGAAGTAGAAGCGAACGCACTTATTAAGAAAGATAATGCTAAAAATGATAAATTAGCGCAAGCATTTTTAGATTGGGCAATTACAGATGATGTAATGAAGTTATACTTCGAGAAAAATGGATTTGCGACAATTAAAAATGATTATAAACTTCCAGATGGATTCCCTAAAGATGTGACAGAAAAGTTATATAAAAAGAATGACTTTAAATGGGCAGCAGAAAATCGTGACAAAATTTTAGAAAAATGGGAAAAAGAGTTTGGCCAAAAAGCAGAACCGAAAAAGTAAGTGAGTGGGAGAGAGAAAAATGAGCGAATATTTATCAATTCAACACATCCAAAAACAGTTTGATGCATTTACAGCGTTAAAGGATATTTCTTTTACTGTGAAAAAAAATGAGTTTGTTTGTTTATTAGGCCCAAGTGGTTGTGGGAAAACGACATTGCTCCGAATTTTAGCGGGGCTAGAAGAGGCAACAACAGGTAGTATTGCTGTGAATGGAAAAGATATTACAGCATTACCACCTGGAAAGAGGAACTTCGGAATGGTTTTTCAATCGTATGCATTATTTCCGAATTTAACTGCACTTGAAAACATTGAATACGGCTTAAAAACAAAAAAATATGGAAAAGCAGAAGTAAAAGAAAAAGCGCTATCGGCGTTAGAACTTGTTGATTTGCTGAATGTAAAAGATAAATATCCTGCTCAAATGTCTGGTGGACAACAGCAGCGAGTAGCACTTGCACGTGCGCTCGCTCTGTCTCCCGATATTTTGTTACTTGATGAGCCGTTATCTGCTTTAGATGCAAAAGTGCGTGAAAAGTTGCGCAGAGAAATGCGTGATTTGCAAGAAAAAGTGGGAGTAACAACTATTATGGTAACGCATGATCAAGAAGAGGCATTAACGATGGCTGATAAAATTGTTGTAATGAATCATGCGGAAATTATGCAGATTGGAACACCAGAGGAGATTTATCAAAGACCAGCCAATCCGTTTGTGGCAGATTTTATTGGTTCTATTAATTTCTTTTCGAAAAATAACGAAGAACATGCGATTCGTCCTGAACATGTAACAGTTGTACAAAATAATGGTATTAAAACAGTTGTAGAAAGCATGGAATTTCGCGGTTCTGTATACCGGACGGAAGTGCGGGTCATAGAAGAGAAAACACACCTTTATAATGAGAAAATTGTAGTGGATATATTGGCATCAGAAGTAGAGGAAACTGCTATTAGAAAAGGAAAGCCAATTCAAATCTCTTTCTCAGAAAATCATATGTTGTCATATGGAAAGAAGGTCATTGTATAGATGGAGATGTTAGAAAACTTTAAGGCAGAAAGTACAAAAAAAAAGATTAAGAGACGTATCGGTAAAGAAGAGTGGATACAAAGACTATTAATTATTGGTATGCTTCTTTCATTTTTTATCATGCTTGTATTGCCTTTATTACAACTGTTTACACAAGCCTTTTATGATAAAGATGGAGCTTTTGTTGGTGTTGCGAATTTCAGTAAATATTTCACAACACCAACGCTAGTTCAATCACTACAAAATACGATATGGATTTCGGGCGCTACAACAATTATTTCGGTTACACTCGCTTTCGCTTACGCATATGCGATCGCTCGTACAAATGTTTTTGGAAAGCGCGTATTTCAATACATAGCATTATTACCATTATTTGCACCAACGATGATGCACGGTATTGCGCTTACATATTTATTTGGTAATCAAGGGTTAATAACAAAAGGGATGTTTGGTTTATTTGAAGGAATACAAATACCGTTATACGGACCAGTAGGAATTGTAATGGCTGAAGTTATGTATACATTTCCGCAAGCATTCCTTATTTTATTAATTGCTCTCCAAGGTTCTGATTATCGTTTATATGAAGCTTCTAATATGTTGGGTGCAAGTAAAGTGAAACAGTTTCTTACGGTTACTTTACCTAGTGTGAAATACGGATTAATTAGTGCGATGTTCGTTGTATTTACACTTAGTTTCACTGATTTTGGGGCACCTAAAATTGTTGGAGGACAATATAACGTACTTGCTACTGACGTATATAAGCAAGTAATTGGACAGCAAAATATGTCCATGGGCGCAACTGTCGGAATGATTTTATTGATCCCAGCTATTTTCGCATTTGCAGTTGATCGTATTACGCAAAGAAAACAGGCGAATCTCTTATCTTCAAAAGCAGTACCTTACAGAATAATAAATAATAAGAAAAGAGATGTTATTTCATTCGTATATTGTAGCGTAGTCACGTTTATGATCATTCTTTTATTTGTGGCAGTTGGTATTGCTGCAAGTGTGAAAGTATGGCCATATAATATGAGTTTTACACTTGAGCATTTTAATTTTTCAAGTTTGACAGGAGACGGAATTGAAGCATTTAAAAATAGTGTAATTGTCTCAGCTATTACGGCAGTTATCGGAGCGATTTTAACATTTGTGTTCGCTTATGCGATTGAAAAAATAGAACAGCTACAGTTTTTTAGAAAAGTAGGCTACTTTTTCTCTATTGTACCGTTAGCGATTCCTGGATTAGTACTTGGATTAGGATATGTCTTTTTCTTCAGTCAACCAACAATTCAAATTCTAGGACTTTCAGTAACAAATCCGTTTCATTCCTTATATGGCACAATTGCTGTTTTAGTATTAGTAAATATCATTCATTTTTACTCTGTAACGTTTGTTACCGCAACGACTGCTTTAAAGAAACTGGACCGAGAGTTTGAACTTGTTTCACAGTCGATGAGCGTACCGTTTTATAAAACTTTCTTTCGAGTAACAGTACCGATGTGTTTACCAGCTATTTTAGAAATGGTTATGTACTATTTCGTAAATTCAATGGTGACTGTATCGGCAGTAGTGTTCTTATATGCGGCTGATTTTAAACTAGCTGCTGTATCAATTGTAAATATGGATGATGCAGGAAATGTAGCACCAGCAGCTGCGATGAGTGTACTTATTGTTGTTACCAATATTGTAGTAAGAGTTTTATACGAATGGGGAACGAAAGCACTTCGTAACCGAACTTCACAATGGCAAAAAAGATAAGTAAGAAGGGTGATGGATAGAATGAAAATTGAAGCAGTTATTTTTGATTGGGCAGGTACGACAGTTGATTACGGATGTTTTGCACCATTAGAAGTATTCATGAAGATTTTTCATAAACGCGGTGTTGAAATTACAGTAGAAGAAGCACGTAAGCCAATGGGATTATTAAAAATAGATCATGTAAGGGCACTAACAGAAATGCCTCGTATTGCGAATGAGTGGAAGCGTGTCTTCGGACAATTACCAACAGAAGCAGACATTCATGAGATGTATGAAGAATTTGAAGAAATTCTCTTCGCTATTTTGCCAAGCTATGCCACGCCAATTGATGGGGTAAAAGAAGTGGTTGCTTCATTACGTGAAAGAGGTATTAAAGTTGGGTCAACAACTGGTTATACGAGAGAAATGATGGACATTGTTGCAAAAGAAGCAGAAATACAAGGGTATAAACCTGATTTTCTTGTGACGCCAAATGATGTTCCAGCAGGTCGTCCATATCCGTGGATGTGTTATAAAAATGCGATGGAACTCCGTGTATACCCAATGAATCATATGATAAAAGTTGGAGACACCGTGTCAGATATGAAAGAGGGCAGAAATGCTGGAATGTGGACAGTTGGTGTAATCCTCGGTAGTAGTGAGCTCGGTTTAACGGAAGAGGAAGTTGAGAATATGGATCCGTTAGAGCTTCGTGAAAAAATAGAAGTAGTTCGTAATCGTTTCATTGAAAATGGGGCTCATTTTACAATTGAAACGATGCAGGAGCTCGAAAACGTAATTGAACATATCGAGAAACAAGAACTTATTATTTCATAAAGGGGGGCACACGATCATGAATGAAAATCACTATTTATTATTAACACCAGGACCATTAACGACAACAAAAACTGTAAAAGAAGTTATGTTATACGATTGGTGTACGTGGGATGTTGAATATAACACGATGGTGCAAGATGTAAGAAATAGGCTTGTATCGTTAGCGACAAAGGAAGAAGAAAAGTACACAACAGTTTTAATGCAAGGAAGCGGTACGTTTGCGGTTGAAGCAGTAATTGGTTCTGTTATTCCTAGAAACGGAAAGCTGCTAGTTTGTACAAATGGTGCGTACGGTAAGCGGATTGTACAAATGGCAGAGATGTTACATATAGATGTGATGGTCAGTCAAACAGAAGAGTGGGAGCCTACTAATATTGCAGAAGTAGAAAAGTTATTGCAACAAGATAAAGAGATTACGCATATTGTAGTTGTTCATTGTGAAACAACTACAGGTATTATTAATCCAATTGTAGACGTATGTAAATTGGGAAAACAATATGGAAAAGTTACACTGGTTGACGCAATGAGTAGTTTCGGTGGTATTGAAATAGATATCGCTGAGTTGCAAATTGACTTTCTAATTAGTAGTGCGAATAAATGTATTCAAGGTGTTCCCGGATTCGGTTTTGTCATCGCAAATCGTGATGAACTATTGAAATGTAAAGGGCAAGCTCGTTCTTTATCATTAGATTTATATGATCAGTGGGAAACGATGGAAGAGCAAAATGGGAAATGGCGCTTTACTTCACCAACCCATATTGTACGCGCCTTCTATCAAGCATTGCTTGAATTAGAAGAAGAAGGCGGGGTAAGAGCCCGTTATAATAGATATTATAATAATCAAAAATTATTAGTGAACAAAATGAAAGAAATAGGCTTTAAGCCATTGGTAGATGAAAAATATCAATCTCCTATTATTACATCTTTCATTTATCCAGAAGCAGGATTTGAATTTTTGCAGCTGTATAACGAATTGAAGCGATATGGATTTGTTATTTATCCAGGCAAAATTTCGAAAGTAGATACGTTCCGCATTGGAAATATCGGTGATGTACATGAAGAAGATATAAAACGTTTAGTTGATAGTATTGCTAAAGGAGTTGTTATAGGATGAAAGTATTTTGTTTAGGTGGAGCAGGTAAAATTTGTCGTGAAGCAATTTTAGATTTAGTTCAATTTTCATCTTTTGAGACGATTACGGTAGCCGATTTTAACGAAGAAGAGGGCCGAAAAGTAGTAGAGTGGTTAAATGATCCTCGTGTTGATTTTGTGAAAGTCGATGTGACGAATCATGAGGATACGGTCGCAAAAATGAAAGGCTATGACATTGTAATGGATGGTACGACGATAAAGTTAAATGGATTGTCTACTCGTTGTATCGCAGATGCCGGCTGTCACGGTGTGAACTTAAATGGATTTGGTGAAGAAAATGAGTCCCACTCTAAATTTGTCCAACATGGAACAACATGTTTACCTGGATTTGGTATGACACCAGGTGTAACGCAAATGATGGCCATGTATGCAGCAAATCAGTTAGATACTGTAGAGTCAGTTCGAGTAAGTCATGGCTCGTATCGTCCAATTGCTTTTTCTGCATCAATTACAGAGACAACGACATATGAATATGATCCACATTTGCCGACGCGTACAGTGTATGAGGAAGGTGAATTTAAGCAAGTACCTCCGTTTGCGCGCCCGAGAGAAATTGAATTACCAGCACCTTACGGAAAAACAATGCAGTATATAATCCCGCATTCAGAAACGATTACGTTAGCGAAGGCACTGGAAGATAAAGGTGTACAGCTTATTGAAACAAGAGGAACTTGGCCAGAGCAAAATATGCAGCTCGTTCGTGCTTTATATGATTATGGTATATTGCGTAATGATCAAATTGAAATAAACGGTAAAGAAATTGGTATTATGGATTGTATTTCGAAGTATCTATTAAAATCGAAAGAAGGACAAGCAACAGAGCTTTATGGTTATGCACTTCATGTAGAAGTAGTAGGTATGAAAAATAATCAAAAACAAAGGCATGTGTTATACCATACACATCCGCTATCTGACGGTTCTGTAGTAGGTTGGGAGAAATTAAGGGCCTATACAAGAAATGTTGGTATCCCATTTGGAATCGCTACAGAGTTAATTGCAA
This sequence comes from Bacillus sp. TH30, assembly GCF_016650875.1. Classification (NCBI taxonomy): domain Bacteria; kingdom Bacillati; phylum Bacillota; class Bacilli; order Caryophanales; family Bacillaceae; genus Bacillus; species Bacillus sp. TH30. Next base: position 1,220,533 of record NZ_JAEKEY010000002.1, on the reverse strand, counting down.
AAGGAGTAGTTAATAAGGCCGGTGTTATTACTCCTGAAGAAGCTTTCGAAAATCCACAAATTATTTTTGACGAACTAGAAAAGCGAGGTATTTATATTCATGAAGAGATTTCTACTTACAAAGAAAATTATAACTTTGTATAAGTAAGGCAGTTTATGAGGTAGATATAAATGGGGTGAGGCTATGTCTGTAGTAGGTGAAGAGAGAAAGAGGACAATTCTTGAGAAGGTAGAGTTTAAAGGGAAAGTAAAAGTTTCAGAATTAGCGAGAGAGTTCGCAGTATCAACAGAGACGATTCGTCGGTATTTAGAAGAATTAGATCGTGAAAAAAAATTGAAGAAAGTGTACGGTGGAGCCGTTCAACTTCCGGGAGCTGGGATAGAGGCACCGATGTTAGAACGAGAGATGCTGCATATAGAAGAGAAGAAAAGAATTGGGTATAAAGCAGCAACGTTTGTGGAAGATGGAGATGTTATTGCGATTGATGATGGAAGTACACCACTTCAAATGGTGCCATATCTTGTTCATCGTAAAAATTTAACGATTGTTACGAGCTCTTTTCCAGTAGCGACACAATTAATATCTTCTATTAATAAAAAGATGTTTCACGGTGAGGTTTTATTTATTGGTGGAAAAGTATCTCCAAAACATTCACGTGTGTCGGGGTCTATTTCGCAGCAAGTAATTCATCAATTTCATTTTCATAAAGCGTTCGTTTCGATTGATGGGTTGTTGCAAGGTTTTGGGGTTTCTAGCTTTGAATTAGAAAAGGCGAAACTGTCAGAAGCGATGATTAAATTATCGGAGAAAACGTATATTTTATGTGATCATACAAAGGTAGGCGTAAAAGGGAACTACCGAATAGCAGGATTTTCTCGTATTCAACATATTATTTGTGATAAGAAAATGCCCTATAGTTTTGAAGAAGAAGTCAAAAAGCATAATATTCAATGGACAGTTTGCTAAATGAATTGAATACGTTTAGACTCCCACCTAATTTTTAGGTGGGAGTTTTACTATCAGCAAGTAAAAAAATAAAAGCTTTGTATTTATGCAAAAAGTGGACACATTTTCTCATCTCGTTCATATAATTTACCAATACAAAAAAAGTTGGTCGAAGGAAAGAAGGGAAAGTATGTCGGAACGGATATATAATAAACTTGTATTGTATGCAAACATTTTGCAAAAAATTGGTGTTATTAATGAAAAAGAAAAAAGTGAAATCCTTCATACGATAGGCAAAAAAGCCCTTTGAGTAAAGGGTTTTTTATTTTTTATCTATGGAAATATAAACTTAATGTAATATTATTGTTGACAATGATAATGAGATTCATTATCATTTATTATGTTAGCAATTGATAGTAATTATCAATTGAAATATATATAAGATAAGGGGATATTATTTTGAAAAAAGTTATATTAAAGCTCTAGTAGTAGCAACAACATTAGCTATTCCATTTGCTGCGTATTCTACTCCAGCGTTAGCAGCAATAAAAATTGAAGCAAACCAGTCGGTAGCAGCAGCCAGTGATCGCACGTATGATACTGAGATTAAAATATATAAGGATCAAAAAGATGAGCCATCTATGGTTTCTCAGTACATAAAAAATCCTAAAGTAGCAATTGAAGATGGGAAAAAAATCGTTACTGTAACAATACAAGATAGCGATTATTTTCAATATCTTAGAATAGAAGATAGAAATCAACCTGGTGTATTTCATGATGTGAAAGTTCTGTCAGAAGATAAAAGAAAAAATGGAACGAAAGTAGTCCAATTTGAAATTGGCGAATTTGAGCAGAAGCACAATATGCAAATGCATATATTTATTCCGGCTATTGGATATGATCACAAATATCAAGTTCAATTTGAAATTAAAGATCCAACTGTAGGTGAAAAAGAAACAGAGAAACCAGATGATAACTCTAATTCAGGCAATACGGAAACAGATAATCCAGTTGATAATCAAAATATGATAACAGATAACAAATTAAGAGAACTTGTTAATAAAAAAGTATTTAATAGAAAAGATTTAAATACACCAATTACGAAAGAAGAGTTATTACAAGTAAAGGACTTGTTTTTAAACACGAATGAGATTCTGGATTATAGTGCATTAAAATATATGCCAAATTTAAAATCTTTAACAGTTGCGAATGCGAAGATAACAGATCCGTCGTTCTTTGCGAATTTAAAGCAATTAAATCATTTAGCTTTGCGTGGTAATGAATTTTCAGATGTAACACCACTTGTTAAGATGGAAAATTTAGAATCTCTTGATTTGAGTAATAATAAAATTACAAACGTTGCACCACTAATTGAAATGAAAAATGTAAAAAGTTTATATCTATCAGGCAACCAAATAGAAGATGTAACAGCATTAGCGAAAATGGAACAACTAGATTACTTGAATTTAGCAAATAATAAAATTACGGATGTTGCTCCATTAAGCGCATTGAAAAATGTAACATACTTAACTTTAGCAGGTAATCAAATTGAAGATATTAAACCGTTATATTCATTACCTTTAAAGGACTTAGTATTAACGCGTAATAAGGTTAAAGATTTATCGGGTATTGATCAAATGAATCAATTAAATAAATTATTTATCGGTAAAAATCAAATTGAAGATGTGACACCACTTGCTAAAATGACTCAGCTTACAGAATTAGATTTACCTAATAATGAGTTAAAGGATATTACTCCATTATCAAGTCTAGTAAACTTACAAAAGCTTGATTTAGAGGCAAATTATATTTCAGACTTATCGCCAGTTAGTAAGTTGAATAAGTTAGTATATTTAAGTTTTGTTGCAAATGAAATCCGCGATGTTAGACCAGTAATAGAACTAAGTAAGAAAGCTTATATTAATGTTCAAAACCAAAAAGTCTTTTTAGAGGATACAGAAGTAAATAAAGAAGTAAAAGTACCTATATACGAAAAAGACGGGGAGGTATCTACAAAAATCCGTCTGAAGAGTGATGGTGGTACGTATAGTAATGGTGTAGTGAAATGGAGTACACCAGGTGAGAAAGTATATGAATTTGGAGTGAAAGATCCATTTGCGGATACAGGAATCTTCTTTACAGGATCTGTAATTCAAAATGTAGTAGAAAGTAAAGGGGACAACAATTCTAAAGAAGACAATACTTCTAAAGAAGATGAGAAAGTAGAGGTAGTAGAATTTAAAGATGTACCAAAAGGACATTGGTCAGAAGAAGCAATTCATTATTTAGCGAAAGAAAATATTTTCAAGGGATATGGAAATGGACAATTTGGATTTGGGGATAGTATTACTCGTGGACAAGTTGCGTCTTTAGTACAAAGGTACTTGAAATTAGAAAATAAAGTAGAGCAGAAAGAGATGTTTACTGATACGAAAGGGCATATGTTTGAGCAAGATATTGCTACAGTTGCACAAGCTGGAATTATGCAAGGAGATGGTACAGGTAAGTTTCGTCCAGAAGGAGTATTAACTAGGTACGAGATGTCAGTAGTATTACAAAAAGTATTTCAGTTAAATGAAAATGAAAATAATTTGGAGAACTTTACAGACGTACCAACAGGTCATTGGGCAGAAGGATATGTGAAAGCATTAGTGGATAATAATATATCAAAAGGTGACGGGAATGGGAACTTTTTAGGGGATGATTTCGTAACACGTGAGCAATATGCGCAATTTCTGTATAAGGCAATAAAAAAATAATAAATGAGAAAAATACGTTATTCTTTAATAAGAAGAATAACGTATTTTTTATATGTACAAAATCAAATGCTAAATAGACAGGAGTGTTTACATGTGATAGGCCTATTTTTCCGATAGGTGCTGAAACCATATTGACAAAAAGGCATTCTCGTGTGATAATTCAATTAAATTTTTAGAATAATCAAAAAACATTCCTTTTATATAGAAAGGATTTGAATATTATATTAATATTACGCCGGGGGTGACGAAATGTTATTTTTTCTGAAAAAATGGAACGAATTAAAAGATGTGAAAGCAGAATTGGCACTTCGCGATTGGTTTTATGGTACGAAAATTAGTTTATCGATGTGTACGTCAAAAGAGCCATTAACATTTTTAGTGAATGTAGAGGGAAGAGATAAAGGGGTATTTTCTGAAGAAGATTTTATTGTCGTAAATTGCATGTGTGAGCCAGTATTTGAAAACGAAGAAAAACCAGCTATAGAGTCATTTATGCATGCGGATATTTATAAAAAAAGTAGTGCAGAATGCATTTTACAAGTACAGACTGTAGATAGTCATTTAATGTCAGAGCTATATGGGAAAGAAGGAGAAGTAACATTCGAAAAACGTAGTGTGGAACGTGTTTTTGGAAAAGACGGTATTACAGAAATGACAATTCCAATTGTAGAAGATGAAAAGAAATTCGCTAATTTATTAGAAAATAATGTTCCGAATTTTATTGAAGGTGGAGGAGTAGTCCTTGTTCATAATTACGGAATGATCGTGTGGGGGAAAACTCCAGAAGAAGCGAAAAAATGGTTGGAAGGTATAGAGTATTTAATGAACTATCACGTAAAGCTTTTAATGATAAAAGGGGCAAAAAGTTCTGTTATATAAAGATGTATTCACAGAGATTACCACCCTTTAAAAATGAAAGCGTTTTAAAAAGAAATTTCACTCATAAAATATAGGTCTCCTTATTATATATAGATTACATGTTGACATGTAAGGAGGAACATATTTTGCGAGTTAAATATCATTTTCTGCCAAAACAGCAGGTGACATTTTGCAAAACGAATGATTCTGGTGAAAAGGCGTTACAAATTATGAATGAAACGGGATTTCGCGCAATTCCTGTATTAGCAGAAAATGAGAAGGAATTCACGGGGATTATTTATAAAGTAGATCTTTTAGAAAAGAAGTGTAATAGCAGATTAGAGGACGTAAGTACAGAAGATGTACTGGAAAGTCCAAATTCGTTTATTTTTGAAAAGGATTCTTTTTTTAGAGCTTTTTACGTTATTCGTCGTCTCCCGTTTTTAGCGGTTTTAAATGAGTATAATGAATTTGTCGGCATTTTAACACATTCTAATGTATTTGATGTCATTGAGGATTCGTTCGGTATGCGGACGGGTGGTTATATATTAACAATTGCAACACAAGATTGTAAGGGAACAATTAAAGAGCTTGGGACATTATTAAAAGCATATAATATCGGTGGACTGTTTACGCTTGATAACGGTGATCAATATATTCGCCGTGTTATCGTAAATATATCGGATGAGTTAAATGAAAAAAAATTAAAGCAATTAATTGAAAAGATAGAGAAAAAGGGATTCAGGGTGAGTCATGTAGATTATATTTAAGTTGAAAAGGAAAGGTACCTATCTGCTATGTGTAGATAGGTATCTTTTTTAGTGCGAGAAATGAATTTTATTTTGAAACAGAAGGTGGAGACAATGCTAAATCAGATAAAAAAATAAAGTCTGCATGCTCACGAATTTTAGGAATAGAAGTTTCGATAATACGTGATGTAATTTCACCTGGAGCCCCAACGTGTCCGATAGCTACCATAATGGGTTTGTCTTGGATTTTTTTTATGAGTAATTGTGCTTGTTTTGAAATGTGACTTACCGTATATACATCATCAAAAAATAATTGGTTTTCAATAATAGGAACGCCTAATTCTTTACCGATTTTTGGGACAACACTATTAGGGTTTGTTTTACTATCTAAATAAAATAAACCGTGCTTTTTACAGGCAGAAAGTATAAGACGTACAATCCTTTCATCAGCGGTTACTTTTGATCCCATATGATTGTTCATTCCTATTGCATGAGGTATTTCTTGAATTGCTTGTTCGAGTCGGTTGTTTATTTCTTCATCGCTTAAATCTGTTGTAATCGCTTTTGGTCCAAGCCACTCTTTTTTTCCTCTAATTGGTTCCATTGGCATATGTATAATAACTTCATGCCCTTTTTTATGGGCAGCTATTGCATCTTGTTTAGTAGAAGGAAGAAATGGCATAACAGCAACAGTGAGTGGAATAGGAAGTGATAACATCTTATCTGTGCCTTTCATATTATTGCCGAAATCATCGATGACAATAGCAACTTTATTCGTATGAGCGTTTGCTTGAATAGGAAAGAGGAAGAATGGTATGAACAGGGTGAAGATGAGAACTGTAATAGTATATTTGCGCATATAAATATTTCCTTTCTATTTTATCCCGCTATTTGCGGACAGTAAGACTCCCACCTCAAAATTTGGCTGGAGTAAAGAAGCTAGGTGGAAAATCCACTGCCCGTAAACGCCCGATTGGTGAAGGCTAATAATTAGTGGGGATGGACAAAACCCCCACTGATTAAAGTTCACTTTATCAATCATCATTATGTTTTGCGTTTTTACATAAATTAAACAAAAAATGTCGAAGAAAAGTACATTGAAAATAGAGAATCCACTGTTTACTGAGTATTTACAAAAAAGAAGATGAAAAAAATGTCTATTATTGCGAATGTATTTACAAAGATAGAATAATTTGTAATAATTCTCAAAGTGAGGGTAAAGATTTGTAAATTACAGGGGAAAAATGTTAAATTTTCTGATTCTTCAATTTTAAATAAAATTAAGTGTTTAAAGGGCTAAAGTAGAAGAGGCGTTGAGAGTATGGAAGAAAAATAAGGGGGATATGGATGTTTACTGTAAAAAGGAAGTACACATTAGAAAAGCTTTCGCATGATATTCATATGAAACGTGAAGAAATGATTCATTTAGGATTAACAAGTGGGTTAAATAGTATGGAGACAATTCAAGTTAGTCAAGAATTGGACAAGCTTATCGTACAGTATCAGCGTTACAAAGAAAAACAAACACCGAAATGGTTTTCAATTATAAAGGTTCCTATTTTTCAAATTGGGTATGAAGGGAAATCAAACAATTTTTGGAGAATGTTTGTAGCTGGTTTTATGAAATAAGTATAATTACCCTTTTAGGATAAGGATAATTATACTATGTGTAATGGAATCTCTATATGAACTGTCGTTCCTTTGTTTTCTTTACTATCAATAAAAATATGCCCATTGTACATCTCTACAATTCGTTTACATATAACAAGCCCAAGACCTGTTCCAGTATCTTTATTAGTAAAGAACGGATGAAAGAGGTGTTTTTGAATATGTTTAGGAATCCCTTTTCCAGTATCAATAATTTGCAAGTGTGCGTGTTTTTCGTTGTTTGTTACTACAATGGTTAATGTATCACCAGAAGCCATGGCTTCAATTGCATTTTTTGTAATGTTTAAAACCACTTGTTTCATATGGTCTTTTGAGCAACGTATATGAACAGGGTGGTCTGGCAAATGTAAATGAAATACAATGTTATGTAGATTCGCTTCAGATTGGATAATTAATGCTACCTCATTAAGAATCGTTCTTACATCATATGTTTGTTCAATGATGGCAGTTGGTTTTCCAAGAATAAGAAATTCGCTTACAATTTCATTAATCCGCTCTATTTCTTGTTCGATTACGGAAAAGTAGAACTGATCCTGTTCATCTTTATATTTCTCTTTTAACAGAGCAACGAGTCCTTTAATTCCAGTAAGAGGGTTACGGATTTCATGAGCTGTACTAGCTGCAAAAGTTCCAACCAATTCAATTTTTTGTAGTTCATTTTGTTGTCTTTCTAGTTTTGTTTGACGTTTTAATAACATATATTGAGCAAGTAAAAATAAAATAGACATTAAAAATAAAGTAGCTATACACTCTATTGAAACTAACTGGTATAAAGTTTGTTGATGAATAGGTAACGGAGAAACAGCGACTTTCCAATTTAATCTTTGGAGTGGGGTAGTAAGCATGTTAGAATGCCCATCGCTTGTTTCGTTATTATCATCGGTTAGAAAAACTACATCATGTTTATCAGTCACTTCGAAATGATATTGTGGTTTAATAGCATTTAAAGAGGCTGAAATGTAGTCAAAGCGTAAACTTGCTAATAATAAGCCTGAGAGTTCCTTTTGTCTATTAAATATTGGAGACGCAATCATAATAGCTTGATGTCCAAGAACGCGATCTGTAATAACTGATGATACAGTTGTTTTCTTAGATTGCAATGCATCTTGGATGTATTGGCGGTCAGAAACGTCAATAGGCGGCGAATCGCCTTGGGATGCGAGTGTAATCATCCCATCTGTCGTAGCGTAATATAGACCGGAAAAACGTTCATCATTTCCATCGGTATCATGTACAATCTGTTTAATCCCATTGATGTTTCCAGTTTCGGTCCCTACGACTTTTGCGAGCATTTCTAAGGCAGATATAGCTTCACCAAGGTGATGGTCTAAATAGTCTCTATATAAAAAGAGAACAGTGTGAGCAGATAGTTTGTTTGCCTGTTTCATTTGATAAGTGTGATATGAAAAAAATGTGGCACCAATCCCTATCGTTGGCAGTATAACAAGCAGTATGTAAAAAAATATGCTTTGTAATTTGACTTTCAAATTTGGTACTCCTTCTTTTTTTATTATCATTATATATAAACTATGTTAAAATTGTCATGTTTTTATTCAAGAATCATTTGCATTACATTAGGGAAAGGAAAAGGAATGAGTGAATATTCATTCGGAAGTTGTAATGAAGTGCTACGTTGCTTTTCTTTTTGTTGCGGAGAATTTAAGTGAAGGGTTGAAATGGTATGACATCAAATAATGAGCGAGAAGACATTTCTCAATCTTTAAAAGTATTTATTGCATTATCCCGTGTACATCGTTCTGTTATGGATACTACAAATAAATCCATACAAAGTAACGGATTAAATCCAACTGAGTTTGCTGTATTAGAATTACTATATCATAAAGGAGGCCAACCACTTCAGCAAATCGGTGAGCGTATTTTAATAGCTAGTGGCAGCATTACATACGTTGTAGATAAGCTAGAGAAAAAAGGGCTTGTAAAACGAATTCCATGTCCAAATGACAGGCGTGTTATTTATGCACAATTAACGGAGTCTGGAGAGAGCTTTATTGCTTCTATTTTTCCAGGTCATGAGCAAGTTATATATCAGTCTTTTGAAATGTTAACGAAGGATGAGAAGGATGAATTACTCGAGCTATTGAAAAAAATTGGAAAGTATGAAAAATGATGATATGTTCCAAAGGAGCTTTGGATAAAGAAATCCAAGGCTTTTTTGTGTGCATGTATTTATGACACCATCTACCGCATTTTGCTGAAGAATAAGAGGAGATTTGTAAGTAAGAATTGAATTATAATAATGATGCATATAATGGAGAGGGGGCTCGTTCATGTCATTTAAAGACTATGAATATAAACGGCCAAATATTGAAGAATTAAAAGGGAAATTTACTGTTGCTTTAGAGAAGTTTGATAACGCAAAAACTGTAGAAGAACAAAAACAAGTTATCAATTCAATTAACGAAATTCGTAATGACTTTGGTACAATGGGGAACCTTTGTTACATTCGTCATTCTGTTGATACGACAGATGCCTTTTATAAGGATGAGCAGGATTTCTTTGATGAATTCTCTCCAGTTGTACAAGGGTATGGTACAAAGTATTATAATGCGTTAATTCATTCTCCATTCCGCGAAGAATTAGAAGCGTATTATGGAAAGCAATTATTTGCTCTAGCTGAATGTGATTTAAAAACATATTCAGATGAAGTAGTGAAAGATTTACAATTAGAGAATAAATTGTCTTCACAATATACACAGTTATTAGCATCTGCAAAGATTGACTTTGCAGGAGAAGAAAGAACGTTATCGCAACTTATTCCGTTTATGCAAGGAAAAGAAAGAAGTGAACGTAAAGCAGCAAGTGAAGCATACTACGGATTTTTAGCTGAGAACGAGGAAGAGTTAGATCGTATTTATGATGAGCTTGTTAAAGTGAGAACGAAAATCGCAAAAACACTTGGTTTTAAAAACTTTGTTGAATTAGGATATACAAGAATGTATCGTACAGATTATAATGCTGAAATGGTAGCGAACTATCGTCAGCAAGTATTAGATTATATCGTTCCAGTTGCAACCGAGTTAAGAAATAGACAAAAAGCACGCATTGGTGTAGAAAAGCTCGCTTATTATGATGAAAACTTTGAGTTTGCTACAGGTAATCCAACTCCAAAAGGCGATGCCGATTGGATTATTAATCACGGGAAAACGATGTATAAAGAATTATCAGCTGAAACAGATGAGTTTTTTAATTTCATGCTCGATAATGATTTATTAGATTTAGTTGCGAAAAAAGGAAAAGCTGGTGGTGGATATTGTACATATATCGAGAATTATAAAGCGCCATTCATCTTCTCAAACTTTAATGGAACGTCTGGGGACATTGATGTATTAACACATGAAGCTGGTCATGCTTTCCAAGTATATGAAAGTCGTAAGTATGAAATTCCAGAATATAATTGGCCAACATATGAAGCATGTGAAATCCATTCAATGAGTATGGAATTCTTTACATGGCCATGGATGAAGTTATTCTTTGAAGAAGATGCGGATAAATATTATTTCTCACACTTAAGTTCAGCACTTCTATTTTTACCGTACGGTGTATCTGTAGATGAATATCAACATTATGTATATGAAAATCCAGAAGCATCGCCAGCAGAACGTAAGTCAGCATGGCGTAACATAGAGAAGAAGTATTTACCACATCGTGATTATGAAGATAATGATTATTTAGAGCGTGGTGGTTTCTGGCAACGTCAAGGTCATATTTATAGCTCACCTTTCTATTATATTGACTACACGTTAGCTCAAATTTGTGCACTGCAATTTTGGAAACGTGCAAGAGATAATAGACAAGAGGCTTGGGAAGATTATGTGAATCTTTGTCAACAAGGTGGAAGTAAATCATTCTTAGAATTAGTAGAAGTTGCAAATTTAACATCACCATTCGCTGAAGGGTGTGTAAAAAGTGTAATTACAGAAATTGAAGCGTGGTTACGTGCTGTTGACGACACAAAATTGTAAAAAAACATGCACTTTTTTCCTATGTTTAACATCGACATAATAGAAAAATGATGAGATAATAAAAGAAAATTCAGAATTATTTTAGGGGTGTTTCTAATGGGGAGCGCCCCTTTTCACCAACAAAAGGGGGGAAAGCACTATGCTTCAATCTAATATGGATGTTAGTTTAGAAACTTTAGTCCACTCATTACAGTCTACACGAAGCACGCTGTTATCAGAAATTGAAATGTTAAATGATACGGAGGTGAATGTAAAGCCACGCCGTGATAAATGGAGTATTATTCAAATTTTGCATCATTTGCATTTAGTTGAACAGTCTGTCACATCTGCCCTTGTATATGCTTTGCAAAAAAAAGAAAGAAAACTTGCTCCATTTAAAGACCTCCAACTTACGCTTGATCGCACACATAAAAGGGAAGCTCCTCAACAAATGAAACCAACAGAAACATTAATGAAAAAACTGCAAGGAATTCAATTACTAGAACATTCACGACAAGAATTATTACATGCCCTTCATAGTGTAATAGATGAAAAAGAATTATTTGAAAATGGATTAAAACATCCTATTTTTAATGATTTGAATTTATATCAATGGGTTCAATTTCTAGATTTACACGAACAAAGACATCTTACACAGCTAAAAGAAGCGAAACATGCAATTTTACAGCGTTAAAATGAAAGAAGTGGGGAACCGCTTCTTTTCTTTTTTACTCATGCATAGTTTTCTTTCTCATTTTGTAATACTACATGGAGAAAAGAAAAGAAGGAGTTGAAAAGCATGTCAAAGAAAAAGAGAGAAGAAGAGCGCGCCTGGAAAGCTCGGAAAGAAAATCAAAAGCCGCATGGGAAAGTGAAAGCTTTTGCAGAATTAGTTGAAGGAACAGAAAAAACGTGATGAAGTTCATCACGTTTTTTGTATGAGTGGGAAAGTTAATAAGAAAGTTGTACCTGTACCTTTTTCGCTTATAATATCAATCTTTCCATCCATTGCTTGAATGACGCTGAAGACGACCATCATTCCGAGTCCGGTACCTTTTTCTTTCGTTGAGTAGAAAGGTGATCCAAGGCGTTTTATTTGTTCTTGATCCATACCAACTCCTGTATCTTTTATATATAATTGTATATGTTTATGGTCTGGAACTAATGTAAGAATAAGGTCGCCACCTGTAGGCATAGCCTCAATACAATTTTTAAAAATATTTAATAAACATTGGTTCAGTTTTTGCTTTTCGCCAGCGATAAAGAAAGATGTACTTTGTTTTATATAATTTATACGAACATTTGCTAAATTGGCGAGAGGTGTGATCAAAGACAACGCATGAAGTAATTCTTCCTCTACTTGTAATTTTTGTTCTTTTTCAATACTCGGTTTTGCAAAAGTTAAGTAGTCTGTAAGAACGTGATTTGCTTGTTCGATACCATTAATGGCTATGTCGATATATAATTTTCGTTCTTTCGCAGAACATGCATCTGACTGTAAAAGTTGTAAAAAACCTTTCGTTGCAGTTAAAGGATTACGAATTTCATGAGAGATAGAAGCTGCCATTTCGCCGATTAAATGAAATTTCTCAGCGTTCATAAGTTCATTTTGGAGACGAACTTGCATTTGTAATATGTGTAGTAAATATAAAATAAGGATCGTACCAATCATCGTACATAGTTCGTACACAATGATATGTGGTATATAATCTGCCTCATTTGTAACACTTGCAAGGAAAAATGGTATCCAACCAAATCCATAAGTAAGACTGTAAAAAATAGCAAGTGTTATTTTTATATGATTAGAACTTCGATTAAAAAATTTGTATGTTAATAGTAGAACAATAAATAGGAGAATAGAAGCGATAAAGGATGGAAACGCACCTATTCCTCCCAATAAAAAGCGATAAATGTTTAATACAGCTAAAATAGAACCACCAGCAATAGGCCCTCCCGTTAACGTGCCGACAATTAATACGATATGTCGCATGTCGAACTGAAAACCATTATTTGTTTTTGCTGCGAAAGTGATACATAGTATGGTAGCGAGGCAACACAATACAATAAATATGGCTGAATTTAATTTAGGAGATCGTTTCCCTTTCTGATTCCAAAATAAATGATATACGAGCATTGTAACGAGAATAGATAATATATTTAAAAAGAGGTAAATAATAAAGAGTTCCAGTGGGATGCCTCCTCTCTTCTAACATTAAATTAATCATACTATAAAATGAAATAAATGAAATGCGAAATAGCGGAAAAAATCAGAAATTTTTTCTGGTAGTATACAATATGTTACAATAATCTTTGTCAATGAAAGAAGAAATTCCGTGCACTGCATGGGAGAGGTTCGCGAACTCCCTCTATAAAAAACTATGGAAACAACAATATCATTAGGTATTGTTTTGTTTTTTTATTGTGACAGTTCAAGAACGTTCTTTCTTCTTATTCGTAGTAGAGAAGGAGAATGAGTGAAATGAAAAAAGAAAAAGCAGTTGTTGTTTTTAGTGGTGGACAAGATAGTACAACATGTTTATTTTGGGCGATACAGCAGTTTGAAGAAGTGGAAGCTGTAACATTTAACTACAATCAACGTCATAAATTAGAAATTGATTGTGCAGCGGAAATTGCGAAAGAGCTAGGAATTAAACATACGATACTAGATATGAGCCTATTAAATCAACTTGCTCCAAATGCGTTAACGAGAACGGATATGGAGATTACACATGAAGAAGGTGAATTGCCATCAACATTTGTAGATGGACGAAATTTACTATTTTTATCATTTGCGGCTGTATTAGCAAAACAAGTTGGAGCACGTCATATTGTAACGGGTGTATGTGAAACTGATTTCAGTGGTTATCCAGATTGTCGTGACGTGTTTGTGAAATCATTAAACGTTACATTAAATTTATCTATGGATTATCCGTTTGTTATTCATACACCACTTATGTGGATTGATAAAGCAGAGACATGGAAATTATCTGATGAACTTGGAGCATTTGAGTTTGTTAGAGAAAAAACATTAACATGTTATAACGGAATCATTGGTGATGGTTGCGGTGAATGTCCAGCATGTCAACTTCGTAAAGCGGGATTAGATACGTATCTACAAGAACGCGAAGGAGCGAGCAACTAATGGATAACTTTTTTGGATTTCGCATCGTAGAAAATTTGCAAAAAATGGACAAGGATATTCAGCGTGAACAACTCAAATATCATAATAAAAGAGTAATGGTCAGCAAGGAATTTACATTTGACGCAGCGCACCATTTACACTGCTATGAAGGGAAATGTAAAAATTTACATGGACACACATATAAAGTCGTATTTGGAATTAGCGGATATGTAAATGAAATAGGCCTTGCAATTGACTTTGGAGATATAAAAGAGATTTGGAAAAATGAAATAGAAATTTATTTAGATCATCGTTATTTAAACGAAACATTGCCAGAAATGAATACGACTGCTGAAAATATGGTCGTTTGGATTTATGAAAAGATGGCAGAAGCATTAACGAAAGATAATCGTGCGAACGAATATAAGGGAGCTCGTGTTGAATTTGTTCGTCTTTTTGAGACGCCGACTAGTTATGCGGAAGTAAGACGGGAGTGGATGCTCGATGAGTAAAATCCCCGTCTTAGAAATATTTGGTCCAACCATTCAAGGAGAAGGGATGGTTGTAGGACAAAAGACAATGTTTATCCGTACAGCGGGCTGTGATTATAGCTGTGCTTGGTGTGATTCTGCTTTTACATGGGATGGATCGGCCAAAGATCAAATTAAACAAATGACACCGGAAGACATTTGGAATGAGCTTGTAGAAATTGGTGGAGAAAATTTTTCTCATGTTACGATTTCGGGTGGAAATCCTGTTTTGCTGAAAAATATGCAATTTCTTCTTTCTATATTAAAGGAGAATGGAATGCGAACAGCGGTAGAAACGCAAGGGAGTAAATGGCAAGATTGGTTGCTTCAAATTGATGAGGTAACGATTTCTCCAAAACCACCAAGTTCAACTATGAAAACAGATTTTCAGATGTTAGATTCTGTTATTCATAAACTAGCAGGGAAAGATTTTAGTTTAAAAGTAGTAGTATTCGATGATCAAGATTTTGAATATGCAGTTAAGATGCACGAGCGTTATCCGAATGTACCATTTTTCTTACAAGTAGGGAATGATGATACGAAAACAGTGGATGATGCGGTGCTTATAAAAAAACTATTAGAAAAATATGAGTGGCTTATTGAAAAAGCTGTGAATTGTAAAGAAATGAATGATGCGAAAGTACTGCCTCAGCTTCATGCGTTAGTATGGGGAAATAAACGAGGGGTATAATGGGAAGGGATGTTTAAAATGGCAGGAAGATTAGATGAAGATTTAAAAGATGTAACATTATTAGGAAATCAAAATACAAAATATTTATTTGAATATAGCCCGGGAATTTTAGAGGTATTTGATAATAACCATCCAAACCGTGATTACTTTGTAAAATTCAATTGTCCTGAATTTACAAGTTTATGTCCGAAAACAGGACAACCAGATTTTGCAACAATTTATATTAGCTACATTCCAGAACAAAGAATGGTAGAGAGTAAATCTTTAAAGCTATATTTATTTAGCTTCCGAAATCATGGTGACTTCCACGAAGATTGCATGAACGTTATTATGAATGATTTAATTAAATTAATGGATCCACGCTATATTGAGGTATGGGGGAAATTTACACCACGTGGTGGTATTTCAATCGATCCTTACTGTAACTACGGCCGCCCAGGAACTAAGTATGAGAAAATGGCGGACTACCGCATGATGAATCACGATTTATATCCAGAAAAGATCGATAATCGTTAATATAGAAAGAAAGGATCTGTATGATATACAGATCCTTTCTTTCTATTATATTATGCATGTTGATTAATGACAGTATAGTTTTTATGGCTTACAACTGTAAGAGGTTCCATATCTAGTTCTCTAAAATTCTCCATAATTGTTATATCAACAATAACGGAGTTTTGATTTACCTTTTGAACACGGCCTTGCATTCCACCTTTAAATTCAATGATATCTCCAGTTTCTGCGATCTGCATAAGCAACTCTCCTTGTTCCAGTTTTCCCAAAAAAGAATAATTTGGGCTTTTTTATTTCTTCTTATTTTGAACTATATTTACTACTTTGTAAATGTTTCCAAAGTAAAAATTCGAAAAATATTCACTTTTTGTAAGGAAATATGTAAAAAATATTGTTTAGGAGAGGAATGATGAAAATGCATACATCTTTATACGGGAGTATAATGAAAGATACAATGACCTACTAAAGTGGGAGAAATTAGGGGCTGGAAAATGATGTTTGAAATTGTGGGGAGCTTTATAGCGATTTTATTATTTTTATTTTCATATATACAGTTGAAGAAAGTGCGTCATCATGAAACAACTACATATTTTGATGGACTGGATGGTGTGCACACTTCGATAACACATGATAGTGGTGGGGATATATAACTTTCTTTTTATGCATGGTATGATGGCAATAAAAAATAGTACGTAATATAGTTCGTAAGTGATGAATGGGGAGTGGAAAGAATGCGAATTTCTTTTATTCGTCATGGTCGTTTGGACAGTACTATAGAGCCAATGACAATTATTTCATTTCGTGAATGGATGAAGCAATATGATTTAGGGACTACAGTAAAAGAAACTCCTATACCAATTGAAACAATTGAGGCGATTGAATCAGCGAAACTGGTTGTAACGAGTGATCAAAGGCGCGCTGTACAGTCAGCGGCTGAGTTATTGGATTCCCTATCTTTTGTGCAAAATCCTCTTTTTAGGGAAGCTGAAGTTCCAACGAGTTTTTATGCTCCAAAATGGTTGAAATGTAAACCGAATGTATGGATGTTTATTGGACGTACACGATGGATAGTTGGTTATAGTAAAGAGGTTGAGTCTTATAAGGAAGTACGAGAAAGAGCAAGGCAAGCCGCTAATATATTGCACCGCTATGCGCTCGTACATGGACATATTGCCCTTGTAGGTCATAGTTATTTTAATGCGATGATTGGGACTGAACTGAGGGCAATGGGGTGGTATGGTTCGCCTATTTTCCATAGGAAGCCATGGGGATGTATAACGTATACATTTCATGAGGCGATGGATGGAAATGTATTAAATACAAAATTAATTTAAAAGAGGCTGTCCCTTTGGCAGCCTCTTTCTCTACATAACAAGTAAAAAAGAATTGTCCTTTTAAGATATAGAAACCAATGACCGTAATGGTTTTATTAGATGGGCATACGGTTCACCGACGAGCATAACGGTTTTATCTTCTTTGTAACCAAGTTTTTCATATAGTGAAAAAGCGCGTTTGTTTTCTAAATTAACAAGTAAGGCGATTTTTTCATGCCCTTTTTCAGTTGCATGAAGTTCAGCTGCATCGATTAATTTAGAGCCAATACCACGTCCACTGTACATACTTGAAACTGACAACGTGTCAATATAATACTCATCAAGTTCAGCTTCTTTTTCTAACGTAATGGATTCGTCTTCATGTAGTTCTCTTAAGTAGTGTATGATTGGTGCATCAAGTTGTTCAGCGTCACTACCGTGATAAACGACAATAACCCCAACTACCTTTCCACCTTGTTCAGCCACTAAACAGTTTTCATAGCTCAATCGATTATTTTCTTTTACGAACCATGTTTCAAGTCCTAGTATTACTTTTGCTTCAACTGTGCTACCTGTGATTTTTTCAGCAATTTCGTGCAGAGCGTTATACAATAAAGGTGCTACTTCTACCGCATCTGTCTTTTTTGCTTTCCGAATCATAGTATCCCTCCTAGTTCTAAATGTATATTGTAGCATAAAATAAAATATCAAACAGTGATTTGGAACTTTGTTATACAGGGCATCAAAAAGTTTGATATAGAGAAGTAGCTATGTTAGTATATGATATTTAGTGCGAATATAATAAAGTGATATAGATATAAAAATAATGAAAGTGAATTACATAATAGTAACGGGATAATTTTACCGTTGTGGACCTATAGAAGATGCGATAGAATAAAATATTGCAGAGAGGTGAAATACATGGATAAACAATTAGCAAATACAATTTTGGATCAGCTGAAAAATGATGAAATAAAGGAGTATGTTGCGACGAAAGATGTATTTTATACGTTCAGAGAAGTTGTTGTGAATCGAGAAGATTTTAAACATATTATCGGGAACGCACAGCGCGGTGGACAGGTAATTTATACATATTCAGAAACACCACGTTCATAAAGTGAAACTTTAATCAGTGGGGGCATCCCCCACTGATTATTAGCCCTCACCAATCGGGCATTTACGGGCAGTTATCTCCCACCTAACTTCCTCGCATTCACTGAATTTTGAGGTGGGAGTCTTACTGCCCGCAAATAGCGGGATAAATAGAAGATAAAGGAGAGGAGAATTATGGGGGATTTTAAACAAGGCATATTGCCACATTGGGATTATATGTGGAAAGATAGAGCTGGGAATAGGTTTATGGGAATGGTTATGTATCCAGAGAAACGAAAATGTTCAGCAAAAATGCTTCAGAAAATAAAAAGGGCGTATGAACAAGCAGTAGAAATTAAAGTAACGGTACAAGTTCAACATACATATCAGTACGTAGAAGGAATGATCGTATACTTTGATGAAGAAGCTCCTGTATGTACAATGCTCGATAAAGATGAGAATCCACATCATATATTTGTAAGAGATATTTTGCGTATTGAGCACCCTGAATAATTTTTTTCATAAATAAATTGAAGTTCCATAATAATAATCTTTTTCTATAATAGTTATCTTTTAGTATGTAACGAGGAACGAAAGAATATGTATAATATTTAATAAAGTAAAATTGATAAATGTAATCGTTTGTTAGAACAGATTATCGTTTAATATCTGTTCTTTTTTGCGTGATGCTGGAGAAATATATTACTCCAGCATTTACTGTTTTATGACAAAAAATATTGGTAACTTTTTTAAAAATAAGGTTAAATTCGTTGACAACTTTTTTGAAAAGCACTTTATTGACATGAGTTTTAGAATGTTGTTTCATAGTCTTTGTATTGAAAAAAATCGACGGTCATGTCGAAAAGTGAAATTTAAAAAAAGAAAGAATTTATACATATATCTTGTGTCTTATTTTGAAACGTAATACAATATATAGAGAAATCAAGAAACGACATACAGAGAATATAGATTGGAGAGGGAGGGTCGGAAATGTTAGTTGCATATGATTCTATGACAGGAAACGTGAAGCGTTTCATTCACAAATTAAATATGCCGGCCGTTCAAATTGATGAAGCTCTAGTATTAGATGAAGACTTTATTCTTATTACGTATACAACAGGTTTTGGAAATGTACCGGAACGTGTTTTAGACTTTTTAGAACGCAATAATGAAAAATTAAAAGGCGTATCTGCAAGTGGCAATCGTAATTGGGGAGACATGTTTGGTGCAAGTGCTGACAAAATCTCTACTAAATATGAAGTGCCTATTGTATCAAAATTTGAGTTATCTGGAACAAATAATGATGTAGAATATTTTAAAGAAAGGGTGCGGGAGATTGCGACACATTGAACTGAATAATGAAATCACGCAAATGCAGGACGGTTTTTATCAGCTTCATAAAGATAAAGAGGCATTAGAAGTCTTTATGGAAGAAGCTAGAGAGAATACCGTTCATTTTAATAGCGTGGCAGAGCGAATGGAGTATATGAAAGAACATGATTACTATTACAACGTTCTGGACGAGTATAGCTTGGAGGAAGTAGAAGGAGTTTATAACATCGCTTATGGTGAAAACTTCGAGTTCCAATCTTATATGGCAGCATCTAAGTTCTATAAAGATTATGCGTTAAAAACGAATGATCAAAAACAATACTTAGAAAGCTATGAAGATCGTGTAGCAATTGTGTCATTATACTTAGGACGCGGTGATGTTGCGAAGGCAAAACACTTCGCAAGTATGATTGTAAAACAAAACTACCAACCAGCGACACCAACCTTTTTAAATGCGGGACGAAGCAGAAGAGGAGAAATGGTGTCTTGTTTCTTGTTAGAGATGGATGATAGCTTAAATTCAATCGGCTTTAACATTAATACTGCAATGCAATTATCGAAAATCGGTGGTGGAGTAGCTTTAAACTTATCTAAGCTACGTGCACGTGGTGAGCAAATTAAAGGTATTGATAACGCCGCAAGTGGTGTAGTACCTGTTATGAAATTACTTGAAGATTCGTTTTCGTATGCGAATCAGTTGGGTTAACTTTATGGCTCAACTATAAAACCAGGTCAATTGCTGGAACGCCTGAGTATATCAAGGTAGGATACTACGAAGAAATTACGTAGCGAACCCTGAAAATCCAAGATTGCAGGAAATCAGCAGCCGAGCTCCTAAATTTATTAGATAAGGAGAAGGTTCAACGACCAAGTGGCTATGTAGGTGACTAAGTAGCTCGAACCTGGCTTCTCAAAACAACCAAATTCAAAGGGTGTATACATTTATTATAGTTTATGCCATATTCATGTGCATCAAGCATATGATAAATGGTTAAATGAAGAATTTGGCGAGAAGAAGATATGGTCTGAACTCTATAGCGATATAGAGAGGATAGCAGAAATGACTATCCCCCATACGTTTTAACGATATGGAGTAACAATATGCAACGAAAAGGTGCAGGTGCAGTATACTTAAACATTTTCCATTGGGATATTATTGAATTCCTTGATACCAAAAAAATAAATGCCGATGAGAAGAGCCGTATTCAGTCTCTATCAATCGGAATTATCGTTCCAAGTAAGTTCTTTGAGCTTGCTGAGAAAAACGAACCTTTCCATGTTTTCGCGCCTTATACAGTATTTAAAGAGTACGGAAAACATTTAGATGATATAGATATCGACGAAATGTACGATGAATTAATGAGCAATCCGAAAGTGAAGAAGAAGCCACTAGATATTAGTGCGCGTGATATGCTTATTAAAATTGCTATGATTCAGCTGGAGTCTGGTTACCCATACTTAATGTTTAAATCAAATGCAAATAACCAGCATCCACTGAAGGATATTGGAACTGTGAAGATGTCGAACTTATGTACAGAAATCTTCCAGCTACAAGAAACTTCTGAAATAAATGATTACGGTACAGAAGACATTATCCGCCGTGATATTAACTGTAACTTAGGATCGTTAAATATCGTAAACGTAATGGAAAATAAAGAAATTCGTGAAGCAGTTCATGCGGGAATGGAAGCTTTAACAGCTGTTTCTGATATGACGATCATTCCGAATGCCCCAACTGTGAAAAAAGCAAATGATGAGCTTCATTCAGTTGGACTTGGAGCAATGAACTTACATGGATATTTAGCAAAAAATAAAATCGCTTATGAAAGTGCTGAAGCGAAAGAATTCGCTCGTACATTCTTTATGATGTTAAATTACTACTCGATTGAGAAAAGTATGGAGATCGCTAAAGAAAAAGGCGAAACATTTAAAGACTTCGATAAGTCTGATTATGCAAACGGCACATACTTTGAAAAGTATGAAACGACAGATTACAGCCCAGTAACTGAAAAAATTCAGCAATTATTTGAAGGAATTCATATTCCAACAAAAGAAGATTGGACAAGTTTAAAAGAGCAAGTACAGAAGAATGGTTTATACAACTCATATCGTCTTGCAATCGCTCCGACACAATCGATTAGTTACGTTCAAAATGCAACTTCAAGCGTAATGCCAATCGTAAGTCAAATTGAATCAAGAACGTATGCGAATGCGACAACATATTATCCAATGCCGTATTTATCAAAAGATACGTTCTGGTACTATAAATCTTCTTACGATATGAATCAGTTTAAATTAATTGATTTAATCGCAGAAGTTCAAGAACATATTGACCAAGGAATTAGTACCATTCTTTATGTTAATAGTGATATTTCAACACGTGAGTTAGCACGTTACTACATTTATGCACATAAAAAAGGCTTGAAGAGTCTTTATTATACGAGAACACGTAAATTAAGCGTGGAAGAGTGCGTGGCTTGTACCGTTTAATATAAAAAGTGAGACATTATGAGCAGGGTTTTTCTGAACCCTGCTCATGCTTAGTTATCAATTTTTTATGTTTATTTAGAGAAGGGGCGATTTAATGCGTGCGGTAAACTGGAACAAAAAAGAAGATGATTTTAGTTTAATGTTTTGGAAGCAAAACATCGCTCAGTTTTGGACAGAAGAAGAAATCGCAGTGTCTTCTGACAAAAATACTTGGGCACAATTATCAAAAGAAGAGCAAATTGCTTATAAGCGTGTATTAGGTGGTTTAACACTTTTAGATACGAAACAAGGTGGCGAAGGGATGCCACTTGTACTTGTTCATCTTGAAAATTTACAAGCGAAAAGTGTATTAGCTTTCATGGGCGCTATGGAAGAAGTACATGCGAAGAGTTACAGCCATATTTTCACAACGTTAGCTACTGAAGAAGAAATTGATGATATTTTTGAATGGGTAGATAACCATCCATTACTTGAGAAAAAAGCTGGTATTGTTACTAGTTACTATCGTCGCTTATTAAAGCCTGAAGTAACGAAAAAAGAGTTATACATGGCAATGGTAGCAAGTGTGTTCTTAGAAAGTTACTTATTCTATAGTGGATTCTTCTATCCACTTTACTTAGCGGGTCAAGGTAAATTGACGGCAAGTGGTGAGATTATTAACCTAATAATTCGTGACGAGTCAATTCACGGCGTATTCGTTGGTATTTTAGCACAACAAATCTTCACAGAACTTTCTGCAGAAGAGCAACAAGAAGTACAAACGGAAACGCAAGAGTTATTAATGGAACTGTATGAAATTGAATTGGCATATACAGAAGAAATTTACACTTCTATCGGTCTTGTAGAGGATGTAAATCGTTTCGTTCGTTACAATGCGAATAAAGGACTTATGAACTTAGGACTTGAGCCGAAGTTTGAGGAAGAAGAAATTAACCCAATCGTTTTAAATGGTTTACGTACAGATACGAAAAACCATGACTTCTTCTCTGTAAAAGGAAATGGTTACGTAAAAGCAACGAATGTTGAAAAGTTAGCAGACGATGACTTCGTATTCAATTTTTAATATAGTGTTATAGAAAAAGCTGTCTTTATAGAAAAGACAGCTTTTTTGCTATGAATAGTTTACATAATGTTATTATTTCATGGAAATATTTTAATCTTGTAAAAGCCCAATTTTTGAGGAAGTGGGAATCAAGAAAAAACACGGATTAAGGTTTTATTTTCATATTTAGTCGTATGAGAGATTGAATAACTTATGTCAAAATGAATAAAAAATGAGAAGAAATGAGGTCTAATTCCACCTATACGTTCTTTTTAATATTGAATTTTTAAACTCTAGAAATTTTGGCTTGAAAATTGCATGAATATTTAAAAAGTAACAAAAAGGGAGGTAATACTCGGTGTGATATATGGTTATTTGAAAACGCTTCCTTTTGATTGTCGATTTTTAAATGGAAATTAGATAGAGAAAGTAGGAGGAATGATAGGTGGGGAAAGTAGTTGGTTTAAAACGTTCATTAGGGCTTTGGTCAATTGTTATGCTAGGGGTCGGGTATATGACACCGATGGTTGGGTTTGATACATTTGGAATCGTTTCTGAAAAAACGGGTGGTCATGTTCCAGGAGCTTATCTTATTGCATTAGCGGGGATGTTGTTTACCGCTGCAAGCTACGGAAAAATGGTAAAGGCTTTTCCTACCGCAGGATCTGCTTATACGTATACACAGAAGACAATTAGTGCAAGGCTTGGGTTTCTTGTTGGATGGTCCGCATTATTGGATTATTTGTTTCTACCAATGGTGAACGCACTATTAACGAGAATTTATATGTCAGCATTTTTTCCAAGTGTTCCTAGTTGGGTATGGGTCATTGGCTTTGTTCTCCTGATTACATTAATAAACATGATTAGCGTAAATGCTACTGCTAATTTCAATACTTTCTTAGTAATATTTCAGGTGTTAGTAATGGCCGTGTTTGTTTTTCTAGTTATAAAAGGTTTATTATCGGGAGAGGGAACAGGAGAAATCTTTTCCATTCAGCCGTTTTTTCAATCAGATATACAAATATCACCGTTAGTTGCAGGTGCGACAATTCTTTGTTTCTCGTTTTTAGGTTTTGATGCAGTAACTACATTTTCAGAAGAGACACCAAACGCGAAGAAAACAATTCCTCGAGCTATTTTTCTTACTGCTTTAATCGGCGGAGTTTTATTCATTACTACAACGTATTTTACACAATCTATTTTTCCAGATACATCTGTATTTAAAAATCAAGAATCAGCATCCCCAGAAATTGCACTATATGTTGGCGGGAAATTATTTCAAGCTTTCTTTTTAGTAGGAACCCTTATGGGGACACTTGCGTCCGGTTTAGCTTCTCATACAAGTGTATCCAGGTTATTATACGTAATGGGGCGAGATAATGTAATTCCGAAGAAAATATTCGGATACATTCATCCTCGCTGGAGAACCCCAGTATATAATATTATTTTTGTAGGAATTATTTCGCTCTTCGCTATATTCATTGATTTAGAAACAGCAGCATCTCTTATTAACTTTGGAGCGCTTATTGCATTTACATTTGTTAATTTGTCTGTAATTTCTTACTATATAATCAAGCAAAAAAGATATAAGACGATAAAAGATTTCTTAAATTACTTAGTTATGCCTATTTTGGGTGCTGCTACTGTAGCCGTACTATGGTTTAATCTCAATATCCATTCACTTATTTTGGGACTTTGCTGGGCTGCTATTGGAATTGGGTACCTTCTATATGTTACAAATATGTTCCGTTCAGCTCCTCCGCAAATGCATTTTGAAGAAGCACAGGAAATATAAAAAGAAAAAGGCATCGGATAAGTAATCTGTACCCTTTGTAAAGGACATTTTGAAAAAAGTTAGGCAACATCAAGAAGATGATTTCTGTATCCAACAGGAGTCATCTTTTTTAAATTCCATTGATATCTATAGTGATTATAGTACGTCATATATTTCTTAATCTCTTGTTTCAACTCAGTAAAAGACTCGCAAGGTTTTATATGTGCTTCATCTTTCAGATGACCAAAAAATGATTCTTGTGGAGCGTTATCCCAACAGTTCCCTCTTCTTGACATAGATTGTCCGAGCTTTAGCTTTTTGACTAATTTTTGGTAGGTAGGGCTTGTGTAGTGGGCTCCTTGATCTGAATGAATATATGCACCTTCAGTCAATCGAATCCTCTTATTCCGTTTTAGTTTATGAAGAGTTGTTATTACGAGGTCTAATGTCATCTGTTCTGAAACATGGTAAGCTAAAATTTCATTGGTTGAGCCGTCTAAAATTGTAGATAAATAAGCTCTTTTATTCTTACCGTAAACTAAATAAGTGATATCTGTAAGAAGCGTTTTTCCTGGGGTGTTTTGTTTAAATTCTCGATTTAATTGATTCGGCACTACTCGATGTTCTTTTGAAGCTTTCAGCATTCTTTTATAAGGATTTGCTTTCCGAATCGGACAGACAATCTCATATTTTTTCATGATTCTACGGATACGCTTTAAATTGTAGACAACTTGAAAATGACCCACCAATGTCATTTTTATTTGACGAGCCCCTTTCTTTCGATTTCTAAATCGAAGTGCTTTTAATATGATTTCTTTCACGATTTCATCTTGATTGTTCTTTTGTTTCCGTTGTTCTTGAGATGAAATGGAAAAATAATTATAGTATCCCGAACGGGATACACCAGCTACTTTACACAAATAACTCACCATATTTCTTAAGTTATATTTTATGATGACAGAACGAATCAGGATATATTTCTGACTAGGTGATAAAGTTATTTCCTTCTCATCCTCCCTTCCATAAGTTTGATCTTTTTTAACAATTCATTTTCTGCCTTTAGTAAGTTCCGTTCGGCTTCTAAACGAGCATACTTCTCTTCTAACGTAAGCTCTCTCTCAAGAGTTCTTCCCGCGTTTTGGCGTGTATCTCGCAAACCAAATACACCATTTTTTCTGTAAGCAGCACGCCATCTACTTCCTGATGACATAATTCGTTTCATTCCAATCATATCTATATCAAAACCACATTCTTCAAAAATATTTCGAGGTAGTTTTCCTTTCTCATTTTCCTCAATAAAAATACGCTTAAATTCATCTGTATAAGTGATACCTTTCTGACTTACAGATTTTATGTAGGGGTTATTTGATAGAATTTGAATGTCTCTTTCTGTAAATAGCTTTTTTGTCATTTTGAACTTTCTCCGATCCCAATTTTCTCTCATTATACAAGAAATACCCTATAGAATAGACTTTTTTTCAGTGTCTATTCTATAGGGTACATTTTAAAGTTCCGATGTCTTTTTTTATATTTGATAATCATGCAGCATTGCATAAGTCATTCAAAGATTCATAAGTAAAGGGGATGACACGATATGATTAACGTAGTATTTTCACTTGGCACGATTATTGCTTTGTACAATTAGTAAAAGTATAAAGAGGGGTGTTATCGTGCCGATTCAATCAGAAAAATATACAAATACAGTTGAAGTTGAAAATCCTTTAGAGGAATTTCAAGCTATATTAAAAGAGGCGCTTCATTTTTTAAGTTATCCAGACGAAGTATTCGAATTTCTGAAAAAACCAATGCGTTTTTTAGAAGTAAGCATTCCTGTTCGAATGGATGATGGAACAACAAAGGTATTTCAAGGGTATCGCGCTCAGCATAACGACGCAGCAGGGCCAACAAAAGGTGGTATTAGATTTCATCCAGATGTTACGGCAGAAGAAGTAAAAGCACTTGCTGGCTGGATGAGCTTGAAATGTGGAGTGACAGGACTGCCATATGGAGGCGCAAAGGGCGGGATTATTTGTAATCCACAGGAGTTGAGTTTTAGAGAACTAGAGTTACTGAGTCGTGGGTATGTAAGAGCAGTAAGTCAAATTGTGGGACCGACGAAAGATATTCCAGCACCTGATATGTATACAAATGCGCAAATTATGGCTTGGATGCTAGATGAATATGACCATATCAGGGAGTTTGACTCTCCAGGCTTTATAACCGGGAAGCCATTAATGCTAGGAGGATCACAAGGGCGGGAAACAGCAACTTCTAAAGGTGTATTGTATACACTTCAGTTAGTAAGTGAGTTAAAACAAATTCCGCTACAAAATATGCGAGTTATTATTCAAGGGTTTGGGAATGTTGGAGGTTATTTGGGAAAATATTTATATGATATTGGTGTGAAAGTAGTCGGGGTATCAGATGCTATAGGAGGAATTTATAATCCAGACGGTCTAGATGTTCCTTATTTACTAGAAAACAGAGATTCTTTCGGTGTAGTATCGAATCTCTTTAGTAAAACAATTTCTAATCAGGAGTTGTTAGAAAAAGAATGTGATGTACTCATTCCGGCGGCAATTGGAGGAGTCATTACAAAACATAATGCAGGAAAGCTTGGATGTAAGATTATCATTGAGGCTGCAAATGGACCAACAACAAAAGAGGCGATAACCATGTTAGAAGAAAAGGGAATTTTGGTTGTTCCAGATATTTTAGCAAACTCTGGTGGCGTGATTGTTTCATATTTTGAATGGTGTCAAAATAACCAAGGATATTACTGGACGGAGCAATATGTTGATCAATGTTTAAAGGAGAAAATTACATCTAGTTTTTCTAACGTACTTGATACTTCTAAACGCTTTGGAGTAAATATGAAAATTGCTGCCTATATGGAAGGGGCTCGCAAGATTGTAGAAGCATCGCGCCTAAGAGGTTGGTTGCATTTTTAACCTAAAGGGAGGGCTAAACTGAAACTGGATATTTTATTAGAAGAAGTGGAGAGACAACAAATCGGTTATTACTGTATTGTGTCGAATAGTCATCGTTACGATATAGCTGTTACGTATTCGCACCAGTTTCTTGGAAAAGCAATGGTTACCTCAATTCAAAATGGGAGAATGGTTTTATTAAGCCAAGAAGATATTGGAGAGGAACAATATTGGGCAACAAGGCTAGGCATTGAGGTAGAGGACATAGAAGAGTTTCAAAGCTTTTTCTATATGATTCTTCAGTCACAAAGGTTAGAAGAACAATATTAATAGAATAAAAGAAAGGGATGATTGATTATGTATTATGATATTATTACGAGTCCGTGTTATGGAATAATTGAAAAAGTGTCTATCGATAAGGATTCTCGAATTTATGAATGGGAGCCATTATTCGCTATTAAAGATATGAATGGTAAACTGGAAGTAATTAAGATGGGATGTAGTGGAGAAGTTCAATCTTTAGAAGTAGAAGCGGGAGATAAAGTAATTCCAGGTATGGTATTAGCTTATATTCAAGAAGATCTTTTCGTTAGTGGTAGTGATTAATGATAGAACTATGAGGAAGATGGAGGCACTCATCTTCCTTTTTTTATTAAATAAAGAAAGAAATGTTTTATTTTCAGATTAATTAAAAAAATCTGTATTTAATGATACAATACAAATTAAATAGTTCAAAGGAGGAATAGCAGAATGTTTTCCATCGCTCATACAAAAATTAGACCCATAGTTTCTCTACCTATCGATCAATCTGAAAAGGAATGGAATATAGATGTTAAAAATATAAAAGAATCGTTTCTATTTTTAAAAAGAGGAGAGAAATTATTTGCATACGTTCATGTGAAGGATCTGCTATCAAATAGTAAGGAATTAACTTCTAAGCTATTACTTTCAAATGCTGTTTCACTAGATACAATATGTCATCTTAGTAAAGATATTTCTTTAACAGCTCTTTTTCAAATTATTGGAGCGCCGATTGCCATAGTAAAAAATGAAGTGGATGAGCTAACGGGATATATAAGAAGAGAGGATGTTTTTGCAGAACTATTTAAACAAGAAAATCAGAGTGTTGATATATTGAAAATTATTTTAACGTCTATTCCAATGGGGATTTTTGTAGTAGATCGAGAAAAGAAAATTGTAAATTGTAATGAATCTGGTTTGAAGATGATTAAATCGACTCCTGAAAAAGTTATGAATGTACCAGCAGAACTGATTTTTAATGGAGAACACATTAATAACGTATTTACAAAGGGAAAAACGATCTTGAATCAATTACAAATCACAAATGAGATGGGTGTATTAGTTGACTATAGTCCGATTCCAAACTTTGATCAAAGTATTGAAGGAATGGTTATTATTGTGCAAGATTTGCCGATGGTCGAGGACATGGCGATGGAAATTGAATATATAAAGGATTTAAATAAAGATTTACATGCAATTTTGTCTAGCATTTATGATGAAATATTAGTTGTTAATCATAAAGGGGAATTAATTCGTTATAGTGAAACTGTTATCAATGATTTTTGGGGGAGTAATTTGAAGGACTTGTTAGGAAAAAATCTTTTAGACCTAGAAAAGAAAGGATTATTTAGTCCATCGGTTACGCGATTAGTGTTGGAAAAACAAAAAAAGGTATCAGTTGTACAAGAAACAAAAAGCGGAAGAAAAATATTAGCAGTTGGAAACCCTGTATTTAATGAAAACGGAGAGCTTCATCGTATTATTATTGCCTCCAGGGATATTACCGAAGCAACGAGATTGAAGACGGAATTACATGAAATAAAGAAGATATCAGAGCAATATAAGAAGGAGTTAGATGACTTTAAAAATAAAGATCGTTTTCTTAAGAAGCTTATTTACTGTAGTCCGAAAATGGAGCAAATTATTAACCAAGCTAAAAAAATAGCAGATTTTTCTTCCAATGTTCTTATTTCTGGAGAATCTGGCGTCGGAAAAGAAGTAATTGCTCAGGCAATTCATCAACTTGGAAACCGATCTTCAAAGCCATTTTTAAAATTAAATTGTGGTGCAATTCCAGAAACTTTGCTAGAAAGTGAACTATTTGGTTATACGAAAGGTGCTTTTACAGGAGCCGATAAAAATGGAAAAGAAGGATATTTTAAGCGAGCTGATCAAGGTATTTTATTTTTAGATGAAATTGGAGAAATGCCTTTACATTTGCAAGTAAAATTGCTTAGAGTCCTGCAGGAACAAGAAGTAATTCCTATTGGAAGTACAACACCTATGAAAATAAATGTACAAATTATTGCTGCTACAAATAAGAGCCTTGAAAAGATGGTCGAATCTGGAACATTCCGTGAAGATTTATTTTATCGCCTCAATGTAATTCCACTGCGAGTTCCTTCTTTACGAGAGCGAATGGAAGATGTTCCGGTACTTGCCTTTCATTTCTTACAACAGTTAAATAAAAAATATAATAAAAATTATCATTTAACTCCAGATGCACTTAATTTACTAGAGTTCTATTCATGGCCAGGAAATGTCCGTGAATTACAAAATATGATTGAACGTTTAGTCGTATCAGCAGACGATCCAGTAATTGAAGCGGAGTTTGTTAGTAAGTTTTTAACACCCGGTTATGACTTTAATAAATCAAAACCAGTTATTACAAGAGTATTACCATTACAAGAAGCGCTACATTCTGTAGAAGAACAATTGATTTTGCTTGCAATGAAGCAGTATAAAACAACGACTAGGGCTGCAAAAGCTCTTGGAATCAGCCAATCTTCAGTGAGTCGTAAATATCAAAAGATTGTTAGTGAAAAAGAGATAGCGGCTGATATCATCTCATATTCCTAAAAAAGGAGAAGGTCACATAGACTTCTCCTTTTTGTGTGCGCTCAGCATGTACATATTCTCTGGGATTCAAGTCCCGAGTGGTGAAGGCGGTAGCGGAATTGATTAAAGTTTCACTTTATGCAAAATGGAATAGTGTATGCGGAAATGCATAAAATGTTTGTTGTTTTTAAGAAAATAGTCAGTTTATCCCGATATTTGTGGGCAGTAAAACTCCCACCTCAAAATTCAGGTGGAGCAAAGAAGTTAGGTGGAAGCCCTGCTGTCCGTAAACGCCCGATTGGTGAGGGCTAATTAAAGTTTCACTTTATGTATGATTCTTTTGAATTTTAAATATTGGCATGGAAATTGCTTATAAATATATAAACGATCGATAAAGGGGGATTCAATATAGTGCTAGATTTAAAAATGTATGTAAACGGTGAATGGAGAGACTCTAGTGATCAAGAAAAAAGAACGATTATTAACCCTGCGAATGGCAAGGGTATAGCATATGCACCTGAGGGAACGATTGAGGATGCAAAATACGCGATAGAAGTGGCAAGAACGGCTTTCGATAGCGGAATTTGGTCAGCAACATCCACTGCTGAAAGGGCATCATATTTATTTAAAATAGCAGATGAAATTGATAAAAATATGGAAGAATTAGTATACCTTGAAACAATGGATAATGGAAAAACGTATCGTGAGGCAGAAGGAGATATTGGAGATGCAGCGGCTTGTTTTCGCTATTATGCCGGATTGATTACAAAGCCAGATGGTCAAACATATCATGTAGCCGATCCGATGCAAGCGATGGTTGTAAGAGAGCCAGTTGGTGTTTGTGGATTAATTGTTCCATGGAATTATCCGCTATTGATGAGTGTATGGAAAATTGCACCTGCTTTAGCAGCTGGAAATACCATTGTGTTTAAACCTTCTGAAGTGACACCAATCACTGCAACAAAGCTATTCGAAATCCTTGAAAAAGTAGGGCTACCAAAAGGTGTTGCCAATATGGTAATGGGGGCTGGTCCAATAGTAGGGAATGAAATTGCAGCGAGTAATAAAGTGGATATGATTTCCTTCACAGGTGGAACAAAAACAGGTAAGCACATTATGAGAACAGCGGCTGATAATATGAAAAAGATTTCGTTAGAACTCGGAGGGAAATCTCCAAATATTATTTTTGCAGATGCAGATTTTGAGACCGCTATTGATTATGCTCTATTCGGTATTTATGCAGGTAGCGGACAAGTATGTTCAGCAGGATCAAGAATCCTTGTCGAAGAAAATATTTATGATAAATTTGTTAATAGTTTTGTAGAGCGAGCACAGCAAATTAACGTTGGGCCTGGTGATAATCCAGAATCAGAAATGGGGCCACTTGTAAGTCAAGAACATATGGAAAAAGTATTACGTTATATTGAAATTGGGAAAGACGAAGGTGCAAACGTTGCTTGCGGAGGTAGACGAATAATGGAGGATGGAAAAGGTGATGGTTTCTTTATTGAACCAACAGTCTTTGTCAATGTAAAACCTGATATGCGTATTGTCCAGGAAGAAATCTTCGGTCCTGTTGTAGTAATTCAAAAGTTTAAAGACGAACAGGAAGCAATTGAGTTGGCAAACGGTACAGACTATGGTTTGGCTGGAGGAGTATTTACAGTCGATGGTGCAAAAGCAATGCGTGTGATTCGCAAACTTCGCGCAGGAATTACGTGGATTAATAGTTATCATCCAACATATAATGAGGCACCTTGGGGCGGATATAAGCAAAGTGGTATAGGTCGTAGTCTAGGAACGTTTGGTTTAGAAGAATTTCAAGAAATTAAGCAGATTAATATAAATCTAGAAGTAGAACCAATAGGCTGGTTTGCAAATAAAAAAAATGTAGGAGTGAATTAGATGGGAACGAACGTAGAAAATAAATTGAATGAGAAAGATGTAAAAGGTTCAAATATAAATGAGTATATTACGAAAGTACTACAGTTAATTGAAAAAGAAAAAGTATCTGAAGAAGAGGCAAATTGGATTCAAAAAGAAACAGTAGACGGATTTAGAGAGCATGTGAATCCTGGTTTTCTTGCTTATAGAAAAACAGTAACAAAAGATGGACAATTTGCAGCAGTAGAATGGTCAGATGAAGGATCTTGCTTCATGGATATTAACGGTAAAAGATATATTGACTGTTTAGGTGGATTTGGAATTTATAATGTTGGTCACCGTAATCCGAAAGTGGTAAAAGCTGTGACAGATCAATTAAAACGTCAAGCATTGCACAGTCAGGATTTACTAGATCCACTTCGAGCAATGCTTGCAAAGATTTTAGCGGATATTACACCTGGTGATTTGAAATACGCCTTCTTCACAAATAGTGGAACAGAAAGCGTAGAGGCAGCATTAAAACTAGCAAAAATGTATAGTGAACGAACAACTTTCATTGCTACAACGCGTGCTTTCCATGGTAAGAGCCTTGGTGCTTTATCTGGGACGGCAAAAGGAATGTTCCGTAAGCCATTTTTACCATTAATTCCGGGTTTCCGTCATGTTCCGTTTGGCGATATTGATATGATGAGAAAAACATTTGAGACATGTGCATTAGTGGGAGAAGATGTTGCAGCAGTTATTTTAGAACCAATTCAAGGAGAGGGCGGTATTATTTTACCTCCAGAAAATTATTTGAAACAAGTACGAGAGCTTTGTGATGAGTTTGGATCACTCCTTATCTTTGATGAAGTACAAACTGGAATGGGACGTACAGGAAAAATGTTTGCTGCAGAATTATATGATGTCGTGCCGGATATTATTTGTCTTGCGAAGGCGTTTGGTGGAGGTGTAATGCCAGCGGGAGCTATTGTTGCGAAAGAAGCAGTATTCAAAAGTTGGTTTGAAAATCCATTTATGCATACAACAACATTTGGAGGAAATCCTCTTGCATGTGCTGCTGCAATTGCAACAATCCATGTATTATTGGAAGAGAAATTACCGGAACGAGCTATGGAGGTTGGGGAGTATTTCTTGAATGGATTGAAACAAGCAGCAGAAGGGCACGAGGATAAAATCTTTGAAATTCGTGGTCAAGGTTTAATGATTGGGATTGAATTCCATAAAGACGAGATTGGTTATGAAGTGTCAAAGGCGATGTTTGATCAAGGAATTCTTGTTGCGGGAACATTAATTAACTCAAAAACAATTCGTATTGAACCATCCCTTACAATTAGTTATGAAGAAGTAGATACAGTTATTAATACGTTTAAATCTGTGCTAACTCAAGTAAAAGTAAAATAAATTTCGTATAAGGTTATATGTGAATTCAAACGATTGAAACTATAATTAGAATAGATTTACCTGTATTTTATTACAGGAAGGCAGTGTAACGAAAAGTTACACTGCCTTTTTATTACATTTTTTGTTGTAAGTATTTACATGTAATTTGTCTTAGTGTACTATTTAACTAACACACTAAGACAGGAGGGGAAAAATGAAAATCGAATTTTCTCCAAATACACC
The DNA here is from genome assembly GCF_016650875.1 of Bacillus sp. TH30. Lineage (NCBI taxonomy): Bacteria > Bacillati > Bacillota > Bacilli > Caryophanales > Bacillaceae > Bacillus > Bacillus sp. TH30. Next base: position 1,186,395 of record NZ_JAEKEY010000002.1, on the reverse strand, counting down.
AATTTATATTCAGGTAATGGAATACACAAAGAAAGAAATTGTAACGGGTCATTTATTGCCTGGTGATAAAATTCCCTCCGTACGTGAATTAGCGAGTGAATTGCAAGTAAATCCAAATACGATTCAACGCACATTTCAAGAACTAGAACGGGATGGAGTTGTTGTAACACGTAGAGGAATGGGGCGATATGTAACGAATGAAGGGGAGAAAATTATGGAGCTGCGAAAAGATATGGCGAAAGAATTACTTCATTCTTTTATAGATGGAATGGACAATTTAGGTTTTTCAGAAGAAGAAATTCTTTCAATTCTTCGTTCTTCATTACATGAGAAAAGGGAGGAGAACGAATGACAGAGCTATTAAAAATAGAAAATCTATGGAAGCGATACGGATTGAAAGCAGTAATCCGGGAATTAAACATAGAGATTACAGAAGGAAAAATCGTTGGGCTTGTTGGAGATAATGGGAGCGGAAAAACGACGTTATTGAAAATGATTGCAGGCTTGCAACATCCTTCAGAAGGTAGCATAGCAATTAACGGTAAAAAAATAGGGTTAGAGACGAAAGAAATCGTTTCATTTATGTCTGATAAGCCAGTCTTTGATGATTGGATGACTGTAAAAGATGCATTATTCTTTTATAGAGATTTTTATAAAGACTTCGATATTCAAAAAGCAGTAGATACGATTGCGGAATTTAAAATACCATTAGAAGAAAAAATTACAGCATTATCAAAAGGTATGGTTGAAAAGCTTCAAATTATTTTAACGTTTTCTCGAAAAGCGAAGTTATACGTACTGGATGAACCACTTGGCGGGATTGATCTCGTTTCTAGGGAACATGTACTTGAGCTAATCCTTAAATTTTATCGTGAAGATTGTACGCTGCTTATATCGACTCATTTAATAAGAGAAATTGAAAATATATTTGATGAAGTAATCTTTTTGAAAGATGGAGAAATAATATTGCATGAAAATGTGGAAGAACTACGATTTCAAAAAGGGAAAGCAGTACATGAGCTGTTTAAGGAGGCCTATGAGACATGAATCAGCTTTTTCGTTATCTGTATAATTGTAATAAGAGAAAGATAGCCATTATTTACTTCGGATTTATTACAGTTTCATTAATTCTTTTATTTAATATGAAAGGAGTTTCAGGAGCTAGAATTTCAGGTAGGCAAGATATAATCATTATTATATTTTTTATCGTACTAGGTATAAATGGATTTGCAATTTTTCTAACAGGTATATCGTCTTTTCGAAAAATGCTAAAAAACTCTATGCTACGTTGTACTTCTATTTCAGCACAAAAGTATATATGTGCAAATGTTTTATTTTCTGTACTACTCTTTATGATTTTACTAGGAATAGGAATCATTTTTCTATACTATTTTTCTTTAAATATTTACAATGGAAAAACAAATTTAGGTGTTCAGCAAGCAATCCACAGTTTATATGATTATGGAATATTCCATCATATGTTATCTATTTTCTTATGGGGACTAGATTTTGTTAATATGCTAGTTTCAATTTATTTAATTATAGTAATTGTGAAGCTATTCAATGTGAAATCATCGATGAGTAAGATTGTTTGCGTAGTCTTATTCGTCATTTTTATCGCATTTAATGGGGGAATAACGTATATCTTTCAGCAAATAGAAAAGTATATGTTTTCCATAAATAATATTGGATTTATAGATCAAAATGGCTTTTTAAATACATCATTCTATTCTGGCACAGATATTACAGTTTTAAATCTATGTTTTAATTGTTTATTAACAATTATATTACTAGTCGTTACAGGTCGCATAATCGATAAAAAATTAGAAGTTTAAAGGAGGAATCGGCATTGGGAAACGTAGTAGTAAAGTTAGAGAATGTTCGAAAAAAAATTGGTGGAACGGAAATTATCCGCGGTTTATCATTTGAAGTTCGTGAAGGGGAAGTGTACGGGTTTCTTGGACCGAACGGTAGTGGTAAGACGATGACAATTCGTATGATGACAGGTCTTATTTCGATGACAGAAGGTGATATTACAATTTGTGGCCATAGTATTCGCACAGAGCGTGAAAAGGCGCTAGAGCAAATTGGAGCGATTGTAGAAAATCCCGAGCTATATGATTATATGACAGGAATGCAAAACTTAAAGCAGTTTGCAAACATGGCAATTACCCCAATTAGTAAAGAGCGTATCGCTGAAATTATAAAGCTTGTTGATTTAGAGCATGCCATTCATAAAAAGGTGAAAACATATTCACTTGGAATGAAACAACGCCTAGGAATCGCACAAGCGTTACTTCATCAGCCAAAAATATTAATTTTAGATGAACCGACAAATGGATTAGATCCAGCTGGTATTCGCCAAATTCGTGACTATTTACAACGATTAGCGAAGGAAGAAAATATTGCAGTCATTGTATCAAGTCATTTATTAAGTGAAATTGAATTAATGTGTGACCGCGTCGTTATTATAAAGCAAGGTGAGTTTGTGCAAGAGTATAACTTACATGAACAAGCGAAGCATGATGAAACGGTAGTTGTAGCGTTTGAAGTAGATCAAGTTCAGAAAGCAAATGAAATCATTAAAGGTAAGGAACAAGGGAATGTAATTGTGACACCTATAATGAAAGAAGAGATTCCGCAAATTGTAAAAGAGCTAGTAAATGCTGATGTACTCGTATACGGTGTTACTGTTCAAAATAAAACGTTAGAGGATGAATTCTTAGCGATTACAGGGGGAGTGAAAGCGTAATGTTTAAATTAATTCAAAATGAATTTTTAAAGTTACATGCGAAAAAAGGTATGTACATTTTAATAGGTGTAATTGCAGCATTGGAGATTTTGGGAGTTTTAGCGATGCTGAAATGGGGGGGAGGACATGAGTTTAAAGGATCATATTTAGACTTTGTAAGTTCAGATATGGGTTTAATTACCTTGTTTGCAACAATTTTTGGAATTACGATTGCTTCTCGTACAATTACTGATGAGTTTCAAAAAGGTACAATTAAGCAGTTATTAATCCGTCCGAGAAAACGAATTACAGTTTTGTTCTCTAAATATATTACAGTGTTACTTACTATATTATTTATCATATTTGCTAGCACGTTAATCGCAATGATTATTGGCGGGATTGTAATGGATGGTAGTAAAACAGAATTAACGTTAGGAATCATAATGAAGTCCATTTTATATCAAGTACTTTCACCGTTCTTCTTTGCAACTCTTGCCTTTTTCTTGGCAAACGTATTTAGAAAGTCTGTATTACCATTAATTATTACGTTGTTCCTATTTTTCTTGCAAGGAGCAATTAATATGGTGCTAATAATGTTTGCAAAAGGTGTAGCGAAATTTGTTGTGTTCTTCCATTTAAATTTAAGTGTTTACGACAGCAATAAATTAGTAAGCGATGGAATGGAACCACCATTTACAGAATTTACGTTTACAACTTCATTATTACTTGTAGTTGCATACTTTGCTGTATTACTTGTAGCATCAAGTGTATTATTCCAAAAACGTGACGTATTATAGTAGAAAAAATCCCCGTGTTAACGGGGATTTTTATTAACCAGCTTTTTTGATTTATGTAGCTTTTAAGTGTGGCAGATACATATTTACTTAGGAACATAATTGTAACTAAGTTGAAGAACATTGATATGGTATATCAAATAGGATTGTTATTATGTAATTTAATACGTATATTATTCGGAATAAAGTGAGAAAAATAGGAAGATTTTCAACTATATTCATATTATAATTTAGTTATCCGGCCATTTGTGGAGAAGAGCTACCCATAAAATACTGAATAAAGTTTCACTTTATCCCGCTATTTGCCGGGCAGTAAAACTCCCACCCAAAAATTCGGCTGGAGCAAAGAAGTTAGGTGGGAGATCAACTGCCCGTAAAAGCCCGATTGGTTCAACTAATAATCAGTGGGGGATGAACAAAACCCCCACTGATTAAAGTTTCACTTTATATCATCTCTGGAGGTGTTCCATATGCAACATGCATTTTCACGTATAAGGCTACGTAGTTTTTTTGGATGGATGATTATAGGGATGTTCCTGACGATGATTCCATTAAGGTTATCAGGTGCTTCTGACAATACGATAGAGTTACTGTCACAAATATCAATATTTTTTGCATTTCCACTATTGTGGCTATATTTAAAAACAAGTAAAAATAATGTTGTTTTTAAAAGCTTTTTTGATAAGCCTGGACGTTTACATTGGGGGTTAATTGTATTAGCAACGATCATGGGAATGATTTTTGCAGTCGGTATATCCCAAATTCAATTTTATATTTTAGCACATACTTTACCTAATTTCTTAGTTACCATGTTAGAAGATGGAAATGTAATTAATACGAGTAACATATACATGACGATATTTACTTTCATTTCAGCATGTGTATTAGCCCCAATAATGGAAGAGGTTATTTTTAGAGGTTTTTTCTTGCAGCGAATGGCGTACAAATGGGGGATTAAACGAGCGGTTATTATATCCTCTCTTATTTTTGGACTAGGACATTTTGATGTTATCGGTGCTTTCATGTTCGGTGTTATTATGTGCCTTCTATACATAAAGACAAAAAATATATGGACGAATATTGCTGTGCATGCTCTAAATAATTTGATTGCAACGAGTATGCAATTTGTAGGTGGAGATGGAAGTGACGCAATCTCGATTACTGAATTACAAGCACAAAGTAATTTATGGATCGGCATTGGTCTTGTGATTATCGGTTTATTATGGTTCATTCCTTTTACTTGGAACCAGTGGCGTACAGTAAAAGAAGTTGGTGTGCCACCGATTCGTTTCATAAATGAAGAAAAAGTAGTGAATACATCAGAAGAAAATGAAATATATAGCCAAGTGATAGTAACAGATAGATTGATGGCTGTAGAACTACCTGATGAAGCTGTAAATAAGCTTCGGTTAGAAGAAAATGATTATGTAACAGTTTCTGTAGAAGAAGATAAAATTGTTATAAAGAAAGCGCATAATAGATAATTAAAAAGTAGCTCCTAAAGAGCTACTTTTTAATTTGTAATAATCTCTACACGAAAATTATTACCGTTCTTTACATATTTAATATCTGTAACGATCCGAACGGTTTTTAGAAGTTCAACTTTTTCACCAATTCGAGGGATGGTCGGAACATTGTCCCAAATACCAAGCAAGTCATCTAATTGTGCCGTTTTTTCATAAAACCAGATTTTCAATGTAAAGCCCCTTTCTCGAACTTTATGTATTTTAATACATGATATATCATTTTTATTCTTAATGTAAGGGGTTTTTACTCTTTTTGTGAATAAAGATGAATTAATCTTCTGGGAATATATGTTCAATGTCCGGAGTAAGAGCTACTTCTGATAATACGATATGAGAAACTGTCGTTGCATATGAAGAAACATCATTGATAAATTCTTCAAGTTCAACGAGTGAAGGAACAGAGATTTTTACAATGTAGCATAAGCTTCCTGTTACTCGGTAACAAAAACTTGCAGATGGATAAGACTGAATAAACTGTTGCATACGTGTTGTATCACCATTTTTTAAAGTGATTTCTAAAATACAATCTAAAACAAGTCCTGCTTTTTTATAATTGATATCGATTGTGTATTTTTGAATAATCCCTTCACTTTCAAGTTTACGTACACGTTCTGTAGTAGACGGAGCCGATAAGTTTACTCGTTTTGCTAATTCACGCATCGAAAGGCGGCTATCATTATATAATTCATTTAAAATTTTTCGATCAACACGGTCTAATTGCATTTGTAAATATACCTCCAGTAAAATGATAATTTTTGTAAAGAAAAATTTAAAATTAAGATTCATATGAAATGTAAAGTGAACTTTATTTATTTTACAATAAAAAAGAAGGGAATAGGAGGGGAAATGATGGAGAGAATTACATTATCAAATGTAGGAGATACAAAGTTTCAAAAATTATTAGGTCATAATCCAGATATATTAAATTCGTGGAGTACGTTAGAGAATACACTGTATAGTACAGGGGCCCTTTCCGTAGAGTTAAAGGAGCAAGTAAGAAGAACATTAGCGTTTGGGAATGAATGTCCGTACTGTATGGCAAAGGGAAAGCCGGATGATATACAAAAAATAGAAGAAATTAGCGTAGCCGTTACTTTTGCACATGCATTTGTTCATGACCAAAAGGCGATAGATGATAATATGTTTCATATATTAAAACAATATTGGACTGAAAAAGAAATTGTAGAGCTTTGTGCCTATATTTGTTTTATTACTGCTTCGCAGCAACTTGGTTTTCTGTTTCAATTACAGCCCAATTAATTAGGAGGATATTATGCTTAATCAAGCAGCACTTATAATCATTGATGTACAGGAAGCATTCAACTTACCATACTGGGGCGTGAGGAATAACCTTTTGGCGGAAGAAAATATGAAAAGTTTGTTAGAAGAATGGAGAAAAAGAAAACTACCAGTTTTTCATATTCAACATGTAAATAAAGAAAATGTTCAATCGATGTTTTATCAACATGCGGAAACGGTAAACTTTAAAGAAGAAGTGCAACCAATGCCAGATGAAATAATTATCCAGAAATCCGTTAATAGCGCGTTCATTGGGACAAATTTGGAAGAACAATTAAGAGAACAAGAATGTAATACGGTAGTGATTGTAGGATTAACAACAAATCATTGTGTGGAGACTACAACACGGATGGCAGGTAATTTAGGGTTTACAACGTATTTAGTGAGCGATGCGACGGCTACATTCAATCGTAAAGGTCTGGACGGGACAGAGTATAGTGCAGAGGACATTCACAATATGACACTTGTAAACTTACATGATGAATTTGCCAAAATCGTTACGACTGAAGGTGTTTTAAAATTATTTTAAGAAAATAATTGTGGAATTATGTAGAAAAAAATAAGAATATTTCGTATAATCTAAGTATAATCATTTTGAAAATAGGGGTGTCATCATATGGAGCAAATTCCAGTAAAGAAAATAGAAGAAGTACTCGTTTTAGCAGGAGATGATAAACAAAAGCAAAAGGAATTTTATGAATTGCTCTTAACAACGGAGTTTTATGTTGCTGGTTCACTTGAAGCAGAAGACGGGGCAACGGAAGGAACACTTCGTTTGCGTCATTTCCAAGGAGAGGGTAGATGGATCGTTCCGTTCTTTACACAATTGAAATTTGTAAAAGATGTGTTGCCAGAAGGTACACCCCTTATTACGATACGTGGAAAAGAATTATTGGGTAGCATCGAGAAAGATGCGACAGCTGTATTAAATGTTGGAACAGATATGAGTAAAACATTTATTCCAGAAGAAATTGCAGAGATAGCATCAGGACGAATCTTTAATTATTATAAGTAAAAGGAAAAGCTTAGCAGCTTTTCCTTTTTAATTTGAACATGGAGTGGCTATACCAGAAGAAATAGAAACAGTTTTGTTAGTTGTATTTATTGTTGCTGTAGCTCCGAGGGGAATACCGATATTTGGACTTATATGTCCAATCGGTAAACCGAATAACACAGGTATATTATATGGCGTGAAATATTCATATAATATTGTTTGCAATGATTGAGATGGCTTAGAAGGGTTGCAGTCGTGACAACTTGTAAAAATAACGCCGCTGCATTCATTAAACTGTCCAGATAAAAGTAGTTGATTTAACATCCGGTCAATGCGGTACGGTTCTTCACCAATATCTTCAAGCAATAAAAGTTTATTTGACGTATTTATCTCATAGGGCGAGCCAATTATACTTGTTAACACAGTTAAATTCCCTCCAACTAATGTGCCTGTAACTGTACATGGAGAGGTAGGTACGATACATTCTGATGCATATAAGATAGATGAATACGGATGGAATAGTTGATTGAAAGAAGATAAGGAGAGAGAATCTATACCTTTTCCTAATTCTTCAATCATTGGACCATGAAAAGTAACCAGCTCCGCATAACGTGAAAAGGCAGTATGTAAAGCCGTAATATCGCTATATCCCCAAAAAATCTTTGGATTCCGTTGAATGATTTCATATTGAATGTAAGGGAGGAGACGAGCGCTGCCGTAACCACCTCGTGCACAAAAGACTGCTTTGACCTCAGTATTTGTAAATGCTTCATGTATATCATCAAGACGAACTTGATCACTTCCAGCTAAATATCCATATTTTTCATAAACACTCTTTCCAATTATTACGGATAATCCCATCTCTTGTAATACGTTCACACCTTTTAATATATTCTCAAGTGTTGGTGGGCCAGACGGTGCAATAACCATTACCGTATCACCTTTTTGCAACGCATTTGGATAAATCATTGTTCTCAGCCTCCTTCTCTTTCAATATATTCGCTTGAGCGAAAGTTCAATCCTTGTAAAAGAAGGGGAAAGCATGTCATATAAAGAAGGTATAGGGAAAGTAGGAGGGAAAATGATGTTTACAAGTCGAGTAATAGATATATTACAAATTAAGTATCCGATCATTCAAGCAGGTATGGCAGGAGCGATTACAACGTCAGAACTTGTTGCAGCTGTGAGTAATAGCGGAGGATTAGGTACGCTTGGAGCAGGGTATATGAGCCCAGAACAAATCCGTGAAGCGATTTATAAGATAAGGGAACTAACAAATAAGCCTTTCGGTGTTAATTTACTTTTAACGAAAGAGATACAGATAGAAGAAGAGAAGGTAAACGAGGCGAAAGTATTACTTAGTGGAGTGAATAGAGAATTAGGTATAGAGGAAGAAAAGACTTTAAAACTTCCAAAAAGCTATAAAGAACAATTACAAGTATTATTAGAGGAAAAGGTACCAGTCGTTAGTTTTGCATTTCAAACGTTAGAAAAAGAAGAAATAGATGATTTGAAAAAGGAAGGGATAAAAGTTATCGGAACAGCTACCCATGTAGCGGAAGCGAAAGCACTTGCTAAGTTAGGGGTAGATATTATTGTCGGGCAAGGTAGCGAGGCAGGAGGGCATAGAGGAACGTTTATTGGGAAAGAACAAGATGCGATGATTGGTACATTTGCATTAATCCCGCAATTAGTAGCGGAAGTACCTCATATCCCGATTGTTGCAGCAGGTGGTGTAATGAATGGGCAAGGGCTTGTTGCGGCATTTGCGTTAGGGGCAGAAGCTGTTCAAATGGGATCAGCCTTTTTAACGAGTGAAGAAAGTATTACGCATGACGTGTATAAAGAGGCGATTTTACATAGTACAGATACGAGTACAACGGTAACCCGTGCGTTTTCCGGGAAATATGCACGGGGTATTCGTAATGAATTTATAGAGAAACATGAAGGAAGAGAAGAGAATTTACCGATGTATCCAGTGCAAAACGTATTAACTTCAAAAATACGTCAAGAAGCAGCGAAGCAAAATAAGGAAGAGTATATGTCGCTTTGGGCGGGACAAGCATCATCATTAGCACGAACGGAATCAGCTCAGCACGTAGTGAAACGTGTCATGAAAGAAGCAGAGAACGTAATTGAACAATTACAAGATGTATATAAAAAAAGACCACTTGAATAATTCAAGCGGTCTTTTCGTTAGTTTGCTTTATAAAATTGTTGGATAGCTTCGTCGATGTAAACCCAGCCTTTCCAACCTAAGTGCATATGATCTTTTAAGAAGTACTTATCATATTCATGATTTGAGAAATCAGCAATTGGATAGCCAGCTTGCTTAATTTGCTCATGAACTTTATTGTAGTATAATTCGCGTTTTTCTTTCGGGAAGCCAGCGTAATCATACCAAGGACCTTTTACAGGAACAGAAATGAAGAGCGGTTTTGCGCCAGATTGTTTTAATAAATCAAGTACAATTTGTAAATCTTCATATTCTGGTGATTGGTCATAAGCATCATTTTTTAAGTAACCTTCACGTTGTTTTAATTTCTTCTTAATTTTGCTATTGAAGTAATCATCTTCGATACCATATTCGTTAGAGCTTGATTCTACTGCACCTGTTTGATCAGCATGCTTACGAGCTTCTTCCCAGTTCATTTGTTTCAATGATGGATCAAGCTGTTCTTTATGCGGCTTAATATTAAACATAACTGTAAATAAATCTTTACGATCTAGAATGTTACGATAAATATAAGCGAAAGGTTTAGCAGCAAGTGCTTTTACTTTATACTTTGTATCATCGTAGGCGATACCTTCAAGCGAAATTTTTAATAAAGTTTCTTTTTTAACAATCTCAAAGTTTAATAAGCGTTTTGCAATTTGTTTTTTCATTTCAGGTTTTAAATCATCGTTGAAAATGAAGTGGTAACCTTGTTGTTTTGAAAAGTTAGGTGCAAAGTGTGTCTCATCAATACCTTGTGGTACAAACCATTGCGGAGAAAGAACGAATATCATTTTCTTATCTTTCAATTGATCCATTGTAGATGTGAAGTTTAATACATGTACAAGGTCTTGTGTTCCACCGCGCCCAAGTAGGAATGGTGTGAATCCTTCAGGCTTTACTTTGAAATAATTCGATGGATGGAAAGCATCCATACGTGCGAATTCCGATGAACCGTACATCGGAAGATATTTCGGGTCTGCTAACATCTTTTGCTGTAAAATCATACTTTGAATCTTTTCTTCTTTTAAAGAAGTCGCAGCTTGTTCTACTTTCTCATCACTTAAAAGTGGGAGTAGGAAGCGCGTAGGAATAAGTAAGAATACAGCAAAAAGGGCCAATGCTAAAAGCATCGGACCAAATTTCACTTTGTTCATCGGATTTCTTCTAACTTTTTAATAACCATATTTGGTGTAGCCCACTCATCGCGGTCAAAATCAGAAATAGAAACTTCAATCTCTAAACGCTCTTGGAATTCTACTAATAAAGATACTACAGCGAAAGAATCAAGAATACCTTCTTCAAATAATTGAACATCTAAGTTTTCTTTCACAATATCGTTTTCACATACTTCTTCTAAAATATCTAATACTTGCTCTTTGAATTCTGCCATTTTTAAAATCTCCTTTATATCCGAAATATATTATATGTGCAACTTCTTAATAGTATAAGAAGGGTGCATTAAAAGTATCTGTTAAGGTGTCCAGAGAAGATCAGGAAACCGAAACATACAACGTGGAACGTAATTACAATCGCAAGGACGTGTGTAAATTTATTGTTTGGCCAAAACTTATGCTTCTTGTTTTTTCGTTCGAAAATATCGAATAAAATAAACAGTGCGGCATGATATAGACCATAAATAACATACTGCGCAACAGCGCTTCCTTGGATGTGCCAAATTCCCATAATGAAAAAGTTTAAAAATGCACCGATATACGAAATTGTGTAACGGTTTTTAATTAACTTTTTCTTCGTTGCAAAAAAGACGAAACGCATGTAAATAAAATCACGGAACCAGAATGATAAACTCATATGCCAGCGGTTCCAGAAGTCTTTAATGTTACGACTAAGGAAGGGCTTATTAAAGTTTTCTGGAGTTTTAATTCCCATCATGTAACTGATACCAATTACGAACGCACTATAACCTGCAAAGTCAAAGAATAACTGCATGCTAGTAGCGTACATAAAAATCACATTAGATAAAAGTGTATCTTGATTGGCGAATACTGCCTTTACAAGATATGTTGTTATCAAGTGCGCGATTATAAATTTATACAGAAAACCTTGGAAAATACGGTTAATCCCTGTATATAGTAACTTTTGATATTCCTCAGCACTAGGCGGCTTTTGAATATCTTTTTGGAATCTACGGTAACGATCGATAGGTCCACTTGAAATCGCAGGGAAGAATAAAACGAATTCCCAGAAATTAAAGAAGGAAAGTTCTTTAATTAAATTATCACGAACTTCAAAGACCATCTGTACAGCTCTAAATGTTACGTAAGACATACCTGCGAAAACAATAAAATGCAATTCAGGTACAAATGGTGCGATTTTTGCCAAAATAAGCGGTAAAATCGATAAAATAACAGCTATACAAAACGTGAATGTACTATTATTTTGTTTTCTTAAAATTAAATAGCCTTTAATAAGGGCATATTGCCAAATAATAAATGCGGCTAACATGATTGCTTGCTTCGGTTTATCAGAGAAGATAATAACGAGCATTACTAATGTTAAAACGGCATTATATTTACGCAACATTTTACCTTTTAATCCAGCTATGATAGTAGGTATTAATAAAATGCCTACTATAGCGAAAAAATAAAATGATCCATATGCGGTCATGCTGTAACCTCACTCAATAATTTTTTGCGATCTACCTTTCCATTTGGTGTCATTGGAATAGAAGATTGATACATGAATTTACGTGGAATCATGTAATTTGGTAATCGCTCATTGAGTTCTTTTTTGATTGCAGATGTTAATTTGAATTCTTTTTCAAACGAATGCTCTCCAGGAACAACAACCGCTAATAAGTAATCATATTTTTCACCTTTTTTAATTGGAACAACAACTGCACCTTCTACGTAAGAACACGCGCGAAGATGATGTTCGATTTCTTCTAATTCCATTCGATAACCATGAAGCTTAATTTGGAAATCAAGACGACCATTATAGAATAGAAGACCATTTTCTACATAGCCAGCATCACCTGTTTTATAGGCACGCTCACCATCAATCATGGTAAATACTTTTTCTGTTAATTCAGGGCTTCCTAAATAGCCAACGCTTACGCTTGGACCGACAATTACGATTTCACCTTTTTCACCGTCAGGTGCAATTGTACCATCTTCTTTCATAATAAGAAGGCGACAGTCTGATTTACAGTAGCCAACTGGAAGTGATTTGTATTGATCAAGCACTTCTTCTGTAACGTGAATGCCTGTTACAGCAACAGTAGCTTCTGTTGGACCGTACGTATTCATAATTGCTGCTTTCGGGAAACGCTCAATTAATTTTCTAGCTACTTCATTTGGCAACACTTCACCGCAGAATAAGAATGTTTTCATGTTTGGTAGCATACTTTCAGAGAAAGAGGCTTCCATTAAACACATTTCTGCGAAAGATGGTGTCGAAGTCCATACTTGTATATCCGATTGCTCTAAAGAAGCAAACAAGTCTTTTGGACGTGCAATCATGTCTTTATCGATTGCCCATAGTGTGCCACCCGTTACTAATGATGGGTAAATATCCATTACAGATAAATCGAATGAGAAAGGTGCTTGGTTTAAGAATACTTGCCCTGTTTGTAAGTTGAAATCTTCTACAGCCCATTTTGTAAAGCTAACAAGACAGTTATAAGTAATCTGAACCCCTTTCGGATTACCTGTACTTCCTGATGTGTAAATAATGTAGAAGTTCTCATCACCTTTTACCGCATGTTCAGGATTTGGAATGTTCCCTTTATGAGTAAAGAAAATATCTTTTAAGTTGTCTTCACTTACGATACGAACTGGTAAATCAGTTACAGTTACTTCAGTTCCTGATAAAAGTAATTTCGCACCAGAATTTTCAGCGATACGTTGTACGCGATCAGCTGGGATAGATAAATCTACAGGAATGTAAGCATGTCCAGCTTTTACACAACCTAAAAAGTTAATAATCATTTCAGGTTGCATATGGCCATAAACCATAATTGGTGAACGATCATCTGGATACTCAGAAGAAATCCAATGTGCTAACGCATCAGAATCTTCCTTTAATTGTTTGTACGTAATTTTCGCATCTCGCCAAACAAAAGCGGTTTGATCAGGCGTTTCTACAGCCCACTTTTCAATTTGTTCTAATAACTTCATAACGTTCCCACCCTAAAATTCGTTGTAAATAAATGTACTTGTGTTTGTATCATGGAATCCATACAACCAAAGCAATGCAAATAAAATTGCAAGGTAATAAACCGTCTTTGCAACCCATTGTGTGAGTGGTTGAGACCATATCTCTTTTAATCTTTCCATGTCTTTCCCTCGCTTAATGAAATAATAGCTCTTTGTAGGTATCATGTCCTACATTATTGTGAAAAAAACAAAATCCCACATTTTAGGTAAAAATAAGTCAAAAGGCTCTTTTCTGATATTAGCACTAAATACTAAAAAAGAAAATCCCTAACTTAGCAATTATATTACATTCAGCATGAATTTGTAATGGGTTTGACATGTAAATAGGAAGTGGATTGTGTGAATGTATAAAAGTGGATTGTGAGAAGGCGGGAAAATATAATATTTGTTTTGTTATTCCTGAATTGGAGTGGGTTAATAATCACTGGGTACTTAGTACATTTTCAAGGTATAGAGCCTTTTAAAAGGAGGTAATTATTATGAAAAGAGAGTGGAGGAGTTTTATTTCAGAGGAAAATATCATTAAATGGAGACGGCATTTCCATAAGTATCCGGAATTATCGTTTCATGAAAAAGAAACTTCGCAATTTATATATGAAACATTATGCTCATTTTCTTCTTTTGAAGTAACGAGACCAACGCAGTACAGTGTGCTAGCAATTAAAAGAGGAAGGCAACAAGGGAAAGTAATTGCGATTCGAGCTGATATAGATGCTTTACCAATCCAAGAGGAAACAAGGAAACCTTATACGTCTGTGCATAAAGGAATAATGCATGCATGCGGGCATGATGCTCACGCAGCTATTTTATTAAGTGCAGCAGAGACGATAGCAAATATGAAGGAAGATTTTGCAGGCGAAATCCGTCTGTTCTTTCAGCACGCAGAGGAAGTGTATCCCGGTGGTGGACAAGAAATGGTGGAGGCCGGTGTTATGGACGGCGTCGATTATGTAGTAGGTTTGCACGTTATGTCTGGATTAGAAAGTGGAAAGATAGGAATTGTATATGGCCCTATGATGGCAGCACCAGACGTATTTACAATTGAAATTTTAGGAAAGGGTGGTCACGCGGCACGACCAGAAGAAACGATAGATCCTATTGCTATCGGAGCACAAATTATTACAAATTTACAACATATCGTATCAAGAAATACAAGTGCTTTTATGCATAGAGTAGTGTCAGTTACACAATTTCATGGGGGGATGGCCGATAATATCATTCCTAGTGCAGCAGCTTTAATGGGAACTGTTCGATCTTTTAATCAAACATTAAGAGAGGAAGCAAAAGAGAAAATTGAGCAAATTGTAAAAGGAATTACAGAAGCACATGGGGGAGATTATACATATACGTATCGTTACGGATATGATCCAGTTGTTAATAATGAGTACATTACGAAAATAGTAGAAAAAAGTGCGATAAAATTGTTCGGAAATCAGCGTATTGTGCATCTTGAACCTTCTATGGGAGGAGAAGATTTTTCAGCGTATTTAAGAAAAGCACCTGGTTGTTTCATTAAATTAGGAACAGGGAATAAAAATATTGATACTTGTTATCCACATCATCATCCGAAATTTGATGTGGATGAATCGGCTTTAATTAATGGAGTGGAACTATTTTTAGAGACAACTATAAGACTACTAGAAACTGATAAAGCATAAAAAAAGGCAACTGCACTCTATTGCAGTTGCTTTTATTTCTTCCGTCAGAGAGGGCTGAGAAAGAACTATGCTCATTTATAGTATATGAATAGCTAACGGACAAGCTTGTACATTTTAACTATTTTTTAAAAAATAGTTATTGACTTTGATAATCAATTTCAATTAATCTAATGGTATAATTGAAATTGATAATTATTATCAATGAAACAGATGAGGAACCTTAATGAGAAAAACATTTCACCTTTTACGAAGGGGATTAAAAAATAAAGATGTTGATAAGCATATTGAATGGCAACGAAATGTAATTCGTTCTGAATATGTAGATGAGAAGAGTACACTTCAAACAGAAAAAGAGATACAAGGTAAAAGGAGAGGTTCAGTTGAGTAAGTTAGTAATGATTTTTGCAAGTATGAGTGGAAATACAGAGGAAATGGCTGACCATATTGCGGGTGCGATTCGTGAAACAGAAAATGAGATTGAAGTAATTGATATTATGGATACACCAGAAGCTTCTATATTAGAGCAATATGACGGGATTATTTTAGGTGCTTATACTTGGGGAGATGGTGATCTTCCTGATGATTTTTTAGATTTTTATGATGCAATGGATTCTATTAACTTAACTGGTAAAAAAGCAGCTGCATTCGGTTCTTGTGATTCGGCTTATCCGAAATACGGGGTAGCGGTTGATATTTTAATAGAAAAGCTGCAGGAGCGCGGGGCAGCAGTTGTGTTAGAAGGATTGAAAGTAGAATTAACGCCAGAAGATGAAGATGTAGAAAAATGTTTACAGTTTGGAGCTGAATTCGTAAAACACCTTTCTTAATGGCAGAAGGGAGATGAAGAGCAATTGCATGAGAAAATCTCAATCAAAACGATGACAGATTACCATTTGTATGATTTTATGCGTTGTCCGCATAAATTTTATTTCCGTCATATAAAAAGAAGAGAACCTTCTTCATTTGAATGGCAACAAATAGCGCAAATGATTGTGAATCAAATTATTAATGAATATTACACGCTACCTGCGGGCCAACAAACGAAAATTGTACTTTTAATATTAATAGAAAAGTATTGGAAAAAAGTAAGGATTAATATGTTTGCTTCAAAGGCGGAGTACTATATTGTTTTAGCGAAGCTAACTGATCACTTATTACAGTTTGTTGAAAGGGATGATAGTCAGGCACCGCCGTTATTTTTATATGAGAAGTTTCAAACATATATGGAAGAGTTAGGTGTCCACATGTCATTGACATTTGAAGTTGGTGAGTGGAGTACTGAATCGTTTGTAATTAAAAAGTATGTTATCGATGCGGATGAGGAAATGCTTGCTCTTTGTCAGAAGCTAATGACAGTATTCAGTTATAAAGCTTTCGGTATTCTTCCAGGGAAAATTGAAGTTATTAATTTAATAGAAGGAACTAAGTATGAGTACATTCCAAAGCAGGAAGATATTATAACTGGAATGGATGATTTATTTAGAATGAAAGAAATGTTGCAGCAACCTGAGCACTATACAGAGCGTCATTTTCGTTCTGAGTGTATGAGTTGTGCGTTTCGTAGTGAATGCCAAAGGGAAGAAGTAAAGAAAGAAGCGAAGCAGAAGAAAAATATAGTACATTAAAGGATGCAATTTTGCATCCTTTTTTGTTATTGACATGAAAAGCTTTTCATCATTTACCGTATATTTGTAGCAGAGTAATAAAGGGAGGAATAATCAATGAAAGATGAAACGGCAGTATTTCAATGGTTAAAAGAACAGAATGCTCCTTTTGGAATTCAACTGCAAATTTTACAGGCATTTCAATTGTATAAAGTTATTGTTGAAATGGATAAAAAGTTAATGATGTATGAGGAGAGAGAGTATAGGGAGAGAATTTAATCTCGTCCCTGCAGTATTGCTTTAAGCTGTTCTTCATTCTTCTTTAATGTTAGTTCGTTGTTTGTTTCAATGTTATAAATAAGGTTATGTAGTAAAGGGCTGTATTGATAAAAGGTAGTGATGCGGTGAATGAATAATGGATCGCGGTGAGAAATAAGTGCACTGTATTGTTCATATACAGATGTAGTAAACTCACGACCGAAATCATAATATAGCCCAGCAAAATCAAAAGCGGGATCGCCAATTTGAGCATCTCCAAAATCGATAACACCTGAAATGGTTTTGTTCAAGTTGTTAAATAAAATGTGGTGATGTGTAAAGTCAGCATGGATGATTGTATTTTGAAAGGTAGACTTAGCTATACAGGTAAAGAAATTTTCGAATAAACGATTTAAGGCTGATTTCTGTAATGAAGTAAGATTGTTAGTAAAATATTGATTTAATTTTGTTTGTAGTTCTTTCCAGTAGGTAAGTGTTTTTTCGATAGGGAACCCTAGCGTTTCAGTACGTTTTAAAGGAATACTATGTAAAGCCGCAAGGAAAGTGGCTAATTGTGTAATAATTACTTCAAGTTCTTTTTTCTCTAGCTTTGCAAGTAGTTCAGTTGTTAACGGTTCACCATGAATGAGAGGATAATAGCTGCAAAATGGAACCGTATTACAATCATTCTTATACAATAAATGATACTTAGGAATCTCGATTTCTTGTAATGAATGAGAAAGAATTGTGCACAGTTCTTTTTCTAACGGAATTCGGTTTGCATATTCAAGTTTTCGTGGGAAACGAAATAGTAGTTCGGCATTTATAATAACCGTTATATTATCCCACCCTTCTTCATTTTGTATATATGAATGTATAGAAAGATCTGGTAGAGCTTCTTTTATATATTGTTTGTAAGAGTCCATAATTGTTCCTCGTTTCTAAGTTAAAGGTAGGGTATTCCATTTTATGATATCAGAATTTTCTTTCTATATGTTAAAATATAACTATCATTAATGGAGGAGGGTGGGGTGCATTATGAAGAAAAGAATATTAATCATTTCTCTATGTATCGCTTTTGGATTGTTTTGGCCATATAAAGAGGAGGTTTTTGCCACCTTTAAACCGATAGATCGCTACGAGTTAAATAAGGAATTAAAGAACAAAAGTATAGAAACTTTAACTGATAAAGAAATGAAAATGATAGGAGAACACTTTGTGACAGCGCAACTAGCAGTGTTTGAGTTTAATAATAAAGAAGATGTGAAACGAAAAGGTGAAGAAATATTTGTAAGTAGAGGGTATGAACAGTTAATAGAAAATTATTACCCAAACCGTTTTCGGGATTTAGAGTATAAATTTACAAACGAAGAGATACGTGAAGAGACAGATGAGAGTTTTCGCTATCATACTGTAGCGTACGTTACTGGTATTGAAAATGGCAAGAGAAGTGAAATGAAATTAAATTATGACATGAAAATTGTAAAGGTTAATAATTTATTCATGGTGTTAGAACAAAAACAATATGTACAATAAAAAACCCTCTAGAAGCAGAGGGACTTTAAAGATTTTCATTTTGTTGACCAAGTTCTTTTTGAGCAATGTATAAATTTCCTTGCTCAACTTGTTTCAGTGTATGAACAGAATCTCCTGCATATCCTTTTTCCTTTTTCACAGTTCTTTTTGAACGATTTGAATCTTGTTTCTTCATATAATAGACCACCCTTCTTTAAAAATAGACGAAAATGATGAGCACGAGTAATACAGCTGCGAAAATGGTAATGCCCATTAAAAAAGAAGTATTTTTATATTTAGGTGGCTTATGTACATCTTGCCGATATCCAGGTGAAATTTCAGGGGCGAATTCTTCATCGAATGATTGTTTCTTTTGTTTTTCGTCCATATGTATCCACCTTTCTTTTTCATTATGTTACACGTTATAAGAAAAAATATGCATGAAGAAAACAGCCGCTATATCATTAGCGGCTGCTTTGCGTTGTATATTTTCTTTGTACTTGAAAGAGACGGATAAGCAGGAAGATTGCTCCAAATGCTAGACCGATAATAAGACCGATCCAATAACCTTTTGCTGCCCAGTCAGTATAAGTTGCTAACATGTAGCCAAGAGGTAGACCTATTACCCAATAAGCTATTAATGTCATAATTAAGGCAACATTTACGTCTTTATAACCACGAAGTGCTCCTTGTACTGGAGTTGCAATCGCATCTGAAATTTGAAATAAAATCGCGAATATAAGAAATTCTTTAGCTAAATGATGGACATTTGCATTTGTCGTATAAATAGAAGCAATTTCATCATCAAAGAAATAAAGAAGGATTGAATATAAAAGAGCGAAAGCAAGGGCTAACCCAATTCCGATAAATCCATATTGTTTCGCATTATTGTATCGTTTTGCTCCAACTTCAAATCCAACGGCTATCGTCATTGCCATTGCTAAACTTAAAGGAGTCATATATAACAAGGAAGCAAAGTTCATAGCTGCTTGATGTGCTGCTATTGTTGTCGTACTAAAATTACTCATCATAAGTGTTACCGCAGCGAAAATACTCGTCTCAAAAAAGATAGCAAATCCGATAGGGACGCCAAGTTTCAGGAATTCCTTCCAGATTGTAAAGGAAGGGCGGTATAACTGTTTAAAGATATTGAAAGAAGCGAAAGGCTCTTTCGTACGAATAATAATAACCGTAATAATTAAAATACACCAATAGGTTGCTGCAGAAGCGATTGCCGCACCAACACCACCGAGTTTTGGAAAGCCAAAGTGACCAAAAATTAATAAGTAATTTAATACTACATTAATTGGTAATGATAGTAATGTAATAATCATCGTTGTTCGAGTTTTCCCTAATGCATCAATAAATCCACGTAAAACGGTGTAAGTAAATAAAGGGATAATTCCAATCGCGATAATAATTAAAAATTGTGCTGCAATACGTTCCACGGGTTCTTCTAATTGCATGCCATTTAAAATAGGTGAAACAGCGAAGAATCCGATAAGGATAACAACGAAACTAGCACAAATTGCTAAATATACTGCTTGTATGACAATGTGGGGAACGTCCTCCTTTTTCTTTGATCCAACGAGCTGTGCAACAATAGGAGTAGTAGCCATTAAAATTCCTGTTAAGCCGGTACTAACGGGAAGCCATATACTTGTTCCGATAGCAACACCCGCTAAATCAATAGGACTCGCATGTCCTGACATTGTCGTATCAAAAAAGCTCATCGCAAATAATGACATTTGCGTTACAAAAATCGGGAAAAAGAGTAATAAAAATTGCTTTAACTTTTGTGAGAATGAATTAGTTTCTTTCATAAAATCCCCTTTCAACGTAAAAAACAAACTCTTATTATCATACAATTTAATCAAAAAATAGAAAAGAAATAAGCGTATACAACAAATGAAATCAATAAAAAAAGGATGCACTTTGAAAAGGGATAAGGTATTATGATAAGGTGTGAAAAAATTACATATGCGTTATTAAGGAGGCACTAATTGTGGCTGATTGGTTAATTGGATTAATCATGGGTGCTGTTGAAGGTTTAACAGAGTTTCTACCAGTATCATCAACAGGACATATGATTTTAACAGGACACTTAATTGGATTTGAAGACGATAGAGCGAAAGTTTTCGAAGTTGTTATTCAGTTGGGATCGATTTTAGCAGTTGTTGTTATATTTTGGAAGCGTTTATGGTCATTGGTTGGAATAGGGAAAGTAACAGATGGGCCATCGTTAAATTTATTACATATTATTATCGGGATGATTCCTGCCGGAATTCTTGGTGTATTATTCCATAGTACAATTAAAGAAGTTTTATTCGGTCCAGGACCGGTTGTTATTAGCTTAGTAGTTGGTGGTATTTTAATGATTGTTGCTGAGAAGTTTTCAAAACCAAGTACAGCAAGAACGTTAGATGAAATTACATATAAGCAAGCATTTACAATTGGAATGTTCCAATGTTTAGCACTTTGGCCAGGATTTTCTCGTTCTGGATCAACAATAAGTGGTGGTTTATTAGCTCGCGTTTCGCATACAGCGGCAGCTGAATATACGTTCATTTTAGCGGTACCAATGATGGTAGCTGCAAGTGGCTTAGATTTAATTAAAAGCTGGGATATATTAAGCTCGGCTGATATAACGTTATTTGCAACTGGATTTATTACAGCATTCGTTGTTGCGTTGCTTGCAATCGTTTCATTCTTAAAATTATTAGCTCGTGTAAAACTAACACCGTTCGCTTACTATCGTTTCATTTTAGCTGCGGTATTCTATTTCTTCATTATGTAAGTATAAAATATTAGCAATACCCTATAGAATAGACACTTGAAAAAAAAGTCTACACTGTAGGGTATTTTTTTATAGAGAGAGAAAAATGAAACTTTTACCTTCAATTACTTGTATTTCACCATGTGAAATATGCCATAATGATTTCGTTATAATAATTTTAAGGAAATCGATAGGGTATTTGAGAGGAGCAATTTAGTGAGTTTTGCAATAGAAATAGTAATTCCAGCACCAATTGATGTTGTATTTGATTATGTACACAATGACGAGAAAATACTAGAATGGAGTACCTTTATGGTAGAAAATAGGTATCCTTCAAATATAGATGTTGAAAACCCTCGTGAAGGTGACAAATATATATCTGTGCAAAAGATGGGGAAGAAAATATATGAATTTGAGGCGGAAATTTTAGAGTATGATGAACCGTATATCGTTTCAGTTGGATGTGAGATGAAGCAAGGTTATACAGCTGCAACTTATATGTTAGAAGAGGATGAAGAAGGTACATCGCTTACTTTAATCGTAGAATTTGAACCGAAGAATTTTTTATATAAGATTATGTACAAGTTGACTGGGTGGATGACACGTGGAATATACATGGGTGAAATGGAACGTTTAGCAGCGTGCGTAGATGCTGTATATTCTCAGAAAAAAGGATTATAATTTAGTAAAATAAAAAACCTGCCGAAATCGGCAGGTTTTTTATTTTACTACTTTCTCAATCATGCTTTCCATTACATGTTCCCAAAGAGAAGTATCATCAGCTAATGTAGCACGGAAATTAGCATACATTTCTTTTTGCTTCTCTTCGAATGTTGGATCTTCTTTTTCAGGTAATGTAGCGCGCATTGAAGTTACTAATTCTTGTACTTTTGGAGCGCGTGGTCCAAAGACGGCTTGTTCATTTCCGTCTTTATCAATGAAAATAAAGATTGGAATCGCACGTGCTGTTCCGTTTGTTAAGTATTGATCCATTAACTCTAAGTTTTCATCGCGAATTAATAAACGCATATCAATATTTGCAACTTCAGAAATTCGTTTCATAACAGGTACACATAAAAGAGCGTCGCCGCACCAGTCAGCTGTTAATACGATAACGCGCCAGCCATCATTTTGACGTTCTTCTAAAACTGGAAGTAATTCATTTGGAATTAAAAAGTTATTGTAAATGTGTAGTAGCTCGTATTGGTTTACTTTCATTTCATTCACATATGTATCAAAGGACATGCCTTTATCAGCCCATTGTAGTAAGTTCATAAGTAACACCTCTTTAGTATGATTTATTTTTATTGTACCAATTTTTATATAGAAAAGCTTGTATTCTTACTCTTTCTTATCACTAAATAATTTATTTAGTGTGTAAAGGAATAGTGTGACACATAATTCAGCTATGTTGGGCATTTGTACACTCTCTATCCAGTCATCGGCGGTATGTATGACAAACCAATCTAACGTAATTTCAATTATAGAGAGCAGAGCAATTGAGAGCCAATTGGGCATACTTGTCATCATTGGATGTAGGAGCACTTTAAAGAAAATGAATATAAAATATGTAATACCGTCTAATAAAAGAATGAGTAAAAAAAGAGTAGTAGAGCTGTTCTTGATGAATATTCTATACCTGTAATATGAAAGATTCCTACATATACAAAAAATATAAATGCAAAGAATATAATGAGAATAAGAATAACAACACTAATAATAATAGTCTTATCTTTTAGACTGAGATTAGAAAGTTTGTCTTCTTGACTCATTGCCCCAACTCCTTTTTCTGGAAAATCAATTTCATTGTACCATGAAATATCTATTAAAAAACTACGAATTACGGGGAAATAAGGTGACAAAAAGTAAGATTTCGTGTAAAATTATTAATAAGGTTTTTATTTAACTAAATTAAATAAAAGGGGCTGTCAAAGTTGTCTCAAAATCGAGAACAATTAATGGAAGAACTATCGACAAATGTTTTTGCAATGTTTCGCACGTTGCGTAATGATATTGGAAAAATATTTGGTGGTTACATACCGTGGAATGAGTTCATTGTCCTTAGAATATTGAACCGTACGAATAAAGAAATGGTCTCACGTGTAGCGAATGAGTTAAATGTGTCGAATAGTCATATTACAGCTGTTACAGAAAAATTAATTAATAAAGGCTTTGTAACTCGTTCACGTTCTACATCAGATCGCCGAGTTGTATATTTAGAGATTACAGAACAAGGGAAAGATTTAGTGGCGAAAATGGAAGGTGAGAAAAAGAAATATTTACAAGAAAGATTTTCCGCACTTTCAGAAGATGAAATGGATATAATGATATCTATTTCTAAAAAACTTATTTAAATAATTACAAATAAGAAAACGCTTACCTGATGAAAAAGAAGACCTTCCTCATATATGGAAGGTCTTCTTCTGTGTGTAATAGATGATAAAAAATAAAATGTGTATGAAAAAAGATAGAGCGCCATACTACTAATAAAGGAAGGAGGGAGAAATATGACGAATCGTAATGGTAGTCAAGGAAGTGGAAATCAAGGTTCACCAAAATCAGGGCAATTCCAGCAGGAGTTTAGTACTGAATTTGAAACGGGAAATGATAATAAAGGAAAAGAATATCGTTCGAAAAAAGGAAGTAAATCAAAAAAGGAGTGAAATGATTCACTCCTTTTTTGATTTAAGATGCTGCAGATTGATCCGTATTATATTTTTCTTCTGATTTTGCAACAATCATTGCACAAATTGCATCACCGGAAATATTTACAGCAGTTCTAGACATATCTAGAATGCGGTCAATACCGATAATTAAAGCAATGCCTTCTACTGGTAGATTTACTTGATTTAAAACCATCGTAAGCATTACTAGTCCAACACCTGGTACACCTGCAGTACCGATACTAGCTAGTACAGCAGTTAATACGACCATAGCTAATTGTGGTAATGTAAGTTCAACGCCGTATACTTGAGCGATAAATACAGTTGCTACCCCTTGCATAATAGCAGTACCATCCATATTAATCGTTGCACCTAGTGGTTGTACAAAAGAGCTTATCGCTTTTGGAACTCCAAGTTTTTCTTGGGCGGTTTTCATGGCAAATGGAAGGGACGCATTAGAGCTAGATGTACTAAACCCAATTGCCATTACCGGACCGAAATGTTTAAAGAAACGAATAATACTTTCTTTGGCTAGTACCTTTAATAAGCCGCCGTATACGAAGACACCGTGAATAATGAGTACCAACATAACGACAATCATATACTTGAACATCGCAGCGACGCCTGCAAGACCCATTTTACCAACGGACGAAGCGAGCAACCCGAATGTTCCGATTGGAGCTAATTTCATGACGAGATTAACAAGATACATCATTAATTCGTTGCCCTGTTCAAGTAATGAATGGACACCTTGAACTCGTTTTCCTAAAACAGCTAAACCGAGTCCGATCAATGCGGCAAAGGCAATAATTTGTAGCATGTTCCCATCAGCCATCGCTTTTGCTGGATTATCTGGCACAATATTCAGCAATGTATCGACGAAAGATGTTTCAGTTTTTGCACCTTCATACTTAAGCCCTTCTGTTTTAAAATTACCGCCAGCCCCTGGTTTTATAATAAGTGCGAATGTAACCGCAATGGAGATGGCAACTGCTGTTGTTACGAGAAAGAATGAAATTGATTTTAAGCCGATTCTTCCAAGCTGTTTCGGATCTCCAAGACCAGCAGCCCCAAGTACGATAGAAATGAATACAACAGGAACAACTAGCATTTTAATGAGTCGAATAAACAATTGACCAAGTGGATTGAACACATATTGATTTAATGGCTCGAAAATGGATGGAGCAGCTAAATTTAAAGTGAGTCCAACGACTAGACCGAGAAATAATGCAATTAAGATTGCTTTTGTTTGTTTCAATAAAATCCCTCCTTGTTTTTGTAAAATTGCTTTCTAAATTAATTGTACCGAAAAAATACCTATTTTGACAATATTTTCTGAATATTTTGTATAAAAATATCTATTTGCATATAGATAGACCAATTTTGTTGAAATAAGCGAAGAGAGTTAAGTTATGTGTTTGGAAAAAAAAATAGACCATCACATGATGGCCTAGGGAAGGGGACAATTTATGTCAATTTAATTAGGGATGGAAGCTATTCAAAGACACTGGGGAATGTCTTATAAATTAGGGAGGAACAGCTCCGATACATATACTATAAAAGGTGGATGTGGTCTAGATGTGAACATAGAGTGAAAGAGAGAGGGAGTTTTAAGTAAGAAGAAAGAGAGAATAAAAAAATAAGACCATCACATATAGGATGGTCAAGGGAAGGGGACAATTTATGTCAATTTAATTAGGGATGGAAAGCTGTTCAAAGACACTGGGGAATGTCTTATAAATTAGGGAGGAACAGCTCCGATACATACAATATAAAAGATAGATGTGACCTAGATGTGAACATAGAGTGAAAGAGAGAGGGAGTTTTAAGTAAGAAGAAAGAGAGAATAAAAAAATAAGACCATCACATATAGGATGGTCAAGGGAAGGGGACAATTTATGTCAATTTAATTAGGGATGGAAGCTATTCAAAGACACTGGGGAATGTCTTATAAATTAGGGAGGAACAGCTTCGATACATAT
Source organism: Bacillus sp. TH30 (assembly GCF_016650875.1). Classification (NCBI taxonomy): domain Bacteria; kingdom Bacillati; phylum Bacillota; class Bacilli; order Caryophanales; family Bacillaceae; genus Bacillus; species Bacillus sp. TH30. The sequence continues at coordinate 1,160,202 of NZ_JAEKEY010000002.1, read as the reverse complement.
ACTATAAAAGGTGGATGTGATCCTCGTGTGAACATGGAGTGAAAGAGAGAGGGAGTTTCAAATAAAAGATAGAAAGAATAAAAAAATAAGACCATCACATATAGGATGGCCTAGGGAAGGGGACAATTTATGTCAATTTAATTAGGGATGGAAAGCTGTTCAAGACATTGGGGAATGTCTTATAAATTAGGGAGGAACAGCTCCGATACATATACTATAAAAGGTAGGTGTGACCCTCGTGTGAACTTGGAGTGAAAGATATGGGAATTTGAAAAGGGATAAAATAGTTGTTGTAAGAGTTATAGTATAAGTGGAGATATAATAGAAAATATTCTTTTGTAAAACGATAGGAGTCTGAATATAAATAAAAGTTGAAATCTATGAAAAAAAGGATTATGCTCAACTATATTATGAGAATATAAGGTTTATCCCGCTACTTGTAGGCTCTTAAAGAGTCTTTATTTATGAGGGGATAAAAGCTTCACTTGATAAAGGGAGTTAGTGATATGGAAGTAGCAAAAAAACAAGGGTTGTATAATCGTTTTATACGATTGAATCCACCACAAATTTTAGCATTAGGCTTTTTTTGTTTAATTGTGGTCGGAGGATTGTTATTAAAGTTACCGTTTGCAACGAAAGTACATATTAGTTGGGTAGATGCTTTCTTTACAGCTACGTCGGCGGCGACTGTAACTGGTTTAGGTGTTGTAGATACTGCGAGTACGTTTACGATGTTTGGTGAAATTGTTATTATGTTTTTAATTCAAACGGGTGGTCTCGGTCTTATGACGATAGCCATTTTAATTGTTTGGGTATTAGGGAAAAAAATTGGTTTACGCCACCGATTATTAATTGGAGAAGCATTTAATCAAACAAATATTGGTGGTCTTGTGAAATTAGTAAAACGTGTTTTTATTTTTTCTATTTGTATTGAGCTAATTGGAGTTATCTTTTTATCGATTCGCTTTATTCCAGAGTTTGGTTTTGGAAAAGGTTTATACTATAGTATTTTTCACGTTATTGCGTCATATAATAATGCCGGCTTTGCGCTTTGGCCAGATAATTTAACAAGATATGTAGGAGATCCTATTATTAATATTGGGATTTGTTCTTTAATTATAATAGGAGGGTTAGGTTTTACGGTATTAATTGATATATGGTATAGCCGTAGTTTCCGAAAATTATCACTGCACTCCAAAATCATGATTGTTGGAACGATAGCACTTAATGTTATTGCGATGATTGTGATTTTTGTATTGGAATATAATAATGTGAAGACTTTGGGGCACTTATCTTTAAATGAAAAATTATGGGCTTCGTTCTTCCAAGGAATTACACCTCGTACAGCTGGTTTTAACACGGTAGATTATGGGGGGATGGAAGAGTCATCGATACTATTTACAATGGTATTAATGTTTATTGGTGCGGGAAGTGTATCGACAGGCGGTGGAATTAAGTTAACGACATTCGTTATTTTAATTACATCAGTTCTTTCTTTCTTTAGAAAGAAAGAGGATTTTGTTTTATTTCAGCGTACGATTAAAATGTCGACAGTAACGAGAGCGTTAGCAATTGTCGTTGCTAGTCAAATACTTATTTTTACAGCGGTATTTGTATTAATGCTTACAGAAGACTTCAGTTTTATTCAGTTATTATTTGAGACAATTTCAGCGTTTGGTACAGTAGGGTTAACAATGGGGATTACTGCGAAGCTATCGGCGTTTGGAAAATGTATTATTATGTTTGTTATGTTTTGTGGATTAATCGGACCGTTAACACTTGTGTTCTCTTTGGCACGACCAGCAAAACAAAAAATTAAATATCCATCAGAAGATGTATTTACAGGATAAGGTATCCCGCATAAAGCGAGATACCTTTTTCTTTTTAAAAAAGAGAGAACAATAAACCAATAAGCGCCACTCGGAATAAAATCGCAATGAGTGCAGCAATACCACCCACAATGGCAGCGGTACCGCCAGTTACAGTAGCCCCGCGATTATAAGCGTAAATACCAAGTAGAACAGACACAAGACCAAATAGTGTTGGGAATGTGAATAATGATAATATTGCTAAGGCAAGAGCAATGAAACCAGCAGTCGATCCAGCTGCAGACGATCTTACATCATCGTTATCTTTATCATCATAATCGATACGCTGTGGTGCAACTTCAGCTGCGTATTCTTCTTTATAATCACTATCTATTCGATCTCTTTTTTTATATTCATCAAATTTCTCAGTCAAAGTAAGGACTCCTTTCATAACAAGGTTCAATAGTAGTATGTATCTCTTTACTGTTTTTATCCCGCTATTTGCGAGCAGTAAGACTCCTACCTCAAAATTTGGCTGGAGCCCTGCGGCTCGTAAACGCCCGATTGGTGTGGGCTAATAATCAGTGGGGGATGAACAAAACCTCCACTGATTAAAGTTTCACTTTATCCGAACTTGTACAGGGAGTAATATCCAATTGGAAAGTGGAAAATGTTTTTTCAAAATAGGAAAACTTAGTATGACTTCCTCTATTTTGGAAAGTATAAAAAAGAATAATGAGGAAAGGGTGTAGTACATAATGGAACATCCAATTGAAAATTTAATGAAAACAGCAATGACAAATTTAAAAGAGATGGTAGATGTAAATACGATTGTTGGAAGTCCGGTTTCAACAGCTGACGGAAATGTAGTATTAACAGTATCTCAAGTGGCTTTTGGTTTTGGAGCTGGTGGAAGTGACTTTAAAGGGGATTTTATTTCTGAAAAACATAACGGCGGACAAGGGCAGCATAAAGAGAACAAGCAAAGTCATCCATTCGGAGGCGGAAGCGGGGCTGGGGTTTCTATTAGCCCAGTTGCTTTTTTAGTAGTTGGTTCTAACGGTGTGCAAGTGTTGCATCTCAATAGTAGTACACATTTAATTGAAAAAGCGTTAAATACTGTGCCAAGCACTGTGGATAAATTTGTGAATGGTCGCCAAAAGTGAACTTGCATTTTTTAGGAATTATGATATATTAGAAAAAGTGCGCTTTATGACGATCGGAATAATTGAACTGTAAATATATATGATGTGTGGAATAAGGGAGAGGAATTTATGATTAATATCAAAAACTTAGTAGTTGGCTTGTGTATGTTAGTAAGCGGTTTTGTTGTATATGTAATAAAAGAAAAAGCTCCATTCTAAAACAGACAAACCGTTAATGTCTGTTTTTAATTTGTAAAAAATGTTGACAAGTTATTGTATTGGTGTTAAAATTTTAATTCGTGTCTCGGTTAAAGCTAGTGTAAAGTAAATAAATCTTATGAATATAATACGAAAAGTTTGCGAAAGATCGGGTAGTCTTACCAACAACTTTTGTGAACAAACCCTATAAATTGTATATGTAAGCTTTATATGTATACTAGTGAATCAAGGAGCGGTCAGTGGAACCGTAATGATGAGAGAGAGGTAGGGCTTTCATCCAGTATATGTTACTTTCCCGTTAGGTGAATATAAAAAAGAGGGCTCCTTTTGAAAAGGAGCCCTCTTTCTATAAATAAATTGAAACTATAATCAGTGGGACCATTCCATTCCCTTTACATGTTAGCTCACAAATAATGTGATAAAAATGATTAAGTGCGGTTTTCAACTTGCTGACAAATTTCATCTGTTGTTAAACCATGTGCTTTAATTACAGATCCTTTTATCGATGTATCTGCAATGCCCATCATATTAGAATCTTGCCCGGTTACAACGCAACAATCACACCCATGTGCATCATTTTCAGAGTTAAGTGAAACGACTTCATGTCCTTGTTGCTGAAGAGCTTGTTGAACATCTGTTAAAGAGTTCTCAACACCAATTCTAGCCATAATTTTCACCTCCTACCATCTAGTTGCTAGTATGCTCAAGTCCATAGCATATATTTATGAAAAGATGGTAGGAAGAGAATATTTGTTTAGTCGTTATATACACCAGTAAGCATTTGACTAACGAATTGATCATTTAATGTATCTTGTGCTGAACTGTTATTAGACTGAATATCGATTGAAGCTGTGTAGTTGTTATGTTTCCTACTATTTGGTTCTACTTCAACGTAATTATCGAATTTACAAAATCCTTTCGTATCCATTAGATCAAATAGTTGTAGCATTTCTACTACCTCTTGTCTCGTTCCTTTAATTTGTACACACGCCATTTTTATTTCCTCCTTCAATTTGACAAATTGTTTTTTAAAAATAGGATTATGATTACTAAATGAAAAATATGAATGTTATTTTTAGACAGCGTTATTTTTGTTATTTTCCCCCTTTTTCACCAAAAGTCGTTGCATATTCCCTGATTTATAAAATCGGACGTCCGTTTATTGAATACAATAGATTCGTATCAATTGGCGAAAACCCTTCTTTTAAACAAATATTTTTTTTAGTAGAATTTGACGAAAAAATTTTTTTGACTTTTTGTAAACGTTAACAATGTTATTAAATCAATATAAACAAAGATGTACGTACGATTAAAAATTAAAAATTTTCTAAAAATTCACTTGATTTATTTGAAAAGGAGAGTAGACTAGGAAACAATAAAAAACTCATAGAACATAGGGGGCGCTTTCAAGTGAACGAGCAGTGGATTTTCTTAAATGGAGAATTTGTTCCAAAAGACGAAGCAAAGGTTTCAGTATATGATCATGGCTATTTATATGGCGATGGAGTGTTCGAAGGAATTAGGGTATATAGCGGTAATGTTTTCCGTTTGAGAGAGCATCTTGTCCGGTTATATGAATCAGCGAAATCCATCATGTTAGAGATTCCATATACGTTAGAAGAAGCAACGAAAATCGTTGTTGAAACGATTCGACAAAACAAACTATCTAATGGATATATCCGCCTCGTTGTATCAAGAGGACCTGGGAACTTGGGATTAGATCCCGATTCTTGTACGAAACCAAATGTAGTAGTAATTGCAGAGCAATTATCTTTATTTCCGCAAGAATATTATGAAAAAGGGATTCCGATTATAACAGTTGCAACGCGTCGCAATCGCCCGGATGTTTTATCGCCTCAAGTAAAATCTTTAAATTACTTAAATAATATTTTAGTTCGCATTGAGGCGAAATTAGCTGGAGTACAAGAAGCACTTATGTTAAATGACCAAGGATATGTAGCTGAAGGCTCTGGAGATAATGTATTTATTGTGAAGGGAAATAAATTAATTACACCACCAAGTTCTGCTGGAGCGTTAGAAGGTATTACACGAAACGCGATTTTAGAAATCGGCGAAAAACTTGGATATGACGTAAGAGAAGAATTATTTACAAGGCATGATGTATATGTAGCTGATGAAGTATTTTTAACAGGAACAGCTGCTGAAGTAATTGCTGTTACGACAGTAGATGGAAGAACGATTGGTTTAGGTAGAACAGGGCCACATACGAATCGTTTATTAGAAGAATTCCGTAAATTAGTTGTAGAAGATGGAGAGAAAATTTACGAAGAAAATAAAGTTGGATAATAGCTCTTATGACATGATAAAGCGTTGATAGGGAGGAGTAGTTGACTGTGAAGCCTCACAGAGAGTCGGTGGTTGCTGGAAACCGATGGTTCACGTCGACGAACATCACCCTTGAGTGCTAAGCTGAAACGTTTGTTTAGGCTTAGACGGTAGCTCCGTTATTAGCTAGACTCATATCCCGAGTCACTGAGGCAAGAGTAATCTTGCGAAGAAGGGTGGTACCGCGAAATCTTTCGTCCCTTCAGCACATAGCTGGAGTGTGGACGTAGGATTTTTTTATTTTATAAATGTTTTAAAAAAGGGGGCTTATAAGAAAAATGTCTTCAAAAACGGAAGAGAAACTGGCAACTGGTGCACAGCTATTGTTAGAAGCGCTAGAAAAGGAAGGAGTAGAGGTGATTTTTGGTTATCCAGGTGGTGCGGTTTTACCTCTATATGATGCGCTTTATGATTGTGAAATTCCGCATATTTTAACGAGGCATGAGCAAGGTGCAATTCATGCTGCTGAAGGATATGCAAGAATTACAGGAAATCCAGGAGTGGTAATTGCAACAAGTGGACCGGGTGCTACAAATGTTATTACTGGTCTAGCTGACGCGATGATTGATTCATTGCCACTTGTTGTATTTACAGGGCAAGTAGCAACAACGTTAATCGGGAGTGATGCTTTCCAAGAAGCTGATATTATGGGGCTTACGATGCCGGTGACAAAACATAATTATCAAGTACGAAAAGCATCGGATTTACCCCGAATTATTAAAGAAGCATTTCATATCGCTAGAACAGGAAGACCAGGCCCAGTCGTAATTGACCTTCCGAAAGATATGGTAGTAGAGCAAGGTGAGCGATGTAGTGATGTACAAATGGATTTACCAGGATACCAGCCTAATTACGAACCGAACCTACTACAAATAAACAAATTATTACAAGCGATTGCGACTTCAAAAAAACCGTTAATTTTAGCTGGAGCAGGTGTATTGCATGCGAAAGCATCGAAAGAATTAACAAGCTTTGCTCGTAAATATGAAATTCCTGTTGTTCATACTTTACTTGGTCTTGGTGGTTTTCCGCCAGATGATAAATTATTTCTTGGGATGGGAGGAATGCACGGTTCTTACACGGCTAATATGGCGTTATATGAATGTGATCTACTTATAAATATAGGAGCAAGATTTGACGATCGTCTTACTGGAAATTTAGCTTATTTTGCTAAAGAAGCGATTGTCGCACATATAGATATTGATCCAGCAGAAATCGGAAAAAATGTGCCGACTGAAATTCCAATTGTTGCGAGTGCGAAGCAAGCATTAGAAGCTCTACTCAACTTTAAGGAAGGGGAAGTAAATCACAATGATTGGCTCTCATTATTGAATAATAGAAAAGAAAAATACCCTCTTTCTTACAAAGAGCATTCGGAATGTATTAAGCCTCAATATGCAATTGATATGCTATACGAAATTACGAAAGGGGAAGCGATTGTAACGACAGATGTTGGGCAACATCAAATGTGGGCAGCTCAATATTATCCGCTGAAAAATCCAGATAAATGGGTAACTTCTGGAGGCTTAGGAACAATGGGCTTCGGATTTCCAGCAGCAATTGGTGCACAAATTGCAAGGCCAGAAGAATTAGTTATTGCGATTGTCGGTGATGCGGGATTTCAAATGACCTTGCAAGAACTAAGTGTATTAAAAGAGCATTCTTTACCAGTTAAAGTGTTTATTTTAAATAATGAAGCTTTAGGAATGGTAAGACAATGGCAAGAGGAATTTTATAATGGGCGATATTCGCACTCCTTACTTTCATGCCAACCAGATTTTGTTGCGCTTGCCAATGCTTATGGCATAAAAGGTGTTCGTATTGAAGACCCACTTCTTGCAAAGCAACAATTACAGTATGCAATTGAGTTAAGAGAGCCTGTTGTAATTGATTGCCGCGTACTTCAATCCGAAAAGGTAATGCCGATGGTTGCCCCAGGAAAAGGCGTTCATCAAATGGAGGGAGTGGAGAAAAGGTGAAGAGAATTGTAACAGCGACAGTTCGAAATCAAAGCGGTGTGTTAAATCGAATTACAGGTGTTATGACACGTAGACATTTTAATATTGAAAGTATTTCAGTAGGTCATACGGAATCATCGGATATTTCGAGAATGACGATTGTTGTACACGTTGAAAATGAACAGCAAGTTGAGCAGTTAATTAAACAACTTCATAAGCAAATCGATGTACTGAAAGTATCAGATATTACAGAAGAAGCGATGATCGCTAGAGAACTTGCACTTATTAAAGTAGCAACGTCTGTAGCAAGAGCAGAATTATATAGTTTAATTGAACCGTTCCGAGCCGCTGTAATAGACGTTGGGAAGGATTCCATAGTGGTGCAAGTAACAGGTACCCAGGAGAAAGTAGAAGCGTTAATTGAATTACTTCGTCCATATGGTTTGAAAGAAATTGCTAGAACAGGTGTAACAGCATTTACACGTAGTATGAAAAAACAAGATAAACAAGTTATGTTAATTCAATAATTATTTAAAAAATAGGGGGAAATGAAAATGGCGAAAGTTTATTATGAAAAAGACGTAACGGTAAATGTATTAAAGGAAAAGAAAGTAGCAATCATCGGATATGGATCGCAAGGCCATGCGCATGCGCAAAACTTACGTGATAACGGATTTGATGTGGTAGTAGGACTGAGGAAAGGGAAGTCATGGGATAAGGCGAAAGAAGACGGTTTTTCTGTATATACAGTAGCGGAAGCAGCAGAAAAAGCAGATGTAGTAATGATTCTACTACCTGATGAATTACAGCCGGAAGTATATGAAGCTGAAATTGCACCAAACTTACAAGGCGGTAATTCTCTCGTTTTCGCGCATGGATTTAATGTTCACTTTGATCAAGTAAAACCGCCAGCTAATGTAGATGTATTTCTAGTAGCACCGAAAGGTCCAGGACATCTAGTACGTCGTACGTTTGCGGAAGGGGGAGCTGTTCCTGCATTATTTGCAGTATATCAAGATGCAACAGGAGTTGCGACTGAAAAGGCACTTTCATATGCAGATGGAATTGGGGCGACGAGAGCAGGTGTATTAGAAACAACGTTTAAAGAAGAAACAGAAACAGATTTATTTGGAGAGCAAGCTGTACTTTGCGGCGGAGTAACTGCACTAGTAAAAGCTGGGTTTGAAACGTTAGTTGAAGCTGGTTATCAACCTGAACTTGCATATTTTGAATGTTTACATGAACTGAAACTAATTGTTGACCTTATGTATGAAGGTGGACTTGAAAATATGAGATATTCAGTTTCAGATACAGCGCAGTGGGGGGACTTCGTATCAGGGCCACGCGTTGTTACTGAAGATACGAAGAAAGCGATGGGTGCAGTACTAGCAGAAATTCAAGATGGTACATTTGCAAGAGGCTGGATTGCAGAGCATAAAGCAGGAAGACCAAATTTCCAGGCGACAAATGAAAAAGAAAATGAACATGAAATCGAAGTAGTTGGACGTAAATTACGTGAAATGATGCCTTTCGTACAGCCCCGAGTAAAGGTAGGGATTAAATAATATGAAGCAAATTTTGTTCATGGATACGACGCTTCGTGATGGCGAACAATCACCAGGAGTTAATTTAAATGAACAAGAGAAATTACAGATTGCGAGGCAACTAGAGAGACTTGGTATTAATGTAATGGAAGCTGGATTCGCAGCAGCTTCTGAAGGTGATTTTCAATCGGTAAAACGTATCGCAAATACCATTCAAAATGCTACGGTTATGAGTTTAGCTAGAGCGAAAGAAAGTGATATTCGAAGAGCCTATGAAGCTGTGAAAGGCGCTGTCTCTCCTCGTTTACACGTATTTTTAGCTACGAGTGACATTCATATGAAATATAAGCTTTGTATGTCAAAAGAAGATGTATTAGATAGCATACATCGCTCGGTTACGCTTGGGAAATCACTATTTCCAACAGTTCAATTTTCAGCAGAAGATGCAACAAGAACATCGAGAGCATTTTTAGCGGAAGCAGTAGAAGTCGCGATTCGCGCAGGAGCGAATGTAATCAATATTCCTGATACAGTTGGATATACGAATCCAGAAGAATATTATTCTCTTTTTAAATACTTACAAGAATCCGTTCCGTCGTATGAAAAAGCAATTTTCTCTTGTCATTGTCACGATGATCTTGGGATGGCAGTAGCGAATTCGTTAGCTGCGGTTGAAGGCGGAGCGTTACAAGTAGAAGGAACGATTAATGGAATTGGAGAAAGAGCGGGGAATGCGGCGCTAGAAGAAGTCGCGGTTGCTCTCCATATTAGAAAAGATTTCTATGAAGCAGAATCCTCTATGACATTAAAAGAAATTAAAGCGACGAGTACGTTAGTAAGTCGGTTAACGGGTATGGTTGTACCGAAAAATAAGGCGATTGTTGGAGCAAATGCTTTTGCTCACGAATCAGGTATTCATCAAGACGGTGTATTAAAAGAAGTAACGACGTATGAAATTATTGAACCATCACTGATTGGAGAGTCACAAAATTTATTTGTATTAGGAAAGCATTCCGGGCGCCATGCGTTTACTGAAAAAATGAAAGAACTTGGTTATGAGTTTACAAAAGAAGAACGAGATGTGGTGTTTGAAGCATTTAAAAACTTGGCTGACCGTAAAAAAGAAATTACAGAAGAAGATTTACGTGCGCTTATGCTTGGTGAAGCAGCATTTGCGGCCCAGCAATATAGCATTACTCAATTGCAAGTACATTTCGTATCAAATAGTACACAGTGTGCAACGGTTGTACTAAAAGATGAGGAAGGAAATATGTACGAAGATGCCGCAACTGGTTCTGGAAGTATTGAAGCGATCTATAATGCAATTCAAAGAATTTTAGGATTAGAATGTGACTTAGCGGATTATCGCATACAATCTATAACGCAAGGTCAAGATGCACTTGCACATGTTCATGTTGAATTAAAAGAAGGAACTCATCAAGTATCAGGTTTTGGTGTTGCGCAAGACGTATTAGAAGCATCGGCGAGAGCGTATGTTCATGCGGCCGGAAAATTAAAATCTTTTATTACTCTTGTGAAGTAACTGTTTGATAAGTGAGGGGATCGTCCCTTACTTATCAAAATATATTTCTGAAAATTCAGATAAAAAGGAGTGTTTTAATTGGAAAAACGTATCGTTTGTTTAGCGGGTGATGGTGTTGGTCCGGAAATTATGGAAAGCGCGAAGGAAGTATTGAATATGGTAGAGAGGCTATATGGACATCACTTTCATTTACAAGATGAGTACTTTGGCGGAGCGGCTATCGATTTAAATGGGCAACCATTACCACAGCGAACACTTGCCGCTTGTTTAGCGAGTGATGCGGTTTTACTTGGAGCGGTTGGTGGACCGCGGTGGGATGATGCGAAAGAAAGGCCAGAGAAAGGATTATTAGCTTTAAGAAAAGGACTTGGTGTATTTGCGAACGTTCGTCCTGTAACAGTAGAAAGCGCAACTGCACATTTATCGCCATTAAAAAACGCAGATGAAATTGACTTCGTTGTCGTTCGTGAACTAACAGGCGGTATTTATTTCTCTTATCCGAAAGAAAGAACGGAAGAATCGGCAACTGATACACTTACGTACCATCGTCATGAAATTGAACGTATCGTGTCGTATGCTTTTCAATTAGCGAGTAAGAGAGAGAAAAAAGTAACCTCTATTGATAAAGCGAATGTTTTAGAATCTAGTAAATTGTGGAGAGCTGTTACGGAAGAAGTAGCTCTTCGTTATCCTAATGTTGAATTAGAGCACATTTTAGTAGATGCAGCTGCTATGGAGTTAATTCGAAACCCAAGGAGATTTGACGTTATCGTAACAGAAAATTTATTTGGTGATATTTTGAGCGACGAGGCTTCTGTATTAGCAGGGTCATTAGGAATGCTTCCATCAGCGAGCCATGCGGAAAACGGGCCGTCTTTATATGAGCCTATTCACGGATCAGCGCCAGATATTGCAGGTAAAAATAAAGCGAATCCAATTGCGATGATGCGTTCAGTAGCGATGATGCTTGGGCAATCATTTGGATTAACGAGAGAAGGGTATGCGATTGAAGAGGCAATTTCTGCAGTTCTTCAATCTGGGAAATGTACAGCTGATATTGGGGGGAATGAGACGACAACTTCATTTACGAGGGCAGTTATTCAAGAAATGGAAGAGCAGGCACTAGTAGGGAGAGGAAGATAATGGGGAAAAGGTTACTAGATAAGCTTTGGGAAAGACATGTAGTTGTAACGAATGAAAATGGATTGGATTTATTATATATCGATCTTCATCTCGTTCATGAAGTAACGTCACCGCAAGCCTTTGAAGGCTTGCGGCTTGCAAATCGAACTGTTCGGAGACCGGAATTAACGTTTGCAACGATGGATCATAATATTCCAACGAAAGATGTTTGGAATATTACCGATCGCATTGCGAAGCAGCAATTGGATACACTTCGTGACAATTGTAAACAATTTAAGGTGCGATTAGCCGATATTGGTGATGAAGAGCAAGGAATCGTTCACGTTATAGGACCAGAACTTGGGCTCACACAACCAGGGAAAACGATTGTATGCGGTGATAGCCATACAGCAACCCACGGCGCTTTCGGTGCTTTAGCGTTTGGTATTGGTACGAGTGAAGTAGAACATGTATTAGCAACTCAAACGTTGTGGCAACGAAAACCGAAAGCGATGGGGATTGAATTAAAAGGAAAGTTACCGAAAGGCGTTTATGCAAAGGATATTATTTTGCATCTTCTCTCAAAGTACGGTGTAGCGGTTGGAACGGGTCATGTAATGGAATTCTACGGAGAGACGATTCGTGATATGGGTATGGAAGAGAGAATGACACTTTGCAATATGGCAATTGAAGGGGGAGCGAAAGCTGGCATCATTGCACCAGATGAGAAAACATTTTCTTATGTAAAAGGGCGTGAATATGCACCGAAAGACTATGAAACGTTTACGGGAAAATGGTCGGAGCTTTATACAGATTCAGATGCAATTTATGATTTACATATTTCGGTAGATGTTACGGATTTAGCACCGTATGTCACTTGGGGAACAAATCCTAGTATGGGTGTTCCTATTGATGAAAAATTACCAGAGAAGCATAACGAAAATGATGAAAGAGCATTTTCATATATGGGATTGAGCCCTGGGCAAAGTACGTTTGAAATTCCTGTTAAGCATGTCTTCATTGGTTCTTGTACAAATTCACGTTTATCTGACTTAGAAATTGCTGCATCTGTTGTAAAAGGGAAAAAGGTAAAAGAAGGTGTGCGAGCACTCGTTGTACCAGGATCAAAAAGTGTGAGAGAGCGGGCGATGCAAAAAGGCTTACATCGCATATTTGAAGAAGCGGGATTTGAATGGAGAGAGCCTGGATGTTCAATGTGTCTTGGGATGAATCCAGATCAAGTACCTGAAGGAGAACATTGTGCTTCTACTTCAAATCGTAATTTTGAAGGAAGGCAAGGGAAAGGAGCACGAACACATTTAGTAAGTCCAGCTATGGCTGCAGCAGCTGCGTTATATGGTCATTTTGTTGATATTAGAAAGGAGAGTTACGATGGAACCATTTCATATTCATAAAGGTACTGCCGCAGTACTTATGAATGATAACATTGATACAGATCAAATTATTCCGAAGCAATATTTGAAGAGAATTGAAAGGACGGGATTTGGGAAATATTTATTTGATGAGTGGCGTTACGATAATGAGCGCCATGAAAATCCTAATTTCTCCCTGAATGCACAAGAACGAAAAGGAGCAAGTATATTAATTACAGGTGATAATTTTGGATGTGGTTCTTCAAGAGAACATGCTCCGTGGGCGCTTGCGGATTATGGTTTCCGCGTTATTATCGCCGGAGGATTTGCAGATATTTTTTATATGAATTGTATGAAGAATGGTATGTTACCGATTGTAATGGATAAAGAGATGCGTGAACAACTTGCCAAAACGAATGCGAGAGATCAAATGGAAGTTGATTTAGAGAATGAAGTAATTATTACGAATACGCACAGGTTTCATTTTACAATCGAGAAAATGTGGAAAGAAAAATTATTGAATGGTCTAGATGAAATCAGCATTACAATGCAATATGAACAAGAAATTGAAGAGTATGAAAGAAAAGTAACTTCACATTAACTAAAAGTAGAATATTCGAAATGTATTTACATTCAGAATTAACTGTTATATACTATGTAAAAAATCAGAGGAGAAAGGGAGTAAGTATTATGAATATCGTGCAATCTATTAAAATGCTTACACAACTACATCATCATACATGAAACCCTTGAACCTAACGTGAAAACGTGTAGGCACAAGGGTTATTCCCGTTGTACCTACACTCTACTAAAGAGCCTTGTAGGTATTTTGTCTACAAGGCTCTTTTTATTTTCGGTTTGGGTGGATGGAATGGGCATAAATTAAAGAGGGAAGGGTGTGTGAATTCAGATGACAAAGTGGAAACGGGCAAATCCGAATGGAACGAGAGATTACTTATTCGAAGAATGTACGTTAATTGAAGAAGTGGAACAAAAATTAAGACGGACCTTTTTAGAGAGAGGTTATGAAGAAATAAGGACACCTACAATTGAATTTTATGATGTTTTTGCATTTCAAAACAGGCCGATAGATGAAGAAAAGATGTATAAACTTTTCGATGAAAAAGGACGGATTATCGTTTTACGCCCAGATATGACAATTCCTTTAGCAAGAGTAATTGGAACACAGAGAGGGGATATTCCTCTTAAAGTAACTTATAGCGGGAATGTATTTCGGGCGAATGAGTCCCTTACTGGGAAATATAATGAAATAGTGCAAAGTGGTATTGAAATTATCGGGATTGAAAATGTAAGGGCCGAAATTGAATGTGTGATAAGCGTAATTCAAGCACTTCAAAAATTAAAGGTGCAATCTTTCACAATTGAGATTGGGCAAGTGCAGTTATATAAATGTATTGTAAAAAAACTCTCCATTCATGATGAAGAAGAGAAGTTACTTAGAACATATATTGAGAGTAAAAATTATGCCGGTCTCTTAAATTTTATCGAAGAAAAAAAATTAGATCGGTGTGATGAAACAGTAAGGTTACTTGAGAAACTACCAAGGTTATTCGGGAGTTTAGATGTTGTTGAGGAAGCAGAAAAACTCGCCTCAAGTAATGAAATGAAAATGGCCATTGCGAGAGTGAAAGAAATATATGAAACAATTGAACAGTTAGGATATGGCTCTTACATATCAATTGATTTAGGTATGGTTCAACATTTGGATTATTATACGGGTGTTATTTTCAAAGGGTATATATATGAAATTGGAGAAGAGATTGTTAGTGGCGGAAGATATGATGAGTTAATTGGAAATTTTGGAGAGATGATGCCAGCGGTTGGGCTCGCGGTGCAAGTAAATCAAATAGTTAAGGCACTTCAAGAGCAGCAAGAACCATATAAACGAAAGAGAATAGAGATTATGATTCATTATGAGTTAAATAGATTAGCAGAAGCGGAAAGGTTACGAAATTTACTTCAAAAGGACGGGAAGAATGCCCAGTTATCTTTATTCTCTAATTTAAATGATACTTTTCAATTTGCAAACAAGAATAAAATAATGACAGTCGTTGAGGCGAAGAGTGAGTCACTAGTGGAATATGTATGGAGAGAGAAATGGATCATCCAGAAAGAAGGGGAGGCTTCATGCGTAACATTCAAATTGCGTTAACGAAAGGAAGATTAGAAAAGCATGTTATTCCACTGTTTGAAAAAATTGGAATTGATTGTTCAGAGCTCAAAGATAAAGGAAGAAAACTTGTGTTTAAAAGTAAAAACACAAACATTTCATTTATTTTAGTGAAAGCGGTAGATGTTGCTACTTATGTAGAACATGGCGTAGCTGATATTGGAGTCGTTGGAAAAGATATATTAATGGAATTTGAGAAAGATATATATGAGATGGTCGATTTAGGAGTGGGCGTGTGTAAATTTTGTGTCGCTTCTATTCCTACGTATAATCCGAAGAGTTATCGAAAAAAACGAATTGCTACGAAATATCCGCACATTACTTCTACATATTTTCATGATAAAGGGGAGGATGTAGAAATTATTAAAATAGAAGGATCTGTAGAGATTGCTCCACTTCTAGGTTTGGCAGATGCAATTGTTGATATTGTTGAAACAGGAAAAACATTACAAGAAAACGGGTTAATTGTATTTGAGGAAATGTGCTCTATATCAGCTCGAATGATTGTGAATAAGGCTGCATTGAAAACTAAAAAAGACGAAATATTCTGTATTATAAATATGATGGAACAAGAAATTTTGTCAGGAAAATAGGGGGACTTTAAATGGAGATAGTTTTTGAAGATTTCCAAGAGGCTTTATCGAAAATAAAATCGCTACGAGAAAGCGCTAATATAATAGAAGAAACTGTTCAAAGAAGTGTAAGTGAAATTGTTCAAAACGTAAGGGAAAGTAAAGATGAGGCTTTATCGTTCTATACAAAAAAGTTTGATGGTGTAGAGACAAAAGATTTTCGTGTAAGTGAGGAAGAAATAAAACAAGCAAGTAAGTTTGTAGAGCAAGCTTTTTTAGAAGCGTTAAAAGAGGCGAAAAAAAATATTATCTCGTATCACGAAAAGCAAAAAAGACAATCTATGTTTGATTGCATGAGTGAAGGGGTAATTAGAGGGCAGCTTATTCGTCCGTTAGAAAATGTAGGTGTATATGTGCCGGGCGGGACTGCTTCGTATCCTTCATCAGTATTAATGAATGTATTGCCAGCAAAACTCGCAGGAGTGAAAAAAATTGTAATGGTAACACCGCCGAAGCAAGGAGGAATTGATCCGCATATTTTAGCTGCTGCAAGTCTTGCAGGTGTAGATGAAATATATATGGCCGGTGGTGCTCAAGTAATTGCTGCTCTAGCATATGGAACGGAATCGATTCCTAAAGTAGATAAAATAGTTGGACCAGGGAATTTATATGTCGCGCTAGCGAAGCGAGAAGTATATGGGATAGTCAATATCGATATGATTGCTGGACCATCAGAAATTGTAGTTATCGCAGATGAAACAGGAAATGCCGAATATATTGCTGCTGATTTATTATCACAGGCAGAACATGACGAGAGGGCAACAGCTATTTGTATTACAACAAATATAAAGCTTGCTAAAGAAGTAGAAAGAGAAATAGAAAGGCAACTAGAGACGTTGCCTAGAAGTGAAATCGCTCGTGAATCCATAAAAAGAAATGGAGCAATTTTTATTGTCCCTTCTTTAGAAGAGGCGTTTCATTTATCGAATGAAATCGCTCCAGAACATTTAGAGTTACACATAAAAGAGCCAATGAATGCTCTATCTTATGTAAAGCATGCTGGATCAATTTTTCTTGGTCCATATGCACCTGAGCCGCTTGGAGATTATTTGGCGGGGCCGAATCACGTATTACCGACAAGTGGAACGGCAAGGTTTTTCTCTCCGTTATCCGTCGATGATTTCGTAAAAAAATCAAGCTTCGTTTCGTATACGGAAGAAGCGTTAAGAAGTGTACAGCATCATATTGTAGAACTTGCAAATAAAGAAGGTTTACATGCACACGCAAGAGCAATCCAAATTAGGTTTAAGGAGGAAGAATAATGCGCGAGTCTAGTCAAGTACGTGAGACGACGGAAACAAAAATTAAATTAAGTTTGCAACTTGATGAAAGTACGAATGTTTCTGTGCAAACAGGAGTTGGATTTTTTGATCATATGCTAACTTTATTTGCTAGACACGGAAGATTTGGTTTGCAAATTGAAGCTGAAGGTGATGTATTCGTTGATGCTCATCATACGGTTGAAGATGTTGGAATTGTACTCGGAACTTGCTTGAAAGAATCATTGCAAAATAAAGAAGGGATTAACCGTTACGGCTCAGCGTATGTACCGATGGATGAATCTTTAGGATTTGTCGCGATTGATATAAGCGGGCGCTCATATATTGTATTTCGAGGTGAATTAACAAATCCGAAGCTAGGGGATTTTGACACAGAATTAACGGAAGAATTTTTTAGAGCAGTTGCTCATGCTGCAAATATTACGTTACATGCTCGCGTTTTATACGGAAGCAATACACATCACAAAATTGAAGCTTTATTTAAAGCGTTCGGTCGAGCGCTTAGAGAGGCAGTCGATAAAAATGCCAATATTAATGGTGTAAATTCAACGAAAGGGATGTTGTAATTGATTGCAATTATAGATTATGGAATGGGAAATATTCGTAGTGTGGAACAAGCATTAAAATATATTGGAACAGAGTACATCATAACGGATGATAAAAAAGAAATATTGAGAAGTGATGGAGTTATTTTACCAGGAGTAGGCACATTTCCGAAAGCGATGGGCGTTTTAGAAGAAAAAGATTTAGTATGTGTGCTAAAAGAAGTTGGGAGCTTAGGAAAACCGCTTCTGGGTATTTGCTTAGGAATGCAGCTTTTATTTGAAAAAAGTGAGGAACTACAAAATTGTAACGGATTAAATTTATTGCCAGGTGTTATTCGAAAGTTAAAAGTTCCTTATAAAATTCCACATATGGGGTGGAATGAATTAAAAAAAGAAGGAGAAATATCGCTTTGGAATGGAGTAGAGGACGGTTCTTTCGTATATTATGTCCACTCTTATTATGCAGATTGTCCGAATGAAATTGTGTATGGGGCAAGTGAATATGGAGTGAAAGTACCTGGTTTTGTAGCAAAAGGAAATATATTTGGCGCACAGTTTCATCCTGAAAAAAGTGGGGAAATTGGGATGCGAATGTTAAAAAATTTCAAAGGGGTGGTAGAAGCATGGAAATCTTCCCAGCTATCGATTTAAAAGAAGGACGATGCGTCAGGCTTTATCAAGGAGAGTTTAGTAAAGAAACGGTGATGAATGAAGATCCAGTCGCACAAGCAATCATATTTGAAAAACTTGGAGCGAAAATACTACACGTTGTTGATTTAGATGGAGCAATTGTTGGGGAGTCAGTAAATTTACCTGTCATTGAAAAAATATGCAAGGCGGTACGTATTCCGGTGCAAATTGGAGGAGGAGTTCGGTCACTCGCGGCAGTGGAGAAGTTGTTGTCAGTAGGTGTAGAAAAAGTGATATTAGGAACGGCTGCTCTTTACGATAAATCATTTTTAGAAGAAGCGGTTCGTCTATATAAGGAGCAAATCATAGTTGGAATTGATGCGAAAAATGGTTTCGTAGCAACGAGGGGCTGGTTAGATGTGTCTGAAATTTCGTACATCGATTTAGCGAAGCAAATGGAAAGTGTAGGTGTTCAAACGATTGTGTTTACGGACATTTCAAAAGATGGGACACTTGCAGGACCAAATTTTGAGCAATTAGAGTTACTGCAAAAAAGCGTGGGTATTCGTGTGATTGCATCTGGAGGTGTCGCATCTATTCAAGATGTGAAAAGATTAAATGATATGAACATATATGGCGTCATTATTGGGAAGGCACTTTACGAGAAAACGATTGATTTAGAAAAAGTGTTACAGGTAACAAAACTATGTTAGCAAAACGAATTATTCCATGTCTAGATGTGAAAGAAGGGCGGGTAGTAAAGGGTGTGAATTTTATAGGGTTACAAGACGTCGGTAATCCTGTTGAAATAGCCGCATTATATAATGATGCGGGAGCAGATGAAATCGTATTTTTAGACATCACTGCGACGCATGAAGGGCGAAAAACGATTATAGATGTTGTAGAACAAACAGCCTCAAAGGTGTTTATTCCTCTTACAGTTGGCGGGGGGATTTCAAGTGTTAAAGATATGTACAATTTACTAAGAGCTGGAGCAGATAAAGTTTCAATAAACTCAGCGGCAGTGAGAAATCCGAAGTTAATCCAGGAAGGTGCGGAACATTTTGGCTCACAATGTATTGTCGTAGCAATTGATGCTAGAAAAGTAGAGGAAGATAAATGGAATGTATACGTGAACGGCGGAAGAGTCGATACAGGGATGGATGCAATCGAATGGGCGAGACGCGTTGCCCAGCTCGGGGCAGGAGAAATTTTGTTGACGAGTATGGATGCAGATGGAACGAAAAACGGATATGATCTTCGTTTAACAGGAGCAATTTCAAACAGCGTTTCTGTTCCAGTAATCGCATCAGGTGGATGTGGTCATGTGGATCACATTATAGAAGTATTTCAAAAGACAACAGTTGATGCAGCATTAGCGGCATCAATCTTTCATTATGGTGAAGCGACTGTACAAGATGTAAAGAGAAAATTAAGAGAAGCAAACGTTGAGGTGCGGTTATGAAACCTAATTTTGCAAAAGGATTGATACCAGCTGTTGTTATCGAGGAAGATACGAAAGAAGTTTTAATGTTAGCTTATATGAATGAAGAAGCGTATGACAAGACGCTGGAAACGAAAAGAACATGGTTTTATTCCCGTTCGAGACAATCGTTATGGAATAAAGGAGGTACATCGGGAAATGTCCAATATGTGCAATCACTTTATTTAGACTGTGATCAAGATGCAATCGTTGTTGTCGTAAAGCAAGTAGGGCCTGCTTGCCATACGGGAGAAAAAACGTGTTTTCACTACAAAATTATATAGGGGGATACATATGGAAGATATCCTTAAGTTATTATTTGAAACAATTGAAGAACGAAAGAAAAATCCACTCTCTGAATCATATACGAATTATTTATTTTCAAAAGGTGAAGATAAAATTTTAAAGAAAATTGGTGAGGAGTGCACCGAAGTAATTATTGCGTCTAAAAATAATGATAAAGAAGAAATAGTAAAAGAAATGGTTGATGTGTTCTATCACTGTTTTGTTCTATTAGCCGAAAAAAATATTCCATTAGAAGATGTCATGCAAGAAGTGAAAGAAAGAAATGGAAAGCTTTCGCGAGTAGGGGACAGAAGAGAAATAGATACATTATAAGGGGGAATATGGATGAAAGTGGACTATCACATTCATTTAGAAGAAGGACCATATTCAATAGGGTGGCTAGCTAAAATAAATGATGCGCTACAATATTTTGAACCGCTTAAAGAAGAAAAACATTCTATGGAATGGCTTATGAAAACACAAGAACGCCTGCAAAGACGTGTGAAGGAAGGTCCATTTACAGCGAAATGGATTGATTTATATTTAGAAGAAGCTGTGCGAAAAGGTATAAAAGAAGTTGGTATTGTCGATCATTTATATCGTTTTCATGAAGCGAAAGGATATTATGAAAAGTATGTAGATATTAGTGATTCTAGGCTTGGTCGCCTGCAAAAAGAATGGTTAGATCAAGTAAGAGTAACGTCTATTTATGATTTTACAAAGGCGATTGAAGAGGCAAAAGAGCGATGGAGTAAACGAGGGATAACGCTCAAACTTGGAATTGAAGCGGATTATTTTATCGGGGGTGAACAAGAGTTAAAAGGTTTACTAGCATTAGGAGACTTTGATTATGTAATCGGTTCGGTCCATTTTATAGATGGATGGGGATTTGATAATCCAGATACGAAAGAGTATTTTGGTACGCATGAGTTACATACTTTATATCACACGTTTTTCGCTACAGTTGAAAGTGCTGTTCGTTCCGAGCTTTTTGATATTATAGCTCACCTCGATAACATAAAAGTATTTAATTACCGGTTAGATGAGAATGAACAGCTTTCTTATTATAAGGAAATTGCTCGTGCGTTAGTGGAAACAAATACAGCAACAGAAATAAATGCGGGATTGTACTATCGATATCCTGTGCGCGAAATGTGCCCAAGTCCGCTTTATTTACAAGTATTAGCTAAGCATGGAGTTCCGATTACTCTATCCTCAGATGCCCATTATCCGAATGATTTAGGAAAGTATGTGGAAGAGAATATAAAGACATTACGCAATCATGATATTTCTCACATAGCTACATTTACGAAACGAGTAAGAACGATGAGATTGCTTGAAGAAGAAGTAATAATTTCAAAATGAAACACGATTTTTTGATGAAAATCACCCTTTTTGTTCAAAATAAGAAAGAATGAAAAGGAGGATGAAAAATGGTGAAACAACAAAATAAACAAAACGTACAAGCGGCAGATCAAGCCTATACTTCTGAAACAAATAATACTGCTAACTCAGTTATTGAGGAACAAATTAGCGATACAGTTGCAGAAGGAACAATCGATGCGAAGCTTGGGAAAGAATCGCAAGAAAAAGCGTAAAAAGAGGGGAGAGTTGCATCTCCTCTTTTTTTATGGAAAAGTGTCGATTTTCAAAACTATAATCAAATTCCTTGGTTTTTATATGTAGATTTCTTACAATGAAATATAAGAGATATCATATTTTGTATAGAAGAGGTGTTAGTAGTGGCGAAAATATTAGTAGCAGGGAAAATTCCAGAAATCGGATTAGAATTATTGAAAAATCATGATGTAGAAATGTACAATAAAGAAGAATTAATTAGTGTAGAAGAGTTAGCAGAACGTGTAAAAGATAAAGATGCACTTTTAAGCTTACTTTCTACGAAGGTATCGAAAGAGGTTATTGACGCAGCACCAAACTTGAAAATTATCGCAAATTATGGTGCTGGTTACGATAATATTGATTACACATATGCTGGAGAAAAGGGTATTGCTGTTACAAATACGCCGAAAGTATCAACTGAAGCGACAGCAGAATTAACGTTTGCACTTCTTTTAGCAGCGGCACGTAGAATTCCTGAAGGTGATACGTTATGTCGTACAACTGGATTTAACGGATGGGCACCGTTATTCTTCTTGGGCCGCGAAGTACACGGTAAGACAATCGGAATTATTGGCCTTGGAGAAATCGGGAAGGCAGTTGCAAAGCGTGCGAGAGCATTTGGAATGAATGTTTTATATACAGGACCAAATCGAAAGCCTGAAGCTGAAAGTGAACTGGAAGCGACATACGTAACGTTGGAAGAATTATTACAAACAGCGGACTTTATTACAATTAACTGTGCTTATAATCCGAAATTACATCATATGATTGATGAAGAACAGTTTAAAATGATGAAGAAAACAGCATATATTATAAATGCTTCACGTGGACCAATTATGAATGAATCAGCACTTGCTCATGCACTAAAAACGAATGAAATTGAAGGTGCAGCTCTTGACGTATTTGAATTTGAACCGAAAATTACAGAAGAGCTAAAAGGATTAAAGAATGTAGTACTTGCTCCTCACGTAGGAAATGCAACATTCGAAACACGTGATGCAATGGCTGAAATGGCAGTAAGAAATATTTTAGCTGTATTAAATGGTGAAGAACCTGTAACACCTGTAAATCAAAAAGTATTAGTTACAAAATAAAAAAGAAACCTTCCGAAATACGGAAGGTTTTTTTATTTTTCTTTATTCGCTTTTTTAGAAGGTCTTTGTCTAATAAATTGAGATAACATATACAAAATGTATAGTGGAATGGCAATGAATAAGAAAACAGAAATGTTGCCAAAACTTGTTTGGTACATTGTGATAATAATTCCAACTAAAAATAGTGTAATAATTATGCTATATCGTGGAATTGGTACATCTTTTAAACTTGGGATACGAACACGGCTCACCATTAAAAATGCGAACGTTACGAATACGGTAATGAGAACAATTTTTGGAATGGTATGTGAAAATAATGTTAAGAAAGCAACAAGCCCTCCTGCTGCAGTAATCGGAACTCCAGTGAAATATTTCATAGAAGTAGATGATGGCGTTACATTAAATCGTGCTAAGCGATATGCTCCGAACAGTGGGAATAATCCCGCTATGTATAGTCCAATGATGCCATAGTTGGAGAAAGATGTGTAATACATTAAAACAGCAGGTGCTGCGCCAAATGTTACAACATCCGCGAGTGAATCAAGCTCTTTGCCCATTTGTGAATCAACGCGTAATAAACGAGCGACACGACCATCAAGACTATCTAACATCATCCCGATCAGTACTAAAATAGCAGCTGATTTATAATATCCTAAAGATGCATAGCCGATTGACAAAAATCCGCTATATAAATTCCCGAGCGTAAATAAGTTTGGAATAGCTGCTCTATACAAAATCTGATCCCTTGCTTTCTGTTATAAATTCTTAATTAGTGTATGAAAGTTTACTTATTTTATCATACCATAAATTTCTTTCTCATACGAAAAAAATTCCCAATTTGTGAAAGATTGTATAGAAGAGAAATTTGAAAAAAAAGTAAAAAAAGGAAGCAACTTTTGTAAAGTTGCTTCCTACACTATTCAAATTTCGTTGTCATCGTTCCGGTTTTATATCGATTGTTAGGATCAAATCGTAATAAATCTCCATAAATGAGTTTGTCGGATAATTTTAATTCTGTTTTTGCTTTTTCAATATAAGGCTGACATAGTGTTAAATCAGCTTCTTCACCTGTGCTTCTTTTATAGCACATATTTTTTGTATAAACATAATCTTCCGAAACAAAACTGCCGTCTCGCATTACCATAAGAGGGTCTTTTTCTTTCGTAAATAAGTCTGTTCCAAATTCTACGGATTGATTTGTTTTAATACCAAGTAAATGAAGTAACGTTGGTTTAATATCAATTTGACCAGATACTTTAGAGATGACTTTTCCTTCTTGGCCAGGCACATGAATAATGAGAGGGACGCGTTGTAATTGCATAGAATCAAATGGTGTAATAGCATCTTTCCCAAGGAACTGAGCCATAGCTGCATTATGGTTTTCAGAAATGCCGTAATGATCACCATAAATGACAATAACGGAATTATCATATAGTCCTTCGTCTTTCAATTGTTTAATAAATAATTTAAGAGCTTCATCCGTGTAACGAACGGTTGGGAAGTAGCGATTTAAAACACCACTTTCGGAATTAAATTCATCAACATATTGATCTTCTGGATTTAGAAGAAATGGAAAATGGTTTGTTAACGTAATAAATTTTGTATAGAACGGTTGTGGTAAAGATTTTAACTTTGGAATAGATTGCTCAAAGAACTCTTTATCTTTTAATCCCCAACCGACAGACATTTGTTCCGTTCCTACGTAATCATTTAAATTAAAGTAACGATCATATCCAAGCGCAGGATACATTACGTCACGATTCCAAAACGTTTTATCGTTTGAATGGAAGACAGCAGAAGAATATCCGTATTTCTTTAATTGTTCTGGTGTGGCAGTGTATTCATTTGTTGCATGAGTAAAGAATACAGAACCACGGTCTAACGGATAAAGGGAATTTTCAACGATAAATTCAGCATCAGAAGTTTTACCTTGTCCCGTTTGATGATAGAAGTTATCGAAATAAAAACTATCTTTAATAAACTCATTTAAAAATGGAGTAATCTCTTTTCCATTTATTTTTTTATTAATAACAAAACTTTGTGTAGATTCCATTGAAATTAAAATTACATTTTTACCCTTTGCAGCTCCAAATAAGTTTTTATCAACTTGTTTATCTTTTGAGTCTGTATAGTTTTTAATTTCAGAGAACCCGTCTCCACTTGCAAATACACGCTCAGCTGAAGACTTAGATTGAAGTGTAATATCAAATAGATGATATGTGTATAACCCTAAATTTTTCACGACAGTTTGACGATCAAACGAGCGTGAGAACATTTGTGGTTTATATATAACTGAAACAACAATTTGTAGTGCTAATAATACTGTTACGCCGCTAAAGAAAGTTCGCTTCTCAGAGCGAGAAAGGGGTGTTTTATCACCAAATGATGGGAATTTACGCGAAATAAACATTAAAATAATTGCGTCTGCAAATAAAAGTAATGTTTTATACGTAAAGAGTTCTTTTATACTCGTCCCTAAGTCAGCCATATTATTTGTTTGGAATAAAACAGGGAAAGTAACAAAATCGTTATAGAACCCGTAAAACATTGCATTTCCAAATAAAATAAATGACAGTATAAAACTAATTACAATAATAATTCGGTTTCGGTACTTAGATGCAAGTAAAGCGAAACCAAAAAATAAAAGTAACGAAGCTAGTGGGTTAATAAAAAGCATAAACTCTTCAAAGAAGTTATCAATTCTAATATCAAATGCTAGCTTGTACACAATATATGTTTTTATCCATAATAAAACGACTGCAACTAGTGCAAATCGCAGTTTTGGAAACAGATTTTGTAGCATAATATACTCCTCTCCTAAAAGCATGACGGTTCTTGTGAGCCGGTTTGATTAGCGCCTCATTTTATATATACGAACAGTCCTTTGTTATTATGTTTATTATACTATGAGTATCATTATACGAAAATAAAAGAGAGTTGTGGGCTTTTTTATAATAATTGAGTAGAAAAAGGGCAGTGGGAGACAATAAAACGGAGTTTCTATGTATGATAATTATCGTGCGCAAAAAGAATCGAGTAATAAAACGGAGGTTATAATGCGAAAATTATTATATTTTATAGTATGCAGTAGTGTTATACTTTTTGCTTTACCGAGTGTGTCGGTAGCACAATATGATGCACCCCTTATGGAAGATGCCCTTTATTCTGTTTTATTTCCAAAAATAAATAAGGCAATTGAAAAACAATATGGGAGCTTGAAGCCTTATCAATGTCCTAAAATTATTAGTTTAAAAAAAGTGTATAGTGGTACATATTTATTTCAAGCGAGTATTGAAGTAACGAAGTATGAACAGGTTGGTGGGAAAATTGTTCCACCATTTGAGAAGGTAACGATTACATTTAATAACGAAGAGGGCGAATGGGAAGTGACAAAGGTTTCAGTAAAGCGCTTACCAAATGATACAAAATTAAACTGTAAAAAAACAATATAAAAAATTGTTTGACAAATAAAATGGTCCTTTGGTATTGTTAATAGCAACAATTAGATGTTTGAAAATTAAATAGACTTACCTCATCTACTCTCAAAGGTAGAGGCCGCGATAGGAAAGAGTAAGCTATGGGAGATTTAATGGAATCTGTGATCATAGGTTGAAAGGGACTATTGCCGAAATATAAGAATAACCATCTTATTCATATATTGGGACTGCATTGAATAAATGTAGTACTGTCATAAGATTTATTTTATGAAGAGCTATTTGGAGATGTTGATGCGGTTTCTTATTTTGAGGAGATAACAACTCGTTTATTTTTTCAATATATATTTTTCCTAATAAGAAACGCGTGTGAACATTGTTCCGCGCGTTTTTTGTCTATCTAAAAGCGTGCTGCAATGAATAGAAGATTGGGGTTATGAGTTTTAGAGGAAATAAGGGAGGAATTTAAATGTATTTACACGGCACAAGCCGAATCAATGGGCAAGGACACTTAGAAATTGGTGGGTGCGATACGACGCAGCTAGCAAAACAATACGGAACACCACTTTATGTATACGATGAAGAGTCTATTCGAGGAAAGTGCCGCGCGTTTCATCGTGCTTTTAAAGAAAGTGGTTTCTCTTATCAAGTAGCATATGCAAGCAAGGCGTTCTTGTGCATGGAGATGTGCCGAGTAGCTCGTGAAGAGAATATGTCTTTAGATGTTGTTTCTGGAGGAGAATTATATACTGCGCTCCAAGCTGGTTTTCCGGCATCGCGTATTCATTTTCACGGAAATAATAAAACAGAAGAAGAAATGATTATGGCTCTTCAGGCGAATATCGGTTGTTTTGTAGTAGATAATTTCTTAGAATTAGAAATCTTACATGATTTAGCAATGCAACATGGGAAATTTGTGAACATATTAATCCGTGTAACGCCTGGAGTAGAGGCACATACACACGAATATATAACAACAGGTCAAGAGGATTCGAAATTTGGATTTGGTGTTTCAAATGGTCAAGCGATGCAAGCAATTGAGCTTGCCTTGCAAAAATCAAATTATAATGTGCTAGGAATTCACTCGCACATCGGATCACAAATATTTGAAACGGCTGGATTTGTTCGAGCAATTGAAGTACTCCGCCAATTTTTAGAAGAAGTGAGAGAGCGAACACATTATGTGATGAAAGTATTAAATGTGGGCGGAGGTTTCGGTATACGTTATACGGATTCAGATACACCGTTAACACTTGAAACGTATGTGCACGCTGTAACAAGTACGATAAGAGAGCAGTTTACATTATGTGAATATCCGCTTCCAGAAATATGGATTGAACCGGGTCGTAGTATCGTAGGTGATGCTGGAACAACACTTTATACAGTCGGAGCGGTGAAAGAGATTCCTGGCATTCGGAAATATGTTTCAGTCGATGGTGGAATGACAGATAATTTAAGACCAGCTCTATACGGAGCCCGTTATGAGGCGATGTTGGCGAATCGAGGGAATGATAAGAATGAGGAACTCGTTTCGATTGCTGGGAAATGCTGTGAAAGTGGAGATATGCTGATTTGGGATATTAACTTACCGCAAGTTGCTTCTTCTGATTTACTAGCAATTTCTTGTACGGGGGCATATGGGTACTCGATGGCGAATAATTATAATCGTATTCGTAGACCAGCTGTCGTCTTTGCAAAAGGCGGGACGTCACAAATTGTCGTAGAACGTGAAACATATGAAAATATCATTGGGAACGATCGCATACGTATTAAAGAGCTGGTGTGAATGAGAAAGAAGGAGTTGTCTAGTAAAGGCAACTCCTTTTAAAAAAAGAAAAATAATTAAATATATCGGAAAACTAGGATTGAAAAAAATCAGAATTGTGATAAAATACAAATACAAAGCTTATCAAGAGAAGCTGAGGGAACTGGCCCTACGAAGCTCGGCAACCTGCTTATAGAAAGCAAGGTGCTAAATCCAGCAAAATGGAATCCATTTTGAAAGATAAGGTAAAATATATTACCGAACAGTCTTTTCGAAATGGGAAAGATTTTTTTATGAATAAAAAGGGGGGGCTGTTTGCGTGAGCGTACGGGAGCATTTTGATGAAGTATCTGAGAAAATTCAAGCGATGCTTGCTGATATGAAATATGGTTCCATTACAATTGTTGTGCAAGATGGAAAAGTGATTCAATTAGAAAAAAGTGAAAAGGTTCGTTTAAAGTAAAAAGCGCTGACTAGAAAAACTAGAGGCGGTTTTAATCTATTTTTAATAGGTTAAAGCCGTCTTTTTGCTTTTACAGGGGGAAAAAACATGTTGACGTACGAAACGTGGAAAGAAAATAGTGTTTCATTTTCTGAAGAAGATGAAACGAAAGGCGCGCTATCAGTATTAAGTTGGGCTTATAACGAATATAAAGATGAAATTGTATATGCATGTAGCTTTGGGGTGGAGGGAATGGTTTTATTGCATCTTATAAACCAAGTAAATCCATCTGCTAAAGTTGTATTTTTGGATACAAATGTTCATTTTCAAGAAACGTACGAATTAATTAAGAAGGTACGCGAGAGATTTCCTTCATTAAATATTATAGAAAAACAGCCAGAACTTACACTCGATGAACAAGCGAAGCTTCATGGAGAGAAGTTATGGGAAAGTAATCCGAATCTTTGCTGTAGTATTAGAAAAATTTTACCGTTAGAAAAATCATTAGCAGCGGAAAAAGCGTGGATATCAGGCTTAAGAAGGGAACAATCAGAAACGCGTAAGCATACACAGTTTATAAATCAAGATCGTCGTTTTCAATCTATTAAAGTTTGTCCGCTCATTCATTGGACTTGGAAAGAAGTTTGGCGATATGTATATAAACATAGTTTGCCGTATAACCCATTGCATGATGTTGGCTATCCGAGTATTGGGTGTGAGAAATGTACATTACCT
The DNA here is from genome assembly GCF_016650875.1 of Bacillus sp. TH30. Taxonomy (NCBI): domain Bacteria; kingdom Bacillati; phylum Bacillota; class Bacilli; order Caryophanales; family Bacillaceae; genus Bacillus; species Bacillus sp. TH30. Next base: position 1,131,008 of record NZ_JAEKEY010000002.1, on the reverse strand, counting down.
GTAGGTGATGGTGGCAACTCAAGAGATGGAAGATGGGCTGGGAAAATGAAGACGGAATGTGGCCTTCACTTTCAATGAGATAGATTTTGAAATAAAGCTAAGAAGGGATATAAGAAGATGAGTACAACAAATGAATTAGTAAACCGCATTGATGAAACATATGAAATATCGAACATTGTAAAGGAAATCGAGATAGACAAAATTGCACTTAGTGATTTAGAACTTTTGGCGACAGGAGGATATAGCCCTCTTACAGGATTTTTAGGGAAGAGAGATTATGATTCAGTAGTAGAAACGCTTCGTTTAGCAAATGGTAGCGTATGGAGTATACCGATTACACTACCGGTAACAGAAGAAGTAGCCGAGAAACTGCAGGCTGGAGAGGAAGTAAAACTTGTCAACGCCGGAAATGTATATGGTGTTATTCAAATAGAAGATATTTTTGTGCCAGATAAAGAAAAAGAAGCGTTACTTGTATATAAAACGACGGATGAAGCACATCCAGGGGTGAAAAAATTATATGAACGACCAAACGTTTACGTTGGAGGAGCTATTATTCTTACAAAACGCTTTGGAAATAATCCGTTTCCTTCTTATCATTTAGATCCAATTGAAACGAGAGAAGAATTTAAAAAACGCGGTTGGAAAACAGTAGTTGGATTTCAAACGAGAAACCCAGTACATCGTGCCCATGAGTATATTCAAAAATCTGCCCTTGAAATTGTAGATGGTCTCTTTTTAAATCCGCTCGTTGGGGAAACGAAGTCAGATGATATTCCTGCTGATGTAAGGATGGAAAGCTATGAAGTATTACTTCAAAATTATTATCCGAAAGATCGTGTCTTTTTAGGTGTATTTCCTGCAGCAATGCGTTATGCAGGACCAAGGGAAGCGATATTTCATGCACTAGTAAGAAAGAACTTTGGTTGTACCCACTTTATTGTAGGGCGTGATCATGCTGGGGTAGGGGACTATTACGGAACATATGAAGCGCAGGAAATCTTTACGAATTTTACAGTAGAAGAGTTAGGGATTACGCCGTTATTTTTTGAACATAGTTTTTACTGCACGAAATGTGAAGCAATGGCTTCAACGAAAACATGTCCGCATGGAAAAGAAGACCGTGTTATCTTATCGGGTACGAAAGTACGAGAAATGTTAAGGAATGGTGAGATTCCGCCAAGTACATTTAGTCGTAAAGAAGTAGTGGAAGTGCTAATTAAAGGTTTGAAAAAAGAAGTAGTAACAGAATAGGGAGAGAATGAGATGGATACGAATATTACTTGGCATACAGCTTCTGTTTCAAAAGATGAGAGAAGAGTGAAGAATGGGCATCACAGTTTTGTAGTTTGGTTTACTGGTTTATCAGCTTCGGGTAAATCTACAGTAGCGAATGCGGTTGCTCGCAAACTGTTTGAAAAGAATATCGGAAATTATGTGCTAGATGGGGATAATATTCGCCAAGGTTTAAATAAAGATTTAGGTTTTTCTGAAAGTGATCGCATGGAAAATATAAGACGTATTGGTGAAGTAGCGAAGTTATTTGTAGATCAAGGAACTGTTGTCCTTACAGCGTTTATTTCACCATTTCGAGTAGACCGAAAACAAGTTAGGGAACTATTAGCTGCAGATGAGTTTATAGAAGTGTTTGTAAAATGTCCAATTGAAGAGTGTGAGAAACGTGATCCGAAAGGACTTTATAAAAAGGCGAGGAAAGGTGATATTAAAGAGTTTACAGGTATCGATTCACCGTATGAGGAACCAAAACAAGCAGAATTAATTGTAGAAACGCACAAGTATTCTATTGAAGAATGTGCAGAGCAAATTGTGAAGTACTTACAAGAGCGTAGTTTTATATAGGGGGATAAAAGATGAGTTATGAAAAAGTGTGGGCTAATAATGAAAAATTGAATCCGTCCGAGAAAAAGAAATTAGAAAAAGATGGATTAGAAATCTTTAATGATATTCCTTATTATGCGGAGAATGGATTTGAATCTATTCCGAAAGAAGAGTGGGACGCTTTTAAATGGGCGGGATTGTATTTGCAAAGACCAAAAGAAGCGGGCTATTTTATGATGCGTGTCAACATTCCTTCTGGAATTATTACAAATGCGCAGGCAGAGGTGCTGGCTTCCATTGCTGAAGATTATGGGCGTGATGTGTTAGATATTACGACAAGACAGGCGATTCAGTTTCATTGGTTAGAAATTGGGCAAATTCCGGATATTTTTAAGAGGTTAGCTAGAGTTGGTTTATCTTCAGCAGGGGCATGCGGTGATATTACGCGTAATATCACAGGAAATCCACTTGCTGGAATTGATGCGAATGAACTATTTGATACAACATCGATTGTTAAAGAAATATACGATTACTTCCAACATAATGAAGAGTTTTCTAATCTACCACGTAAATTCAAAATGTCTATTAGTTCTAACATTTATAATTCAGCAAATGCAGAGATTAACTGTGTGGCGTTTACACCTGCTACGAAAGAAATAAATGGTGAGGAAAAGGTTGGGTTTCATATAAAAATAGGCGGAGGATTATCAGCTCGTCCGTACTTAGCGGAAGAATTAGATGTATTCGTTTTACCAGAAGAAGTGAAGGCAGTGTCGATTGCAATTGCTACTATATTCCGTGATTTTGGATATCGTGAAAAACGCCACTTAGCACGTTTGAAATTTCTTGTCGCTGAATGGGGCGCTGAGAAATTTAAAGAGAAACTAGTAGAATACACAGGCCCATTGCAAAGTAAAGGGGAAAGTGCTCTCAAAGGCTGGAATGCAGGATACTTTTATGGCGTTCAAGATCAAAAACAAGCAGGATTAAAGTATGTCGGCTTTAATGTACCAGTAGGGCGTTTACACGCAGAGGAAATGTTTGAGATTGCAAGAATTGCAAAGAAATATGGAAGCGGGCAAATTCGAACTTGTAACTCTCAAAACTTCATTATTCCGAATGTTCCGCCAGGAAATGTTGCAGGATTATTAAGTGAACCGTTGTTTGAAGCAATTTCAGCAAATCCGAAATCGTTTATCGGTCATGCGGTTTCATGTACTGGCATTGAGTATTGCAATCTTGCGTTAGTAGAAACGAAAGAAAGATTACGCAAAATCGCAGAGTACTTAGATACACAAATTGCACTCGATGTTCCAGTTCGAATTCATATGGTAGGATGCCCGAACTCATGTGGTCAACGTCAAATTGCTGATATTGGTTTGCAAGGGATAAAACTGAAAACGAAGGAAAAGGGAATCGTTGAGGCGTTTGAAATATATGTGGGCGGAACACTATTAGACGGAGGAGCATATAACGAAAAGTTAAAAGGGAAAATAGATGGAGAAGATTTGCCGGATGTTCTCGTGTCCTTTTTAAGTTATTTCCAAAAGAATAAATTACTAGCCGAAACGTTTTATGATTTCGTAGGACGTGTTGGAGTGGAAGAATTACAAATTGTACTAAATCGTGTATTAGAAGAAGTAATAGCGTCTTAGGAGGGACAATATGGACTTATATCGATTTGAAGCTGTATTAGTAAATAGTATTGTTCCAATTGTTGTCGTTGCTCAGAGTGAAGAACAGGCATTTAAGCTTGCGGAAATTGAGCTTGAAAAACATTTTTTACCGTTACCAGAAGTGAAAGAGATTTCTTTGTTTGAAAAAAAGAAGATTCGAAAAGGGGCGGCATTTGTTATTCATGAGTAGAGAACATGTAATACGAAATAATAGTAACTTCCATTCGTGATGAAGAGTGGAAGTTTCATTTTATAGTAGAAATGAGGAGAGATTATGGGGAAGGTTTATATCGTCGGGGCGGGTCCTGGTGATCCGGATTTAATTACTGTTAAAGGGTTGAGATGCATCGAGAAGGCTGATGTTATATTGTACGACCGTCTCGTAAATAAAGAATTGCTTTCTCATGCAAAGCCTGAAGCGGATTTAATTTATTGCGGGAAACTCCCAAATTATCACACGATGAAGCAAGAGACAATTAACACATTTCTTATTAAATATGCGAAAAAAGGAAAAGTTGTAACGAGACTTAAGGGCGGAGATCCATTTGTATTTGGAAGAGGTGGAGAAGAAGCTGAAGCGTTAGCGAAGCAAAGTATCCCATTTGAAATTATTCCTGGTATTTCAGCTGGTATAGCTGCTCCTGCTTATGCTGGAATTCCAGTAACGCATCGCGATGCAAGTGCAAGTTTTGCTGTTGTGACAGGGCACCGGAAAGAAGGGGCTGAAGAGGAAGTGAAGTGGGAAAGTTTAGCGAAAGGTGTAGATACATTAGCGGTCTATATGGGGGTTAGTAATTTACCTTACATATGTGAACAACTAATAAAACATGGAAAAGATCAAAGTACACCTGCCGCTATCATTGAGTGGGGAACGACATCTATGCAACGTACTGTTACAGCGACGTTAGGAACAGTTGTAGATGTTGCCAAAAAAGAACGAATTCAAAATCCAAGTATGATTGTTATTGGAGAAGTTGTCCGTTTTAGAGAAAAGATACATTGGTTTGAGAAACAAACGGAAAATGCATATCAAGTAAGCGGAGTATTGTAAAATGAAGGCTGTTATATATATATGTCATGGAAGCCGTTTGAAAGCAGCAAAAGAAGAAGCGGTTGCATTTATTACGTCATGTATGAACCGTGTAGAGGCAAATATTCAAGAAATTTGTTTTTTAGAGCTAGCGAATCCTTCTATTGAAGAAGGATTTCGTACATGTGTGAAGCGTGGTGCTACAGAGATTGTCGCTATTCCTGTTTTTTTATTAGCGGCAGGACATGTAAAGAAAGATATTCCGTTTGAATTACGAAAGTTAAACGAGGAATATCCGGATATCAAAATAGTGTATGGTAATCCATTTGGTGTATCAGAAGTGCTTGTAAAAGCGGTATATAACGGAAGTGGTATCAAAGAATATAAAGAAGAAGTAACACTTTTGCTCGTTGCAAGAGGGAGTAGTGATCCGGAAACTTTACAAGACATAAAGTGGATTTCTTCTTTATTTCAAAAAGAAGAGAACATTAAAGAGGTGGAAGTTTGTTATTTAGCAGCCGCGGAGCCGAAGTTTGATGAGAGGTTGAAAGAAATTGTAGAACAAAAAGAACGGAACATTGTTGTGTTACCTTACTTATTATTTACAGGCTTACTCATGAAACATGTTGAGAAAGAAGTGCGTCAATATGAGTCGGAAGAGATAAAGATAAGTCCCTATTTAGGAAAGAATGTAGCGTTTCGAGAGATGTTAATTCAGAAAACAGAGGAAATATTGAAGGGAGATCAATATGTATCCACTTACAGTGCGAGTTGATAAGAAACGTGTTGTTGTCATTGGTGGAGGGAAAGTAGCGGGGTTTAAAATTATTCCTTTACTAAAACAAGGTGCGGATATTGTTGTAGTAAGTACAGAATTAGATGCAAATTTAGTGAAACTTGTAGAAGAAAAGCAAATTCGTTGGTATCAAAGAGAGTATGAGAAAAGTGATATTAAAGATGCTTTTTTAGTAGTTGCAGCGACTAGTGATTCGGTACTAAATGAACAAATTGCTGAAGATGCCGCAGTGAATCAATTGGTAAATGTTATTACGAATCCGGAAAGTGGAAATGTTCATTTTCCGGCGGCAATTCATCGTGGATTGCTTAATGTAGCTGTTTCTACTGGAGGGGCAAGTCCGAAACTTGCAAAAAAAATTCGTGATGATATCGCAAATAAATATGATGAGAAGTATGAATCGTATCTTGATTTTTTATATGAAGTTAGACTAAAAGTGAAAGAATTACAAGTAGAGAAAAGGCAAAAAAATATATTGTTACAAGAAGTATTAAAGTCGATATATGTTCAAAGTGAACAAAAAAGAGAGCTTTTTTTACAAGAATTAGAGAGGGGAATTTATATAGGATAGTGAGTGAATTGTGCTTTACAAATATAAAAATATAATTTATAATCACAAGTAACTTCAAAAGATGAAATCGATGAGCAAGAAGAGTACGTATATTTGATGCGTTCAGAGAGCTGGGGTAAGGTGTGAGCCCGGTACGATAAAATATACAGAATGGGCTTGCGAGAGGTATGCTGAACATTGCAGTAGGCAACCCGGGTTCCGCCGTTAAAAGGATAGGGTATCGGAATTTTCCTGTACCTGAACAAGTGGGATTTATTGATCCAATTGAGGTGGTACCACGGTATTCTATTACATATATCGTCCTCTACATGCATATTTGCGTGTAGGGGACTTTTTTATTTTCTAAAGGAGGTGTGCGAGTATGAAATGAAAGTGTATAATTGATAAAAGTTATAATATTCAGAAAAGGAGAATTTATGATGAAAGAAACACAGCAATGGACGTCGAAAATTGGCTTTGTACTCGCAGCAGCCGGAGCCGCAGTAGGTCTTGGTGCAATATGGAAGTTTCCATATGTTGCAGGTAATGGTGGGGGAGGCGCATTCTTCCTTGTATTCTTACTATTAACTTTATTTATTGGTATGCCTCTTCTTTTAGCTGAATTTGTTATTGGCCGTAGTACTCAAAAAGAGGCCGTTACAGCTTATAAAGTATTAGTACCGAATAGCAAGTTATATCCTTGGATTGGTCGTATGGGGGTTGTTACTTGTTTTAGCGTGCTATCTTTTTATAGTGTTGTAGGTGGATGGATTTTACTTTATTTATACTATAGTGTCACAGGTAGTTTCTGGAACGGAGTAGTCGATTATGGACAATTGTTTGCTGAAACAATTTCAAATCCAGTAAGTGCGATTGGGGCGCAATTCATCTTTATGCTTTGTACCATTTTTGTTGTTAGTAAAGGTGTGGAAAAAGGCATAGAAAAAGCAAGTAAGTACATGATGCCGTTATTATTCATTTTATTTATTGCTATCATTATTCGTGCGTTAACACTTGATGGTGCTATGGCTGGGGTAGAGTTCTTCTTAAAACCAGATTTTTCAAAGCTTACAGCAGATACGATTTTATATGCGATGGGACAATCTTTCTTCTCACTAACGGTAGGTGCCTCGGTAATGGTAACGTATAGTTCGTATTTAAAGAAAGAAGAGCATTTAGCTAAATCAGCAACATCTATTGTAAGTTTAACTGTATTTATTACAGTACTTGCAGGATTAGCGATTTTTCCGGCGATTTTCGCATTAGGAGTTAAACCGACAGAAGGACCAGGGCTACTGTTTATCGTTCTTCCTGCTGTCTTTGCGAAAATTCCATTTGGACAATTTTTCTTCATTATGTTTTTAGTGTTATTCTTCTTTGCGACTTTAACATCTGCGATTTCAATGCTTGAAATTGTAGTAGCATCTGTTGCGAAAGATAATGAGAAGAAGCGTCCGTCAGCTTCGTTATTAATTGGTATTCTTATTTTTGCAGTTGGAATTCCATCAGCGTTATCGTTTGGAATTATGAGTGATGTGAAAATATTTGGTAAGACATTCTTTGATTTCGTCGATTTTTCGGTAAGTAATGTATTACTGCCACTCGGAGTACTAGCCATTTCGCTATTCGTACCAAATAAAATGAGTAAAGAGTTATTAATGAAAGAATTAGAAGTTACGGAAACGAAAGGGAAAACATTGTTTAATATTTGGTTTTTCTTACTTCGTTATGTTATTCCGGTAACTGTAATTATCGTATTTTTAAATGCGATAGGTGTATTTAAAATGTTTGCATAATAAAAAGACGGAGATGTGGATTCTCCGTCTTTTTATTGTGTTGTAGGTGTATTTAATAAGCGATTATATGCTTTATAAGCTGTGACAACTGCGATGAATGATCCAATTAAAAATAACGCTGAGCCGCCGAATGTAAATAACCGGCCGATGTATGTTTCTCTAGCTTCTTCTATTTCTTCTTGTAATTGTGTATTCATATTTATCACCCCGCAAAATATAGGCATTTAGTTGTAGTTTATGTAAAACGCCTAAAAAGTGTGAAGTAGTAAAAAAAACTCGGTATGCACCGAGTTTTTTATAATCCGATATAAGGAGATGGATCAACTGCGTTTGTCTTACCGACATTCCATTCCCCAAGGTGAAGTTCGAAGTGTAAATGTTGTCCGTATGATTGGCCAGTGTTCCCCATAAATCCAAGTTGAGTGCCTTGTTTTACAGTTTGTCCATTAGATACAGAACGGCTACTCATATGTGCATATACAGTTGTATATGTTTTTCCGTTTATACGGTGAGATAAGTATACAACATTTCCGTAACTAGATGATAATTCTGAACGGATAACGACGCCATCTGCAGCAGCTACGATTGGCACTGTTCCTGAAGCTGCGATATCGATTCCTTTATGGTTATCTAAAGAACGTGTACCAAATCCTGAAGTTTTCGATCCAGCGGCAGGTTTAATAAATCCACCTTTGTTCGTATCTTGCGGTGTTGGTGCGGATTGTGTGCTTTCTTTAGCAGAAGCGGCTACCTGTTTTTTTGCTTCCTCAGCCTTACGTGCCTCTTCAGCTTTACGCGCTTCTTCTGCACGTTTTTCTTCTTCAATTGCTTTTTGAACAGCTTGACGCTGGTTTTCTAAAATGCCTTTTGATTCTTCTAACCCTTCAATCTCTGAATCTACTTTTGCTACTTTCGTATGTAGATCGTTAATAAAAGTTTGTTGCTGTTGTTGGTTACTTTGTAATTCTTGCTGTTTTTGTTCTAATTTTTGCTCAGATGCTTTCAGTTGTTGCTCTTTTTTCTCAACAGCTTCTTTTTCTGTCGTCACAGCATTCTGATCACTTGTTTGCTTTTTCACAATATCTGTATCGTTATTTAAAATTAAACTTACAGAATACATATTATCAACAAGATCGGCAATATTTGCAGAACTTGTTATTACTTCTGTAATGATACTCGTACGAGGCTTTTCTTGCATAGATTGTAGTCGTTGTTTAATAACTTCCTGCCGTGTATCTATGTTCGTTTGTAATTGCTCTATATGTTTCTTTTTTTCAGTAATAACTTGCTGTGTGTTGCTAATTTCTTTTTTTGTATCGTTTAATTCAGCTTCGTTTTTATTAATAGAAGTAGTTAATTCGTCGATTTTCTTTTGTAATTCCTGGATTTCTTTTTCTATTTGTTCTTTCTCAGCTGATTTATTTTGTAAGTCATTTTGTTTGCCTTCTAATTCGGATTGAATATTAGATAATTTATTCTCATTCGTTTCAGCGTATACGGGTGAAAGTAACGGGGAAACGAAAATCGTTCCAGCTGCTAAAACACTAAATGCTGCAAATTTCTTTTTCATGGTTGTCTTGCTCCTTTCCCTATGAATGTTATATATCATAAGAAGAAGAGTGTCTATCGTTGTAATCATAATGTAAAGAAAATTTTATAATTTTGCTAAGTTTTGTCGGAATTTAGTATCTTTTCGTAGTGTTTGTCATAAATTTAAAATTCTTGAATGTATAGAAAAAGATATCAATTTCTATATTTTTTAAAAAAACATGGGAAATGATGGAGTTTTCCATAATGAAACAGTATTTTAAAAACCTATCAATCACTAGTAAGGAATCGATTTCATGTGAGGTTTTCTGACATGGGGTTTGTTTTTGTCAAGAAAATTATTTGCATTCGTGCAAACTTATTTTGTTGTCAGATTTTAAATTTTGATTTATGATTTTCAACAGGGACAAAATGTAGTGAATTGTCGAATAATATGTAATACTCTTAATTTCAAGTTTTATAGAGATAGAATGAGAGATAGAGTGACACATCGAAGAGGGGGTTACCACAAGTATGAAAAGAATAGGACTTGCATGGCAAATTTTAATAGGACTTGCGCTTGGTATTACAGTTGGGGCGATTTTCTTTGGCAATCAGGAAGTGGTGAAGTACTTACAACCAATTGGTGATATTTTCATCCGATTAATTAAGATGATTGTTGTACCGATTGTTGTAGCGAGTATTGTTGTTGGGGTTGCTGGTGTTGGCGATATTAAAAAGTTAGGTCGACTAGGCGGAAAAACAATTATTTACTTTGAAATTATTACAACACTTGCAATTGTTGTTGGTTTATTAATAGCAAACATTTTCCAACCTGGAAAAGGCGTTGATATGGATAAGTTAACAAAAACAGATATTTCTAAATATACACATACGACAGAGCAAGTACAAAGTCATTCGTTCGCGGATACGTTTGTAAATATTGTTCCAACGAACATTATGAAATCATTAGCTGAAGGTGATATGCTTGCTATTATCTTCTTCTCAGTATTATTTGGTTTAGGTGTAGCAGCAATTGGTGAGCGTGGCAAACCAGTTCTACAATTTTTCCAAGGTGTAGCAGATGCAATGTTTTATGTAACGAACCAAGTTATGAAGTTTGCACCATTTGGTGTATTCGCATTAATTGGTGTTACAGTTTCTACATTCGGATTAGCTTCATTAATTCCATTAGGGAAATTACTCATTGTAGTATATGGGGCAATGATCTTCTTCGTTGTAGTTGTATTAGGACTTACAGCGAAAATATTTGGAATAAACATTTTCCAATTCTTTAAGATTTTAAAAGACGAGCTGATCTTAGCGTATTCTACAGCAAGTTCAGAAACGGTTTTACCGAAAATTATGGAGAAAATGGAAAAGTTCGGTTGTCCGAAAGCAATTACATCTTTCGTTATTCCAACAGGTTATTCATTTAACTTAGATGGATCAACTTTATATCAAGCAATTGCGGCAATTTTCTTAGCGCAAATGTACGGTATTGAATTATCCATTACACAACAAATTACGTTATTACTTGTATTAATGGTTACATCAAAAGGTATCGCGGGTGTACCGGGCGTATCATTCGTTGTATTATTAGCAACACTTGGTACAGTAGGTATTCCAGCTGAAGGTTTAGCGTTTATTGCAGGTATTGACCGTATTCTTGATATGGCTCGTACAGCAGTTAACGTTGTAGGTAACTCTTTAGCGGCTGTAGTTATGTCTAAGTGGGAAGGTCAATATGACGCTGAAAAAGGACAAGCCTATTTAAAAGAGATATCTGAAAAGGGTCAAGCAGCTTAATTATAATATGAACAAGCTCTCACATAATATGTGGGGGCTTTTCTATATATAGAAGAGGAGCGGACGTAATGAAACGTAAATATGGTGACGGTTCTTCGTGGAAGCGACTAATAGAGAAGGATTATAGGGTTAAGCAAGTAGAGGATGGAATGTTAGGAATACTGGACATAAAAAAAGTGAGAGAACCTAGTTATAAAGAATACAATGGTAAACAGCTTTGCATTGCAGGTGATGGGTATACATGGATGCAATATTTTATAAACGGGGAAAACTTTGCAATTACAGCTATGTTAGACAATCAAAAACAATTACTGCAATATTATATCGACGTGACGAAAGAATATAAAATAGACGAGCGTGGTTTACCTTATTTTGATGATTTATATTTAGATGTAGTATTGTTACCGAACGGTGAGATCTATGTACTGGATGAAGACGAGTTAGAGGATGCCTATAAAATTGGTGATGTTACAAAAGAAGAATATGAGTTAGCATGGAATACAACAAAATGGATTATCGCGACGATAAAAAATAGAAAATTTTATTGGATTTCAATATTGGATAAAGAAATCGAAAAGTTAAAATGATTGGTTTATTCATATTTTTGTATAATTACCAAAAAAATCTATACAAAAAATAATTGACTTTTGTTTTGTAAGCGAGTAAAGTTAGGAAAGAAATTATTATTAAAAAATAAATATGAAACCTTCTTATAAAGAGAGGCGGAGGGACTGGCCCTACGATGCCTCGGCAGCGGACTCGATTTCAGAGTGCTGTGCCAAATCCAGCAAGCGTGTGCTTGAAAGATGAGAAGAGCGTTTCTTATAGATGTATAAGACCTCTTCTCATCGGAAGAGGTCTTTTGTTATTCATTAGAAAAGGTTGAAAACTAGGGAGAGATGATACTTTGAAAGAAACGAGAGGAAATGGTTTAGCTTTATTACCACTTGGAGTATTTTTGGCGCTATTTATTGGTTCTGGAATTATTACAGGTGATTTCTATAAATTGCCGATACTCGTAGCAATTTCAATTGCTGTAGGAATTGCTTTAGTGATGAATCGTAAGGAAAGCTTTAATGTGAAAGTAGAACGATTTGCTAAAGGTGCAGGAAACCCTGATATTATGATCATGGTTCTGATTTTTGTACTTGCAGGGGCGTTTTCTGAAACAGCAAAAGGAATGGGCGGAGTTGATTCCACTGTTAACTTAGCGTTATCTATTTTACCCCAAGGATTTATCGTTGCTGGAATTTTTGTTATAGGGGCATTTATTTCATTAGCGATGGGAACTTCAATGGGAACAATTGCTGCATTAGCACCGATTGCTGTAGGTATTAGTGGGCAAACAGATATCTCAATTGCGCTTACGATGGCTACTGTTGTGGGTGGAGCGATGTTTGGCGATAATTTATCATTTATTTCTGATACGACAATTGCTGCTGTTCGTTCGCAAGGAACAGAAATGAAAGATAAGTTTAAAACGAATTTTTTAATTGTATTGCCAGCTGCAGTCATTACAATTGTAATATTAGTAATGATTACTTTAGGTAATGATACAGAAATTAAAGCTCATACATTTGATTGGGTGAAGATTTTACCATATGCAGGTGTACTTGTTACAGCGCTACTTGGCTGGAATGTACTCATTGTATTAACTGGTGGAACGGTATTATCTGGTGTTATCGGTCTTATAGATGGAAGTTATACGTTAGAGAGTTTCTTTAAAAGTGTAACGACTGGAATGGGCGGTATGATGGAGTTAGTGTTACTTGCCATTTTAATCGGTGGTATGGTTGAACTTATCCAGTATAATGGTGGCATTCAATATTTAATGAATCTTTTAACACGTAATATTCGTTCGAAAAAAGGAGCGGAGTTCGGTATTGCTGGCTTAGTGAGTATGACGAATGTGTGTACAGCAAACAATACAATCTCTATCATTTTTACAGGTCCGCTTGCGAAAAATATTGCGGATCAGTATGAAATTGATCCCCGTAAATCAGCGAGTGTACTGGATCTTTTCTCTTGCTGTGTACAGGGGTTAATCCCATATGGTGCTCAAATGTTAACAGCGGCAGGATTTGCTGCGTTATCTCCGGTCGAATTGTTACCATATGCATTTTATCCAATTTTAGTTGGAGTATGTGGAATCATTTCTATATTAATTGGTTTCCCGAGATTTTCTAAAGTGGCGGAAAAAAAAGAGTATCATAAAACTGCATAACATAAAGAGACATTTATTATTAGCAGTTGAAAACGCTCGGAGAACATTCTCTGAGCGTTTTTTATTATTTATAAATCCTTTTTCAAATAGTAGTGTTTATAATCTCTTCCTACATTATCGAGGATACCATACTCTTTATAACCATATTTTTTATAGAAATCTAATGCTTGAAAGCTTAAAGTGTCAACTTTTATAAAATCACAATTTCTTTCTAAAGCGATTTTTTCTACTTCTAATAACAGTTTAGTTCCATACCCTAATGCACGTATATCTTCATCGATGATAAAAGAGTGAATCTCTAACCAATTCCAACAGACTTCACCTAATATTCCCCCGCATATTTTACCATTTTCATCTTTAAGAAATAAATGAATCTCTAAGTATCTGTCTCTTAAATCAGATGGAAAGTGCTTTAAATTATATTCATAAAGCTGATTGTTTATATAGTTTTTAGCGGCGGTATTGATTTCTTTCGTAATGTGTAAATTCATGATATATCCCCTTTAATTTAAATGTAGCCTTCTGATTTATTTTAACATAATTTTCTTAATAATATATTTAATGTAATTTAATAAACGTTTGTATGTATTGCTAATTTTTTGGACGCGCAAGTTGAGATTTTCATCCGTTATTGAATAAGAATTTTTCTGTATCTATACGCATCGCATACATGTTCGTTTTGCAAAAGGCTGAATTTAACTCAGTCTTAAGTCTGAGTTAAAAACGGTTCTTAAGCTCGTTATGAAAAAATGAAAAAATAGTTAAGATAAGAGTATCAAATCGAAGGGAGGCAAGCACAAGATGAAACAATTTCTAGCGTTTATCGCAGCCGGTATTTTGGCTTTAATTGCTCTTGGTAGTCTTGCTGGTATTGTAGGATTCGCCATTGGAGCAGGAGTTGTGTACTGGAGCTATAAATCATTTGTGCGAGCTAAATCATTCTTTGGAAAGTTAGCTTGGGGTATTGTTGGTTTAATCGGTTTGTCCATTGCACTTTCTCATTCCCCAGCATTAATCGGTATCGCAGCATTAGTAGTTTTATACTACGGATACCGTGAGTGGAAAAAAGGAAAAAATGTAGTTGTTGATTCTGCTCCAGAAAGTGCTAAACCATATAGCAACTTTGAAGATGAGTGGAACAAGTTAATGAAAAACTAATATAAAATAAATCAAATTATAAAGTAGAAGAGAGGAAGATTATAATGAAACAATCTTTATTCGGACGTGTACGCGATGCAATTTTAGCTGATTTTCATAATGTGTTAGATGAGAAAGAAAGAAAAAATCCAATTGCTATGTTAAACCAATATTTACGCGATAGTGAGCGTGAAATAACAAAAATTGAGAAGTTAATTCAGCGTCATAAAACATTAAAATCTAACTTCGCTCGTGAGCTTGAGCAAGCACGTTATTTCGTTAATAAAAGATCAAAGCAAGCTATCATCGCACAAGAAGCAGGCGAATTGCAATTGCATGAACGTGCATTAGAAGAAGTAGCGTATTATGAAGGGCAAGTAACTCGCTTAGAAGAAATGTATGCTGGTGTTGTAGAGCAAATTGATGAGTTAGAGCGTCGTCTTTCAGAAATGAAAAATAAATTAAAAGAAATGAACGCAAAGCGTATGGAATTAATGGCACGTGAAAATATGGCGCATGCAAACCGCCGTATGAATACTGCTATGCATAAAATGGATGAAAATAATCCGTTCTTACGATTCGAAGAAATTGAAGATCACATTCGTGACATAGAGCTTCGTATAAATGAAGAGCATGAGCGTGATACATTTGATATGAAAATTGCAAAACTAGAGAGTGAAATGAAAGAGAAAAATGAAGTATCGTTAACGAAAGAAGTAACAAAATAATTGTAGTATATAATAAAACAGGCTTATGATATAGTGATAGGAGAAAAGGTGTTGGAAAGCAATGCCTTTTCTTCTATGTATATGTGACAAGGAGGGGGGAGCTGAAATGAAGAAGCAATTTTCAAAAACACAATTTATGGGGATGCTCCTCATCATATTTGGATTCGGTCTTTTTCTTGATATGATACTTGGACATTTTGAACCAGGTGGTCTAATATTTGCATTTATTATGATTATGTTTGGAAGACATTATCGAAAGAAGAACCGTTATGTAAGAGGGAATGTATTTTTATTTGTCGGTGGTATTGTCTTCTTATTCTTCTTATTTTCATCAGCGGCATTCGTACTTGTTGTGTTTGCTTGTTTAGCTTTAATTGGTTATCAACTTATTCAACAAGGACATCGGCAAAAAGCAATGAAAGTTGAAATTAAAGAAAAGGGATATATAAATGAAGAAAAACAAATATATCGTACAGAACCGTATATAAAAAATATGTTTGTAGGTAATGTACGAATGATGGATCATATTTATGAAATAGAGGATATTAACGTCCAATATGGTGCTTGTGACGTCGAGATTGATTTAACAACTGCTATGATTCCAGAGGGAGAAACGGTTATTGTGATTCGGGGCGTCATTGGTAATATTCGCTTATATGTACCATATGATATTGAATTGTCTTTAAATCATTCTGTTATTGTTGGGCGAGTGCTCCTGCCAGGACACGAAGAAACTGGATTTAACCGTAATGTTACGTTTAGAACAGAACAGTATAAAGAAGCCCCTCGTCGTATTAAAATTATTTCTTCGCTTGTCGTAGGCGATACGGAAGTGAGGAAAGTATAATGAAAAAACAAAGGAATATTTCGTGGATGTATATTCGTTATTCTATGTTGTCCTCTGTTAGTATCGCACTTATTTGTACAATTGTATATGTATGGAAAAGCGAGCAACAAGTTTATGATTTACTCTGGAAAGAATCCATTGCTTCTGTTCCAATTGGCTTGTTTATTATGAGTACGAGTCTTCTTATCGGAGGAATTGTAGGATATGCAATCGGTTATTATATAGAACAGCGTATACAAGGATTAAATACTTTTCTATTTGAAGTAGAGCGAGGGAATTTTCCGAGTGATGTTTCATTTACTGCGGACGATGAATTTCATGAAGTGGAACGAAAAGTAATTGGTCTTGCTCGTCGCTTAGAGGAGCAAGCTGGGCTATTTCAAAAAGTAACGAATGAACGAGCCCATTGGAATGAAGAGATGAGACAAGAAGCGATTTCTCAAGAAAGGCATCGATTAGCGAGAGAGCTACATGATTCTGTAAGTCAGCAGCTTTTTGCAATGTCGATGATGATGTCAGCCATTAATGAGCAAGCAGCTGAAATTCCAGACACGACGAAAAAACAGTTGCAGCTTGTTGAGAATATGGTTGTAAATGCACAATCAGAAATGAGAGCATTGCTCCTTCATTTACGCCCAGTGCAGTTAGAAGGTAAGAAACTAACAGAGGGTATAGAAGAATTATTAACAGAACTGTCTAGAAAGCAACATATGAAAATTGAATGGTTAATTGAACCGATTCAATTAAAAAAAGGTGTAGAGGATCATTTATTCCGTATTGTACAAGAGGCGCTGTCTAATACTTTACGGCATGCGAAGGCAAAGAAAACCGAAGTACGCCTTCGGAAAATTGATCAATATGCGATTTTGAAAATTATTGATGACGGTGTTGGGTTTAAAGTTGGTGTTAATAAGGCTGGTTCATACGGTTTAAGGTCAATGCAAGAGCGAGTTCATGAAATTGGTGGTACATTAAAAGTTCTTAGTTTTCCGAATAAAGGTACGCAAATAGAAGTGAAAGTACCTATTATGATTGAGAGAGGGGGAGAATCATGATAAAAGTATTACTAGTTGATGATCATGAAATGGTTCGAATGGGTGTATCAGCATATTTATCAACGCAGCCAGATATTGAAGTAGTTGGAGAAGCTGAAAATGGAAGAAAAGGTTCAGAGTTAGCTTTGCAATTAAGACCGGATATTATTTTAATGGACCTTGTTATGGATGAGATGGATGGGGTTGAAGCGACACGTGCTATTATTCAAGAATGGCCAGAAGCGAAAATTGTAGTTGTCACGAGCTTTTTAGATGATGAAAAGTTATATCCTGTTATTGAGGCGGGGGCGACAAGTTATTTATTAAAAACATCAAGAGCGAGTGATATTGCAGATGCTGTAAGAGCTACTTATGATGGGGAAACGGTATTAGAGCCGAAAGTTACTGGAAAAATGATGTCTCGTATGCGTCAGAAGAAAGAACAACCTTTGCATGAGGAGTTAACAGAAAGAGAGTCTGAAATTTTGTTATTAATTGCAGAGGGGAAAAGTAATCAAGAGATTGCAGATGAGTTGTTTATTGCCCTTAAAACAGTAAAGACACATGTGAGTAATATATTAAATAAGCTAAATGTAAGTGACCGGACACAGGCGGTTATTTATGCGTTTAGACACCAATTGACGAAATGAGAAGGAAGCTTTGACTATATATGGTCAAAGCTTTTTATTGACGGTTATTTATGTAAGCGTTATCATTAAGGTGTTAACAGTACATACAAAGGGGAGAGAGTGTATGTTAGTTCAAACGATATTTGGAATGGATGAAACGAAAAAATTAGGTAACTATGTGAATGCGTTGCAAGCACTTTGTGAACAATATGATATTGAAACAGATCGTATTGCAATTATTGAGGCAACAGAAGAATATTATTTATTTCTAGTGAAGCAAGAAGATTGCTATGATGTTGTAAAAGTAGAAACAGTGGATACGAATATTGATTACTATACGAAAGCTTATAAAGTAAGTAGCTTTAATCATACTTCTTATCAAATGTAAAAAACTCCCGAAATGGGAGTTTTTTTATGATACTTTCGATTCAGGTGAATGATCCGTTAATGGTACTGCTTTGGCGCCACTTAATTTTGCGATAGCAAAACCGATAATAGCCCCAACTAATGCTGGTACTAACCAGCCAATTCCTTCATTATATAATGGAATAAACTCGAAATAAGATGTGATAGATGAAACAGGAATATTCCCTTGTTTTAATCCATCAAATACGCTCACAACTGCAGATCCAATTAACGCACCTACATAAACAGAACGATATCCACCGAAATATTTATGAAGTAATGATAGTAATATGAGTACAATCGCAATTGGATATACAACAAGTAAAATAGGAACAGAGATTGCGATAATTTTTGTTAAACCTAAGTTGGCAACTAATAATCCTAACAAGCAAATGACACTTGCTAACATTTTGTATGAAAATTTTGTCAATAATGTTGAGAAGTATTGACTGCACGCAGATACAAGTCCAACGCATGTTGTTAAGCAAGCAAGTGTAACGATAAGAGATAACAGAATTAGACCATATGGACCGAATAATTGTTGTACGATAACGGTAAGTAGCTGTCCTCCATTTTTTGCGTATCCGAGAGAGACACTAGTTGTACCGAGCCAGCCAAGTGCACCATATACAAGTACGAGACCAGTAGCGGCAATAAGTCCTGCTTTTGCTGTAGCGATGGCAATTGATTTACGATCACTCACACCTTTTGAGCGAATTGCATTTACAACGATAATCCCAAATGCAAGTGCTGAAATGGTATCCATCGTTAAGTATCCTTCCATAAAACCTTTGAAAATTGGAGAAGTTTGATACTCTTGCATTGCTGGTCCAGATTGCCCGAGGGGTGTAAATACACTCTTAACGAATAATAAAAAAATAGAGAATAATAAAATAGGTGTTAATACACTTCCGATACGATCGACGAGCTTAGAAGGGTTTAAACTAAGCCAAAATACGATAGAAAAGAAGATGACTGTGTATAAAAATAGCACTAGGCTGCTAGAGCGAATAGTTTCTGGTAAGAAAGAACTAACCCCCATTTCATAAGCGACATTAGCAACACGTGGGATGCCCATAGATGGACCGATTGCAATGTATACAACTACCGTAAAGAATATTCCGAATAATGGGTGAACATGACTTGCAAGTTGTTGCATTCCATTTCCTGATAGAGAAATAGCGATAACAGTAAGTAGTGGTAAGCCGACTCCTGTTAGTAAAAAACCAATCATTGCTGGCCAAAAGTTTTCACCAGCATTTTGTCCAAGCATTGGAGGGAAAATTAAATTTCCTGCCCCAAAAAATAAAGAAAATAGCATAAGGCCTGTGAAAAAAACATGTTTTTTTGATACAGTGTTCATTGTTTTTCCTCCTTTTTTGTAAATTCATTGTAAGAACACAAAAAACTCGTCCCTAAAGAAAGGGACGAGTTATATTTACCCGCGATACCACCCTAATTTATACATGTAGAAATAAATCTATATGTATACGGCTTTGCAACGTACAACATGATACGTGTTCCTTGTAACGGGGGACATCCGGTAAGAACTTACTTTAGCATTCGGTTCTACTTCTCGGAGATGATTTTCGGTTAAGCACTGAACGTTGGCTTTCAGCAAATCGCCAACTCTCTGGGGAACAGTCCTATAACGTACTCGTTCTCGTCAATGAATTTTAATTCAAGTATTCTGACAGTATTTTCACACGTTTTTTTTAGAAAGTCAACATATTTTTTGGGAAATACACTTTCCTGTAGAAATATAGCTGAGAATATAAGGGTTAATACTATTTGTAAAAATGCTGTAAAACATTATAGAGAATTGTAAAGTTTATGGAGAAAATCGATATTTATAGGAGTAAGGAAGGAATTGTTTGAATTTGCAGAGAATAATACAACAATCCACTTGCTGGAAAGAACAAACCAAAAGAGGTGACTGAAATGCTTGCGATGGGAGTATTATTTGGCATTATTGCTATAATTGGTTTTATGTGGTTATATTATTCGCGTTCGTTTAAACAAGCAGAAGTTTTACTCTTTCAAAAAGGTAGTTTGTTGACAAATCAGTCTAGATATTTAGTATGTCCGAAGTGTGGAAGTGCACAGGCCAGGAGTGGAGGATATCAAGAGTGTTGCAAAATTAGATTATGAAAGAAGGAAGCCTCACATTATTTTGTGAGGCTTCCTTCCTTACAATTTTTTCGCGCTCCAAATTGTCCAACGATCTCTTTCGATGATAGGAGAGACGTTTTGTAATGCCGTTTGGATATGATGTAGAAGCTGAGAAAGTTCATTATCTGTTAGTTCATATAGAATGGATCGGCCTGTTCGAGGAGATAAATCTTGTAGCAAAGCCTCTACAGAATCATGTACTTTTCGTACTTCCCATTGTGTTTGAATGGGGAGCGTTTGAAGAGGATATGTTTGTAATAATTGCTGTATAGTAGTGGTTTTTGGTCTTCTTTGCGCTTCTGTTTCAATGAGTTTTGGAAAGACCGAGAAAAAATATCCACGAAGGTGTTCAGGACTTCCTGGGATTATACAATCTTCAATGGTCCGGTCTTGTAAAATAAGTAGACCGTCTTTTTTTAATATACGAGAAGCCTCTCGTATAAATGTGGGAATATCATGCAAATGATGAATGACTGCACGAGAAATGACAAGGTCGAATGTTTCATTAGGGAATGAGATATTATGTGCATCACCGTGAATGAATGAAATGTTTGGGAAGGCATTACAATTTTCTTTTGCAGCTTGTAATATTTCTTTTGAAAAATCAAGCCCAACAACATTTTTGGCTCCCATAAGAGCAAGTTCTTTCGTGTAAATGCCGCCACCACAACCTATATCAATTACTTGTTTATTTTGCACATCTACAATATTGTTTATTGTTTCCTGCCATGAAATATGTGCGTTACGATTTGCATACGTATACTTATTATTTGCATCATGAAAATTAATGGACATTGTAAAATCCTCCCTTCAGTTTATAGTATAGCTCATTCTATATAATGTAACGTTTTTGTTTTATGCATGAGGATTATAAGAATTTCTTATTGGAAAAGGAGAATCGATTTGAAAGGGAAATATTTAATGTTTTTATGTGTTATTTTACTCGCGTCGTGTGGTCAATCCGAGCAAAAGAAAGAACCGAAACAAGTAGAGGAGACAGTGAATGAAATGAGAGAACCATTACAAGTAACTGTTATGCAAAAAGGTAAAGAAGAAAAGAATTTAAAGAAAATGGATGCGGAGTTGGTGGTGGATATTATAAACAAAGCGGAAAAACAAGAAGTAACGGGTAGTTTTGGTGAACCGGAATATGAAATACAAATTAGTAGTGATGGAAAAAAAGAAACATATTATGCATGGTTAAGAGGAGAAGATCGCCGAGGATGGATTCAATATAAGAAAGATATGTATATGCTTAACGAAAAAGATACGGAAAAGCTTTTGGCTATCTTTCCAAAGATTCCAGAACAAAAAGAAGATGAGATGCAGGTAGGTACTTTAACGGAAGTAACAAAAAAAGACATGCAGATTACTGCGTTTCATATTAAAGCAGGTGATCAAAAAATGAATTATACAGTACGTTATACGATTTCACAATCACTATATAATAAGTTAGCAAAGGAACAAGAATATTATTTGCAATTAATTTTCCCGGAAAAGGTTCAAAAATTAATTGGCGCAAAAGAGAGTGAGATAATTTCAGCTGAAAAAGTAAAGGAAGGGTATAAACAGTATGAGTTGAATGTTACTGTTCCGATAAAAGATGCTTCAGAATCACAATTAAAATCACTAGAAACCTATTATGATAATCACGATTTACAAATATTAAATAGTAAGAAAGAAAAAGTAGGAGCATTTCAAAACATTATTCAAATTGTTAAAGAGTATGGTGAAAAAATGAATTTACAAAGATAAAGTGAAATTTTAATCAGTGGGGGCATCCCCCGCTGATTATTAGCACGACTCCTACCTAAATTCTTTGCTCCAGCCGAATTTTGAGGTGGGATTCTTACTGCCCGTAAATAGCGGGCAGTAAGAATCATAAAGTCTATATGGCCTTTCCTAGGAAATGATAATAGAGGGGAAAGATCCCCTCTATTATTTTGCTTTTGCAGATGGCTCATTCATTGATTTTCGTGTAATTAGAAAGGAAATCATAAGAGCAGAAAGAATAATAAGGGCTATAAATAAGTGATTTGGCAACCAATCTAATAATAATACGTAGCTGACGGTATAAAAAATAAGAGTTGAAGCTAAAAACGATAGAGCGCCTATCATAAGAGATTGTAATTTCATTTGTATTTACCTCCTTTTATTTTTATTTTTGGCTAAAAATGGATGGAATAAACATTATTTCTAACAATAGAAAAAAATATGTCATAATAGAGAAAAAGAATAAGTTTTGATGAGTGTATATGGCTCAATAAAGCGAGATAAAGGAGAGGAATATGAAAAATAATAAAAAAGGATTATGGGGAGTTATAGTTGCAATAGGGTTATTTTTACTATCTAAGTTAAAATGGGTATTTGCAATTTTTAAGTTAGCAAAATTTTCAACAGTATTTAGTATGTTTTTATCGCTTGGTGCATACGCAGTCATATATGGTTGGAAGTTTGGGGTAGCACTCGTATATTTATTGTTTGTACATGAGATGGGGCATTTATGGGCAGCGAGAAAGAAAGGGATACCAACATCGCCAGCAATCTTCATACCATTTATGGGAGCTCTTATTGGGATGAAAGAGATGCCGAAAAATGCAAAAGATGAAGCTTACATTGCATATATGGGACCTCTTTTCGGATTGCTTTCATTTTTACCCGCGATCCCACTGTATATAATCACGAAA
The DNA here is from genome assembly GCF_016650875.1 of Bacillus sp. TH30. Classification (NCBI taxonomy): domain Bacteria; kingdom Bacillati; phylum Bacillota; class Bacilli; order Caryophanales; family Bacillaceae; genus Bacillus; species Bacillus sp. TH30. The sequence continues at coordinate 1,108,122 of NZ_JAEKEY010000002.1, read as the reverse complement.
GAGCCGTTTTGGGCGCTTATTATTTTACTTGGAAGTATGATTAATTTCTTTAACTTAATTCCAGTTTCTCCATTAGATGGTGGACGAATAATTTCAGTTGTAAGCACGAAAATTTGGGGAGCAGGGCTAGTTTTACTACTCGGCTATTCTATTTACTTCAAAAGTATTTTAGGAGGATTTATTTTTATTATCGGCTGTATGGAACTATATAGAGTAATAAAGAGAGATGAGCCGATTAAGGAATTAGGATATAAAATCGATGGAATGAAAGAATATGTTGCTAGGCTTGAAGAGGAATTAAAAGAAACTGGTGCGGTGCATCGAACGATTTATATGATTCACCATGAAATGAATGTATTAAGACAAAGAGAACGTGAAAAAGAATTAAAAACAGGAGAACTTCAAAAGATTGAAGTGCTAGAGTACCTTTTACCAAAATTTGAGCCACTTGATTATGTCCCATATGAAGATGAAAAAGAAATGCATACAATTCATATAAGAGAAGCATTTGAAATGTCAGAAAGAAAATTAAATGAATGGGAAACAGAAAAGGAACAACAAGAAAATTATTACAAAGTCGATACGAAAACGAAATGGACAGTATTTGCTTGTTATATCGGATTAATGGCTATACTCGGTTATACAGCTTATGAAGGTTATGTTGTTTTACAAGAGCATTTACCAAGGAGAAGTTTGTAGAAAAATAGTGTCGAAATGAAAAGGAGGATTTAAACAGGAATTACATTTCTACGAGAGAATGTTACAAGTGTAACAGTACATTGTAATATTCATAGTAGAAAAGGGGTTCTGTATATGAAGAAATTGTTAAGTGTATTGGTAACTATTACTGTGATGGCAATAGCGAGCTATAGTCTTATGAAAGTACTATTATATTATGCGAATAAGTCTGCTGGAGTAAATACAGTAGCACAAATAGAAGAGGTGCAGGAGAAGAAGAAGACACTCGATTTTGTTCGTACGACACATGAAAGTTATAATAATTTCTTGAATTATGGCAAGGCAGAGAAATATACAGATGGGGATTGGAAACATTTTAAACAATGGTTTCAAGAGCAAGAAGCCTCTTTAAAAAATATACATAAAGAAATAAAAAATGAAAAAATAAAACGCGATGTGAATAGAAGTTATGAAATTGTAAAAAAAGGTGTGGAGCTTCAGAATATGGAGTATGTAATCTATGCTCATCGCGTATATCATGACTTAGATATACTTGTGAATAAAAATAAAGGCGAAACGAATATATGGGGGTATACAGAGTTTGGAGATGGGAAGAATATAAAAGTGATTGAACAAGTGATACAAGCAAAGTAGTAAGCTAGCTAGAATTCTAGTTAGCTTATTTTCTTTGAGTACGATTGGTGAGGGAGGGCGTATGGGAGGCCTCCGTTCGTTAAAATTTTACGATATATTTGCATTGTTCATATATTTTTCACAAAAACAACGTGTTAATAGTGATTAAAATCACAATATGTATTATACAATTCAGTTAAACTAAAAACAGTTAAGGAAATAGAGGAGTGGGATACAATGTTAAGTGCAAAAACAATTGAAATCGTAAAGTCAACAGTACCGTTATTACAAGAAAAAGGCGTTGAGATTACAACGAGATTTTATCAAATTTTATTTTCGGAACATCCGGAGTTATTGAATATTTTCAACCATACGAACCAGAAAAAAGGAAGACAACAACAAGCATTAGCAAATGCTGTTTATGCAGCTGCAATGTACATTGATAATTTAGAAGCTATTATTCCAGTTGTAAAACAAATCGGTCATAAGCATAGAAGTTTAGGTATTAAAGCAGAGCATTATCCAATAGTAGGTACATGCTTACTACGAGCGATTAAAGAGGTCGCAGGCGCACCTGATGAAGTTTTAAATGCATGGGGAGAAGCGTATGGCGTCATTGCTGATGCATTCATTAGCATTGAAGCGGGTATGTATGAAGAAGCTGCACATAAAGAAGGTGGGTGGAAAGATTTCCGCAACTTTGTGATTGTTAAAAAAGTGAAGGAAAGCGACGTTATTACATCATTTTATTTAAAACCTGAAGATGGCGGGAAAGTTTCTTCATTCATCCCAGGACAATATGTAACGATTCAAATAAATATTAAAGGTGAGACATATACACATAATCGTCAATATAGCTTGTCTGATGCTCCAGGAAAAGAATATTATCGTATTAGTGTAAAGAAAGAAAAAGGTGTAGATACACCAGATGGTAAAGTATCTAATTACTTACATGATCATGTAGGGGAAGGAGATGTCTTACCAGTAAGTGCACCAGCGGGAGATTTCGTATTAAATATGGAGTCAACATTACCTGTTGTACTAATTAGTGGTGGAGTAGGTATTACACCGCTGATGAGTATGTTAAATACGTTAATTGAACAAGAATCAAAGCGTAATGTATGCTTTGTTCATGCGGCGATAAATAGTAATACACATGCGATGAAAGAGCATGTTGAGACAGTAGAAAAAGAGTATGAACAAGTTAAAGCATATACTTGCTATTCTTCACCGACAGAGCAAGATGTGGAAATGAAGAATTTTGCTCAAGAAGGATTCATTGAACGTGAATGGTTACAAACTATTATTCCAACGACTGAAGCAGAATTTTATTTCTGTGGTCCAGTACCATTTATGAAACATATAAATGCTGCATTAATTGATTTGGGTGTTAAACAAGAGAACATTCATTATGAATTTTTCGGTCCCGCAGCAAGCTTACAATAGGTTAACGTTGCCAAGCAAAAAACGAGGTATTATTTTACCTCGTTTTTTGCTTGTTCTCTAAGTAAGCGATTTACTGTTTCGCGGCGTACACCTATGAGCTGACCAATTTCAGTTTGTGTTAATATTTCATAAATAGGGATGTCACCTAAATAAAAGGTGAACCACTCTTGTAAACGATGAAGGCGCTCTTTAGGAGAGACAGTTGTCAATTGATCGATACGCTGTTGCATCATTCTTAACTTCGATTGTAATTGTATAGCGATATTTTCATATGATGCAGGATTTGCCTGAAGTTTGTCGTACCATTCATTGCTAATTATAGGCTCCACTTCTGTTTTCATTAAAGCCATAGCTGTACCGTGATATTCCTTCGGTGAAATTAAAGAATGGTGAGGTATCGTTTCACCAGGAACGATAATATTAAATAAAAATGGTGTTCCGTCTGCTTCTAACCGAATAACTTTTAATAAACCTGTTTTTATAAAATATAATGGACCGTCCTCACCTTGACGGAATAATACATCTCCCTTATGTAGAATCAATGTTAGCCCCCCATTAAAACATTTCTATTTCTTATATTTTAGCGTATATGTATAAAGATAATATGCTTTTTAAACAGCAATTTCATTGACGAAATGTATGCTATTACAGTAGTATACTATTTAGTGTGTAATAGTACTAGCAATGAATACGCTGTAGGGGGTTTAGTATATTGTTAGATGCGATGAAGATGACGGATATGAGAATTCCGGCGAATGCTATCATTCATGTAGAAGAGATGAAAGGTGGAGTCGTTTTATCCGTTGAAATAGACGGCCAAATTATTTATACGATGGCTTATGATGAAGAAACAGATAGTTATGCTGAATTATATGATCGAAACGATAAGAGGGCGTGCCAAGTACATGAAGACTTTATGGGATGGTCACTTCTTCACTAAAAAGATGTCAATATGACATCTTTTTTTATTGAATCGATAGATTATACAAAGAAATGAAATATAAGGATAAAATTTGTAATAAATGATTTTGCATTGTTAGCACTTTGTAACTGTAAGATAACTGTTTTTTCGCTATCATAAGGATAACAGTCATAGCTATAGGAGTGATCAACTTGAAGAAAGTACATATTTCAAATTTTATGCTATTAAGTGTTTGTTTAGTTTTATTTGTTCTCCTAGGAGCCTTTTTATATTCATGTGTATAAGAAAAAACGCATTCTAGAAAGAACGCGTTATAAAAATGAAGTAATGATTAATCTAGTTCCAAGAATAATTAATGTGATACGTAATAAATTGATTACTGCATTACCGCTTAATTTCGTGTTAATATAAGCCCCGATTTTTCCGCCAATCCATGCACCAGGAATAAGAATTAATGCATAAGCCCAGCTGACATTTCCTAGAGAGATGTGAGTTAAAGAACTTACAATTGCTGAGAGAAATACGATAAACATTGAAGTTGCTACAGCAATGTGTGCTGGGAACGCAAAAAGAAGCATCATCGCTGGCACAAGTAAGGCGCCACCACCGATTCCGAATAATCCGGATATAAATCCAACTATAAAGGCAATAAAGATAGCAAGAAATGGTGGAAATTGATAGTCTACAGTATTTCCTTCGTTATCTGTAAAAGATCGCTTAATTACAGTCATATTTGATAGGGAAAGAGGTTTCAATTTGTCTCGTAGTATAAGAAGAATGGAGACGAATATAAGAAAAATTCCAAAGTATAAAGAAAATGTATCTTGGTTTAAAAATTTGTTTGCCCATGATCCGATAATGCCACCAGGGCCACTCCCGATAAATAAAATAAGTCCACTTTTATAATCTACCCGTTTATGTTTCATATAAGTAAGGGTAGAAGCTAGCCCTGTAAAAACGACTGTTACCATAGAAGTTCCTACTGCGAGTTGTGGTGATAAACTGTGTAATCCAATTAATAACGGAACGATAATAATTCCGCCTCCAAGTCCGACTAGGCTCCCGACTGTCCCGGCGATTAATCCGATGAAAAGTAACATGATGTATTCCAAAATTGCCAACTCCTCTATATAACTTATCCATCAATCATTATACACGCTTTTTAATAAGAAATAGGCATGTTCACAAAAAAGTCGTCTTCCTAGAAAAATAAGGAAGACGACTTTTGATTAAAAGATTAAGTGTAATAAGTAGTAAAATAATGCAGCTAAAGAAGCTGAAATAGGAAGTGTAATAACCCATGTAATTAACATGCGTTTTGCAGTTCCCCATTTTACACCTTTCACACGATGTGAAGCACCAACTCCTAAAATAGAAGAAGAGATAACGTGCGTTGTACTAACCGGTAAGTGAATGAATGTTGCGCCGAAAATAACAAGTGATGATGATAAATCAGCAGCTACACCATTTACAGGACGAATTTTCATAATTTGTCCACCGACAGTTTTAATAATTTTCCATCCACCGACAGAAGTACCAAGACCCATTGCGATTGCACAACATAATTGTACCCAGAACGGGATGTCGTCAGAAGTATGATAGTTATTGGCCATAAGAGCCATCGTAATGATTCCCATTGCTTTTTGTGCATCATTTGTACCGTGCGTATAAGCTTGTAATGCAGCGGTGAAAATCTGGAATATACGGAAGTTCTTGTTCGTTTTCGTTAAGTTAAAGTTTTTAAAGACCACTTTAAAAATACTATATACGATGTAACCAATAACAAAGGCGATAATCGGTGAAATGATTAAAGCTTCAAGAATTTTTATAAACCCTTTATAGTTTAATGAGCTAATACCAGCAGCAGCAATTGCTGCACCTGCGATTGCGCCAATAATCGCATGAGAAGAACTACTTGGAATACCATAGTACCAAGTAATCAAATTCCAAGCTATTGCCGCAAGCAAAGCAGCTAAAATTACAAGAGAACCATTTTGCAAGGCAAATGGGTCAACGATATCTTTTGTAATCGTTTTTGCTACACCTGTAAATGTCATCGCACCTAAAAAGTTCATAATAGCTGCCATAATAATTGCATGTCTAGGCTTTAGAGCTTTCGTTGAAACAGCCGTTGCAATAGCGTTTGCTGTATCGTGAAATCCATTGATAAAGTCAAAAGCTAAAGCGCAAATGACTACTAAAACGGTCAGTATCAAGAGTGTATCCATGATCAAACTCCTTACGCGTTCTTCATAATGATTGTTTCTAATACGTTTGCAACGCTTTGACAGCTATCAGCTACTTCTTCAAGCTCTTCGTAAATCTCTTTAAATTGAATAATCTTAATCGGATCTTTCTCACGAGAGAATAAGTGCTTAATCGCATGACGGCGAATATCATCACATTGTGACTCGTAATCCTTAATCTTAATCGCATTTGTACGAATATCGACTAATTTCTTTTTAGACAGTAGTTCAACAGAATTTGCAATCTCAATTGCACATTGATTAATTGCTTCAACGAATTTAATCATGTATTCATCAGCTTCTGTAATAGAATACATTTCGAATAGACCAGCACTGTGATCTAATCCGTCTAATACATCATCCATACTCATTGCAAGTTGTAGGATGTCTTCACGTTCAATAGGAGTAATAAACGCTTTGTTTAGCTCCATAATGATTTCGTGAATGAATGAGTCACCTTTTGACTCATACTCTTTCATGCGCATAGAAAACTCTTTTAAATCGCTAGCATTTTTAATTTTATACTCCACGAAAAACTGCGCGCCTTCTTTTAAATTTTCGGAAACGTTCATAAGCATTTCAGAAAATTTATCTTTTTTTGATTTAAAGACCATTATTGTTACCCCCACAAAAGTAATATATGTAAAATATATTGGCTAATCAATTCTAACAAAAAACTGTCGTTTTTTAAAACATTTTATCGAAAAGTTTACAAAAACTTAACATAACTCTCATTGTTGTATTAATAATATTAATACTCAACAATGAATATCTTACTTGTAGAATGTCCTTTTCTTGCAAAAAGTATGAATGTGAAAGAAAAGCTTTACACTATAGGAACGACTACGTTATTATAATAAATTTAAAAGGAGGTATATTCTTCCTTTTAAAAAGAAGAGTGTAAACAAATGAAGGAAGTGAACCAATGAAATTGAAGAACACTCACTTAAAAAAAACGCTTGAGTGGTTCAATAAGAGGAAGAAACTACGCAATTCATTAATTGTATTGGGAAGTTTACTTGCTACTCTATTTATTGTTGTAAATATAATAATTTCCATTCAAGATATATCGGAATTAAAACAAGCTGTTCCACAACCGACTTTAATTTATGATGCAAATAATGAAGTTGCGACTAAATTAGCTTCTTCTAAAACAGAAGGAGTCAAAAGGAAAGATATTCCTGATATTATGGTTCAAGCAATTGTTGCAGTAGAAGATAAGGAATTTTTTAGTCATCATGGTATTTACTATAGTGGAATTATAAGTGCTGTATTTAAGAACATTACAGCTGGTGAAGTTGTGGCAGGTGGTAGTACAATTACACAACAACTTGCTAAAAATGTATTTTTAACGCAAGACCGTACATTCTCGCGTAAAATAAAGGAATACTTTCTAACGAAAAAAATAGAACGTACTTATACGAAAGATGAAATTGTTGAAATGTATATGAATCAAATTTATTTTGGTGAAGGTGCTTGGGGGATAAAAAGAGCAGCTAAATCTTATTTTGATAAAGAAGTAAAAGACTTAACGATTTCAGAAGCTGCAACGATTGCAGGATTAATTAAAGCGCCATCTGCGTATTCGCCGTATAAAAACTTTAATAAATCAATTGAAAGACGTAATGTCGTATTAGGTTTAATGAAGGAGCAAGGATATATTTCTGAAGAACAATATAATCAGGAGAAAGAATCAGGTCTTGTATTACGACGTGGTGTTGACGATAAATATAAGGGGAAATATTCCCAATACGTAGATTATATTGTTAGAGAAGCGATGGACAAGTATGAATTAACACAAAATGAAATTTTAGCAGGTGGCTATCGTATTTATACGGAACTTGACTCGAAAAAACAACAAGCGGTTGAAGATGTTGTGAATAATGATAGTTATTTTAAAGATAGTGGCTCAGATCAGCTTATGCAAACTGGAGTGGTCCTTATGAATCCAAAAACTGGCGGTGTTCCGGCTTTAGTTGGAGGCAGAGGTCCTTATCAATTTTTGCAGTTTAATCATGCAACACAATTAAAAAGACAGCCAGGTTCAACGTTAAAGCCTCTTGCAGTGTATGTACCAGCGTTAGAACAAGGATATGAAGTATACGATGTCTTAAAAGATGAACCGTTTAATATTAAAGAATATGCACCACAAAATAGTGATCATACGTTCCATGGTAATGTGACGATGTATGAAGCGGTGGCAAAGTCATATAATGTTTCAGCAGTTTGGTTATTAGAGAAAATTGGATTAGATAAAGGATTGAAATCTTTAGAGCGGTTTGGTATTCCATTAGAGCCTGAAGACCATACGTATCCGATTGCTTTAGGAGGTATGCATGTAGGGACTTCACCATTTGTAATGGCTCAAGCGTATAGCGCACTTGCAAATGATGGTGTCCAAGTAGAAGCTCATGCCATTAGAGAAATCCAAAATGCTGAAGGGGAAACAATTGGAAAATGGTATAAGAAAGAAACTCGTGTGACGAACGAGAAAGTTGCCCAAAAGATGACATACTTATTAAAAGGTGTTATTGAAAGGGGAACAGGTGAAAAAGCGAAAGTTAATAATATCGATACCGCAGGCAAGACAGGGACTACCCAGCTTGTAAATGGACCAAGCACTGGTGCGAAGGATTCGTGGTTTGTTGGATACACACCGGATTTAGTAGGTGCGATTTGGGTAGGGTATGATAAAACGGATAGTGAGCATTATGTGCCAGGAGGCAGCCAAATTACAACGACAATGTTCCGGGATATTATGAAGAAAGCGAATGGAAATCCAACTCAAAAGGCATTTCAGTTATCACTAATACCTGAGGCGGATTATACAAAACAATTAAAAACGATTGAGGAAGAAAAACGAAGGAAAGAAGAAGAGAAAAAACGAAAAGAAGAGGAACAACAAAGAAAAGAACAGCAAAATGAATGGATAGACAAAGTGAAAGAGTGGATTCCATTTTGGTAAAAAAAGAGGCGAATAACGAGTTCGCCTCTTTTTTATGAGAAATGAGCGGTTTTATCTCGGTTCAAAATGTGGCAACAGAAAAGAAGTTAGGTGAGAATCGAGCTGCCTATAAAAATTTGATGGGTTTAACTTAATAATCCGTGGGGATGGGAAAAGCGCCACGGATTAAAGCTTCAGTTTATTTATTTAGCGTAACATTGGTCCTACCGAAGGATTGAGAATCATACGTGACGGTTATTATTCCTTTACTAATAGGTTCATATGGCAATTCCTCTTCGAAACTTCCAGTATTTTCATTATGGATAGAGAGTGTTATTTCATCAACGTCTTTATTTTTATATTGATCTTTAATCGTTTCAGCGATTTGAAGTAGGTTTTCATAACTAGAAGCTTCTGTAATAAGCATTCCTTTTATAACTTTTTTTTTATTTTGTGTGGAAGAGGGATACGGGATGTTGTTTTGTTTTGTATAAAGAAGTTCGTATGGAATTGTTTTTCTTTCTGCTTTTGAAACATTTGAATAGTTTAGAGTTAAAAGAAACCCTATACATAAAATTATGCATACCATAAGAACAAACCAAAAACGTGTCAGTGATATAATTCGCATTGTCATCCCTCTTTCATGTCTTTGTCTTCACTATTCATCATACAAAAAGAGGATTAAGCTAGAGTAAATTTGAAGTAAAGAAACGTAAAGAAGGAGCACTTATCCTCCAAAATAAGTGCTCCTTTTTATTAAAAGAAAGATTTAACATACAATCAAAATAATACAAATTACTATAAATCAAACATTCTTGGTCGTTCAAAAATAAAATGAAAACTAAAATTAGTAAATTCGGAAGACTGATAGTGTAGCTGTTGTGTCACCAGTGTTAGGGATGGAAATAGTATTTACTGTAGGTTGTACAGAGATTGTTGTACCAGCTGTTAAAGTAACAATTGTGGAGAAAGAAACCGCACTACCGATAACGTTAGTTGAAAAATTACGAGTAGGTGGTTGACCGTTGAATGAAATACCGAATCCAAATGGTGAAGAACCCGGGAAGGTCGTAGATGCTGAGAAACTAATATCGTATACTCCTGTTTCTAAAATAGTTAAAGTATCTGAAGTGTCATTAAAAATGAGATTATTTAGTTCGAAAACTTGATTAAATTGGATATTCGTTCCAGGTGATATAGTTTGTGGATTAGAATTTCCTATTGCTGCTATAGTTACAGGGAGTGGTGTGCCCGACGGTCCAGTAGCACCTTGAGCACCAGTAGCACCAGCCGGACCTTGAGCGCCTTGAGCACCTTGAGCACCAGTAGCACCAGCCGGACCTTGAGCGCCTTGAGCACCTTGAGCACCAGTAGCACCAGCCGGACCTTGAGTGCCTTGAGCGCCTTGAGCACCAGTAGCACCAGCCGGACCTTGAGCACCTTGAGCGCCAGTAGCACCAGCCGGACCTTGAGCGCCTTGAGCACCTTGAGCACCAGTAGCACCAGCCGGACCTTGAGTACCTTGAGTACCTTGAGCACCAGTAGCACCAGCCGGACCTTGAGTACCTTGAGTACCTTGAGCACCTTGGGCACCAGTAGCACCAGCCGGACCTTGAGCGCCTTGAGCACCTTGAGCGCCAGTAGCACCAGCCGGACCTTGAGTACCTTGAGCGCCTTGGGCGCCTTGAGCACCTTGGGCACCAGTAGCACCAGCCGGACCTTGAGTACCTTGAGTACCTTGAGCACCTTGGGCACCAGTAGCACCAGCCGGACCTTGAGCGCCTTGAGTACCTTGAGCACCTTGGGCACCAGTAGCACCAGCCGGACCTTGAGTACCTTGAGCACCTTGAGCGCCAGTAGCACCAGCCGGACCTTGAGCACCAGCCGGTCCTTGAATACCTTGTGGTCCTTGAAGTCCAGTAGCACCTTGAGCACCAGCCGGTCCCTGAGTCCCTTGAATACCTTGAGGTCCTTGAGGTCCTTGAGGTCCAGTAGCACCCCGAGCGCCAGCCGGTCCTTGAGGTCCAGTAGGTCCAGTAGGTCCTATTGTTCCTCCACCAAGGCAACCTGATCCATATTGAACTAGGATAGCTTGAATTTCTGTAATGAGCTTAACTAGTTTATCGATAGTACAGCAATCGATTTTGAATAACTTAGCAATATACAATAAATAATTAAGCAAACTTTGTAGTTCAACGTACAATGCTCCGCATGAGAAAGGTGAGGACTTTAGGATAGTTAATAAGTTAGCAATAATAGAACTACCAATCTTTTCTTGTGCAGGTGATAAATTTAAGCAACTGAGGAATTTTTGAAGATTATTCAGGAGAGTAATTAGTTTATCGATGTTATCTTGAGAAGGGTTTTGAAATACAGCTTGAATACTTTGACCAAGAGCTTGAAGAAGTCTAGCATACTCTTTTAGTTCTGCCTTAGAGATGTTAATATAACTGCAAGCTCTTACTTCGCAACAATCATTACCATAAAACACTTTCCCTTTATTTTTGTTGGACATTTGTTCATTCCTTTCTTTTATAGAATAAATAGTCGTGACTATATAATAAAATGAAAACTAAACTGAATTCGTGAGGGACAAACTACTATTTCTAAAAAAATAAGAAGTTTACCTATCTTGTAAAACAAAGAACAATTAAGAGATAGAGAAAGATTTATATGAGTTAAAAAAGAATAGGTTAGAATAAAAAAACTGCACGCAAATTGTTAGATTATATCTAACAATTTGCGTGCAGTTCGTGGAACAGCCCAACCTTTTTAATGATTAATCCGTTCATAGTTCGCTTTAGGTAAAATTGGAATAGAAATAGTGAAAGTTGTACCGTTTTGATTACTAGACATTTTTAATGTACCGTTATGATTTTGAATAATTTTCTTCGTTACTGACAAGCCCAGTCCTGTTCCTGAATCTTTTGTTGAGAAGAATGGATCAAAGATATATTCTTGAATAGCTGGAGGAACCCCAGTTCCGTTATCTGTGAAAGTAATCCGAACAAAGTTATCTAGGCGATAACTAGAGATTTGAATGGAAAGAGGTCTTTCGCCTCGAGCATCGATAGCATTTTGAAATAAATTTAAAAAAACTTGCACAAGTTCATGACGATCGATATTGACAAGTACACCATCTAATTCCGTAGAAAATTCATAGTCAATAGAAATGTTGTGTAAAAAAACTTCACTAGCAAGTAGTTGTTGAATATATTCGCGTAAAAACGTATTGATGGGAAAAGGTTCTCTAGTAAATTCACGCGTTTTTGAAATGGCTAAAAATTTTGTGATAATACTATTTGCACGATCTAGTTCAGGAATGAGTAGACTTTTAAACAATTCTTTATTGGATGGAGAAACGTTATCTTGTAGAAATTGCAAGTATCCACGTACCGTTGTAAGGGGATTTCGTACCTCATGAGCAATCCCAGCTGCGATTCGTCCTGCTAATGAAAATTTTTCTGCATCACGTTCTGTGTTTAAATAATGGAAGACACTAATAACTCTAAAAATCTCTCCGTTATAATCCCGAATAATTCGATTGTTTAAAATACCATAGTTTTTGTCTAACACTTCTTCATTATATATTTCTGTTCCTGTTCTTAATGTTTCAATCGCTTTAATTTGTTCTTCTGGCAAGTTTAGTAATTGTTGAATTGGCTTTCCAATTATATCATTTCGTACTACACCAAAATCATCTGCTGCAGCTTGATTACATAAAGTTATATTTCCTTTACTATCAACAAAGGTGACATGATGTGAAAAAGCATCAAAAATATGAACAAAGTATGTTTCAAGTTGTTCAAATAAAAATAATGAATCGCAAGTAAGTTGAAAATCAGCCTTTTTATTCTCTTTTTGTATGTTTTGAATGGAATGAGTCGTTCTCGTTTTCTTTATTTGTAAACCAATATGTGGATTTTTGTATGTGAAATGATGTGGTAATTGATTCACAAGCTCTTCATATAACCGCACTTTATTTTCTAGTTCTTCTATTCGTTTTTCATGAGATACAATATCATCGTTTGGAAGCATAAATAAATAACCCCTCAATTTAAAAATTCTTCCATTTAGTATATCATATTTTTATACGGATACTCTTAAAGAAGGGGCTACTTAATGAAATTGATTAGCTGAAATGTCCGGGAAGTGAGTAGAATGGATAGAAGGTGAAGTTAAAAAGGGAGGGATATATTTGCTTTTCATTGGAGTGACAGGGTGGGGAGATCATGATTCTTTATATATAAATCCCTATGAAAATAGAAATAAATTGCGAACTTATAGTGAACATTTTCCCATTGTGGAAGTAGATAGTTCATTTTATGCGATACAACCTGCGCGGAATTATACAAAATGGGCGATGGAAACGCCGAAAGATTTTTCTTTTATAGTAAAAGCCTATCAAGGAATGACAGGACATATGAAAGGGGAAATCCCTTTTTCTACGTTCGATGAGATGTTTGATGTGTATAAACAATCCATTCTTCCTTTAATAGAAGCAAATAAATTAAAAATGATTTTATTTCAATATCCACCATGGTTTGATTGTAAAGTGAAAAATGTAGATTTACTTCGATACACGAAAGAAAAAATGGAAGATTTACCATGTGCAATAGAATTTCGAAATCAAACATGGTTTTATCCAGAAATGAGAGATAAGACGTTACAGTTTTTAGAAAAAGAAAACTGGATTCATACAATTTGCGATGAGCCTCAGGCTGGAATAGGATCAGTACCGCTTATATTAGAGGCAACAAACTCGGACATGGCGTTAATACGTTTTCATGGCCGAAATATTCATGGTTGGCTGGATAAAGGAGAAAATTGGAGAGCGGTTCGCTGTCTATATCGTTATAATAGTAAAGAATTGGCGGAATGGGTAGAACGATTAGAGCGATTGAAAAAGAAGACGAAGGATATATTTGTATTGTTTAATAATAATTCGGGCGGAGATGCAGCGGATAATGCGAAACAGCTTATGAAAATGATGAACATTACATATGGTGAGCCGAAGCCTGAGCAATTAAATTTGTTTGAATGATGATAAACAAGAAAGGCACTGTACAAACAGGGGGAATGTACAGTGCCTTTCTATATGAAAAAGAGGGGTAACAATGTTACTGAGCGTTTGGTTGATTCATCAATTGTTGGCTTCATAATAAATGATAATGGTTATCATTATCATAGTCAATAGTTTTTCGGAAAATAAATAAAAAACTTTTTATCCCGCTATTTACGGCAGTAAAACTCCTACCTCAAAATTCGGCTGGAGTAAAGAAGTTAGGTGGGAGCCCTGCTGCCCGTAAACGCCCGATTGGTGAAGGCTAATAATCAGTGGGGGATGAACAAAACCCCCACTGATTAAAGTTTCACTTTATATTTTAAATAGTAATAAAAAAAGAACAGCAATTACTGCTGTTCTTTTCCATTGATGATTTGTTGTAAATCAAAAGGAGTTATCGCTTGGATAAATTCCTTTGAGATAAGTGTTTGAACGAGAGTGCTTTCAGAAATTGTAGCACCTGTTTTCTTTTCATAAGATTTCTTTAATAAATCAAGTTTTTCAGCCGTTTCTTTCGGTAATTCAATTGTTAATGTGTTCATAATTTCTCCCCCTTACTATTAGAGTACCACTACAGTATAGGAGAGACAAGAAAAGAGAATATGAAACATAAAAAAGGTTACCAAATTTACAAATGGTAACCTTTTTATGTATAAGAGTTATTAAGCAATACCGATATACTTTAAAGTTTTGGATGGAGTACTGTGATCAAAGAAGTGTTGTAAAAATGCAATATCAACACCTGATTTGTATGCACAATAGCCCCAAGTTTTTCGAAGTGTATGTGAGCTAATCCCTTCTAATCCAACTTCTTTTGCAGCTTTGTTTAAAATGTACCATGCATGTTGTCTCGTAATAGACTTTGTTCCTTTTTGAGACTTTAATAATGGTTCATTACGTTTCCAAGTTTTACGTTCTTTCATGTAGTCTTCGATTGCGTGCTGTAAGTCTTCATTTACAGCAAACCATTTATGTTTCTTTACTTTTTCATTGTAAAATAAAATGGAATGGCGAACATTTTCGTCTTCATCGATTACATCACTAACTTTTAATTGTAAGATTTCACTTACTTTTAAGCCAGAATTTACAGCTAATACGAATAATAAGCCATCACGTTTCGAAGATTGTAAAAGTATATTTTTGATAGTTTCTAATTGTTTTTCATTTTGAATAGGTTGTCCTGCTTGTTTCATTTCACGCACTCTCCTCTTTTATATGTGTAAAGGAAAGGATTAACTTGTTTCTTACTATAAAGGGAGAGTGTGAATTTCATGTGAACTCCTAGTGAAATTAAGACAAATTATTTGACTTCTTTTACTTTTTGTAAATTAAAATAAAATACAACGCTATTAGTAGTATTATACACGCCGTATTCAGCGTGATGGAGATCTAAAATATTTTTTACAATGGATAACCCAAGGCCAGTACCTCCAGTATGACGGCTACGAGAAGCGTCTAAACGGTAGAAGCGATCCCAAATTTTTTCAAGGCTTTCTTCTGGAATAGGATTACCTGTGTTTTCAATTTTGATTTTCACTGTATCTTCCGTTTCTATAACAGAGACGTGTATTTTTTCACCATCTGGAGTATATCGAATTGCATTGCTAAGTAAGTTTACAACGACTTGCTCAATACGGCTACGATTTGCTTTAACAAATAGAGAAGAGTCAGCATGGATGTTCACTTGTAAATGTTTTTCCTCCATGCTAAATAATAATTTTGTATAGACTTGTTGAATTAATTCACCGATCGAGAATGTCGACATTTCTAGTTTGTACGTACCTGATTCTAGTTTTGCTAATTCTAACATTTCAACAATGAGCCTGTTCATATTATCTGTCTCTTCCAAAATAACATTTGTATAATATGTCGTATCTTTACTTACGCCATCTTGAATACCTTCAGCGAAGCTACGAATAACACTAAGTGGTGTTTTTAATTCATGAGATACACCAGAAATGAATTCTTTTCTCGTTTTTTCCAATTGACGTTCGCGTTCAATATCTTGTTGTAATTTTGTATTGGCAACATTTAATCGGTCGATTCGATCTTTTAAATTTACAGAGAGTGTATTAATACCACTTGATAACCCGCCAATTTCATCGTCTGCCGTAACAGGTAACTTCTCGCTAAAATCAAAGTTGGCCATTTTTTTTGTAACACGATTTATCTTAATTAATGGTTTAACAATGATTTTTGAGTAGTAGAAGGATAACAAAATAATAACGAGAAACACGATAATTAAGGCATAGACATAATAATCTTTTAAAACGAGCATCGCTTCATTAACAGGTTGTAAAGATGCTATCACAAAAGCGTAATCCTTAATTTTTCCGTTTTCCATAATAGGCTTTACAAAGACACTGTTTTTTATATTTTCCCCACTATCTAAAATATACGTGTTTAATTGATTTGAATTAGAAGTACCTTGTCTAATAGTGCTTGCAAAATATTCAACAGCTTGTAATGTTTCAAAATCATTTGCAAGGCGAACCTCAGATTTGGAAGGGATATGTAATTTAGATATCACACCGGTAAAACTGATCTGAGACGTAGTTTTATATCGATTTGTGAGTCTATTTTTAGAGGGGTTACCACTAATTGATTGAAAATCCGAATTGCCATTTTCATTTCGCCATCGATTATAATTAGTCGTCAGTTCTAGTGGCGTTATTATATTATCTTGTAAAAATCCCTCTACGTGAATCATGCCCTCTTTTTTTAAGCCTAAATTTTCGAATTTATTATATTCTTCGGGTGTTAAAAGATTATTAAGTGGGATGGAATAGGTTTTATTGTTATTAGGGTTAATTACCTCAATGTAGTAATTGTCTTCACTTTTAATAATGCCGTTAGAATCTAAAAATTGCATTTCAGCATTCGTTTTATCGTGAAATTCTTGTTTTAGCTTTCTGATTTCCTCAAAACTTTTGTCGCTTTTTTCATAATTATCTACGAATTTTTCAAAAGCCGTTTGAACGGTTTTTATTTTTTTATTAATATAAAACTTCTCTAAAAATAGAGATTGTCCAAGGAAAAAAAGGAGAAATATGATTGTAAATAAAGTTGATGTTAATAAAAATAGTTTAAAGACGATGCTTCTGTTCTTCACTGTTTCACCTCGTATGAAAAATACTGTAATATAAATGATTTCTTAATTATAACAAAGGTTACAAAAAAGTAGAGGGGATAAATCTGTCTCTCTCTAAAGTAGTTTTTTATAGAAAGTCACATAAAGAGACGGTACAGTGACTATAGAAGTATTTTAGCATAAAAAAGAACTCGCCGGACGTATGACGAGTTCTTTAGTGTACTATTGCTGAATTGCTGCATCTAAAGCGATTTCAATCATTTCGTTAAATGTAGTTTGACGCTCTTCAGATGTTGTTTCTTCACCAGTGAAGATATGGTCGCTTACTGTTAATACAGATAATGCATTTACACCATATTTAGCTGCTAATGTGTAAAGAGCAGTCGTCTCCATCTCTACTGCTAATACACCGTAATCTGCAAGTTTTTTAACCATGTCCATGCTCTCACGATAAAATACATCTGCTGTTAATACGTTACCAACACGAACGTGTAATCCTTTTTCTGTTCCAGCATCGTAGGCTTTCTTTAAAAGATCAAAGTTTGCAGCAGGAGCAAAATCAAAACCCGGGAATGTTAAGCGATTCATATTAGAATCTGTACAAGCCGTCATCGCAATAATAACGTCACGTACCTTAACATCTTTTTGAATTGCACCACATGTCCCAACACGAATTAAATTTTTCACTCCGTAGCTTTGAATTAATTCGTTTACATAAATAGAAATAGAAGGAACACCCATGCCTGTACCTTGAACAGATACACGCTTTCCTTTGTAAGTTCCAGTGAAACCTAACATGCCACGCACGTTATTATAACAAGTAACATCCTCTAAAAATGTTTCAGCAATATATTTTGCACGTAATGGATCACCAGGTAATAGAATAGATTCAGCAATTTCGCCTTGTTTTGCTTCAATATGTACACTCATGAAAAATCCTCCTTATAATGTATTGATAGAAATCAATATCATTTGCATTATACACTACGACTCCTTTCAATTAAAATCTTTTTTATTTGTAATATGTGCAAAAGAGGAGGATTTCATAAATCATAATCTAGAATATATATTTAAGAGGTTTTGCATGGATAAAGACAATAAAAATGGTAGGTGATATTTTGAAAAATCTTGTCATTGGGCTTATTGCACTAATACTTATTGTGGCAGGAGGATTTTACATAAAAAAATATCAAGAAACTGTAGAAACGACCGGAGATGTTCAAGAAGTGAAATGGGATGTGAAAAATAAAAAGGGAAATGAAAAAGCCGATATTTCGTTTCAATTGCTAAATAAAATGAATAATGAAGTTCGTGGTGTGAATGATCAAATTCGAGCAGTGATAGTGGATGGGAATTTGAAAAACATACAACAAACGAAGCCTATATTTGCTGGAAATGGATCGTATAAGCTATCTTCAGATGTAGCAAAAGGTGAAGGGTACACGATATTTTTGTATGAAAATGAAAACAAGTCCGTGGAATCATTTGCTAAGAAAGATTTTGGTGAAGAAAAAAAGGAGACAAATAAGGACAAGAATAAAAAGAAGCTACCTGTCGATACTGTACTTACAAAAAATATAGGAGAGCATCAAGTGTCTCTTTTATTTGGTGCATTACATCCGAATGAGGCAACGACATTAACATTTCAGTTTCAAGCGAAAAAGGGAGAAAAGCTGAAATTAAATTCAGGAAGAGGAGAAGTTGACGCTCTATATATCGTTGATGAAACGAGGGAACATTTTTTATATGCGATTCCTGTTGATATGGATGAACAATTACAATATCGTATTACCTTTCCAGAAGAAGGAACATATAAAATATGGGGGGATTTCTATATAAATGGTAAGAAGTATGAAAAGGAGTTTAGTATACAAGTGCAAAAACGAAAAAACAGCTAAGTACTTAGCTGTTTTTTCGTTTTCCTATTAATTTTGTTACAGAGAGCATTGTAATTGGTAAAGAATGATTCTTTCGAAATGCTAAATATTTTCCACTCCATGCAGGTTTGTATTTTTCTTTAAAATGTCGTAAACCGCTAAAGCTATATGTGTAACGAACGTTATTAAATATTGCAGCAGCAACTCGTTCAGACCAGAACGATTGCGTTGATAAACCGACATTTGAGAGTGGTGCCATACCAATATTAAAGGAATGGTATTCATTTTCTTTTGCCCAGTGGAATAAGTGGATAAAAATTGCATCCATAATTCCGCTAGGTGCATCTGGATAATAACGCATTAAATCAACAGATAATATGCCACTTTGATATACTGGCATAAAGGTTGTGAATGCAATGATTTTTCCTTCTGCATCAGATAATGTAGCGATAGGGGCACGACTAATATATTCACGATCGAAGTACCCAAGTGAAAATCCCTTCTCTTTTTTTCCGCCGAGCCAAGCATCAGACACTTTCTTTAATTCCTCGTATAATTCGTCTGAGAATGGTGGCTTATGAATAGAGAATGTATAACCTTCTCGTTCAAAACGGTTGAAAGTAGCTCGCATACCAGCACGTTTTTTTCCTGTTATTGTAAACGCATTTAAATCAACGACAGCCTCTTCGCCAAGTTTAAAGAAGTTGTAGCCGAAATCGTGGTATAAGCTCATCCATTTGCTTTCAATTTGATAGAATACGCAAATATATCCAAATCGATCTGCTTCAGCTAAAAACTCTTGCAACACAGTGCGGTAGGAGGATGGATCACCAATTGGATCACCTAGTACAACAAGACGTTTTCCAGTAATTGAAAAGAGAAGAAGTGCTTTTCCGTCACTACTGAAGAAGAACTGTTTATCTCCTAAAAAACCTAAATGACTAAGTACGTTCCCGCCATGTTCATCTAAGAAGTTTTCTAACCTTTTATCATTAGCTGGTTGCCCGGGAAATTGACTACGGTAACGGTTAGCAATTAGTGAACCGATAAGTAAAAAAGTAGGAACGAAAAAGGCTGCTGCTAATGCACTTCGTTTAACTTGTGTAATATTTCGAACGACAAAATCAGGTTGGAATGCTTCTTTTGCACCCGCAAATAAAATACCTAAGTTTTTATATAAATATAACGTGAGTAATAAGAAGATAAAAACTTTTACGATGTCAGAAAGAGAGACTTCCATTTTCTCACGTACAAATCTTTTACGAAGCATATACAACACAGCAAGTACGATTAATAAAATAAAGGTTTCTTCAATATCAATTCCTTTTAGGGTATTAAAGATTGCTGCTCCAATTAAAGAAACAATCGTCATATAGTAAGAACGCTTTGTTCCATAATATATTCCTCGCGAAAGAATCAGGAGGAGAATACCGAATGTTAATGATAAGCTAAAAGAAAATTGAATAAGGTGCTTTGGAGCTAAAATATGTAAGGCGTGAGCTCGATTTATACTAGTCGGTAAAATTGTTGATAGAATAACCATTAAGCCAGCGAATACTGTTAAAGCGGCGGATGCCCATGAACCTAATTTCCCTAAAAAATCACGTTGTAAAGTCCAAATTACACCAGTTGTTTCTAACGCAGGTGCAATAAATGGTTTATCTTCAATTTTTTTTATGGCAGCTCCTGTCATTTCAAAGGCTGCAAAAATGAGACCTAGGCAGAATGGTAAGATGTAGTAGACAAGTCGGTATAATAACATAGCAGGTAGTAATACGCCTGTATCAACGCCGTATTGTCCTAGTCCAGTTAAGAAAACAAGGTCAAATGAACCAAGGCCACCAGGAACAAGACTTACGACACCAGCTAAAGCAGCAATTACGTAAACACCTAAAAACTTTTGAAATTCGATATCAATTCCAAACAATATTAAAATGACGTACATAACGATACCGGCAGATACCCACTCGACTAATGAAACTAATGAATATAAAACAGTTGGATTTTTCTCTTCTTCTTCTTCCTCTTGTCCGTCTAGCTGTTTTGTTTTTCTATTTTTAATTTTAGAAAACCCAATATATATAGGAACGAAAAGAGCAAAGAAGATAAGAACAGGCCATAACCACGGTTTTTCGTGCAGAATAAAACTAGTGTCTAATATTCCAATAAGGCCGAGGAATGACAGAATGGCTAATCCATTAATAAAAGCGGTTGTCATCCAAGCAATACTTTTAATAAGTTTTCCATTATCTTTTATATGCGGACGATATAGCATTGTACGTACACCGGCACCAACAAGACCACCAAAACCGATAAATCCATTTAAAGTGTTGGCAATCCATGAGATGCGGAAGATCTTTTGTACAGGTATATCTGCTTTTAAGTAACGAAGCATAACAAAGTCATAAAAGAACATTGTTGAAACGGCAAATGCACCGAGTGTAATCGCTAAAAATACCCCACCAGTTGGAATGTTTTTAATTGTTTCAATTGCTTCTAAAAAAGAAATGCCTGCTAATTCTTTTTTAGCTTGAAAGAAAACAATTGTTAAGACAACAAATGGGAAGATTATTTTCCCGATTTGTAAGAAACGTTTCCATGAAAACGACATAAATACAACTCTCCTTGTGTAAGAAAACTGAGACAATAATATTATTATGACAAACTTCAAGAAAAATAAAAAGGTAAATTCCTGTATAGGGAAGCTATTTTTTATATAGGCTATATTTAAAAGAATATTTCGTTTATTAGAAAATTGAGTTAAGATAAGGTGAAAGAAGGAAGAGAGGGGAAGTAGATGATTATAATAGGTTATGCAGGATATGAGTTAGAAAAAGCAAAACCGAATACATCAGAAGATTTTTTTAATAGATCTGAAGTAACATATATATTAAATAATCAAGAGAAAACCTTTTCTGTCTTATATGTTCGATATTTTGAAGAAATTTTACAAGAAATTATCCCTTTTGAAGGAAATCCAGTTTATAAAGTAGAAGAACAAGACGTATATTTACGAGATATTGTAGCGATCGCTTGTTTAGTGAAAGATAAAGAGCTACGCGCGCAGAAGCGCTTGTATCTCAATGAAGTAACAGAATTTCAACGATACTTTGATGAGGGAACAGTGGTGAAAGTACAAGAAATATTAGCTGAATTACATAAAAATAAGAGAGTAGAAATAGCGTAAAACGGCAAAGGAGAGAGAAGCCATGTCTAATTTGATGGTTGAAAATCAAACAGAACAAGTTTCTATATTTTTAGAAGATGTAATTTCCTTGATAACTAATTATGTAAATTATCATACGTTACCTTCTTTATTGGAGGAGACACCAACAGGAAACGAGCAATATTATAAAGGGATATTAGCGTCAATAAGAAGACTTCTTGTTTTTTGTGAAGAAGGACTTGATGCATGTTTTGTTTTGCTGAATAGCCAACCATTTCGAAAGACCGCAGCTGAAACAGTTTTATATAAGATTTACCATCAAGTAATTGCAGAGTTTTTTTCGCCAAAGAATGATCATTGGTATGAAAATAGTCGTTCTGCTTATACAGGGAAAAATTCTATTGTTTTTCAGCAAATCCCCCCTGGTTCTATAGAACGAATAATGAAGGATTTAGAAGGGAAATTTCAATTGATGCGTGAAGAACTAGAATATTATGAGACAGATTACCAAACAAAAATGTTGCACAAATATTAATTAAGGAAAAGAAGCTAAGGAAACTTAGCTTCTTTTCCTTTTGTCCAGTTATATAAGGGATTTTAATTGAATATAGTTAAAGTGGATAGCATCAAGGAGGTGTGACATGAGTCAGCAAGGTGTATTTACAGATTACTTTCATGAAGTAGAAAGCTGGTGTGAAAGTGTTCTTCAAGTATTAGATAGCCGTGCAATGGAAGTGTATGATGTCCATATGCTTGCTTATAAAATTCAAACGTTATTAGAGCGTATGAAAGAGCATGAATACGACACAGATGCCGAGTTTATGTATGAAATAAGTGATGATGTAGAACATATTCAACACCATTTACAGGAAGTATTTATGCAAGAAGGAGAGGAATATGAACTATGTGAAAGAGGGGATAGCGAACGAGCTGTTCCGATTGGGGGGCATACCCTTCCACCATTACCTTATCCATATAATGCGCTAGAACCGTACATTTCACGAGAAATTATGATGTTACACCATGATAAACACCATCGTAGTTACGTGGAAGGATTAAATAAAGCAGAGAAGATGATGGAAGAAGCGAGAAAAACAAATCAATTTGATTTAATTAAGCATTGGGAAAGAGAAGCGGCTTTTCATGGATCAGGTCATTACTTACACACGATATTTTGGAATAACATGAAAAAAGATGGTGGTGGAAGTCCGAGAGGGGCTTTTTCACAACAAATTGAGCAAGATTTCGGAAGTTTTTTACGTTTTCAAAAACATTTCACAGAAGCAGCTTCTAAAGTAGAAGGTTCAGGCTGGGCGATTCTCGTTTGGGTCCCCCGATCTGGAAGGTTAGAAATTTTGCAGAGTACACTTCACCAATTGTTTACACAATGGGATACGATACCGCTCCTTGTACTAGATGTATGGGAACATGCGTATTATTTACAATACCAAAATCGAAAAGATGAATATATTAAAAACTGGTGGAATGTTGTAAATTGGCCTGATGTAGAAAAAAGATTTGAAACTGCGAAACAAATTGAATGGACACCATATTAGACGCAAATTTCCTGCGTCTTTTTTAATGGAAGCAGCAGGAAGATTTCGTTCATATTTTAAAAGGCCAAGCATACACTTGTACAAAAAGTGCCAAAAGGACGTGGGGGAAATATGAGACGAATTTGTGTAATCATTACGCTTCTTATTATGTACGCAAGCGTTATGCCGATTCCTACATATGCAAAGATGAACAGCAATGTCAGTGCTCGAAATGCTGTATTAATGGAGCAAGGTTCTGGTCGTGTATTATACGGAAAAGCAGAACATGAGCCACAAAAAATTGCTAGTATAACAAAAATTATGACAGCCTTGTTAGCTGCTGAATCAGGAAAAATGAAAGAAATGGTAGCAGTTAGTAATGAAGCAGTCAGGGTGGAAGGATCGGCAATTTATTTAAAGCCTGGACAGAAAGTGAAGCTAGAGGATTTAGTATACGGACTTATGCTTAGATCAGGTAATGACGCAGCGCAAGTAATTGCTGAAAATGTGGGAGGGAGTATAGAGGGGTTCGTATATTTAATGAATGAAAAGGCGAAACAAATTGGAATGAAAGATACTCACTTCTCAAATCCTCATGGTTTGGATGGAGATGGATCACATTACTCTTCGGCCTATGATATGGCACTATTAACGAAATATGCAATGGGGAACGAGACCTTTAAGGGGATTTTTGGCACAAAAACGTATAAATCAGATTCATGGGATTATCCGTGGAAAAATAAACATAAGCTTGTGACATCCTATTATGAATTTGCAACAGGGGGAAAGACAGGTTTTACGAAGAAAGCAGGACGGACGCTTGTCACAACAGCTTCAAAAGATGGACTAGATTTAATTGTCGTAACTTTGAGTGCTTCTAGTGACTGGGATGATCATATGAATTTGTTTGATAAAGGATTTGAACGCTATAAGCAAGCGAAAGTTTTAGGACAAGGCGCACTCGCTGAAATAAATGAAAAGAAATATGCCAATCATGTTTATACGAAAAATAGTTTTTCTGTTCCTTTAACTGAAGAGGAAAGAAAGAGTGTGTTATTGAAAGTTGAGTTCGATAAAAGTGCAAAACTTACTGATGGAGTAAAGATTGGGAAGACAGAAATTTATGTAGGAAACGAGAAAGTTGGAGAACGAAATTTGTTTTACAGTAAACGAAAGTTAGTAGCTACAACGGGAATGTACTGGAATAATGTGAAAGAAATTTTTTCTCACATGATAGGTGTTGGGATAGATGGTTAATCTCGTATGGGCAGCGATGGCGGTCATAGGGATTGTATATGCCATGATAAATGGAACAATGGAAGAAGTAACTAAAGCTGTATTTGAAGGGTCAAAAGACGCGGTAACAATATGTATAGGACTTATTAGTGTTTTAGTATTTTGGCTTGGTTTAATGAAAATTGCAGAGGAAGCCGGGTTGTTAAAGAAGTTAGTTACACTTTTTATGCCGATAGTAAAAAGATTGTTTCCAGAAATACCGAAGGATCATCCGTCAATGGGATTTATTCTATCAAATATGATGGCGAACTTTTTCGGGTTAGGTAATGCAGCAACCCCTCTTGGTATTAAAGCGATGGAACAACTGAAAGAGTTAAATGGAGGGAAGGATTCGGCCAGTCGCTCTATGGTGACGTTTCTAGCATTAAATACATCAGCTATCACATTAATTCCTACGACCGTCATTTCAATTCGAATGACTTATGAATCAGCGAATCCTACTGAAATCGTTGGCGTAACATTCATTGCACAAGTACTCTCTATGATTGGAGCAATCTGGATTGACCGCTATTTTTACCGAAGAAGGAGTAGAAAGGGGCGGAAAAAATGAGTATTGTAAATACCATTTCATTATGGGTAATCCCTTGTGTAATCGGTTTTATCCTTTTGTATGGCACGATAAAGAAAGTGCCGACGTATGAATCGTTCGTTGAGGGCGGAAAAGAAGGGATTCAAATTGCGGTTTCCATTTTGCCGTTTATGGTTGGAATGCTTGTATCTATTTCTATTTTCCGGGCATCAGGTGCTTTAGATGCGATGATATCGGTAATGAAGCCGATGTTAGACTTTATTCATGTACCAGCCGAAATCGTTCCACTTGCACTTATACGTCCGATTTCGGGATCTGCTGGTTTAAGTATTACGACCGACTTAATCGCTACATATGGGCCAGACTCGTTTATTGGTAGGTTAGCTTCAACGATGCAAGGTAGCACAGATACGACTTTTTATATATTAACAGTATACTTTGGGGCTGTCGGTATTAGAAAAATGGGAGATGCATTAAAGGTAGGACTTTTTGCAGATTTAATCGGAATTATTTGTTCAATTGTGTTTGTTTCCCTATTGTTTCGGTAATGCTATTCATTTTTTGCGCTATTTAGCTTATAATACGTATACGACCACTATTAACGTGTAGTTTAATAGTGGTTTTTTTATGCGGTGTTTTTGACAAAATGATGAACTTTTATCGTGGACAACATGAAAAAGTGTAAACAATAATAAAGGGTGAAAACGTGATATGCCTTTAGACGTTTATCATCATTGCTATGTTGTTAAAGATAGGCGAAGTAAATGGCATAAAGCTTAGGCGGTTGCCAAGTCTTTCTAATGTAAGGTAAGATAAATTTGAGGTGAAAAAAAGAAATGGAACGATTACAAAAAGTGATTGCGCAAGCAGGTATTGCATCGAGAAGAAAGGCTGAGGAATTAATTCAGCAAGGGAAAGTGAAAGTTAATGGGAAAATAGTGAAGGAGTTAGGAACAAAAGTAACTCCTCAAGATAAAGTGGAAGTAAATAACATCCCTCTTGAAAAAGAAGAACCTGTTTATTTTTTACTATATAAACCAACTGGTGTAATTTCAAGTGTATCAGATGATAAAGGAAGAAATGTTGTAACAGACTTTTTCCCTGAAATTAGACAACGTTTATTCCCAATCGGACGCTTAGATTATGATACGTCTGGCGTATTATTGATGACAAATGATGGTGAATTTGCAAATGTATTAATGCATCCGAGATATAAAGTTGAAAAAACGTATGTTGCGAAAATTAAAGGGCCATTAACAGGTGAGAAAATTCGCATGTTAGAACGAGGTGTTGCATTAGAAGATGGGAAAACAGCACCAGCACAAGCGAAAATTATTTCTTGGGACAAGCGTAAAGAGATGGCAATTGTACAATTAACGATTCATGAAGGACGTAACCGTCAAGTACGTCGCATGTTTGAAGCGTTAGACTGTAAAGTAGTGAAATTAAAACGTGAACGTTATGCCTTTTTAGAAGTGGGTAGTTTGCGACCTGGTGATGCAAGAGAATTGACACCACATGAGGTAAAACAATTACGCGCACTTGCTTCTACAAAGCCAAGATAAGCTATAGAGTTAAAATTTCACCAGTGGAGTGCTCTGCTGGTGATTTATTCAATACAACATTTACAGAAAAGAATACATACCATTTACCGAGGAGAGGGGAGAAAAGATGAAGAAAAATCGCTTATTATTTCGTGTTATCATTCTGCTCATTTTAAGCGGTGCTGTAGGATTTACACTTTATCAAGGGTTTTTCACTGATAAAGAGAAAATGCAAATTGGGAAAGAAGCACCTAATTTTGTTGTGACGGATTTGGAAGGAAAGAAAATTGAATTAAAGGACTTAAAGGGTAAAGGTGTATTTTTAAACTTTTGGGGAACTTGGTGTAAACCTTGTGAAAAAGAAATGCCTTATATGAATGAATTATATCCAAAGTATAAAGAAAAAGGCGTTGAAATTATTGCGTTAGATGCAGATGAAACAGATATTGCTGTTAAGAACTTTGTGAAACAATATGATTTAAAATTCCCAGTTGCCATTGATAAAGGAACAAAAATCATAGGCACATATGGAGTAGGTCCATTACCGACAAGCTTTTTGATTGATAAAGATGGAAAAGTAGTGGAGCAAATTATAGGTGAACAAACGAAAGAACAGTTAGAAGGCTATTTAAAGAAAATTACTCCGTAATAAAGAAAGCCTTTACATAAGAGGTGCTTACGTATAGCGCCTTCGCTTTAAAAATTCTGAGTATTGCGGTAACTCTGAGCTGGAATATACAATAGTACATATAGATAAAAGGGCGGTGAGAGCTTTGAAAGAAATTAAGTGTGAATGTGGACATGTTAATCCGATAGGAACCATTTTTTGTGAAGCATGTGGGAAACCATTTGAAAGTAATGAAAATATAAAATTATTGGATATGAGATATGAGGGGAGTGCTCGGAGATCTCTCACACATACAAAAACGATAGTCGATAAAATTTGGAGTTTTTTCTCTTCTGTAAAAGTAGGTGTATGGTTAATCGTAATAACTTTAGCTGCATCGGCAATAGGAACTATCTTTCCCCAAGAAATGTACATAACTCCAGGAATCGAACCAGCTGAATATTATAAGACCGAGTATGGATTTTTAGGACAATTATACTATCAATTAGGATTTAATAATTTATACGGTTCATGGTGGTACATGATTTTAATTGCTTCTATCGGTATTTCACTTGTGATATGTAGTTTAGACCGTGTTATTCCCCTTTATAAAGCTTTAAAAAAACAAGGGGTAAAAAGACATCCTAGCTTTTTAAAGAGACAAAGATTATACGGGACTGGTACTCCGCAAGATGGTGACTTGGAAAGAGTGCAAAAGAATTTAAAGAAAAGAAACTATAACGTGAAAGTGGAAGACGGAAACGTTTTAGCGGAAAAGGGACGTTTTTCACGTTGGGGTCCATATGTAAACCATATTGGTCTTATTATCTTTCTATTCGGTGCAATGCTACGTTTTTTACCGAGTATGTATGTAGATGAAGCGCTTTGGTTACGTGACGGTGAAACGAAAGAAATACCAGGAACAGATGGTCAATACTATTTGAAAAACGAAAAGTTTATCAAGGAAGTTTATGATAAGAGTAAGGATAAAGAAGTTTTTGATGAAGCAATTGATCGTGTTGGTGATAAATTGATTGCGAAAAACTTCCAAACAAATGCTGTATTATATAAAGCGGTAGGAGAAAATATAGCGGGTCAAAAACCAAAATTAGAAAAGGTAAAAGAAGCTGAAATTCGAGTGAATGAGCCACTGAAATTTGATCAATTTGCTGTTTATCAAGTGGATTACAAAGAAAGTGAATTTAAAAGCATGTCTTTCCATTTGCAAAACAAAGAAAATAATCAAAAGTTGGGACCGATTAAAGTAGATTTAGCGAATCCTACAGAAAAATATGATTTAGGAAATGGGTATTCTCTAGAACTATTAAGCTATTTTCCTGATTTTTATTTTGATGAGAATGGAAGGCCGAATACGAAAACAAAATTACCGAATAATCCTGCATTCGTCTTTAAAATGTTTACCCCGGAAACACCAGATGGTGAAGTTAGTTTCGTCGGTATTCAGCAAAACATAGAGCCTGACGGGAATAATAAATATAAAATGTCATTTGCAGGTGTGGAAATGCAAAATGCAACAGCTCTTACAGTAAGAAAAGATTTGACGCTTTGGATTCTCGGTATTGGAGGATTTATATTTATGGTTGGTGTGATTCAAGGTATGTATTGGAACCATCGCCGTATTTGGATACAACGTGTTAATGATGAATGGTGGGTTGCAGGCCATACGAATAAAAATTGGTTCGGCTTAAAGAAAGATATTGAAAGAGTACTAGAAGGAACAGCGATTCCACAACCACACGATAAAATGAATGAAAAAAATTAGTTAAGGTGGGGAAACGACATGGTACAAATAAGTAGTAATTTTCTGTTCGCGGCGTTTATCTTATATTTAATTGCAACTTTATTTTTTGGAGGAGCAATTAAAGAAAAAGGTAACAAGTGGGCAAATATAGGTATAACTATAACAATTTTGGGGTTTATTGCACAAATAGTATATTTTGTTACAAGATGGATCGCATCAGGACATGCACCGGTTAGTAACTTTTTTGAATTTGGTACATTTTTTGGCATGATGCTTGTGGGAGCTTTTATCATTATGTACTTTGTATATCGTGTAAGTATTATTGGTTTATTTGCTTTACCGGTAGCTCTTTTATTAATCGCTTATGCAAGTATGTTCCCGAGAGAAATTTCGCCGCTTATACCATCTTTAAAGAGTAATTGGCTACATATTCATGTAACGACAGCGGCAGCGGGACAAGCAATATTAGCAATTAGTTTTATTACAGGCGTAATGTATTTACTGAAAAATGTAGATCAATCAACAAGAAGTAAGCGTACATTTTGGTTAGAGACAGTAGTTTTCACACTTGTTTGTACAGTTGGGTTTATTGGAATAACAACGGTATTTTCTAGTATGAAATACGAAGCGAAGTTTCAATGGATTGATAAAAATGAACAACAAGTTGAAATGAAGTATAATCTCCCTGCCTTAGTTGGACCGCATGAAGGGAAGTTAATGACAGAAAATAAATTAGAGCCAACAGTTGAAGTTCCAGCGATTGTAAATGCGAAAAAATTAAATACTGTTATTTGGTCAGTGTTAGTGGGAACGCTACTTTATATTATATTAAGACTTGTTTTACGTAAGCGAGTGTCAGCGGCACTTCAGCCGTTAGTAAAGAATACGAATAGTGATTTATTAGATGAAATCGGATATCGTTCTATTGCGATAGGATTCCCGGTGTTTACATTAGGAGCATTAATCTTTGCAATGATCTGGGCTCAAATCGCTTGGACGCGCTTTTGGGGTTGGGATCCAAAAGAAGTTTGGGCGCTTATTACTTGGCTCTTTTATGCTGCGGTATTACATTTACGTTTATCTAAAGGATGGCATGGAGAAAAATCCGCCTGGCTTGCAGTGATTGGTTTTGCAATCATTATGTTTAACTTTATTGTAGTAAACTTAATTATCGCGGGTTTACATTCATATGCATAGAGAAATAAAATAGGAGAGTGTATGTCACTTTCCTATTTTATTTTTGTCAAATTTTCTTCTTTTTTGAGAAAAACATGACAAAGTAGCGGTTGATTCTGTAAAATGATGTCGAGGACCAAATATACTGTTCAAAAAAAATACATAGTTTTGGAAAAAAAATGAACAAACTTTATTATTCTTGTGAAGCATAATATGGGAAGTGGAACGTTAAAAAATGCTTAATTAAACGAGGATAGGTGCAACATTATATTGTAGAAGGGTAGGTGTAAACCGTTGTGGTAAAAGTACGCAGCGGGTAGAAATGGAAAATGAATCAAGAATTTTAATTGTAGACGATGAGGATCGTATTCGTCGTTTATTAAAGATGTATTTAGAAAGAGAGCAATACACAATTGAAGAAGCGGATAATGGTGATACAGCTTTAGAAATGGCGTTACAAAATGATTATGATTTAATCCTACTGGATATTATGATGCCTGGTAAAGATGGTATCGAAGTGTGTAAAGGGATTCGTGAGAAGAAAGCGACGCCAATTATTATGCTGACAGCAAAAGGTGAAGAAGTAAATAGGGTACAAGGGTTTGAAGTTGGAACTGATGATTATATTGTAAAGCCGTTTAGCCCGCGTGAAGTAGTACTTCGTGTGAAAGCGGTATTACGCCGCGCTGTACCAACGACATTCTTTACACAAGATACAACGACGAAAGATGTTACTGTTTTCCCTCATTTAACAATTGATAATGATGCGCACCGCGTTACAGCGGATGGTAATGAAGTAAACTTAACACCGAAAGAATATGAATTACTATTATTCTTAGCGAAATCCCCGGATAAAGTTTTTGACCGTGAGCAATTGTTAAAAGAAGTATGGCAATATGAGTTCTTCGGAGATTTACGTACAGTTGATACGCATGTAAAGCGTTTACGTGAAAAGTTAAGTAAACAATCACCAGATGCAGCGAAAATGATTGTTACCGTTTGGGGCGTAGGTTACAAGTTTGAGGTTGTGAACGACTGATGCTTTGGAGAAGTGTAGTAGGGAAGTTATGGATGACCATATTACTTCTCGTTTCGTTTGTTCTTGGATTTGTTGCTATTTTACTTTCACAGTTTTTTAGAACGTATTATGTTGATATGAGTGAAGCTAGGCTTCAGAAAGTTGCAACAAGTGTCACGGAATTAATTGAAGAAGGTGCCGATGTAAAAACGATTGAGGATATTGCTTACAAATTTTCTGATCCACTTTCAAGGATTATCATTGTAGAAGACGGTAAGGAAATTTCTTCTTCGCCGAAACAAGAAGGATTAGTTACTCTTACAATAGATGATTTGAAAAATGATAAAGAATTAGCAGCTGTTTTTACAGATAAAAAGGATATTAAGAATAATATTAGAAAAGCTTCTAATAGTAGGAAGAATAAAAATACTGAAAATGATATTATGATCGTCGGGAAACCAGTACAGTCAAAAAATCAAAGTGCAGTGTTTGTATATGAATCATTGCAAGTTCCAATACAAGGTATGGAGAGAACGACTGATTTTATTTTCTTATCAGCCGGGATTGCGATTATTTTAACAACTTTCTTTGCATTTTTCTTATCTACTCGAATTACGGCACCGCTTCGTAAAATGCGTGAGGTTGCATTTGAGGTAGCGCGCGGGAAATTTGATACGAAAGCCCCTATGGTGTCGCAGGACGAAATTGGTGAGCTTGCAACTGCTTTAAATCAAATGGGGAAACAGTTGAAGTTTAATATGAATGCCCTGCAGCAAGAAAAAGAGCAGTTAGCTAGCATTTTGAGTAGTATGGCAGATGGTGTTGTTACGTTAAATCAAGAAGGTGAAGTCGTTGTTATCAACCCACCGGCAGAACACTTCTTACAAGTTTGGCAAGAAGAAAAAGAAGTAGAGTTAATTAAAAAACTGCCTTCTGAACTTGTTGAACTATTCCATCTCGTTGTAGAAAGTGAGCAACAACAAGTTGTTGAAATTAATTTGCAAAAAGGTAACTACGTAGTTCTTATGACACCGCTTTACAATCAAACAAAAATTCGTGGAGCTGTAGCAGTATTGCGAGATATGACGGAGGAGCGTCGTCTTGAGAAAATGCGTCAAGACTTTATTGCGAATGTATCACATGAACTTCGTACACCGATGGTAATGCTTCAAGGATATAGTGAAGCAATTTTAGATGATATTGTGCAAACGAAAGAAGAAATTAATGAGTTTGTTCAAATTATTTATGATGAATCTGTTCGTTTAGGTAAACTTGTAAATGAGTTATTAGATTTAGCCCGTATGGAAAGTGGACATGTAGAGTTACATATAGGAGAAGTAGATATTCATCCATTTGTCGAAAAAATTGGCCGTAAATTCCAGGGGATTGCAAAGGATAAAGAAGTCCAATTAACAGTGGATTTCCAAAGTCCAATTGAACAATATCCGTTTGATGCAGACCGTATGGAACAGGTACTGACGAATTTAATTGATAATGCAATCCGTCATACAAATGCAGGTGGACATGTTACACTTGTAATTAATACGAAAAATAGTGGCCTTACTTTCGAAGTGCAAGATTCAGGTGCTGGTATTCCAGAAGAAGATATTCCGTTCTTGTTCGATCGATTCTATAAAGCTGATAAAGCGAGAACTCGCGGGAAAAAAATTGGAACAGGACTCGGGCTTGCGATTGCTAAAAATATTGTTCAAGGTCATGACGGGAAGATTTTTGTATCAAGTGTCGTTGGAGAAGGAACTACATTCTCTGTATATTTACCAAATCGTATAATTTAGATATATATGTTTTTTAAAAGTTGATCATGAATAAAAGCTTTACTGTTTTTTTATTTTTTTGTAAGTGCAATTAAATAAAGAATGGTAGAGTTTTTTTCTTTAATAATCAGAATGAAAATAAAAAGAGAGGTGTCATAATGAAATGAAACTTTATACAAAAACAGGTGATAAAGGGGAAACGAGTGTCATAGGTGGCCGAGTGGATAAAGATCATATACGTGTAGAAGCTTATGGAACAATTGATGAGGCGAATTCTCATATCGGATATGCCATGTCTAAATTACAAGAGGAATGTTTTCGTAACATTTATAACGAACTTGAAAATATTCAACATGAACTATTTGATTGTGGAGGGGATTTAGCAATAGTAGAGAAGAAAATCCCTTATAAAGTAACGATAGAGATGGTCGAGTATTTAGAGAGACGAATTGATTCGTATACAGAAGAAGCGCCGCCTTTAGAGCGTTTTATTTTACCAGGCGGTAGCGAGATATCGGCTGCACTACACATTGCACGTACAGTTATAAGAAGAGCAGAACGTTGTATAGTGTCATTGCAAAAAGAAGGAGAAACCAATGAAATTGTTCTAAAGTATGTAAATAGGTTATCTGATTATTTATTTGCGCTTGCTAGAGTAATAAATGCGCGTTTACAAGTGAAAGATGTGGAGTATAACCGTAGTGCACTTGTTTTTCGTAATAAAGAAGAGAAGGAAGTGGAGTAATACACTTTCTTTTTTTGTATACTTTTTTCTGTAATATCCCACAATAGAGAAGGTATGACGGTTATTAGAAAACGGAGGATGTATATGAAAGCGTTAAAATGTGGCGTGGTGATATTAAGTGTATTATTTTTATCTCAATTACATGTTTACGCTGAAGGGAATCAGTGGATATGGCCTGTTGATGGGCAGATAAGTGATTATTTTGGGACAAGACATGGGAAACACTATGGTATTGATATAGCTGCGCCTATTGGAACGCCTGTTGCAGCTATTCAAAATGGTAAGGTGACAAAGTCTTATTTTTCAAGTAGTTATGGAAATGTTGTGTTTATTAAACATGGAGAATATGAGGCTGTTTATGCGCATTTAAATAAGAGATATGTAGTTCAAGGTGATAACATTTCAAAAGGAGAGCTAATTGGAGAGGTAGGGAATACAGGAGAATCGCGAGGAGCACATTTACATTTAGAAGTGCATCAAGGGAGATGGACGATGGAGAAAAGGAATGCGATGAATCCGTTGCTTGTTTTAAATGAACAAAAAAATCAAGTTGTGTCATCATCACAATATATTGTACAAAAAGGTGATACTTTAGTTGGTATTGCCCGGAAATTTAGTATGACAGTTGAGGAAATTAAAGTGAGGAATGGATTGCGACAAGAGCAAATCTATCCGAACCAACAACTATACGTCAAGTAAAGGCAACGTCCCACAAGCATAACTTTTGAATAGATTTATTTTCTTCTTATTTAAGATTGCGATAGTAAATGAAATTATATCGACATTTCGACAAGAAATATCGACTAACAATAAAATACGACAATAAGAGCAACCTATTCCTAACGAAAAACCGTCCCAAAAGATCTTTTGGGACGGCTTCTTTTACCAAAAAATAAAGACACATATAAATCCAGTAATAGCTAAGTAGCTATATAAGTAAAAGACTTTTGTTCTTGTTTTTTCTTTTGTCCGAAATAGTACGATAGTTGGTTCGATTAGACCAATTGTAAGACAAAGTAAACCAAGAAGCATAAAGCCAATTGAAAGAGAATACAGGGCGATTTGTGGTGCTTGAAATGGAATCATCCATTTTAATAAAAATGCAATAAGTGCAGTGTAACAAATGCTACCGATGTATTTATTCAATGGAGTATCAGAACGGAAACCAGGAAGTTTCTTGGAAAACGGACGGGAAACAACTTCCGTTTGTAAAGATGTATGTTCTTCAATTATTTTTTGAGCTTCTTTTCCTTTTTGGAAAAGGGATAAAATCCAGTTTCGCTCACCTTGGAAAATAAATTGAGAAGTTGTTAAATAGTGATCAACTTTTACCTTATTCCAACTCTTCCATGGATGACGCTCACACAATTTTAATTTGCTTTCTGTTTTTTTATCATACTGATAAATACTTATGCCATCTTGGTCAAAAGTAGCGTAGTATGTCTCTCTTGAGAATGTGCCTAGATCAATTGGACAGTAGAAAAGTAATTCTTTTTTCAAATAAAAGTATTCTTTTCTTAAGTTCTTTTTCATTGCTTCTCGAATAGAGTGTCTTTTATCTTTCTTCATGACATTTCCTCCATAACTCAGAAAATGTTCTTATCTTAACAATTCAACATCTTATCACTTTTGACGACATATGACTAGGGGGATTCATAAGAGAAATACCGAATTATAAAAAATATGGGTTGTATTGTAAAATATAGTGATCGTTTCTTTAATTATATAAAATCAATAACTTATTTTTAGTAAGTTACACTTTTTTTGTTCACAATACGATCATGTTGTTGTATAATGAAGTGGAAAATAGAATATCGGTCTATCTTCGGGGCAGGGTGAAAATCCCGACCGGCGGTGATGAACAGTTAATAATGTCGTTCTAAGCCCGCGAGCCGTTAAGGCAGGATTTGGTGTGATTCCAAAGCCGACAGTACAGTCTGGATGGGAGAAGATGGAGGTTCAAGCGTTCAAAAAAGATAAGTATTTGAACGTCTGTTTGATGTGCCTTAAAATTCTCCCTTTGTGTAAATCACAAAGGGTTTTTTCGTTCTATGAAAAAATAGGCATAGCAGAACCTTTCCACTTTCCATGAGAAGATCGATGGAAAAGGAGAGAGAAAGATGAAACAAAAAAACAGTGTAGTGCAGATGGTGAGTGTAGCGATGCTAAGTAGTATTGCGTATTTACTAATGATGTTGGATTTTCCATTCCCAGGGCTTCCGCCATTTTTAAAAATTGATTTTAGTGATGTGCCAGCTTTAATTGCGGCGATAATTTTTAGTCCAATTGCAGGTGTAATTGTAGAAGCGATAAAAAATATTTTGCATTACGGAATTCAAGGAAGTTTAACGGGAGTACCAGTAGGAGAAGTAGCAAACTTTATAGCGGGATGTTTATTTATTGGTCCAGCAGCATTCTTATTCCGAAAGTATCGCACAGTAAAAAGTTTAACGACAGGATTAATGCTAGGTATAATTACTATGACAGTTATTATGAGTGTGTTAAACTACTTTATTATTTTACCAGCGTACACTTGGTTTTTAAATTCACCAGCTATGTCTAGTGATATTATGCGACAAACTATTGTAACGGCGATATTACCGTTTAATGTAATTAAAGGAATTGTTGTAACAATTGTATTTGTAGCATTATTTTCACGCTTGAAAGTATGGGTATTTGCAAAAATGAAAAATGCTTAAAAATATTAAACCATTGGCAGCGTAACTGCTAATGGTTTTTTTGTTAGTGAGAATGAAAAAGAGTGCAAAAAATCCCCCTCATACTTATGAGGGGGATTTTTTGAAGTTAATAAAAGACTATTCGAATTTTAAAGAGTCGCCATCAAATGATTCGTCAGCAACTTTAATTGAGTCAGTTGGACAACCTTCGAATGCATCCATCATATCTTCAATTAATACATCTGGAATTTCAACGATACCTTGGTTATCGTCTAATGTTACAAATGCAATGCCTTCATCATCATAGTCATAAATGTCTGGTGCAGCAGCACCACAAGCACCGCATGCAATACAAGTATCTTTGTCAACGATTGTATATTTTGCCATATTTTTTCCCTCCTGATAATATGTATGTGAAAAGTTCGCCAAAAAATTATAATCTTATTGTAAAACGGTTTTTAAAACTTTTCAACATAAAATTATAATGATAATGCTTATCAATTAGAGTGTCAACTTATTTTTGAATTATTTCATAAGATTTTCAAAATACTTAAATGTTATTTCGTTTGATACAATAGAATATATACAAGCATGTAGTGTGAATATGATAAGTTAAATGAATAGCAGTTAATGTGCAATCGTATTGAAAAAGGAATGAAGTTAGACTGAGAGGTGGAAGCGGTAATGCAGCTACAATATACTTTATTATATTGTTTAAAACAATTGAATGGTGAAAGAACCGTTTCTTCGATTTATTATTTATTAAAAGGAAAGAGATCGTCGCAAACATTACAAGATGGGAATATGTTTCAAATTTCTTTTTTGTTTGGGATTTATAAGTCATTAAATAGAGCTGATTATGATCAAGAAGTTGCAAAGTTGTTACAAACGGATTTAGTTCAAGGTATACATGATAATACATATGTGTTAACGACTGCTGGTAACGTGCAATTAAACAAATGGGAAGGTGACTTTGCCTTTCCGACATATTTAAATGGTTTACACTATGGTGAAATAGGTGAAACGTTTTGGAAGAGATTATCATTGATCGTTCAAACCATTTCGAATTTACAACAGGCGAATACGAAATTTATTCCAATTCAACAGGATACAGAAATAATGATGTGGGTGAAACGTTTTCTCACTGGAATACCGTATATGAGAAGTGAATTGGCTAAAAGATTATGGAAGGAAATGCATACTCTTTTACAAAAAAATAATCCAGTAGAGGCGACAATCGTAATATATCGGTTAACTGGGTATAAACGTATTGGGTGTACTTTACAACAATTAGCGGAAATTACGAAACAAGATATATTTCGAGTGTATTTTTTATTTTGGGGTACAATTCATTTCCTTATTCAAGAAGTTCGCAATAAAGAAAATGAGTTTCCATTATTAGCTGAAATTATATCTTATCCAAATGAGAAAGCTGATTTATTTAGTTTATCAACGAAAAAAACATATAATCTTTGGAGACAAGGACGCTCTTTAGAAGAAATAGCAACAATTCGGAATTTGAAGGTTGCCACGATAGAAGACCATTTTGTAGAAATTGCTTTACGAGAAAAAGAATTTTCTATTGAAATGTTTATGGAAAAAGAAAAAATGGAAAAAGTAACAAAAGTAATTGAAGCATTACAAACACGTAAATTGCGTGTGTTGAAGCAAGCGGTTGGAGAGGAAATCTCTTATTTTGAAGTACGTCTTGTATTGGCACGGATGGAGGGTATAAATGAAGCTTGAGGAATATTTATATAAGTGGTTTGGATATTCTGAATTTCGTCCGGGGCAAAAAGGAGTTATTACGGACTTATTGGAAGGAAAAGATGTTGTAGCAATGCTTCCGACTGGAAGGGGAAAGTCAATGTGTTATCAACTTCCGGGGCTTCTACAAGAGGGTACGGTGCTTGTTGTATCACCATTATTATCTTTAATGGAAGACCAAGTTACGCAATTAAAGTATGTCGTGAAAAATCGAGTTATTGCATTGAATAGTTTTCGGACGTTAATTGAAAAAAGAGAAGCAATGAAAAAGCTATCTTTTTATAAATTTGTTTTCGTATCACCAGAGATGTTGCAGTCGGAACTTCTAATAAGAGAATTGAAAAAAATTCATATTTCATTATTTGTCGTAGATGAAGCGCATTGTATTTCACAATGGGGCTATGATTTTCGGCCAGATTATAAAAAATTAGATAAAGTAATTGAGAGTATCGGATCTCCGACAGTACTAGCATTAACAGCAACTGCGACAAAGGATGTACTGCGAGATATAGCGGAAAGTTTAAATCTAAAAAATATTGCTGAGCATGTGTACTCAATTGATCGTCCAAATATTGCGATGGAAGTGCAATTTGTGGAAACAATAGAAGAAAAAAAAGAGGCGCTTTTTGAGCATGTAATGTATTTGCAAGGGCCTGGTATTGTTTATTGTTCAAGTAGGGCCTGGACAGAGCGTTTAACCGAGTATTTAAGAGGAAAAGGAATTACAGGTGTAGCTTTTTATCATGGTGGTATGGAACATGAAGAGCGTATGTTAATTCAACAACAGTTTATGAATGACCAGTTGCAAATTGTAATATGTACAAGTGCTTTTGGGATGGGGGTAAATAAGGCGAATACAAGATATATTATTCATTTTCAATATCCGACAAATGTAGCTTCCTATTTACAAGAAATTGGAAGAGCTGGAAGAGATGGAGAATTGAGTATAGCCATTTTATTATGTAGTCCATTGGATCACGATTTGCCAATTTCAATCATTGAAGATGAATTACCAAGTAAATCGCAAATACAATTTTTATTTTCGTTACTACAAGAAAGAATGTTTCAAACGAAAGTATTACCATTAGAAGATGTAGAAGAAATTTGTTATAATGCAGCAAGATTTAATGAACAGTATTGGCGCTTTACACGTTATCATCTCGAACATCTTGGAATCATACAACAGCGAAATCTCATGCTAGAGAGCTTGTCAGATGAAATAATGCACAGATTAATAGCGGAAGTGGAAGTGAGAATGCGTAATAAATATAGTGAGTTAGAAAATATGAAGTCATGGATACAAGTTCAAGGATGTAGACGTGAATATTTATTACAACAATTCGGTTATAGAAAAGAAAAAGAGATAGAAAACTGTTGTGATTACTGTGGTATTACAAAAACGGATTATAAAAAAAGACGAGCGCAACAGTTAGTTTTCGACTATAATTGGGAAACAGAGTTACAAAAGCTTTTCGGCCTAGGAAAGATGGAGGAATGATGAACATTCAAAGGCATAATGTTGAAGATATGAGTCCGAGAGAAATAAGACTGAATCTCTACATAACACAACTAATCA
Source organism: Bacillus sp. TH30 (assembly GCF_016650875.1). Lineage (NCBI taxonomy): Bacteria > Bacillati > Bacillota > Bacilli > Caryophanales > Bacillaceae > Bacillus > Bacillus sp. TH30. The sequence continues at coordinate 1,068,046 of NZ_JAEKEY010000002.1, read as the reverse complement.
TTATTGGTATCGGTTGTTTACTAGCATATATATTATTTCAAGATAAAAGAGAAGTTTATAGTTTATGGAAATGGGAACCGGTTTCTATACTTTTAATAGGTAGCTTGTTAGCGATTTGTATTGTGTTATTAGATTATGTTGCAATGCGAGTGTTTCCAGAATCTTGGTTTGATGATGGTGGCATTAACGATAGAATGTTTCAAGGGATTTCTGTCATGCATTTACTCGTTATCACGTTTATTATTGGCTTTGCGGAAGAGTTTTTATTTAGAGGTGTAGTGCAGACTCATTTCGGAATTGTAATAGCGAGTTTAATTTTTGCTGTGTTACATATTCGGTATATAACGAAGCCTTTTTTGTTTTGTTTCGTCTGCTTTATTAGTTTTGTTTTTGGTTATGTATTCGAGTGGACAGGAAATTTGTTTATAACAATCTTTGCACACTTTCTTGTTGATTTTATAATGGGGCTCCAATTAAGAAAATAAATGGAAGGTGGTGGTGAACAACATGAGAAAACGAATTCCTGATTTTGAAGAGGAGTTAGAAGTTGAGCAAGTGGAAGAAGATGAAAGTTTACCGCCGCGTAGTGAAATTCATAGAAATAAAGAGAACAAACCAAAGTTTAAAATGAATCACATTTTCGTCCGAGTGTTAACATTTTTGTTCATATTGTTACCTATTAGTATCCTATGGTATACAGATAAGTATATACAGGTAAAAAGTGATAGTAATAATGCTGAGAAAAGTGCGTTTGAAGTAATTTTCTTTGATTCCGCTAAGACTGAATCAAAGAAGCAGTCTGAGAAAGTAGCAACTCATGTTGTGAAAGATGGAGAAACTTTAGAAAGTATAGCGAAGCAATATTTCTCAGATGAAGATGGGATAGAAATAATAAAAAAGTATAATGATTTACAAGAAGACGAAGTGAAGGTAGGACAAGAATTGAAAATTCCTATAAAAGATAAGTCCACGAAGTATGAGAGCTAGCTAAATGAGTGATATATAGCTCCACATAAAATTAAGGACTATACTTTACGAGGAGGGAGAGTAAAAAATATATGTCATGGATTATATTATTATGTACTCTCATATGCATTGGTTTTGTATGTCTTCTTGGAATGTATAAAGAAGCGATGCGTAATACAGTGTTGGAACATACTTTAGTATTCGAAGAATTTCCGGAAAGTTTTCAAAAAGTTAAAGTTTTTTTTATTTCGGATATTCATAGAAGGATCATTTCTAGCTCGCTAATTGAACGAGTGAAAGGAAAAGCAGATATCGTAGTTATTGGCGGTGATTTAGCTGAAAAAGGAGTACCTTTATCGCAAATCTCTTTAAATATTCAAAAGTTAAGAGAAATAGCCCCTGTATATTTTGTATGGGGAAATAATGACTATGAAATTGAATATCACGAATTAGATGCTTTATTAATAGAAAATAATGTGAAGGTATTAGATAATACAAGAGTTGTATTTGAATCTGAATTAGGAGAGAAAATTTGCTTACTCGGTATCGATGATGTTGGATTAGAACGAGATCGTTTAGATTTAGCGTTGTCTGATTGTAAAGAAGAAGGTTTTCGCATTTTAATTAGTCACAACCCAGATATAATAAAGAAAATGTCTGGTAATGAACAAATTTCGCTCGTATTAAGTGGACATACACATGGAGGCCAGATTCGGTTGTTTCCATCTGAAAAGTATTTAAAGGGTGGCGTATATAAGCATTCTAATACGACTCTCTTTGTTAGTAATGGGTATGGAACAACATTGTTCCCTCTTCGTTTTCGGGCACCTTCCCAAACACATATCATTACGTTATGCGGAGGGAAATAATGCCGAATTCAAATGGAAAATATAATATAAAAGCTGTCTCAAATATACTCGGAATTCAACCGAGTACACTTCGCGCATGGGAAAGACGCTATCATATTATTGCCCCAAAGAGAAATCGTGCGGGGCATCGTTTATATACAGAAGAGCATATTCATATTTTGAAATGGTTAATGAACAAAGTTTCTGAGGGGATGATGATTGGACAAGCAGTTCAGTTATTAGAAGGGAATCGGTTGCAGAACAACGTTCAAAAAGAAAAAATTACTGATACAGAAGTTGTTTTAGTGGACGATATACTACAAGCTTTGTTAGAATTTGATGAAATTACAATTTCTGCATTATTAAACGAGGTTTTTAGTATATATTCAACGGAAAAGGTTGTTGCAAGCATCATTCTTCAAGTGGCAAACAAGTTGTTAACTTTAAAAAGTAATAATGAGATTACAATGTCGCAATTCAAATATGTTGTATCATTCTTACAAACACGTTTAGGAATGATCTATCATAATGCGTCGGTGTATTCTTCCGTTAACAAAGTTTTCGTTTTAGAAAATAATATATTAAAAGGATTTATTTTCGCGACGTATTTACGACTAAAAGGATATCAAACAATGTATATGGGGACAAGTTTAGATGAAGAAGGTATTTTACTAGCTATTGAACAATTACAACCTAAATATTTGTTTATATCTTTTGATGATGAACGAGAACTTGAAGAGGCAGTAGAATTTATTGACTTGTTGCAAGAAAAAAATGAAAACATCTCTGGTGGTTTTATAGGAAGAAAAGGCATTGGAGATCAATTAAATCTTCAAAATATCCTAATCGGTAACACGAAAGAAGAATGGGATGGATGGTTAAAGATGCCGGAATAGTCGTTCGAAAAGAACCATCTATTTTCTATTTCATATAATAAAAATTAGATGCAATGGTTACGTAGGGAGGGTATGAGATGAGACTGGAACGTTTAAATTATAATAAGATTAAAATTTTCCTAACATTTGATGATTTATCTGAACGAGGATTAACGAAAGAAGATTTGTGGAGAAATGCACCGAAAGTACAGCAACTATTCCGTGATATGATGCAAGAAGCAAATACAGAATTAGGGTTTGAAGCGGATGGACCGATTGCTGTTGAAGTATTTTCTCTACAAGCTCAAGGTATGGTTGTAATTGTAACAAAAGAAAATCACGAAGTGGACACAGAAGATGAGTTCCGTGACGAGTTTATTGAAATGCAAGTGACTCTTGATGAAAGTGAACATATACTTTACGAGTTTGCTACATTAGATGATGTAATCAATTTGTCAAATCGCTTATATAACCTTGGTGTAACTGATGGGAAGTTGTATACGTGGGATGATCGTTTTTATCTTTGGATAGAAGAAGAAGAGCAATTTCAATTATTGAAGGCGGATTTTATAGCTATTTTAGCGGAGTACGGTAATCCGTCAACAGCAACAATTTACCGCGTAATGGAATATGGTAAAGAATTAATGGATTCTCAAGCGATTGAACAAATATACAATTACTTTGTGAAAAAACAAAACCTCAGCTAATGTAACGTAGCTTGAGGTTTTATTTTTATTCAGATGAAAATCTAAAATCTATAAAACGAAGTGTAGGTAACAAGGCTAGCCGATCTGTATGTTAAAATGTAATCAGTATTTCTTGATGAAATAATTGTTTTATCGAATGTATTTTGATGAAAATAAAAAATATTTAAATATTTAAGTATTTTACTTTTCTAAAAGCAATAAAAGGACTATAATAATAGTGAAAACGCTTGCAATACAAAATAGTTTGTATATATTTGTTAGCGTTTTCTATTGCATTCCAAATTTAACGGTGTATACTAGGCAATGAAGGTTTACTAAACAAGTGAAATTACAGGGGGTTTACTTACTATGGTAGCCGAAAAGGGAACTCAAACGAAAACACAACAACAAGGGGAACAACATTTTGAATTGTTAAATTCAACACAAATTGTAATTAATGAAGCATTAGAAAAATTGGGTTATCCAAACGAAGTATATGAATTATTGAAAGAACCAATTCGTATGATGACAGTGAAAATTCCAGTTCGTATGGATGACGGGACTGTTAAAATATTTACAGGATATCGTGCACAACATAATGATGCTGTTGGTCCAACGAAAGGTGGAATTCGCTTCCATCCAAACGTAACAGAAAATGAAGTGAAAGCACTTTCTATTTGGATGAGTTTAAAATGTGGTATTGTTGATTTACCATATGGTGGAGGTAAAGGTGGAATCATTTGTGACCCACGTGAGATGTCTTTCCGTGAATTGGAAAGATTAAGCCGCGGTTATGTACGAGCAATTAGCCAAATTGTTGGTCCGACAAAAGATATTCCGGCTCCAGATGTATTTACAAACTCACAAATTATGGCATGGATGATGGATGAGTATAGCCGTATCGATGAATTTAATTCACCAGGATTTATTACAGGTAAACCACTTGTATTAGGTGGATCACACGGACGTGAAACAGCGACTGCAAAAGGTGTAACAATTTGTATTCGTGAAGCTGCGAAAAAACGTGACATTGATATTAAAGGTGCACGCGTTGTTGTTCAAGGATTTGGTAATGCGGGTAGCTTCTTAGCTAAATTTATGCATGATGCAGGCGCGAAAGTAATTGCAATTTCAGATGCTTACGGTGCACTACATGATCCGAATGGATTAGATATTGACTACTTACTAGATCGTCGCGATAGCTTCGGTACTGTAACAAAACTATTTAATAATACAATTTCAAATACAGAACTGTTAGAACTTGATTGCGACATTTTAGTTCCTGCTGCAATTGAGAACCAAATTACAGAAGAAAATGCTGATAAGATTAAAGCGAAAATTGTGGTTGAAGCTGCAAATGGTCCAACTACATTAGAAGCAACAAAAATCTTAACAGATCGTGGTATCTTACTTGTTCCAGACGTATTAGCAAGTGCGGGTGGCGTTACGGTATCTTACTTTGAGTGGGTACAAAATAACCAAGGTTACTACTGGACTGAGGAAGAAGTAGAACAACGTTTAGAAAAAGTAATGGTAAAATCATTCGATTCAATTTATGAAACATCACAAGTTCGTAAAGTGAACATGCGCTTAGCTGCATACATGATTGGTGTTCGTAAAATGGCTGAGGCTAGTCGCTTCAGAGGTTGGGTATAATATATAATGTTTTGAGAAAACGTGATTTCCTTTCGAGGGAATCGCGTTTTTTTGTTGAAGTATTAAATGAGGTGTTGTATATGGGGAATGAAATAATGGAACGAGTAGACCAATTAGAAGAAAAGGTTAAGGTGTTAGAGGGTGAACTTGCAAGAGCTAAGAGAGCCCGAAAAACAAGTGTCGTTCGGGTGTTCGGCGAAGGATTATTGTTTTTAATATTTGGTGCAGTTGTAGTTGGACCAATTATCGCGTTTATATTCACAATTATTACTTGGTTTGGTGAAAAATAGAATAAAAAATAAAAAAGAACGCTTGTTCTGCACGAACAAACGTGCTATACTTTCCTTAGATAAGCAAAACGGAAATGATTTTAAGGAGAGATAAATGATGAAAATGACAGTAGACCAAAGATTTATGATGCCAGCAGATGTTGTAGAACGAGTGGGAGTATTACGAAACAAACAAAGCAAGCGTGGCACATTATTACAATCGGTAAATAAATTTTTCGGTTTAGATACGAAAGAAGATTGTATTTGGTTTTACGGTTTTTACGGAGTGGCTGTAAGTATTGTATTATTTATGGTATTCACATCAAATATTTTCGATGTTCTCTTCGCATAAGAAATATGCCATAAGGACATTGCCACCGAATACATATATAAGGAAGTAAGGTAATTTTTTAGAGCGGGAGTTGGTAGTAATGGCGATGTTCCCTATAGAGCGTAACTATATTGGGTATGGAAATTCACGACCGGGAATTCCTCTTTCAAAAGTAAGATTTATTGTAAGTCATGACACGGGGAACCCTGGTAGCAATGCGATAGGAAATAGGGATTACTTTAATGAAATACAACCGAAAGCTTCAGCGCATACATTTATTGATGATAAAACAATATTAGAAATTGTCCCTATAAATGAAGTTGCGTACCATGTTCGATACAATGTGCCAACGGATAATGAGTTATTCGGTTATGATGCGAATAAGGCTGCAATTGGGGTTGAACTTTGCTATGGTGGCGACGTAAACTTTTGGGAGGCGTATACTCGTTTTACGTGGTATCACGCTTATTTATGTCAAAATTTCGGTTTAAATCCTAAAAAGGCTATTGTGTCACACAAAACGTTGGATCCTACTCGGAAAATCGATCCTGAGAATGTATTAGGGCAACAAGGAATTAAATTTCAGCAGTTTTTAGCAGATGTCTATCGGATGTATGTTTCGTTTAGATGACAAATATATGAAAAATGAATACAATAAAGATAGATGCCTACTGCTGTAAGTAGGTTTTTTCTTGTTTATATAAATAGAGCAGAGGTAGAAGACTAGGAGTGAACTAAGTATGCAAAAAGAAACAGTTATTATTATCGGAGGCGGTCCATGCGGATTAGCAGCGGCGATTTCGTTGCAAAAAGTGGGGTTAAATCCGTTAGTAATCGAAAAAGGAAACATTGTAAATGCAATTTATAATTATCCAACTCATCAAACATTTTTCTCCTCTAGTGAAAAATTAGAAATTGGTGAAGTTGCTTTTATTACAGAAAATCGTAAGCCATTTCGTAATCAGGCGCTTGCGTATTATCGTGAAGTAGTAAAGCGTAAATCTATACGTGTAAATGCATTTGAACGAGTGGAACAAGTTCAAAAAGATGGTGATGTTTTTAAAGTTGAAACGACGAAGCGTGACGGAAACAAAGAAATATATGTTGCGAAATACATTGTTGTCGCAACTGGATATTATGATAATCCGAATTATATGAATGTACCTGGTGAGAAACTTGAGAAAGTAGCTCATTATTTCAAAGAAGGACACCCTTATTTTGATCGAGATATCGTTGTAATAGGTGGTAAGAATTCAAGTATAGATGCAGCGTTAGAGCTTGTTAAATCGGGTGCACGTGTAACAGTTCTATACCGTGGTGGGGAATACTCGCCAAGTATTAAGCCGTGGATTTTGCCGGAATTTGAGGCGTTAGTACGAAATGGGACAATTCAAATGCATTTCCATGCGCATGTAAAAGAAATTACTGAGCATACGTTGACGTATACAGTAGATGGTGGGGCAAATACAATTCAAAACGATTTTGTATTTGCTATGACGGGTTACCATCCAGACCACAGCTTCTTAACGAAAATGGGAGTCCGGATTGATGAAGAAACAGGGCGCCCGATTTATATAGAGGGTAGTATGGAAACAAACGCTGAAAATATTTTTATTGCAGGTGTAATTGCTGCGGGGAATAACGCAAATGAAATATTTATCGAGAACGGTAGATTCCATGGAGATGCGATTGCGCAAACCATTGCATCAAGAGAAGAATAAAAAGAAGCTGTCGAAATCTTCGACAGCTTCTTTTTTAATCGTGCATAAACATATGTTGGATTGTTTCGTGAGAGTTTGTGTTTTCTAGTGCGACTAGTAATTTAATTCGCGCCTTTTGAGCGTTTAAACCGTAGGTGAAAACAATGCCCATATCTTTTAATTGTTTTCCGCCACCTTCATAAGAGTATACGTCTTGAACGATACCGTTAAAGCAGCGTGAAACTAATACAATTGGAATGCCTTTTTCTATTAATCGCCCTAGACTAGGAAGTGTTCTTGGAGGTAAATTACCTTGTCCAAGTGCTTCAATAACAATTCCGTCTACTGGTAGTGTTTCGATTGCTGATAATAATGTATCATCCATACCTGCGTATGCTTTTAGAACGACAACGTTTTTAGAAATCTGTCGTACTGTGCATGTTTCGTGATGCACTAAAGCATGATGGAAAACAACACCACGTTTTGTTACCATGCCAATTGGTCCGTACTGTGGACTTTGGAATGTCGCGACATTACTTGTGTGCGTTTTTGTTACATTTGTAGCACAATGTATTTCGTCATTTAATACGACTAGAACGCCTTTTTCAGCAGCTTCATTACTACTAGCAACTTTTACAGCTGATAAGAAATTATATAGACCATCGGCACCTAATTCATTACTAGAACGCATTGCCCCTGTCACAACGATTGGGATAGTTGCTTGAACTGTTAAATCAAGAAAATAAGCTGTCTCTTCTAATGTATCGGTACCATGCGTGATGACTACGCCGTGAATATCGTCTTGTTTTACTCTTTCGTCAATGATGACTTGCAATTGTAGCATTTCGCTAGGAGTCATGTGAGGAGATGGAAGATGGAACACATCTTCGACAATTAAATCAACATCGCCTTCTAAATCAGGAATAAATTTTAAAAGAGGATTTTTTTTACCTGGTTGTACGACCCCAGTTTCTTTATCTTCCTCCATTGCAATTGTTCCACCTGTGTGTAAAACTAGGATTCTTTTCAATGCTTATACCCCTTTCAAGTTGAAAAATACATTTAGAACATAACATGTTTTGAGTAAATTCGACAATGAAAATGTATAAAAGTAGGCTTAGAAAATGACAATAAAATAAATTACTTTAAGTGTGCTCCGGTAAGTGGTTATTAGGTTAGGTTTTGTTTATGGAAATTTATGAGAGTAGATGTGTAGGTGTAGAGAGGGAAGGAGTGAGTTTTTTTGAAAAAAGTGGAGAAAATTATAATTCGTATATTACTGATTCAATTTATTTTTCTTTCTGTCGTCCAACTGCTTTTTATACATAAATCTTCAGTGAAATATTTATCGAAAATTGTTTATTACGAAGGTGTCGTCACGAAAAATAAGGCGGAAATCTTACAGGTGAATAAGTAGTTTTCATTTTCTTCTATGATGGATTATGCTACAATTATTGAGGATTTAATGACGCGAGGCAAATGAGAAGAAGCAGGGGGAAAATACCTGCTTTTCGTTTTGTTTTATAAGTGAAAAATGAGGTGTTACAATGGATAAACGAATTTCGATTGCTATAGATGGTCCAGCGGCTGCTGGGAAAAGTACAGTTGCAAAAGTGGTTGCAAAAAAACTTTCATATGTTTACATTGATACAGGCGCAATGTACCGTACTATTACATATGCAGCCCTTGAACAAAAAGTGGATATTGAAAATGAAGAAAAGTTAATGGAAGTTGTAAAAAATGTAAATATTGAATTTCAGCAAGGGGAAAATACACAACTTGTATTTTTAAATGGACAAGATGTTTCTGAAGTGATTCGTACGCCAGATGTGACGAATCGTGTATCTATTGTAGCAAAGCATCGTCTTGTTCGTGAAGAAATGGTACGTCGTCAACAAGGATTAGCTAAAAAAGGCGGCGTAGTAATGGATGGCCGTGATATTGGTACACATGTACTACCAGATGCTGAAGTGAAAATCTTTATGCTTGCTTCTGTAGAAGAAAGAGCGGAAAGAAGACATTTAGAAAATATGAATAAAGGTTTCGATTCTAATTTAGAGCAGTTAAGGGAAGAAATTGCTAGGCGTGATAAATTAGATTCAGAACGCGAAGTTTCTCCTTTGAAAAAAGCTGATGATGCATTGGAATTAGATACAACTTCTTTATCAATTGAAGAAGTTGTCCAAAAAATTATGGGTATTGTTTCAGGAGTATTTGCGAAATAAAGAAAGAGGACTATCCTCTTTCTTTATTTTTTTTGAAATGTAAAGGATAAGTGAATTATAAGTCTCTTTTCTTGACAAATGGGCTAATTTGTAAGAAGTTAGTTACAGAGAGAAAAAACTGTCAGAATATATTCGCTATTATATTTCAAATCATACTTTCTTCAAGATGATTTTGCTGTATACTATTTATATAGATTTAATATAGTTTCTTGTGAACTGTATTGAAACAGAATATGTGATGATAAATTCTTAAACATGCAAATGAAAACATTTGTTTTCATTTCGTATATACATAAAAATGCTTTGTCAATTCTGTAGGGAGGTATTTCCATGGTAGAGAAAATGAATGAAGAAGTTATGAATTCAAAAGAATTACAAGTTGGTGACGTTGTTACAGGTTCTGTAACGAAAGTTGAAGAGAAACAAGTTCTTGTAAATGTTGGATACAAAACAGATGGCGTAATTCCGATTAGTGAATTAGCTAACGTTCATATTGAAAAAGCAAGCGATGTTGTAGAATTAGATCAAACACTTGAATTGAAAATTATTAAATTAGAAGATGATGATCTTGTTTTATCTAAGAGAGCTGTTGACGCAGAAAAAGCGTGGGTAGAATTACAAGAAAAATTTAATTCTGGTCATGTATTTGATGTTACTGTAAAAGATATCGTGAATGGTGGGTTAGTTGTGGACCTTGGTGTTCGTGGTTTTATCCCAGCTTCACTTGTAGAAGTACATTATGTAGAAGACTTTGCTGACTATAAAGGAAAAACATTAGCGGTGAAAATTGTTGAATTAGACCGTGAAAAAAATCGTGTAATCCTTTCGCATAAAGCCGTAGTAGAACTAGAACTAGATTCTAAGAAAAAAGAAGCAATCTCTTCGTTAAAAGAAGGAGATGTTGTTGAAGGAACAGTACAACGATTAACGGATTTTGGTGCTTTCGTTAACGTTGGTGGTGTGGACGGTTTAGTTCACATTTCACAAATTTCACACGAACGTGTAGAGCAACCTTCTGAGGTATTAGAGCAAGGTCAAAAGGTAAAGGTAAAAGTGTTATCTGTTGATGCTGATACACAACGTATTTCTTTATCAATTAAAGCAGCTCAGCCGGGACCTTGGGAAAATGTTGCTGGCGAAATAAAGGCTGGAGATATTCGTGAGGGAGTAGTAAAACGCCTTGTTACATTCGGTGCATTTGTTGAAATTTTACCTGGTGTTGAAGGGCTTGTGCATGTATCTCAAATTGCAAATCGTCACGTGAAAAATCCAAATGAAGTATTGGAAATGGGACAAGAAGTAAAAGTGAAAGTACTTGAAGTCCATGTAGCAGAAAAACGTATTTCTTTAAGCATAAAAGAAACGCTTGAAGAAAATAATGTAACAGAAGATTATAGCCAATATGAGCCAAATGCTGATTCGGCTACTTTCCAGTTAAGTGATATTATTGGTGAACAACTGAAAAAATTAAAGAAATAAAGAGGGGTACAAGTGGTAAGGGCAAAACGTAAATTAGATCATATTGAATATGCTCTTTCTACTGGTCAGTCTCGTACGCATGGCTTTCATGATATTGATTTTGTGCATCAAAGCTTGCCAAATTCAAGTTATGACACTATAACATGTGAAACAAAAATCGGCGAACTTTCACTAAGTTCGCCGATTTTTATCAATGCGATGACTGGTGGTGGAGGAGAGCAAACATTACATATTAATGAGCAATTAGCATATGTAGCGAAACATCATAACCTTGCTATGGCTGTAGGTTCGCAAATGGCAGCTTTAAAAGATGAAAGTGAAGCGGCTTCGTATAAAGTTGTTAGGAAAGTAAATCCGAATGGGATTTTTTTCGCAAACTTAGGAAGTGAGGCAACTGTCGAACAGGCAGAGCGTGCCGTTGATATGATCGAAGCGAATGCACTGCAAATTCATTTAAATGTCATACAGGAGTTAACGATGCCAGAAGGAGACCGTGATTTTACTGGTGTACTTCAGCGGATTGAGAAAATAGTTTTAAAAAGTAAAGTACCTGTCATCGTAAAAGAAGTCGGTTTTGGAATGAGTAAGGAAACAGTACAACAGTTAGCGAATATAGGTATAACAGCAATTGATATTGGCGGACAAGGTGGTACGAATTTTGCTGCTGTTGAAAATGAAAGAAGACAGCGAATGCTTTCTTATTTTAATAACTGGGGCATACAAACAGCTACCTCGATTATTGAAGCAACCTCTACAAATAATAACCTCTCTTTTATTGCATCTGGGGGTATACAAACAGCACTTGACGTGGCGAAGGCAATCGCATTAGGGGCGAATACAACTGCGTTTGCTGGATACTTTTTACGTATTTTAATGCAAGATGGTGTTGAGAATTTAGTGGATGAAATTGATCTTTTACATACAGATTTAAAATTTATTATGACAGCTCTTGGCGTGAAGACGATAGAAGAGTTACAATCTGTACCTCTTGTTGTAAAAGGTGAAACGTACCATTGGTTAGCGCAGCGAGGGATTGACACTGCACATTATAGTAGGCGATAAAAAATCAACCATCCGGTTGATTTTTTTGCGTTTTATTTTCGTAAAATGAAGAGGGAAGGCGAGAAGTTATCATTCTATATAATTCTATAAATGGAAAAAAGAGAGAGTTTACATTATGATAAAAGTATATATAAATATCATACAGAAAAGCTAAAATTGAAAAAAAGGGGTTATAAAAATGAAGAAATGTAGAAAATATGCCGCTGAATTATTGGAGTATTCTTACTTTTGCCATGTTTGTGGAGAGAAACATGGCAAAAGTAAGAAAGTATTCCTCTCTATATAGCTGGTTAGCGATAAAACAAGATAAGAGATTGCTATTTAAGAGTCAAAAGAAACAAGGAAAAATTCACTATAATTTTGGGGATGAGGATGTTAATAAAAAAGGAGATAATGTATCTTCAAATAGTAAAAATACAATAGGACGCATTACATATAATAGTGAAGATTTTAACATCCATGCACGAAATATAAGAGAAGATACAGCGGTTTCTGGATATAAGAAAAAGGTTGAAATTTCATTAACTTCAAATGTAAGAGAAGGAGATTCTAGTTCAACAACAGCACAATCAGCAATTAAAACGACGAATATTGCAATTGCAGTCGGGAATAAATTGTATAGGAATCCAACGGTGAATGCAGGAAGTGGAATAGAAGCACTAATTTTGCCAAGGGAATTAGGAGAAGACAAAAATCCATCGGAAGATTCGTATACAATTTATTATTTTAATATACCAAATGAAGTGAGTTTAAGTAATGCTGAAGTAGTATTACTTTCTGATCAAGGAAATACCATTGTGAGTAGGGAAATTAAAGGAGAAAAAGAAGATATTGTAGGTGCGAAAAAAGAGGTTGAGCGAAAGTTAAATGAGATAAGAGAGACGGATTATGTACGTGTAGAGGTAAAGAGTAAAGATCCTTCTCTACATACGTATTATGTTATTACATATTCTAAAAACCAACAGGTGTAGTTACGATTAATGCCTCGTTGAGTGATAGGGTTTATAATGCGAAAACAAAAGAATTATATTACGAGTAGAAATAAATAAAATAATTGTGTAAAAAGACGGTTTCGTACAATATCGAAACCGTCTTTTTGTATTGCCTATTTGAGGGCAGCTTGATTGGTGTGGGCTAATAATCCCCCACTGAAGTTTCACTTTATTTAATGCTGATTTTGCTTTCGAGCTTGCTCCGGTGTATCAAGACTTGTTGCACCGGGATATTGAAGCGATTGGTCGCGATCAGATTCAACGCGGCGTGATTCTCTTAGCTTTCGTTCTTGGCGATCTTTACCCATTGTGAGTTACACCTCCTTATTAAAAGTTTTGCTGTTATGAGAAAAACTATGCACAAAGAAAAGGAGGATTAACTTTCATAAAAAGTTCCCATAATGGAAATCATAGGAGGTGAAATGATGGATGGGAGTACTTTTTATTTTGTTGCTTGGATAGGGTGGATTGTCGTGACCTTTTTTATGGAAAAGGAATCTATTCGTTGGAAGATAAGTGCTTGTATATTAATTTTTATTATTTGTTCTCCGTTAAATGTGACGATTGCTTCTTTCACGATATCGGTAAATGCCCTTTTGCTTTGTATTATTTCTTTTGTAGGTATCGCGTTATATTCTATTTGGAAAAAATTATATACCTTACTTTCGGCACTTATTATTGCAATGTTATATACAAGCTTTCATTTGTTAGAAGTATATGATCCAATTTGGATTGTGGTTGATAGGTTGTTGCTGTTAAGTGGTGCACTTGTGTATGCATCGGTTTTATTGCACGGGGATCGCATATTACGATTATGCTCCTTGTATATAGGGATGTTACAAGGAGAATTATTGGTGACGCTTATTTTTCGTAAATTACATTTTCCTTATGAATACGGCAGTTTAGCTTTTTTAGATGTTGCTGCTGTTTCCACTTTATTTATGGCGATTTTACTTTGGATTACAAAGGCATCGGTATATATGGAACAATTTAAGAGGAAAACACGTAAAAGAAAGGCGAGGGTAATACATGACTGAATATACACCAGCTATTTTATGTGGCGTAATTGCAGGTACAATAACTAGGTTGTTAATGCTTCGTACCGATACGAGGCAATATCCGACGAGGCTTCACGGGAAAATTATTCATATCGCGATGGGATTAATTGCGGCTGCCTTAGGAGCAATTGCGATTCCGTCTGTTTTGAAAAAAGATTTCTCTGCAATTACATTTCTTACGTTAGCAGCGACGCAATTTCGTGATGTGCGCAATATGGAAAGAAATACGCTTCAACAATTAGATGGATATGAGCTCGTACCACGTGGTAATACATACATTGAAGGAATTGCATTAGTATTTGAAAGTCGTAACTACTTGGCGATGTTAACGTCGTTTGTAACAACGTTTGCGTATATAGGATTCGATTCATGGATTGCCGGGGTAATTACTGGTATAGTAAGTTTTTTCATTGCGAAAAAATTAATGTCAGGTAAAAGACTTCATGACCTTGTAGAAATAGAGCACGTTCCACTTCGTTTTGAAGGAGCGGGACTTTATATTGATAATATTTACATTATGAATATTGGATTACCAGCAAGGCAAGAAGAAATTATGAAATATGGAATGGGATTTATTTTAAAACCGAAATCGATAGATGCGATGGTTACAATCTCAAACTTAGGACAACGGCAAGCTATTTTACATGATGTTTCGGTTGCTTTAGGAATATATAGAGATTCTGGAACGCCGGCACTTGTACCGTTAGCGAAGCGTGATTTAGAGGATGGGAGAGTTGGGATTTTTGTTCTGCCGCAAGATCAAGATGCAGAAAAAGCGATAGGGGTAATCGGAAATGTACCAACATTAGAGAGTGCTGTTCATATGTCATCAGAAGCTCCGAAAGGAAGGGGAGATAAGAGATGATGTTAGAAAGTGTTATTCTCGCAGTCATTACAACAACGCCAGAGAAATTTGCAGGTGGTGCCCCTTTATTTATTTGCGAGTCGACAGAGGAACTGGAATTTGTTGCAAATAATTTAGAGGCTATTTTAGATGGTATTGCACATCGCTTACAAGATAATGTATATATTATTGTGAAACATTAGTAACGTGTGGTATAATGTGAGGTGTTTTGATACGTTGAGAAATATTCTGGAATGCAAATCCCTTCTTGCACAAAGAAGGGTTTTTTACATAATAAACAGAAGCAAGTTGAAAGGATGAAAGTATATGCCGAAACCAGTAATAGCGATAGTAGGCCGCCCGAACGTGGGGAAATCTACTATTTTCAATAGAATTGTTGGAGAAAGAGTTTCAATCGTAGAAGATATACCAGGTATAACGCGAGACCGTATTTATAGTGCGGGAGAATGGTTAAATCATGAGTTTAACATTATTGATACAGGTGGAATTGATATTGGAGACGAGCCGTTCTTGACACAAATTCGTCAACAGGCGGAAGTAGCGATTGATGAAGCGGATGTTATCATTTTTATGACGAATGGTCGCGATGGTGTAACTGCAGCAGATGAAGAAGTTGCTAAAATTTTATACCGTTCTAAAAAACCAATTGTACTTGCGGTAAATAAGGTTGATAATCCAGACATGCGTAGTGATATTTATGATTTTTATGCATTAGGATTTGGCGAGCCATTCCCGATTTCAGGTACACACGGTTTAGGACTTGGTGATTTGTTAGATGAAGCTGCAAATCATTTTCCAAAGATTGAAGAAGAAGCGTATGACGATGAAACAATCCGTTTCTCTTTAATTGGACGTCCAAACGTAGGGAAATCATCACTTGTAAATGCACTTCTTGGTCAAGAACGTGTAATTGTAAGTAATATAGCGGGAACGACACGTGATGCTGTTGATACACCATATAGTAAAGATGATCAAGATTATGTAATCATCGATACAGCTGGTATGCGTAAAAAAGGGAAAGTATACGAAAGTACAGAAAAGTATAGTGTACTTCGTGCACTTAGAGCGATTGAACGTTCTGACGTTGTTTTAGTCGTTTTAGACGGAGAAGAAGGAATTATTGAGCAAGATAAAAAAATCGCTGGATATGCTCATGATTCAGGACGAGCTGTTATTATCGTTGTAAACAAATGGGATGCAGTGAAAAAAGATGAAAAAACAATGAAAGCATTTGAAGAAAACATCCGTGCTCATTTCCAATTTTTAGAGTATGCACCGATTGTATTCTTATCTGCGAAAACGAAAAAGCGTACACAAACGTTATTACCGGTTATCAATGAGGTAAATGAAAGCCATAGCATCCGTGTACAAACGAATGTATTAAATGATGTAATTATGGATGCGGTAGCGATGAATCCAACGCCGACACATAATGGTAGCCGTCTGAAAATCTTCTATGCGACACAAGTTGCGGTAAAACCACCAACATTTGTTATATTTGTAAACGATACAGAATTAATGCACTTTTCATATGAGCGCTTCTTAAAGAACCGTTTACGTGAAGCGTTCGGTTTTGTAGGAACGCCGATTCACATTATCGCTAGAGCAAGAGACTAATGGAGAGGATGTGATTTTATGACAAAAATCACAGTAATAGGAGCAGGTAGCTGGGGAACAGCGTTAGCGATGGTATTAGCTGACAATGGGCATGATGTACGTATTTGGGGAAACCGTCCTGAACTCATGAATGAAATTAATACGAAGCGTGAGAACAGTAGATATCTTCCAGGGATTACATTGCCAAGCACAATCGTAGCCTACTCTTCTTTAGAAGAAGCATTAGTAGATGTAAATACAGTACTGCTAGTAGTACCGACGAAAGCGTACCGAGACGTATTGCAAGAGATGAAAGAAATTGTTACAGAGCCAATTACTTGGATTCATGCAAGTAAAGGAATCGAACCAGGTACGTCAAAACGTATTTCGGAAGTGATTGAGGAAGAAATTCCAGAGAGCTTGATTAAGGATGTTGTTGTACTATCTGGGCCGAGTCACGCTGAAGAAGTTGGATTGCGTCAAGCGACAACTGTTACGTCTGCAGCAAAGCGTATGGAAGCGGCTGAGGGAGTACAAGATTTGTTTATGAATAGCTATTTCCGTGTATATACAAACCCAGATATCGTTGGAGTTGAACTTGGTGGTGCTTTAAAAAATATTATTGCACTAGCTGCGGGGATATCTGACGGGCTTGGATTAGGTGATAATGCGAAAGCGGCATTAATGACACGTGGTTTAACAGAGATTGCTCGTTTAGGAAGAAAAATGGGCGGAAATCCGTTAACGTTTGCTGGTCTAACTGGTATGGGGGACTTAATTGTAACTTGTACAAGTGTGCATAGCCGAAATTGGCGCGCTGGAAATATGCTTGGAAAAGGGCACTCTTTAGAAGAAGTGCTAGAAAGTATGGGTATGGTTGTAGAAGGTGTAAGAACAACGAAAGCTGCTCATGAATTGGCAGAGAAAATGGAAGTTGAAATGCCGATTACAGCTGCTTTATATGACGTGCTGTTCAATGGGAATAATGTGAAAGATGCAGTAGGCTCATTGATGGGACGTGTTCGAAAACATGAAGTTGAAGCGATACCTGATTTGTTATAAAGAAAGCGGTAGAAGTACATTTCGTACTTCTACCGTTTTTTATTTTTTATGGGTCTTTTCACCAATTTTTCATCTCTGCATAGGATGAAGAGTAACTTGAGGAGAGGGTGAAAAGAATGGATAACAACATTTTTAATAACATTGAAAAAGAAGCGAAAGTGAACAAAGAAGATATTTTTAAATTAGCGTCGTCTGTTCAAAATGCGAACTTACGTGACGAGACAGTGCTTCGCCAATTGATTCATCAAGTTGCTCTAATGGCAGGACGCGAAGTGCCGAAAGAGCAAGAGGATCAAATTGTAAAAGCGATTATTAACAATAATATGCCGGCGGATTTTGGTTCGTTAAGTAAAATGTTTAAAAAATAAATTATGAGAAACAAAGAGTTTAGAGAATGCATATGATAGTTATGAAAGAATGGGAATAGAGCTGTTAAGGGCATATTTGGTCAACCGAAGCGCATCATTTCGTGCTTCGGTTTTATTATTTTAAATAAAAATCATCAATTCACGGAAAAATGATGATTTTTATTTGTTTAAAGATTTTAATTTGTTAAAATAGTATAAAAATAGATTGAAAGTAAAGGGGTGTATATATGTCGGAAGGACTTATGAAAATGTGGTTTGCTTTAGGGGCAATTGGATTTATGTTTCTTGCAGTAAGTTTTATTTTATTGAGTAGGCATAAAATGAAGAATAAATTTTTGAAAGGGATTACAGCTTTAGTAGCGTACACCCTCATGATTGTATCGGGAATTGTTATTTTCCTTGTTGTATTTAGTGGCCCTATTGAGCAATAAAGGATGTGTAGTCGGTAAATGTTACAAAAGCAACAGTCCATACTAGCATGAAAAGGTGATTGTCAGTGAAAAAAATCCATATTATTTTAATATTTTGTTGCATGAGCATTTTAACAGGGTGTATGTATCCAAGAGAAAATATGAAACAAAGTGCTATTCCTTATGAAGACCAGTTGCAAGTTGTACAAAAAGCCATTAATACATATAAGGAGCAAACGGATGGTTTATTACCAATTAAGACGCGTGATATGAGTACGCCGATTTATCAGAAGTATCCAATTGATTTTCAAAAAATTGCTCCAAGGTACATACAAGAGGCGCCAGGGAATGCGTATGAAAGTGGTGGGGTATATCAATATGTATTAATAGATGTTGAAAAAAATCCGACAGTAAAGTTAATTGATGTGAGAATGGCGGAACAAATTCAAGAAGTGGCATTGAAGCTAAGGATGTATCGTGATGAACATCAATATCCACCTTTTAAAAAAGTGATTACAGATGGTGTTTATGAATTAGACTTCAAAAAACTAGGATATAAAGATGTACCACAAGTGACAAGTCCGTACTCAGGAAAAGGTCTCCCTCTTGTAATTAATGAAAAAGGAGAATTGTTTGTTGATTATAGAATCGACTTATATGAAGCGTTGAAAAAAAATGAAGGACAATTTAAAGAAGGTGAAGATATCCGGAGTATACTATCGAAGGATTCCCCGTTTGTTCCTGCATATTCTTTGCCGTACACAGTAAAAAATGGAGAACCAATTTTTTTAAAATCATAAGTCATGAACCTTTCTTTTAGTGAATAAGTTCTAGAAGAAAGGTTTTTTATGTTATACAACTTGCGATGCAAACAAAAGGTATTTTTAAATAGTCATATGAAATTGGACAAAATTATATGATATATTGTCCGAACTTCTAGAATACCATTATATTATATCAGATATTATAGGCAACATTAGAGAAGGTATTAGTTGACTATAAACGTGGAATTATTCCCAAAAATATTGAGGGAGGGAATCACTTGGAAAAGGTAGATATTTTTAAAGATATTGCGGAACGCACAGGCGGTGATATTTATTTTGGAGTTGTAGGAGCTGTTCGAACAGGGAAATCAACATTTATTAAAAAATTTATGGAACTTGTTGTTATTCCCAATATTGAAAATGAGTCAGACCGTCAAAGAGCGCAGGATGAACTGCCTCAAAGTGCTGCTGGTCGTACAATAATGACGACGGAACCGAAGTTTGTTCCAAACCAAGCGGTTTCTATCGAAGTAGATGAAGGTCTTGAAGTGAATATTCGATTAGTAGATTGTGTTGGATATACGGTTCCAGGAGCAAAAGGCTATGAAGATGAGAATGGTCCGCGCATGATTAATACTCCTTGGTATGAAGAGCCTATTCCATTCCATGAAGCTGCAGAAATCGGAACACGTAAAGTAATTCAAGAGCATTCAACAATTGGTGTCGTTATTACAACAGATGGAACAATTGGTGAAATTCCAAGAAGAGATTATATAGAGGCAGAAGAACGCGTTGTAAATGAGTTAAAAGAAGTAGGAAAGCCTTTCATTATGATTATCAATACTGTACAGCCATACCATCCAGATACGGAGCAGTTACGTCAAAGTTTATCAGAAGAATATGATATCCCAGTAATTGCGATGAGTGTAGAGAGTTTAAGAGAAACAGATGTGTATAACGTACTGCGAGAAGCATTATTCGAGTTCCCGGTTTTAGAAGTGAATGTAAACCTTCCGAGCTGGGTAATGGTACTAAATGAAGGGCATTGGTTACGCCAAAGTTATCAGGAAGCGGTTCAAGAGACTGTAAAGGATATAAAACGTCTTCGTGATGTGGACCGTGTCGTTTGGCAGTTTAGTCAATATGAATTTATTGATCGAGCGAGTCTAGCTGGCATCGATATGGGGCAAGGTGTGGCAGAGATTGATTTATATGCGCCAGATGAATTGTATGATCAAATTTTAAAAGAAGTAGTAGGAGTAGAGATTCGAGGGAAAGATCATTTATTAAAGCTTATGCTCGATTTATCTCATGCGAAAACAGAATATGACCAAGTGGCGGATGCCTTGCGGATGGTAAAACAAACCGGATATGGAGTAGCAGCGCCTGCATTAGCTGATATGAGCTTAGATGAACCGGAAATTATTCGTCACGGCTCAAGGTTCGGTGTTAAATTAAAAGCGGTTGCGCCGTCTATTCATATGATTAAAGTGGATGTAGAATCAACATTTGAACCAATTATCGGTACTGAAAAACAAAGTGAAGAACTAGTTCGTTACTTGATGCAAGATTTTGAAGATGACCCGCTATCAATTTGGAATTCTGATATATTTGGGCGCTCTCTTAGCTCTATTGTTAGAGAAGGAATTCAAGCGAAGTTATCTCTAATGCCAGAAAACGCTCGTTATAAATTAAAAGAAACGCTAGAAAGAATTATTAATGAAGGATCTGGCGGATTAATTGCGATTATATTATAAGAAAAAAATCCCTCTAATTGCAGAGGGATTTTTTTCTTTTTGAGTACGTAATAGAAAAATAAACAGTCATTATCTAATATTTTGTTGTAAATTGTCAAGTTTCATCAGAATTTCACATTTTTAGAGTAACAATTTCCTTAAAAATATTGAATTATAAAGGAGAATCGTATAATATAGGCGTTGATAATGATTTATCTACATCTTTGTAGTATAGAATTTGTAAAAATTGCCTACAAATGAAAGTAAGACTCATTTTATGATCATTATACAGTCTTATCTTTGGGAGGAGGTGAATGGCATGAACAAGACAGATTTAATCAATGCTGTTGCAGAAGCAAGTTCCCTTTCTAAAAAGGACGCAACAAAAGCAGTGGACGCTGTTTTTGATTCTATCTTAGAAGCTTTAAAACAAGGTGATAAAGTACAACTAATCGGATTCGGTAACTTCGAAGTTCGTGAGCGTGCGGCTCGTAAAGGTCGTAACCCACAAACAGGTGAGGAGATTGAAATCGCTGCAAGTAAAGTACCTGCATTCAAACCTGGTAAAGCGTTAAAAGATGCGGTTAAATAATCCTTACATATTAACAGGGAAGAAGAGTTTCCTTTTTGGAAACTCTTCTTTTTGCTTTTAAAAACATAAATATGCTAGAATGTGTTCGTATCACTTTTAGGTTTTTCGGGAGGGCTAGCGGATGGCAAAAGTTAATTTAGAACAAATTGAACATGCAGTACGTCTTATTTTAGAGGCAATCGGAGATGACCCAAATCGCGAGGGAGTACTTGATACACCGAAACGTGTTGCGAAAATGTACGCAGAAGTATTCTCAGGAATGCATGAGGATCCGAAAGAGCATTTACACAAAGTATTCGGAGAAGACCACGAAGAGCTTGTGCTAGTAAAAGATATACCATTCTATTCGATGTGTGAGCATCATCTTGTTCCGTTTTATGGAGTTGCTCACGTTGCATATATTCCGCAAGGTGGAAAAGTAACGGGACTAAGTAAATTAGCTCGTACTGTAGACACAATTGCGCGTCGTCCGCAACTACAAGAACGTATTACATCAACAGTAGCTAACTCTATTATGGAAGTACTAGAGCCGCATGGTGTAATGGTAGTAGTAGAAGCAGAGCATATGTGTATGACGATGCGTGGTGTGAAAAAGCCTGGTGCGAAAACAGTAACGACTGCAGTGCGCGGCGTGTTAGAAAATGATGCAGCAGCACGTAGTGAAATTTTATCGTTTATTAAGACGAATTAAAGAAGAGCGGGAAACTGCTTTTCTTTTTTTTATATACAAAAAAATGATATAGTTTTAATGTTAAAGAGCAAGAATATAAAGGTTGAAAATTACTTCTGCCTTTTGTGTAAATGAATGTTTGTAGTTGTTAGAGACGAAGATAACTTGTATGAACAAAAGTTGAGGCTTTATTCGGTGGCAGTTTGGCAGAAGTAGCCAAGTTTTGATTATAGAAAATAGAATGTATGTGTTATAATAAATTTTATGAATTAGAAAACAAGGGTGATTTTTTGTGTGTGACATCTACGGAGGGTATGCGGGTATTAAAGAGAAATTGATGGAGAAATTACGCCATCCTTATTTTATAAACTATATTGAAGAACCATTTATTGATGAAGAAAAAATAGCGCTGTTATACGGTGCATTAAAAAGTGCAAATATACATAAAGAACAAATTGATCATTATGTCGTAACGATTATGCTTGTACAAATTGCTCTTGATACACATGAAAAAGTATCAAATAAAGCAAACGAAGAGACGAGTGGATTCCATAAGCGTCGTCAATTGACAGTTCTTGCAGGGGATTATTATAGTGGTCTATACTATTACTTATTGTCAATGAATTGTGATATTATCTTAATTCGTGCACTTGCTGAAGGAATTAAGGAGATTAATGAACATAAAATTATGCTGTATCAAAAAGCACATGTGACGATTCAAGACATAATGGAAAGTGTAGTAATAATTGAATCTGCGCTTTTGCAAAAAACATGTGATCATTTTCAGTTATCTAATTGGAAACCATATATAACTTATGTGTTAGGAAAAAATCGTCTTCAAAAAGAGTGTCAATTGTATGCTGATAAACAAAATTCACCTGTTTTTCAAGCAGTCCAAAAAATCTCATTGGATGATGATAAAAATTTGGAAACAGTTATTAATGAATGGCTTATGGAAATGAGAAAGCAAGAAGAAAATTTTTTAGAGAATCATACAGAAGTTAATGAGATAATTTCTATGTTAAGAGATAAATCAAGGACATAAGCAACTTTACATTGGAAGAAGGTACGAGCATGCAACAATCAAAAGAAGAAAGAGTACATGACGTATTTGAGAAAATTTCTGATAAATACGATGTGATGAATTCTGTAATTAGTTTTCAAAGGCATAAGGCATGGCGCAAAGAAACGATGCGAATTATGGATGTGAAACCCGGGAGTAAGGCACTTGACGTATGCTGCGGGACGGCAGATTGGACAATTGCACTAGCGGGAGCTGTAGGTGAAGATGGGAAGGTTTACGGTTTAGACTTTAGCGAAAATATGCTAGCTGTCGGTAAACAAAAGGTAGAAGCTTTAGAATTAAAGCAAGTAGAACTTATGCATGGAAATGCAATGGAACTTCCTTATGAAGATAATACGTTTGATTATGTAACGATTGGTTTTGGGTTACGTAACGTTCCGGATTACATGCAAGTATTAAAAGAAATGACGCGTGTAGTAAAGCCTGGTGGAAAAGTAATTTGCCTGGAAACATCTCAACCAACGATGATAGGTTTTCGTCAAGGATATGTCTTATACTTTAAATATATCATGCCGTTATTTGGAAAGATGTTTGCGAAAAGTTATAAAGAATATTCATGGCTTCAGGAATCTGCTAGTACATTCCCAGGGATGAAAGAGTTAGCACGTATGTTTGAAGAAGCTGGGCTTAAGAATGTGCAAGTGAAACCATTTACTTTTGGTGTAGCAGCTATGCATTTAGGTATTAAACCAGAATCAAAATAGAAAAAAGACGTTTTAGGTTAAGGTGAACAATATGAAGTTACAACTTATGTACTCTTTTTTACGATCGGATATTAATGTTATAGAAAAAGAATTGAAGAAGACAGTTGCTTCTGAGCAGCCGTTAGTAGAAGAAGCGGCATTACAGCTTATTGAAGCAGGTGGGAAGCGGATTCGCCCTGTTTTTGTTTTGCTTGCAGGGAAATTTGGGGATTATAAGTTAGATGCAATTAAGCATGTTGCGGTTGCATTAGAACTAATTCATATGGCTTCGCTTGTTCACGATGATGTCATTGATGCTGCGTTTTTACGACGCGGTAGCGCAACAGTGAATGCGAAATGGGGAGATCGTATTGCAATGTATACAGGAGACTACTTGTTTGCGAAGTCTCTTGAATGTATAACAAATATAGAAATTCCAGATGCACATCAAGCGTTGTCTCATACAATTTTAGAAGTTTGTAAAGGTGAAATCGAACAAATTAAAGATAAGTATAACTATGATCAAAATTTAAGAACGTATTTAAGAAGGATAAAACGAAAAACAGCATTGTTAATCGCCGCAAGTTGTCAGTTGGGAGCGATTGCTGCTGGTGCTAATCGCGATACTGTAAATCGTCTATTTTGGTACGGATATTTTGTTGGTATGTCTTATCAAATTATTGATGATATTTTAGATTTCGTATCGACAGAAGAGAAGCTTGGAAAGCCTGCTGGTGGTGATTTATTACAAGGTAACATTACATTACCTGTTTTGTATGCAATGGAAGATCCAGTTCTTCGTCAAAAAATTACATCTGTGCATGAAAATACAACAGCAAGTGAAATGAAAGAAATTATTGATGATATTAAAGCGAGCGAAGCTATTGATAAAGCATTTTCGTTTAGTGAACGTTATTTACATAAAGCATTAGAAATAATAAAACCACTCCCTCGTGGACAGGCGAAGTATGCGTTGCAAAATGTCGCAAAGTATATTGGAAAACGAAAATTTTAGTGTTTTGTCTAAAAAATAAAATAATCTCTCTATTTCAAAACTATTGCGCAATTGTGATAAGGGTGTTAATATGTGTGTGGGGATATACAATTACATACATAATTCAGAAGTGGAGAGATTTTTTATGGAAAAAACATTTCTAATGGTAAAACCAGACGGTGTACAACGTGCCTTCATTGGGGAAATTGTAGCTCGTTTTGAGAAAAAGGGCTTTCAATTAGTTGGTGCAAAATTAATGCAAGTTACTCCGGAAATTGCTGAACAACACTACGGTGAGCATAAAGAAAGACCTTTCTTTGGTGAATTAGTAGACTTTATTACATCTGGTCCTGTATTCGCAATGGTATGGCAAGGTGAAGGTGTAGTAGATACAGCACGCAATATGATGGGTAAAACACGACCACATGAAGCTGCTCCTGGAACAATTCGTGGAGATTTCGGTGTAACTGTTGCGAAAAACATTATCCACGGTTCGGATTCTTTAGAAAGTGCAGAACGCGAGATTGCTATTTTCTTTAAGGAAGAAGAATTAGTAGACTACTCAAAATTAATGAATCAATGGATTTACTAATTATTTTGAAATAATTTGTAAACGCTTTAATAACTGTGATAATAGTAAAAAGTGCGAGAAGAATAGGGGTATTCTTCTTGCACTTTTTTTATTTCAATCAGTTACGAAGTTAGGACTGTTATGATATATTGGTATGTAAAGTAAAAGGTCTAATATTATGAAAATAATCGAACAATTACAAGTAGGGAAAGCAAACATTCGATTTACTATATAATTTCTTTGTATTTTAAAGAGTGATGGAAGGTAATATAGCTGCTTTATGTAGCGGGATAAATACATATGCGAAAAGAGGAATAACGTATGCGATATATTACAGCTGGTGAATCCCACGGTCCGCAACTTACGACAATTTTAGAAGGTGTTCCGGCAGGGTTATCTTTAGTAGCGAATGATATAAATGAAGAATTAGCTAGAAGACAAAAAGGATATGGACGCGGTAGACGCATGCAAATTGAGAAAGACCAAGTACAAATTGTAAGTGGTGTTAGGCATGGGAAGACGATGGGGTCACCGATTGCACTTGTTGTTGAAAATCGTGATTTTACACATTGGACAAAGGTTATGGGTGCAGAGCCGTTAACTGAGCAGGAAGAGAAAGAAATGAAAAGGCAAGTTACGAAACCTAGACCTGGACACGCAGATTTAAATGGTGCGATTAAATATGGTCATAGAGATATGAGGAATGTATTAGAGCGTTCTTCAGCACGTGAAACGACAGTTCGTGTTGCAGCTGGTGCAGTTGCAAAAAAAATATTAGCGGAATTAGGTATACAAGTAGCGGGACATGTTATCGAGATTGGTGGTGTACAGGCAGCAAATATTAAATATAACTCTATTGTGGAATTACAAAGTACTACAGAAGCATCTCCTGTACGTTGCTTAGATGAAGAGGCCGGTAAAAAGATGATGCAAGCAATTGATGATGCGAAGGCAAATGGTGATTCTATCGGTGGTATTGTTGAAGTAGTTGTAGAAGGAATGCCAATTGGAGTAGGTAGCTATGTACATTATGATAGAAAATTAGATGCAAAATTAGCAGCGGCAATTATGAGTATTAACGCTTTTAAAGGTGTTGAAATTGGAATTGGTTTTGAAGCAGCACATAGACCTGGAAGTGAAGTGCATGATGAAATCCTTTGGGATGAAGTGCAAGGGTACAGAAGAAAAACGAACAATGCAGGTGGATTAGAAGGTGGCATGACAACTGGTATGCCGGTTGTTGTGCGCGGTGTTATGAAACCGATACCGACATTATATAAACCGCTTCAAAGTGTTGATATTGATACGAAAGAACCTTTTACAGCGAGTATTGAACGTTCAGATAGTTGTGCAGTGCCAGCAGCTAGCGTTGTGGCTGAATCTGTTGTGGCTTGGGAGCTCGCAACAGCTTTAATTGAACAATTTGGATTAGATCGTATCGATCTTATACGTGAAAATATTAAGAAACATAATGAATATGCGAGGGGATTTTAATGGAGAACATACATATTCAAACGAAATCAAAAGAATATGATGTACATGTTGGAAGGGAGGCGTTGTCACACTTAACAACGCTTATTCAAAAAATGAATCCTGCAGTATCTAACATAATGATCATTTCTGATGAAGCTGTTGCATCACTGCATTTACAGACAGTTGTTGATGCATTGCAAGTAGAGCAAAAAGTATTTTCGTTTGTTGTACCGAGTGGCGAAAAAGAGAAGTCTTTTGAAAATTTCTATGAGGCTCACACTTCGGCTCTTGAAAATAAATTAGATAGAAATTCTTTAATCATCGCACTTGGAGGCGGAATGATTGGAGATTTGGCTGGATTTGTTGCCGCGTCGTTTATGCGTGGTATTCGCTTTGTCCAAGTTCCAACGACTTTATTAGCTCACGATAGCGCAGTAGGCGGGAAAGTAGCAATTAACCATCCACTAGGAAAAAATATGATTGGAGCGTTTCATCAGCCAGAAGCTGTTGTATATCATACGCCATTTTTACATTCACTTCCTGAAAAAGAGTGGCGATCAGGTTATGCAGAAGTGATAAAGCATGCTCTTATTGGTGATGTAGAGCTATATCATTGGTTAAAAGAAGAAGTGCAAACGTTAACGGATCTTCGTGATGAAAAGTTAATTCATATATTAACGAAGGCGATTCCTGTGAAAGCGAATATTGTGTCGCAAGACGAAACAGAAAAAGGTGTACGTGCCCATTTGAATTTTGGGCATACGTTAGGACATGCTCTTGAAAAAGAGTTAGGATATGGGAATATTACTCACGGTGATGGAGTAGCGGTTGGCATGCTATTTGCTATGTTTTTAAGTGAGCAAGTGTACAAAGTTGATCTTTCTTATGAAGAAATGAAGCAGTGGTTCTTGAAATACGGTTATCCAAAAATGCCAAGTGACTTGAATGTAGAACGTCTCGTTCAGTTGATGAAACAAGATAAAAAAGCAAATGCTGGAACAATTCATATGGTGCTTATGCAGGAATATGGGGGAGTGAATGTCGTATCTATTTCAGATGAGACTGTTCATATTGCGTTAGAAGCATTTCAAAAGGATATGGTGTAAAAAAAAGTCATAGAACAGGTATGAAATGCATATTTAAAGGTATTCTCGTAATGGTGACGGTTATGATTAAAGATGACAGTAAGACATTATAAATCATATCAATGGCTGGGGGAAGAAAAGTGAGAGTAAAAGAGCAATTGTTAACTTTGAGAGCATATGTACCTGGGAAAAATATTGAGGAAGTAAAAAGAGAATACGGATTGTCAAAAATTGTGAAACTAGCATCGAATGAAAATCCGTTTGGCTGCTCTGCGCGTGTGACAGAAGCATTAACTTCGTTAGCTAATCAATATGCACTCTATCCGGACGGGGCGGCATTTGAGCTTCGTGAGAAAGTAGCAGAGCATTTAGGTGTAAAAGCGGAACAACTTTTATTTGGTAGTGGGCTAGATGAAGTCATTCAAATGATTAGTCGTGCTTTGCTACATAATGGAACAAATGTTGTAATGGCGAACCCTACGTTCTCGCAATACCATCACCATGCTGTTATTGAAGGAGCAGAAGTTCGTGAAGTACCACTTAAAGATGGCATTCACGATTTAGATGCAATGTTACAACAAGTAGATGAGAAAACGAAGATTGTATGGATTTGTAATCCGAATAATCCGACAGGTACATATGTAGAAAAACAAAAATTACTTTCATTTTTAGAATCAGTTCCAAAGTCAGCGCTCGTTATTATGGACGAAGCATATTATGAATATGCTGAGGCAGAAGATTATCCGCAAACATTGCCTCTTCTTGAAAAGTACGAAAATCTTATGGTGCTACGCACATTCTCAAAAGCATATGGATTAGCTGCTTTTCGTATTGGATATGCGATTGGTGATGCAAAGCTTATTGGGCAGCTAGAGGTAGCAAGACTACCATTTAACACATCAACTATCGCCCAAGCGGTAGCATTAGCGGCAATAGAGGATCAACAGTTTTTACAAGAGTGTGTGAAGAAAAATGCCGGAGGATTAAATCAATATTATGCATTTTGTAAGGAATATAACGTATTCTACTATCCGTCTCAAACGAATTTCATTTTCTTGAAACTTGGTATACCTGGTAATGAAGCTTTCGAGCGATTAATGAAAAAAGGATATATCGTTCGTTCTGGTGCAGCATTTGGTATGCATGATGGTATTCGTATTACTGTTGGATTAAAAGAAGAAAATGATGAGATTATTGAATTACTTACGGAACTTGTAAAAGAACAAGTGAAGAAAGAAGAAACGTATTCTTAAGAAATGGTGGAGGCTCCTGTTACAGGAGCCTTTTTCATTTGAACTGCAATAAGGGGAGTTGTTTGCACGTTCAAGAAAGAAAACGTTACAATAGAAGTAGACGTATAAGAAGAACTATTGTACATATAACTTATTTAAAATGTGAGGAGGATACAGTTTGAAACTAGTAGGACGAAAAAATAGTTTGAATGGGAAAATTGTTGTTCCAGGAGATAAATCTATTTCGCATCGCTCTGTTATGTTTGGAGCGATAGCGGAAGGGACGACGAAAGTATCAAATTTTTTATTAGGAGAAGATTGTTTAAGTACAATTGCATGTTTTCAAAAACTAGGTGTCCAGATTGAACAGTTTGGTAACGATGTCACGATTTACGGTAAAGGATTACATAATTTACAAGAACCGAAAGAAGTATTAGATGTGGGGAATTCAGGGACGACTATTCGTCTTATGCTTGGGATTTTAGCAAATACGCCGTTCCATAGTACGATAATTGGTGATGCATCAATTGGAAAACGTCCTATGAAACGTGTTACAGACCCGCTTAGTAAGATGAATGCTCAAATTGATGGTAGAGAAAACGGACAATATACACCTTTATCTATTCGCGGTGGTAAGGTAAAAGGTATGCATTACCATTCACCAGTAGCAAGCGCACAAGTGAAGTCAGCAGTTTTACTTGCGGGTTTGCAAGGGGAAGGGATTACTACGGTAACAGAGCCTATGCAATCTCGTGATCATACGGAAAGAATGTTGCGTGCATTCGGTTGTACCGTAGATGTTAATGGACGGACTGTTTCATTACAAGGTGGACAACAACTTAAAGGTGCAGACATAGAAGTTCCAGGAGATATTTCTTCGGTGGCATTTTTCTTAGTAGCTGGTGCAATTGTCCAAAATAGTAAGCTTGTATTGGAAAACGTTGGTTTAAATCCGACGAGAACAGGGGTTTTAGATGTATTAACAAAGATGGGTGCACTTATTTCTATCGATCATATTAGAAATGAAGAGTTTGAACCGTGCGGGGATATTACGATTGAAACATCTAAACTAAAAGGAATAGAAATTGGTGGAACTCTTATTCCAAGATTAATTGATGAAATTCCTGTAATTGCTTTATTGGCAACGCAGGCAGAAGGAATTACTGTTATTAAAAACGCTGAGGAGTTAAAAGTAAAAGAAACAAATCGTATCGATACGGTTGTAGATGAATTAGGTAAATTAGGTGCGAAGATTGAAGCTACACCAGATGGTATGATCATATATGGTAAACGAAGTTTAAAAGGAAATACTGTTAATAGTCACGGCGATCATCGTATTGGGATGATGCTTGCAATCGCATCGTGTATTATAGATGGAGAAGTGAAAATAGAGAATAGTGATGCGGTCGCTGTATCGTATCCGGAATTTTTCGAACAATTAGCTGCGCTATGAGAGAAAGTATAGGAAGAGGTAGTTCACTCAAAAGGTTGCGTTCTTACACCTAGTTGCTTATGATAAATGAACAGAAGAGAATATTTTTTGAATTAAAGGAGACGTTTATGCAAAAGTTTGAACAGGCTGTTTCTTATATTGAAAACGGTGAAGCAGAAAAAGGATTACAATTATTAAAAGAACAACTACGAGTTGCTAATGATGAAGAGAAGTATGATATCGCTCGTTACTATCATACACTTGGGTTTATGGATGAGGCGTTAGCAATTACTGAAGACTTACGCTTGCTATATCCGGAAGAAAGTGAATTTACGGTATTTTTAGCAGAATTATATATTGATTTAGATAAAGAAGATGAAGCGATTGAAGTGCTTCATGATATTCCAGAAAACGATGATTTATATGTTCAATCGTTATTACTTGTAGCGGATTTATTCCAAATGCAAGGTTTTGATGATGTAGCAGAACAAAAACTATTGAAGGCGAAAGAAATGATGCCAGACGAACCTGTTATTACGTTTGGGTTAGCAGAATTATATAGTAGTAAAGGTGAAGAGCAAAAGGCGATCACTTATTATGAATCGTTACTAGCAGAACATAAAGTTATGGGTGGTGTTGTCATTGCGCTTCGTCTAGCAGAAACTTTAAGTGCTATTGGAAACTGGGAAGAGGCAATCTCTTACTATGAAGCGGGGTTAGAAGAGCAAAAAGATATTCACTCATTATTTGGATATGCCTTCACATTATACCAAGGAGAAGAATATCAAAGAGCAATTGGTGCTTGGCAAGAATTAAAAGAATTAGATCCTGAATACGCATCGTTATACATGTATTTAGCGAAAAGCTATGAAAAAGAAGGCATGCTTCAAGAAAGCTATGAAACACTTCAAGAAGGAATTAAAGTAGATGAGCTGTCTGTTCCTTTCTATGTAGAATTAGCGAATATTGCGGCGAAATTAGGTAAAATAGCGGAGGCAGAAGAAGTGCTTCAAAAAGCGCTGGAGCTAGATCCGGGACATTTAGGCGCGATATTAAAATATGCGTATATTTTAAAAGAACAAGAGAAATACGAAGAGCTAATTGCAGTTGTAGAACGTGCAATTGACAGTGGAGAACCAGATACACAACTACTTTGGGATCTTGCATTTGCAAAAAAACAATTAGAAATGTATTCGGATGCATTAAAACACTATGAAAGTGCATATACTTCTTTTAAGAATCATCCAGATTTCTTGGAAGAGTACGGTTATTTCTTATTAGAAGAAGGAATGCGAAAAGAGGCGAAAGAAGTATTTACGCAGTTAATACAACTAGACCCGACACAAATTCATATTGAAGAATTGTTATATAATTTAGAGGATTTTTCATAAGTTGGAAGGAAACTGAATGCCGCTTCTTGAATCTAAAAAGAAAAGAGAAAGACAGAGGAGGGACTTAATCGCTATGAATACCCCTGTTTCTGTAAACGAGAAGAAGGATTTTGTAAAATGGTTTTTGAATAATTACCAACTGAAACAGCGTGAATGTGTATGGATTTTGAATTATTTAATGAGTCACGATCAATTAATGCATAAAGTCCACTTCGTA
This sequence comes from Bacillus sp. TH30, assembly GCF_016650875.1. Classification (NCBI taxonomy): domain Bacteria; kingdom Bacillati; phylum Bacillota; class Bacilli; order Caryophanales; family Bacillaceae; genus Bacillus; species Bacillus sp. TH30. Next base: position 1,035,674 of record NZ_JAEKEY010000002.1, on the reverse strand, counting down.
GAACATGCAAAATATTGTCCGCGTGGCTTAGTAATGTCAGCAAATTGTGTGAAAGACACACCGTTTCATTTTTTTAAACAAAATGTAATGACAACAGATGCAGAAAAATCGTTTCATGATATTCGTTTGAATCGAGATGAGGATATTTATATTCAGCTTAATTTTAAATCATCGTTCCAAAATGCAAACTATGTAGCTGTATTAGAAGAAAACCCATATTTGCCAAAGCATATTGAAGTGAATGAAAAAGATCGATTGCTTGCAGAACGATTTTTAGAAGAAAGTGTATTCTCATTTAGAAGAGAACGTCTTTTGAAACAAATTGATGAAGCTTTGGATAAGCAAGATAAGGAAGCATTTCATAGGTTAACAGCAGAGTTGAAAATTTTATAGAATCCATTTTGAATATGCAATCTTTACGAAATTCAGACTTTTTAAGAAAAACTACTTAATAATAGGTAGTTTTTCTTTTTTTACCTCTTTTAGTATGGTTTAATATATATAAAGTGAAAGTTCTGTTATTTCGAATGGAGGAGGGGAGAAAAGGTGAAATGGATTGTAAAAGATGTAGAACAGTTTGAGCAAGCGAGGGAGTATGTAGATACAGGGATTATACCCCTTTTGTCTATTTCGGCAGCAAAAGGGATGAAAATGGTTGTAGAGCAAGGTGAATTTATTGAGGCTTTGAGTATGGAGTTGGAAAGGGAGTATAAAGGAAGAGTGCTTTTACTGCCCGCATTTACGTATTTGGTAGAGAGCCAAAAGAATGAAAAAGACCGTTTGCAAGAATGGACAGATCATTTACAAAGGCAAGGTTTTAAGCATATTGCCTATGTGACAAGTGACTTTTCATGGAAAGAAGATATGAGAGATGTGCAGGGTGATTTATTTTGGTTTCCATCGTTATCATTAGAGCAATTTAGTGACCAAGCGAAAAGGGAAGTTATTCGTGCACACATAAAAAATATTATGGAAATGTTGGAAGAAAGATGGATAAAACAACAATAAACAGAAAGTTCTTATTATTATGAGTAGTATGATATTGACCTATACAAGAGGGTATTATATCATGATAGTGTCCTAGTTTTTATTTTTTATATAATTTTTTCACGAGGGGACAATTTCTGATAGAGGGGGGAAATTTTCGTGAGCGAGAAAGAACATCGTGTGTCAAGAAGACAGTTTTTAAATTACACACTTACAGGGGTAGGAGGCTTTATGGCGGCGGGTATTTTAATGCCGATGACGAGGTTTGCGCTTGATCCGGTGTTAAGAAAAGAAGCGGGAACAGATATGGTTGCTGTTGGACAAGTAAAGGATATTACAACAGAGCCGAAGCGCTTCGATTTTAAGGTGAAGCAGGTTGACGGGTGGTACAAGTCTGAAGAGCCAAAATCTGCTTGGGTGCATAAAGATGAAAGTGGAGAAATTGTTGCGTTTTCGCCAGTATGTAAACATTTAGGTTGCACAGTGAACTGGAATTCGGACAAAGCACATCCTAATCAATTCTTTTGCCCGTGTCACGGGGGACGTTACACAAAGGATGGGATGAACATTAAAGGCACACCGCCTCTTGCTCCGCTTGATGTGTACGAGTCTAAAGTGAAAGATGGAACGCTGTATTTAGGAAAAGCGAAGCCAAGAGGGGGTGCAAAGTAGATGCTAAATAAAATTTATGATTGGGTGGACGAACGTTTAGATATTACACCGATATGGCGTGATATCGCTGATCATGAGGTACCTGAGCATGTTAACCCGGCACATCACTTTTCTGCATTCGTCTATTGTTTTGGAGGACTTACCTTTTTCGTTACAGTAATTCAAATTTTGTCCGGAATGTTTTTGACGATGTATTATGTGCCGGATATTAAAAATGCTTGGGAGTCGGTTTATTATTTACAAAATGAAGTAGCTTACGGGCAAATTGTTCGTGGTATGCATCACTGGGGTGCTAGTCTCGTAATTGTAATGATGTTTTTACATACACTCAGAGTTTTCTTCCAAGGTGCGTATAAAAAGCCTCGTGAGTTAAACTGGATTGTTGGTGTTCTTATTTTCTTTGTTATGTTAGGTCTTGGTTTTACCGGATATTTATTACCGTGGGATATGAAAGCGTTATTTGCTACGAAAGTAGGGATTCAAATTGCAGAGCAAACGCCGCTCATTGGTCCTTATATTAAAACATTACTCGCTGGTCATTCCGAAATCGTTGGCGCTCAAACATTAACTCGCTTCTTTGCTATTCACGTCTTCTTCTTACCAGCAGCACTTCTAGGTTTAATGGCCTTCCACTTCATCATGATTCGCAAACAAGGTATTTCCGGTCCGCTATAAGAGATTGCTAAATTAAAGGGGAAAGAACAAAAGGAGGGAGATTATGCATCGCGGCAAAGGGATGAAGTTTGTAGGAGATTCTCGGGTACCAGTAGCCCGGAAACCAAATATTCCGAAAGATTATTCTGAATATCCAGGGAAAACAGAAGCGTTTTGGCCGAATTTCTTGTTAAAAGAATGGATGGTTGGTGCAGTTTTTTTAGTCGGTTATTTATGTTTAACAGTGGCGCATCCGTCACCGCTTGAGAGAATGGCGGATCCTACAGATGCAGGATATATACCACTTCCAGATTGGTATTTCCTATTCTTGTATCAGTTATTAAAGTATTCGTATGCTTCAGGCTCATTTACTGTAATTGGTGCGTTTATTATGCCGGGGATTGCGTTTGGAGCGTTACTATTAGCTCCGTTTCTAGATCGAGGCCCAGAAAGAGCACCATTGAAGCGTCCTGTAGCAACGGGGTTTATGCTTTTAGCAATTGCATCGATTATTTTTTTAACTTGGGAATCTGTAGCACACCACGATTGGGAAGCTGCAAAAAAACAAGGAGCAATTGTAAAAACAGCACCAGTTGATAAAAATGATGACGGCTACAAGTTGATGCAAAAAAATACTTGTTTAACATGTCATGGTGACAATTTACAGGGCGGAGCGGCAGCACCGGCTTTGCAAAACTTAACTTTAAAACCAGAAGAAATCGCTAAAATTGCGAAAGATGGAAAAGGTTCAATGCCTAAAGGTGTATTTAAAGGTACAGATGAGGAACTGAAAAAGCTTTCGGAATTCGTTGCAAAGTATAATAAAAAATAATAGAAAAGCTGACTACAAAATCTGTGGTCAGCTTTTTATTTTGCGTGGCCAGCTAAGCTGGGCACTGTTTGATGGTGAAAGGTTTAAATAGAATTCTACAAGGATTCAAAAATTATTATAGCCTATCTTCAATTGGACAGAAGTGGCTCGGTAAAATAGATTGGTACTTCTTAGAAAGGCTTAACCTTTTCTGGAATAAGAAAAGAAATGTTCGAAAGAAACATGGCCGTATCAAGGGCTTGATGAAGAAAATAACATACACACTCGTGAAAGTAGGAAGCTAGAACAAACTGAAAGCTAAAGAAGGAAGAGCATCGGAGAGCCGTATGAGGGGAAACCTCACGTACGGTTTGATGTGGGGAAGCTGAAACAGAAAAGGGATAGCAAAGCCATCCCTAAAGAAAATTTAATCTGTTTCAGTTTTCTACTCTACGATGACGGAAAGTTTGCTATATAATAGAGTAGAGTTCGATGAAAGAATTACTTTGTTTGAAAGGTGTTGGACATACAGATTGGCTTACTTGTATGCAATGTTAAGGCAACGTTCGGTACTATTATTTTTATTGGTTGTTAACATATTAGGTACAATTTACGGATTCATATGGTATGGAAATCAATTAAAAGAAACCTCACCTATATTTTGGCCGTTTGTACCAGATAGCCCTATGGCGACTCTCTTTTTTGTCTTTGTTTTAATTGCTTTTTTGATGAAGAAGAACTGGGGGTTAATAGAAGCGCTAGCGATAGTTACTTTAATAAAATATGGTGTTTGGGCTGTTGTTGTAAATGCAATTATGATTTATGTAAAAGGTCCTATTGGCCTTATGGGATATATGTTAATGTTATCTCATTTTGCGATGGCAGTGCAGGGAATGTTATATGCTCCGTTTTATCGGATAAAAAAATGGCACTTCACTGTAGCTGGCATATGGACATTACATAATGATGCAATTGATTATTTATTTTGGCAAATGCCGAGATATGGGATTATGCATTTATTTGTAGAGAAAATTGGTTATTTTACGTTTTGGTTAAGTATTGCTGTACTGTGTATTACATATTATTATTGCTTACGTGAGAACCGAAAACAGTTTTCTTTATGATGGTGAGGACATTTAGGGGGAGAAAATGAAGAAAAATAAGAGCAGTATAAACATATTGGATCGATTGATCACTTTAGTAGTTTCCTATAGCATAGCATTTTCTGTTTTCGCTCTCGCGACAACGGTAGTTGTATATGGAAAATGGTTGTATTATTTTGAAATTGATTTTTTAAATATTCCAGATTTAGCGGATATGACGAAAGATGAAATTAAGAGAAACTATGATGTGCTTATTACATATTTATCGCCGTTTTATGAAGGTGCATTACAATTGCCGACATTAGATATGTCCACAAATGGACGCATTCATTTTGTAGATGTTAAAAATATTTTAGTAAAGATTCAATATATAATGTATGGAACGATTGTAATTGCTGTATTAGGAGGAGCGTATTTATTAAAAAAGAAAAAAGAAAAGTTTTTACTTCACGGAGCGATTCTTACAATTATTTTTCCAATAGCTCTTACGTTACCAATTGCTATTAATTTTGAAAAGAGTTTCGTATTATTTCATAAGCTTTTATTTAGCAATGATTATTGGATGTTTGATATTGAAACAGATCCGGTTATTTTAATGTTACCGGAAGAATTCTTTATGCATGCTGCATGTATTATTTTATTATTGATTTTAGGTGGTAGCATGCTTTGTTACGGTGTGTATAAATATTTAGTGAAAAAGAAAAGGGTTTCAAAGAAAAAATTCTCTGTTTAAAGAGAATTTTTTTGTTTTCATAGAGATAATATATTTTTTGGTTTTGTTCTGTTCTATTCTTGTCCAATTCCACATATTTTGTACTAGTAGTTATAGGGGGGACCGGGATGAAGAGAACATTAATTGGACTGATAGCATTTCTAATTATAATGTTTCCAGTACGTATATATGCTGAAGAGTGGAGTGAACTAACTGGATTGCTAGATGACTCTTTGCAGTTAGTGAAGAAAAAAGAAGATGAAAAGGCAATACAAGTACTGTACCATTTCTCAGAGCAATTTCTATCAAAGGAGAATGAAAATAATTCAAAAGTAACTCCGGGACAAATTAGAGTCGTTTCTTTAGCATACGATAAGGCGAAACAATCTCTCGCGGAAGATTCAGATAGGCAAGTTAAAGTGGATAATATGTTAGCGTTACAACTTGCTGTTGATGCACAAGTATCTAAATATCAGCCACTTTGGATGGAAAGAGAAAGAAAGATAATGAATGCTTTTTCTCAAGTAGAAAAGGCGATGGAAAAAGAAGATGATGGACAGTTCCAACAGACGCTAAATACATTTTTAAATGAATTTAATATTATTTATCCTAGTTTAATGATTGCTCTGCCGGAAAACGAAGCGCAGCGTGTAAATGCACATTTATCTTATTTGGATGAATTTCGTAACGTTATGTTAAAAACGAAAGGTGGACAAATGCAACTAGGGATTATTAAAGGTGATTTGCAAAAAATATTTCATACAGTAAAAAAAGATGAGATTGCTCCCTCTCTCATTTGGTTTATGACAATTACTGGAGGACTTATTTTGTTCACTTTAACGTATGTTGGATGGAGAAAGTATAAAGGGGAGAGAGAGAAGCGGAGAAGCAACTTGCATTCTAAAGATAGATAATACGCATAAATAAAGATACGGATTGTAAGGTTTATTTATTGACAACGGTGGAAGAAAAAAATAGAATGAGAAGTACTATAATTAAAACTTCAATGGAGGTTTATGATGTTTTATTTAATTTACTTCGCGATCATTTTGATCATACCGTTGTATGCACAGTCAAAAGTACGTAGTGCCTATAGCAAGTATTCACAAGTTTATTCAACATCAGGTATGACAGGAGCGGAAGTGGCTCGAAAAATTTTAGATGAAAATGGATTGTACAATGTAGCCGTAGAAGAAACGCCAGGTCATTTGTCAGATCATTATGACCCGCGTGTAAAGACGGTTAGATTATCGACAGATAACTATTATGGTCATTCAGTTGCTGGTACAGCTGTAGCAGCACATGAAGTAGGACACGCAATTCAAGATGCGAAAGATTATAACTTTATGCGTGTACGCCATTCGTTAGTGCCAGTTGCTAATTTTGGTTCAAACATGTCATGGGTTTTTGTCCTAATTGGTGTATTTGCACAAATGTCTGGTTTGTTGTTACTAGGAATTATTTTAATGGCAGCAGGTGTTATTTTCCAACTTGTTACATTACCAGTTGAGTTTGATGCATCAAAACGCGCAATGCAACAAATTGAAGCACTTGGTATCGTATCAACAGATGAGTACGGTCAAGCTCGTAAAGTATTAAATGCGGCAGCATTAACATATGTAGCAGCAGCTGCTGTAGCAGTATTTGAATTATTACGTCTCGTATTAATTTATACTGGTATGCAGCGTAGCGACGATTAAAGACTATCAATTTTGATAGTCTTTTTTTGTTTTGTGGATTGAATCTTATAATATGTTACAAATGGAAATAATAGAGAGAATATGGGGTATAGAACTAGTTAAAATAAAGATAAGTATGGAATGATGAAAGAAGGTGACGGACATAGAATATCCATATTATTTAGTTAAACAAGTGAAGGAGCGTAGTGCTACATACCAATTAGAAGGTTTTTTAAGTGGACAGGGCCCTAAAAACCCGAAATTAATGCTTGTTGGAGAAGCACCTGGTGAAACAGAAATTCATAATGGGATCCCATTTAGTGGGAGAGCGGGAAAACATTTAATGGAATTTTTAGAACGTATTCACGTTACAAGGGAAGAAGTATATATTACGAGTGCGGTCCGGAGTAGACCTTATAAATGGAGAGAGAAAAGGGAACGAAATGGCGAAATAATACAGAAGAAGTACAATAGAACACCGAATCAAGGTGAGATACTTGCCCATGCACCTTTGCTAGATTATGAACTGGAATTTATACAGCAGCCGGTTATTGTCACACTTGGTAATATTGCATTACAGCGTTTAGTTGGTAAAAATAATAAAATTACGGATGTTCATGGAGAATTGTTAAAGCAACCTGTGCAGCGATTGAAAGATAGCAGCAGTACAGAATTTATTTGGTCAGAAAAAGAATATCATATTTTTCCGACCTTTCATCCAGCTTCTATTTTCTATAATCGGAGTTTGTTGGAGCTTATTTATGAGGATTTGGAGAAACTTAAAAGATTTATAATAAAAAACTAGAAAAGCTACAGAGCTTTTCTAGCTGAATTTAATTATGTAACGGTTTTTTATTTTCATCTAATGTAAATCCTTCACCAACAACATCGTGTACATCACTTACAGCGACAAAGGCATGTGGATCTACTGAAATAATGATGTTTTTTAATTTTACGATTTCATTTTTAGCAACAACACAATATAGTACATTACGTTCTATTTTTGTATAGGATCCAACTGCTTTTAAAAAGGTTGCTCCGCGCTCCATTTCTGATAAAATTTTTGAAGCAATTTCATCGTTTTTATCAGAAATAATAGTTGCTCCTTTTGCTGCATAAGCACCTTCTTGCATGAAATCAATAACCTTAGCCCCGATAAAAACAGCAACTAACGTATACATGCCCTCGCGATATGATAAATATGTAAGAATAGAGATAATGATAACGACCGCATCAAACATAAACATCGTTTTTCCCATACTCCAGCCAACATATTTGTGAGCTAGCCTTGCGATAATATCAACACCGCCAGTAGTCCCGCCGTATTTGAATATAATTCCAAGTCCTATGCCGATAAATGCCCCAGCGAATAAAGCAGCCAGTGTCATATCATTTTGCAAGTTTAAATGTAAGTTGAGAACCTCGTAGCGCTGAAACACCCAAAGGAATAAAGAGACGCTAAATGTACCGATTAATGTGTATAAAAATGTTGTTCGGCCGAGTAATTTCCAGCCAATGAAAAATAGAGGGACGTTTAAAATTAAGTTTGTATAGGAAGGATCAAGTGAAAATTTAAAATATAATAATAGCGTAATGCCGGTAAATCCACCCTCTGCAAGATGGTTTTCAATATTGATATTCACAATACCGAAAGAAAAAATAGCGGAACCGATTAAAATAAAAATGATATTTCGAATCTTCAAATTTGATGTCATTTAGAAATCCCCCTAATTATGTAATGATTACATTGCTCCTCTTAAACGATAGAACATAATAATAAGTTATTTCTAGTTGATAGTGAAAATAGAGAATGGTATAAGAGCTTAATTAGTTCAGCCTGATATTGTGCGGAAAAACTGTAAAAGAAAGTTTCACTTTACCCTGTCCCAACGGCTGGTAGAGGGAAAAGCGAAGAAGAAAAGGTCGAACCAGCCGCAGGGACCCGATTGGTTCAGGTTGATCTTTTGCAAAAATCACGCAAAAGAAGTTTCACTTTATCCCGCTCTAACGGCTGGTAGAGGGTAAAACAGTGAAGAAAGGTCGAACCAGCCGTAAGAGCCCGATTGGTTCAGGCTGATCTTTTGTAAAAACCACGCAAAAGAAGTTTCACTTTATTATAGTCTATCCTAAAAAGAGTCGTAAATAGTGATATGAGGGAATAATATTTGTCAAATCGCGATGAATTGGCTAACATGAAAGAGGAAGGAATAAGAGGTGACTAGTATGGAAGCAAAAACGATGAAAGATATGCAGAAAGAAGTAGATGCATATATCGGTCAATTTAAAGAAGGTTATTTTAGTCCGCTTGCAATGATGGCTCGTTTAACTGAAGAAATGGGAGAGCTTGCAAGAGAGGTTAATCATTATTATGGTGAGAAACCAAAGAAAACGACTGAGAAAGAGCGAAGTGTTGAGGAAGAGCTTGGAGATGTTTTATTTGTTATGATTTGTATGGCAAATAGTTTAAATATTGATTTAGAAACAGCGCATAACATTGTAATGAATAAATTTAATACACGTGATAAAGATCGTTGGACACGTATTGATGAGGGAGAGAAAGACGCATGAAAGAAATTAAAGTAATTATCGCTGGACCACGAGGACGCATGGGATATGAAGCAGTCCTTCTTATGGAAAGAACAGCGCATTTCAATTTAGTAGCAGCAATTGATTATAAGCATGGCGGAGAAAAAATTTCTGATTTACCGGGAATGCCAGCGCTAGATGCACCTATTTACGCGGATTTACATACTTGTTTAGATGAAGTAGAAGCAGATGTATTGTTAGATTTAACAACACCAGAAATTGGAAAGAAACATGTGACACTTGCAGTTGAACGTGGACTTAGATCAGTTATTGGTACAACTGGATTTACTGAAGAAGAACTAAAGCAATTAACAGAAAATGCAAAAGAAAAAGAAGTAGGAACAATCATTGCTCCAAACTTTGCGATTGGTGCAGTGCTTATGATGAAGTTCTCTCAAATGGCAGCGAAGTACTTCCAAGATGTTGAAGTAATTGAATTACACCATGATCAAAAATTAGACGCACCATCTGGTACAGCTGTAAAAACAGTAGAATTAATCCGTCAAAATCGTGTACCAAAAGAGCAAGGGCACCCTAATGAAACGGAACAATTAGAAGGGGCACGTGGTGCAAATGTAGACGGTATTCACATTCATAGCATACGTCTACCAGGGCTTATTGCACACCAAGAAGTAATGTTCGGCGGAGATGGACAAATGTTAACAGTTCGTCATGATTCATTCAACCGTGCATCATTTATGTCAGGTGTAAAACTATCAATTGAAACAGTAATGAACCTTGATCATCTTGTGTACGGTTTAGAAAATATTATCGACTAAAGGGGAGACAACGGATGAAAATTGCCTTAATCGCACATGACAAAAAGAAAGATGATATGGTTTCGTTCGCATACGCATATAAACCAATTTTTGAAAAACATGAACTTTTTGCAACAGGAACGACAGGACTTCGTATTATGGAGGCAACTGGTTTAGTTGTAACAAGATATCAATCCGGTCCTCTTGGTGGAGATCAAGAAATTGGTGCAATGATTGCAAAAAATGAGATGGATATGGTGATTTTTTTCCGGGATCCACTAACAGCCCAGCCGCATGAACCAGATGTTAATGCGTTACTTCGTTTATGTGATGTATACGCCATCCCATTAGCAACAAATATGGCAAGTGCTGAAATGCTAATGCATGCATTAGAGCGGGGAGATTTAGATTACCGAAAGTTAAGAAAATGAGGGGAACAATTATGAGTGGATTACATATATTAGCGTTTGGTGCTCATGCCGATGATGTTGAAATCGGCATGGCAGGTACCATTGCAAAGTATACGAAGCAAGGATATGAAGTAGGCATTTGCGATTTAACAGAAGCTGATCTTTCTTCAAATGGAACGGTAGAACTAAGAAAAGAAGAAGCAAAGGCTGCAGCTCGTATTATGGGAGTAAAAACGAGAATTAATTTAGCAATGCCAGACCGTGGTTTGTATATGAAAGAAGAATATATACGTGAAATTGTAAAGATTATTCGTACATATAAACCAACACTAATTTTCGCACCATATTACGAAGATCGTCATCCAGACCATGCTAATTGCGCGAAACTTGTGGAAGAAGCTATCTTTTCAGCGGGAATTCGTAAATATATGCCTGAACTTCCGCCGCACCGTGTAGAGTCGTTTTATAATTATATGATTAATGGTTTTCATAAACCGAATTTTTGTATAGATATTAGTGAATACCTTTCTAAAAAGGTGGAAGCGTTAGAAGCGTATGAAAGTCAGTTTTCAACAGGGAGTGATGGTGTTAAGACGCCATTAACCGAAGGATACGTTGAAACTGTAATCGCTCGGGAGAAGATGTTTGGGAAAGAAGTTGGAGTGCTGTATGCCGAAGGATTTATGAGTAAGAAACCGGTTTTATTACATGCTGATTTAATAGGGGGATGTAAATGAAATTGAAAATAGGTATTACATGTTATCCTTCTGTAGGTGGTTCTGGGGTTGTTGGGACAGAGTTAGGAAAGCAATTGGCGGAACGCGGGCATGAAATTCATTTTATTACATCGGGTGTACCATTTCGGTTGAATAAAGTGTACCCGAACATTTATTTTCACGAAGTAACAGTAAATCAATATTCTGTTTTTCAATATCCACCTTACGATTTAGCATTAGCGAGTAAAATGGCAGAGGTTGCTCAAAGAGAAAACCTTGATATTTTACATGTGCATTATGCAATCCCGCATGCTATTTGTGCATATTTAGCAAAACAAATGATTGGGGAGCGTATTAAAATTGTTACGACCTTACATGGAACGGATATTACTGTGTTAGGTTCCGACCCTTCGTTAAATAATTTAATTCGCTTTGGTATTGAACAATCTGATGTTGTTACAGCTGTGTCACATTCGTTAATTGAAGAAACAAATGAACTTGTAAAACCAGATAAAGAAATTGAGACGGTATACAATTTTGTAGATGAACGTGTTTATTTCAAACGTGATATGTCTCAATTAAAAAAAGAATATGGTATACGAGAAAATGAAAAAGTGTTGATTCATATTTCAAATTTCCGAAAGGTTAAGCGTGTACAGGATGTTGTGCAGTCATTTGCCAAAATTGTAAAGGAAGTAGATGCGAAATTGCTTCTTGTTGGTGATGGACCAGAGTTCTGTACTATTTTACAATTGGTGAAAAGTTTACATATTGAGGAACGTGTCTTATTCCTAGGAAAGCAAGATAATGTTGCAGAGCTTCTTGCGATGAGTGATTTAATGCTACTTTTATCAGAAAAGGAAAGTTTTGGTCTTGTTATATTAGAAGCGATGGCGTGTGGTGTGCCTAGTATCGGAACGAGGGTTGGGGGAATTCCAGAGGTCATTCAACATGGTGAAACAGGATATATATGTGAAGTTGGAGATACAGACGGAATAGCTAAGCAAGCAATTCAGCTACTAGAAAATGAAGAACTTCACCGTAATATGGGAGAGCGAGCGATGCAATCTGTATATGAGCAGTTTCGTTCGGAAAAAATCGTTTCACAGTATGAGGCGATTTATTATGACATACTAAGGGATGACAAGAATGGAAAGATTTAAAAAAGCTAGTTCAATTATTGAGATGTTAAAACAGCACGGACATGAGGCTTACTTCGTTGGTGGAAGTGTACGCGATCTTATTATCGATAGACCGATTGGAGATATCGATATCGCAACATCTGCTTTACCAGAAGAAGTAATGGCTATTTTCCCCAGACATGTTCCGGTTGGTCTTGAGCATGGAACTGTAATTGTTGTAGAAAATGGTGAACCGTATGAGGTAACTACTTTTCGAACAGAAAGCGAATATGAAGATTTTCGAAGACCTAGTAGTGTTCAATTTGTCCGTTCATTAGAAGAGGATTTAAAACGACGTGATTTCACGATGAATGCAATTGCAATGACAGAGGAAGGCGAAATGGTTGATTTATTTGCTGGGAAAGAAGCGATTCGTCTGAAGGAAATTACAACGGTTGGAGATGCTGCAGACCGTTTTCAAGAAGATGCATTGCGAATGATGCGTGGTATTCGGTTCGTAAGTACGTTAGGTTTCTCTTTGGAAATAAAGACGAAACAAGCAATTGAAACGTATGGGCATTTGCTCGAACATATAGCGATTGAAAGAATTACAGTTGAATTTGAAAAATTGTTGACCGGTACATATTGTGTGAATGGTCTTCAAGAGTTAGTAGAAACGAAGCTATTTTCTCATTTGCCATATTTGCAAATGTCAGAAGAAAGACTCTTGAAAGCTACGCAGTATAAATGGGATTCTTTCGAAACAGACGTTGAGGCGTGGGCATTTTTCTTATATTGTATCGGAGAAGAGCATCCATCTGTCTTTTTGCGTCAATGGAAGTTCTCGAATAAAAAGATTAAAGATATCGTAGCGGTTTTATTAGCAATTCGTTCTAGAAAGGAGAAGGAGTGGGATACAATCCTTCTTTATAAAACTGGGATTCGCATCGCTGAGATGGCGGAAAGAGTATATGAAGCGATAATAGAAAGTTATAATAGTGCGTCTGTTAAGCAAGTACAATCATTATTTCATGCATTGCCGATAAAAAATCGTCAAGAAATGAATGTGACTGGTAATGATTTATTAAGCTGGACAGATAAAAAGCCAGGTCCGTGGGTTGCCGAAATGCTTCAAAATATTGAAGAAGCAATCGTACAAGGAGATTTAGTTAATAAGAAAGAGGATATAAGGGAGTGGCTACAAAGATGCAATCTACTATAAGAAAGCAGTTATTACAAGTTTTTTCTGAAGCAGATGGTGCATTTGTATCTGGTCAAATACTTAGTGACAAACTTGGTTGTTCGAGAACCGCTGTATGGAAGCATATGGAGGACCTTCGTAATGAAGGGTATGAACTAGAAGCTGTACGCCGCTTAGGGTACCGAATTGCTAGTAAACCAGATAAAGTAACTGCGAATGAGATTCAATTAGGATTACAAACAGAGCGTATCGGTAGAACGGTTTATTTTGAAGAATCGGTTGAGTCTACTCAGCATATTGCAGCGAGACTTGCTTATGAAGGCGCAGAAGAGGGAACAATTGTCGTTGCTGAAGAACAAACAGCAGGTAGAGGACGTTTAAGTAGAAAATGGTATTCCCCAAAAGGAACAGGAATTTGGATGAGTATTATTTTGCGTCCCTCGATTCCAGTTCATCATGCACCACAGCTTACTTTATTAGCAGCTGTTAGCGTAGCGCAAGCAATTGAAAAATGTACCGGTGTAAACGTAGGGATTAAATGGCCGAATGATATTTTAATTCAAGGTAAAAAAGCTGTCGGTATATTAACGGAGATGCAAGCTGATCCAGATAAAATTAATGCTGTTATTATGGGAATTGGCATTAATGCAAATCAGAAACAAGAACATTTTGATGAGGAAATTCAGCAAATTGCAACTTCATTAGCAATTGAATCGGGTAAGCCGATTGTTCGTGCGGAACTTATGCAACAAATTTTCTTGCAACTAGAGAAATTGTATGAAGAGTATTTAAAAAATGGCTTCTCTGTTATTAAAATTCTTTGGGAAAGTTACGCAGTAAGTATCGGAAAAGAAATTACAGCTCGAACGATGAAGGAAACTATTAATGGGCTAGCAAAAGGAATTACGGAGGATGGTGTATTGTTACTTGAGGATCATCAAGGACAAGTGCACCACATTCATTCTGCTGATATAGAAATTAAGTAAAAGAAGTTCCTATTTTGGAGCTTCTTTTTGTCATTTAGATACTAATAAATTTCACATACCGTAATAGGGATAAAAAATTATTTTTTCGAAAAAATGTAGCAATTCCTTTTCAGAGTTTGCTATAATTAGTTCGAATATGGGCAGTATCAAAGCGAACTGCACCATTATTTTACGCAGTATGAAAAAATAATAATTTGGATTCTGCCTTGATCCAATAATGGACTGGGACAGAGGGATGAATAATGCCGACTAACACACAACCCTTCTGCCCTTTTATGGCCAGAGGGGTTTTTTATATGATTTCGGCCATCTCCTCTCTCCTGCATAAAGGAGGAGTAGTTTTTGAAAACAAAAACAGATTTTTTGAAAATGAAAGAGCAAGGTGAGCCGATTACAATGCTAACGGCGTATGATTATCCATCTGCTAAATTAGCAGAAGAAGCTAAAGTCGATATGATTTTAGTGGGTGATTCTCTAGGAATGGTTGTACTTGGGTATGATTCAACAGTTCCAGTAACAGTAGAGGATATGATTCATCATACGAAAGCTGTACGCCGCGGAGCGAAAGAGACGTTTATTGTAACTGATATGCCATTTATGTCTTATCATGTCTCATTGCAAGATACGATGATTAATGCACGTCGCATTGTTCAAGAGAGCGGGGCACATGCATTAAAGGTAGAAGGTGCTGGAGAAGTTATATCAACTATTCACTACTTAACGAATGCGGGAATTCCCGTTGTGGCGCATTTAGGTTTAACTCCTCAATCTGTAGGAGTGCTAGGTGGGTATAAAGTACAAGGGAAAGATGCTGAAAGTGCAAAAAAATTAATAGAAGATGCAAAGAAATGTGAGGAAGCTGGTGCGATAGCACTTGTGCTAGAATGTGTGCCAATGCAATTAGCAGAACTTATTTCAGAGCAGTTAACAATTCCTACAATTGGAATTGGAGCAGGACAAAAAGTAGATGGGCAAGTTCTTGTATACCACGATCTTATCTCGTACGGCGTAAATCGTGTTCCGAAATTTGTGAAGCAATATACGTCTGTTCAAGAGGAGATTGTGCGAGGGATTTCGCAATACGTTACTGAAGTAAAGACAGGGCAATTTCCTGAAGAAAAACATTCATTTACAATGAAAGAGGAAGAGTGCTTAGCGTTATACGGAGGAAAACAATAATGAAAATCATAACTACAGTGCAAGAGATGCAGCAAATTACAAACGAACTTCGTACAAGTGGAAAAAGTATCGGTTTTGTTCCAACGATGGGGTATTTACACGAAGGGCATGCTACGTTACTACGTAAGGCAAGGGAAGAAAATGAAATTGTAGTTTTAAGTGTATTTGTAAATCCACTACAATTTGGACCAAATGAAGATTTAGATCGATACCCACGTGATATTGATAGAGATGAAAATGTAGCAAAAGAAACTGGTGTTGATTATTTATTTTATCCGAATGTAGAAGAGATGTATCCAGCAGAACAAACGACAACAGTAGAAGTTGTGAAGCGTACCGACGTATTATGTGGCAAACAAAGACCTGGTCATTTCGCTGGTGTGGCGACTGTACTAATGAAACTATTTAATATTACATTGCCAACGCGTGCTTATTTCGGTATGAAAGATGCACAGCAAGTAGCTGTAATTGAAGGATTCGTAACTGATTTTAATATTCCCGTTACGATCGTACCAGTTGATATTGTAAGGGAAGAAGATGGATTAGCGAAAAGTTCTCGTAATGTGTATTTATCACTAGAAGAACGTGAAGAGGCTCCTCATTTATACAGCAGTCTATGTATAGCGAAAGAACGAATTGAGGCAGGCGAACGTAATCCGGAAATCATTATGAATCTTGTGAAAGAGCATATTGAGAAGTATACGAAAGGCACTGTAGATTATGCTGATTTATATGCATATCCTTCATTAAAAGAAATAAATAAAATTGAAGGAAGAATCATTTTAGCGATTGCGGTTAAGTTTGAAAATGTACGATTAATTGACAATATAACATTAATGGGGAAATAAGGGGGAGCATCTATGTTTCGCACAATGATGAGAGCGAAGTTACATCGTGCAACTGTAACAGAAGCAAATTTAAATTATGTAGGTAGTATTACAATTGATGAAGATTTAATGGATGCGGTAAATATTGTAGAAAATGAAAAAGTACAAATTGTAAATAACAACAATGGAGCTCGCTTAGAGACATATGTTATTAAAGGAGAGCGCGGTAGCGGTGTTGTGTGTTTAAATGGTGCAGCTGCAAGGCTTGTACAACCGGGTGATAAAGTTATTATTATTTGCTATGGTTTAGTGGCAGAAGAAAATATTCATAAACAAAAGCCGAAAATTGCAGTATTAGACGATGATAATCAAATTATTGAAATGTTAGGTGCTGAAAAAGCTGGCACGATATTATAAGTAGGAAGGCTATCTCTAATTAAGGAGATAGCTTTTTTGTGCATCTTTTCATTAAGATGAGGTAAAACGTGGTATAGTAACATTATATAATTTTTATGTTTGATAGGTAAGAAATTGAGGTGTTACATATATGAGTAAGCGTTATGTCGTTGTTGATTTAGAGACGACAGGGAACTCCTGGAAGGATGGGAAGGATAAAATCACCCAAATTGCAGCTGTTGTAGTGGAAGATGGAGAGATATTAGAGATTTTTTCATCTTTTATTAATCCGAAGAGAGAGATTCCCCTATTTATTACAGAATTAACTGGGATTGATGAAGATCTTGTAAAACAAGCCCCGTTATTTCGAGATGTAGCCCCGATGATTGTTGAGCTATTACAAGGTGCGGCTTTTGTTGCACATAACGTTCACTTTGATTGGAATTTTTTAAATGAAGAATTAAGGCAAGCTGGATATACAGAAGTACATTGTCCTAAAATTGATACAGTTGAATTGGCGCAAATTCTTTTGCCGACAGCTGATAGTTATAAATTACGTGATTTAGCTAAGCAGCATGAACTAGAGCACGATCAACCACATCGTGCGGATAGTGATGCTCTTGCAACAGCGGAGTTATTTTTACAATTTTTAAGTGAAATTGAAAAGTTACCACTTGTCACATTACAATCTCTTTATGAATTAAGTGATGTTTTCCAAAGTGATATAGCTGATGTACTTTCTGAAAATATTTTAAAGAAAATGATGCATGGTAAAGAAGAGGCAGAGGAGTGTGAGGTGTATCGAAATATTGCGCTTCGAAAGCGGAATTATTCTTTAAGCCTCAGTGAAATATACTCATCTAAATTTGATGCTTTCTTACATAAGACAATCGATAAACTTGAATTGAATATGCCAAAGTTTGAAAAAAGAGAAAGCCAACAGATTATGATGAAGGAAATATATACAGCGCTAAGAGATTCTAGGTTTTCACTGATTGAAGCAGGAACAGGTACGGGGAAGACGCTTGCATATTTACTTCCAAGTATTTATTTCGCAAAGAAAAAAGAAGAACCTGTCATTATAAGTACACAAACTGTACAATTGCAACAACAAATACTAGAAAAAGAAATTCCTTTATTAAAGAAAATAATGCCATTTTCATTTGAAGTAGCTCTTCTGAAAGGAAGAAAGCATTATCTGTGTCTACATAAATTTGAATATGCTTTGCAAGAGGAAGAGAAAAATTATGATATGGCGCTCACAAAAGCAAAAATTTTAGTGTGGTTATTGCAAACGGAAACTGGCGATCGTGATGAATTAAATATTCCTGAGGGCGGCAAGTTACTTTGGAACCGTATTTGTAGTGATGTACATAGTCCAGGCGGGATGCAAAGCAACTGGTATAGTCGTTGTTTTTATCAAAGAGCAAAGAATAAAGCATTATTTGCAGATATCGTTATTACAAATCATGCGTTATTATTTCAAGATTTTTCAAGTGAAGAACCACTGTTTGCTTCATGTGAACATATTATTTTTGATGAAGCTCATCATATCGAGGAAGCGGCGAGTAGAACATTAGGTGAACAGTTCTCATGCATGTATTTTCAATTAGCTTTATCTCGTCTTGGTACGCTAGAAACAGATGATGTACTTTCTAAAGTATATAAAATGATGAAAAAATCAGAGCAAGCATCGCGTTCGACTTTCCGTATGGTGAGTCATAGTTTGAAGGAATTGAAATTTGATGCGGATGAACTATTTCAAATGTTACGGACTTTCGTATTTAAACAAACAAAGCAGGAACAAGGGATGAGCAATATGCCACTCATTTATCGATATAACACGGAAGTAGAGAAAGGTAAGTTATGGGATAGCATTACCGAGTTAACAAATCGATTTGTGTATGATGTAAGAAAGTTATTGACTACACTTGAGAAGCAAGCTGAAATATTGCAAAGTAAATTAGAATGGGAGATGCATGTCGTTACAGGTGAATTTATGCATTTAATTGAGTTGTTGAGAAAGATGGCACAATCTTTACAATTACTCATTTTAGAAAAAAATTCATACGTGACATGGATGGAGACTGAAACGAAGGGAACGATTCATTCAACAGTTCTATATGCGCAGCCTGTTCATATTGGTGAAAGATTTGCTGATGAATTTTTAACCCAGAAAAAGAGTGTTATTTTCACATCAGCAACGTTAACAGTTAATGATTCATTCGACTATATAAAAGAGGAGCTAGGTTTACATGATTTTGCTCCCAATACATTAAAGGTTCCATCACCATTCCGTTTTGAAGAGCAAATGAAATTAATGGTTTCAACGGATGTACCTTTTATTAAGAAAGCAAGTAATGAAGAATATATTGAGTCTATATCGGCACATATTGCGAAAATAGCGAAAGCTACAAAAGGTAGAATGCTCGTTTTATTCACTTCGTATGAAATGTTGAAAGAAGCGTATACGAATTTGAAAAATGATGAGACATTAGAAGGATATTTATTATTAACGCAAAGTGTGAATAATAAGAGCCGAAGTCGTCTAATCCGCAAATTCCAGGAGTTCGACAAATCGATTTTGTTAGGAACAAGTAGTTTTTGGGAAGGGATAGATATACCTGGAGATGCCCTAAGCTGTCTTGTCATTGTCCGTCTGCCTTTTACCCCTCCTCATCAGCCGATGATGGAAGCAAAAGGAGAGTGGTTAAAAAATCAAGGAGAAGACGTATTCGATAAGTTGGCGCTCCCGCAAGCAATCTTGCGTTTCAAACAAGGGTTTGGTCGTCTTATTAGAACAAATACAGATACGGGAACTGTATTTGTATTAGATCGTCGTTTGACAAGTTCTTCCTATGGAAAACGATTTTTACAATCAATCCCAACTGTACCGCTCTATGAAGGACCGTTAGAAGAATTGTTAGTACAGTTAGAAGAATCGTCAAATGAATAAAATTGGAAGAAAAATACGCCTGAAGTACATTTAAACTTCAGGCGTAAAAAATGTGGGTAGGAGGAATTTTATTTTTCTTACTTCTTGTATACAAAATATATTGCTTTTCGATTTGAAACCTTTTTTTGCTGTACATGTCCTGCTATAATAGATGGGTGATGAAGCAGGGGTTGTAAAGAATGTACTCTTATTGTAACCGCATTGCGTTCTTCTATAATTAGAAATTTTTGTGTAACGGAGGAGTTTTTTCATGGATAAGAAAATCGAAGTCCTATCAACGATGCGTATTAAATATTCGTCTGACTTGTATAAAATTGTTGATGGTTTGAATCGTACGTTAAAAGAGCAGGACCTCATGTTCGGATTAGCATTAGACGAAAAAGATAAAGAAATAGCTGTATTTACGATTTACAGAACGTAGTGATACAATGAAAAAGTGGATCTTTATAATCATTATCGTTATCGTTGCTAGCGGAATATATGGGGCATATGTTTATAATAAAGCGATGGAAAAGAAAATTCCAAAAGAGTCAAAGTCTGTAGAAATTGCGAAAGAAAAGGCAAAGCTTACAAAGGTAAATACCGTTGATTATTATAACGGAAAATCTTCATATACAGTCGTACAAGGTACAGATGAAAAAGGAGAACAACTTATCGTTTGGGTGCCTGAGAAAAAAGGGGAAACTATAGTAAGGAAAAAGAGCGAAGGTATTTCTGAAAAAGATGCTTTACAAAGAACGATTGAACAAGTCGGAGATGAAAGTAAAGAACCCAAAAGTAAGCCGAAAGAAATTTTAAAAGCAAAATTAGGCTTTGAAAATAATATACCATTATGGGAAGTTACATATATTGATGATGACAATCGTTATAGTTACTACTATCTTGAATTTAAAGATGGGAACTTTTTAAGACGATATAGCATTGAAAAATAGATGTAGGGGGAACTACAAATGAAATTAGCAAAGCGAGTAGCTGCTTTAACACCATCTGCAACTTTAGAAATTACAGCAAAGGCACAAGCATTAAAAGCAGAAGGTCATGATGTAATTGGATTAGGAGCAGGAGAACCTGACTTTAATACGCCAAAACATATTATGGATGCTGCGCATAAAGCGATGTTAGAAGGACATACGAAATATACACCAACAGGTGGATTACAAGCGTTAAAACAAGAAATTGTGAAGAAGTTTACTCGTGATCAAGGAATTGCGTATGATCCATCTGAAATTATTGTATGTAATGGTGCCAAGCATGCATTATATACATTATTCCAAGTGTTACTTGATGAAGGAGATGAAGTTATCATCCCAACTCCTTATTGGGTAAGTTATCCTGAGCAAGTAAAGCTTGCTGGTGGTAAGCCAGTTTATGTAGAAGGTCTAGAAGGCAATGAGTACAAAATTACAGCAAAGCAGCTGCGTGAGGCAATTACAGAGAAAACGAAAGCTGTTATTATTAATTCACCGAGCAATCCAACAGGGATGATTTACAGCAAAGAAGAATTACAACAGCTTGGAGAAGTATGTTTAGAGCATGATATCTTAATCGTTTCAGATGAGATTTATGAAAAATTAATTTATGGTGACGCGGAATATACTTCAATTGCCCAGCTTTCTAATGTATTAAAAGAACAAACACTTATTATTAATGGTGTATCTAAATCACATTCTATGACAGGTTGGCGTATTGGATATGCAGCAGGAAATAAGCAGCTTATTAAAGCGATGACGAACTTAGCGAGTCATAGTACGTCAAACCCTACTTCAATTGCTCAATACGGTGCAATTGCTGCGTATGCAGGCTCACAAGAACCTGTAGAAACAATGCGTCAAGCGTTTGAAGAAAGATTGAACATTATTTATGATAAATTAATTCAAATTCCTGGTTTCACTTGCATTAAGCCACAAGGTGCTTTTTACTTATTCCCAAATGTAAAAGAAGCCGTAGCGTTAGCTGGGTATGATACAGTTGATGAGTGGGCAAAAGCATTATTAGAAGAAGAAAAGGTGGCTCTTGTTCCAGGTACAGGATTTGGTGCACCAAATAACGTTCGATTATCGTATGCGACATCTCTTGAGCAAGTTGAGAAAGCATTAGAACGAATTCATACGTTCATGAAAAGTAAAGTACAGGCTTAATCGTCTGTTTCTTGTAGTAAATGGCAAAAAACCTCCCTATATATAGGGAGGTTTTTTTGACGAATTGTGGCAAAAAGAAATGGCTAAAGGTGTGTTATACTAGAGAACGAGGTGTTTGGTGATGAAAAAGAAAATGATGTTACAATGGTTTGAACAGGGAAGCATAGCGATTCCTAAATTGCTTATGATGCATTATAAAAAGCTAGGTTTAAATGAGACGGAATTTATGGTAGTACTTCATGTACACACATTTTTAGAATCAGGTAATTCGTTCCCGACTCCTTCAGAGATTTCAGAACGGATGACGATAACAGAAATGAAATGCATGGAAGTGATTCAGACTTTAATCCAAAAAGGTTTTTTAGCACTAGAAGGTGGACGAAAATCTGAAGCGATGATGTGTGAAAGTTATTCTTTACAACCACTGTGGGAAAAAATATTGCACTTTTTAATGAATGAATCTATAGAGGAAGAGCAAAAAGAACAAAAGCAAATTCAAGTAAATTTATATACAGTATTTGAAAAAGAATTCGGAAGACCACTTTCGCCATTTGAATGTGAAACATTAGGGATGTGGGAAGATCAAGATCAACACCATCCGAATTTAATTCAAGCGGCTCTTCGTGAAGCTGTTATGAGTGGTAAACTTAATTTCCGGTATATTGATCGTATTTTGTTTGAGTGGAAAAAGAACGGAATTAAAACGGTAGATCAAGCGCAAAATCAAGGCCAGAAATTTAGAGCGAATCAACAACGCACACAACAAACGACAAAACAAGAGACGAAATTTACTGGGAAAGTGCCTTTTTATAATTGGTTGGAGCAGTAGTGTAGGAGGAAAGATATGTTGAACAAAACGCAAATTCGTTATTGTTTAGATACAATGGCGGATATGTATCCAGAAGCGCATTGTGAATTAATTCATGATAATCCATTTGAACTTGTAATCGCAGTGGCATTATCTGCGCAATGTACAGATGCACTTGTGAATAAAGTGACGAAAAACTTATTTCAAAAATATAAAACACCAGAAGATTATTTAAGTGTGTCTTTAGAAGAATTACAACAAGATATACGTTCCATTGGATTGTTTAGAAATAAGGCGAAAAATATTCAAAAATTGTGCCGGATGTTACTAGATGATTATAACGGGAAAGTTCCAGAAGACCGTGATGAGCTGACGAAATTACCAGGAGTAGGGAGAAAGACAGCGAATGTAGTTGTTTCGGTAGCATTTGGGATTCCAGCGATTGCTGTTGATACGCATGTAGAGAGAGTGAGTAAACGGTTAGCAATTTGTAGATGGAAAGATTCTGTGTTAGAAGTGGAAAAGACATTGATGAAGAAGATTCCAATGGATGAGTGGGGAGTTACACACCACCGTATGATTTTCTTCGGACGTTATTACTGTAAGGCGCAGCGACCACAATGTGAAGAGTGTCGATTACTAGAAATATGTCGCGAAGGAAAGAAACGAATGAAGGGGAAATAAAGGATGGAGCGAGTTATAGAAATACCGAAAGAGTTTCGGTGCGTACCATTTTTTAAAGAGAGTGCAAATTCGATTACGTATCACACAGACCAATCTTTTGAAGAGATAATACAAAATACTTACTTTATATTTGATATTGAAAGAAAATATGAGCCATGGAATGAAATTGAAACAAGTATTCCAGCGGTGTTAAATATATGGAAAAGCAAGCATGAAGAAATTGCTATACTATTTCGGAACAGAAAAAAACAAGAAGCTGAGGGTCCGATGATTCTTTTTGCAGCGCACTTTCTATCGGTTATATATTGGTTAAATGAGCAGCCTGTTCATAGTTTGAATGAGATGCAAGTAAATACGAATAAATTGGAAGTACAACCTGTTAATTTTATGGAGCGATATTCATTTATTATAAAGAAACCGAGTAATTACCATTCGTATATTCAATTAGTACAGTTGTATATCGAAATAGAAAAGCTATATGTAAAGAAAATGATAACAAAAAAGAAGTCGATTTCTCATTAAGAGAAACCGACTTCTTTTTTTGTTTATTAAGACTCTGTTGTAACAACATTTCCGTCCGCGTGAGGTATATCTCCTCCGGTATTTTGTTGCTGTTGTTGCTCTTCAGCTTTTTTTCTAGCTTCTTCGTCAGCTTTTCTTTTAGCTTCTTCGTCGGCTTTTCTCTTAGCTTCTTCGTCAGCTTTCTTCTTAGCCTCTTCGTCAGCGGCTTTCTTTTGAGCTTCTTCTTGCTGTTTACGTTGTTGTTCTTGTTGCTGCTGTTGTTCTTGTTGTTTACGTTGTTGTTCTTGGTGTTGCTGTTGCTGCTGTTCTTGCTGTTTACGCTGATCTTCATCAGCTTTTTTCTTAGCTTCTTCTTGTTTTAGTTTATCTTCATTGGTCTTTTTCAGGGCTTCTTCGTCAGCTTTTTTCGCATCTGGAGTTCCGCCAGGGGCAGTGAAGGATGCACCAACTGCAGGGCTTGTTCCAGTACCCTTTTTCGCTACTACAGAGAAACTGTAAGTAACACCTGGTTTAATACCACCAAGAGTAGCTGTCGTACCGCTTACTGATAAGCTACCACTAGAACCGTCAGTAGCTTTATAGCTTGCTGCGTATGCATCAACATTTGATGATGGTCCAGACCAGTTCAGTGTCACTGTGCTAGCGCCATCGAAAGCGACATTAAGGCCACTAGGTGGATCTACTTTAATTTCTTTAACTGCATCTTTTTTCGCACCTTTAATGTACAGTTCTCCATTTAATTCTTGTACAGAAGAAGGGCGCTCGAAACGAGATTTATCCGTAGCAAATTTGCTCATCATTGCTTGGAACATTTGCTGAGCAATTCTAGTAGAACGATCGCTAATGTAATTTTCTGGGCTATCTTTTTCATAACCAGTCCATACAGCCATTGTATATTGTGGTGTATATCCTGCGAACCAACTATCTCTGTTGGCATCTGCTGGAATACCGTATTTTTTAATAACAGATTTATCAAAGTTTTGTGTTCCTGTTTTACCAGCAACGTCGAATCCAGAAACATATGCTGTTGGACCTGTACCGCCAGAACCAGGTTTTACTACGTCACGAAGAACGTCAGTAACCATGTAAGCTGTATAGTCATGCATTGCGCGTTGTTCTTTCGGTTTAAAGCTTTTCTTTTTTCCATCTGGGAAAATAACTTCTTTAACGAAATGAGGTTTATTGTATACACCGTCATTTCCAAATGCTGCATAAGCTCCAGCGACATCTAACGGAGAGCCTTCATTACTACCGATTGCAGTAGATTCATATGCTTTCCCATCTTTAAACGTCATTCCTAAACCTTCAGCAAACTCTTGTGCCTTAGGAATACCGACTGTTTGAGCTGTTTTTAAAGCCGGGATGTTTAATGACTTCTTCAATGCTTCACGAAGTGAAACGTCACCTTTAAAATTACCCGTAGCATTTTTAATCTTTGTGCCATCAGAGTAAGTATATTCAGAGTCATTTAATTGATGATAAGTAGACCATTGAAGATTCTCAATTGCTGGACCATAGTCGAAAATTGGTTTCATTGTTGAACCAACTTGGCGTTTTAAATCAACTGCCATATTATGACCTTTGAAAGTAGACTTACTTTCTTTACGCCCAGCACCAATTGCTCGAACTTCTCCAGACTGTGTATCCATAAATACAAATGATCCTTGGAACTGATCGTTTGGATATTTAATGAGATTGCCATCCATAATTTTCTCAGCGTAATCTTGAGCATCTTGATCAAGTGTTGTATGAATCGTTAAACCATCTGAACCGATATTTACATCAGGGTATTCTTTTTCAACTTCCTTTACAGCAGCATCTATAAATGCTTGATACTTCATTTCAGTCACTTCTGAAGATGGAAGAAGTCCTTGTGTTACAGAGATTTGCATTGCGTCATTCATTTCTTGTTTCGTTATATACCCGTGTCGGTTCATTAATGTTAATACGATATTACGACGTTTCGTTGCTCTATCAACGTTATCTGATTTTGTTGGATCATAAATGTTAGGACCTTGGGGTAAACCAGCGAGCATTGCAGCTTCGTGTAGTTGTATGTCTTTTAAATCTTTGCCGTAATATTTTTTTGCTGCTGTTGAAATACCGTAAGAGCGATTACCGAGGTTAATCTTATTTAAGTACATTTCTAAAATTTCATGTTTTGAGTACTGTTGCTCTAACTTATAAGATAAGTACCATTCCTGCACTTTTCTTTTTGCAGTTTTGTCCATCGTTAGAAAATAGTTTTTAACTACTTGCTGTGTAATCGTACTACCACCTTGTGATCCAAAACCACCAGTGACATTTTCCATGACTGCCATTCCAGTACGTCTAAAATCAATTCCATTATGATCGTAGAAACGAGCATCCTCAGTCGCAAGGAATGCACTTTCAATTACTTTTGGAATTTGATCGTATGTAACATGGGTTCGTTTTTCAGCACCGTATTCATAGAAGAAATTCCCGTTTTTATCAAGGAATTTTGTTGATAAAGGATTGACAAGTTTTGATTTGTCTAATTTCGGAGCGTCCTTTACCATAACAAAGAAAGCCGAAACGCCAGCTACGAGGCCGACGATACCAAGAAGTAGACAACCTATAAGGAATTTCTTGAAAAAGGAACCTTTTTTCTTTGGCTTTTCTTCTTTATGAGTTTCTTTCGTTTGATTTTTTACATGATTTCGTTCTGTACGAGAACGATAATTATCTGACATTATACTTTCTCCTACCTTTCATTCTCTCCCCCAAAAGTCGAAAAAAGAGCCTTAGTGATGACTCTATCACGAAAAATAAACCGTGTCTAGTACGCGGATATAATCAATTCGAGGGTGATAACCGCATGATAATAAAGACCCATGCTCTTCTATTTCTTGTTTAGTAATCGATTTACGTCCACCAGTATTTTGACGATTCCAAAATGCAATAATATGTTTTGCATCTAATAAATAAAATTCATCAAAAAGTGTAAATTTAATAATAACAAATGCAATTCCATTATGAGCGACTACTTGCTTCATATGTTCAATTTGATGAAGGTGGAAGTTTTGAAGTGGAAAACTGGTTTTATTTTTAGTTTCTTTCGCTTCAAAATCGATGTATTTCCCTTTGTATACACCGTTGTAATCTGTTGTAGAAGGTTGTTTGAAATACGCTTCTTTTACCACTGCAGCACTTCGAGCGGGGTAATCTACTTTTACAATTTGAAGAGGTGTAGGTTTTTTATGTACGCATGCAATATTATGGGTTAAGTAATATTGATTGGTGTCATTCAATTCCTCTTCAAGGGACATACCTCTATTACTGTAAGTATTTTTTTTTATTGGTGTTTTATGAGGTTGTGAAGCTTGATCGTACCTTTTTCCATTTGGGTAACGAATGGTCATATTTTGTCCACTCCCAACTTGATAAGATTTACTTACAAAGGTGATTATATCAAAAAATGAAAAAAGATGTGACCTTTTTCAAGAAAGGTATGGTGACTTATTCATGTTTCGATGGAATGATTACGAAAAAATTAAACAGACCCGTAATGATATTTTTTGTACAGAAGAGGAAAAAGCTATAGTTCTTAATATTAAGGAGAGCACGGATGTAGCTAACGTAGATAATATTTCACGTACACAATCTTACCAAGAATATTATTTGAGAAATAGAGAAATTAGATGGTCTTTTTTAGCAAGCATGGTTTCAAGGAATGGGGGATGGAACATGACAGATTTAGAAGGAGAATATTATTCTAATCTTTTATCTCAAACAGTTAAGAGACGATTATTTCATTTGTATGAGAAAGCCAATTGGCTCATTTTTTTAGATGCATTTCCTCAACTATTACTGTATGAGGAAAGTAAAAAGAGATGTGCGCCGCTCTTTCATTTGTTACAATTTTTCAACATATCAATTTTTATGGAAAAAGAATGGGTCGCGTTTTGGGAGAAAAAAGATATAAATAGGCTTATGACGGCACTTATTATTAATGAACAAAATAAAATTCAAAAACCAGTAATTGAGAATGCATACTTTCAAAAAAATGTATTTGATACTGCACTATTCAAATTTCAAGAAATATTTCACGTTAGTGCAGTTATTTTTCCAACGGTGGAAGGGGGAATGTATGGATTTTCAGTTTATCAATTTGAAACGTTGCAAAAACGTATAGAACTGGGGAAACAATTAGCTTGGTTATTATTTCATTCAAAGTATAAGGCTTCTTTTTATAAATTTGCAGTGCAAACTAGGCATACAGGATCAAGGATGGATTATGAATGTAATATAAGGGGAATTAGAAAATCATGTACGCCGGCTCTTCGGGATGTGTATTCTATTGTCGCTCATGAAAAATTAATTGAAAAAGATTGGTTTAGTGAAGGGGTGGAAATAGATTCATTATTTTTACTTGAAAAACCTAAGGGGGAAATTAATATAACAGAATGGTATAGAAAGAAGAGGGAGCAAATACATACTCTTTCTATATTAAGTAGTTTTGTTAAAAGAATAGATGAGTTCATGATATAATAAAGAAGTCCCGCCTTCTTAAATGAAGGCGGGACTTCTTTATTAAAAGTAATATGCTCTACAACAAGTTACTTTCTAATCGGCTATTTGCCAGGAGTACGACTTTAACTTCAACACTTATCGAAAGCGAAGAGGTAAGGTAGACTAGAAAATAGTTGTTTGTAAAAGCCACTTTGGTTAAAGTGTCTTTTTATCCCGCTATTTGCGGACAGTAAAACTCCCACCTCAAAATTTGGCTGGAGCAAAGAATGTAGGTGGAAGCCCTGCTGTCCGTAAACACCCGATTGGTGCGGGCTAATAATCAGTGGGGGATGAACAAAACCCCACTGATTAAAGTTTCACTTTATGTAGCGGGGAAATTTGGACCATCAAGCTTTGGATTACCAGTCTCAGGTTTGTTTTGTTGTTTGTTTTGCTTTTTCTTTTTTTCGTTTTTATTTTTTGTCATCGTAATACACCTCCTTTTTGTATTGTTACCATTTCTAAAAATGGCATACTAAATGATTTCTTTGACGAATATCAACTAGTTTTGTCATGTGAGAAGGAGTAAGTAATCAATCGGCGAAATTACATGACAAAGGAAAGGCAAAGAAGGGGGCGTTTTAAATATGGCGATGGTTCAGAAGGAAGATGTTATGAAAAAAATGGATCAAATGTTAAGTTCTCTCGATTTGCTGGAAATGAAGATTGGGATTAGAATGAATCATGCATTGAAGGATAAAGGTGAAAAAATATGCAATAAGATAGAAATAACAGAAATGCATATAGAACATATGGAAAATAAATTAGTGCATCACGAAGAAAAAGGGAGCTGGGTAAAGACATTTCAAAACGTCGTAGTGAGTGCATAATAAGGTGGGAACAAAATGGGACATGAAGCATTAATCCAGTCTTCGGAGAAGTTAATGCAGTATAATGATGAAGCGAATGTGAAAAAAAGAGAGATGGCTGAATACGATTTTTATAAGGATATGAAGCCATTTGTTGATATTGTAGATGCGGAGTTAGAGATGTGGAAAGAATTAGCTTATAGGTGGATAAAGGAAGAACGACCTAAGTATATACATGCACAACAAATTGATCAAGTGTATGATAATTTACAAACTAATGTGCTACAATGTTTTGTTAATAAGGGAAAAGGCAAACGTTTCTTTGAAACTCATCAAGCTATTTCGTATACTTTGCAAAATATCGTAGATCAATGTAAATAACAAGAGGGAAAACCCTCTTGTTTTTTTATCCCGCGTTAACGGGCAGTAAGACTCCCACCTCAAAACTCGGCTGAAACAATGAAGTTAGGTGGGAGATCAACTGCCCGTAAAAGCCCGATTGGTGAAGGCTAATAATCAGTGGGGGATGAACAAAACCCCCACTGATTAAAGTTTCACTTTATGCCTCTGTCACTGTTGTAGGTTTTGTTGCACCGTTTATTTCTAACTCTCGTATTAATGTTCGGTAATCTGATATGCATACTTTTCCTTCAAGATAACAATGTCTTGCAAAGTCTAACAGTTCATTCGAATTTTCTGTGTAATACCCCTTTTTTTGAGAAAACGCTTGTTTTAAATCCCCTAATACCATGTTGATTCCTCCCCCATGAGAATCTTCTTCCTTATTATCATAGCATGGAAGGGTTTACTTTCTAATTTTTTTAAAAATTTAAACTTCCGACAAAAACAGACAGGTACTCCGTCACACATTTTATTTTATAGGTACATATTCTATATGTAGAAACTTATGCCAAGGAGGAGAGAATGCATGTTTCAACAACCTAATGTATATCAGCAAGCAAATCCATATGCACAGCAAAATATGTACCAATATAATGAGGATACATATTTACGATATAATATGTATCCTTTCGAGCCTCATTATGGAAACCAAAATTATTATCAACCATTTGAAGTGTCGTTTGGGAATCAACCGCAGCAAGCGCATATGAATCAGCCGCAACAAGCATATACGAATCAACCACAGCAAGCGCATATGAATCAACCGCAACAACCGCACATGAATCAGTCGCAACAAGCGTATATGAATCAACCGCAACAACCGCACATGGATCAGTCGCAACAACCGCATATGAATCAGCCGCAGCAAATGTATACGAATCAACCACAGCAAGCGTATATGAATTCACAAAACTACATGTCGCCAGCTCAATATGTAAATCAACAAGCTATGTTTTATCCACCAAAACAACCATATCCAACGATGAATAAACAAAAGCAACAGCAACAGCAACCAAGTCAGTTTTCTAGTTTTGTTTCACAATTTAAATCATCAGATGGTAACTACGATGTAAATAAAATGATGAACACAGCTGGACAAATGATGAACGCGATGAATCAAGTAACAGGGATTGTTAAGCAAGTCGGGGGCTTTTTTGGTAAATAATAGTAGGGGGTTGTCTATAATAGGTATTACGTATGAATTTGGATACTAGACAAATTTCCATGAAATAAATGGGTATATATAACAAGCGGCTTTACCCCCTCGCTCATATTGTAAAGTGTAGTCAGATTTTTTTAATGAGAGAGGAGAGAAAAAACTATGCATCATTGTCATCCTTGCTTTGGAGGGCATAAGCCTGTAGGACCTATTTGTACGACAGCTCCTGTCATTCATCCAACAAAACAATGCGTAACACATTCTTTTTCAACAACGGTGGTGCCACACATTTTTCCAACCCATACAACGCATGTTCATCATCAACAAATTAAAAATCAAAGCTTCTTTCCACAAACAAACTCGAACGTAAACGTTGTAGATCCTGGTGATCCAGGATTCGGCGGAGGATGTGGACCATGCGGTCATGGCCATCATCACCATGGGCATCAAATATCACCATTTGGACCAGGACCGAATGTATCACCATTTGGACCAGGACCGAACGTATCACCATTTGGACCAGGACCGAATGTATCACCATTTGGACCAAATATCGGACCAAACGTTGGTGGAATGTTTAAAAAGTAAATGATATGTTAGAACTAGCGAAATGCTAGTTCTTTTTTTGTAATTGGAGTGTTGATATGAAGGTTGTTGCTGTAACAGGATATAAGCCGTTTGAACTTGGAATATTTAAAAATGATCATCCAGGAGTAGAGTGTATAAAAAAGGCGCTGCGTCGTAAATTAACTGTTTTTGTAG
Source organism: Bacillus sp. TH30 (assembly GCF_016650875.1). NCBI lineage: Bacteria > Bacillati > Bacillota > Bacilli > Caryophanales > Bacillaceae > Bacillus > Bacillus sp. TH30. The sequence continues at coordinate 1,004,103 of NZ_JAEKEY010000002.1, read as the reverse complement.
AAGAAGGCTTGGAATGGGTTATTATTAGCGGCCAGTTAGGAGTAGAGCTATGGGCTGCTGAAGTTGTTTTTGAAATTCAAGTAGAATATCCAGATTTAAAATTAGCGGTATTTACTCCTTTTTTAGAACAAGAAGAAAATTGGAAGGAAGATAACCGTGAATATTACGAATTTATTCTTTCGCAAGCAGATCACATTGATAGTATTACGAAACGGAAGTACGAAAGCCCAGAGCAATTTAAATTAAAGAATCAGTTTTTTATTGAAAAAAGCGATGCACTTTTAGCTGTATATGATGAAGAAAAGTCTGGGAGCCCTAAATATATTGTAGAAGCAGCTAAGAAAAAAGGAGAAATAGAAAATTATCACAGTTATTTTATTCTTTTTTCTGATTTACAAGATATAATGGAAGAGGAACAGTGGAATAATGCAGAGTAATATGTAATATAGTACTCGTATATTTGATTGACAAAAGGCATTGTTTCTGAAAAAATTTAGTTAATGAAAGCTTTGGCAAAAATTAGAGGTGAAGAAAATGATTTCGGATAAAATTAAATTAACAGCGAAAGATATTTTAGAAAAAGAATTTAAAACAGGTATGAGAGGTTATCAACAAGAAGAAGTAGATAAGTTTCTTGATATGATTATTAAAGATTATGAAGCTTTTCATAAGGAATTTGATCAATTAAAACAACAAAACGTTCGTTTGAAACGTGAATTAGAAGAGCAGAAAGTAGCGGCAACACAAGTTCCGCAACAACCGGTACAAACACCAGTTGCACAACCAGTGTATAACAATACGAATACGGATATTTTAAAACGTCTATCTAATTTAGAAAAAGCTGTATTTGGAAGTAAGTTATACGAATAAATTAAGGTAACAAAAAGGTTAAAGCATTTTACATAGAAAAAAACATTGCAAAATCTTTTTGTTTCCACTATACTAATGTTTGTCATAACGTTTGGGTAATCGCTGCAACGCCAACGTTGTAGAGGAAAGTCCATGCTCGCACGGCCTGAGATGGCTGTAGTGTTCGTGCCTAGCCAAGTCATAAGCTAGGGTATTCTGGCTGCAAGGCTGGTTTAACGGCAGGGAAAAAACCTAAGTCCTTTCGGATATGGTTTGACTACCTTTAAAGTGCCACAGTGACGAAGTCCTTGAAGAAATGATAGGAGTGGAACGAGGTAAACCCCACGAGCGAGAAACCCAAATAATGGTAGGGGAATCTTTTCCAAGGAAATGAACGACGGAAAAGGACAGGTTTTCGTAACCTGTAGATAGATGATTACCACCGGAGTACGAGGCGTGGGCCGTTTGCAGTACAAAGGAACAGAACATGGCTTACAGAACGTTATGAACCAACTATGAAATAACTCAGCTCTCCTTTGTTAGAGGAGGGCTTTTTATTTGTATGAAGTTATAAGTTGTGAGTTAAAATGGTAAGTGAGAATATTCTTCGTAATATGTGATAATTAATAGGACAACATGTTATTAATTATTGTTTGATTATACATAAGAGGTGAATGCAAATGGGAAAAGTTACTTTAATTGCAACAGCGGCAATGGGTATTGAAGCGTTAGTTGCCCGAGAAGTTCGCGATCTTGGTTATGAATGTGAAGTGGAAAACGGAAAGGTAACGTTTGAAGCGGATGAAAAAGCGATTTGTCGTACGAATTTATGGTTACGTACTGCAGACCGTGTGAAAATTAAAGTCGGCGAATTTAAAGCAACAACATTCGATGAGTTATTTGAAAAAACAAAAGCGTTAAACTGGGGAGATTATATTCCAGAGAACGGAGAATTTCCTGTTATTGGGAAATCTTTGAAATCAACATTATTTAGCGTTTCAGACTGCCAACGTATCGTTAAAAAGGCTGTTGTTGAGAAATTAAAAACAACGTATAGACGCACAACTTGGTTTGAAGAAGATGGACCGTTATTCCGTATTGAAATTGCAATGCTCAAGGATATTGCGACGTTAACAATCGATGCGAGTGGTGTAGGTCTTCATAAACGTGGATACCGTCTTGAGCAAGGTGAAGCGCCTTTAAAAGAAACATTAGCTGCGTCTTTAATTAAGTTAACAAACTGGAAGGCGGATCGTCCTTTCGTTGATCCTTTCTGTGGATCTGGTACAATTCCAATTGAAGCTGCATTAATTGGACAAAATATCGCACCAGGATTTAACCGAGGCTTTGCATCGGATGAATGGGGCTGGGTTGGTAAACAAAATTGGCGCGAAGCTCGTCAAGAAGCTGAAGATTTAGCTAATTATAATCAACCATTGCAAATCATTGGATCAGATATCGATCACCGTATGATAAGAGTTGCCCAAGATAACGCAGAAGAAGTTGGATTAGGGGATCTTATATCATTTAAACAAATGCAAGTAAAAGATTTCACGACAAAAGAGGAATATGGCTATGTTGTAACGAATCCTCCATACGGAGAACGTTTAAGTGAAAGAGCGCTTGTTGAAAAATTATATAAAGAAATGGGAGAGGTATTCCGCCCATTAGATACGTGGTCAATGTATTTATTAACAAGTTATGAAGCATTTGAGAAATGTTATGGGAAAGATGCATCGAAAAAGCGTAAACTGTTTAACGGATTTATCCGTACAGATTACTATCAATACTTCGGAAAGCGTCCACCGCGTAATTCATAGTATAAAACTCCTCCAGCACGCATATACTGGCTATTATGTAATGCGTAAAGGAGGAAGTGATATGGATAGTTTCCAATTATCGATGATTCAAAAAGCTATTCACCGTACGTATGATGAGCTCGGAAAAGAAGTGGATAGTCAAGGTGCAATTGTAGATGGAATACAAAAAGCGCAGGAAGAATATTTGTCAGCTCTTTCACATGAAACAGCGATTGATAAACGTTATTTAAGGTCATTAATATAGAAAAAAATTTTCCTTTTTCGAAAGGAAAATTTTTTTTCGTGTATTTCTATGTATTGTAACAGGGGAAAGTGGCTGCACACATGTGAGTAGCAGTTGCTATATCTTTTTATAGAAAAACTGTTTGGTTGGAGGCTAAGGATGTTTACTGAGAATAGGTTACCATTTGAAGTAGGAAAACAAGATAATTTTTATGATAAGTTGAATGAGTGGATTGGAGATGTGTTTTACGACATTCTTCCGGAAAAAGGATTTGAAGAGCGTGATGAACAGATTTTTATGGCGTTTCAGTTAGAGCGCGCTTTCCAAGAGAAGAAAGTTATGTTTGCAGAAGCAGGTGTAGGAACAGGGAAAACAATTGTATATCTTTTATATGCAATTTGTTATGCACGTTATACAGGGAAGCCGGCTATTATCGCTTGTGCAGATGAAACGTTAATTGAGCAGCTTGTGAAAGAAGAAGGAGACATTGCTAAGTTATCTGAAGCATTAGGGCTATCTGTTGATGTTAGACTTGCGAAGTCAATGGATAATTATTTATGTTTACGTAAACTTGAAGATGTTATGAGTGGACGAGCTCCAGAAGTAATTGAAGATGTATATTACGAATTACCTCAGTTCGTATTCGATCATGGTACGATGCAGAACTTTACTCACTATGGTGATCGAAAAGAATTTCCACTGTTAAATGACGAGGAATGGTCAAAGGTAAACTGGGATTACTTCCAAGATTGCTTCACTTGTGATTCTCGTCATCGTTGTGGTCAAACTCTTTCGCGCGAGCATTATCGTAAAGCGGCAGATTTAATCATTTGTTCTCAAGATTTCTATATGGATCATATTTGGACGTACGAAGCTCGCAAACGTGAAGGACAAATTCCGTTATTACCAGAAAGTAGCTGCGTTGTATTCGATGAAGGGCATCTTGTAGAATATGCAGCTCAAAAAGCTTTAACGTACCGTTTAAAACAAACGATGATGGAGCAACTTTTAACGAGATTATTACAAAATGATATTCGTGAAGAGTTCGCACATTTAGTAGAAGAAACAATTTGGCAAACTGAACAATTCTTTGGGGTACTACAAGAGAATAAAAAGGAAATTGAAGGTTCTGATCGTTTAGAAATTACTGTGACAGAAAAGGTAACTGCAGAAGCGAAAAGACTTTATGCGAAAATCGGTGAAGTCGGTGATGCATTAGTATTTGAAAGTGAAATGCATACAGTAAACACATACGATTTAAATATTGTTGATGAGCATTTAGATGTGTTAGAGCATTCACTTCGTCTTTTCATGCACGAGAAAAATGTAATTACGTGGGGTGAAGAAGGCGATGGTGCTTTCACGTTAGTTATTATGCCGCGTGCAGTTGAAGAAGTGTTACAAGAAAAAGTATTCTCGAAGAAGATTCCATATATTTTCTCTTCTGCGACATTATCTGACAATGATTCGTTCGCATTTACTGCAAATAGTCTAGGGGTAAAAGATTACTTATCATTCTCAGTTGCTTCGCCGTTTGATTATGAAGAGCAAATGACAGTAAACTTACTTCCGTATACGAAAGAAAATGAATGGGAAAGAAAGTGTCAATATACACTTGAAAATATACAAAAAACAAATGGACGTACACTCGTATTATTCCGTACAACGCAAGAACTTGCAGCGTTTAAAGAATATGTAAGTAAAGAGCAAATGTCAGTTCCGTTCCTATATGAAGGAGATCAAGAAATTAGTCAGCTCGTTTCTCGTTTCCAAAATGAAGAAGAGACTGTACTTTGTGCCGTTCATTTATGGGAAGGTTTAGACATTCCAGGTTCATCATTATCACATGTTATTATTTGGTCATTACCATTCCCTCCAAACGATCCTGTGTTTGAGGCGAAGCGTAAACATGTGAATGATCCATTCTGGGACGTAGATGTGCCTTATATGATTTTACGTCTTCGCCAAGGAATTGGACGTTTAATTCGTACAAGTGAAGATAAAGGTGCTATATCATTATTCTTATCAGATAATGAAGATGAAAAAGTGATAGAAGCAGTGAAGAAAGTACTTCCGGTAGAAGGAAAAGTACTTTAAGCGAAAAAATGTTGTAGGGAAAAGTTTGGCATTTGCCAAGCTTTTTTTCTATTAGAAAAGGAATTTATGTTTTAGTGTCGAAATAAGTTTGAGGTAGAAAAAGGAGGTTTTTTATACTATGACAGTTGCTACATATGAAGTGGAAAAACAATTTTTAACATATGTGAAGAAGATAGAGAATTACGGAGAGGCATTAAGCTTAATGTTTTGGGATTTAAGAACAGGTGCACCAAAGCAAGGAGTAGACCAGCGTTCAGAAGTAATTGGAATGCTTTCATCCGAAGTGTTTGCGATGTCGACTTCAGATGAGATGGGGAACTATTTAACTGAACTAGAATCTTTAATTGTTGAAAATAAACTTTCTGAAACGACAAAGAAAATGGTTGAAGAGTGTCGTAAAGAATATGATAGAAATAAGAAAATTCCACAAGCGGAATATGAAGCGTATGTGAAATTAGAAGCGAAAGCGGAAAGTGTATGGGAAGAAGCTCGCGAAAAATCTGACTTCGAAATGTTCCGTCCGTATTTAGAAAAAATTGTTGAATTCAAAAAGAAGTTTATTACATATTGGGGTTACGAAACGTACAAATATAACACGCTATTAGACATGTATGAGCCGGGAATCACAGTAGAAGTGTTAGATCATGTATTTGGTCAACTACGTGAACGTATCGTTCCGCTTGTGAAAGAAATTTCTGAGTCTAAAAAAGAATTAAAAACAAATGCTTTAGCTGAACATTTTTCAAAAGAAAAACAAAAGAATTTTACTTTAGAGTTATTAAAACAATTGAACTATAACTTTGAAGCGGGTCGTCTTGATGAAACGGTACATCCTTTTGAAATTACATTAAATAGAGGGGATGTTCGTATTACGACTCGTTACGATGAGAAAGACTTCCGTATGGCTGTTTTCGGCACGATTCATGAATGTGGTCATGCTGTATATGAACAAAATATTGCAGAGGAATTTGAAGGTACACCGCTATGTAGTGGAACTTCTATGGGTATTCATGAGTCACAATCATTATTCTTTGAGAACTTTATCGGTCGTAATAAATCATTTTGGAAGAAAAATTATGATTTATTAAAAGAGTATAGCGATGGTCAATTCAATGATATATCAGTAGACGAGTTTTATGATGCGATTAACGAATCGAAGCCATCGTTTATTCGTATAGAAGCAGATGAGCTTACATATCCGCTTCACGTCATGGTTCGTTATGAACTTGAGAAAGAATTATTTGATGGTACATTACAAGTGAAGGATTTGCCAACGGCTTGGAATGATAAGATGGAAGCATATTTAGGAATTCGTCCGGAAAACGATGCACAGGGTGTATTGCAAGATGTTCACTGGGCTGGTGGTTCATTTGGATACTTCCCATCTTATGCGCTTGGTTATATGTATGCAGCGCAATTTAAACATAGGATGCTAAAGGATATTCCAAACTTTGATGCATTATTAGAAGAAGGAAACGTGACACCAATTCGTGAATGGTTAACAGAGAATATTCACCAATATGGCAAAACGAAAAAACCACTTGAAATTTTAAAAGATGTGACAGGTGAAGGTTTAAATGCAAACTACTTAGCTGATTATTTAGAAGCTAAATATAAAGAGATTTATGAGTTATAAAACAGGAGCTGCTTAATTGCAGCTTTTTTTTATGAGGGAGTGAGAGAAATGGGCTATATGTTTACAGTAATGTCGCAAGCGGAAGCAGAAGAAATTGCATATAACTGGCATTATGAAGGGGAGTATTCCTTTTATGATATAGAGGCAGATGAAGAAGATTTAGCTGAGTTTTTAGAGGATGAGAGTAGAGGGAATCATACATTTTCTGTGAAGGAAAATGGTACTCTCATTGGTTTCTTTAGTTTTAGTAACATAAATAATCAAACGGTTGATATAGGTCTTGGAATGAGACCTGATATAACTGGGAATGGATTTGGTCTACAGTTCGTAAAAGCTGGACTAGCTTTTAGTAAAGAAAAATACGGATGCAATTATATAACACTATCAGTAGCGACATTTAATGAAAGAGCGATTAAAGTGTATAAAAGAGCAGGATTTGAAGCTGTTGGAACGTTTATACAGAAAACAAATGGTAGTTGTTTTGAGTTTTTGAAAATGAATTATATATGTAAAAATGATTAAAAAACAGAGGAGAGCTTCTGTTTTTTTATTTTGATGTAGAAATAAATGATGTTTGTTTTTGTACTTGTTTTAATTAGAAGTTTTGAAATTTTGGAAGAGGATGTGTATGATTGAAGTTTAGTAGCAAATAGCAAGTTTAGTAAGGAGAGGTAGTATGATTACAATTAAAACGAAAAATGAAATAGATTTGATGCATGAATCTGGGAAATTACTTGCTTCATGTCATAGGGAAATTGCCAAAATGATGAAACCAGGTATTACGACAAAAGAAATTGATACGTTTGTTGAAGCATATTTAGAAAAGCATGGTGCAACATCTGAACAGAAAGGTTACAACGGGTATCCATATGCGATATGTGCATCTGTAAACGATGAAATGTGTCATGGGTTTCCCGCGGATGTTCCTTTAACTGAGGGCGATATTGTAACAATTGACATGGTAGTAAACTTAAATGGTGGTCTTTCAGATTCTGCTTGGACGTATAGAATTGGAAACGTTTCTGATGAAGCAGAAATGTTATTGTTAGTAGCTGAGAATGCTTTGTATAAAGGGATTGATCAGGCGGTAATCGGTAATCATGTAGGAGACGTTGGCTATGCAATTGAAAGTTATGTAGCAAATGAAGGTTTTTCTGTCGCAAGAGACTTTACGGGACACGGGATCGGTAAAGAGATTCATGAAGAACCAGCGATTTTTCATTTTGGTAAACAAGGACAAGGGCCTGAGTTACAAGAAGGAATGGTAATTACAATTGAACCCATAGTAAATGTAGGTATGCGATATTCTAAAGTAGATTTAAATGGGTGGACTGCAAGAACGATGGACGGTAAATTATCAGCTCAATATGAGCATACAATTGCGATTACAAAAGATGGTCCAATCATTTTAACGACGCTTAAATATGAAATGTAAGAGTTTGCAAAACTCGAACGAAAATAGTATTTTCATAAAATTCGTACGTGTTTTTTTAATAAATGCTTTCCAAAATTTAAAAAGTGCGTTATAATCCTTCTATAAAATAAATAGTTAGCTACACTCATATAATCGCGGGGATATGGCCTGCAAGTTTCTACCGAAGTACCGTAAATACTTTGACTATGAGTGAGGACGAATATATTTGCTTGTTTAGCATTCTTTTTTGCGAAACTCCAAAAGCGCGTCTCTCACTTGTAACGAGTGGTGGCGGCTTTTGGAGTTTTTTATTGCATAAGAGGGGGAACAAACATGAAAGTATTACAAGAAAAGATTTTGAACGAAGGAAAGGTTTTATCTGGTGACGTATTAAAGGTAGATGCATTTTTAAATCATCAAATTGACCCAGTACTTATGCAAGAGATCGGAAAAGAATTTGCTAAACGTTTTAAAGAAGAGAACATTACAAAAATCGTGACGATTGAATCTTCAGGCATTGCACCAGCAGTTATGGCTGCATTAGAGCTTGGTGTAAAAGTAATCTTTGCAAGAAAACGTAAATCGTTAACGTTACAAGATAATATGTACGTTGCAAACGTATACTCATTTACGAAACAAGAAACGAATGAAATTTCATTATCTCGAAATCATATCGATGAAAATGATCGCGTTTTAATTATCGATGACTTTTTAGCAAACGGTCAGGCTGCTTTAGGTTTAATGAGTTTAGTAGAGCAAGCTGGAGCAAGTATTGCAGGAATTGGTATTGTTATTGAAAAAGCATTTCAAGATGGAGGAAAGAAGCTTCGCGAACAAGGAGTTCGTGTTGAGTCACTAGCAGAAATTGCATCACTTGATAACGGCACAGTTACATTTGTACAGCAAGAAACTGCGGAGGTGAAATAAACGATGAAGCAACATCCATTTAAAATCGCATCGCTTGGTATGCAGCATATGCTTGCTATGTATGCTGGTGCAATTATCGTTCCGCTTATTGTGGGTGGTGGACTTGGTTTAAATCAAAAAGAGTTAACATATTTAGTCTCAATTGATTTATTAATGTGCGGCGTTGCGACAATTTTACAAGCATTATCAAATCGCTTTTTCGGTATTGGACTTCCAGTTGTACTTGGTTGTACATTTACAGCGGTTGGACCGATGATTGCAATCGGAAAACAATACGGGGTGTCTTCTATTTATGGAGCGATTATTGCTGCCGGGTTATTCGTTGTTATTTTTGCGAAATTATTTGGAAAGCTTGTAAAACTGTTTCCACCTGTTGTAACAGGATCTGTCGTTACCGTAATTGGAGTTACACTTGTTCCAGCAGCAATTAATGATATGGCTGGAGGAGTAGGAAGTAAAGATTTCGGTAGTCTTGAAAATTTAGCGTTAGCATTTGGTGTATTATTATTTATCATCATTATGTATCGTTTCTTTGACGGATTTATTCGTTCAATCTCTATTTTACTAGGTCTATTGTTCGGTACAATCGTTGCAGCATTTATGGGGAAAGTAAGTTTGCAAGCGGTTGGAGAAGCGGATTGGTTCCACGGTATTCAGCCATTTTACTTCGGTACACCAACATTTGAATTAACGCCAATTATTACGATGATTCTCGTTGCTTGCGTAGGAATTGTGGAAGCAACAGGGGTATATTTTGCATTATCTGATATTTGCAATAAAAAGATCGGTGAAAAAGAATTAACAAAAGGCTATCGCGCAGAAGGATTAGCAATGGTTCTAGGTGGTATTTTTAACGCATTTCCATACACAACATATTCTCAAAACGTAGGACTTGTTCAATTAACTGGAGTAAGAAATCGCGTCATTATCTATACTTGTGGTGGTATGTTAATTGCTCTTGGGTTTATTCCTAAAATCGCAGCCATTACAACAATTATTCCGAAATCAGTACTTGGCGGTGCAATGCTAGCAATGTTCGGCATGGTTATGGCATATGGTATTAAAATGTTAAGCAGTGTTGATTTTGGAAAACAAGAAAATTTATTAATTGTCGCATGTTCTGTCGGAATCGGACTTGGAGTTACAGTTGTTCCAACGTTATTTTCACAGCTTCCGGAAAATATTCGTATTTTAACTGATAACGGAATTGTACTTGGAAGTGCATCAGCAGTACTTTTAAATATTGTATTTAATATGGTGCCGCATCGCAAAGTAAAAGTAAAAGAAGAACCAGTCTCTATGCAAAGTGCAGTAAGAGAAGCGTAAAAAGCAAGGTCTCATTATGAGACCTTGCTTTTCTTTTTAAGTGGCATCATTTTCCCGTACGTACCAAGACGCCAAATGTACTCAAGTGGCCCGTATTGATAACGTGACAGCCACCAGCGGCTAATAAAGATTTGCAACGTGTAGAAACCGATGCAAAATAGTGGTCCGATCCATAATGGAGCGGGATAATAATTTTTGAAAAATAGACCGAATACAAGTAACGTAACAATGGTATGCGTGATGTAATTTGTTAACGCCATTCGTCCGACATATTGGAATGGTCGTAATAATTTTTGCCATCTTTCTTTTTGTAATAAGCGCATGAGTGTAAAAATGTAAAAGATGAATAATGTTTTTCCACTAAACATTGTAAAGGCACTCATATAAATCGGATCATAAGGTTGTTTTGACAAGAAATAACGAACCATAAAGAACCACATTGGTAATGTTAAAACGAACATAATGATTTGCCATTTTTTTAGTTTTGGATCTAATTCTTTTGAACGGCGGAAAATATCTTTTTTACCAGCATATAAACCAAGCAAAAATAATCCAACTGTTTCTGGAAGCATGAATGCACTTAGCCCAATTGTTTCAGAATAAAACGCATGGAAACGATTTTGTATTTGTAACATCCAGTCTTCTAATGGCATGATTGGTAAGGAGAGTCCTAGCTCATCTCTTGGCATTAAGGCAATTCCAATGCTAGTAATTAGCATTAAAAATTGAAAAATGCTTAGTAAAACTAATGCCCAAATCAAAATAGTACGAGGTTCTCTCTTATAAAATAACAATAAGAAAAATCCAGCGATTGCATAACTATGTAAGATGTCCCCGTCCCATAAAAGAACGTAATGCAAGAACCCAAATAATAATAAAATAAGCAAGCGGCGAACAAATAAAGTTTTCGGACGATCTGTTTTCGCCTCAGCACGATTCATAAAGATATAAAAACCTAATCCGAATAAAAATGAAAAAATAGTATAAAACTTTGTTTGAATAAACATGTCATAAAATAAGCGAATATAGCTGTCTAATCCATCATAAACGCCGGAAATATCTCGAGAATCAACACCAGCGATAACTGGCCAGTTAACAAGAAAAATACCTAGTACAGCTATTCCTCTAATAATATCGATGGAATGTATCCTCTCGCCTTGTGAAATATTTTGTGTCATTATTTTCCTCCTTGTTAAGTAATTCCCTTTTATCCCGCATTAACAAGCAGTAAGACTCCCACTTCAAAATTCAGTGAATACGAGGAAGTTAGGTGGGAGATCAACTGCTTGTAAAAGCCCGATTGGTTCAACTAATAATTAGTGGAGATGGGAAATATCCCCACTAATTACAGTTTCACTTTATTATACAAAATGTAAAGGGGAGGGTATATAGGTTATTTCCAATTTTTAAAACTGCTAAGATGTGTATTATGAGATATAATAAGAGTGCACAGCAAGTTTTAAACTTCTTTAAAACAGGCAGTAAAGCTCCTTTTCCCGAAGGAGCTTTCTTTTTTTAGAAATTTGTTGATAATGATTCTCTTTAATGATAAAATGTATTCAAAAGTGATAATCATTATCAAAAAAGGTTGGTGTGTTAATATGGTGTATGCACTTGTTGCAGGAACGATTGCTATATATGTTGGTGTTACAAAGTATGTATTAAATGGAGTAGGAACAACAAAATGAATAATATTACATAAAATCCCTTTCATTTGTAAAAAGAATGAAAGGGATTTTTTATTTTTGATGTGAATATGCTGAAAATTTAGTATGATAATAAAGTGAAACTTTAATCAGCGGGGAGGTCTATCTCGCACTGATTATTAGCCCGCACGAAACGGGCTTTTACTGCCCACAAATAGCGGGATAAAGTATATACATCTTGGATAAAGGGGAACAAGGGGATGACAAACATAGTACAGACAAACGGTATGAAAAAACTTGTTTGTTTTTATGAAGAGTGGCAAAAAAACGGCGATGTAGAGAATAGTTTGAAGTTGTTTGAAGTGATTCAAAAATATAAACAAGAGCAGCTTATGCTAGCTTTTTGTGGTCATTTTTCTGCGGGGAAATCGACAATGATGAATCACCTATATAAAGCGCAATTATTACCGACAAGTCCGATTCCAACGAGTGCTAACGTTGTTAAAATTGAAAGAGGATCTGATCGTGTTGTTGTAACGATTAAGTCTGGAGAACAGTATGAATATGACGGCGCATATTCAGCAGAAGAATTAAAACAAATATGTAAAGACGGTGATGAAGTAATTGGTGTTCATATTTATCGAAATGATGCGCCAATTCCTGATGGGGTTATGTTAGTTGATACGCCCGGAATTGATTCTACGGATGATGCCCACCAATTAGCGACGGAATCAACACTGCATCTAGCAGATGTTATTTTCTATATGATGGATTATAACCATGTCCAATCAGAGGTTAACTTACAGTTTGTTAAAGAATTGAAACAACGTAATAAAACGGTTTATCTCGTTGTAAACCAAATAGATAAACATAAAGCAAATGAGTTATCGTTTGAAGAGTATAGAGATAGTGTAAAACAGTCTTTTTCTAACTGGGATATTGAAGTAGATGGTATTTTCTATACATCATTGCGAATGATGAATCATCCATACAATGAAATTCAAAGTTTAGAAGCATTAATCTTTTCTATCATGAAAGAAAAAGAGCAGTATGTAAGAAAGGGAATGGAGCGAGAAACAGAATATTTACTGCAAGAACATTGTTCGTTTATTCTTTCTGAAAATGAAAAACATCTCATGAAATATGAAGAAGAATTAACATCACCACTGTCACTTTCAGAGATAGTTGAAAAAAAGGAAGAGTTAACTGAAAATAAAAATCGGGTGGCTAGTAAAGAATCTGATGTGAGAAATGAATTTATAAAAGGTTTACAAGCCATATTAGATAACGCGTATTTAATGCCATTTGAAATGAGAGAATTGGCAAATAAATATTTAGAAACGAAATTAACGAAGTTTAAAGTTGGCTTGTTATTTGCGAAAGGAAAGACGGAGCAAGAAAAACAGAGACGTGTAGATGCTTTTTATTCTGCTCTTCAAAAGACTGTTGAAACGCAACTTGATTTTCATGTGAAAGAATTTATTGTAGCCTTCTTAAAAGAAGAAGGGTTATTTACAGAGGAAATAGGGAAAGGCATATATGCGTTAGAAATTGCTTTCGGACCGGAAGTGTTGGCTGAAACAATTAAACAGGGGGCTGGATTTACCGGTGATTACTTACTTCTGTATACTGCTGACGTTGCAAATGAGTTAAAGAAAAGATACTTTATGAAATCTCAGCAAATCTTTGGAAAAAGTACGGGTATATTGCAGAAGAAAGTGAAGATAGAGATTGCTCGTATTGAAGAAGAAATTGAAAAATACACGATGTTACAAACAGCAAAAGAAACAAAATTACAATACATTAAGACGTATGAGGAATATGAGAGCTATTTAGGAGATATTTGGAATGAAAATGTTTCTATACCAGATGGATTGCAAATAGACGAAATATTACAAAGTAAAAAACAAGTTGTTAGTGAGAAGTTTAAACTACAAGAGCAAGAAATTGTAAATGATAACGTAGCGGCTAGTGAAGAAGAGATTAAAGGAACGAAAGCTTTAAATATTCAGCGTATATTAGAAAAAGTGAAGAAAGCTGAAACGATATTAGATCCATTGCCTACACTGAAACATCTACAGCAAGAAGTAGTTGGAAAAAGACAGCGTGTAGAAACGAAGCAATTTACAGTAGCATTATTTGGAGCTTTTAGTGCTGGGAAATCATCATTTGCTAACGCATTGCTCGGTGAAAAGGTACTTCCTGTATCGCCAAACCCAACGACAGCAACAATAAATCAAATTTTGCCAGTTACAGAAGATAAACAACATGGAACGGTAATTGTCCAGTTTAAATCAGAGCAAGCGCTGTTAGAAGATATGAAAGCTGTTTATAAAATGTTTCACTATGAAATTGCTACATTGGAAGAAGCGTTAACGAAAATTGATCAAATTATGAAATACCCTTCACCAAGCGGGAAGCAAAAAACAACATTTAGCTTTTTGCGAGCGGTACAAAAAGGATATGAGGCAGTTGCTAATCATTTAGGGGAACAATTACAAGTTACGTTAGAGGAGTTCTCTGATTATGTAGCTAATGAAGAAAAATCATGCTTTGTTGAGTATATGGAGCTTTATTATGATTGTGCTTTAACAAGGCAAGGAGTAGCTCTTGTAGATACACCAGGGGCGGATTCTATTAACGCGCGCCATACGGATGTTGCATTCCAGTATATTAAAAACGCAGATGCTATTTTATTCGTAACATACTATAATCATGTTTTCTCTCGTGCAGATCGTGAATTTTTAATTCAGCTCGGTCGTGTAAAGGATACATTTGCACTTGATAAAATGTTCTTCTTAATAAATGCTGCCGATTTAGCACAATCTGAAGAAGAACTTGAAATGGTAAAAGGTTATATTGCGGACCAGCTCCTGCAATACGGTATTAGAAATCCACGTTTATTTGCAATTTCAAGTTTATGTGCGCTTGAAGAAAAGCAAGGGAAAAGTATTGATAAAGAAAAGTATGGTATTTTACAAAACTCCGGGATTACTAAGTTTGAAGAATCATTTACGTCCTTTATGATGAGGGATTTAATGCTTGTATCTGTGCATGCTTTATATGGTGCATTGCAAGGAGCGAATCAGCTTCTTGTAAATATGATAAATGGCGCAAAGCAGGGAAATGATGAGAAAGAGAAGCAAACAAAAAAATATGAAGCAGAGCGTAATCAGCTACTTCATATTATTTCATCATATAGTGTACTTGCTGAAGAGCAAGCAATGCAAAATGAAGTGAAAGAATTGCTTTATTATGTACACCAACGTCTATTTTTACGCTATAACGATGTGTTTACTGAATTTATTAATCCGGCGTCGTTACGAACAGATGGGAATGTGAAAATGCAGTTGCAGCAATGTGTAATGGAATTAGTTTCATTTATTCAACATGATTTATTACAAGAAATGCGTGCGACATCATTACGTCTTGAAAAATGGATAGATGAAGCGATGAAGCGTGCAAAGGATGAAATTGTTGTGAATTGCAAAGTGGAAAATGAATCGATTTCTATGGGTGGAACAGTGGATTATGAATATAAAATTATTACACATAAAGAGCCGTTTCCTTCAATAGAAATAAAAGATTTTAAAAAGGCACTAGCACATTTTAAAAATGAGAAAAGCTTTTTTGAAAAAAATGATAAAGCTTTTATGCAAGAAGACGCTAAAGGAGTGTTAGAACCTTTCGTATCAAACTATGTAGTTGATGAAGAAGATTTATTCGTTCATCATTATAAGCAAGAGTGGAATGCAAAATGGAACCTATTCCAAAAAGTGATGCAGCAAGACGTTGAGAATTATTATGAAAGTATATTATTCGCTTTAGCTGAAACAATTGATGTATCGCTATACGAACAAAGTAAAGAAGAGCTACAAAAGCAGTTAGTAGAAATTGAAAAAGAAATTTATATTAAATAGCTGTTATGAAAAAAAGATTCGTTCAATTTTCTTTTGTAGTACAGTATCTAAAGATTTTACAAACCCTGCAAACTCATCAGTAGAAATCATATGGGTAAGAACTAAGCGTCTGCCGTCTGGTGTTTCACCGCATAAGACGAATGAAGAAAACTCATACGTTTTGTTTTCTACTACTAATTTTGGATAGGAATATGTGTCGCTCTTCTTTTTCTTTCCATCAATAGAGATGACGTTGCATTTTTTCTCATTGTTGTCCATGGTGAATCCCTCCTTTCTATTATCTATGGTAGACAAGGGGGGTTTAGAACAATAGAGGAGGGGGAATTTTTATGTCTGTTGTCATAGAGCGTATTTCGAAAGAAGCTATACCGAAATCTTTATTACTTCTTGCTGATCCAAGTGAAAGCCAAATTGATGCATATGTACAGAGAGGGTATACGTATATAGCTAAACAAGAAGAAAGAATCATCGGTGTATATGTGCTTTTGGAAACAAGACCAAGGACAATGGAAATTATGAATATTGCGGTTGTAGAGCATTTGCAAGGAAAAGGGATTGGAAAGCAGCTATTAAGTCATGCCGTAGAAACTGCTAAAGGATATGGTATGTCAAAACTTGAAGTTGGTACAGGCAATTCTAGTGTTTCACAACTTGCTTTATATCAAAAATGTGGATTTCGTATTTTTTCTATTGATTTTGATTACTTTTCAAAGCATTATGAAGAAGAGATTATTGAAAATGGGATTGTATGTCGCGATATGATTCGGCTTGCAATGGAATTGAATAAGAACGTATAACTTATTTAGGGGGAAGAGAAGATGGAAGTACATAAAGCAATTACAGCACATTCTCGTAAACAAAATGAAAGTGTAAAAGCATGTTTACAATTAGATGCGCAGCGTGAAGCAGCTATTGAAGCAGCCGTATCTCTTGCGTCAAAGGGGAAAGAATTTTCGGTTGATATCATTAATGTTGTAACAAAGCAAATTAATGATCTTGCAAAAAATGGTGTTACACTGCAGCGTAAATTTGTTACAGAAGAAATGGTTATGGAGTATGTAAGTCGTTTGCAAGAGAAAGAAGGTCGTTAAAGATGGTTGTTACAGTCGAATGGTTACGTGAGCATATAGAAGATGAGAATGTCCGTATAATCGATTGTCGATTTGATTTAGCGAATCCTAATTGGGGTAGAGAGAAGTATGAGGAAGAACATATTCCTCATGCGTTATATTTTGATTTAAATTTAGATTTATCAAGTCCTGTAGCAGAACATGGTGGCCGCCATCCGTTGCCAAATATTGAGGAGTTTGCAGACAAGCTTTCACAGACCGGGATTGATGAACATACGACAGTGATTGCGTATGACAGTCAAGCTGGTGCAATGGCTTCTCGTTTATGGTGGTTATTAAACTATGTAGGACATGAGAAAGTGTATATATTAGACGGTGGATTTCCAGCTTGGAAAGAGAATGGATTACACACAACGCCGAATATCCCAGTTATTGCACGAAAACCTTTTATACCGGAAATACAAGAAAATATGCTTGTAACGATGGAAGATGTGAGAGGGAAAATTCGTGCAGGTGCAAATATGACATTAATTGATTCTAGGGAACCAAAACGTTATGCTGGTGCGGAAGAGCTCGTTGATTCGAAGGCAGGGCATATTCCGACGGCAGTAAACTATTTTTGGAAAGATGGGATTTTAGAATCGGGACACTTTAAAAACGAAGAGGAGCAGCAAGGGCGTTTCCAAAATCTTGATAAAGAGAAGGAAACAATCGTATATTGTGGTTCTGGTGTTACAGCGTGTCCGAACATAGTTGCATTAACATTAGCTGGTTTTCAAAATGTTAAATTGTATACAGGTAGCTGGAGTGATTGGATTTCTTACCCAGAAAATCAAATTGCAAAAGAAGAAGATTAATCACTTGCATGCAAAAATAATTTGTATTAAAATAAGGTCACAAGCAAGAGATTGCTTCAAAAAAATTATATTTTACACATTGGAAACAATGTGATAATATAACGACAAGTAAATAATACATCCTGCGGTGTGCGTAACTTATTTATGTCTAAAACCGATGTTAGTTTTACGGAAGCTCAATATTTAGTGACCATTATCAAGCCTTCCTTGTGGAGGAAGATATACGGTAACTGTGAGGGCATCCACCTGCGAGTAGCGGGTTTTTGGACATTTACGAGAGACGGCACTTGCGGGGGTCTTATTTCAACTAATAGTATATAAAATTCCTACGGTGTACGTAGCTTGTGTATGTCTTAAACCAATAAGTATAATGCGGAAGTTCAATATTTAAATGTAGATAGCAGGCCATCTTTTTAAGAAGGAAGTTACAAACATTTGTGAGAACATCCACCTGTGAGAACAGGTTTATGGACATCTATAGATAACGGCATATGTGGGACTATATAAAAAACCTTACGTTTTATACGTAAGGTTTTTTTGTTGAATAAATATACTCATGTTATCTCGATTTACCTGTAAAGTTCCCATAATAAATATAGCACTTGCGGTCTTCATCAATTTCTCTTGAATCGAGGGTGAATTCCAAATGTATTCCATCCCGTTGAATATATATAATATCTGAATGGAGAGAGGGTAAGATATCCTCGTAATTCCAAATATCTTTACTTTCTATCATAATTGAGCAGGTTTCCTTTAGTTCTCTAATTTCAAAACCTATGTGCGAGTATGTAGGATCTGAAGGGTCGTTGGAAAAAACTTCTTTTTGTATATATAACACTGCTGTCCCGTCTGGATCTACTGAAGTTGCAGTAACGATATATGTATTTCTATCTTTTGTAAAATATTCACAAGTCATGCGCGCGACAATTTCAGAATTAGAAATATTTGCGTAGTTCCATAAAGCTGGATACCCGTTTGTTTCATCATTGAGCCGATATTCCAATCGCATTTTATCCCTCTTCTTCCTTTTTCTTCTACTTTATCATGACATCTTATATAATAGAAATATAATTTAAAAAGGGGAGTGCAAAGGTGACAAAAACGAAATGGCTAGTAGGTAGTGTCCTGACATCTTTAATGACGGGCACTTTATTTGGCTGCGCGCAAGATATTCCCCCCGAACCGAATGATAATAGTTGTTCTGATTGGGATTGGGATGATGAACTTGGTGTTTGGCAGTGTGATGATAGTAGTTCAGGTTATCGTGGACATTACTTTTATGGTGGTAAATACTATCAAAATAAATCCACCTTCAAAAATTCATCAGAGTTTAAAACTTATCAATCTTCGGCCGAATTTAAAGGTGGAATTGGAAGCGGTTCAAAAGGTGGATTTGGAGGTTAAAATATGTCGCAATACATAAAGAAACGAAAAGAATTGTATTCGAATTATCCTCATTTCTGGTCGGATTTATATGAATGTGAGTATAGTTTGTTTCATGTTTTCCCGATAACAGAGCAAACGATGAAACAATTACAAGTAGCAACTGAACGAATGGGGAAAATATTTTTTAAGACTGCTAGACTTCTTCGGAATGTATCTAATGAACAGCTTCTTGAACTCGGTTTTCCAACTGCAAGCTTGCCTTTTATTAGACTGAAAGGGATGTATCCTGAATCTGTTATTTCACGATTTGATTTTGCTTTAACAGAGGATAATCGTATTAAAATGCTTGAGTTTAATAGTGATACTCCAACTTTTATTGTGGAATGCTTTCAAATGAATGGAAAAGTTTGTGAAGAACTTGACTATGATGATCCAAATGCAAATCAAGAGCGCTTACTTTCTTCTGGTATTACAAAAGCCGTAATGGAGTTTACAAAAGGAATGGAAGATCCAAATGTTGTTTTCACAGCTCATCCTGAACATATAGAAGATTGGAATACGACTATGTATTTGAGTGGGCTATGTCATGTTGAAAATAAAGTGATGCCAATGACAGAACTTAGAATTACAGATGATGCTTTAGTAGATAGAGATGGTGTACCAATTGATGTTTTGTATCGCCAAACATATCCAATTGAAGACTTAATTGAAGATCAAGATCCCGAAACGGGGGATTTGGTGGGAGTAGAACTTTTGCAACTTGTAAAAGAAGGAAAGCTTTTTATTATAAATCCTTTGTCGGCCTTTTTACTTCAGCCGAAATCAATTCAATGTCTTATTTGGGGATTAGCAGAAGAAGGTGCTTTTTACACAAGTGAGGAACAAAAGTGGATTAAAGAATATATGCTTCCTACATATTTAGAGCCAGATTTATTTTTGGGGAAAAGTCCTTTCGTTCAAAAACCTTCGTTCGGTAGGGAAGGTGACACGATTACGATTCGTGATAAGGATACAAATATTATGATTCGAAATGCACATGAAACGTATAAATCGTCACTGCCTATATTTCAGAAATATACAGAGCTTCCAGTTGTATTTTTGGAAACTGAAAAAGGAATTGAGAAGCTGTCGTACGTGTTTGGGGCTTTTTTAATTGCTGGAAAAGCGAGCAGCATCGGTATACGTGCCGGGGAAAAAATTACGGGAAATGAATCGTATTATTTACCGGTAGGTATTAAGAAGGAGGAAAATAAATGATTAATTTTTTACTATATTTAGCAGTATCACTTGTACTTTTGTGTATCGGTCTTTTTCTTATGGAAGTGACAACGAAAGTTAAGGAATTTAAGTTAATGGCTCAAGGGAATAAAGCGGTAAGCTATGTACTTGGAGGAAGACTACTTGGTCTTGCTATCGTTTTATATTCAACGGCTGCTAATTCTATTTCAATTCTTGATATGGTTTCATGGGGAGCTGTTGGGATCTTAGCTCAAATTATTGTCTTTTATTTAGCGGAATGGCTTACACCACGTTTTAATATTAATAAAAGTCTCGAAGAAGATAATCAAGCAGTTGGTCTTTTCCTTATGTTTTTATCACTTTCCATCGGAATTGTAATTGCTGGTTGTGTAACGTATTAAAACCCTTACATTTTAACGTAAGGGTTTTATTTTTCATTTGCTAATTTTTTGCAATATGTGTTCAATTAATTTATGTAGCCGAACGCTGAGCAGGATGCGTATTAGTGTACTAAACTCGAGATAGTTATTGTAATAAGGAAAAGTTTCCATACAAAGTGTTGACATCTATTTTAAATAAGAGTAACATTTTCTATGTAATTATAATAAGTCTCTGTTAGGTGAGGCTCCTGTATAGAGAAATGCTACTGCCCAAAAATGTCGAGAGACGCCAATGGGTCAACAGGAATGATCGAATTAAGGTTTTTCTTAACGTAGCTGGTAATGAACCTATGCTATACAGTGCTAAAACTCGGCGAGGGAGAGGTCCGTAGATTTCTAATTGTATTATATTAGGAATCGCTTATTTGTGTATGCAATGACCTTTGCTCTCTTATGAGTAAGGGTCTTTTTTGTTAGCAAGCTATGAGTAATTTCATAGTATAGATTATAACTAAAAAATTAAAGAGGAGGTGAGGAGCATGTCAAATTCTGACTCGGTTCCGTTACCCATATACTTCAAATCAAAAATATATGATGTAGGCAGGAAACGACTTGTTCCTCCCTCTATATTTATCATAATGTAGCGTTTATTCGAGTATTTAAGCGCTAGACACTTTCACAGTAAAGTGGATAAATTGAGAAACAAAGCGTTTCTTCCTATGTTGTAAAGGAGGAGACGATAATATGTTATATGTAAATAAAAGTGTGGGTAACACTTCGTATAAATTAAGTAAAAAAGCAATGAAAGAACAAACAATGCTTCAAAAAAATAAAGATTTATTAATTGAAATCGCAACAAGAGATGTAAAATCTGTATTTGCGTATTTTAAAACAACAAGAGACGGACTATCTATGAAAGAGGCACAAAAGCGTATTCAAGTATACGGCCGAAATGAATTAACTTCAAAAAGAGCGCGTATTGCGGAAGTAATGATGAAGCTAAGTGGAATGATCCCAGGTCTTTCAAAACAAAATATGGGTGATGAATTACAATGTGAAACAGTTACTGTTTCTAGAGTAGCTGGCTGTAGCGTAACAGGGCTAAACAGTGAACTAAAAATGATGAAATTACCAGTACAAGAGCTTGTACCTGGAGATATGATTTTTCTTGCAGAGGGCGATACAGTGCCAGCAGATGTACGTATTATTTATGCAAATGATTTATTAGTAAATGAATCTATGCTGACAGGAAATGATGCTAGTATTGAGAAATTTGAAAGTTGCTATCATCTTGAACGTAAACGATTTATTCCATTAAAACGGATGAAAGACTATAATCCACTTGAACTTGAAAATGTATGTTTCAAAGGTACGTATATTGTTGACGGAAATGCAAAGGCTGTAGTTGTTTCGACAGGTAAAAATACGTATTCAGGAATACTTCATACTTGCTGCGGTAGAATGTCTTAATGTGTTAATGATGCTAAATATACAAAAACAATGTATAATAGACAAAGTTGAACAAAAACGTAGAATGGTAATCTATATATAACCTTACGTGATAACGTGAGGTTATTATTTTTTGTTAGTAGGAGAGGAATTATGAAAAAAGTATTATTAGTTGATGGTATGGCACTATTATTTCGTGCTTTTTACGCAACAAGTGTATATGGACAATTTATGAAACGACAAGATGGTACCCCGACGAATGGGATTCATGGTTATATGAAGCATTTATTAACAGCAACACAAGCAATCGAACCAACGCACATTGTAACGTGCTGGGATATGGGAAGTACGACATTTAGAACGGAATCTTTCTCGAATTATAAAGCAAATCGTGCAGCACCGCCGGAAGAATTAATTCCGCAATTTGATTTAGTGCAAGAAATGACTGCGAAATTATCTATGCCTGTAATCGGTATGAAAGGTTATGAAGCGGATGATTGTATCGGTACGCTTGCAAAACAATATTGCAATGAAGCGGAAGTTTATATTTTGACAGGTGATACAGATTTACTTCAACTTGTTGATACGAATGTTACAGTTATGCTTCTTCGTAAAGGAATTGGAAATTACGAGTATTACACACCGGAAAAAATCATGGAAGAGAAAGGTGTAGAACCTTGGCAAATTGTTCATGCGAAAGCTTTCATGGGAGATACAAGTGATAATTATCCGGGTGTAAAAGGTATTGGTGAAAAAACAGCGTATAAGCTGATTCAAGAATACGGGACAGTATCGGCAGTGCTAGAAAATATAGCAGCATTAACGAAAGCGCAGCGCACAAAAATTGAAAGTGATTTAGAGAATTTAAATATCTCTTTACAATTAGCGCAAATTCATTGTGAAGTTCCAATTTCATGCTTATTAGAAGAAGGGTTACACACAATGGACGAAGAAAAACTACGCTTTGTTTGTAACGAAATGAATTGGGGAAGACCTGAAATATTAATTAATATGCTTTAAAGAGCATGGAAAGGTTGATCAAATATATTTTTGATTAACCTTTCTTTTTTTTGTTCACAAAGTTGTCAGAAAATAAACGGAATTTTCATATGAAGTTCAAATGGAATTCACAACAATCAACTATTATAAGGACACACAGATAAATCCTTATCCCGCATTAACGGGAGATAGGACTTCTATCTCAGTATTATAGCTGAATAAAGAGTGATGATGGAAGAGTAACTCCCTGTAAAAGCCCGATTGATGTAGGCTAATAATTAGTGAGGGTAAATCCTCTCATTGATTAAAGTTTCAAGTTATCTTTTATATAAACCATCCCCCAAGGAGGAAAATAAACATGCGAAAAAAAGTGAGAAAATCCTTTAAACAATTATTAATAGAAAATAAACAATCTCTACTAACTAATAAAGAGAATATGAAAGAAATTGAAGAACGGATTGAGAAACGACATGTAGCATATAGTGCTGCTAGCAATTGATAATTTTGTTTATGAAAAAAGCTTGTAGTTTGGATATTATCCGAACTACAAGCTTTTTCTTTTTTGATTAACGCCACCAAATCCAAGTCCAAAAGTAATTTCGTATATTTCGAGGAGTAATGCGTATGAAACGTTCACCGTCAAAGAAACAATTTAAATTTGGAAGTGTTTCATCTGGATTTTCTGGAATGAAGGTGACGATGTTTTCGTTACTTGTAATGGTTACTGTGATTGGTGGATCGGTAGGAGAGACTTGAAGTTGTAAAGAAACGTTTGCCGTGTTTTTAAATTCATTATTAATAGGTGGACTTATCACTTGTACTGTGAATAACACGATAATTGTTTCGTTCGGTTCCAAATTAGTAGCGACTAGGAAACCGATATTCGGATTCGCTAGTGGAGAGCGTTCCCCATTAATGAAGACCGTACCGTTCATAAATCGTAAACCTGCAGGAATGGTGTCTTGTAAAGAAATGTTTGTAATTGAAAATTCCGAGGTATTCGTAATATGCACCGTATAATCAAAATATTGATTTAAATAAGCTGAGCTAACGGAAGCGTTTTTAAGCACAGTTGCAGTTATAAATTGAACTGGTATGCGAACAATGTTCGAATTAACGATAAAAGTAATAATCGGATCCTGTGGCGTCAGTTGGAAAGCAGCTGTAACTGTTGCAGAATTGATAATTGTACTGTTTGAAGGGATAGAAGTTACGAGAACTTTAAATGTTATAGTTGCTACTCCATCTGCAGGTAAAGCTCCGATATTAATACCAGTGTCTGGACGGATATTTGGGATTTGGGTACAGTTAATGGTTACGCTATTTTCTATAAATGTTGTACCAGCTGGAATCATATCTAAAACGGAAGTATTTACTGTAGGAATTGGGGAATGATTAAATACGTCTAGTGTGAATGTAATGATATCTCCTGTAATAGTAATAGATTTGTTAGCGATTTTTGCAATACCAACCATTGGATCCACTATTGTTGTTGTGACGACATTTGTTTGTTTGGTCATTGTAATAGGTGGTTCATTCGGATCAATGATAACAGTATAGGAAACAGAAGCATCATTATTGATTGCAGGTAGAAGAGTTGAAGAAGACATTGTTATTTGGAACGTAATGATAACAGATTCATTAGGAGCAAGATTTCCTAATGTAATACCATTTTCGGGATTTGCATTAGGCTGATTGATTCCGTTAATTGTAACACTGCTAGTAACGAAGGTTGTATCTACTGGTACGGTGTCTATGGCAAGAAGGTCTTCAATCGTTACATTACCGCTATTAGTAATTGTAATTGTATACGTTAAAGTTTGACTAGGTAATGCATTCGTGGCATTAACAGATTTTATGGCAACGACATTATCATTTTGGACAGTTGTTGTGACAGTATTTGTTGTAGTCGTATTTGTAACAGGTAAGTTATTTGGATTGACTATATAGTTAAAAGTAGTAATTGCTTTGTTGTTGAGTTCATTTGGTGTTGGAATAGAAGTTACAGTTACTTGGAATGAAGCGATAGCATTCCCACCTACAATTATAGTACCAATTGGTATGCCGCTTACTGGATTAACTCCCGGAAGCGTTTCTCCGTTTACAATGACGCTATTTTCTATAAACGTAGTCCCTTGAGGAATAATATCTTGAATGATTACATCATTTGCTGAAACATTACCAGTTTGATTTAGTGTAATCGTATACGTTAACGTATCACCGACCGTTGCAAATGCAAGGTCAACATCTTTATTACTATCCAAATTCGCGTGATGAATTTCTGTTACGGCAGTTGATGAAATAATAGTCTCGGTAATAGGTGGGTGATCTGGTACCGTGTATTCATATTCAATTGTACTCGTGTTAGAGATTGGATTTGTTTGCGGAATCGAAATAACCCGGACTTGGAATAGAATAGTTGCTGTCGTATTAGGCGGAATGTTATCAATTGGTATACCGCTAAGTGGATTGTCATTTGGCCGAGCGTTGCCATTCACAATAACACTATTCTCTATAAAGTTCGTATTTGCTGGAATGATATCTGTAACAATAATGTTTTCCACTTGTATATTTCCGTTATTTATGATGGAAATTGTATAAGGGATAATAGTTTGTAGGTCAGCGTATTGGATTGGCGTTGTTTTTGTCGCAATTACATTAGCAGAAATAACTTCAGTGAAGGTAATATTACTAGTCGATATTTGTTCTTCCCCATTTATTGTATAGCGGGAAGTTGATTGATTTTGAATGCGACCGCTAGCTGGAAGAGCTACGACGGTAGCAGAAAATGTGACTGGGATAGAAATATCAGGAGCAATCGTTCCTACAAGTATACCGGTACTTGGATTGGCGTTAAGCTGCGGAATGTTATTTACTAAAACGCTACCGTCTATAAAGGTTGTTCCATCAGGAATATTGTCTGTAAATACAACAGCAGTAGCATCCGTATTCCCTGTATTCGTTAAAGTTGTTGTATAAGTTAAAATGTCACCAATCGTTACAGAAGTTAAATCAACAGTTTTCAGTGAAACGATATCAGCGTCATTAATTTGAACGAAAGTAGTATTGGAAGTAGTAGATTTTTGAATTGGTGCAAAGTCAGGATTGAAAATAAAGTCATAGACGATGTTTGCAGTATTAGGTGTTGGATTTACAGCAGGTAAATTCGTAACGGAAACTTGGAATGTTATTGTTGTCGATTGACCTGACGCGATATTAGGAATGGAAAAGCCGATATTCGGATCTGCTGCAGGAAGTACAGTATTGTTAACTATTACACTTCCCGGAATAAATACTGTTCCATCTTCTATAGTATCTGTAAA
This sequence comes from Bacillus sp. TH30, assembly GCF_016650875.1. Classification (NCBI taxonomy): domain Bacteria; kingdom Bacillati; phylum Bacillota; class Bacilli; order Caryophanales; family Bacillaceae; genus Bacillus; species Bacillus sp. TH30. The sequence goes on along the minus strand of NZ_JAEKEY010000002.1, from coordinate 977,542 downwards.
AAAGATGGAGTTAGTTGTAGTGGATCCGTTATTTTGGATTAATACTGTATATTCAATGATTTCATCAATATTAGCTAATACTTTATTAGCGGATTTTGTAGCGATAAGAATAGCGTCAATAAATTGTATATTTGTACTATTGGAAGAGGTCGTTTCTGAAATTGGTGGTGAGCTTGGATCCGGTTGATATTCATAGTGAATGACAGCGATATTATTAATATTATTTTGTGAAGGTATAGAGACTACATTTACTTGGAACGTAACGATAATCGTATTATTTGGAAGGATAATGCCAAGGGTGATTCCGGTAATTGGATTTTCGTTAGGTCGTGTTATGCCATCTACAAGGATGCTATTTGGAACGAATGTGGTTCCAGCTGCAATTGCGTCAATAAGTAGTGCATTTGTAATAGGTACTGTACCAGCGTTTGTAACTGCGACTGTATATGTGATGATTTGACCGATGCGTGTAATGGATCTATTGGCGGATTTAATTGCACTAACATTTGCCGTCCGTACTTTCGTGTTTACTGCATTTGATAACGATCTACGCTGAATAATCGGAGAGCTAGGGTCAATTTGGTATTCGTACGAAGTGTCTGAAAGATTAATGACCGTATTGCCGGACGGTATATTTGTAAGTTGTACTTGGAATGAAATAGTGACCGTTTCATTTGGTTGTATCGTGCCGAGAGTTACTCCGTTTTCAGGATTCGCGCCAGGCTGAATCACATTATTTATTGATAAGCTATCTTCAATGAATATCGTACCTTCTGGAATGTTATCAATAAACACGGTATTGTTAGCTGGAATGGTTCCTATATTTTGTAGTGTATTTGTGTAGGTAATAATTTGCCCAATTGATACGAAAGTTACATCCGCGCTTTTAACAGAAATAATATTTGCATTTTGAAGTGATGTTGTAACAATGTTAGAATTTGCAGAGCGATTCACCGGTGGAGCTGTAGGAATACTTACATATTGGTAAGTTGCAGAAGATTGATTTACAATTTCGGTTTCAGTAGGTGGATTGTTTGTTTGCACTTGAAATAGTATCGTTTTGGAACTGTTTACTGGAATTGTTCCAATTGGTATTCCGTTTTCTGGATGTACACCTGGTTGCAGGACACCGTTAATTGTGACACTATCGGGAACGAATGTAGTCCCAGCTGGAATAGAATCTGTAAAAATAATATTTATTGCGTCAACATTGCCGATATTTTTCACTTCAGAAATATAAAGTATAGTTCCGCCAATATCTACAGTTATTGGATTGGACGTTTTTGTAATTGTCAATTGTGCTTGCACAAAATTTGTAATGACAATATTACTTGTAGATGTTTCAGTAATAGGCGGCTGGCTTGGATCTGGTTGAATTGTATATGTTGTATTGGCTTGATTTGTAATAGAATCTTGCGAGAATGAATTATTAATAAGAATTTGAAACGAAATAAGGTGAGTAGCGTTTGCTGCAAGGTTAGGCAAAGTAACACCTACGTTTGGATTGGCACCAAGTATAGCTGTTCCGTTAAGTGTAAAACTATTTTCTACGAATGTAGTCCCTTCTGGAATCGTATCTGAAAATATGAGATTAGTAGCTGGAATATTTCCGGTATTTTCTAGCGTTATCGTATAGGTCAAAATGTCACCGGTTGTTGCTTGTTGTGCATTGACAGCTTTTAAAGAAAGAACATTCGCATCCGAAATTTGTGTGAAAGCTGGATTAGACGTAATTGTTCGAGAGATGATAGGAGAGGTTGGATCGGCGATAAAAGTATAGTCAATACGGGCTGTATTAGAAATTGGATTCACGCTTGGAATGGATTGAACGATAACTTGGAATGTGACGGTGACGATTTCTGACGGCGCGATGGCGTTTAATGGTATCCCTACGTTTGGATCGGCACCTGGAACGGAAACGCTATTAATGGTCACGCTATTAGGAATAAATGCAGTTCCTTCAGGGACCAAATCTGTTAAATTAACTGTATTTGCAGTTGTATTTCCGTTATTTTGAACGACTACTGTGTAAGTGATTGTACCGTTAGTAGATTGTACGAGAGAATCTGTATTTTTAATTACGGATAACGATGCATCAACGACAGCTGTATTAACCGTATTAGATGAGGATGTTGCTGTAACTGGGGGTTGACTTGGATCGACAATATACGTGTAACTTGTAATGGCTTGATTTATAATCGCCCCTTGCGGTGGAATAGAACTTGCAAGAAATTGGAACGTAATAGTAGCAAAATCACCTGGTGCGATAATACCAACTGGAATACCGAGAGTTGGACTTGCATTTGGAAGTGACATTCCATTTAACGTAACGCTATTTGGAACGAATACTGCACCTACAGGAACTCCGTTTATGAGCAATACAGAATTTGCAGGGAAATTTCCGGTATTTGTTAATGTTGCTGTATACGTAATTATATCTCCGATGGATACGATTGATCGATTTGCTTCTAAAACAGTAGTAACGGTAGCGTTATTAATTTGTGTTGAAGCGCCATTAGAATTTATTGTGCTTGTAACAGGAGGAGCTGCCGGGTCAACAATGAATGTGAATTGAATAGATCCAACGTTTGTAATTGGGTTTGAAGGTGGAGTAGATGCAACCATGACTTGGAAAGTAACAGTTAAGGAACTGTTCGTACTAACGGTTCCGATATTAACCCCGTTATTTGGATCTGCCCCTGGAATGATACTTCCATTTACAGAAAAACTATTTTCAACAAAGGTCGTTCCAGCTGGAATAAGATCTGAGAAATTTAAATTCGTAGCGTTTGTATTGCCGCTGTTTTGAATCAAAACTGTATAAGTGATTGTGTCTCCGATATTTGCAAAGGCTGTATTAGCAGTTTTTACAGCTGAAAGTATTGCTGAATTAATAGAAGTAACGAAGACGTTCGTTTCCACATTGCCAGGCTGGGCTTGTAATGAATTGCCTACGTTATATTGGAAGTTAACAAATCCTAAGTTTTGGAGTTCAGGTGTGAAGGTTGTTGGATTGCTTATTATTTGGACTTGGAACATAATTGTTACGATTTGATTTGGAGTTATTGTATTTATGCCAACACCGTCAATGATAGAAGCGGATGGTAATGAAGTGCCATCAACAATGACTGATCCTGCAACAAATTGTGTCCATGTCGGTATAGGGTCTGAGAAAACAACGTTGTTAGCAGAGATATTTCCTGTATTCGTAATAGTGGTTGTATACGTAATCGTATCACCGATCGTTGCAAAAGCTTTATCTCCTATTTTAATAGTGTTTAAAATAGCACTTTCAATTTTTGTTGTAACGCTGTTAGAAGTAATATTTTTTGAAACTGGAGGATTTGCTGGATTAACGATATGTTGGAAGCTAACGCTAGCTTGGTTGGAAATTGGATTTATAGGCGGAATTTCATTGGCATTAATATGAAATGCTACGATGACAGATTGGTTTGGCGCGATATCACCAATTGGAACACCTGTAATTATATTTGCATTTGGGATGCTAATTCCGTTAAGTGTAAAACTATTCGGTTCAAAGGAAGTTCCGGCTGGAATAAGGTCGGTGAAAATAACATTCGTTGCACTAACATTTCCGCTATTTGTAATTGTAACGGAGTAGACGATATCCTGCCCGATATCTACCGTTTCCGCATTTGAATTTTTTTGTGCAGTAAGGATAGCGCTATTAATTTGTGTTGTCGTTGTATTCGATTGATTGGAAGTTGTAATAGGTGGCAGGCTAGGATCAACGACATAATGATATGTGGTAGAAGCAAAATTAGAAATTGGATTAAGTGTTGGAAGTGTAGTAACAGTTGCTTGGAATGTAACGATTGCCGTATTACCCTCATTAACTGAACCTATGTTTACACCAGTAGACAAATCAGCGTTTGGAATGGTTTGCCCATTAACTGTGAAACTGTTTGGAATGAAACTTAAATTGCTATCAAGAATATCGATAATAGTTACATCAGTTGCAGCCACATTCCCTGTATTAGGAAGGTTAAGTGTAAATGTTATTGTATTACCAACATCCGCAAAAGTAAGATTTGCTGTTTTTGTACTAATAATATTTGCGTTGTTTATTTGAAGAAGTGTAGTGTTGGAGCTAGCTGTATTCGATACCGGCGGATTACCTGGATCAACAGTAAACTCATATGTCGTTGATGCTGTATTCGGTGCTGGATTAATAGGTGGAATGCTGTTCACTGTAACTTGAAAGACGATACTATATATTTCATTTGGTGGAAGTGCTGCAAGTAATACACCTGTATTTGGATCCGCATTAGGTTGTAAAATGCCATCGACAGTTAATGTGTTAGGAACAAATGTGAGTCCACTTGGTAATACATCTGTGAATACAATATTAGTTGCATCCGTATTGCCTACATTGGCAATAGAAGTAGTGTAAAAAGCAGTTTGCCCGATATCTACAAAGGATACACTTTCATTTTTCGTCATAGATAATATGGCTTCTCTAATTTGTGTTGAAACAGGATTACTAATTGAAGTTTCTGCATCAGGCGGTGAGACTAATTGGTACGATGTCGATGAGAAATTTACAATTGGATTTTCAGTTGGTAATGAGGTCACGTTTACTCGGAAGGAAACATTTACTGTAGACCCAGCTGTTATAGGCCCAATATTTACACCGTTCGTTGGATTCGCACCACTTTGAGGAATTCCATTGATAGAAAATGTGTTTGCAATAAAAGTAGTTCCGCTCGGCACGGTATCTGTGAATATAACATTTTGTGCGGAGGAATTTCCATTGTTTGTTAAAGTGACAGTATAAGTGAGTGTGTCTCCGATATGGCTAAATGCTTTATCAACTTGCTTTGATGAAAGAATGGTAGCTGTATTAATTGTAGTAAACGTAGTGTTTGAAGTAACATTTCTTGAAACAATTGGTGCATTTGGATCAGCGATAAATGTGTAAGAAGCAGTAGCGGAGTTGGCAATGGGATTTTGAACAGGGGTGGAAGTAGCGGTAACTTGAAATGCTATAGATATTGAGCTGTTAGGAGCAATTGATCCAATCGTTATACCTGTATTAGGATTAAGACCAATTTGTGTGATGCCATCTATTGTAATGCTATCAGTAATAAACGTTGTACCATCTGGAATAAGGTCAGTGAAAGTAATGTTAGTTGCATTTGTATTACCACTATTCTTTAAAATGGTCGTATAGGTAATGGTATCACCTAGTGTTACAAGTGTTTGATCGACTGATTTTACCATCGTTATCATGGCATCTAGTACAGGATTTGTAACGATATTCGTTGAAGTAGAAGTTGTAATAGGAGCTCCGCTTGGATCAACAGTATAAGAATATAAAATTGTGTCATTATCCATAATCGAGCTTGAAGGGGGAATAGAAATAACATTTACTTGGAAAGTAACAGTTACTGTGTCACCGGGTGCGATATTTGGTAAATTTACTCCAAGTGCTGGTTGCGCACCAGGTTGCTGAACTCCATTTACTGTAACTGAATTTGGTATGAATGTAGTGCTAGCTGGAATAGCGCTTGTGAATGTTATATTCGTTGCTGCTGTATTCCCTGTATTTGTAATAGTAGTGGTATACGTAATTGTATCTCCAACAGACACTATAGATTTATCAGCACTTTTTGTTGTAGTTAATATTGCACTATTTATTGTCGTAGTAACGGTATTAGATGAAACGGTTTGTGTTATAGCGGGTTGACTTGGATCAACAATATGCTGAAATTGTATAGAACTAGAATTAGAGATTGGATTTATACTTGGAATGTTTGTTACAAGTACGTTTATCGTAATAGTAGCCGTGCTACCGGGATTTATATTTCCAATCTGAATTCCACTCGCTGGATTGCCTATTTGCTGTGTACCAGAATCGCTTGTAAGAGTCCCGGAAATAAATGTCGTTCCGTCAGGTAAAATATCTGTGAAAATTATATTTTGTGAAGTGACATTTCCAGGATTATTTAATGTAATAGTATAAGAAATTGTATCGCCGATCGTTGCGAAATTTTTATCCGCGGATTTAACCGCTACAATTTCCCCGGAATTTATTTGTGTCGAAACAGAATTGGATGTTGTACTTCGTGAAACGAGTGGTAAATTAGGTCCTGTCATAAATTGATAATTAATAGAAGCACCGTTTACAACCGGTGAGTTTGGTCCCCCAGGCCCAATTGTGAAAATTGGATTTGGAATACTAACTACTTGCACGCGGAAGGTGACGTTTATAAAATCTCCTGCAATAATATCTCCAATTGGTATCCCATTCGCTGGATTTACTCCAGGTAATAAAACCCCACCTACTCGAACGCTATCTTCTATAAATACTGTATTATTTGGAATCGGATCTGTAAAAATGATATTAGTAGCAGTCGTGTTCCCTATATTTTCTAATAAAACAGTATACGTTAAAAATGAATTTCCAGGTGCTACGTCAGAAAAGATACGATCCACACTTTTCGTTGCTTGAATGATCGCTTCATTTATTTGAACTAAGACCGGATTACTAGTAGCCGTTTCTGTAACAGGCGGCTCGGTAGGATCAATAATGATAGAGTATGTTGTACTAGATTGGTTCATCGTAGGGTTTGAATCTGGTATTGAACCGACAATAGCTTGGAAGCTGATGGTTGTCGTTCCTCCAACTGGAATTGGGTCTAAAGGAACCCCGTTATCTGGCCTAAATCCGAGTTGTGGGGTGGTATTAATTTGTACGCTATCAGGAACGAATGAAAGTTCAGGTGGTAATATATCGATAAAAACAGGTGTGTTTGCAGTTGTATTTCCACTATTGGTAAGGGTTGTTGTATACGTAATTGTATCTCCAACAGCAGCAAATGCACTACTCGCAGTTTTTGTTGCGATAACGGAAGCAGTATTTACTTGTGTAAAAGTTTTATTGGATTTAACTGTTCGTGAAACAGGTGGTTCATTAATATCTACAATAAAACTATATTGAACCGATGATTTATTAGGGATTGGATTAGGATTTGGAATCGTTGCAATGTTTACTTGAAAGCTGAGTATAACTGATGCATTTGAATTTATGTTACCGATATTGATACCATTTTGTGGATTTGCATTAGGAATGGTTGTTCCATTTACTGTAAAACTATTTGGAATAAACGTTGTACCATCTGGAATTAAATCTGTAAAAATAACATTGTTTGCGGTAGTGTTACCGGAATTAGTAATGGTGGAAGTGAAAGTAAGTGTATCTCCAATAGTAGCGAATGTTGAATTGACAGTTTTATTTATAGATAGAGTAGCATCAATAATTGGAGTAATCGTTGTGTTTGTAATTGTACTACCAACAGCAGGTGATTGGTTTGGATTCACTGTATATTCATAATTTACAAGGGCGTTATTTGTTAATGTGCCACTAGGCGGTATCGCTAAAATTTGTGCTTGAAAAGTAATAAATACAGTATTACCTGGTGGAATATCTGCTAAGTGAATACCAAGTGATGGATCTAATCCTGGTTGTGGAACATTATTGATAGTTACGGAGTTTTGGATAAATGAAGCTCCTGCGCCAAGCCCATCCGTTAAAACATTTGCACTAGCAGGGATATTTCCAGTGTTTGTAACTGCAATCGTATAGGTAACGATATCTCCAATTGCAGCTGTCGGTGTATTCACTGATTTAGTAGCGACGATCGTAGCGTTATTAATTTGAGTTGTTATTACGTTACTTAACGCATTGGCGGATGCTGGAGGTAAGTTAGGATTTACAATATATTGATACGTTGTATTACTTTGGTTCGGGATTGGATTTGGACTAGGGATAGAATTTACTTTTATTTGAAATGAGATTGTAGTATTTGCATTCGGATTGATTGGATCAATTGCAATTCCGTTTGCTGGATTTACATTAGGGAGTGTATTCCCATTTACTGTTACACTATTAGGAATAAACGAGGTCCCGTTTGGAATTACATCTGTAAATATTACATTTGATGCAAGTGTGTTCCCACTATTCGTTAAAGTAGTCGTGTACGTAATAATATCATTTACGTTAGCAAACTGTTTATCTGCAGATTTTGTAGCGGCAATTGAGGCGTTATTAATAGTTGTCTGTACCGTGTTAGAAGCCACCATCTGCATTACAGCTGGTTTGGATGGATCGTACGTATATTGGAATGTTGTGCCTGATTGATTTGTAATCGGATTTACAGCAGGGATATTTGGTACAAAAACCTGGAATGAAACGGTACGTGATGAATTCGCCCCGATCGTACCGATCAAAATACCGTTAGCAGGATTTGCGTTGGCTATAGGGACACCGTTAATCGTTACAGTATTAGGAATGAACAGGGTACCCGCTGGAATGATATCTGTAAACGTTACATTAGAGGCAGGGATATTGCCGTTATTCGTTAAAATCGTTGCATACGTTATGACATCGCCAACATCAGCGAAGTTTGTGCTTGTTAGCTTCGTTGCAACAATATTAGCAGTATTAATTTGTGTAGTTACTATATTACTAGTAGCGTTTTTCACAACAACAGGTAAATTTGGATCAGCGATAAAGTTATATTGAAGTGAAGCGCTATTTTGAATTGGATTTGGTGAAGGTAGCCCATTTGCACTTATTTGAAAAACAATCGTTGTAAAACCACCTGCAGGAATGGAGCCGACTTGAAGGCCGGTACTTGGGTCTGCACCTAGCTGTAAAGCGCCACCTATAAAAATACTATTTGGTACGATAGTGGTGCCGGGAGGGATTATATCGGTAACAACAACATTGTTTGCTGTAGTATTGCCAAGGTTAGCTAAGGAAATTGTATATGTGATTGGTTGCCCGACATCGGCAATAGTTAAATCTACCTCTTTGACAATAACTACATTTGCTAAATTAATTTGTGTACTTACAGTATTACTTAAAGATGTTTCTATAATTGGTGGATCACCTGGATTTAGAACGAAACTATACTGTGTACTCGATGAATTAGTTGTTGGATTTTGGGCTGGTAAAGCAGTGACAGTTACTTGATAAGAAACGGTAATTAATCCGCTAGCAGGAATAGAAGGTAACAGGACACCGATATTTGGATCTGCATTGTTTTGCAAAACGCCATTAATAAGAAAAGTATTTGGAATAAAGGTAGTACCATCTGGATTTATATCTATGAAAGTAGGATTATCAGCAGAAACGCTTCCTGCATTCGTTAAAATAACGGTATAAGTTAATATATCTCCAACAGTAGCGAACTCTCGATCCACTGATTTTGCCGAAATTACATTTGCATCATTAACTTGGATAAATGTAGTGTTTGTAGTTGTGTTTGTACTTACAGGAGAAGCGTTTGGATCAACGATAAAGTTATAGGAGATGGAAGCGCTATTCAAAATAGGATTAGGATTTGGAATACTAGTTATTAATATTTGGAATGAAGCTGTAATTGTAGTATTAGCATTGATGCTACCAATATTGATGCTAGCTGGTGTTGCGCCCGGCTGAGTAACACCGTTAACTATAACACTGTTCGGTACAAAGGAAGTGCCATTCGCAATGGAATCGGATAGTAATACATTGTTCGCTGTAACATTTCCATCGTTTGTAAGAGCAAAGGTGTAAGTTAATACATCTCCAACTTCCGCAAACGTTTGACTTACAGATTTATTAGCATGAAGATTTGCTAGTCTAATTGTTGATGTAACAGAATTAGAATTTGCTGTTTTTGAAGTTGGGGGCAGGCTTGGATTTACAGTGTAAATATAAGAGGAGAAAGCGTTATTAATGATAGGGTTTTGTGCAGTAATGTTAATGACTGTTACTTGGAAGGATAAGGTGAAAGTAGCTCCACCAGGAATTGTGCCGATAGGTAAAGCAACGAGAGAATCTACATTTTGCAAAACTCCGTTGAGCGTTACAGAACCTAATGTTAATATCGTTCCATTTGGAAGTGGATCTGTTAGTTGAACGTTATTGGCGGCCGTATTTCCACTGTTTGTAATAAGGATTGTATAACTTATCGTTTCGCCAATTGTGGCAAATTGTTTATTTGTAGACTTTGTTAATGTTAAATTCGCATTGTTAATTTGAGTAGTAACGACGTTAGAAGAAATGTTTTTCATAATGGGTGATTGGCTAGGGTTAACGGTGTACTGATAAGAAGCGCTTGATCCGTTAGATACGGCATTTGACGCGGGTATTGTGTTTACTACTACTTGAAATGAAACACTTTTGGTTGTGCCAGTTGGGATGGATCCTATGTTCACACCATTAGCGGGATTAGCGCCAACTTGTGTCGAGCCATCTATTGTTAAACTGTTTAGGACAAAAGTTGTTCCTGTAGGAATGACATCTGTAAAAATAACATTGTTCGCATTCGTATTACCTGTACCTGTAAAGGCAACAGTGTAAGTCAGTGTATCGCCAATATCTGCATAGTTTTTATCTACTGCTTTCGTCATTGTTACAGTAGCATTATTCACTTGAGTGGAGACAATATTTGTCGTATCAGTTCCACTTACTGCCGGCTGATTTGGTACAGGAATGTATTGATATGTTGTTGTACCACTATTTAATATTGGATTTGTTTGGGGGATAGAAGGAACGAATACTTGAAATGAAATGGTAGTAGTAGAATTTGCAGCAATAGATCCAATTGATATACCATTAGCAGGATTTGCTCCCCCTTGAGTAACCCCGTTAACAGTTACACTCCCTGGAATGAAAGTAGTCCCGCTAGGAATCGGATCCGTATATATAACGTTCGTTGCAGCGATATTTCCTATATTAGCTAAGGCAATACTGTAAGTTAATGTTTCACCAATATCGGTAAAAAGTTTGTTAACTGATTTTGTGCCATTAATATCTGCGAGGTTAATTTGTGTTCCTGCAGAGTTACTTGTTGCAAGACCGTTAAAAGTCGTTCCTCCGGCAATCGGTGTATATTGAAATGTAATATTAGCAGTGTTAGAGATAGGATTTTGACTTGGAAGAGAAACGACAGTCGCTTGGAAAGCTACTGTACGAGAAGAGCCATTATTAATTGTCCCCAGAGATATACCGGCGACCGGATTTGCGTTTGTTTGTGGTACGTTATCTATCGTTACGCTTCCAGGTATAAAGGAAGTACCGTTAGGGAGAACATCTGTAAAAGTAACGTTATTTGCAGGAAGAAGCCCGGTGTTAGGAACAGTAACTGTATAGGTTAGAATATCTCCAATTGTAGCGACACTTTTATTCACGCTTTTAGTTGCTTGTATATTAGGTGAGTTTATATTGATTTGTAAACCGACTGTATTTAACATATATGCATCCCCGTTAGTAGTTAAACGAATTGCGGCAGATACTTGGGAATTTGTTAAATAAGGAGAAATATCAATGGAAGTAATGTCCCATCCTTGTCTTCCAGCGGAGATATTTGTACTTGTAGAGGCACTCTGGTTTCGCGTTCCAAATGTACCAGTTGTATCTAAGTTCCCTGCAGCATTATTAATTTGAGAACCGAAGAAATTATTAACAGCATTATTTGGCCCAGATAATGCATTTAATGAACTGAAATTTGGTCCAAATAAAGCTTGATCCCCAGTTAAATCAGCATCCCCTTCAGTAGAACTTAAAAATAATCTCCCGCTTACAGGTCCCCCGGCAGGTGTTAAAAACCCTGAGACAGATACATCTGCACTACCGGTTTCTACAGAAACACGGTTACCAGCTACGTAAATTGTTAAATTTCTTGCGGGTAAGGAACCGTTTTGATAAGCGACAATAAGCGTCCATCCTGCAGAATTAATGGCTCCATTAGAAGCGTCTAAAGGATCTACAAGTCCAGGAACAGAACCTGTTGTATAAGATCCAGATCCAGCAGCTTGAACGAGCGACGTTACATCGGCTGATCGTGTATAAAATCCAAATGTGACAGATCCAGAAACGAATGTTTGATTTGAAGCTGTAACAGCCGAGGGGGTAATTGAGTATGTTGACACAGGTGTTGTAAAAGAAACGGGGTTTCCTAATACACTCGTAATGTTTTGATCCCGAGATAAATAGTTTCCACCCCAAACGAGTTCTGCGTAAAGAATAGTACTACCAGCAGGGATATTCAAAATAGCGGTAGAACTATTTTGTGTATAGTTTAACGTTGTACCTGCAGGAAAAGTAGTTACTTGTAAAGCGGTATTCGTAGTTACGAATGCACCAATTGCACCGATTGTACCAGCACGGTTTAGATTGCTAATTTTACTTAAACCTAGTGTGTTTCCTGTAATAGCGAGTGCGCCGTTAGTGGTGGTAGAAAATCGATTCGTAATGGGCATGTTGTCACCTCATTTACAATATAGTCTTGGTCAAAATAGGATATGTGTGTGAGTGATAAAGGGAAACATGTACAAGTTGATTCATGCAGAATGGTTCAAACGTCTAAAGAAGGAGATGGGGAATGATTGAAGTGGAGATTAGGGTGGAGCGTCTTAGGAAAGGAAAAATAGAGGATATTGTAGCATTATCTTCTCATATTGGCTGGGATTACAACAGAGAGGAAATTGAGATGATTTTGAATACGGGTATAGTATATGGTGTAGTAAATGAGAGAGAAGAGCTTATTGCTAGCGCAGCAATTATACTATACGGGGAGACATTAGCCTCAATTGGAATGGTAATTGTACATCCAGATTATAAAGGAAGAGGGATTGGAAAGATAATAACGGATTTATGTGTTAAAAGCGTATTAACTCAAACCCCCATTATGCTTATTGCCACGGATGAGGGGAAAATTTTATATGAAAAACTAGGATTCAGGGCTGTTAGTTATGTTTCTAAATACATATGTAACTCGTATAATGCGAATTACCATTGTGTAGAAAATGAAGAGTATATTGTGAATTATGAAGAACGTGATTTAGAAGAAATAATACAAATAGATAAAGATGCATTTGGAACAAATAGAGAAGAGTTTTTAAAGTATCGAATTATTCAAAGTGAACAATGTATTGTTACAAAGGATGCACAACAAAATGTATTAGGATACGGTATAAGTATACAAACGCCAGAAAATAAAATAATAGGACCAGTTGTTGCTAAAAATGATAAGATGGCAATGAGAATGGTACATTATTTAGTAAGAGAACATAATGGTAAATTGAGAATTGATGTACCAGAAGGAAAGAAAGATTTCATGAAAGAATTAGAGATTACTGGTTTTCAAAAGGTTAATACCCCACCAATTATGATAAAAAATAGTGATCAATTTTTGAAAAGAAATGGAGAACTATACAGTATTGCAGCGCAAATTTTTGGATAAAAAAGAATCCTTTTGTGAAAAGGATTCTTTTTTATAGCCAAATTAATCGCGATATTGATCATGAATAGGTTGAAAAAGGTCTTCCTCGATATCTCTCACCATAGAAAAATGATCAACATTATAATGACCGTGTAGAGTTTTATTATGATGACCAATAATTTGCTCTGCAGACAATACGTCAGAATCAGTTGTGGAATGACCATTTTTAATTAATGTAACGTCAAATCCTTGTACAGTAGCTGTTCTAACTGCGGTGTCAATACAATGTTCTGTTTTACATCCACCTATAACAATATGATTAATTTTTTCTTCTTTTAAAAGTTCAAGTAAAGAAGTGCCATAGAATGAGTTTGTTGCTGCTTTATTAATAAGGATTGCAGACTGAGGTACTTTAATTTGATTATGTACTTCAAATCCTACACCACTACCAGAAGCAACATCGATATCTCTTACGAAAACAATAAGGGCATTTGAATCTATTGCTTTCTGTACGGCTGTATTTAGTGTAGATAATAGCTCGGTTTTACGAAAAACTTCATTTTCTTGTTCATTTCCATCAATTAATTCTTGCTGAGCATCGATAATTAATAGTGCTTGTTTCATTCGATATCCCCTTTAATATAAAATAAATGCCACTTTACATATTCTTTTATATTGTAAGGAACTCCTCTTTTTTCTAAGAAGTAGACGATAGATTTACAAAGTTGTCAAATAAATTTCATTCTCATAGAGTATAAAAACATGTATGATAAGAAGTGGAGAATTTTTGAGTAGGTGGGAATATCATGCAAACAGTAGAAGATTATCTTTCATTCTTACATACGAAAGGATTTAAATTATCAGAGGAAGCACAAGGATTTATTATGTTCGGACAAGGATATACTGGTGCATCTGATGGGATTGTGAACGTAGCAATAGAAGCGACGATTAAACATCAATTACAGTTTGATGGCAGTTATTTTGTTGCGTTATTAGAACGCTTGAAAGAAGAAGAAATTACAGATAAAAAAAGCGCTAAGGCTTTTATGCGGAAGTTACAAGCGTAACTTCACGCAGCCCGCGCTTCTTTTTTCGTTTTGGAAGGTAGTTCAACAAAAACCATACCTAGGAAAATACATAGACATCCAATAATAGCAGAAATAGAAAGCTGTTCATTTGCTACTAGAACACCTGTTAATGCTGCAAAAACAGGCTCCATTGCGAAGATTATTGCTACTCTCGTTGGAGAAGTATGTTTTTGTGCCGATGTTTGAATGAAAAAGGCAATTGATGTCGCAAATAGGGAAGTTAGAAATAGAGCGAATAAAAAGGATTGATTCGTCCATAGTGAAACTGAAAATAATTTTTCCCAATCTTCAAACAAAAAAGCGCAAATAGAAGAAAATATACCGACAGCTAATACTTGAGAGGTGCTTAGTAATAAAGGTGATATTTTCTTAGAAAAGAAACCGTTAACAAGAATATGGGCAGCAAAAGCAACTGCACAACCGAGAACGAGTATATCTCCAATGTTTAATTGAAAAGAATCACCAGCCGTTAATAAGTATAAACCTGCTGTTGCTACAGCAATACCAAGTACGATGAAAATTGTAGCACGCTGTTTTAAAAAGATAAAAGATAGGATTGGAACCATAACGATGCTAAGTCCAGTTAAGAAACCAGCTTTTGAAGAGGTTGTATAAAGTAAGCCGAATGTTTGTAATAAATAGCCAACACATAAAAAGAATCCAACAATCAATCCAGCGAGACTACTCTGTTTTATATCTTGTTTTGAAGTTTTTTGTGAGAAAATCATTTGAACGAATAATAAAATAATTCCAGCGAATAAAAAGCGAATCCCATTAAAAGTAAATGGACCAACGAAAGACATAGCATTTTGGACGACAACAAACGTAGCTCCCCAAATAAAAGATACAAATAATAAAGCAAGAGGAGCAATCCAATCTTTTTTCACACTCAGACCCCCGTTAATTTTGTAAGATAGCTTTTCTAGCTAATTCATCAGCAACTTTATTTTGACTACTTGGAATCCACTTAATAAAAAAGAGATCGAAACTTTTTATGTACTGTAGTGCTTCCTCTAATAGTGGTGCAAATATTTTATTTTTTGCGTATTCTTTTTCGACAGCTCGCTCGACAAGCTGCGAATCGGTACGAAAAGAGACAATGTTATAATTATGCTCCGTGCAATATTTTAATGCCGCAAGTAAAGCGTGGTATTCTGCTTCATGATTGGACATTGTCCCAAGGGGCAATGATAACTGTACAGCTGGTTGCACCCCTTTAATAAACACTCCTGCACCAGAAGGACCAGGATTTCCTTTTGATGCACCATCAATATATACTTCAATCAAAATGAGAAACCTCCAAATTATAAGATGATCCCCTACTTATATGTTTCTTTGAAGTAGGGGATAGAGTAACTTAGCCGATTGTAATACTATAACGACATGTAAATGTTTCATTCGTTTGTAAAGATTGAATTCCTTTTTTTTCCTTGAAATCTTTTGCCGGATTTACTTCATCAGCAATCCCGTACCAAGGTTCAATACATAAGAAAGGTGCGTTCTCGCCTGGTGTCCATACACCGACAAATGGGAATCCGTCAAATTCTACTTTTACAAATTTATTATGTTTATGAGAACGAATAGAGATTTCATCCGTATTCATATTTTTAAAAATAAGTGCATCATTTTTGAATAAATCGTATGTAAGTGGTAATTCATTCGTATTTTCAGCGATTAATTGCTTTTTACTTGAAAGATAAGGTCCTTCTAATACGCTTGTTTCTAAGCGTTCAGAACCATTAAATGATAAATGATAATCTGTAAATGATTCGCCCTCTAATAAGGGGAAGTTGAAACCAGGATGTGCTCCGATTGAGAAGAACATCTCTTTTGAAGTAGGGTTATTTACTTCATATGTTACATGAACGATTTGTCCATCTAACTCATAAGAAACGAGTAATTCGAATTCGTATGGGTATTTTTTTAATGTTTCTTCATTACTAGTAACAATATAAGTAATCTTCGTTTCACTTTGTTCTTTTACAGAGAATGTAAGATCACGAGCAAAGCCATGTTGTGTTAAAGAATATGGTTTACCATCTACGTAGTATGTATTATCTACTAATCGGCCGACAATTGGGAATAAAATTGGTGCGCGGCGCCCCCAATAAGTAGAATCGCCTTGCCATAAGTATTCAGTGTTATCTTCTTTTAAGCGAACGCTTTGTAATTCTGCACCTTTGTCAGAAATGGAAACGATCACTTTTTCATTTTGAATTGTTGCTGTCATGAAGTGAAACCTCCTAAATCTTTCATATGTTTTATTATACGTTGTCCAAAAGAAAAAAGGTAGTAAATGATAGGAATCTATTGACGAAAGAGTGCCTATTGCGTAAAATATAATCTTGTTGCTTAAAAACGAATAACGTGGTTCGAAACCATCCCACGTAAAAAAACTAAGGAGATTTTGTCATGAATATAAGGACATTAGTCGGTAATGGTATTTTAGCGGCATTATATATTGCTGTTTCTATGCTTATTCAGCCATTTGGCTTTACCAGTGTACAGTTTCGTATTTCAGAGATGTTTAATCATCTCGTTGTATTCAATAAGAAAGCAATTTACGGGATTATATTAGGTGTATTTTTAACGAATCTCTTTTTCTCACCTATGATCGCTTATGATTTAGTATTTGGAGTAGGGCAATCAATTCTTGCATTACTTGCAACTATTATTTCTATGCGCTTCATTAAAGGTGTTTGGGCTCGTATGATTTTTAATACAGTTATTTTTACAGTCACAATGTTTATGATTGCAATTGAACTGCATCTTGCGTTTGATCTGCCATTTTTATTGACATGGCTAACTTGTGCAGTTGGTGAATTTGTTGTAATGGCAATTGGTATGCCTGTAATGTACTGGATTAATAAGCGAGTGCAATTTGAAAGATTTATGCAATAGATGAAAGAGCTATTCCTATAGGGATAGCTCTTTTTGTATGTAATCACATTGAATATAATGCTGTGACTCTTGATACAATATAATAAAATAAAGTGAGGCTTTCATTAGCTGGCTACATATAAGAAGTCTTATAAAAGGGGAATCTAGTATGAAATATAAAATTCATTGGTTGTATAAAACGAAGCGCGGTTTGCAGACGGAATTAACGACAGATTATATGAACATAGAAGATGTACTGCAATTTGCAGAGGATTTTGAGAAAACAGGAAGAGTGAAAGAACTATCATTTTATGATGAAATGGATGCAGAATGGTCATTAAAGGAAATGAAAAAGCTGAGTAAGCAAGTGGAGGAAGATCCGCAAGAAATTCAAGTTTATTTTGATGGTGGTTATGATGTACAGACGAAAGAAGCTGGGGTTGGTATATGTGTATACTATAAAAAAGGAAATACAAATTACCGAATTCGTCGCAATGCATACATAGAAGGCATATATGATAATAACGAAGCGGAGTATGCAGCATTATTATACGGGATGAATACACTCGAGGAATTAGGAATTAAATATGAAGCAGTTACACTTCGTGGAGATTCTCAAGTTGTACTGCAGCAATTAGCTGGTGAATGGCCTTGCTATGATGAACATTTAAATCATTACTTAGACCAAATTGAACAAAAAGCGAAGCAAATGAAATTAAAGCTTGTTTGTGAACCGATATCTAGAAAACAAAATAAAGAGGCACATCAATTAGCAGCGCAAGCATTAGAAGGGACGACAATTGATAGTCATAAAGAAATAACCGAATAGAGAGGTGCACACGTGAAGAAGAAGCAACTCATTACAGAGGTAAATGACTTATTAGAAACGTATTGCGGAGGGTGTTTCTTGCAGGAACATAATCGAAAAAATCATAGTAAATACTATGCCCATTCTTTTTGTATACGGCAATGTACGGTTGGAGAGAAGTTGAAAAAGTATGGGGAGCAATTGTCATAAAAAAACATCCAGAGAATTTTCTCTGGATGTTTTTTAGTGCTTCGCTTCGTGTAATTGATGCTCGCATTTACTTAATTTTTTTTCTTCATTCATTAGAAATGGCTCATCTAAATCCGTTGCAACGGATTTCATGATTTCAAGCTGAGAACGAGCCGATTCTACTGCAGTAGTGGCATGCTCTAATGTGTCTGGATCCATTGAAATTGTTGCAGAACCTACCATTTTTTGTGCAGTTTCTACACGGAATTTTACTTCTTCAAAATCATTTACATGTGACCCCATTGTTATTGCCTCCTTTGTATTTTGCGCATTTCACATAGTTTTTGCTCTGGAAAACGGAAATATACAAAGGAATAACAAAGGAGGTTACCAAGTAAGGTAACCTCCTGTCATATGTGGGATTAAAGTTTTGCTACGTTAGCAGCTTGAGGTCCACGGTTTCCTTCAGTAATGTCGAAAGATACTTCTTGACCTTCCTCTAAAGCTTTGTAGCCGTCGCTTTGAATAGCAGAGAAATGTACGAATACATCTTCAGAGCCTTCCATTTCGATAAATCCAAAACCTTTTTCATTGTTAAACCATTTTACTTTTCCTTGCATGTCACAATTCCTCCTAAAAACGATTCCTTTTTTCATTTAGTGAAATTCATCAAAAAATAATATAAATAAAAAATGCTATATTCTCGAATATTCTGCCAAATGATTAATTTAAATATACATGAATTGGTAGAATTTAGTCAAGTAAGCGTTTTTAAAATTTTGTATTTTGAATTAATTTTTTCTCGAATTTTTAAAAAGGTATAGGACAAGCCGAGTATGTAATATTCTTAAGTGAATGCTGTACATAATGAGGTGAAAGAATGGATGAGTCTTATTTATTAGATAATGAAGGGATGAAAAATAGAGTCGACATACCGAATTGGGTTGCAAAAGAATTTCATGATTTTTCGAATGTCGTGCTAGAACCAACTTTTCCGTGTTATTTCGGTTTAACAGCTTTGAAGAAGAATGAACTTCGTTATTCATTTCTCTCTCATAATGATTGGGGGCATTTACCCAATACAATGTTATCTTTTTTGGAGTTAATGAAAGAACGGCCAATTGTAAGAAGAGGATTTTTTCTTTTTGTAGAGCCGGAATGTGAAGAGAAATCAATCGAATATTATCGAGATTATTTTTGGAAAGTACTACAATATTTACATGAAAACGATGATCAAACATGGCCGAAGCAAATTCCTGAAGATCCAGATCATTATTTATGGGAATTTTCATTTGGTGGTGAACCGATATTTGCATTTGGGAATGCGCCGGCTTATAAACAGCGAAAGACTAGGCATTTAGGAAATTCTCTCGTTATTGGATTCCAGCCACGAACTATTTTCGAGGGCTTAGAAGGAGATCGTCCTAAAGGCTCATATTCGAGACAAATGGTTCGTGAGCGAGTTGAAAAGTGGGATCAGCTGCCAAAGCATCCTAACATTAGTCACTATGGCGATCCTGACCATCGTGAATGGAAACAATATTTTATTGGAGATGATATAGAACCGATTAAAGGTAAATGTCCTTTTCATCATAGGATACAGAAATAAGAGCCATCAACTGATGGCTCTTTTGTATATTTTGGATAAAAAAGGGTATTGTATTAGTGAATAATTTTTATGAAAGCTAGTCTATTTTCTATATTTGCATCATTACTTAATAGTAAAAGAAGTAGAAAGGATAGAGCGATGTTTGGAGCAATTATACAACAAATAGTATTGGGTATTTCATTAGCTGCGCCGGTAGGTCCAATTAATATTGAAATGTTAAAACGTGGAATTGAACGTGGATTTTGGCATGCGTGGATTGTTGGAATCGGAGGAATGACTGCTGATATTTTGTTTATGCTTCTTATTTATTTTGGTTTATCTTCTGTGTTTATGTATACATATGTACAAGCTTTTATGTACTGCACTGGGTTTTTCCTGTTATTTTATTTAGGATTTCAAAGTGTAAAACAAGGAATCTCCCACTCGAATATGGAATATAACAAAGAAGAGGTCGGTGGACTTAAACAATCTTTTATGGCGGGATTTTTAATTGCGATATCCAACCCATTAAATCTCGTTTTTTGGTTTGGTATATACGGAAGTACACTTAGCTCATTGCTTACAAAGGTAACGAAACAAGAAGCTTTTTTGTACAGTCTTTGCATTATTATTGGTATTATTTTGTGGAACTTAAATATTGCTTTTTCTGTACATTTTGGAAGAACTTTATTAAAGAAAAAAGCACTTGGCTATATTACAGCCGGAGCAGGTATTATTTTAGTAGGATATTCTATCCATTTTGCATACAAAGCTTTACAGTTGTTCACATAAGATTGAAGGGGAGATTTTTATGTATCGAACCACTATTGACGGAAAAGAAATTATCATCACGTTAGCACCAAAAATCCGAAAAGAAATTACTGACAGGAACCCATTATATGAAGCGGTATTTAAAAATGCAGCAAGGTTACTGCAAACGAAACAACCAACGTTTGCGGTAAATCATGAAGTATTTGGTCTCATTATTGGAGAAGTACAAAGGGGTGAAGTAACAGTGTTTGCAGTAGAACACATTATCCCGAAGCAAAATATATTTGGTCCGAACACTTTTTTCTCGACAATAGAACAGCAGGCAAATTTGTAAAGTGAATAGAATAAGAATGAAATAGAAAAAAATGGTCGTAACGATATGTTGCGGCTGTTTTTGTGGAAAAGGGGGAAGTAAGATGAAGAGAGTGGTGAAAGAGTTTTTTTTACAACATGATATTGTTATTATGTATAGTGTTCTATTAATTTTTATTATTATTTTAAAAATGCAATTTTTCACATGGATTGGTATGTTAGCGTGTATGTTTGGGATTGTTTTTTATACGTTTAACGAATATATGACACACCGTTTTTTATTCCATTTAAAGCCGCCTAAAAACGCATTTTTATTAAAAATGTTAAGAAGATTACATTATGATCATCACGTATATCCAGATGATTTAAAACTTTTATTTTTGCCTGTATGGTTTAGTATACCTAGCTTTACTATATATTTACTTATAACGTATGGTATTACAAAAAGTGTTACTGTTACACTTTCATTCGGAATCGGAATGATTATCATGCTCCTCGTTTATGAATGGAAACATTATATTGCACATAAGCCGATTCGTCCCTTCACTAAGTTTGGAAGATGGTTAAAAAAACAGCATATATTACACCATTATAAAAATGAAAAGTTTTGGTTCGGTGTTTCAAATCCAGTATTCGATTTTATATTTGGAACGCTTAAAGATGGAAAAGAAGTTGAATTAAGTGAAACAGCTCGTAATTTAGAAAAGGAGACAAAGACAGAAGTGGTGCGATAAGCACTACTTTTTTATTCTATTAATGGGAATAAAAGTTTAATCGAATCAATCAAATATTATGTTAAAAAAGTATATTGAAAATTTAGGAGAAAATGACGAAAAATGTCTATCGAAAAATCTTTGCAGGAATGTACGGATTGTCTAAAATGAAAATAAGTTTCTGAATATTTATAAAATTTAGTCTTTATGTATACAAGGTGAATTGTATTTTAAGTTAAGAGAGGGGACCAGAGAATGAAACGAGATGATACGTCAGCACGTAAGTTAAAAAATGAGGTGAATTATACAGAAGTTGTTCAGTCTGAAGAGTTTCAATTGTTATTAAATACGAAAAAGAAGTTTATCATTCCGATGAGTATTTTCTTTTTAAGTTTTTTTATAGCACTACCTATTTTAACATCGTATTCAAAGGTGCTTAATACACCGGCGTTTGGTGATGTGACATGGGCATGGGTATTTGCTTTTGCACAATTTATTATGACATGGTCATTATGTATGATTTACAGCAAGAAAGCCGAATCCTTTGATGAAATTTCGCAAAAAATTCTGCAAGATATGCAAAAAGGGAGGGGCTGAATTTGAATACTACTGCGTTTGCACTATTTTTAATTATTGTCCTTGGTACGCTCGTCATAACCTATTTTGCATCAAAAAAAACGAAAAATGCGAGTGAATTTTATACGGCTGGAGGGGGATTAACTGGCTGGCAAAATGGTCTGGCTATTGCTGGGGATTACATGTCTGCTGCATCATTTCTTGGTATAGCGGGAGCGATAGCATTAACTGGGTTTGATGGGTTCTTTTATAGTATCGGCTTTTTAGTTGCTTATTTAGTTGTTCTATATCTTGTCGCAGAACCGCTTAGAAATTTAGGGAAGTACACGTTAGCGGATATGATTGCGGCACGTTTTGATGCGAAAAAAGTTCGTGGTATAGCAGCGCTTAATACGATGACGATTTCAATTTTTTATATGATTGCACAATTAGTTGGTGCGGGTGCACTTATTAAACTATTATTAGGTATTGAATATACAACATCTGTATTAATCGTAGGTACACTTATGACTGTGTATGTTATTTTTGGAGGAATGACAGCTACGAGCTGGGTTCAAATTGTAAAGGCAGTACTACTTATGGCAGGGACATTTATTATTTCTGTTATCGTTTTCTCCAAATTTAATTTCAGTGTGACTGAAATGTTCGCTCACATGAAAACAGTTACTCCATTAAAAGATTCGTTTTTAAATCCAGGAGTAAAGTATAAGGATGGTCTTGATACACTTTCTTTAAATTTAGGACTAGTCCTTGGTACAGCGGGATTACCGCATATTCTTGTCCGCTTTTTTACAGTACGTGATGCAAAAACTGCACGTCAATCTGTTGTATATGCGACGTGGTTAATTGGCGCGTTTTATATTATGACAATTTTCTTAGGGTTTGGAGCAGCAGCATTTGTAGGAAATGAGGCGATTATTAAAGCAAACCCTGCTGGTAATATGGCAGCACCTTTATTAGCAAAAGCATTAGGCGGAGATTTCTTATTTGCTTTCGTATCAGCAATTGCTTTTGCAACTATTTTAGCTGTAGTAGCAGGACTTGTGTTAACAGCAGCATCAGCATTCGCGCATGATTTTTATAATGAGATTATCCGTAAAGGAAAATCAACGGAAAAAGAGCAAGTGTCAATGGCGCGTTATGCGTCTATTGGGGTGGCGATAGTATCTATTATACTTGCTTTATTTGCTCAAACATTAAACGTAGCATTTTTAGTATCACTAGCATTTGCAGTTGCAGCGAGTGCAAATTTACCGGTTATATTATTTACAATCTATTGGAAGCGTTTTAATACAACAGGAGCAATTTCTGGTATGATTGTTGGTCTTGTATCAGCGATTGTTCTTGTAGCGTTAAGTCCAAATGTTTGGAACCCAGTAGCTGGAAAAGCTATTTTTGTTGGAGAAGCGATATTCCCATATACGACACCTGGAATTATTTCGATCCCGCTCGGGTTTCTTGCAGCATATTTAGGAACTGTTTTCTCTAGTAAGAAAGAAGATGCAGCGAAATTTGATGAAATTCTTGTGAAATCTAATACTGGTCATGGTATTAGTGATGCTTCTTCACATTAAAAAAAGAGGAGCTTTTCGAAATATAAGAAAAGCTCCTCTTTCTTTTGACATTTTCTTATAAAGTGAAACTTTAATCAGTGTGGGGGATTGTTCATCCCCCCACACTGATTATTAGCCCTCACCAATCGGGCGTTTATGGGCAGTTAATCTCCCACCTAACTTTTTTGCTCCAGCTTAATTTTTGGGTGAGAGTTTTACTGCCCACAAATAGCGGGATAAATATTACTTTAATTTTGGTAGGATTTGTCTTGTGTTTGTGGAATGAAAATAGGCAGGGAGAAATTTAACTCATCATGGCACCAGCGCAGCTTTGTGAAAAATAAGTTGTTATGGAAGGTGGAAGAAATGATGAAGACAAAACAAACCGATGAATTATTAGCAAAAGATGAGCAATATGTGTGGCACGGAATGCGTCCCTTTAGTCCAAGTAGTACAATGGTAGGGGCAAAAGCAGAAGGGTGCTGGGTTGAAGATATACAAGGAAAAAGATACTTAGATGGTATGAGTGGTCTTTGGTGTGTAAATAGCGGATATGGAAGAAAAGAGCTTGCAGAGGCAGCTTATAAGCAATTGCAAACATTATCATATTTTCCGATGTCACAATCACATGAACCAGCAATTAAGCTCGCTGAAAAGTTAAACGAGTGGCTTGGTGGAGAGTATGTTATTTTCTTCTCTAATAGTGGATCAGAAGCGAATGAAACCGCTTTTAAAATAGCAAGACAATATTATGCTCAAAAAGGTGAACCGCATCGTTATAAATTTATGTCGCGTTATCGTGGTTATCACGGAAACACAATGGCAACGATGGCGGCAACTGGCCAAGCACAACGTAGATATCAATATGAGCCATTTGCTTCAGGGTTTTTACATGTAACGCCTCCAGATTGTTATCGCATGCCAGAAATGGAATCACAAAATATTTATGATGTAGAATGCGTAAAAGAAGTAGATCGTGTTATGACATGGGAATTAAGTGAAACGATAGCAGCATTTATTATGGAGCCAATTATTACAGGCGGAGGTATTTTAATGCCGCCACAAGACTATATGAAAGCTGTTCATGAAACGTGTCAAAAACACGGAGCACTACTTATAAGTGATGAAGTTATTTGTGGTTTCGGGCGTACAGGAAAAGCATTTGGGTTTATGAACTATGACGTTAAGCCTGATATCGTTACGATGGCAAAAGGTATTACGAGCGCATATTTACCATTATCAGCAACAGCTGTAAAAAAAGAAATTTATGAGGCATTTAAAGGAACAGGAGAATATGAATTCTTCCGCCATATTAATACATTTGGTGGAAATCCAGCGGCTTGTGCATTAGCGCTTAAAAACTTAGAGATTATGGAAAATGAAAATTTAATTGAGCGCTCTGCACAAATGGGTTCGCTTTTATTAAATCAATTAAAAGAAGAAATTGGGGAACATCCGCTTGTTGGTAATATTAGAGGGAAAGGGTTATTAGTTGGAATCGAACTAGTAAATGATAAAGTGACGAAAGAACCAATTGATAACGATAAAATTGCAAGTGTTGTAAATGCTTGTAAAGAAAAAGGGCTTATTATTGGGCGTAACGGTATGACAACAGCAGGTTATAATAACGTTTTAACATTAGCGCCACCGCTCGTTATTTCAAGTGAAGAAATTGCCTTTGTTGTTGGAACGTTGAAGACAGCTATGGAACGTATTTAATAAATAGAACGAGAGGAGCGAGCTGTAATATAAGGCTCGCTTTTGTTTATGAGATTAAATATGTTAACCTGAATTTGGAAGAGCAGTAATTTTTAATAAAAGGGGAATATAAATGAGGATATATGATCCTAACAAACATTATCACATCGGATATTATGAAGATGGATATGATTTAGAAGTGACAGCGTACAAAAGAATAAATGAACCAGTTTGGGATGCCTATATTCCACACTATGAGGTAACCGATTTTTACAAAAAAGTGGAGGAAATGAAGCTAGGTGAATATATAGATGACTATGGCATTAAAGTATATTCATTTAGTAATGATATCGATGATGAAGAAGCACGCTCCATTTTTGAAAAATGGTTAAAAACGAATGGAATTGTTTAAAGAGAAAATGAAAAAGGAGATTGCTATCTTTTAAGATAGCAATCTCCTTTTATTATAGTAAACTTATTTACTTGCTTTCATTGCTTTATCTTTTGCACCAAAAGTGTATTTTAACATTGGTGGTGTAATCATCGTTGTTAAAATAACTACGATAACGATTGCTGTAAAGTAATCTTGTGCTAATAGGCCAGAAGAAAGTCCTGTTCCTGCGATGATAAGTGCAACTTCACCACGAGAAACCATACCAGCACCGATAATTGCAGAAGACTTTGCATCAAATCCAGTGATTCGTGCACCAAATCCACAACCGATTAGTTTTGTGAATACAGCGATAACTGTTAATGCTAAGATGAACCAAATTTGATCGCCAATACCGTCAAATGTAATATTCATACCGATACTAACAAAGAATACTGGAACGAACATAGCGTAAGCAATTGGTTCTACTTTCTTTTCTACTTCATGTTTGTAGTTCGTTTGAGAAATAGCGATACCAGCTGCGAAAGCACCGATAATACCAGCAATTCCTAATAGTTCGCCGAAGTATGCGAATGAGAAACAGATGATAAGCGCAGCACTAACGATAGACTCAGATACGCGAAGCGGTGATAACCAACGCATGATTGCTGGAACACCTTTCCAACCAATTAAAATGATAGAAGCAAAGAATACTACTTTCTTCAAGATAATCATTGTTAAGTTAACGTCATCTGTGCCTAAGAAGCTCATTGCAAATGCTAATAAAATAACAACAAGAATGTCATCAAATACAGCGGCTCCAAGCATCGTCGTACTTTCACGTGTTTTCATTTTACCTAAATCACGAAGTGTTTGAACGGAAATACTAACACTTGTTGCACATAGAAGTAATCCTAAAAAGACAGCATTCCCTTGTTCCATACCGACAACAAGACCGGCAACGTAACCACCTACGAATGGAAGAACGATACCTCCAAGTGCAACAGCTAAAGAAGAATTACGATTTGCGTTTAATTCTTCTAAGTCTGTTTCAAGTCCTGCCATAAACATTAAAAGAATAACTCCGACATTACTTAATTGTGTTAGAAGCTCTGAATTTTCAATCCATCCGAATATAGCTGGACCGATAACGATACCAACAATTAATTTACCGAGTACAGAAGGTTGACCTAATCTAACACTAAGGTCACCAGCGAGCTTTGTACTTAATAAAATAAGTGCAATCTGAAAGAAAAATTCGAATTCCATTTGATCCTCTCCTCATCATTTTTTATTTTTATCATACGATTTCTCGGAATTTGCCTAATGATAATATGTAAAGATCCATTAAACAAAGGGTCTGATTACAAGTTCTTTTGAACTTGTAATTTGAACCTGTAATTAATATATAATAAAATTTATTAAAAATCAATGAAAAAATAGCAGATTTTCATGAGAGGATTCGTTTTAGAAACGGGGGATATAGATATATAATAGGAAGTAATAAAGTTTACATATAATGAATGGAGAAAGAAAAATGTTATTAAATCAACGTTTTACAATTGGGGAAATGGCGAAAATGCATAATATAGCGGAATCTACATTACGTTATTATGATGAAAAAGGGATTTTTCATCCGTCAATTGTTGACCCTCAAACCAATTATCGTTATTACACAATTGATCAGTTTTCACTATTAGATACGATTAAATTTTTACGCCAATTGAACATCCCGTTAAAGGAAATAAAGAAATATATTGATGAACGAAATCCATCTTATGCGCTGAACTTACTTGAAAAACAACAAGAAATGATGCTGAAAAAACAAAGAGAAATCGAGTATGCTTTGGCAAAAATGGAACATAAAATCCATTTAATGAAGAAAGCGACGAAATCTGAAGCAAATCAAATTATTTATAAAAAGATACCGAAACGAAAAATTACAGCAATTGCAGTTGCACCAAATACAACGGATGATATGTTTGAATATTATATCCATTCGTTGCAAAAAAATATGAAGCAAATTGATAATAGTTTATTTTCAGGTGATATCGGTGTAACAGTTTCAAAAAAAGCATTAATGCAAAATGAGTTTCAAGCATATAACAGTGTGTTTATTTTATTGGATTACATGCCTTTTGAAGCGCATACTTCAGATGAAATAAAAGAAGGGATATTTGCCTGTTCTTATCACCATGGACCATATGAAGAAACAGACGCAACGTATACGGAATTATTAAAGCACATTGATAACGAAGGATATGAAGTGTGCGGAGATGCACTGGAACTTGCATTAATTGATTGGTCCGTAACAGAAAATCCGAAGGAGCAAGTAACGGAAATTCAAATACCTGTTGTTAAAAAATAGGCTTATATATTTTTCGATTCTCTATTGACCTTCAAGTAACTTGAAGGTTTAAACTGTGAACAGAGCATTGAAAAAGGAGCATTTATATGATGGAAACAACAGAAAAATTAAGAGAAAAACCAATTAAAAGTTTATTTATTACGTATTTAATACCAGCTGTTCTTGGGATGGTATTAATGTCGGTTAATATTGTGATTGATGCAGTCATGATTAGTAGAGGAGTTGGAGCGAACGGTTTAGCCGGAGTAAACGTAGCTATTCCAGCATTTTCAATTTTCTTCTCTATTTCATTATGGATTGGAATGGGCGGAGCAACGCTATATTCCATTGCACTAGGCGAAAATAAACTGGAAAGAGCAAGGTCTATCTTTACTCAATCTATGACAGTAGCAGTTGTTATCGTTGGCGTTTTAGCGGCTATTTGCTTATGGAGAATAGAAGATTTAGCATATTTATTTGGTGCGAATGAAGTGATTTTACCATACGCATTAGACTATTTACAGGTGTTATTAACATTTGGAATGATATACGTTTTAGAAAATATTTTAAGTACATTTATACGAAATGACGGAAATCCTAATTTAGCAATGGCAGGTCTTGTTGTAACGGCTGTATTAAATATAGTGTTCGACTATATTTTTATTTTCATCTTTGGATGGGGTGTAACTGGTGCTGCTTCAGCGACTATTCTTTCGGCAGCAATTGGTTTCCTTGTATTATTAACTCACTTCTTTAGAAAAAGTAGTATTTTAAAATGGACGAAATTCCACTTTGAATGGGATACGGTTAAACAAATTATGGTGATCGGTTTCCCAAGCTTTACAGCAGAAAGTACAGTTGCAATCGTAACGATCGGTTTTAACATTGCGTTCGTTCAATATGCAGGAGAACTAGGTGTAGCTTCTTATGCGATGGTGAATAGTATTCATGCAATGACATTGCTATTATTCTTCGGTGTTGGAGCAGCGTTACAACCAATCGCTAGTTTCCATTACGGTGCAAATTTATCAGAAAGATTGCGTGAAGGATTGCAGTTTGCTGTAAAAATTGCGCTTGTACTCGGAGGTATTGCAATTGTTGTCGGTTTATTCTTCGGGAAATATATTATAGGTTTATTTAATGTTCAATCGCCAGAACTACTGGAGTTAACGTTAACAGGTATTAGTTTATTCTTTATTCAATATGTATTTTTAGGCTATAACATTGTATATGGAGAGTACTTCCAATCAGTGCGACAAACGAAAAAATCAGTACTTATAATAATGAGCCGAGGTTTACTATTTGTTATCCCATTGTTATGGATTATGCCAAAAGTATTTGGTATAAACGGAATTTGGCTCGTTATGCCAGTAGCGGAAGTATTGACAGCAATTATCGTATTTACGATGAATCGTATGAAACATCCTGTTCCGTTAAACATGGCGAGAGAGTAAAAAGTAATATAGTGAAGAAAATCCCCTTGAACAAGTAAGGGGATTTTTTTTCATTCTTTTAAACTAATCGCAAAAGATCCATCTGTCTCCTGCACAGAAGCGAAAGCCACATTTTTAATATTTGTAACGCCTTTCTCCATTAACTCTGCATGTAACCACTTTTCATTTTTATGGATTAATTTTAAGTTATCGTATTGAATTTGTGAATCGACGATAAGAGCAATTGGTAAGCCTGCATACTTAACATTTATATTCATATCTTTTGGAGTCAGAGGCACAAGTTCTCTTTTTGGTAAAATACTAATAGCTCCATTCGCTTCTAATATCGCATATTCAATTTCATGAACACTTGGATATCCTGCGACGCGAAGGTTAGAAAGCAATTCAGGGATCGGATATCTACTTTTTTGTAAGTTCTCAAAAATAATATCACCATGTTTAATTAAAATAATGGGGTGTCCGAGAATAAAACGATTTAGTTTGTTGAGTAGGCTTAATTTTGTAAGAAGCAAATGCAAACATGTAATAACGACCATACCGAGAAATGCTTGTAAAGCACCAGCGACTGGTATGGCTTGAAAAGCTAAATAAGATAAAAAGATAATAGCCCCAAAATCATGAGGAGTTAGTTGTGCTAATGCAGATTTACCAAGTAGCTTAAGTGATAGTAAAAATAAGATAAAAAAGAATGATACGTTACATAAAAAGAGAAGCAATAGGGACACTCCTTCGTGCGAAGTTGTACTTACTATTCCCAAAATTAATAGAAATATTACCTTTTGGAGGATAAATTAGGCTTAATTGGAATTCGTCTGTATACAAACAAATAAATGGATATTATGATGAAGGAAGTAAAGGGAATAGGGGTATATGGATATGAGAAAGAAGAAAATAATCAAGTATATTTTAGTTGTTATAATGATTTGCGCCGTATATGCGGGGTTTTTACAATATAACATTTATAAGCATGGGCATATGAATGCAATTGATGATGCGGATTATATAATTGTACTGGGATCGAAAGTAAATGGAACAAAACCTTCTTATTCATTGCAATATCGTATTGATAAAGCAGCTGAGTATTTAAAATTACATGATAAAACAATTGCTATTGTATCTGGAGGCCAAGGAAAAGGTGAAGATATTACAGAAGCATTAGCGATGAAACAAGGATTAATGAAACAAAATATTGCAGAAGACCGCATTATAATGGAAGATAAGTCGACGAGCACAGATGAAAATATTAAATTCTCAAAACCGTTAATTCCAGCCAATATGAAAAAAGGTATGATCGTAACAAACGATTTCCATATGTTTAGAGCGAAAAAAATAGCTGCAAAACAAGGTTTGCAATTAGAAGGGCTTCCGGCCAAAACACCGAAGCCAATTATCATTCCATCGAATGTACGAGAATATTTAGCGATTACGCAATATTGGTTTATGAATCGAATATAGTTAAAGTAATCCCGCCCGAAATTTGAGGCGGGATTTATTTCGAGGAAAATCTTACAAAAATGTCATGTTCATGAAAGGTAAAGCGATAGTTTCTGGAAAGGTTTCCTGACATAATGAAGGTAACAAAAAACTTTAGAGGTGAATCGTATGAAAGGAAATAATATTTTATCCTCGCTATGTTATTTTAGTATCTTTTTTGCACCATTTTTACTACCAATTATCGTTTACTTCGTTGCGGAAGATGAAGTGAAATATCATGCGAAAAAAGCATTTTGGTCACATGTTTTCCCATATGCAATTTTATTTGGAGGGTTAGCTTTATCAGGAGTATACGGTTTAAGTTTCAATCAGTCTGAGAGCGTTGGAATTGGGATGGTTATAACGTATGCAGTGTTTATTCTTGTAGGGATTTACTACTTCATTTGGAATATTGTTAAAGGTATTAAAGTATTGAAAGCAGCTTAACGTTGTCGTTATGTGTGTAAAGTCGATATAATTTCATTTACCACATTAATATGTATTTAAAAAAGAGCAACTCACAAAGGATTGCTCTTTTTTGCTTATAAGTTGTGAATAATGAAAAAGATATGTTAATTTTTTATTATGAAGAGAAAAAAGGAGTGGTTTTTATGAATGAGATGATACATAAAATGGAGCAACACGTTTCAGTTCGTAAATATAAAGAAGAACCAATTTCAAAAGAGATAGTAGAAAGAATGGTGCAAGCTGCGCAGCATGCAGCTTCCTCACATTTTGTACAGGCGTATTCTCTTATATATGTAACAGATCAGGAACTAAAGGCTAAACTAGCTGAATTATCCGGGAATCGTCATGTGAAAGACTGCGCAGCATTCTTTGTATGCTGTGCGGATTTAAAACGTCTAGAAACTGCATGTGAGAAACATGGAACAGAAATTAAACATGAGGGAGTAGAGGACTTTATTGTAGCAACAGTAGATGCCTCATTATTTGCACAAAACTTAGCACTTGCAGCTGAATCATTAGGATACGGCATTTGTTATATTGGCGGAATTCGTAATAACCCGAAAGAAGTGAGTGAATTGCTTCATTTACCGGATAAAGTATATCCGGTATTCGGAATGACAGTGGGCGTACCAAATGAAGATCATGGAGTTAAGCCACGTTTACCGGTAGCGGCCATTCTTCATGAAAATGGATACGATGAAAAGAAATATGATGAATTATTAAACGAATATGATGAAACGATGAGTGCGTATTACAAAGAAAGATCGTCAAATCAAAAAAACGTAACATGGACGGAATCAATGAGCTCATTTATGTCCAAAGAGAAAAGACTGCATATGAAAGAGTTTTTAAATGAAAAAGGATTAAATAAGAAATAAGTAAAAAGGCAAACCTGGAATGCGGGTTTGTCTTTTTTAGAGGAGAAATGTATTTTTTTGCTATCATATACATAGAAATAAAAATTAA
Organism: Bacillus sp. TH30; assembly: GCF_016650875.1. Taxonomy (NCBI): domain Bacteria; kingdom Bacillati; phylum Bacillota; class Bacilli; order Caryophanales; family Bacillaceae; genus Bacillus; species Bacillus sp. TH30. Next base: position 945,050 of record NZ_JAEKEY010000002.1, on the reverse strand, counting down.
TAAATTTTTACAAAAGTGATAGAAAATGAGAATGAAATGCCAATAGTAAGTAAAAGCAGCTGCTAAAGGGGAACTGAGGAAGGAAGATGTTTATGATTTTTGATTCTGAAGAGGATTTAATTATAGCTATGAAAAAACGTGATCAAGATGCTTTGAAAGAAGTCATTGATCAATATGGAAAATTAGTTTTATACATTATTCATAAATCATTAAGTACCCCTATTGAGAAACAATATGTAGATGATTGTTATAACGATGTATTTACTGTCATTTGGTTTAATATCGACCAATTTGATATAGAAAAGGGAAACTTAAAATCTTGGATGATGGGTATTACTAAATTAAAGGCATTGGAATATAAAAAGAAAGTATATAGAGAGAACAAAATGGATAAAGACGTAGAAATAGATAAAGGTATCCATGATAGCTATGAAATAGAACAAGAAGAAGAGATTATGGAAATAGTGCAAGATTTAAATAAAAAGGGTTTTTCTTATTTTTTAATATATTCGTGATAGTAAGTGCAGGTCTTTGCTTTATAAAATATTTAATGTAAAAAGCGGCATAATAGCCGCTTTTTATCGTTTTATTTAGTATTCGATTTAAAATATTTGTCTTATGAAAGAACGATTATTGCTAATTGTAAACTGCCAATAAAGTTATTTAAGTTTTGATATAGAATGCCCCATCGCACTTGAAAATGCAGCAATAATTTCGTTTGAACCTATCTATTATTGTCCACTATCTAAAGCACCCTCTATAACAAGTTCAAACTTTCAATAAGAAGATACCCCCCGTGCAACTTAAAAGGATATACGTAAATATTTTAAAAATCCGTTGATTAAGCCATTTGAAAATAATTTGACCTATATACAAACCTAGAAATACGATTGGAATAGCATAAAAACTTGATTCCCAAATTGTTTTATTTGTGCCAGTAAAGAGTATTTGAGTTAGTAGACTAATGAAATATATAAATAGATAAAAAGCTAAAGTAGTTGCTCTCAACTTCTCTTTTTTCGTATCAGTTCCTGTAAAGTAAAGTAACAGGGGTGGTCCTGGCATACCGATACTTGTCGTTAAAAGACCGGATAATCCACCCACTAAGAAATCTCTAGATTTTGTTGATTTAATCTTAAAGTTGCATATTAGCATCAACGTTAATAGTAAGAGCAGGATGCTAATTGCTAATTTAAATGTGTTGATGTTAATGGAAATGAAAATTAAAATACCAAAAGGAACACCAACTATACTTCCGAAAATTAATCTTTTCAGTAGAATAAAATCAATGTCCATTCTTATTTTCCAAACGAGTGATATGGAAATAATTAATGATAAAATGATATTTATTTGTATAGCTTCTTGTGGTAGAAATAGCATGAGTAAGAAAGGTGTTGCCATAATAGAAAAGCCAAAACCTGTACTTGTTTGTAAAATAGAAGCTACTAATATAATACATATGAAAATGAATATAATCCCCAAAATAGCCCCCCTACATAATCAGATCCAATAAATATTTTAACATAAAGTGAAATTTTAATCAGTGGGGGTTTTGTTCATCCCCCACTGATTATTAGCCCACACCAATTGGGATCTTGCTGCCCGGCAAATAGCCGCTTTTTATGTTGCGGTTAATATTCCAAAGATGATCCTGTAGCTTTAAAATATTTTTCTCGTGAAGGCGTCATTACCCGGATTGCTAATAAACAGGAAAGGAAAAGAATGAGTAATGAACTACTGATTACAGTAATTTGAACGGAAAGAAATTGTGCGGATGCTCCAATTGCTAAAATGAAAAAGATTTGGATGAAATTTTTTATTGAATCAAACACGCTATCGATACGTCCTATCATATGTACAGGGATGTTATTTTGATAAAATGTTATAAAGCCAGTACCAGCAAATGATGAAGAAATACCAAGTAAAATAAAACCGCTCGCTGCGACTATAAATGAATTTGAAAAGGCAAAAATCACATAACCTATTGCTGTGAAAATCATACCTAATCCGATACAATGTTGAATTGCTAATCGTTTGGCAAAGAGAGAGACGAGAAATGAACCGCAAATGTAAGCAGCACCAGTTATACTAACAAGCATGCTATATTCTATATCGGATAAAAACAGTACTTGATTTGTGAAAACAACTTCTTGTGAATCGAGTGCCATAGAAACAAGCATAGTGGATTGAAATAAAACGAATATGAGAATAATGTAAGTTTCCGTTCGAGCGAATGAAAAAACTTGTTTCCAATCACTTCGTAATGTTTGTACGAAAGTATTTGCAACCTCTTCGTTTTGCTTTGTTTGTAATGTAATGTTTGGCAAGAAGTAAATGAGAATGGTAGAAAGTAGAAATGAAAGTGAATTGCAGTAAATAACAAAGTCTGCCGAGTAAGTAGTGAGAAGTATTCCAGAAAGAGCTGGACCGATAATAAAAGCCCCGTTTGTACATAGGCTATTCCAAGCATTAAATTGAGCACGATCTTCAGCTCGTATAAGCATTGTTTTATAAGTGAATGAAGCTGGATCGAAAAATGATGTAGCAATGCGAGTCAAAAAGATAAAAATATAAATGGCCCAAATAGAATCAAATAGTGGAATACAGCCAATGAGAGCTGCTCGAATTATATCTGTGATGAGCATAATGGACCGTTTGTTTAATCGATCTACTATACTACCAGACCATATTTTTGTAACAACGGTGGCAATTGGACCTACAATCCATAATCCTGCTACAGCAGCAGGGGAGTTTGTGCTATTTAACACCATTAAGTTTAGAGCGATGAGATACATAAAATCACCTAAACGAGAAATTCCTGTTCCCGACAATAATAATAATTTGTTTTTCATAAACAATTGGACCTTTCTTTCATTGTTTTTTAATCCGGCAGGAAATAGCGTATTCTTCTTCTGAGGCTGATTGACGAGCGGTTTTGCTTTCCCAGCGTAATAAAACTTGTGAGATCTCCCAAGTGAGTTGTTGTAATTCCTCTGGAGTTAAAAATAAATGAGATACAATATGGCTCCCTGTATTTGTTCCTTCCGTGCCTGCTTCTTCAATATAGAAGTGAGCAGATTTTGCTTTATAGTACTTTTCAATAATCCCTCGTTTTTCCTTTGTATCTACTAATTCAAGTAAGCCTCCGTCAAATAAAATTTGGATGTGATAGTGAACGCTACCAGCAGATTTATTTAGTTTAGTAGATACTTGTTTTGCAGTGAGTGTTTCGTCTTTTAAAAGGTGAAGAATTTGAATGCGAGTTGCATTGGAAATTAGCTTTTGTTGTTCTGCTGAAATGGTAAGTCGATCCTCAAACATTATGTTAGCCCCTTTCTTATAATCTAAATTTATTGTACGTTCTAAAAAATTAGATTGTAAGAGAAATAAATCGCCTTTTTCTTGTGAATTTCGACATAAATAAAAATGGCATGTACATATACATGCCATTAAGTGATAGTAGATTCTTCACTAAGCTCCCCATGATAAAACAAGAACAGCCATATAAAACTAACGAAAATACAGCATATAGCTAACAGGCTACCAATAACTTGCGGAGAAAGAATTTCTAAAAGCCATCCTGTTATAAACATAGATAACTGAATAAGAGATCCATAAATGGAATAATGAAATGAAAAAACTTTACCAATCATGTTTTCTTCTGTATACATTTGTAGCAATGTCGTATCAAGTGGAACGATGATTCCTCCTGCTATACGCATACAGAGTAATGTAATGATACCGATAATAAGTTGATCGGATAGAACGAATCCGAGAAAGAAAATTCCTTGTAGTAAATAGGCCCAACCAAATGCTCTTTTCATTTTGTCTTCATTTTTAGATATATATAGGTTAACGAGAAGGCTACCAATCATAAGTCCAGCCCCTTGAACCGTATATAAAATTCCAATGTTAGAGTGGAAAATTCTTTCGGCATAGATTGTTAAGAGTAGTTGATAAGCACCTCCAATAATTCCCCATGAAATTCCGACGAGAATTAATGATAAAATAATTTTTCTTTGTAATATGTATGTATAACCATCTTTTATATCAGTAAAAAATGCTTTTTTCGTGCTAAAAGTGTCACGAGAAGGGATCTTTATTTTATAAATAATATAGGCTGAAATAAAGTATGATAGGCTATTAATAAAAAAGGCAATCTCGATACTTAAAGATTGTGCAATGAGCCCACCTAAAGAGGCTCCCATAATAGACATAAAACCATTGATTGTACTAGAAAGAGAGTTAGCGGTTACTAAATGCTTTTGATGTACGATATTTTTTAGGGTTGATTGCTTAGCAGGCTCGAATAAGCAAGAGAGTACCGCTAAACATATATTAGAAACGAAAATAATTTCAATCTTGTAGAATGCTAATAAATAAGTGAGGACGATAATTCCTCGTAAAATATCGGTAAAAATCAAATTTTCTTTTTTGAAAAACGATCTACAATTCCGCCTATGAATGGGCTCAGAAGAAGTTGAGGTAACCCTTTGCTCATAAAGGTGAGTGCTAACATAAATGAAGATTCTGTTATGCTATAGACGAGTGTTAATAAAGCGACAGTATGAAACCAATCCCCAAGTACACTTAATGTTTGACCGAAAAATAGTCTTTTGAAGTTTGTATTTGTTTTAAGAAGCCTGTAATAAGAAATTGACATGAGAAATTAAACCTTATCTATAAGTGATGCCTGTACTTGTTTTTTCCATTCACTTAAATACATTTTCTCTGCTTTAGGTAGTCCAACAGGCAGTTGTGTAATGAATTCTAAACTATTTCCATCAGGATCGTTAAAATATACGGAGGCGTGTGCTAATTCTGGAAAAACGATTGGTTCAATTGGTTCCATTCCAAAGTCTTTTCGTGCTGAAATTCCTTTCTGTTTGAGCCAGTGTATTGCGTTTTCTAAATCGTGTAAGCTTACTTGGAAGGCGATATGTCGTAAGGCTGGATGATAATTGACTTTGTATTCTTTTCCTTCCCAAAGACCAATCCAACTTGCATTTTCTACAATCCAAAAGAAGGCGATATCTTTGTCTCTTTTATATAATTTCAGCCCTAGTGATTCATAAAAAGGTATCGAAATTTCTAAATTACAGACAGGTAAATGTGCTTCATAAAGACCTTTAATCATTATAATCCTCCTTAGTAAAAACGTTTTCTTATTCAATAGTAAACGATGTTTTGTTTATTGAAATCGCAAAATAGAAGGAGAATAAACTCATACGAAAGTATGAAAAAACAGCTCAATTATGAGCTGTTTTCATATAGTTTTTAGTTAACATATTTCATTCATTTAGAGTTTAGCGAAAAGGATACGTATTATATTTAAAACCCTCCGCCGCCACCCCAACAGCTACATCCGATAATGATTAGAAGGATGAATAGCACGATGAGTAAAGCAAATCCACCGCCGAAACCAGCGCAACTACCACCAAAGCTCATGTTTTTTCCTCCTTTTTAGGAAATTAATCTATATAACTAATGGATTACTTTATAAGATATGTTTTTATTTAGAAAAGGAGCAAGTCTTACTTCTAATTAGACAAGAGCCTGTGATCGGATTTAAAGGTGATATTTACTTTGTTTCATAGCGAAATGGTAAAACAATGTGGAAGTGTATACTAGGTGAATGTATTGCAAATGAAGGGGGTATGTAACTTACAATTACATTAAAATTTCTTTTCATAAATATAAAATTTGTAAAAAAAGCCATTTTTTTATTTTTTTATGAGTGGAAATGTACTATAATTTTACAAGTAATATTATGGGAAAAGGGAGTTTTAGTATAGAGATGGAGATGGGACAATTACACAATAAAATAGAACACAAAAAGAAAGAGTTAATTCAACTTGTTGCTAGGCATGGATTAGATCATGATAAAGTTTTGTTATTTAGTCGAGATTTAGATATACTAATTAATAAGTTTATGAATATAAAAGGCAAAGTATGTAAGTGATTAATCTTTAATTTTTTATATTAGGATTATTTACTGATAAAGGAGAGAACAGTTATTGGAACATTTACAAGAAGAGTTGTATAAACAAATAAAAGAAGAAAAAGGTGCAGTTACTATATTTTTAAAGAGCGGAGTAAGAATAGTAGGGGAAGTAGTTGGAGTAGATAGATTTACAGTATTAATATTAGTAGATGGAAAACAACAACTTATTTATAAGCAGGCAATATCAACAATTATGAAATAAGACACTCATTTTGAGTGTCTTATTTCATAATTAAATGGTTATTGTTTACATGCTTCAACGTCAATGCCAGCAGCTAGTAATTTTTTTTCTCCGTCTTGTTCAATGATTTTTTGTAATCTAGATAAGAAAGAGTCAAAATCTGTATGTTTACCAACTTGGAAAGTCATTTTATGCTCAATTGGTAGCCAAGTATCAATATCAGCTTCGTTATGCTGAATTTTCACTTCAAGTTTATCAAGTGCGTTAGCAACTTTTGCTTCATACGTTTCTTTAGCTTCGAACTCCATCCATAAATCGTATAATTCCACGCCGAGAGGACCTTCTAGTGTACGTTTAATATTTAAAATGGCCTCTAGCTCATTTTTCTGTTTTTGTAATTGTAATTCACGGCTATTCATCGTATCAAAGGCAGGAATATCACCAGCTTCTGCTTCGACAAGGTCATGAATAATAACCATTTTAAGTAATTTTTCTATATTTACTTTTTGATCCAAATAAGGCTCAACTAAGATAGCCATTAGGGACATACGCCACGTATGTTCAGCAACACTTTCTTGACGTCCGTTAGAAAGCCAACTATGTCGCATTTCATATTTTAGTTTTTCTGCTAATGCAATGACTTGTAAAATGTTATGTTCCATCGTGATCCTCCTCATATTTCCATACTATGATTCTAATATAGAAATGAAATGTGTCAATTTAATGAGTATATTGCGATAAATAGATGATACGCGTATAATGATTGTTATATGTGAAAACGCATTATTAAAATAAAAAAATGTTTTACGAAAACGAAAAAGGAAGGGCAGGAATATGGGAGACGAAAATCAAGGATTAGCTAGACCGCAAAGGAAAAAAAGGAAGTTTGATATTTCTAGCCCCTTTGGCATTGTAGTAGGTTTCGTTATTTTAATTGCAGCGATCATGCTTGGCGGTGGTGGAATAAAAGCTTTTAAAAATTTCTTAGATGTTTCATCTATTTTGATCGTTATAGGGGGAACAACAGCGACAATTATTGTGGCATATAGATTTGGAGAAATAAAAAAATATACGAAAAGTATTTTTACTGTTTTACATAGAAGAGAGGAAAATCTAGAACAGTTAACGGATTTGTTCGTTGATTTTTCAAAGAAGTCTAAAAAACATGGTTTACTCTCGTTAGAAGTTGATGGAGAGCAAGTAGACAATCCTTTTATTCAAAAGGGGATTCGTTTAATGTTAAGTGGATATGATGAAGCAGAATTAAAAGAAGTATTAATGAGAGATGTTGAAACAGAAGTATATGAGTTAAGAAAAGGAGCAACATTATTAGATAAGATTGGTGATTTCGCTCCAGCGTGGGGTATGATAGGAACTTTAATTGGTCTTATTATTATGCTTCAAAACTTGCAAGATACATCGCAAATTGGTACAGGAATGGCAGTTGCTATGTTGACGACATTGTATGGATCTGTTATTGCAAACATGATTGCAATACCGTTATCTGAAAAAGTGTATCGTGGCATTGAAGATTTGTATACAGAGAAGAAGTTTGTAATAGAAGCAATCACAGAGCTTTACCGAGGACAAATTCCTTCTAAGTTAAAGTTAAAACTTGATACATACGTATATGAAACGAAGATAAAAAAAGAAAAACGAGCAGCCTAATATTTCAAGGAGTGGTATGGTGATGATAAAACGACCGCAAAAAGGATCGCCTCGTTGGATGACGACTTTTACTGATTTAACGATGTTGTTATTGACTTTTTTTGTACTATTAGTTGCTACATCAAAACAAGATACAGTAAAATTATCGAAGATGCTTGAAAAGTTTAGTGATGCAGAACAAGTGGATGCGAAAGTAATGGAAGGTACAATACCAGATATTTCACATGAAAAAAATGATGAAAAAGCAGTTTCAAAAAAGCGAATGGATGAATTGTATAAAAAGTTAAAAGCATATGTAGATAATAATGGTGTTAGTCAAGTGAATGTATATCGAGAAGATACAGGTGTTAGCATCGTTATAGTAGATAACTTAATATTCGATACAGGCGATGCGAATGTTAAGCCGGAAGCAAAAGAAGTAATTAGTCAATTAGTAGGGTTCTTTCAATCGGTACCAAACCCAATTGTTGTAGAAGGACATACAGATAGTAGACCGATTCATAATGAAAAATTTCCTTCCAACTGGGAATTATCTTCAGCACGAGCAGCTAATATGATTCACCACTTAATTGAAGTGTATAATGTAGATGATAAACGATTAGCAGCGGTAGGATATGCGGACACAAAACCAGTAGCATCAAATGATTCACCGCAAAATTGGGAGAAAAACCGGCGCGTTGTAATATATATTAAAGAATAATATATTTCCATTTTATTAATAAAATAATAAAAATACAGAAATTCTTTTAAAAAAATATTAAATTTTCTCGTTTTATTTTGTATAATGAGTGAGAATGATAAGGTGAAATATTAAGATATATTTATACATAGAGGGAGAGAACCAAAAAGAATGGCACATAAAATTTTAGTTGTAGACGATGCAATGTTTATGCGAACAATGATTAAAAACTTATTAAAAAGTAATTCAGAATTTGAAGTTATCGGTGAAGCAGAGAATGGGGTAGAAGCGATTCAAAAGTATAAAGAACTTCAACCTGATATTGTAACACTAGATATTACTATGCCAGAAATGGACGGACTTGAAGCATTAAAAGAAATTATGAAAATTGATTCGAGTGCAAAGGTTGTTATTTGTTCTGCAATGGGACAACAAGGTATGGTATTAGATGCAATTAAAGGCGGGGCAAAAGACTTTATTGTAAAGCCATTCCAAGCCGATCGTGTTATCGAAGCTTTAACAAAAGTAGCAAATAGCTAATATAGAAGGGGTGCCACAAAGAATCAAATCAATGATAGCGGATAGACGTGTGGCCCCCTTTTTTCTCGTTATAAAACACTAAATTGTTATACATAAATGAAATGTTTGTTAGACAGGTAGGGGATTAAAATGCAAACAGATCTATTAAATATATTTTTTGAAGAAGCAGAAGAACATTTACAGTCGCTAAATGAAAATGTGCTAAATTTAGAACAGAATCCTGCCGATATGGGTGTTGTAGGGGAAATATTCCGCTCAGCTCATACATTTAAAGGTATGTCTGCGAGTATGGAATTTGCGGAAATGGCAGATTTAACTCATAAGATGGAAAATGTTTTAGACGAAATCCGTCATGGAAATATGATGGTGAATGCTAATATTATTGATGTTATTTTTGAGTGCATTGATAATTTAGAAAAGATGGTTACAGATGTACAGCAGGGCGGAATGGGTAATATTGATGTTGTATCTACAAAGCATAAATTAGAAGCATTATTAAATGGGAATGTAGAAGCTTCTATGGAACAAGTAGAGCAAAGTAGTATAAACAATGATGATACAGTTTCACATGAAGTATATATAACCGTCGAACAACAAGCCATTTTAAAAGCAGTACGTGCCATTATGTGTATTGAAGCATTACAAAATGTAGGGGATATACAAAAAACGGTTCCAAGCATTGAAGAAATCGAAGCGGATGCTTTTGGATTTGAGTTTACAGTATATATGGATACTGATCGTAGTGTTGAAGAATTGAAACAGGTGGTGCTTCACGTTTCTGAAATTGAGAAAGTAGAAGTGAAGCAAGGAAATATAGCTGAAGAAGGAATCGTACAATCTATTGCAGCAACGCAGCTGGATCCATCTCTAGAGGCACGAACTCCAACAGCTAGTACTACACCGGCTAAAAGTAATACAAAAACGAAAAATGCTAAAGTAGAGAATCGTTCTATTCGTGTTCAGTTAGAAAAAATCGAAAGATTAATGAATATGTTTGAAGAAAGTGTAATTGAGCGTGGACGAATTGATGAATTAGCAGAAACGATTCAAAATAAAGAGTTAATCGAGCATTTAAATCGATTAGGGGATATTTCAAAAGATATCCAAAATGTATTATTAAATATGCGTATGGTACCGATTGAAACGGTCTTCAATCGTTTTCCGCGTATGGTACGTATGTTAGCGAAAGATTTAGGTAAAAAAATCGATTTACAAATTAAAGGTGAAGATACTGAAGTTGATAAAATTGTTATTGACGAAATTGGTGATCCACTCGTTCATTTAATTCGTAATGCAATTGATCATGGTATTGAAACTGTCGAAAACCGACGTGATGCCGGGAAAAATGAGACAGGTACTATTAAATTAGAGGCGTTTCATAGTGGAAATCATGTCGTAATGCAAATTACTGATGATGGAAATGGTATTCATAAAGGAAAAGTATTAGAAAAAGCGATAAAAAATGGTGTTGTAACGGAATCAGAGGCAAATAAATTAACGGATCGTGAAGTGTTTGATCTTATCTTCCAACCGGGATTTAGTACAGCGGAAGTTGTATCTGACCTTTCTGGACGTGGGGTTGGATTAGATGTTGTTAAACATACGATTCATAGTTTAGGTGGGCATTTAATTATTGATTCTGAAGAAGGAAAAGGAAGTACATTCAGAATTGAACTTCCTTTAACATTGTCTATTATTCAATCAATGCTTGTTCAAACAAATGATAAGCGTTATGCCTTGCCTCTTGGCAATATTGCTGAAGCCATTCGAATTAAGAAAGAAGACATACAATCGTTACAAGGGAAAGACGTTTTAAACTATCGCAATCAAATTATTGAAGTGAAACATTTAAGTACTGTATTTGGTGAAAAAACAGTAGATGAGGCGTTCGCATCATATGATAGTCAAATGGTTCCTGTGTTAATTGTTCGTAATACACATCGTAGCTATGGACTTATCGTAAACACAATTATCGGTCAAAGAGAAATAGTTTTAAAGTCATTAGGTGATTTCTTTGCAGAGAGCTCTAACTATTTCTCTGGTGCGACAATTCTCGGTGATGGACGAGTGGTCCTCATTTTAAACCCAGAAGGTTTATAATAGGAATGAAGGAAGCTCCCCACTTGTATACAATTGGGGAGCTTTTTGGGTAGAACTAATAATATAAGTATATGAAAACCGTCGTTTACACATATTGTGGAAATAAATACATGTTCACAATTCGGATGATAAGTTTGGTAAAATATAACGAGTGTAATAGAGAGTTTAAATCATTTGATAGAAAAACAAAAATGAGGAGGCAGGAAAAATGCCTGAGCAACACACAAAAGGGGATACTGGCACAATTGTGCTAGAAAAAGAAAATGAACATTTAACGCCTCAAGAATGCGATATTCTTGGTGAGATTGCTAATATATCATTTGGTTCAGCTTCGACTGTATTATCAACAATTTTAAATAGGCAAGTAAGTATTACTGCTCCTCAAGTAGAATTGGTAGATTTATATGATACAAGTGATGTTGAAATTCCACATGTTGTATTAAATATCCATTTCACAAAAGGATTAGATATGGAAAATCTTCTTGTTCTTCAACAAGATGTTGCTTTATCTATTGCTGATTTAATGATGATGGGAACAGGTGAAGTTGAAGAGGGAAAAGAGCTTGGTGAATTAGAGCTAAGTGCAGTACAAGAAGCTATGAATCAAATGATGGGATTCGCAGCAACATCTATGTCAGAATTCTTCCAAGATACGGTAGACATGTCTCCGCCAACAATTAAAGTTGTGCAACTTACAGAAGAGATGGAGAAGATTTCTGGTATTAATGGGAATAATATGGTTGTTAAAGTATCGTTTGAATTAAAAATAGATAATCTTGTGAATTCTCAGCTTGTACAGGTTGTTTCAGTTGAACATGCGAAGCGAATGATAAATAAATTGTTACAATTATCTGGTGGTGTGGAAGAAGAAATAGATGAGCCGACGGAAGTGCAGGAAACTGAGATTGTAGAAGAGCATGTAGAAAAAGAGCAATTAACACAAGAAGAGAAAGATGTGCTTGGTGAAATTGCGAATATTTCAATCGGTTCGGCTTCAACAGTACTATCGACGCTTTTAAATCAGCCTGTCACTATTAGTACACCAAATGTAGAGGCGATTAATGTTCGTCATTATGAAGGAGTACCGGTTCCGTTTGTTATTTTAAATGTCGATTTTGTTGAAGGACTAAAAAATGAGAATGTATTCGTATTTACGAAAGATGTTGCTTTAACAATGGTAGATTTAATGATGATGGGAACGGGTGAAATTGATCCGGAGAAAGAGCTAAGTGAATTAGAGTTAAGTGGCATTAAAGAAATTATGAACCAAATGATGGGGCATGCTGCAACAGCGATGTCAGAAATGTTTAAAGAAAAAATGGATATGACACCACCAGACGTTAAATTTGTTTCTTTAAAAGAAGAAATGGAGTATTTGGGAGAGTCGATGGCAGTTGACGAACTCGTTCAAATTACTTTTAATCTTGAAATTGGTGATCTCCTTCAATCAAAGATGTATCAAATACTACCGATATCAGAAGCGAAAGAAATGGTTAGAAGACTTCTATATCCGATGGTGGAAGAGCAAGAAGAAATAGTTGAGGAAGTTGTTGAAGAGGAAGAAATTCCTGCACCAGTCGTACAGCCAATTGAATATAAAGAAGTCAAGCAAGTTGAGCCAGTATATATGGATACATCTATTCTACAAAATGTAGAAATGAATGTTAAATTTGTATTTGGAAGTACAGTGAGAACAATTCAAGATATTTTAAGTCTACAAGAAAATGAAGCGGTCGTACTTGATGAAGATATTGATGAACCGATTCAAATTTATGTGAACGATGTATTAGTGGCGTATGGAGAACTTGTAAATGTAGATGGGTTTTTCGGAGTAAAAGTGACGAAATCGCTATAAGGCATCAAAATAGGAGTTTGAACAAATAGATGAAAAAAGTAAAGTTTTTTCTAGTTAGTTGGCTATTCTTACATATATGCATATTTTCACCATCACAAGGGCAGGCAGAAGAAAAAAGTGTACAAGATCAAAATATAAGCGAAATGAATGACCAAGAGGGAAAAAATAAAGAAGTTCAGGAACAGCCGGAACAAGTGGAAATGCCCTCGGTTGAAGATGAAAAAAAAGTAGTAGAAAATGAGCAAGGGAAAGAAAAAAAAGAAGAAAGAACGATAGAAACAGACCGAGGGGTTATTACAGTTAATAAGCAGGAGCTAAAGGTTGGCGAAGAAGTGCGGATTGCTGTAGAATCAAATGAAAAAAACATTCAAAGTGTAAAAGGCATATTACAATTACAAAAAAATGGTGAGCAGTACAGACAAGAGAGAATAATATCTTTTGAGTATGAAGAAGAAACGAAGCGATGGATCGCTAATTATAAGGCCGGAATATATGATTTACAAGGTGATTGGAACCTTAGGCTCGTTGAAAGCTATAAAGAAGATGAGAAGGAAGAAGTAATAGAGAACGAATTAAATGTCCCGCTCATTCGTATAAACAATGAAGCACCAACTATAGATAAAGAATTGCCAAAGTTAGAGAAAGTTAGTATTGATGAGGCAAAAGGGAACTTAATTGAACGGAAAAAGGGAGAATCCGTTCATATACGAGTACAAACGGTAGATATAGAATCGGTTGTTAAAGAAGTGCGCGTTATATTAAAAGGAAAAGAAGACGGTAACGATATTACTTTTTTATTAGACTATAATAAACGCGACATGGATTGGCAGAAAATATTTGAAATAACAGAAGCTTTACCTGTTGGGCCGCATCAACTTATTGTGGAAGTAACAGATGGGGCAGGTAACAAACTTGTGACAGAGAGTGAATATATCGTTTCTATCATCGAACAAAAAGTGAAAGATGATGAAAAGATAGAAGAGCAAGAGAATCAAAATGAAGTAGAAGATAAGAAAGAAATTGAGAAGCAGGAAGATCCGAAAATAGAGATGCCGCTTCCAGAAGAAAAACTTCCAGTTATTCAAATTCCAAAGCAAGACGAGAAAGTAAACTATTTTATAAAAGAGCCGTTGAAAGAGAAAGAGGAAATCAACTACGTTATAAAAGAGCCAGCGACAGACAATAAGGAAGTAAATAATGTGAAGGCTCATAAAGAGAAAAAAAGCAAAAATGAAAATCAAGTCGTTTCTAAAAAGAAAGAGAAAATAGAAGAACAACAAGAAAAGAAAGAGGAAAAAAGTGAGCAGGGAGTACAGGCTTCTAATGTGTTTGCTGTTATGTCAGGATTATTTGTACTATTTTTAGTTTTAAAGAGTAATAAAGAGTGGGGCTAATAATTTGATAGTAGTGGAGGCGCTTAGATGGAAATTAAACGTACTACAATTGAAAATAAGACGCTACACCCATTAAAACAGCCTGCAGCTATTTCAGAACATGAAATTCAAAAAGAGCGAAAACGGAGTAATCTTGTGTTTACCGGGCGGTCCCAAATCATTTCGAACAATAATGAAATAGGGATTCTACTTGCGAGTTTAGGTGATGGAAAGATTGTAAAAGAAATGCTTTCTAAGGAAATGGATACGGTGTTGCAGTTGTTCTCAAAGTTACATATGTTGTCCGAGGAAGGAAAGCAATCGGAAAAAATATATGAACAAATTGTTAGAAGTTTACAAGGGATTATTAAGCAAGCGTATATAAAAGATATTCCGTTACTCGATGGGACGTATGATTTCGCTGAAGTACAGCTTTCATTCGGGCGAAAAGTACATATTCCTTTACTTGACGTAAGTGCTCTCATTTCTAGAGTGGAAAGTGATTCTTCAGAAGGAAATATAAATTTAATGATAACGGTTATTACAGCTTACATGACGAAATTGTCTAATGAAACAATCTTAATTAGCGGTACAGATCGTATTTCTAAAGAACGTGATGTGAGCGTGTGGAGAGCACTTGCAGAAATGAATATGACGCAATTATCTCATGCGTTGAAACATACGATTCAAGAGCATAAATGGTCTGTTACAGCTCTATTTCTCTTTATATGGGTTATAGGTATCATATTGATTCGTATTATATAATAAAAAAAGGTCGCCATTTCAATTATGACGACCTTTTTCTATATTTTTTCGTAGAAGAATGTATCAAAACGCTGAAGGTTGTAGCGTTCGGGTGTTAAAATTTGTTCTGTGCTACCAACGAATAGTACGCCGCCTTTTCGTAAAGAACGACTAAACTTTTCATAAAGCTTTATTCTTGCTTCTTCTGTAAAGTAAATCATTACATTTCGACAAATGATTAAATCGTAGTTCGTATCAAATGTCTGCATTAATAAATCATGTTGTTTAAATGTAACTTGCTGTTTAATATTTTGATGCAATATATATGTATCATCTTCTTTTGTGAAATGACGTTGTTTTAAATCATTAGGTAATTCTTTCAAAGAGCGTTCTGTATATTGACCACGTTTTGCAGTTTCTAAAACATGAAAATCAAGATCCGTTGCTTGAATGTCATAACGAAACGGAGCTAGATGCTTCGATAATATTAAAGAAAGTGTATATGGTTCTTCACCGGCAGCGCAAGCAGCACTCCAAATTTTTAATTTACCGTTATTTTGTTCAAGTAGCTTTGGTAGAGCTTTCGTCTCTAACGTTTGCCAGCGCTCTTTATTTCTGAAAAACTCTGATACGTTAATTGTAATATAGTCAATAAAACTTAAAAATAACGTTTGATCGGTGCGTAAATTATTTAAAAAATTTGTGTAATTTTCAAAACCTTTTCTCGAAATGAAAGCGTCGATTCTTCGGCGCATTCTATCTTGCTTATAGGAAGCGATATCCATATTAAAGTGCTGTTTAAAACTTACGACAAATTGATTATAATCTTGTTCAGTTATCATATTTACAATAGGCACAATAACGATATTGTGCCTCCCCCTTTACATCATACGAATTTTTTGTTCAAAGCTTTTTTTCATCTGCTTTTCATGTAAGCCTGGTAAATCATAAATAACAGCATCAATTCCTGCTTCTTTTGCAACGTCAACGGGAATGACAGACGTATGTTTATCTCCGTTATAAAAACAGAGAACTAAATCGGTATCTTCGACAACTTGCTTTACAAAAAACATATAATCTGATCGATAAATGGATTCGGAAGGATGATCAAAAGCAATATACTCGGCTCCGTGTTTTTTTAAGTAATCAACGACTTCTTGAAATTCGTCTGTTAATACTTGTAACGGTTGTAGTGTGTAAAGACATAAATTTTGAGCAAGTCTTTCGTTTTCAATGAAGAAACGAAGAACCTCATTTTCAATAGATTTATAACATAATATGTAAATTTTATGTTTGTGAGCATAGTCAATTAAAAATTTTTTTATTTCTTCCTGATCTAATGCTGTTAATTGATTTGAACCACAAAGAAAAATATTCATAGATTTGTGCCACCTCATGCTAAATTGTAACATATCTTCTATAAAAAATAACTGCAAAATATCATTGTACGGAGTATAATTATAAATAACTAGATTTTACGATTAAGTTTAGAAGGAAATAAAAAAATAAATAGGTGATATATATGCTGCGTTCTATCTCGCATAATCCAATTTTATCGCATATACCGCCTGCTACTCAAATGCCGAAAGAAGCAAATGTCAGGACAGGACTTGCTTTTTCGGATAATTTGCATGCAGATCCGAAAAACGATAAATTGTTAGAACAAATGGAAGCACTTGTTGATAACATTGGAGAAATTAAAGAGAAAATCGAATTAGAGTTAACGCTCGATAATGTAATGGAATACAAAAATACTGTAAAATCATTTTTGAATTTTTACGTTGATAACGTATTGCAGTATAAAGATGTTATGTCTCGTCATCCGCGTTACGGATATTCGCAGAAAATGACGATCGTAAAACAAGCTGAAATGGGATTAACTGAGTTAGAAGATGTTATGAATTTAATTAATACGAAAACAGGGCATTTAGAAATGTTAAATCAAATTGGAGAAATTCATGGTTTGATTGTAAATTTAGTCTTGTAAAGGAAAGGAAGCTATATGTACATACAATTATATGAAAAGCTCGTTATTATTCAAAAGGCATATGAAAATATTCAAACGCTTGGGGAACAAATATATGAGAATTTAAAAAATAAAAATGTAAATGCAGTTCAAAAGTTGCAAGTAGAGCAATTGCAGTACATAGAAGGTGTTAAAGGATTATCGCGATCTTTTGAGGAAATGGTTGTTCAGCTTTGTAAAGAAAAACAAGTTGAACCGTTGCGTATGCGTTCTCTATTTTCGTATTTTTCACAGGAAGAAAATGAAAAAATGGACGAATTACAAAAAAGTTTAAATGAATTAGAAGAAAATGTAAAAATGATTCTTTTGAAAAATCAATATTACTTAAACGTACTATTAAAAACTACAGAAAGTATTGTGGATTCCGTTTCTGAATACAATTTGGAGAAAAACAATAATTCGCAAATCTTTATGAATGAACTATTGTAAAGGAGAAGTGAAGCATTATGAGATTATCTGATTATAATACGCCGTTATCTGGTATGCTAGCGGCCCAAATGGGATTACAAACGACAAAACAAAACTTATCTAACATTCATACGCCGGGTTATGTTCGTCAAATGGTAAATTACGGATCTGTTGGAGCAAGTAACGGTCATACGCCTGAACAGAGAATCGGTTATGGTGTACAAACATTAGGAGTTGACCGTATTACAGATGAAGTGAAAACGAAGCAATTTAATGATCAGTTGTCACAGTTCTCTTACTACGCATATATGAATTCTACTTTATCACGAGTAGAGTCTATGGTAGGAACGACAGGGAAAAATTCATTATCTAGTTTAATGGATGGATTCTTCAATGCTTTTCGTGAAGTTGCAAAAAATCCAGAACAACCAAACTACTACGATACATTAGTTTCTGAAACTGGGAAGTTCACAAGTCAGATAAATCGTCTTGCGAAAAACTTAGATACAGCAGAAGCACAGACGACAGAAGATATTGAAGCACATGTGAATGAATTTAATCGTCTTGGTGCTAGTTTAGCAGAGGCGAATAAAAAAATTGGACAAGCGGGGACACAAGTACCTAATCAACTATTAGACGAACGTGATCGCATCGTTACAGAGATGTCTAAGTATGCCAATATCGAAGTATCTTATGAATCTATGAATCCTAATATCGCGAGTGTTAGAATGAATGGTGTTTTAACAGTAAATGGACAAGATACATATCCAATTCAATTAAATAAAGAAAAAGAACCAATGTCTGTTGCGATTTATGGATCGGATATTCCTTTAAATGGTGGAGCAATTCAATCAGCGATAGATACGAAAGTGAAGATTGCTAGTTATAAGAAAAACCTTGAAGAATTAATGAGTTCTGTAAAAGGTCAAGTGAATACAGTGATGGGAAAAGATTTCTTCGTTGGAGATCATGCGAAAGATATTCAGTTAAACCCTGAATTCGCAAAAGATGTTTCGAAAATGAAAATCTCTGCTGAAACAGCAAATAAACTAGCAGGAATTACAGATGGAGATTATAAAGAAGGTCTTTCTTATAAACAAGCATTAGACCAATTTATAGTTGGTGTAGCTTCTGATAAAAGTGCAGTGAATGCTTATCAAAATATTCATAAAGATTTATTAGAAGGTATTCAACAAGAAAAAATGAGTATTGAAGGCGTAAATATGGAAGAAGAAATGGTTAATTTAATGGCTTTCCAAAAATATTTTGTCGCAAACTCTAAAGCTATTACGACGATGAATGAAGTGTTTGATAGTTTGTTTTCGATTATTAGATAACATGTAGAAGGATCGAAAAAGCTTTTATTGTGATGGAAGAGAGGGTCCGGCGCAGGGGAGAAGCGGACAGAGCCTTTTAGTGGACCGAGCGATGTTAGACCAGAGATATGAGATGGTTGAATGGGAAGTTAAGGGGGAGAATAGCCATGTTTAGCAAGCGTCCTCCCCCATGTAAATTAAATGAAAACGAAAAGGTCTTTTTTTATGAGGGAAGAGGATAGCTGTATATAGGTGCGGTTTCTTCTTCGCGCCAATTCAAATATAGATAAAGGAGAAGGTAAAGATGAGAGTATCTACATTTCAAAATGCAAACTGGGCAAAGAATCAGATGATGGATTTGAATGTGCAACAGCAATATCATCGAAATCAAGTAACTTCAGGTAAGAAAAATCTTTTTATGAGCGAAGACCCACTGGCGGCAAGTAAATCATTTGCGATTCAGCATTCGTTAGCAAATATTGAACAAATGCAAAAAGATTTAGCGGATTCGAAAAATGTATTAACACAAACTGAAAATACATTACAAGGTGTTTTTAAATCTTTAACAAGAGCGGATCAATTAACAGTACAAGCGCTAAATGGGACGAATAGTGAAAAAGAATTGAAGGCAATCGGTGCAGAGATTGATCAAATTTTAAAACAAGTTGTATATTTAGCGAATACGAAAGAGCAAGGCCGTTATATTTTCGGTGGGGATAGCGCTGAACAAGTTCCATTCACAGAAGATGGTACGTATCAAGGTGGAAAAAATGATGTGAACTGGCAACTAAATGATGGCTATGAATTAAAAGCATTTCGTAACGGAGAAGAATTATTATCACCAGTTATAAAAACGTTAAAACAGATGAGTGAAGCGCTGAATAACGGTGATCAAAAAGCTTTGCAACCGTTATTAGGAGAAAATAAGAAAAACTTAGATAGCGTCATTAACCGTACAACTGAAGTTGGTTCAACAATGAACACAATGGAGACGTTTAAAACAATTTTAAGCGAGCAAAATTTAGCGCTTCAAGAAAACCGTAAAGAAATTGAAGATGTCGATTTGGCGGTAGCAATTTCTGACCTAGCATATATCAATGCAACGTATGAAGCGACGCTTAAAGCGGTTAGTACGATGAGTAAAACGAGTATTTTAGATTACATGTAAACAATAAGGAGTGAGACAATATGGCAGGAACATTAACAGGTATCGGTGGTAGACAACAGATTTGGAATCTCGGAAATAATATGATCGACACTTCTAACTTTGTAGAGTTAGAAATGCAAGCGTTAGATATGAGAAAAGCACCGTATACGAAAGAAAAGAGTGATCTTTCAAACGATAAACTATTATATACAAGTTTAAAATCAGAATTTAGTTCTTTTACACAGACTTTTAAAAACTTAGCAGCTTTTAAAGGAAATGAGAAAAAGGTAACAACATCACAAGACGGTTATATTAATGTAAAAGCTGATGGTGGAGCGATTGCAGGAACTTTTAATATGACGATTACACAGCTTGCACAACGTCATCAAATAGCCTCTAATAAGATTGCTGATATAAATGCGAAGCTTCCTAAAGATGAAACATTACAACTAGGCGGTAAAGAACTAAAAGTAACAACTGATATGACATATAAAGATTTAATTAACAAAATTAATGACGGAGATTATGGTGTATCGGCTTATACACTTGGAGATAAAATCTTTATGTCCTCGAAAAAAGAAGGAACAGATGGAGAAATTAATTTTAAGGGGAACACATCTACACTGTTTCAAGATATTGGTTTAGCTAAGGCGGATGGGACAGCAGTCAATACAATTAATGAAGCGCAAAATGCCAAATATAGTATTAATGGTATTGAAACTGAAAGTTTTACCAATACAATTGAAGCTCTTCCGGGCGTGAAAATTGAATTGTTAAAAGTAACTGAGCCGAAAGCAGAAGGAACACCAGATGCAGGTACAACAACAGATCCAAAAGCAAAAGGTATAGATCTGAAGTTTACAGTAAGTGACTCAAACGTAACAGATGCATCGAATGTTATTAAAAAGATGGTGGCGGATTATAATAAAGCTGTTTCTACAGTAGATATCTTTGCTGGGAAAGGTGGAGCTTTCCAAGGTCAAGCCATTATGCAAAGTGTACGTCAAGCGATGAATAATGTCGTGACATTTTCTCAAGACGGTAATTATTTATTCTCATTTGGTATCCAATTAAAGCAAGACGGGACGATGGAAGTTAATGATGAACAATTAACAAAAGCGTTAAAAGACAAGCCGGATGCAGCGAAGCAATTTTTCTTTGGTTCTAACGGTTTAGGGAAGATGATGGAAGAACCACTTGATAAACTATTTGGTGATAAAGGTGTAGTCGGAGAGCGTGTAAAAAACATCGATTCACGTGTAAGTGATTTAGATAAAAAGATTAAAGATATTGAAACACAAAATCTGCAAAAACAAGATGAGATTGTGAAGAAGTATCAAAAGCTAGAAAGTACATTAGCGGCGCTAGATAGCCAACTAAAAACAATTAAAGCAATGACAAAACAAAAAAGTGATGATTAATGAAAGTTAAGGAAGTGATTGTATGCAAGCATGGCAACGTTATATGCAAAATGATATTATGACGAGTAATCCAATTAAAAATACAATTTTTATTTATGAAAGATGTATCGTTGAGTTTCGTAATTTAGAAGAACTTTTAAATACTTTTAAACTACAAGAAGGAGATGCGCTTCTTGAAAAATTAGAACGTATTTTTGAAGAGTTAAAGCTTCAATTAAATCCTGAGATTACTAAAGATTTATATGATAGTCTATTCGGTTTATACGATTGGATTAGCATTCAAATTCAGACGATGAAAGTAACGCGTGAAGCAAAAGACATGGATGCGATTGTACAAGTGTTACAAGATTTAATAGACGGTTACCGCGGAGCACTCGAAAATGAACAATGATATTTATCGAGCGTTTGTCGGCTGTTTTAATGAAATCGGTGAATTGCAAGTATCAGATGGGGAATTTGCTGAGAAGAGTGCAATGTTAAATCGCTGGATGATGACATTGGATGAAGAGACGCGCGCAGATGTTGCAGCGGAAGTGAGTCCATTAATAATTAAGGCAGCACAGCATATTCGAGATAAGCAAAAATTTTTGGAAGAAATGATTATGACAAATGATGGACGAATGAAAGCGAATTCGTTTTACGGTAAATTTTAATGGTAAATTACGGAAATGGATACCCCTTTTAAAAGGGGATCCATTCCATTGTTTGAATAAGGCGTTCCGCTGATTGAGGTTTCACTTTATGACTGTAATAAAAAGAATGGTAATAATCCAAACAATGAAAAATAAGATGTCTTTATTTTATAGAGAGAAGTGTATGGAAGCTCTTTTTTTTATTGTTTATATATCAAAATGTTACATGGATTACTACGCGTATACAGTTTTTTATATTCTTTTTTATATTTTTGTATTTTTCTAAAGACAACAATGGAAAAATGGAATAAAATATGTAAGGGTACAAAATAGATAATATTTTAATAAATAAATACATATAGGAAAATGAATAATAAAGTGAAACTTCCATCAGTGGATGATCATGCGCTAAACGAGCATGATGGAAAAGGAAGGGTGTGGAATATGCCAGATTTAGTTAGTGATGTAAGTCATTATATGAACTATTTAGTAACGAAGCGAAATACCGTTTCTAGTAATATTGCAAATGCGAATACACCTGGCTATAAAGCACAAGATGTAACATTTGCTGAGCAAATGAATATGAGCAGTGCATTATATAAAAAAAATGCTGCGGATTTAAAGAGTAATCCAGATTTATATCAAACGAATGTAATGCACTTACCGACAGCAAATACGAAAAATACATACGCAAAGATTCAAACGAAATCAATGCAAACGAATAAAGATGGAAACAGTGTTGATGTAACGACAGAAATGCTAGATTTAATGAAGACAAACCAATTATACGGTGTTTCAATTAATGCAATTAATACGCAATACGCTATTAACCAAGCAGCACGTGGACGTTAATAGTAAAAGGAGAGACAAAGATGTTTCAGGCAATTAATGCAAGTGGTTCAGGGCTAACTACAGCGAGAAAATGGATGGAAGTTACTTCTAACAATATCGTAAATGTAAATACGACGGGAGCACCGGGTGCAGAGCCGTATCACCGTCGAAGTGTAGTATTAGAATCAAATAATAGTTTTGCAAGTATGCTAGATGGAGCTCCTACTAACGGAGTGAAAATAAAAAGTATTGAAACGGATCGAAATGAAAATCTTGTGTATGAACCGACGCATCCGCATGCAAATGAAGAAGGATATGTACGTTATCCGAACATTGATGTGACAGCTGAGATGACGAATGTAATGGTTGCTCAAAAAATGTATGAAGCAAATACAAGCGTATTAAATGCGAACAAAAAAATGCTCGATAAAGATTTAGAAATCGGCCGAGGATAAGAGGGAAGAGGGGAAATATGAAAATTCAACCAATGTTAAATACACAGCCATTTGGAGCGATTCAGCCGATTGGCACACAGAAAACTTCAGAAACATCTGTAGTTGAAGGCAAAAAGTTTATTGATTTATTGGAAGATATGAATCAAACGCAAAATAATGCCCAAACAGCAGTATATGATTTACTGACAAAAGGGGTAGGAGAAACGCATGACGTTTTAATTCAGCAGAAGAAAGCTGAATCACAAATGAAAACAGCTGCTCTCGTACGCGATAATCTTATTGAAAATTATAAGTCACTAATTAATATGCAAATTTAGGAAAATGGACGGGTGTATTTAAATGGAAAAGATAAAAAATGTTTTCCAATCGTTGAAAACGTGGCATAAGTTAGTGATTGGTGCTGCGCTTTTAGCGATTGCAACAGGAGCACTTTTATACTTCACCTTGCCAGATAAATATGTTGTTGTATATCAAAATTTAAATGATACAGATAAGCAAGAGATTACAGCAGAATTATCGAAGCTAGGTGTTGATTACCAATTAGCAGCCGATGGTTCGATTCGAGTGCAAAAGAACGATGCTCCATGGGTTCGAAAAGAAATGAATGGAATGGGCTTGCCGTTTAATTCAAAAAGCGGTGAGGAAATTCTATTAGAAAGCTCACTCGGTTCAAGTGAACAAGATAAGAAAATGAAGCAGATTGTCGGCACGAAAAAGCAATTGGAGCAAGATATTGTACGAAACTTCGCGACAGTTGAAACGGCAAATGTGCAAATTACATTACCTGAAAAAGAAACAATTTTTGATGAAGAAAAAGCAAAAGGAACAGCGGCGATAACTGTTGGTGTGAAACGTGGACAACTATTAACAGCTGATCAAGTTGCGGGTATACAGCAAATGATAAGTGCTGCAGTTCCTGGGGTGAAAGCAGAAGAAGTAAGTGTTATTGATAGTAAAAAAGGTATCATCTCAAAAGGAACAGATGAAGCGCATTCTAACAGTTCCTCTTCTTATGAAAAAGAAGTAGAGATGCAGCATCAAATTGAAGGTAAATTAAAGCAAGATATTGACGCAACGTTAATGACGATGTTTAAATCAAATGAATATAAAGTGAATACGAAAGTGTCTGTAAACTACGATGAAGTTACACGTCAGTCAGAAAAATATGGCGATAAAGGTGTACTTCGCAGTAAACAAGAGCAAGAGGAAAGTTCTACTGCGCAAGAAGGAGCAGATACGAAGCAAGGTGCGGGTATTACAGCGAACGGTGAAGTGCCGAACTACGGTACGAACAATAATCAAAACGGTAAAGTTGTCTACGATAATAAAAATGGTAACAAAATTGAAAACTATGAAATAGATAAAACAGTTGAAACAATTAAGAAACATCCGGAATTAACAAAAACAAATGTTGTTGTATGGGTAGATAACGATACGTTAGTAAAACGAAAAATTGATATGACAACATTTAAAGAAGCGATTGGCACAGCAGCTGGGCTGCAAGCTGATCCGAATGGAAACTTTACAAACGGTCAAGTTAACGTTGTAACTGTTCAGTTCGACCAGCCGAAAGTTGAAAAAGAGAAAGAGCCAGAAAAAAGTGGTATGAACTGGTGGTTATTCGGTGGAATTACAGCTGGCTTGCTAGCACTAATTGGCCTAGTATGGTTCTTCTTAGCAAGACGTAAGAAAAAGAGAGAGGAAGAGGAATATGAAGAATATTTAGCAGAAGAGGAAGTTGCTGCTAGTAGTGAAAGTATTTTTGAAATTCCTGAAGAAAAAATAGTACCAGAACCAAAACCAGAGCCAGTAGAACCATCAGAGCCTACATTAGATGATCAAGTGCAGGAAGCTACGAAAGAGCATGTAGAAGGTACTGCAAAAGTAATTAAAAAATGGTTAAACGGACAGTAAGGGAGGAAAAACAATGTTAGATGAAATCTCCTCCAAAGAGAAAGCTGCCATCCTCATTCGTACATTAAACGAAGAGGTGGCAGCAAAAGTCATTGAATATATGACGGCTGAGGAAAAAGAAGTATTACTTCGTGAAATCGCGAAGTTTCGTGTATATAAACCAGAAACGTTAGAAAATGTATTAGGGGAGTTTTTGTATGAACTAAATGTCAAAGAATTGAATTTAGTAACTCCAGATAAAGAATACATTCGTCGTATATTTAAAAATATGCCAGAAGAAGATCTGGAAAAATTATTGGAAGATCTTTGGTACAACAAAGATAATCCATTTGAATTCTTAAATTCACTTACAGATTTAGAGCCACTGCTTACAGTGCTTAATGATGAATCGCCACAAACGATAGCGATTATTGCTTCTTATATTAAGCCGCAACTTGCTTCTCAATTAATTGAGAGATTACCAGATCATAAACGTGTAGAAACGGTAATGGGGATTGCAAAGCTTGAACAAGTAGATGGTGAATTAATTAATCAAATTGGTGAGTTATTAAAAGCAAAATTAAATAATATGGCATTTAGTGCTATTAATAAAACAGATGGATTGAAAACAATAGTGAACATTTTAAATAATGTTTCACGAGGTGTTGAAAAAACAGTCTTTCAAAAGCTGGATGAAGTCGATTATGCGTTATCTGAGAAAATTAAAGAAAATATGTTTGTCTTTGAAGACTTACTTGGTCTTGAGGATCTTGCGCTTCGCCGTGTATTAGAGGAAATTACAGATAACGGTGTTATCGCGAAAGCACTTAAAATTGCAAAAGAAGAAATTAAAGAGAAACTATTTACATGTATGTCTTCAAACCGTAGAGAGATGATTCTTGAAGAGTTAGATGGCTTAGGACCGCTTAAGATGACGGATGCTGAAAAAGCACAACAAACGATTACAGGTACGGTGAAAAAGTTAGAAAAAGAAGGAAGAATTATCGTTCAAAGAGGTGAAGATGATGTCCTTATTTAAAAACAGAATTCCGAAGAATTCTGTTTCTTTTTCTGAAGAAACGTATGAATTACAATTTCCGAAACCAGTATCAGTTCATATTGAAGAAGAGATACAAGTGGATCATGCAGAACTTCTTGCACAGCAAGATGCATTACATATTGAAATGAATCAGCTAAGGCAGCAGCAGCAAATGCTAGAACGAGAGCGTCAGCAGTTGTTGCAAGATAAAGAACAGTTTCAAATGCATATTCATGAACAAATGGAACAGATGGAAGCAGCGCGTATACAGTTTCAAAAAGAACAACAAGAAACAGCACACGAATGGACAGAGTTATTATGGAATCAATCTTTTCAGTTAGCAGAAAAAGTAGTGAATCAAGCGGTAGATTCGCGCTTATTAGACGTTTTGCCGATTTTAACAGGCATCGTGCAAACATTGCCTACTTCATTTGAAAAATTAATTATAACGGTTCATCCAGAAACATTTGAACGTATACAAGAAGAGAAAGAAAATACGAAAGAGTATTGGCTACTACAATTAGTAGAATGGAAGTATGATTTTTCTTTACAGTTTGGCGAATTTGTTCTGGAAGAAGAGAAAGAGTTTTTTGAGTTTAAATTTGCGCCTATATTTGCGAAGCTTCGTCATAAGTGGGAAGAAGAGAAGTTGTTTGAGGAGCAAAATGTATGAACAACGAGCTAATGAATGAACATAATAAATGGAATACATTTATTGAAACACCGTTTTATACGAAAGTTGGCAAAGTTCATAGTGTACAAGAGCAGTTTTTTGTAGCGAAAGGTCCGAAAGCAAAGATTGGAGATGTTTGTCTCGTTGGAGAACATAGTGTCTTATGTGAAGTAATTGCGATTGAAAAAGAAAATAATATGCTACTTCCATTTGGACAGACAGAAAAAGTATGTTACGGAGATGCAGTTACATTAATTGAAGAAGATGTTGTTGTACCTCGTGGTAATCATTTACTTGGGAAAGTGTTAAGTGCGAATGGTGAAGTGTTAAATGAGAACACTGAAAACATTCCACTACAAAAAATAAAATTAGATGCACCGCCGATTCATGCATTTGAGCGTGAAGAAATTACAGATGTATTTGAAACGGGAATTAAATCGATTGATTCCATGTTAACGATTGGGATTGGTCAAAAGATTGGTATTTTCGCAGGATCGGGTGTTGGTAAATCTACCTTGCTTGGAATGGTTGCGAAAAACGCAAAAGCTGATATTAACGTTATTAGTTTAGTAGGAGAACGTGGCCGAGAAGTAAAAGACTTTATTCGAAAAGAATTAGGCGAAGAAGGTATGAAAAAAAGTGTCGTTGTTGTAGCAACGTCAGATGAAAGTCACCTTATGCAACTTCGTGCGGCTAAGCTTGCAACATCTATTGCTGAATATTTCCGTGACCAAGGTAATAACGTATTACTTATGATGGATTCTGTTACTCGTTTTGCTGATGCACGCCGAAGTGTTGATATTGCGGTAAAGGAATTACCGATCGGTGGTAAAACACTGTTAATGGAAAGTTATATGAAAAAGTTATTAGAACGATCAGGAAAAACGCAAAAAGGGTCAATAACAGGTATTTATACAGTGTTAGTTGATGGTGATGATTTAAATGGTCCTGTACCAGATTTAGCTCGTGGTATTTTAGATGGACATATTGTATTAAAACGTGAGCTCGCAACTCTTAGTCATTACCCTGCCATTTCGGTATTAGATTCGGTAAGTAGGATTATGGAAGAAATCGTATCGCCGAATCATTGGCAACTTGCAAATGAAATGAGAAAAATTCTATCTATTTATAAAGAGAATGAATTGTATTTTAAACTTGGAACAATTCAAGAGAATGAAGAAAATGCTTATATTTTTGAATGTAAAAATAAAGTAGAAGCTATAAATACGTTTTTAAAACAAGGTCGAACGGATAGTTTTCAGTTTGAAGATGTTGTCCAAGCGATGCACCATATTGTATAAGATCTCGCCCTTTGAGGTCTTATTTTTTTGATTTTAATATTTCACAGATTTTTTTGTAAAAAAACTATATAATAGAAAAAGGTAACGTTATAATAGGAAGGGGCTATGAAAACGGTTGGATAAGCAGCAGTACGACACGATTAAATTGCAGATTAATCAAGAGAAAGAACATATCTTGAAAGAAGTGTACGAACTAACAGCTGAAAAAAGAAAAATAGAACAAAAAAAAGAATATGATCTATATGTTGTGAAATCACGCAATAAGGTTGTACAAACGGGACAACGTATTATGGCTGGTATGCTTTCATCACATACATTTTCACCTGAAAGAATAGAAGAATGGAATCGGAAAATTAAAAAAACAGAAGGTTTTATTCAAAAAAATGAAAGCTTTTTAGAGCAAATAAAAGAAAAAGAACGTGTCATTGATGAAATGTATGAAGAAGATTGTAAGAAGCTTGCGAAAGTAAAAGAAAAGCTGGAAGAAAAAATGCTTCTTGATTTAAAAATGTGTATGAACGGATGAGGTGGATGTAGTGATACAGTTTGTATTACCGGTGCAGCAAAGTTTACCTCCGCAAAAAGAAAAAGGGCTAGAAGTACAATCGAAAAATGAAAATTCTTCATTCGATAATACAATGAGAATTGAAAATAAAAAACAGCCGAAAACGGAGAAAATGAAACGAGAAGAAGCACCAGAAGAAGAGAAGAAAGAATATATTCTCGCAAAAAAAACGGTAACGAAAGAAGAGCCGATTGTAAAGAAAGAAGAAAAGAAAGAGACAGAACAGTTATTGTTAGCTGTATCTGAGCAGATGGTTGCAATTGAGCAATTGCGTGTGCAGCCAGAATTGTTATATCAATACATACAAAAAATACAGGCGTTATATAAAGAATACGGAAATATTAAACTGAACGAATTGCCCGCAGCTGAATTACAGCAATTACAAGAGCTTTTTTCTAACATGAATATTAAAAATGCCATATGTTTAGAAGATACAATGCAAATGGCGCTAGACAAGGTGACGATGCCAGAGCAGACGTTGCAAGTATTAAAAGTCGTAGAATCAGAAACTTGTAATATTGCAAAGAAACAAGAGGAGTCTAAGGAAGTAGAACTCCCGAAAGCAGAGAGCGATGATGTGAAGGTAGAGTTACCAAAAGTCGATCAGTTAAATGACTCAAGTTCGGCCGGAGCTGAGTTATTAAATAAAGCAACGGGTACTGACCAAATAGGAAAACAAAATAGTGGAGCTGAGAAGGTTACATTACCTGACTTAGGCAAGAAAATGGAAGCACAAGTAGAGGCTCTGCAAAAGTTTGTAGTGAAACAAGAACGTGTTTTATTCCAGCTAAATCCAGAGAAACTTGGTTCATTAACTGTATTTATGAAAAAGCATGGAGATCAAATTGAAGTCCATGTAGAAATGGAAAAACACGATGCGAAAAAGCGTGTTGAAATAATTTTTGACGAATTGAAGCTGAAGTTAAAAGAAAAAGAAATTAATATTCAAATAAGTTATTCAGAAAAAGATGAACAACGTAAAGAACAGCGAGAACAAGAGCAAAGGCAAAAACAAAAATTTGCAAATACGAAACATGAGAAACAACAATCAAAAGAATTTGCGGGATTATTGGAGGAATAAAGCGTGCCAACAGTTGGATTAAATACAACGAGTACAAATCATATTCCGTTACAAGCAGGAGCGCAAAAAAGTAATGTACCTGTTAACGGTGTACAATCGCCAGTTCAACAAACAAATGGAGTTTCAGCAGGAGAGCAAAAGACTCCTGGTGTAATGGGGAAAGATGATTTTCTAAAATTGTTTTTATCAAGTTTCCAGCACCAAGATCCATTCAATGCGATGGATATGAATCAAATGATGAATCAGACAGCGCAGTTATCTCTTATGGAACAAGTGCAAAATATGACAAAAGCAGTTGATTCTTTAAGAACGACGATGTATTCGACAGCGCTTGATGGCGGAATGAAGTTTTTAGGGAAATACGTAAGAGGGATCGACGGTGACGGTAAAAAAGTAACTGGTCAAGTAGAGACAGTTCGCCTTGCGGAAAATAACGATGTACAGCTCGTTATTGATAATAAGATTGTATCTCTTCGCTTTGTTGAGAGGGTGTCTGATAAACCGATTGGAGAAACGAATCCAGAAGATGCAAAGAAAGACGATCAAAAAGTAACTGAAGAAGTAAAAACTACAAATTCATAAGGAGTGTACATACATTATGATTAAAGCGTTATATACAAGTATTACAGGGATGAATGCAACACAAAATGCATTAAGTGTAACTTCAAATAATATTGCCAATGCACAAACAGTTGGTTATAAAAAACAAAAAGCAATGTTTGATGATTTACTGTATAACAATTCAATTGGTGCAAAAGGTGACGGTAAATACGCAGGAACGAATCCGAAAAGTATCGGTAACGGTGTGAAAATGAGTGGTACGGTTACGGATTATAGTGATGGTACAATTACATTAACAGGTGGCAAAACACAAGCTGCAATGGAAGGTAATGGTTTCTTCGTTGTAGGTGATTCAAAAGGCGGAAACATGGAATTTACGCGTAAAGGTACGTTTGGAATATCTTCAGATTATTATATTACGAACACAGAAGGTCAATACGTATTCGCATACCCTGCTAATGAGGCGACTGGTGAAGTTGATTTATCTGGTATTCCAGGCCCATTGCAAATTCCAATGGGGACGGCAATTGGTGGTATTCGAACATCGCAAGGGACAATTAAAGGGAATATTCCAACTGGTGAAAAACAAATTACGCAAGACTTACCTGTATACGATAATGCCGGTAATACATGGACAATGCGTGTAGAATTTACACAAACAAGCGAACACAATTATACATATAAAGTACAGATGCGTAATGACTCGAAAAAGGATACAAAGTTTGAGGATGTTCCAGGTGCAGGTGGTAATATGACATTTGATGCTGTTGGAAATCCAAATCCGAAAGAGCAAGGGGCCAATATTCCATTTGATGGTGGCTCTATAAAGTTAGACTTAAGTCATTTAACGAATCATCCGACAGATAAAACATTATCAGTAACAAACGTAGATGGTAGAGCGGCGGCGACTGTTAAAGATTGCTTTATTGCTGACGGTGGATATGTGATGGTAAAATATTCTGATGGAAGTATGAAATCTGCTGGTCAATTAGCTGTTGCGATGTTCCCGAATGAAGGCGGTTTGATGAAAACTGGAAATGGTAACTATACAGCGACGAATACAACTGGTATTTTAGCGTTAGGTGCATCTGGTCAAAACGGTGCAGGAAAAATACGTGGTGGTGCACAAGAAGGTGCAAACGTAGATTTATCTGTAGAATTCGTTGATTTAATGTTATACCAACGCGGATTCCAAGGAAATGCGAAAGTAATCAAAATTTCAGATGAAGTATTAAATGAAGTTGTGAACTTAATTCGATAATAAATCGTAAAGAAAAATTGTAACGTAGTAGAAAGGGTTTTATATTCGTATGACAAGACAAGAGCGAATTTTACAATTGCCTTTTTTCGAAAATAAACGTGAGCTTGCTGAGCAAGTGTTAAAAATAGAACGAGAAGAGCATGTATATTTACCAGATCAATTTGAAATCAAACAAGTGCCTCCATATTCGTTTGGTGAAAAACAAGCAATCATTGGCCGTATACACGAGTTTTATTTCGTAAGTATTGGTAGCGATAGTGTTTGGAAGTATCAACTGTTTAAAGATGAGATGAAGTGCCGTGAGTTTTTCGTTATGTTGCCGGATATTACGGATCAGCAGCTTGCTTTTTGGTTCAATAACATTGAGTTGCTTAAGGGAGCTTAAAAGCTTTTTTTAAGGTTTTGAGAGAGGACCCAGCGATGTGTAGTAGCGGTTAGTGCCTATGAGTGGCTCGCGCATTGTGAGAACAGAGATATGGAGTGGTTCTAGGTTAGTTGAAGAGGGGCGAGGACCTAGCTGAGTGTAGTAGCGGTCAGTTGCCTATGAGCGGCTCGTACATTGTAAGACGAGAGGTATGGATTGGTTCTAAGGTAGTTGAAGAGGCCAAAAGCCAAGTGTTTAGGTGGTGTCTCTTCACTTTTGGGAGAGAGGATTTATCCGAGTCTAGAAGCATTGATTTGAAATAGATTTAGATTAATTAAGATATTGTACAATTAGACTAAGTTTATATAAAAGGAGAGGTGAGGAGGATGGCGCAGAATAAGTATCGCGTTACATTCATTTCGCCAAGTGAGATTGAGCAACGTACTGTAATGGCGGCGAGTAGTTTACCTAATTTAATACGTCAAGTAGAGAGTATTATTGCAGATCCGAACGGTTATTTTGTAAATGATAAAAAAAATAATTGCTATTTTAAAGTTATTAAAGAAAATGTTACGTATATTCAATATGAGTTACTATTTTCTGATAAGGAAATTCACATTGAAAAGTTAAAACATATAGCACCGGCGGTATTGAAACAAGTATTTAAAAAAATAAACGATCCGGAGTTATATGCACTTGCGCTACTTGATGTTGATATAGCAACGAAAGAATACGTGCTAGAAGAAATGAATCCGGAGCTAAGAATAAGAGTGGAAACGGAACTTTCGAAAAAATGGGAAGCAATGCCGACAGAAATTGTAGGAGCACAAGAAGTGTTACTAGAGGCACTTGCTTCGTTTATACAAGATTAAGTTTTACCGGTAGTATTTCTACTTTAAAACTGTGAGGGTCACTCAACTATCTATATTTTTCATATAGGTAGTTGACTTTTTGGTTTTAATAAAGCTTAATAATTAAATATACGGAATTAATGGAAGGGGAGCGACACCTTTATGTCACAAGCACAAAGTATTTTATTAGAAAGCGGAACAAACGAATTAGAAATCGTAACGTACACTGTTGGTGAAAATTTATTTAGTATTAATGTAATGAAAGTGCGTGAAATTATTAATCCATTCCCTGTTACAACTGTGCCAGAATCTCATCATGCAGTTGAAGGTGTTGTTCAAGTACGTGGTGAAATTTTACCTGTTATTAACTTAGCAACGGCTCTTAATTTAAAATCTATAAAACCACTTGATCAAACGAAATTTATCATTTCAGAATTAAACCAAATGAAAGTTATTTTCCGTGTTGATGAAGTGCATCGTATTCAACGTATTTCATGGGAACAAATTGATGAACCAGCTTCATTATCTATGGGACTAGAAGAAACGACATCTGGTATTGTAAAACTAGATGGGAAAATCATTTTACTATTAGATTATGAAAAAATTGTATGTGAAATTAGCGGTACTGGTTATGACAATAAATCACTTGCAGGATTAGAGCAAAAAACAGATCGAGCTGAAAAAGTTATTTATATTGCAGAAGATTCAGCGATGCTTCGTCAAATACTAGAAGAAACATTATCATCAGCTGGATATACGAAAATGAACTTCTTCAGCAATGGGGCGGAAGCGTTAGCGCAAATTGAAAAATTAGCAAAAGAGCAAGGCGAAAAAATGTTTGAACATATTCACTTGCTAATTACTGATATTGAAATGCCGAAAATGGATGGACATCATTTAACGAAAGTAGTTAAGGATAGTGAGGTAATGAATCGTTTACCTGTTATTATTTTCTCTTCATTAATTACAAATGAATTATTCCATAAAGGTGAAGCAGTAGGAGCGAATGCTCAAGTAAGTAAGCCAGATATTCAAGAGTTAATTGGGTTAGTTGATAAGTTAGTACTATAAAGCCTCTTTTAGTTGGAAGAGAGGAGCCAGCCATGTGTGTAAAGACAGAAAGGTAGAGTGTTTCTGAGATATTTTTGTTTTTCTGTAGCCACCGTGGTAATAATGGTCATTCTTTCGGTTAATTAGTTAGCGTTGTGTAAAACCCTCACCTTTACTATAAAGGTGAGGGTTTTCTTACATGATGTTCAATTATTTCATCTATAAGATTTCGTGGTGGCGCAAACTTTTTCGGTGAAAATATATTAGGAATACCATATAATATAATTAAGTAGAATTTTTCTGATATAATATTTTACTTAGCTATTTTTTATTTTTTAATATTTGTTAAAAATCATTTTTTATTTCGATACTTTTTATACCTTTTTATATGTTAATTATTTGACAGATAATTTCGAAATGTTATAATATGGATATGTAAAAATTTCTATTTTCTTAAAGGGCATGGGAGTCATATGAGAATTGTGAAAGGATGAGGGGGAGTGACACAGATTATGTATCACCACACAGCAATCAATGTATTAAGTCTTTTACAAAACATGTCAAATAATAAAACGAACGATATGAAATTAGAGGCGGAATTTAAAAAAATAGAGAAACAATTCCAAGTCAGGTATGAAGAGCTAATCGATTTATATAATAGAATGGTATTATTTCAAATAGATATAGAAAAAAATGGCGGTATGCGAGTATATGAAAAATCAGCGATTACTTGGTTGAAGTCTGAACTAGAACTATTGTATGAAGTGTATCAATTTTGTCAACGTCATGGCTTAAACATCGCAAATATTTCAAAATATGTTAGTAAAAATGAAATGAATCTTTTCCGAAAAACGGAAAGTCAATTGCAAAATACGTATTATAAATTAAAAAAACAAGAAATCCCGTTTGAAAATATTGAAAAACAAAAGCCGGGGCGAAAACGTAAATATGCACCTGTAAAAGAGACAATTGTTGAGACAAAACAAGAAAGTAAGCAGGAAGTAATTGAAGACGTTCGAAATGAAGATGATGAAAAAAGCCTCGTAACAGTTATATCTGGCATCGTGGACAACTTTGAAACAATTAGTCAATGTAGTGACAAGAAAGAACACGAATTGCATCAGTTCATGGAGGGAATCTATAAGCTTTCCAGTATGGCAGCAGAGCGTTCAAAAGATGAAAAGAATGCACGTGGTCTTGAAGGTGAATTACATTCATTACGAGCTGAAAATGAAAGATTAAAACGAGAGAAGGAAGAACTCGTTCATGATATTAAAGAGATGACGCATCATTTAATTCATTTTATTACGAGCTCTGATATCGATCAAATTCGTACATTGCCTTACTTCGTAAAAGAATGCAAACAAGATCTACATAAGCTAGGGTTATATAACGCTCAAGACGGAAAAATGAAAATTATGGTTGACCGTAGTGGACAAGTTATGACCGTAACACAATAAAAAAATTGGGTACAAAATAAAAGGGAGATACATAGTGTATATGTATTTCCCTTTTGTTTTGTATGGAATTGTTTCGGACAGAGGAAAAGTTACAATTAATTTTAGTAAATCAAAAATTTTTACAAAAGGAAGGAGCTAGGTCTTACTTTGTAGTATTGTCATCAGAAAAATACTGGGAATATGCGTATTGTCACTGTGAAAGGACTTAATACATAATGATTTTAAAGATAAACCGACTCTTCCTCAATATTTAACTGATTTAATTGAGGTGAATAGGTTGTATAATCGTACAGTAGTTATTACATTTCATCAACAAACTTTTAATACGGAGAATTGAAGAGTAAAGTAGGATTCCAAAGCATAGCCAAAAAGGTGGCTGTTATAAGTTATTTGCCTACCAAGATAATTAATATTTGTTTAAAATATAAGATTACTATTTTATTATACCGAGTAATTATTCACATTATATAATAATTACTTACTACATAATTAACATGGTTATCTTACAAAAATGTAAGGTTTTTTAATTGACACTCGTACATATGAGTAACTATACTGGTTACACGACGTTGGTGAATATATTTAATAGTTTCTATCTATAAGTGTATGTCTCAGGATTCTTTTCGGAATAATAGTTCGATTTGCATTTGATATCTTTAATATAGGGATAACGCGGATTTAATCTATTCTTTATTCTAGGTCGTATTATTTAAAGATTAACTATAAATGATATATTTACCAACTTGTAATAATTTTTTAGAGGTGCTAAATTTTGAAGAAAAAATTAATTGCTACAGGAATTCTTGCTGGAAGTCTACTATCCTACTCATCTAGTGCATTTGCAAATACTCATAAATTCTCAGATGTTCCTGCATGGGCTGACAAATCCGTTAATTATTTAGTTGATAAAAAAGTATTGAGTGGTTATCCAGATGGAACTTTTGGTTCAAGTGATACATTAGATAGGGCTTCTGCGGCAACAATTATGACAAAGGCCCTTGGTATACATATTGACTTAAATGCAAAACCATCTTTTACAGATTCACAAAACCACTGGGGAGCGCCGTATATTGCTGCTGCTGAAAAAGCAGGAATAATTAAAGGTGAAGGAAATGGAATATTTAATCCTTCTGGAAAAGTTACTCGTGCTGCAATGGCAACAATGTTAGTAAATGCATATAAGCTACAAGATAGAACAAATAGTAATGGGCAAAGTAAATTTGATGATTTAAAAGGACATTGGGGTGAAAAATTTGCCAATATTTTAATTGATTTAAAGATTTCTGTTGGTACTGATAATGGTTGGCAACCAAATAAATTCATAACACGTGCAGAAGCCGCACAACTTACTGCCAAAACAGATACCCTTCAATACAGTCCGAAAAACCCTTTAGAAAGTAAAACAATCATTATTGATCCTGGACATGGTGGTGCAGATCCCGGAAAGTCCACAAAAGGATTGCCTGAAAGTAAAATCGTATTAGACACTTCCTTACGCCTACAACAATTGCTCGAAAAACATACACCATTTACAGTTTTACTAACTCGTGAATCTGATACTAGACCTGGACATGACCAAAAAAGCTCTTTACAGGAACGTGTTAAATTTGCTAAGCAAAATGAGGGGGATATCTTTATAAGCATTCATGCAAATGCTTTTAATGGTAATGCAAAAGGGACAGAAACATACTACTATAAATCTTCTGAATCCGAAAAAACAAATCCTCATGTGGAAGAAAGTCGTGTGTTAGCGGAAAAAATTCAAACACGTTTAGTAGAGGCTCTTCAAACACGTGATAGAGGCGTTAAACATGGAGATCTTCATGTTATAAGAGAAAACGACATGCCAGCTGTGTTAACGGAACTGGCTTTTATAGATAATGGTATCGATTACAGTAAACTATCTACGGCAAACGGCAGACAGATTGCAGCAGAAGCCATTTATGAAGGGGTTTTAGATTATTATGAATGGAAAGGAAATAATGTATCTGAATATAGATTGTAATAGGTAAAAGAAAGTTTAGTAATTCTAGGAATATGAAATTTATAAATTGCTAAAGTATAGTTTTGTAATGTGTTTTAGTTTTATAGTGTATACTGGTGCCGACTTATTAAGGATTATAAATAAGTCGGTGTTTTAATTAGTATCCTTAATAAATACTATAGAAAGTTATGAACAAAAAACGATAAATAGTTACTATTAGAAATATTGTAGGTACTTTCATGTCTAAATAGTTTAGGGTTTTTTCTTTGTTTAACATCACAAAAAATAGATAGAGACATACATCTACATTCATTATTTTTACGTGAAATTTTAACTTGAAGATCGTTAAGCTTTATGATTCAGATGGGCAGTATATAATTAGTTCAAAGAAAACATTCTTTGAACTAATTAGCTATTAAATCTACTTGTTACATAAATAGTTCGTATAACAATAATTGATATTGTTAAGGACATAGCTGCAGATATTTGTTGTAATTCCTGTTATGGAATTTTTAAATATCTGCAGGTGTAATATAACGGTGCTTTATTTTGAAAGAAATCTTTTGAAATGGTCATAATATGAATAATAATTAGATACAAATTTTAAAAAATGATGAAAGACTTAAGAAGGTGAATATATTGCTTAAACATTCACATTTGCAATTTATCTTATTAACAATAGCTCTAATATTCTATATAAGCTTTTGCTATATATTTTTATTTGTTTTTCCGAATCATTATTTTGTATCAGATTTTAATATCCGACTATCATCCTTAGTTGTTGAAACTACTGTATTTATCTCATTACTTTATTCTATATTATCCGGAAAAATTAAGTTAGGAGTATTCTGGGTTTGCATTACTATTGCAATAGGGTGTTTCTTGATAGGGAATTTTATATCCGCTTTTCAAGTACTTAATGTAGAATTGCCGATACAAAATTTTAATATCTCTGATGTGTTTTTGTTGTTTTTCTTATTCTTCTTTCTCTTTGCATTCTTTTATAAAATCATTATGGAATGTAACAAGTGGGAAAAAGCGTATTTAATTTGTGATTTATGTATTGTTGTTACTGCCATTTTTACATTAGAGTGGTACCTGTTTAATAAACCTTCTGCAAATATCTTATTCTTATCAATTGGAGATGTTTTTCTTTCATTTATTTTTCCGATTATAGATTTATTGCTTCTTTTACTAGGAATTAGCCTGATCTTTCGACCAGCTATTTTTAATGCGAAAAGTAAATTATTTATTTTTATTCTCGTATTAACTGGATTGGCTATTACGGACTACTTGTATTTTTACTTACAAGATGATTTGTCAGATCGTTCACTTATATTATTAAGGTGTTTGTATAGAGTTTTCCTATTATTAATTGCTATTGCTGCTTCGATCTCAAAGAATGCATCTTCTAGAAGGAATTATTTCATTATCGATCCCACATTTGGGAAGAAACTTCTTGTTATATTTCCTTATCTTGCAGTTGCGGTATTAATTGGCTTTACTTTAAAAGAGCAAACTTCCTCGTCTACACTTATTACTGGGAATTGTATTGCATTTGTATTTGTGCTGATTCGTCATACTATCGTACGAATGCAAAACAGCGATTTAACCGAAATGTTAAAAGTGTTTAATAATCAATTAGAACAAAAAGTATCTCAAAGAACAGAAGATTTAATAAACAAATCCAATGACTTGGTCAAAAATCAAGAGAGATTTAAGTCATTATATGAGTATCATCCAGATCCTATTTTAACGATTAATTCAAATGGTACTGTGTTAAATATAAACCAGGCTGGAAGTATGTTATTAGGAAAAAACAGTGATGAATTAATAGGTAAAGAGTGCTTCTCGATTTTTTTAGACGAAGATAGATCTGAATTGGAAGCAGCTCTACAGGAAGGGAAACGATGCAGTTCGGCTTCGTTACAATTACGTGTGAAAAATAATAATGAGAAGGACATTCATTTTTGGTACGTCACCATTGTTCCTATTATGATAGAAGGACAAACTTTTGGGAGTTATGTAATGGTAAAAGACATTACGAGAATGAAGAAACAACAAGATGAGATAAACTATCTAGCATTCCATGATACAGTGACGGAGATTGGAAATCGAATATTCTTCCAAAAAGAATTAGAAAAATCCATTGAGCGTGCACGAAAAACGCAGGGTGAATTTGGACTCTTGTATATAGATTTAAATCGTTTTAAGACTATTAATGATAC
Organism: Bacillus sp. TH30; assembly: GCF_016650875.1. Classification (NCBI taxonomy): domain Bacteria; kingdom Bacillati; phylum Bacillota; class Bacilli; order Caryophanales; family Bacillaceae; genus Bacillus; species Bacillus sp. TH30. Next base: position 905,359 of record NZ_JAEKEY010000002.1, on the reverse strand, counting down.
ACTGGGACATTCAATTGGTGACAGTGTTTTAAAAGAAGTTGCTAAACGTTTTAGGACATGTCTGTTACCGGCTATTCCTCTAGCGAGAATAGGGGGAGATGAGTTTGCAATCATAGTCCATAACCATACAGAGCAACAGCTATTGGATTTGTGTGAAACTCTATTTCGTATAACTGAAGAAGCATTTGTAGTAAATCAGCATAGCTTTTACTTATCTCTTAGTATAGGAATAGCGGTGTATCCGTTTGGAGGAATAAATACTACTACACTTTTACAACATGCTGATATTGCTATGTATAGTGCAAAGGAAAAAGGTAATAATGCTGTTTGCATGTATGACGAGACATTATCAAAAAAAATAACAAGACGATTACGATTAGAACAGGATTTACCGAAGGCATTAGAAAATAATGAGTTGTTTTTATTATATCAACCACAAGTTGACAGTAAGACTGGTATGGTTATTGGTGCAGAGGCTTTAATTCGTTGGCAACATCCAGAACTGGGACTTATTTCTCCTTTTGAATTTATACCTATCGCGGAAGAAACATCGCAGATTATTTCAATTGGGAAATGGACGTTACAGGAAGCGTGTCGACAACTGAAAGAATGGCATTCTGCGGGCTATTCAAATCTAAAAATGGGGATAAATTTATCAGCTATAGAGTTTGAACAGAAGGACTTTGTTCAAACAATCATATCTACTATAGAAGAAGTAGGGGTACCTGCTAGTTCGATCGATTTAGAATTAACTGAGCGGATAGCAATGGTAGATGAAAAAGAAACGTTAGCGAAGTTAAAAGCATTAAAATCATATGGTGTACATTTATCAATTGACGATTTTGGCACAGGGTATTCTTCATTAGCATATCTCCCTTTGTATCCAATTGATACCTTAAAAATTCCAAGAGAATTTGTTAATAGGATCGGAAATTCTACTGATGGAAATGAAATTATTCATACCATTATTTCACTAGCGCATACTTTAAACATGAAAGTGATCGCAGAAGGGGTAGAAACGAAGGAACAATTAACAGTGTTACAACGTAATGCATGTTATCTAATTCAGGGCTATTACTACAGTAAACCTGTAAGTGAAGATGAATTCATCAAGTTTTTAAGCACAATGTCGCGTCACCTTTTCTAAGAAAACCACAATCTAGATTTGTTTTTTGTTGAAATTATAACAAATAGAGGACAGCAAAGTAACTGTCAAAATGTTTTAGCATTTAATTTGGCTTAATAGGAAATTCTAATGAGCAAAGACCTTATCTGATTTTAGTTTTAGAAAGGAGAGAAGCGGATGGATTCAATATGGCTAGAGTACGCTTGGGCATTATTAATTCTAATTGGATTAGAAGGATTGTTATCGGCTGACAATGCCCTTGTCCTAGCAGTTATTGCGAAACACTTACCCGAAGAAGAGAAAAAAAGAGCTATAAATTACGGAATCATTATGGCCTTCGTTTTTCGATTTGCAGCTCTATTTGCGATTTCATTTATTGCAAATGTTTGGCAAATACAAGCAATAGGAGCAGCGTATCTTCTTTATTTAGGATTGAAGCATGTCATTCAGGCGCAATTCGGAAAAGACAATCAAAATATTCATAAGGACGATGAAAAGGAAGCGGCAGGTAAAAGCTACTGGTTCACAGTAGGAAAGATTGCATTAGCTGACCTTGCTTTCGCGATCGATTCAATATTAGCCGCAGTTGCTCTTGCCCTTGGTCTTCCAGATTCACCGCTAGAAGATTTCGGTGGTATGGATGGAGGACAGTTCATAGTTGTACTTCTCGGAGGGATTGCCGGGCTTATTTTAATTAAATTTGCGGCAACTTGGTTTGTACAATTACTTGAGAAACGTCCAGCATTGGAAACAACAGCATATGCAATTGTTGCCTGGGTCGGTGTAAAACTCGCTGTAATTACACTTGCCCATGAGGATATTGGTATCTTAGACCATGATTTCCCGCACAGTACAACTTGGACTTTAATCTTCTACGGAGTATTAGTTGCTATTGCACTAATTGGTTGGTTTGCACCGGGAAGTAAGTCATCTCAGAATAATTCTAAAATGTAATACAAAGGTCAGAGCATTATGTGCTTTGTCCTTTTCAATAATAATTATATTGTGTATTTTTCGATTTAACGCTATAATTATAGTGTTAAAGATGGAATCGTGATATGACCTGTTATGAATCTATCATTTTATTTATGAATAAATGGACTGGTATTTTAGCAAGATGTGCTAATAAACTACTCCACCATGATGATAACGTGCCAAAAATGTGGTGCGTATATTTTCGTGGTGGAGTTTTTTTATTCTCAAAAAGGGGGAGTAACCATGAACGACAGCATGGTTCATATTACAATTGACGGCAAAGAATATAGTGCTGAGCCTGGTTCAACGGTACTAGGCATCATTAATGAGAACGGAATTGAACATCCACAAATTTGTTACGTGCCGGAAGTGGATCCGATTCAAACGTGTGATACTTGCATTGTAGAAGTGAATGGAAAGCTTGTGCGATCCTGTTCAACTGTAGTGACGAGCGGCATGAATATTGAGTTAGCCTCTATTAGTGCGAAGGCAGCACAACATGAGGCGATGGATCGCTTATTAGAAAATCATTTACTGTACTGTACGGTTTGTGACAACAATAACGGGAATTGTAAACTGCATAATACGGCAGAATTAATGGAAATTGAGCATCAAAAATATCCTTACGAGCCAAAAGTTGATGCAAGCGAAGTTGATATGTCTCATCCATTTTATCGCTATGACCCGAATCAATGTATCGCGTGTGGTCAATGTGTAGAAGTGTGTCAAAACTTACAAGTAAATGAAACGTTATCTATTGATTGGGAGGCAGAGCGTCCTCGTGTTATTTGGGATGAAGGAGTAGATATTAACGATTCTTCATGTGTAAGCTGCGGTCAATGTGTAACAATTTGTCCTTGTAATGCATTAATGGAGAAATCGATGCTTGGTGAAGCTGGATTTATGACTGGGCTGAAGCCGGATATTCTTGAGCCTATGGTCGATCTTATTAAAGAGGTTGAACCTGGATATAGCGGTATTTTCGCTGTGTCAGAAGTAGAAGCTGCAATGCGCGATACTCGTACGAAGAAGACGAAAACAGTATGTACGTTTTGTGGTGTAGGTTGTTCATTTGAAGTGTGGACGAAGGGCCGTGAAATTTTAAAAGTGCAACCATCTTCTGAAGCACCAGTTAATGCGATTTCTACTTGTGTAAAAGGAAAGTTTGGTTGGGATTTCGTGAATTCCGAAAAACGAATTACGAAACCTTTAATTCGTAAAAATGGAGTGTTCGTGGAATCAACTTGGGAAGAAGCGCTTCATGTAGTGGCAAATAAAATGGGCTCTATTAAAGAAGAGTACGGTAAAGGTTCTATCGGCTTTATTTCTTCTTCTAAAATTACGAATGAAGATAATTATGTTATTCAAAAATTAGCACGACAAGTGTTTGAAACGAACAATATTGATAACTGCTCACGTTATTGTCAATCACCAGCGACGGATGGATTGTTCCGTACAATTGGTATGGGCGGAGATGCAGGGACGATTAAAGATATCGCGCAATCGGGTCTTGTTATTATCGTCGGTTGTAATCCAACAGAAGGTCATCCTGTGTTAGCGACTCGTGTGAAACGTGCGCATAAACTTCACGGTCAAAAACTAATTGTCGCAGATCTTCGTAAAACTGAAGTGGCAGAGCGTTCAGATATCTTTATTAGTCCAAAGCAAGGAACAGATCAAGTATGGTTAATGGCTGTTACAAAATATATGATCGATCAAGGTTGGCATGATGAGCAGTTCATCGACGAGAATGTAAACTTCTTTGAAGATTTCAAAGATAGTCTTAAAGAATATACGCTTGAATATGCAGAAGAGATTACAGGTATTTCAAAAGAAACTCTCGTTCAAATGGCCGAGATGATTCGTGATGCAGATGGTACGTGTATTCTTTGGGGTATGGGTGTAACGCAAAATACGGGTGGTTCAGATACTTCCGCTGCGATTTCAAACTTACTTCTTGCAACAGGAAATTATCGCCGTCCAGGTGCTGGTGCATATCCACTTCGAGGTCATAATAACGTACAAGGTGCTTGTGATATGGGAACTCTCCCAGGTTGGCTTCCTGGATATCAACACGTTACTGACGATGTAGAACGTGCGAAATTTGAAATAGCTTACGGAGTAAAAATTGATAATAAACCAGGTCTAAATAACATTGAAATGCTTCACGCAATTGATGAAGGGAAAATGAAAGCTATGTATCTTGTTGGAGAAGATATGGCTCTTGTAGACTCGAACGCAAATCATGTGCATGAAGTGTTATCAAGCCTTGAATTCTTTGTCGTTCAAGATGTGTTCCTTTCTAAAACAGCTCAATACGCTGATGTAGTATTACCAGCAGCGCCATCTCTTGAGAAAGAAGGTACTTTTACAAATACAGAGCGTCGCGTACAAAGATTATATCAAGTGCTTCCAACGCTAGGAGATGCGAAACCAGACTGGTGGATCGTGCAGGCAATTGCTAATAAGTTAGGCGCAAATTGGAACTATAATCACCCAAGTGAAATCTTTGCGGAAATGGCAAGCTTATCACCACTATTTGCACACGCAAACTATGAAGTGCTTGAAGGGTGGAACAGTTTCCACTGGGGAAGTTTTGATGGTACGAATACGCCGCTTCTATTCAAAGATGGATTTAACTTCCCGGACAAAAAGGCTCGTTTTGCGATAGCTGATTGGGTACGTCCTGCTGAATTCCCAGCAGAATACGATCTTCACATTAATAACGGCCGTATGCTTGAACATTTCCATGAAGGGAACATGACAAATAAATCAACTGGTATTCAATCGAAAGTACCAGGTGTTTTCGTTGAAGTTTCTCCAGAGTTAGCAAGGGAACGCGGAGTGAAAACTGGTTCGTTAGTACGCCTTGTTTCTCCATTTGGAGCACTTAAATTACGTGCACTTGTAACGGATCGTGTAAAAGCGAATGAACTGTATTTACCGATGAACTCGACGGATAAAGAATCGGCAATTAATTTTTTAACAGGTCCTGCCGTTGACTTGCGTACAAACACGCCGGCATATAAGCAAACGAAAGTACGTATGGAAGTGTTAGAAGTTGATGGCGAAAATCCGATGCCAAAAACGAACCCACGTAATAAAAAGCGTCATCCTCAAAACGGAATTGAGGTAAATCGTAAGTGGGCTCGTCCAGGATACGTACATTTAACGGATAACTAAGGGGGAGAAAAGAATATGGCAGCACCTATTCAAGCGATCCAGAAGCAGGAGCTAACTGAGGAAGAACTTAAACAACAAAAACTCGAAGCTTTAAAAGAACTGCTAGCTAATAATGAAGATGCTTTAAATCAAATGTTTAATATAGTAGGTGAATTAAATGACATTGGGATGCTGGAAGCAGCAAATTCTATGCTGAAAGCGAAAGAACCAATCGCAAAAATCGTTCTAGGCCAAGTCACTCGTGAACCAGTTACAAATTTAATTAATAATATGATGGGCGCTGCAGGAGCTTTAACAGAACTTGATCCGGAACTTACGAAAAAGCTTATAGGTAGCGTGTTGACAGGTATGGATGAAGGAAACCAGCATCTGCAAAGCAATAAAAAAGTAGGAATATTAGACCTTATGAAAGTACTGAAAGACCCAGATATTAATCGTGCTATCGGATTTGGTCTTCATTTCTTAAAAGGTATGGGTAAAGGGTTAAAAGAAGAATAGATAAGCAACAATAATAGTATTTCATATGTTGTTTGCGTACTTGAGATAATTGTAAAAGGTGATCCATTTCGTCTCATTATTAAATAGTTTAGGCGAAATGGTCATTTTGTTAAAATAGTTGTGATGGAATAACTAGGAAGGAATGAGAGTATGTCAAAAATGGTACATGAATTTAATGATATGATCCGAAAGCTTCGAAAAGAGTTGTTCGGGAAAGGGCCGGAAAGAATTCATACTGTATTTACCGAGAACATGGCGATTGCAACACTTTATGGGAATTTAACACCTACTGAGAAATTTATTTCGGGAACTACGGATGGGGCGGAAATGGTTCATATGGCTCGAACGAAAATGATTCAAGAAGTGTATGTGGCTAATCCTCATGAACATTTAGAAGAACTTGTTGGTGCGAAGTTAGTTCATCTGTTTTCTGATATGAAAGTAGATGAGGATATTGCAGTTTCCGTGTTTGTTTTTGATAAAAATATAACGTGAGAGAAGGATGCTCATCGTGAAATCGATTCAGGTGGAACGGAAAATTTTTAAATATGAGCAAGGGGAATTTAAACATATAGAGGACAGCATTGTAACAGAGTTTCCTGTTACGGTTAAAATTAACGGCCAGGAATTTGTTACAATGGTTAGTACTCCAGAGTATATTGAAGACATGGTAATTGGCTTTTTAGCCTCTGAAGGCATTATCCGAAAGTATGAAGATATTGATGAAATATGGATGCAAGAAAAAGAAGGCTATGTACATGTAAAAACGACGAAAATCAATCCTTATTATCGTGACATACAAAACAAACGTTATATTACTTCGTGCTGTGGAATGAGTAGGCAAGGGTTTGTTTTTGCGAACGATGCGCTGACTGCGAAAGAAATGAATGATATTCGCGTAAAGATCTCTGCCGAGGATTGTTTTCGGTTAATGAATGATATGCAGCAATCTGCGTCTACGTTTCAACATACAGGCGGCGTTCATAATGCAGCTTTATGTAATGTGAGTGGAATTGTTTTAAGCCGCATGGATATAGGAAGACATAACGCTTTAGACAAAATTTACGGCTATTGTTTAAAAAATAACATTTCGATTGGTGATAAAATTATTGTTTTTAGTGGACGTATCTCTTCTGAAATTCTATTAAAAGTTGCGAAAATTGGCTGTGAAGTAATATTGTCAAAATCAGCTCCAACTGAGTTAGCATTAGAACTAGCGGAGCAGTTAGGGATTACTACAATAGGCTTCATTCGTAATAAATCTTTAAATGTATATACGCATCCAGAGCGGATTATAAATATAAAATAAGTAGAAACGAGGCAATAATCATGAAATCTGTTACATTAGACAAATTAGATCGTCCTTTAAAGGATTTACGTATTTCTGTTACTGATCGCTGTAATTTTCGCTGTCGATATTGTATGCCAGAAGAAATATTTGGTCGTGATTATTCTTTTTTGTCTAATGATAAAATTTTATCTTTTGATGAAATTGAAAGGATTACACGTATTTTCGTTTCTTTAGGTGTAAGAAAGTTACGTATTACCGGAGGAGAGCCGTTACTTCGAAAAGACTTACCTGAACTCATACAGCGGTTAAACGAAATTGATGGAGTAGAGGATATTGGTTTAACGACAAATGGATCATTACTTAAAAAGTTTGCGCCAGATTTATATAAGGCGGGTTTATCTCGTGTAACAGTTAGTTTAGACTCGTTAAATGAAGAACGATTCTCTTATTTAAATGGGAATAGAAGTAAAGTAAAAACGGTTCTTGCGGGAATACAGGCTGCAGCGGAAGCCGGAATGAAAATTAAAATGAACATGGTTGTCCAAAAAGGGAAAAATGAAGAAGACATCGTTCAGATGGCAGAGTACTTTAAAGAGAATAAGCATATCCTTCGGTTCATTGAATATATGGATGTCGGAAATTTTAACGGCTGGGAATTAGGTGAAGTAGTTTCTAAGCAGGAAATAGTAGAGATGATTCATAAAGTGATGCCGCTTGAACATATTGAAGCGAACTATCCTGGTGAAGTTGCAACACGTTATCGTTATGTTGGTAGCGAAGAAGAAATAGGAATTATTTCATCTGTAACGGATTCGTTCTGCTCATCATGTACAAGAGCGCGTGTTTCTGCAGAAGGAAAATTGTATACATGTTTGTTTGCTTCTAAAGGAAACGATCTTAAAGAATTACTTCGCTTTGGATATACGGATGAGGAGATTACTAATGTTATTCGTGACATTTGGAATAATCGTTCAGACCGTTATTCAGACGAACGGTTAAGCAATACGAATAAAAAAGCAATGCCGAAAATTGAAATGTCGCATATCGGTGGCTGAGAAGCTACTAAGAATGTAGATTCTCTTTGTTAACGTAAATAGTGGGAAATGTGCAAGTTTTGTACACTTTCTATGAGTATAGTAAAAATGATGATTGATATTTCTGTAAGAGATATGCAGAGAGATTAAGCAGCATTCAAAAATCCTTACGATGGTAAGGGTTTTTGGTGCTGCTTTTTTTAGATGAGAAAAATGGAGGAATTGGTTATGGCATTTCATAAACCGGAACAAATTGCTGCGCTTGTGATTGAATCCGGTGTTCAAAAGGTGAGGCAACCGCTATCAGCGATGCTTATTCTTGGTTTTTTAGGAGGAGCATTCATTTCGTTAGGATTTTTACTTAATATTCGTGTTCTAGGTAATGTACCAGAGCAGTGGGGAAGTTTAGTCAATTTTATAGGAGGAGCGGTTTTTCCTATAGGACTTATGCTCGTTGTTTTAGCAGGAGGAGAATTAATTACGGGAAATATGATGTCGATGGCCATGGCACTGTATGCACGGAAAATTTCATTGAAACATGTGTTAAACAATTGGACGTGGATCACTTTAACGAACTTCGCAGGTGCCCTTTTCGTAGCGTATTGTTTCGGTCACCTTGGCGGGTTAACTGAAGGTGCCTATTTAAATAAAACGATAGCGATAGCTCAAGATAAATTACATGAATCTTTCGGGAGAACGTTAATTTTAGCAATTGGTTGTAACTGGCTCGTTTGCCTTGCAATTTGGTTAGCGTATGGAACGAACGATTTAATCGGAAAGATTGTTGGGATTTGGATTCCGATTATGGCATTTGTCGTCATTGGGTTTCAGCAAGTAGTAGCAAATATGTTTGTCATTTCAGCCGTAATTTTTGCGGGTCACCTTACGTGGATGGATCTTGCGAAAAACTTTGTGCCTGTCTTTATCGGAAATGTAATTGGCGGAGCGGGATTTGTTGGATTCGCTTATTTTTCTTGTTATCAGAAACAAAGTGCTACCGAAGAAGATGTATTGAAAAAATAACAGTATATGAAAGGAAGGCACCTCATGATAGAGCGGTATTCACGACAACAGTTGTTCACTCCTATTGGAAAAGAAGGGCAAGAGAAAATTAGAAATAAGCATGTATTAATAATAGGGGCAGGTGCATTAGGAAGTGCAAGTGCAGAAAGCTTTGTACGTGCAGGTATCGGGAAATTAACGATTATTGATCGCGATTACGTAGAATGGAGTAATTTACAGCGGCAACAACTTTACGCTGAACAAGATGCGATAGAAAAATTGCCAAAAGCAATTGCAGCACAGAATCGTTTACAAAAAATTAATTCAGACGTGCAAATTCAGGCGCTAGTAATGGATGCAAGAGTAGATAATATGGAAGCTTTATTAAGTGGTGTCGATGTCATTATTGATGCCACAGATAATTTCGATATTCGATTTGTAATGAATGATTTATCACAAAAATACAATATCCCTTGGATTTACGGTTCTTGTGTCGGATCATACAGCATGAGCTATACAATTATTCCGAAGAAAACACCGTGCCTACATTGCGTGTTGAAAAGTGTTCCTGTTACAGGAGCGACGTGTGACACAGTTGGAATTATTAGTCCAGCTGTTCAAATTGTCGCTGCCTATCAAGTGGCAGAAGCATTCAAAATTTTAGTAGAAGATTACGCAGCAATTAGAAAAACGTTTTTAATGTTTGATATATGGAGTAATCAGTATCATTCTATCAAACTAGAAAAAATCAAAACGGAAGGCTGTCCTTCGTGCGGAACAAATAGAACTTATCCTTATTTATCATACGAAAATCAAACGAAGACAGCTGTTTTATGCGGAAGAAATACAGTTCAAATTAGACCGGCGCATAATAGACATTACAACTTTGATGAGTTAGAAAAAGTATTAAAGAACCACGGGAAACTTGATCGGAATCCGTATTTGCTTTCTTGCCAATTAGAAGAGTATCGGATCGTCATTTTTCATGATGGTCGTGTATTTATTCATGGCACGAATGAAATTCAAAAAGCGAAACAACTATACTATCGGTTATTAGGATAATAGAGAGGGATTGGTAATGATGGAAAGAAGAGTGCCAATTACAGTTGAAGAGGCTGTTCATAAAGTGATGGCATTTGCTAATTGTGGTGTAAAAGAACTAGTACCACTGGAATTAGCATACGGACGTATGTTAGCAGACGATTTAGTAGCGGATCACGATGTTCCTTCTTTCGATCGCTCGCCATATGATGGATTTGCTATTAGGGCAGAAGATACTTTACGAGCTAGTCGTGAGAATCCAATTGTATTTGAAGTAATCGGTGAAATTGGAGCAGGCTCTGTATTCCATAAAGAAGTAGAAGCGTTTCAAGCAGTTCGAATTATGACAGGGGCACAAATTCCGAAAGGATGTAACGCGGTCGTCATGCTAGAACTGACTCGTCATCGTCAATATGAGAATATCGGAAAAAGCTATATGGAAGTGAGGCGCTCATTTAAAGAAGGGGACAATATTTCCTTTCAAGGTGAAGATGCACGTAAAGGAACTGTTCTCGCAAAAAGAGGTTGTTACATTAATCCAGGTATTTCAGCTCTTCTTGCTACATTCGGTTATAGCGAAGTGCCAGTAGCGAAAAAGCCTATCATTGGACTATTAGCGACTGGGAGTGAGCTTCTCGATGTAAATGAAGAACTACAACCTGGGAAAATTCGAAATAGTAATACGTATATGATATCGTCTCAAATTCGAAGAGCAGGTGGAAGAGTAAAATACTTTGGAAAGTTTAGCGACGATTTTAATACGTGCTACGAAGCAGTGAAAAAAGCGTTAAGCGAAGTTGATATGTTAATTACAACTGGTGGTGTTTCGGTAGGCGACTATGACTATTTGCCAGCTATATACGAAAGGTTAGGCGCATCAGTTCTTTTTAATAAAGTAGCCATGCGGCCGGGTAGCGTCACGACTGTAGCGCAATTAAACGGAAAATTATTATTTGGATTATCAGGTAATCCATCTGCTTGCTATGTAGGTTTTGAATTATTCGTAAAACCTAGCATTCGTGCGTATATGTTTAGCGGAAAACCACATGTAAAACGAGAAAAAGCAATGCTCGGAGAAGATTTTCTAAAACCGAATCCATTTACAAGATTTGTACGAGCGAAGCTTCAGTATAACGAAGGACAACTAATCGCTTATCCATCAAGATTTGATAAATCTAGTTCCGTTTCTTCATTAGCAGAATCAAACATTTTTATTGTACTACCGGGCGGAACGAGAGGATATAAGAAAGGGATGTTTGTAGACGTTCTTTTATTAGAAGATAACGAAGGTAGTGAATGGTCTTGGACATTCCATAAAGTGGGGAGAGGTTTTGATGGGACAAGCACGATTTGAAATTGTCGATAATCCGATTGTAGTTGAAAAAGTAACGAATAAAGTAGCAAGACGAGAAGCAGGAGCAATTACAACTTTTATTGGAACAGTAAGGGAATTAACGAAAGGAAAACGAACGTTACATCTTGAGTATGAAGCATATAAACCGATGGCGGTAAAAAAGCTTACTGCAATTGGAGAAGAAATTAAGAAAAAGTGGCCGGATGCGAAAATAGCAATCACGCACCGAGTAGGCCGACTAGAAATAATGGATATCGCCGTTGTCATTGCAGTATCGTCGCCACATCGTAAAGTGGCATATGAAGCGAATGAATACGCAATTGAACGTATAAAGAAAATCGTCCCAATTTGGAAAAAAGAATTTTGGGAAGATGGAACGGAGTGGATTGGAGATCAACTTGAAAATACTCCATATCCAGAAGGAAAACCAAAGAAAGAAGAATGAGAGAATGATTACAATTTTACTGTTCGCAAATTTACGAGAAGAAGTTGGCTCAGAGAGATTAGTAATAATAGAAAAAAGAGAGATAAATGTTCAGCAATTGAAAAAATGGCTGGAAGATAACTATCAATTACAGACGCTAGATAAAGTTATGGTAGCGATTAACGAAGAATTTGTAACGGACGAAGATATTGTAAAACCTGGAGATATCGTCGCGTTTATCCCGCCTGTAAGTGGGGGTTAATTCTGTTTCTTTGAATACCGCATTCTTCATAAAATAAGGAGGATCATTATGAGTGAGTTTTCGCATTGGAACGAAGAGGGAAGAGCTAAAATGGTTGATATTTCTCAAAAGGATATTTCGACACGTACAGCTATTGCGCAAAGTACAATTTTTTTATCAAATGAACTATTTGAAGCAATTCAAAATGGCGGATTGAAAAAAGGTGACCCGCTCCAAGTAGCGCAAGTTGCTGGCATAATCGGTGCTAAAAAAACAGCGGATATAATTCCGATGTGTCACCCGATATTAATCCAAGGAACAGACTTTACGTTTCATTATGAAAAGACAAGTGATGGGTATGAGTTAATGATACGAGCTACAGTAAAATGCAGCGGTAAAACAGGTGTAGAAATGGAAGCATTAACTGCTGTATCAATCGCCGCCCTTACTTTTTACGATATGTGTAAAGCAGTTGATAAAACGATGGTCATGAAAGAAACGTATTTAGTGCAAAAAACGGGTGGGAAAAGCGGAGACTTTTTCCATCAGGTGAAATGACTATAATGGAAGGAATGTGTATGATGATTACTCACGAACAAATTATGAATGCTTTAAGCCATGTAGAAGATCCGGAGTTGCACAAGAGTATTGTGGAATTAAATATGGTCAGAAATATAAAGATAGATGGTACAGAGGTTGGGCTAGAAGTAGTTTTAACGATACAAGGTTGTCCGCTAAAGGCGAAAATTCAACAAGATATTGAAGACTCTCTTCGAAATATTGGTGCATCGAAAGTGTCTTTAACATTTGGTTCAATGACACCGGAAGAACGAGCGGCATTAACAGCGTCTTTAAAGAAAGAAGCTAGAACAGAAACTGGAATGCCTAGTATGCTTCGACCTGATTCAGGAGTACGTTTTATTACTGTAACGAGCGGAAAAGGAGGAGTTGGTAAATCAACTGTGACGATTAACCTTGCTACTGCGTTAGCAAGTATGGGGAAAAAGGTTGGCATTTTAGATGCAGATATATACGGATTCAGTATCCCAGCTATGATGGAAACGAATGAAAAACCAACAATGATCGATCAAACAGCAATTCCAGTCGTTAGTCACGGTGTTAAAATTATGTCGATGGGATTCTTCACAGAAGGAAACAACCCAGTTATGTGGCGCGGACCGATGTTAAACAAATGGATTCAAAACTTCCTTGCGAATACGCACTGGGGAGAATTAGACTATCTTCTTCTAGATTTACCACCTGGAACAGGAGACGTTGCGATAGATGTCGCAGCGATGATTCCACAGGCGAAAGAAATTATCGTTACGACACCTCATAACGTAGCTTCATTTGTCGCGTCTAGAGTAGGAGTAATGGCGAAACATACGAAACACGACATTTTAGGTATCGTTGAAAATATGGCATATTACGAAGAGCAAGATGGCTCAAGAAACTACCTCTTCGGAAAAGGCGGTGGTGAAATGTTAGCAGAACAACTGCAAACAGAAGTAATCGCCCAAATACCGTTTGCAAAACGTGAAGAAAATAATGGCTCATGTGTGTATGATGAAGATTCGCTCGTTGGGGAGATGTTTACTTCTTTAGCGGAGGATCTAATTTATAACGGATAAATTGATATAAAAGTGGGATACATAGCATGTATGTATCCCACTTTTTATTTTTTATGGAGTTATTTTAATAGTTTTAAAGGTTATATATTTAAGATTGTAGTAACTGCGAAACCATTTGCGAAATTTGATTTGCTTGTGAAACTGTATTAAATGCAACTAAATGCTCCATCGTAACATTCATCCCACACAACGACTGTCTAGCCATTCATACCAATACGCATAATGGACATTCCTTATAAGTTAATATAAGGTCTTAAAGCTAATAACGGTTATGAAAAGAAAAAGGAGCTTATGCTCACTTTATCTTTTTGTTTTAATACACGGGACGAGGTCCGAATAAGCCCTGACCGCTTCCAAACATGGCTGGAGCTTCTCTCCAGGCTAAAAAGAAAGCCTTTAAATCTGTCTATATAGAAAAAATAAACCTCCCCGCAAGCAGAGAGGTTTATTCATGAAACTAACTCAAATGGCTTATTGTAATAATTTTGAAACCATTTGTGGAGTTTGGTTTGCTTGAGAAAGCATGCTGATACCAGCTTCGTTCAAGATTTTGAACTTAGTCATTTCAGACATTTCTTTCGCCATGTCAGCGTCTTCGATTTGAGAAGCAGCTGAAGCCATACTAGCAGATTGGCTCTTAAGGTTGTTTACATTAAAGTCAAGACGGTTTAATGTAGCGCCTAGAGTAGCACGGTTAGAAGCAACTGTTTTTAGAGCCGCATCAATTGAATCGACTGCTGAAGATGGATTTGATGTGTTTGGTGTAGCAGCTACAAGACCAGTAATTGCTGTGTTAAATGCAGCTTGAATAGCGTCAGCTTTATCAGCCTTATCAGCTGGATCAGCTACTGTGTAATCATTAAATGCATTTTCTACATTTTGAACGTTAGTTTTATTAGTGATAAAGCCTTTAATTTTATCAAAAGATTCTTTTGCAGTGTTAACATCAAGTGCAAAAGTAGATGGATCCGCATTCTGATCTGCCTTTACAAGTCGAGCCATTGTAGCTTTTGCTACATTTAAGCTTTCAGCTGATAGTTTTTCAGAACCGATATTTACAGTGTCAAGACCTAACTGGTTAAGAGTAACACCTTTTAAATCAATAGAAATTTGTTTGTTAGTGTCAGCAGAATCTAAAGTTTGTATCTTAACGCTATTGTCAGCCTTTAATAAAGTTTTATCATTAAATTCTGTATTGTCTGCAATGTAAGAAATTTGTTCTTTTAATTGACCAAATTCTTTTTGTAGAGCTTGTTGGTTGTCAGCTGTGTTCGTACCGTTCGCAGATTGGTTAGCGATGTCACGCATACGAAGTAAGATGTTAGATACAGAGTTTAAAGCTGAGTCAGCTGTACGGATTAATGACATACCGTCTTGTGTGTTGTTAGCTGCTACTCCTAATCCGCTTTCACGTGCACGCATACGAGTTGCGATTGCAAGACCTGCTGCATCGTCAGAAGCGTTGTTGATACGTTTACCGCTTGATAAACGGTCCATAGCGTTACTCATTTTTGCTTGGTTTTGGCGCATGTACTCTTGAGTACGCATGCTATTAATGTTTGTATTAATTCTCATGTTAAGAACCCCCATTTTTTTATATTGACTTTTCTGCAAATCGAAAAACGGTAATATGCGAAAAAATCGATTTCGAGATTTATTGTAAGCCTTGCTACAACGGGTGTCAACTAAAAATTCGAATTAATGAATATAAAAAAATAACAGTTTAACAATCTATTCATTTTTTTATTAAAATATTATTAAAAGGATTATTGCAAACTTTTTAAAAAAACTCTAATATTAGATTATCTTTGTTTAGCGAAAAGGTGATATTATGGTAGTTGGAAATATAGTAAAAGAAGTTCTTGCATATAAAAAAGGACAAATTCAGCAAAAGTTAAGTAGTCCGCAAGCGTTCGTTAGTAGCCGTTTTCAAGATCAATTGCAGAGTGAATCTGCGAAGGAGACGAAAGTTGCTAAAGAGCCGGCAAAAGTAGAAGATATGAGTCAGCCGGTACAATCTACGAAAATAGAAACTGTTGTTAATAAACCGAAAGAATCTATTAATAAAGTAGAGGAAACGAGTAAGCCTGAGGAGAAAGCTGAAACGAAGAAAGTAGATGAAGTACAAGTTGCACAAAAAGAGTTTGAACGACGTTTCCCAGAAACGAAAAATGAGGCTGCTGATACGTGGGAATTAACGAAAAAGTATAATATTCAAAAAATACGTTCTTCGAATGAAGGTAAGTATGAGGATATTATTGATCGTGTAAGTAATACATATGGAATTCCGAAAACGTTAATTCAAAAAATGATTGAAGTAGAGTCTAATTTTAATCCGAAAACGGTGTCACATGCAGGGGCGATGGGGCTGATGCAGCTTATGCCAGCGAATGTGAAAGAGATGGGTATAAAAAATCCATTCTCACCAGCTGAAAGTATTGAAGGCGGTGTGAAAGAGTTAAGCGGTTATTTAAAGAAAAATAACGGTGATCTCGTATTGGCGCTTGCTTCTTATAATGCTGGCCCTGGTAATGTGAGAAAGTACGGAGGCGTACCGCCATTTAAAGAAACGCAAGGATATATTAAAAAAATATTAAATATCGACGTTTCGAAATAGAAAATTTCATTATATAAATAGAGAACATGAAATTTTCGTGAACATGATATGGGAGTTGGCTAGATTTGAAATTACAAGATGATATTCCGTTAACAATTTATTTTGAAATCGGAAATACGAAAAAGAAAATTGAAGATCTGCTTCATATTACGAAAGGTACATTGTATCGTCTTGAAAATTCAGCGAAAAATACGGTGCGTCTTATGCTTGAGAATGAAGAGATTGGAACCGGAAAGATTTTGACGAAGAATGGGAAAATGTACGTTGAAATCGTTGAATTGAAAAGGTAGGGAAGGGGATTGTCATGAGTGGCGAAAAATTAAGCCAAGAGCAAATTGATGCCCTGCTGAAGGCGGTAAATGAAGGCGAGGAAATGCCGGCTTTCGCACAAGAAGCAGGGAAGCAAGATAAATTTCAAGAGTATGATTTTAATAGACCAGAGAAGTTTGGTGTTGAACATTTACGTAGTTTGCAAGCGATTGCGTCTACATTTGGAAAGCAGACGTCACAGACGTTGTCAGCGCGTATGCGTATTCCGATTGAACTCGAGCCTTCGACTGTTGAGCAAGTTCCATTTACGAGTGAGTATGTAGAGAAAATGCCAAAAGATTATTATTTATATTGCGTGATAGATCTAGGTTTACCAGAGCTTGGAGAAATTGTTATTGAGATTGATTTAGCGTTCGTTATATATATTCATGAATGCTGGCTTGGCGGAGATAGTAAGCGTAACTTTACGATGCGCAGACCGCTAACGGCGTTTGAGTTTTTAACGCTTGATAATATATTCTTGCTTCTTTGTAAAAATTTAGAGCAATCATTTGAAAGCGTTGTTGCGATTGAACCGAAGTTTGTAACGACGGAGACAGATCCGAATGCGCTGAAGATTACGACGGCGAGCGATATTATTTCATTATTGAACGTAAATATGAAAACAGAGTTTTGGAATACGACAGTTCGTATTGGTATTCCGTTCTTATCTGTTGAAGAAATTATGGATAAGTTAACGTCTGAAAATATTGTCGAACATTCTTCGGATAAGCGTAAAAAGTATACGTCTGAAGTAGAAGTGAAAGTAAATCAAGTGTACAAGCCTGTTCACGTTGCGGTTGGTGAGCAGAAGATGACAATGGGCGAGATTGAGCAAATTGAAGAAGGCGATATTATTCCGCTTCATACGAAAGTTTCAGACCAACTACGTGGTTATGTAGATGGAAAGCATAAATTTAATTGTTTTATCGGGAAAGATGGAACGCGTAAGGCGCTCCTATTTAAAAGTTTTATAGAGTAGGAGGATCCATATGAAGCATGAAGTATCTCCTGTGTCATTAATGGGATTAGAAGAATTTGCAGGGAAGCGAAATGAAGCGGGGAAGGCACATATTGATACCGTTTCAGACATTTCGATTGAACTTGGAGTAAAGCTTGGGAAGTCATCTATTACGCTTGGTGATGTGAAGCAATTAAAAGTTGGCGATGTTCTTGAAGTAGAGAAAAATTTAGGACATAAAGTAGATGTATATTTAAGTGATATGAAAGTCGGTATTGGTGAGGCAATCGTAATGGACGAGAAGTTTGGCATTATTATTTCTGAAATTGAAGCTGATAAGAAACATGCAGCGCTTATGAAGGCACAAAATCAAATGCAGGATAAAGAGTAGAGGAGGAGTCATATGTCGTATATGACGACCTTATTTCAAGTCGTTTTACTGTTTGGTGCGCTCGGCTATGGTGCATATTATATGACGAAAAAGACGCGCAAACAGCAGTTTTTTAAGCAAGGTGAAAATGGACACATTCAAGTGAAAGACGGTGTTTATTTAAATCATCAAACGAGCGCCTTTTTATTTGAAGTGGACGGAAAGCAAGTGTTCACTGTTATTAGTAATAACGGTGTACAATCTGTGCAGTTAACAGGAACAGGAAATCAGTTTCAACAAGCGTTAGAAGACGCGGTGAAGAGTGAAACGAAAAAAGTAGAGGATCCATCATGAGAATAAAGAAACAGTTATCGTTATTTGCCGTTATTTTCGCATTTTCTATTATTTTTTCATTTGTTTTTGTAAATCCAGCGTATGCAGCCCCGAACGGCTTTATTAATTTCGAAAATGGAAAAGAGTTTACGAGTAATTCAAGTGTACAACTATTCGCGCTCGTTACCCTTCTATCATTATCTTCTTCTATCGTTCTTTTATTTACGCATTTTACTTATTTTATGATTGTTCTTGGGATTACTCGTCAAGGGCTTGGGGTTATGAATTTACCACCGAACCAAGTGCTTGTTGGACTCGCATTATTTTTATCGCTGTTTACAATGCAGCCAGTGCTTGGTCAATTAAAGAGTGATGTGTGGGACCCGATGACGAAAGAAAAAATAACAGTAAGTCAAGCTGCGGAGACGACAGCCCCGATTATGAAAGATTATATGTCGAAGCATACGTATAAGCATGATTTGAAAATGATGCTGAAAGTGCGTGGAGAAGAGTTGCCGAAAGATTTAAAGGATCTTTCACTGTTTACGCTTGTGCCATCCTTTACGTTAACGCAAATTCAAAAAGGTTTACTTACAGGGATGTTCATTTATTTAGCGTTTGTCTTTATTGATTTAATTATTAGTACACTTTTAATGTACCTTGGGATGATGATGGTACCGCCGATGATTTTAAGTTTACCATTTAAAATACTCGTTTTCGTATATTTAGGTGGATATACAAAAATCGTCGATATTATGTTTAAGACGGTCGCCTGAAGCGTTTGATGCTATGTGATAGGAGTCATATAAATGAATACGTCACCAATTATAGATATTTTCCAAACCTTTTTTTATAAAGGGGTTATGATTTTAATGCCGATTGCCGTTGTAAGTATGATTGTCGTTATTATTATCGCGGTTATTATGGCGATGATGCAAATTCAAGAGCAAACGCTGACGTTTTTACCGAAAATGGCGAGTATTGTGCTCGTTATTATCATTTTAGGTCCGTGGATGTTTCAAGAGTTAACGATGCTTATTTTAGATTTATTTGATAAAATCCCATCGCTATTGCGTTCGTACTAAGATAGGTGAACTGAAATGAATATGGAATTATGGGCGGCGACGTTTTTTGCGTTTTGTCGCATTACTTCATTTTTATATTTTTTACCGTTTTTCTCAGGTCGATCAATTCCGGCGATGGCAAAGGTTACATTTGGACTCGCTCTTTCGATTACAGTGGCAGATCAAGTGGATGTCTCTCACATAAAGACAGTTTGGGATGTAGCAGCTTATGCAGGAACGCAAATTGTAATTGGATTATCACTTTCAAAAATTGTAGAGATGCTGTGGAACATTCCGAAAATGGCAGGGCATATTTTAGACTTTGATATCGGTTTATCGCAGGCGAGTTTATTTGATGTAAATGCAGGGTCACAGTCCACTTTGCTATCAACAATTTTTGATATATTTTTTCTTATTATTTTTATTTCACTGGGCGGCATTAACTATTTCGTTGCCACGATTTTAAAGTCGTTTCAATATACAGAGGCGATTTCAAAATTGTTGACGACTAGTTTTTTAGATAGTCTACTCGCAACGTTATTATTTGCAATTACATCAGCGGTTGAAATTGCTTTGCCACTTATGGGCAGTCTATTCATTATTAATTTCGTCCTTATTTTAATCGCAAAAAATGCACCGCAATTAAACGTTTTTATGAATGCGTACGTAATTAAAATAACGTGTGGTATTTTGTTTATTGCGATGAGTGTACCGATGCTCGGTTATGTGTTTAAAAATATGACAGACGTATTACTGGAAGAGTATACGAAACTATTTAACTTTTTCTTAACGAAGTAGGGGGACGCGCATGGCAAAGGATAATAAAACAGAAAAGGCCACCCCGCAGAAGCGTAAAAAATCGCGTGAAGAAGGGAATATCGCCCGGAGTAAAGATTTAAATAATTTATTTTCCATTCTTGTATTAGCAGTTGTCGTTTACTTTTTCGGAGATTGGCTCGGTTTTGAGATTGCGAATTCCGTAGCGGTGCTGTTTGATCAAATTGGAAAAAATACAGATTCGACCGAGTATTTTTATTTAATGGGCATATTACTTCTGAAAGTATCAGCTCCTATATTAATACTCGTATACGCTTTTCATTTATTCAATTATATGATTCAAGTCGGTTTCTTATTTTCTTCTAAAGTACTTAAGCCGAAAGCATCACGTATTAATCCGAAAAACTATTTTACGAGATTGTTTAGTCGTAAAAGTTTAGTAGATATTTTGAAATCACTGTTTTATATGGGATTAATCGGTTACGTTTCGTACGTTCTCTTTAAAAAGAATTTAGAGAAGATTGTTAGTATGATTGGATTTAACTGGACAGCGTCACTTACTGAAATTATTAGCCAAATTAAATTTATCTTTTTAGCCATTTTAATTATTTTAATCATTCTTTCTATTATTGATTTCATTTATCAAAAATGGGAGTACGAACAAGATATTAAGATGAAAAAAGAAGAAGTGAAACAAGAGCATAAAGATAATGAAGGGGACCCACAAGTAAAGGGGAAACGAAAAAACTTTATGCATGCCATCTTGCAAGGGACAATCGCGAAGAAGATGGATGGTGCAACGTTTATTGTGAACAACCCGACGCATATTTCAGTGGTGCTTCGTTACAATAAACAAGTTGATGCGGCGCCTATTGTCGTTGCAAAAGGGGAAGATGAGCTCGCATTATATATACGAACGCTTGCCCGTGAACAAGAAATACCAATGGTAGAGAACCGTCCGCTCGCTCGTTCTTTATATTATCAAGTCGAGGAAGATGAGACGATTCCAGAAGATTTATATGTAGCTGTAATTGAAGTTATGCGCTATTTAATTCAAACGAAAGAACTTGAAGTATAATAGCGCGTTTGGAGGGGATCTCTTTGTTTAAGATGGATTCTGCAAGAACCTATTTTTCTATCTTTTTAGCAGCGTCATTCGTTGTGGCGCTCTTAATTCCACTTCCACCATTTATACTTGATATCGTTATCGTTTTTCTACTAAGTATGTCAGTACTTATTTATATGCGAGCTACAAGTATTAACGAGTGGGATGAATTAAAGTCATTTCCGACGATGTTGTTATTAATCGGGATTTTCCGCGTATCGATTAACGTTTCGACGACGCGAGCGATTTTAACAGACGGAAATGCGGGTCATGTTATTGAAGAGTTCGGCCAGTTCGTAATTGGCGGGAACTTATTAATTGGTATCGTTATTTTTATAGTTTTAATCATATTCCAGTTTATTGTTGCAAACGGTGCGTCTCGTACAGCTGAAGTAGCAGCTCGTTTTACACTTGATTCTTTACCAGGGAAACAAATGTCTATCGATGCTGACTTGAATCAGCGTCTTATTACAGAAAAAGATGCACAGGCGAAACGAAAAAAATTAAATATGGAAACAGAGTTTTACGGAGCGATGGATGGTGCCGGAAAGTTCATTAAAGGGGACGTTATTTTCGGGATTGTCATTTTATTCGTAAACATTATTTTCGGTTTAATTGTCGGTATGATGCAGCAAGGAATGAGCTTTGCAGATGCGGCTATTCACTATACACAGTTAACTGTCGGTGACGGAATTGTAAACCAAATCGGTTCGTTAATGCTTGCGATTTCAACAGGTATTATCGTAACGCGTGTATTTGACGGTTCAGCTGATACAGTAACTGAAGGAATCTTTAAAGAGTTATTAGCGCATGAAGTTGTTGTATATGCACTCGGTGGTTTATTTATCGCAATGGGTGTTTTTACCCCGCTACCATTTCTACCATTTGCTCTCGTTGGTGGAACAATTATCTTCTTAGGAATTCGCAATAAAAAGCGAATAAAGAAAGAAAAAGAAGACGAGCTTCAAAAAGAATTAGAAATGATTCAAGGCGAGGATGAGCAATTACAGCAAGTGGAAGATTCATTCGGAGTCTTTACAGATAAATATCCAATTATCGTAGAGCTCGGTTTAGATTTAGCGGCACTTGTAAAGCAGAAGATTAACGGGGAAACAGCTCGTGATAAAGTTGTTCTAATGAGGAAGTCGATTATTACCGACCTTGGTATTAACGTTCCTGGAATTAACTTTAAAGATAATACGAGCTTTAGACCACGCGGACGTTACATTATTCGTATTAAAGGTGCGAAGGCGGCTGAAGGTGTTTTAAAATCAGGTTATTTATTAGCACTGAAAACACCGAATGTAATGGCTGATTTAGATGCAGAGCCAGCGAAAGATCCAATTTTCGGCGAAGATGGATATTGGATTTTGGAGCATATGGTACAAGATGCACAAATGAAAGGCTATCAAGTGTTAGAGCCACTCAGCATATTAATTACGCATTTAGATGTTGTCGTTAGACGTAATCTTCATGAGTTAATTCAGCGTCAACATGTGAAAGACTTGATTAACTCGCTTGAAACTGATAATGGCGTTTTATTAGAAGAGATTAAGAAGAAAGAAATTGATTTATCACTTGTGCAAAATGTTATTAAACAACTGCTGAAAGAAGGAATTTCAATCCGTGATTTACCGACAATTATTGAAGGTATTATTGACGGGAAAGAAATTTATCAAAACCATGTTGATGGTGTCACTGCATTTGTTCGTGAATGTATTTCAAAAGTTATTTGTGAGAGTGCGAAAAATCCTGACGGGAAAATTTATGCAGCGCTTTTCGCTGATTCAATCGAGTTAGATGCGGATGTTGTTAATAATTCATATCAAGGTTATTTATTAAACTGGGATTTAGATTTAGAAACGCGAGTAGTAGAGCAAGTACAGCGCGTTTTCAAACAAGCGCGTTTAATGGGAAGAGAGCCAGTATTATTAACACGCAGAAAAGATTTCAGATTTGCGATTGTGAGACTTCTTGAACGTTATCAAATAGAAGCTAAAGTATTATGTATTAGTGAATTGGCACCAGAAATTGTTGTAGATCAAATTGCTTATATTGAATAGTAGGGGGTGAAGTAATGGAAAGTACAGAAAAAAAAGAAGCGTTAATGCGAATAAAAGCAGCTTCGAAAAATGAATTGTATCGAAAGTTATTTGACCAATATGGTACAGATTATTACTACGTTGTCGATGAAAGTGTAAAACGAAACATCCCGTTTTTTTGGAAGAAGAATTATGAAATGTTAGTCGCTTTTCCTGAAGATAAACAGGAAGAAAGTAACGAAGGCATAGCTCAGTTTCATGAACAATTAATGGATGTTGTAAATGAACCTTCAGTAGAAATCGTGAAGGTAAATGGAATTCAATCTGTCTTGCACAATTTAGAAAACGTAACGACTTCTATGTCGTACGCGGCGATGCAAACAGGAAATAGTGAAGAATGGGCAAGAAAAAAAGAGAAACTATTACAACTGTTTGAAAAAGGGATTGTCGTTGTGAAACGTACGGAAGAGGCGAAAGTAACGAAAAAACAGCCTGCCGTGAAACAAGCTATTCCTGTAAAGAAAGAAGAAGTAGTTGTTAAAAAAGAACAGCAGGAATCTGTGCCATTTATTATTCAAAAAGTAATTCGGATGTTAGAACAAAACGATGTGGAACAATATTTCATTCATGCATATGCTGAAAAATTAAAAGTGAAGTTTGAGAATGCAACGATGATTACAGAAGAGGAAGTCATCGGATACATATTGGAAGATATGAGATCTCATTTCAATACTGAAAACGTATTTGAAAAAGAAGTACAAACGATTGCATTAATCGGTCCAACTGGCGTTGGAAAAACGACGACACTTGCGA
The DNA here is from genome assembly GCF_016650875.1 of Bacillus sp. TH30. Classification (NCBI taxonomy): domain Bacteria; kingdom Bacillati; phylum Bacillota; class Bacilli; order Caryophanales; family Bacillaceae; genus Bacillus; species Bacillus sp. TH30. The sequence continues at coordinate 881,168 of NZ_JAEKEY010000002.1, read as the reverse complement.
AAATGGCGTGGCAGTTTCACGGTAAGAAAAAAACGGTTGGTTTTATTACAACCGACCACTCTCGCATTGGAACAGTACAGCAACTGCAAGATTATGTAAAAACAATTGGAGCAGAAGTAATTGCTGTGCGAGATGAAGCAGCTATGACAAGGGCGCTCACTTATTTTAAAGAAGAAGCGAGCGTCGATTATATATTAATAGATACAGCCGGTAAAAATTATCGTACGTCAGAAACGGTTGAAGAAATGATTGAGACGATGGGACAAGTAGAGCCAGATTATATTTGTTTAACATTATCAGCTTCTATGAAAAGTAAAGACATGATTGAAATCATTACGAACTTTAAAGATATTCATATTGATGGTATCGTGTTTACGAAATTTGATGAAACAGCGAGTAGTGGTGAATTGTTGAAAATTCCAGCTGTATCATCAGCTCCAATTGTATTAATGACAGATGGACAAGACGTGAAGCAACATATACATATCGCTACAGCTGAACATTTAGCAAAACAAATGTTACAAACATCGTAAGAAAAGAGGTGAAGAATAAGGCGCTTGCCTTATTCAAACGAGTATGAACGGTCTTTATATAGGCTCTATGGGTATGATGAATTACATGCAGCATATTAATGTTCATTCGAATAACGTCGCAAATGCCCAAACGACAGGATTTAAAGCAGAAAACATGACTTCTAAAGTATTTGATGTGCAAGACACATATCGCCGCGGAGACGGATCGACGACAAATATCGGTTCGGTCGATTACGCTGTCGTACCAGCTGCGACGCATGTGAACTTAGTGCAAGGAAATATACAAATGACAAATAGTGCTACAGATTTCTTTTTAGACGACGGTGCGGCTGGAACATCATCATTTTTCGTTACATCTAAAAATGATGAAACGTTTTTAACGAGAGACGGTAGTTTTACATTAAATAGTGATCGTTATTTACAAACATCTTCAGGTGCTTATGTTATGGATGTAAATAATGAACGTATTCGTATTCCAGAAAATGTGGATTTCTTCGTATCTAATAATGGAGAAATTTATAGGGAGATTAATGAGGGTACTGAATTTAAACCAGATATTAAGAGGATAGTAATTGCACAGTTGCAAACGAAAACAGTAGATGCAGAAACGAACGCGCGTCTCGTGCAACGTGAAAATAAAAGCTTTACACTAGCAGAAGGAAACATTGCTGATTTACCGAACGGTACAGGGATTGTAAAAAATCATATGCTAGAAAATTCAAATGTGGATATGACGAAAGAAATGGCAGATCTTATGTCGAGTCAAAAAATGATTCAAGCATCGCAACGTATTATGACTTCATTTGATAAAATTTATGAAAAAGAAGCGAATGAAATATTGAGATAAAGGACTTCCGATAGCGGGAGTCTTTTTTTGTTGTTGCTTTTATTCCAGTTACACCATAAAATGATAATGATTATCAATATCATTTTATGATATTTAATAAGAAAGGAAGTTGTAATGGTCGAATCACTTGTTTAACTAGGTGAATTAAAAACTAAGGGGAAGGTGTGTACATATGTCTATAAAAAAACAGCTTTGCATTGGACTATGTTTGATTTCTAGAAAGAAAGAACAAGAGAATAAGTTTGATTCAGGAATCGATGAACAAGTAGAGTTAGCAAGACTGGCAGAGAAGGCTAAGTTAGATTTTGTATTTAAAGCCGATTATTTAGTGGCGCACCCTGATTTAATTGCTCGTAATAAGGGGAATGTAATTTTAGATCCAACATTATTATTTACTGCTATTGCGTATGCAACAGAAAAGATTGGAGTCGTTACGACCGCGTCAACATCATTTTATCCACCATATATACTAGCGAGGCAACTACAATCTTTAAATTGGATTAGTAACGGCCGAGTAGGTTGGAACATTGTCACATCAATTGATGGTGCTGAAAACTTTGGTGAGACAGGGATGCCACCATCTGAAGAGCGATACGCGAAAGCGGCAGAATGTACAGAGTTAGTAAGAAAACTTTGGAGGAGCCATCCTTATGAAGTTTTAAAAGAAGACAACGCAGATGTAATTAGGGAAATGGTACAGCCAATTGAGCATAGTGGTGAACACTTTGAGGTGAAAGGTCCACTTAATGTCCCTCAGCATATTTCTGGAGAAATGCCATTATTTCAAGCGGGTGCGTCAGATCCTGGTCGGAATTTCGCTGCCTCTGTTGCGGATGCGATTTTCGCCGCGATGCCAGATATAGAAACAGGAATTGAACTTCGTCAAGATTTGAGAAGAAGATCAGAGCAACATGGCCGAACGAAAGATGCTATACGTGTATTGCCTGGATTATATTTCTTTATAGGTGATACATATGAAGAAGCACTAGAGATGCATAGGCAAGCCCATCAACATCTCACAAAAGAGAAGAGGTTCGCTTTACTTGAAATGGTACTCGGATTAGACGTTAGAGGGATTCCGTTAGAAAGTAAGGTAACTGAAGATATGCTGCCAAGTAGAGATCAAACTGTACGTAGTAAAACACATGCGGAATTATTACGGAATTTCATCATAAAAAATGAACCAACTGTTGAGCAAATACTAGAACGACCAGAAGTTGTTGGTTCTGCTCATTGGGTCGCTATTGGCACACCACAAGATGTTTGTAAGCAAATTATGGAAAGATTTGAAGCAGGGGCACTAGATGGATTTATTGCAATTCCAGGCGGTCCTCCAAAATCATTGGATTTATTCTTTAGTGAAGTGATTCCTTTATTCGTGAGAGCAGGTGTATTTAGAGAAGAGTATACAGGTTCAACCTTACGTGAGCATTTGGAGGGTAATATATCAAATGCTCTACAGTTGAAATAATTCATTATGTACAAAAAGCCTTTCAAAAGAAGGCTTTTTATTTCGGATGAAAATTCGGAATTATCAGTTGACTTGTAGAGGCTTCTTTTTTATATTAGTAGGTATAACAATAACTACTAATGGAAAGTGAAATCGTCGTTTTGAAATTAGAGCTATATAAATTGTGAGGGGTTACCGATGGATGAAATAATAAAGGAGTTACAAAAGTTAGGTTTTTCCCAGTATGAATGTAAAGCGTATATTGGTTTATTAAAACATTCCCCAGTAACAGGTTATGAAGTTAGTAAACAAACAGGAGTACCCCGTTCAATGATTTATGAAGTACTTGGCAAGTTGATGGATAAAGGTGCAGTACATTTAGTTCCTTCTGAACCAGTGAAATATGTACCAGTACCAGCTACTGAATTAATGGATCGAATGCGAAAAGATTTCGAGAAATCATTTGAATTTTTAGACCGAAAATTAAATTGTTTAGAGCAGGAGCGACAAATTGATGTAATTTCGCATATTCGCTCAAATGATCGTGTTTTGAAAGAAATATGCAATATAATTAATAGAGCAAAGGAAGAGTTATGGATTTCTGTATGGGAAGATCAAGTGCAAGAGATTGAGCCATTGATTCATCAAAAGGAAGCGGAAGGCGTACATATTTTTTCAATTTTATTTGGTGCTCCAGAAACAAAAATAGGAGCGACATTTCACCATAATTATATGACGCCTCACGTCGTTGAAAAGAGAATGGGTGGTCATTTAACTGTTATCGCGCGTGATGGGGAAGAAGTATTAATTGCTAACTTTTCAAATGATAGCACTTCATGGGCCGTTACAACGTATGATCCAGCTTTAGTTCTCGTCGCTACAGAATATGTTCGGCACGACATTATGGTGGAAGAGATTACGAAGGAGTTTGGAGCTGATAAATTAGATACATTATGGCGTGAAAACATAGATTTAGTTCATGTTGTAACAGGAAAACGTACTATAGAAGAAATGGAGGGAGATAATGGTGAATAAAGCTCAAGCACATATGACACTGCAGAGCAATGATTCATTTCAGCAAGGTGTAAAGGATTGTTTACCAACTGTATTTGGATATTTGAGCATCGGTATAGCGGCTGGCGTTATTGCGAAAACAGCAGGTTTCTCGATCATAGAAATTGCTTTTATGTCCACATTAATTTACGCAGGTTCTGCTCAGTTTATATTAGCGGGTATGTATGCAGCGGGTGCCCCAGCCTCGGCAATTATTTTTACTGTGTTCTTTGTTAATTTACGTCACTTATTAATGAGTGCTGCACTCGCACCTTACTTCACCAAGATACCTCTTTTTAAAAATTTAATAATTGGTTCGCAAATTACAGATGAAACTTTCGGCGTTGCAGTGCAACAAGCAGCACAAAAAGGCCATTTAGGCGAGAAATGGATGATGGGACTTAATGTAACAGCATATTTAAATTGGATTTTAGCTACAGTTCTCGGAGGGCTTTTTGGAGAGTGGATACCAGATCCTCATACGTACGGAATGGATTATGCGTTACCAGCGATGTTTATCGGATTATTTGTACTTCAGCTAATAAGTAGTAAACCGAAACTAGCCATTCATCTAAGTGTTGCAATTGTAGCGATTATTATCGCATACGTTTCACACTTATTTATGCCAGATAGTATAGCAGTTATTATCGCAACACTTTTAGCTGCGACAATCGGGGTGGTGATTGAAAAATGGAAGTAAGATTGGACGTATTATTCCTTTTACTAGCAGCCGGAGCTGTCACACTCGTACCACGTATTTTACCTCTTCTCGTATTTAGTAAACTACAAATTCCAGACTGGGGTTTAAAATGGTTAAATTACATACCAATTGCGATATTAGCAGCACTTTTAGCACAAGTATTATTTATGCATGAGACAGTGCAGTGGGATTATATCATTGCGGCAATCCCGACATTCTTCGTAGCGATATATACTCGTAGTTTATTAGGAACAGTATTAACAGGAGTCATTGTAATTATTTTGTTACGTTTATTTTTCTAAAAAGGATTCAGCTCATATAATAGCGAAAGGTGTAATAACATGAAATATATAGGGGTGGTGTTATGATACTTTTAACGATAGGAGCAATATTGTTAACGTTGTTTATTTTTTTTATTATCGGATTTATTACGTTTATGATGTTTGTTGATAAGGCGACACCTCAAATTTATTACACACCTTGTGAAACTATGACAATAAAATCTAAAGGTAAAAATAGAAGGAAGAAAAGTTGAATGAAGGCTTTTCTTTCTTCTATTTTTCTTGCTTTATAATGTTCTATAAAACGTTATAGAACATGCTAATGTAAAAGGGAAGTCATGTTGAGGAATTGTTCGTTTCATAAATATATCTTAAAAAGGAATTCAATTTAATATCAAGTTTGTGTATAAATGTTCTATACACAAGGGTAAAGCCTTTTGATATACCATACCCTAAAATGACACCCATACAATTAAAAATTACATCGTTTATATCGACATATCGAAAAGTGAATCCGGCATAAAGTGCTGATAAAAGTTGTAGATTTTCTAACAAGAACCCTAAGACAATTCCTGATAAAACAACTTGTTTGAAATTCGTCTTTTTTATGTAAGGAAAACCAAAGCCAAAAGGAATTGTTAGTAGTATATTAAGTAATGATGTTGTTATAGCGAAATGCTCCGTGTTGAATGGTATAAAATTAGCATCTCTCCAAACATTTTGTCCAATTTCTTTTTTCATATTTTCATCTATAATAATTGGGAATTGAGTATAATTAAGTACTACACAAAGGTACAAATAAAATATTGAAAAAAATAGTAAGTACATGTTCCTCTTTTTTAGGTGTAACTTAAAAAAGAGGAGTAAAAATAACCATATAATAAATGCTCCAATAAGAATAAAACCATCAAAGTCAATTAGCATGTTTAAAATCCCTCATATTTTCATATTTAAACTATGATGTCTATTATTAGACATCATAGTTTAGTAGCAATATTTTAATTAGATATTTTTCCGTTCCCTTTTACATTCTGTCCATCGTCATTTGTTTTCCAAATAAATAAGTAGTATTCATTTGAATTTGTATCAACATTGTATGCACCAGAGAAAGATTTATTTATGCCGCCATTAACTGTTCCATAACTAGGATCCGAACCCCATGCAGATCTGTACAGAGTATATTTCACATCGTAAGGTCCCATCGCTCCTCCATCAGTAGAATATACATATGCGCTCCCATTGATATATACACTTCCTTTAGACAGTGTGTGGAACTGTTTGTTTTTACTACCATCCACCACTCGATAGTCCATTTTAAAACTGTAACTACTAGATGCTGCTAATGTTGGTATAGCGAAACATGTCATTAAAGTTAAAGCTGTAATAATAGAAAAAATTTTTGTTTTCATGTTTTTCTCCCTGTTATTTTATTATTGAGAGGCCTTCTCAATAAAGATAATGATCCATTTAACTGTACATGTAAATAATAAGATATAAAGATTTATAATTTTTACAATGGTTTTACAATCATTAAGAAAATGCCATATAGTTTCAATTTGTTTAAGATAAGATAGTTCAATTGTTAAAAAGTGATTAATGAATTCATTAAAATTGGTATGATTATATGGGGATCATGAATATACGACTTCAAAAGTATATTGAGGAGAATGAAGCAGCTGAGCAATTCTTTAGTACTATGAATCTCTAAGTTTAAAAGAATGTGGAATGATTTCAAGAAGAGAGTGTTAAATAGATGAGATATAATAATTACATAAAAATTAAGGAGAAATTAAAAGGCCTGAACTTGGTACTATACCAAGTTCAGGTCAAAGCTGTTAATGAAATAAAGCGATTAGGTTTTTACTACCATTGCACAGTCACATTCCCGAAAGAACTAACAACAATAATCCAAATAGAAAACTAATAAAAGAAAGAAAACCGATAGATATGGAAAAAACACGATTGTTTTTCCATTCGCGTGCGAAAACGATAAAGCCTAAAACGCAAAGGAAAAACCAAATAGGTAGAAATATAAATCGACTAACCTTCTCAGGTAGCAATGAATAAAAATTTGTTAAATATAATATCCAATTCGCAAAAAATAGAGCACATACGATGAATGATTGTAAGTATGGTCGGTTTAGAAAATTTCCTTTTTTAACCGTCATAAAAATGAGAGCTAATGCTGAAATGAAGGGAATGATTATGAATATGAGCAATAGTAATGTTAGTGGCATATGCAACTCCTTTACAACATAGTTTTCATAAGAAACGAATCTATTATTTTGTATACTTGCGTTGTAGATTGTTCGTTATATGTTACTGTGGATGGATTTAAAAATCCATGTTCGCCATGTAGTTGTTTTATTTCTAATAGCGGATTCCTTTGTTGCTGCAATGCTTTCATTAAGGAGGATACTGAAAAATTAGTTTCTTGTTCAGGGAAAATAAGTAATGTAGCACACGAAGGTTTCACGTGAACATAGTCGCGTATACGAGAACCGTAACAACCAATGATAAAATCTATTTTTGAATTGGTACTACAGAGCCAAGCGATTGTTGCCCCAACGCTAAAACCGAGAAGTCCTATATGTGTGTAACTATTGGAAAGGCTAGTAATGAGGTCCTCAATTTGCTCTTTTCCATCATCAAATCCAATGTGATTCATAAAATGCTGATATGCTTTTTATGAATCACTATAATGAAATGCCTGTTGTAATTGTAGAAGATTAGGACAGAATACATCTATATGAGATGTAGTGAAGTGGTCAATAACATGATGCATATGATCGTTCACACCGTATATTTCATGAACAGAAACGAGAGCTAATTTTTTCTTCATAGTTACAATGTATCTCTATGAAACTTATATTCTTTCTCAACAAGGCAGATACGCAGGTGGAAGTTTTCATACCATTGCTCACGGCCTCTTTTTTTCGCTTCTTTATGTAAGGCGTTCTTTTTCCAATTTTCAATTGCTTCGAGTGATTCCCAATAAGAAATTGTAATTCCTAGGCCAGATGAATCACGTGAGCTTTCTACGCCTAGAAATCCAGGTTGCTGTCTCGCAAAGTCCTCCATTTTTTCGGCAACAGCATTATAGTCTGTTGTATCATTGGATAGATTAGAAGTGAATATAACTGCATAATAAGGACTAGTTTCTTGTGGAGTGTTCTCCATACGTTTTCCCCCTTTAAAATCAGTTCATAGTTTGTATTTTAGCACGTAATAAAAAGAAAAGAAGCATGAGGCTTCTTTTCTTTTTTTAGGCCGCAAATTTTAATCCAGCATACTTGTGTTGGTTTCTTTTGAATATTTTGCTCTTCCAATGTTATTTGTGTTAATTGTAAGTAACCAGCGATAATTTTTTTTATATTACCTTATAATTATTAAGTAATTCGTGTTGTGTAGAATATCATAAATAGGAGAAAAAGTATGAAGTTTCTATTTTATATTCGAAATTTAATTATTATTAAACACTTATAATGAATCTAAAAATCTTTATATAAAAATGTATAAATTAGTAATTTATCACATATTTTGTTAACGAATCTTATATTTTATATTAGAATAATACGTATAAAATATATTCGTATAATATATTAATGGATTTTAATTAAGGAGGTGACCTCTTTGCACAATAAGATAAAAGAAAATAAAAAAATATTAAATGTATTTGTAGTTGTTATGAGCTTATTTTTACTATTATCGCAGTTACAGTTTTTTAAACCAATGGATAGAGTAAGGGCAGAAGTTACAGATGAAGAAGGTTTTGATACACCAACCTATCAATCTATTCATAAAGGTGATATGTATTCTACTGGGAATGTGAATTTAGGTATTAAAGCTACTGAAGCTCAGAAACAAACGGCATTGTATTCGGATATAACGTATACTTACGGGACAACACCGAATAGTTATACACGTGAATTAATTGATGTGGATGACGACCCAACAACTACAAATTCATCTAAAGCATATATTCCTGTTCCAGAGGATGCTGAAATCGAATGGGCTGGGTTATATTGGAGTTCAACACGTTACGAATTAACGCAACAGCAATATGTGGCACCAGTTAAGTTTACTACACCGGTCGGGAAGAGCTTTCAAGTATCACCAAGTAATACGTATTACGGAAGTGGCTTGCTTTATGGTTTCGGTATTGATGGTACTTATTATTCTAACTATACAGATGTTACAGGGCTTTTAAAGTCTTCTAGTGCAAAAGGAGGAAGCTATACTGTAGCAAATATTCCTTATCCAAATACAAAACTTGCATATAATTCTGGGTATTATTCTTTTGCTGGTTGGTACATGTTAGTAATCACGAAAGATAAGTCAAAAACTAGAAAAGCATTTACTGTGTATGATGGTGGATTGAAAAGAGCTACTGGATCTGGTGAAAAAGAATTCACGATGAAAAACTTTATTGCTTCAAAAACTGGAGATTTAGATCCGAAAGTTTCTGTTTTCGCTGTTCAAGGAGATAGATATTGGCAAGGTGATAAACTCTTTGTTCATACAGATAACACCTGGAAGGAAGTTACGGATAAGCTGAATCCGACAGGTAATATATTTAATTCCACTATTTCTGAATATGAGGAACATATGCGAGATAAGTATCCAGGTACATTTAACCCAGATTATAAAAATAATTTAGGGGTTGATGCAGATTTAATAAAGCTACCGGCAGGATATATTAAACCAAATCAAAAGGAAATACGTTTAAAAGCTGCGACATCTGGTGATGATTACGTATTAAATACATTAGCCTTTGCAGTAAATGCAACAGCGCCAGAGCTTGTAATCGATAAGGAAGTAATAGATACAAAAGAAAAGTACGATCCCGGTGATGAAGTTACATATCGTTTACGGGTGAAAAACATTGAACCGAATTCGAGTTCTGTTGATACAAAAATTGAAGATGTTTTAGATTCGCGTCTAGAATTTGTACCAGATTCGGTGAAAATTATTTCTGGTCCGAATGCGGGAGATCAAACAGAACAGGTTGATTATAATGCAAAGACAAGAAAGTTAACGATAAGAATTGGTGAAGGAGCAAATGCTACGAAAGGTGGAATCTATACGGATAAAACACCTGAGACAACCGTTGAATTTAAAGCGAAATTAAGGGGAGAAAAGGTGGAAACAGAAATTCCTAATATCGCTGTTGTTCAAGGGATTGATGAGTTAACAGGAAGTCAGGTTGAAGCTAACGATTCTAATAAAGTAGTAGTTAAAGTATTACCTGAACGAGAAGAGAAACACGGTAAGTTAATAGCTACTAAACTAGCTAAAGATATAAACGGTGGTACGCTGAAAGTTGGCGACAAACTAGAATATACAATTCATACTAAAAATAGTGTGCCAGATTCTCTCTTAAAATCAGTTAAAATTACGGATAAACTTCCTGAAGGAGTAGAATATGTTCCAAACACGTTAAAGATAAACGGGAAGGAACAAACGGATGTTGAAGATGAAGATCATGCACATATAAAAAATGGAACAATTTATGCTCATTTCGGCGACCTTAAAGGCGAGGAAGAGAAAGCAATCACGTTTGAAATTGTTGTAAAACCAGAAATGGCAAATAAGAAAGTAAAGAATATAGCGATAGTTGAGACTGATAGTTCGGCCGATAAGGAGAAGCCAGAAGTTGAAACACCAGTCGACCCGTTGTCTGGACAACTAGAATCGAAGAAAGAGATTATTGATATGAGGCAAGAAAAAGTTCATGTCAATGATGAATTTGAGTATCAAATTAAAGTTCGAAATAAGGTAGAAAATGGACTTATTAAAGATATGCGTCTAATGGATAAACTTCCTGAAGGTGTAGAGTATGTAGCTGGTAGTATGAAAGTGAATGGGAATTTACTGACAGACGCAGTTGACGAAGATGCAGGGGCGTATGAGGATAATACGATTAAAGTAAACTTTGGTGACGTGCTTGATACGGAAGAAAGAATGGTAACTTTTAAAGTGAAAGTTACGCAAGACGCATTAAAAACGAAAGAAATTGAGAACATAGCGGTTGTTGAGGGGAAAACACCAGATAATGAAGATTTACCACCACAAAAACCGAATGTAAAAACGCATGTGGAAGCAAAGGAACCTAAGGTGAGTAAAATGGTTTCGGACGCAGATGAAATAGAAGTGGAAAAGGCGACATTACAAAGTGTAGGTGAAGAGTTTACATGGCATGTAAACTATAATTTTGGAAATGATGTCATGAACCTTGAAAAAGTGGTATTACAGGATGACTTAGAAGATATTTTAACTATCCTACAAGTACAACTTGTAAACAGTGATGGAGAGGCCATAGAAGTTATACCGCAAATTGATGAACAATTAAAGAACGTAAGTATTGAGTTACCAAAGCGGGACGGAAATTATAATTATCTTGCGAATCAATCTTATACAATGCACATTAAGTCAATGCTAAATGCTAATGTAAATGCAGATATAGTAACGAAATACAATGCGAATGGTGGTATTCCAAATAAAGCGGAGTTACTGTTTGATCAGAAGAAATCCGTATCAAATGAAGTATTTGTAGTACCACCAACATTAGGGGGATTTGAGATTGAAAAAGTAGATGCGAACGATGAAAATCTCAAATTAGAAGGCGCAGTATTTGAAGTGATAAGTAAAGGTGGAAATATAGTATGTAAATTAACAACCGATAAAGATGGTTTGGCAACTTCTACTCCATTAATAGTTGGCAAATATACATTAAAAGAAGTACAAGCACCAAAAGGATATATGTTGATGAGAGAGCCAGTAGAAATAGAAGTGAAGCCTGGAATGAATTCACAAAAAATAAGAGTAGTAAATAAGAAGAGTGAATTCGTTATTCCAGAGACTGGTGGAACAGGGACAATTATTTATTATGTAATGGGTGGAATATTGATGTTTGTTACATTGTTCCTCTTTGTTAGAAAGAGAAACAGTGAAAGATAGATAGAACAAAAGCAATAGAAATGATAGGGAGTGGGCAACTATGAAAAAGATTTTTAGTTTATTTTTAATTGGTATGTTAGCTTTTTCAACGCTATCTAACATGATTGTTAGTGCGGAATCTAGAAGTACAGGTACTTTAACGATTCACAAGTTTGAACAAAGTAAAGATGCTAAAACAACTTCAGAAGGTAATGGGAAAGAAGGACAAATTGTTCCGGAAGATGCAAAGCCTTTAGAAGGTGTAACTTTTGAAATTAAACGAATTGAGTCATTTGAAAAGATTTCAAATGATGGAACTGTTATAAAAGAAGAGGAAAATCCAGTAAAAGACGCTGCAATTACAAAGATAACAGATGCGAAAGGGGAAGCTGTTTTTAAAGATCTTCCGCTAGGACGTTATGAAGTAAAAGCAATTGAAGGTCCAAAACATATTGCGTTAGATAAGACTACTTTTATAGTTGATATTCCAATGACAAGTGCAGATGGTAAAGATTTAAATTACGATGTTCATATTTATCCAAAGAATGAAACGAAACGTGGTTCAGTAGAATTAATGAAAAAAGGTGAAGGGGACAAAGTATTACCAGATGCAGAGTTCCACTTATTTGAAAAAAATAAAGATGGCACGAGTACACAAGTAAAAACACCAAAACCATTAGTAACGGGAACAGATGGTAAGATTCGTGTAGAATCTTTAGAATATGGAGATTACTATTTTATAGAGGAAAAAGCGCCGAAAGGTTATTTAACAAGTAAAGAAGAATATCTTTTTTCTATTAAAGAAACTGGTAAACTGGTTAAATTAGAAAAAGATGTAAAAAACTATAAAGAACCTACAATTGAAAAAACGATTAATGATAGTTCAAAAAATGCGGGAATAAATCGTGAAACAGAGTATACATATGATATTAAAACATTGCTTCCTGAGGATATTCAAACGTATAAAAATTATGTCGTAACTGACGTTTTAGATGATCGTTTAGAGATTGTTGGGACACCGATTGTAAAGATTGATGGTAAAAAGATTGATGAGAGTATTGTAAATGTAATTGTTGCTGGACAAAAGGTTATTGCTTCAGTGGAAGATTTTTCGAAAGTAACAGGGAAAGAATTACACTTGCAAATTACTGCAAAAATGAAAAGTGATGTTCAATCTGGAGTAGAAATTCCGAACAAAGCAGTACTTGATTTTGTAAATAAAGATGATATTTCATCAGAAAAAGATGGGAAACCATCTAATGAAGTATTGGTTACACCGACTATGGGAAATATTACAATTGAAAAAATTGATGGTAAGAATAAGAATTTAAAATTAGAAGGCGCAAGGTTAGAATTAAGAGATAAAAAGGGGAATGTTGTAACAGTAAACAAGAAGAAAATGGATGATATCACCGATGCAAATGGTATTATTACGTGGAATGAAATCCCGTATGGTGAATATCAAATTGTTGAAACAGTAGCACCAAAGTATAAAGATGAAGACGGATCAGTAGAGCAATATCAAAAATTAAGAGATCCGATTGAGATTAAGATTGATGAAAAACATCAAAAAATAGAGCTACAAGTAGAGAACAATAAAAGCGGCTGGATTATCCCACAAACAGGTGGTATAGGAACAGTTTTATTCACAGTAGTTGGTTTGTTATTAATGGTGACAGCGGCGTTTATTTTCTTTAGAAAGAAACCTGTAAAGAATTCTTAATTAATATTTTTATAATAATTGAGTTTGGAAAAGAGGAAAGGCATATTGCTTTCCTCTTTTCCACATTTTATCCGTAGCGAAAGAGGCTGTTATGAAACGAAATATTATTTTTGGAAGTATATTTTTGCTAGGCTTAAGTATATTTTTATATCCGATTGCAAGTAATTGGTTTGCAGCGAGAACGCACTATTCGGAAGTAAGTATGTACGATGAAGCAATAAGTAATTTACAAAAAGAAGAAATTGAACGTAAGGAGAAAGAAGCACGGGAATATAATGAAAAAGTTCAAAGTACGATGCAAACATTTTCGGACCCATTTCATGAAAATAGTGATGAGAACAAAAGTTCGCATATAGATATGTTAAATATCGGTGATGTTATGGGATATGTAGAAATTCCAAAAATTGATGTGAATCTTCCGATTTATCAAGGGACGACTGAAGACGTACTAACCCGCGGAGTTGGACAACTGAACGAATCTTCATTACCAGTAGGGGGAGAAAATACGCATACAGTTTTAACGGGGCATCGTGGTTTACCTTCAGCACTAATGTTTACTCATTTAGATAAAGTTGAAAAGGACGATATATTTTATATTCATTCATTAGATAAAGTACTTGCCTATAAGGTAGATCAAATAAAAGTTGTATTACCAAATGAAACAGGAGATTTATTAGTTGTACAAGGTCAAGATTATGCAACGTTAATTACATGCACCCCTTATGGAGTGAATACGCATAGGCTATTAGTGAGAGGACACCGGGTTCCATATGATGCTGGAGCAAAAGAAATGATTACAAAACCTTTCATTTTAGAAGATTGGATGATCGTTTTTCCTATTGTTATTATTTGTATCGTCCTTCTAATGATTTATTTAAAAAAACGAAAATAGTATGTATTGAGTGGTGAGTGTGTGTGAAGGGGATTTATAAGTTTATTATTGTTCCTCGTAGGGCTTTCATTATTTATATACCCAACGGTTGCTAATTATATAAACAATTATGTATATAAAACAAGAGTAATAAGTTATGAGAAAATGGTTGCTAATTTAAAAGTAGAAGATGTTAATGAGAAATTTCGTAGGATGGAAGCATATAATAGCTTATTAGGTAGAACTACTTTTAAAATGAATGATCCATTTGTTCATGATATAAAAGTAAATAACGAACAGTTAGATTTTATAAATAAAGATGAAGTATTTGGTACAATTACAATTCCGAAAATAGATGAAGAGTTACCATTATACTTAGGAGCAAGTCAAGATAACTTGAGTAAAGGAGTCGGACAAATTGAAGGGACTTCTTTACCAATCGGTGGACAAGATATGCACGCTGTATTAGCAGGACATCGTGGATATCACGGCGCAACGATGTTTCGCCACCTGGATCGATTAGTTGATGGCGACACATTTTATGTCAGTGTACTAGGGAAACAACTTGTTTATAAAGTAATTGGGCGTGAGATAATTGCTCCAAATCAAGTTGATAAATTGAGTGTAATAAAAGGACAAGATAGAGTTACATTACTTACATGTGAACCATATACATCTAGTAAATATCGATTGTTAGTATATGGAGAGCGAGTAGAAACAGACCAAAATGAAATTGAACGACAAAACAAAAGTATAGTAGAAGTTAGGAGTCATGAAACAAGAGATTTATTTGAGAAACTGGCCTTTGGCATAGTAGGTCTCATTGTAATTTGTATTGGGCTGTACGGTTTACTAAACAAGAAAAACCAGTGATGAAATATATATAATAAAAGAAAAATGCCACTTCAAAAAATTGAAGTGGCATTTTTTATATTTCCTCTAAGCTATTAACTGGAACAGTTAATTCGCGTTTTGGATTTGTTACTTCATATATGCGGGCGGTTTCGTTGCTTTCGTCAACGTGTTGAATCATAACAGGCATGCCTTGGAAACTGACATTGGCTTCTTCAGATGACTCGGAAAGCTCTTTTGCGCGTTGTATATTCATTTATATTCCTCCCATCATTATTATCTTTGCAAAAAAAGAGGAATAATATACCATTTCGAGACATTTTTAAAGTTTTTGTATTATTTGTAATGTTTCTTTAATAAATGAAGAGAAGATGGAATCCGGGTAGTCATCTATCGCTTGAACTGCTTCTTTTGCTTCTTTCAGAGCAGATTTTTTATCTTGAAGTTCTATATAGCAAAGGGCACGATAAGATCCAGCTGTTAATAACCATGATTGATCAAGCGGATGGCTCATATAATTTGGTATGATAGCACGTTGTAATGTTTCCAAAGCTTCCTCGTAACGTTTTAAACCATATAAAGATTTTCCTTTTTCAAGATAATACAGTCCATTGTCTTGAAAAATTGGCTCGTTTTTTAGTTTTTCTCGAAATTGCTCTAGATGCTCTAATGCAATTGTATATTCATTCGTAACGGTGTTGTAGTAATAAGCTTTTAATATATCTATATTTGCAGTGGATAAAGTATCTTCTGTAAATATAGCAAATTGCTCAGATTTTTTTATGTAATATAAATATCGTTCTTTATCAGCTGTAATGATTTTTTGATAAGATAAAATACGATAAAAATCATCTGTTTTATAATACACTTGATGTTTTTTTGAAAATGCAAGTGCATCAAAAATGGCTTTTTCACATTTTTCATAATCACCATATGCGAGTAAAATAATTGCTTCTTTTAAGTATAATTGTATATGCGTAATAAGATCCATTTCTAAATTCTTCGTTTTATATTCATCACGAATAGTGGTAATCATTTGTAAACATTCTTTATATTTTTTACGTTTGAAGAGCATATAGTAAAACAGTAGTTTCGTGTCAGTGCTTTCTCGATATAAAGTATATTTTTCAAATATAGAAATAGCGGTTTCGACGTAATGTTCAATATTATAATCGTTCATAATAGCCGCTCCAGTTATGAACTGTTTATATAAACGTGCTGTATTTAAAGTAAGTGGTAGCTCTTTTTGAACGATAGGTAGTAAAGTCTCATATACTTCATCACATTTATTTGCCTTTATTAATGGCTCCATTTTTTGAATGAGTTCTACAATTTCTACATCATCTTCTTCTAGTAAAAAACTCGTTTCGCATCCAAGTTTATTAGCGATATATTGTAATGCTTTCATGGAAGGTGTAGCTTTTCCATTTTCAATTTGACTTAACATACTTTTTGTCAGTTCTGAACCCGCTAGCTCAGTTTGAGTAAGCTTTTTTCTTTTCGTAACGTTTTAATTTTTTCGCCGAGAGTAGACATCACATGCTCCTTTATAATTAAAAAGTTAAATACAATTAAACTTTTTGTTGTAAAAATTAGAAAGTTGATTATATAATAAGTTTAACACAATTTAACTTTTAAGGGGAGAGTATCATAATGGGGGATGTAAGTATAGTTCCAAATGATTCGAAAATGAAGATTGCAACGAGAAATATCATTTTAATGATGATTGGAAAGATGACGTCATTGCTAGGAGCGGGTATTTATACGTTTGCAATGGGGTTATACGTATTAAAAACAACTGGTTCAGGTATGGGGTTTGCAACTACGCTCATTTGTGGATCAATACCAAGAATGATTTGTGGGCCAATTGCAGGTGCTGTAGCTGACCGCGTGAACCGAAGATGGCTTGTCATTGGCACTGATTTATTAAGTAGCTTAACAATGCTTATCATGTTTATTCTTGCTACTATATTTGGACCATCACTTCTGTTTATTTATGTATCAGCGGCATTATTATCAATTTGTGCAAGTTTTTATTCTGTTTCATTAACTTCGTCTATTCCTAATTTAGTAGATGAGGAGCGTATTCAAAAAGCGAGTGCTTTAAATCAGACGGCATCATCTTTATCGAATATTTTAGCGCCGATTATTGGAGGAGTTGTATTTGGTTTCTTTTCAATCAAAACATTTTTCCTGTTAAATAGTATTACATTCTTTTTAGCAGTTATTGTACAATTATTCATCGTATTTGATTTATATAAAAAAGAATTGGCCGAAAGTAAAGAGCATTTCTTGACGAGTATAAAAGAAGGTTTTTCATATGTGAAACGACAGCATGAAATATATGGTTTAATGAAAATTGCAGTAGGGGTAAACTTTTTTGCGAGTGCACTTTTCGTTTCGCTTCCATATATTATTATTAAAAATTTGCATTTATCCTCGAAGCAACTCGGTGTTGTAGAGGGAATGTTAGCAGTCGGGATGCTAATTGGTGCAATTGTTTTATCAGTACGTAAAGAAGTGAATAATCCGTTTCGCTCTGTTTATATTGGACTGTTTTTATTTGCGGGCTTGAGTTTATGCACAGTCTTTCCGTTGTTAGTTATCATTCCGAAAGTAGCAAGTTTTATTTACTATATCACTTTTATGATTTTAACTGGTATATCAATGATGGTTGTAAATATCCCGATGCAAGTACATATGCAAAAGACGACAGATCCAAACTATTTAGGACGTGTATTCGGTCTACTTGAAACAATTTCTACTGCAATCGCACCGCTTGGAATGATTGTATATGGATTATTATTAGATATGTTACCGACTAGCATTGTTATGATGACATTAGGTGGAGGGTTATTGTTAGTTGTATTAGTTGGAGTAAGAAAGCAAGTGGCGAAAAAGCAAGTGGATGTGTCGGCCTAAAAATAAGAAAGTAATAAAAAATTGACTGGAAATAATAAAAATGACCAAATTAGTATTTTAGTTTTTGAAACTCCTTTTCATGTATGTTACAGTAAAGTGAGCAGGCAAAGAAAAGGAGAAAACATCATGAGAAAATTAAGTTTTGTAATGCTTTTTCTGTTAGTCGTAATGACTGGATGTAGTAATTATGACACGTATATTGAAACAGGTATGCAATCATTGAAAAATGAAAAATATAGTGATGCGATTATGTGGTTTGAAAAAGCGGAAAAAGAGAAATCAGGAAATGAAGCGAAGGCATATAAAGAAGTTGCTCAGTTACTAGATCACGGTGCGACAGCATTAAAAGACGGTAAGTATTCAGAAACGAAAGATATTGCAAATGAAGTGTTACAAAAGAAAAAAGATGATGCACTTGAAAAAGCTGTGACATCAAATGCAGAGAATATGCTTCAAAAAGCAAAAGATGTGGAAGAGAAAGTAAATGAAAGAGTAGCGAAACGAAAAAAGGTAAATGAAGAAGGAATCGATAAATTAATTAAAGCTGTTGATAGTATAGATGATGTAAAAGAAAAAGAGAAAAAAGTTTCAGAAGCATTAGATAAGGCTGAAGAGGCACAAGCAAAAATTGAGGATAAGAAAAACAAATAGAGTTATAGTTTAAAAGGCTGTCGTGTATAACGACAGCCTTTTAATTTTTTTCTGCAAAAGAAGTAATGCTATGTAGTAAAAAAGAAATTATTTTAGAATTCCATCTGTCCTCATGATGAATGGTATAAATATTACGCTGAAATTCAAAATCAGGGATTGGTATATAGCATAGCTCATTTCGTTGTACTTCTTGCTCAATAGCAAGTTTTGAAATAAAGGCAACCCCATTACCATATTTTAAAATTTGTTTCATCGTTTCTAATGAATCTAGTTCAATTTCTGATTGGAATGTAATGTTATGTGCTAACGTCCATTGTGTAAGTAAATCTCTCGTTGTAGATGGGTTACGATGCAATAATATACGTTCTTTTTCGATATCTTGTAATGATACATTCGTTCTTTTAGAAAGATGATGTTCTTTGGAAAAGGCAAGAACAAGTGTATCAGGCATTACATTTATTTGTTTTAGAAGTGGTTCGTCAAACGGTGCCGCAGAAATTACCCCGAGATCAATTTCATGATTTTGTAGCATCGTTCGAATTTCAGGAGCTGTTTTTACTATGAGTGTTATTTTTATATTTGGAAATTCGCATTGAAATTGGTGAACAACTTCTGGTAAAAGATAAGTCGCGGGTACATAACTAGCACCAATTGTTATAGCACCTTTATTAAAATCTTTAAACTCTTGTGTGACCCGCCTAGCTTCTTTCATAAGTGCATCTATTTTACAAGCATAATGATGCAACGCTTCACCAGCTTCTGTTAAGAAATACCTTCCGGAACGTAATTCAAATAAAGGCACACCAAGTTCCTCTTCTAAGCTTTTTATATGAAACGTAATAGTAGGTTGTTTAACGCCAAGTTTTTCTGCAACAATAGTAAGCTTTTTGTATTTCTTAATAAGCACTACAATTTCTAATTTTAAGAGATTCATGATAAGTTGGCCCCTTTTTCTTCTAACTATAGAAAAAATCTATAGAAATAAATAGTTTATTAGAGATTTTTTAATTTAATCTTTACAGTACATTAACATTCAGTATAAAACTTCCAGATAGAATGAAAGCAGGTTAAGAATGAGGGGAGAGAGGTGAAACGATGGATATTAAAATTCATGGATTAGAAAAGGCATTTGGGAAAACACAGGCGTTAAAGCCGTTACAGATTGTAATGAAAAAAGGGGAATTCACCACACTTTTAGGACCTTCAGGATGCGGGAAAACGACTTTACTTAGAATGATTGCAGGGCTTGAGGAACCGGATAAAGGTGAAATATATTTTGGAGATAAGTGCATGTATTCTTCTGCTAAAAAGATAAAAACATCACCTCATGAG
Organism: Bacillus sp. TH30; assembly: GCF_016650875.1. Classification (NCBI taxonomy): domain Bacteria; kingdom Bacillati; phylum Bacillota; class Bacilli; order Caryophanales; family Bacillaceae; genus Bacillus; species Bacillus sp. TH30. The sequence continues at coordinate 861,014 of NZ_JAEKEY010000002.1, read as the reverse complement.
CGGAATATCGGCATGGTATTTCAAGATTTTGCTTTATGGCCGCATATGACTGTATTTGAAAATGTTGCATTTGGTTTAAGGGCTACAAAGCAAACGAATCAATTAAGAGAAAAGGTAGAAGATGCGATAAAGCGAGTTCGTTTGCAAGGTATGGAGAAAAGATATCCGCATGAACTCTCAGGTGGACAGCAGCAACGTGTCGCATTTGCTAGAGCAATTGTAACGAAACCTCATTTTATTTTGTTCGATGAACCGTTAAGTGCACTCGATGCAATTTTGCGAGAAGAAATGCGATTAGAACTTATGGACATCGTTCATTCCATTGGTTTAACGGCATTGTATGTAACGCACGATCAAACAGAAGCTATGTCAATGTCAGACCAAATTATTGTCATGAAGCAGGGTGAAGTATTACAAAAAGGAACACCAGAAGACATTTATGTGAAACCGTCTCATGAATTTGTTGCAAAATTTGTTGGTAAGGCAAATTGGCTTGTAGAGGGGAAAAAAATGATTCGTCCAGAGCATGTGAGCTGGACAAAAAATGACTTGTGCGAAATGTATACAGGTGAAGTTCAGCACGTTACATATGTAGGAGAACGTTATGAAGTGAAAGTAAACATGGGGACACTCGGTGTATGGACAGCTTATCACAATAGTAAGCTAAGCGTTGGTAAACCGGTATCGTTATATGTACCAAAAAAATGTATTCATCATATAGGGGGAGAATCGTATGAAGAAATTCAGTTCGCTTAAGTCTTTATTTGTATGTACTTTACTATTTTCTGCTGTAGTAACAGGTTGTAGCTCAAAGACAGGCAGTGTAGATGCAAAAAATAAAAACGCTAATGAAAAGAAAATTGTTGTATATAGTGCAGGACCAAAAGGATTAGCAGAAAAAATTCAAAAGGACTTTGAAAAGAAAACAGGGATAAAAGTAGAAATGTTTCAAGGGACAACAGGTAAGATTTTAGCAAGAATGGAGGCTGAAAAGAAAAATCCAGTCGTTGACGTTGTCGTACTTGCTTCTTTACCAGCGATGGAAGGATTAAAAAAAGATGGGAAAACGTTAGCTTATAAAGAAGCAAAACAAGCTGATAAGCTTCGTTCTGAATGGTCGGATGATAAAGGACATTATTTTGGATATAGTGCTTCAGCATTAGGAATTGTGTATAACACAAAAAATGTGAAGACAGCACCTGAAGATTGGAGCGATATAACGAAAGGAGAATGGAAAGGGAAAGTGAATCTTCCAGATCCAGCACTTTCAGGTTCAGCTTTAGACTTTGTAACAGGATATGTGAAAAAGAATGGACAAGATGGATGGAATTTATTTGAACAGCTTAAGAAAAATGAAGTTACAGTAGCTGGGGCAAACCAAGAAGCGTTAGACCCAGTTGTAACAGGTGCGAAAGATATGGTAATCGCGGGTGTTGACTATATGACGTACAGTGCAAAAGCAAAGGGTGAACCGGTTGATATCGTATATCCAAAAAGCGGAACAGTCATTAGTCCACGTGCAGCAGGCATTATGAAGGATAGTAAAAATGTAGAAGGTGCAAAAGAGTTTATTGATTATTTATTATCAGATGATGTGCAAAAACAAGTTTCTAAAGCGTATTTGTTGCCAGGTAGAAAAGATATAAAAGCTGAAAATAGACCAAATGTAGAAGAGATTCCAGTATTAAATATTGATTGGAAAACAGTTGAGAAAGAACAAGATGAAATAGCAAAACAATTTAAGAAAGTATTTCAATAAGATGGTGATTACATGGTAAATCGATTCGTATCAGTAAGACAAGTTGGAATGACAGTAGCGTTGTTACTTGTGGCGATGTTAATCGTCATTCCGCTTTTTCTCATTTTATTTTCTAGTGTATATGAAAATAGCAGTTGGAATTTTTTAAAGCCTTTTGAAGTTATGCAGGGTGGTGGATTAGCTGGGATTTTTCTAAATTCGATGCTTCTAGGCGTACTCGTTGTAATAGGAGCTACAATATTTGCATTTCCATTGGCGTTCATTATGAGCAAAACAGATGTAGGAAAGTATAGTAAGTTAGATATTGTTTTTATGATACCATTTATGACCCCGCCCTATATCGGATCGATGGGCTGGATTTTATTCATGCAACCTAACGGTTATTTTGAACAATTTTTTCCGGCTTTAAAGCCGATTTCATCATCGTTTTTTAGTTTAGGCGGTATGGTTTTAATTATGAGTCTGCATTTATTCCCATTCCTTTACTTCATGTTGAAAAACACGTTACTTCAGATTGGGAGTAGTAAAGAAGAAGCTGCAGCAGTTCATGGTGGAAGTTTTTTCTATCGTTTAAGAAAAATAATACTACCGTTATTGTTATCAAGTTATGTAATGGGTGCTTTACTCATTTTCGTAAAGACGATTGCTGAATTTGGAACACCAGCTACATTCGGACGTAGAATAGGATTCCATGTGTTAACATCTGAGATTCATAAATTTATCTCTAGTTGGCCGATTGATTTTGGCAGTGCCACAGCATTATCTTCTTTATTACTTAGTGCGTGTATGCTCATTTGGTATATGCAAAATGTATTGAATCGAAAGTATACATATGCAATGGTTAGTGGAAAAGGTGTGAAATCTAAAAGGTATACTTTGTCTATATTTGCGCGCGTTATAGCATGGGTTTATGTAATTGGCTTACTAATAGTAGCAATTGGAATCCCATACTTTTCTATACTTATTGCTTCTTTGTCGAAGTTAAGAGGCGGTGGCTTACATTTTAATAACTTTACAACAAGCCATTATGAAGCATTATTTACAATTGGTTCTCCGGGATTAGAAGCTTTATGGAACAGTTTTCTTTTTTCACTCGTAACGGCGATTGTTGCTGTAATTATTGGCGTATTTTTGGCGCTTATGATTCGAAAGGGGAAAAAGTCCTCTGAAAAATGGCTTGATATGTGCGGCATGTTACCGAATATGGTACCAGGAATAGTGATGGTTGTAGGGCTTATTTTATTTTGGAATTCACCCTATATGCCTATGTCAATTTACAATACACCAGTCATGGTTATCGTAACGTATGTTGTTCTCTTTTTACCTTATACGGTGCAGTATGTAAAAGCATCGCTCGGACAAATTGATGATTCTCTTGTACAGGCAGGAAGTATTTTTTCCGGGAATTATATTTATATTTTTAGAAAAATAATATTGCCGCTTATTATTCCAGGAATTCTTGCTGGATGGGCGATGACATTTACGATTTCGATAAGAGAGTTAGTAGCATCGCTTCTCGTACTACCTCCATCAGTAGAAACGTCAGCAACGTTTATTTTTGCTCAATTTGAACAAGGAGAAGTATCTATAGGAATGGCAATGGCTGTTGTTTCTGTTGGGCTTACAACAATGTGCTTATTACTTCTGCAACATATGGAGCAAAAACGAAAAGGGGTAGCATGATGAGGATGGAAGTATGGGGAGGAGCGGGAGAATACGGTCGTTCCTGCTATTTTGTAAAAAATAAAGAGACAAAAATAGTATTTGATTGTGGTATTAATCGATCATATGAGGATAGTTATCCCAAAATAGAAAGAGAAGTTGTTCCGTTTTTGGATGCAGTATTTTTATCACATATTCATGAAGACCATACGATGGGTTTACCTTTATTGACGAGGTATGGATATAAGAAAAAAATTTGGACGACTCGTTATACGAAGGAGCAACTTCCAGCTTATTTTGAAAAATGGGGAAACTACAATCTTTCAAAAGGGTGGAATTTACCTTATAACGATCAAAATATTAAAGATTTAAATTATGTATGTATTGATGAGATTAGTAATCCAAATGAATGGATACAGATTACACCAACGTTGCGGTTTCAATGGGGGTATAGTGGGCATGTATTAGGAGCTGTTTGGTTTTTAGTGGATATGTGTAATACATACGTATTTTATTCTGGTGATTATTCAGCAGAATCTAATATACTACGAGCTAATTTACCTGAAAATTTGCGAAGCGATATAAAAATTGCAATTGTAGATGCCGCTTATCACACTGATGATGTTTCACAAAAGGAACGAGTAGACGAATTATGTGCAGAAATTGAACGAGTTGCTCAAAATAAAGGAACAGCATTACTACCACTGCCCTCACTTGGTAGGGCGCAAGATATAGTATTTTATTTATATGAACGATATAAAGAACTTCCAATTATAGTAGATAAAGAAATTTTGGCTGGATTTGAAGAGATGTTCATATATAAAGATTGGTTAAAAAATAAAGAAAAACTTGAACGGGTTGTGGAGGTTTTAAAAAGAAACATAATAGTTATGGATAATGACATTTGTATGCAAAATAGTTACGGAATAGTTGTAATGAGTGATGCGAATATGCAAACGAAACGAGCACAGTTGTATTATGAACAACTTCGGCATGAAGAACGAAATTCAATTATCTTTACTGGACATATTGCTAAAGGAAGTTTTGCAGAAAAAGTTTTGAAGGAACGTGTAGGTAAAGAATGTAGGGTGAAGCGAGTTCCATATAAAGTTCATCAAAGTATAAGTGACGTTAAGGAAATGTTAAATACACTATTACCAGAACATACGGTGTTAGTACATGCTTTGAAAGAGGATACGGATCGATTACAACAAGAACTAAGCACAGCAGGATATGAAAATGTGTATTCGCTTACTATGGAACGTATAGAAGTAATTTAAAATGTAAAGGAGATCGGTATATGAAAAAGGTATTTGTATTCGTAAGTATTTTCTTTTGTTGTTTCCTTTATCATGTTAAGGAAGGGTTTGCTGCTAGTCCAATGAAACCTAGTTTTGAAGTGAAGTTATTATTAAAGCCAGAACAAGTATTAGGTTATAACAAAGAGATGAAGCAAGAGGTACTAGAATATTTTCAGGCTGGTACAAATTATGAAAGAATACAGGTGCAATTTTTAGATACGGCAAATAAAAATTTAAGTAATGAAGGTTGGTTTGCGAGAATTCGAAAGAAAGAATTTAGTAAAGATTTTGAGCTAACATATAAAAAAAGATATCCTATTCAAAATGGTGTAATTCAAGAAGCACTAGAAGTGGCTAAAAAGGATGGATTTGATAGTAAAACTGATAACTATGAGGCAGAAATAGATTGGGGATTTGAGAAGAAAACATTAAGTATTTCAAATAAGAAAAGTTATAGTGCTAAAGGATATGGGATACTTGATTTACCAAATGAACAAGCTGCTCAAAATATGTTAATAGAAAAGTTACCAGGAAAAATGAACAAATGGTTGTATACGAATTGGGGAGAAGAGATGCTGAAGGATTCTCACATTTATGGTCCTGTATTAATGAAACGGTATACAGGTGAATTTGAAAATATAAAAACGAATATTGAAATTTGGCCATTAAGTAATACCGGGAAGATAGAAGATGACTTCGTAATAGAAGTGTCGTTTAAAACAAATGAGGAAAGTATCGCGACAAAACAAAGAGAATTATTAATGGCGAGTATAGAGAAAAAAGGATGGTTGTTACCGAAAGATAGTTTGAAGACAGAGCTTATTTTTCAGTAAATAGGAAAGAAGGAATCTATGTGCCATGGATTCCTTCTTCTAATATATGAGCATTAAGCTAAATCAGCTGACACGAACATATCATTATTTTGAAGGTTTTTAGAGCGTAAACTATAAGCAACTACCTTCTTTTTATGTTGTTTTACTACATCAACATGCTCTTCATGACTATAAATATAAAATGTAAAATCTTTTTTGCCACGTTTTGCATTGATAATTAAAGGAGTGCCTTCATTGTGTGGTGGTGCATAATAGCGATCTAAAAATAATCCTTCGTTAAAATCATGAATAATTTTGGATTTCTTTTCGCCTTCTAAGTTATTTCCATTGATTGTAACAGTCACATTCTCTTCTTCAAGTTGTGGATGTGTTTCGTACTTGCTAATAATGGATTCAATAGCAGAGTTAGGAAGGCTAGAAACAATAATTTTAAATGCTCCAAATACAACTAACATTACAATAAACCAAGTCGTCATAGTATTCATCCCCTTTATCCCACAGTAACGGTCCGTAAAATCCTGGTTGGTGCGGGCTAATAATCAGTGTGGGATAGATACCCCGTACTGACTAAAATTTCACTTTATCCTATTTAACAATATAACTCATGTGGTAATAGTACATATGGTGAAGTTTTGTATAATTTGTGAAAAATATGCCATTTTTACGAATGAAATATTAGAAAAATCAATTTTGTTACAAAAAGTTGAAATCGAAGTATTTTAAAAGAAAAAGGTTTATAATAAAAATATAACTAATTACAAGGAAGTGTAACTATGAGTACTGTAGCTATCGTTTATGGTATTATTCTTTCCACAATTATTATTTTATTTTTCGTTGGGATTTCACGTTATATTCATAAATGGAAAGAAGGAGTTGCGAAATTAAATCACATTGAAGAAGAACTTAGTGATTTAATGTTACATCATGGTAAGTAAAAAGTTTATTTTTTAACTAAACAATGTGAAAAAAATCACAAAACATGCTCTCATAATGAAAGCATGTTTTTTTGTTATGTTGTTAATAGGCACATGCATAAAAAATTCCCATACGATACAGTGTGAAATCAGAAATGTTCGGAGCGGGAAAGAGGGATAAAATGAGTAATTCAGGGAGAAATTATAATGAAATAATTTTATTATGTAAACAAAAAGATGCTTTGTATAAAGCATCTTTTTGTTGGTTTTATAAGAAGTGTACTCAAAGGAATTAACCGATATCTAACCGAATTAATTGAATAGATGCGTTAATGGCAGGAGCACCAGTAACTGTAATAGGGATAACAGGTAAAGCGTTTGTAGTAGCACCAATATTTCGTATTGTTACAGGAGTTCCACCAGGAATGTTGATGACGGCAGATCCGGATAATAATAAATTTCCAGTTGCATCTGTAGATTGTGAATAAGAAGTAGTAGCTTGAGCAACGCCCCCTACAGTGATAGCATAAGTTGCTGTATCTGGTGATGTAACTAGCACTTTGAAAATAACTAAATATGAACCCCCTACTGTAGGATCTACATTGGCGGATACTGTACCAGGTGTATAAAAAACACTTTTTAATGAGCCGTTAGAATCAAATTCAATATCAGCACCAGGTCCAACAGACTGAGCAGTTGTACTATAAATATGACCATATGCTTCGGTACTTGTATCAAATGTTCCGGTAGCTCCAGTGTTACCAGTAGGCCCAGTGTTGCCAGTAGGTCCAGTGTCGCCAATAGATCCAGTGTTCCCGGTAGGTCCAGTGTTTCCCGTAGATCCAGTGTCACCGGCAGTCCCAGTGTTGCCAGTAGGTCCAGTGTTCCCGGTAATCCCAGTGTTTCCTATAGCTCCAGTGTTGCCAGTAGGTCCAGTGTCGCCAATAGATCCAGTGTTTCCGGTAGCTCCAGTGTTGCCAGTAGGTCCAGTGTTGCCAGCAGGTCCGGTGTTGCCAGTAGGTCCAGTGTCACCGGCAGTCCCAGTGTTGCCAGTAGGTCCAGTGTCGCCAATAGCTCCAGTGTTCCCGGTAGGTCCAGTGTTGCCAGTAGGTCCAGTGTTGCCAGCAGGTCCGGTGTTGCCAGTAGCTCCAGTGTTGCCAGCAGTCCCAGTGTTTCCTATAGCTCCAGTGTTGCCAGTAGGTCCAGTGTTGCCAGCAGGTCCGGTGTTGCCAGTAGCTCCAGTGTTGCCAGCAGTCCCAGTGTTGCCAGCAGGTCCAGTGTCACCGGCAGTCCCAGTGTTGCCAGCAGGTCCGGTGTTGCCAGTAGGTCCAGTGTCACCGGCAGTCCCAGTGTTGCCAGTAGGTCCAGTGACGCCAGCAGGTCCAGTGTCACCGGCAGTCCCAGTGTTGCCAGTAGGTCCAGTGACGCCAGTAGGTCCAGTGTTTCCCGTAAATCCAGTGACGCCAGCAGGTCCAGTGTCACCGGCAGTCCCAGTGTTCCCGGTAGCCCCAGTGACGCCAGTAGGTCCAGTGTTTCCCATAGATCCAGTGACGCCAGTATTTCCCGTAGATCCAGTGCTCCCAGTAGAACCAGTATTTCCAGTGTTGCCAGCAGGTCCGGTGTCACCAGTAGTCCCAGTAGGTCCAGTGCTACCAGTAGGTCCAGTGCTACCAGTAGGTCCAGTGCTACCAGTAGGTCCAGTAGGAAAAGGAAATAAGGAAGGAGGTGGAAATGTAGGTCCAATGTGCTCGGGGTTAAATGAATTTGATAATGGAACTTTATTATTTTTTTTGTTGAAAGACACTGTATTCCCCCCTAATGAAAAGCATAGTACATTATAAACAAAAAGTATGAAAATAATGAGTAATAAAGTTAAGAAGGTTTTATATATAAGTAGTTGCGATTTGAATGTAAATAATTTTCATGGGAAAGGGTTGAATGTTATGACTACAATATTTTTCGTTCGGCACGCTCACTCTACATATACAAAAGAAGAAAGTATACGGCCGTTATCTGAAAAGGGGAAGCTTGATGCTGAGAATGTAACAAATTTATTAAAAGATAAAAATATTGATGTCGTTATTTCTAGTCCGTATAAAAGGGCGATTCAAACCGTGCAAGGAATTGCGAATACATATAATTTATCAATACAACTGGAAGAAGATTTACGGGAAAGGTTATTAAGTAAAGAGCCAGTAACAGATTTTAACGATGCTATTCAGAAGGTATGGGAAGACTGGACTTTTGCATACGAAGGCGGGGAATCAAATGATGTAGCGCAGAGGCGTGCTGTATTATGTATGCAAAATATATTGGGAAAATATAAAGGGAAGAATATTGTAATAGGCACTCATGGGAATATTATGGTATTACTAATGAATTATTTTGATTCGAAATATGATTTTCAGTTTTGGAAAACACTTCATATGCCCGATGTGTACAAATTAACTTTTGATAATAATCGTTTCATTTCTGCTGAAAGAATAGAGAAAACGGGTCATCGGATAAACATTTTGTAAAAGTTTATCAAAAAAAGAGGAAAGAGAGAAAGTATTGTAGAAGTATGACTTTGTAACATAAAAAATATTTGTTAAAGGAGGCTGTTTACATGTTTGAGAAAGAGAAAGAAGGGCTTATTGAAGTTCACAACGTATATGAAATCGCACCAGCAGATGGAGCAATTATAGGTATGGCAACGGAAGAAGAAATGGAGATTGCTGCTGAACTAGAGTTACAGTACTATGCCCATTCTCGTTTATTAGAAGCAAATATTCAGTTAGACGGTTCCTCCTATAAAGAGTTACTTCAGGAGTTCCAGGAGTACGAAAGAAAATCAATGAACTTTTGGAGAGCAATACATAAACGTTTAGCTGTGCCGTGGGCATGGGTACTACGTATTGATGTTGCGAACGGTCCTATATATGTAAGCAATGGGAGTTCGTATTATGAAGAAGTCGATGATGAAGAAGACTATGAATAGATAAGTAAGGAAGCAGCTTTAGTTGCTTCCTTTTTTTATTTACAATAAGTGAATGGCTTCAATGATAGCATCTGGACGATCGTTTTCTATCCCGTGACTAGCATGTTCAGCCAAAATGTATTGGCTGTTTATTGAGAGATTTAATTGTTCAAGAATAAGTTCTTGCCACATATCTTCAAGTTGTGTAGCTTCTTCTTTTGGCATACCGCCCTCAATCAATTGAGCGATAGAATATTGAGGATCTCTACCGATAACGATTAATGGTATTTCTAATGTTTTATGTTGTTTTTTTATTGAGCGAGCGCAATATTTCCACTCGGACAGTTCAGCAGCTGTCGCTTTATATAAGGAAGGAGATGTGGAAAATTTGATATGCTGTTTTGTTGTATTGCCGAGCATAGATTTTAGTTCATTATAAAGTACTTCTCCATCCATGTTGGAGTAGGTATGATATTTTTGTAGCCACATATCATCAGAATCAGTTTGATCAGAAACCGGTAAATGCAGTTCATCTAATCGGTGTAAGTTCATGGAAGTAGAATCAACTAAAAGAAGTGCTTGCAGCCTATCTTCATGTAACATTGCAAAATGTTGTGCGCATAAACCTCCATAGGAATGACCGATTAAAATGATTGGCTCATAAATATCTAGTTCATGTAGTAACATATGTAGTTCTTTTACAACTTGCATTGTTGTACGTCGATTAGTTCCTAGCTCACTTTTTCCGTAACCTGGGCGATGATATGAAATGACTGTGAATTTTTGTGAAAGCTTTTCTATAATAGGAAGCCAATCATAAAATGAGCATCCCATTCCTGTTTGAATGACTACAGTTTGTTTACTGCTACCTCTCATATATACTTCTACAGTTTGTCCAAATATCTCTACTGATCTATTAATAGTAATTCCCCCTAAGATTGAAATACTTTTTGGCAAGTAAAGACGATACACCAGGCGCATATGCCGAAGAGTATAGATGTACTAAGTGAAAAGGAGTTTTTTAAACCGATATAAACAATAAATAATAGTAGTGCAGATGCAGGAAATCCATATAATACGCCTAAAGCGAATTGACTTAATTCTTGTTTACTCCCACCTTCGAAAGAAATCCAAAATAGGCTTAGTAAACTAACGAGTGGAAGGGCAGCGATAAAGCCGCCTATCGTACTATAATGTTTAGCGACTTCAGTAATAACGCCGATAATAAGTGCCGAAACGATTACTTTAACGAGGAAATGCATATTTTGCCTCCTTCGCTAATAACGAAAAGGCTTTTTCAATTAATTGTTGTTCTTCTTTTGATAACTGTGATTCTAATATTTTTATCTTTTCTTTATCTAGTAAAGTATGCTTTTCTAATACTTCAATGCCTTCTTTCGTTAAAGTAAGGTTTACAATCCTTTCATCGTGTTTGTTTCTTTCTTTTATAATAAATCCTTTTTGAATAAGGCGCTTTACGTGTTCAGATGCTGTGTTATGAGAGAGACTAAGCTCAGTAGCAACTTTTCCAATTGTTATATCTTTCTCACGAGAAACGATTTGTAAAATACGAATAGCTTGGTGAGAAAGATTGTCTTCATATTCATATCGTAAGTGATAATAAATACTTTCCCAATGTTGATTAATGTCGTTCATAATGATAAATCCTCCTATTTTTATATCGTATAGTAAGATATATTCGTTGATTCAGAAGTAAAATCCTTTTATTTTCATTAAAAATGTTGAAAAAGTTTATTTTTATTGAAATATAAGGTAATCTATGTGTAAAGGTATACATTTAGCAAGAGAGAGGATGATAGCTGTGAATACATTTAAATGGATTAGTCATGAAAAGATGTATGTAGATCAAATACATGTTGAAAAATGTGGTCCTCTTTCAGTCGGCGTATATGGAGGAAATCAAGAGAGTGATGCATATGAAAGAGGAGATGCAGTGCTAGCTTGGTGGGATCCGAAATTAGAATTTGAATTTGTTATGATTTTTGATACACATCATAAAACGAAAAATATACATTATATAATAGAAGCGATTTCAGAAAGAGAAGAAAAACTAAAAGAGTTATTTTCATACCCAATCCATTTAGCTTTTCATCATACACATATGTATTTATTAGCGTTATTTACAGATGAGCTCTTTATCGAGAAATGTGACCAAGATGATGAGGAACTTGCATGTTTAATTTGTTTACGAAAAGGCGAGTTCTTATATTGGCTATCAGTTGGTGATTGCTTCGCGTATTTATTCCATTCAGAGCAAACGAAAAATGGAAAAGGTAGGCTAAATAAGCGTAAGAACTATGAGTATATAGGAAGAAAAAATGTTTTTGCAGCGAATACACCGTGCTTTACATCAGGGGTAAGGGGATTAGAAAAAGGTCAGAATCACATTGTAATGGCAACGGATGGTATTTTAGAGTGTGATAAACTAAAGTTTGATGATGATCAATCTTTAGTAGAAATATTACACGACGGATCTTGTTTACAGATTGAGCCTGTATTAACAAATGTACTTCAGTGGAAAGGTAGAGATTGTGCCACTATTATTGGATGGTCCATCGATACTGAAAATAGACAATGTGCCAATTAATAAATGAAAGAGAGTTCAAGGTTTTTTGTCCTTGAACTCTTTTTTGTTAAGCAATATGAATATGATACGTTTTTAACCATTCATTTACTTGTAGCATATACTCCATAGCACTTCTTGCTTCAAAATTGGTAATCTCTTTGTTACTTTGATCAGCAATTGCAAGTAATATGGAATGGTTAATGAGTGAGAAAACAGGATTGTTTTTATTGCTGCACATATCAAGCGTTAAATTGCGGATTGTTTGTAAATAGTGTGGATCCTGTGAAGTAGGGTAAGCGCTTTTTCTTCTATTTCGCACATCATCAGGTAAAGCCGGTTTCAGCGCTCTACGTAAAATTCCCTTTTCGATGTTATCAATACTTTTAATATTGAAAGGAACATTCCATAAATATTCAACTAGTCTATAATCGCAAAACGGTACACGAACTTCAAATCCTACAGCCATACTCATACGGTCTTTACGGTCGAGTAAGAACGGAAGGAATCGTGTTAAAAATAAATAAAACATTTGACGCTGTTTCGCGGATTTGTTACTTTCACCTTCAAGAGTAGGTACTTCAAGAGCAGCTTCATGGAATCGTTTATTAATATACTGCTCAGGATTACATTGAGTTGTTACGTCGTTTAATAATAGAGAAGATGTGTTTTTCCAGTTTGTTAACCACGGAAACTTATCTACATATAATAGTTCTTCTTGATGAAACCAAGGATATCCCCCGAATACTTCATCAGCAGATTCTCCAGATAAAGCTACGGTTGCATCTTTTTTCATTTCGCAAAATAGTAAATAAAGTGAAGTTTCCATTTCGCCAGCACTCGGTAAATCTTTCGCGTGAAGGGGAACGAATAAGTGATTGGCTAACTCTTCAGCATTCACAATAATGTCATGATGCGATGTCCCTACATGTTCAGAAACACGTTTTACCCAAGGAGCATCTAGACCAGTTCGAGCAAATGTCAGTTCGAAATCTTTCGCGCTATTTAAAAAATCGATTGAATATGTGTGAAGTGTTTTGTGTTCCTCTCTAAATTCTTTACCTGCCAGTGCAGTAATACCACTAGAATCTAATCCACCTGATAACATACAAACGAGGGGAACATCAGCAATTAATTGTCTTTTTACTGTATCTTGTAAAATAGATAAAATATGAGAAGATGTGTCTTGGGTAGAGTCTGTATGGATCTTACTTTCTAAATTCCAATACTTCTTAACTACTTTTTTATCACGTGTGAATGTTATAGAATGTCCAGCACGAACTTCTTGAATATGTTTAAAGACGCCACATCCTGGAGTTCGAAATAAGCCTAATCCAAATATTTCATTTATGCCGTCCGCATCAATTTCAGCAGGAACAGATGGATGAGCTAATAATGCTTTTATTTCAGATCCGAAAATAATACTGTCATTTCTTTCTGTATAAAAGAGTGGCTTTACGCCTAAATGATCACGTGCTAAAAACAGTTGTTGCTTCTGATCATCCCATAAGGCGAAAGCGAAAATTCCGTTTAAATGTTGTACGCAGTCTTCTTTCCATTCTAAATAAGCATGTAGTAATACTTCTGTATCTGAATGCGTTTCAAATGCATGACCACATTTTCGAAGCTGTTCTCTCAGCTCACGAAAATTGTAAATTTCTCCATTATAAGTAAGAGCATACGTATAATCACCAGCACGAAATGTCTTCGGCTGCGTCCCGCCTTCTGGGTCAATAACAATTAAACGTCGGTGTGCAAAGGCCGCACGAGGAGAAAACCAAAATCCTTCAGCATCAGGACCGCGATGCTGAATACTATTCGCCATCTTTTCTAAAATAACATGTTCATTTGAAAGATCTTTCTTCCAATCTACCCAACCTGTAATTCCACACATACAAATCTCATCTCCTAATTTAAAATTATAAAAGTAGATTAATTAAATGAAATGTACACCAGGTTAAAGAGTGTCTGCATAAATAGTGTACTACACTATTTGAATTACAGACTTGAGAAAATTTTCTTCAAGCTTATATTTATATGAGACAATGGCTAAGGAAAAGTATTCCATTACATACAAAAGATAAAAAAGATGAGAGAAAATATTTTTTTAGACGTTATATAGGGTGTAAAAGCTTTTACAAAAAAATAAGGGGAATCGCTACATGAAATCAAATGAGAAAAATTTTATAAAAAGATTACAGCGGCAGAAGGAAGATGCGCTAGAATTTGTTGTCGATACATACTTACCGCTCATAAAGGGGATAACGCACAAAGTTCTTCTTCCGGTTCAAAATGATGGACTCATAGAGGAATGTGTAAACGATATATTTCTTTCCATTTGGAATAATGCAAATAAATTTCATGGAGAGCCGAATGATTTTAAAAAATGGATTGCAGCGATTGCAAAGTTTAAGGCGATTGATTATTACAGGAAAGCGACTAGAACAGTAGAAATTATTTCAGATGAGTTTCATATTAGTACAGAAAAATCGGCAGAAGATGAATTAATCGTTATGGAAGATAGGGAAGAGTTATTGAAGCTTATTAATCAATTAGAACCGTTAGATCAAAAGGTGTTCATTATGAAATATCTTCTTGGTATGAAGACAGAGGAAATAGGTGACAAATTAGGATTAACCAGGGCGGCGATCGATAATCGTGTGTACCGTGGAAAAAAGAAACTACAACAAAATGCTACGAATATTAGTTTTGGAGGTAGTGCAATATGAAAGACATTTATGAACTATTAAATGACATTGATATAGATGAAAAAGAACTTGAGGAAATTGAGGCTTCTGAAATTGAAAAAGAAAAAGTAAAACGCAATGTAAAACAATCGATACGTACGAAGAAAAAGATGAAAAGTTGGAAAAAAGGTGTTGCTGCTGCATCTATTTTAGTAGGATTATCAGTTGCAACGCTTGGTATTGGGTTTCCTACATATGCCGGGGGATTGCCAATTGTAGGTGATATATTCCGATTTTTAGATAATGGTAGAACAGGGGTACATGAAAATTATAAAGAGTTTTCGACTGAATTGAATATGACGAAAGAGAGTAATGGGGTTAAAGTTACACTCAATGATGCTGTTTTTAACGGGAGAACTGTAACAATAACGTATTCTATTGAAAGTGATAGAGATTTAGGAGAAAATCCAAACATCCTTGAATCCTTACAGGTTGTAAGTTTTAATGGTATGACTGGTAGCTCTAAAATTACAAAAATAGGGGATAAAAAGTATGTGGGTATGAGTACAGCAAGTGATGTTGATGGTAAAAAAATGAATGTTGCAAATATCAAGTGGGAGATAGACAAAATAGAAACAATAGATGGAAAACAATCAATAAAAGGGGATTGGAATTTTGCGCTGTCTTTAAATGCTATGGAAAGTAAAGAAATGAAACTTAAAGGAAGTACTGAAAATGAATTAATAAAAGTAAATATAGACAAAATGGAAGTAACCTCGATGTCCTTTATCGTTTTTTACAATCAGGAAGAATCTAAGGCATTACGAAGTATATGGGATAGCGCTGATGTGGAATTAGAAATAAAAGATGATTTAGGAAATAGATATGCAGGTGAAGGAAATGGCGGAAGTAGTACAGTAGCAGAACCGCATAAAAGTAGTTGGAGTGCTACATTCCAAAAGTTGAACGAAAATGCAACAAAGCTTATCGTTACACCTCATGTGAACTTACGAGTGCATACACCAGAAAACTTTGGTGGAGTGGAATTTATTAATGGAATCGAGAAGAAAATTGAAGTGCCGAAAAAAGAAGCGAAGAGTAAAGATATTGTTCTAGATGATATCGTAATTGATTTAAAGAAATAAAAGAGAGACTGCCTAAAACCATTAGGCAGTCTTTTTTCGTTAAGAACAAGTAACGAGCAATGCATGTGGATGCTGCGTTTTATATTCATCTTTCCACGGAATGTTTAGTTGTTCCCACGTTTCACCGCTATCATTGGATTGAAATACGCCATTGTTATTTAAAGTGTAAAACGTATGTGGTTCGGCTGGATTTGTAGCAAACATCGAAATGACTGTACCAATTGCAGATGGTAGACCTTGCTGTACTTGCTGGAACGGAGTATCTTTCGTTTTCCGATAAATATAAGATTCATAAGGAATACGGTGATGAGCAAGGTCGGCACTTGGTGCGGCAGAAACGAGAATTGTATCGCAATCAGCGGGATCGATAACCATGCTGTATAAATAATGATGCTCAAGTCCGTCACTACATGAGATCCAGCTGTTTCCACTGTTATAACTTTCAAGATATGCACGATCAGGTCCGCCCATAAATCCGTCACCACATGATGCATAAAGGCGATTTGGGGCTTCAGGGTGCATGAGTAATTGATGAGCATCGATAGGAGCACCGAATTTTTTATCAATCCATGTATGCCCTTTATCATTACTTTGAATAACAGCACCAGCTTCGATTGAAACATGGAGTGTATTTGGATTGTTTGGATCAACTGTAATCCAGCGTACGTGATGGGTAAAAGGTCTCGGCGGAAAAGCCCACGTATAGGAAGATAATAATGATTTCATATTTTTAAGTTCAGTCCACGTTTCACCACCATTTTCTGAACGGAATAAAGCACTAGGTTCTGTACCTACATAAACGACACCATATCCATTAACTTGTTCATTAGGGCTTATCGTAATGGAAGTAATCGAAGAATGTAAAATACCATCCTCTTTAGGGAAATCAAAGTAACGATATGAATCTCCAATTGGTCTCCACGAATCCCCGCCATCGTCACTTAGCCATAAACCTCGTCCAAATGTGCCGCAATAAACACGATTTGTTTGGAATGGATCAACCACAATACAGGTAGGTTGCATATTTTGTAAATGATATGTGGTTTCATAGTTACCATATTGTTTTTTTACTACAACAAGTTCACGCTCCATGCAGAGAAATAGTCGTTTCAATTTTGTAACCCCCTTAAAAATTCTTTCATTAGTAAACAATATGAAAATAAAAAAGAAGTAGTCTTGTTTTTAGTTGAGAAAAAGGACTTGTTTGAAAAGTAGCGAATTTTGTATACAGAGGAAGCGGGATAAAGTGAAACTTTAATCAGTGGGGTATTGTTCATCTTCTACGGATTAGTAGCATTCACTATCGGGCGTTAATGGGGGATAAAGATAGGGAATTTGTTTCATACTAACATACAGATATTGCACTTAAAGGAGCATTTGTATGGGACACTCACATGATCACGGTCATTCAAAAAATAAAAAAGCGTTATTAATTGCCTTCTTATTAACAACAAGCTTTATGATTGCTGAAGTTATTGGCGGATTTGTAACAAATAGCTTAGCACTATTGTCTGACGCAGGGCATATGTTAAGTGATGCAGTATCCTTAGCTTTAAGTTTACTTGCGTTCAAGCTTGGGGAAAAAACGGCAACGGCCGCGAAAACATATGGGTATAAGCGAGTCGAAATGTTAGCGGCATTATGTAATGGTGTCGTTCTTATTGTCATTTCAGTATATATTTTTATTGAAGCAATTCGTCGTTTTAAGGAACCAGTTGAAATCGCTAGTAATGGAATGCTCATTATTGCTGTGCTTGGTCTGCTTATTAATATTGTATCAGCTTGGATATTAATGAGAGGCGGAGATGTGAAAGGTAATTTAAATTTAAGAAGTGCGTTCTTACATGTACTAGGCGATTTATTAGGTTCAGTTGGAGCGATTATTGCTGCGTTACTTATTAAATTTTTTGGATGGACTGCTGCAGATGCGGTTGCTAGTATTCTTGTGTCTATTTTAGTCATTATAAGTGGATGGCGTGTAACACGTGATACAGTTCATATATTAATGGAAGGTGCACCGCAGCACATAGATGCTGAAGAGGTGAAAAATACATTATTAAATATTACTATTGTAAAAGAAGTTCATGATTTACATATATGGTCTGTAACATCAGATTTTCAAGTATTAACTTGCCATCTTATTATCGAAGGTAATGAAACGCAAAGCGTATTGAAAGAAGCAACGGATGTATTAAAGGGGAAATTTCATGTAGAACATGTCACCATTCAAGTTGAAATAGAAGGTGAATTTAACCATAATGAGACAACTTGCAAAGTATGAAAGAAAAAGGGTATGAAAAAATGTCATAACATTTTTCGCGTGGCATACATATATATAATGTGGCCACAAATACTTTGTAAGGTAAATATTTCATAAGATTACTTTACTTATTAAGAATCATCTTTTATAATCAAAAGTGGTAATTGATAAAGATTATCATTTTCAATGATCGTAGAAAGGAGTTTTTTAAAAGATGAGTAGTCAACTCCGTTTTGCTGTTGAAAATCGTAAGAGACATTTAATTGATGAGTTAATTGGAGCAGGGGTGTTTAAGATTCGCGACCGACAATTATACGAGCTGTCTTTAGAGGAATTGGAAAAAGAGTACGAGCATATTGAAGATTACGCAAATATTCAGGCATAGCATATAGATTATTAAAGAAGGAGCTGGTTACACTTTTGTGTAACCAGCTTTATTATTTCATAGAAATTATTTTTTGTATTTCTTTCATTGGACGGAGCCAGTTTTGAGACATCACTTGTTCCATTCGTTTTTCATCCTGTTTTTGTAGTGCTTGAATTATAGAGTGATGTTCTTTAATAGATTGACTTGCAGGCACGAAGTTTTGGAAAAATAAATATTCAAGGCGTAAAATGTGAAGTTGCATATTTTCTAGAAAAGGTTCAATATATCGGTTTTTAGCAATAGAAGTAATTGTATTGTGAAATCGTATATCTAGTTCTAAAGCTTTTTTTGAATCTTTTTCATGTATAGATTGTTGAAAAGCATCATTTATCTCGGAAAGTAGTTTAATATCAGCGTCTGTAACTTTTTGAAGTGCTTGCTTTCCTATAATTGAGTGAAGACCAGCTATCGTCTCATAGATGATAGATACGTCGTCTAACTTAATAGGCGCGATTTTCGTTTTTTGCCCAGGTACCATTTCAACTAATCCAGAAAGCTCTAAAATTTGTAAAGCTTCTCTAACAGGTGTTCTGCTTACTCCTAGTGCTTCTGCCAATTCCCCATCATTTATTTTCTCATCAGGTCGTAAAACACCTTCTATAATCCAATCTTGCAGTTGATTTAAAACGAGTGACTTTGCTGAAACTCTTCCTGGTTTTTTATAATTTTGAGGGACAGGCATAGTGAATTCAATCCTTTCATTGTATATGTTTCTTTTTCGTATTAACAAGCTTTAGTTTTGGTTTTCCTTTATCCGGTTTTTGGCTTAATATGAGCACCATTACAATTACACAAAAAGCACCTAATAACTGAAAAGATTGAAACGGTACGTGCAAAATAAGCACAGAAGAAATAATAGCTGCGAGTGGTTCTGTACAGCCAAAT
Organism: Bacillus sp. TH30; assembly: GCF_016650875.1. Classification (NCBI taxonomy): domain Bacteria; kingdom Bacillati; phylum Bacillota; class Bacilli; order Caryophanales; family Bacillaceae; genus Bacillus; species Bacillus sp. TH30. The sequence goes on along the minus strand of NZ_JAEKEY010000002.1, from coordinate 841,598 downwards.
AATGTTGTTTCTTTAGGCGTAAGGTATCTTATGCTATCTAAGTATAAATAAAATGCGATGAGTGTCCCGAAAATGACGACAAATGTAATGAGCGGGAGGGTACTTAGTTTTACATATTTCATAGTTGATAATAAAATGAATTCGTTTGTGGAAATAAAGTGTAAAATCGTTACGCCAATCCCCCCAATGATCATCCCCCATCCAACGATAACGGATGAAGACCACTTTTCTAACAATTCTTTTGAATACAAACTATAAAATGCAAGAGATAGTCCAGATAAAATGCCCCAAATGATAGCAGGTGTAGATACAGCTAAGTTATGAACAGAACCGTTTGTTAATAGGAGAAAAGTCCCTACTAATGAGAGGGTAATGGAAATATAATCAATTTTTGATGGACGAACGCTCCATTTGAAAAGTAAGTATACAGTGATAAATATAGGGGCTAAATATTGTAACAAAGTTGCAACGGCAGCATTTCCTTCTTTGATGGAAGCGAAATACGTATACTGTACAGCAAGCATACCTAATAGGCCAAACAAAATCATTTTATTAGCATCAGATTTTTGTTTCCAGATGCCGAATATTTCCTTTTTGTTCTTTCCGAATGATGAAATGAGGAGTAAGATGATGCCGGAAATAAGCAAACGGATCGTAACTAACCATTCGGTAGAAACATTTTCGTATTGAAAAAGTTGTTGTGCGGCTGTTCCAGACAACCCCCATAAACAAGCGCCTATTATGACCATAATAATTCCTTTTAATCGATGTGGCTCCATAAGATATATAGTCCTCCTTTCAAAAAAATATATTGGATACAATATGCAATATATCACAGAATGGAGTGTTAATAAACTGAAATTTCTAATTAAAAGTAAGGTTGTTTATTAAGAACGAGGATCTCTTTTTTGTGTATGGTTAAATTTAGTGTTTAAAATTTCTTGTAATGGTACTTGGCTAAGGGATAGTTCTCATCGCTATTTTTCTTTTTTTATTATTTTTGAAGATTTTACAATAAAGGGCTAATCCTTAATCTTTTTATGAAATAGAATCATAATTACAATGATAAAAAAATAAAGATAAGAGTAATTTGGTTTGTTAAAAATATGTGTATAAGGAGATATGAGATGAGCTGGGTTACTCATAAACCATCGTTTGAATTTGATAATTTTAGCCATATTATTCGGTCGCAGTCTGCATGGAATGGGCATTTGGATTTCGCATATGATTTAGTAAGATTTGAAAAGCCAGGAACTTTAGTTGAGTTAGGCACACATTTAGGTGCTTCCTTTTTTAGTTTTTGTCAGGGAGTAAAAGACGGAGGATTAGCGACTAAATGTTTTGCAGTAGATACATGGGAAGGAGATGGGCATACAGGACCTTATGGAGAAGGCATTTTTCAAATAGTGGAAAAGGTAACCAATGTTGTATATCCTAATATAGGAACCTTACTTCGGACTACTTTTGATGAAGCTGTAACCCAATTTGAAGACGGTACGATAAATATTTTGCATATTGATGGCTATCATACTTATGAGGCAGTTTCTCATGATTATAAAACGTGGTTACCTAAAGTTGCGAATAATGGCATCGTCTTATTTCATGATATAACAGTATTTACTGGTGATTTTGGTGTATATAAGTTTTGGGATGAAATGAAGGCGCAACATCCTCATTTTCAATTTTGGCATTCTTATGGTCTTGGTGTTTTGTTTCCTAAAGGGTGTAGTGATAAATTTTCGGAGATACTTAAAAATAAGGATGAAATACAAAGTATGTATAAATAAAAGAGGGGCATACATCGGTTAAATGATGTGTGCTCTTTTTGTTATGAGGAAATATAGTACTACATATGGGCTGAAGACAGTAGTAAAAAGTTTTGTTGTGGTAAATATTAAAAAAGTTATTATTAGGTAGTTCTTTCTAAGAATAAATAAAAATACAATATTTTTTTATTTTCCATTGCGAAAAGCGCCATCAACTTTTACAATAGAAAGGGTTGTGTATATATTATACTGAAAAAATAAATCGAAATAATATGAAAATTTTGTTTTGTCTACACTGATTGTATACAGTATACACGTAAGACAACATATATCATGTTATCGACTTGTAAGGAGAGAAGAAAATGAAAAGTGTAAGATTACCATCGATGCCAGAAATTATTATTCTTTTATGCCTATTTCTTGCTGTCGTCTTTTCCTTCCAAACGATTTTTGATCTCCCAATTCAATTAGCGCTATTTATTTCATGGTTTTTAGTTATTGCGCTTGGATTAAGATTAGGATTTCGTTATCAAGAATTGCAAGATGCAATTACGAAAGGGATTTCTAATGGATTAGAAGCAATTCTTATTTTAGTTGCAGTTGGAGCTTTAATTGGAACGTGGATTGCTGGTGGGGTTGTACCTACATTAATTTATTATGGATTAGAATTCATTCACCCTAGCATATTCTTATTGGCAACTTTAATTATTTGTTCAATCACTTCTATCGCGACAGGAACATCATGGGGAACAGTTGGAACAGCAGGTATTGCTATGATGGCGATAGGTGAAGGGCTTGGATTACCACTTCCGCTTGTTGCGGGTGCAGTCCTTTCAGGAGCCTATTTCGGAGACAAATTATCACCACTTTCTGATAGCACAGTTCTTGCAGCTTCTATGGCGAAAGTAGATGTTATTGCTCACGTTCGAGCTATGCTCGTATTAGACGTTCCAGCTTATATTATTACCGGCATTATGTTTACTGTTGCTGGATGGATGTATGGTGGGGATAATGTAGATTTAAATAGAGTAGAGTTTTTAAAAGAATCTTTATTAAAGCACTTTGATATTAAAATATGGATGCTTGTTCCAGCGGTAATTGTTATTGTGCTATTGGCGATGAAGAAACCATCTATGCCAACAATTGCTATGGGAGCTTTAATTGGTGCAATTTGGGCAACTCTTTTCCAAGGAATGCACTTTGGAGAGGCAATTGGAACAGCATATAACGGATTCTCAATTCAATCTGGTGTCGAGTTTGTCGATAAGTTATTAAACCGTGGTGGAATTAATGGTATGCTTGGTTCAGTAGCTGTTATTATTTTCGGCTTAGGTTTTGGTGGATTACTTGAAAAGCTAGGTGTTCTAAAGGTAATTGTATCGAAATTTGAGAAAAAATTAAATTCTGCAGGGAATGTAACATTGTCTACATTAATCGTTGCGTTTTTAGCAAACATATTTGGTTGTGCGATGTACGTATCACTTATTTTAACGCCAAAAATTATGGAAGAAAGCTATGATAAATTAAAAATAGATCGCCGCGTATTAGCACGTAACTCAGAAGTAGGTGGAACTTTGACTTCTGGTATGGTTCCATGGTCTGATAATGGTATTTTTATGGCTGGTATTTTAGGTGTATCAACGTTATCGTACGTTCCATTTATGTGGCTAAGCTTCGTATCACTCATTTTAGCAGTTATTTATGGATATACAGGCAAGTTCATTTGGTATGTAGATGATGCGGATAAAGGAAAACAAGCATCATAAAAAATTACCTTCTGCGGTGGCGGAAGGTAATTTTTTTTATATGTATCAATGAGAATTCTTATCATTTGATAGAAAGTCTGTTAAAATAAAAGATGTAGGTATTTTATTTTCAAGGGGATGAAAAAATGGAGTACAGAATTGAAAGAGATACATTAGGAGAAATGAAAGTTCCAGCTGATAAATTATGGGCAGCACAAACGCAGCGCAGTAAGGAAAACTTTCCAATTGGAACAGAGCATATGCCACTTGAAATTGTAAAAGCATTTGCGATTTTAAAGAAGAGTGCAGCGATTAGCAATCAAAAATTAGGAAAGCTATCAGAAGAGAAGACGCAAGCAATTGTGGAAGCTGCTGATGAAGTTATTGCAGGGAAATGGAATGAACATTTTCCACTTGTCGTATGGCAAACGGGTAGTGGTACACAATCGAATATGAATGTAAATGAAGTAATTGCAAACCGTGGGAATCAAATTTTGAAAGAAAAGGGATCTGACGTACATATTCATCCGAATGATGACGTGAACATGTCTCAAAGTTCAAACGATACGTTCCCAACAGCGCTTCATGTAGCGTGTGTAATCGCGGTAGAAAATCATGTATTACCGGCTATTACGAAATTAAAAGAAACCTTAGCAGAAAAAGTAACTGCATTTGAGCATATTATTAAAATCGGTCGTACGCATTTACAAGATGCAACACCTTTAACGTTAGGGCAAGAAATTAGCGGTTGGCACCGTATGCTTGAAAAAACAGAGCGTATGATTGCAGATAGCAATACATATATGAAAGAATTAGCAATTGGTGGTACAGCGGTTGGAACAGGAATTAATGCACACCCTAAATTTGGCGAGATGGTAGCAGAAGAAATTAGTCTGTTTACAGGTAAACAATTTGTCTCTGCACCAAATAAGTTCCATGCGCTAACGAGTCATGATGAAGTTGTATTTGCACACGGAGCATTAAAAGCATTAGCTGCAGATTTAATGAAGATTGCAAACGATGTGCGCTGGCTTGCAAGTGGTCCACGTAGTGGTCTTGGGGAAATTATTATTCCAGCTAATGAACCAGGAAGCTCTATTATGCCAGGTAAAGTAAATCCAACGCAAAGCGAAGCGCTAACAATGGTTGTAGCACAAGTGATGGGGAATGACACAACAATTGGATTTGCTGCGAGCCAAGGTAATTTTGAGCTAAACGTATTCAAACCGGTTATTGCTTACAACTTCCTGCAATCTGCTCACTTATTAGCTGATGCAACAGTTTCATTTAATGATAAATGTGCAGTTGGTATTGAAGCAGATGAAGAAGTAATTAATGAAAATGTAAATCGTTCATTAATGCTTGTAACAGCGCTAAACCCACATATCGGGTATGAAAATGCCGCGAAAATTGCGAAGCATGCTCATAAAGATGGATTAACTTTAAAAGAAGCAGCATTGCAATCTGGACTACTAACAGAAGAGCAATTTGATGAAATTGTAGACCCGAAAAAAATGATTGCTCCGAAAGAGTAATAGAAGAAGCCAAGGTTCTTAGTATAGAATCTTGGCTTTTTTTGTATATTCATTTTTATGCTTCCTCCACTTGTACTATTGCAAGCTTCAAAAGATATTATTTGTTAGCAGACGTATTCATTACTTTCATATGTGGGCAGTTCTCTTTTAAGAGTAAAATGAATTTTTCTTCTTCTTGTGGTATGAAAGTTGTCACTGAGTCAAATAAATTATAATCAATTTCTAATTGCTGCCTAGTCCATTTTTCTGAACGGAGTGTTTTGCCAGAGTATTTAATGTGACGAATATCTGCAAATGGAATTTCAGTACGTCGTATGAAACCGTTTTTTATTATGAGAGAAGATTCCGTTATGTTGTAGTGAGAGAAATAGAATGAAGAAAGATTCACGATATTTAACAGCATCATAAGAGTGAAAAAATAGAATTCTCATGTTGAAAAAATAGAGAAATGAAGAAAACAACGATAAACAATGAGAGAAAAATGATATGGAATGGATTTTTTTTCGCTTTAAATTTCAAGTCAGTCACCTCGTTATACCAATCATTAAAATAATTAAATCACAATATCGTAATAAAACATAAAAATATGCAACATTGCATATTTTTATGTTTCGTTATTCGTGTAGACTTTTTTGATGGGATAAATTTAAATGAAGTTTTTCAACAGTGGAGTTGTATAAAATGACTTGCAGAAAAAGAATTAAAGTAATAGTCATAATTAGTTGTATGATGATGATTAGTGGTTGTTCAAATAGATTCGTTAAGGATGGAAATCGAAAACATGTATTTGTACAAGCGCGTAAAGTTTTAGTAGATATTGTTTATAAAATATATAAAAGGTAAAAAGGTGCTTTCGCATATGGAAACACCTTTTTTGTAGTTAAAATTGAATGCTGAAGTTTTGGAATGTGTGAATGTCGGTTCCATGTTGAATTAGGTTTTTATCACTTGAATATTGAACAGTATATTTCACATCTTTCAATATAATAGGCGAAAGGCCAAGGGTGTGATGTGAACCGTAATTTTGTTTAGAGACTGAACTAAATCTACAGGGTTTGTTGATGGATAAAATGTAAAAATCGCACCTTCATAAAGTAAATCTCCTGTAAATAAAAACGCAGTCTCGTAATCATATATACAAATATGTCCCGGTGAGTGACCAGGAGTATGTATAATTTGAACTTTCCGATTTCCGATATCAATAATATCTCCATCTTCTAGTAATTTTGTTGGTGTTCCTTGAAATGTTTTAGGGGTAGGTAAAGTGATATCACGAGCGATGTCTTTCCGGATTTGAGAAATAGGAAGTCCTTTTATACTGTTAATGAGCCAATCTTCTTCTAAAGCATGTACATAGATTTCATCATATTGTCCGTGACTACTATAATTGGTAAGTCTGTTAGTTTGTCAGTAATACGTTTTATATTATCAATACCTAGTCCAGTATCGATAAGCATTGCATTTGTACTGGCCGTAAGTAAGAAGGAATGTACTTTCTCCCAATGGCCATATTCGCTAATTGTATATGTGTTTTTCGCGATTTATTTTATGGAAAACCAAGGTCTTTCATAGTAACCATATTTTATTTCACATCCTAATAATAAGTGGTTTATTAAAACACATTCGCTGTTTGTTGGGATAAGTCCTTTTTATAACGTATAAATAGATATTTTTATAAAAGTTTGTAAAATAGGTAAACGAAATATTGAATTGTTTGCTTTTGGTATGGTAAGATGATGGAGTGGTAATAAACGGTATCGTAATTTGTTTATGGTTTTAATAAACCTTTTGGAGGAATGTTTAGTATGAGTGATATTTCAGAGAAGTTTTGGGATGCGTCGATAGAGGAATTGAAGAAAGGGTATGTATTTGACGAGGAAGCAGAGGCGTATGTTTGTTTAGCTTGTGGAGAAACGTTTATTAAAGGGGTTATTTATCAAGAAAATCAAGTTTTGTATGAAGCAGAGAAGTTTGTACAGTTGCATATTCAAAATGAGCATACATCTATGTTTGAATATTTATTAAATCTTGATAAAAAGTTTACAGGCTTAACTGATTTGCAAAAGAAAATGGTTCAGTTTTTCCATATGGGACTTAACGATAAAGAGATTGTAAAAGAAATGGATGGCGGGAGCACATCGACGATTCGCAATCATCGATTTACATTGCGCGAGAAAATGAAGCAAGCGAAAGTATTTTTAGCGTTAATGGAATTGTCAGAAGAAAAATCAAAAGTTCAAACTAAATTTGTACCGATTCATAGAACAGCTACGATGGTGGATGATAGATACAATATTACAGAGGAAGAAAATGCTGAAGTTTTAACAGTGCATTTTACAGAAGGTTTGGATGGACCGCTTTCTAAATTTCCGAAAAAGCAAAAGCGTAAATTGATTATATTACGTCATTTAGTGAAGAAATTCGATAGTAATAAAAAGTATACTGAAAAAGAAGTAAATACAGTTTTAGAAAATATATATCCGGATTTTGTAACTTTGAGAAGATATTTAATCGAATATGGTTTTTTAGATAGAACAGCTGATGGAAGCCAATATTGGGTGAAGTTATAAGAATGAAGAGAAGAAAATGAATAGATGCACATAATAAAAACAACTATACAAAGAGATAGAGGATTACAGATACGAAAAATATGTTAAAGTTCTATGATGAATTTGAAAATAGTGAGTGGAAGAGCCAATTACTTTGACGAGCAAACAGTATAGAAATGGTTGGAGTAATTACAACTATTTGAGCACCGATTTAACTGTGCAGATTTTAAATAAAAGGAGAAATGAAATTTGAAACCACCTACAGATAACAATAAAGAAGGTGTAGAGTCACAGAAGTCAGAAACGGAACATAAGCCGATATGGAAATCGATGTCCATGTTTTTAGTACCGTTACTTTTAAGTAATGTATTACAGTCAGTTGGACAGTTATTTGGAATGGTAGTAGTAGGAAGATGGCTTGGCGTAAATGATCTAGCAGCTATATCGGCATTTTTCCCGTTATTTTTCCTACTCGTTTCATTTGTAATTGGAATTGGTTCTGGTAGTTCAATTTTAATTGGTCAGGCATTTGGTGCTAAAAATGAGGAGCGCTTAAAAGCTATCGTTGGTACGACGCTTACGTTTACTTTTATTATCGGAGTCGTGTTGGCGATAATAGGTAGTATTTTTGCGATGGATATTATGCGCCTTATGGGAACGCCAGAAAACATTATTGAAATAAGTGTGCATTACGCAAGAATTTTATTTATATCTATGCCAGTATTATTTTTATATTTTGCATACACAACATTTATGAGAGGTACAGGAGATTCTAAAACGCCATTTTACTTTTTAATCGTAAGTACAGCGCTAAATATGATCTTATTACCAATTCTTATTTTTGGCTGGTTAGGAGCTCCGAAATTAGATGTTTATGGAGCAGCCTATGCTTCTGTTATATCTACAGTTATTACGTTTATTGTCATGCTAGTGTATTTAAAGAAGAAAAATCATCCACTGCAATTAGACGGGACAGTAAGAAAATATCTTCGTATGGACTGGGAGTTATTAAAATTATTGTTACGCCTCGGTATTCCAGCGAGTATTAATATGATATTAGTTTCATTATCAGAGATCGCGGTAATCGCATTTGTAAATCGGTACGGTTCAGATGCAACAGCGGCGTATGGCGTTGTGAACCAAGTTGCAAGTTATGTACAAATGCCAGCGGTTAGCCTCGGTATTACGGTATCAATTTTTGCAGCCCAATCAATTGGTGCGAACCAATTTGATCGATTGCAGAAAGTTGTTAAGGCCGGAATTATTATGAATTATATAATTGGTGGTGTATTAATATCTCTTATTTACTTGTTCTCAAGAGATATTTTAGCACTATTTTTAACAAGTCAAAATACAATTGACATTGCTCATAGTCTAATCATGATTACATTATGGAGCTACTTAATTTTCGGTCATGCACAAATTATTAGTGCGACAATGCGAGCAAGTGGTACTGTACTATGGCCAACTGTAATCAGTGTTGTATCAATTTGGCTTGTTGAAGTACCTGTGGCGTATTATCTTTCTTACCATACGAGCCTTGGAATAGAAGGGATATGGATTGGGTATCCAGCTGCATTCATCGTCAGCTTAATATTACAGTATGCATATTATAAGCTTTCATGGCAGAAGAAACGAATTACACGATTAGTGAGTTAAAAGATGAAAATGTCCCTAAGTCATTATACTTAGGGACATTTTTTTATAAATACTTATAAATAACTTTTTAAAGTTATGTCAAAATGTTGTCTAATGAGTTCTCCATTATTCATATAAAACTCCCAAGCTGTATCTGGCTCACCGATAATTTCAAATGAAACTTCTGTAATATATAAAGCGCAATTATCTTCTAATGCAATACCTTCTATATTACCTTGGTGAGTTTGTAAAAACGTATGGAAGGCATTCATTCTAATTAATTGATTGTAATGGGGGCAAAATCTTTTGTTAACAATACCCCAGCCACTACTTTCTATATAACCGGAACCTTCATAATCTGAACGAATGCTAGATGTGAACCAGCACATAGCACCGGCACTATATCCTGCAATAAGTGTTCCACGTTTTAAAGCAAATAGTAACTTTTCATCTAGTTTATGTTCTTTCCATTGTTCAAGCATATGAACGTAATTTCCACCGCCAAGGTAAATTAAATCGGCAGAATGAATCATCTCATCTATTTCATATTTAGTAGGTGTTTCGGTTGAAATGCGTAAAATTTGAACCTCACAATGTAATTGCTTTTCAAATGTTGCTAAAAATAACTTTATATATCCTTCATCATCACGACTAGCTGTAGGAATGAATAATACTTTTGGGTATTGTTTATTCGTTAATTCTATAAGTCGTTCATTAATATGCAAGTGATTTGGATCTTGTAAATCACCGCCACCAATGACAGCTAATTTCATAGTAAAGCACCACCTAATAATATTTGTTATGTAAAAATTCGATAGTGGGGAGTTACATTCCTTCTGTGATTTAATGAATAAGGGGAAATAAAGTGAACAATATATTGAAATAGCATAAGGAGTCGATAGCTGTGGATAGAAAGGAATTAGAAGCAGTTTATCCCGCTATTTGCGGGCAGTAAACTCCCGCCTCAAAATTCGATTGGAGCAAAGCAGTTAGGTGGGAGCCCTGCTGCCCGTAAACGCCCGATTGGTGTGGACTAATAATCAATGGGGGATGAACAAAATCCCCATTGATTAAAGTTTCACTTTATTGATATATAATACTGGAAAATATTGTTTCAAAATATGGGGACAATATGTTTAAATGAATATAACGACGTACTAATGAATGTTGAAAGAGTATTTATATTTAAAAAGTACAGGGAATACCAAAAGTTTTACAAAAGTGTTTTTTACTTTTTATAGGAACTTATTCTATAATATGGTAAAATTATATCGATATATTTATTAGCGTAAACTGAAAAGAGGGAGCGTGAAAGAGTGGATTTTCGATTTGAGTTCGCAGCGAAGGTGAAAGAATATTTAGACGATGAAAAAGATGAAAAAATAATAAAAGATGGACATAGAGATATAATTTATAAATATTTATATCCGTTAGAGAGTGAAATTGGAATTTTTAAAAATCCTAACTTTACTTTTTTTGCATCAGGAAGACGTTCACATATAGTATTAGAAAATATTGAATTTAAAACAGAAGTAAACGTAGAAAGTAATGTAATTGAAATTACAAAAATAGTGGATAATGTGGTGATTCCATTAGATACTATCGTAGCAAAAGATCGGGAATTATTTGCACTTGGGCGTAATGAGAAATTTAGTGTGCAAATATTAGAATATTATCTCTATGATACATTTGGAGAGAAGTTAGGTTTACAATGAATCGAACGTGGTACAGATAACTAATTAGTGGAGATTAGGATTCATTTAAGTATCAGTTAATATCATTTATGTTTGACCTTCTATATATTTTATACTACAATCTGTAGTGTGAAAGGGGGCATACGATGTTTACTCAAAACTACAAGTTAAATGAGCAAGGGTTAAATCACTTTTTCGGACCGCTTGAAGCGAAAATAATGGAGATTGTTTGGGCTACTGAGGGTATTACCATTAAAGATGTGCAACAGAAATTAAGTGAAGAATCCCCGGTGAATTTTAATACTGTAATGACAGTTATGAACAGATTAGTAGAGAAAGCACATTTAGAAAAGCATATTGTGAAAAGAAGTGGTATGTATCGTACTACACAAACGAAGGAAGAATTTTTATCTAATCAAACGAAGAAAATGACACAGGAATTAATGGGTGAATTTGGAGATCTTGTTGTGAACCATATGATAGATGAGTTAGAACAAGCTGATCCATATTTAATAAAAAAATTAGAAGAGAAATTAAGTCAGCTAAAAAAAGAGGACCGATAAAATGAAGTGGCAAATGCGTAAAATCGTTTTGTTAGCAGTGACTATTAGTGTGCTTTTTTTAAGCATGTTAGTATACTACGTTACATACCCATTTCTTTTTCAAAATAAAGCATTTTTCCTTTCGCAATTTTGTTTATTTGAATTACAAAAACATATGAGGGAACTATCAATACTTCGTATAATGATAGCCGGATTACTGTTATTTACTGTAATCATTATGAGTAAAAGAATTTGGAAGCAGTTTTTTTATAGTAAAAGATTGAAAAGAAATCTCGTGTCTATTACTAGAAAAGGAAAGCAAGTGTACGTATTATCAACGTTACAGATTACGGCATTTACAATTGGATTATTTCGACCGAAAATTGTCATTTCAGAAGGAATGTTTCAGGCATTTTCTGAGGAAGAAATTGATGCGATTGTATTACATGAGGAATATCATCAAAAAAATCGAGATCCATTAAAGTTATTTTTCTTTACATTGTTAGCTGAGGGAATGATGTATATTCCTATATTAAAAGGGATGTTGCAGCGTTATCATGTATATCAAGAGCTATCAGCAGATAAATATGCGATGCAAAAAATGAAATCTTCATTTGAGCTAGGTAGTGCATTATTAAAGTTAATTAAAATAAAGACGATGGAAAATCAATGTATTACAGCGTCGTTTGCGAAAACCGCAATTAATTTACGAATTGAGCAAGTGTTGAATGAGAAAGTTGTTAAGCTGAATATGCCATTACATACAAATTCAGTATATGTAACGTTAGGGCTATTTTGTATGTCGATTGTACTTATTGTCGGAGAGTGCATATAGCCTCTTTTTTTAATAATTAACACTACGCATTGTAGTGTGTTTAGGAGGGATAAAATGAATGCGGCGGATTTAACAATTTGGCTAGTAGTAGGGGCTGGGATACTTTCATTTATACCACCATGTTCTTTACCGCTATATCCATCTTATTTATCATATATTACAGGTGTGTCTATTCAAGATTTAAAAGAAAATCGTGGGATTATGCAAAAGTCAGCGATTATACATACAGTATTTATTATGATCGGTTTCTCGGTTATATTTTATGCGTTAGGTTTATCGGTGAGTTGGATTGGGATTACTTTTTCATCTAATCAAAGATTGATTCAGCAAATTGGTGGGGTTTTTATTGTTTTGATGGGGTTATTTATGACTGGATTGTTTCAGCCTAAGTGGCTTATGGCAGAGAAAAAAGTGCAGTATAGAAGTAAATCGACAGGATATATTCGCTCAATTTTGGTCGGCATGACATATGCAGCAGGATGGACACCGTGTGTTGGTCCGATATTTTCTGCAGTGCTTATGCTCGGGGCGACCAATCCTGAAAGTGCGCTTCTTTATATTACGGCATATACTCTTGGCTTTGCAGTTCCGTTTTTCGTGATGGCATTTTTTATTGGAAAGGTAAGATGGATTGTTACTTATGCCAATGTCATGATGAAAATCGGCGGTGGAATGATGATTTTAACAGGGGTTTTATTATATACAAATCAAATGACGAAAATTACAGCGTTCTTTATTCGTCTATTCGGCGGATTTACGGGATTTTAGAAATGAGGAGGAAGAAAAGTGAAGAAACTAATTGCTATTATACTAGCTGGGGCACTAATTTGGGCCGGAGTTAACTTTTATAATACTAAGAAAGAAGAAAAAGAAAGAAAAGCGAAACAAGCGGAGTTACAAGAGAAGGAAGTATTACCACAAGTGGGATTTAAAGCGCCGAACATAACATTAAAAGGATTAGATGGGAAGCTTTATTCTTTAAATGATGCAAAGGGAAAACCATATGTTATTAATTTTTGGGCATCATGGTGTGGTCCATGTGAAATGGAGGCTCCTGATCTAGTTCGTTTGTATGATAAATATAAGGAGGATGTTGAAATCTTTGCGGTAAATGCAACAATCGGGGATCCAGTACAAGAAGCGAGCGCATTTGCAGATCGTCACGGATTTAAATTTCCTGTTCTATTAGATATGGACGGAGTAGCTGGAATAGATTATAAAGTATTTTCTTTACCAACGACATTTTTTGTTAATAAAGATGGAATTATTGTAGATCATGCACGAGGTGTATTACCTCCAGATCAATTAGAAGAGAAGTTTAAGAAAATAATTGAGAATTAAGAGGGGATTTCATAGTGATGGAGTGGATGGTGAGGTTACAACCCGTTTCTCTTATAATAGGAAGTTTATTTGGATTTACTCTAATGAAACTAAGGATGAAAAAGCAAAATATTCAATATGAAAAAATGATGGATGCAGTAACGAATGGCTTTCTTATCATTGTATTAGTATGGAAATTCGCACCGGCAATTTTAAATCCGGTATGGGCCATTGGGGCGCCAATGCCAGCATTATTAGCTGTAGGAAGTATTCAGCATATTATAGTAGGGTGCGTAATTGCGAGTATATATATTGTTTGGAAAAGTAAAAAAGAGCAATTTTCTCTTCGGATTTTACTTGATACATTACCTTTTGGATTTTGCGTGAGTATAATCTTTTATTTTATATTCCATCAAGAAGTAGGTGCACAAACGACACTGCCGTGGGGGATGAAAATATATGAATCAAAATTTTTGTATCATCCTATTTTCATGTATGAGATTATACTCGCACTCGGTATAATTGGCTTGTTATGGATTAAAAATGAAAGATTAGGAAATGGAAAGAATATAAGCTTTTTTCTAATTTGCGAGGGAATTGCTCATATCATTATTTCACTTATTAGTGAACAAAATTCGGTTTTAGTTGGTCTTTCAATACAGCAAATACTCAGTTTTTGTGTTATTAGTCTAGGGATTTTGTTAGTACGAAAAAAATAAAAGTAGCCATGCACGGAGAGCATCTATGCATGGCTATTTTTGTATCATCATATGAATTAAAAAATCGGCGGAGTAACAGAAAATAAAACAATCGCATTTTTCTCGAATTGATTTACCCATTTATGTTTTAAATAAGCTGGTATTTTTACGCTATCACCAGTTTCTAATGTGTATTCTTCTTCATTTAAGTGCAATGTGATTTTTCCGTCTAATACAAATGCTAATTCTTCACCTTTATGTTCTAGAACATTTTCTGATGAAGCAGTATTTGGTGGGATAGTCATAATTGCTGTTGCTAAATTTCCTGTGAAATCAGGTGATAACAATTCATATGATAAATTATCGATAATCATTTTTTTCTTTTATGAGCACGTACAATTAAATCGTCTGTATTATTTTCTTCAAGTAAAAAACTAAATGTTGGAACATCAAGAGCTTTTGCAAGTACCTTTAATGTTTGAATAGAAGGGTTAGCAGAACCACGTTCAATTTGACTAAGCATTGATGGTGTGATTTCGGCCATCTTTGCTAATTCTTTACTAGTTAATCCTTTTTCTTTTCTTTGTTTTTCAATCTTTTTACCAATATCTATATTTTCCATAATAAATGCTCCTTAATAATTATTAAATTATATTTAAATAAATTAAATTAAAATTAACTAAAATGAATTATTTATGTTAAACTATATTAAAATTAATTTAATTATAATTTATTATATGGCTAGCTACAAGGATATGAGGAGGAAGAGGAATGAAGGAGATAGAGGCATTAAAAGAGCAATATCCACTAGTAAATAACTTAATCGCAACAGAAGAAGTATTTTGGATAAACCCGAATATGGAAAAGTATGAAACAGCAATAAAAAATTCGCCACTTAATGAAGAACATGTAAAAGACGCGGAAGAGAGATTAAAGCGTTTTGCACCATATATTGCGAAAGTATTTCCTGAAACGAAAGAAACAGGCGGTATTATAGAATCACCTTTAGTGAAAATCTCTTCTATGAAACAATCTTTAGAGAAAAGTTATGGGAAACCTATTTTAGGGGAATTACTATTAAAATGTGATAGTGGGCTTCCGATATCAGGATCAATAAAAGCTAGAGGCGGAATATACGAAGTGCTGAAACATGCAGAGCAACTGGCACTTCAGCATGGAATGTTAACAGGGAAAGATGATTATTCAATTTTAGATAGTGATAGATTTAGAGGTTTTTTTGCGAAGTATTCAATTGCAGTAGGTTCTACTGGAAATTTAGGGCTTAGCATCGGTATTATGAGTGCGAAGTTAGGTTTCAATGTGACTGTTCATATGTCGGCAGACGCAAAAGAATGGAAAAAGGATTTATTAAGAAGTAAAGGTGTAAACGTTATTGAATATGAAGCTGATTATAGTAAAGCAGTAGAAGAAGGAAGACTGCAAGCAGATGCAGATTCTAGCTGTTATTTTGTTGATGATGAAAACTCGCATGATTTATTTTTAGGATACGCAGTAGCAGCGTCACGTTTACAAAAACAATTAGAAGAGTTAGAAATTGTAGTAGATGAAGAGCACCCTTTATTCGTTTATCTTCCGTGCGGGGTAGGTGGCGGGCCTGGCGGAGTAGCATTTGGTTTAAAGTTATTGTACAAAGACAATGTGCACTGTTTCTTTGCGGAGCCTACGCACTCTCCGTGTATGTTACTCGGTTTAATGACAGGGCTTCACGATAAAATTGCCGTTCAAGATATCGGGATTGACAATGTAACTGATGCGGATGGGCTTGCAGTAGGAAGACCATCTGGATTTGTCGGTAAAACGATGGAACCATTTTTGAGTGGAAATTACACAGTAAGTGATGAAGAGTTATATAGATTATTAAAAGAACTGGCTGATACTGAAAATATTTATTTAGAGCCTTCTGCATTAGCGGGTATGATAGGGCCGTTGAATGTATGTAAAGCTGAAAATGAGTATTTACAAAAACAACAGTTAACAGAGAAGGTGAAGAAAGGTACTCATATTGTGTGGGGAACTGGTGGGAGTATGGTTCCGGAAGACGTGATGAATGGGTATTATAAGAAAGGTTTGGAATTAACGTGTAAATAAAAATGAGGCTATTTACAGCCTCATTTTTTTCATGTACATAAAATTCTTTGTTATTTTCGCACTAGTTCTTTATAGTATAGATATAAAGGATTGCTAATATCGAATAAAAATAACAAAAAGCTTTATTTTACATAATAAGAGGATGTGTATACGATGTCATTACAGACTAAATATATAGCGGGTATTTCGCTTGGGGTTATGGGCGTAGGTTTTGCGGCTTCAATCCCTTTTCAAGGAACGGTAGCTGGAGAAATTATACAAGGTGGATTTGAAGCTGGGTTAGTTGGTGGACTTGCGGATTGGTTTGCGGTTACAGCTTTATTCCGTCATCCGTTGGGAATCCCAATTCCACATACAGCATTATTACCAAAAAATCGTAAGCGGGTAACAAAGGGACTCGTTTCTACGTTAGAAAATGAATGGCTGACGAAAGACAGTATTACAAGTAAAGTAAAAGAAATGCAGCTAGCGCAAATGGTACTGCAAATTGCTGAGAAAGAGTTACAGTCTGACGCTGTGAAAAAAGGAATTGTAACAATTGCTGAGAAAGCGATTCTTCAAATAGATACGGAAAAATTAGCAGTTATTATTGAAAAAGAATTAAAAACGTATTTGCATACAATTAACACAAGTAACATATTACAAGTTCTCGTGGATCAATTAGTAGTGCAAGAATATGATGAAAAAACACTTGATTACATATTAGTAAAAGTGAAAGATTGGACAGCTCAAGATGAAGCACGTTATCAGCTCGGAAGCTTAGGCATGAAGGCGATGGAAAACATAAAAGTAGATGGATTCCTACAGTTTACTTTGAAATCGTTTATGAATATTGTTGATGAGGATAAAATCGGCGGCATTTTGCAGAAGTTTATCATTAGCAATATTAACAGCTTACAAGATGCAGATAATAGCACAAGACAACTTATATTAGCGAAAATTCGTCAAGAGATTATAAATGTAAAAGAAAATGAATCTTTATTACAGGAATTAGAGAATTGGAAAGAAAAATGGATTGCAAATTGGGATGCTACAGACAAAATAAAAGAAATGCTAGAGCAAGTACAGAGTAGGGCAGTTACCTTTGTGAAGAATGAAGAATTTGTTGATAAATATGTTGTTCCATTCTTACAAACACAAATGAATAAAATAAAAGCAGACGAACTGATTGTTCAAAAAATAGAAGATTGGTTACAAAAACAAGTTGTTACTATTGTTGAAAAGAATCATTCGAAAATTGGAAAGCTTGTGCAAGAAAACCTTGATAAGTTAGATGATAAAACATTAATCGAAATGATTGAAAATAATGTCGGTAAAGATTTGCAGTGGATTCGTGTGAACGGGGCTGTTTGTGGTTTTATGATTGGATTAATTTTAGAAGGAATAAAAGCGATTATATGAGAAAAACCTTCCACAATTGTGGAAGGTTTCTTATTTTTCGATAACACTCATATTTATATTATAAGCTTTCTCGATATTTAATTTGTACGTCCCATTTCCTGTTTTTATCGAGTTTTTATACCAATGTTCTTGCCCATTTAATTCTGGATTTTCTTCTGAAGAATTATTTTCTTTTTTCGTTAAATCTTCTACTTGTTCCCAAGGTGTGTTCCCGTGAGTTTCTTTTTTGTTTGTTATGGCGATTAAAGATACATCACTTTCTTTTACTAAATGAACAGATACATTTGAACTTTCTTGTACAAACCAATTATTTTGTAATTGACCTGGATAAAGAGATAGTTCGTTATTTGAAGCGCGGATCTCTACATTTTTATTTTGCGGAAGAACGAGTGTTTGTTTCACCTGTGGTGTTGAGTTAAATAACGTATGCTGAACCGGTAATGATTTTAAAGTTATATACATCGTTTCTCCAGCTGTTTGAACTGAAAGGAAATCCTCTTGTTTTAAATTGAGTTTTTCATTTGCTTTCGTCGTCATTTCATATGTTCCAAGAAGATGAACTTGATTTGTGTTGTTTCCTTCTATTGTTAGAGGGTGATGTCCCGCATCCACTACGATTTTTTTGATAGATTCAGGTATATCAAGTTGTCCGTCTGGAATATTACTCGTTTGCCTAGTTGTGTTAATAGAATGACGAACTTCTTCTAGTAATCCAGTTGATAATAAACAGTAAAAAGCAATTCCAACACTTCCTAAAACTCCGATAAAGAAAATACTAAAAATATCATATTTAATAAATGATTGTTCCTTCTTAGAAAATAGAAGGTATAGTAAAATTTCAGCGCCAAGTATGATAAGTAAAACAGGCCACCATGCTGTTAATGTATCCAATACTTGAGTGCCTTTCATAACTGAAAATAGTAAGAAACAACCTAATGTAATAATGGAAAGCCCCATTGAGAATGTTCCAACGCGCCATGTTCTCATTCGTTTGTACCACCTTTGTTTTCTTTATTTCCAAGTAACAATTTAAAGCCGCCACCAATTAAAAGGAGAGCAACGATAGATGTTTGGAAATAGCGATAATATAGTTCACTAATATGAATGTTAAATATAGTTACAAAATAATCATTCAAAATAGGAAGGACTGTTTGATCTAATAAATAATAACCACCGAGTGTAATTAAACCGATACCGATCCATCTTTGATGATTTATAAAATAGTCGATGATAGGTTCGTCATGTACGCGTTCTTTTCCGTATTTGGCTGTTTGCTGTAATGTGTCAAAAAAGCTATAAAACCAAATGATTGGTACTAAAAATAAAAACGCAGAAAGTCTTAATAAGTCGAGCAAATAAATAGATAGTAAAAAGGCTGCCATAAGCTGAAGACCACGGCGCTGTAAGCCTAAATACATATGTCCTGCTCCAGGAAACATTGCTAAAATGGAAGCGAATGTTTTATTTTTCTTTCCTTGTTCTCGGTGCTCTTCAAACTCTTCGAAAATAGTACGGTCATCTAGTTGCTCTCCGCGTTCTTTTTTCTGTAGTTGTTGAACAACATCAAAGAAGTTATAAATCCATAAAACAGGTAGCGTAATAAGGAAGATAAGGAAACTTTCTTGAGATGTTAAGAGTGCAACGAATATAATCATACTTCCTATTCCTGTACAAGCTACTAAAAATGTAAGTCCTCGCTGCATAAGTCCTAATTGGAAATGGCCAAGTCCAGGGATAATTGATAGGAGAATGATATAAAATCGTTCGCTCTCTTTAGGGGACTCTGTAAATTCTCCGGCTGCTTGTTTTTTCGATTGATTAATAATAGTGATAACTAAATCTAATAAATTGATTGCCCATAACACGACTAGTAAAAATAGAGAAAGAAAAGCAATATCACGCGCTCCTAATGCTATTGTACAAAATGCTGCAAAGATAAATAGAAATAAAGCCCCTCCGCTATATAAAATAAATCGTCCAAATTTCTTTAAATATAAATGTCCAAGCCCAGGAATTAGCCCTAATACAAGTGCTAAAAAGGGATTTTTATTCATGCTTTGAACCTCCGTCCTTTTTTGATGTGTCTACCGATTTGTTTACAATTTGTTGTGAGATAGAAGACTCGTTATGTTTTGAGGATTTCTCGAAATTTGATGTCGCTGTGAAAATATACTGGAATAAACCACTTACCATAAAAATAATTGTAGCCGCAGTCGCAATTATGTAGTGAATAATTGTGCGCTTTAGTGAGTTTGTTTTTATATTTTCATTAGATTGTAGTGTTTCAAAATTAATTTGCGTCATAACTTCGTTCGTAAATGAATCACCATTTATCATTGGAAGGTTTTCATGTTGTTCATCAATACTTTCCATATAAATTGCTAAACAATGATCACATTCATAAAGATGTTCTTCCATAGATTCACGTTCATTGTTTGATATAACATCTAATGTATAATTGCGCCAATCTTCTTTTGAATAATGCATCATAGAAACTCTTCCTCCTTCCAATGTTTTTTAATCCATTTTCTTGCCCGATACAGTTTCATTTCGACTGTTTTCACTTCAATATTTTCTTGCAAAGCAATTTCTTGATAACTTTTTTCTTCTAAGTAATGTGCGAGAACGACGTCACGGTAATTGTCGGGAAGTTCTCGCAGTTTTTGAGCAATGAGTAATTTTTGCTCTTTCGTCAATAATAAAGCCTCAATATTATGAGAGGATTTTATATTTTCCGCAGTTTCTTTACATAAGGAGAGTTCTTCGTTTTCTCTAGCTTTTTTTCTCTTATAATCAATAGCGTGATTGGTGGCAATACGTGCCATCCACGTTTTTAATCCGCGAAATTGATAATTTGGGAGAGAGGCGTGAATTTTTACGAATACTTCTTGTGTAACATCTTTAGCATCTTCTTCATGTCTTAAAATAGAAAAGATAACTTGAAAAATATAATGACGATATGTTTGTACAAGGATACGAAAAGCATGTTCGCTTCCTTGCTGTGCTTTTGCAACTAATTGTTTTTCCTCAATCGGTCTCTCCCTCCTTTTTGACGCATTCTATTATATAGACGTAAGAAATGATAAGTCACCCTACACATGTTATAAAAAAAGAATAATATATTTTTAGCAGGAGGGCTATATGAAAAAGGTGTGAAAAAATGGTAAAGAGAAGTATATAATGAGCAAAGAGGAAATGCTACATGGAGAAAGGATGTGAATGTTAGTAGGATAAGGTCCATACTAACAAACATGAAAATTAAAATATTAATAGCCGATGATAATTCTTTTATTAGAGAAGGTATGAAAATTATTTTAAATACATATGAAGAGTTTGAAGTATTAGATACTGTAAATGATGGAAAAGAAGCTGTAGCGTATTGTAAAAAGTATGAAGTTGATATCGCGCTTTTAGATGTTCGTATGCCAAACATGAACGGGGTAGAGGCGACGAAGTTAATTTGTGAAGAGACAAAAACGAAGCCTCTCATTTTAACGACATTTGATGATGATGAATATATTTTGGACGCAGTAAAAAACGGAGCGAAAGGTTATTTATTAAAAAATAATGATCCGGAGCGTATTCGTGATGCGATAAAAGGAGTTTATAACGGTCAAACTGTTATGCAAGATGTAGTGCTTGATAAAATTAAGTCTAATTTAATGGAAAGTAAAGAGGAAGAATCTAAAATTGATAAGAGTCTTTTTACAGAAAGAGAGCTTAGTATTATCGCATTAATTGCGAAAGGTTTCTCAAATAAAGAAATTTCGAAGCAACTTTTCATATCTGAAGGAACAATTGCAAATTATATTACATCAGTTTTGGGGAAAACTGGACTAGAACATCGCACGCAAATTGCGATTTATTACTTAACAGGGAAAGTAGATTAATGTTATGGAATTTTGGTTAACTGTAAGTAAACTTATTGTCTTTTTATATATAGTGTTTAGCTACATTCATTTAAATGTTACGAACTTACCGTGGATTATACTTACTTTGCTTTTATATCTTTCTGTCAATGTGTTGATCTCTATATTTAAAAAAGATACGTACAAAAACGTATTAACTTGTGTGTCAATTGGCGTAGTTATGTTATTTACATGGAAGGTTCACCCGTTTTTTATTTTGTTTTTACCTTTGAACTTATATGAAATTGCAAATTATTACATAAAAAAGAAATGGTTAATCTTTTTCATTATGATTCTTCCTATTATTTTTATAGGTGAAGGTATTCAAATGACGTATGGACTTATTAGTGCATTTTGTTTTTTTCCTTAACGATAGCTCACCGCTATATAGCACGATTATTAAAACTAGAAATGCAAAATGATAAAATGAGAAAAGACATACAAAGACTTACGAAAAGCTTAAATGAAAATAAAGATTACATAAGGCAATCTGAATACACATTTAAATTAGAGGAAAGAAATCGACTATCTCAAGAAATTCATGATAAAATCGGTCACTCAATGACAGGTGCACTAATTCAAATGGAAGCAGCAAAGAGATTAATGGAAATAGATAAAGAAAAATCTGCGGAATTATTACAAAATGCCATTCATATTTCAAAAGATGGAATTGAAAGCATTCGGATTACATTAAAAAATATGAAGCCATCAACTGAGCAAATTGGCATTCATCGTATGAAATTATTCATAGAGGAATTTGCCGGTAAGCATGATATGAATATTCCTTTCGTTTATAAAGGTAACTTAGATATGATTTCTCCCATTCAGTGGAAAATTATCGGTGAAAACGTTACAGAGGCGTTAACAAATGCGATGAAATATGCTGATGCGACAGTCATTTCAATCGATATTCATGTACTGAACAAGATGGTGAAAGTACAAGTGAAGGATAATGGTAAAGGTGCAGCTCTTGTTAAGAAAGGCCTCGGTATTATGGGGATGGAGGAGCGAACAGCGTCTGTAAACGGAAAAATTATTGTAGATGGAACAAGTGGTTTTTCAGTAACGATGTTGTTGCCGATATGAGGGATGAATCATCTCATATGAAAAAAGTGAATAATCTCATGTGAAAAGGGTGAACTTCTGCACTGAGCAGGTTCATTCTTTTTGTTTATAATAAAAGCAGAGAAACCGAAATAGGGGTGAAATGATGAACACATTGGAAATTAAAAATTTAACGAAAAAATTTGGTGACTTCATCGCAGTAGATAATATGTCTTTATCTATTAAAGAAGGAGAGATATTTGGCTTTTTAGGATCAAATGGTGCTGGTAAGAGTACAACGATTAATATGATTGCTGGTTTGTTAAGAAGTAATGAAGGTGAAATTAGCATACTAGGAAAAAATATAAAGAAACATAATCGATTTGCGAAAATGAATATCGGTATCGTTCCGCAAGATATTGCGATTTATGAAGAGTTAACTGCCTATGAAAATGTGAAATTCTTTGCTGGATTGTATGGATTACGAGGAGCCGAGCTAAAAGCGAGAGTAGAGGAAGCACTTCAATTTGTAGGCCTTAGTGATAAACATAAAAGTTATCCGAAAAACTTTTCTGGCGGGATGAAACGAAGACTGAATATCGCTTGTGCAATCGCTCATAGACCGAAGTTAATTATTATGGATGAACCGACAGTTGGAATTGATCCGCAGTCAAGGAACTACATTCTTCAGTCTGTCCGAAAATTAAATGAAATGGGAAGTACGATTATTTATACGAGTCACTACATGGAAGAAGTAGAAGAGATTTGTACGAAAATAGCAATTGTCGATCACGGTAAAGTAATTGCAGAAGGAACGAAAGAACAGTTAAAAGCGATTATTACAGATACGAAAGATATTTGGATTGAAGTAAAGTCAATAGAAAACTTAGATGTAGAAAATTTAAAAGAGATAAATGGTGTGAAAGCTGTTCAAATTGAAGAGAACGTAATCAAGGTAAACTCGGATGCAGGATTAAATAATTTAAATAAAATTATTCAGCATTTCATTAATCATGACATTGAAATTCGTTCGTTAGAGGAGCAGGCTCCAAACTTAGAAACAGTATTTCTTACGTTAACTGGAAGAAACTTACGAGATAAATAAAGGTAAATGAAGAAAAGGTAAAGGGAGGTTCATCAATTGAACATCTTTAACATTGCAGTGATGCACATTAAAAGAGATTTCAGGGACGTAAGAACTTTAGTTTTTATGTTAGCATTTCCGATTGTGCTTATGCTTGTATTAGGAACAGCGTTAAGTAACGCATTTAATAGCGATAGTCAAGCGATTAAGGATATACAAGTGCTATATAAAGATGAAGCGAGTAGCACGTTTTCTCAATCGTTTGAAGCGTTTACGAAAGAAGTCGATAAATCAGGTATTCATTTTAAAAAAGTTTCCGAAGGTATAGATGGGAAAGAAGAAGTGAAGCAAAATAAATATGCTGCTTATGTAGAGTTAAATAAAGATGGTGCAAAATTTTACGGAAGTGACAAAAGTAGTATTGAGGGAAGTATTGTGGAAGGCATGCTTACAACATTTGTTGATAAGTACAACGTAGCGGCCGAAGTTGCAAAAGTAGATCCGAGTAAGGTTAGCGCAGTTATTTCAAACGGAAATCATAATGATTATATTAAAGAAACATCTTTACAAGCTGCTAAAAAACCAGGTTCTATGGATTACTATGCGGTTGTAATGACGACGATGATTGCACTGTACGCTGCAATGGGGGCGAGTTTTTTAATTCGAGGAGAACGAATACGTAAAACAGGAGATCGTTTAATTGCAGCACCTATAAGTAAAGCTGAGATTTTCGTTGGGAAAGTGCTCGGTAGTCTTGTAGCGAATGCACTTTGTCTATTACTCGTCGTTTTATTTAGTAAATTTGTTTTTCAAGCGAATTGGGGCGACCATATTGGAATCATATTTATTATTTTACTAACAGAAGTCTTTCTAGCAATTAGCTTCGGTTTAGGAATCGGATTTATTACAAAAACAGGTGAGGCATCTAGAGCAATTATTATGGTTGTTGTGCAATTAGCTTCTATTTTTGGTGGTGCGTATTTCGTAGTGGAAGAAAATGTCGTTACGAATTTATCGCCATTAACGTGGGCCAACACAGCCATTATGAAAATTATTTATGCAAATGACATAGGGGCGGCACTGCCAGTAATATTTTTAAACCTCGGAATTTCAGCACTCTTTTTATTAATTGCGATTATTGCATTACGTAGACGGGAGGGGCTATAGTATGAAAGATATTTTATGGCTCATACAAAAAACGTTATCTGTGCTTCTGAAAAATAAAAAGGGGTTACTCATTATTATTAGCTTGCCGATAATAGGAACGCTCATTTCCTTTTCGATATATGGGAATGTAGGGCAAGGAACGTTAAATATTGGGGTTATAAATAAAGAAAATCAACCTATCGCAAATGATACAGTGAAATTTTTAGAAGGACTCAATCATGTAAATGTTAGTAAAATTAAGGAATCTGAAGTGGAAGATAAACTCACTTCAAAAAAACTTGATGGTGTTATTACATTACAGTCTGGTTTTTCTGAAAGTGTTCGAGAAGGGAAACCGAGTTATATTGAGATTTCATCGATTAAAGGCGATCAAGTAACAGGATTTATAAAATCGTATTTATATAACTATGTTGATAACATCGCTGCGATTAGTAAAGTGGCAGGGGCCGATCAAAGTACGTTTAATAGTATGTACGCTGGTTATCAAAAAAGTTCATTTAAAGTAAAGTCTGAGACACTTGAAGATACTTCAAAAAATAAAGATATGACAAATCAAACGATGGGTTATCTTATTATGTTTATGTTATTTTCAGCAGTGAACTTATCAGGATTTATTTTAAAAGAAAAAGAGAACAGAACGTATTTTAGATTATTATCAACGCCGATTGACGGAAAGAAATTTATATTATCTAATGTCGCAGTAAATATGATGATATTAACAGTACAAATTGTAATTGCAGTATTCTTTATGACGAATGTTTTTCACACAACTATAAATATGCCTTTCATAGTTATGATTGGTGTGCTTATGATATTCGCTTTAATTGCAATTGGTTTATCGTTAGTCATTGTGTCTTTTTCAAAAAGTTCAACTGCTTCAAATGCAATGCAAAATATAGTAATAGTACCAACATGTTTACTTGCTGGATGTTATTTCCCGTACGACATTATGCCGAAAGCAGTACAAAAAGTAGCTGATTTCCTTCCGCAGCGTTGGTTACTAGATACGATTTCAAAACTACAGCAAGGCATTCCATTTTCTGAGTTGTATTTAAATATTTTAATTTTATTCGCTTTCGCGATAGCATTCTTCTTAATTGCTATTTATAAGTTTGGAAGAAATAATGATGCGAGGAACTTCATTTAATGAAAAGGTGTGGCGCAATGCCACACCTTTTTTGTATTCGTAATTTAAAGTATCTTTTGTAATATAGGAATGCTTTTGTAGAGCACTTCGTTATGTGAAGCATGCACAACATATTTATTTCCTTCTAGAAGAAAAACGCTATGTAGAACAGCGTTACCGTCACCATGTTTTGTAAGTATATCACCGACGACTTTTCCCTCTGTCCATTCTAGTTTTGAATGTGAAGGGACGACTTGTAAATATTGAATCGTTTCTACTCCATCTCCTGCAATGAGTGTAGTTTCAATATTTCTTTTCTGTATAATAAATCTATTTGCATTTAATGTATCGAGGAAAGGATTTTTCGTTTTCATCTTGTTATAAGGAAGAAATGTAATAGAAGAGCCGGATCTTATAAATAAATAATTTCCGTAATCTTTACAAGGAATAACATCTTGTAATCCTGGAAAGTAACGGTGTATCGCTTCAACTTTATTCATTTTGTGTAAGGTGCTTACGTAGTGAATGTATTGTTCCATATAAAAATGAACGATATTTATTTTAGAAGATGTATGTACTGGGAGAGTACCTCCAGTCCAATAACTATAATTGGGGGAGATCCAGCGTTTGGTGTACAGAGTATAATAAGTTGCTCCACATCATTTTCATTTTCATATTCTTCACTTTGAACGTAAGAACGTGCAAGAAGTCCACCCATACTATGACAAACTAAATTTAGTTTGTCGCACCCTGTAAATTTTTTAACATAAGCAATTGTTTTTAATAAATATTTTTGAGTAGAAACAGCAATACGCTGGCGCCAGTCATAAAAACAGATAAACAAGTTTTTATTTCGTTCATAGCCCATACTTTCTAGCATCATAATGAATGGCTCATAAACAAACGCAGAAAGCCCAAAGTTCCAATTACCGGTACTAGGAATAATAATATTACTCATTGAACCGAAAAGACCTGGGATAAAAATAATAGGAGTTTTTGCTCTTTTCATAGTCTGCTCTCCTTTAAGTTTTTAACATCCGACAAAAAGTAAGAAATACATTTTGTATGAAAACATAATTTAATGAAACACTACGAAATAGTAAGTAATATGAGTGGAAGGAAATCAAAATGATTAAAAAAATATTGCGAGTCACTTCTATTATTATTGCTATTTTCGTTGTTATTTTAATTTGGATGCATATTGATGTTACGCTCGGAAGGAAAATGGAAGCCGGGAAAAATATGCCGACAGAGTATGCGCCTCATTATAGTGACTTTCAATTATATGTGGAAGGGAAGTCGTTTTATAAACAGTTATTTACTGATATAAGTGAAGCGAAGCGATCTATTTACACTTATTTTTATATTTTATCGGATGATAAAAGTAGCCATACTTTTTTAAACTTATTAAAGGAGAAGGCGAAAGACGGAGTAAACGTATATTTATCGGTTGATCGCATTAATGATTTATCATTTGAAAGAAAGATGAAAAATGAATTGCGGGAAAGTGGTGTACATTTTACATATAGTAGAAAACCTGAATTGCCATTCGGATTTTATTCACTTCACCATCGTAATCATCGTCGTATTACGACGATTGATGGGGAGATTGGCTATACGGGTGGCTTTAATATGGGGGATGAGTACTTAGGGAAAGATAAGCGATTTGGATATTGGCGTGACTATCATGTACGGATAAGAGGAGAAGGAGCAAAAGATTTAGAAGAGCAATTCGCTTTAGATTGGAAACGAGATACGAAAGAAGATATAAAGAGGAGTACGAATAAAGCGAGTAAAGGGAATACATTACATACGATGGTTAGCTACAATGGACATTATGTCGCTGAAAAATATATAGAGTTAATAAAACAAGCGAAGCATTCGATTGTAATTACAACGCCTTATTTTATAGCGAAAAATAAAGAATTAATGAATGCTTTAATTGGAGCGCAAAAACGTGGTGTTACAGTAAAAATACTTTGGTCATATAAACCAGATATTCCTCTTATTAAAGAGGCAGCGTATCCTTATATTTGTCAAGCTGTTAATAACGGGATTACGGTATATGGTTATAAAAAAGGTATGTTTCATGGAAAGTTAATGCTGATTGACAATGAACTAACTGTTATCGGTACAACGAACATAACTGCACGAAGTTTCTATATAAATGATGAGATGAATTTGTATATTCATGGTGGATCTATCGTATCAGAAGTGAATGAGGCGTTAACACAAGATTTTCATGACTCGAAAGAAATGACGAAAGAGTTTTTTGAGAAGTTATCTTTTTGGGAGCGTTGTAAGGAGAAATTTGCGGGATTGGTTGATTTTTATTTGTGATAACTTAACTGAAATACCTGAAATTTAAAATATAGTGTGTGCAAAGAAGCATGTGAATATAGTAAATAGGAAGCTGTATTGTTTATTTAACAAGTAGAGAAGTAAGAAAGAACCTTCAAAAAACAGAAGGTTCTTTTTTGTTTTATAATTCATTATTGGTAGTTAAAAAATAATCTGGTCTAGCGGGTGCTCCTCCGTCTTCATTTGCGCTTCGGTAAAAAATTCAATATGTAGTTAAAATAAAGTTAAGCTAATGTCTCTATTTTGATTAAGGGTTCTAAGTGAGTTCTAGTTGAATGCTTAAAAAACTGTAGTTTTATAACTGAAATTTTTTATAAATCAAAACAATCATCTATGTGAATTTAACTATACGTCCAGTAATAACTACAGCACAGCTCTTCAACTAGTGGCTAGCATTACTGCCGGCCTTGCTGAAGTCCAAGGCGGGAAAGGATTTAGTCCTGTAAGTGGTACGTTTAGTACACAAGGATTAAATATGGATTGGACCGTTTCGATTCAAGAAATTGCTGATGAAAGAAAACGTCAAGTTGATAATCTTTTAAAGGAAGGATCAATGGAAGAGGGAGCGGTGTGCAAGAAACCTCCCGAAAAATCTATATCTGAAAAAATTATAGATGGTATTTTAGAAGGTACGGGTCAAGCTGTTGAAGATACAATAGATGGTGTTGTGGCACTTGGTAAATGGGAAACGTGGGAGAACATGGGATACGCTGTTACTCATTTAAATGAAACCTTACCTGCTATGTGGAACACATTGTCAGATTCATTTATTAATGATGTAATAAATGGAGACGCTGAAAGTCGTGCTAAGTGGGGAAGTTATGCTTTTACACAAATTGGACTTGGGATCATTGGTGATAAGGGAATAAGTAAAGTCACTACATTAGCTAAAGGTGCAAAATTTTCTACAGGAATCTCTTCTTTCACAAATAAATTACCGCTGACAGATCGGTTGGCATTTGCAGGTGCGAGTGGATTTGGAAGCAATCAAATAAAAACTTTTGAAGTTTTACAAAAAGCTCGTGAAACATTTATGTTTTCCAAAACTGGTGGAAGAAGTAAAGTTAAAGATGTACAAGAAGTAATACAAGATTATGCAGATAAGGTTTTTGATAGAGTTGAGATGAAAAATGAATATCCCGATTCCTATTCAGCATCTCAAAAATTGCGTGCAGAACTTAAAGATACAGGGGTTGAAACACCGCCATATCCTAATGCGACACATCACATTGCACCTTGGAAGGATAAAAGGGCGAAACAAGTGCAAGAGCTATTAGAAGAGTTTGAAATACACCATGATTCAGCGGCTAACGGAGTATTTTTACCATATAAAGTGAATGATTATGTGACTACTGAAGCGCTACATATAGGTAATCATAGTCCAGAGTATATAAGGGAAGTATACAGAGTATTAAGTGAAGTTAAACGCTTTGGGGGTAATCAAGAAGATGCAGTTGCTGCCTTGCATAATATAAGAGAGAGGTTATTGAATGGTAGTTTAAAACTAAATTAATTTAACCGATAATAGATACTTACTAATTAAATTCTAGAGGAGTAAAAAGGTATGAAAATTTGGCAATTAAAAAGCTTATTTGATAACTATCAATCTTTCCAGCTACTAAATTTGAAAGAAGACCGTAAAAAATATTTTGATGGGAAAATTGATTTGGCAATAAAACTATCTGATTCGTGGGGGGAACTTTTTATTGAATGTGTAGAAGGGGATAAACAAAGTGACTGTCCTATGTTCTGGGGGGAACTTGGTACACCAATGATTAGCAGAAAAGCAAAAGAGATATTAGAGCCTCTAATCTGTAATAATGTTGAGTTCCTTCCAGTAATTCATGATGTTACAAGTGAAGTTTATTACTTAATGAACGTTTTAAATACAGTTGATGCAATTAACTACAATAAAGCAGTTTTCGAAAAACTAAGTACAGGGTTAATAATAGGCTTTGAAAAATACGCATTTTTTGCCAATAGAGTTGAGGGACAGATAATATTTAAAACATTTTTAAATCAAAGATTACATTCTTCTACTGTTTTAGTATCTGATGAGTTTAGAAATACAGTTTTAGAAAGCAATTTAAAAGGTTTCGAATTTGTAGAAGTATGGGATTCAGAAGAGCGTGCGTAAAGAGATTTAATAAAATTAGATTATTGATGTAAATTCATACCCAAGAGAGTAATAAATAAAATATAAGAAGCTTATGTATTTGCATAAGCTTTTTATTATGAATAAGTAAGGTTTCAGAAACAACAATATATCACTCAGTAGTAAAGGAGAATAGCTATGAAGATTTGGGAATTAAGAAGTTCCTCTGATAACTATGAGTCTTTTCAATTATTAAATTATAAAGAAGATAAAAAGTTTTTTGAAGGGAAGTTTAACTCTACAATAAAATTAGTAGATTCATGGAGAAAGCTACCTATTGAATGTTTAGAGGAAGGAAAGGCCAGTGATTTTCCGCACTTCTGGGGAGAAATTGGTGCCCTAATGGTTAGTGAAAAGGCAAAAAAATTATTAGAGTCTATAGTAGGTACTGATGTTGAATTCTTACCCCTTATACGTAACTCAAATAGTGAAATATATTATTTAGTTCATGTATTGAATGTACTAGATGCAATTGATAGTGATAAAGCAATCTTTAAAAAACTGATTACAGGCCTTATAGTAGGTTGTGAAAAGTTCGCATTTGATTTTAATATAGTTCAAAATGAAATGATATTTAAGGTTTACATAAATGGAAAAATTCATCCTACGGCTGTTTTTATTTCGGATGAATTGAAGGTTTTAATTGAACAAAGTGATTTAAAAGGTTTTGAATTTATTGAAGTGTGGGATTCGGAAGAGCTTTCGTAAAGAAATTCTAACATTATTAATGACCCTGATAAGTTTACGATAAAAATTTAAGTCCCCTTGTTATACAAATTAGGGGACTATTGATTTCGTATTAACGAGCAGTAAGATTCCCTCTTCAAAATGCGGCTAAAGCAAAGACGTTAGGTGGGAGATCAACTGCTCGTAAAAGCCCGATTGGAGAAGGCTAATAATTAGTGGGGGGTGGACAAAACTTCCGATGAAAAATACTATTTTTCATGCACAAGCATCGAAACATCATCATTAATCAACGTCCCAACATGTTCACCTAAACAAATTCTTTTCATAACGCCAGGCTCATCAAAGTTAAAGACGTGTGCCGGTAAATTATAATCTCGAGCAAGCAATAAAGCTGCTTGATCCATTACTTGTATGTTTTGCCTAACAATATCGTTATAGTTCAGTTTACTGTACATTTTCGCTGATTTGTTATGTTTCGGATCACTTGTAAAGACACCGTCTACTCCTTGTTTTGCGACTAAAATGGCGTCGCTATTCATTTCAATGGCTCTTTGTACACTTGGGTAATCTGTTGTAACGAATGGTTGCCCGTTACCACCACCGAATATGACAACATAACCGTTATCTAAATGATGTACTGCACGTAGGCGAATATATGGCTCAGCTACTGCATTAAAAGGGATGGAAGTCATAACGCGTACTTCTCTATCTGTTTTACTTGTTAAAACGCCGCGAAGCATTAAGCTGTTAATAATCGTACCTAGCGTACCGATATTATCAGCTTCTACACGATCAATTCCCCATTCTTCAGCTAGATGACCTCTGAAAATGTTACCGCCGCCGATGACAATGGATACTTCGATATCTAGGTCAATAATGGATATTATTTCGTTTGCGATATGTTCTAATCGTTTGGAGTTAAAGCTATTTCCAGATTGATCAGCAAGTGCGCCGCCACTTAGTTTAATTAAGACGCGTTTATATGGTTTCATAACAATTCCCCCTATATAGATTGCAATAAAAAAGGAACAAAGGCGAATGCCTTTGTTCCTTCGTAAGAAAATGAAATAGAAAAGAAATAGATATGATGAACTTCTTCACGTGATTTTTCATAACATCCACTCCTTTTCATCCCCATTTATTTAGAATACGTATATCTTTTAGATTATACGAAATAATCTGATGTTTTATCAAGGTTATTTTATTTCTTTTTTATAAAAAAGTGTCAATGAATATTATAAGAAATAAATTTGAATTTTTTGTGACGAACTTGTAGGTTTTTGTATGATTTTGTAGGTTCGCCTATATGATGTGTGAGTAAGCTTTTATAAATACGAAATGAAAGCGTTCGCATAAAGGGGATGAACATAAATGAAAAAATTCGGATTGGCAACACAAATTTTTGTCGCACTTGTTTTAGGGATTGTAGTAGGGGCAATCTTTTATGGCAATAAAACGGCGATTTCTTATATCACACCAGTTGGAGATATATTTATTCATTTAATTAAAATGATTGTAGTACCGATTGTTATTTCAGCATTAATTGTTGCGGTAGCTGGTGTAGGTGATATGAAAAAGCTTGGGAAACTGGGCGGTAAGACAATTCTTTATTTCGAAATTATTACGACGATTGCTATTTTAATGGGATTACTTGCAGCAAATATATTCCAACCAGGTACTGGCGTTGATATGAGTAATTTACAGCAAAGTGATATTTCTTCTTATAAACAAACAGCAGATGCAACAGAGAAGAAAGGCTTTGCAGAAACGATTGTTCATATTGTACCGAAAAATATATTTGAGTCTATTACACAAGGTGACTTATTACCGATTATATTCTTCTCAGTACTATTCGGTTTAGGAGTTGCAGCAATCGGAGAAAAAGGAAAGCCTGTTTTTAACTTTTTTGAAGGTGTGCTCGAAGCGATGTTCTGGGTTACAAATCAAGTGATGAAATTCGCACCATTTGGTGTATTCGCATTAATTGCTGTTACGGTTGCAAAATTTGGTGTAGCAACACTACTTCCTTTAGGAAAACTAGTGCTAGCTGTATACGTAACTGTTATACTATTCGTTGTGATTGTATTAGGTATTAATGCGCGAATGGTTGGAGTAAATATTTTTACATTAATGAAAATTTTAAAAGAAGAACTTATTCTTTCATTTACGACAGCAAGTTCAGAAGCTGTTTTACCTAATATAATGAGAAAAATGGAAGAGTTCGGTTGTCCAAAGGCAGTTGCCTCTTTCGTAATTCCGACAGGTTATACATTTAACTTGACTGGATCGGCTATTTATCAAGCGTTAGCGGCATTGTTTGTTGCACAAATGTACGGTATACACATGTCACTGACGGAGCAAATAACGCTATTATTCGTTCTCATGTTAACATCCAAAGGTATGGCGGGAGTTCCGGGTGCATCATTCGTTGTTGTATTAGCGACGTTAGGATCAATGGGCTTACCGCTAGAAGGCATCGCATTAATTGCGGGAATTGACCGCATTTTAGATATGATTCGCTCAGCTGTCAATGTATTAGGAAATGCATTAGCTGCCATTGTTATGTCGAAGTGGGAAGGCGAATTCGATGATGAGAAAGCAAAACAATATGTAGAAACGGTCAAACAAACAAAAGCAGCGTAAGAGATTGTTAAGGAGTGAGTAATCATGGCAACATTAACTGAAGTTAAAAATGGAGTACGAATTGAAAAAGATTTTTTAGGTGAAAAAGAAGTACCAAATTATGCGTACTACGGTGTACAAACAATGCGTGCAGTAGAGAATTTCCCGATTACAGGATACAAAGTTCATGAAGGTTTAATTAAAGCGTTAGCAATTGTAAAAAAAGCGGCAGCACTTGCTAATGCAGATGTAGGAAGATTGGAATTGAAAAAGGGTGGTGCTATCGCAGAAGCATCACAAGAAATCCTTGAGGGGAAATGGCATGATCATTTCATCGTTGATCCAATTCAGGGCGGTGCAGGAACTTCAATGAATATGAACGCAAATGAAGTCATTGCCAATCGTGCCCTTGAATTATTAGGAATGGAAAAGGGAGACTATGATTATATTAGTCCAAACAGTCATGTAAATATGGCACAATCAACAAACGATGCATTCCCAACAGCGATTCATATTGCAACATTAAATGCATTAGAAGGCTTATTACAAACAATGGGTTATATGCATGATGTATTTGAATTAAAAGCAGAACAGTTCGATCATGTTATTAAAATGGGTCGTACACATTTACAAGATGCTGTGCCAATTCGTCTTGGACAAGAATTTAAAGCATACTCCCGCGTACTTGAACGTGACATGAAACGTATCAAGCAATCACGTCAACATTTATATGAAGTAAATATGGGAGCAACTGCAGTTGGTACAGGCTTAAATGCAGATCCAGAATATATTGAAGCAGTTGTAAAACATTTAGCTACAATTAGTGAACTACCACTTGTTGGTGCAGAAGATTTAGTAGATGCAACTCAAAATACGGATGCGTACACTGAAGTATCTGCAGCACTTAAAGTATGTATGATGAACATGTCTAAAATTGCGAACGACCTTCGTCTAATGGCATCAGGTCCACGCGTTGGATTAGCGGAAATTATGCTACCAGCTCGTCAACCAGGTTCATCTATTATGCCAGGGAAAGTAAACCCTGTTATGCCAGAAGTAATTAATCAAATTGCGTTCCAAGTAATTGGTAACGACCATACAATTTGCCTTGCTTCAGAAGCAGGACAATTAGAATTAAATGTTATGGAACCAGTACTTGTTTTCAACTTACTTCAATCTATTAGCATTATGAATAACGGTTTCCGTGCCTTTACAGATAATTGCTTAAAAGGAATTGAAGCGAATGAAGATCGCTTAAAAGAGTACGTTGAGAAGAGTGTAGGAATTATTACAGCCGTGAACCCTCATATCGGCTATGAAGCAGCAGCTCGCGTTGCGAAAGAAGCAATTGCGACAGGGCAATCCGTTCGAGAACTATGTGTGAAAAATGGTGTATTGTCACAAGAAGAATTAGAGTTAATTCTAGATCCATTCGAAATGACACACCCAGGGATTGCAGGAGCAACTCTTTTAAAGAAAAATTAAAAGAAGAGGGGGACAATCCCCTCTTTTTTGTTTACAATATAGAAATGCTATATATGAATAGAGGTAGGGATGTTATGAGTAAGTTTACAGTGGCTTCTAATGGTGCATTAGAAACAACATTAAGAGGAGCAGAAGTATTATCAACACCACTTTTAAATAAAGGGGTAGCTTTCACACAAGAAGAAAGAGAAGAGTTAGGTTTAAAAGGGTTATTACCGCCAGCGGTTTTAACGTTAGAAGAACAAGCACGCCGAGCGTATGAACAATTTAGTTCTCAGCCGGATGATTTATTAAAGAATGTATACTTAACAGCGTTACATGATCGAAATGAAGTGTTATTTTATCGTATTTTAACAGAGCATTTACGTGAAATGTTACCGATTGTATATACACCAACTGTAGGTGTAGCAATTCAAAGATATAGTCATGAATACCGTAAACCACGTGGCATTTATTTATCAATTAACGATCCATCAGGTATTGAAGATGCATTTGCAAATATCGGTGCAACAGCTGAAAACATTGATTTAGTCGTTGTAACGGATGGAGAAGGTATATTAGGAATTGGTGATTGGGGTGTTGGTGGAATTAACATCGCAATCGGGAAATTGGCTGTATATACGGCCGCAGTTGGAATCGATCCTAGCCGTGTATTACCGGTAATTTTAGATGTAGGTACAAATCGTGAGGAATTATTAAACAATCCATTTTATATTGGAAATCGTCACCCTCGTATAACAGGTGGAGCTTACGATGAATTTATTGATACGTTTGTTCAAGCGGTAAATAAACAATTCCCGAAAGCACTTCTACATTGGGAAGACTTCAGTTCTCGAAATGCACGAAAAATTTTAGATAAATATCGTCATGACGTTTGTACATTTAATGATGATATTCAAGGTACAGGGGCAGTTTCACTTGCTGCTGTATTATCGGCAGTAAAAGCTTCTGGTGTACCGTTAAGTGAACACCGTGTAGTTGTGTTTGGTGCTGGTACGGCTGGAATCGGTATCGCAGATCAAGTAAGAGATGCAATGGTTCGTGTCGGCTTATCAGACGAAGAATCACATAATCGTTTCTGGTGTATTGACCGTAATGGGTTGGTTACAGATAATATGGAAGATCTTCTTGATTTCCAAATTCCATATGCAAGAAAAGAAGCTGAAGTAAGTGATTGGAAACAAAATGATGCTATCGGACTTGCTGAAGTTGTGAAACATGTAAAACCGACAATTTTAATTGGTACATCTACTGTTGCAGGCGCATTTAAAGAGGAAATTATTAAAGAAATGGCTTCTCACGTAGAAAGACCAATCATTTTACCAATGTCGAATCCAACGCCACTTGCTGAAGCGAAACCAGCAGATTTAATCGAGTGGACAGAAGGAAAAGCATTAGTTGCAACAGGAAGTCCGTTTGAACCGGTTACATATAACGGTGTAACGTATGTGATTGGACAGTCAAATAACGCACTTATTTTCCCAGGACTAGGTCTTGGTACAATTGTTGTTCGTGCAAGCGTCATGACGGATGGAATGTTCGCAGCAGCAGCAGAAGCAGTTGCAAGTATGGTAGATACAAGTCAGCCAGGAGCGCCTATTTTGCCAGAAGTTGAAGAGTTACGTAATATCTCTGAACTGGTTGCGATTGAAGTAGCGAAAGTTGCAGTTGCAGAAGGTGTTGCTAGAGAGAACTTAAGTGATGACGATATTAAGATTGCAGTAAAAGAAGCAATATGGGAACCGGAGTATCGCCAAATAAAAGCGGTAGAAAAGGTTAGAATATAGAAATAAAGCCCGTTTATAATTATAAGCGGGCTTTCACTTTTACAATTGAAAAAAAGCATAGGAAGTGGCACCTTTGAATTGGAATCAATTATGGAAGAAAGATATGTATCTTTTAATTATATTAATGGTTGTTGTTCCGATTGCTGGAGAGCTGAATTTTCATCCTTTTAATGATATGTTTCGTGTTAGTTTCGGGACACCGCTTTTCTTCTTTTTATTACTATTTTTAAGAAGAGTGCCAGCAGCTGCTGCAGGTATTCTTGTAGGTATATCTGTAGTCTTATTTCGTGTATGTCTTGACTGGGTATTGCAAGGTTCATTCCATATGACAGAATCATTTTATTTGCGTTATCCTGTGTTCTTTTATTATTTTATTTATGGAAGTCTTTTTTCGCTTTGTAGGGTGAATAAGTTTCATCAGAAGCCAATTGTGATAGGATGTCTTGGAATTACAATTGAAATTATCGCAAGTATGTCTGAACTTGCGTTTTATCATATGTTAGTGCTGGGGACAACGATAACAGTTTCTGAAGTGAATAAACTAATTATTATTGCTATTTTTCGTAGTTTCTTTGCGCTTGGTTTTTTAAATATGATGAACTTGTATGAAACAAAATTAAAAGAATCACAAGTGCGAAAAGAAAATGAAAAAATGTTGCTGCATCTTTCTAACTTATATGTGGAATCTGTTCATTTGAAAAAAACGTTACAAAATGCGGAGTTAATTACACAAACAGCGTATCAATTATATCGGAATTTACAAGCGAACGATGATTCGAGTAGTAAAACAGCATTGAAAATAGCGGGAGAAGTACATGAAATAAAAAAGGATAATCAAAGGATTTTTGCAGGGTTATCTAAACTGTTATTAGATAAAAATGTGGCTGAGTATGTAGAAGGACATGAGCTTGCGGAAATGATTGTGAGAATAAATGAGAAGTACGCTGAAATGTTGGGAAAAGATATACGTTTTTCTAAACATATAGAAGGTGAGCATGCAGAATATCATGTGTATACGGTCTTATCAATTTTTAATAATTTAGTTGCAAATGCAGTTGAAGCAATTGCGGATAATGGCGTTATTATTATTAAGTTATATAAACTTGATAAACATATATTCTTTGAAGTAATTGATGATGGACCTGGTATTGCACAAAAATATAAGAAATTAGTATTTAAGCCTGGATTTACTTCAAAGTATGATCAAACGGGAACACCATCAACAGGAATTGGACTTTCTTACATAAACGAAATGGTAACAGAGCTCGGAGGAGAAGTAAGATTGGAAGACCTGGAAACTGGTGAAGGGTGTAAGTTTGTCGTTTGTTTACCGGAGTGCAGTTTAAAGCGGGAAGGAGAATGAAGTTGTTTTATTATATCGTAGATGATGATGAAGTTTTCCGCTCCATGCTTTCACAAATTATTGAAGATGGCGATCTTGGAGAAGTAATTGGAGAGTCGGAAGATGGAGCTTTTATTGAAGCAGATCAACTAAATTTTAAAAAAGTAGATATTTTATTTATTGATTTATTAATGCCAATGCGAGATGGGATTGAAACAGTTCGCCATATTGCATCCTCTTTTACAGGGAAAATCATCATGATTTCTCAAGTTGAATCGAAACAGCTTATTGGTGAGGCGTATACACTTGGTGTTGAATATTATATTACAAAACCATTAAATAAAATTGAAGTTGTGTCTGTTGTACGTAAAGTAATGGAACGTATTCGTTTAGAGCGCTCTATACATGATATTCAAAAATCATTGAATAACGTTTTTAAGTGGGAACAGCCGCAAGTTCGAAATGAGCCAATGCAAGAAGGAAAAAGAATAGCGGATTCAGGGCGCTATTTATTATCAGAACTCGGTATTGCAGGAGAGAATGGAAGTAAAGATTTACTTAGTATGCTGGAATATTTATATGGACAAGAAAAAGCACAAACATTTGAATTTGGATTTCCTGCGTTAAAAGATATTTTCCATCATATTACAATAAGGAAATTAGGGGATATAGCTTTAGATACGGATATTGATAAAGAGAAAAAAGCATCTGAGCAAAGGGTAAGAAGGGCGATTTATCAATCGTTAAATCACTTAGCTTCCCTTGGGTTAACAGACTTTTCAAATCCGAAATTTGAAAGCTATGCTCCGAAATTTTTTGATTTTACTATAGTTAGAAAACGGATGACAGAAATGACAAAAGATGAAGTAGCGACTTCTGGTCATATACGAATTAATACGAAGAAATTTATTCAAGTGTTGTATTTTGAGGCGAAACGGTTGATGGAGATAGAGTGAAAAAAGATGCTTATAAGTAAGCATCTTTTTTTATTAAATCTACATTTTATATTTTCTCGTAGAGCATGTAAAATGTTAGTTAAGAGAAACTGGTTTTAAATTAAGGAAGTGTCAAAACAATGGGTTTTACATTAAACAAATCGATTATTAAAGAAGTATGCGGAGAAACCTCATATAAAAGAGGCGAAGCTTATTATAAATCAAATAAAGTAATAATAAATCATTATGATGAGAATAAAGAAATTTGCGAGGCGACGGTAAAAGGGAACGAAGATTTTCATGTTACAGTAGAAAAAGCTAAAAAAGGTGATGTTGTTGCGAAATGTAGTTGTCCTTCATTAGCGTCTTTTCAAACGTACTGTCAACATGTTGCGGCAGTATTGATACAAATAAATTATAATCAGCAAACCGGTGGAATGTTGCCTATTAGTAGCGGAAACATGAGCAAAAATGAACGCTTAACAAGCGGGATGTTTCAGTTGTTTGCAGAACAACCACTGAGGCCAAAAAGTAAACAACACCGTTTTGATACACGTGAAATACTGCATGTTGAATTTATATGTACGCCAGTAGTTACGAAGAATGGTGGGGCACTGCTAGGTATTCAGTTTAAACTCGCCAAGATGTATTTTGTAAATCATATTAGAGAATTTCTTTCCAATGTGGAGAAAAGAGAGTCCTATAATTGTTCGAATGAATTTACATATACACCGGATGTACATAGCTTTAAGCAAGAAACGGATGCGATTATTCAGCAGCTCATTAAAATTTATCATAATGAAAAAATGTATGAGGATACACTGGAAGTACATGCAAAACAAGATGATAGTATGATTTTAATACCACCAGCTTCATGGAAGGATATGCTTTCTTTACTTTCTAAAGTTGAGTTTGTGGGACTTAATCAAGATGGAAAATCTTTTCACGGTTTACAAATTTCAAAAGGGCTACTTCCTTTACATTTTGAGTTTAATAAAGGGAGTAACGGTGGGTTTACACTTTATATTGACGGCTTACAACAAGTAGAAGTAATGGATACGTATAGTTATGCTCTATTTGGAGGGAAACTGTATCAGTTGAACGCTGAGGATTGTAAGCGGCTTATCGAATTACAAAAAATGATGAATCGTTCTAGTAGTAACCAATTGTATATTCCAGCAGATAAGATGGAACACTTTGTAGCAAAAGTTGTACCAGGGTTAATGAAGCTTGGTACTGTGCGAATTGATGAAGTAATATCAGATCGTG
The DNA here is from genome assembly GCF_016650875.1 of Bacillus sp. TH30. Classification (NCBI taxonomy): domain Bacteria; kingdom Bacillati; phylum Bacillota; class Bacilli; order Caryophanales; family Bacillaceae; genus Bacillus; species Bacillus sp. TH30. The sequence goes on along the minus strand of NZ_JAEKEY010000002.1, from coordinate 800,794 downwards.
TTGAAACGCCTTCGCTAAAAGCAAAATTGTATTTAGATCGAGTGAAAAATCGTTTGTTAGCAGGTCTCGAATTTCATTATGGAAACGTCGTGATTAATCCGTTAGAAGAGGATGGGCAGCCATCTGTTTTTAATCGTGATGAGAAAAAGGAAAAAGAGATTTTAGACATTATGAGTGACAGTGCCTTCGCGAAAACGGAAGGCGGTTATTTTATGCATAATGAAGAAGCTGAGTATAACTTTTTATATCATGCTGTTCCAACGTTAAAAGGTTTAGTTGATATTTATGCGACGTCAGCAATCAAATTACGAATTCATAAGGGAGACACAGCTCCTCTTATAAGAGTTAGAAGGAAAGAGAGAATTGATTGGTTATCATTCCGCTTTGATATAAAAGGTATTCCAGAGGCAGAAATTAAAGGGGTATTAGTCGCTCTTGAGGAGAAACGAAAATATTATCGTTTAGCAAGTGGTGCTCTACTATCACTTGAGAGTAAAGAGTTTAATGATATTAATCAGTTTATAAAAGAATCTAGTATTCGAAAAGAATTTTTAAAGGGCGAAGAAATAGAGGTCCCTCTTATTCGTAGTGTGAAATGGATGAATTCACTGCAAGAAGGAAACGTATTAAGTTTAGATGAGTCCGTTCAAGAATTGGTAGAGAACATTCAAAACCCTAAAAAGCTGAAGTTTGCGGTGCCAAGTGGCTTAGATGCGATAATGAGAGAGTATCAAACATACGGATTCCAGTGGATGAAAACACTTGCCTATTATCGTTTTGGCGGCATTTTAGCTGATGATATGGGACTGGGGAAAACGTTGCAAAGTATTGCTTTTATAGACTCTGTTTTGCCGGAAATTCGAGAGAAGAAACTGCCTATATTAGTTGTTTCTCCGTCGTCCCTCGTTTACAACTGGCTTAGCGAGTTAAAAAAATTCGCTCCACATATTAGAGCAGTTATTGCCGATGGAAATCAAGCAGAGCGCCGAAAAATTTTAAAAGATATAACGAAATTTGATGTTGTCATTACGTCATATCCTTTACTACGAAGAGATATAAGATTATATGCAAGGCCATTTCATACGTTATTTCTTGATGAAGCACAAGCGTTTAAAAATCATACGACGCAAACTGCGAAGGCAGTAAAAACGATTCAAGCAGAGTACCGTTTTGGATTAACGGGAACACCTGTAGAGAATTCATTAGAAGAGCTATGGTCTATCTTCCACGTCGTCTTCCCAGAATTATTACCGGGAAGAAAAGAGTTCGGTGATTTAAGACGTGAAGATATTGCGAAGCGGGTAAAACCTTTCGTGTTAAGAAGGTTAAAGGGTGATGTATTACACGAACTCCCAGAAAAAATTGAGCACTTACAATCATCAGAACTTTTACCAGATCAAAAGAGGCTTTACGCAGCTTATTTAGCAAAGTTAAGAGAAGAAACGTTAAAACATTTGGATAAAGATACGTTACGTAAAAATAAAATTCGGGTTTTAGCTGGTTTAACGAGACTACGGCAAATTTGTTGTCATCCTGCTTTGTTTGTTGATGACTATAAAGGTAGTTCAGCTAAATTTGATCAGCTTCTAGAAATTTTGGAGGAATGCAGAAGTACAGGGAAGAGAATTCTTATCTTTTCCCAATTTACGAAGATGCTTTCGATAATCGGACGTGAATTAAATCGTCAAGCAGTTCCATACTTTTATTTAGACGGGAGTACACCAGCGCAAGAACGTGTAGAGCTATGCAATCGGTTTAACGAAGGAGAAGGGGATCTATTTCTTATTTCGTTAAAAGCTGGTGGCACAGGACTAAATTTAACAGGTGCAGATACAGTTATATTGTACGACTTGTGGTGGAATCCAGCTGTTGAACAACAAGCTGCGGATAGAGCGTATCGAATGGGACAAAAAAATACAGTGCAAGTGATTAAGTTAGTAGCACATGGAACAATTGAAGAAAAAATGCACGAGTTACAAGAGAGTAAGAAAAATTTAATCGCTGAAATTATCGAACCGGGAGAAGAGAAGTTATCTTCTATTACGGAGGAAGAAATCCGCGATATTCTTATGATTTAATATGGAAAAAGCTATGCTTTCATAGAGATGAAAGCATAGCTTTTTTGTTGTAATAATTATATTTTGTTTTGTACAAAGTAAAGAGATAAAGTGAAACTTTAAATAGTGGGAGTTGTTCGTCTCCCACTATTTATTTTATTTCTTTGTACCTTTACTTTTGTATGGTTTTGCAGCTTTCTTTTTCGCACTTGATTGCCAACGGTTCCATCCTTTACTTCCTGTACCTTGTCCTACACCTTTTTTCGGTTTTGCTTTCGTTTTACTCATATGATCACTCCGTTATATAAAAAATCTGATTTGATAATAGCCAATGTTTTAGAAAAATACTATCGATAAATGACTATGCTTGCTTTAAATAAAAACAAACTGCTTGAATGCTATAGTATATCATGAAATTGCGAGTAAACTGAAAGGAATTATAAAGAAAATGAAAATAATAAGAAATACTGCGGATTCTATATTTCGAACAATCACACTAGTTGTTGTATATATGTTAGTTTCAATTAGTGAAATGTTTTTTGGATTGAAGAGACAAAGGAAATAAAAATGTTATATTAAGAACAATCGGTAAAGGCATAAAATAAAGAATTGAAAAATTTTTTGAAACTTTTTGTTGACTTTATCTATTTTTTGTATAGAATAATCATTAATAAAATGTTTCAGAGATGTGACAATAAAACGACTATGAAAGGACGAGTAGTAGTAGGATGTAGTTTAAGCGAGTCAGGGGCGGTGTGAGCCTGATACGAAGCCTATTATGAAGAACCTCCTGGAGTCGCTAACCGAAATCCTTTATAGGAAAGTAGACTTAGCCGGGAACTTCGCCGTTACAAGAAGAACAGTATCGAGATTTTTTAATCTCCGTACTGTATAAGTGAGCAACCTCTGTTGCTAATTTGGGTGGTACCGCGGAACCAAAGTCTTTCGTCCCAGTTTTTTGGGAAAGAAGGGCTTTTTTTGTTGGCTTCTTTTCACAACATCCAAACATTTTAGGAGGAAACCACCATGTATCAATCATTAATGACAGTAAGAGAGACTCAAATCGCAATTAAGGAAGTTAAAACATTTTTCGAGGATCAATTAGCAAAACGACTTGAACTATTCCGCGTATCTGCACCATTATTCGTAACGAAAAAATCAGGATTAAACGATCACTTAAACGGTGTAGAACGCCCAATTGAATTTGATATGTTACATTCAGGAGAAGAATTAGAAATTGTGCATTCACTAGCGAAGTGGAAAAGATCCGCATTACATGAATATGGATATGAAGCTGGTGAAGGTTTATATACAAACATGAACGCGATTCGTCGTGATGAAGAACTTGATGCAACGCATTCCATTTATGTTGACCAATGGGATTGGGAAAAAATCGTTCAAAAAGAATGGCGTACTATCGATTATTTACAAAAAACAGTACAAACAATTTATGGAATATTCAAAGAATTGGAAGATCACTTATTTGAAAAGTATCCGTTCCTTGGAAAGTATTTACCAGAAGAAATTGTTTTCATCACTTCTCAAGAACTGGAAGATAAGTATCCAGAATTAACACCGAAAGATCGTGAACATGCAATTGCGAAAGAACATGGTGCAGTCTTTATTATTGGAATTGGTGATGCACTCCGTTCAGGTGAAAAGCATGATGGACGCGCAGCAGATTATGATGATTGGAAATTAAACGGTGACATTTTATTCTGGCACCCAGTATTACAAGCTTCATTCGAATTATCATCAATGGGAATTCGTGTTGATAGTAAAGCACTTGACGAACAATTAACGAAAACGGGTGAAGACTTCAAACGTGAGTATGATTTCCATAAAGGTATATTAGAAGACGTACTACCATTAACAATTGGTGGTGGTATCGGCCAATCAAGAATGTGTATGTACTTCTTACGTAAAGCACATATCGGTGAAGTTCAATCTTCTGTATGGCCTGACGATTTACGTGAAGCTTGCAAGAAAGAAAACATTCATTTGTTTTAATAGAAATATGAGGGAGAGTGGCTCGAAAATAGAGTTACTCTCCCTTTTTTATTGTGTAAACTGCTGGTTTACAGTGAGTGTTACTAATAGTTTCTTTCTTTTTCATCTCCTTTTATGTAATAATTTGTTAAAGGAGGGGACGTTATGAACTTAGGAGCACAGCTAAAAAAACTACGAGAGTCAAAGGGTTTTTCGCAAGAGGATGTTGCAAAGAAAATCGGTGTAACTAGGCAAGCGGTGTATAAGTGGGAAAATGATAAAAGTTACCCTGACATTGATAATTTAATTTTATTGAGCGAAATGTACAACGTTACGCTCGATGAATTAATAAAAGGGAATCAAAACTTTAAAGAGAAAATACATATTGATGAAGAAGATGAGGATTTTGAGAAAGAGAATGAGTTTGGCTTTTATATTGGATTTGGTTTGCTAATTATGAGTGCTTTCATTGATTACGAAGGAATTCAAGAGATTTTATTAGGGGCTGCGCTATTCATGATGGTCTTTTATTCCGACGTGAAGAAAGTTATTTTGAATGAATTTCGCTCGTTATTTAAAGGAAAAGATATATATGATAAGAAGTGAGAAGAGCCCGTTATATTTCCTAGGAAAAGGTATTGCGAATAATTTAATTATTTTATAACGATTTTTAGATATAGGTAATATGTTTAAAAGCTGTTTGTATAGAGTCTTGAAATCTATGTGTAAAATGATAATAAAGTTATTTAATGTAGTGTAGTGCTATCCTAAGGAAAAGTAAAAAATCCCTTTTAGTAATAGCACTATTTTTATACCGTAAACAGTTGTTTTCTATCTTTTAAAACACGTACAGGGGTCACTATACATGCTCATCAACTTAAGTAATTTGCGCACCAAAACGGATAAATTCGGCTTTTAATTGTTAGAAATTATATTTGGTCATTTTAAGATTTCCGATAGCCTAAAAAATATAAAAGATTAAATAATAGTAATCCTCCAGCAATGTACCATATGCGGTTGAAGAGACGTTAAGCAAGTAGAACCAAAATTTTATCATTTTTCTTTCCCGAACTTACATGAACATGTAAGAATTGACCACTAAGCAAATCTGTAATCTAATTGAATTTTCACACCAGCACTATGACCACTACCTCCTGAACCTTGATATGTAGAAGGGGTACCACCACATCGCCATCAACTTAAGCATTTAGGCTATTTTTAAAGTTAAAAGCACGTTACTATTCTTTTATATTAACGAGAAAGAGTGACGTACTTTTTATGCATAATTTCAGTGTACACAATGACATTATTTTTTGCACCAGAACCAAAATAGGTTCTGGTGCAAAAACTCTAAAGCTCTTGCCAGTAATCTCCTAAACTTGGACATACTGATAGTATTACTCTAAAAAAGGTGTGTGATCGGTATGGAAAAGAGAAATTTGTTCAAATGGAAGCATTATCAGCCGGAACTAATCTTATTAACAGTAAGGTGGTACCTAAGGTACAATTTGAGCTTCCGTAACCTGGTGGAAATGATGGAGGAAAGAGGATTATCCATTGCTCACACAACGATTATGCGCTGGGTTCATCAATATGGACCTCAACTAGAAGAGAAAGTACGACATCATCTAAAATCAACAAATGATTCATGGAGAGTCGATGAAACCTATATTAAAGTAAAAGGGCAATGGATGTATTTATATCGTGCCGTTGATTCAGAAGGGAATACCATTGATTTTTATCTAAGTAAATCAAGAGATAAACAAGCCGCCAAGTGTTTTTTCAAGAAAGCCCTGACTTTTTCGTACGTTTCTAAACCTCGCGTGATAACAATAGATAAGAACCCTGCCTATCCTGTAGCAATTCAAGCGTTGAAAGAAGAAAAACATATGCCTGAAGGCATAAAGCTAAGACAAGTTAGATATCTCAATAATATAGTGGAACAAGATCATCGTTTTATTAAGAAACGTGTGCATCCTATGTTGGGGTTTAAGTCATTTAAAACTGCAACTTCTATATTGAGTGGTGTTGAAGCCATGCATATGATTAAAAAAGAACAGATTGATTTACGGGACCAGTCTGTCCAAAATCAGAAAGAATTCATCCATCAATTGTTTGGGCTAACAGCATAAAATACAATTCCGCTCGAAATATATGCGCTATATTCTCTTTTATTTTATCTTTGCACCAGAACCCAAAAAATAACCGTAGATGGTAGCACGAACACTGTTCTTGTTATAATTAATTTTTTTCAGAACGTCTATAATCCTCTTTTAAAAAATATATGTAAATATAATAAAAAACGAATGATTAATAGAAATATTCTACGCCACTCGTTTTTTATCGGACTTCTTTTTACTGTACTTTTATTTTCTTTATGAGTTATTAGAAAAATAATTGTCTATATAAGTCTTTATTTTTTCAAAATCCTTTTCCATAAATAAGATTGCTGGTACTTCAATTATTGGAAGATTATTTTCATTATCAAAAGGTGGACACGGTTTGGGAACTACCAAATAGTCAACTGAGTTTTTATCCCTAATATAATTAATTGAAACATCATAATACTTAGAAAAATATTCCTTCAAATCATCCTGATTCCTTAAAAATGGTAGAGAAAATATTGAACCATAATTTATACCAGCGTCGACAATTAATACAAAGCATATTTTTTTCATGATACACCCTCCTCGTATAATAAGTTTTAAGTTAATAACTGTTCCTTGAAAATTAAATAGTTTTTATCTTCAAGAGCTACATCAAAAAAATGATGTATGGGTAAAATTTAGTCTTGGATACTGGGGGATTTCCCTAGATAATGGAAGTATGGAAATGGATCCATCGGGAATATGCTTACTCCTCCTGTAGTTCGACCACGTTAAAAGACTGTGACCCAGACCAAAATGCACTGCATACGCACAAGCTGTATCGGTTTCCTTCACTTACCTCTCATAGTGGTGGGAGGGCAGCTTAGGTGAAGGCAATCATTGAATACTCATACGCGAGGTTGTGGCTATGTTTTGGACTCTAGGGAGATCCCACAGTATCCAAGCTCATTCCAAATACTATTCAAAGAAAGGAGGTCCTTTCCATGAGATTATTCGTAGCTATTGATGTAAGCTCTGAAAAACTTGATGTATGTTTTCTTGACAGTCATGACACTGTTTTGAAAGAAATTTGTCTTTCAAACGATGTGAATGGTGCCAACGCCATTAAGGAGGATGTTCTCCATTTTCACCAGTTGTACAACTATGAAAAAATTGTCATTGGCATGGAATCTACTTCCGTCTATAGTTTCCATCCTTCCATGTTCCTAACGGAAGATAAGGATTTGAGGGCTTTAGACGTGGAAGTGGTCGTACAAAATCCAAAAGCCATCCATCGGTATAAAAAACTCTTTGAAGAAGATAAGACCGATAAAATAGATGCTTTCCGTATTGCCGATTTTTTACGAATCGGGCGGTATAATAAGTTTCTTATCAAGGAGGAAAAATACGTTGCCCTTCAACGTTTAACACGATCTAGATATCAACTCGTTCACCAGCAAACAGAATGTAAGCAACACTTTCTGGAGAACCTTTACTACAAATGTAATACGTTATCGAAAGAGTTAAATACCTCTGTTTTTGGTGCGACGATGATGGAAATACTCTCAGATTCCCTTTCGTTGGATGAAATCGCAGAAATGGATCTAGAAGCACTCGCTACTCTTCTTCAGAAAAAGGGGAAAGGACGCTTTAGCGACCCGGAAGATTTAGCGAAAACCATCAAGAAAGCCATACGTGACTCCTACCGACTAGGTAAGGTCGTTCAAGACTCTGTGGACGTTGTATTAGCCACTTATGCACGATTGATTCAAACATTGAAAAAACAAATCAAAGAGATAGAAAAAAGCATTACTGCTTTATTCGAAGCCATTCCAGAAGCGAGATATTTAACAAGTGTTCCAGGCATTGGAGTCGTATACGCCGCGGGAATCATTGCGGAAGTTGGACAAATTGAACGCTTTGAGAACGAAGCACAATTGGCCAAATACACCGGTCTTTACTGGGAAAAATCGCAATCTGGAAACTTTGAATCGGAACGAACACCCATGACACGAACGGGAAACCAGTATCTTCGTTATTACATGGTTGAAGCTGCCAACTCTGTACAACTTCGTGAAGCTACTTACCGTGCTTATTATTTAAAGAAATATGATGAAGTTCCGAAATACAAACATAAAAGAGCCCTTGTCTTAACAGCGAGAAAACTAGTGCGTCTGGTGGATGTGCTACTACGCAACCACCAACTCTACATGCCATAAAGGAGCGTGTAAATCAAGAGCTAACTACTGCTTTTGATATCCTTTCAAGGCGGCTTTAGGGATATGAACAAACATTCATGTTTCCCATCTAAAAATACGAACTAACGTTCTGTGTATTCCTAAGGTTTAGTTTCCTGCGCTCTTTTTTAGAAATTCTTCTCTAGCTTTTATCAATCATATACTTGACTTAATACCACAAGTCTTATTTAACTTTATGTAACCGTTACAATTTATATTGTAACAATAAATTTGCGAAAAAAACATTGAGTTTAAGATAATTTATTTTAAAAATATAGCTTATGGGGTAGCGTCACATCGCTATCAAGCTAAGATTCTTAATTACCCCCAGAATGAAAATTTTATATCTATACAAATTGTATTACTATGCACCTCGAAGACAAGTTTTATTATCATTATGACAAGTTAACTTGTCATAATGATAATAAAACTGTACAATAAAAATATAATTAATAAGGGGTGGTTACTAATGATGCAAAAAGAAGAGATATTAAGAAAATACAAAAAAATGGGGAGAGATGAACGTAAAGAACTTATAGAATTAGATTCATCTAGTTACGGTTTAATAGCTGTGCTTGTTTTAGTCCTATTTTTTGGTTCTTGGAAATTGATGCATGGTATTAAAAGTTACGAATTAATTTCAATTTTTTCTGGTTATATAGCTAGTACAAGTTTTTATAAGTTTAAAAAATTGAAAGCACAAAAATTTCTTATTGCAAGCATCCTAGCAATAATGAGTACAATTGCAAGTGCCATAGCTTTCTTTCTGGAGGGATGATAATTGAAAGATGAATTAGTACTGCAAAATCGTTTGAAAGTAGCAAGAGCTGAGAAAAAAATATCACAGGGTGAATTAGCTGAAATGGTAGGAGTATCTAGGCAAACAATTAGTTCTATTGAAACAGGACAATTTTGTCCAACTGCAAAGTTAGCATTAGTACTTTGTATAGCACTAGATAAAAAATTTGAAGAATTATTTTATTTTTGATTAATTGGTGTACTGGGAGTCAAAACAAATCCCTATCAATCTAATTTTTTATTATCCATAAAGCAAAAAATACGCCATCCTTTCCTATGAGTCTACAGAAAGAAGTGCGTATTTTTTCATTTTAAGGAAATTTAATTTTGTTAGCTTAATAGCGATATATATGCTCTTTAAATAAGTTATTAGAATCTTGATGCTTTAAATAAAAATTTATATAAAATATAGAAAAATAGAGCTATCAAGGCACCTTGCCATAAACTTAAGTTATAAGAAAGATAAGGGTGTTTTTTAAAATACATATGTAATAATACTGATATTCCAAATGGAATAGAAATTGATAATACAAATATAATTCGGCTCTTCCAATTCATTATGAATTTAAACGAGAATTCTTTCATTACATATAAAATAATATAAAGACCTCCAATAAGAATTATGACAGATAGTGTGGTTTCCAGAATATCAAATGACACACCTTCAGTTGGATAGTTTTTTTGAAAAAACGAAGTTATTACAGCAGATATCGTATCTATTCCAAATTGAATAGCAAGTAGTAAACTAATAATAAAACCAATTGTTGAAAATTTTTCAAACATTGTTTGTTGAGGTAGGGCGGCAATTAATTCGTCACAATACGTTGGAAGATCCTCCCCAAATACATCATAAGCATTTTTTCCTTCTTTTTGAGATTCAAGAAGGTGGTCTAAAATCTCCAATAATAGTTCTTCTGATTGCCTTTCAGGAACATTTGAACAGCGAATATACACTAACATATTTCCATAAGCTAGTTCATTTTCTTCTGTTAGTAGCTTTCTTTTTTCATTATTTATTTTAGCCATTTCATCTGGTTTCATTTTGTTTTTCCCCTCCTAGTAACCGATTTACAGTTGTTGATACCATATCCCAACTTTCCTTAAATACCTCTAATTGTTCTAATCCCTTCTTTGTTAAATGATAATACTTACGTTTAGGTCCTAGATTAGAGGTTTTCAAAGTTCCTTCGATTAACTTTTCTTTTTGCATACGCAATAAAAGTGGATAAATACTGCCCTCACTTACAAACGTAAAGCCATATTGATTCAATTTGGTACTTAGTTCATAACCGTATACTTCTTCTTGTGAGATGATATATAAAATACAGCCTTCTAATACACCTTTTAGCATCTGGCTATGCATCGATTCATCTCCTTTCAGTAGATTGCTATGCAAGTTAGTATGTAGTTAGAGTGTAACATCAGGTAACTTGCTTTGCAAGTCACCTGTTAGTCTTTTTCTATTTATGTTTTGTATTACTCCACGTTGTCAGCAAATTAAAAATTGCATGGTTTTCTAAAATGAAAAAATACGCTATTCTTTCTGTAGAATCATAGGAAAGGATGGCGTTTTTGTATGTCTATTTCTGTATCTGATGAATTACAATTATTTGCTCAAGAAATTCAAAGCTTTTTATCCCCAAATATCTTACGAACTCTTGCTAGAGATGTTGGTTTTGTGCAACGAACCAGTAAGTACCAAGCAAAAGATCTAGTCGCTTTATGTGTATGGATGAACCAAAATGTCGCTACGACGTCTTTAACTCAGTTATCTAGCTGTTTAGAAGCATCAACAGAAGTACTCATCAGTCCTGAAGGACTGAATCAACGATTTAATCAAGCGGCTGTCCAATTTTTACAACATCTATTAGCTGAACTATTAAAGCAAAAATTGACCTCATCTATGCCGATTTTATCTCCATATACTTCTGTTTTCAAGCGTATCCGTATTTTAGATTCAACCGCTTTTCAACTCCCAGATTCTTTTGCATTTGTTTATCCAGGTGCAGGAGGATGCAGCCATACAGCTGGGATAAAAATTCAACTTGAGTATGATTTGTTAAATGGACAGTTCCTACATATTCATACAGGTCCAGGTAAACAACATGATCGTACTTACGGCTCTCTGTGTGCCCCAACTGTGACAGCGAATGATTTATGTATCCGAGATTTAGGTTATTTTCATTTAAAAGACCTTCAATATATACAAGATAAAGAGGCCTACTATATCTCTCGTATCAAGTCGAATACACGTATTTATCAAAAAAATTCTAACCCTAATTATTTTCAAGACGGAAGAATTAAGAAAGGTACAGAGTATATACAGATAGATATGGAGACGTTAATGAACTCCCTTGAACCAGGACAAACATGTGAAATAGCTGATGCTTATGTAGGAATGATTGATAAAGTGCCATCTCGTGTAATTGTTCATCGATTAACAAAACAACAGCAACAAAAACGATTACAAGATCAAGCTGTAAGAGAAAAAAAGAAAGGAATGACATATTCTCCTCGTAGTAAACGGCTCAGTGGTATAAATGTATATATGACAAACACCCCTACAGATATTGTCCCGATGGGACACGTACATGATTGGTATTCTTTGCGTTGGCAAATAGAGATTATCTTTAAAACGTGGAAATCATTTTTTCAAATTCATCATTGTAAAAAAATAAAACCAGAACGATTGGAATGCCATTTGTATGGTCAACTGATTGCCATTCTACTTTGTTCTTCTATCATGTTTCAAATGCGTCAATTACTCCTCATGAAGAAAAAACGAGAGCTTAGTGAATATAAAGCCATATATATGATTAAAGACTATTTTCTTCTTCTATTCCAAACAATACAAAAAGACACCCAAAAGTTATCAAAGATACTACTTCGCCTGTTCAATCTTCTACAGCAAAATGGGCGGAAATCCCATAGGTACGAGAAGAAAACAGTCTTTGATATTTTAGGCGTCGTATACAATTATTCCATGTCTCATAATCATGCAGCTTAATTTAAAAAATCAAAACCCATTAGGGTTTATTTCGTATGCAATTCATTAAACAATATACAATTAGTCTTTAAAAAATAGGTATCTTCTCACCCGAAATTGATTTTACATAAGCTTAGCTTGATGGGCATGGGGTAGCGTCACATATCCATCAACTTAAGAATTTTATAACCTCCAAAACGAGAAAATGGTACGAATTTCTCGTTTTGAGGGTATTTACATTTGTTAACTTGATGGGCATGTATGGTGACTCCTAGTAAGTCATTTTTATCAAACTTTATTTTAAGTTATCAATCTTTTTTATAAATTATCGGACTTTATTTTAAATCAACATCGTCAGATGTTGAATCCCCTGCAAACTTTAATGCTTCTTGATAAAATTTCTCCGAGTTTGTATTTTTTGTTCTTTTGTCGTAAACAGAATCCCAAGGAATACCCGTTGCTTGGGCGTGTTTTACAGGGTCATATTTTTGCCCTGTTTTAAGCATCATATAAAGGATCTTGGCAATCTTGCCACACATATGCCCAATTGCTGTTTTTCCATTCATTTTACGCTCTACAAGGCGATGATAATAGGAGCTGAATACGGATGGTTGGGATTTTGTCGCAATGATAATCATTGCCATTTGAAAGAGCACTCGACGTGCATCTCGAACACCACTAAAGGTCATTCTCGTACCCTTTACTGATGTCCCTGATTGTTTATTTTCAGCCGAAACACCAAGATATTTTTTGAACTCTTTATATGTATTAAATCGTTCAACATCACCAATGGCTCCGATAAGGGTACAAGCCCAATTATCGCTCATAAAAGGGAAAGAATATAATAACTCTGTATAAGGATGAGGTTTAATACCTTTGCTTGAGTTTCCGTGAAGTAGTTCTTGAATGTGATTGTCAATCCCTTTAATACTTTCTTCAATACGTAATGCTTCTTCAATTATCCAATTTTGTCTTCCAACTAAATGAGGGACATCAATTGTTATAGATTTTTCTGTAACTTTTGCTAGTGCCTCAGACGCCTTCGTAGCTATTCGCTTTGCCCCAGATTCAATCATTGCTTGTCGTAGTTATTCCTGTGAGGCTAGTTTCAAATCTTTACCAGTAGGATACTTTAATACGAACTTCATCGCAGAAGTGGTACCAAGCTTCTTAAATGCTACTTTGAGGTCTGGGTGCGTAACAGTTAAAAGTTGCTGCACCTGATTTTTACGCCGTGTTAACTGAGTATTTAATAACCATCGGTCACGGGTTAACGAACGAAAAATAGATTGGGTTACAGAAGCTGGTTTAAGTAAGCTAACTCCTTTCATATGAGGGTGTAAGATCTTGTGCCATCCCATATAGGACATTACCCTTGCGTCTACCGCATCTGATTTTTCAGTAATGCCTAAATGCTTTTCACGGAAGTCTTTTACTGCGGAATTTTCCACTAGGAATACATCAAAATTTTCGTTCAAAAGGACTTGTTGAAGCAGGTAAGAGTAGTGACCACCTGTTGGTTCTAGTAAAACTAGGAAATCCGATCTATGAATTCCTAATTGTTTTTCCATTTGTTCTAAGGCTTGTAAGAACTGTGTCATTCCCAGGCTGTCCGCATTAAACTTCATTGTCTTTGTCCGTTTCCATTCACGTCCCTTTGGGTCTAAAAAGGCTTGGAAGGAGATACAACTAGCGACGTGAAAAGAGGCACCAATGTCAATTCCCACAAATAACTGGTACATCTTCCTCTTAGTTTCTTTCTCTTTTTCTTTGGATTCCTCTATAAAACTAAAGGGTACAACTGTGTTTTCATTCATACATAAATCCTCCTAGCGATATATACATCTGACTGTCCAATTTTCCGTTAGAGCTTAATGCCCAATGTAGTATGTCAGGACTATAACGCCAGATGGTAAATCTCACATTAAGTAAAGAGGTCTAGTCAGGAACCAGCCCCAAATAACCAAAGAGTTTCAATCGCTAATTTTGTTAAAGACTATATACATTTTTGAATTTCATTTGCATATAGTCTTTTAAATTTCTAAAAGAAAAATTCTTTATCTAGTATCCTATTTCCTACCTTGTTCACAGAATTTTTTATCTTTTTTGTTTAATTTGTTATAATGAGTGTGTGCAGTGACCTTTTAAGGTGTTTCCGACCATAACTGGATTGGGGCTAGCATTATATATCCTAGACCTCTTATATGCAATTGGGGCACTCCACTACCTGTGGGTACAAGGCTCTGCACACCTTAGATAAACCTCTTATTTGTTTAACTAATTTACTGGGATAATCGGTTTATTACCAATAAAAACCTTTGTCTATATTCATTGTAAATGAACCTATTTTCTTATGATAAGCAAGAAACATAAAAAAGACTCCTTTTTAAAGGAGTCTTTTTCTATGTAAGCCAATGCTCCAAAGATGCCTAAAGAGTTACTGCTCAAAAGCGTACCCACATTATAGAAAGAGATGCATTGCCATCATTATTATAACTCACTTTTGATTCTAACGATAGTTCTAGTTGTTAGCACTATCGTTAGAATCAGAGGCATAAAAAAAGATCCTCTTGCTTCGGAGTCTTTTTTCTGTGTAAACCAATGCTCCAAAATTTTAAAAAGAGTTACTGCTCGAAAGCGTACCCACATTAAATAAACAGATGCATTGGCATTATAATTATATTTCATATTGTATTGTATCGTCTAATAGTTTTCTAGACAGCTGATTATATTATTCGATTTAAAAACCTTTGTTTAGTTGATTATTCTTATTTTTAAGTTCCTCGGTGCTTCACATCTGCGGATACGCCTCCCGCTATGGGCTATGTCCTCCTCCAAAACCAATTAACCCCTTATATAATTCCTCTGTTTTATACTCTTTCGCGTATAGTATGTAGTCTTTTGTTTTTAACTAATTTATATTAAAAAGGCTACGGAAATTTTTAAAAGCTCAAACGAGTATAGCCCCGTTCTAAAGTTAGGACGGGGCTGAAAATTTAAGTTTTATGGAGTAAGAATGTGCTTCAAATATTTTTAATTCAGTAATGAATATTTCAGTAAAGGCTTTTTATAAAACATCACTTACTTATTTGTTATCGAGTTCTTCCGCCAAACCGATTAAAATTCCTTCGGTTCCACGAATGTAGCAGAGTCGATACGAGTTCTCATACTGAACTACTTCTCCAACGAGCTGAGCACCATGCTTAGTAAGTCTGGATACCATTTCGTCAATGTCCTCGACGGTGAACATGACGCGCAGATAACCGAGGGCGTTTACAGGAGCTGTCCGGTGATCTGCTATAGTAGGTGGGGTGAGAAATCGCGAAAGTTCAATTCGGCTGTGACCATCTGGCGTAACCATCATAGCAATCTCTACGCACTGAGAACCGAGTCCAGTTACGCGACCAGCCCATTCACCTTCAACAGTAGCTCGCCCTTCGAGATTCAAGCCAATCTCCTCGAAGAAAGAGATTGCGTTATCAAGAGATTCTACAACGATGCTGATATTGTCCATTCTTAGTAATTTGTTTTTTGTCATTGTCTTTATCTCCTTATATGTATAAATTTATTATCTAATTATCCTCATAATTATACTAGAATCTCTTCTAAACAAAAAACACCTTGTCACAGTGTAGGAAAATGTGACAAGGTGTTTTCGGGTATGTCATATAACAACTTATTAACAAAAAACACTTCGTAAACTTTCTACTATTGAAATATACGCGAACTTTGTTTCGTGAATACTATCATTTCAAGTAGTTTCAAGAATTTGATACTGTAGTTGCTATTTGATAAAAGAACTTCGACTTCCCCGCAAAATATTCCCACCCTATTTCTATTTATATAGGAAGGAAATAGATTCGTATAATTTGTTGTAAGTTTTACTGGTGGAAATTAAATCATTTGCACTAAAGGTTCAATTTTCGCCATAAATGATTGATGAAGTGCTTCAACACCCGTTACTAAATGAAGACGGTCAATAACGACAGATACTTTAATTTCTGATGTACTTACCATTTTAATATGAATATCTTCTTCTTTTAAAGTAGTGAACATATTCGCAGCAACTCCTGGGTTAGATACCATACCAGATCCTACAATTGATACTTTTGCTAAATGATTTTCATGTTCTACAGATTCATAGTGAAGTGCTTCTTGATTTTGTTCCAATACTTCTAATGTTTCTCTTAAATCATTAGAATGGATTGAGAAGGAGAGGTGAACAGTTCCTTCATTTGTAATACTTTGAATAATAATATCTACATTAATATGTGCTGCTGCTAATGTAGAGAAAACTGTTGAAAGTGCACCTTGTTCTAACCCTTTAATTGTGACGCGTGTAATATTATCCTCAAATGCGATACCTTTAACGATTGATTGTTGTTCCATGTTACATTCTCCCCTTACAATTGTTCCGTTTTCTTGTTCCATGCTTGAGCGAACTTCTAAAATTACATTATGATTTTTAGCAAATTCAACAGCGCGTGGGTGTAATACGCCAGCACCGAGGTTGGCAAGCTCTAACATTTCGTCATAAGAAATTTCATCTAATTTATAAGCATCTTGTACAACTCGTGGATCAGTCGTATATACGCCGGTCACATCCGTATAAATATCACATTTTTTTGCTTTTAGTGCAGCAGCTAATGCGACAGCAGTCGTATCGGAGCCACCGCGACCAAGTGTGGTAATTTCATTTTCTTCACTTATTCCTTGGAAACCAGCTACTATAACAATCGTGCCTTCAGTAAGATGAGACTGAATACGAGTGGTGTTAATGTCAGTAATCCGTGCACTACTATGTACAGATTCTGTCGTAATACCAGCTTGCCATCCTGTTAATGAAATTGCATTATAACCTTTTGTTTGTAGTGCCATTGTTAATAATGAAATGGTTACTTGTTCTCCTGTAGATAGGAGCATATCCATTTCACGTTTACTTGGATTTTCAGTAATAGCGTTAGCAAGTGCTACAAGTTTATCCGTACTTTTTCCCATCGCTGAAACGACAGAGACAATACTATGTCCTCGTTCATATTCTTCAATAATTAAATTTGCTACATGTTGAATGCGTTCGACGCTTCCGACAGAAGTACCGCCAAATTTTTGTACAATCGTTTCCATTACGAATTCCTTCTTTCGTCCATTTTTAAGAATAGGTTAGGACATATACAAATCCCAATATTCCTGTAGTTACCAGAGAGAAAAACAAAAAACACCATCTCAAATAAGTGAGGGTGGTGCTGTTACAGGAAAAGGGAAACAGAAAACGGAGCTAATAAAAAAAACCGCCAAAAAAGGAATATCATAAAAATGATATCTCTTTTTTGTAGATAGCTCTTCATACGTACACGTCTGTACATATGACAGTTCTGTTTCTATTCGAAAACAGCCCCAATTGATAAATGCAGAGAAATT
The DNA here is from genome assembly GCF_016650875.1 of Bacillus sp. TH30. Lineage (NCBI taxonomy): Bacteria > Bacillati > Bacillota > Bacilli > Caryophanales > Bacillaceae > Bacillus > Bacillus sp. TH30. The sequence goes on along the minus strand of NZ_JAEKEY010000002.1, from coordinate 783,222 downwards.
TATCAATTTCGGCAACACTTCCTTTCCTCTAAGATCATAGACATCTCTGTGTCTCCTTTAGAATACTTATAAGCGTTGCAACCTCTATCTCACGTTTTAGGCGAGAGTGTTTGATTTATGAAGTTGTTGGTAACATTTGTTTTATAATAATTTAAATTTTTCAGGGAATCAAGTGTTTTATATATATTTTAAAAATTCTATCTTTTTTAAGGGTTAGTTTGTGAAAAATGTAGCAAAATAAATTCGGTGCATGTACATTAAAAATATAGAGCATGGGAGGTGGAAGGATGGGGAAGAAAAAGCCTATTTATGTAGCGACAGAAATGAACATAACAATGGAGAAACTATGGGCATATACACAAGAGCCTGATATACATACAGAGTGGGATGCCCGTTTTACGGAAATTTCGTATTTAGAGAAAAAAGAAGGGGAGCCACAAAAGTTTTTATATAAAACAAAGATCGGATTCGGGCTTGAAATAGCCGGAGAAGGGGAATCGATAGGTGAAATAAGAAAAAAAACTGGAGAGCGCATTTCCTCTTTGAAATTTTGGACAGACAATAAGCTATCACTTATACAAATAGGACGAGGTTATTGGAAGTATACCCCGAATGGAGAACATATTCATTTTGAAACGCAATATGATTATGATACAAGGTTTGGTCGTATAGGGAATGTGATAGATTCATATATTTTTCGTCCGCTATTAGGTTGGGCAACTGCATGGAGTTTTGATGCTTTAAAATTATGGTTAGAAAAGGGACTTCATCCTAAGTTGCTAATTAGAAGAACGATGACGTATTGGCTCGTTTGCTTTTTAGTTGCTTTCGTATGGTTATATCAAGGGATTGTACCGAAATTGATGTTTACTCATTCAGAAGAAGTAAAGATGCTTTCTGCGCTAATCGGATCGAATGATAGTAGTATTTTTATACTTAAAATAGTTGGATTTTTAGAAATAATATGGGGTGTTATGTGGCTATTGCCCTTTCAAAAACGAAAGTTGTTTATATTGCATATTGTTATGTTAATAGGCTTAACTATAGTGGCAGGAGTTACGAATATCATAAGTTTTACGCAACCGTTTAATCCGATTACATTGAATTTTCTTCTAATAGGGGTATCGATTGTCGGTTATATAAATAGCACTAATTTGCCAAGCGCAAAAAATTGTAAAAGGACGAGAAAGGGATAAGTATATGGTCAATATATATGAAAGATTATTAGGGGATTCTTATAAAAGGCTTCATCCAAAATTGCAGGAACGATATGCGATAACAAAGGAAAATAGCTTTATTGGCGAAGGGGAAATGGATGAAATTTATGGTGGCTCTTTTTTCGTTAAATTGATTTTGAAAATTGCATCGAAGTTTCGAATGTTTTTTTCTGAGCGAGGAAAGAAAGTGCCATTTACGATACATAATACCGCTGAGCGAGATGAACAGGGGAAAGAATTTGTAAGATGGAATCGTACGTTTTATTTTCAAAATAAGAAAAGGTATTTTAACGCTGTTATGAAGTTGGATGAAGAGAATAATGAAATTGTAGATTATTTTGGCGAACCGCATATACTCGTTTCTACGTTGAATTTTTATATTGATGAAAAAGGCGGGATGCATATTTCTTCAAAGAAACAATGGTTTTTTATGTTTGGAAGAAAAATACCGTTACCTAGATTTTTATACGGAGAGGCAAAAATTGTAGAAAGTTATGATGAGACACTACAATGTTTTCGAATTCATGTACAAGTACGAAATCCGTTAATTGGTCCACTATTTTCATATAAGGGAACATTTGGAGAAAGGAAATAAACGAGATGAAAAATATACTATTTGGACTTGCTTGTTATATTGTATTTCTAATATACGAGTGGTCGAATGTAAATCCTGTTGAAGCAATTATTTTGTTATCTATTTTGTTATTTATACCGATGTCATTTTGTATTATTGATAAAGAAACAAGAAATGGATCGTATTTATTATTTTATAAATTTGTATCGCTGTTATATCCAATCGCAGCAATCAGTGCAATGCTAGCTTTCGTAACAAATCACTATTTCTTTGCGCTACTTTGGTTTGTATATACAGGAATTGTGGCGTTATTTGGTGTAAGTAGATTGCTAGAAAGAGGATGGAAACCTCTAGAAGAAACAGCTATAGATAGTGCGTTTATTTATTTGTTTCTAGGTGGTTTTTGGTTTTTTGCTTCAGTAGCAAAGGTTTCAATTATGCACTTTAGTTCTGACATTGTTTTACTTACAGCGGCACACTTTCATTATTCGGCGTTTTTATTACCATTATCAGCGGGTTTAATAGGGAGGAAAAGAGAAAAGAGAAGTAAAGTGTATGATGCTATTATGTTTATCATAGTCATTTCACCTATGACAGTTGCGATAGGAATTACATACTCAAGGATATTTGAATTTTTTGCAGTGTTCATATATTTATGTGCGATTTATGGATATGGAGTTTACGTGTGGAGAACGAAATTCAATACTATAAGTGCGAAGGTACTTTTAGTTCTTTCTTCTAGCACACTTATGGTAACAATAATGTTTTCACTCATATATTCATACGGAAATTTCAAACAAGTAATGACGATTACAATTGCACAAATGGTTTGGATTCACGGTGTTGTAAATGGAATTGGAGTAGCGTTACCAGCATTTGTTGGCTGGATGATTGAAAAGAGTACTCCGAATTATAAATATTACGGGAAAACAATGAGCAGGTTAAGAGGAAATGCGACAGTTGGTGAAGCATTTTTACATAACAGAAATTTAATAGATAGCAAGGAATACAAAGGTTTAGTTGATAAAATGAATGATTTTCATAGTGAGGCATTTGACATGGCGAAGATTCCTTTAAGTATTATTCGTTTTTATGAAAATACAAAAGAGTATGAGTTACAATCGCATATTAAATGGACTCGTTGGTTCCGCCCGGTTGCATTTTGTTATGAGAAAATGAATAAGCGTGTAGGACAAATACATTTAGGAATGGGCGGCAAGTGGGAAACGATGCATGGCTCTATCATTGGGATAATAGATGAGAAGGATGGAAGAGAGAATGTAAGGGCTTGGCTAAGAAAAAATGAAGCAGGGGAGACAATTTTTGTAGCTCTTTATTCAAAGCATACATACAAGAAAGATACATATATGAATATCGCATTACCTTTACCATATTCGAATATGACTGGTATTTTGAAGTTATGCAATGATGATAATGCTTTAATCATTACAAGTAAGTTAAGAGAGAACGGCAGGGGAGATGAGGGGATTTATTTATATACTCGTTTCTTTACAATACGTTTACCATTAGCAGAGACATTTATCATTAAAGAGAGCGCGGACCAAATGTTAACAGCTCACCATAGAATGTGGATATTCGGAGTTAAGTTTTTAGAAATTGATTATGAGATTAAGAAAATAGAGGAGAAGTAAGAGAAGCTTGGAGAGATTCCAAGCTTTTTTATGTATGGGTAATTGTCATAGCAACTTGTTTATCTAAGTCACGATCCCAAACACGTTGAATTTCGAAAGTGCTTTTTTCAAAAAATAATGGGAATCTTTCTTTAAACCACTCTTGCATGGGAAGCTGTAACGCAGAGTCAATTGGAACCCATACTAATGCTCCTTCTGGAGGGTGAGGGAGAAGGTTACCTTCAAATGAATTTGTCCAATAATTGAAAACCATGTAGCGAACCTGTTCTTTTGGATTTACATATTCGTCTAATCCTTTAAAGATTAAATTAGAAACAAGTAATCCAGTTTCTTCTTTTACTTCTCTTATAGCGGCTTGAACGATACTTTCTGGGAAATCTACTTTTCCGCCCGGAGCGATGTAACCAGGGAAGCCTAGATGATCCGACCGTTGTATTAGTAATACTTCATTATTATGCTGAATCATACACATTGTATAAATGCGGTGTTCGATACTTTTCCAATTCGTACTCATACGAATCTCTCCTCTTATAAAATGAGTTTCATATAGTTTAACTATAGTTATTTGTTCCAAAAAATACAATAATAAGACAAAATTATACAAAATACAATTGACTATTACTAATTTTCAGAACTATAATTACTCTGTTATATAAAAACTTGTACTTGAGAGGGGAATATATTCTATGAAAAATAGAATAATCGCAGCAGGAGTAATTGCAGCCAGTATATTATCTTATTCATCTAGTAGTTTTGCACAAACAAAAACGTTTCCAGATGTCCCAGCTAAACACTGGGCAGAAGATTCTATTTACTATTTAGTAGAGAAAGGTGCAGTTAAAGGTAATGATAAAGGAATGTTCGAGCCTGGAAAAGAAATCACTCGTGCAGAAGCAGCTACAATGATGGCTCGAATTTTAAACTTACCAATCGATAATAATGCTAAACCATCTTTCGGTGATTCTCAAAACGAATGGTATACTCCATTCATCGCAGCTGTAGAAAAAGCTGGCGTCGTTAAAGGTAAAGGCCCAGGCGTATTTGATCCAACTGGGAAAATTGACCGAGTTTCAATGGCATCGATGCTTGTTGAAGCATATAAATTAGATGCTAAAGTAAAACAACCGTTACAAACAAAATTTGCAGATTTAAATGATAGTTGGGGAAAAGATAAAGCCAACATTTTAGTAGAATTAAATATTTCACAAGGTATAACTAAAACAGCTTGGTTACCTAATAAAACTGTAACGAAAGCAGAAGCAGCGCAGTTTATTGCAAAGGCTGATTCACTTAAAGTAGGTAATCCTTTAGTAGAACAGATGATTATTATTGATCCAGGTCATGGAGGAACAGATCCTGGGAAAGCAACACAAGGGTTACATGAAAGTGATATTGTATTGGATACATCTAAAAGATTACAAAGTTTACTAGAGAAAAATACTCCATTCCGTGTGATGTTAACGCGTGAAACAGATATTCGTCTTGGTGAAAAGCAAGGTGAAGACCTTAAAAATCGTGTGGATTTCGCGAAAGAACATAATGGAGATGTTTTTGTAAGCATCCATGCAAATGCTTCTAAAAATCATGATGGATATGGAACAGAAACCTTTTATTATAAAGGGTCTGAAAAGAAAGAATTAAATGAGCGTGAAAAAGATAGTTATATGTTAGCCGATAAAATACAAAAGAGATTAGTTAAAGCTCTAGATACAAGAGATCGTGGTGTGAGAGAAGGAGATCTTTATGTATTAAGAGAAAATGAGATGCCAGCAGTACTAACGGAGCTAGCATTTTTAGATAACAGCGCAGATTATGAGAAGTTAGCCTCAGAATCTGGAAGACAAATAGCTGCTGAGGCAATTTATGCGGGGATTTTAGATTATTATGAGTGGAAGGGTTTTGATGTTTCAAAATCTCGTTTAACGAAATAACAATGTTGATTGCTAAGCCCATCGTCTATATAGAGATGGGCTTTTTATGTAAGTTTCTGTAATTTTTTATCGGAATAAAAAGATATATCGTATTATGCTGATTATGAATAAAATAATGCTAGATTAGTTTATTTTTATCACGTATACTTTTACTGTTGACTAATTAAGAGTTTGTTAGTTTAATAGGGAAAATTATACGATAAAGGGAGGCAAGTTAACACGGGACAAGCATATATATAACGTGTTAAAAAATTTATGAAAAAAGTTATTTCTAATGTGTTAGCAGTGACAGTCGCACTTCAAGTAGTGATGGCTCCAGCAACTTCGTTTGCATCTACAAAAGAATTTCCAGACGTTCCGAAAAATCATTGGTCACTTGAAGCGATTACTGATTTAACGTCAAAAGGGGTTATTGCAGGGTACGATAATGGTAAATTTGGCTTTGGAGATGTTGTGACTCGTGAGCAAGTAGCAGCATTAATGTATCGCGCATTAAAACCAGAAGCAAAAAGCGATTATAAAAATCCATACTCTGATATTAGTGCAGGAACGACAATGTTCCCAAAGGAAATTTTGGCATTAACAGATATGGGGATTTTCGTAGGTGATGGTAAAGGGACGTTTAGACCGAAAGAATCATTAACTCGTGCTGAAATGTCTGTTATTTTGCAAAGAGCATTTAAATTAGAAGTAAAAGCACCACATACATTTAACGATATAGATGCAACACACTGGTGGGCAAAAGAAGCAATTAGTGCATTGCAATCCAATGGTGTATCGGTAGGGAATGGGCTTGGCGGATTTGATCCATCAGGTGTATTAACGCGTGAAAGTTATGCACAACTTTTATATAAAGCAATGCAAGTGAAAAATGATATTCCGGTTGAACAACCATCATATATTAATCTAGATGTAACATTACCATCTAATATAACAGCGCAAGAGATTGATAATTTCATTGGAAAGTATCATTCAGACAGCCCGCTTGTTGGGACTGGACAAGATTTTATAAAAGCACAAAATGAGTATGGTGTGAACGCTTTATATTTAGCAGCTCATGCGATCTTAGAATCTGGGTACGGAAAATCAGAAATTGCATATCGTAAACATAATTTATTTGGGCTAAAGGCATTTGATTGGGATCCATTTGCAAATGCAAAATATTTACCGTCTTACGGGCAAAGTATTTCGTACAATGCTGATTATGTAAGAAAGAACTACTTAGAGAAGGGTGCTCCTCATTTCAATGGTTACACATTACCTGATATGAATGTTAAGTATGCAACCGATAAAGAATGGGCTGGAAAAATCGCTAATATTATGGAGCGTATTAAACCTTTTAATAAGAAAGATTATCAAAATGTAACACGATTGCCGAAAAATCCTAATACATTAAATGTAGAGGCATTAGGCGAAACAATTCCATATAAAGATTATGCAAAAGATGCGAAAGCTACTGTTCAAACTGTAGGATCTTACTATCAAGTTCCATTCCCGTTTAACAATCCAATTAAGAGTGTACCAAACGTTACACAAAATGAAGTTGGAAAATTAGAGAATGGTACAAAAGTAAACGTATATCGTGAAGATCCAAATGGCTGGGTAGAATTCTCACTTGAAAATGCTCCAGAAAAATATTGGACATTGAAGAAGAACTTAAAATTATAAAGTGGAAAGGTGTTTTCATATATGAAAACACCTTTTTTATTTATATTCAACACGTAATATTTGTAGATTCATTATGATTTTCTTTTTTATATTTCTACCAATAATTTAACAGTTTCATATATAATTAAAGTTATTAAAGATTGAATCTTCTGTGTTTTTCTTTGAGTATTAACTTAATTTGAAAAGAGGAGAGAGATATGCAAGGGGAAATACCAACAGAGAAAAATTTAGGTTATGTCGGTAAATTGTTATTGCCAGTTAAAGTGTCACCGCACTTTAAGTTTTTATGGATTGGGCAATTACTTTCGACTTTAGGTAGTTCGATAACGATGGTTATTCTGCCAGTCGTTGTGTATTCATTAACTGGTTCAACAGTTGTAATGGGAATGACTATGGCAATATACATGCTTCCTAATATTCTTGCGTTACCGTTTGCTGGATTAGTCGTGGATCGAATTGACCGGGTGAAATTGATGTTATTTACAGATATAATTCGCTGTACATTAATGCTCTTATTTGCAACACTTATATTTATGGACGTTTTAACAATTCCACTTCTATATGTACTCGTAGCGTTATATGGACTTATGGAAGGGATATTTCAGCCGGCGTATTCAGCTGTAAGAGCAAAAGTATTTGTACCGGAAATTCGAAATGCAGCTAATGCATTAACGCAAATGAGTAATCAAGGAATACGACTAATTGGACCGGCTCTTGGAGGATTGATCGTTTCAGTTGCATCCGCCGGAATAGGATTTGGTTTGGATGCAGTAACGTATTTGTTATCATTTTTATGTTTATTATTTTTAAAAGAAATTAAGTTTAAAAAAGTAAAACCTATTGAAAAGAGTAAGATCGATTACAAACAAGAGTTTATGGAAGGTATTTTAGTTTTAAAAAGTCATCCGTGGTTGTGGATTACCATTCTAGTCTTTTCTTTCGTTAATATTTGTTATGCAGGCGTTATCGTTGTATTAATTCCATGGTTGTTTAATGTTCATCATCATTTTGAAGCTTACGTGTATGGCTGCTTCTGGTGCTGGAGCTGTAATTGCAGCACTAATTTTTGGTGGGAGGCAGCGGTGGCATAAGAGAGGATTACTTGCGTATGGTGGTGTTTTAATTAGTGGAATGGCGTTATTAATTATGCCTTTCGTTTCTTGGGCACCCGCCTTAATTGGATTAATGGCAATTGAAGGATTCGGTATTATGATATTTGGGCTTATTTGGGAAACAAGTTTACAAGAGCTTGTACCAGAAGAAGCTTTTGGAAGAGTGGCAAGTCTTGATATGTTAGGCTCATTTGCTTTATTACCATTAGGGTATGTGATGGTAGGCTGGTTAGCTACTGTAATAGGTGGAAAGATAACAATTATAATGCTAGCTATTTTAGTACTCATAACAATTGGAATGGCATTGTCTGTACCAAGTATTCGGCGGTTCGATTGATTATGTAGGCAAAAAGGGGGGATGGTATATGACTATAGAAAATCTACATGATTTAGTAGTACATGAGTTGGGATGTAAATACGTTTTGGGAGAAAAGGTATTTGAAGCAAGGAATTTCACGGTGTATATTGCTACTCCTATAGAAAATAAAATGACATATAATCGATTCATCTTAATTAAGCATTTGTCTAATGAAGAGCCTTCCGTACATGTTTGGGACAAAAAAATCTGTGTAGACGCTACAAAAATACATATTGCAAAAGAAGTGACAGAAGCAATTCAATCGGGTTTTGTAAATAAAGAGTAAGCCCTAATCAAATTAGGGCTTACTCTTCATTAAACACAAATGTTTGCTTCATTTTTTTACTCTCATGTACTGGATGACCGTTGTAAGAGAAATTCTTTTCTTCCCAAGTAATGACAACTTTAAAATTATGGCTATTAAAGTCTAATGGGAATACCATGTAGTCAAAGCTTGTATGACTTTTTGAAACGTTGTTATTAGATGAAGTAGGATTAAAGGTAGCTTTAGATGTAGGTGTGTTATCAAGTATTTCCACCGATACATTTGCAACATCATTACCAATATTTTTTAAGAGTAAACTATACGTATCATATACACCTTGTTTTGGCTGCACGGCTTGTTTGTTTGAGCTATGAGATTTGTCAATTTCGATATACCACTGTTTAGACTTTGACGCAATTGGTAGTGATTGAAATGTGTATGCACTAGCTTGTATTGGTAGTGCTAAGCAGATTAGTGCAAAGAGAGAAAATATTTTTCGTTTCATCTTTAGAGAGCTCCCATTCTTTAAAGGATTTATTTGTTATTATCTTCTCTTTTTAAGATAATATACCATGTAGTTTAGGGGAGGGTATATTGAAAGAATTAGTAAGTATGGGAAGCAGCATGTTTCTACAACTGTTATTTTTGTATATATTTATTTCTGTTGTTTTATTGGAACTCAATCCATGGTATGCGGTAGTGGTTTATGTGGCTATTGCTATAATCAGTCTTCTGCTAGGAATATACTCGATTGCTTTCTCTATGAAGGGTAGCTTGAATACTATTTTTCTAACACTACCAGGTGGAATTATAATAACATTATTTTCAATATTAATTATTGGATTTACAGTGTTTGCTTACTTTTTACGAGAAGGAGATATTCCGCCTGTAATTCGTTTGTAGTATAAGTGAATCGATAGAGCTCCTATCTTTTCGTTATTAATCTTCCCAAGTATGTCACACGCACATTTAAAAAAACAAGGAAACTGTGTAGAGATTTTTCGGCATAGTTTCCTTATTTTGTTTTTTTGATTAATAATAAATGCTTGCTAAAGGATACGAAAAAGCATATCAGGGGGATTAATTTATTAATATAAAGTAGCGTCCAACTTATAAAAGATAGATATAGGTGAAGGGGTACGAGTATTAGTTAAAAGAGATATTAATATGAAAATATTACCAATAAATATGTTAAAATAACATTGTCATATAACAAGGGGGATTCGTTTGATGGAAAAAGAGCATCTTGCTAAAGTAGATTTAACGAAAAGAATTGAATCAAAATCTAAGTACAATAAGAAACTTGAAAAATATCAAATGCGCTTATTGGCACTACAGCAGATTTTAAAAGAAGAAAACATAGCTGTTATGCTCGTTATGGAAGGTTGGGATGCGGCAGGTAAAGGCGGAGCAATTAAGCGAGTGACTGAACATCTTGATCCGCGTGGATTCCAAGTAAATCCAATTGGAGCGCCTGCTCCTCATGAAAAACGGTATCATTATTTGCAACGTTTTTGGCGGAAACTGCCTCAGTACGGGCAAATTACTATATTCGACCGTTCATGGTATGGGCGTGTATTAGTTGAACGTGTTGAAGGCTTTGCTACAAACGAAGAGTGGACGAGAGCGTATGGTGAAATTAATGATTTCGAAAAACTATTAACAGATGATCATTACATAATAGGAAAGTTTTTCTATCATATTAGTAAAGATGAGCAGTTAAAGAGATTTACAGAAAGAGAGAACAACCCTCTTAAAAGGTGGAAAATTACAGATGAAGACTGGCGAAATCGTGAAAAATGGGATGAGTATGTCGAAGCAATAGAAGACATGTTTGAAAATACAAATAAGCCGAATGCAAAATGGCATATTATCGCGAGTAATGATAAATTATACGCCCGTTTGAAAACATTGAAAGTAATTATTTCATTAATTGAGGATTATTTCTTAGAGCATAATATAGAATTACCTTCTTATTATAATGAAATAAAAGAAGGAAAGAAAAAGAAAATTGAATCTGTGCAAGATGCAGGAGTCAAATAGTAAAAAGGTTTGTATAGGAAATATGAAGGGAAGCTGTCTTGTAATTTGGTAAAACCAAATTACAAGACAGCTTTTTTAGTTAGAAACATTTTACAATTTACAGAATAAAGTATATAATCAATAATCATATTAACATTGTTAATATGATTATTGATTATATACTGTGTGGGGGTCTTATTTTGAAGGGAAGAGATGTTGTTTTAGGTTTATTAATGGAAAAAGAATTGTCTGGTTATGACATTAAAATTGTGTTTGAGGATGTATTTACTTACTTTTTTGATGGAAGCTTTGGAATGATTTATCCAACGTTACGACAATTGGAAAAGGAGGGGAAAATTAAAAAAGAAATTGTCATGCAAGAAGGGAAACCGAATAAGAAAATGTACTTTATTACAGATGAAGGGCGTGAAGAGTTTTATAGATACATGCAAACGGATGTAGAGAAAGACGTTTTACGTTCAGATTTTTTAATGAGGATGTATTTTGGTAATTATAGTGATGATAGGGCGATAAAAAAATGGATTGAAGACGAAATTGAAAGGAAAGAAGCGTACATTGCGGATCTTCGTTTGAAATATGAAAAATGGAGAGAAGGTATTACTTTCGTTGAAGAAATTTCGCTCGATGTAGGTATTGCATCATATAGTGCACAAGTAGAGATGTTGAAGAGGAAGTTACAGCAATTAGAAGCAAAAGAAAACAATAAAACGGAAGAATAAAAAACACGTTCACAATAAATAAAGGGGTAGATTAACATGGAGCAGTCAAAGGGTATTAAGATTGTCTTTTTAATGTGCTTAGGTATTTTTCTTTGTATGATTGATACAACGATTATGAATATAGCTTTACCAGCAATACAATCGAGTGTAAATACTTCATTAGAGAAGATGTCTTGGGTATTAAATGTTTATACAATGACGATTGCAGTACTCGCAATACCGCTAGGACGGATAGCTGATATTTTTGGGAAAGCAAAGGTGTATATTCTCGGTTTAATTATTTTTGGTGGTGGATCAGTGCTTTGTGCTTTTGCTAATACAGGTGACTTCCTTATTTTTTCTCGTTTTATACAAAGTGTTGGAGCAGCAATTTTATTTCCGACAAGTATGGTAATTGGTGTATCAGCTATGCCGTTAGCAAAGAGGCATGTTGCACTTGCTATTTTAGGAGTAACGCAAGGATTGTCAGCTGCACTTGGTCCGGTAATAGGCGGAATTATTACGCAAAATGTAGGATGGAGATGGGTGTTCTTCGTCAATGTTCCGATTTGTATTATTGGAATCATTTTATGCTGTATTATGTTACAAGTAAAAAATGAAGAATGTATTATTTCAAAAATTGATTGGATTGGACTCATATTAAGTAGTTTAGCGATTTTTTCTTTTACTCTCGTATTAGTGAAAGGCAATACGTGGGGATGGCAAAGTAATATCGCTTGGTCTTGTTATGCAATTAGCACTATTTCTCTTATTCTATTTGTTTTAGTGGAACGAAAGATTCATAATCCAATGGTGAATTTAAATTTATTTAAAGATCGAATGTTTGTCGGAGCGTCTATCGTTGTTATATTAAGTAATTTATTCTTAATTGGCGTTACTGTATTGCTTCCAACTTTTTTGACAAAAATACAGCACCGAACAGAAATTGAAGCTGCTTTTCTAGTGACACCTATTTCAGCGATGATATTTTTTATCTCACCTGTTGCAGCAACTTTAATTAAAAAGCTTGGAAAAGTAACTATTATTTTGTCAGGGTTTCTTGTTATGGGCCTATCCTACTATTGGTTGCAAATGATTGACGTCAATTCAACAAATATAGAAATTATTATTCCGTGTATGATATTAGGTGTTGGATATGGTTTAGTAGTGGGACCAATTACAGTTTTAAGTGCATCTTCGTTTGAAGGAGAATTATTAACTGCTTCTCAAAGTGTTGTATCAATGTTGCGGCAAGTAGGGATTGTATTAGCGGTTGCAATATTTGTATCTAATTTAACTCACAACTTATCTTTAAATAAAGAGAATGTATATCGTTATGCAGAAGAAAAAGTGCGTAATATTCATGTGAATAGTGCTCAGCAAGCTGAGATATTACAGGTAACAAAAGAAAAAATAGAGAAACAAAGTATAGAAACAAATGTAGAAAAGAAACAAAATGAAACATTGGTGGGATTAAGTAAAGAGAAAAAAGACGAACTAATTCACCAAAAAGTGGATGAAGTATTAAGTGGCGTTCCAGTAGAATATAGAGATATAAAAAGAGAAGAAATTACGAATCAAGTAACAAAAGAAGTTGAAAAACAAGAGGAGAGTATAAAGAAAGAAGTACTTGCATTTTCAAAAGATGTAAGTCGGTATGCCAAAAATAAGATGGCTATGAGTTTTACTGATTTATATAAAGCGAGTGTTCCAGTTATTTTAATTTGTGCTTTAGTAAGTTTGTTATTTTGGGAAGGCAAGGCTTTGAGTAAAAAGAGAAGGGAAAGAGTGGTAGAGGAAGTGTAAAGAAAAACAGGCTAATAGCAGCCTGTTTTTCTTTACGCTAGTATGAAAAATCTGGGTTTAATTCGTTAAACTTATGACTGTAATGCCTCTTATTATTAAAACCAACAAAATCCATGCCGATGCAAGGTTCTAAATTACCATCTACAACTTTAGAATCCACGAAGCTTAAATGTTTTAACTTTGGTAGTTCTTTAATGAATTGTAGATTTTGTATGTTACCACAACTTGATAGAATGAGCGTTTCTAACTCTGTTAAATAACGCAAATAGTCGTGATTTTTAATTTTACTGCAATGATCGAATTCGACGTATTTTAAAGTTGAAGCATTGTTTTCAATTTCATCAATATGTTCTAAAGTTCTTACATAATTGATTTCTAAATGTTTTAATTTGGGAAATGCTCTACATCCTTTTAATGAGTTAATGTTCCCTTGTGTAATTCTTAGTTTTTCAAGGTTTTGTAAAGACATTAATTCTTCAAGGTTTTTTTGTTTCGGTTTGTATTTCCAAATGTATAGTTCTTTTAAATTAGAACAAGATTTGAACCCTGTAATGTTTTTATTCCACTGTATGTAAAGCTCCTCTATATTTTTAAAGCTTTCTAGTGCTGTTAAGTTTAAAGGGACTTGTGGTTCTTCTAGTGATAAAGAGTTTAAGTTTTTTAATTTATATAAAGCTGAATAATCGGTAATATAGGTACTATTAATTTGTAGCGCTTCGATTTGCGGACAGCGTTCTAGAAAATCAAGGTGCTCCATACTATACCTAAGGTCATTAATGTAAACTTGGGTATAGTTGTTTGTATTAATGAATTCTACGTATTCATCCAGTCTGTTTTCATGAATTTGTACGGTGCCATCCATAACTAAAAAGTCTTTTGGTTTCTTCTTGATAGATATTTGTAAAGGATTCGCATATTGAAATATTACCGTTTTGTTTTCTAAAATAGTTTCAATACTTGTTTTAACATTAGAAACACTGTCTTTTTCTTTGTATGCTATTAAAATAGACTCTATTTCTGACGGATCTGTTAATAAAATTGTGGGATTCATTTCATGTATTATATCTTCATTTGAAGGGATACAGTTTATCATTGTATTCAGTGCTATTAAACTTAATGGTTGTCCTTTTGTTAGCCAAGATTTAATGCGTGTCCAAGTTAGTTGTGATACTGCAGCTAATCGTCCCCAATCGCTATGAAATGATACTGCGTTTTCCTCTATCCAATCTAATGTTGCTGAGGATTGAAAAGAATGTAAACAAATGAAGGATGTGGTCGGAAGCTCCCTCTCTAATACTGATTTTAGCTTTTCTATTACTAAAGGAAATGCTTCTTCAAATGGTAAACAGTAAGCGGCAACGTGTGAAAGAGGTGCAATTAAATCTTCATCAAATTCCTTCCACAGTTTTCTTATCCAATCAGAGGCATTTTCTCCTAATACACATATAACAATCTCGAGTAATCGAGTTTTAATTACGCCATTTATCGTGTTAGAAAAGCGGTTCATAACAGCATCTAATATTTCGCTTTTATCGTACATATTAAGAGCTTCAATTTCTTCTTGAAGAAACCATCGAGTCATTGTGTAATCAAGTAAGTTTTTAAAGTTTGTGCTCATCCATCTCTAATTCTGGTTGCGTCGCCTCACCATCTCCTTCATAAAAATCGTCGTGCAAATAATACTTATAAGGTGAATGAATGATTGCAAGATTGTACCATTCATTTGGATGTAAAGATAACGAGATAAGACGTTCATGACATTGGCTACATAATTTATAAGGTTGATTTGCTTCATCAGATTCTTCTATTTGCTGTACTGGATTATGTTTGCAAGCTTCGCATAATTCTAGTGTTTTTTTCATTGTTTTCTCTTTGTATATTGTGAATAGTAGTATTTTTAATATAGCATGAGATAAGTAAAGTATAGTAGAGTTAGAGATTTTTTAATAATTAAAGCGACGGATGAAAAATGACATTGAATATGTAACGTTAAACATAGTACATTAACAAGAGTAATGAATTTTATTAAGTGGGTGAGAAAATGCTAGATAAGGCGGATGCTTCAATAAGTAATCATATGTATACAGAAGAAGAGCAACAAAAATTATATAAACGAACGTTAATAATCGTAAGTATTTCACAAATGTTTGGCGGAGCGGGATTAGCTGCTGGAATTACAGTAGGTGCACTTCTTGCACAGCAAATGCTTGGGACGGATGCGTATGCAGGATTACCGGCTGCTATGTTTACAATGGGATCTGCAATAGCGGCTTTCTTTGTTGGGAAGTTATCGCAAAAATATGGTCGCCGAATAGGACTTGCAACAGGGTTTATAGTAGGGGGACTAGGAGCTATTGGAGTTGTATTGGCTGCGTTAACAAATAGTATTATTCTTTTACTAGTTTCTTTACTCATATACGGTGCAGGTACAGCGACGAATCTACAAGCTCGTTATGCTGGTACCGATTTAGCAGATAAGAAGCAGCGAGCAACTGCTATTAGTATTACGATGGTTATGACGACTTTTGGTGCGGTAGCTGGTCCGAATTTAGTAGGTGTAATGGGGGATTTTGCTGATTCAATTGGAATTCCTAACCTTGCTGGTCCGTTCATATTATCAGCAGCGGCATTTATACTTGCGGGTCTTGTTCTATTTGTTATGCTTCGTCCAGATCCGTTAATTATTGCTAACATAATAGAAACATATAAACAAGAACATACATATAAAGGGCAACCAGTAACAGAAGAAATGATAGAAAATAAACGTGGTGTTACTGTTGGAGCAGTCGTAATGATACTTACTCAAATAGTGATGGTTGCGATTATGACGATGACTCCAGTTCACATGGGACACCACGGTCATGGTTTAAGTGCAGTAGGTCTCGTGATTGGTTTTCATGTAGGTGCAATGTACCTTCCATCACTTGTTACAGGAATGTTAATTGATAAAATTGGCCGTACTAAGATGAGTATAGCTGGTGGGGTGATTTTACTTGCAGCGGGTGTCATAGCTGCGATAGCACCGAGTGATTCTTTACTATTATTAATTGTTGCTCTTTCTTTACTTGGATTAGGATGGAATCTCGGATTGATTAGTGGTACAGCACAAATCGTTGACTCCACAACTCCTTCTACACGTGCTAAAACACAAGGGAAAATAGATGTTTTTATTGCGTTAGCCGGAGCTTCAGGTGGAGCGATGTCAGGAATGGTAGTAGCTAATTCCAGTTATGCGGCATTATCATTAGCGGGAGGATTGTTAGCATTATTGCTAATTCCTGTTGTGATGTGGTCTCGGTTAGGTAAAAAAAATTCATGAAATTAAAAAGAGGTTCTAGTTATTTCCTAGAACCTCTTTTTAATTCGTTTAACTTAAATCCCACTCCACAATAAGCCCTAAATGCGTAAGTCCACCGCCAAATCCGTATAGTAAAAGTGTGTCTCCGTTATTTAATCTTCCTTCTTTTCTAGCTAAATCTAAAGCGAGTGGAATAGAGACGGAAGATGTATTCCCCATATCTTCCACACTCGTTAATGTTTTTTGAATAGATATTTTTGATTTTTCGCAAATAGATTCAATCATTCTTAAGTTAGCACTATGTGGTATGAACCAGTCTATATCATCTATTTGCAAATTTGCAGTATGTAATAGTTCTTTTATGCCGTATGGTACTGTTCGTACAGCCCATTTATATACTTCTCTTCCATTTTGAACGATTTTTTCACTTGTTTGTAGTGGTGTGCCATTCATAGTAGTAGATAAGTTTGTTCTGTATAGATGAATGCCACCGTCACCGTTTGTTCCCATGTGAGCAGCGATAAAGCTTGGTTTGTTTTCATCTCTTTCTAATAAAATAGCTCCAGCGCCATCACCGAACAAAATACAGGTCGTTCTATCGGTGTAATCAGTAACTTTAGATAATGTCTCTGTCGCTATGACGAGTACTTTTTGATGTGATCCAGAAGTGATTAAGCTATTACCGACATGCAGTCCGTATGTGAAACCAGCGCAAGTTGCATTTAAATCAAAAGCTAGTGTATGAGGTATGTTGAAGTATTGTTGTATTTGGCAAGCGACACTAGGAAAAACATAATCAGCAGTAGTTGTAGCGACGATGATACAGTCAATATCTTCAAAGTTTTTCTTATATGTTGTACATAAATTTTCGATGGCTTTAATGGCTAAGTGTGAGGAGTATTCGTCTTCGTTAGCAATTCTTCTTTCTTTCATGCCTGTTCTTTGTACAATCCATTCATCATTCGTATGGACCATCTTTTCTAAATCGTTATTAGACAATACTTGATTTGGAACATAAGTACCAATTGCGGTAATACGAGATTTAGAATTCATAGGGACATCTCCTAATTTTTATTTTATAACCTGATACTAATATCAGGTTATAAAAATGTCAATAAAGACTTTTATTGTATGGAAACGATAATGTTTAATTTACTCTGGAGGAATTTGGCGAGTAGCGTAAAAATAATATACAAGAAGCTTTTGAAATTGATAATGAAGGGAGTGGGGCTCCTTGAAAATAATTTTGCGCATGTTGCCTGTTGTCATTATTTGTAGCTTTATTCTTATTGTTTTTCCAGATAAATCTTATGCTTGTGACTGTATTAAAAAATCTCCAGAGGATGCATTTCAAAAAAATGATGTGGTGTTTGAGGGGAAAGTAATTGAGGTTGGAAGGAAAGAAGGGATTGGAACTAAAGTTTTATTTGAAGTGAAGAATATTTGGAAAGGGACAAGTTCTTCGCAAATTATCGTATATACAAATGGCGGTGATTGTGCCTTTCACTTCATAGATGGAGGAGAGTATTTAGTTTTTTCTTCTCAAAGAGGATCAGAAAAACAATTATACACACATAGCTGCAGTGGTACGAAAAGGTTAGATGAGGCGAATGTAGAGAAAACGGCTTTAAGTCATATTGCAAAAGAGTATGTTCCAACGAAGAAAGTGAATTTAAAAGGGGATATGGTTAACGGTTTTAGATGGGGACAGCTTGTTATCATTTCTATAGGTGTGTTATTGATAATTGCTGTTGTTATTTTTATTGTGAGAAGAACTCGCAAAAAATGACGATTAAAGTAAAAATATAAAGATTTTCTTTCTGTTTCTATAAGTGGTTTAATCTTGTGAAAGCGAATTACTTATGCTACACTTTATGTAACTTAAAATGAACGGAGGGGCTTCCTTTGATCTTAATCAGATTACGTCTCAATACTTTGTGCCGATAATTGAATAGCGCTCAAAGGCTCTGTCTGTGTACAGAGTGAACGGGATTGGTCTGCCTATTTTAAAGGAACCCTTTATTAAGCTTATATGTGAAAAAGAGGGAGGGACGAATACGCCCTCTTTTTGTTTTGCCTTTATAAATAGAATGGGATAGTATAGGTGAACACTTGTTGGATACGTATACTATCTTGGGACTTTTTGACCATGTATAGGACGAAAGCACTGCTTTCTTCTATTTCTTTGGTGAACCCTTATCCGTTTACGAAAACACAGGCAGTGACCTGTGTTTTTTATTTTGCGTAATCGAAATGGAGGAATAAATATATGGAAGAATTATTACAAAGAGCAATATTAGTTGGAGTAAATTTAGGTAAGGAAGCTGATTTTGCATATTCGATGGAAGAGTTAGCAAATCTTACGGAAGCTTGTGATGTGGAAGTAATCGGTCAAGTGACGCAAAATTTACAACGAGTAAATCCGTCGCATTATATTGGAAAAGGGAAGATTGAAGAAGTAGCAGCGTATGTGAAAGAAGCAGATGCAAATATGGTCATCTTTAATGACGAATTATCTCCTTCACAAATTCGGAATTTAGAAGAGGATTTAGATTGTAAAGTAATTGATCGTACCATTTTAATTTTAGATATCTTTGCGCAACGTGCGAAAACGAAAGAAGCGCAGTTGCAAGTAGAAGTGGCCCATCTTCAGTACATGATGCCTCGTTTAATCGGTCTTCGTGAATCTTTAGGAAGACAAAGCGGGGGAGTTGGCACGAAAAATAAAGGTGTCGGTGAGAAGAAGTTAGAATTAGATCGTCGTAAAATTGAAGAACAAATTGCGGCTCTAAATAAAGAATTAGAAGCACTTGTTGCACAGCGCCAAACGCAGCGTAAACAACGTAAGAAAAATGAAATTCCAGTTGTGTCGTTAGTAGGATATACGAATGCAGGTAAATCAACGATAATGAATACAATGCTTGAAATTTTTAATGGTACTGTAGAGAAACAAGTATTTGAAAAAGATATGTTATTTGCGACGTTAGAGACATCTGTACGAAATATTGATTTGCCGGATAATAAATCATTTTTATTAACGGATACTGTTGGATTTGTAAGTAAATTACCGCATCATCTTGTGAAAGCATTCCGTTCAACTCTAGAGGAAGTGGCGGAAGCAGATTTACTTATTCATGTTGTAGATTACTCAAATCCCAATTATGAGCAATTAATTGATATTACAAATGAAACGTTAAAGAAAATTGGCGTGGAAAATATCCCGACGATTTATGCATACAACAAATCAGATTTGGTAGATGTTGAAATTCCGAAAGTGCAAGAAGATCGCGTTTATCTATCTGCGAAGAAACATGTTGGAATTGAAGAGCTTGTAGAAGTAGTTCGTTCACACATTTATAAAGAGTATACGAAGTGTGAAATGTTAATTCCGTATGATCAAGGGCAGGTAGTTTCGTATTTCAACAATCATGCACACGTTTTATCTACGAGTTATGAAAACGAAGGTACGAAAATGGCACTAGAATGTAAGACGAGTGATTATGAGAAATATAAGCGTTTTTCTATTTAATAAAAAAAGGCGATCCTAATATGTTTTAGGATCGTCTTTTTCTTCATAGTTGCAAGCCTTCCTTTCATCCTGCCTTAGTATAAAAGAAAATACAAAGAGTTCATATAAATAAATCCGACAAAGCACATAGAAAAAATATATTTTTTAGAAGTTGAATTTCTGGAAAAAGAAATGAAACCAGTATAGAATAGAAATGTTTCAAAACTCAGAATTTATTCTGATTAAAGTCTAAATTTATTACACTAACTGTAATAAATATATATTTTGTACAGGAAGGGGAAATACACATATGCAGGCAGTTTCACAAAAAAATACAGTAGAAACACCGACAATATATCGAATATTATTTGCGATTAGTTTCGGACATTTTTTGAATGATTCGATGCAAGCAGTTGTGCCAGCGTTGTTTCCTATTTTGGAAAAAACGATGAATTTATCCTATATGCAAGTAGGGTGGATTGCGTTTGCGTTAAATATGACGTCATCGATTATGCAGCCGGTTTTTGGGATGTATTCAGATAAGAAGCCGTCACCATTTTTATTACCGCTAGGTATGTTTTCGAGTATGCTTGGGATGATTGGACTCGCATTTGCACCGAACTTTATAGTTGTTATTATTTCTGTTTTATTTATTGGATTAGGTTCCGCGGTCTTTCATCCGGAGGG
This sequence comes from Bacillus sp. TH30, assembly GCF_016650875.1. Lineage (NCBI taxonomy): Bacteria > Bacillati > Bacillota > Bacilli > Caryophanales > Bacillaceae > Bacillus > Bacillus sp. TH30. Next base: position 762,405 of record NZ_JAEKEY010000002.1, on the reverse strand, counting down.
CGCTCGTGTTGCTTACATGGCAGCCGGTGCAAAACGAGGTTTAGCACAAGCGATTTATCAAGTGGGGGGAAATACAGGGAATTCTCTAGCACCTATTTTTACAGCATTAATTTTCGTTCCGCTCGGTCAAATTGGTTCTTTAGGTTTTACAGCCTTTGCAGCAGTTGGAATTGTATTACTAATTTTCGTATCAAATTGGTATAAAAATGAATTAGCCACTGGTGCTGTAAGAAGGAAAAAGAGGGCTGCACTTGAGGCTGAAAATGCGATTGTAAGTACGCACATTAAATTTGTTATTATACTTCTTGTTTTTCTAACATTCGTACGTTCTTGGTACGGTGCTGGTATCGGGAATTTTTATCAATTTTATTTAATAGAGCATTACGGTTTATCTATAAAAAATGCACAGTATTTCGTCTTCGCTTTTATGATTGCTGGTGTATTAGGTACTTTCTTTGGTGGTCCGCTAGCGGATCGATTCGGTAAGAAAAAGATTATTGTCTTTTCGATGCTCGGTTCAGCGCCGCTTGCACTATTGTTACCTCACGTTTCTCTTATGTGGGTTGTACCGTTATTTTTATGCATTGGATTTATTAGCTCTAGTAGTTTTAGTGTAATCGTTGTATATGCACAAGAACTTGTTCCAGGGAAAGTTGGAATGGTGTCAGGATTAATTGTCGGTCTTGCGTTTGGTCTTGGAGCATTAGGTGCTGTAGTCCTTGGGAAATTAGCTGATATGTATAGTCTTCAATTTATTATGCTATTATGTAGTGGTCTACCATTAATTGGACTTACTTCATTGTTACTGCCAAATGATAAGAAAACGATAGAATAGGGGATGCGCTATGAAATTATGTGAAAACGTTACAGAATTAATAGGAGATACACCTATTGTCCGATTATCTAAATTTATTCCAGAGGACGCAGCGGATGTGTATGTAAAACTGGAAATGTTTAATCCGTCACGCAGTGTGAAAGATCGTGCTGCCTATAACTTAATTCATATTGCCGAGGAACACGGTCTCATTAAGCCAGGTGATACAATTATTGAACCGACAAGTGGAAATACAGGAATTGGCTTAGCGATGAATGCAGCTGCTAAAGGATATAAAGCTATTTTAATTATGCCAGATAATATGTCCAAAGAGCGTATTAATTTATTGAAAGCATACGGCGCAGAAGTAGTTTTAACACCAGCAGAACAAAGAATGCCAGGAGCAATTGCGAAGGCGGTAGAGTTACAAAAAGAAATTCCAAATAGTTTTATTCCGCAGCAATTTGAAAACCCAGCAAATCCGAATATTCATCGTTATACGACTGCACTTGAAATTTATGAACAAATGGATGGAGAGCTTGATGCACTTGTAGCAACCGCAGGAACAGGTGGAACAATTACAGGGACCGGTGAAACATTAAAAGAGAAACTACCAAACTTATATATTGCAGTAGTAGAACCGAAAGGATCACCAGTGTTATCTGGTGGTGTTCCAGGCCCTCATAAACTAGTAGGAACAAGTCCTGGTTTTATTCCAAAAAACTTAAATACAGAAGTGTATAACGAAATTATTCAAATTGCGGATGAAGAAGCATTAACTACAATGAGAAACTTAGCAAGACAAGAAGGATTACTAGTAGGGCCATCTTCAGGAGCTTCTGTTTACGCCGCAATTATGATAGCGAAGCGTCTAGGTGCTGGTAAAAAAGTTTTATGTATTGCACCGGATACAGGGGAACGTTATTTAAGTATGGGGCTATTTGAATAAAAGTGATAGAAGCACCTTAGTAGTAGGATGAAAATCCGCTATTAAGGTGTTTCTTTTAGAAAAATAGAGAATGGGTGAATGGAGAGAATGACAATGAAACTATTGAAACCAACATATGAATATAGCGAACAAATTATGGAGTATCGGCAGGCATTTTTAAATTCAGGAGAACAACCGCACGGTAGTTGTTCTATCCAAAATTTTGATTCTCTTGATGAATGGTTTGAAAAAGTGAGTATACAAGAAGCCGGCGAAAACTTACCATTTAATCGAGTGCCGTCTAGTCAGTTTTTAAGTTTGGAGAAAGGAAAATTAATAGGTTTTGTGAATATTCGACATCGGTTAAATCCAGAATTATTGCTGGAAAGTGGTCATATTGGTTATAGTGTCCATCCGCATAAGCGTCGCCAAGGTTACGCTACGAAGCAACTGCAACTTTCATTGGCTGAGGCGCAAAAATTAGGATTGAAGAAAGTGTTAATAACTTGTGATAAAGCAAATATTGGTTCTGCTAAAACGATTCAAAAGGTTGGCGGTGTGTTAGAAAATGAAGTAGTTTCTACTCATACTGGCGAAATTGTTCAGCGTTATTGGGTAGAAATATAATTTAGTAGGAATTTGAAAAGGTAATGTAATGCGGAATATTGAAATAGATAAATGAAAAGTAAGGGGAGTACTGCAGTTTTAGGGGGAAATGAAATGGGATTAAAAGAGAAAGCGATAAAAATGTCGGAGATTTATAGGCAAAACCCGAAAGTCGAAGCTATTATTTTAGCAGGATCTGTAGCTAGAAAGTTAGAAGATGAACATTCAGATATTGAATTACATATTTTATGGTCAGCACCGCCAGAGGATGAGGATCGTCAAGGACCTATTAACAATATTGGTGGAACGATTTTGTCATATCATCCTTACGAGGAAGAAGAATGGTCGGAAACATATTTGACGAAAGAAGGAATTAAACTAGAGATTAGTAATTTTTTAACAGTGACAGTAGAAAAGGTTATTTCAGAAGTTATAGAGCAGCATGATATAAATTATGAGAAACAATGTATTGTATCATCGGTTCATGATGGTGTGAGTTTTTATGGAGAAGTGAAAGTACATGCTCTAAAAGCTAGAGTTGAAGCATTTCCAGAAGAACTGGCGAAAAGGATGATTTCAGAAAACCTTTGGTTAAGCAATCGTTGGCATAATCGAGAGGCGCTTTTAAAACGAAAAGACTGGCTTATGCTTTATGATGTTATTTGTGAAGTACAAAGGGATTTATTCGGTGTTTTATTCGGTTTGAATAGAATGTACGTGCACCATCCTGCATTTAAATGGATGGCTTATAATGTAGAGCGTATGAATATTAAACCTGAAAATCTATATGAGCGTATGGCGGATACGCTGATAGGGGAACCAGAGTATAGTGTACAGGAGTTAGAAGTGTTGATCGAAGAGGTATTACATTTAGTAGAACAATATGCTCCAGAATTAAATATTGCTGAACAACAAAAGCACATTCAATATGCGAAGTAAAAAAACAAGAGATGTAACAACGCGTTACATCTCTTGTTTTTTTATTTTACTAACTTTCCTAATACAGGTAATCGTCGAATCCTATCACCGAGAATATGCGAAGCAAGTCCACTCGTTAATACGAATAAAAGATAAACAAGTCCTCCTGCTGATGCGCATATAAATACAATAATCAGTGATTCTACATAAGATTGGCCAGGAATAATCCAGCTTATAAATGCTCTTAATACGATCACAACAGCAGACATTGCTGCGGAGTAAATCGTAATAAGAAATACTGTTTTTGCTGTTTCGCCAATTTTAAATTTCGCAAACTTAACGATGCAGTACAACATAATAATATTTGAAACGAGATATCCAAGAATTGTTCCAAGTACAGCACCATGTCCACCGAATAAATGTAAGAGCGGTGTGTTCACCACAATTTTAACGAGAATACCGGCTGAGAATGCAATCATTGTTTTTCTTTGATAATCAATTCCTTGTAATATAGCGGCTGAAACTGTGAAAATTGCACTTAATACAGCAGAAGGTGCAAATGAAATTAAATATTGTGATCCACCAAGTGCAATTTCAGGATTTACATAAACCATGCGGAATGCATCGTAAGCGATACTAGCAAGACCGAATGCGGCTGGGATAGTGAAGAATAACAACACTTGAAATATCTTTGAAATTTGTCCTTGTAATTCATCTAGCTTCCCGCTTGTAAATGATTTCGTTATAGCCGGAATAATTGTTAATGAGAATCCAGTTGCAAGTGAAGCCGGAATCATAATTAACTTTTGGGCATAGTTCGTTATATAAGCGAAAACTGCATTCGCGGTTTCTAAAGGTTCTCCCATCGCTCTAAGGACATCAGCTACGGTATATTGATCTACTAACGTATAGAACGGGATTGCAATGCCTACAAATACAATTGGAATTGCATAACGTAGTAATTCCATATAAATACTTCTTAACGGAATGTTTGATGATCTCGTTTTCAGCTCACCTTCAGGAGGTTTTAATCCATTATATTTTTTCCAGTACATCATTAAAATAGAGACGCTTGCAAGTGCCCCGATAACAGCACCAAATGTAGCAACTGCAACAGAAGAAGCTACTGAACCTCCTAATAGTTTTGAGACGATAAAACTACCAACTAAAATGAAAACGACACGTGCGATTTGTTCTACGACTTGAGAAACAGCACTTGGTTTCATATGTTGAAAACCTTGGAAATAACCACGTGTAACACTCATAGCTGGTACGATAATAAGCGCGAAGCTTAATGCTCGCATTGTAAGTGTTACGTCTGCGATAAATTGTGGATCTGGTGTTTTCGAACGAATAATAAATTGTGATATGTACGGTGCTCCAATAAATAAAGTTAAAAATCCTAAAAAGCCCATAAACATCATTAACTTTACGCTCGAGTTATACAATTTTTTACTTGTACTATAATCACCAAGTGCATTATGTTTTGCAACAAATTTTGAGACGGCAATAGGAATACCAGCTGTTGAAAAGCTTAATAAAATACCGTACCAAGAGTATGCGTATCCATATAAAGCGACCCCTTGCGTTCCAACTAATAATTGAAAGGGGAAAAAGTATATAAAACCTAAAATTCGTGAAATCATTGTTGCACCACTTAATAAAGCGGTACCTTTTAAAACTTTTGAAGTAGACAAAATTCTTTCCTCCTACTCGTGCTGTCTTGCATTTATCGTATACTACTATAAACCTGCTAGAGAAGTTAATACAGTATAAACCATAAATGTTCTAATACTATTCATACAAAAGTCATATTTTGAATTTTTAAATAGAATGTAATGCATAAAATTTCAAAATATAAGTTGACACTATTTTTAATGTATGATAAAAATGATAGTAATCAATTCGGAAAATAATATTTGGGCAATGAAAGGGTATAGTAGTGAATATCTCCCTATTTCAGAGAGCTGATGGTTGGTGTGAATCAGTATATAGATTATTCATGAAGTTCGTCCTGGAGCATCTTTCATAAATCTCACATTATGAGGAAATGAAAGACGGTAGTTTATACCGTTATCAAATAAAGTGGTGAAGATTGTTTCACAACTAGGGTGGTACCGCGATATTTATCGTCCCTACGTATTTACGTAGGGACGTTTTTTATTTAGGTCCTAATTTTGGTGTGGCTTCATAACTAGGGTGGTACCGCGATATTTTATCGTCCCTACGTATTTGCGTAGGGACGTTTTTTATTTAGGTCCTAACTTTGGTTTATCTTCATAACTAGGGTGGTACCGCGATATTTTTGTCGTCCCTACGTATTTACGTAGGGGCGTTTTTTTTATTATTAGGGAGGAAGTGAACGTATTAGAAAAGAGTATGGATAGAACAATATAAATACCGGATTGTAAAACAGAAAAAGATAAAGAGAGGAGATTAACAAATGAATTCACAGCAATGGACATCAAAATTAGGTTTCGTATTAGCTGCAGCAGGTTCAGCAATTGGTCTAGGGGCGATTTGGAAGTTCCCGTATATGGCCGGAATTGGAGGGGGCGGCGCGTTCTTCCTTATTTTCATCGGTTTCACATTATTAATTGGTTTACCGCTATTATTAGCTGAGTTCGTTATCGGAAGAAGTACACAAAAAGAGGCCGTTGATGCATATAGAGAAATCGCACCAAAAACATTATGGCCATGGTTAGGGAAGTTAGGGATTGTAACATGTTTCATATTACTTTCTTTCTACAGTGTTGTAGGAGGATGGATTATATTATACTTATGGAATGCAATTACAGGTAGACTATGGGAAGGAAATGGAGCATACGAAGCTACGTTTGGTGAAATCATTTCCAATCCGTATTTAGCAGTTGGATCACAGCTATTATTCATCCTTATTACTATTTTCATCGTAAGTAAAGGTGTACAAAACGGTGTTGAAAAAGTAAATAAATATTTCATGCCAGCGCTATTCGTTTTATTCTTCGTATTAATTGTTCGTGCACTTACGTTAGACGGTGCTGGAGAAGGAGTTCGATTCTTCTTACAACCTGATTTCTCAAACGTAACATCAGAAATCATTTTATATGCAATGGGGCAATCGTTCTTCTCGCTATCCGTCGGTGTAGCCGTTATGGTAACGTATAGCTCATACTTACCGAAAGAAGAAAGTTTACCGCGTTCAGCATTTTCTATCGTAGCTTTAACACTTGTTATTACATTACTTGCAGGGCTAGCGATTTTCCCAGTTGTATTCGCATTTGGAATGGAACCATCTCAAGGGCCGGGGCTATTGTTTATCGTACTGCCAGCTATTTTCAGTAAAATGGCGTTCGGGAAATTATTCTTCATTGTTTTCTTATTACTATTCTTCTTTGCTACTATTACATCAGCAATTTCGATGTTAGAAATTAGTGTTGCGTCTTTAACAACTAAAGGTAAAAGTAAAGGGAAACGTGAAAAAATGGCATTAATTGTTGGCTTGTTAATCTTTGTTGTAGGGGTTCCATCAGCCTTATCATTCGGTTTGTTAAGTGATGTGAAACCATTTGGGAAAACAATTTTTGATTTAGCAGACTATGCGGTTAGTAACATACTAATGCCACTTGGTGTTTTATTAGTTTCCATCTTTGTCCCTTTAAAAATGAAGAAAGATGTATTAATGAAAGAACTTGGTGTAAGTAAAAATAAAGGCTATAAACTGTTCGTATTATGGTTATTCTTACTTCGCTATATTGCACCAATTGCGATTATTATCGTATTCCTAAATGTACTTGGAATTATATAAAAAGAAAGGTAGCGTATCGCTCTATGATACGCTACCTTTTTATTTTGCTCTTTTTTGTAATTCGTTTACTGTTACGAACTGATAGCCCTTCTTAGATAAAGAGTCTAAAATACCTTCAATGGTCTGTAAATTTTCATTAGACTCATCATACATAGAGTGTAATAAAATGATAGAACCTGGTTTTACATTTTTACTAACATATTCAATTTTATCAGCTGTAGATGTATAAAAAGTATCAGGTTCAAGGTCCCATGTGATTGTTTCGATATTGTTTTTATTTAAATAATAGGGCAGACCAATTAGCTTTTTACCGTTAGGTGGTCTAAAATCAATTTCATCTGTATATCCTGTTTGACGGATTATCGAGTTCGTTTTTTCTATTTCTTCTTTAATAAAAGAAGGAGTTTTGAAAACCATTCTGTTATGAGAGTATGTATGGTTTCCAATTTGGTGTCCAGATTGTACGATATCTTCTCCTAACGATAGGTTTTTCTCTAGTTCATTTCCGATTAAAAAGAAAGTAGTTTTTGCATTGTATCGATCTAGTAGCGGTAATATTTGTTTTACATTGTTAGTAGGACCATCATCAAAAGTTAAAGCAATCACTTTTTCATTTGTTTCTACTCGGTTTGTTAAACCTCCAAACAATTGAAAACTTCTTGCGTTCATCAATTTGTATGTTCCGAATAATGCTACAGTAATAATGAATAATGTAACGATTGTAATGATAATATTCTTTTTCATAACGCAACCTCACTATACTTTTGGATTGGACTAAAAAGTATTATATCAAACTAAGTAACTTCGTGCTTTAAAAAGGATGTGGATGCAAGGGGAAGAAATTTATCATATAATAAAATGCAAAAGGTATATTAGGAGGTGTTTATATGGCGATTATAATTCAATTGCCAGACACTGCAGCGTCTCATGCAAAGCCAAGTATGGAAATGGCGATACTTTGCGTGGGGTAGACAAGTAATATACAATCGCCTAAATGAGCTCGTATCATTTTTTATATTTGGCTTTGCACCTTATTGAAATGAACCATAAAAAATAAGGGGCGAGCAGAAATGAAATACGTTAAAGCTGCGACGGTTTTACCAGAAAGTTTAATTGCTGAAATTCAAAAGTATATACAAGGTGAAACAATTTACATTCCAAAACAAGAAACAAAACATTATAAATGGGGTACACAATCTGGAGGAAGAAAACAACTAGATGAAAGAAACAAAGCTATTAAAGAAGCGTTTAAAAGTGGAATTTCCATTCATCAACTTGCGGAGGAGCATTTTCTTTCCGGAGAAACGATTAAAAAGATTGTGTATTCTAAATGAAAATAAAAGAGTCTAGTTCAATTATTAAATTGAACTAGACTCTTTTTGTTTTGTATCTATTGGATATGAATGGGCAAGATAATAGAAAAAATGTGCCGGCTTTTTACTAAATAGAATATAGAGCATTTGAGTGAAAAGCAGAAAGGTGAGCATATATGAATCATCTAGGACAAATAACGATAGAACTATTTTTTGGTTTTTTTGTGCTATTGATTGCTACTAAAATATTAGGGAAGACACAAATATCTCAGTTAACGCCATTTGATTTTATTTCTGCCATAGTTCTCGGAGAATTAGTAGGAAATACTATATATGATCCGGAAATAAAAGTATGGTCTATTTTATATGCAGTACTTGTATGGGTAGTGTTAATTTATACAATAGAAGTGATAACGCAAAAATTTAGAGGGACGAGAAGTTTTTTTGAAGGCTCTCCGTCAATCATTATCCGTAATGGATATATTGACCGGGAACAACTAAGTTCAAATCATTTGGATATTAATCAACTACAACAAATGCTAAGACAACAAAAAGATATATTTTCAATCCGAGAAGTTGAATATATGATTTTGGAACCTAATGGAAACATAAGTGTTCTGAAGAAAAGCAAATATGAATCTCCTACTATAAATGATTTAAGTTTAAAACATAAACCTGTATACTTACCGATTTCATTAATTAGTGATGGTAAAGTAGTGAAAGATAATTTGAGGGAAGCAGGTTTTGATGAAGGATGGCTTTATAAACAAATAAAGCAAAAAGGGATTACTAAATTTGAAGATGTATTATATGCAGAATGGAAAACAGATGATGGTTTCTTTTGTCAGGAAATGCCTCGGTAGAACATAGTCAGAGTATGTAATGTTCATTTCTAAGTTATCTTTTACATATCAAAAAGCTGAATCATTGTATACAATAAGACTAGATCAACAATTTGTATGGAGTGATAAAGATGGAAGCTTTTATTAGAAGTGATCAATACAATTTTATAAAGTCACAAGCTTATATTTTAGCAAATGGACATGCGACGGCAAATGATAGAGGTGTAATTCAAGCGTTAAAATCACTTGCGATTGAAAAGATAATACATGTATTTGAGAATTTAACGGATGAACAGAAAGAGTTAATTGATACGGTATTAACAGTTCAAAATAGAGAAGATGCAGAATCGTTTTTAATGAAAATAAATCCGTATGTCATTCCGTTTCAAGAAGTTACAGCACAAACATTAAAAAAAATTATTTCCTAAAGCGAAAAAATTAAAGCTCCCTGATATGGAAGAACTGGACATGAAAGAATTATCTTATTTAAGCTGGATTGATAAAGGGTCAAGCAGGAAATTTATTATAGCGAAAAATGATAAAAATAAGTTTGTTGGTCTGCAAGGGACGTTCCAAAGTTTAAATAAAAAGAGCATTTGTTCATTATGTCATGGACATGAAGAAGTAGGGATGTTTTTAGTTGAAATTAAAGGTAATATACCAGGAACTTTCGTGAAAAAGGGAAACTATATTTGCAAAGATGGTGTAGCTTGTAATCAGAATATGAAATCACTTGATAAATTGAACGATTTTATTGAACGATTGAAGAAATAAAGAAGGAACCTCTAGTATTTAAACTGGAGGTTTTTATTTTTTAAAAGAAGTAATAGTAGTCTTTTTCGTAGATATAGATTTATAAAAAGTCAGATCATTTATAATAAAATTTGATGAAAATATTTATTTTGATATGGTTGCTTATATACAAGGAGGTAAAACATGAATTACATTTCACCGAAAGAAGAGATATTAAAAATGAAACGGTGGCCTAAAGATACGATAGCAGCGGGGCGTGGTCATACTGTTGCACTTAAATCGGATGGCGCGGTTGTAGCAGTGGGGCGAAATAAAGAAGGTGAATGCAATGTAAGCAGCTGGTGTGATATTGAAGCAGTCGCTGCGGGCAATGTTCATATGGCGACGAACACTGGGAACGCTCATACAATCGCTCTTAAAAGTGATAATACTGTGGAAGCGGTGGGGTGGAATAAGCATGATCAATGCGATGTAAACGACTGGCATAATATTGTATCGGTTGCGGCGGGATGGCGTCGTACTATTGGCCTTAAACCGGATGGCACGGTAATAGCGGTGGGGCGAAATAAAGAAGAAGAATGCAATATAAGCGGCTGGAGAGATATTGTGGCGGTCGCGGTGGGTGACTGGCATACAGTCGGTCTTAAATTGGACGGAACTGTGACGACTGTGGGGAATAATCGATATGGCCAATGCAATGTAAGTGGATGGCGTGGTATGGTGGAGTTGGCGGCAGGTTATCTTCATACTGTTGGTTTGAAATCGGATGGCAAAGTGATGGCAGTGGGTAATAATAAACTTGGTCAATGCGATGTAGGCAGCTGGAAAGATATTATGGCAATAGCAGCTGGTACGAATCATACAATCGGACTTAAATCAGACGGTACCGTGGTGGCAGTCGGCTGGAATGAGTATGGTCAATGTAATGTAAGCGATTGGCGTGATATTGTAGCGATAGCGGCGGGTTGTGCGCATACGGTCGGTCTGAAATTAGATGGCACGGTGGTAGCAGTAGGTGATAATACATACGGTCAATGCGATGTAGGTAGTTGGCGTAACATCCGATTGCCTGGCAAATAGTTAATTCACAACAAATCACTAGTAATATTATTCTAGTTTAGGAGTAATTATGGGATAGGATATGTAGATAAGAATCCCTTTTTAAAAGAGGTTCTTATTCTTTTTCCATAAAATGAGTGTCTAAATGGAATTTTTGAACAAACTTTATTTCAAAGCTACAGTAGAAAGTATAAATTACAAATAAAGCATAGGAGAGCTGAAGAAATGCTTAAAAAGTTTTTGCTTTCTTTACCGGATGTTTTACTTGTATGCATTGTTATCTACATAACATACACAACTACTCTTAGTTTTGTACAGATGTTAGTAATTTCAATTGCAATCGGAATCGTCGGTGGTTTTGTTATAAGAATTTGTAAGGATGTATTCACGTATATAAGGTGGACAATTAAACAGAGGAAATCTTGAATACGTTGTATTGCTATTAGGAGGAGAGGAAATGACTAAGAAAAAGAGTAGAGTGAAAAATGAAATAGCACTTTGGATATTAACAGTGGTTGTTCTCATCATTGTATGGTACTTTTTTCAAAGATAAAAATGCATCGTACTTAAAAGGTACGATGCATTTTTATTATTATTTTTGCCAATTTTCTTTTATAAAGTCTTCACGGCCAGATTCTTTTTGCTCAGTAGCATATTTCTCTGGATTCTTTTTATAGAAATGTTGGTGGTATTCCTCTGCTTCATAAAAAGGTGCAGCTGAGCGGATTTCAGTCACAATAGGACCTTTAAACATACCGCTTTCTGCTAGAGTTTGCTTTGATTTTTCTGCAAGCTCTTTTTGTGTTTCATTATGATAAAAAATTGCTGTGCGGTAAGATGGACCACGATCGAAAAATTGTCCGCCGTCATCAGTTGGATCAATTTGTGGCCAATATAAATCTAGTAATTTTTGATAAGGAAAAATAGAAGGATCGAATGTAATTTGTACAACTTCTAAATGTCCAGATGTTCCAGTCTTTACTTGTTCGTATGTTGGGTTTTCTACATGACCACCTGCATAGCCGGAAAGTACTTTTTGAATACCGGGAAGCTCATCAAATGGTTTTACCATGCACCAAAAACAACCGCCTGCGAAGGTTGCGAGTTCGTATGTTTTTTCAGACATTGCTGTAATCCTCCTAAATATATATGTTTTATACAGTATTATATAAAATGTTTTATTGCGCAATAAAAAAGATTTAGAAGTGAATAAAAATTGAAATATATTTCTTTATAAAGTCTTTAAAATTCCTTCAAAGTTTCTTTTTTTCTGAGTGTTATGATGTAAATCGAAGTGAATATGTGAGGTGATAGGCAATGCATCCACGTATGAAAATTAATAGTTTACAACAAAAAATGAAAGAGAGACTAATATGAAAAAGGAATTTATACAAAGTGATTTAAGAAATATATTGATTGCGGCATGTTTACTATTAGGGTTAGTTATTTTCGGATATTTTTTAATTAATAATTACCCAGGTACAAATGAAAAAAGAAGTTAAGAGACGTAACATCTACTTCAGAATCAATTACATCTCTTACGAATTCAAATGCAGAAAATAGGGTTACAAAAACTTTTAATATTACGGCGAAAGTAGCAAGTGTAGATTTGGGAAATGGGAAAAAGGTAGATGCATGGACCTTTGATGGAACATCACCGGGTACTCAAATTCGAGTTAAACAAGGTGAACGTATTGTTGTAAATTTGAAAAATGAATTACCAGAACCGGTTACAATCCATTGGCACGGATTAGATGTTCCTGCGGCGGTAGATGGTGTTCCAGGTGTTACGCAAAATGCTATAAAACCAGGTGAAACATATACATACGCATTTAATGCTGATCAGGTAGGGACATATTGGTATCATTCACATCAAAAAAGTGCAATACAAACGGAACGGGGACTATTTGGAACCATTGTTATTGAACCAAATAAACCAGCTGTAAAATATGAAAAGGATTATACAGTGGCGATCCATGAATGGAAAACAGGAGCCATAAAAACCCGTAAGCATAATGGCGAACAAGATAAAGATTGGGGTAGCTATCCTAGTAATTATATTCGAAATGAAAAGGCACAAACTTTAGAAGGACCGCTTATGATGCCGAGTAATGATCAACTCAAAGATTTATCTGATGGAGATGATTACGATGTATTTACATTAAATGATACAAGTGAGGGACTACGATTGGATGCAAAACCAGGTGAAACAGTACGCCTTCGCTTAATTAATGCTGGGAATAATACGCATTTAATGACATTAGTTGGGGCGCCATTTCAAATTATTGCATTAGATGGTCGTGACATAAAAGGTGGGGACGAGCTAGATAAAGCAATTCTTCCGATGGGAGCTGCACAACGTTATGACCTTGTTTTTAAAATGCCAGAAACAACGAGTGTAAAACTTATTAATGTTGATCCATCTAAGAAAATGAATCGAATGTTAACGACGACTATTGGGAACGGTTCTTTGCCGAAAAAACCTGTTGATATAAAGAGTTATCCATGGTTTGACTTTACGAAATATGGAGAAAAAGAAGTTGGCAAGTTTACGATAGATTCAAAGTTTACAAAAGTCTATGATATGGATTTGGCAGAAGGTGTGAAAGATATAAATGGACAAGAAAAATGGGTGTATACGATTAATGGAAAGACATCACCTGACATTCCACCAATTAAAGTAGAGAAAGGGGATAAAGTTAAGATTCGATTTAAAAATAAGGGGGAAGAAATTCATCCAATGCATTTGCATGGACATACATTCCAGGTTATTTCTAAAAATGGTAAACCAATGGAGGGAAGTCCGATTTACTTAGATACAGTTAATGTTTTTCCGGGAGAAGAATATGAAATTGCTCTAGAGGCAAATAATAGTGGACTATGGATGGTTCATTGTCATCATCTCGTTCATGCGGAAAAAGGAATGCATACGATGATGAATTATGAGGGGGTAACTACTCCGTTTTCTACAGGAGATCACGCGGGTAATCATCCAGAATAATAATACGGAGGTTTTCATGCTTTATAGAATGATAGTATTTATTGTAATAAGTACAAGTATATTTTTATTTTCTCATAGTAGTGTATTTGCTCATACAAGTGTTATAGGAGCCAACCCTAAAGAGGGTGAGGTTCTTACAGTACAACCGGAGCAGATTATTCTTGAATTTAGTGAACCAGTTACAGGAAATGTAGTCAATATTGAACTGCTAGATCCAAGTGCAAAGAGAGTGCAAGTATCAAAGGTTGAAATATTAGATAACCCAGCAAAAATAAAAGTGAAAATACCAAACTTAAATAATGGTACTTACACAGTAAGGTGGTCTATGATATCTGCAGACGGACATCCGAGTGAAGGAGGCTATCCCTTTTCAATTGGAGAAGAAGTACAAACTAATGTAGTGGTAGAGGGAAATGCGAGTGGCTCAGTATTTTCAGATGTTATGATAGTAACACTACGCTATATTGTAGAGGGAATGATTTTAATTGGAGCAGGAGTAAAGTGGCTCGATATGTTTGTAAAACGTTATAGATTACCTCCCATATTGCAAAGAATGAAGAATATGAAAAAGATTTTCTTCTCTATACTTGTAGTAGGATTGATAGCCGAATTAATAGTGTATAAGTCAATTATTCCGAAGGGGAGTTTACTTATTCATTCGCCATTTTCAGTTATTATTATGATTCAACTGCTATTATTAGTTCTTATGTCTTTGCAGCATATGGGGAACGAATGGTATGCGCTAATTTGGGGATTTCTTGTTGCGAGTTTTTCTTTCACAGGTCATGTATGGATTACTAATCCAAATTGGGCAGCAGTTATAATTAGAATGGTCCACGTTATGAGTATTGCAGTGTGGCTAGGAGCACTTATTTATTTAGCTCTTGTTATAGCGTGGACAAGATTATACAAAATTACATTTGATCAAAAGCGTTTCCGTAAACATTTTAGTATTATTGCTGGTACTTCATTTATTCTAGCATTTCTTTCTGGGGAATTAATTGTGTTTTTACAGACAAGGAATTGGGTACTTTTTAATTTTAATTCAATATGGACGAACCTTTTAAATATAAAGATTCTTACTGTATGTATAATTACAATTGTAGCATGGAGACAAACGAAAACATGGGGTAACGATATCGGAACAGTTAATCGCCGTTTATTGCTCTTAGAAATTGTTCTAGCTATACTCGTATTATTAGCTGGTATTTGGATGAGTCAAGTTTCGTTTCCGGTGAATTCTGTAACTAGCTAAAATTATAATGTTCATAGGAGTTCTGTAATGTCAATCCGTATTAGATTGCTGTTGTCGTATGTTGCGATGGTAATTATTCCAATCGTTTTTTGCGGTATAGCAGTTATGTTAATTAGTGTTACTTTATTTGGTGATATTCGTATTGCAAAAGCAATCATTGGTCTTAATCAAAATAGTCATTCTCTCATTGATAAAGAGCAGGAGGGAGCTATTCGTACAAAAGAAGATGAAGATGATATTTTTAGTAGGTTGAAAATTCTTTCATCGTATGCTCCAGATAAATTGGAGGATATAAATTTTTTAAAGGAAACTGATAAAGAATTAAATGATAATCAAGCAGGATTACTAATTCGAAAAAATGATGAGCTTAAATATTCATCCCCATATTTTAAAATCTCTTCGTTTGATAAATACCTACCCGCATTTGAAACGGAAGGACAAAGAAAGGGAATGGATGTGAAAATAGAGGGTAATTCTTTTTACTATAAGCAATTTGATTACTACGATGAAGAGAAGGATAAGGTTAGTATTTTTGTATTTGAGTATGTAAATCCTTTAGAAGAAATGATTAGAGAATTTTTCCCGTATTTCGTATTCTCTTTAATACTTGGGTTAATTATTACGAATGGAATATTAACATATTTTATATCACGGAGTATTATTAAACCATTGCATTCATTAAAGCAGGCAACGGAAAGAATTCAAAAGGGTGATTTAGATTTTCAAGTAAAGCCACTTGCGAAAGATGAAATAGGTGAATTAAGTTTATCGTTTGAAGAGATGCGTGGCAGGTTGAAGGAATCGGTCGAGTTGCAAATGCAATATGAAAAGAATCGTAAAGAGTTGCTTTCAAATATTTCTCATGATTTACGGACGCCGATAACGGCTATTAAAGGTTATGTACAAGGAATTAAAGAAGGTATCGCTCGAACTCCAGAACAATTAGATAAATATTTAACGATTATTTATCATAAAGTGTTTGATATGGATCAATTAATTGACGAGCTTTTTCTCTTTTCAAAACTTGATTTGAAAGAGGAACCGTTTCAATTTGAAGAGGTTGAAATTAATCAATACTTATCTGATTGTATAGAAGAACTACAGCTTGAATTGCAAGATAAGGGAATTGCAGTGAGTTGGGATGCTCAAAAGGATACTTCTATTTTGGTAAAAGGTGATCGTGAAAAATTACGTCGTGTTATTACAAATATCATTTGGAATAGTGTGAAGTATATGGATAAAGAAGAAGGATATATAGGAATTCGTATGACTGAATCTAGTGATTATGTAACGATTTACATAAAAGATAATGGGATAGGAATAGAGGAGAAGGCGATGCCTTATATATTTGAAAGATTTTATCGTGCAGATCATTCTAGAAATTCTAAAACGGGTGGAAGCGGACTTGGTTTGTCAATTGCACATCAGATTATCACACAACATGGTGGTGATATTTGGGTAGAAAGCAAAAAAGGTAAAGGAACGACGCTGGCATTTACATTACAAAAAATCAATTAGAAAAAGGAGAGCATCTTGAAAAGAATTTTAATTATTGAAGATGAAGCTATTATAGCAGAGTTAGAAAAGGATTATTTAGAGGTTGCTGGGTATACAGTAGATATTGATTACTCTGGCGAAAAAGGTTTACAAAGAGTTCTTCTGGAGGATTATGACTTGTTAATTTTAGACATAATGTTACCGGGAATAGATGGATATGAAATTTGTAAACAAGTTCGATTGAAAAAGGACATACCAATACTTATGGTGTCCGCAAAACAAGAGGAAATCGATAAAATTAAAGGGTTAGGTTTTGGAGCAGATGATTATATTATAAAACCATTTAGCCCAAGTGAAATGGTGGCGCGTGTAAACGCTCATCTAGCCCGTTATGATCGTTTAACAGGGAAGCGAGAACAAATAAAAGATGAAATTCGTATTCGAGGATTGCTTATTGATAAATCGGCACGACGTGTATTTATAAATGGAACTGAGGTCATGTTAACAGGAAAAGAATTTGATTTATTAACTTGTATGGCGGAACATCCAAACCAAGTATTTAGTAAAGATCGTCTCTTTGAAACTGTCTGGGGGATGGATGTAATTGGTGATGCAGCAACGGTTGCTGTACATGTGAAAAATATTCGTCAAAAAATTGAACTCGATCCATTTGATAAATCATACATTGAAACAATTTGGGGAGTAGGATATCGTTTTACACACTAATAAAAAAGCCAGCATTTTTGCTGGCTTTTTTATTGTAAATGAATTTACAAACAAGATCCTCCGCTAACATCAATCAATTGTCCAGTAACCCAGCGACTATCAGGAGAAGCGAGAAATGCAGCAGTGTCGGCAATGTCTTCTACTTCACCTAATCGATTGAAAGCTGAAATGTTAGTAGCATATTGTTTCATCATTGGATCGCTCAAGAGTTCCGCATTCATATCTGTTTTAATGAAGCCTGGAAGTATTGCATTTACAGTAATACCTCGTGCGCCAAGTTGTTTTGCTAGAGTGAAAGTCATTGTGTTAATTGCACCTTTCGTCATACTATATGCAACGAAATCAGGTAAAGAAATGCGAGTTGCGGCTGATGAGATATTAACAATCCGGCTATTGTCACGTAAACGCGGTAGAGCTTGTTGGATGATGAAGAATGGTGCTTTTGCATTTACTGAAACGATTCTATCAAAAAATTGTTCAGTCGTTTCTTCAATAAAAGCACCAGATCCAATTCCAGCGTTGTTTATTAAAATATCAAATTCCGTTCCACCAGTTCGCTTTTGCAATTCAGTATCTAAAGAATTATATAGGTTTTCTACACCGTGTAAAGATTCAAGATTCGCACCGATAGAAAAAGCTGATCCGCCATTTGATTGAATTTCATGAACAGTTTCTTCAGCATCTTCTTTTCGGTTACCATAATGAACAGCAACTAATGCACCATCGTTTGCTAAACGTTTTGCGATAGCACGTCCAATTCCTCGGCTTGCTCCAGTAACTAATGCTATTTTACCTTTTAACATAGTTCCCTCATCTCCTCATGAAATTTTTATATGTTTTAAGTTGTTTTTCTTTATGTAGAAAAGCAAACATACTTAAGTAATATATGAGTACGTGTAAGAAGTTCATTCCAATTTTGTTTTGAGAAAAATAAACAACCTTTTAGTGTATGAATTGAACTTTAAAAATGAATTTTTAAAAAAATGTTGACAATGAAAAGAACAAAGTCCTATAATACGTTTAACAAATAAAAGCCAATTATGAATTTTCAGACTTTATATTATGTATATGCAAAGAAGAGGAAAGTAGATGATTATGATCGTTTCAGAGAGCTACTCCAAGGCTGCGAGAGTAGTAAGCATCGAATCATTGAATATCACCTCGGAGCATCGCTTGCGAAAGGGAAACTGAGTAGAGGGCGGCGGTATCGTCTCCGGTAAAAGGACGGGGGTCTGGTTGGACCTACAAAGCTTATATTTCGTGAGAAGTGTAAGGAAGCTGAGTGGTAACGCGAAACTCTCGCCTCAGCAATCAAAGCTACTATTAAGTAGTAGTTGATTGCTGAGGTGAGAGTTTTTATTTTAAAAAATAGATTAAGTAAGAGAAAAAATGTGTAAGAAGGGATTTGACAAGATGAGAAGTGACATGATTAAAAAAGGTTTTGATAAAGCTCCGCATCGTAGTTTATTAAAAGCAACTGGTTTAAAAGATGAAGATTTTGATAAACCATTCATAGCAATTTGTAATTCTTTTATTGAAATTATTCCAGGTCATAAGCACTTAAATGAGTTTGGGAAACTTGTTAAAGAAGCAGTACGTGCAGCAGGCATGGTTCCATTTGAATTTAATACAATTGGAGTAGATGACGGTATTGCGATGGGTCATATCGGTATGCGTTATTCGCTTCCGAGTCGTGAAATCATTGCAGATTCAGTAGAAACGGTTGTAAATGCACACTGGTTTGACGGAATGATTTGTATTCCAAACTGTGACAAAATTACACCAGGTATGATGATGGCTGCACTTCGCATAAACATTCCAACTGTTTTTGTTTCAGGTGGTCCGATGGCAGCTGGGAAAACATCTAAAGGGGAAGTTGTCGATTTAAGTTCTGTTTTTGAAGGGGTAGGAGCCTATCAATCTGGGAAAATTTCAGAAGAAGAATTAAAGGACATTGAAGATCATGGCTGTCCATCTTGTGGTTCTTGTTCTGGGATGTTTACAGCGAACTCTATGAACTGTTTATGCGAAGTGTTAGGTTTAGCTCTTCCTGGTAACGGGAGTATTTTAGCAATTGATCCAAGACGTGAGGAGTTAATTAAACAAGCAGCAGAAAAATTAAAAATTTTAATTGAGAGAGATATTAAACCACGCGACATTGTAACAGAAGAAGCAATTGATGATGCGTTTGCACTTGATATGGCGATGGGTGGATCAACGAATACAGTATTACACACGTTAGCACTCGCACAAGAGGCGGGATTAGATTACGATATGAACCGCATTGATGCAGTTTCAAGGCGTGTACCGCATTTATGTAAAGTAAGTCCAGCTTCTAATTGGCATATGGAAGATATCGATCGTGCAGGCGGGATTAGTGCAATTTTGAAAGAGATGAGCCGAAAAGAAGGGGTACTTCACCTTGATCGTATAACTGCTACTGGGCAAACATTAAGAGAAAACATTGCTCATGCAGAGATTCAAGATAAGGAAGTTATTCATTCTCTAGAAAATCCTCATAGTGAAGAAGGAGGATTACGTATATTAAAAGGAAATCTTGCGAAAGACGGAGCGGTTATTAAAAGCGGAGCAACAGAAGTAAAACGATTTGAAGGACCTTGCGTTATTTTTAATTCACAAGATGAGGCGCTTGCCGGCATTATGCTTGGGAAAGTTAAGAAAGGAGATGTAGTTGTTATTCGCTATGAAGGACCAAGAGGCGGACCTGGTATGCCGGAAATGTTAGCACCAACATCAGCAATTGCTGGTATGGGATTAGGAGCAGATGTTGCACTTTTAACTGATGGTCGCTTCTCTGGTGCTTCACGTGGTATTTCGGTAGGGCACATTTCACCAGAAGCAGCAGCTGGCGGAACGATTGCACTTCTTGAACAAGGAGATATTGTATGTATTGATGTTGAGGAACGCTTGTTAGAAGTGAGAGTTAGTGATGAGGAATTAGAGAAGCGTAAAAAAGGGTGGAAACGACCAGAACCAAAAGTGAAAACTGGGTGGCTTGGACGTTATGCACAAATGGTAACATCGGCGAATACAGGTGCAGTTCTGAAAATCCCGAATTTTGATTGAGCCAATATAAAAAGAGATAAGGATGATATAAAATGGTGCAAAATGTAAAGGAGAGAGTGAAAATTGAAGATATCTTAATGGCTCATAATTGCATGAAAGATATCATTATTAAAACACCGTTACAACGAGATTCAGTTTTATCTGAGAAATATGAATGTGACGTATATGTTAAGCGAGAAGATTTACAAGTTATTCGTTCTTTCAAAATTCGTGGTGCGTATAATTTAATTCAAAGTTTACCGAAAGAAAAGTTACAAAATGGTGTTGTTTGTGCAAGTGCTGGTAATCATGCACAAGGAGTTGCTTATACGTGTAATTTATTGAAGATTCCGTCAAAAATTTTCATGCCGACAACGACACCTAAGCAAAAAGTATCACAAGTTGAATTTTTCGGTGGTGATTTCGCAGACATTGTATTAGTTGGTGATACATTTGATAGTTCTTTCCAAGAGGCGCAGCGCTATTGTGTAGAAAATAGGATGACATTTGTACATCCGTTTGATGATCCGTATGTCGTTGCTGGTCAAGGAACAGTCGCTGTTGAAATTATGCATGATATGGAGAAACCAGTTGATTATATATTTACAGCAATTGGCGGTGGTGGATTAGCATCTGGTATTGGTACATATGTAAAGGGGGTTAGTCCTACTACAAAGGTAATCGGTGTAGAACCGATGGGAGCTGCATCTATGAAAGAAGCTTTTCTTCAAAATGAAAATGTTGCATTAGAAAAGATTGATAGTTTTGTTGATGGAGCAGCTGTTAAGAAGGTAGGAAAGTTAACTTTTGAAACATGTAAAGATGTAATTGATGATATTGTTTTAGTACCGGAGGGAAAGGTTTGTACAACGATTTTAGAACTGTATAAGAAAAATGCAATTGTAGCAGAGCCAGCTGGTGCGCTTTCTATTGCGGCACTTGATCTATACAGAGATGAAATAAAGGGAAAAACAGTTGTATGCACGTTAAGTGGTGGAAATAATGATATTGATAGAATGCAAGAAATGAAAGAACGATCCCTTATTCATGAAGGATTA
Organism: Bacillus sp. TH30; assembly: GCF_016650875.1. Classification (NCBI taxonomy): domain Bacteria; kingdom Bacillati; phylum Bacillota; class Bacilli; order Caryophanales; family Bacillaceae; genus Bacillus; species Bacillus sp. TH30. Next base: position 740,782 of record NZ_JAEKEY010000002.1, on the reverse strand, counting down.
AAGCACTATTTCATCATTGAATTTCCGCAACGTTCAGGAGCACTACGAGAGTTTCTTGATAAAGGATTAGGACCGGAAGATGATATTACTCGCTTTGAGTATATTAAGAAACATAATAAAGAAAATGGTCCAGCTTTAGTGGGGGTAGAATTAAAGCATAAGGAAGACTATGAAGCTTTAATTACTCGTTTTCAAGAAAATAACATTCAATTCGTGGAGCTTAATAAAAATCCTGTGCTGTTTGATTTACTTATTTAATAAAAGAAAAGAGTTAACATACAATTCTACTTGAAATAAAAAAGGTAGATACAAGCGGAGGGAAATCCTGCTTGTTCTATCTTTTTTATTCTTTGAAAGTTAAACGAAATACGCTCCATATTCAAGAAGGATAAAGCTAGTTAACCAAAAAAGTATTGCAATACGAATGATTACATACATTGTAAATTCAAAGGGAGTAAGTTTTCTCTCTCGCTTTATTTTTCTTAGAAGTCTAACAGAAAAAAATGAACATAAAAGCAGGATCGCTATAGATATTTTATACACGTTTTCTAACAGACTTATATTTTCTAATAAGTTTTTCAACATATTCATCACCTATCCCGTAATGTATGTTACAGAGAAATGAATCTCGTGCTGTTTAGTTGCGTTTGTTTATTATTTTCCCAGTGTCATCAATTTCTACATCAGTTGAAACCGTTTGTAAATATTGCAGTGCTTTTTTCTTTTCTTCTTCATTTACAGGAGAAACTTGGTTGTTGCGAATGATGTAAGGATTGAATGACATTTGGACATCCTTACCTTTAAAGGTTAAAGTTAATACGCCTGTTTCGGCACTCTTTCCATTTACATAATTCGGGAATAAAAAGTTTCCTAACGAGTATGCGATAGGAACTTTATTGTAATACTCAAATCCTTGTAACCAATGCGGGTGACTTCCAACGATTGCATCAGCACCCGCCTCTACCATTTTCGGAACATATTGTTTCTGGTATTCTATTGGGCGATTAGATTTTTCGACGCCCCAATGCATATAGACGATTACATAATCAGCATCTTTCTTTTGCTCTTGAATCGTTTTTGTTACAAGATCTAGGTCATATCCGTTTGCAACGCCGGGTTTATTGTCACCGGCTACCCAATTAAAGTTAGGCATAAAGCGTACAAAGGAAAGAAATTTAAACTTTTTTCCTTTTACAGTTAGTTCACGAGCGGTATAAGCATCTTCAACATTTTTTCCGGCTCCAGTGTAAGGTAGTTTTAACTTTTCGACGTGAGAAATGGTGTCTAGTAGTCCATCTTGTCCATAATCAAGCGTATGGTTATTGCCAATGTTTACGATGTCATATCCGGTGTTTTTAATGGCTTGTAGTGTGGATGGATCACTTTTAATCCAAAATTGTTGCCCAGGTACTTTTTTTTCTCTCGTTGTAAATGCAGACTCTAAATTAATAAAGGAGATATCAGCTTTCGTTATTTCCTCTTTTACATGTTGAAACGGATAATCAGCCCCATTTTTTTCGATTACGGGACGTAATTGCCAATCGAACATTGTATCACCAGAGAAGGTGAGTGTGATTTCAGGGTTTTCGGTTTTCTTTTCGGTCGTCGAATTTTCTTTGGTTGATGCGTTTTGTATATCTGGTTTATTTTTTGCTTTTGAAATGTAAGTGTAATTGATTAATAAAACAATTGGTGTAATGAAAAAGGCTATTAAAATAAGTCGTTTTAATAAAGTTTTCATAGCTACCGTCCCTTTTGGTTTTGTCCCGTTTTGTTCAACTGATAAAAATCTATCACTGACTAAAGGTTCCTTGTATACCGTAATCGTGAACTTCCACAATGAATGTAGTGAAAATAGCGTATAGATAGATTCGTAGATGCTAAAAAGCGGGTTAAATCATTTGCTAATATTCTTAATATTAAGTTAACATATAGGTAACCTTTAAAGCAATGTGTAATCCAGAATATAGTAATAAGGAATTCAGAGGATGGAGAATGTAGTATGGTTATAGTAGGAGCAGTTGTAAATGGAGTCTGCATTATAATTGGAACTTTGTTTGGTAAATTATTTAGTAATATTCCAGAAAGTATGAAAGGAACGATTATGCATGCAATTGGTTTAACGGTTGCTGTACTTGGACTTCAAATGGCATTGAAGAGTGAAAATTTTCTCGTTGTGATTTTAAGTTTAGTTATTGGTGCGGTAATTGGAGAATGGCTACAATTAGAAGAAAGATTAACACATTTAGGAGAATGGCTAGAAAATAAAGTTGGATCGAAAGGTAAAGGAAGTATATCAGAAGGTTTTGTAACAGCTACTCTAATCTTTGCAATTGGAGCGATGGGGATACTTGGCGCATTAGACAGTGGTATTAGAGGGAATCACGATGTTTTATTCACAAAAGCGATTATCGATGGATTCATTTCTATTATATTAACGACAACTCTAGGAATTGGCGTAGTATTTTCAGCGATTCCAGTGATTTTATATGAGGGAGGTATTGCAGTTTTTGCAACACAAATTAATAGTTTTGTTCCAAAAGAATTAATGAATCAATTTATAGTGGAAATGACGGCTACTGGCGGTATTATGATATTCGCAATCGGATTAAACTTACTTGGATTTATTAAAATTAAAGTGGCAAATTTACTTCCAGGCATATTAATGGTTGGAGTAATTGTTTCTATTATATACGGTTATGGTTTGATAATAAGTCATTAGGGGAAGGGATATAGATGATGGAATTCCAATTTACAAAACGTGCATATAAAATATTGGAGATTGCAGCAGAAGAGGCTGAGTGTAGTAAAGGTATTATCCATCCAGTTCATCTATTTATAGGAGCTTGTAAGGAAGGTACTGGAGTTTGCGCGGAGTTACATATGTATTTATTTCACACGGTGGGTATGGGTTTTTTAGCAAAGATATCGTTACTCCAACAATATTATGCAAATGAAATAGAATACATAAATGTTGGGGAGTTTAAAGTTTCAAATAAGACGATAGAAGTTTTACAAGTAGCGAAGAAACGGATGGAACGTTTTCAGCAAATAGTAATAAATGAAGGGCATGTTTTATATGCAATTTTTCAAGGGGATACAGTTATTGATAAGGTTATAAGTGAAAAGATGAAAAAAGATCTGTTGCAAATTACATCTGAACCAAGAGACTTGACGGTTGCATTAACAATATTTGATCCTATTTGTAATAGTTTAAGCTGTAATATTAGAAAAGCGATCTCTTCTGATTTTGAAAAGTTGGCACGTTTTGTTAAGGATGAATTTGGTGAGCGTTGGTTAAAATCTTTAGATTATGGATTTCGGACATATAAAGAAGAGTTACCTATATTTATTGCTGAACAAGGAGGAGAAATCATTGGTTTCGCTTGTTATGATGTTGTGAGAGGAAAGAAAGGGTTGTTTGGCCCGATGGGTACAGCGAAACATAATCGTGTGAACGGTGTTGGGAAGACGTTATTGAATCATTGTTTATATAACATGAAGAAAAGCGGATATGAGTATGCAATTATAGGACAAGCAGGTCCGATTGAGTTTTACGAGCGATGCTGTAATGCACGTTTAATACCCATAGGAGATAATTAACTCTATCCCTTTGCAAAGAATGCAAAGGGATAGAGTTTTATTATGTATAAAGCAAATTACTAAACTTTTTCCAGGAAACGGTGTAGAATGGGTATCTAATGAAAGAAGGTGTGAAAATGGCCAGCTGGAAACGAAATTTAATGATTTGTTGGCTAGGTTGTTTTACCACTGCAGCCGGTATGAGTTTAGTAATTCCTTTTTTATCTTTTTATATTGAGGAATTAGGGGTGACCGGCACTGCTAGTATTGCACAGTGGTCGGGACTTGCATTTGGTGTAACATTTTTAATGGGTGCGATTGTATCACCGATATGGGGAAAGCTCGGTGATATACATGGACGGAAATTGATGCTTATACGTGCTAGCCTTGGTATGGCGATAATTATGACGCTTATGGGGTTTGTGACAGATGTGTATCAATTAGTCGCACTTCGGTTTTTAATGGGATCGGTATCAGGTTTCCTTTCTACAGCGATGACACTTATTGCTGCAGAAACTCCGCAAGAACATTCAGGTTGGGCAATTTCTACAATTTCAACTGGAGGCGTGAGCGGTTCATTACTTGGGCCGATACTCGGAGGTTATTTGTCAGAGTTAATTGGAATGCGCCATGTTTTTCTAGTTACAGGAGCTTTCTTATTCCTTTCCTTTCTTATCGTCTTTTTCTTCTTACATGAGGAGAAACATTCTGCTAAAGAAAAAAAGGCACAGCCGAAGAAAGTATGGACGATGGTCCCTGCAAAACATTTAATAATAAGTTTATTTGTAGCAACGTTTATTATTCAGCTTGCAAATATGTCGATTCAACCTATTATTACGTTGTACGTAAAGCATTTGGCAGGACCAGGAACAGATCATATTGAAATGCTTGCAGGTGCAGTCATGTCTGCGACAGGATTAGCAGTAATTTTAGCAGCTCCTAAGCTAGGAAGATTATCAGATCATATTGGACCTCAAAAAACGTTAGTTGTAGCGTTGTTTGCTGCAGGAATTATTTTTATTCCGCAAGCATTTGTAACCTCAGCTTGGCAACTATTAATTCTTCGCTTTTTATTAGGTATTGCACAAGCAGGACTATTACCTTCCGTACAAACTCTACTAAAACAACATACGCCAACCCATGTAACGGGACGAATATTTGGATATAATCAATCGTTTCAGTTTTTAGGAAATATGATTGGGCCAGTACTTGGTGGACAAATTGCAGCTCATGCAGGCTTCCAATATGTTTTCTTCTCTACATCATCACTATTATTTATTGCGTGCATTTGGGTTTATTTTCATAGTAAGAACGAAGAGGTATCAGAGAAACGACATTTGGAAGTTAGTTAACTATGTGAATGAAAAACAGAAAAAGGATGAAGCAATATTGCTTCATCCTTTTTCATTAAAATTGAAGGCAAAGATAACTTAATGTACCAAGCTCGTAGCTACGGTGAATGACCGTACCGTCGTTCTCACCACTACCCATCGCGATAAATAGAGGAACAAAATGTTCCGCTCTTGGTACAGCTAATTGTGCATGAGGAGCATTTCTTTCCCAGTTAAACAATGCATCTTTATCGCTAGTATGCATATGATTTATAATCCAATCATCAAATTCAATCGCCCATTGTTCCGGAGTTGTTTCATTCCATTTTAATGCTCGTAAATTATGAACAGTAACTCCGCTGCCGATTACTAAAATATCTTCTTGTCCAAGTCCTTTTAGTGCTTCTCCAATTTCAAATTGTTCTTTTGCAGGAAGGAATGGATTTACTGATATTTGTACGACAGGAATATTGGCTTCTGGGTACATACGATGCAGGAGTGTCCATGAACCATGATCTAAACCTCTCGTCATATTATGATGGACTGGAATGCCTTTGTTTTTAAATTTTGTTTCTAGCATAGACGCAATGCTAGAAGAGCCTTTCGCATGATATTTGATTTCGTATAACTCAGGAGGAAAACCTCCAAAGTCATAGATTGTTTCATATACTTCATCTGAAGAGGAAATCGTTAATACTTCACTTTCCCAGTGAGCGGTAAAAATAACAATAGCTTTCGGTTTATATGTTTCTCCAAGTGTCTTTAAAAAGCGTGTATAGTCTGTATCTTGAATAGCAAGCATAGGTGATCCATGTGCTAAAAATAGTGAGGGCATCATGATTAAAACCTCCTAAAAATATATTAATTACTTTATGTAAGTAACTATATAATTTTATTTTAAATTCGTCAAGATAATAGTTTAATATGTAATCGGAAAAATAGATCATTTGTCATAATGAAAGCAATTGCATATAATACATAATAAGAATAATGAATGTTTATTCATTATAAAAAAAGATATACATAATAGATTTGGAGGCTGTCGGAATGAGCATACAGGAAAATTTCGTTACGGCATTGGATAAATCGGAAATTTACTTGCGTAAATGGTTACCAGAAGGAAATCCGCGGGGAATTGTTCAAATTGCACATGGTATGACAGAACATGCAGGTGTTTATACAGAATTTATTGATGCCTTATTAGAAGCAGGATATGGTGTTTATGCTCATGATCATAAAGGGCATGGAAAAACAGTAAAAAGAGAAGAGGACTATGGTCATTTTGAACCAAATGTAGGTTGGAATCAGGCTGTGTCTGATGTTATCTTTGTTTCGGAAATGATAAAAGAAGAGCAGACATGCTCGTTATTTTTACTTGGACATAGTATGGGTTCTTTTTTATCAAGACGTGCTGTACAACTTAGAGGTGAACTATATGATGGATTTCTTATTTCAGGAACTGGTGGAAATCCAGGGATTTTAGGAAGTATCGGTCATAAAGTAGCGACAATTGAGATGAAACTTCGCGGAAAGAAAACGAAAAGTCCGATGCTGAACTTCTTATCTTTCGGAAACTTCAACTCACACTTTAAGCCAAATCGTACGAAATTTGATTGGTTATCTTCAGATATTCATCAAGTTGATAAGTATATTGCGGATCCGTTATGTGGATTCATTTGCACGACTAGTTTTTACCGAGAATTGTTTCATGGAGTTCTAGAAGTAAATAAAATAGAAGAATACAAGAAGACACCAAAAAATCTTCCAATACATATATTCTCTGGTGATCGTGATCCTGTTGGGGATATGGGGAAAGGTGTAAAAGAAGTATACGAAAACTATAAAAAATGTGGTGTGAAAGATGTAACACTTCGTTTATATGAAAATGGTAGACATGAAATGTTCCATGAAGTGAATAGAGAAGATGTATTTCAAGATTTGATTTCATGGTTAGATGAGCATATTGTATAAGAAGAAACCTCACTTCATGCTGAAGTGAGGTTTTTTGAAAAATTGGAGGATTGATTATGAGTGAATTTGTAAATAAAGAATATGTAGAAATAGATTTTCAAGATGTCTGGATAAAAGACGAGGAATTGAAAAATTGTACCTTCATAAAATGCCGTTTTAGAGGGATAGATGCATCAGAAGTTTTTACTGAAAATTGTAATTTCATAGAATGTGATTTTACTGGTACTCTTTTTAATGCTTCTATCCATCAAGGAACTACGTTTGCTAATTGTAGGTTTTTTGGTGCGAATTTATTTGTATCTAAGTTTGAAGAATGTAAAATGACTGGTTCTGATTTCGAAGAGGCGAATTTAGACGGAATAACAATTATATCAGGCGATTGGTCATATACGAATTTAAGGTTTGCGAACTTAAGTAAACAAATGTTAAAGGGTATTCGTTTAATTGAAGCTGACCTATATGAATGTAATTTAGAAAAAGCAGATTTGCGTGAAGCGGATTTAACGGGCGCACAATTAGGTAAGGTGAAACTTAGTGGGGCGGATTTAAGAGGAGCTGTAGTTGATAGAGTTGATTTTAAAGCTTTTGATTTAAAAAACGTGAAATTAGATATAGCGCAGGCGGTTGCAGTCGCGAGATGTTATGGAGCAAAGGTGAATTAAATCATTTGTAACACCGTTCAATATATTGAACGGTGTTACAAATAGTAATGATTTTTAAAAATTGCCTTTTACTGCTTTTACATATGATGTGTGAAATTGCTAATGTCAGGAGATGCTGAATATGGATAGCATAAAGATTAAACAACTATATGAAGCATTAAGAAAATCTTGGTCAATAGAAACGAGTTCTAAGTGGACGAGTGAAAGCCCAGCAAAGGGATAATGTGGTGTAACGGCCCTTATTGTCCAAGAATTGTGCGGGGGAGAGATAATAAAGACGAAGATAGGTGAAGTATGGCATTTCTACAATAAAGTAGATGGGAAAAGGTATGATTTTACTAGGACCCAATTTCATGAAACATTAAACTATATGGACATGAAGTCGAGCCGTGAAGAAGCATTTGCAGATACAAATGAAAAACAATATAGCATTTCGAAGGAAAAGACAACGAAAGAATTAAAATTATCTTTTGACTCTTAATCTTCAATAAGTTACTATAATGGTGGTAACTAATTAAAGGGAACTTCATAGAGTTGAAAGGGGAAATACTTTTGAAAACAACTTATGTAAACGCTACAATTGCAACGATGAATGAACAAAATGAAGTGATAGAAAATGGATATATCATTGTAGAAAATGATCAAATTATAGATATAAATAGCGGAGAATTCGCTAATGATTTTGAAGTAGATGAAGTAATTGACATGAAAGGAAAGTGGATTTTACCAGGGCTTGTCAATACACATACACATGTTGTTATGAGCCTTTTGAGAGGTATCGGAGATGATATGTTATTGCAGCCATGGCTTGAGACGAGAATTTGGCCACTTGAAAGTCAGTTTACGCCAGAGCTTGCGGTCGCTAGCACGGAATTAGGATTACTTGAAATGGTGAAAAGTGGTACAACATCATTCTCTGATATGTTTAATCCTATTGGAGTAGACCAAGATGCAATTATGGAAACGGTATCAAGGAGTGGAATGCGTGCTGCTGTTTCAAGAACTTTATTTAGCTTCGGAACGAAAGACGATGAAAAGAAAGCAATTGAAGAAGCTGAGAAATATGTGAAGCGTTACTATAACGAAAGTGGTATGTTAACTACGATGGTTGCACCGCATAGTCCATATACATGTTCCACAGAACTGTTAGAAGAGTGTGCTCGTATTGCAGTAGAAAATCAAACGATGGTTCATATTCATCTTTCTGAAACAGAGCGTGAAGTACGTGATATTGAAGCACAGTATGGGAAGCGTCCAGTAGAATATGCAGCAAGCTGCGGATTGTTTAAACGCCCAACAGTTATTGCGCACGGTGTAGTATTAAATGAAAATGAGCGTGCATTTTTAGCAGAACATGATGTTCGAGTAGCTCATAACCCAAATAGTAATTTAAAACTAGGTTCTGGTATAGCGAATGTAAAAGCGATGCTAGAAGCAGGAATAAAAGTAGGGATTGCAACAGATAGTGTGGCGTCTAACAACAATTTAGATATGTTTGAAGAAATGCGCATTGCAACATTATTACAAAAAGGTATTCATCAAGATGCAACAGCGTTACCAGTTGAAACAGCTCTTACACTTGCGACTAAAGGAGCTGCTGAAGTAATCGGGATGAAACAAACGGGCTCACTTGAGGTTGGAAAGCGTGCTGATTTTATTACGATTGACCCATCTAATAAGCCGCATTTACAACCGGCAGATGAAGTGTTATCACATCTTGTGTATGCAGCTAGTGGAAAAGATATAAGCGATGTAATTATTAATGGTAAACGTGTCGTTTGGAATGGTGAATGTAAAACATTAGATGAAGAGCGTATTATATTTGAAGCAAGTCGTTATAAACGAGGTTTACAAAGATAGGTAATTATATATCAGTTGAGAAAGCTATCCTTTTTTAAAAGGATAGCTTTTTTCTTGAACGAATAAATATTCAAAAGAATGTCGCATCTTTCTGTTAGTATTTCTGCTATAATATATAACGCTTTATAATATTTTATACTTAAGGAGAACAACTCATGAAGCGAAAAAAGAGCCATTTAATAGTAATGGCACTTGTTACAACTTTATTATTAACAGCTTGTAATAATAAAGCGAATAAAAGTGACACAGAGGCAAAAAAACAAGTATTAAATGTAACGGTATCAGAAGAAATTCCTTCTCTTGATACTGCGAAAACGATGGATGGTACATCAGCACACGTTATGCAAAACATATTTGAAGGATTGTATGTATTAGATGATCAAGATCAACCTATTCCAGCAGTAGCAAAATCGTTTAAAAGAAGTGAAGATGGTAAAAAATATACATTTGATTTGCGTAAAGATGCAAAATGGTCAAATGGAGACAGTGTGACAGCAAATGATTTTATGTTTGCATGGAAACGTGCAATTAATTCTGAAACAGCGTCTCAATATGCGTACATGCTCTTTTACGTGAAAAATGCGAAAGAGATAAATAAGGGAACAATGCCTCTTGATGAACTTGGGGTTAAAGTTATAAATGATTATAAGTTAGAAGTGGAACTCGAACAGCCAATTCCTTATTTTTTACAGTTGTTAGCACTACCTATTTACTTACCACAGCATGAATCATTTTTGAAAGAACAAGGAAAGAATTATGCATTGGAACCTAGTAATCTCATATATAATGGGCCATTTGTATTAGAGAAATGGAAGCATGAACAAGAGTTTCAATTAAAGAAGAATGCTACATATTGGGATCAAAAGAAAGTGAAATTAGACGAAATAAACTTTCAAATTGTAAAAGATACAATGACGGTTGTTAATTTATACGAAGCTGGTGATTTGGATCGAGTGCCTATTAATTCGCAATTTGTAGACAAGTATAAAGGGAATAAGGAATTACATATGTCAAGCGATCCTGGAATTGCTATGCTACGTTTTAATGAGAAAAATAATGCGTTAGCAAATAAGAAAGTACGTCAATCTATTTCATTAGTGTTAAATAAGAAGGATTTTGTTACGCACTTTATTAATAACGGGGCAAAACCTGCAAGTGGACTTGTACCAGTTGGTCATGTAAATGAAGAGACTGGTAAAGATTTTAGAAAAGAAAACGGAGATCTTTCTCCATATGATTTGCAAAATGCGAAAAAGATTTGGGAAGAAGCGAAGGAAGAACTGGGAGTAGACGAAGTAAAACTCGAATTTTTAACGTTTGAACAAGATAACGCAAAACGTATGGCGGAATATATAAAAGGTGACTTAGAGAAGAATTTGCATGGATTAACGATACAAATTAAACAACAGCCATTTAAGCAAAAATTACAATTAGAACAAACAGGTGATTACGATATATCTATGGTAAATTGGGGACCAGATTATAAAGATCCAATTAGTTATTTAGAGCTATTTACGACAAGTAATCCAAATAATAAAATGAATTATTCTAATCCTCATTACGATGAGCTAATAAAAAAAGCTAAAAATGATCTTATACTAGATCAAAAGAAAAGATGGGAAGCGTTGCGAGAAGCTGAGCAGGTCATATTAGAGGACGCTGCGGTAGCACCGCTTTATCATATTGGTTCCGCTTATGTACAAAAGGATTATGTAAAAGGAATTGAAAAGCATCAATTTGGTGGCGTTTATACTTATAAGAATGCTTATATCGATAATAAGTAAAACTATTAATCAAAAAAGAAACCTTACTTTTAAAAGTGAGGTTTCTTTTTTTGGAATTATATCTATTAAACGGATTTTAATAAAGAATAAAAATTCGTATCATATGGGATATCATCTTGATACATATAGTTTTTTAGAATCCCTTCTTTTTCAAATCCTAATTTTAATAGCACTTTATTTGAAGCTTCGTTTTCAAGAAATACAATTGCCCCGATACGTTTTAAATGAAGCGTATGGAAGCCATAAGATATAATTTCAGAAACTGCCTCAGTAGCATATCCATTTCCCCAGTGTTCAGGCAAAAAGGCATAACTTATATTTGCTCGTTTATGTTCAGAAGACCAATCATGAAAACCAATTGTTCCAATGAGCCCTTTCTTGTCTTTTAATTCGATTCCCCATTTAATGCCGCTTCTTGCGTTGTACCCCAACTTAAAATTAGTAAGGATTTGTTTTACTTGATCCAAATTTTGCAATGGTTTTTGGCCATAATGGCGCAGGACATCGGTATTAGAAAAGCACTGTAATATACTCGGTGCATCTTCGTCGGTAAGTTCTCGTAAAATGAGTCGGTTGGTTTTTAATATAGGAAACATATTTTCACTCCATTTCTTATGAAACTAGAATGTATTTGTTATTATATAATTTAATCTGAAAATAAAGATTATTCAAGAGGGAAGTATGGTTTTGATTTGTGATAAAATTGATTGTGGAATATATTTCAAAAAGAGGTTTAGATATGGAGAAAAACTCAATTTTAATTGTAGATGATGATCGAGATATTGTTCGATTTGTGAACGCAAATTTAATGCAAGAAGGTTTTAAAGTTTTTAGTGCTCATAACGGAGAAGAGGCTTTAGAAATAATAAATAATAACAGTATTCAACTTGCTATTCTGGATATTATGATGCCGCAAATGGATGGGATAGAATTGTGTAGAAGGATTAGAGAGAAACATAGTTTACCAATTATGTTTTTAAGCGCGAAATCATCGGACGTAGATAAAGTAATTGGCTTTAGTACTGGGGCAGATGATTATATTGTGAAACCGTTCAGTACAATTGAATTTATAGCAAGAGTGAAAGCTCAATTAAGAAGGTATACATACTTCAATCAAAATGCTGTTCAAGTAATAGAAAAGAAAATAAACATTAGAGGTTTAGAAATAGATGAAGTGTCGAGAACAGTGATGTTATATGGAGAAACAATCAATCTTACGAAAACTGAATATGATATTTTGTACTTAATGGCCGCTGCAATGAATCGTGTGTTTACTATTGAAGAAATATATGAAAGCGTTTGGAAAGAAAGGGCCTATGAAAGTAATAATACAGTAATGGTTCATATTGCAAGATTAAGAAATAAAATTGAAGAGAATCCAAAAGAGCCGAAGTTTATTCAAAATGTTTGGGGAGTCGGATATAAAATTGAAGATTAAATCATTACAAGGCATGAGAGCTAAGTTTTTTATCGCATTCATATGTAGCATTTTGTTAGCAACTGTAAGTATAATAGCGTTTCAAATTGTAATTGGAAATATATATAGTCATGTTACTGCGTTAGAGGAAAAATATTCATTTTTATATTTAATAGTTTTTTTAATTTTTACTACAATATACTTTGCATTCATGACAAAAACAATGATGAAAAGATTATCTGAAATTAACAAGAGTCTGAAGGAAATAAGTAATGGTAATTTTGAAATACATATACTTATTTCAAAAAATGACGAGATTGGTGAATTAGCAGCGAATGTTAATAGAATGGCCAAAAGTTTAAAAGAGTCTATCGAGAATGAAAAAAAATCGCAAGAAATGAAAAATGAAATGATTAGTAATATTTCTCATGACTTACGAACACCTGTAACATCCCTAATAGGTTACGCGGACCTGTTAGGAAATCAGCTTCATTCAAATAGAGAAGAATGTGAACAGTATGTAAGTATATTAAAGCGAAAAAGTTATGAATTAAAAAATCAAGTAGATGGTTTATTAGAATATTGTCAAATAAATTATAGAGAGATCGAATTACATAAAAGTGTAATAAATATGAAAGCGTTCATTGAACAAATCATGATTGATTTTTTACCACAACTAGATGATGCTGATATGAGCTTTTGTATTAAAGGTGATAAGGTGTTACATGTGGAAATGGATGTAGCGGTTATGGTGAGGCTATTCGAAAATGTAATTAGTAATAGTATTATGTACGGGAAAGACGGAAAGGAGCTTTTAATTCAAGTTTCTAAAAGAGATATGAATGTTGAAATAGAAATTAAAAATTTTGGACAATGCATTCCGAATGAGAACCTTCCTTACGTTTTTGAAAAGTTTTATCGTGGTGAAAAATCACGTAGCTCTCATACGGGTGGAAAAGGAATGGGGCTTGCAATTGCGAGAAGTATAGCGGAACTTCATAAAGGAGATATCACTGTACGTAGTAACGATAAAGAAACGGTTTTCACTATCGTTTTACCGCAGTATAAAGAAATGTAAGAAAGTCGTAAGTATTTCTTTCATATGTCGTAATTTTTACTTCGTATCATGGGGAACAAAGATAGGAGAGTAGGGATACAGCATGTGGAAGAGATTTTTATTAGCGAGTATAGTTGCTTTTTTAATTATAAGTTGGAGTTTAGTTTATTTAGGTAATGGCGTTACATCAGTCTTTGTTTGGTGGATTATACAGGCTTTTAGTGTAATTTCAGTTTTTCTCTTAATAGGCTCAGCAGTAATGTTTGTTTGGAAAGGCATTTTTAGAAAGCGGATAGATGGAACGCTACTATTAATAGTTCTGTTTTCTACCATTGGAGCTTGGCCCGTGGGATGGTTCGCTAACATTGGGAGAATTGCATACCCAGTAGATGTACAGTCTATGAGTCCTAAAGTAGTCGTTCGTTTTCCTTTGAATGAACGAGCATTGATAGGTTGGGGCGGCGATAAATTAGAAACGAACTATCACGTTATAAAACCAAATGAACGATGGGCGTACGATATTCTCATTCCACCAGCTGAAGTGAAAAGTAGTAAGTTAGAGGATTATGGAATATATGGAGCGAAAGTAATGGCACCAGCTTCTGGGACAGTTGTATCGATTAAAAATGATGAAATAGATTTAGTTCCGGGATCGGATGATTTTCAATCGATGGCGGGAAATCATATTTATTTACGACTGGATGAAACAGGTACATTTTTGTTTCTTGCCCATTTAAAGAAAGGATCAATTAAAGTGAGGGAAGGCGAACGTGTAAATGAAGGGGAGGTTCTTGCCCAAGTCGGTAACTCAGGAAGTTCAAGTGAACCACATTTACATATCCATCATCAAAGGCAGGATCCATCCAAGGTGAGTATGTTTTTCACGGAAGGCTTGCCACTTTATTTTCGAACTGAAAAAGGTGCGATAATGCCAGAAAGAGAGACATGCATAAGTGGTAAGTAGAAGGAAATCATTTCATACAAAAAGGGTATTCCAAATCAAATTTGGAATACCCTTTTTCATTACCCTACAAATGTTTGATACAGTAAGAAAATATTTAAAACGATAATAAGTGCAGCGATTAACCACGCGATAAATGTCGTAATGCGATGGTTGACGAGTGCGCCCATAATCTTCTTATTACTTGTAAACATAATAAGTGGTACTAATGCAAAGGCAATACCGAAAGATAAGACAACTTGACTCATAACGAGAGCGTAAGTTGGATTTACACCTAAAGCGATAATAACGAGAGGCGGAATCATTGTTATAAATCGGCGTAAGTATAACGGAATATGCATTCGAATGAATCCTTGCATAATAATATCACCAGACATCGTACCAACAGAAGAACTAGATAAACCTGCTGATAAAAGTCCAATCCCAAATAATGCAGCCGATACAGGACCGACTAAATTACTGAAATGGTTAAAAGCAACATCAAGGTCTTCAACGTGCAAGCCGTTTTTAAAGAATAGTGCAGCTGCTACAATTAACATACTTGCATTAATTGCTCCAGCGATAACCATTGCAATAATAATATCGATGAATTCGAAGCGGAAAATTTTTTTCTTTTGTTCATCATTTGTTCCGACTACACGGCGCTGCGTTAAGGCCGAATGTAAATATATCGCGTGCGGCATTACTGTCGCACCTAAAATTCCAGTTGCTAAAAGGATGCTATCTACACCTTGGAATTTTGGAGTGAAAAGTCCTGAGAGTAGAGGGCTTAATTCCGGTTTTGCGTAAAAGACTTGGATACCAAAAGCGATAACAACGATAAAAATCATACCTGTTATGATAGCTTCTAATGGACGAAAGCCTCTGCGTTGAAATTCAAGAATAATAAATGATCCAACTGCTGTAATTAAAGCAGCTGGTAACATCGGAATTCCAAATAGTAAGTATAAGCCAAGTGCTGCCCCGATAAATTCAGCTAAATCTGTAGCCATAATAACGAGTTCCCCTTGTATCCATAAACCGATGGAAACTGGTTTGGGGAAGTTTTCGCGAGCTACTTCAGGAAGATTTCTCCCAGTAGCGATTCCTAATTTAGCTGATAAAGTTTGAATTAATACAGCCATTAAATTAGAAGCGAGTATTACCCAAAGCAATAAATACCCATATTGTGATCCAGCTGCGATATTTGTAGCGAAGTTCCCAGGATCAATATAAGCAACTGATGCGATAAAAGCAGGTCCTAAGAATGGTAACAGTCTTTTAAAGCCTTTTGTTTGTCCACTTAACGCTAAATGGGCTGATTGAACTGTTGTACTTTGAGAAGGGACTTGTTCATCTTTTGTTATATCTTTATTCATAGTAATATTCCCCTTTGAAATCTTAACTTGATTAAAGTTTCACTTTATTTTTACTCATTATTTCAATACATTTAGATATATGATGTGGCAATTTCATTTGAACATAAAAGTTTCCTTAATGCAAATTATATGACTGTGTGCAATGAATGGTGTGACGATGCAAAAATATTTTGGGAGTTTATGGTTGTTGAATAAGGGAGAAGATAATAAATTATAGGGTTGTTTTTGAAATTTATGTGAACATACAGCCTATATTACAGCATATTAATTGATGGAAATGAAATTGTATGATATATAATATATTGGGATTACAACCTAACCGTAGTGTTTTGTTCTGTAATCTTGTTTTTATTTCTGTTAACTTATAGAAAAAATTGTAAATAGAAGAAAATAGGCTACGTATAATTTTGTATATATTTTCTTATTATATATGTTTTGATATGAACGTTAACTTATACATGATTTTAAAATTTAGATAGGTGGTAGAAATACATTGGCAACTACAAAACCATATAGAGTATTACTATATTACATGTACACAACAATTGAAAATCCAGAAGAATTTGCTGAACAGCATTTAGAATTTTGTAAATCACTTGAGTTAAAAGGAAGAATTCTTGTAGCGACAGAAGGAATTAACGGAACTTGTTCTGGAACTGTTGAACAAACAGAAAAATACGTGGAAGCGATGAATAATGATCCACGTTTTGCTGGAATCGTATTTAAAATTGATGAGGCAGATGAACATGCATTCAAGAAAATGCACGTACGTCCTCGTTCAGAGTTAGTTACACTTCGTCTAGAAGACGACATTAACCCGAAAGAAATTACTGGGAAGTATTTAGAACCAAAAGATTTTTATGAGGCAATGAAACAAGAAGATACAGTTATCATTGATGCACGAAATGATTATGAATTTGATTTAGGACACTTCAAAGGTGCGATTAAACCAGATATTGAATCATTCCGTGAATTACCAGATTGGATTAGAGAAAATAAAGAAACACTTGAAGGTAAAAAGATTTTAACGTACTGTACAGGGGGAATTCGTTGTGAGAAATTCTCAGGTTGGTTAGTTCGTGAAGGTTATGAAGATGTAAGCCAGCTTCATGGCGGAATTGTAACGTACGGAAAAGATCCAGAAGTACAAGGTGAACTTTGGGATGGTCAATGTTACGTATTTGATGAGCGTATCGCTGTACCAGTAAACCAAAAAGAGCACGTTATCGTTGGTAAAGATCATTTTACAGGTGAACCTTGCGAGCGCTATGTAAACTGTGCAAACCCTGAATGTAACAAGAAAATTTTATGTTCTGAAGAAAGTGAAGCAAAACATTTACGTGCATGTTCTCATGAATGTCGTGTACACCCACGTAACCGTTACATCGTGCAACACGAATTAACAGAAGAGCAAGTAGCTGCTACATTAGAAAAAATCGAAGCAGGTAAGTAAGCATAATAGAAAACAGATGGTAGCATCGTGCTGCCATCTGTTTTTTATTTACTTTGTATCTTTTTTCTCTTTAACAGCAGATAATACAGTTTGTTTTACCCATGCTTTTCTTCTTTTATGCTGTATAGCCCATTGGTATAAACCTTGTGCACCTAAAATGAGGGAAATGACTATACCGCTAATCGCTATTAATAGAGCGAAAAATTCAAAAGGCGATGATATTTTGTTTGAATCGGTGTTTCTTAAAAGGTCAATCATAGTAAACCCTAACATTTGGCCTACAACAGAATAGAGCGTTAAAATTAATAATAAGAGGCTATCTTTTTTTGAAGCAACATTTTCTTGATATTTAAATAAACTATCGAGATTTTGTTTCGCGTTCGTGTACAGTACTTCAATGTTAAAAAGTTTTCTTAGACGAAAGAAAATATCTTCACTTTGTGATTGGGATACTAATTCTAAAGAAAAATAATTAGCTGTAAACGAATTTATTGAATAAATTAATTTCTCTATCTCATTTGTATCTTGTTCAATATTTAATTCAGCATAGGCGTTTGCCATCTTTAATAAAACAACTTTATGAAATAAATTTAATAATAAAGCGTAATAAAACTCCCCGTACATTTGACTAGCAAGTTTAGTGACTGCTTGTTCACCTTCATTTGTAATACATGTGAAAATATGTTCTTCCATAATAAAGTAACGGTTAGGAGCCCATCTTTGATAAGAATGTTTTGTTAAATAATCGTGAATATAAGGAACATTATTTGCACTAATATATGGCTTACCATCATCTGATAATCCGGAAAGACTGGAAGCTCGATATACATCGATTATATGAAGGTCTGACTCTTTGTTTATGGATAATAGAGTTTGTACATACATTCGCTGGTCTTCAAAGAAAGGGAATGTTTGAAAGTAAGAACTCCGCAATCTCTTGTTCTCAAAGAAGTCTGTTAAACCATGAAATAAATCACCGAATATAAGTTTTTCTACTTGTGAATATTTTTTTCCATCACATTCAATACAAATAGTCTCAGTCGTATCACTTTTAGTTTCAAGTACACGGAAGCGAGCCGCGAATTCAATCGCTTCTGATAATGTCATGTTAGGAGCGGTTTTTATTTCTGTCCGAATTGTTAAGAACCCAAGCTCATAAGGACAAAGTGTTACATCAATAGAATGTATCTTGAATGGAACGGAAATAAGGTTAGTTGTTAAATGTCCATTTAAATTAAGGTCTTTAGAATAGCGCTGTAATCCTTTTTGATGTTCTGAATGAGGAAAGAGAATTTTATTTGTAAAGGAAAGATAGTATGCTTCCATATTTTGATGTGAAACTTGAAATTTCCCGTAATATGTATTTTCATCTTCAAGATGATCGAGTCGAAAAGGCCGAAAATCATTTTTTTGTAAGAAAGGGAACATATTTTGTTCATATCCAGTTTTAAACGAAAACGGGAATATAAATTGAAATATAGCTGTTGTTACATCTTTTTCCTCGATTGTTTGTATTGCCTCCATTTACATTGTTTCCTTTCCGTATAAGCTATAGAAACAACATGCCCAATTTTTCTTGAAAATAACCTCTCTTGTTCATTAGATTAAGAATGAAAATTCAGCTTATTTAACAAGGGACATGTATAATGTTATGTATACTAAAATTAGTATAATTGTGTTAGAAAAAGGGGGATGTTGTATGCGTATTTTAGTATTAGGAGCTGGGGGCGTTGGCGGATTTTTCGGTGGCCGATTAGTAGAAAAGGGAGAAGATGTTACATTTCTCGTTCGCAGCAAAAGAAAACAGCAATTAGAAGAAAAAGGCCTTGTTATTCGTAGTGTTAATGGAGATTTTTCATTTCAACCGAAATTGGTAACGAAAGAAGATAGAACGACTCCATTTGATGTGATTTTATTTTCAACAAAAGCGTATCATTTACACGAGGCGACCATAGATTTAAAGCCGTTTGTAGGTAAAAATACTGTAATAATCCCATTGTTAAATGGTATCGCTCATTTATCACTATTACAAAAGGAATTCGGTGAAGAGAAAGTAATTGGCGGTCTATGCTTTATCGAGACGACATTAAACAATCAGGGAGAAATTGTACAAACGAGTGCTGCCAACAGACTTGTATTTGGAGAAATTAAGTCTCAAGATTCAGAGAGAATCAATCATATTTCCAAAGCATTTGCAGGTACGAAATCTAGTTTTGTTTTAAGTGAAAATATTACGCAAGATATGTGGCATAAATATTTATTTATTACTGTAATGTCAGGTGTGACAACATTAATGCGTGCACCAATAGGACCGATTCGTGAGAGCGAAGGTGGACGTGATTTTATCCGAAACTTATTTGAGGAATCTGTGCAAATTATGAGGGCATTGGGGGCTCCGGTTAAAGATAATATTATTGAGGACCATATGAAAACGATTGATAAAATTTCTTATGATATGAAGTCATCTATGCAGCGTGATATGGAAAAAGGCTCGCTCATCGAAGGGGAACATTTACAAGGATACTTACTGGATGTAGCAGAACAATTTTCTATAGAAGCACCTTCATTAGGTGCTGTATATCAAAATTTGAAAGTGTATGAGGAAACGCCCTTTAATAAATCCATAATATAATTAGATGTATGAAATAATAAAAAAGATAGCAATATATAAGTGTATTGCTATCTTTTTTATTTGAGTATGACAAATTATTTGTTTCTTTTAATTCTTTCTGTCAAATTTATTTCCTGTTCGCGTTTACCATATAACTGATTAATTTCATTTGCTACTGCATCTAAATATGAGTCAGAAAAAAGCGGTTTCTTCTTTTTAGACATACGGGTCTCCTTTAAGGTTTTTTTAGTATTCATTATGTATATTTATCGGCGGATTATGCGCAATCATTTAAAATTTTTTATTTTTAAAAATTTTTGTTTACATTTTAAAAATAAAGGAGTATTATAATCCACAGTTTCAATTTTCTAAACCGCTGAAGCCGCATGGTGCGGGGGACCCGTTCTTCTGGATTAGTACTTAATCCAATGGGGTGAATCCTTGAAAAAGGTAGGGCTACTCATAGGCCCGAATCCGACAGCTAACCTCGTAAGCGTTATATTGAGAAGGAAGGTGGAGCTTGTGCGACAAAAAAAATAATGTCTACAAGTCTATTTCGTTATGGCTTGTAGACATTTTTTGTTTTCTGAAGAAATAGTTTATCCGCTGTAACTAGCAGAAAAGTTCGTACAAAATTATTGGAGAGTGGACAGCAGTGGTTTCATCTATCAAAAGGTTTTTAATTGGAAGGCCGTTAAAATCAACTGAGTTAGGAGAGCAAAAACTTAATAAAACAAAGGCGCTAGCCATTTTATCTTCTGACGCATTGTCATCGGTCGCATACGGACCAGAGCAAATATTAATTGCTTTAGCAGGCCTTGGAGCGGTAGCTTATTGGTATTCTATTCCGATCGCTGTTGGGGTATTAGTATTATTGACAGCTCTTATTTTATCTTATCGACAAATTATTTTTGCTTACCCTCATGGCGGCGGAGCATATGTTGTATCAAAAGAAAATTTAGGGATGAATCCGGGATTAATAGCTGGAGGATCTTTATTAGTCGATTACATTTTAACGGTTGCAGTAAGTGTATCTGCGGGTACAGATGCGCTCACATCTGCTTTTCCTAGCTTACATGCACATAATGTAATCATTGCGATTATATTTGTCATATTGATTACCATCTTAAATTTAAGAGGCGTAACGGAATCAGCTTCCGTTTTAGCATATCCGGTTTATTTATTCGTTGTAGCATTATTTATATTAATTGGTGTAGGAATATATAATATTTTGACTGGTCACGTTTCACCCGCGCTGCATTCGCCAATTGGAACACCAGTCGCGGGAATTAGTTTATTTCTACTGTTAAGAGCGTTTGCATCAGGTAGCTCTGCATTAACAGGTGTTGAAGCGATCTCTAATGCGATTCCAAACTTTAAGGATCCTGCACCTAACAATGCAGCGAAAACATTGCTTGCAATGGGTGCATTACTTGCAGTTTTATTTTCAGGAATTGTCTTTTTAGCTTATTATTACGGAATTAATCCAAGTAAGGAAGTAACAGTTGTTTCACAAATTGCTGAACAAACATTTGGACGTAATTTCATGTACTATTTCATTCAAGGTACAACAGCTTTAATATTAATTCTTGCTGCTAACACAGGTTATTCTGCATTTCCGCTATTAGCAGTTAACCTTGCAAAAGATAAGTTTATACCGAGAATGTTTACGATTAGAGGAGACCGCCTAGGTTATTCAAACGGTATTATTATACTTGGGATTTCTTCGATTATTTTAATTGTAGCTTTTCAGGGAAAAACAGAACACTTGATTCCGCTATATGCAGTAGGGGTATTTATTCCGTTTACACTTTCTCAAACTGGAATGGTACTAAAATGGCTTCGTGAAAAGCCTGAAGGATGGGCTTTAAGATTAACGGTCAATTTAATTGGTGCAGTCATTAGTTTTATCGTAATGAGTATGTTCTTTTTAACTAAATTCGCACAAGTTTGGTCGATCCTTATTTTCTTACCGGCCATTATCTTCTTGTTCCATCGAATAAAGAAGCATTATGATGCAGTGGGGGATCAATTAAGTTTAAAAACTTGTGAACCACTTGTTCCGATTGAAGGGAATGTAATTGTCGTTCCTGTAGCAGGTATGACTCATGTAGTAGAAAATTCACTGAACTATGCTAAAGCTCTTTCTGCAGATCAAGTTATCGCTGTGTATGTTGCTTTTGACAGAGAAGAGGAAAAGAAATTTGAAGAGAAATGGGAGAAGTGGCAACCTGAAGTAAGGCTTGTTACATTACATTCTCATTATAGAAGTATTATTCAGCCGCTAACAAAATTTATTGATACAGTACAATATAAGGCGAGTGAATCAAATTACCGAGTTACGGTCGTTATACCACAGTTTATTCCGAAAAAAGGTTGGCATAACATTCTTCATAATCAGTCTAGTTTACTCATTCGTGCGTATTTACTCTATAAAAGAAATGTTGTTATTACGACAGTACCGTATCATTTGAAAAAGTAAGGAAATTTTTTAAGGATAACTTCACGAAAGTGAAGTTATCCTTTTTGTGTATATGCTATGCATAATTGCATATGGATCTAAAAAGTATATTAGTATAATTTTAATGATTATGAATATGTAGTGTTTTCTGTTGTGGTATATAGATAGTTTAATCGAGAAAGTGAATTGAATTTTATTTTGGGATAAGGACATGAGAGCTTGAAAATAAAGGGAATTAAAATACTTCTTTACGTTATATAAATAGCTGTGTTTAAATGACCTTACAGTACAAAACTTACATGAAAACAAAACGAAATTTCATACTTTCATACGTTAATTAGTTTTAAATGAATAATATTTTCATGTAATATATTCACTGTGTGAATGTGGAACTCGCAATAAAACAGAAAATTTATACAGTTTTATTCATACTAAGCACATATGAAAAGGTATGAATTGTTTTATAACAATAAGTAAGTACTGTAGAAATAAAGTTTGAGAGAGGTGGTTCGTACATGACTCACGGTGAGAACGTTCTCTATTTTTAACCATCTCAAATCAATTGCAAGAAAATAGAATAATAAAATGCGATAGTAATAGTTGCTAATACATAGGAGGAGTTAAAGTGAAAAAGACTTTAATTACAGGGTTATTGGTTACAGCAGTATCTACGAGTTGTTTTGTTCCTGTAAGCGCTTACGCTAAGGAGGGGCAAACAGAAGTGAAAACAGTATATGCGCAAAATGTAATTGCTCCAAATACATTATCAAATTCAATTAGAATGTTAGGGTCACAGTCACCACTTATACAAGCATACGGATTAGTTATTTTGCAACAACCAGACATTAAGGTAAACGCTATGAGTAGTTTGACGAATCATCAAAAGTTTGCAAAGGCGAATGTACGAGAGTGGATTGATGAATATAATCCGAAGTTAATCGACCTAAATCAAGAGATGATGAGATATAGCACTAGATTTAATAGCTATTATAGTAAGCTATATGAACTAGCAGGAAAAGTAAATGAAGATGAACAAGCAAAAGCAGATTTCACAAGCGCATATGGAAAATTGCAAGTGCAAGTACAAAGCATCCAAGAGAGTATGGAGCAAGATTTATTAGAGTTAAATCGATTTAAAACGGTATTAGACAAAGATAGTAACAACTTATCAATTAAAGCTGATGAGGCAATAAAAACACTTCAAGGATCAAGTGGAGATATTGTGAAATTAAGAGAAGATATTAAAAGAATTCAAGGGGAAATTCAAGCTGAATTAACTACTATTTTGAATAGACCGCAAGAAATCATTAAAGGTTCTATTAATATCGGTAAACAAGTATTTACAATTACAAATCAAACTGCACAAACGAAAACAATCGACTTTGTTTCTATCGGTACTTTAAGTAATGAAATTGTAAATGCTGCAGATAGTCAAACGAGGGAAGCAGCTCTTCGTATTCAACAAAAGCAAAAAGAGTTATTACCACTTATTCAGAAGTTATCACAAACTGAATTAGAGGCGACTCAAATTACATTTGTTGAAGATCAAGTAAGTAGCTTTACAGAACTAATTGATCGCCAAATTACAACTTTAGAAACGTTATTAACGGATTGGAAAGTTTTAAATAATAATATGATCCAAATTCAAACAAATATTGAAGAAGGCACGTATACAGACAGTAGTTTACTTCAAAAACATTTCAATCAACTTAAAAAAGTAAGTGATGAAATGAATAAGCAAACAAATCAATTTGAAGATTACGTTACAAACGTTGAAGTACATTAAACAGAAAAATAATTAGCGATATAGGGAGAGAAGAAAAATGACAAAAAAACCATATAAAGTAATGGCTCTATCAGCACTTATGGCAGTATTTGCAGCAGGGAATATTATGCCAGCCCATACGTATGCTGCTGAAAGTACAGTGAAACAAGCTCCAGTTCATGCTGTAGCAAAAGCATATAATGATTATGACGAATATTCATTAGGACCAGAAGGCCTGAAAGATGCAATGGAAAGAACAGGTTCTAACGCTTTAGTAATGGATCTGTACGCTTTAACAATTATTAAACAAGGTAATGTTAACTTTGGTAATGTATCGTCTGTTGATGCAGCTTTAAAAGGAAAAGTGATTCAGCATCAGGATACAGCTAGAGGAAATGCGAAGCAATGGTTAGATGTATTAAAACCACAGCTTATTTCAACGAATCAAAATATTATTAATTACAATACGAAATTCCAAAACTATTATGATACTTTAGTTGCTGCGGTAGATGCAAAGGATAAAGCAACTCTTACGAAAGGTCTAACTAGATTATCAAGTAGTATTACTGAAAATAAAGCGCAAGTAGATCAGTTAGTAGAAGATTTGAAGAAATTCCGAAATAAAATGACGTCGGATACTCAAAACTTCAAGGGAGATGCAAATCAAATTACATCTATCTTAGCTAGTCAAGATGCTGGAATTCCGCTTCTGCAAAATCAAATCACGACGTATAATGAAGCAATTAGTAAATATAATGCAATTATTATCGGTTCATCTGTTGCAACAGCATTAGGACCAATTGCAATTATAGGTGGTGCGGTTGTTATTGCTACGGGAGCAGGAACTCCTCTAGGAATCGCATTAATTGCAGGTGGTGCAGCAGCTGTAGGTGGTGGTACAGCTGGAATCGTATTAGCGAAGAAAGAGCTTGATAATGCACAAGCAGAAATTCAAAAGATAACAGGACAAGTTACAACTGCTCAATTAGAAGTAGCAGGATTAACAAACATTAAAACACAAACTGAGTATTTAACAAATACGATCGATACTGCAATTACAGCACTGCAAAACATTTCAAATCAATGGTACACAATGGGATCAAAATACAATTCTTTACTTCAAAATGTAGATTCAATTAGTCCAAATGACCTTGTTTTCATTAAAGAAGATTTAAACATTGCGAAAGATAGCTGGAAGAACATTAAAGACTATGCAGAAAAAATCTATGCTGAAGATATTAAAGTAGTAGATACGAAAAAAGCATAATCGAATACGAATCGTTAGAGCGTTAAGTATTGATGAATGAGTTGAAGCTCCTGTTCAGTTGTGAGCAGGAGCTTTTTTATATCCTTATAAAGAGAATGGGTGAAAAGTATGCAGAAAAGATTTTATAAAAAATGTCTTTTAACGATCATGATTGCTGGGGTGGCAACGAGTAATGCACTTCCTTTACATCCTTTTGCAGCGGAACAAAACGTAAAAACATTACAAGAAAATGCAAAAAATTATTCTCTCGGTCCAGCAGGATTCCAAGATGTAATGGCGCAAACGACATCAAGTATATTTGCGATGGATTCATATGCAAAATTAATTCAAAATCAACAAGAGACTGATTTGAGTAAAATAAGTTCGATTAATGGTGAGTTTAAAGGAAATATGATTCAGCATCAAAAAGATGCAAAAATTAATGCGGCATATTGGTTAAATAATATGAAGCCTCAAATTATGAAAACGGATCAAAATATTATTGATTACAACAATACTTTTCAAGCGTACTATAGTGACATGCTATTAGCGATTGATCAAAAAGATAGCGTAAAGTTAAAAGCGGATTTAGAAAAGTTGTATGCGGACATTTTAAAGAATCAAAATGAGGTAGATGTATTATTAGGGAATTTGAAAGCTTATCGCGATAGAATGGCGAAGGATACAAATAGCTTTAAAGAAGACTCGAATCAATTAACAGCGATTTTAGCAAGTACGAATGCTGGTATTCCAGCTCTAGAGCAACAAATAAATACATATAACGATTCGATCAAAAAGAGTAATGATATGGTGATTGCTGGTGGTGTACTTTGCGTAGCGTTAATAACTTGTCTTGCGGGGGGACCGATGATTGCGATTGCGAAAAAAGATATTGCAAATGCAGAACGAGAAATAGCCAGTTTAAAGAATAGAATTTCTGGATCGCAAGCAGAAGTGGCAATTTTGACAGATGTGAAAAATAAAACGACTAATATGACAGAAACAATTGATGCAGCAATTACAGCACTGCAAAACATATCAAATCAGTGGTATACGGTAGGTGCGAAATATAATAATTTACTACAAAACGTAAAAGGAATCAGCCCTGAAGAATTTACCTTTATAAAAGCAGATTTAAATACGGCGAAAGATAGCTGGAAGGATGTAAAAGATTATACAGAAAAATTACATGAGGGTGTGACGAAATAAACAGCGGACTAGTTCCGCTGTTTATTTTTTTATCCCGTTTTTTGTGAGAGCCGAGCTTGTAATTTTACCCATAAGTTTGCCGTGTGTTTTATCAATTTAACTTTGGGATAATGTTTGGTCAAATTGATACTAATAACCTCGATAAACTCCTGATCACGCTTTTTATATTTAATATTTTAAGTAAAAAAGCTATACTATAGGCAAAACTAAAAATTGGAAAGGAAATACTAGAACATGGAAAATTATTTGTTATTTATCCTCACAGCAATCCTAATCATAATAATGCCTGGTCCCGGTTTTGCCTTAGTTACAAAAAACACTATCTCGCATGGTAAAAATGGTGGGATAAAGACTGTCTTAGGAACGGTATCTGGAATGATGATTCATACAATAATGGCTACACTAGGACTTTCTGCTATCCTAATGAAATTTGCTATGCTATTTACATTAATAAAATATGCTGGGGCTTTTTACTTAATTTACTTAGCTGTAAAGTCAATTAAAAGTGCCTTGTCTAAAAAAGAAGATATGTCAGGTTCAGTGGAAATGAACTCTAAGGATATTGGAACGATTAAAAGTTTTAGACAAGGATTTACCACGGCAATCTTAAACCCAAAAACTGCTGTATTTTTCCTTAGTTTTCTACCCCAATTTATTGTGAGCAATCAAAGTCATCTCTTCCAATTTCTTTTGTTAGGACTCACATTTACGACTTTGACAGCAATATGGTATTTACTTTATATCTCACTAATACGTCAATTAAGAACTTTTTTAAGAAAAGAAAAAGTGAACCGTACAATAGAGGGTATTACTGGTACAGTATTATTAGTATTTGGAGTTAGGTTATTTTTCCAAAAATAAATATGTATATGAAAAGAGAAATAATCAATGGTGGTTATTTCTCTTATTCACTTATTCTAAAACTATCATTATAGATTTCTAGAGGTGAGATGATTTTTTGTTGGGTATTTATGTTACTATCACTGTAAAAATTGTGAAGAAATGTACTTAAACTAACGGGGCAGGATAGTTGAATAAGAATAAAAATATTTTTATAAGTTAAATTTATTGAATATCATAAAATATTTATAATTAAACTTTTTTCTAAATCAACACTCGATGGCGAGGTGGTGTTACCTCAAATATAATTATTTTATTTGAAGATCTCATTTTAATTTTTTCAAATCTTTTCATAGGTTGATATACAAAGACGTGTAGTGATAAGCCTATAACTGCAGTAATGTTTAAAATAATACTTATAATCATTAAAGACCATTCTATAACTGGAGAAAAGTATCCGTCCGTACTTAATGTAGAAGAACTTACATCTAGTATTAAAATAACTATTAGTATAAAGGTAAGTTTTTAACCAATTGGAATCCCCCTTTTAAGAGTGATATATTTATATTATTATATTAAAAAAATAAATTATATAATTAATTATAAGATAGTTATCTATGAGAATTTAACTTGTTTTTTCGTTTTGGGGTGTTAAAAAATTCTTAAGTTGATGGGCATGGGATAGCACAACACAACATGCCTATGAACTTAAGAACAGAAACTTACGCTTGAACATAATATCAAATTTAGATGAGCAAAGCTATTTCAAGTGAATAGAATCCACTCTTTAAGAATACATAAAATATATACATACAAGCTTAGTCTGATCACTACATCATTAGTGAAAGTAGGATTCTATAGATTTTGGAGGAAGAGATATGAAAAAAAAGGTTCTCCTGTTTACAGATTTGGGGATTGATGATGCGTTTGCTATACTGTACACCTTTTTTCGTAAAGACATTCAACTTGTAGGAATTGTAGCCGATTATGGAAATGTATCCAGAGAAAATGCAATAAGAAATATTAACTATTTGAAGTACATTGCGGGAAGAGAAGAGATACCCGTATTCCTTGGTGCTTCTGTACCGTTGACAGGTATATTGATTCAGTATTTCCCTGAGGTACATGGAAAAGTCGGATTAGGACCTATCATTCCCCCTGAAATTTCATATCCAGTTTATCCTTTAAATGATATTTATCAAATTATAGAATCAAATTTAGAAGATCTTACAATTATCAATTTAGGAAGACTTTCTTCGCTAGCTACGACTTTTGTGTTGAATTTAGAAACAATGCGAAACGTAAGAGAATGCATTTGCATGGGGGGAGCTTTTTTCTATCCAGGTAACGTAACTGCTGTGGCTGAAGCTAACTTTTACTCAGACCCTTATGCAGCAAACTTAATTCTGCAGCATGCGAAGAAGTTGACAATTATTCCTTTAAATGTGACTCAACATGCGATTGTTACACCCGAAATGGTTCAGAAAATAGATGAGTTTCATCGGAATACACAGGATCTTGCAGGACTCATCATCAAACCTATGTTAGATTATTATTATAATTTCTATTCTAAGTCTAATCCTGGTATAAGTGGAAGTCCTATGCATGATTTTGTAACAGTGTGGTATTTGCTGAATCAAGAGGCTGTTAGCCTTTCAAGGGTACCCATTAAAGTCATTCCTGATCAAGGGGAGGGATTTGGTCAAAGCATTGCAGACTTTCGTTTTGTTACTAATCCAGGCTATAAAACACATAATGTAGTTTTTCAGTTTGATTATGAAAGATTCAAGAAGGATATTATGGAAACATTCCTAAAGAAGAGAGTGTAACAGACTTTATTAACTTCAGATAATACGGATTATGTGAATGAAATATCACTGCATTTAACGTACCGGAATTCGACTTTATTAGGTTGAAATTCGTCTAGCATATAAAACTTCCAAGATGTTGGCTGTATCCCATCACTATCAAGCTAACAAAACAAAATCCCCCTAAAATGAAAAAATCCGCTGACTTCTCAAAGTAATTAACTGTAGTGAAAGAAAATTTTTATTTTGGGAGGCACATTAAAACTTTAGCTTGATGGCGATGGGGTCTCGCCATCAAAACGTGAATTTCGCACGCTAAGGAATTTCTATATTAAAAAACTTGGCTTTACCGTACGTTAAGGAAGTTCCATAAACGATATTTAATGTTTGTTATTGTTACTACAGAAAGAACAAAAAGAATGAATTAAATATGAATCGATTTATCCCGCTATTTGCGGGCAGTAAGACTCCCACCTCAAAATTTGGGGAATGCGGGGGATTTAGGTGGGAGATCAACAGCCCGTAAAAGCCCGATTGGTGAGGGCTAATAATCAGTGGGGGATGGACAACCCCCACTGATTAAAGTTTCACTTTATCTGCTTCAAGATCATCTGTATTGAGTTTATGAAGCTACACAATAAAGTTTTATTGTATATACTAAGTGCAGTAGAAGTTTAGGTGGATAAAATTCGGTAGTCGAAATTTCTTGCATAAAGCTGTATAATGCTTGTAACGAAAGGGAAATACAGGAAAGGGTTTGTAATAAGTTACTATGGAAAAAGATAAACAACAGTTAAGCGTTGAAGTTGCAAGATTATATTATCAATCAGATTATAGTCAGCAAGAAATTGCTAATAAATTAAATATTTCAAGACCGACGATTTCTAGATTATTGAAGTATGCGAAAGAAAAAGGATTTGTTCAAATTAGTATAGCTGATCCATTTGCTGACTTAGATAACGTTGGGAATTTACTTAAAGAAAAGTATAACCTGTTAGAAGCGCATGTCGTATTTTCTCCAGTACCAGAATATGCAACGATTACGGAGTATATTAGTAAATATGCAGCTGAGTATATGGAAAAGACAGTGAAAACTGGTGATATCGTTGGTGTAAGCTGGGGAATGACGATGTATGAAATCGCTAGAAAAATCGTACCGCAACATGTGAAAGGTGTAGAGGTTGTCCAGTTAAAAGGTGGCATTAGTCACTCAAGTGTAAATACATATGCGAATGAAACGATCGCGTTATTTGCAGATGCTTTTCAAACGACGCCAAGAAATCTACCTCTTCCAGTTATATTTGATAATGCGGTGACAAAAGAATTAGTGGAGCAAGATAGACATATTCATCACATTATTGAAATGGGGAAACAAGCAAATATTGCAATTTTCACTGTTGGAACAGTGCGTGATGAAGCGTTATTATTCCGATTAGGATATTTAGATAAGGATGAAACGAACATTTTGAAAGAACAAGCTGTCGGTGACATTTGTTCACGTTTCTTTGATGGAGACGGAAATATTAGTAGCGAAGAAATTAATAAGCGTACAATTGGAATTGAGTTAGAGGAACTTAAATTAAAGAAACGTTCTATTTTAGTTGCAGGTGGTAATAGAAAAATAAAAGCAATTGACGGTGCGTTACGTGGCGGGTATGCAAATGTACTAATTATAGATCAGCATACAGCGAAAGAATTGTTACATTATCAAAAAGGTTAGAAATAAAAGGCTTTCTCAAAATATTAATTTTGAGAAAGCCTTTTATTTTTAGTATGAATAAATCAATGTGTAGTACCTTGTAAAGTATTTGTAAGGAATGCTCTTTGATTGATCTCCTTTTTCAAAAATTAGTGAGTTAGCCATAATATCTCTATCTACAAAACTCCAGCCATCTTGCTCCATCATATCGATAAAAGGTTCCATTTTTCCGCGCTTTACTAAGTAGGGGTATTGATTATCTATCGGTTCTACTTCCACCATTTCTTTATCTTGAATAACCATCTTAGACATAGCTAAAGCAAATGGAACTGGGTTTCCTTCTTGGAAAATAACATCCCTTTTATAAAAAATAAATATGGATAGTGAGGTGCATACTAGCAATGTGAATATAAAGAATTTTGACTTAAACAAGTGGTTCACATCCTTTATTTACAAGCTTATACTACTTTCAATGTATTACTAGAAATTCCCTTCTAAAAAAGAATGAACAAAAGTTCAAAAGTGTATTTACATTTGTTCAACTAAGAGTTAGAATGAAGTTGTTAAAAGATATGAGGAGTGAAGATAATGAACATTGCAAAGTTAATTGATCATACAATTTTAAAACCAAATTCTACAAAAGAAGATGTTATGAAAGTAATCGAAGAGGCAAAGCAATACAAATTTGCTTCAGTTTGTATTAATCCTACATGGGTAAAGCTAGCTGCTGAAGAATTAGCTGGACATGATGTAGACGTTTGTACTGTAATCGGTTTCCCATTAGGAGCAAGCACTACTGAAACAAAAGCATTCGAAACAAAAGATGCTATCGCAAAAGGTGCAACTGAAGTTGATATGGTAATTAACGTAGGTGCTTTAAAAGATGGCGACAATGAGTTCGTTGAAAAAGACATTTATGAAGTAGTACAAGCAGCAAAAGGAAAAGCTCTTGTAAAAGTAATCATTGAAACTTGCCTTCTAACAGATGAAGAAAAAGTTCGTGCTTGTGAATTATCAGTAAAAGCTGGCGCTGATTTCGTAAAAACTTCAACTGGATTCTCAACTGGCGGAGCAACTGCAGAAGATATCGCATTAATGCGTAAAACAGTTGGACCAAACGTTGGCGTGAAAGCATCTGGCGGCGTTCGTACACGTGAAGATGCAGACAAAATGGTAGAGGCTGGAGCTTCTCGCGTTGGAGCAAGTGCTAGTGTTGCAATCGTATTAAATGATGCAAAAGGTGCTACAGATAACTACTAATCAATAAAGAGTGAAGAGCAATAGATACACAACGTATAGTGTATCTATTGCTCTAACAATTGAAAAAAATGTAAGCGGATACGAATGGGAGGAGACGGCTTATGAAATACTTAATCGGTGTTTTTGGCCTCGTATTGATTTTAGGTATCGCTTGGCTTGCTAGTAATGATAGAAAGAAAGTCAAATATCGCCCAATCATAACGATGGTTATATTACAATTCATTTTGGGGTTTTTATTATTAAATACAAGCGTAGGGAATATATTAATTAGCGGAATAGCAGATGGTTTTGGAGAATTATTAAAATATGCCGCTGATGGTGTGAATTTCGTATTTGGTGGATTAGTAAATCAAAAAGAGTTTTCATTCTTTTTAAGTGTATTAATGCCAATCGTATTTATATCAGCTTTAATAGGTATTTTGCAACACATTAAAGTATTACCTATTATTGTGAAATCTATCGGTCTAGTATTAAGTAAAGTAAATGGGATGGGGAAACTCGAATCATATAACGCGGTAGCTTCTGCGATTTTAGGACAATCTGAAGTGTTTATTTCAGTTAAGAAACAACTAGGATTATTGCCAGAGAAAAGAATGTATACATTATGTGCATCTGCAATGTCTACAGTATCTATGTCTATCGTTGGATCATATATGGTGTTATTAAAACCGCAATATGTTGTAACTGCTTTAGTGCTTAACTTATTCGGTGGCTTCATTATTGCTTCTATCATTAACCCGTATGAAGTTACTGAAGAAGAAGATATGTTAGAAGTACAAGAAGAAGAGAAAAAGACATTCTTTGAAGTATTAGGGGAATACATTATAGATGGATTTAAAGTTGCGATTACAGTAGCAGCTATGTTAATTGGTTTCGTTGCTCTTATCGCATTCATTAATGCAGTATTTAAAGGTGTAATCGGTATCTCATTCCAAGAAATTCTCGGCTATGTATTTGCACCATTTGCATTTATTATGGGTGTACCTTGGCATGAAGCAGTTAATGCCGGAAATATTATGGCAACAAAATTAGTATCAAATGAATTTGTCGCTATGACAGATTTAGCAAAAGGAAACTTTAATTTCTCAGATAGAACGACAGCGATTATATCTGTATTCTTAGTTTCATTTGCAAACTTCTCTTCAATCGGGATTATTGCAGGGGCAGTTAAGAGCTTAAATGAAAAACAAGGGAATGTAGTCGCAAGATTCGGTTTGAAATTACTTTTCGGTGCAACATTAGTAAGTTTCTTATCAGCAACAATCGTTGGCTTATTATTTTAACAGATTCATATAATATAAAAAGGAATGGTGATTGTAATGAGAATGGTAGATATTATTGCGAAAAAACGTGATGGAAAAGAATTAACGACTGAAGAAATTAATTTCTTTATTAACGGTTATACAGATGGAAGTATTCCTGACTATCAAGCGAGTGCACTTGCAATGGCAATCTTCTTTAAAGATATGACAGATCGTGAACGTGCAGACTTAACAATGGCAATGGTTGAATCTGGAGAAACAATCGACTTATCAGCAATTGAGGGCATTAAAGTAGATAAACATTCAACTGGCGGTGTTGGTGATACAACAACATTAGTATTAGGACCATTAGTTGCTGCTTTAGATGTACCAGTAGCAAAAATGTCTGGTCGTGGTTTAGGACATACGGGCGGAACAATCGATAAATTAGAAGCAGTGGAAGGATTCCACGTTGAAATTACGAAAGAGCAATTCATTGATATTGTAAACCGTGATAAAGTGGCTGTTATCGGACAAACAGGAAACTTAACACCTGCTGATAAAAAAATCTATGCACTTCGTGATGTAACAGGAACAGTAAACTCGATTCCTCTAATTGCAAGTTCAATTATGAGTAAAAAAATTGCAGCTGGTGCTGATGCGATCGTACTTGATGTAAAAACAGGTGCTGGTGCATTTATGAAAACAGAAGAAGATGCAAAAGAATTAGCTCATGCAATGGTACGTATCGGAAATAATGTTGGACGTCAAACGATGGCAGTAATTTCAGATATGTCACAACCTCTTGGGTTTGCAATTGGTAATGCATTAGAAGTGAAGGAAGCAATTGATACTTTAAAAGGTGAAGGTCCAGAAGATTTAACAGAATTAGTACTTGTATTAGGAAGCCAAATGGTCGTACTTGCGAAAAAAGCAAATACATTAGAAGAAGCTCGTGAAATGTTAATTGAGGTTATGAAAAACGGAAAAGCAACTGAGAAATTTAAAGAGTTCTTAAGCAATCAAGGCGGAGACAGCTCAATTGTAGATAATCCAGAAAAAATGCCACAGGCGAAGTATGTAATTGATGTACCTGCAAAAACTTCAGGTGTTATTTCAAACATTGTTGCAGATGAAATCGGTATCGCTGCGATGTTACTTGGTGCAGGCCGTGCAACGAAAGAAGATGAAATTGATTTAGCTGTAGGTTTAATGTTACGTAAAAAAGTTGGCGATGCAGTAAAAGAAGGCGAGCCGTTCGTAACGATTTATGCAAATCGCGAAAATGTAGAAGATGTAAAAGCAAAAATTTATGAGAACATTTCTATCGCTGAAACAGCAGTGGCTCCTAAATTAGTTCATACAGTTATTACTGACTAATCAATATTACATTTACTTTGAGGAGGAAATAATATGGATAAGAAAAAATATATTGAAGTAGCAAATAAGATGTTATCAAAAGCGTATATTCCGTATTCAAAATTTCCTGTTGGTGCAGCGTTAGTTACGAAAGAAGGTAAAATCTATACTGGTTGTAATATAGAGAATGCTTCTTACGGTTTATGTAACTGTGCAGAAAGAACGGCAATATTTAAAGCGGTATCAGAAGGTGAGCGCGACTTTAGTTACTTAGTCATTACAGGCGAAACGGACGGACCTATTTCACCATGTGGTGCTTGTAGACAAGTGATTGCTGAATTTTGTGATCCGAAAATGCCAGTTTTACTAACGAATGTAAAAGGCGATGAAAAAGAAGTGACTGTGGAACAGTTACTGCCTGGCGCCTTCTCAATTGAAGATTTAAAATAAGGTGAAAAGCCCTTCCATAACTCATAGTTGTGGAAGGGCTTTTTTATGTATAAAAATTGCAATGTAATCTTCTGTTCATATTCCGTTCATAAACTTTGCGTAAAATGATTGCAGTGAATAAAGAAAATGACAATATGAATTGTCGTTCTACAGCAGGAGGAATATAATGAAGAAATTATATAATGCAGCATTCATTTACTTAATTATTGGTTTATTATCAGGTGTATTTGCAAGAGAGTATACGAAAGCGCAAGGAATTAAAGGATCCACTATGTTGCAATTAGTGCATACACACGTATTAGTGCTCGGCTTCGTATTCTTTTTGATCGCTTTAGCTCTATTTAAAGTATTTAATGTCAGTGAAACAAAAAGTTTTCGTGCGTGGTTTGTTGTTTATAACATAGGACTTATTATTACAATCGCTACAATGGTATTTAGAGGTATTCTACAAGTGAATGGAACTGACTTTAATGGTTTAAGCCATATGGCTGGATTAGGTCATGTCATTATAAGTGTTGGGCTCGTTTGGTTTATGATTTTGCTCAAAAAATCTTTTAAATAGATAGGAGTGGAGAGTATGAGTTTAGCACTTTTATCAAGTATAGTAGCGGTTTGTATGGCCGTTGGAGTTATGTTTCTTCGCTTTAAGTCAGCGAAAAAACCGGTAACGAAAAAGAAAATTATATTACCGCCAATTTTTATGAGCACTGGTGCAATGATGTACTTCTTACCAGAGTTTCGATTAACGTCTTTAGAAATAGTAGAGGCAATTAGCGTAGGACTTATTTTCTCTATATTTCTTATTAAAACATCTAAGTTCGAAATAAGAGGCGAAGACATATATATGAAACCGTCAAAAGCGTTCATATTTATTTTAGTTGGTTTATTAGCTGTCCGGGTAGCATTGAAATCATATTTAAGTCAGTCGATTGATTTAACCCAATTAAGTGGAATGTTTTTCTTACTCGCTTTTGCGATGATTGTATCGTGGAGAATTGCTATGTATCGCTCGTTTACTAAATTAGAAAAGACAATAAAAAGAGCTGGAATTTCTATATAGGAATTTCAGCTCTTTTTATGTTTTATACGATCGTTTTTTTAGCTTTGATTTCATTTGCTTAATTTTAAACGTATTTGAGCATCTTGTAATGCAACTGGTGTAACGTTAAGACCATTGTGATCAACAATTTTTGTGTTTAATAAAATGGAATCTAAGCTCCCGCGAAATGTTTTTGTATAGTTTTGACGCAACATTTGTTGTTCTTGTTTTTCATCAACTGTTAATCCAGATGTTCTTTCTTTTTTTGATAATTCGTTAATACGGAATAAAATGTTTTTCATTTGTTTTCACCTCTAGTTAGATTTAATTACATTAGTTACTTACTAATATATAGTTATTTTAACGTATCTTTTAATAAGTGTCAATGCCTATAAACATTCCTTGTTTTGTAAGTGTATGGGGTGATAAAGAATGAAAAAACTACAAATACTTGAAATAGAAAAGATGTTAATATACAATACCTGAGTAGGGTATATAGGGTATTGTTTTACTTTATGAGAGTAATAAGCAAAAAGGAGTATGTAATAATGAATTCAGTAATTTCAAGGAAAGAAACAATCATCTCATATACGATTGCTATTTTATTTATTTTAGCTATGGTAACAGCAGGTGTGTTATTAAATGATCCAGAAGTCATTTTGCCGGAAATAGCTGCGATGGCAATAGCTTTATGGGCATATCGTGAGCCGGGATGGCTAAGACAACCAGAAAAAATCTTTATTGCGCCGTCAATAACAGCTGTTATTGGTTTTGCAGTGAATCAAATGGACATTTCCTATATAGGAAAAGTTAGCTTAACACTTATATTAATGATGTTGTTTTTATGTGTTATTCAATCCAATTTAGCACCATCTATTGCGACAGGTTTATTACCATTAGTAACAAATGCGACGGAATGGTCATTTGTTATCTCAGTCTTCGTTTTGACATTTATTTTAATGATTGGTGTTCTTATATTTAAACTGAATAACGGTCTTGAGAGAAAAGTGAAGATACAATATAAATATATGGTTGTATTTTTAATACTAAATTTTGTATGGATAAGTATATGTTGGATCACTGGTTATGAGCAATTAGCGGCTATTCCGCCAATATTAGTTGTTGTGTATGAATCGCTTCAAAAACCGATGTACAATGAAAAAATGGCATTTAAACAAATACTAGTATTAACTATATCGGCAACTGTTGGAACTTTATTGTACTTTGCAATCGATTCATGGATTCTAGTTACTTTATTAAATATGATTTTAATGCTTATTTTATTAAAAATCGTTGGAGTACGCATTCCAGCAGCATATGCATTCCCATTATTACCGCTCGTATTTCCTGATGAAATGATAAAGATGTTACCAGTAGGCTCATTCATTGCGGGGGTATTTTTATTTGGGGCAGTACTACTGTATAAAAAGTGGGAGATGAAGCAAAAAGGAATGCAAATGTAGAGAAGAAAATACAATCCTTAGTTAGCATAATAAATAGACACCCGCGGGTGTCTATTTTCATTAAATGAAATTTAGCTTAATTCATTTAAGTAATTAACAAGTTCTGTAGCTTTAGAAAAGAATGGTGAATGATCAGCTTCCAAAGTAATTATTTTCGTGCAAGGAGTTTCTGTATTCATTCGGCGCTGAAAATCAATCGGAATCGCTCTATCTAGAGTTGTTTCGATATAAATACGATTTACAGTTCCAAAGTTCTCTTCTGATATTTTTAGCTCTTGTTGGAACGGTCCTAGCGGTTGAGGACGCATTTGATTAAAAGATGCTTCTTTAATAGAACCGTCTTCTGTAGCATTTAAAAATGTTTGTTCAATCAACTCTGGTATAAGTTCTGCAGTCAAGTCTTTCTCATTTATAGAGAATTGTGGACCAGCTTCACCATCTAACTTACTACCAAGACTTTCTCCATTTTGTGGCAAGAATGCACAAAGATATACTAATTTATCGATTTTATTTGGTATAAGCTCAGCGGTTTGAGTGATCACAATTCCACCCATACTATGTCCAACAAGAATAACTTTTTCATTTTGTTGATTTATAATAGTTGTTACTGCATTAACATAGGAATCTAATGTTATATTTTGTGATGGAGTCATATCTTTTCCACTTCCAGGTAAGTCTAGTGTAATAACTGTATGTCCGAAAGCCTCTAGTTGAGGTTTTACTAAATCCCATGCCCATTCACCTTGCCATGCTCCATGTACTAAAACGTAAGTACTCATTTAACCAACACTCCTCTAATGATTATAAGATTTATTCTTTCGTGATATTGATGATGTATACTTAGTGTATAGGAAGTGGGTTGATAAATATAATGAAGCTTATTTATAGATGATATAAATAACTTTTATATAAGGAGAACAGAATGAACGTTTTTGATTTTAAAGTTTTTAAATACGTGGCTCGTTTGAACAGCATTAGTTTAGCCGCTAAGGAGTTACATATGACACAGCCGGCTATAACTCATATCGTAAACAAATTAGAGAAACGATATGCTATAACATTATTTGATCGCTCTAGACAAGGAACTGTTTTAACTGAAAATGGAAAAGAATTTTTAGTTTGTGTAGATCGACTTCTAATGGAGTATGAAAGCCTTGAAGAAACAGCTTTACAATTAAAAAATAATAACTTGTATAAGATTGTATTAGCTACATATCCTTCAGTTACTGTATATTGTTTGGCGGAGTGTATCGAACTAGGTAATTTTGATCAAAGTCAGTATGTGCTTGCAGTTCGAGAAGGAAGCTATCAAGAAGTGT
Organism: Bacillus sp. TH30; assembly: GCF_016650875.1. NCBI lineage: Bacteria > Bacillati > Bacillota > Bacilli > Caryophanales > Bacillaceae > Bacillus > Bacillus sp. TH30. The sequence continues at coordinate 701,576 of NZ_JAEKEY010000002.1, read as the reverse complement.
TAGATTGGCTGTCTTCTGGAAGTGCAGATTTTTCTATTTCTATAAAAGAAAATTTAATACCAGGATTTCATTATGATGTAATTGGTGAAGATCCGTATGTTATGGTTTCTTCTAAGTCAGTTCCATCTAATCTTACAATGAAAGAGTTGAAAAATTATCCTTTTATAATGCCGCTCTCTGGTTGTAAAGAAGTACTTGAACCATATTTGATAAAAAATGAAATAGTAGTTAATAAAGTGATGGAATCAGAGACAATTAGTTCGGCGTTAGCACTGGCTTTACAAGTTAACGGTATAACAATCGTTCCTTTATCAGGACTTCATAAACAAATTATTCATGACTTCATCGTGCAACCGATAGAAATTAAAATTCCACGGCAACTAATAATGCAGTGGTCACCTAAAAAAGAAAATGACCCATTGTTTCTGGCGTTTGTTACGAATTTATTAGCACAGTTACAAAAAAAGAAAAAATAATAAAATGATTTAAAAAAGGTAAGTCCGACTCACTTGAACTTGCCTTTTTTATTTATACCCAATATAAGGATATATCATAAAGTCCGATTAAAATGAGTAGTACACCTGCTATATGCTGAATGTTTTTTCCTGTTTTTCGGCTCTTTTTAAGTAGTGCTCCATTTAATCCAAGGTAGGAGATGATGAACATAAGTACAACGATAGGGAGAGCAGTTCCTATCGAAAAGAATGTTGGAAACAAGTAGCCATAATTAGATGAGAAAGATAAAGGGATTAACGTTCCGAAAAATAGAACGAACATAGTCGGACAGAAAGCTAAGGAAAAGAAGAATCCAAGTAAAAATGAGCCAACCTCATTTTGTTTTCGTATAAATTTGATCGAGAAGAAACTTATTCCTTTTATAATACCCGCCAACATTAGCCCCATTAAAATTAATAAAGGTCCAATTATTTTTCGTAACCATGGGAAATACAAAGTTAATATTTGCTGAATCTCTTTTCCTAAGAACCATACTAATAGTCCAAGTGTCGTAAAAGCTATTATTTTTCCTAAAATGAATAACAATATATGTTTCCATGCATGTCCCTTTTGTAAAGATTGATTGCCATAAAGTGAAACTTTAATCAGTGGGGGTTTTGTTCATCCCCCACTGATTATTAGCCCTCACCAATCGGGCATTTACGGGCAGTTGATATCCCACCTAACTTCTTTGTCCTATCCGAATTTTGAGGTGGGAGTTTTACTGCCTGTTAATGCGGAATAAAGTGTAATAGCGCTAATGTTTCCTGTTAATTGGCAAGGAGAAAGGGTACCTACAATGCCTAATAAAAACGCAAATAAAAGAGGAATTGATTTCGTAGCATTCGCGATATCCATTAAAGGAGACATGAGTTGATAACTCCACTCGCTAATTGTAGAAAACACGTTATATTCACCTTTCTAATTAAATTGGAATGTTCCATTTCTAGTAAGCTGTTTCCACGTTTTACCGTCATCTGTAGAGAGGAACACATTTGCTTTCATTGTAGCAAAAACTATTTCAGCTGAATTTTGAGGTTTTTGTGATATGTACATAATTGTATCTTTAGAATCTAAAGATGGAATCTGTAAGTTTGTTTCTTCATTTGTAGCAATTGATTTCTTCGTAATCAGTTGCTCAGTTTGCTTATTAATAGAGGCATAGATAATGTCTTCATTACTTAATGTAACTGCGGTCGATTCAACTGGTTTAGAAAATAGTTCAAATGTATTTCCATAATCTGTAGACAAATATACACCGTCTTTAGCACTTACCGCGACTACACTAGATTGATCTGGATGTGCTGAAAAGGAATGGATTGTACTTGAAAGACCGTTTAATTTACTATTTTTCCAATCTTGTCCGTTGTTCGTACTGAAATAAAAACCTTGTTGTAATTTAGAATTTGGACGCTCATTGTATAAATAAATTGCTTCCGTATTATATCCGACAGCAAGGTTATGAAAATCAGATTCTCCATAAAACGCTAGCTTTTCGAGGGTATTACCGCCATCAGAACTTTTCATTAACCCTAAAGGATTTTTTAAATTTGCACCTGGTTCAGGATGACCGCTGGCAAAGAATCCGTTCTTCGTTGCCTGAAATCCCATATAATCATGTAGCTCAGTCTTAGCTTCAAACCATTTTCCATCTTGATAAACTTTTATCCCGCTATGAGTCGCGATAGAAACCCCGGGCATATTTCCTGCATAGCCAATTCCGTGAATGTGCTCTATTTTCCCGGAGGTAATTTCTTTATAGAAGTTTTGCGGAATCGTATTTGCTGTTTCTGTATGTTTTGGCTGAGATTGCACCGTTTCTTTTTTAGCTGGTGCTGTTTCAGCATTGCTAGAACATCCTGTAATTATTAATAAAGAAGTAATTGCTAACCCTGTTGCTACATAATGTTTCACTTTTGTAGACTCCTTTCCATATATATGAGATTTTAAGTATATGGAATAAATGTCAAGAAATTGTGGAGTGGTATGCATAATTTAGAGTGGAAGGGGCCCTAGTAATGAAGATTTTCTTTTCTCTATGAGCACTATTAATTGACGAAAAATTATAACAATAATAGAATGAATTATATTGGATAATCAGTTTCAAAATTATACATAGAACGCTAGGGGGATTATTATGAAATCAACATTTTTTGCTCAAAATAGAGAACGATTAGTAAACACATTACCGGATGAATCTATTACTATTTTATTTGCTGGGCAAGCACCTCATATGTCAGCCGATGCACATTATAAATTTGTGCCGAATCGAAATTTTTACTATTTAACGGGAATCGATGAGCCAAATGTTATTTTCATGTTGAAAAAGTTTGGAAATAGTGTGGAAGAAACTCTTTTCATTGAAAAATCAGATCCAGTAATGGAAAAATGGGACGGTAAAACAGTTTCTAAAGAAGATGCAGAACAAATTTCAGGCATAAAAAAAGTTGTATATATAGAAAGCTTTGAGAAGACAATGGCAAATACACTTTTCACAGAAAATGTGAAGCATCTGTATTTAGATTTAGAGCGTCGTGAGTGGAAGGGTACTGAGACGAAAACGTTAGCGTTTGCTAAATATGTAAGAGAACAGTATCCACACGTTTTAATTGGTAATGTATATCCGCATATTTGTGAATTACGAGTGTTTAAAACGGAAGAAGAAATTGAAATCATTAAAGAAGCGATTGCTGTAACTAAAGAGGGTATTTATAACGTGCTGAAGCATGCAAAAGCAGATGTGATGGAATATGAATTAGAAGCTCATTTTGATTTTACGCTTAAATCATCTGGAATTAAACATCATGCATTCAATACAATTTTGGCGAGTGGTAAAAATGCTACAGTCCTTCATTATGAAGATAATGATGCACAAATTCAAAATGGTGATTTAGTGCTGCTCGATTTAGGTGCTCAAAAAGATTACTACAACGCTGATATTAGTTACACATTCCCAGCTAGTGGAACATTCTCTAGTCGCCAAAAACAAATATATAATATAGTGTTAAAAGCATTGAAAGAAACAACTGAGCTTATTAAGCCAGGATTAAAGTTTACTGCATTAAATGAGCATACAAAAAAGGTACTGGCAGAAGAGTGTAAAGCAATTGGTTTAATTCAAGAAGATGAAGAGTTATCAAAATACTATTATCATGGCGTTAGCCATTTCCTTGGTTTAGATACTCACGATGTAGGAACATACAAAGATAGAGTGTTAGAAGAAGGTATGGTTATAACAATCGAACCTGGTCTTTATATTGAAGAAGAATCAATTGGAATTCGTATTGAGGATGATATCCTTGTAACAAAAGATGGGTATGAAAACTTGTCAAAAGATATCATTAGAGAAGTTGAAGAGATTGAAGAGTTTATGAGTGAAAATAATGTGAATGTAAAAGAAGATGAAGTTGTTACGAAATAATTATTAGAAGAGGCGCTCAATTTTGGGCGTCTTTTTATTTGGGCCATTTTAAACCTCCATATTTTCTTGAAAATTGTCTTCTATAATAATCTTGAAAAAGAAAAAGGAGGGATTTTCAATGAAGAGATTTATATTAACAGCAGTTACAGTCTCCGTAATATCTTTAATTGCTGCATGTTCTGCGACCACAAATACAACAAATGATCATAAAAATATGGACGATAAAAAAACAACACAGACTGAAACGGCTACAAAACCATTGAAAGTTGTAAAAGGGCCAGAAGTTACTTTAGTAGCGAAAGAAGAAAAGCAAAAGCTAAGTAACGGTGTTATTGTTCCAGTCTGGACATTTAATGGCTCATCCCCAGGTCCAGAAATCAGAGTGAAAAAAGGTGAAAAGGTTAAAGTGACATTAAAAAATGAATTATCTGCACCAGTATCTATTCATTGGCATGGGTATCCTGTCCCAAATAACATGGATGGAATTCCAGGTGTGACGCAAGATGCGGTTGAACCTGGAAAGAGTTTCACCTATGAATTTGAAGCGAACGTACCAGGAACATATTGGTATCATTCGCATCAAGATTCTGTGAATCAACTAGATAGAGGTTTATATGGTGCTCTCATTGTAGAAGATACTAATGAAAAATATGATAAAGATTACACATTAATGTTGGATGAATGGGTTACAGATAAAGAAGAAATTAATAAGCAGTTAAAAGAAATGACAAAAGGGCCAACAGGTAATAAATCTAAGGGTAATGAAAATACGAAAAAGAATGATGATATGAAAGGCATGGATCATTCCGGTATGGACAGTGATAAAAAAGACTCTAGTAATATGGCAGGAATGGACCATGGAAATATGAAGATGGAAGGTCATGATATGAGTATGTATGACTTATTCACAATCAATGGTAAAAGCGGAGATTTAGTAGAGCTGTTAAAAGTGAATGAAGGGGATAAAGTTCGTCTTCGACTCGTTAATGCTGGTTATCTATCACATGATATACATGTTCACGGTCATGATATAAAAGTAATTGCGACAGATGGTCAACCAATTAACGATCCAAAAGTTATAAAAGACAAAGTAATTTCAATCGCACCGGGTGAACGTTATGATATTGAATTTACAGCTAACAATCCTGGGAAATGGTACGTTGAAGACCATTCAGAAAGTAAAGGTGCAAAAGGAATGAAAGCTATTATTGAATATGATGGCAGCAAAGAGATGAAAGACAAAGCAGATGAAAAAGAAAAATTACCGAAATTAGATATGACGAAATATGGTGCTAAAAAACTAGGTAGTTTCACGTTAAATCAACAGTATATTGCCACATATAATATGGACTTGAATACGCAAATGAATGGAAATGAAATGGTATATACAATTAACGGAAAGGTATTCCCAGATATTGAACCAATTTCAGTGAAAAAGGGTGACTTAGTAAAAGTAAAATTAGTAAATCGCTCTAAAGCGGACGATCATCCGATGCATTTACACGGTCATTTCTTCCAGGTGTTAAGTAAAGATGGAAAACCGGTAGAAGGTTCTCCAATTGTTAAAGACACTTTGAACTTAAAACCAGGAGAAGAATATGAAGTAGCCTTTGTAGCAGACAATCCGGGTGAATGGATGTTCCACTGTCATGATTTACACCATGCTTCAGCGGGGATGGTAACAGAAGTGAAATATACAGATTATAAATCTGATTATGTTCCAAACCCTAACATTCCTAATAAGCCAGAATAATATGAAGCAGTTATCCTATGGATAGCTGCTTATTCATTTTCGTTGCAAGTGTTAATGCATATGTTGATCGTGCCCGGATGAAGATGGGGGAGTATGATCGGGGAATGTCACGAACACGGCAACGATAATTACCACACTAATTGAAAGTAATAATAAAAAACGCCGTTGGATAAAAGTAGAAAAGGTTTCTGATAAAAGTTGAATTATACATGACATAGTTATTGTTATAGTAAGTAAAAGACTAATGAACAGTATACTGTGGGCTTGTTGAGCGTTTAACATTTCTGTAATCATAGCTCCCATCATACTTGCCATTAATCCAGAGAACAGTCCTTCTAAAGCAGTATATAGGTGAAAACGTAGACCGACTAAAAAACCGATAAACCCACTAATCAAAATAGCAAGCAAAGTAGAATATAGTAATTCTCCTTTGAAGAGAATCCCTAAATAAAAACCTATACTTAAACCGATACACATACTAAAAGACATAATAAATACCATATACTCCATTAGGGTACCCTTACGTTTAGAAATATATGATGTAATAATAATCGAGATACAACAAAGTGTTAAGGCAGTTAACGTATAAGCGAACATCATGATACCTCCCTGTCCTATCATTCACTTCATCATATGTTCAAATGGAGAGTACTTATGCTAATATATATATGCAAATTATCTGCACAATTTAAAAAAGGTAAGTTCAATATAATTTTCAAATAATGATGGTTCTCTTAGTGGACGATGCTTCATAAAGAATTGTTGTATTTTTATTTTGAGAGAATATATGTAAGCAAGTAGTAGTGAATGGAAAAGATGTTCGATTTTTGAGCGTCTTTTTTGTCTATAAGCATGAGAAAGAAAGTGTTATATAATGAGTTTCTATTGTGAAGCCATAAAGAATAAGCGTATAATATTATAAGTCTCCCATTTGTGAGGCAAACCGCGAATGATAAATAAGATGGTTGTTTTATCATCGCTTCTAAACAGATAGACAATGAAAGTAACACTGGAATACAGATAGGGAGTTAGAAGATGAAATTAATTATTGCCGAGAAACCAGATCAAGGTTTGGCTCTTGTTTCACAGTTTAAATATCGCCGGAAAGATGGGTATTTAGAAGTAGAAGCAAATGAGTTATTTCCAAATGGAGCGTACTGTACATGGGCAATTGGTCATTTGACGCAGTTATGTAATCCAGAACATTATCACGCTGAGTGGAAGAAATGGTCACTTAATACATTGCCGATGATTCCAGAGCGTTTTCAATTTGAGGTAACAAAGTCAAAGTATAAGCAATTTAACGTTGTGAAACAGCTGTTACATAATCCACAGGTAACAGAAATTATTCACGCGGGCGATGCTGGGCGTGAAGGGGAACTGATTGTAAGAAATATTATTAATCTTTGCAACGTGCAAAAGCCAATGAAGCGTCTTTGGATTTCATCTTTAACGAAGCAAGCTATTTATCAAGGATTTAAAAACTTACTAGATGAAGCAGATACGATTAATACGTATTACGAAGCATATACAAGATCTTGCGCTGACTGGGTCGTTGGTATGAATGCATCGCGTGTCTTTAGTATTTTGCTAAAGAAAAAAGGAATGAATGATGTGTTTTCCGCTGGTCGTGTACAAACACCAACATTAGCACTCATTGTAAAGCGTGAAAAAGAAATAGAGAACTTTAAGTCAGAGCCGTTTTGGGAAGTGTTCGCAACCTTTAATATAGAAGGAAAGAAATATGAGGGGAAATGGGAGAAAGATAATGAGTCCCGCTTAAATGACCCTGATTTGGCAAATAAAATTGCAGCGTTTTGTCAAAACAAACCGGCTGTAGTAAAAGAAATGAAAACGGAGCGTAAAGAGTTTCAGCCGCCGTTTTTATTTAATTTATCAGCACTGCAAGCGACAGCGAATAAAGCCTTTAAATTTTCACCAAAAAAAACACTTGATATAACGCAAGCACTATATCAAAAAGGGATTGTCTCTTACCCTCGTTCGGATTCTAACTATGTTACACAAGGAGAGGCAGCGACGTTCCCTGATATTTTACAGAAGTTAAGTCAGTTTGATGAATATAAAGGTTTATTGCCAGCACCAATTGAATCGATTATGAATAATAAGCGTTATGTGAATGAAAAGAAAGTTACAGATCACTACGCAATTATACCGACAGAGCAAGTTACAAATCCAAGCAAATTATCAGGTGATGAAAAGAAAATTTACGATATGATCGTAAGAAGGCTGATTGCGGCGCATTATGAAGTAGCAATCTTTGATTACACAACGATTACAACTCTTGTAGACGAACGTGCTGCGTTCATTTCGAAAGGAAAACAGCAAATTCAAGAAGGTTGGCGTAAAGTTATTTTCCAAGACGATAAAGATGACGAAACGATTCTTCCAATTGTAGCTGAAGGTGAACAAGGAAAAGTTGTAAAGGTGAAAGTGAAAGAAGGAAAAACACAGCCACCGAAACGTTATACAGAAGGACAACTCATTACGTTAATGAAAACGGCCGGTAAGTATTTAGAAAATGAAGAGCTTGAGAAAGTATTGAAGAAAACAGAAGGTTTAGGTACTGAGGCCACTCGTGCTGGTATTATTACAATGCTGAAAGACCGTAAATATATAGATGTACAGAAAAACCAAGTGTACGCAACCGATAAAGGGAAAGTATTAATTACAGCAATCGGTGATAAAATACTGGCTTCACCAGAAATGACAGCAAAATGGGAGCAACGCCTTGCGGAAATTGGAGAAGGTACAGCTTCACCAGCGACATTTATGGAGCAAACGAAAAAGCTATCAGCTAAAATTATTGAAGATGCGGTAGAAATGTCGGAGAAATGGGATTTCACCGGATTACATGTTGAATCGATTGAACGAAAAGGATCGAAATTTACAACAGGTAAAAAGGTCGGGAACTGTAAAAAATGCGATGGCGATGTTATTGATAAGTCGACGTTTTACGGTTGTTCTAACTACAATACAACACAATGTGACTTTACCATCTCGAAGAAGATTTTAAGCAAAGCTATTTCGCAAAAAAACATGACGAAACTATTAAAAGGTGAGAAGACCGATTTAATAAAAGGCTTTAAAAAAGGCGAGAAAACGTTTGATGCGAAGTTAGAGTGGAAAGATAATAAGATTAATTTTGTGTTTGAGAATTAAGTGGTGTCAATAAATAAAAAAGTCCTTTCCTGAGTATAAGGTTCTGTAACAGGTTAGGGGTGAAAAAATATTGATAGAAATAAAAAAGCATGACAATTTAAAATGTACCCTATAGAATAGACACTGAAAAAAAGTCTATTCTATAGGGTATTTCTTGTATAATGAGAGAAAATTGGGATCGGAGAAAGTTCAAAATGACAAAAAAGCTATTTACAGAAAGAGACATTCAAATTCTATCAAATAACCCCTACATAAAATCTGTAAGTCAGAAAGGTATCACTTATACAGATGAATTTAAGCGTATTTTTATTGAGGAAAATGAGAAAGGAAAACTACCTCGAAATATTTTTGAAGAATGTGGTTTTGATATAGATATGATTGGAATGAAACGAATTATGTCATCAGGAAGTAGATGGCGTGCTGCTTACAGAAAAAATGGTGTATTTGGTTTGCGAGATACACGCCAAAACGCGGGAAGAACTCTTGAGAGAGAGCTTACGTTAGAAGAGAAGTATGCTCGTTTAGAAGCCGAACGGAACTTACTAAAGGCAGAAAATGAATTGTTAAAAAAGATCAAACTTATGGAAGGGAGGATGGGAAGGAAATAACTTTATCACCTAGTCAGAAATATATCCTGATTCGTTCTGTCATCATAAAATATAACTTAAGAAATATGGTGAGTTATTTGTGTAAAGTAGCTGGTGTATCCCGTTCGGGATACTATAATTATTTTTCCATTTCATCTCAAGAACAACGGAAACAAAAGAACAATCAAGATGAAATCGTGAAAGAAATCATATTAAAAGCACTTCGATTTAGAAATCGAAAGAAAGGGGCTCGTCAAATAAAAATGACATTGGTGGGTCATTTTCAAGTTGTCTACAATTTAAAGCGTATCCGTAGAATCATGAAAAAATATGAGATTGTCTGTCCGATTCGGAAAGCAAATCCTTATAAAAGAATGCTGAAAGCTTCAAAAGAACATCGAGTAGTGCCGAATCAATTAAATCGAGAATTTAAACAAAACACCCCAGGAAAAACGCTTCTTACAGATATCACTTATTTAGTTTACGGTAAGAATAAAAGAGCTTATTTATCTACAATTTTAGACGGCTCAACCAATGAAATTTTAGCTTACCATGTTTCAGAACAGATGACATTAGACCTCGTAACAACAACTCTTCATAAACTAAAACGTAATAAGAGGATTCGATTGACTGAAGGTGCATATATTCATTCAGATCAAGGAGCCCACTACACAAGCCCTACCTACCAAAAATTAGTCAAAAAGCTAAAGCTCGGACAATCTATGTCAAGAAGAGGGAACTGTTGGGATAACGCTCCACAAGAATCATTTTTTGGTCATCTGAAAGATGAAGCACATATAAAACCTTGCGAGCCTTTTACTGAGTTGAAACAAGAGATTAAGAAATATATGACGTACTATAATCACTATAGATATCAATGGAATTTAAAAAAGATGACTCCTGTTGGATACAGAAATCATCTTCTTGATGTTGCCTAACTTTTTTCAAAATGTCCTTTACAAAGGGTACAGATTAATTTTATGTCATGCTTTTTCTACAATTAGTCAGGCTATATTTATCTGGAACATCTGGGTATGAAGGTGCATTGTATATGGTGGAAACAATTTTCCACCATATTAATTAATATAGCTTGGTCCAATTGAATTGTCCAAAAGGAAAAATTAATTAGACTGGGGAACAATTAACTAGGCTAGAGAAAAATCAGAAGGAAATAATTTTCCGTTCGTTATTATTCTGATAAAACTTTTTCTGATTAATTCTTTTTTAGTATATAGGGATCATAAAATTGTTTGAGTTTTTTTCTCAAGGACAATAATATTCCTTTCGCAAAGTGGATGAGGTTAAATTTGCCGTGCGCAAATATATACTTTTTATAATCATCAAAGATTTCAAAAGAAATTAAATAACCTGAGTTCATATAAATATAGAACTCAGGTTGCTTAGTTGCGCTTTTTAAATCCTGTCTACTTGACAGGGGTCACTGCATATGGAATGGGGTTTCCTTTTTTATTTTTAATAATAAACTGTTAGGTTTCAAATTTAACAATAAAGTATACGTAGCTTTTTGAATTATAAGAAAAGCTAGTATAGCCATCAGTGAGAAATAGAAGTAATTAAAAAGCTAATTAAAGTTTGTAACAATTGATCAGAACAATCTATACTTTCTTTCTCATATACCTCGCTTCTAGTAGCCATTCTGTATAAAGTACCTAATAAGATATGAGTAATAGTTAAGGCAAGTAATCGAGAATCGATATCTTTACGGAATGAACCATCTTTTATTCCTTCTTCAACTAATTCTTGGAATGAGAATAAAGATTGTCCTGTAATAGACGTATATTTTTCTTCTAATTCTGGTGTAGGATATGATTTTGAATAAAGTTGATCAAACAAACCTATAAAGCGGAACTGTGAGGGATTTTCTTTGAATTGATGACTTATAAATTCAAAGAGGGCTTCCATCTTTTCAAAAGCATTAGTACCTTTTTGAACTTCTACTTTCTCCGCTTCTAATAATTCTGTTAAAATTCTGATTTGAACATTAAATAAAATCTCATGAATGGATTTGTAATATTTGTAAAGGGTAACCCTACTAATTTTTGCACGCTTCACAATATCCACAATAGTAATATCCATTAATCCCTTTTCTAAGGACAACTCTAATGCAACATCTAAAATTTGTTTTCTTCTACCATTACGAATTTGTTCTAATTCTAGTTCCCATGTTGAGACCATTAATTTGCACTCCATATTGTAAATAGTTTTAATTCATTAATATTATCCCTTATTTTAATATGAAATAAATTACAAATCAATGGTAACGATAAGGTTTTTGGTTTGTAATATCATACTGTTTTGCCGGTCCTATTTCCCAAACCTATAAATGCCAATTAATATAGCCACCCACCATCACCTTCGTTAGTAAATTTACCACTTTCAAATACCCAAATTCCATAAGTTATTCCATCATATACTGTTGTAGCAAAGAATTTAACCCCTTTAAAATTGTAATTGTAGCCTTGATTTAGGTTAAAAACCATAACATTATATTGTTGACCTGCCCCATAAAATGCTGACTCTTTAACCTCTTTTACAAATCCTGCTCGGTTAGCGCTGCCATTAATAGAATCTCTAATCATATTAGCAATTCCTAAAACATCTATACTTACATTCAGATTGGCACCAAAACTCTTAACCGCTTTCTCATTTTCTACCTTTTTTGAAAATTGTGATTCAGTAGAGATATTATATTGGGGTTTTGAAAGCTCAGATGCACACGCATTTGTTGATGTAAAAGCTATTACTCCTCCTAAACTGCTAGTTCCTTCTAAAGTAATGTTTGATATGCCCCTAATTTTTTTCATTCAATAAACCTCCTAGATTTTTTGTAATTTCCCAAGCTGTTATTCTTCGAGTGTAAATGGTGTTAACGCTGTGTATTCACCTTGGCAACTTGAATTATATATATGTGATTACACATTGTAAACTTTTTTAAAAATTTTTAGATAATTTATGTTCTACACCTCAAATATAAAGTCGAATTATCTGTTTGGCAGATAAGAAAAATGACATGTAAAATCACCAAGGCGACTTTAGAAAGGAGTCTGGACAAAGTATTTTTTTATAGTAATATTTTTTACTAAAATATTTTCTTGTGAATTAACGTTAGAAATCACTGGTATATAAAGTTATATATAAAACCATATTGATTTAAAAATATTAAATTCAAAGAACGTGTTGACTTTTCAAAATATTGTAGTTACTATATGTTAGTACTGTTTACACTATGTAAGTGCGCGCGGTGTAATTAGTAGAATAAAGCTTTTGTTAGAGAAATAAGCTAAGAGCTATTTACATTATATTTAACTAATTATTTATACAAAATTAAATGTATTAAAAGTTAAGTAATAGTATGTTGATTTCTCGAATTTTAAAGCATAAAGGGGTAAGAAAAAATGAAATTAAAACCATACTTAACAGCTTTGAGTCTATCTGCAATTATGGCATGTCATACCATTCCAGCCTCTGCAGCTAGTACAGAAGAACCTATTGTTCTTGGATATACAGTATATGGTACATCCACTGATTCACTAAAAGTAACACAGCCAGTAATGAATCAAGTATCGACCGACAACTTTTTCTTTTATTCAGATGGTACTGTAGATGGTGAAGTACCCAAGGAAGTATTGTCCTATTCACAAAATAATAAAATAAAAAGTTATGCAGCTTTATCTAACTTTAATAATAATACTAATTACTTTGATTCTGAGTTAGCTCATAACGTTCTTTCTAACCCAGCAAAAAGAAATAAATTAATAAATCAAATATATAGTATAGTTGTTAAATATAAATATGACGGCGTAAATATTGACTTAGAAAATATTAAGCCGGAAGATCGTGACTTACTTACTACTTTTGTAAAAGAAACATCAAAAAAATTCCATAGTTCAGGTCATTCTGTTATGGTATCGGTTCCTGCCAAAAATGAGGATAATCATTGGAATACTTGGACATGGCCATTCGATTATGCCCAATTAGGTAAAAATGCAGATTTCCTTCAAGTAATGACTTACGATGAGCATGGTACTTGGAGTGAACCAGGATCTACTATTAGTAAACCATGGTTAGAAGAAAATCTAAATTACACTACTAGAGTGGTAGACAACAAAAAAATCATTATGGGTATACCAGCTTATGGTAATGATTGGGATTTAAATGATAAAAACAATAATAAGATGCTTGCATGGAAGGATGTAAATGAACTTATTCAAAAGACGAACGCAACACCGCATCGTGATGTAGCATCTGGTTCAATGGTATTTACTTATACGGATAATAATCATCATAAGCATGAAGTTTGGTATGAAGATGAAACAAGTATCAAACAAAAAACTCACTATACAATTTCAAAGAATCTTGCAGGGGTTTCTGTTTATGCAATAGGGAAAGAGAACAAACAATTCTGGACAGCAGTCTCTAATGGTTTAAAATAACCTATTTAGATAGTATCAAAAAACTGGTTAAGTATTGGGAGGTACTGACTCATGAAGCAGATTGAGGTGAGGAATTTACTTCCGATTTTTTTAGGGATTTGTGGTGCGTTCTTTTTTTCTTTTACATTTACAATTAATCGAGCGATGGAATTATCAGGCGGTAATTGGATATGGAGTGCGTCACTAAGGTTTATTTTCATGATTCCATTCCTTTTACTTATTGTTATAAGTAGAAAAAAATTAAAGCAACTATTACAAGTTATGAGAGAAAATCTAGGAACGTGGGTTCTTTGGAGTTTTGTAGGATTTTTCCTGTTTTACGCTCCATTATGTTTTGCAGCTGCACATGCACCAGGATGGATGATTGCTGGAACATGGCAAATTACTATTATATCAGGAGCTTTATTAGCGCCTTTTTTCATCCAAAACATTCAAACACCAGATGGACTTCACAAGAAAAGAGGAGAAATACCAATAAAAGGGATGGGTATGTCACTTATTATTCTTCTTGGTATTGTGCTTATGCAAATGGAGCAAGCGAAATTTCTTGCTGTAAAAGATATTTTGTTTGGTATTATCCCTGTTATTGTGGCTTCTTTTGCTTATCCATTAGGTAATCGTAAAATGATGGAGGTTTGTGGAGACCGTCTGGATACTTATCAACGTGTGCTTGGAATGACATTAGCTAGCTTACCATTTTGGTTTTTATTATCCTTGTATGGCTTTTTCACATCAGGAACGCCTAGTAAAGAACAAACTATACAATCTCTCTTAGTTGCTACTTGTTCAGGTGTAATTGGAACTATTTTATTTTTCAAAGCAACTGAAATGGTAAGAGGAGATATGCAAAAACTAGCCACTGTTGAAGCGACACAATCTATGGAAGTACTTTTTGCTGTTATCGGAGAGTTAGTTTTATTACATTCTTCTGTTCCGTCTATTTTATCTTGGTGCGGTATGTTTATAATAATGCTAGGAATGATGGCACACAGTTATGTTTCTTATAAAGGTGATATGACACCTCATCAAGGTAGTAGTGCCTAAATGGTGTTTTAAAACTAATTTAATACTGTAGAGTGTATAGTATCCTTTAGTTAGTTTAGTCATATCTTTCTTATTTTTACTCATAAAATTCAAACTAAAGTTACAACGCTTATAAAATCAGCGTAAAAAAGTAAATAAGAATAAACAGGTTTTACAAGAGAAACATTTGCACAAAGTTGACTAATAGACAATGCATGTGGAGGATTTTATATGTTAGAAAGTTTATTGTTTTTCTTTGCCATTGGAATTGCATGTGAACTTGCAGTAATTAACCTAAATGGTCGTAAGAAGATAAAACAACAAGCTGAAATAATACAGCTATTAAAAGAATTGAGTGAAAGAAAGATATAATGACAAGTCGATAGGGGCTCTGTAGAAAAGTTTAGCTTACTTTTAAACTTTTTTACAGAAAGGGGGAAGGGGATGTGCAAAAACATTCTACTTCCAGTCCCATTTTCCTTCATTATTATAAAAATCCATAAATCAACAAAAAACGCAGGAGGTTTTAAGTCCTGCGTTTTTGCTTTCCTTAATTAGCTAATAGAGGGATAGCACCACATTGCTTTATTAAGAAACGAATCTTTCCTATGCTAGGACCCAAATGGTGTGATACAGCTACATCCATTCTTTTTAGAGTAGGAGCTATGCATATAATTCAAAAGAATAAATTGATATACAAGATTATTCCATCCAAAAACAGAAAGAATTCATCCATTAATTGTCTGAACTTGTAGCATGAAATACAATTCTGGTAGGAAAATAAGCGTTTTCTTTGCTTTCATTTTATTTTCGAACCCTTAATATTATCCTCTAATAATACCAGTGTTCCCGATTTTTATTAGGGTTTTAATTTTTATATTAGAATTAGATATTTCGTTCCCCCAGTTTTTTTTGTGCAGTTTCCATTGCTGATATTGATCCGCTCTTGCATACATGCTAAGTCCGAGAGGATCAATTTTATTGCTTTGAATTACTTTTACAATTTTATTTAATTCTTTATCAATAGATTTTGTTATTTGTCTTTCTAAAAGGCTAATTATTTTTCCTTGTTCATCATTGCTAGTAATTGTAGGGCCATTAACTCCTTCAATAATAGACAACGCTATATCTAATTTTATATCAAATTGAAATTTATCATTTTTAAACCCAACATTAATTTTCCTTTTAGCCTGTTCAATCAAAACACTTACAATTCTATGTTTATCATTTGCAGAATCATTAAGAATAATATTCAATATCATACGCCCTTGTAGTTTTTCTTTTTTAAGAGGGAGTATATTGGGACGTCTTTTGTAGGCAAACTTGTTACATACCTGCTTGATTGATCCAAAAAAGCAATACCCTTTGTTTGAACTGTATTATTTACTTTTTTTACAATTGGGATAGTTTGCGTCATTCCTTCTTCGTTTTTTTGTCTAAGGACCTCCTGAATATCAGAGGGAACTATCATGTTATCGTATAATGACGCTTGAATTATATCTTGTAGGTACATGGAAATAGAAAGATTATTAGGTGGCTTAATAGTAAAAAAATCTGTTATCTGACCATCAACTTGAATTAATTTTATATTAGAAGTACTCGAGGGGTCTCGAACAATAGCGTCTAGTTTATTTGGCCAATTAGGTTGCTTAGTAAATTCTTTACCAATTAATAAGATTTGTGCTTTTGATGAAGTCAAATAGCCTGTTGTTTTTGTGTTTATTTTTGAAAAAGCACTATAAACAGAGGGTGCCTCTACGACTTCTTCAAATGTGTTTTTTTTGCTTTTCCCTTTAAAAACTGTTGTGCTGGTACCTACAATTAAATTTTTATTAGCACCTTTGTCAACACCAATCAATAAAATTAAGGCACCATTTTCTAAAGGTATTCTCGTGCTATAACCAGTGAAAAAAAATGCCACTACAATGAAACCAAATAGCCATTTTTTAGTCATTTTGCTTTCCTCCTAGTGGCAAACTTAAAGATATATGTATAACCAAATAAAAAAATTGGTATTGCTATAAAGAAAATTAAATCAATTTGATTGATGAAAGCATAAATATTTAGTAAATCCTTCACGTTAAATTTTATGATATAAAACACTATAGTTAACATGAAAATTAAACAGCCAATAATATAGTTAGCTTTTATTTTTGGTAAAAGAAGTGAAACAACATATGTCGCAGAGAATAAGTAGGGAATAATGGTAGTGGAAAATATTAATAAATAATAAGCTACAAATAAAATTTCAAGCCTTTCTAAAAAAGAAAAATGAACAACTTTTAATAAACTAAAGACTGGCCAAATAACTGTTTCCATACCTTTCGGGCTCATATGTGTAAAACATAGGATGGTAACATAAATCAGTAAGAGCATTGATAGCGTATTTGCAATTAGGATACCTGAAATTGCTTTTTCTTTTTCTTTAGAAATGGATAAAGTATATATGCAATTTCTAAGCCGCTATAAGGATAAATTGTTTCTTTTAATCCTCTGAAAATTGGTAACCATCCTTCTTTAATAATTGGAAATAGATGTACTGGATAAAATCCTTCTTTCAATGCAAAAATAAGCAACCCAGGTAAAAACAAAGTAAGAAAAAATATTACCTCATTATATCTGCATACAGCGAATATACTATCCTTTGCCAATATATAAAAAGGTATGAGAAGTAATAAGGCAATCTGATAAGGCGGTGTATTAGGTAGAATCCATACAATTACGATATCAATACACCTTAATAGAGCGACGAAACCTGCCAGAATGAAATATATACAATAAGAAAAGAGTAAACAAGTCCCTAGCCATTTTCCGAAATATTGAATAAGTATACTTGGAAAATTCATATTTGGATTTTTTTTCATCGTTAGAATAATGAGAATACCTATGACATTTGTGCATAGCCATCCTAAAATAATGGAGATCCAGCCATCTGTTCCAGCAGTTCCTGCAATAATACTTGGTAAAACTAATATACCAGCCGCAGTTTGTATAGTATGAATCCCCAAGATGTATTGAAGAGGTGTTATATACTCCATTTTAGAATTCATCATTTGAATCACCTTTATTATATATCGTTCTTTTTTTTGTACTTTGTTTAGGTCGTCCCGTAGAAGAACGATTAGTAAGCATGGAAGTAGGGAAGCGAATAATAGTGTCTTTTAAATCTTTTAGATTAAAGGGAGATAAAGGTACAGTATAGGGTGTACCAAAAGATTTAAGTGTTACAGAATGTGCGACAAGTACCATAACGACACAAACAATCCCCACTATACCGTATAGAAAAGCAAAGAACATCATGGGAAAGCGTATTAAACGAATGGAACTAGATAAATCATAATTAGGAATAATAAAGGAAGCGATAGCAGTAATGGATACAATAATCACCATAATATTACTTACAATCCCCGCTTGAACAGCTGCTTGACCGATAACAATTCCACCCACGATGCCGATTGTCTGTCCAATAGGCTGTGGCAAGCGTACCCCAGCTTCACGTAGCATTTCTAATGTTATCTCCATAATAATTGCTTCCATTATAGGTGAAAATGGAACTTTCACCCTCGACTGAGCAATCGATGTATATAAATCTAAAGGAATGACTTCAAAATGAAAAGATACAATAGCTATATACATAGCTGGCAGTAAAGTTGCAATCAAGAAACCCAAAAAGCGCAGTAAACGCAAAAAGGATGCCACAAACCAATGAAGAGAATAATCATCTGGTAGATTAAAAAAACCAGCTAAGTTTATAGGAACAACCATAGCACTTGGAGAACGATCAATTAAAATAGCAACCTTACCATCGAGAATTTGACTGGCGATAACGTCTGGTCTTTCACTTAATAAAGTTTGTGGAAATGGCGTATAAGTATTGTCACTTATATAGTGAGAAAGCTCTCCAATACCAATTATTGTATCGGTATCGATATTTTGTATTCTACTTTCTACTTCATGTATGACAGTATCGTTTGCAACATCTCCTAAATATATAATAAAAACAGAAGTGGCTGCTCTTTCACCTATATTTATTTTTTTAATTTTTAATTCGACAGAAGGAATATAACGCCGAATTAATCCTATATTTTTCGATGCATTTTCTACAAATCCGTCATGTGATCCCTTAATTGTAGACTCACTAATAGGTTCTTGAATGGCTCTTTCAGCCCAGCCTTTCGTATTAATAGCCATTGCTCCTAAATGATCTTTCATAAATAAAACACTTTGCCCTTCTAATAAACAATCTATAACTTCATTCCAACTCCAGATTTCTTTTGTATAGGCAGCAATAATATTAGATTCAAAATTTTTTTGACTACCACTAGTGTTCTCTAATATTGGTTTAATAACATTGTCTTTTAATGCGATACCATCTGTTAGTCCTTCAAAGTAATACAGTATAAATTCATCATCACTTTTTAATTGGTGTTCAATCAGGTCAGCGCTTTGATTAAATATTTTATTGACTATTTTTTTATTAATAGCTAATTCCACGGAATTAATATTACCTAGATCGTTTTTTACCTTTTTAGTATTTTGCTTAGAGAATTTCATGATTTTCACCTTTTTAACATTTGTGATTTTATTATGAGTAGTGCACCTTAGTTATATACCATTTTTTAGGGGGGATTTAAAATTTGTGAAAGAAAGATAAGAAGAATTGACTTTTATAATCGAAGATGTAACAGGCAGCGTATAGTTGGATACATAAATATGATAAGGAGTGGTTGGAAAAATATCTGCCTCCTGTGAGATATAAACATAAAAATAGTAATCAATATTATATGAAAATGGATAATAAATTTTTATTGAATGCTAAAGAGGTTATCTCTAACTGGACTGTATTTGAGAGGGAAAGGGGAGGATTGCAGAGAATTACAAAACATGCTCTTATTAAGCAAACGGGAATAACTTCCATTATATTTAGAGAAAAAGGTAATAATTATCTACTGTTTCAAGAGTTTGTAGATTCAGTTGTAGAAACGAAAGAAGATTTTCAAATGAGCCGAATTAAACATGTGTTAGAAAATAAATTTAGTGATAAAAGGAATACTATTTCTAAAATAAAAATGTTAACGGGCCTATATCAAGGGTTGAACCCAGAAGTGGCGAAATACTTAGAAGAAAAAGTCTACTCTCATAATAAACAAGTTTCTAATGTGGTAAATAAAATGTAATTAATTTAAAAGATACTAATCTATAAAAGAGTATTAGAAAACAAATCGAAGTTAATGTTATCTTATTTAAAGTAGATGAAAATATATAAAGGAAGATTAGATATTTTAGGATTGATTAGAGGTTACTTTTGACTAGGAAAATTATATATTTATTATTACTATTTCGTGAGTCAAAAGGTACATTTTACAATTTACAGGTGAAAAAATATTCCTTTATAGGTGAAGGTACTTTTTATGTTAGGTATTTTAATTTAAAAAAACTATGAAGCATAAAAAAACAAAGAAAAAAGTTCTTTACTCAAGTTAAACTTTGCACTTAATTTTCTCTTGAAATAATGAATAAAAAAGTTCTTTACTTAGTTGGAGAATATAGAATTCCGATAATTATTAGTAAAGAACTTTTTTACTTAGAGACAAGTGGTTTCAACAAATGAAAAAGCTCTTTCCCGAGTAAAATGTGCTGTATTAGGTTTGAAAATATAGATAGAAAAGAAAAAGCATGACAATTTTATGTCATGCTTTTTTATTTTATAATTACAGAGTTTTGTATACTAGCACTAAAATTTATTTGAAATAATTGTTTGAAAAGGTGTTATTAAATTGGACGTTTATATCATTTTGATCATTTCTTTGAATGAGGAATGCTTTTTGTTTTTGCTTGGAATAAAAATATACAACAAAAATATTATCTAAAATAATAAAAATTTATTGCAAAACGATAAAATTTATATTAAAATCAAAAACAGAATAAATAAGTGTGGTGCTTTTTATGGAAAAGGTAACAACGTTATTTTTAAAATTAGAGGAGGTATAACTATGGACATTAACAATTTGATTATTGAAAATATGGATAACCCTCATGAGTTGGAGAGAATGTATAGAAAAGACCCGAAAGCTTTTAAAAAGTCATTCTCACAAGCATGGGATGAAAACCCTGATTCTCAGGTTCTTGGTGCTTGGTATGAAAGATTGCATTTCAAGGAGACGGCAAATACAGAAAAACCTTCATTGTGTCAAAAAGGTTTCTTATTCATGGGCATTTTAGCTATTCTGGCAGGGCTAAGCACCAGGGGAATCTTCCATTTTGTCGAACAGGGAGCAATTGCTCCAATTAACTTGGCTTTTGGTGTAATTCCCTTTATTGCTGCTTATTTTGTTTACAATAATACTCCGAAAAAAAGTATTATTTATTCCCTTGTAGCGTTGTTCCTAATTTCCGGGTTGTATCTTAATATGTTGCCATTAACTTATAAAGACAGCATTATCCTTGCTTATTTACATCTTCCTATATTCTTATGGGTCTTAGTAGGGCTTGCGTTTACAGGAAATGAATATTCAAAAGGAAGTACGAGATTAGCTTATATTAAATTTAATTTGGAATATTGTATTCTCTACGCCAGCATGGCAGTGAGCGGAATGGTACTAGCAGCATTAACCATGCAGTTATTTAGGTTTGTTGACTTGAATATAGAAGACTTCTATTTTAGTAATGTTATTTTATTTGGTGCTGCTGCTCTCGCTATTGTGGCTGCATACTTGGCATCAATGAATCTTAAACTTGCTAAGAATATTACACCATACATATCTAAAATTTTTAGTCCTCTCGTCCTGATCACATTGTTGATTTATCTTATAACGGTTATATGGGTCGGGAAAAATCCGTTCTTGGACCGCAATTTCCTAATGGCCTTCAACGGAATACTCCTTGGTGTATTGGCTGTTACTATATTTTCCATTGTTGAGAGTGAATCAGACGAGAAAAAGAACATTTCAGATTATATCAATTTTGCCTTAATTGTTCTTGCGCTTATTATTGACACTGTAGCTTTGTCAGCCATCGTATTTAGACTTTCTTCTTACGGGATTACACCTAATAGACTTGCTGTCTTAGGAGTAAACATATTGATCTGGGCAAATCTAATTTGGATTATGTTTTCCTATATGCGTTTTCTACAAAACAAATCAGGACCGACAGCTATCCAAGATGCCGTTACGAAGTATTTGCCAATTTACGGACTTTGGGCAGCTTTCGTTATATTTACTTTCCCTATAATTTTTAATTAGAAAGACTTTGTTAACGTAACGACAAGCTAATTTTCTATAACGTATAAAATCCTTAGAGCCGATAAGTATCGTTACTTCTATACTTTCTCGACAATAAAAAAACGTCCCAAAGTAGGACGTTTTTTTATGTGTATTGCTGTTTTTTCTTAATAAGTAATAACACTTGTGACACACACGCTAGTACTGGTAGTTCTATTAACGGTCCAATCACTAATGCAAGCGCGATAAGAGGCTCGTCTGGAAAAGCAGTCACAGCAATTGCGAGTGCAACAGGCGAGTTTCTCGCTAATGTTGTTAAGCTTAGGCTTACAGTGTCTTCATAGGATAAATGCATCATACGTCCTACAAACTGTCCTAGCATAAAGTTAATTATGAAGAACAGTAATACTGGTATAAGTAACAATAAAACAACATTCATATTTTGTAATAAGTACTTACCTTGTGAGGCAAACATCGCTACTATTGCTAAACTTAAAAATACAATTTGAGCAGAGCTGAAAAACGGAATGAGTTTATTCTCAAGTGTTTCAACTTTTTTCATTTTATGCATAATGAATTTTGTAGCGTGCGCAAGTAAAAATGGTAAGACGATTACGATAACAATACTTTCTACTAAAACAGAAACCGCTACAGTTTTCATGACACCAGCAAATAAAAATAAATAAATTGGAAGAAGTAGTACTTGCAAAATTAAATTTACAGGCAAAATTGCAGTAGAAAGTGCTACATTTCCTTTCGCTATTTCAGTAAAGATTAAGTACCAATCTGTACACGGAGTAACCATTAACATAATAAAGCCGACCCAAAGTGCTGGGTGATCTGAAAGAAATAACGCGCCTAATCCCCAAGCAAGAAAAGGTGTCCATATAAAGTTAATACCTAGGCTTGTTCCAGCGAATTTTAAGTTACGGAAGCCATTTTTTATATCATTTAATGGGATGCTGAGGAATAATCCGTAAAGCATTAAAAATAAGAAGGGGACAATAAATTTTTCTGAATGCATATGTATCATATTAAATTGTCCTAATATAACCCCGAATATAACAGCTGCAAGAATGATAAAGGTTTGAATCTTTTCTAAAGTACTCATTAATAAATCCTCTCTATAGATGAATTTCTCTCTCTAGTTGTATTATACAAGGGATTTCACTTATGTGTTTTCGAATTTATCATTTCGAATGAGGAAATATATTTCTTTGTTATTTTTAACCCGAGATATTTTTCTTTTTGAGAAGTTACTTGACTAAAGTAAGTAGATGTATTACAATCACTTACATAAGGTAATTAAATAACAAAAAGTTTTGAGTTACTTAGGTTAAGGTATCTATTGGAACTTTTTATTAGAATAAGAATTTTTATGATGATGAATAATGAATATGATAAGAAAGTTTAGGTGAAGAAAATGGGATTATTTAGCTCGTTATTTGGTAAAAAAGAAGAAAATACAAAAGTAGAGGGGAATAAAACAATGTCAAAAGTATTATTTGTAAAAGCAAACGATCGTCCAGCGGAGCAAGCAATTAGTTCAAAAATGTATGAAACATTTGTAAGTGCTTATAAGGAAGCAAATCCGAATACAGAAATTACGGAGTTAGATTTATTCGCATTAGATCTTCCGTATTACGGAAATATCGCTATTTCAGGTGGATATAAACGTAGTCAAGGAATGGAGATAACAGCTGAAGAAGAGAAGGCAGTTGCTACAGTGGATAAGTACTTAAACCAGTTTTTAGAAGCTGAAAAAGTAGTATTTGCATTCCCATTATGGAACTTTACAGTACCAGCACCATTAATCACGTATATTTCATATCTTTCTCAAGCGGGAAAAACGTTTAAATATACAGCGAACGGTCCAGAAGGTTTAGTTGGTGATAAGAAAGTAGTTGTTTTAGGTGCTCGTGGTTCAGATTACTCTTCTGAACAAATGGCTCCTATGGAAATGGCTGTTAATTACGTTACAAACGTACTTGGGTTCTGGGGAATTGCAAATCCAGAGACAGTTGTAATTGAAGGACACAATCAATATCCAGATCGCTCACAGCAAATTGTTGAAGAAGGTTTAGAGAACGTTAAGAAAGTAGCGGCGAAATTTTAATTAATGATAGTAAATGTAAAACCAACATGGATGACCATGTTGGTTTTTTAGTCTAATTTCCATGTTAAAAAATGTATATTCATAAAATAAATGAAAAGTTTGAAAATAGTATTGCAAAATATTATATAACAAACTATAATGAGTTCAAGAATAGTTGATACTTAAATTAAATATTCAGAAAATTCAATTAGTTAAAATTGGAAATGAGATAAGGAAATTTGAATGGGGGGTTATATTATGGCGAATAAAGTACCGTTTTCGTTCATAGTAGTTATCGGATTAATGTTATTTGCACTATTTTTTGGAGCAGGAAATTTAATATTCCCAGCGATGCTTGGTCAATCGGCAGGAGAGAATGTATGGATTGCTAACGCTG
This sequence comes from Bacillus sp. TH30, assembly GCF_016650875.1. Taxonomy (NCBI): domain Bacteria; kingdom Bacillati; phylum Bacillota; class Bacilli; order Caryophanales; family Bacillaceae; genus Bacillus; species Bacillus sp. TH30. The sequence goes on along the minus strand of NZ_JAEKEY010000002.1, from coordinate 676,951 downwards.
GATTTTTAGTAACAGGAGTAGGTTTACCATTACTAGGTGTATTGGCATTTGGTTTTTCAGGTAAAGATGATTTACAGTCATTAGCAAGTCGTGCTCACCCAGTGTTTGGGATTGTATTTACAACAGTTTTATACTTAGCAATCGGTCCGTTATTTGCAATACCAAGAACGGGAAATGTTTCTTATGAAATTGGTCTTAAGCCGTTTATGCCAGAGGGATTAGGTTCTACACCGTTAATTCTTTTTACAATTATATTCTTTAGTATTACTTGTTTTTTTTCGCTAAATCCTGCGAAAATTGTCGATATTGTTGGAAAAATCTTAACACCAATTAAATTAACATTCATCGGTATTTTAGTAATTGTTGCTTTTATTCATCCGATTGGAGAAATGCAAGCACCAGTTGAAGGGTATACATCACATGCATTTTTCAAAGGATTCCAAGAAGGATACTTAACAATGGACACGCTTGCATCGTTCGTATTTGGGATCATCATTATTAATGCAATTAAAGAAAAAGGTGCGAAAACGAAAACACAAATTATGGTTGTTTGTGCAAAAGCAACACTGATTGCTGCATCTATTTTAGCAATTATTTATACAGCTCTTTCTTATATGGGAGCTTCAAGCGTTGCGAAGCTTGGACATTTAGAAAACGGCGGAGAAGTATTAGCGAAAGTTTCTAACTACTATTTCGGATCATATGGCGGAGTATTATTAGGGTTAATGATTACAGTTGCTTGTTTAACAACAAGTGTGGGACTTGTATCAGCGTGTTCTTCATTTTTCCATAAGTTATTCCCAAATGTTCCTTACAAAGCAATCGCAATCACGCTATGTGTATTTAGTGCAATTGTTGCAAATGTTGGATTAACGCAATTAATTGCAGTTTCTGTGCCAGTATTAACAGCAATTTATCCACTAGCAATCGTGCTGATTTTCTTAACATTCTTCCACTCGTTATTCAAAGGTAGAGCTGAAGTTTATCAAGTGAGCTTAATCGTAACATTTATCATCAGCTTATTCGATGGATTAAGTGCAGCTGGAGTTAACATTGAAGTAGTAAGCCAAGTGTTCACTAAATTCCTTCCGATGCAGGAAGTAGGATTAGGCTGGATCTTCCCAGCGATTATCGGTGGATTTATCGGCTATGGTATTAGCGTTGTAAAAACGAAAAATGGAGTGCAACCAGCAGCTGATGCAAATAAGAAAATAAGTTAAACAAAAAAAGTTATAGAATTTTAAAATGTACCCTATAGAATAGACACTGAAAAAAAGTCTATTCTATAGGGTATTTCTTGTATAATGAGAGAAAATTGGGATCGGAGAAAGTTCAAAATGACAAAAAAGCTATTTACAGAAAGAGACATTCAAATTCTATCAAATAACCCCTACATAAAATCTGTAAGTCAGAAAGGTATCACTTATACAGATGAATTTAAGCGTATTTTTATTGAGGAAAATGAGAAAGGAAAACTACCTCGAAATATTTTTGAAGAATGTGGTTTTGATATAGATATGATTGGAATGAAACGAATTATGTCATCAGGAAGTAGATGGCGTGCTGCTTACAGAAAAAATGGTGTATTTGGTTTGCGAGATACACGCCAAAACGCGGGAAGAACTCTTGAGAGAGAGCTTACGTTAGAAGAGAAGTATGCTCGTTTAGAAGCCGAACGGAACTTACTAAAGGCAGAAAATGAATTGTTAAAAAAGATCAAACTTATGGAAGGGAGGATGAGAAGGAAATAACTTTATCACCTAGTCAGAAATATATCCTGATTCGTTCTGTCATCATAAAATATAACTTAAGAAATATGGTGAGTTATTTGTGTAAAGTAGCTGGTGTATCCCGTTCGGGATACTATAATTATTTTTCCATTTCATCTCAAGAACAACGGAAACAAAAGAACAATCAAGATGAAATCGTGAAAGAAATCATATTAAAAGCACTTCGATTTAGAAATCGAAAGAAAGGGGCTCGTCAAATAAAAATGACATTGGTGGGTCATTTTCAAGTTGTCTACAATTTAAAGCGTATCCGTAGAATCATGAAAAAATATGAGATTGTCTGTCCGATTCGGAAAGCAAATCCTTATAAAAGAATGCTGAAAGCTTCAAAAGAACATCGAGTAGTGCCGAATCAATTAAATCGAGAATTTAAACAAAACACCCCAGGAAAAACGCTTCTTACAGATATCACTTATTTAGTTTACGGTAAGAATAAAAGAGCTTATTTATCTACAATTTTAGACGGCTCAACCAATGAAATTTTAGCTTACCATGTTTCAGAACAGATGACATTAGACCTCGTAATAACAACTCTTCATAAACTAAAACGGAATAAGAGGATTCGATTGACTGAAGGTGCATATATTCATTCAGATCAAGGAGCCCACTACACAAGCCCTACCTACCAAAAATTAGTCAAAAAGCTAAAGCTCGGACAATCTATGTCAAGAAGAGGGAACTGTTGGGATAACGCTCCACAAGAATCATTTTTTGGTCATCTGAAAGATGAAGCACATATAAAACCTTGCGAGTCTTTTACTGAGTTGAAACAAGAGATTAAGAAATATATGACGTACTATAATCACTATAGATATCAATGGAATTTAAAAAAGATGACTCCTGTTGGATACAGAAATCATCTTCTTGATGTTGCCTAACTTTTTTCAAAATGTCCTTTACAAAGGGTACAGATTATTTGATTCTATAACTTTTTTTGTTACTATTGATAAGAATAGAAAAAATAAAGTAGTAGGGGAAATAAAATGAAAAAAACAATTGACCATATCGGGATCGCAGTTCGTGATATAGATAGTACGATACATTTTTATGAAAAGGTTTTATCAGGAACTTTAATAGATCGATACGTAAGTGAAGCACCTGGTGTTGAAAGCGAAGTAGCTATTCTTGAAGTTGATGGTGATAGAATCGAATTACTTGCGCCAACGAATAATACAACTTCTCCAATAGCACGATTTATAAAGCAAAAAGGGAAAGGTGTCCATCATGTTGCGTATCGTGTAGACGATTTAGATGTAGCTTTAGAAGAATTAAAGGAACAAGGGATTCGAACGTTAGAACATACGCTTCGCATCAATAAGCATGGTAGACGATTAATTTACCTTAACCCAGCAGATACGGAAGGGACGATTATTGAATATTGTGATTATCCGGAAGTGAAATAAAGGAAGTGTATTTTTGTGAAAGGTGTTACGTACTAATGTAACGCCTTTTTATTTGTATACTTTTCAATATTTCGACGAAAGTATTTCGGAATGTTGAATATATATTATGAGAAGCTATCCACTATCCTGTAGGAGTGGGCATGATTTTTTTTAGTATTTGCGAGCAAATGGAGCCGACTATAGGGTAAGCAATCCTCATTTTGCACAGTAATATATGAAAGAAAAAGAGTGCTTTATAACCAACTATATATTTTATGCAATACATATAATATAAATTGTGAATTTCATGTATTGGAGAGTGGTTATCTGTGGAGATTTCAAATAGTGCTGAAAATTTTAACGTATTATTTGTTACATCTAGTGTTCCTGTCTATTTTCCGGCGCTAGAGGAATCTATATATAATAGTTTAAAAAAGGCAATTCGTAATGTAACGATGGTAACATACGAAAACTTGGTGAAAACGGCTTTAAAGATAAAACCGGCACTCATTATTGTATTTCATGGTTTTGAAGAAGGGATAATTAAGGGAATTCAAGATTTAAAACAATACAACTTTAAAACTGCACTCTGGCTTACAGATGACCCTTACTTTACAGATGTGACGAAAAACTTAGTGCTTGATTATGATTATGTGTTTACGCAAGATACAGGATGTATTGATTTTTATAAAGATTTAGGTTGTGATAATGTATATTATTTGCCTTTAGCAGCAGAACCTCCTGTATATACGCCGATACTTAGGGAAGAGGAATACATATTTGATATTAGTTTCATAGGGACTGCTTTTGATAATCGGCTCGCATTTATTGATTCAATTGCAGAGTACTTAGTGACTAAAAACACTCTAATTATAGGTTGTAATTGGGATAGACTAAAAAGTTATGAGTTATTGAAAGATAAAATTTTACTTTTACCATTTTTGGTTTACGAAAACAGTATAGGATATTACAAAAAAAGTAAAATTAACATGAATATACATCGCTCGATAGAGGATTTAACATTTAATAGAAATAGAGTAAAAGTAAATGCTTGTTCTATTAATAATCGTACATTCGAAATAGCTAGTACAGGTTCTTTTCAAATGACGGATATTCGTTCAGATTTAGAAAAGTGTTATATTCCAGGGGTACAAATTGAGACATTTACCTCAGCGGTTGATTTTATAGAGAAAGCTGAAAGATATTTATCGAACCCGGCACAAAGAAAGAAAATTGCGATGGAAGGGCTGAAGAGAACGCTAATCGAACATACATATGATAAAAGGGTACAACAGCTGTTAAAAATAATTGAAATGAACCCTAAAAAAGAAAATGAAATTTAAAAATAGGGAAAGAATGTGTTGAAACACAACATATTTAAAGAACAAGGTATTTGAATGGAAGAGCATACACTTCGAATGAATAAGCATGGTAGAAGATTAATTTATCTTAACCTAGCGGATACAGAGGGCACGATCATTAATTATTGTGATTATCCGGAAGAGAAGTAAAGGAAGTGTATTATGGAGAAAGGGTGTTGCGTAATAACGTAATACCTTTTTTATTTATCCCGCTATTTGTTGGCAATAAGATTCCCGCTTCAAAAGTCGGAGAATGCGAGGGAGTTAGGTGGGAGATCGAATGCCCGTAAAAGTCCCACTGATTAAAGTTTCACTTTATGTATTTCACATTTTCTTCACAAATGATTCACGATAACTTTTCTTCTTAGGGAACTTACATAAATATATTTTATGCTATAATGATAATTAACTTTAAAAATATTAGTAATATCTATGAAGGTAGCTACTATTATATTAGAAGCGTAGAGGTGAGGAATAAATAGAGAGTGATACTAAATAAATCCTTATACTTAATCAGGTTAATATTTTATCAAGAAATAAAACTTGAGAAGTAAAAAGTAATGAAAGTGTAGTGACGAAAAAGAAAGAAGTGAAATGATTGTGAAAGTAATACGAAGGTTAGGGGCATGGCTATTAATTGCGTGCGTGTTGATCATATTGATACCAAAAAGCGCATCCGCTCATGCGTATGTTGTGAAATCAAATCCTGCTGAAAATGAAACGTTAAAGAAAGCACCATCTGTTGTGAAAATTGAATTCGATGAGGACATACAAGTTTCAAGTTTTAATACATTGTTCGTAAGAGATACCTCAGGTAAAAGAGTAGATTTAAAAGATGCGCATATTGATAAGAAAAACAAAAAAATATTAGAAGCTGGGTTAAAAGAGAATCTCAAAAATGGTCTTTACTCTATTCAGTGGAAGGCTATTTCAGCTGATGGACATCCAATTCAAGGAGTTATTCCATTCCGTATTGGATCAGCAGAAGCGGGAACAGATGATATAAAAGTAGAAGAGATGGGCTATGTTCCCCAAATCGATATGATTATGGAACGCGGAATTTTATATACAAGTTTTTCTCTATTTATCGGTGTTCTATTATTTAACCTTATCCTTTATAAAGGAAGTGCAAGTCAAGTTCAGTCGAGGAGTAAGAAAATAATATGGATATCATTATTTGGGATATTTATTAGTTTACTATTCAATCTACCATTGCAGGCGAAAATAAATGCTGATGTTTCATGGTTAGAAGCGTTCGATCCTATATTATTAAAAGAAACATTACAGCTATCTGTTTTTGGTTATGTATGGATCACTCAAATGGCTCTTATTAGTACGCTTATGATTGTTACATATTTTGCAGTGAAGCGTGAGAAGCTTTCGTCGTTTAAAGTATGGAGCATTCCAATACTATTGTTTATTGGTTTACTTGTTATGAAAGCTTTCAATAGTCATGCATATGGATTAAAGTTTAAAGAAATTGCTGTCGTTATGGACTTTCTGCATTTATTCGCAGCTTCGTTATGGATGGGGGGGCTATCATCGATTGTTCTTCTGTTACGTAAAGAGGATGAGAAGTGGACTATGTATTGGGATGCGATTAAGCGTTTTTCGCCATGGGCAACAGGTGCTGTCATTGTGATTTTATTAACGGGTCTTTTTAACAGTACATTTTTTATTCCCACGATCCATTCCCTATTTGATACGAAGTATGGATTAGCCTTATTAGCAAAGATACTTTTATTCGTGTGTATGGGGATATTGGGAATTATTCATTATGTGAAAGGGAGAATGCGAGCGCAGCAAAGGTTAGGAGCCACGGTGAAAGTAGAGTTTATCATTGGAATTATCGTTTTCGTAATCGTAGCGTTTATGACAAATGTACAAACGCCGCCGATGCCTCCTACGGGACCTTTTACAGAGAGTAAACAATTAGATAATGGATATGAACTTACTTTACATGTAAGTCCTAATAAGGTAGGACAGAATACATTTCATATTACTTTGAAGGATGAGAATGGACAGCCTGTTACTGATATGGAACAAATTGTATTGACGACTCAATCTTTAGATATGAATATGGGCAAAGGTTCATTTAAAGTTTCGGCAGTGTCACCGGGAGAATATGAAGCGGAAGGTATGTATATTAACATGACAGGAAACTGGAATATACAAGTTCACGGATTAACAAAATCTCTTGATAGTTTCGATACGGATTATAAATTTATTGTAGGTGGCAGATAAAAAAGACGTTATAAATGAAAAGGAGTTTATAGAAAATGAAACGTATAAAAAAATTAGGAACAACAATGATCGCAACAATAATTGCAATGGGGATTTTTTCGTTACCTGTTAGTGCTCACGTAACTGTGAAACCAGCAACTTCTGACGTTGGCTCTTGGGAGACTTATACAATAAAGGTACCTGTTGAAAAGAATATGGCAACAACAAAAGTCACACTGAAAATACCGTCTGGAGTCGAGTTTCAACAGTACGAGCCAGTGCCAGGGTGGAAAGTGGAAGAACAAAAAGATGCAGCTGGAAAAGTTAAAACTGTAATATGGGAAGCAACAGGAGAAGGGATTTTACCTGGTCAGTTCCAACGATTTACTTTCGTTGCTAAAAATCCAGATAAAGAGCAACAAATAGCTTGGAATGCATATCAACAATATAAAGATGGAGGAATTGTTGAATGGACAGGCGGTGAGAAAGCTGAAAAGCCCCATTCACTTACTACGATTGCAAAAGGTACATCATTAACAGGAGAACATGGTGAAGTATCTAGTGTGGAAAAAAATGAAGGTACAAGTAATATGCAAACAATAGCAATTGTTTTATCAGTTTTAGCGATTGTATCTTCCGTAGGTACGTGTGTTTTTGTAGTACGTCGTAAAAAGTAGGGAACATTGAAAGGTCTCATTGAAAGTAATGAGACCTTTGTTAATAAAATTTTGAGATTAAGCAGCTTCGAGGGGGATTAGAGCTACAAATACAACATGGTTTATTAAGATAAGGAACTCAATTGACTGTCATTACTTCTTCTGGTAGGTTATTATGCTTAAGCCAGTTTTCAATTAAAGTATTAAATAGTTTGGGATTTGCTAAAGGGATTCCATGACCGATTTTAGGAATGATAATACCTGTGCAATTAGGATTGCTTTCAAGGATTGCAGTCATCGAGTCTTTCATGATTCTTTTTTCGTTTTCTCCAACAGTCACTAATATATTGCTACTAGCATTCTCGAAACCTTTTGGTATTGTAAACGACATATTTTCTTCTAATATCCTCACAAATGTATTTTTACTTATTTGACAACTTTCATGATAATAGTTATCAAATTGTGTTTCATCTATGTACATTGATTTTGCTTGTATTTTGGAAAACGTCTTACTCTTTATAAGTGGATAGGTTAAGCCAAGGGATCTTATTAATGTTTTAGCGAAAGGAATTGGTTTAACTAATGCGCTATTTATCATAGCGTATTGAATTAAGTTTGGTTTCATGCTGAGCATTGTAATTAATACTTGAGCACCTAATGAAAAACCGATTACTATAACAGTTTTACCTTGTCCTTTTTCTTCAACTAATTCAATGATTTTTTCAGCACTAAGGTGTATTGAAAAATGACCCTTACTACTATTTTCCCCTTGCTCGGGTAAATCAGGAACAAGGCAGTGAAAGTTAGTAAAATGTTTAATTTGTTTGTCCCACATCCATCCACTGACTCCGCCCCCATGAATAAAAACCATAAGTGGAGAACTTGAATCTCCAAATTCTTTATACTGTAAAACCATATAATTCCCCCTTATGATTAGAATTGTTAGTCCATACATATGTATTAGAGATAATATTTTCTACTTAATTATCATCATACAATAAAAAAGGAAAATTTTCCTTTTGCTAAGATGTTAAGTGACTGTACTGATAAAATGGTAAAAAAGAAAGAGCCTACAAGTGGTAGACTCTTTCTCATATCTATTTATTTCACTTCAACTTGCTGCCTTACAGCAAGTGCTTTCGGCTTTATATTTACAAAACAAATGCTTACGATAATAAATAAAAGTCCGATGAATAAGCTAATTGTAATGGCCTCATGTAAGAAAATTGAACTTACAATAATAGCAATCAGTGGGATAAGGAACGTATAAGCCCCAACTTTACTTGCCTCACCAGCTCCTACAAGTGTAAAGTAAGCGAGCCATCCCATTGCAATAACAAAGAACGAGATGAATAGTAGTACACTTACAAATGGTATACTCCAAGCGATGTTAGACCAGCTCTCAAATTCTGAACCAAATCCGATTAAGCAAAGTCCGCCAATAATAAGCTGAAGTGTTACCATCCAAATGGCATTAACGCGGTGTCCAGTTTTCTTAATAAATACTGTGCCGAGTGCCCAGCCGATAGCGCACCCTAAAGCAAGTAGTACACCGATAATAGAAATATGTCCAGTTAAACTACTAGAGCTAATAACCCCAACACCAATAAATCCAAGAATAAGTCCGAAAATTTTCAAGCCGTACATAGATTCTTCAAGCCAAATCCATGAGAAAATGCCGAGTAAGACAGGTTGGAGAAATACGATTGCGGAGAAGAGTCCGGCGGGCATATACTGAAGTCCGACAGTTTGTAGTCCGTAAAACAAAATAATATTGAGTAAAGATGAAATAAAGTATAAATGCCAAGTTTCCTTTAAATTTAATTGTTTGTATCTCGGTAATGCGAAAGTAAGTAAGATAAATCCTCCTATTAATGTTCTAATCCCTGCAAAGAGTACGGGTGGTGTGTAATGCAGAGCGAATTTTGATAACGGCCAATTAATTCCCCACATAATAACGAGAAATGTAAGGATTATGGCAGTCTTAGTTCGAGAAAGCTGTGTCACTGTAATCCCTCCTTGTTGTATTCCATTTCACTATGATATGATATCGACTATGATAAATAAAATGAATCTTTTTTATAAGGAGTATAAGTGATTAGTTATGACCATTACACAACTTCAAGTTTTAATTAAAACGGTTGAATTAGGGAGTTTTACGAAGGCTGCCGGGATGTTAAATATGACACAGCCAGCTGTAAGTCATGCGATTTCAAGCATTGAGTCAGAGTTAGGAGTTACCATTCTTATACGCGATAAACGAAAAGGGCTAATCGTTACGGATGTTGGAAATAGAATTCTTGTACATATTAGAGAAATCTTAAACGGCGTTGAGAAGATTGAACAAGAAGTAGCGATGGAGAAAGGGCACGAAGTTGGGACGATTCGAATTGGGAGTTTTCCGAGTGCTTCTGCACATTTCTTACCCAAAATGATAAATCTTTTTAAGGAGAAGTATCCGAACTTAGAAGTCGTTCTTTGTGAAGGTACGATTAAAGAAGTTGAAGATTGGTTAGTATCGAGGGTTGTTGATATAGGAATTGTTATTTTGCCTAATAAAGATATGGAGATTGTGCCCTTAACGAAGGGGAAAATGGTTGTTGTCTTAAGAGAGGATCATCCTCTTTGTAAGAACGATTCTATTACAATAGGTGATTTAGAGAATGAACCTATCATATTATGTAAGGGTGGGTACGAACCACCCATTATCGATATGTTTAAACAAGCGAACGTACCACTTCGGGCTGAATATATAATTTCCACAGTTACAACAGCTTTAAATATGATTCAAGAAGGATTAGGAATCGCAATTTTGGCTGAGTTATCTTTAACGAGTTTACCAAAGAATATACAAACGAGAGAATTGGAACCACAAGTATGGAGAGAAATTGCTTTAGCTGTTCCTTCATTAAAGGATTCTTCAATCGCTGTGCAGCTATTTATTGAAGAATTTCAAGACTTATTTGCAGAATAAGAAGAGGTGTCTCATATATTGTAATGGGGCACTTTTTTATTTGCTTTAAAAAATTTGTAAAAAGGATTGACTTATATTCCAGTTGTAACTATAATGATTACATCGAGGTGGTGATCACGATGAAAATTAGTAGCCGCTTTTCTATAGCTGTTCATATTTTATCTATTTTGAAAAACAATCCATCTTCAGTTTGCACTTCAGACTATATGGCCGAGAGTGTAAATACAAATCCGGTAGTCATTCGTAAAATAATGTCTTACTTGAAACAATCTGGATTTGTTTACGTAAATCGCGGACCAGGTGGCGCGGGATTATTAAAGGATTTACATGAAATCACATTATTAGATGTGTATCATGCAGTGAATGTAGTGGAAGAAGACAAACTATTTCACATTCATGAAAAACCGAATCCAGACTGTCCAATTGGGGCGAATATTCAAGCTGTTTTAGAGGTTATTTTAGTTCAGGCGCAATCTGCGATGGAAGAAGTGTTGAGAAATATTACGATGGGGCAGTTATTTGAATCTTTACAACAAAAAATGAAAGCATAATATGATAATTGCAAGTCTCTAAAAGAGAATGCATATTTTTTTCTTAAAATTGTAACTGTTTTGGTTACATCTAAAAATAAAAAGAAGGTAAGGTGTAAAAGATATGACTGTAAAAATGAAAGTATACTCAGATTTTATATGCCCGTTTTGCTTTTTAGCAAAAGGACCATTAGATGAAGTAGCGAAAGAGAAAGATGTAGAAATCGAATGGATGCCATTTGAATTGCGTCCAAGTCCATATTCTAAAATAGATCCTTGGAACGAGCCAGATAAGTTAGGTTCATGGGATTCTTTCATTCTTCCTACTGCAAAAAAATTAGGGGTTGAAATGCGTCTGCCACGCGTTTCTCCGCATCCATATACACATTTAGCTTTTGAAGGGTGCCAATTCGCGAAAGAGCGTGGACTTGGAAATGAGTATCATCACCGAGTATTTACTGCGTTTTTCCAAGAAGAGCAAAACATTGAAGATATTGATGTATTAACGAAATTAGCGGTAGAAGTAGGGCTTCCTGAAGCTGAATTTAAAGATGCTTTAGTAAATCGTAAATATAAAGAAAAACATCAAGAAGCAATTCAGCATGCATATGATGAAGCAAATATTATGGCTGTTCCAACTGTCATGATTGGAGATGAAGTCATTCAAGGACTTGCTAGTAAAGAAACGCTAGAAAGAGTAATTGATAAAGAAATCGAAAAGGATAAAACAAATTCATTTGAAGGTATGCAATGTAAGGCGGATGGATATTGCTAATTCGTCTTGCATGAAAGACTCAAATTGATTTGTTTAAATAAAAATAATAAAACATATATTTGGAGGAATTAAAATGTCAGCAACTACAACAAACTTAAAAGAAGCAATCGTGAACCGTCGTTCAATTCGTAAAGTAACAAAAAACGCTACAATTACAAAAGAAAGAATTGAAGAAGTATTAAAAACAGCTTTACACGCACCAACTTCTTTCAATATGCAAAGTGGCCGTATGGTCGTATTAATGGATGGAGAGCATGAAAAGTTTTGGGATATCGTAAAAGAAACACTTAGATCACGCGTGCCAGCAGAAAATTTTGAAGCAACAGTAGAAAGACTAAAAGGCTTCCATGCAGGTGTAGGAACAGTTCTATTCTTTGAAGATCAAGCAACTGTAGAAAAAATGCAAGAAAATGCACCGTTATATAAAGATCAATTCCCATTCTGGTCTCATCAAGGTAATGCAATGTTACAACATACTGTATGGATGTTATTATCAGCTGAAGGAATTGGCGCATCATTACAACATTACAATCCAATCGTAGATGCTGAAGTGAAAGAAACATGGAATATTCCAGCGGAGTGGAGTTTAGTAGGACAAATGCCATTTGGTGAGCCAAATGAACAACCAGGGGAAAGAACATTCTTACCTACTGAAGATGTAGTGAAATTTTATTAAGAAATTTAATATATACAGAGTTAAATAAATGAAAGGAGAGTACATATATAGCTATATATGTACTCTCCTTTCGTATGTAATGTTTAAATGCGATTGTGGAAAAGGTTACTGCAAGAATAATTTCTTTCATATGAATCGAAGTTTTCCCTACAATTAAAAATCTATCATGTTTTTGAAATGACAGTAAACATCCCCGTCATGTTTGGTGAGTAATTTTTAAAATCAAATTTTTCATAGAACGATTCTTTACCTTGTGATGCAAATAAACCGACAAACGCCTTATCAGGGGCAGTCTCATTTAAGTATGCAACCAAAAGATGCATTATTTCTTTCCCAATACCATGTTTCTGATAATCCGGATGAACCACTATATCTTGAATATAGAAATAGATAGATCCATCACCAACAATTCTCCCCATGCCCACAATTTTTTCATTATCTTTGACCGTGATGCAGTGAATAGAATGCTTCAGTGAAGTATCCGCTACTTCAAAATTCATATAATTAGTCCATCCAACAGAATCACACAAATATTTGTACTCTTCCAATGTTGGAATGTTATGTTTAAACTCATATGTTTTCAAAATGCATCCTCCATGTCCTTAAATTCAATAAGTATATAAATTCGACATATTTTTATCTATTCCTCTTACGCAACAGAACTCCTTTTAGTTATTGAACATAGTCTATTTAATTTAGTACAGCTTATGTGTGTTAATTTATCCTTTTCGGCAAGAAGACTCCATCTGATTTGTGTTACGGGTGAAACCCAACAATTCAGGTGGAGATGAATTGCCGTCAGAAGGTAGGCTGAACTCTTTTGTTTCGTTCATAACAATTTTTTAAAGAGCGAATATTTGTTTCTTTTGCGTCTTGCGATATAATTAGTCGTAGATAAGGAGACAATATATATGACAACGAAATTAGATAATAATAATCATTCAGTGTTCTTACTCTACTATCATTTAGTTTTGGTTATTAAATACCGTAAAAAAGTGATGAACGATGAAATTTCAGATTATCTGAAAGAGCACTTCATTCGGTTGCTTGAGCCAAAAGGAATTACTGTAGAAGAATGGAATCACGATGAAGACCATGTTCACGTTTTGTTCCGTTCAGTTCCAAACATTGATTTGTCAAAAGCGATTAACAGTTACAAAAGTGTTAGTTCTCGTTTCGTGAAACGAGATTTTCCTAAGATAAAACATGATCTATGGAAAGAAATGTTTTGGTCTCGAAGTTATTGTCTTTTAACAACGGGCGGTGCACCTATAGGTTCTATCCGTAAGTACATTGAATCACAAGGAATGAAATGATTTTAATGAACCCCCTGAGAAAGGTGGTGAAAACAATGGGTAGAAAGAAAGCAGTGAAAGTATTACGTAAACAAAAGAAAAGAGAAAACATGCAACGCTTCACTCAGAAACAGAATATCGGACGAGCTTGCCTTACTGCGAAAGAATTTCGTTTACTGCAACGCATGTCACATAGTTCAAAAGCGTTGCGAAATGTTGGATTGTACACGATTAAACAAAGTTATCTGAATAATAACAAGATGACTACTGTAAAAGAAGTGGACACTGCCATGCAAGCTGATATGAACTACTCGGGCGTCCAATCAAACTCTGTTCAAGCGATTCGTAGATCCTTATTTACAGAAGTAAAAAGCTTTTTTAAAGCATGGGAACAGTGGAAGAAAAAACCGGAAACATTCACAGGCCGTCCTAGGTTTCCGAATTATTCTGGTTCAACGGACAAACGAATCATTGAAATCTATCAAGTTCCAAAAGTGGATGATAACGGGTATTGGATGATTCCGATGAATGTGGCATTCAGAAAAAAAATCGGTTCCATTAAAATACGTATGCCTAAAAATTTAAGAAATAAAAAAAATTTCTACATTGAGATTGTACCCAAGCAAAAAGGTCGGTTCTTTGAGGTGCATTATACATATGAGATGCACGTTTCTCAAATGAAGAAGCAATCCACGACTACTAGTAACGCTTTGAGTTGCGATTTAGGTGTAGACAGATTAGTAAGTTGCGCAACAAATACAGGTGACACATTTTTAATTGATGGAAAAAAACTTAAATCCATTAACCAGTACTTCAACAAAATGATACGTAATCTGCAACTGAAAAATGTGGAAAATGGACTTTCAAAACGAGTTGTAACGAACAAAATGGCTGCACTTTGGCATAAACGAGAAAGACAAATAAATGGTTACATTTCACAAACTGTAGGTTTGTTGTTCAAAAAAGTGAAAGCATTCAGTATAGATACGGTTGTCGTAGGGTATAACACTGGTTGGAAACAAAAATCTGATATGGGAAAAAAGAATAACCAAAAATTTGTTCAAATCCCATTTCATAAACTGATTGCAGCAATTGAGAATAAATGTGTAAAAGAAGGCATCCGATTTTTGAAACAAGAAGAAAGCTATACTTCAAAAGCTAGTTTTCTTGACAAAGATAGGGTTCCAGTTTGGTCTAAGGAAGACAGGACGCATTATCGCTTTAGTGGCAAACGAATCACTCGTGGAATGTATCAAAGTAAATCAGGAAAATGTATTCACGCTGATATTAATGGTGCGTTGAATACATTGCAAAAATCAAAAGTTGTAGAATTGGATGACAATCTCAAAGTAAAAACGCCGATTCTATTAAAAGTGCAAAAACGTAAGGCTGTTGCTTTGTGCATAGCTTAGTGGGTGCGTCAACCATCCATGTGTACTCGACTTGTCGGGGCTTGTAGCACACGCCGGATTCATCTGAGTGGTGGCTTCTTCTATAAGGAAGAACTGCTCTTTTTCGAAAGGGTGGTGCAAGTGGGGAAACGATTGTTCGTTTCTAGTACCAACCAAAAACATACTTGGGGTGTTACTGTAAGGTGGCATGAATTCTAGAGCGTCAAACTGTCTAGCGATAGACGAAAAGACCTAGCGTTCTAACTCAAGCCCCCACTGAAACGCTTCATCTCAGTGGGGGTAGTTGACAAGAGTTTAGGGAAGAAATATAAGAAATGATCTGGTGAAAAAGGAAGTGGAAATATGAGTGATGAGAAAAAATATACAGTGGTAGGTACTGATGTCGAGGAAGTAAAGCGTTTAAACAAAAATTCAGGGTTAACGTATAACCAAGTGAAGGAATTGTTAGCGAAGCAAATGCAAAAAAGAAATAATTAAGCTTTTCATTTAGCATTTTTCTAGAGAGTTAAGTGATAGATAACTCTCTTTTTTCAATATGAAAAATCTACTAAGGAGCAACAGTCTAAAAATAGACGTTCTCATAAAATATAGAGTTGATAAAGTAGTTTTTAGAAAAGTATTAGATAAAAAAATCCGACAATAAAAAAGAAAAAAAGGATTCTTTCCAATTAGTAAGAAAGATTGTCTATAGAAGTTCATAAAATGTAATATATCCGATTTCCATCCATTGAAGGGAGAGGTTAATTCTTAATGAATGAAGTGAAAAATTTCTTTCGAAGCAGAGGGTTTCAACGGTTTCTCGTTTTAATAATATTAGCGCTTGTATTGTATGGATTAAAAAGTATGATTAATTTAATATTAATTACGTTTATTCTCACGTTTTTGATGGATCGATTTCAAAAGTTTATTTCAAAAAAATTGAAAGTAAATAGGAAAGTGGTTATTGCTTGTTTATATATTGTGTTAGTGACGTTTATTGTAACTACACTATATAAATATTTGCCTGTACTAACGATACAAATTTCACAATTAATTTATCAATTTAAATTGTTTTTTCAAAACCCACCTGATAACGAGATAATTAAATATGCACTTTCGACAATTAATGGAATGGAAGTATCGAAATATATAGAACAAGGTGTAGATGTCATTTATCAATCGATAGCAAACATAGGAAAAGTCAGTTTACAAATACTACTTTCTCTTATTTTAAGCTTATTTTTCCTATTAGAAAAAGAACGCATTATAGCATTTACTTCGAAATTTAAAGATAGTAAGCTGAAAATTTTTTATGAGGAGATTGCATATTTCGGTGAAAGGTTTGCAAGATCGTTCGGAAAAGTGATTGAAGCACAGTTTTTAATTGCGGTTGTAAATTGTGTACTCACTGTAATTGCACTTGTCATTTTAGGATTTCCACAGCTTCTTGTATTGGCTGTCATGGTCTTTCTACTCGGTTTGATTCCGGTTGCTGGTGTTATCATTTCCTTGTTTCCACTTTGTATCATTGCCTATAACGTCGGCGGGGTTGTGTATGTTGTTTACATACTAGTGTTCATTACAGTAATCCACGCTCTTGAAAGTTATTTATTAAATCCAAAATTTATGTCTGCAAAAACGAATTTACCTGTTTTTTATACATTTATGATTCTTATCTTTTCAGAGCATTTCCTCGGAATATGGGGGCTTATTATTGGGATTCCAATCTTTATCTTTTTATTAGATGTACTTGATGTAAATAATGATGAACCGATTAAAGATAATAAGTGATAGAAAATGACCGATGTTTTCTCTTGATGAAAACATCGGTCATTTATTATTTTTTCTTTGGAGGAGGTAGTTTAATAAAGGTATTTGCAATTAAAGCTATAATAACAGCAGCAAAAATAAAGACTGCGATTACACTAACTCCCATACCTGCCCATCCTCCTACAAGGAAGATACTTATCGGTATTGCTAACAAGCTTAAAATAATTAGAATCAATCCGAGATTCTTATCATATTTTTTAGTTGGGAATAGCGTTCTGATGATTAAGAAGAGGAAAAGTATTAAGGATGCTACAGCTAGTAAGAGGATTGCAATCGTCAAAGAATCATTCATGAAATCACCCCTTTTTATAGATAATATTACCGCTTAAATTGAGGGGGAACTATAAAAATATAAAAAAGCAATCCAATATAAATCGGATTGCTTTTTTGATTGAAAAATATGATTAAAGAACAGGAGCCATTGTTTCTTTCAACACTTGAACAGAGTGATCGAATTTTAATTCTTCCTCTTCACTTAGTTCAACTTCTAAAATTTCACGAACACCGCCGCGGTTTAAAACAGCAGGTACGCCGATATAAACATCTTGTTGGCCGTATTGACCTTCAAGATATGCTGATACAGTTAATACGCTGTTTTCGTTGTTTAAGATTGCTTTCGTGACACGTAAAAGTGACATGCCGATACCGTAGTATGTAGCACCTTTTCGTTCAATAATATGGTAAGCTGCATCACGCACGTTTATGAAAATATCATCTAAATCTTTTTGGTTATATGTGTTGTCTTTTTCAAGAAGCGTTTGTAGTTTTTGAATACCAATTGATACGTGACTCCAAACAGGAAGTTCTGTATCACCGTGCTCTCCGATAATATAAGCGTGAATGTTATGAGGTCCAATATCGAAGTACTCACCTAACATATAGCGGAAACGAGCAGAATCAAGAGTTGTACCAGAACCGATTACGCGTTCTTTCGGTAATCCAGATTCTTTCCAAGTTACGTAAGTTAAAATATCTACAGGGTTTGTTGCGATTAAGAAGATACCGTCAAAGCCGCTATCCATAATGCTACGAACAATTTGCTTGAAAATTTTAGCATTTTTCTCAACTAAATCTAAACGTGTTTCACCTGGCTTTTGTGGTAATCCAGCTGTAATTACAACAAGATCTGCGTCTTTACAATCTTCATAACTACCTTTCCAAACCTTTGTTGGAGCTGGTGCGAAAGGAACGGCATGGCTTAAGTCCATTGCTTCTCCTTCAGCTTTTGCTTCATTTACATCAACTAAAACAAATTCTTCAGCTACAGCTTGGTTAATCATGCAGTAAGCATAACTACACCCAACTGCTCCTGTTCCTACTAATACAACACGGTTAATACCTTTTTTCATTTCAAAATTCCTCGCAATTTCATTAATTTTATTATGTAAGATAATACGTCTTACTTCTATAGTTTCATATCTATTTTATTACATTTTATAAAAGATATTCAAGTAATTGAAAATGTATCCGCTCAATTACTTGAATGAAACATAGGAATCCTGTTAAACGAATATAATTCAGTAAAATCCTTCATAAAAGGGGAATTGGCATGGGGAATCCATTATCGATGGAAGAAATGCTTCAAATTATTCATGAAGGGCTTGCCAAAACAAATAACCCCAAACGGATTACAATTGCCGGTGCAGGGATGTCTGGATTAGTTGCAGCATCTTTATTAAAAGAGGCTGGGCACGAGGTAACGATTATAGAAGCAAATAACAGAATAGGTGGCAGGGTGTATACGATTCGGGAACCATTTAGTGCAGGATTATATTTTAACGCAGGTCCTATGCGTATTCCGGATACTCATGATTTAACTTTAGCCTACATTCGTAAATTTAAACTACCGTTAAACCTTTTTATTAATAAAACTTCTTCAGATATAATTTATACGAATAACAAAAGAACGAGATTGGATGTGTTTGAAAAGGACCCAAGTGTACTTGGATATCCAGTTTTAGATAAAGAAAAGGGGAAAACGGCAGAAGGATTAATGTTAGAGGTATTGGAACCGATACTTAATTATATTAAGAAAGATCCTAATAAAAACTGGATTATTGTTGAAAAAAAGTATAAAACATATTCGCTCGGTTCATTTTTAACCGAGTATTATTCAGATGGGGCAATAGATATGATCGGAGTACTTCTTGATATGGAAGCATACATGGGAATGTCATTAATTGAAGTATTACGCGAAATGATCTTGTTCACTTCAAAGACGAAATATTATGAGATAACGGGTGGAATGGATAAATTACCAAATTCATTTTTACCAGAGCTAAAGGATAATATTTTTATGTCGTATAAAGTAGAAAAAATTATACAGGAAGATAATAAAGTAATGATGCAAGTAACACATGAACAAACGTTAAATTCATTTATAGTAACTGGTGACATCGCTATTGTCACAATTCCATTTTCAGCTTTGCGATTTGTAGAAGTTCAGCCATATCATTTATTCTCTTATTATAAAAGGCGGGCAATTCGTGAATTAAATTATATTGCTTCAACTAAAATTGCGATAGAGTTTAAAAGTAGATTTTGGGAAAGAGCAGGACAATATGGTGGTAAGTCAATTACAGATTTACCTATCCGCTTTACATATTATCCGAGCTACGGCATTCATACACCAGGGGCGGCTATCGTTTTAGTGAGTTATACGTGGGCAGATGAGGCGTTAACGTGGGATAGTCTCTCGAATAGAGAACGTATTCGTTATGCGTTGAAAAATTTAGCGCAAATATATGGAAATGTGGTTTATAGTGAGTATGTTGCGGGAGAATCTTTTAGCTGGAGTCAAAATCCGTATTCTTGCGGAGCATTTACAGCTTTTGAACCAGGGCAAGAGCTTGAATTGTTTCCATATATTACGCCGCCAGCGGGTAGAGTGCACTTTGCAGGAGAACATACGACATTAACACATGGATGGATGCAAGGAGCGATTGAGTCTGGAATTAGAGTTGCTCATGAAGTGAATGGAAAATGAAACGATAATCTAGCAGTTTTGTTTACAAATAGGTATTCTTTTAATAAAATGATAAATATAAATCGTAATAATTACGCTTTGAAGAAATTTGAAGTAGAGAAATGGATGGTCGGTCGAATGAGTAAAGTAGAAATTCATATATTAGGTGGTTTTTTAGGTAGCGGAAAATCAACATTGCTGCAAAATTTATTATTAGCAGAAAAGAAGAAAAATCGAAAAGTTGCAGTTTTGATGAATGAAATCGGTGAATACTCGGTAGATACAGATATTATTGGAAAAGAGAATGTGTTAAGGGAACTTCTGAAAGGATGTATTTGTTGTACGTTAAAAGAAGAGCTTGAAATTCAATTACATTCTTTATATCAACAAGAAAGACCAGATGTAATTTATATAGAAACAACAGGTGTCGCACATCCAATTGAAGTGTTAGATGCATGTGTATCACCAATTTTAGCCCCTTTCCTTGAAGTGAAATCTATAGTAGTCGTATTAGATGCAGTAAGATGGTTAAACCGAAGTATATTAAGTGCAAATGTACAACAGCTATTACATGAGCAAATGAAATATGGAAGTCATATTCTTATTAATAAATTAGATTTATTAACAGATTCGGATAAGAACAAAGTACTTGAAGACGTAAAAGCAATAAATAATCATGCGAAATTGTTTGAAACAAAGTATTGTAATATATCTTTAAAAGATATAGAAGAAGCTGAATTTACGAGTGATGGAGAACATGAGACACTACATGTCAAACAGCATTTACATATACAAACGATGACGTATCAATTTACGAAATCGATTGATCAAGATAAATTATACGAATGGCTTTCGAATTTACCAGATAGTATTTATCGCGTAAAAGGATTTGTGAAATTCCATGGAGATAAATACCCGCATCTATTCCAATATTCGTTCGGCGTACCAACTTTACTGGAGCAAGACTTCGGTTTCCCGACAAACTTAGTAGTAATAGGAGAAGGGCTAGATAAGAAACAATTGGTTGAAGGGTTAGAGAAGGTAGAACGCAACTCTAATTAAGATTAAAAGACTAACTTATTTTTAAGTTAGTCTTTTTTGTATGTAGAAAAAGACGTGGCGGATTTTGTCTAACAAAAATAATTGTAAAATTCAGAAATGTATTTATAATCAAATCTAAGAGGTGATTCAGGTGTCAGAAAAAATAATAATGGATGTAAAAAACCTAACAACAAAAGGACTGGAAACGAGAGAAAAATTATTGTGTGCTGCAGAAGAGGTGTTTGGTAGTAAAGGATATTATGAGGCTTCTATCGTGAATATTACGCAAGAAGCAAAGGTAGCGCACGGAACTTTCTATAATTACTTTCCAGCTAAAAAAGATATATTTGATGAATTGATTCGTAGATTGAACCGTGAGTTACGCTTAATTATTAAAGAAGAAATGAATGGGATATCAAGTTATGAAGAGGCGCAAAGAAGAGGTTTTCAGGCATTTTTCCGATGGGTAAAAGATCGTCCTAATCTATATAACATAGTACAACAGGCGGTAGTTGTTGATGATGATTTATATAGATGGTACTATGCAAAGCTCGCAAATGGATTTTTAAAAAGTTTGTCGGCTGGTATGGAAGCAGGAGAGTTTAAACAACTTGATAAAGAAACAATTGCGTATTGTCTTATGTCAATTGGTCAATTTCTAGGAATGCGGTGGGGGTATTGGGAAGAGAAAGATGTTCCGGAAAAGGTATTTGAAGCAGCGATGTCATTAATATTTGAAGGATTGAGAAAGAGATAGGGGAGTGGGGAAATATGCAAGGCATTGCTTATTGGATTGAAAAACGAGCATATTTACATCCAGATCGCATTGCCGTTATTACGGAAGAAGAGGAGATAACATATAAACAGTTACATGAGTATGTGAGTAAAGTAGCAGCATATTTAATTTACGATTTAAATGTGCAAAAAGGAGAGAGGATAGCTATTTTATCACAAAATAGCTTGGAATATATTGTGCTTTTATTTGCTATAGCGAAAGTAGAATGCATTGCTGTTCCACTGAATATACGGTTAACAGAAAATGAACTTATATTTCAGTTAAAAGATAGTGGAGCTACAGTTTTATTTGTAGAGGAAACATTTCAAAATATGGCACTGTCAATGCAGAATGTAACATATGTACAAAGAGTTATTTCGATTAAAAGTTTAAAAGAAATAGAAGATAGAAAAATTGACAACTTTGAAGAGATAAATGAAAGCGCATCCTTTATTATATGTTATACCTCGGGGACAACAGGACAACCGAAAGGAGCTGTACTTACACAAGAGAATATGTTTTGGAATGCGCTTAATAATACATTTGCGATTGACCTAACTGTTCATGACCGCTCCATTGTGTTATTGCCTTTATTTCATATTGGTGGGATTGGTTTATTCGCATTTCCAACTTTATTTGCAGGTGGAATAATCATTGTTCCGAGAAAATTTGAGCCAACCATAGCTCTTTCTATGATGGAAAAATATAAAGTGACTGTTGTAATGGGAGTACCTACAATTCACCAAGCATTAATTAATTGCGCAAAGTTTGAAACTACAAATTTACAATCAGTTCGCTGGTTTTATAACGGTGGTGCACCATGTCCAGAAGAGTTGATGAGAGAATTTATAGATAGAGGGTTTTTATTTGGTCAAGGCTTTGGTATGACTGAAACATCACCAACCATATTTATGCTTTCAGAAGAAGATGCAAGACGTAAAGTAGGCTCAATTGGAAAACCGGTTCTGTTTTGTGATTATGTACTTATTGATGAAAACAAAAAAAAAGTTGAGATTGGTGAAGTTGGAGAGTTACTAATAAGAGGGCCAAATGTCATGAAAGGGTATTGGAATCGGCCAGATGCAACAGAAGAAACGATTCAAGATGGTTGGTTATATACGGGAGATTTAGCTAGAGTTGATGAAGATGGTTTTGTATACATTGTCGGTAGAAAAAAAGAAATGATAATTTCCGGTGGTGAAAATATTTATCCCCTTGAAGTAGAGCAAGTTATTAATAAACTATCAGAAGTATGTGAGGTAGCAGTAATTGGTACACAACATGTAAAGTGGGGAGAGATTCCAATCGCCTTTATTGTGAAAAAGAGTTGCAGTGTATTAACTGAAAAGGAAGTCATTGATCATTGTCGTTTATTTCTAGCCAAATATAAAGTTCCAAAAGAAATTGTGTTTCTAGAGGAATTGCCTAAAAATGCAACTGGTAAAATTCAAAAAGCACAGTTAGCAAATCAACTGAAAAGTAGGTGAAAAGATGACGATGTATAGTTCCGGTCAACAGGCATCATGTAGTAAAACAATAACGGAAACAGATTTTGTACTATTTGCAGGTTTAAGTGGGGATTTTAATCCAATTCATATTGATCATGAGTATGCGAAACAAACTAGATTTAATCAAAGAATCGCACATGGTTTATTAACTTCTAGTTTATTATCACAATTGTTAGGCGTTCATTTACCAGGAAAGGGTTCCGTTTATATGGAACAAACTATTAAATTTACAGCGCCAGTTTTTATAGGAGATACGATTACAGCTACGGCAACAGTACAAGAATTTATGATAGAAAAGAGAGTTTTGAAATTGTTAACTGAGTGTCATAACCAAAAAGGAGATTTAGTGTTAACAGGTGTAGCGACTATGATGGTGCCAAAAGAAGGAGGAATTGTCTAATGAGAATTGGGATTGAAGCAACTGGTGTTTTCTTCCCAAAAGACGTAGAGACGGCCGCAGATTTATCTAAAAAAACAGGTATTCCTGAGAATATTATTATAGAAAAGTTTGGGTTATATGAAAAACATGTCGCAGACGAAACGATGCATGCATCAGATTTAGCTATTGCTGCTGCAAAGCCAATATTATTACAAGTAGATCCTCAATCTATTGATGTAGTCATTTATTTTGGCAGTCCACATAAAGATTACCACGTATGGTCTAGTGCCCCAAAAATTCAGCATGAACTTGGATTGAAAAATGCTTATGCTTTTGAAATTATGAATGTTAGTTCTTGCTTTCCCATTGCTCTTAAAGTCGCAAAAGATATGCTCTACTCTGATAAATCAATTGAAAATATATTATTAGTAGGTGGATGTAAAGAATCTCAAATTGTAGATTATGATAATCCACGCTCACGTTTTATGTTTAATTTTGCTGATGGCGGAAGTGCAGCTTTAGTAAAAAAGGGAGCTAGCAACGGTGAAATATTAGGCAGTGCGATTATAACGGATGGTTCATTTCATGACGATGTTCGTATTCCAGCTGGTGGATCGAAGCAGGTTGCGAGCTATGATACAGTTGAGAATCGACAACATTATATTGATGTAATAGATCCTATTAGTATGAAAGAACGTTTAGATCCAATTTCAACCCCTAATTTTGATAAGGTTATTCGGGAGGCGTTAAGAAAAAGTGGATTTACTCCTAAAGATATTAAAGTATTGTTACCACTGCATACAAAACGCTCTATGCTAATAGAATTGTTACAGGGACTGGGCTTAGTAGAAGAGCAAGTTGTATATTTAGATCATTATGGGCATATGTCAGCACTTGACCCATGTATAGGTCTTCATTTTGCAAATGAGCAAGGGAAATTACAGCCTGGAGATATTGCAGTAGTGGTTAGTGCAGGTACTGGGTATACTTGGGCAGCTACTGTGATTAGATGGTAGTAAGCATGGATTTTATCAAAAAAATTATATGTTGTTTTTTCATTGTTATTGTGAGTCTAGGGATGTTTGCTTCTGTAGGAAGTGCCTCTGCTGTAAAATATGTGAAATCATGGGGGAGTGAGCTAGATACTTCTAAGTTACTAAGGACACCAGTGGCGATGGCAAGGGATGCAAAAAGATTTTTGTATGTTGTTGATATGGGGAATAATAGGATTTTGAAAATAGATAAGAATGGAGAAGTTGTTGATGCTACAGGAACTTTAGGTGAAGGTCCGGGACAGTTTAATATGCCATTTGGTATTGCTGTTGATAAAGAAGGTAACATTTTAGTTGCGGATACAGCGAATTATCGTATTCAAAAATTTAATGAGGAGTTTCAATTTATTAAAAGTTGGGGCACAAAAGGTAAAGGAAGTGAGCAGTTCTCGTTTCCTAGGGAAATTGCAGTAGATAGCGATAACAATTACTATATTACGGATGAATACAATCATCGTATTCAAAAATATAGCCCGGATGGGCAGTATATTCAAACAATAGGGAGTTATGGAAAGGCGAATGGAGAAGTGGCTTTACCACAAGGAATTGCGATAAATAAACAAGACGAGGTCTATATTGCAGACACTTATAACAATCGTATTCAAGTGTTTGATAAAAAAGGGGAGTTTCAGCGAGTAATCGGAACAGGAATTGCAGGTTTAGGCCCATATCAATTCTACCATCCAAGAGGAATAAATTTTGACTCAACATCTGGATCGCTATATGTAGCAGATACATATAACAATCGGATAATGAAATTTACAAATAAAGATCAATTTTTATATACAGTAGGTAACTTTTTTCAGTTTGTTTATCCTAATCAAGTTTTTCCGGATGGTAAAGGGAATATCTATATAACAGATACGGGAAATAATCGTGTACTTTTATATAATGAGGTAGGCCTAACAGCGGTAATGAAGAAAACCATAGGTAATGAAAGGAATGGAAATACACAATATGCAGGACCTTATGATGTCGAAAGAGACACGAATGGAAATGTTTTTGTATCTGATTCTTTTAATAATCGAATTTTGAAATATGATATATCTGGGAAGATTGTTGCTAAGTGGGGAAGTTTATTTGGTACTGGTGGGCCACTTAGGTTCGGAAGTCTTCCAGGACAGTTTTTTGTTCCAAGACAGATTGCAACGGATCGTTACAATAATGTGTATGTATCTGATTCTGTAAATCATCGTATCCAAAAATTACCAATTTAGGGATAGCGCTTGCTTCATATGGTTCATTTGGAGTATTACCAGGTTTTTTTCAATTTCCATCTGGAATAGCTATTGATAGTAAAGGAAACATATTTATAGCTGATTCAGAAAATCATCGTATTCAAAAATTTAATCCATTCTTTGTATATATGAAAGAATGGGGGAGAAAAGGAAGTAGAGAGGGAGAGTTTTTTCAACCTATGCAATTAGCAATTGATTCAAAAGATAATGTTTATGTTGTTGATCGGATTAATAATAGGATTCAAAAATTTGATAATGAGGGTAATTTTCTTACAAAATGGGGTACAAATCATGGAGCTGGAAACTTAGATCCACTAGAAAATTGGAGAGAGGGTCCAGGAGATCTTTTTTTGCCAATAGGAATTGAAATCGATATAAATAATACGGTATATGTCACAGATACTTCTAATAATCGTGTGAATATTTACAATGAAAATGGGAATTTTTTAGAGTCTTTTGGAAGTTTTAATGGTATGTCAGGGCAGTTTTTCTCACCACAAGGAATAGATGTGGATAGTCAAGGGAATATCATTATTACAGATGGTTTACTCCAAAGAATTCAATTTTTTAAGAAAGCTAATTAATATTGGAGACTCAAAATACTTGTTAGAAAGGATAGAAGTTTAATAGTTTGGGAATGCGGTATAGGTAGGAATAAAATATTTATATGAAATTGTAAAGGTGTTTAATGGAAATCGGAGAAGATACATGTATACTAACAATCTCGTTTATATTATTCAAAGGAAAAGTCATAATTACGGATGGGTAACTTTGGCGTGTTTGACTCTATCAGAAAGTAAAGTATGGGGAGGATCACAATGTCGATGAAAAAACGTAAATGGCTAAAAATGGTGGCTGCTGGTTGTGTTTTAGGTTCGTTATTAATAACGGCAGCTTGTTCAGGAAAGAAAACAAGTACAGAGGATGAAAAGACGATTAAGGTAGGGGTTCTTGCTTCATTAACAGGTCCATTAGAATCATATGGAAAACAAACAGTGAACGGATTTGAATTAGGGTTAGACTATGCAACTGGTGGAACTGGGAAAGTGGAAGGGAAGAAGATTAAGTTTGTTGTAGAAGATACGGAAACGAAAGCTGATGTAGCGGTTAAAAAAGCTACGAAGTTATTAGAAGAAGAGAAAGTCGATTTTTTAGTCGGATCGTCTAGTTCAAGTGATACATTAGCGGTTTTACCACTTGCAGAGGAATATGAAAAAATAATGGTTGTAGAACCAGCAGTAGCGGATAGTATTACCGGGAAGAACTGGAATAAATATATTTTTAGAACAGGTAGAAATTCATCTCAAGATGCAGTCGCTGGTGCTGCGGCAATTGCTAAAAAAGATGTAAAAATAGCAACGTTAGCACAAGATAATGCTTACGGCCGTGAGGGAATTGCGGCATTTAAAGCTGGAGCGAAGAAATTAGGTGCGAATATTGTAAACGAGCAATATGCTGATACAAATTCGACTGACTTCACTGCAAATATTCAAAATATTATTAGCTCAAAACCAGATTATTTATTTATCGTTTGGGCAGGTGCGAATTCACCTTGGAAACAGTTAAAAGATATGAATGTGGAAGCGCAGGGTATTAAAATTTCTACCGGTGCACCAGATATACCGGCATTAAAAACGATGGATGCGTTAGTAGGAATGCAAGGTTTTTCTGTTTATTATCACACACTTCCGAAAAATAAGGTGAATGATTGGTTAGTTGAAGAACATAAAAAACGATTTAATGGTGCGGTGCCAGATTTATTTACAGCAGGAGGAATGTCAGCGGCAATTTCAATTGTAGAAGCTTTAAAGAAAACAAAAGGTGATACAGATGTAGATACATTGATTAAGAAAATGGAAGGAATGGAATTTGATACACCGAAAGGAAAGATGAAATTTAGAGAGAAGGATCATCAAGCGATGCAGACACTTTATTCTATCACATTGAAAAAGCAAGATGGTGTTGATTATCCGGTGCCAGTATTAGAGCGAGAATTAACGATGAAAGAGACAGAACCCCAAGTTCAGAATAAATAGATTGAATTTTCTGTTGTTTTTGTATAAAGAGGGAGTACACCCTCTTTATACGTATTTCTTTCATACTTAAAGCTTTAAAGGGAGGGATTTCGTGACACATTTGCTAGAAACGAAAAATCTTTGCGTATCTTTTGGCGAGCATCATGTTATTAAGGATGTGAATTTAACAGTACAAAAAGGAAAGCTCATTTCAATTATTGGACCAAATGGTGCAGGAAAGACAACGCTATTCAATTTACTAAGTGGACAAATTTCTCCAACAAAGGGTGAAGTATATTTTAAAGGACAAGAGATTACAAATTTATCAATTTCGGATCGTACTCGATTAGGAATTGGTCGTTCTTTTCAACTTACAAATATATTCCCAGAGTTAACGGTACTTGAAAATGTTCGTTTAAGTGTTCAATCATTTGTGCAAGATTACTATAGTTTTTTTCCGAGTTCGGCAAAATTTAAGCAACAAGTTGGAGAGGCGAGACGTTTCTTAAAAACAGTATTACTTCACGAGAAAGAACATGTATTAGCGAAAGATCTAGCGCATGGGGAAAAACGAAAGTTAGAGCTTGCGATGTTATTAGCTTTAAAAACGGATGTGTTACTACTTGATGAGCCGACGGCAGGTATATCAGTTGAGGAGGTACCGGCTATTTTACAAGTGATTGAAAATATTAAGAAACATCCAGAGAGTACAATTGTACTTATTGAACACAAAATGGATATGGTACTAGGTTTGTCAGACCATCTTATCGTTTTATTCCATGGAGAGTTATTGGCTGAAGGTTTGCCCGAAGAAATGATGAAAGATGAGCGTGTACAAAGTGCTTATTTAGGGGGATTATATAGTGGCACTATTACAAGTGAATAATATAGAGACGTATTTAGATCAGTTTCATATTTTACAAGGGGTATCTCTTACTGTTGAGAAAGGAACGATTACTGTACTGTTTGGAAGAAATGGGGCAGGGAAGACTACGACATTACGTTCGGTTATGGGATTTCACCATATCGCACATGGTGAAATTTATTATGATAGTACACAAGTAAATGGATTATCTACACATTTAATTTCAAGGAAAGGAATAGGGTATGTACCAGAAAATCAAGGTATTTTTCACGACCTGACAGTAGAAGAAACATTCGCTCTTGCTAGGGGGAAGGGAGAAGAAGCGGAAGAAAAAATAGACTGGATGCTTGAATTATTTCCAGATTTAAAGCAATTTTGGCACAAAAAAAGCGGACTCTTAAGCGGAGGGCAAAAGCAAATGCTAGCAATTTCAAGAGCATTTATTAATAGTGATGGATTATTGCTTATTGATGAGCCGAGTAAAGGGCTGTCTCCAATTATGATAGAAAAATTAATGGTAGCAATTTTGAAAATGAAGGAAAAAACGACTGTTTTACTTGTTGAACAAAACTTTATGATGGCTAGTCAAATTGGTGATTACTTTTATATTATGGATAACGGAAGAATTGTTCATAACGGTTTTATGCATGAATTAAAAGAGGATAAGGAAATGTGTCACAAATATTTAGGAATCTCTTAACATGAATCCGGGGTGAGAAGGATGGATGTGTTAATCAATTTATTTGTAAATGGGATTTCAACAGGGATGCTCATTTTTTTATTAGCGTCAGGTCTTTCACTTATTTTCGGTTTAATGAGCGTTCTAAACTTTGCACATGGTGGGTTATTTGCATGGGGAGCTTTTACAGGTGTATGGATATTTAATACAACTGGAAGCTATTTACTCGCTTTAATTGGAGCAATTGCTATGGGGATGTTTCTTGGATTCATTTTAGAAAGATTCCTTATTAGACCGGTATATGGAAATCATGTTCGCCAGCTTCTTGTGACGCTTGGAGGAATGCTTGTACTTAGTGAATGTATTAAAGTATTTTGGGGGCCAAATCCAATTGGTGCTAAATTACCGTTATGGTTACAAGGTAGTTATACATTTGAAGGCGTTATATTAATTAAATATCGTCTATTCGTTATTTTAATTGGGATCATCATTTACATTGCCTTACTGTTATTGCTCAAAAAAACAAAGATAGGTCTTATGATTCGCGCAGGTGTAATGGATAAAGAGATGGTTCAAGCGCTCGGTATTAATGTAAAAGCGATATTTTCTTTCGTCTTTTTATTAGGAGCAGGGATGGCGGCTTTGGGAGGCTTCTTATTAGCACCGTATTCAGGTGTTATTTTCGCCGAGATGGGTATGCAGTATGCGATTTTAGCTTTTATAGTAGTGATAATTGGAGGATTAGGAAGCGTACAAGGTTCAGCAATCGCTTCTTTAATTGTTGGATTAGCTGGTGCTTTTACAGCATATTTTATACCGGATTTATCACTTGCAATTAATATGTTAATGTTACTATTTTTCTTAATAGTGAAGCCAACGGGACTTGTTGGTGAAAAGGGGTGAAATGGTGAACAGCACATCGAATCGAATTAAAGTATACTTCGGAGTATTTATGCTCATTTGTTTAAGTGTATTTCCATTCGTAAATGATTCACGGAGCTTGTTAATTTTGTTCACTCAAATCTTCATCTTTGCTATTTTCGCTATGAGTTTTGATGTTCTCCTTGGATATACAGGTATTGTTTCATTCGGTCATTGTATGTTCTTTGGTATAGGGGCGTATGGGGTGGCACTCTTGTTTGATCGGCAAGGAGTATCCATAATGAACTTTTTCATAGGAATAGCAGCCGCAATTATTGTATCAGCCATCGTTAGTTATATAATCGGTATGCTTTCATTACGCTTGAAAAGTCATTTTTATGCAATGTTAACGCTCGCTATTTCCCAGCTGTTTTTTGTACTTGCTGAAAAATGGCGTTCGCTGACTCACGGAGGAGATGGATTTACATTTCGTGTACCAGATATATTCCGTGATCGTTTTACGTTTTATTATGTGACACTTATATGTTTAATAAGCATCTTCATTTTGTTACGTCTTTTCACAAAGTCTTCTATTGGAAAAGTATTAAAGGCAATTTCACAAAATGAACAACGTGTTGAAGCGCTTGGATATAAAGTTCTCCATTATAAAATTATCGCAAGTGTTGTGGCAGGAGTAGTGGCTGCGATTAGCGGTGGTTTATTCGTTATCACATTGCGTTTTGTCAATACGACGGTATTTTCAATTGAAATGACGCTAAATGCATTATTGATGACAATGATCGGGGGAGTAGGAACGTTAATCGGAGCAATCGCTGGAGCTGGGATTATTGAATCACTGAAATACTATTTATCAGAACTAGCATCGGAGTATCCGATTTTTGAAAGATGGACGATTATTCTTGGTTTATTATACATTATCGTGCTACTAGTTTTTCCGAAAGGATTAGTTGGAACGGTTAAGAAGTTGAAGAATTTAAAAAAGAGTAAGAAGGAGAAAAGTACAGGAGTGGAGCAAAACGTGTGAAAAATCGATAGAAGAGAATGTAAGTGGAGTAAGAAAGTAAAAATCCCTCCTTTAAGTAAAAGGAGGGATTTTTACTTTCTAGAAAAGTTATAACATATATAATTCGTGAAATTGTTATTTTGTAAAAAAAACATTGTTCTAGTTGAATAGTTCAATTGGAATCTTTTTATCTAACTCTCGATTTGTAAAAAAATGAACAGCTAATTTCTCTATTGGAACATCTTCAATTGGAACTAGTTTATTATTTCTAATTGGTAAAAAAGCTATTCCATTTCCATCATTAATAAACTCTTCAATAAGCGGATATGAATCTAACTGTTGAAGTTGACGCTGAGATAGGTTGTTTTCTTTTAGAAATTGTATTGTCTTATTTCTAAAAGGGCACTTCTTGTCATTGCTAACGAAAAAAAGTTCCTTTGAATAGTCAATGGTACACTTTTCTTTCGCTTTTAATAAGCCTATAGAAATTGAAGTGGTAAATACTTTTTTAAACGCTGCGTCGGGATAATCATCATAAGTTATGACCATATCAACTTTTTGTTGCTGTAGTAGTTTTTGTAAATAGCTACTACTTTCTATGTATATTTGATAATTCCTGAAATTTTCTTTAATACGCATACTTAAATAATTAGTCAAAATAGATTGTGACGTCGCTATTACATAAGAAGAAGCACTTGTTTTAATTTCATCTTTGGCTTCTTCTAAAAGAGCTAATATTTTATTCGTGTAGTCTAATAAAATGTCACCAGAAGGTAACAGGGAGACACCTTTGTTATCTCTATGTAGTAAAGGCGTTTCTAATTCTTGTTCTAATTTTTTGATTCGCTCAGTTACATTTGGTTGTACATAGCCTAGTTCTTTAGCGGCTTTACTAATAGATCCTTCGTTAGCTACAGTTTTAAATATGATAAGATCATTTATTTCCATTCATTTCAGCCCCTTATACGGTATCATTATAAATGATACCAAACATAATTTATACCTATTTTACGTCAGCCGATCATCGGTTTATCATTATATATATAAGATCGAAAGTGAGTGATAAACATGATTGGTATGCAATATAAGGTCATTTTGCCAAAAGATTATGATATGGGGACTATTAGAGAAAGGGTGAAAAAGAATGGTTATAAAACGGATGGTTTTCAAGGGTTGAATTTTAAGGCTTATTTAATTGCTGAGGCAGGTAAGGATGGGGGTTTCCATAATTGTTATGCACCTTTATATATTTGGAATGGTCATGAAGGGATGAATAAATTTATCTTTGAAGGGTATTACGATAATATTTTGCAATCGTTTGGGTGGCAACAAATAAATATAGGTGTTCCATTAGTTGTTAATTTAAGTAATGATTTTAGAAAAAGTAGATATGCTGTTGAATATGCAGGGAGTATTTCTCAAAGTAAATCGCTGATTGGGACGCAATTAAATAAAGTAAATGAAAATGTGCAAAACATAGAAAAATGTTTAGGGAATGTAATAGTTTATAATCCGGATAAGTGGGGATATAGTCAATTCAGTTTTTATAAGGAAAAGCCTGAAATAGATGTAATGGACGATGTTACTATTTATGAGATTTTACATATTTCACGAGGATATGTTGTTGAATGCTAAATTAAGAAAAAGGAATGAAAATCTATGCCTTTTGTGAACGTTTATTATCATGAAGATATATTAAATAAAGAAGAGTTGAAAAAGATAGGTGAATGTATCCATCTTTCATTAATTGAACATTTCGACATCCCTGAAAATGATTATTTTCAAATATTTTTACCTTATCAACAAAATCAATTTTTGTATAATCCATATTATTTGTTGGAAAGAGGAGAAATGAGAACTGAGAATATGATTCATGTTTCTATTACATGTGGACCTGGAAGAACAGTGCAACAGAAAAAAGGTTTGTATCAATCTATATCCTTTGAAATTTCAGCATGTTCTAATGTGAAAGTTACTGACATTTTTATTACATTACATGAGACAGCTGCTGAAAACTGGTCATTTGGTCAAGGGATGGCACAATTGGTAAAAATGAAGGGAGCAAAATGATGAATGAACCAATTGAATTCTATATTCCAAAGAAAATGAGAGAAGTAGCACCTGTATTTTCTCATTATAGTGAAGAGATATTATTTGAGGAAGTGTGGCGGGATGCCGCTTTAACATTAAGAGAAAGAAGCTTATGTACATTGTCGGCACTAATCAGTCTTGGTAATACAGAACAATTACCATTTCATCTGAAGCTAGCTAAACAAAATGGGATAATGGAGAATGAATTAGTTGCATTAATAACACATATGGCTTTTTACGTTGGTTGGCCAAAAGCTGTGGCAACTTTAAATATAGCAATGAATGAAATGGAAAGTTAAGAATAATGATTTTGGGAGGTGTTTTTAACATATTTCTACTTGCATTACCATCACTTGAGTGGTAAAGTGATAGTAAGATCAACGCTAGGAAGTGATGAAACATGCGTGAAAATACGATAGGATCGTTAATATGGCTACGTTTAATACGATTTACGAACCAAAGTAATCAAATGTCAAATGAGTTTTTAAAACGTTTTGATTTAACAACAGCCCAATTTGATGTGCTTTTGCAAATACGGACTTATCAGCCATTAACACAAATGGAGTTAGCAGAAAAGGTTACCGTTACACAAGGCGGTATTTCTCGAATGTTAACACGTCTTGAAAAAGAAGGATATATTATACGAAAACAAGATTGGAAAACGAAAACAATTAGTCTTACAGAGCAAGGGGAAGCGGCTTTAGAAAGAGCATTGCCAGAGCAACTTGCATTTCAATCATCATTTTTTGATGATGTATTAAATGAAGAAGAGCAGAAAATACTATACGAGTTGATGTCAAAAGTTCATAAGCATAGTGAAAAAAAAGAATTACCAAATGAGTAATTTTTTTTACTCAATCAATTGACTAATCAAGTGATAAAGAGGAGGAAGTTTTATGTATACAATTCCAGGACATCACCACATTTCTATGGTGACTAAAAATGCGAAAACAAATAATAATTTTTATCGAGATGTCTTAGGATTACGCCGGGTGAAAAAGACAGTCAATCAAGATAATCCATTTATGTATCATTTGTTTTATGGTGATTTAACAGGGAGTGCCGGAACTGAATTATCATTTTTTGAAATGCCGAATGTAGGTAGAACAATCCGTGGTACAAATGCAATAACACAAATAGGCTTGCTCGTACCTTCAATAGAAAGTCTTACATTTTGGAAGAGACGTTTTGAGTCACTCCAGGTGGCGCATGGGGAAATTACAACTTACGCCGGAAGAGACGCACTGCACTTTGAAGATCCAGATGGTCTACGGTTAGTGCTGTTAAATAATAAAGATGGAGAGGTGCCTGAATATTGGACTGCATGGGATGAATCTTCTGTAGAGCAGAATCATCGTATTTTAGGCATGGGAACAGTTGAAATGACAGTGCGCAGTTTAAATGAATTATCAAAAACATTAACAGGTTTGTTTAGTTATAAAGAAATATCTCGTTCAGACGATGAGGGGATTTATCAATCTATTGCTGGTCAATCTTTTGGAGAAATTTTGGTGAAACAGCAAGATGGAGAGAGTGAAAGACCCGGAAAAGGAAGTATTCATCATTTAGCTATTCGTGTGAAAAATGATGAAGAACTGAGTTATTGGAATGAAGCGGTGAAAGATAAAGGGTTCCAATCAACAGGGATTATCGATCGCTTTTATTTTAAAAGTTTATATTTCCGTGAGTCAAATGGCATTTTATTTGAGATTGCGACGGATGGGCCAGGATTTACAGTAGATTCAGCAGTTGAAGAATTAGGAAAAGAGCTGGATTTACCACCATTTTTAGAAGAGAGAAGAAAAGAGATAGAAGAGAAATTAATACCACTTAATTAAAAGGGAGAGAGCAACTATGGAAAAATACCGTATTGATACAAGTAAGGGAATTGAATTTGGATTATATTCAATTGGAGATCATATTTTAAATCCGCATGATGGTTCGAAAATAAGTGCAGAAAAAAGAATTCATGAACTAATTGAAACAGCTAAGTTAGCAGATGAAGCTGGAATTGATGTGTTTGCTGTCGGTGAAAGTCATCAAGCGTATTTTACAACGCAAGCTCATACAGTTATTTTAGGAGCTATTGCACAAGCTACGAAAAACATTAAAATCGCGAGTTCCGCAACAGTATTAAGCACGTCAGATCCGGTTCGTGTATATGAGGATTTTGCCACAATTGATTTAATTTCTAATGGTCGTGCTGAAATCGTTGCTGGTCGTGGATCTCGTATTGGGGGATATAGTTTACTTGGTTACGATGTAAATTATTATGAAGAACTATTTGAAGAGAAGATGGATCTTTTATTAAAAATAAATAAAGAAGAAAGTGTAACATGGAAAGGGCAGTTTAGAACGCCACTTGAACATGCGGCAATTATACCGAGAGCTAAAAATAACAATATGCCAATTTGGCGTGCTGTTGGAGGGCCACCTGCTAGTGCAATTAAGGCAGGACGCGCAGGTGTACCAATGATGCTTACGACACTTGGTGGCCCAGCTGTTAATTTTAAAGTTTCGGTTGATGCATATCGTGAAGCAGCTGAGCAAAGTGGTTTTGATCCAGCAACATTACCAATTGCGACAACAAGTTTATTTTATACAGCAGAAAATTCACAAGATGCACTTAGTGAATATTATCCTCATATTAATGCTGGTATGCTTGCGCTACGCGGTGGTGGGTATCCAAAACAACAATTTACTAACGCAGTAGATCACCGTGATGCGTTAATGATTGGTAGCCCGCAACAAATTATTGAAAAAATGCTTTATCAATATGAATTATTTGGACAGCAACGTTTTATGGCACAGATTGATTTTGGCGGTGTACCATTTGATAAGATTGAGAAAAACATTGAATTAATTGCTACCGAAATTATGCCGGCTGTTAGAAAATATACAACGAAATAATGATTAAAGTACCGGGAATATAATTTATTCTCGGTACTTTTTTATTTAGTCTGTTTGAAAAATGACAAAAAAACGAATTTTATGTCTAGAGAAAGGGGAGTTTTTTTTCTATTTGTGAATAACAATATTGTTGATTTGAATTTTGGAAATACATTTTTCTCTTGACAAAAAACTAGCATATTTCTAGGTTTGATTCGAGGACATTTTTCAAGGGTAAAGTCAAGCGTATGAAGAGAAAAACATAATAACAATTGATATAAGAGTGTGTTGTATGTTTGAAAAGTACGTTTTTAAAATGTGAGAAATCAAATTCAAAAAAATTACAAAAGACATATTTCAGACAAAATCCTGTCAATAATACGTCAAAAATCACCTGAATTTATTATGTAAGTATATTATACAATTCGATTAACGAATAAAACACTACTGAAATAGTGAAAAGGTAAATCGTATGAAGAAAGTTCTTTTGTAATTATCTAAAAAACTGACAATCTATATTTTCAGAAAGTACATAAACGAATTTATCTTTTTGTATTTCCACATTATTGAATTGTTCGTTATGAAGTGAATTCATACAATTCAATCGATATTACGATATAAAAAAATATGAAGGAAGTGACTTTAGCATGGAAACGCTCGAATTGGCACGAATACAATTTGCATCAACAACGATTTTTCATTACTTTTTCGTTCCGCTGTCTATAGGTTTAGCTTTTATCATTGCGTTAATGCAAACGTTGTATGTGGTAAAGGGACAAGAAATTTATAAGAAGATGACAAAGTTTTGGACACAAATATTCCTTGTTAACTTCGCAGTAGGTGTAGTAACAGGTATTTTACAAGAATTTCAGTTTGGTATGAACTGGTCAACGTATTCACGTTTTGTTGGTGATGTTTTCGGACCATCACTTGCAATTGAAGGTTTATTAGCATTTTTCATTGAGTCTACATTCCTAGGTTTATGGGTATTCGGTGAGGATAAACTTCCGAAGCGAGTTCACCTTTTATGTATTTGGCTCCTCTCAATAGGAACAATGTTATCAGCATTTTGGATTTTAACTGCAAGTGCATTTATGCATGCCCCAGTAGGATATGAAATGGCAGCAGATGGACGTGCGCAAATGAATGATTTTTGGGCGATTATTCAAAATCCACAATTATGGGTGCAATTCCCGCATACAATTACAGCGGCAATTGCAACTGGTGCATTCTTTATTGCAGGTGTAAGTGCATGGAAAATATCAAAAGGTCAAGAAACTGCGGTGTTTAAAAAATCGTTCCGAGTTTCTATCGTTGTTGGAACAATTACAACTGCATTGGTATTATTTTTCGGTCATGCACAAGCACAAAATTTAATTAAGACACATCCGATGAAAATGGCAGCAGCTGAAGCATTATGGAATACGAGTGAGGATCCAGCGCCATTTACAGTATTTGCAAAAATTGATACAGAGAAGAAAGAAAATTCGTTTGAAATTCAAATCCCTTATATGCTAAGTCTATTGTCATACGATAAATTTAGCGGTCAAGTTGAAGGGATGAACCAAATTCAAAAACAATATGAAGAAAAATATGGACCTGGAGATTATATTCCGCCAGTACATACTATGTTCTGGAGTTTTAGAGCGATGGTAATGAGTGGAACATTCATGCTTCTTTTAGGAATGTACGGCTGGTTCTTATCAAGAAAAGATCGCTTAACTGAAAACCCTTGGTATTTAAAAATAATGGTATATGCAATTGCACTACCGTTTATCGGTAATACAGTAGGATGGATCATGACTGAAATGGGACGTCAGCCTTGGGTTGTCTTCGGTGTTATGAAAACAGAAGATGCTGTATCTCCAAACGTTTCATTTGGAGAAGTATTATTCTCTCTTGTTTCATTCACATCACTATATTTAATTGTTGGAGGAATTACTGTTTACTTATTCGTTCGTATCATTAAAGGACATGCGAATAAGAAAACGAAAAAGGATTATCAAAGCCATGATCCATTTGATAAGGAGGAAGAGTATGTTATCTCTTAATGAGTTGTGGTTTCTAATTATCTCAACCTTATTCGTTGGCTTCTTTGTACTTGAAGGTTTCGATTTTGGTGTAGGAATTGTTTCAAGGTTTTTAGGGAAAAACGATTTGGAAAAACGTATATATTTAAATACAATTGGGCCGTTTTGGCACGCAAATGAAGTATGGCTTGTTTGTGCTGGTGGCGCTATGTTTGCGGCATTCCCACACTGGTATGCAACTTTATTTAGTGGGTTTTATATTCCATTTGTGTTTATGCTTCTTGCATTAATTATAAGAGGTGTTTCCTTTAAATTCCGTGCGAAAATAGAAAATCATAAATGGAAGAGTTTCTGGGATTGGGGCATGTTTATTGGAAGTTTGCTACCTCCCATACTTTGGGGAGTTGCAATCGCAAACTTTATGACAGGTGTACCAATTGATGGAAGTAAAAATGTGGTAGGCGGATTTATGAAATTACTTCACCCATTTGCGTTACTTGGGGGAGTTATGTTTCTTCTTCTATGTATTGTTCATGGTTTGCAATTCCTTACTATACGTACAACAGGAAAATTACGAGAACGCGCACGTATTGCCGCGACAAAGATTGCACCTTTTGCATTAATAACACTTCTTGTTTTTGCAGCTGTAGGGTTATGGAAAACAGATATTTTCACCGCACATGGTTCAGAGTGGCTAATGGTTCCAATTGGAGCTTTTGTAGCGCTATTTGTTTCTACTTTATTAAATAAAAGAAGAAGAGATGGTTGGGCTTTCTTTATGACGAGTTTAACAATCATTTTGTTAAGTGCAAGTGTGTTCATCGGTATGTTCCCGCGTGTCATGATTAGCTCATTAGGAGCGGTAAATGATTTGACAATTTATAATGCGGCATCAGGACCTTATGCATTAAAACTGATGAGCTATTTTTCTCTTGCTATTTTACCGTTTGTTATCGGTAGTCAAATATGGAGTTTCTATGTATTTAGACAACCTGTTAAGTCAGACAAAGATTTGGAGTACTAATGAAAAGAAAAAGAGGACTTCCGTCGTATCCTGGTAGCCGAGTTTTATATGTAACTTTAAGTCTTATTAGCATTTTAGAGGCGTGTAGTATCATTGCGCAGACAGTGTTTTTAGCACGAGCAATCACATTTTTATTTCATGGAGAAACAGTGCAAGCTGTGCTAAATGAAACTGTTTATTTTGGGGTCACGTTTGCAGCACGCCAAATGTTAGTGCGAACATCGCAAATATTGGTTGAGCGTTTCGCTGAAAAAACAGGATTTGCATTACGTAAACAGTTAATAGAAGCATATTTTACGTTAGGGCCGAGATTTGTCCAAACGAATGGGACTGGTCATCTGGTTACTTTATCGATAGAAGGTATTGAGAAATTTAAAACATATATTGAATTAACAATTCCTAAAATGATTAGAAGTAGTATCGTACCGGGGCTAATTGTTCTATATGTTTTAACACTGGACATTAAGTCTGGAATCATTTTAGTTGTAACGATTCCAATTGTGATCATATTTATGATCCTTCTAGGATTAGCAGCGCAGAAAATGGCGGATAGCCAATATGAGACATATCGTGTACTTTCTAATCATTTTGTAGATACGTTAAAAGGATTAGAAACATTAAAGTATTTAGGGAAAAGTAAACAGCACGAAGGAAAGATTGAAAAAGTAAGTAAACGATATAGAAAAGCAACGATGCGTACTTTGCGAGTTGCTTTTCTTTCTTCTTTTGCATTAGATTTCTTTACGAGTTTATCAATTGCATTTGTAGCAGTTGGATTAGGGATACGGTTAATAGATGGGACAATTATACTGTTACCAGCTCTTACGATTTTGATTTTAGCGCCGGAATATTTTCTGCCGATTAAGCAAGTTGGAGCGAATTATCATGCTACATTAGATGGACAACTTGCAATGGAGCAAATAGAAGAAATTTTACAGAAACAAAAAGAAATAGAAAAGAAAGATTCAAATGTAGATATAGTATGGAATTCTTCTAGTAGTTTGAAATTACAAGATGTAAAAGTAAATAATGATGAATCTGAAAAGGCTATATTAGAGGGAATTGATTTTACTTGGCAAGGTAACGGTGCTATAGGCATTATTGGTGAAAGTGGGGCAGGGAAATCAACGTTAATCGATGTGTTAGCAGGATTTCTACCTGCTTCGGGTGGGAAGATGTTAGTAAATGGTGTGGAAATTGGTGAATCTACTCGAGAAGATTGGCAAAAAAATATTGCTTATATTCCGCAGCAACCTTATATTTTTCCGCTTTCATTAAAAGATAATATTTGTTTCTATGAAACGAATACAATTGATGAAGAGGTTGAGAGAGTTATTAATGAAGTTGGTCTTCGTTCGCTCGTTGCATCATTACCACATGGGATGTACGAAAGAATTGGAGAAGGTGGACGTATGCTTAGTGGCGGACAAGAACAACGTGTCGCTATGGCACGTGCACTTTTAAGTAAAAAGCCAATCATTTTATTAGATGAACCTACAGCACATCTTGATATTGAAACTGAATTTGAAATAAAGCAATCGATGTTACGTCTGTTTGAAGGTAAGTTAGTATTTCTTGCAACGCATCGTCTACATTGGATGAAGCAAATGGATCATATTCTTATTTTAAATAAAGGGGAAATTAAAGAAAGTGGAACATATGAAGAACTTTTAAAGAATGAGACATTACATTTTCATAGGGAAGAGAGGGGAGAGCGATGAGTAATTGGATTAAACCTTATATACAGCAAAATAAAGGTAGAATGACGTTGACTATTTTCCTCGGGCTTCTTGGAGTTAGTTCAGGTGCGATGCTACTTTTCATTTCAGGTTATTTAATTTCTAAATCTGCTCTCAGACCAGAAAATGTAATGGCTGTATATGTTCCTATAGTTGCAACGCGTGCGTTTAGTATAGGGCAAGCTGTCTTTCATTATTTAGAGCGTTTAGTAGGGCATGACGTCGTTCTACGAATTTTAGAAAAAATGAGAACAAAACTATATAGAATTGTAGAACCACAGGCGTTATTTTTACGCTCTCGATTTCAAACTGGTGATGTACTAGGTGTATTGTCTGATGATATAGAACATTTACAGAATCTATATTTACGTACAATATTCCCTAGTATATTAGCGTTAGTTGTATATAGCATTTTCGTAATTGTTATCGG
Organism: Bacillus sp. TH30; assembly: GCF_016650875.1. NCBI lineage: Bacteria > Bacillati > Bacillota > Bacilli > Caryophanales > Bacillaceae > Bacillus > Bacillus sp. TH30. The sequence goes on along the minus strand of NZ_JAEKEY010000002.1, from coordinate 635,463 downwards.
TGCATTTGACTTAGTATTTGCACTTATCGCAGCTTGTATGTTAGCTGTTATTGTTTTTCTTCTCCCATTCGTATCACTACTTTTGATGAAACGACATCATGTTGCTTTGAAGCGAGGAAGAAATCGTTTGTATCAACAATTGACAGATGCTGTATTTGGGTTATCTGATTGGCAGGCGAGTGGTAGAAAAGATGAATTTATTAATGCATATGTAGAGCAAAATGTCCAGCTGTTAAAGACAGAAAAGAGAGTGAAACGCTGGTACCATATTCGAGACAGTATCATTCATTTAATAGTCGGCATTGTAGTTATTTCAATGATTATGTGGACTGGAAATCAAGCAGCAAGTGAACAGATTGCACCTACAGTTATTGCAGCGTTCGTATTAATGACATTATCTGTGACAAATGCGCTTATCCCTATATCAGATGCTATCGATCGAATTCCATCTTATGTAGAATCTGCTCATAGGCTTAAAAGCGTAGAAAGTGATAGCATTTTGCAAGATGGAAATGAGTTACCTGGAGATAAAGATTACGTTGCACAAAAACATATAGATATTGAACTGAGTAATGTGTCGTATAATTATCCGGATAGTAATGAACCTGTATTAAAAGATGTATCATTGCAAATAAAGGCAGGAAAGAAAATTGCTATTTTAGGTAGAAGTGGAACAGGAAAATCTACTTTACTAAAACTGTTAACTGGGGCGCTACGTCCGGTGAGTGGGCAAGTTATATTGAATGGTGAACAAGCTCGTACGGATTTTTTGTCAAAATATATTTCTGTATTAAACCAAAAACCACATTTATTCGATACGACAATTGGAAATAATGTGCGGATCGGTAAACCAGAGGCTAATGATGAAGAGATATGGAGAGCTTTAGAGAAAGCACAGCTAGCACCGCACATTGCTTCTCTTCCTGATGGATTACAAACAAAAATGCATGAAATGGGAAAGAGGTTTTCTGGCGGAGAAAGGCAAAGGGTAGCATTTGCAAGAACTCTTATGCAAGAAGCATCGATTATTGTGCTTGATGAACCGACTATCGGTTTAGACCCTAAAACGGAATTAGCCTTAATAGAAACAATGTTTTCTGCAGCAGAAGAAAAGACTGTTATTTGGATTACACATCATCTTGTAGGAATTGAACATGTAGATGAAGTTATTTTCCTTGATAGTGGCCAAATCGCTATGCAAGGTAGTCACGAACAGCTACTGAAAGAAAATGAGAAATATCGTAGGTTATATGAGCTTGATAAAGGTATATAAGAATGAAATGCAAAAAAACACAAATTCTTGGTAGTTCAAGGTTTGAGTTTTTTTGTATTTGTGGTGAAATCATATAAGCCGTATAAGCTATTTGATCATGAAATGGTTATATATTGTTAGAAAGGGTGTTTAAAACCTATCCTTTCAAGGCAATACTTGAGCCATAGTGAATGGATTGTTGGAAGGCGTGATTATATGTTTGAAGAGGATGGCATTGTTTTAATACTGGAGCCTGCTGATGAGCGGAATATGAGGAAATTTATTTTTACAGTACCGAAGTCAGTTTATGAAAAAAAAGAAATTTTATTACATTACGGAACACCTTTAGGTCAAGGATATACGGACATTATAGAAGATATTATTAGTGTACATATAGACATAGATATTATAACAGTAATAGGGCATGTGAGAGGATAAAGAGAAACTTTAATTAGTGAGAGCTATACGTACCTGGAAAACAGACGTACTTAAAATAAGTATGTCTGTTTTTATATTTAAATGAAGATAGTTTCGAGGTACATGTTGAACAGGATAATAATGATTTTTCTAGAATGTATAAGAGGAAGATTAAAAAAAATAAGATATGATGTGATGTGATAAAGTGTATAAGAAGAAAATAAAGTGTTTATAAATGAATAAAAGTATGGCAATTATTTAGGAGGTAAAAATGAAGTTTACAAAAACAATGTTACTTTCAATTGTAGTTTCAATTGGTTTGATGGGATGTTCGCTAGTAGAGGAAGGGAAGAACTCCATAGATTACGCTCAAAAAGCGACAGACTATGTAAATGAAATAAGTGCATTTGCAAATGAAGCGCCAGCATTAGCTGAAAAGGCCGTTAATGATGGGGAAGCCCGGAAAGAACTAGAAACGAAACTTACTGAAATTAAACAAGATATACCAGCTTTTAATGAATTAACACCACCAGATGTAGCGAAGGATCTTCACCAGCAAATCGTCGGGTATAATGAAAAGTTAAATACATTAATTGATACATCTATGACAAAGATAGAGGAAGGGAAAATGAATGTAGAGCAGTTTAAAAACTCTGAGCTTATGCAGACGATAGAACAAGTTCGTGATTTGAAAGATAAGGTTCAAAATTTAGGGCAATAACAAAAAGATCCGTTTATCATAAACGGATCTTTTTGTTATTGTATACAATAGATGATTACACCAATGACAATAATAATGTTGCCAATGATTTTTCGTTTCGTTATTTTCTCCCCTAGGAAGTACCAACTGAAAATTAAAATGATGATATAACTTAATGATTCTAATGCAGATGCTTGCTTTAATGCCAAGCCCTTTAAGGCGATCACATTTAATCCGGCATTAATTACAAATAAAAAGTAGCCGATGATAACATAAGGATTCACATATTCTTTTATTCTAGAATCGTATTGTTGTAAAGTAGCCTTTTTTAATAATATTTGTGAGTAATTGGCTAAAATTATCCCAAATATCAATAATAACATATAACTATTCATCTTTTGTCACCACCACAATTCCGACGATAATAATAGCTGCGCCAAGTATGTGATTCCACTGTATCGTATCTCCAAACAGGAATACTGACCAAAGCATGGACCATAGTATGATAATCCCACGGTGTGAATATGCTCTAGAAATTTCAAAGTTCTTAATGACTTGTTGCCATAGAATTGCATATCCGAATAAAAGTACAACAAGTCCGAAGTAAGCAATAAAAAATGAAATTGATGCAATAGGGAATTGAGATGCCCATTTCATGTAAACCATAATGATAGAATATATCAAGAAGGCTACATGTAAAAATACATAGTTTTTAATAGTTGGTTTCATATATTCACTCTCTTTTACATATAAATACATACATTTGAAATGAATGTATGTAATCAATAGTTTCTTATTACATAATGTACATTGAAATTGTTTTTTCAGTACATATCATAGATTGTTGCTTATCGTTTCACATTCCAAAATATATAGTAACATGTCTTCTATTGTAAAACAACAGAAGACATTAGGCACTATTTGTTATGAGTGATATCCACTTCCTTCTATTAAAAATGTAATTGTATTTTTAAGCATTACAAGATAGTGGAATAAGTGTCGTTAGTCTCTCCATCGCTCTATAATTTGTATCGTTTTATTTGTTGCATCCATCTCTACTTGAATACCTATTGGCAAAGTAATCATTGGATGAGTATGACAACAATCAAAATCGGCTAGAAAAGGAAGTTTTTGATTTTGTAATACTTCTAATAATATTTCGTAAGGTTTTCTATTTGTACCACAATCATCAAATTGCTCATGTTTTCCAAGGATGATACCTGAAACTTTATCAAAAACGCCGTTAATTTTAAGTAATGAAAAACTTCTTTCGATAGTAGCTGCATCTTTTGAGCTATCTTCAATAAAGAGAATGTCACCATCTTGAATAAGTGGCATATAGGGGCTACCCCAAATACCTTGTATAGTATTTAAATTCCCACCAATAATACGTCCAGTAGCTTTCCCACCAATTACTGAAATCCAATTGTTCGGTCGAAGATCTTTTTCTTTCGTTTTTTCTTCCCAATTAATAAATTCATCTGACCAAAATAACGGCTGGTTTATGTTGTAAGGAAGGTGTTGATCAGTTAATAAAGTATCCGCAAAATATTTGTACGTGCAATCTACGAAAGGCTCAAATTCACCAAAAGAAGGAACAAGTGCTGGACCATAAAATGTAGGAATTCCTGTTTTTGCATAAATTCCTAGTAATAATGCTGTTGTGTCTGAATAGCCAATCATTATTTTAGGATTCTTTTGAAAAGTCTCATAATCAATATAAGGTAATAATGAATTTGAATTCAGTCCCCCAATTGTCGACATGATACAAGAGACGTTAGGGTTTCTAATCAAGTCATTTAATTCCTCAGCACGCTCTTTAATGCTCCCGGAACGATAATAATCATATTGACCTGTTAGTGAACCTTCTAATATATGAAATCCTTTCTTTTGTAAGTATAATTTTGCGCGCTCAAATCTCTTTGGAGAAGTATAGCTTACTGGTGAAGAGGGAGAGTAGATGCCAATTGTATCGCCATATTTTAATGCTTTTGGAAGTATCATTTGTATAAATCCTTTCTATTATATAGTGTTTTTGTGTTTAAATGTAATTGAATATTCTTATATTTCGTTATTTTTAGTGTAACACATATGAAAAAGAGAATGAGGTTGAAATTATAATTGCTGTAGATGAATAAATATACTTTTTACCTTGACGATATAAAGTAATTGTTGTTATGGTTAAACATGAGTGTATAAAAGGTTTGCTAAAGGAGTTTTAGAATGAAGCGGTTAAAATGGGGAAGATTAACAATCCTATTAGTAGTAATTCTGGGTATATGTTGGTTCTTTTTCCAAGGAGTTCAAAAGAGTGAAACAAAAGTAGATACTCAGCCTTTACAAGTGGCAGAGCTACCTAAAACAGGGCTATCTGAAAAAGTAGTTCCACCAAAATATATACCACCAGAAATTGATGCAAAAGCAGCTATTATTATCGATGCGAGTAATGGAGAAGTTATTTATCAAAATAATGAAAATGAAGCTGTTGCCCCTGCTAGTATGTCAAAAATGATGACAGCATATCTCGTTTTAGAGAGTATACATAATGGGAAAGTCCACTGGGAAGATCCAGTGAAAATAAGTGCGAAGTCGGCACAAACAGAGGGTGCAAAAATCCCGATGCAAGCAAATGATACATTAACTGTTAAGGACTTATATCATGCGTTAATGATTGAATCGGCTAATAATTCGGCTGTCGCTTTAGCGGAACATGTAGCTAAGACAGAAAAAAACTTTGTTCAACTTATGAATGAAAAAGCAAAGCAGTTAGAAATGTCAGATAAAGCTAAATTCGCGAATGCTTCCGGATTGCAGGAGCCCGACGGAAGTGAAACAAAAATGACAGCAGCTGACGTAGCAAAATTAGCGTATCATCTTATAAAAGACTATCCAGAGATATTAGAAGTGACTCACTTACGTCAAAGTCAGTTAGCATTTAATAATGTTAATGTTACAAGCACAAATGAGATGTTAAACAAAAATAATAAAGCTTTATATATAGAAGGAATAGACGGATTAAAAACAGGATTTACAGATAGCGCAGGGTATTGTTTTACAGGTACTGCAAAACAAGGTGATAATCGCATTATTACAGTTGTTATGGGGACAAAAAGTAAAACAAAACGTTTTACAGAAACAAATAAATTAATGTCCTATGCATTTCAATTGCTTAATTAGGTGAAGAAAGAAGTAATTTAGATTGTTATAAAAATAAGACAGACAGTTTATTGAACCTTGATTTTGGTGACAATAAACTGTTTTTTTATTTTTTGACGTATAGGAAGTGAAAACTCAAGTGATATCATTTGAGTTTGTTTTTGTTTGTTGATATTATTAAGTTGAGAACTTATTAATAATAAGTTCGAGAGGCATTATATGCTTCGTACATATGATACTGCCTCAAATGAAAATTGGAGGGAATTGTAATGGCAAAAGATTTTTACTCAGCAATTGAAGACAGAAGATCTATTTACGCGATTAGTAAAGAGCAAGTAGTTTCTGATGAAAGAATTCAAGAAGTGATTTATCATGCTGTGAAACATACACCTTCGGCTTTTAATTCTCAAAGTGCAAGAGTTGTTGTATTACTAGGTGAACAACACGACAAATTATGGAATGTTACGAAAGAAACGTTACGAAAAATTGTGCCTGAAAATAATTTTGCACCTACTGAAGAGAAAATGAATGCATTTAAAAGTGGCTATGGAACAGTTTTGTATTTCGAAGATAGTAAAGTAGTAGAAAGTTTGCAAGAGAACTTTGCACTATATAAAGATAATTTTCCTACATGGTCTCAGCAATCTTCTGGAATGTTGCAATTTGCGATTTGGACAGCATTAGAGATTGAAGGTTTTGGTGCTACACTACAGCATTATAATCCGTTGATTGATGAGGAAGTAAAAAAAGAATGGGATGTACCTGAAAACTGGAAGTTAACTGCGCAAATGCCATTTGGTAAACCGGTAGTTTCGGCAGGAGATAAAGAATATCAGCCATTAGAAACTCGTGTGAAAATTTACAAATAAAATAAAAAATAAAAGGTGAACAGAGATATAATCTGTTCACCTTTTATAAGTAGTAAGGATTTTTTTGTAGGAATTTTTCATCTGATTTTTTAATTTGTTTTTACGTGTTTCAATAGTTGATACTTTTTGTAATGTTATAATTGAAACGAATTGAAAAAAAGCATAGTACAGTTCTATATTTTTATTTATAGGATCATCTATTATGTTTTTCATAAATATATCTCCTTTTTTTATCTCACTATTTGCGGGCAGTAAGGCTTCCATATCAAAATTCAATGATACGTATAGAATACCGACCTGTAAAAGTTCGATTGGTTTCAGTGTGGGGTGAATAAAATTTGTATGGATTAAAATCCTACTTTATATATGATAATATAAATACCCTGAAAATTCCATGGATAGTGAAAAATAGATAGTGGAATGTGCATTTTCGTCAAATTAGAACAGAATTTTTGGAGTTAAATCTTACAAATCGTCAAATCTTTTAAAAACGATGGATAATATCAAAAATAGTTTTCTGAAAATATTATACTATTGATAAAAAAACATTTTTTGTCATGATAAGAGTATGCTTCATGGAAGGGACTTTACTAGAAAATACATTCTTTGCATTGTATTAGATTAATAGAGTTTTTTAAAGTGGATAGCAAAAGAAAAATATATATTAAGATAATGAATGGAATGTCGAATTTTCAATGAAATACATAAGAAATTTGAAAAAAGCATTGCAAAAACACACTGTTTAATGATAAAGTTCACATGAAGTTCACACTAAATTCACTTCAATCGTTTAAAATAAACGATGTGTGAAAAATAAAACTCTTGCTAAAAAATGGAACTGGATGAATATTTTACTTTGATAATATTGTAAAGTACTAAGTTTATAGTTTTCTCAAGAGGATAGTAGGGAAAGGAAGTAAAGACAACTTATGAAAAAAGTAATCGCAGGTTTAGCAGCAGCATCTGTAGTAGGTGTAGCAGTTCCTGGAATGGATTCTGCTCATGCACAAGTTTCAAATGATGCGCTAAAAGAAATTAATGGACAAACTCAAACTCAAACTCAAACGACTGTAACTGAAACAAAAACGGTAGAAACAACTTCTGAATTAAAATACACAGTAACAGCTGATGTATTAAATGTACGTTCAGGTGCTGGTACAGGACATAACGTTATTTCTAAAGTGAAATCAGGTCAAGTACTTCAAGTAATTGGACAAGAAAACGGTTGGTTCAAAGTTAGTGTAAATGGTCAAACAGGTTATGTAAGTGGGGACTTCGTAACAACTGGTGGCAATAAAGGAACTACTACTACTGTTCAGCAAGGAACAGGTACTTACACAGTAAACGTTTCTTCATTAAACGTACGTACAGGCCCAAGTGCATCTCATACTGTTTTAGGTTCTGTAAATAAAGGAAAAACAGTTCAAGTTGTAGGTGAAGTTCAAGATTGGTTTAAAATTAACTTCAATGGTGGAACTGGATACGTAAGCAAAGACTTCGTAACAAAAGGTGGTTCAGCTGTATCTAACGAAACTCAGCAACCAACTACAAACAACAACAACAACAATACTACTACAGTTCAAACTGGTGGATCTTATGTTGTTAACACAGGTGCTTTAAAAGTACGTACAGGTCCAGCTACATATAACCCTGTAATTGGTGGGGTAACAAATGGTACAGTATTAAACGTTACTGGCGCTGAAAATGGTTGGTATAAAATTAACCATAATGGCCGCACTGGTTACGTAAGTGCAGACTTTGTTAAGTTTGTAAAAGGCGGAGTGAATAATGTAGTTACTGGTGGTAACCAAGGTACGAACCAAGGTACGAACCAAGTACAAAAACCAACAGCACCAACAGGTGGAGATACATCTTCAATCGCTGGATTCGCTAGATCTTTAAATGGTTCACCATACAGAACTGCTGGTACAACACCTGCTGGTTTTGACTGCAGTGGATTCATTCACTACGTATTAAATCAAACTGGTCATAAAGGCGCTCGTCAAACAGTTGCTGGATACTGGAGCTCTAAAACAAAGACTAACAGTCCACAACCAGGTGATTTAGTATACTTCCAAAATACTTATAAATCAGGTCCTTCTCACATGGGCGTTTACTTAGGTAATGGACAGTTCATCAGTGCAGAAACTGACGCAACTGGTGTACGCATTAGCTCTGTAAGCAACTCTTACTGGAGTAAGCACCTATTAGGTTACACAAAAGCATACTAAGAAAAAGTATTTTATATACTTTTCGTATAGAGAAAAGGCTTTCCAGGGAAACTTGGGAAGCCTTTTTCATAGTTGGATAAACTAACAGTATAGTAGTATTTATCCTGCTATTTGCGGGATAATAATCAGCGGGTGATGGACAAATCCCCGCTGATTAAAGTTTCACTTTATGTCAATTTCCCATGCAAAAACTTAGCATATAAATCATGAAAATAGTTTGGACGGAATAAGTTTGCTGCATGACCTGCTAATGGAATTTCTTTATATAAAACGTTAGGAAGAATGGACTTCAAATCAAAGAGACAAGATTTATAGAGATGATCATGTTCTCCCATCACCCATAATATAGGATGGGGAAGTGCTTTTAATTTAGATTTTAAGTCGAATTCTAAGCGGTGTCGTAATGACTCAGCAATAATGGACGAGTGTAATTGTAATCCGAAACGGTAATAAATATTTCGTGAAATAACAGCGAACGGATTTGCCCTTAGTATTCCACTTGGAAAAATAGTACTAGCATACTGAGAAAGCCAAGATGAATATTCATCACCACGTTTTTCCCAAAATTTCTGAAAAACATTATATAAACGGGAAGGGTTATTATAATGTCCACCAATATGACAAATACTCAATACTTTTTCTGGATGCATTTGTGCAAATGTCGTAGAGATATAACAGCCATAGCTTAGAGCACAAATATGAGCCTTTTTAATTCCCTCTTTTTCATACAAGTTCAATAATTGATCTACGAGGCGCTGTATTGAAAAGTCGATAGCTTCTCCTTTATCGTCGCCGTGACCTAATAAATCATAAGTTATAATGTTGTAGGAGGCAGAAAATCGTTTATGCTCTTTTTTGAAGGCGCGGCGATTTCCAACTAATCCATGAATAAAAATGATTGTTTCCTTTTCGGAATGTTTATTTGTTTGCAAAAAGGATACTCCTTTCAATGCTGGAGATTTATATAGTGTTTTAAATTAGCTAATTGATAAAATTAGTTATATATTTTCTATGCGTAGTCTATAATTTACATAGAATAATAATAAGTACCAGGTAATAATATCAGATATTTATACTTGTTGTAAAGATGAGTTTATATGTATATTTTGTAAAATTAGAAAAAAGTGTGTTTACATTCAGTTTACATTTATAGCGTATTCTAGTTTTAGAAAGAATAGTTTTGTTTATAACGAGGAGATGAACGACAATGGAAGTTAGGGATACAGAAAAGAAAAAAGGGAATTGGAGGCAGTTTTTACGTCTCATTCAAGATACAAATCCACCGAAAGGCATTCTTATTTTTGCATTAATAATGAGCTTACTTTCTACTGGAGCGAGTTTGTTTATTCCAATGCTGACAAAAGGTTTAGTTGATAATTTTTCACTTTCTTCAATTAGTACGGGACAAATTGTTGGATTAATTGCATTCTTTATTATTCAAACAATTGCTGCAGGATTGTCAATTTATTTACTGAATTATATTGGACAAAAAATTGTAGCTGGACTTAGAGAACGATTGTGGAAAAAGGTACTTATTTTACCAGTGTCTTATTATGATCAAAACAGAACGGGAGATACAATTAGTCGTATGACAAATGATACAGGTGTTGTTAAAACATTAATTTCTGAGCATTTGTCAAACTTATTAACAGGCGGTATCTCAATTATTGGGTCATTAATTGTATTATTTGTTTTAGACTGGAAAATGACAATTTTACTTTTAACGGTTATTCCATTATCGGTACTAATTTTAGTTCCACTTGGACGGAAAATGTATAAGATTTCAAAAGCACTTCAAGATGAAACGGCTTCTTTTACTAGTGTATTAACACAAGTACTATCAGAAATTCGTTTAGTAAAATCTTCAAATACGGAAAAAAAAGAATATGAAACAGGTAATATCGGTATCCAAAAATTATTGCAATTTGGTTTGAAAGAAGGAAAAGTGCAAGCATTAATTTCACCTGTTATGTCGTTTGTTTTAATGGCATTGCTTGTTATTATCGTAGGGTATGGTGGAATGCGAGTTTCTAGTGGTGCATTAACAACAGGTGAACTTGTAGCATTTATTTTGTATTTAGTTCAAATTATTATGCCGATGAGTCAGTTATCTATGTTCTTTACTCAGTTCCAAAAAGCAATTGGTGCAACCGAAAGAATTAATACGATTTTAGAATATGAAGTAGAAGATCATGAAACAGGTATGAACGTTACAAATGCGAAGCAGCCGATCGTTATTGAAAATGTACATTTTGAGTATAACGAAGAAGAGAAAATCTTGAAAAATATCGACTTCACGATTGAATCTGGAAAAGTAACGGCGATTGTAGGACCAAGTGGTAGCGGAAAAACAACTTTATTCTCGCTGTTAGAACGTTTTTATGAGCCAACTAGTGGTTTCATAAAATTAGGGAAAGAACCAATTACAGCATATTCATTACAATCATGGCGACGTCAAATTGGTTACGTTTCACAAGATAGTCCGTTAATTGATGGAACGATTCGTGATAATATTTGTTACGGTGTTGAGGGTGAAGTGACGGATGAAGAAATTGAAAAAGTAGCAGCGATGGCGTATGTTGATGCGTTTATTCATGATTTACCAAGTGGATACGCAACAGAAGTTGGAGAGCGTGGTGTGAAGCTTTCTGGAGGGCAAAGACAACGAATTGCGATTGCTCGAGCGTTACTACGAAATCCGCAAATCCTTATGTTAGATGAAGCGACTTCAAGTCTTGATAGTAAATCGGAATCGGTTGTTCAGAAGGCGTTAAATAACTTAATGAAAGGTAGAACAACTTTAGTTATTGCGCATAGACTTTCTACTGTTGTAGATGCAGATAAAATTATCTTTATTGAAAAAGGGAATCTTACAGGAAGTGGCTCACATGATGAGTTATTACGGACACATGACATGTACCGTGAATTTGCAATGCAACAATTGAAAATTAAAGAAGGAGCATTATAGAATGAAAACAATCAGTGAAGGGGTACTTCACTGATTGTTGATTTTAGAGTGCTAAAAAGTATGTTAAGCAGAAAGGATATGATTCCTTGATACCCAAAATTTTAATTGTAGATGATGATCCGCACATTAGAGAACTTGTTTCTGTATTTTTGGAACGAGAAGGTTTTCAAACATATGAGGCCGTTGATGGATTAGATGCTCTTCGAAAAATAGAAGAAGTGAAAGTCGATATGGCGATTCTTGATATTATGATGCCAAATATGGATGGGTTTGATTTATGTTACGAATTAAGAAAATACTATGATATCCCAATTCTTATGCTGACTGCTAAAGGTGAAACATCTCAAAAAGTAAAAGGATTTCACCTCGGAACAGATGATTATCTTGTAAAACCATTTGATCCTTTAGAATTAGTTGTGAGAGTGAAGGCATTATTGAAACGTTACCAAATTACAGTATCGCAATCTATTCAAGTTGGGAATGTACTGTTAAATCGTAAAACATTTGAAGTTAACGTTGGAGAACAAACGGTGACGCTGCCGCTAAAAGAATTTGAGTTGCTCTTTACATTAGGATCTAAAGCGGGAAGAACTTGTTCAAGAGAGCAATTAATAGAAGACGTATGGGGATATGATTTTGAAGGGAATGAACGCACGCTAGACGTTCATATTAATCGGTTGCGTGAAAAGTTTCAAGAAGAGCTATCAAAGTTTAGTATAAGGACGATAAGGGGCTTAGGGTATCGCTTAGAGGTAAGTAAATGAGAAAAAGAGAAAGAATGAGTAAGATGAAGATGTTAAAAGTAATAGGGGCGATAGTAGCGCTCTTTGCTTTTCTTACTATAATTTGGTCAATAGCCTTTTTTGTATCGTCTAGTGTAATGAAAGCTTTTGAAATAAACGTATCGCCTTTTATTAGTTTTCTAATTAGTGATATGGTCGGCTTTGTTTTTATCGTTCTTATTTGGACATTAATCGGAATTTTAATGAGACCGAAGCGAGAGGCGATGATTTGGACGATCATTGAACCGATACAAAAAATTGCAAAAGGGGACTTCTCTGTAAAAATACGGAATGAAGAAAAGTATGATGGCGAAATTGGTGTGCTTGTAAAAAGTATTAACGATATGACGGATGAACTTAATGCAATGGAGAAAATGAGACAAGAATTTGTATCGAATGTTTCTCATGAAATACAGTCGCCATTAACATCTATTAAGGGATTTGCTCGAGCGCTACAAGATGATAATCTACCAGTTGAAAAAAGAAAACATTATCTTACTATTATTGAAACTGAAACAACGCGATTATCTAAATTGAGTCAAAATTTATTGAAGCTAACACTTTTAGAGTCAGAGGAATACTCACCAGAAAGAGCTACTTATCGATTAGATCAACAGTTGAAACAAATTGTTTTAAATAGTGAGCCTCTTTGGGATGAAAAAGGACTTGAGTTAGATCTTGATATGGATAAAGTGTGTGTTACTGCAGACAAAGAAAGTATGAGCCAAGTATGGATTAATTTAATTCATAACAGTATTAAATTCACACCAAATGGTGGCACGATTACAATTCATTTAAAAGAACATAAGGAATTCCTGGAAGTAAGTATTCATGATACGGGAATTGGTATATCAGAAGAACAGAAGCAACATATTTTTGAGCGTTTTTATAAAGCGGATTCTTCACGAAACCGTGCTTATGGAGGAAGTGGATTAGGTCTAGCAATTGTAAAAAAAGTACTCGACCTTCATCAAGGAAAAATAAAAGTTGAGAGTGTGGAAGGAAATGGTACAGAATTTATTGTGCGTATTCCAAATCATGAAGAAAAATAGTGTTAGGAGGAGGCCTTCTAACACTATTTTTCTTTAAAAATGCATTTACCATTACTATAGTTACCTATAAGTAACCTACGCACATAAAAGTGCATCATTGCCTTTTTGCATAAACATAGATACACTTTTAATATAATAAACAACTGAGAAGATTAAGGAGTGTTACACTTGGCAGAATTATTACAAGGAAAAAATGCTTTAATTACAGGAGCAGGTAGAGGGATTGGTCGCGCTGTAGCGATCGCATTAGCGAAAGAAGGCGTAAATGTTGGTCTTTTAGCTCGTTCAGAAGAAAACTTAAAAGCAGTTGCGAAAGAAGTAGAAGCAGAAGGTGTAAAAGCTGTTATTGCGACTGCTGACGTATCTTCATATGAAGAGGTAACTACTGCAATTGAAACATTAAAAAACGGTTTAGGATCTATCGATATTTTAATTAATAACGCTGGTATTTCTAAATTCGGTAAGTTTTTAGAATTAGAAGTTGCTGATTGGGAAAAAATCATTCAAGTAAACTTAATGGGTGTATACTATGCAACTCGTGCAGCTTTACCAAGTATGATTGAACAACAATCTGGTGATATTATTAATATTTCATCTACAGCAGGACAAAAAGGTGCACCTGTAACAAGTGCATATAGTGCTTCTAAATTTGGTGTTCTTGGTTTAACAGAATCGTTAGCGATGGAAGTTCGTAAACATAATATCCGTGTAACAGCTTTAACACCAAGTACAGTAGCAACTGACATGGCTGTAGACTTAGGATTAACTGATGGAAACCCTGATAAAGTAATGCAAGCGGAAGATATTGCAGAGTTTATCGTAGCGCAGCTGAAATTAAATAAACGTACATTTATTAAATCAGCAGGACTTTGGTCTACTAATCCGTAAGGGATAAATATAAAATACAAAGAAGGGACATCTATTCTGTAATGGAGTGGGTGTCCCTTCTTTATTTTTTGTGTATGAAACGGAATTTTCGGTATAATTAAATGTGAATGGTAGAGAAGTATTAAAAACTTTAAGGGGATGGTATTTACATGAGTACGATTGAGAAATGGACGGCTGTGGATCAATTTATGAGTGATGTATTAATACCGAAAGATTCTATATTAGAAGAAGTTCTTCAAGCAAATGCTTCAGCTAATTTGCCGGCACATGATGTATCGCCAACGCAAGGGAAGTTTTTACAACTATTAGTACAAATCCAAGGAGCTCATAACATTTTAGAAATTGGTACTCTAGGCGGATATAGTACAATATGGCTTGCAAGAGTATTGCCATCTGGAGGGCGAATTGTTACATTAGAAGCAAGTGAAAAGCATGCTGAAATTGCACGGAGCAATATTGAGCGTGCCAATTTGAATGATAAAATTGAAATACGATTAGGATTAGCGTTAGATTCTTTAAAACAAATAGAAAATGAGAAGTATGAACCATTTGATTTTATTTTCATAGATGCGGATAAACAAAATAACCCTGCTTATTTTGAATGGGCACTGAAACTATCACGCCCTGGTACTGTAATTATTGGGGATAACGTAGTACGTGAAGGTGAAGTTATTGACAATACTAGTAGCGATCCTCGTGTACAAGGGATACGCCATTTCTATGAGCTAATAGCTGCTGAGCCGCGTGTAAGTGCTACTGCGCTTCAAACTGTAGGAAGTAAAGGGTACGATGGGTTTGTAATGGCAGTCGTAACAGAGTAATGTAAGGAGGAAAAAGGGATGAAAAAGAAGTTTCAAAAATTATAACGTGTATCTTGTACAACGAATTTAGCTCGTGGACCTCCAGTTTACATAGCTTTATATTATATATTAAAAAATTGGAGGCTATAAGAAGATGAGAACTGAAAAAGAAATGTTAGACTTAATTATAAATACAGCAAAAGAGGATGAAAGAATTCGAGCTGTCATCATGAATGGGTCACGTGTGAATCCAAATGTGAAAAAAGATTGTTTTCAAGACTATGATATTATTTATGTTGTAAAAGATATACAATCTTTTACGTGTAATCATAGTTGGATTAATAGATTTGGAGAAATAATGATTGTGCAAATGCCGGAAGAAATGTCGTTACTTCCAGCTGATAAAGACGGGAAATTTCCGTATTTAATGCAGTTCATGGATGGGAATCGAATTGATTTAATGCTAGTTCCAGTTGATTTAATAAATAAATTTATTGGACAGGATAGTTTAAGTAAATTACTACTGGATAAAGACAATTGTATTGGAGAATTTCCGCCAGCAAGTGATAAAGATTACGTTATAAAAAATCCTACAGAAAAAGAGTTTTTGGATTGCTGTAATGAATTTTGGTGGTGCAGTACAAATGTAGGAAAAGGATTGTGGCGCGAGGAACTTTCTTATGCGAAAGGAATGCTTGAAGGCCCAATGCGTGATATGTTAATCGTAATGCTAGAATGGCATATTGGTATGAAAACAAATTTTACAGTTAATACTGGGAAGTTTGGAAAGTATTTTGAGCAATATTTTGAAAAAAATATGTGGGAGCAATTTAAAAGGACCTTTTCAAATGCAGAATATGAAAATATATGGGAGTCATTCTTTGTAACGGGTGATTTATTTAGGGAAGTTGCGAACGAAATTGCTAACACATATGGATATCAATACCCGCAAGATGATGATGACAAAGTGACAAGCTATTTAAAACATGTGAAAGTTTTGCCGAAAGATAGTACATCGATTTATCCCGCATAAACGGGTAGTAAAACCCCCACCTCAAAATCCAGCGAATGCAAGGAAGTTAGGTGGGGGATAACTGCCCGTTTATGCGGGATTGGTTCAACTAATAATCAGTGGGGAATGGACAAAACCCCCACTGATTAAAGTTGCACTTTATTAATTGTATAAAGCAGTAAGACTGTCCTAATTACGGACAGTCTTATTTTTGTTCATGAATAAGAATTTCTCTAACAAAGTGCAGATGAATCACATATGAAATTTTAGGGAGGTTTTTATCATGTATTATTTTTATGCGCCAGAAATGTTCGTTCCATTTCCTTTGGGGCTAGAACGCAATATTTCGTATGCTTATATGCCATATCATTCATTTTATTATGGAGACTATGTAAACGCGATGCCATACGCATTACATGTTCCTCAAAATTATGAAGCCCAAATAAAAGAAGAGGATCGAGGGTCATGGACGCCATTTACATGGGTTGAAAAATATGCGTATGCATTTTCAGGACCATACAATAAAGCGGAAGTAGCTCTTACATTTGATGATGGACCAGATTTAGTATTTACGCCAAAAATTTTAGATAAGTTAAAACAATATAATGTAAAAGCTACTTTTTTCTTACTTGGTGAAAATGCAGAAAAGTTTCCGAATGTAGTAAAGCGTATCGCGAATGAAGGGCATGTAATTGGTAACCATACGTATAGTCATCCGAATTTAGCGAAAGTAAATGAGGCAGAATACCGTAATCAAATTATAAAAACGGAAGAAATATTAAATCATTTAGCTGGTTATGCACCGAAGTTTATACGTCCACCATACGGTGAAATACTTGAAAATCAATTGAAGTGGGCGACAGAGCAAAATTTTATGATTGTACAGTGGAGTGTTGATACAGTTGATTGGAAAGGGGTAAGTGCTGATACGATTACAAATAATGTGTTAGGGAATTCATTTCCAGGAAGTGTCATACTTCAACATTCGACTCCAGGTGGACATTTGCAAGGATCTGTCGATGCACTAGACAAAATCATTCCGCAGTTAAAAACGAAAGGGGCACGTTTTGTAACACTTCCAAGTATGTTCCAGACATCTAAAGAGAGAAAATGAAAATGTTAATAATTAGGATTTTAAGAGTTGTATAGTATAATGAAGGTGTAAGTTAGGGGGGATATAATTGATGGATGCACTAGTAAACATAGGAATGAGCATATTGATTGGTATTATATTTATACTTGCGGCACTTATTCTTCAAAAAAATCCACCGACGGATATTAACGCAGCATATGGTTACCGTACGAAACGGTCTATGAAAAATAAGGAATTATGGGATGCAGGTAACAAGTATAGTGCAGAAGTGATGAAACAAAATGGATTCATTATGATGTTAATTGGAAGTGTTATTAGTATACTGTTTAGATATCCACATACAATGATAGCGATTATGATTGTTATGCTGTTGTTAATTATACGATTATTTATACGAGTAGAGAAAAAATTAAAGATACTTGAGCAATAAAAAAATAAGACTCCCGAATAAAGTAAGCTGGGAGTCCTATTTTTTTATAAACTATTTTTGTTTAGCAATTCTTGTCCTTGCACTATAACAAATTCATAGTATTCAAGATCATAAGGATAAATATCTTCAAATGTTATCGTTATCGGATTATTGTTTAAAACAGAATTAGTCGTTAAAGATGAAATCTCTCTTCTAAATAGTTGTAGAAAAGAAGTCGCATGTACTTTCATCACATCGTCTACTTCTTCACCTGGTGCAAATGGAAGTGGTTTTATTACATTGTGGAAATACATATGACAAAACTCACGATCAGTAAGGCTTGAAATTTCATAATCTATTTTATAGATTCCTTTGTATGTTAAATCATTCGTTTGGAAGGAAAGACCCAGTTCTTCCTCAATTTCACGTAGACCGCCAATTAGTACATCTTCATCATGCATAATATGTCCGGCGGATGTAATATCCCATATACCCGGAGCTTCTTTTTTATTATTAGAGCGTAATTGGAAATATAAGAACATATCCTCAGCATCTTTTTCTACAAACCAGCAATGAAATGTTTCGTGCCAATCACCGTCACGATGCACGTCATCACGTAATTTCTTTCCAAGTGTATTTCTTTCAGGATCAAATATTGTTAACCACTCTGTCATTTTAATTCCCCTTTCTGCAAATTTTATTATACAATTTTTGTATTGAATTTTGGGAAAATAAAGAAAAAGGAGTGATTATTAGTGAAGATAGAGAATAAGGAAATAAAATCAATAATTTCAACTGAGGAAGAATTACGACAAATATTGGGGCAACCAAGTGAACGGGCTTTGAAAAAAGTTATTTCATCACTTGATCACCATTGTGTAGATTTCCTGTCTAAATCGCCTTTTCTAGTATTATCTACTGCAAATAAATTCGGAGAGTGTGATGCTTCGCCGAGGGGAGACGCACCTGGATTTGTATATGTATTAAATGAAAATAAAATTATCATCCCAGAAAGACCGGGTAATCGTCGTATAGACTCTATTTTAAATATAATTTCAAATTCGCACGTAGGGTTAATCTTTTTTATTCCGGGTCTTGGGGAAACACTCCGAATAAACGGTAAAGCATATATTACGAACGATGAAGAAATTTTGAAAGAAATGCAGGCGAATGGACGCAATCCGTTACTTGGAATTGTTGTTGAAATAGAAGAATGCTATATTCATTGTGCAAAAGCTTTTATTCGTTCAAAAATGTGGGACCCAGAGTCATGGTTAAATAAAACAGAGCTACCTTCAGCACCAAAAATGTTAATGGAGCATGCGAAAGTGAATGCTTCAGAAGAGGAAGTTGCACGTTCTTTAGAAGAAAGTTATAGGGAAAGATTGTATTAAAAATTATTTTTTAAATATAGTGTTGAAGTATGAAACTCTAAACGTTTTAGAGTGAGACTTTAACTATGAATATTGTTAATTTGTATGTGATGAATATATGTGCAAGAGAATAAATCTGTATTAGATGATTTGTTATTTTAAAATATAATTATTCATATTCTTAAAAATTGTGAAGAAAAATAGGCTTGCTTTTTAAAAAGTTGATAACTATAATAAGTTAACAAATAGACATGAACGAAAAAGTAACGATAAGGACATGAGATGATTTTTACGGTTTACAGAGAGGGAAGACAAGGCTGTGAGCTTCCTAACACGAAAAATGATCTTACCACCTTTGAACTTCAATAGTGAACGAGTAATCTAGTAATTATTGACGGTATCAGCCGTTATCTGAACTTGAGCAATCTAGAAGAAAGTAAGTCTAGGTTGGAACAAGGGTGGAACCACGAAAACACATTCGTCCCTTTCCTAGGGATGAGTGTGTTTTTTTTATAGTTTTTAAGATTGAAAATTTAAAATAATTAAAAAATAGTATTGATTTTGTTTTTTATGCGAGTATAATGAGTTAACAAATAAACATGAGCGAAAAAGTAACGATAAGGACATGAGAACATTTTTACGGTTTACAGAGAGGGAGGCCAAGGCTGTGAGCTTCCTAACACGAGAAATGATCTTACCACCTTTGAACTTCAATAGTGAACGAGCAATCTAGTAATTATTGACGGTATCAGCCGTTATCTGAACTTGAGCAATCTAGAAGAAAGTAAGTATAGGTTGGAACAAGGGTGGAACCACGAAAACACATTCGTCCCTTTCCTAGGGATGAGTGTGTTTTTTTATTACTTTGAAAGGAGGTGCGGTAACATGAAACGATTAGTACGTACGGAAATAACCACCACCTGCATGATTAAAAAGCAGAGTAAGGTGATTCACAGGTGTAACAATTAAACTATTTAGGAGGAGATTAGAAAATGAATAATGTTATTAATGTTGGGGTATTAGGGTTAGGTACTGTCGGAAGTGGTGTTGTCCATATTTTGAAAGAACATTATAAAAAAATCACTCTTGATACAGGATATGAAGTAAAGGTAAAGACAGTCGTTGTACGTGATTTGGAAAAGGAACGTGATGTTTGCATTGATGGAATCGTAGTAACAAGTAATGTCGATGAAGTTCTAAATGATTCAAATATTGATATTGTAGTAGAGGTAATGGGAGGAATTGAAGAAGCGAAACAACATATTATGAAGGCTTTGCAAAGTAAGAAACATGTCGTAACAGCAAATAAAGATTTAATGGCCGTATACGGTGCGGAGCTTTTGCAACTGGCAAATAAAAATGAATGTGACCTATGTTACGAAGCGAGTGTAGCCGGTGGGATTCCAATATTAAGAGGATTATCAGACGGGCTAGCTTCAGATCAAATTGAAAAAATAATGGGAATCGTAAATGGAACAACAAATTACATGTTAACAAAGATGAGTCAAAATGGATGGTCGTATGAAGAGGCTTTACAGGAGGCACAAAAATTAGGTTTCGCAGAATCCGATCCAACAGCGGATGTAGATGGACTAGACGCTGCGAGAAAGGTAGCAATTCTTGCGAACTTAGGATTTTCGATGAATGTTTCTTTAGATGATGTTCAAGTTAGAGGTATTCGAAAGGTTGAAAAAGAAGATTTAGAGATGGCCGAAAAATTAGGATTTACTATGAAATTAATTGGTAAGGCTGAAAAACAAGGATCATCCATTCACTTAAGTGTAGAACCGACTTTATTACCAAGTCATCATCCGCTATCGAATGTGAATAATGAATTCAATGCGGTGTATGTTCACGGTCAAGCAGTAGGAGAAGTGATGTTTTACGGACCTGGAGCTGGGAAGTTACCAACTGGTTCTGCTGTAGTAAGTGACATCATTTCAATCGTTAAGAATATGAATCAAGTTCCGAAAAATAAAAGTGCGTTAAAAGAACCAGAACCGTATGAATTACAAGGAGATGAAGAAGTAGTTTCGAAATATTTCTTACGTATTTCATTACGAGATGAACCTGGAATGTTGCGTGAAATAACGGAATGTTTCGTTAATTATTCTGTGAGTTTAAAAGAGGTAATTCAATTACCGTTGAATCGTGAGCTTGCAGAAGTCGTTGTTGTGACGCATCGAACTTCAAAATATCAATTCGAACAAGTTTTAGGAGCGATAGAAGATGTCGCAAGTGAAATAAACAGTTACTACATTATTGAGGAGGAAAAACAATATGTATAAAGGACTATTAAAACAGTATGCTTCTTATTTACCAGTGAATGAAAACACACCTGATGTCAGCTTAATGGAAGGGAATACACCTCTGATTCCATTATTAAATATATCAAAGCAATTAGGAATTCAGTTATACGGGAAATATGAAGGAGCGAATCCAACAGGTTCTTTTAAAGACCGTGGCATGGTAATGGCAGTTGCAAAGGCGAAAGAAGAAGGGGCAGAGGCGATTATTTGTGCATCTACAGGTAATACATCGGCATCGGCTGCAGCTTACGCGGCACGCCTCGGAATGAAATGTATTATCGTAATACCAGAAGGAAAGATTGCGCATGGGAAATTAGCGCAAGCAGTTGCTTATGGAGCGGAGATTATTTCAATAGAAGGGAATTTCGATGATGCACTTAGAGCTGTAAGAAATATTGCTGCAGAAGAGCCGATTACATTAGTAAACTCAGTGAATCCTTATCGAATTGAAGGGCAAAAAACAGCAGCATTTGAAATTTGTGACCAGTTGCAAAACGCACCCGATGTTCTAGCTATCCCTGTTGGAAATGCTGGGAATATTACAGCATATTGGAAGGGATTCTGTGATTACGAGAAAGAAAAAGGCTATAAGAAACCAAGAATTCACGGCTTTGAAGCGGAAGGAGCGGCGGCAATTGTAAAAGGACATGTAATTGAGGCGCCTGAAACGATTGCAACAGCGATTCGCATCGGTAATCCGGCAAGTTGGTCGTATGCAGTAGAGGCGGCCGAACAGTCGAATGGTGAAATAGATATGGTGTCAGATGAGGAGATTTTAAATGCGTATAGATTGTTAGCAAAAACGGAAGGGGTTTTTGCAGAGCCAGGATCGAATGCTTCATTAGCGGGCGTAATTAAACATGTTCAATCTGGAAAAATCAAAAAAGGCGAAACAGTTGTTGCAGTTTTAACTGGAAATGGTTTAAAAGATCCTGATATCGCAATTTCTTCTAATAAATTTGATATTGCAAGTGTGTCAAATGATATAGAACAAATTAAAGATCATATTAAAGGGGTGATTATGTCGTGATACCACTAAGAGTTCGTGTTCCTGCTAGTACAGCGAATGTTGGACCAGGATTTGATTCTGTTGGAATAGCTTTGTCATTATATTTAGAAGTAAGTGTAAAGGGAGAAGCTGATAAGTGGCAAGTGATACATTCTTTTGACGATTCAATTCCAAAAGACGATAAAAATTTAATTGTTAGCACGGCATGTAAAGTATGTCCTTCTTTATCACCCCATATAATAGAAGTTACTAGTAATATTCCGCTGACAAGAGGGCTAGGAAGTAGCGCATCAGCGATTGTAGCAGGAATAGAGCTTGCGAATCAACTTGGAAATTTACATTTAACAACTGATCAAAAAGTTCAAATTGCTACAAATTTTGAAGGACATCCAGATAATGTCGCTGCTTCTATTCTAGGTGGAACTGTAATCGGAGCACTGGATGGAAAGAATGTTTCGGTTGTAAGGATTGAAAGTAAGGAATTAGGCGTAATTTCTCTTATTCCGAATGAAGAGCTAAATACGGAGGAAAGTCGATCTGTATTACCAGAGATGTTTCCGTTTCATGAAGCGGTTAAGGCTAGTGCGATAAGTAACGTATTAGTAGCTGCATTATGTCAAAAGAAGTGGGAAGTTGTAGGTGAAATGATGGAACGAGATCATTTCCACGAGCCATATCGTTTAGAACTTGTACCGTTATTACCATCAATTCGTAAATGTGCAAAGGAATTTGGAGCATATGGCACAGCGCTTAGTGGTGCGGGACCATCCATTTTTATTTTAACTCCGTATGAGAAGCGTCAAGAAATTGCTGACCAATTAGCGAGAGTATTTGCAGCTATGAAAGTATGTGAGCTTGAAATTGATCATAAAGGGATTACTGTAAATAAGGAAGAACATATTGGATTATAAAGAAAGCTAGCATCGCTAGCTTTCTTTACGTTATGGAGAATCTATTTTAAAGGGGATTTTTCGGAATGAACATTAATTTTAGAGGTGATTATATGAGTTCAAAAGAGTCACCAGAAGAAAAAAGAGAACGCATGAGACAAAGTGAATTGAAACATAATCCTACCGGTTCTTTGAATGATGGACTCAACAGGGCGGAATCAGGTAGCCCTGCTGATATGACAGGTGGTATGAATTGGAAAGGTACAGGGATATTAATTTTAGTGCTAGTTGTAGGATATATTATATATAGTCACTTTTTCAGTTAAGGAAAGCTTGATGGAATTTAGATTTGCTTGATCTAATTATTAGTGAGAATAAAAAAATAAGGATTAAAGTCCCACTGTATTACATATTTTCTTTAAACAGATTATAGTTATACGTAAATTTTTTTGCTCATAATAGAGCTAGCATAATGCTAGCTCTATTATTTTTTGCCATATTCCTGTAACAAACCTCCTGTATATTCATTGGTGGAGGTGCAGAAGATGAAAAAAATGATAGCGATATGTCTTCTTACAACATTGTCATTTTCGACTTTAGTCGGGTGTGATGTAAAAGGTAATGATGCTTTACAAGAGTCTAAAATAAAGAAAGCGACGTATAAAGATTTTACTTACGATGTAAATCCTGAGACTTTTACGTTAACTGTAGAACATGATGGTGTAAAAGAACAGGCATCACAACCGTTACCAAAAATGAAGGTATCGAATTTGAAAAAAGACAAGGATCATACATCATGGGAATATCCGGATCAAAAAGTAAAAGTAAATTTAGAAAAGAAAAAAGACCACTTAAATATTGAAGTGGAATCGACTGGTGCAGAAAGTTTTACATGGCCAAAAGTGCAAGCTGAAAATTATACACTTCCGTTATGGGAAGGTAAGCAAATTCCGAGTAATGATGAGAATTGGAAGAAGTTTTTAAAGGATGATGCATATTCATTTGCTGAATCATTTTCTATGAAGTTTTTTGCATTAAATGGTTCTAAATATTCGATCGTATATATTGCGAACAATATGTTTAATAATGAATTGAAATTTCATTCAGATCCAAAAATAGGATTTGATTTTACACATGAATTCCCGAGTATAAATAAAAATAAAACATATGGATTTCAATTATATGTGACAAATAATGATGCAGTAAGTATTGCTAAACTGTATAAGGATAATATTGCTCGAAAAGGTGATTTTAAAACATTAAAAGAAAAGGCAAGAAAAAATAAAGAAATCGAAAAACTTTACGGGGCAGCTCATTTTTACTTTTGGAATCAAAATGGTTTATCAGAAAGTAACGTGAATTGGCCGAAGTTAAGAGAGCAAATAAATAGCCCGGTGTTTAGCCATATAAAAGAGCTTATTCAAAAGAATAGTTCAGAGCCTGGGGAATTGAATGTATTTGAGCAGGTGAGTAAACAAGACTTTATCGATAAGTACCAAAAAAATGTTATTTTACGCTATACAAACGAAGTATTATCTATGAAGGAATTGTATAAAGAGGATATTTTCCCGAAAGTTAATCAGGAAGCTAGTGTGTTATTAAAGAAAGGTGTAGATCACTTATCGAAGACAGAGCTGTATAGCTTAAATAAACATTTATTAAAGTCAGTACTCGGTGATGCAGTTGAAGAAGTAAGTAAATGGGGTAAAGCAGATGGAACGGATATAATAAAGGAAATGAAAAAAGTAGGGATAGACAAAGCGTGGATTGGTCTACCGAACTGGGAACAAGGATTTATGCAGCCTAATTTCGTTACAGAAGCTAAGGAAATGGGATATTTAGTTGGTCCGTATGATTCTTACCATTCTATTCACGAAAAAGGTGATAAAAATTGGAACACAGCTTCCTTTAATGACCCATCGTTATATGAAGAAGCCACTGTAACGAAGAAAAATGGTGAGAAAGTGCAAGGGTTTTTAGGGAGAGGCCGAAAATTAAATCCGACATTATCACTTCCTAGTGTAAAAGAACGAATGAACGATATATTACAAAATGGCCCGAAATATAATTCATGGTTTATTGATTGTGATGCAACAGGTGAAATTTACGATGACTATTCAACAAAACATGTAACGACACAAGAACAAGATTTAAAAGCACGATTACAACGAATGGATTATATCGCGCAAGAAAAAGGGATGGTAGTAGGTTCTGAAGGTGGAAATGATTTTGCAAGTAGTACAATTGCATTTGCGCACGGAATTGAAACACCAGTTATTAAATGGGACGATGAAGATATGAGGAAAAACAAAACAAGCCCGTATTATGTCGGTGGATATTGGTCACCAAATCAAAATGTTCCAGAAAAATATGCAAAACAAGTACCGTTGAAAGAAGAATATAAACAAGTGTATTTAAATCCAGTATATTCGGTACCGTTATATAAATTAGTATACAATGATTCCGTTATTACAACGCATCACTGGGAATGGGGAAGTTTGAAAGTAAAAGATGAGGTTGGAAATCGTATGTTGTATGAGTTATTGTATAATGTTCCTCCTTTGTACCATTTAGATGAAGTAGAGTGGAATAAGCATAAAAAAGAAATTACAGAGCATCTGAAAGTTTGGAATGAAGTTCATGAAAAGGCAGTAAAAGAAGAAATGACGAACTTTGCATATCTGTCAGAAGATAAGCTAGTACAATCTACTTCATATGGAAAAGATATTAAAATCATTGTGAATTTCTCAAATAAAGATGTAGAAATAGAAAAAACGAAAATAAAAGCAAAGTCAGCTTTAATTAATAATAATGGGAAGCAAATGATATACACACCAAATGAGAAATAATAAAGTGAAACTTTAATCAGTGGGGGATTTATCCCTCACTGATTATTAGTCATCACCAATCAAAATTGTACGGCACAAACTGGACTCTTTATTCTTGCTAAATTGTGAGGTGAAAATCTTACTACCTGCAAATAACAGAATAATAAATATGTAAATTAGAATATTACGAAATATTAGTTTTTTAAGTTGATAAATAGTGACTTGCCAAAAATAAGTACAGGAGTATAATGTGAAATGGAATACATGTTGGATTCATGAAGTAACCTTACAAAATTGTAAGGTAATTGAAAGGAAATTCAATATGAAGATTAATAGACTTACATTATACTAGGGAAAGAGAAAGAGAGGCGAATGGGTATGAGCTCTGAATTAGAACAAAACACGAGAAGTAATAAAAAACGTTCTAAAAGAAAGTCATTAAAATGGTTCATTTTAATTCCATTTTTCCTACTTGTTTTTGGAGGAGTAGGATATGGATCGTTTATATATAACAAAGCAAAAGCTGTTGTAAGTGATGCATATGCAAAAATTGATAAGTCATCAAAAAGGGACAAAGAAGTGGAACCTTTAAAGGATAATATTTCGATTTTAATCATGGGTGTAGACGGAAGTGAAATGAGAAAAAGCCAATATGGCGAAGCGGTTCGGACAGATGCACTTTTACTAGCAACAATTAATAAAGATGATAAGTCAGTTAAATTAGTAAGTATTCCGCGTGATTCACGCGTTTATATTCCATCTAGAAAGAAATTAGATAAAATTACACACGCACACGTATTTGGCGGTGTTGAAAGTACAAGAGATACAGTGGAAAGATTTTTAAATGTTCCAGTTGATTATTATGTGAAGTTTAACTTTGAGTCATTTGTACAAATTGTAGATTCAATTGGTGGTATTGATATTGATGTACCGGTTACTTTCACAGAACAAGATAGTAAAGACCAAGCAGGTATGATCCATTTAGAAAAAGGTTTCCAACATTTAAATGGAGAACAAGCCCTTGCACTTGCGAGAACGCGTAAAATTGACAGTGACGCAATGCGTGGTCAAAGGCAACAACTTGTAATTGAAGCAATTGCGAAAAAAGCTATGTCTGTTCAATCAATTAGCAAAATGGGCTCTTTACTTGATGCAGTTGATAAAAATATGAAAACAAACTTAACGTTTGATGATATGCTTGCTATTACGAAAAATATGGCAGGATCAGATTTGCAAATGGAAAAGATGCAAATAGAAGGAACGGATAAACGTATTGGTGGTATTTATTATTACATTCCAAACGAAAAAAATGTGAAAGATATTTCGACTAAGTTAAATGAGCATTTAGGTGTTACACCAAAACCAACTCGAAATGAATAAGTATAAAAAAAGGTTGGCCTCAGCCAATCTTTTTTTATGGAAATGTAGTGCTTCATTTATTTTTAGTAGAAGGGCTACTAGTTTTTTCACGTCTACAGTTAAATCATTTTAATTTATATAAACAAAAGGTGCAATTGTACGATATACTAGAGGAAAGAATTTGGTAATTAACTCCTAAAATAGAGAAAATAAATTCATCTCATTGCAAGTTGAAAGCGAATTGAATTGATGGAAGATCAAACAGGTTAAAACAAATCTTCTTGAAAGTTGTACATAGTGCAATCAAGAATTGGTATGAAAAGAATAAAGAGTTTGTTGAGGCAGGAACAACAATTTTGATAAAACTCCCACTATAATTTATATAAAGTTTATATAGTGTAATAAAAATAAATAGATGTATAATTATATTGGGTGATTTATATATAAGATTAATAGGGAGAGGAATTCGATAGAATGGAAAAGGCTTTTAAAATTAAACGAGTTGCAGTTGTTTCAGTAGCGATTGCAATAGTAGCTATTGGGTATTTCATGTTTCAATCTATTACTTCACCAGCAAAAGCTGTTGCGAAGCAAGAAAATATAGTGCAGCTTGCAAGTGAACAACCGAAAGTTGAAATGAATAAAACGGCACCAAGTCGTTTTAATGGACAGGAAAGAAAAGTTGCTTACCTTACATTTGATGATGGGCCAGGAAAATATACGGCTGAATTATTGAATATGTTAAAACAGCATGATGCGAAGGCGACATTCTTTTTAATTGGTGCGAATGTAAAACAGTTTCCTGATTTAGTAAAACGTGAAAATGCAGAAGGACATTATGTTGGAATGCATAGTATGACACACAATTTTGCGAAGTTATATAAAAATGGCGAGTATGTTAATGAAATGAAAGAAGATCAAGGCTTAATCGCAAATATTATTGGGAAAGCCCCTAAATTAACACGTCCTCCATACGGATCGATGCCTGGTTTAAATGAAGGTCTCCGAAATAAAGTAGTTGAGGATGGTTTAAAAGTGTGGGACTGGACAATTGATTCTTTAGACTGGAAATACAATAAAGTACCAGTGGATGCAGCGGCAGCGCAAATCGCTCAAAATGTATTAGCTGGTGCAACAAAACCGCAAGAAGTCATTTTAATGCATGACATTCACCCGCAATCAGTTGCTGCTGTGCCAGCAATTTTAAAGGGTCTAAAAGAAAAAGGTTATGAATTTGAGGCATACCATGAAGAGAATCACTTCCCAGTGAATTTCTGGCACGATAACCGTATGTAATTGGAGGAATTGAAGTTGAAGTATGGAAAAGTAGCAGTAGTTGGAGCATTATCAGTAGGATTATTATCAGGTTGTTTCGGTGAAAAACCAGAAGAAAATTTATATACGGCTTTTGAAACAGCGGCGACACAAGAAAAATCGTTAGCTGATGATACGAAAAAGTTAGAGCAATTAGAAAAGCAAGGGCAAGAACTATATTCTCAAATTTTACAAGAAGGTAAAGAACATAATGAAGCAGTCACGAAGAAGATAGAGGAAGCTACTGCAAATGTAAATGAGCGTGAGAAAGTATTGAAAAACGAGAAAGAACTGTTAGAGAAAGCTCAGAAGGAGACGAAATCAGTTCAAAGCAATATAGAGAAGATTGAAGATAAGAAATTACAAAAACAAGCTAAAGCAGTAGAAGAGTCGTATAAAAACCGTTATGCTGCATTCCAAAAAATGAATGAGGATTACACGAAGGCGTTAGCGAATGAAAAAGAGCTGTATGAAAAATTAAAAGTAAAAGAAACGAAGTTAAAAGAAATTGGTGAAAAAGTTAAAACTGTTAATGAGTTAAATGTGGAAGCTCAAAAGGCGAAAGAACAATTTAATAAACACACAAAAGAGTATAATGACAGTAAATTAGCATTTTATAAAGATGCACAAATTAAAATTAAAGAACAAAAATAAAGAAAGATCTTAATTATAATAAAAAGCCGGGGAAACATTGTCAAAAATGTTTTTTCGGTTTTTTACTTTAAATGAATAGAAAAGACTGGAATTGATATCATAAAAGAGTTATAGTGAAATATTCGAAGGGAAACATTGTAAAGTAAGGAGAAGGAATTATGTCATATGAATTTTTATTCAAATTAGGTTTAGCACTCTTTTTAGGATTATTCATCGGAATAGATAGGCAGCTAAAGAATAAACCGCTTGGTGTGAAAACAAGTATGGTTATTTCCGTAGCGAGTTGTTTAATTACAATGGTTTCAATTGAATCAGTGAATGTTTATTCTGTACCGGGTCATACAAACATGGATCCAATGCGTCTCGCCGCTCAAATTGTGAGTGGGATTGGTTTTCTTGGAGCAGGGGTAATTTTACGAAGAAATAATGACGTTATTTCAGGATTAACGACAGCCTCTATGGTATGGGCCGCTTCAGCACTAGGTATTGCGATTGGTGCAGGTTTTTATATACAAGCGACGGTTGCTATGATTTTAATTATATTAGCGATTAACGTACTTCCGCAAATTGTGAAAATTGCAGGCCCTTATTCATTAAGACAAAAGGACTTATCTATAAAAATTACCGTAAACAAACATCGAGAGTTAGACGGGATTTTTAAGCAAATTAAAAATTTAAATATGCAAGTGAAACGAGTGAAAATTAAAGATATTGATAATGGGGCATCTCAGCAATTGGAAATGGTCATTTTAGCTCCAGAAGATTTATATACAACTGAATTATATAGTTCTTTAAAAGAAATCGATCATGTTGTTTCAGTAGAAGTTGAAAGTAGATAAAAAGAGTGATGAAAATTCACTCTTTTTTTAATGCATACAAAACATTTTGCTATAATTATTTTCTAAGGGGGATGAGTATGGTGGAGATACATATTAGAAAGGCAATAAAAGATGATATTTCGGCAATTGCAAAAGTGCATGTGGATAGTTGGAAAACAACGTATAAGGGGATATTCTCTAATGGGATTTTAGACAATATAACGTATGACCAACGAGAAAAGCTATGGGAAAGTATATTTCAAAAAGAAGACGGGCATCAATTTAGGTTTGTAGCAGAAACGTTAAATGGTAAAATAATTGGATTTATCGATGGGGGAGTTGAAAGAACAGGTACATATAATTGTGATGGGGAATTATATGCAATATACCTTTTACAAAAATATCAAGGAATGAAGATAGGACAAAGATTATTTCAAGCATTGCTATCGGAATGTAAAAAAGATAATATGCAATCTCTGTTAGTTTGGGTTGTTGCTAATAACCCTTCTAAAAAGTTTTATGAAAAATATAATCCGGAAAAAATTGACACGAAACTTTTAGAAAGACTAAATGTAGAAGAAATAGCATATGCTTGGCGAGATATGGATTGTTTATACAAATCACTATCAATCTAGAAAACGATAATGTTATTATGTAAACCTAATTTAGGAGAATGAAAAAATACATCAATTATTATATTGGTGTATTTTTTTGTTGACGGATTAAATGTTTTGAAAAGGTGAAAAGTTTAGTTAGATAAAAAAATTCTGAAATATACCTTTAAATGATTATCATTATCAATTAAAATCATAGTTGATAATAAAATTCAACTGTCAGAAGTTTCATGAAAAAATGATAGTGTTCGTCTAAAAGAGGAGGAGCAGTATGCAGCATGCGAAACAAATCGCGGAACATGCAACAATACAAAGCTTTTTAAATTGTTATTTAAGAGAAACAGGAAGTGGAGAATGGATTACGGAGGATAAAAGGATAGAAAATATTTTCTGCCATTCATTTCAAAGAGACGCTACCCCCACTTATTTATGCTGTCGGTTATCGGCACAAAACGTTACTTTGTATGGGGAAGTTATATATAAATCGTCAACGGACCGTCATCTATTTGGAGAACAATTTTATTACCAAATTGGCGAAAATAAAAATGTTATTAAAGCAGATTATATTACGGTTATTATGTTTTTAATAAAGGAAATGTCTATTAACTATGGAGAAGGTACGAATCCTGATGAACTTATGCTTCGAGTTATCTATAGTTGTCAAAATATTGAGAAGTTTATACAAGGAAGGGAGCAGGATACAGCTGAATTATATGGTTTCCATACGACTTTTATAGAGGCGGAGCAATCTTTATTATTTGGACATTTAACTCATCCTACACCAAAGAGTAGACAAGGTATATTGGATTGGAAAAGTTCAATGTATTCTCCTGAATTAAAAGGGGAGTGCCAACTTCACTATTTTCGGGCACATAAAAGTATAGTAAGTGAAAAGTCATTGTTACAAGATTCTACAACGGCGATGATAAAAAAGGAATTAAAGAACGATGAAAAGGTAGGTCAAGAATTTATTGAAGAGTACTGTCAAGAAGATGAATATTCATTAATTCCAATCCATCCGCTACAAGCAGAATGGCTATTACATCAATCTTATGTGCAAAATTGGATGAATCAAGGTGTACTTGAATATATCGGTCCAGTAGGTAAGTGTTATATGGCGACATCATCACTTAGAACGCTATATCATCCTCATTCGAAGTATATGTTCAAGTTTTCATTCCCTGTAAAGGTCACGAATTCAATGCGTATTAATAAATTGAAGGAACTTGAGAGTGGACTTGAAGGTAAGGAAATATTGAATACTAAAATTGGAGAGGTGCTAGAAAAGTTTCCAGGATTTGATTTTATATGCGATCCGGCCTTTATTACTTTAAAATACGGGGCACAAGAGTCTGGATTTGAAGTGATTATTCGAGAAAACACATTTTATAGTGAAAATGAAAATGATGCAACGCTTATCGCTGGATTAGTACAAGATGCAATTCCGGGTGAAAGAACTCGTTTAGCAAATATTATCCACCGCTTAGCGGATTTAGAAGGTAGAAGCTGTGAAGAAGTAAGTTTAGAGTGGTTTAGACGATATATGAATATCTCTTTAAAGCCGATGGTATGGATGTATTTACGTTATGGCGTTGCATTAGAAGCGCATCAACAAAATAGTGTTGTTCAATTGAAAGATGGTTATCCAGTTAAGTTTTACTTCCGTGATAATCAAGGTTTTTATTTCTGCAATTCAATGAAGTCAGTGCTAGATAATGAACTAGCAGGTATTGGCGAACGTACTGGGAATTTATATGACGATTACATTGTAGATGAAAGATTTCGTTACTATTTAATTTTTAATCATATGTTTGGACTAATTAACGGTTTTGGTACAGCAGGATTAATAAAGGAGGAAATTCTTCTTTCGGAATTAAGGTCTGTACTTGAAGCGTTCCTTCCATATAACCGCGAACCTTCTACATTTTTAAGTGAATTGTTGGAAGAAAATAAATTGGCATGTAAAGCAAATTTGCTAACGAGATTTTTCGATGTTGATGAACTGACAAATCCTTTAGAGCAAGCAATTTATGTACAAGTAGATAATCCACTCGTTAGAGAAGTGGCTGTTCGTTCATAAGTAGTGCTAAAATTTCACGTAATACAAATAATGGAATTTGATATTCCGTATTATAGCGGAGGGATTTATGAAAGAAGAAGTTTATCACATAAAAATATTGAAGGCACTCCAATCAAAAGAGTACATTTCAGTAAGAAGAAGAGTATTCCGGCAATTAGTAGAATCGTTAATTTATGAAGAAATCATTACGCCGATTCGTATACAAAAGGGAGAGCAAATACTTTTTATTATACAAGGTCTTGATGAAAAGGATCAAAATGTAATGTACCAATGCTATGGGCGAGAACGTATGACATTTGGGCGTATTTGTTTACATGACTCATTAATAATGAGAGTTCAAGATGAGGAAGAAGAAATACAATCAGTTTCACAATTTTTACAGGAGATTTTTCGAATTGTTCAAGTGGATCGAACGAAATTGGATTCTTTTATTCAAGAATTAGAACAAACAATCTTTAAAGATACGATTGCACAATATGAGAGAAGTTGTGAAGAAGACTATCTTGCGAAATCTTATGATGAGCTTGAAAGTCATTTAATAGATGGACACCCGTATCATCCTAGTTATAAAGCACGCATCGGGTTTCAATATCGTGATAATTTTCAATATGGATTTGAATTTATGCAACCAATGAAAATTATATGGATTGCAGTTCATGAGAAATATACGACTGTAGGATATGAAAGTGAAGAGAGTTATAACTGTACCTTTAAAGAAGAAATTGGTGAAAAGAAAATCGAAGAGTATATGGATCGTATTCGAACAATGGACTGTGATTCGAAGAAGTACATGTTTATACCTGTTCATCCTTGGCAGTGGGAGAACTTTATTATTCCGAATTATACTGACCATATACAGGGTAAATATATTATTTATTTAGGGAAATCAGAAGATGATTATTGCGCGCAGCAGTCGATGCGGACATTAAGAAATGTTACGAATCGAGAGAAACCATATGTAAAGTTATCAATGAATTTACTCAATACTTCAACTATCCGTACATTAAAACCACATTCGGTTGTGAGTGCACCTGCTATATCGAATTGGTTAAAAGATATAGTAAATCATGACCCTTATTTAAGGGATGAATCGCGTTTAATTTTGTTAAATGAATTTTCGAGTGCTACGTACGATGCGAATAAAAAAGCTACGTATGGCTCATTAGGATGTGTTTGGCGCGAAAGCGTTCACAAATATTTAGATAAGAAAGAAGAGGCAATCCCATTTAACGGTTTATATGCCAAGGGAAAAAATGGGACACCAACTATTGATTTGTGGTTAAAGAGATATGGAGTAGAAAGCTGGTTACAATTGCTTATTCAAAAAGCAATTATCCCAGTTGTACACCTCGTTGTAGAGCATGGAGTCGCATTAGAATCACATGGACAAAACATGATTTTAGTTCATGAAGAGGGAATACCAGTCCGTATTGCACTAAAAGATTTTCATGAAGGACTGGAGTTTTATCGTCCATTTTTGAAAGAACTCGAAAAATGTCCTGACTTTACTAAAATGCATAAAACATATGCGAATGGTCAAATGAATGATTTCTTTGAAATGGACGGTATTGAATGTTTACAAGAAATGGTTTTAGATGCGCTTTTCCTATTCAATCTAGGTGAACTGGCTTTCGTGCTGGCAGATGAGTATCAGTTGAAAGAGGAACAATTTTGGATCATTCTTGTTGAAGAAATAGAAGATCATTTTGAAAGATTTTCGCATTTGAAAGAACGTTTTGAAGCATTACAATTATATGCACCTACATTTCATGCAGAGCAATTAACGAAGCGTCGTTTATATATGGATGTGGAATCGCTTGTTCATGAAGTTCCAAATCCATTGTATAGAGCAAAGCAACTTACAATACAAAAATCAGTTGTTACAGGGGGAAATCATGCTAATCGTTAATAAACAAGAATTTAGCAAATATGATTTTGAATTGAGATTACAAGGTTACGAGGGAGTGGAACAATTTCAAGAAGCAGAAGGAAATAGATTTGCACTTTGTCTGAAAAATCCATTCGATATTATTACGCTTGTGTTTTTCCTAAAAGAAAAAAGAGCATCTGTACTACTTATTCATGAAGATACGCCAAAGGATACAGCTATTGAAATGGCAAAGCGCGCAAAGTGTACTGCACTTTTATACGGAGAAAGTAACGACTTTACAAAATTAGAAGTTCCAAATCTATTACAAGAAGAACCGTCTTTATTGCAGTATAGTTCAGGTACAACAGGAGAGCCAAAACTGATTCGTAGAGCATGGACGGAAATTGAAACAGAAATTGCTGCTTACAATGAAGCTTTAAAATGTGAAGAAGACGAAGTGCCAATTGTAATGGCTCCAGTTTCACATTCATACGGATTAATTTGTGGCACGTTATCAGCAATTACGAGAGGTAGTAAGCCTATAATCATTACAAATAAAAACCCTAAATTCGCATTAAATATAGTTCGTAATACCGAAAAACATATCATATACGCAGTACCACTTATGTTACATATTATGGGGAGTTTTCCACAAGGGACTTTTCAGTTTCATAAAATTATGACATCAGGATCACCTTTGCCAGAAACGCTATTTTATAAGTTAAAGGGCATGACGAAATACATGATGCAGCAGTACGGCTGTTCTGAAGCTGGTTGCATTAGTATATGTCATGCTATGGAAACACATTTGGATTTAGGAAAACCACTTCCTCATGTAAGTATTAACATAGGTTCAAATGAAGATGAACCTGAAGAAATCGTAGTGAAAATTGCTGAAAAGGAGATTTATACAAAAGATTTAGGTTATAGATCTGAGCAAGGCCTTCATTTCATGGGGCGAATAGATGATGTTATTAATGTGTCCGGTCTAAAGGTATTTCCTATAGAAGTGGAAGAAACGATGCTTCGATTAGAAGGTATTCAGGAGGCGATTGTATACCGGGGCAAGCATCCTGTGATGGGAGAAATAGTAAAAGCGAAAGTAGTCTCTCGTATTGAACCAGTACAAATACGAGAATGGTGCATACAGCATCTACCGTCTTATAAAGTGCCACATGAAATTGAAAATGTAGCAGAGATTCCGAAAAATAAAACAGGGAAAGTAAGTCGGAAGTTATTAGAGATGGGAGAGATAACAACATGAGTCGTGAAATGTTAAAAGAAGCAGTTTTAAGTATTATGAGAGAAAAAATGGAACTGAAAAATGTAACGCATTTAGAAGAAACGATGCGTTTAAATCAAGATTTATATATAGATTCGGTAATGATGTTACAGCTTATAGTATACATAGAAATGGATTTAAAGCTATGCGTTCCAGAGGATGAGATAGACCCAAAGGCGTTTCTTACTGTAGGATCTTTGCTTGACTTTATGGAAGAGTTACAGCCGTTACACGAAATAAATGTGAATAACTAACCTTTTAGGAAAGTGGATGAGAGTATGACTTCAATTAAAGTTCACTGTTTAGTGAGTTGTTTTTGTGAAATTATAAAAAGGCGTAGCGATATAGATTTCCGTCCATTTTATTTCGGATTATGGGATGGAGATTTTGATATAACAGAAGGCGGGATTATTTCTTATCATTCCGAAAACATTAATCATGATAACTACTTACTTTGGTATGAAAAATTGTATGGCATTAAAGTGAACGAATGGTACGATCATTCAAAAGATAAAAGTAGCAATGTAGAAACATTTTTAGAATTAGTAGAAAATAAGCCGGAAAATCGTTACGTAATTGTAATGGTTGATATGTCTTTATTGCCTGAGAGAGAAAATAAGTTTCATCAAAAACCGTTTCCGCATTACTTAATGATATCGAAGACAGAGAAAGAAGAGGAATGGTTCATGCTTGATCCTGATTTTCGCTGGGAAGGGAATATGGAAAGAGAAAAAGTGCTCCATTCTGTTAAAGACAACCCATTTGGTGGAGGCTATATCATTGATATAGAAGGAATTCAGGAGCCAACACAAGAGATGGTAGAAAGTTATTTCATGGAAACATTCAAAAAAGATGATAATGAACTAACAATGGAATTAAAAAAATTAATAATAAAAATGGTAAATGAAGAGGGTGGGTATTCACTTTCCGGGCTCGTAACGGCAGTAAAGCAAATACCCGTATTGGCAATACGTAA
The DNA here is from genome assembly GCF_016650875.1 of Bacillus sp. TH30. NCBI lineage: Bacteria > Bacillati > Bacillota > Bacilli > Caryophanales > Bacillaceae > Bacillus > Bacillus sp. TH30. The sequence continues at coordinate 598,458 of NZ_JAEKEY010000002.1, read as the reverse complement.
ATATAGCTATGAACATGCCTTTGCATACTTCCGTGAAACTTTACAATATTCGGAGCAAGAATTTGATTATTGGTGTGATCGAGTGGAAGACATTGTACAAGGATTTACAAATGTACAGTACCGTGCTATTAAAATGGCAATGACAAATAATAAAGATATGTTATTACCAATTGTTGAAAAACTTGATGAAATGAATACAATTGAACTGCAAATTAAGGATGAACTAGAGAAACAGTTTCTGTTATGGAAAGAAATGATAACAAATCAGTCTTTCTTAACTAATACAAGTTCATTGAATTTAAGATAAGGGAGTTCAAACCAATGAAATATTCGCTATGTACAATTTCATTTCGCCATCAACTAATTTCATTTACTGATATTGTTCAATTTGCATATGAAAACGGTTTTGAAGGAATTGAGTTGTGGGGGACCCATGCACAAAATTTATATATGCAAGAGCGTGAAACGACAGAACGAGAAATAGATTATTTAAAGGATAAAAATTTAGAGGTCACGATGATAAGTGATTACTTGGACATATCATTATCAGCAGATTTTCAAAAAACGATGGAAAAATGTGAACAGCTGGTAACACTAGCTAATTGGTTTAATACAAATAAAATTCGTACATTTGCCGGGCAAAAAGGTAGTGAGGATTTCTCGGAACAAGAGAGAAAAGAGTATGTAAAGCGAATTCGCATGATTTGTGATCTATTTGCTCCGCATAATATGTATATACTATTAGAAACACATCCAAATACGTTAACGGATACTTTGCCGTCTACTTTGAAATTGTTAGAAGAAGTAAATCATCCATATTTAAAAATAAACCTTGATTTTCTTCATATATGGGAGTCTGGTGCAGACCCTGTAGATAGTTTTCATCGATTAAAGCCGTGGATACAACATTACCATTTTAAGAATATATCATCAGCGGAGTATTTACACGTGTTTGAACCAAATAATGTATATGCCGCTGCTGGAAGTCGTATAGGAATGGTTCCATTATTTGAAGGTATTGTAAACTATGATGAAATCATCCGGGAAGTGAGAGGTACTGATCATTTTGCTTCGCTTGAATGGTTTGGGCATAATGCGAAAGATATATTGAAAGAAGAAATGAAAGCATTAACGAATAGAAAATTAGAAGTAGTAAGTTCATAAGGTGAAATGATGAAAGAGTCTCGTTTAGGAGATTCTTTTTTTATTTTAGCGATAACCAAAAATTACCATGTATTTAATTTCGGATTTGATACAGTTTAATATATATAAGGAGGTGATCGGTAATGGCTAGAAATCGTAACGCTAATCAATTAGCATCACATGGAGCACAAGCAGCTCTAGATCAAATGAAATATGAAATTGCACAAGAGTTTGGTGTACAGCTTGGAGCTGATACTTCTTCACGTGCAAACGGTTCTGTAGGCGGTGAAATTACAAAACGCCTTGTAGCGATGGCAGAACAACAGCTTGGTGGCGGATATACTCGCTAAATGTAGAAGGTTATAGGAGAAAGGAAGGATTCTTCCTTTCTTTTTTATTTTCAATTAATTGGTATGGATATATTGTGAACAGGATTCAAAGAATAGGAGTAATGCTATATTTTACCCAATTTCTTTTGTTGTAAATGGAAAGTAGTAAAGATGAAATAGCCCTGGTGGAATGTAAACATAATTTCCAGCAGGGCTATTATATGGTAAGAAATATATGATGAAAGGTTCCGAAATCAACATGTTAAAAAAAGAAAACTGTTGTTTAATTGCACTTGCATCAGTTCCACTTGTTATGACGCTAGGTAATTCAATGCTTATTCCAATCCTGCCAACCATTGAAAAGAAATTACATATTTCATCTTTCCAAGTATCCATGATAATTACAATTTATTCTATCATTGCAATTATACTTATACCGATTGCTGGTTATTTATCAGATAGATGGGGACGAAAGATGGTAATGGTTCCAAGTTTATTAATTGCAGCTATTGGAGGAGCGATAACGGGATGGGTATCATGGAAAGTTGATAACCCTTATGTTTGGATTCTTATCGGAAGAGCAATTCAAGGGATAGGTGCTGCTGGTGCTATGCCAGTTGTCATACCATGTGTCGGTGATTTATACAAAGATGAAAAACAGGTTAGTGCAGGTTTAGGAATCATTGAGACGTCAAATACATTTGGAAAAGTATTGAGTCCCATATTAGGATCAGCTCTTGCAGCTATTGTATGGTTCTTACCATTTTGGGCGATTCCAGTTTTATGTGTAATATCGATTGTTTTACTACTGGTACTAGTAAAGGCGAAGAAACAAGAAGAAGAAGTCCCACCACTTAAAGAATTTATTCAATCTATTATCTCTACGTTTCGAGAAAAGGGAAGATGGTTAATTGCCATTTTTATACTAGGTGCAATTATTATGCTTATTTTATTCGGAATACTTTTTTATCTGTCAACTATACTGGAGTCGAAGTACGATATTCATGGTATATGGAAAGGGTGTGTACTCGCTATTCCTTTACTTGTACTATCACTTAGCTCATATATGGCTGGTAAAAAAATTGGAGATAAACAAGATATTATGAAAAAGTGTATCTATATTGGATTTTTACTGGCTGCTGCATCTGTCTTCTTACCTTTATTTCTAAAAGGAATCTATTTGCTACTTCTTTGTCTCGTTATTATGGGGGGAGGAATTGGTATGGTGTTACCATGTCTAGATGCTCTTATTACACAAGGGATTGAAAAAGAGCAGAGGGGGACAGTTACGTCATTTTATAGTTCAATGCGATTTATCGGTGTAGCAGCTGGACCACCCCTGTATTCTTTTTTTATGAAAGGGGCAGACCATGAAGTGTTTTATTTAACAAGCATCTTCGCTGCTATTGGTGCTGTCATAGCAATTATTTGGATTAAACCAGCAAAAGATAAAATGATGTTAAAACAGAAACCGGAACCAACTTCATAATGCGAAAGAGAATTGCATGCCAATTACATAACATGCAATTCTCTTTAATTAGTTAGGAAAAACAACTTGTTGTAACATATAAAGTGCGACTCCCCATATGATTAGCCCTGAAATTTTATTTAATACTATAATCGTTTTTCCTGTCGAGTCAAATCCTTTTAGAAATTTTCCAGCAAAAGCTAAACTAATAAACCAGATCCAAGAAACTATAATTGTTGCAAAAGTGAAAGCCCATTTCTCACTTCCTATGTACTGTATAGAGTTTGTTCCGATTACACCAATTGTGTCTAAAATTGCGTGTGGATTTAGTAATGAAACTGATGCGGCGAAAATAATTTGATTTTTTAAAGGCATGCTTTTTTCTTGTTTTACATCATTTGAAGGATCGCTTCTCCAAATAACCCAGCCCATATACATAAGAAAGAAAAATCCAATCATATACAAGGTGGTTGTTAACCAAGAGAAAGTTAAGAGGACAAGGGAGACACCTTGTACAGCAATTAATATTAATAATGTATCACATATAGATGCAGTCAAGACTACAGGAGCAGCTCGCCAAATATTTGGTTGACTAGCGCCTTGGTTAAAGACGAAAACATTTTGGACACCTAATGGAATGATAAGACCAAATGCAAGGATGATACCGTGAATAATTGCTTCACTCATCAGATTACCTCCTACTTAATTTGATTAATTATGATAGTCTATATTGTATAGAAGAAATGAAAATTTGTATCCATCCATATGGTTGGATAGGTTACCAACCATAAAATATGTGAGGTGATATAATGGAAAGGCTCGTTTGGAAACCTAATATGTCTTCATCTATTCCTTTGTATAAACAAATAGAATCTTATATAAAAGAGAGAATTGTTAATGGGGAATGGACAATTGGAACTAAATTACCTTCACAAAGAGCTTTGGCGCATGCGTTTGAAGTGAACCGAAGTACAATTGTAATGGCTTTCGATGAGTTAATAGCAAAAGGGTATATTGAGGGGAATGGACGGAAGGGAACAATTGTTATAAAAAATAGTGAGAATACTTCAACATATGCCCCGCCTCCAAACTGGCAGTCTTACGTAGAAACAGGACTTCATTATCCGAATCTTCCTGCTGTACAAGAGATTAATCAAGCTGAATTTACTCCCAATGTAATTCGATTAGGAACAGGTGAACTTTCACCGAGTCTCTTGCCTGAGAAAAAGATGAAGGGTATTATTAATAAAATTTTACAATCAAATGTTCCACTTGGGTATGAGGAACCGAAAGGGAATCTCCATTTAAGAGAAAAAATTGCGGAATATTTAAAAGGGCATGGGGTATATGTATCTCCTGACTCTATTTTAATTGTTTCAGGGGCAATTCAAGCATTGCAGCTTATTTCTATGGGGCTTCTTCCGAAAGGAGCGTCAATTTTATTAGAAAAACCATCATATTTATATTCGCTTAATGTATTTCAATCAGCAGGAATGCGCTTGATTGGAATACCAATGAATGAGAATGGTATAAATACTTCATACATTACAAGATATAAGAAACAATTTAACGCATCTATTTTATATACAATCCCATCTTTTCATAATCCGACCAATTTTAGTATGAACGCTAAGAAGAGGGAAGAAGTGATGGAGATATGTAATGAAATTGGATTACCTATTATTGAGGACGCGGTATATCAAGATTTATGGTTCGATGCACCAGTTTCAAAACCTTTAAAGGCATATGATAAAAATGGGATCGTGCTACATATTGGAAGTATGTCCAAAGTCATTAGTCCTGGTTTAAGAATTGGGTGGGTTGTTGGATCAGAATCCGTTATTCAAAGATTAGCAGATATAAAAATGCAAACTGATTATGGTTCAAGTTCTATATCCCAGCAGATTGCAGCGGAGTGGTTCGAAAATGGATTGTATGATGAACATTTACAGTTTGTAAGAAGTGAATTGAAAAAACGTAGAGATTTTATGATAAGTATGTTAGAAAAGTATTGTAGTGGCATTGCAACTTGGCATGAGCCAGTAGGAAGCTTTTACATTTGGCTACATATAAATCTACCAATCTCGAATCGTAGTGTATTTGACAAAGCTTTACAAGAAAAGATTTTATTAAACCCAGGCACTTTGTATGATAGAAGTGCTAACCAATTTTTACGTCTTTCTTATTCCTATGCAACTGTAGAAGAAATTGAAGTTGGAATAAAAAAGATCGCGCAATTAATTAAAGGGTAAAAGGAGAAAAACATGAAACAATATGTGATTTGCCAAATGATTGATGGAGATAAATATTTAGCTGCTTATGCGGAGACAAAACAGGATGCAATTGAAAAAGCAGAATTGCTAGGTTTAAGAACTGGAAATCGTTACATAGTAATTACCGCGGAAGAAGCTGAAGGGTTAACTTATCCTTAAATAATGGGAGAGTACATAAGAAGTAAATAAGCCTAATAATGTACTATATTATTAGGCTTATTTACTATTAAAGTGTGACAGGGAAAATAATATAATTATGAGTCAAGTTGGCGGAAATACCGATTTGTTTTTCGATCCTGATTTCCGTCTCTATATTCATCAACATATTGTCTGAAGTTCCAAGATTGTAAAAATTTATTTGCGGAGTTATAACCAGAATTGTACAGCCATTCTTTTTCTTCTTTCGTTAACTCAAAATTTGTACTTGTAATCGTCCCTGTTGGAATTGTAATAGTTCTAGCCTTTGATTCTTTATCTAAATGCCGTAAATCATGAGCTTGCATCATCGTTTTAAATAATCCTTTGAACATGGAAATAGGTTCGTCATAGTGGGCGGGATCAGCTTGAATCTCATCTTTTACAAAATGAAATCCAAAGGTAGGCCAGCGAGGAGAAGTCGGTGAATCGAAAATCCAAATTGGGTAATTACTTAAAATACCGCCGTCAACCATATAACAAGGCTGCTTCCATTTTGGTGTTCTCCATTTTACTGGCTCAAAGAAGAAAGGGATTGTACTACTCATTCTTACTGCTTTAGCGATAGAGAAGCGATAATTTAAAAATCCGTAGTTTGGTAAGTCATCGGGAAAAATAACCATTTTACCATTGCTTATATCTGAAGCAATAATTTTGAGTTTATTCAAATCGGGTAAGTCTGTAAACAAATGAATTCCTTTTTTTCTAAGCAGGTCTTCTAGCCATTCTTCGAGAAATACATTTGAATAAATACCTAGAGTAGACCAAGCGCTTAATCCTTTACCAATAAAGGGGATTCTATCAAGAAAAGTTTTTTTAGTGAATTTTTCATAATCAATGTCTGTTACAATCGTTTTTAATTCGGAACAAGAATATCCTGCTGCTAGAAGAGCTGCAATAATAGCGCCGGCTGATGTTCCAGCTACGCGCTCCCATTCATATCCTTTTTCGGCTAACGCGCAAATTGCCCCCACATGCGCAATTCCGCGTACACCGCCTCCTTCAAAAACACCATCAATTTTCATTGAACATACTTCCTTTCTAAAAAATGAAAATGGAAAAAAAGCACGTATTGTACGTGCTTTTTTACAATAGTTTTTAAGTTTACTAGCAGCCTACAAAGCCGCCCCAACAGCTAGCTCCGATGATGATTAGAAGGATAAATAAAACGATTAATAAAGCGAAACCTCCATAACCACAACCGCCACCACAACTACCGCCGTAACCGTAACCACCGCCGTAACCGCCGCAACTATATCCGTAACCCATGTGGAATTCCTCCTTAAATTAAAAATAAAAATGAACGAGGGGAAAATGTACTGGAAGAAATAAAGAACTATCGTGTTTGTAGGAACAATGTATACTATGCTTTTTTAAACTTGTTCGCGTACGAGGGATAAGCCCGTTTTTTGGAGGGCTTGTTGAATTTACAATGAATGAAGTATAATCTTTGTGCTATGATACAAATAAGTATGTAAATGTAAGGAGAATTTATGGAACAGAAAATTGAAATATTAATTGATAAATATGAACTAACACATTTGAAACAGGAACTTATTAATACTGTATTTCCTTGTGTAAAAGTTGTGCCAAAACAACAGGAAATAATTGCGATAGGCAGTTCCAAAATGGGCGGAGTTCCTGATTTGCCAAATACATTTGAATATCCAACATATAAAGAGAATCCGTTACGTTTTATCGCACAATTTAATTTAAGTGATTTACAAAACGTTGGTATGGATCACAATCTTCCTAAGACAGGGATGTTATATTTCTTTAGTATTGAAAATTACTTTGAAGAAGATGTGGATCCAACCGAAGCTGGACGTGTACTTTATTATGATATCCCTGTAGAGCAATTACGTAGAGCAGATGAAATACAAGCGAAATATAACCAGTGTGCAATTACTTTTGAACTGACGTATAAATTACCGGAGCTTTTCATTGAAGATGAGGCGGATTCAGACCGTTTCTTGCAATTACTTGAAGAGCTAATCCCAGACAACTATGATAATCATCAAATGTTTGGAGAACCATTTTCTGTACAAGATGAGGTATTGGACGAGACTGGACAATATATGGGAATAGATCCACAGCATATGACGCTCTTATTCCAAATTGATTCAGATACTAAAAATTGTAATATGATGTGGGGAGATTTAGGGATGCTTTATTTCTGTATTGGAAATGAAGACTTGAAAAATCGCCATTTTGAAAATACATGCTGTGTGTTGCAAACTTGCTAAAAAAAGGGTTGTTCTTTTTCTAAAAGAACAGCCCTTTTAAAAATGTTAAATATGCATAATCTCATATGACCTATTTTGAAAAGTATTGTATACTCTGAAACTATACGATACTTTTTTGTATAGTTATAGAATGTAAGGAGTGACAAGATGGGAAAGACAAGTAAGTATGTGACAGCTGCCGCACTTTGTTCAACTATAGTAATGGGAGGCTTACAGGCGTCAGCTGTATCTTATGCGGCTACGAATCCGACTACAGTGACAACACAATCAGATGCAAAGTTGTTAAATGATTTCAGAAAAGAATTAAAAAAACAGATTGATAATAGAGAAGAAAATATTACAATCACATATAAAACAAAAGATAGAAATGCTAGAAATATTATGGACCAATTGTATGGCGAGTTTAATAAAATTGTAGATGCTGATGAGTATGTAAAATATAATGTAGCGTCTACTAAATATTCTATAAAAGGGATGCCAGGGAATTATACATTTACATTACAAGTGAAGTATCGTGAATCAAAAGAGCAAACACAGTATGTAAAGTCTCAGGCGAAAGCAATTGTAAATTCTATCATTAAACAAGGCATGGATGAACATGAAAAAGTGAAAGCTATTCATGATTATGTTGTGAAAGAAGTATCATATGATACTTCTTATCAAGCATATACAGCGTATGAAGCGTTAGCGAATCGTTCTGCCGTTTGCCAAGGATATACATTGTTAACATATCAATTACTAAAAGAAGCAGGTATTCAAAATCATATTGTAACAGGTACAGGGAATGGACAAGCTCACGCATGGAATTTAGTGAACATTGATAACAAGTGGTACCACCTTGATACTACATTCGATGATCCAGTTCCTGATAAAGCTGGGCGCGTAACATATTCATATTTTAATATGTCTGATGAACAATTAAGCAAAGACCATGAATGGGATCGTAGTGAATATCCAGCGGCAACTACAAGCTACTTCAACGAATTAACAAGCAAAATAAAAGCCGGTAGTTCAAAAACTGCTGTATATGAACAAATGTTAAAAGAAACAAATTTAAAGTATTTATCTGCACAATACGGAGCGGAAAATTACAATGAGTTTAAGAAAAAATTACAGCAACAATTTGCTTCCAAGCCAGAAAAAGTAGAAGTACGATATAAGCAGTCAATGGATGGAACGATGCAAGATATAAAGAAAGTATTAAATGAAATAACTTGGCCAAAAGGTGCAAAGCGTGTATCTTATCAAGTTGCGCCATATAGTGCAATGACAGGTTATTCATTAGCGATAATTACATTTACGTATTAATGAAAAAGAGCATCTTTAAAAGGTGCTCTTTTTGCGTTTGATTATAATTCCGGTGACTATTTAGAATTATGTGATAAAATAATTGGAAATAGAGGATGTGATAGCTGAATGAATTTGTTCGAAAATAATATATTTGCATTGATATATTTTTTTCTAGTAATCGGACTTATCGTTTTGTTTTTTGTATCATTTACTCTGTTCATTAAAAGATTATTGCAAAACAACACTATGAAAAAACAACATGTGATTAATATGAATCAGAAGTTAGATCGGATTATTGAATTGCTTGAAAAAGATAAAAAAGAATAATGGAAGATGGATAAAAAGGAGAAGCAGATGGCGAATTATATAAAGGAATTACGTGGAAAAATAGGGCATGATTATGTTATTTTGAATTTTGCAGGAGGTTGTGTATTTAATGAATTTGGTGAAGTGCTTCTGCAAAAAAGAGGAGACTTTAATGCTTGGGGATTTCCAGGCGGTGCAATGGAAATCGGGGAATCTGCGGCAGAAACTGCGATTCGAGAAATAAAAGAAGAAACAGGATATGATGTGGAAATTGATGAGCTCATTGGTGTGTATACGAAATATTTTCAAGCATATCCGAATGGAGATCAGGCACAGGCAATTGTAATATTCTTTAAGTTTTCAATCGTTGGAGGGAATACAAAAATAGACGGTGATGAAACGTTAGATTTGCAGTTTTTCCCTTTAGACAAAATGCCGCCATTGTTTAATAAACAACATGAAGATTGCTTGCAGGATTTATTAGAGAAAAGAGTAGGGGTATATCGTTAACGTATAAAAAAGAAGCTAAATGAGATTAGCTTCTTTTTTATGTTCTATTTCCACCAATCATCAAACATTGACGCTGGTACTTGTCTTTTATGTTCACTCACTTTATAACGCTTCTCGATCTTTTCAGCAACGTCAGCTGGAACGGATTTACCTTCTAAATAGTCATCTAATTGATCGTAAGTAATGCCTAGCTCTGTTTCATCAGCTTGACCTGGTTTTTCATCTAATAAATCAGCTGTTGGCATTTTTAAGTAAAGTCGCTCGTCTGCACCTAATTCTTGTAATAAATCACGTCCTTGGCGTTTCGTTAATCCCGTTAATGGTAATAAATCTGCACCGCCATCTCCGAATTTTGTGAAGAAACCTGTTACAGCTTCAGCAGCATGATCAGTTCCGATAACGAGTAGCCCTTGTTGTCCGCCGATTGCGTATTGTGTAACCATGCGAATGCGTGCTTTTACGTTTCCTTTATTGAAATCTGTTAATGATTCACCTAATAAGTTTTCGTATTGATTTGAGAAGGAATCAACAGTTGAAGCGATATCAAAAGCAACAGACTGATCAGCTTGAATAAATTGTAATGCTAATTGTGCATCATCTTCATCTTTTTGTACTTTGTATGGAAGACGTACGGAGATAAACGTTGCGTTACCACCTTCATTACGAACTTCTTCGACTGCAAGCTGTGCTAAACGTCCTGCCAGTGTAGAGTCTTGTCCGCCGCTAATTCCAAGTACAAATCCTTTTGCACCTGTAGTTTTTAAATAAGCTTTTAAGAAATCAATTCGTTTACGAATTTCTACTTTCGGATCAATTACAGGCTGAACATGTAATGCTTTCATAATTTGTTCTTGTAATGTCATTATGTTTTCCTCCTATTCATATTAAAGCGGTAAATAAGTTTATATGTATATTGGTACATACTTCTATCCTTTATTATTTCGCAAAACTAACGAATATACAATAGGATGCGTGTATGAATATGAATGTAGTCATTATAATGAAACTGTTTTATATAAGCAATTGTTTAAAACCTTTCAATAATGTAAGGTTTTTGTCATTTGAATCGATGGAAGGTATTTCCGAACTTTACTAATATAAAAGTATAGTTAGTAGAAGGGCGGAGAAGTAGTATGAACATTAGAGAACTCGCATTTCGAAATGTAACGCGAAATAGACGAACATACTCAGCTTATTTTTTGAGTAGTGCATTTGCAATTATGGCCTTTTTTGTGTATTCATTTTTTGCGTTTCATCCGGCATTAAGTGCTGGAGAATTAGGACAGTACGTATTCGTAAGTATGTCTTTTGCGCAGTCTATTATTTACTTATTTACATTCTTCTTTATTTTATATTCAATGGGAATGTTTTTAAAAACGAGAAAGCGTGAACTAGGAATTTTAATGATGCTAGGTATGACGAAATATCAATTAAAGCGTCTTATCTTCTTTGAAAATATAATGATTGGAATAGGGGCAATAATTTTTGGGATTCTTTCAGGTATGTTGTTTTCAGGAATATTAATATTTGTAGCTCCGATGATATTAAAACTAGATATCTCTTTATCCTATTACATACCGATGAAAGCGATTGTTGTAACGAGTATTATGTTTTTCGTATTATTTATGATCATTTCATTGTTTAGTGCAGGAATGGTTCGTAAAAATAAAATTATGAAATTGTTTAGAGGATCAGCAGAGGCGAAGCCAGAACCGAAGGCATCTATAATTTCTTCTATATTAGCAGTAGTATTGCTTAGTGCTGGTTATGCAGGAGCTCTTATGTCACATGGTGCAATGGTATTTATAATGATGATTCCTGTTACAACGGTAGTCATTATTGGTACGTATTTGCTGTACAAGCAGTTGAGCGTCTTTATTATTAGACTATGTAAAAAAAGTAAACGTTTCTATTGGACACAGACAAATATTATTACTTTGTCAGATTTAGCATACCGTATGAGAGATAACGCAAGAATGTTCTTTATTGTAACGATTATTTCAACAGTAGCATTTTCAGCAATAGGTACATTGGTTGGGTTTGCTTCGATGACGAAAGAAATTATGGACAGACCAATTGCGTTTTACTATCAGTCTAAGCAAGGTAATAGCAATGAGCCACAGCATCTGAAAATCATTGAAGAAGGATTAAAGAAACATAATATAGCAGCTTCAAAAATAAATATTTCATCGAAGAAAACGGAGGAGCAGTCGTTAAGAAGCGCCATTTTTATAAAAGAATTAGATTATAAAGAATATGCAAAGTTAACAGGAGAACCATTTAATAGTGTATCAAATAAAGAGGCTTTATTTTTGTCAGTCGAAATACCCGGACCACCGATGAAAGAAAGAAAAGAAATTACTTTACCAAATATGAATGAACCTTTAAATGTGAAAAAAGTTAATACTTCTTCATTAAGTAAAATACTAAGAGGTAATGTGTATGTAATCTCTAAAAATCAATATGATTCATTACAAGATGGATTTAAAGAAGAAAAAGATTATATGTATAAAACACAATCCGCGAAAGATGAAATTGAGGTCGGTAAGGAACTTACGCTTCAGATGAAGCCTTATGAAGAACATTCAACGTTTAGTGCAGAAGAGTACGATCAAAATCAAAGTCTACAAATCGCAGGACCCATTTTATTTGTAGGTTTCTTTATTGGTATTGTATTTTTCGTTTGTGCAGGAAGCTTCCTTTACTTCCGTTTATTTTCAGATTTGGAGGACGATACTCGTTTATTTGAAATGATTCGAAAAGTTGGATTGACGAGAGGGGAATTATCGAAAGTAGTCACAATCCGCTTAGCGCTTTTATTCTTCGTTCCAGTTGGAGTTGCAACATTACACGGGGCAGTAGCATTAACTGCGTTAGGACAAATGTTTGAGTACTCACTGTTTAAAGAAAATACAATTGTATTAAGTATTTTCGTAGGTATTCAAGTTGTATACTTCTTAATTATAAGATCGCGTTATTTAAAACAATTGAAAGAAAGATTGAATATTCGTTAAATGTGTTTTTTTAACTTTTGTACTATATTTTCTAAAAAGAGTAAGGCATTACCAAATATATAGTGATAAAATGAAAATAGCGAGGTGAAAAAAATAATAGAGAGTAAGGGGGGAGTAACATGAAAGCAACAGGAATTATTCGAAAAGTAGATGAATTGGGACGGATAGTTATTCCTAAAGAATTACGAGATGTATTAGGAATACAAATCAAATCACCACTTGAAATTTTTGTAGAAGAAGACAAAGTCATTTTACAAAAATATCAACCTTACAATGCTTGTCAAATAACAGGTGATGTTTCAGACCAAAATATTTCATTAGCAAATGGAAACATTACTGTTAGTATAGAAGGCGCAAAACATGTAATAAAAGAAATTGAGCAGTTTTTGAACAAGAGTAAGATTTAGTCTTAATTTATCCAGCTATTTGTGGGCAGTAAAACTCCCACCTCAAAACTCGGCTGAAGAAAAGAAGTTGGGTGGGAGTCGGGCTGCCCGTAAAAGCCCGATTGGTGAGGGCTAATAATCAGTGGGGGATGAACACCCCCCACTGATTATAGTTTCACTTTATATTATTCTTTTGAAAAACTGAAAAAGAAAAGGACCATAATGGGTCCTTTTCTTTTGTTTATTGAGAAATATTTGAGAGGAAGGGAAATGGAACGAATAAAACGAATGTTAAATCTAAACGCATTCAATAGTGGTCTGAAATGAAAATAATATATTTTCAGGAGGGATTACGATGAATAGTAGTACAGCGAATAAACAAAAAGGCATTAAATTAATTCCGTTTACTGTAAATAAAGTGGTTGAACAAGTAAATGAAATTCCACCAGGTGTACAATTGATTCATGCTCCGCAAGTATGGGAAAAGAGCGCGAAAGGAAAAGACATTGTCGTTGCTGTTTTAGATACAGGTTGTGATGTAAATCATGTAGATTTAAAAGATCGTATTATTGGTGGGAGAAATTTCACAAAAGATTATGAAGGAAATCCCAATATTTATCTTGATAATAATGGGCATGGTACTCATGTAGCGGGGACAATTGCAGCGACTGAAAATGGAGTGGGTGTACTAGGAGTCGCACCACTTTCTAAAATGTTAGTTTTAAAAGTATTAGCTGGAGATGGTTCTGGAAGTTATGAGCAAATTATTGAGGCCATTCATTATGCTGTAAATTGGAGAGGACCGAATAAAGAGAAAGTGAGAATTATTTCAATGTCACTTGGTGGTCCGCAAGATGTACCAGAGTTACATGAAGCTATTCAAAATGCGGTAAAACAAGACGTACTTGTCGTGTGCGCTGCAGGAAATGATGGAGATTGTAACGATGATACTGAAGAATTAGATTTTCCAGGTGCTTATTCTGAAGTAATTGAAGTAGGTGCTGTTAATTTAGAGCGGAAAATTTCATGCTTTAGTAATTCAAATCAAGAAATTGATTTAGTAGCGCCGGGTGATGAAATACTGTCTACGTATCCAGAGGGGAAATATGCGGTATTAAGTGGTACTTCAATGGCGACGCCGCATGTCGCTGGGGTGCTAGCACTTCTTATAAAGCAGTGTGAGAGAGAGTATGGTAGAAAATTATCAGAGCCGGAAATATATGCGCAACTTATAAAAAGGACTGTACCTTTAGGGTATGAACGTACATCTGAAGGGAATGGATTAATAGATTTATTAAAAGAATAGTAATTACTAAAAAACATCTCATATTTATATGAGATGTTTTTTAGTATGGTTCTGTCACGTTTAATACGACATTTAATAATCCAAGGGTCTTCTTCACGAAATGTTTTGACACAGATACTTCTATTCTTTCAGAAGTAGAAGCTATGCATAGGATTAAAAAAGAAGAGATTGATTTACGTGACTAGTCTGTCCCAAATTAGAAAGAATTCATCCATCAATTATTACGTATACGTTGTTCAGTAGCGATATCGAAAAAGTGCGCTTTAGTTAAACTAAAAGCTAATGGAAGTTTATCGGTAGCTTTAATTTCGGAACGAGCGTTGATTCGCGCAACAAAGTTTTGACTCGAAAGTTTTCCATGAATCATAGTTTCAGCACCTAATAATTCAGCAACTTCTACTGTAATTTCGACGGTCGATTCAGGAGAAGATTGAAGGACGATTGGTTCATCATGAATGTCTTCGGGACGAATGCCGAGTATGATTTTTTGTCCATTATACCCTTTATTCTTTAATGTTTTTAGTTGACCATCTGGTACTTTGAATCGAATATTTTCTATATGAAAATAGCTATCTTGTAATGTCCCGGTAAAGAAATTCATTGCTGGAGAACCAATGAATCCGCCAACAAAAATATTTTCAGGAGTATCATATACTTCTTTTGGAGTACCCACTTGCTGTATGAGCCCATCCTTCATAACAACAAGGCGTGATGCCATTGTCATTGCTTCTGTTTGATCGTGTGTCACATATATAGTGGTCGTATTTAAACGGCGATGAAGTTTAGAGATTTCTGAACGCATACTTACACGTAATTTTGCGTCTAAATTGGATAGGGGCTCGTCCATTAAAAATACTTTTGCATCACGGACGATAGCTCTTCCTAGTGCAACCCGTTGGCGTTGTCCACCTGATAATGCCTTTGGTTTTCGTTCTAAGTAATCTTCAAGCCCTAAGGTTTTCGCAGCCTCTGTTACTCGGCGATTAATTTCATCTTTTGGAAGTTTGCGTAGTTTCAAGCCAAACGCGATATTATCATAAACAGACATATGTGGGTATAGTGCGTAATTTTGAAATACCATCGCAATGTTGCGATCTTTTGGAGCGACATCATTCATACGCTCTCCATCAATATAAAATGAACCATTGGAAATGTCTTCTAGACCCGCAATCATTCGTAGAGTTGTTGATTTTCCACATCCAGAAGGACCGACAAATACGATAAACTCTTTATCTTCAATATGTAAGTTAAAATCAGAAACAGCAGTCGTTTTATTATCATAAACTTTAAAAATATGATCTAATACAAGTTCTGTCATGATTACTCACTCCTTTTCGTTAATTGATTGAATTATAAGTTTATTTCAGGCGTAGGTAAATTGGCAGAGTGCACAAAAGAATGATAGGTTTTTATGCAAGTTTACAAATTTACGATACGAGAAAGCACCTGTAGGACTTAAGTCCACCTTTAGGTACGGAATGAAAGTATCACTTTTGCGTAGAAAAATATGTTAAAAGGGCTTCAAAGTCATGCAAAAGACGCTAAAATAATGATGTTCTCAGAAAAATGAATATTGTATGAGGTTGCATGGATCAATTTCATTTCGTGCGTAAAACAATATATATCGTCAAGTACAAGAACCTAAAACATAATGAAAATCCAACACTCTATAAGGTAATAGTATCGTAGCTTATGAACCTATATGGCCTTTCATGGGAGTGTCAAGAGATATCTAGAGAAAGAAAGGCCATATAAACTGCTACTGCACCTTCAAAAGTTTTTATATTAATTCCCGTTTTTTCAATGAATTTATCAATTCGATATTGCAGAGTATTACGATGTAAATATAATTGTTTAGCTGCAAGAGATACATTTAAGTTGCATTGGAAGAATGCTTTAACACTGTCTATTAGTTCTTTGTCATTTGAAATGTGTTCCAATAATTGATTCGTGTACTTTTTTCTTTCTTCTTTTGGTAATGAGATCATTAATTGATAAGGGAGCAGTTGTTCAATGTGTGTAATCTTTTGAGATAAATAGGGAGAAAGAACAGAGAATAATTTTCGCTCCCATTGATACAGACGAGCAATTTCAGTTGTTTGCGTATAGTGTCTTCCAATAAAGAAGGATAGAGATATAAAAAAATCTGTTTCTAGTGTATCCAAGGCTGTTTGCAATACAGATTCCGGTATATTTTCTTCTAAGATGAGGACACCTGCTTGCGAAGTTTCCCAAATTACTGTAGTGGCAAAAGAAAACATAGATTGTAAAGCGTCTTGAAATTCTTCTCTCTCTACTATAGGTTGTGTTGTGAAGAAGTGTAAAAAACGAACCGACACTATAGGAAGATTATTATTTTTGTATAATGCTTCATGCCACGATTTTTCTTTTTCTGTTTCATAAAATGTATCAGTATAAATGGGCGTTAAGATGGATGAAAGCAATAGATGTTCCCTTTGATGTAATCGAATTTTTCGAATTCCGACTTTGTTGCCTTCAACTAAAAACCAGCTATAATCCTCAGACAACACGGCTTCATTAATTTTTATATCTGTACCATAATATGTTTTTAATTGTTGAATCATAGGAACACTCCTCTTTCTAAAATAATAGTAAAAATATATATAAGAATTATAGATTCATTGCAATTATCCTTAAGTTTTTGCACCAGAATCTGGTTTGTTTTTGCTAGAGTTTATAGCGTTTCTGTATTGTGAAGGAGATAGATTCGTTTCTCGTTTAAATGATTGTGCAAAGAATGATTGGGAAGAAAAACCGGTAATGGTTGAAATGTTGGAAATCGAATAGTTGGTAGTTTCCAACAATATTTTACTTTCTCTAATACGAGTTTGAATTAAGTATTCAATAGGCGAAACACCGACAAATTTCCTGAAGGAATGGGATAGATAATATTTATTAATATGACTGATTCTTGCTAAGGTATCCAGGCTGATATTTTCGTGAAAATGCTGCTTAATATAGTTTTTAATCAATTCAATATCTTTATTGATTTTTTGAGTAGATGTTTTCTCCACATTGAAAGCTTTTTTCTCATCATCTTAAGTAATAAAATTTCTAGAATATTCTGTATAATTGAATCGTAATCTTCCTGATGGTTTTCCACTTCCTCAACTAATTGCTGAAGGTAGAAGAGGCAGTTCTTTTGATCCTGTTTATAGTTGTGAATAGTGACTTGACTAGGATTTTCTATGGATGAAAAGGACAAACCTTGAATACCAAGTGCGATGTATTCGAGTGGGTGATTCGTATCAGACCTTTCCGTGTGCTCGACATTTGGATTGATGATAATCAAATTGTGCTCTTGGACGGGGATTTCTTCTTTGTAAAAGATAAAAGTTCCTTTGCCCTTGGTAATATACAATAGCTCTGTAAAGTGATGCGCATGAATGGTGCTATGCCAATCTTTATCGTATTTTGATTTTGTTATATAAAGAAGTTTTACTGAAAGATGGTTTCGTTGAAATTGTGGAATCTCATACACTTCATTGGACAAATGAATCTCTCCTTCGTAGACTTTTTATCTATATTATAAAGATTTTAGTGGGATATTCAGTAAAAAGCAAGATACCTAAAAAAATGAACAAGATGTTTATTGTGAAAGCGTTGTCTATTTTGTATTCTTTAATTATGACAGGAAGATTAGGAGATGGGGGTAAATAAAGATGAAAAAAAAGTTATTGTTGTCTGGAATGACAGCTTTGTTATCTTTTAGTTTAATAGCTTGTCAAGGTAATACTACAAAAGTTGATAACTCTAAGGATGGTAAAGGCTCCAGTGAAAAACAAACCCTTCATGTGGCAACACTTGAATCGGCTTATGGTAAAGAGATGTGGAGCAAAGTGATTGACGCATATGAAGCTGCTAATCCAAAAGTTGATGTTAAATTGACAGTGGACAAAAATCTTGAGGATGTCATAGGCTCAAATATGAAAGCAGGAAAGTATCCGGATGTTGTGTTGTTGGCAACTGGGAGAAAACAGGCACTAACAGAAACATTGATTAAAGATAAAGCTTTAGAAGACATTACCGATGTTTTTGATAAGAATGTTTATGGTGAAGATGTTAAAGTCAAAGATAAGTTAGTACCAGGGCTTACTGGTACACCTGCGACTAATCCTTATAATGACGGTAAAATTTATATGGCACCGATGTTCTATAGTCCAACTGGATTATTCTATAATGCTAGCTTATTCAAGGAAAAAGGTTGGGAAGTACCGAAGACCTGGGATGAGATGTGGGCTTTGGGAGATAAAGCGAAAGCAGAAGGAATTTCTTTATTTACTTATCCTACCACAGGCTACTTTGATACATTCTTCTACTCTTTACTATTAGGGGTGGGTGGACCGGAGTTATTTAATAAAGCTATGAAGTATGGAGATGGTGTTTGGGAAACTTCTGAAGCAACAAAATCTTTTGAAATTGTCGGAAAATTAGGAAAATATACAGAGCCAACTACAGTTGCGAATGCAAATGATAAAGACTATAAGAAAAATCAACAATTGATTCTTGATAACAAAGCATTGTTTATGCCAAACGGTACATGGGTAGTTGGTGAAATGAAAGAAGCTCCTCGATCTAAAGGGTTTGAATGGGGCATGATGGCTTTACCAACAATTGATGCTAATAGCGACCGTTATGCATTTACTTTCTTTGAACAAATGTGGATTCCTTCGGCAGCTAAAAATAAACAACTTGCTAAAGATTTCATGACGTTTGTTTATTCGGATAAGGCAGCTGAAATTTTTGCTGAATCGAGTGCGATTCAGCCTATCAAAGGCCTTTCTAATAAACTGACAGGTGAAAATAAATCATTCTATAGTATCTATGATAATGGAGTGAAAGTGGGAATAGGTGGATTTGCTGCAACGAAAGCTGTTGAAGGTGTAAGTATGCCAGATACATTATTTAGAACGATTGACAGTGTTATTTCTGGTGATAAAAAGGTGAAAGATTGGCAAAGCTCTGTTGAAAAAGTGAGTGACCAATTACGGTCTGCATTAAAATAAATTAGTTTTCACTACGTACAATGGTGAGTTGATAGTCTCACCATTGTACTTATTAACTGAGGTGATGGCATGAATAAGACAACAGAAAAAAGAATTTTTATTTTTGTTTGTACTGCACCCGCACTAATCCTGTTAGCCATTTTTATGATTGTTCCTACGATTGAGGTATTCAGGATGTCCTTATATAAGTGGGGAGGATTTTCTAATAATAAGGTATTTGTTGGGCTCGATAACTTCAAGATTTTATGGAATGATATGAACTTCTTTCGATCTCTTCAAAACAGTATCGTATTGATTGTTATCGTTACAGTTATTACTATGGTGCTGGCGATCTTGTTTGCCTCTTTGTTAACAAGAGAAAAAATAAAAGGTAAAGGCTTCTTTCGAATTATTTTTTATATCCCTAATATCTTATCCGTTGTAGTTATCGCGGGAATATTTTCTGCAGTTTATGACCCAACTACAGGGTTGTTAAATAATTTACTTGCTTTATTTAACCTTGAAAACCTTCAAAAGATGTGGCTCGGCAATCAAAAAATTGCTATCTACAGCATTGGCGGGGCACTCATTTGGCAAGCAATTGGTTACTATATGGTCATGTATATGGCGGCAATGGCAAGCATTCCCGAAAGTTTTTATGAAGCATCTGCTTTGGAAGGTGCTGGACGGGTCAGACAATTTTTCAGTATTACTTTACCGTTAATTTGGAATAACATGCGGACGACGTTAACTTTCTTCGTTATTAGTACGATTAATTTAAGTTTTCTACTCGTTCAAGCGATGACTGGCGGCGGACCTGACGGATCGACGGAAGTGTTTTTAAGCTACATGTATAAGCAGGCTTATACCAATTCTTCTTACGGTTACGGTATGGCTATTGGGGTGGTCATTTTCCTATTCTCATTCGCATTATCTGCAATTATCAGCGGTGTCACTAAAAGGGAAGTGTTGGAGTATTAAGGAGGTCCAAAAACGATGGAAACACAAAAAAGAATGACTACAGAAACAGCTTATCAAGATCCCAAAACGGTGGAAACCCAAAAAGAAATGATTGTAGAAACAGCTTATCAAGCCCCAAAAACAGTGAAGACCAAAAAAGGAATGACTACAGAAGCAATATATCGCTGTTTTATATATGTTGCACTGATTACGTTAGCAATTTCTATTATTATTCCTGTTGCATGGGTTTTCTTAGCCTCAGTGAAGCAAAATTCAGAATTTTACGGAAGTCCTTGGGCCATGCCGAAAAGTTTCTATTTTCAAAACTTTATCGATGCTTTCCAAAAAGCAAACATGGGTACCTACATGTTGAATTCAGTCATGGTAACTGCGTTGGCTCTGCTTATTTTATTGATTGTTGCCTTACCAGCAGCCTATGTGTTGGCAAGATATACCTTTAGAGGAAGTAAATTAATAAATACTTTTTTTAAAGCTGGATTATTCATCAATGTGAACTACATTGTTGTTCCAATTTTCTTGATGTTATTGGACGGAGATACCTTTTTACGAGGCCAACTGGGTGATGGATTTTTACTAGACAATTTATTTATTTTAGCTGTGGTATATGCGGCGACGGCGTTACCATTTACCATTTACTTGCTGACTAGTTTTTTTCAATCACTTCCATCTACGTATGAGGAAGCGGCGTTGGTCGATGGTGCCGGATATTTCAAAACAATGATTTCAGTCATGATTCCGATAGCTCGTCCAAGCATTATTGCCGTCATTTTGTTTAATTTTCTTGCCTTTTGGAACGAATACATTATTGCCTTAACGTTAATCCCAGGATCGAATAAAACGTTACCTGTTGGGTTAATGAACTTGATGGCAGCTCAAAAATCTGCTGCGAACTATGGTCAAATGTATGCAGGAATGGTTCTTGTCATGCTGCCAACTTTGATTTTATACATTATTGTTCAAAAAAAATTAACACAAGGAATGTCCCTTGGTGGTTTAAAGGATTAAAGGAGGATTTACATGAAAAAGAAAAAAGGCCGTGTTACTTTACCGAGTGAAGAAAATTTTCTTAAGGAAACAAAAGAATTGATGGAACGATGGGGTGCGGATGCGATTCGCGATAGTGATGGAACGAAACTAGATGATGATATTAAACAATTGGATGCAAAAATTTATACGACTTATTTTGTTGCTCGAGCTCACAATGAGTTCGCAGAGAAGCATATGGATGAATGCCAGCAACTTTATTTAATGAGCTTATTCAATACTTCGCTTACTGACACCCTTGAAATTGATTTTATGAAAGGCTACTTTGAGGAACAATTAAAGCCGGATTACGTTCACAATCCTAAAAAATACTGGGAGGTTATTGACCGGACAACCGGAGAAGTTGTTGACGTTAATGATTGGGAAGTAAATGAAGAGCAAAATCGTGTTTTGATTACGAAGGCGATTCCTTGGCATGAATATACGGTTTCATTCCTAGTCTATGCGATTTGGGATCCAACCCAAATGTACAATCATATTACTAATAATTGGGGAGATAAGCCGCATGATATTCCTTTTGATGTGAGGCAACCACATTCCAATGAATTTATGAAAACCTATTTAAAACAATGGCTGACAGAAAATCCAGATACAGATGTGGTTAGGTTTACAACGTTTTTCTATCATTTTACCCTTGTGTTCAATAATCTTGGCAAAGAGAAATTTGTCGATTGGTTCGGATATGGTGCAAGTGTTTCAGTTGCTGCTTTGGATGCTTTTCAAAAAGAAAAGGGCTATCGCTTAAGGCCAGAGGACATCGTTGATCAAGGCTATTATAATACTGCATTTCGAATTCCAACTCCTGCTTTTTTAGATTATATAGATTTTGTTCATAAGTTCGTTGCTGAAGAAGCAAAGAAACTTGTGGATATTGTCCATGAAAGTGGAAAAGAAGCAATGATGTTCCTTGGTGATAACTGGATCGGTACAGAACCATATGGGAAATACTTTGAAAATATCGGATTGGACGCAGTTGTAGGCAGTGTGGGCGGTGGAGCCACACTACGTATGATTGCAGATATACCACATGTTCGTTACACAGAAGGGCGGTTCCTACCTTATTTCTTCCCAGATACTTTTTACGAAGGTAACAACCCAACGATTGAAGCGAATGAAAACTGGTTAACGGCGCGAAGAGCTTTACTGCGGAACCCTGTTGATCGTATCGGTTATGGCGGTTATTTAAGTCTGGCTTATCAATTCCCAGAATTTATCTCCTATATTGAAAAAGTTACTGAGGAATTTCGTGAAATTCATGACACGATCAAAGGCGTTCAACCATATAGCGGTCTTAAAGTTGCAATTTTGAACTCTTGGGGCAAGTTGAGAACTTGGCAAACACATATGGTTGCTCATGCTCTATGGTATAAACAAATTTATTCTTATTTAGGTGTTTTGGAATCCTTGAGCGGGGCTGCCGTGGAAGTTTCGTTCATTAGTTTTGATGATGTTATTAACGATGGGATACCTGAGGATATTGACGTCATTATTAATGCCGGCGATGTGGGCACAGCTTTTTCAGGCGGGGCTAATTGGATTAATGAAAAGTTAGTCACAACAATTAGGGCCTGGATGTATAATGGCGGAGGTTTCATAGGCATTGGCGAACCTACAGCTTATCAGCATGAAGGACATTATTTTCAATTGGCAAACGTCTTAGGTGTTGACAAAGAACTAGGATTCAGCTTATCAACAGATAAATATTTTATTAATCCTGTTGAAAATCATTTTATTTCTGCTGACAGCACCCAATTTGATTTTGGTGAAGGAATGAAAAACATTTATGCGTTATCAGAGGAAACCAAAATAATCGAATATTCAAATGGAGAAGTTCATCTTTCTAGTCATCAGTTTGGAGAAGGGAGATCCGTCTATATAGCAGGGCTGCCATACAGCGAAGAAAATACACGTCTGCTGATGCGTGCGTTATACTATGCTGCCCATAAAGAAGCAGAATTTCACAAGTATCATGCGAGCAACATTTATTGTGAAGTTCATGCATATCCATCTATTCAAAAAATGGCAATTGTTAACAACTCGATGGTCGAACAAAAGACAGTTGTATATGACGGACAAGGAAATAGAAAAGAAGTGACGTTGGCACCTAGTGAAATCAGGTGGGAGGATGTTTCAAATGAAGGCTAGCGCTTTATTCATTATTAAAATTGTTGTGTTTATCGTATGTCTGTCTTTGATTATCATCTACCAAAAGACAGCTGGTAAATTCGAACTAGGTATGATGTTGATTGGATTAGCTGGTCTCTTAGGGCTACTTTATGACTACAATCGGAAATACGTATAAATCAACCAGGGCAAGTGGATTGATCAAGGAATCGCATATATATGTTTAACGATAACAATTATAAAACATTACTCAATACTTCAAATACAAACCTAGGGGTGCGGACAAATGAAAAAGGCAGTCGGCATTGATATTGGGGGAACGAAGATTGCAGCGGGAGTCATTTCGGATACAGGCGAACTGCTTGAACGTTCGGAAATAAAAAGTGATCCTTCAGACCGGGAAAAAATGTTTGGTAGAGTTGTAGAAGCTGTGGAACAAGTTCTCAGAAAATCATCGATTTCCATCGTTGATATCGAGGGTATTGGCGTTGGGGTACCGGGAAAAGTGGATTACGAGAAGGGAATTGCCGTTTTTCAAAATAATTTACCTTGGAGACAGTTTCCTATTTCAGTCCGTTTGCAGGAACAATTTGGTATCCAGCGAATCACGATTGACAATGATGTCTATATGGCGGCTTATGCCGAATGGAAAGCAGCGCATGTAAAAAGGAATGAAACCTTTGTCTACGTGACTATAAGTACGGGAATATCTTGTTCTATCATTCATAACGGCTCATTTTTTAGGGGAGCAGGATTTGCTGGAGAACTGGGTCTGATTCCTGCCCTCTCGAAGGGGATCAATGAACGATTAGAAAAAATCGCTGCTGGGCCAGGGATCCAAAGAATAGCCGAAAGGGACTTACAGGTAGATACTATTTCAACAAAGGATGTTTTTGCTGGCTATATAAACGAGGTACCGGAATATCAGTTCATCATCAACGAAGTAACCGACTACTTAACTCAAGGACTTTATACGATTTCCTGCTTATTGGATCCACACAAAATGGTTTTTGGTGGCAGTGTCATTGTGAAAAATCCTTTTCTACTAGAGTTAATTAAAGCGAAACTGAAAATTTATCAGCTTCCTGAACAACAACATCTTTTGGAACACATGAGTATTAGTACATTGGCACAAAATAATGGAGTTACTGGTGCAGGATTACGAGTGTTTGAAGGTATGTAATGAGGCGGCGCCGATCTTCTTTTATGAAGAGAATGATGGCAAATAGGTAGAGGAGTGGACGAATATGTTTACATTAAGTCAAGAAAACTTAGTTTCGTTAGGTGCATCAATAACAACGGCGGAAGTAAAACAGCAGCCTGATTTATGGGCTGAAACCTTTGTTTTATATGCGGAGAAAATCAGAGGGATTGAAGAGTTTTTACAAAAAATATTAACGAAACACAGCCGGGTTCGAGTTATTTTTACAGGCGCTGGAACGTCTGCCTATGTCGGGGATACAGTTACCCCTTATCTAAAAGAAAAGGTGGATGAACAACAATGGGAAATGCTAAGCATTCCGACAACTACGTTGGTTTCAAATCCTTACCAATTTTTTAAAAAGGATTTTCCAACCTTACTCGTTTCATTTGCTAGAAGCGGGAATAGCCCGGAAAGTGTTGCTGCCGTACAATTAGCTGAGCAAATAGTAACGGATTTGTATCAGATAACGATTACTTGTGCGAAAGACGGTAAATTAGCCAAACGGGCAGTAGGGAATGAAAAAAATTTATTGCTATTGATGCCTGAAAAATCAAATGACCAAGGATTTGCTATGACAGGAAGTTATACTTGCATGGCGTTAACGGCCTTACTCGTTTTTGATTCTATATCGACTGAAGAAAAATCAAAGATAGTGAAAAAAATTCATCAAATGGGTGAAAGTATCATTCAAAGAGAAGACGTCATCAAAGAGATAGTAGATTTTGATTTTGACCGAATTATTTACTTAGGTTCTGGTAGTTTAGAAGGCTTAGCGAAAGAATCACAATTAAAAATATTAGAACTGACAGCTGGAAAAATTGTTACTGCATTTGATTCACCACTCGGATTTCGACACGGTCCAAAATCATTTGTAAACGAAAAATCATTAGTTTTCGTGTTTGTTTCTAACCATCCTTATACACGTCAATATGATTTAGATATGTTAAAAGAAATGCAGCAGGACGACATTGCCAGTTATATTTGTGCCATCGAGGTTGATGGAGAAACTAATTATACTGGGAACAGATTTGTATTCGGCAGCGAGGCTCAATCTGTACCAGATGCTTACTTAGCGTTACCTTTTGTCATGATTGGGCAAATAGTCTCACTGTTAGCTTCCGTGAAAGTAGGTAATACACCTGATACACCTTCACCGACAGGAACGGTGAACCGTGTCGTCAAAGGTGTTACCATCTACGAATATTAATAACTAGGGTAGGGGAAAAATGCATGTCTATTTTTATCTTTGCAGATAAATTCTTTCTTGAGGGGAAGGTTGCAGGGCCTGGCTTTTTGGGGATAAAAGATGGGAAATTCTGCAAGTTCACAGAAGACAGGCCAGAGGAAGCGGCAGAAGTCATTGAGTATGCAGGGCATTGGATTGCTCCTGGTCTAGTAGACACACATATTCATGGATTTAGAAATCACGACATTATGGACAATGATTTTGAAGGACTGAATCAAATTTCGGTAGGACTCCTTTCTTGCGGAGTTACATCCTTTTTACCGACGACCTTAACTTCCTCAACAGAATTGTTGAATAACGTCGTTGAAATGATTGGTGCCAATTACATGAAAGTGCAAGGCTCAAAAATTAAAGGGATCTTTTTAGAAGGGCCGTTTTTTACTGAAAAACATAAAGGGGCACAAAATACGAAATATTTTTGTGACCCATCGGTTGATATGTTGAAAGCTTGGCAGAAATTATCAAATGATTCTATTAAAAAAATTGCGATTGCACCTGAAAGGAAAGGGGCAGCGGAATTTATTGAGTACGCTGTAGGAGAAGGGATTGCAGTGGCGTTGGCTCACAGTGACGCAACTTATGAAGAAGCAAAGCAAGCGGTTGAAAAAGGAGCTTCCATTTTTATTCATACTTTCAATGGAATGAGTTCACTACACCATCGTGAACCGGGGATGGTCGGTGCGGCCATGAATCTAAAAGATGTTTATGCCGAAATCATATGTGATGGACATCATGTTCATCCTGTTGCCTCAAATATTTTAATGAATGTCCGCGGCAGAGAAAAGGTTGTAATGGTGTCCGATTGTATGATGGCTGGAGGTATGCCTGAAGGAACTTATCAACTAGGAGAATTTCCGGTGAAAGTAAAAGATGGGATAGCTCGTTTGGAAAGCGGAAGTTTAGCAGGAAGCATTTTGCAATTAAAAGATGCTGTCAAAAATGTCGTTGAGTGGGGAATTGCTACACCTGAGGAAGCAATTTACATGGCGAGTACAGCACCAGCTAAAAGTATTCAGCTCGATGGCGAATGCGGGAAGATTGCCGAGGGATATGCTGCTGACTTTATTGTGATGACGCCAGCGATGGATGTAACTGCTACCTATCTTGATGGTGTATGCCGTTTTCAAGCTTAAACAATTTTCTGAAAGAGGGAGTACCAATGATTTTATCTGTCACCATGAATCCATCGGTCGATATTTCCTATCCGATTCATGAATTAAAGTTAGATGTAGTTAACCGTGTGGAAACGGTTCATAAAACTGCTGGTGGAAAAGGTTTGAATGTTGCACGAGTAATTGCTCAAATGGATGAAGTTGTCCTAGCGACAGGTGTGCTTGGTGGTACGATTGGTGAATACATTATTCAAGAATTAAATAAAGTCAATATTCCAAATGATTTTTTGAAAATCAAAAAAGAATCAAGAAACTGTATTGCCATTCTTCATGAAGGGATGCAAACAGAGATTTTAGAATCTGGGCCGACATTATCTAAAGAAGAGGGAACTGATTTTTTAGAAAAATTCGAATATCTACTTGCAACAGCTTCACTTGTGACAATTTCGGGCAGTTTGCCGAAAGGGTTACCGACTAAATTTTATTATCAAATGCTAGAAATCTGTCATAAAAATAGAATTCCAGTGATTATGGATTCGTCAGGGGAATCTTTAAAACAAGCGATGGTGCATAAAGAAAAACCATTTGCCATTAAACCAAATACAGCGGAATTATCTCAGCTGTTGGGCATTAACATGGAAGCGGGAATCATAGGTCTAAAGCAAGTATTAAACCATGAACTATTTACTGGGATTGAGTGGATTATCGTGTCAATGGGTAGTGAAGGTGCATTTGTTAGGCACGGCGAGGACTATTACAGAGTTACGATTCCGAAAGTAGAAGTTGTCAATCCTGTAGGATCAGGTGATGCAACAGTTGCAGGGTTAGCTGTGGCACTACATCAAAATCAAACCGTCGAGACTGTTGTTAAAACGGCGATGACTACAGGAATGTTAAATACGATGGAAGCTGGAACTGGTTATATTAATGTGAATAAGTTTAAACAATACTTTGATCTCGTTAAAGTTGTAAAAATAGATTGATAGAGGAGAATGTTGATGTTAGAACTAACCAAAAATAAATTGGAAGCTCTAAAACGGCTATCTGCTGAAAATGGCATAATTGGGGCATTGGCTATTGATCAACGCGGTTCATTGAAAAAAATGATTGCGTCTGGTGGTGCAAGTCATGTTGGAGATGAGGGCATTATCCGTTTCAAAGAGTTAGTTTCTGAGGAATTAACACCATTTGCAACAGCGATTCTTTTGGACCCGGAATATGGTCTGCCAGCGGCTAAGGTCCGCGATAAAGAATCGGGCTTAATCGTAGCGTATGAAAAAACTGGATACGATGCGTCAGAAGTAGGCCGGTTGCCGGATTTATTACCAGAATGGTCAGTGAAACGATTAAAGGAAGCTGGTGCCGATGCTATTAAATTCTTACTCTACTATGATGTCAATGAAGATGAAAAAATTAATAACTATAAACATGTCTATATGGAACGTATCGGATCTGAGTGTGTAGCTGAAGATATACCATTTTTCTTGGAGATTGTTACTTATGATGCTGAAAGTGATGATGTGAAAAGTAAAGCATACGCAAAAATAAAACCGTATAAAGTGATTGAGGCTATGAGGGAGTTCTCGAAACCACAATACAAAGTAGATGTATTAAAAGTAGAAGTTCCAGTAGATATGAACTTTGTGGAAGGATATACAGCAGGTGAATTTGTTTACAGTAAAGAAAAAGCAGCTTCTTATTTCAAAGAACAAAGTGAAGTAACCGAGCTGCCGTTTATTTTCCTGAGTGCAGGAGTAAGCGCAAAATTATTTCAAGAAACATTAAAATTTGCTAAAGACGCTGGTTCTACCTTTAACGGAGTGTTATGTGGTCGGGCAACTTGGAGAGACGGTGTGATACCGTTTGCTTTAGGCGGTGAACAAGCAGGTCGTGATTGGTTAAAAGATATTGGTAAAAGGAATACTGAAGAACTGAATTTCGTGTTGAAAGAGACAGCTAACTCATGGTTTGCTAAAGTGAAAGTAACAGCTGAGCTTCAAAGTTAGTACAATATCTTTTCTTCCATATATCCTTCAATTCATTTATTTTTAAGAAATATTTGCATCAGAATCAATTTTTAAACGGAATGAAGAAAAATGAGCAGACATTTATCTGCTCATTTTTTAGTAAGGCCAGAATGTGTGAAAACCCTAGGGGGGAAGTCCAGAACAGTAAAAGTAGTAGTAACTATAGCTGAAAAAAGGTGATAATACCCAGAATGTGTAAGCGCTTTACTGAAAGACAATATACCTAAAAAAAGAAACAATATCTTTATTGTGTAGGCGCTTGAAAAAAACTATTCTAAACATAAGTGAAAGCGGTACCTTTTAGGTTTTGGTATATTTTAAAAATTAATGTGCAGGTATTGCCTTTAACTAAAATTAAAAATTCAAAGGAGGAGAGGAATTGGAGAATAAGCATTTCAAGAGAGCTTTTAATACCCTTCTTGCACTTGTGCTAATTGTGCCAACATTTTTAGTGAGCATGATTGTGCCATTACATGTAGGAGCAAATGTGTCTAATCCATGGGTCACAATTTCATCTGGAGGAAACGAAATTAATACATTAATAGAACAGAATGGGAAGTCCTATGCAAGGCTTGGAGCAGGTGCCGGAAATGATAATGGGGCTAAAGCTGCAATTTTTCAAGAACAAAATAAAGTCGCTAAAGAATCGGGAACGATGGCGTATACCTTTACTCCAGAAACCAAGGGAGAAGATACTAGATTTGGTTTCTATCCTCATTATATTGACAATAATAACTTCGTTTTTGTAGGCTACGACTCAGTTGGATGGTTCTATGAATACAAATATCAAGGAAAAGGTGATTGGTTAAAAACGAGACCGAATGTTCCACTTCCAGAGGCTGGGACCTCACATTCCATAAAAATTGATTATAACGGAACCACTATGAATATTACATTAGATGGAAAAGATTTATTTGGATCAGTTACGTTACCTAATGATGTAAATAACCTCCTTACAGGTAAGGAAGCGGTTAAACTCGGTGCTTTTGGAAATAAAAAAAGTCAAGTACTCATTGAATTAGGAAATGCACCTGGGGATGGAGGCACGGATCCAGGAGATGAAAAACTTGTCGACATTACGGATAATAAATTAGAAGAAGGCGACTTTAAAATTATCTCAGGAGACGGAAAAGTTACTTATAATGAAGATGGTTCAGCAACTTTCGGTGTTACATCTACCCAAAAGAATCGAATTGTATACAACCAAATGAAAGCGATTAAAAATGGTGTTTTTGAAGCGGATGTTACTACTAATACTGATAAGATGAATCGCTTTGGATTAATCTATCGTGTTCAAAATGCATCTTCATACACATATGTAGGAACAGGGGATACGAACGATCAGTATTTTGGTGAAACATTTGGACCTATAAACAATTGGACGTCGATGACTTCAAACGTGCCCTTAAAAGCAAAACAAACATACCATTTACGTTTAGTATTCATGGACGATGTTGCAACGTTATACATTGATGGTAAAAAGGTAGATTCTTGGACTTTAACAGGTGGTGTAGATCAAGCGGGGGGACTTGGGTTTGAAAAAAGCCGAGGAGCTGCCGATATTACGATTTCTAATATCAAAATCAAGGAATATAGTGCGCCAAAACCTCCAGATACTCCACCAGTAGAAGATACATTAAAGTCAAAGTATATGGATGTCACTATTGACCAAGTATTCCCGCGAGTTGTGAAATACAAAGTTGGCGATAAAGTAATGAATGGGCAAGAATCACCTGTTTACGGATTGAAAGTAAATGGTGCACTATACTATCCTAAAGTAAGCTTTGAAAAGTTAAGCGATAGTGAAGTGCTATATACATTAAAAGTTGTAGATGAAATTAAAAATCTTGATGCTGTATTTAAAGTATCTTTGAAAGTAAATGATAATAAAGTTATTTATAGTTTCGATGAAATTAAAAATAATGGTAGTGCAAAAATTGAAACAGTTGAGTTTGCTGATATGAACGTTATCTCAGTAAATTCGGAGCAAAAAGGTGCAAAGGCTAAATTAACGAATATTAGTACTGATGTTAGGAAATCAGGTGATGTGGATGTAAGCGTAGATTCTTCTATGGAGGAAATAGGTACATCTACTAAAAATTATACTGCATTTTTGTCAACTGACGAATTGAGTGCAGGTGTATGGTCTAGTTCAGAAGTGGATGGCTATAAAAACTTAGTTGCAAATCGATATGTAAATAAAAATGGTGCGAAAGCAATGGGGATAGGTTCTAGTGCACTCTATTACCAAAGAGATTTTATGCCAGAACCACAAAAAAATAAGCCAACTATTAAAATAGCTATCGCTAAAGATTTGAATACTGATAATAAGACAGATTGGCAGGATGCGGCGATTGCATACCGTGATATTATGCAAGACATTAAAGGATATCAAGATGTAAACAATAATGTTGGAATGCGTATTGCCATGAATTTCGGATCACAAGTACAACAACCATTCTTAAAAACAGCAGATAATGTTAAAAAGGTTGCTCTTGCTACAGATGAATTGGGGCAAGCTGTTTTATTAAAAGGATATGCAAACGAAGGACATGATAGTGGTCATCCGGATTATGGCAATGTGGGTGAGCGTATGGGCGGTGTTAAAGATTTGGATACGCTTATTAAAGAGGGGCGTAAGTATAATACCCAATTTGGTGTCCATATAAATGCGCAAGAAGTTTATCCTGAAGCGAAAGCTTTCAACAATGATTTTATTGATCGTCCAAATTCTTTAGGGTGGGGATGGTTAGATCAATCTTATACAATTAATAAATTAAAAGATTTGTATTCTGGAGCACGTGCGAAAAGACTAGATGAATTGAAAGCTGCTGTTTCAGATCTTGACTTTATTTATTTGGATGTATGGTATCAAAATCAATGGGAATCAAATAGAATAGCAGATCAATTTAAAGATAGGGGCTGGAGACTAACAACGGAATTTGGTGGTTCTATGGCCAATTATTCAACGTGGCAACACTGGGCTACCGATAAAAACTACGGTGGACCGGAAAGCAAAGGTATCAACTCAGAAGTACTGCGCTTTATTAGCAATCACCAAAGAGATTCTTGGGTGTTAAATTGGCCTGAAGTAGGAGGAACTGCTGACCATCCATTGCTTGGTGGATTTGAATTAGCTGGCTTCGAAGGGTGGCAATCTGATAAGAATTTTGAAAGTTTTATTCGCATGACATTTGATACTAATCTACCTACTAAATTCTTACAAAAATATTATGTAACGAATTGGACAGATGTAGAAGGTGATAAAAGCAAGACAAACTTAGAAAAGGAAATAAAATTGAAAGACCCAAGTAATGGGGATGTTGTCGATGTAACTAGAAAAGACAATTCTAGGGAACGTGTTATTAAACTGAATGGAAATGTTATACTTGATGGTCAAGCTTATTTAATTCCTTGGGTGAAACAAGACTTTAAAAATCCAACTTCTAATTCTGAAAAACTGTATCACTGGAATTTGGAAGGTGGTACAACTACTTGGACACTTCCAGATGAATATAAGGGTGTATCTAGTGTTTATGTATACAAACTGACAGATCGCGGTAGAGCAGATATGAAGGAAGTCAAGGTAGTAAATAATAAGGTAACTTTGACAGCTAGTGCGGCAACTCCTTATGTTGTTGTACCAAAAAGAGATAAAGGTTTGGAAATCCTTGACTATGATTGGAGCAAGGGTGCTCATATATATGACGCGGGATTCAATACAGGAAAAGTAAGTGCATATACAACTATTCAAGGTGATAACAAAGCTGTAAGCGTCGTTAGAACGAATCAAACTGGAAGCAACCGTAATTTAAGTAGTGGAGATTACTACTTGAATATTGATAGTCCGTCAAAAGATACAACTGTTTCCCGTGTTCTTACTGGTTTGGAACCAGGTAAAGATTATGTAGCAGAGGTATATGTTGAAAACAATAGTGATGTAAAGGCTGGAATTATGGTAACAGGTGGGAAAGAAGACGTTAGCAATTACACACTTCGCAGCCTGCAAAAGAACTATGTTAAGGCAGATTCACATGCTTCAAATGATGGATACAATAGCAAAATGCAAATCATGCAAGTGAGCTTTACAGCTTTATCTAATAAAGCTACATTAACTCTCAGCCGTGATTCCGGAAAAGGAAACACAAAATTTGATGATATTCGGATCGTTCAAAAGTCCTTAAAAAATCATGTCTCATCAACGGAATTTAAACAAGATTTTGAAACGGTGGTACAAGGTATTTACCCATTCGTTATTGGTAACACAGAAGGTGTAGAAGACAACAGAATTCATCTGTCTGAACTGCATGCTCCATATACGCAAAAAGGCTGGGCAGGTAAAAAATTAGTCGATGATGTATTAGGTGGGAATTGGTCCGTTAAAGTAAACACTGGAAATAAAGGTTTGCTGTACCGTACTATTCCTCAAAATTATCGTTTCGAACCTGGCGTAACTTATAAAGTATCATTTGACTATCAAACAACAGCAAATGCATTCCGCGTTATTTCAGGGGATCAAGAAATTGATGTTCGAGACATTGCGAGTGCAAAGGGATTGAGTGTGAATAACACTCTTACTGCATCTACTGATACAAAAACAGCAGAGTTTACTGTGACAGGTTCTGAGAACGGTCAAACTTATGTCGGAATTTTCAGTGATGGAACGAATTTAAACGGTGATACCGGAGCAGGTACGTTTATTTTAGATAATTTACGTATTGAAAGGGTGGCTTCAGGGGGAGAGACGCAGAGGTAAAGATCTTGATTTAAGATGCAGGTAGTTTTATAGTTAGTGTAATATCGTGAATGAAAGGAGGTTGACCCAAAAATAGCTGAGTAGCTATATGGGTTAACCTCTTTTTGATATAAGTATGTCACCACAAACAAATTACGGAAAGAAAGGAACGATTCTCTTATGTTTATAGAGTATAAAAAAATAAGGTGTCTCCAAAAGATCATTTTTAATGACCTTTTGAGACAACCTCTTTCAATTTATAACAACTGATTCTATTTATTTGACACTACTTCAATAACTAGATTATCAAGCATAATATCTTTGTAACCATTAAAGTTAGCTTGCGAGCCTTTCACACCGTTAGTAGTAGCTGCTTTATTAGTGGAATAAATGCCAAACCAGCTTTGTCCCGATTTATCTCCTGTTAAAGTAAAGGAATATGTGCCAGCTTTTGCATTCTTATCACTGCTTGCGGTTGATTTTAATTCCTCCTTAGTTAATACTCCTTTTTCTTCAAATGGAGCATTACCTGACACTACTGCATACGTTCCATCACTACCTGCTTCATAATCAAAAGTAATTTTATACGTTACCCCTGGTTTAAATGTGAAGTTTTGAGGGATAGTTTGGTATACAAGAGCATCACCTTCCGTTAATCCATTCGTTTTAAGTGACCATTTGCCTGCGATAACATCATTTACTATTTTTTGGTTCCAACCTCTTTGTGTATATGGTGCATGTAATTCAGACAGGTGTGTTCTATTATCTTCTACGCCTTCAATATTACCAATTACAAACGGATAGATACCTTGTACAACATTTTCAAAGTCTTGTACAAATTTATTATTGCTTACTTGGTTTTCGGCATTACTTTCCACGATGCGAATATCATCAAAGTAACTTGCACCATTTCCACCCTCTCTAGATAAATCAATGGTTACATCTGATGTTTTTTTACCTGTTTCAAAAAATACATACATATTTTGAAAGTAACTTGTGCCATCCACAGTTGAAGTCATTTGACCATCAGCTTTTGCTTGCTCAGAGCCTAGTGTATTATGTGCGTATGCTCTTACATAGTTTTTAGCGATAGATTTACCAGTACTATTTGTATACTCTTTGTCGTTAGAAGTAATCGTTATGCTTGCTTGTGCTTCGCTTCGGTTGTCTATACCAACATATGCAGCATACTTTGTATTAGGTTTTAGGTCTGTTAATTTTTGTGTAACATTTACTTTCTTTTTATTATTGGAGATTGTTAGCATATTATTATTACCTTCACTCTTCGTAATCTTAACTGCTTTTGAGTCTCCTTTGATTTTCCAATCTTTTAGGGAATTGCTGTTAAATCCAGTATCTATAAGATGCATTCCTTCACTCCATTTAACATCTTTGTTGGATTTTGGCCCTTTATAAATTACATATGCAGTAGATTTTTTTGCATCTAATGTGATTTTTCCATTTTCAATTTTAACATTTTTCATATTCTCTTTACCTAATTCTGTTAACTCATACACTTTAACTGAACCTTGCCAACCAGTTGGAACAGTCCATGTTGTTTTTCCACCGTTTGTGTTCCAGTGATATAATTTTTCATTCTCTGCTGATAATTTTTTTCCATTTTGATCCCAAGACCATGGAAATAAA
Organism: Bacillus sp. TH30; assembly: GCF_016650875.1. Classification (NCBI taxonomy): domain Bacteria; kingdom Bacillati; phylum Bacillota; class Bacilli; order Caryophanales; family Bacillaceae; genus Bacillus; species Bacillus sp. TH30. Next base: position 562,866 of record NZ_JAEKEY010000002.1, on the reverse strand, counting down.
TACTTTTCGTCACCAGGTCTACCTTCAAATATTTGCTTACCATTTAATGTCATAGTTCTTGTTCGATAGCCATCTTTATCATTTGTAAAATCATTCGATTTTCTTTCAATTGTAAGTGTATTTTCACTAGATTCGTCCTTTAATATCGTCTTCATACCTGGTACCCAGTTGTAAGTTTGTTGTTTATCATCTATCATTTCAACTGCTTTTCCATCTTCCCACTGTGTTACTTTATAATGTTGAATGAATTTGGTTGGAATATTCACCGCAAATAAGTTATCAATATACGCTTTGTAGTCACTTCTACCTTGCCATCCTTCAAAGTCTTTCATACTGTAGCCGCCTAATAATGGAGCATCCGCGTCGCCTCCATTATTAGGATAGTTACCAATCCATGCATCTTTTTGATGGTTTTTAATGAAACGAGTGATGGTACTATTAATACCTTTTAGGGTATACCCACCATAAGTTAAATCGGCTGCCCAGTGTTGGAATGTGGAATCATACTCGTTCGCATATCCCCACTCACTGCCTAAGCGCCAACCTAAACTGTTTATTTCTTTACTTAATTGACGACTCGGCCATGTACTATTATCACCTGACTGTCCATTACCCCAAACGTCTACATAAATAAAATCTAAATCATTCTTCTTGCCACCAAGAGCATCATATAAATCTTTGAATCGTTGTGCTCTGCCATTTCTTAAATCATAATCAGCATTAATGTTTATTCCTTGATCAATCCAGTTCCAACCATACTTATAAGTTCCATCTGGATTTTTTAATAAACGATCTTCTTGGAAATATTTTGACTCTGGATATGTTTCACTTGCATTCACATGAACACCAAAAGTTGCCCCATATTCTTTACCCTTTGTTAGCAATGTTTTCATGTCCTTTGCACCGCCAATTCGGGTTCCAATGTCAGCATAATTTAAATGACCAGAATCATGCCCTTCACTACCATAACCTTTCAGTAGAATAGATTGTCCTAGTCCATCAGTATTTAAATGAAACTTTTTCACTCCGTCTAAAGCCATTAAGAAAGGATTTTGGGCTTGACTGCCAAAGTTCATGTTAACACGGTAACCAACTAAGTCTGGAACTTTTTCTGCCCCTAGAGGTTCGTTCATAATTTTCCTATAAGCAATTGCTCCGTCTTGCCAGTTTATCTTTTTATCATCATTAGCGTCAGCAGTAATGATAACCTTCACAGACGGCATTTCATCTACCTTATTAACTGTCCCATCCTTTAGCTCTAGAGTGCCATCTTCTTTACGATGTTCTTCTGACTTTTGATACGTCCAGAATGTACTACTTAGACCAATTGTTTTTTTTCCTGCACTATTAGTCGTAGCATTTGCCGTAATTCTTTGAGCATCAGTCTTTGCAGCATAAGAATCTGAAGCCAATTTTTTTACTAAACTATTCTCCGTATTAGACCATATACTTGCACTTAATTCATCAGTAGAAAGAAAAGCATACATATATCCTTTTTGCTCTTCATCTTTCGTAATTAAATTTTCATCAACCTTTACCTGACGGTCACCATTAATACGTGTATTTGTTGACATCTGTACGCCATCTAGTACTGCATCTTTTTGACTGTTATTTACAGAAATTAAATTTTGATTTGGAATTTCAATAGTTTTTACGATTTTGTTGTCGACGATCTTTGTAATATTAAATTCTAATATATTCTCTTTAACAACCAACTCAGCAGTAATAACCGCAGAGATATTGTTATGAGTGTCTATTAACGTCATCTCATATACAACTTTATCTGATAAAACTTTTGCTTTTACTTTTGGTTTTACTGCTACGTCATTAATAAGGATTGTATCTAATGCTTCAGTCTGTCCGTAAAAAGTCTTTCCTGCTCCATTTCCAGATTTTAAATCGTATTGAATGACTCTTGGAAAATTCACATCAACAAGAACGTTCATTTGATTAGATGAAATAACCGTATGTGGACTTTGTGGAATGATTTGACTTTCAGCTTGTTTAGTATCCGTGGTTCCCTCAGCGTGGATTAGGGAACCATTTGTAAAACAAGTAGAACCTACGACACAACCCGTTACAAGTGTAGCAATTGTCCTCCTGAACTTCTTTTTTGATTTTTTCATATGTACCCCCTCGTTTCCATTTTGGCACTTTTGATATTGATGGTTCTTCACAGGTATAGATCACTTTATGGCCTATTAAACTTAATATTTTGATAGAATGTGAAGCCTGTATAGTAGTCGAGAATCTATTAAAACCAGAAGTAGTTTCCAGTATCTATCTGTACGACTAGATTACTTTTTCTGAAACGCTTACACAAGAGAGATATTGCTCTGTTTTTTAGAAATATTGTTTTTTGTAATGTTGAAAATAAGATAAATAAAAAATAATCCTGGCGTATAAAGCTAGGAAATCCGTCTTATTTTATTTGAGAAGCTCATTAAAAATTAAACGGAGGCGATACCGGAGCAGATACGTTTATTATTAAAGGGTTGGCTTTAGGGGGAGAGGCACAGAGGTATAAAGGTAGTTTTATAGCTAGTGTAATATTGTGATTAAAAGGTCTATCTCGGTGGAGATAGATCACATTGTGTTCATTGAATCGTCGGAAATAGTTCTACCAGAAATGTTACTTTTTATGTTTTTAGTGAGATGTTAAAAATGAAAAGCAAGATGTCTAAAAAATACGACAAGATGTTGATTGTAGAAGTGTTTTTACGTACGTATAATGTAACAAAATAGCTTGCTAAACGGGCGATTCAAGTATGCTAATAGCTTCTTCGGAGAAAGCGAAATGTATATTAGGCTGGTGGTTATCCCGTACGTTTGTTCATAAAATTATAAAAGGTACATGGAACTCGTATCGCAACAACATAAACCGATATAAGGCTAGAGGAGGTAAATACTGATGATATATCAAGTTATCCAGCAGTTAATTGATCGTGCTATTGAAATTCAATTGATTGAACAAGAAGATGCAATATATACAAGGAATAAAATCCTTTCCTTACTTCGTTTAGATGGCTTTGTAGTGGAAGCGTCAGCGCCCGCAAAGAAAGCAATTTCGGAGTTATTGGAAGAGTTAATTGAATATGCTTGTATGCATAAAGTCATTGAGGAAGTACTGGATGAGAAGGAGATTTTAGCAAGTGCAATTATGGATGTTTTTATGTCCAAACCGTCCGTTATCAATGCTCTATTTTATGAAAAATACGAACAAAATCCGAAGGCTGCGACAGATTACTTCTATGAATTAAGTAAAAACAGCAACTATATCCAAATGAAGCAAATTGCCAAAAATATAAATTATAAAGTAAATACGGAATACGGTACCATTGATATAACGATTAACTTATCAAAGCCGGAAAAAGACCCAAAACAAATTGCAAGAGAAAAAGTATTGGAAAGTACGGGTTATCCAAAATGTTTACTCTGTATTGAGAATGAAGGATATATGGGCAGGATTGGACATCCTGCACGCTCGAATCATCGTATGATTCGTATGAATCTTACAGATGAAAGCTGGTTTCTGCAGTATTCTCCGTATATATACTTCAATGAACACTGTATTGTATTGTCCTCAGAACACCGCGATATGAAAATTGACCGTCAAACATTTTTACGCTTGTTAAAATTTGTAGAAGAATTCCCGCATTATTTCCTTGGTTCTAATGCAGATTTGCCAATTGTAGGAGGATCTATTCTAACACATGACCACTATCAAGGCGGAAACTATGAATTTGCTATGGCAAATGCATCGAACGACCTGGTCTTTGAACTAACCAACTTTCCAGCAATCCAATGTTCTATTGTTAAATGGCCCATGTCAGTTATTCGTTTAAGAAGTAACGATATAGAACAAGTAGTAAATGCAGGGGAGTACATATTAGAGAGGTGGAAGGGATATAGTGACCCTTCTGTTAATACATTTGCATTTACGAATGATGTTCCACATAATACGATTACGCCGATTGCCCGCTACCGGAATGGTATGTACGAATTGGATTTAGTTTTGCGAAACAATTGTACCAGTGAAGAACATCCGCTGGGTATTTTCCACCCTCATGCGGAAATACAACATATTAAAAAGGAAAATATCGGTCTGATTGAAGTAATGGGGTTAGCTGTACTTCCTGCTCGTTTAAAAACAGAACTTCAGGAAGTGGAAAAATTCTTACTTAACATTCCAAGTGATATTCCATCGCCTCATATACGATGGGCAGAACAACTAAAAAACAAATATGACAATCGGATAAATGAACAAAATGTACAGGAAATTATAAAAGAAGAAGTGGGACGGAAATTTATACAGGCGCTTGAAGATGCTGGTGTTTTTAAACGAGATGACGAAGGGATATCGGCTTTTAAACGTTTTATTCAGACCTTAAATTAGGAATGGATCTGGTAGTTATGGTGATTACAAATGACCAAATTATATGATAAGGGAGGTAATAATATGGAGGAGTGTGAGCATAAGCAACTACAGGAATTGAAACAGATAGGTGGTCCTATATTAATGATGTGTATAAAATGTAATCAAATAATTAAAGTGTCCAAAGGATCCAGTACAAAAATAAAGTAAAAAGAATGAAACGCATATATTCCTAGTATGTGATGAACAAATTCCCGACTGATTAGAGTTGCATTTTATTAAAAGAATAGCAAAAAATAAAAAACATCTCATATTCATATGAGATGTTTTTTAGTACGGTTCTGTTGCATGTATTACGACGTCTAATAAACCGGGGAATCTAGCATTTAAGTCATCTTCACGAATTGAAATGAAACGTTGTGTGCCTTCAAGGCGTGTATACATAACACCAGATTCACGTAACACATGGAGAGGTTCATATTAATAATGAACGAAGCTATTTAAGAAATGCTGTGGAAAATAGCTTAAGAAGATTACAAACTGATTATATTATTTACATTTTACAAATCCTGAAACAAGTTACATAGATTCAATTGGAGAGCTTACTCGCCTAAAAGAAGAAGGAAAAATTCGTTCAATTGGAATATCTAACGTAAATGTAGAGCAACTAAAAGAAGCGAATCAGCACGGACATATAGATGTTGTACAATCACCGTATAATATGTTGGATCGTGCTGCTGGGGAAGAACTTTTGCCATATTGTATAGAATCAGGTATTTCATTTATACCGTACGGGCCTCTTGCTTTTGGGATACTAGGCGGGAAATATACAGAAAATTTTAAATTAAACGAAGGCGATTGGCGTCAAAGTGTAAATCTATTTGAAGAAAATACATATAAAAATAACTTTAAAAAAGTTGAGATGTTAAAAGATTTAGCTAAAGAAATGAATCTTGAAGTATCACATTTAGCTTTAGCATGGCTATTAAATAAAAAAGGAATTGATACTGTTATTCCTGGTGGGAAACGAGCGGAGCAAATAAGAGAAAGTGTAAGAGCAGTGGATGTTTCATTGAATGAAAAAGTTATGAAAGAGATTGAATCTATTTTAGAAGATTAGTTAAAAAGAGAAGAAATACATGAAGGAGCTTTTGAGTACAGGGGGTAAAAAAAGTAGACAAATAATAGAAATGTATTGTAATAAAATTATGGGGAATCCAAAAATAAAAAATCCCTAAAGAGATAGGGATTTATATATCGGCATATAGTTCCTTGGAAAAGGATATACTTAGTTTAACATATAGGAATACTTATATTTGTGAAATAGATGTGAAAGTAATGTGAAAAATGCCGTAATAAAAAGCACTGTTTTAGCTAAAACAGTGCTTTTCGTTTAGATTGAACTGTTGCCGCATTTTCATCATGTATTCCTGCTTCTTTAATAATTCGTTTTTTTACTTTATTTAATAGATGGTCTACTGCCTCACCAAAATAGTTAGCTTCGCTTTTTGTGCGGGCTTCTCGTAAACATTTATAGTTTTCTAGCAGTTCCTCTTTTTCGGTGTTTGTTAAGAAATCTTCTATTTTCTTTTTTGTCATACGAAACACCCTTTCTTCTGACAAACGACGCAATAGAAAATATTTATTTTTTATTATAACAATAATTTTTAGAGAAAGTATAGACTAACGTCGTAATAGTTTGTCAATTTCTTGGATTTTCTCATCAGCTTTCCCAATTTGCGTATTTTTAGCCTGTTCACCACCAAGAGCTTGGTGAAGTAAAAACGTTTGACCGGAAATAGCGGTCACAATGGAGACTTTTATAATTTCTTTTATTAAGGTGACATCGAATAAAACGAGTCCAAGAAGTGCGGCGAGGCTACCTGTAAAAATATCAGTTAAAAATCCAAAATGAAAAAAAGTTTTTAAACGGCGTGGAAGCAATAACTTGCCTTGGTTATTGATCAGATGGGAAACGAAGCCAGTAATGCCACCAACGAGAACAGCGGTTAGCCATTGATACATTTCCATCGAATCCACTCCTTTTAGTGAATAAGATTCGATAATTTGATATTGATTCCTTTTAATATTTCATATAAGCATATTGAGAAAGTTTGTTTAGGTTTATTCCGTATTCAATTTAATTATAACAGAAAAATCTGATATATTTCAGTCTATTGTATGAAGCGGTTATTCCTTAATATGAATGTAGAAAGGGGTGCGTGATATGAATATAGATTATCGAATAAGAAGTGTAGATGGTTATACAAAAAATATAGGGGAATTAGTAAGCATGCTGGAACATACGAGGGCTGTAACATTACAGGAAATAAACGAGCTATCAGTTGAGCAATTAGATTTAATTATGCCGAGTGGAGGGAATTCCATCGGAGCGTTACTAAAGCATATAGCAGCTATTGAAAAAGCACATCAGCTTATTTCATTTCAAAAGCGTGACTTTACAAAAGAAGAATTAGAAATATGGGAAGATGCACTGTATTTAGGGGAAGCAGGGAAATCTATTCGTGGCTATGACATACCGTATTATGTACAACTTTTGAAAAGTGTTCGAGAAGAGTCGCTAAAGTATTTGAGTGAAGTAGATGATACATGGCTAATGTCAGAAAGAAAGTAGCCTAACGGTGTAGCGTATAATCAGCACTACCTTTGGTTTCATGTGCTAGAAGATGAAATTAGTCATCGCGGACAAATTAAAATGCTAAAAAATAAGTTATTTGAAAATTACGTTAAATGAGGTAGCTTTTTAAATCAATATTCCATATAATGAGAGTAATTAAAATAAGAACGGGGTGATGTATTATGGCGAAATTAACTTATATGAATAATAAACCAAATACAAAGGTGGACGGAAAGGGCGATACTCTATAAGTGAGCGCACGATCCTTCCACTAAGTTCAAACTAGGGAGGATATCAATTTGGATCAAAATATTTTAGAATCTTTCGGATGGGATTCTTTTTTTGAAGAACAAGCTGTAGAGAACTATGAAGTAGGGCGTATTTTACTTGAGCATAAGCATATATATCGGATTATTTGTAATGATGGTGAATATGTAGCGGAACTGTCTGGGAAGTTTCGTCATGAAGCGTTAACGAAGGGAGATTATCCGGCAGTTGGGGATTGGGTATATATAAAGAAAATAGAAAATGAGAAAAAGGCAATTATTCACCGTATTTTTCCGAGAAGAAGTTCTTTTTCAAGACAAGAAGCTGGTAACAGAACTGAAGAACAAATTATCGCAACAAATGTAGATTATCTATTTTTAGTGAATGCACTTAACCATGATTTCAACGTAAGAAGGATGGAACGTTATTTGCTGGTGGCTTATGAGAGTGGTGCAATGCCTGTTATTGTTTTAACGAAGAGTAATTTATGTGAAGATGTGGAACAGAAAATTGCAGAAACTGAAGCGGTAGCAATCGGTGTTCCTATATTTGTTGTTGATAGCTTAGTGTACGTCGGAATAGAATTATTGCAACAATTTGTTTCACCAGGAAAAACAATTGCTTTAGTTGGATCTTCAGGTGCAGGGAAATCTACTTTATTAAATGCATTAATAGGAACAGCTGTAGCAAAAACCGGAGATATACGTGAAGAAGATAGTAAAGGAAGGCATACGACAACTCACCGTGAATTGTTCCAATTACCGAGTGGCGGTTTAGTAATTGATACGCCTGGTATGAGGGAACTTCAGCTTTGGGAAGGAAGCACGGCAATTCAAACTACATTTTCCGATATTGAAGAATTTGCAAAAACATGCCGCTTTCGAGATTGTAAACATGAGAATGAACCAGGATGCGCAGTGCATAAAGCAATTGATAACGGGCTAATGACGATAAATCGTTTGCAAAGCTATAAAAAGTTGCAAAGAGAATTGGCGTATTTTATGAGAAAACAAGATGCTATTCTCGCAAGAGCTGAGCGTGATAAGTGGAAGAAGATTTCTAAACAACATAAAAAAATGTAAAAAACCAAAGGACTATTCCTTTGGTTTTTTGTATTTGTAAATTTTATAATAATATTATTCATATATATAGACAAAGGGGGAATATTTGTTTAAACTTTACAAGGTGTTTATCAAAAACGAATTGTAAAAATAGAGGATAGGGAATGGGATATATTCATAATTGGTTATTTATCTTTAAAACTTAATATTTAAATGTAGGAGGTTTATAATGAGTAAACTGTTAAGGTGGTTTCGAGATATAAAAGTAGCAAAAAAGCTATTAATTTCATTTTTGATAATTTTAATTGCGGCTGTCTCTATTATTGGAGGAATGTCTTATCAAACGGCTAAAAAGAATTTTGAATCACAAATTACGAGTAGTGCTCACGATAATATAAAAATATTAGATAATTTAATCAATCAAATGATTGAGGCGAAATTTAACGAAGTAAATAACTTTGCACGAGTGATTCATAGTGATATGTATCAAGGAGATAATCAAGATGAATTAAGAAAGGTATTATCTCAATATATTAATTTAAATAAAGATATTGAACAAGTATATGTTGCCGGCAATGATAAGAAGTTTGTGCAAGAACCAAATATACAAATGGCAGCAGATTACGATCCAACAACTCGTTCTTGGTATAAAGATGCAGTGAGTAAACAAGGTGGAATCGTGGTCACTGAACCGTATAAGGCGAAAGGAAATGGACATATTGTCGTAACGATTGCGAAACAAACAGAAGATAAAAATGGTGTTGTTGCGGTAGATTTAAGTTTAGAGAATTTATTGAAAACAACAAAGTTAATCAATATTGGTAAAGAAGGATATACTTTCATTTTAGATGGAAAACAAAAAATAATTGCGCATCCTCAAGAAAAACCAGGAGATAAAGCAGCTGATTCTTGGGCAAAGAGAATTTACGAAGATAATCAAGGCACTTTTTCATACACGTATGATGGTAGTGAAAAGAAAATGGTATTTGCTACAAACTTAAAAACAGGTTGGAAAATCGGTGGAACGATGTACTCAAATGAAGTAATTGAAGCTGCTCAGCCTGTATTTTATAATATGTTAATTGTTATGCTTATTTCATTAGTTGTAGGAGGGGCACTTATTTATTTCGTAACTCTTTCTATTACAAAACCTTTAAAGAGATTAGTTGCCACTTCTAAAGAAATAAGTGAAGGAGATTTAACGCAAACAATTGAAATTAATTCAAACGATGAAATCGGTCAACTTGCAAAAGGTTTTAATGAAATGACAGATTCACTAAGAACGTTAATTGGAAGAATTAATACTTCAGCAGGGCATGTTGCAGCTGCATCTGAAGAGTTAACAGCAAGTGTGAGACAAGCGAGTGAAGCGACTGAACAAATTACATCAGCAATGGATGAAATATCAAGTGGTGCAACGACGCAAACAGCAAGCGTAGAAAATGGTGCTATGTTACTGTTTGATGTAACAGAAGGGATTCAGCATGTAGCAAATAGCTCATCATCTATTAATACTGCTTCTGCTCACACTCGCGAAAAAGCAGAAGATGGTGGAAAGCTAGTTGGAAAAACAGTAAATCAAATGCAATCTATTGCGGAATCTGTTTCACAGTCAGATGCTGTTATTCAGTTGTTGAATAACAAATCAAAGCAAATTGGTGATATTTTAGAAGTTATTCAAAATATTGCAGATCAGACAAATCTTCTAGCTTTAAATGCAGCAATTGAGGCTGCAAGAGCTGGTGAGCATGGAAGAGGCTTTGCAATTGTTGCTGATGAAGTACGAAAATTAGCAGAACAATCTAGTGTATCATCAAGTGAAATTAGTAAATTAATTTGTGAAATACAAGATGATATGAGTAAGACAGTAAAATCTATGAATAATGTAAATGAAGAAGTGCAATCTGGACTTGTTATTGCAAATGAAACAAAACAAAATTTCACTGAAATTTTACAATCTACAAATGAAATTGCTGACCAAATTAAAACGATGGTTGAAACAGCTAATGGGATGTCAAAAGGTGCAAATGAAGTATCTATTTCGGTTGGTCAAATTGCTATGACGGCACAAAATAATGCGACGAGTACACAAAGTGTTGCAGCGTCAGCTGAGGAGCAGCTAGCTTCCATGGAGGAAATTGGTTCTGCAGCTGGTACACTATCTCAAATGGCTGAAGAGTTACAAGTATTAATTGAAAGATTTAAAGTATAAAAGGGGAGGCTGTCTCAAAATAGCATTAGTGCTATTAGAGACAGTCTTTTAGCTGATAAACGGATTAGAGGTTCAATGTATTTAATGTTTGTCGAAAAATAGAGGAATTTGTTAAGCGGGTGTATAATTAATATAATATAGACTACGTTTAAAGGAGATCAGTATGGGAGTGTATTGGGGAACGAAAAGACATTCTTGGCTTAGCTATGTCTCGTTTTGGTTAAGCATTTTATTCTTTGTTGCTTTTTTAATTGAAGTGTTTGTATTTAAAACACTTTCAAATAGCTCATTACAAATCGTTAAATACTTTTATTTTATATTTGTTCCATTAAATATCATTCTTAGTTTAAGGTTATTATTTAAGAAGAATGAAAAGAAAATATTACCGATTTTTAGTTTAATTGTATCACTATTATTTGCAAGTTTAATTATAGTGTTAGCATTAGCAGCTACAGGGAAAATCTTATGAGGAGAGTGATATAAATTACTCTTCTTTTTTGTGGTTTTTTAAGAGTTATAAGTAGTGTGTAGGAAATAAGAAAAGTGATAAGTTATCAGTAAGGGAACATACTAGTGAATAGAGAGTGAACTGAAAATACTATATGTTTTGTATGTGTTTATAAAGCAAATGAATGCGGTAAGATTTGTGATATATGGTACAATAAACATGGATAGTGATAGAGATAAAGGGTATATAAAATACTCATCGTTTTTTAGTAAGAGAGGGGTTATCTTATGCTATACGAGGATTTGATGACATTATTCCAAGCTGCTCCGATAGAATTGGATAGAGGCGGCTGGAAATATATAATCCAGGAACAAAATGATAAATATGAAATTGTTGATGAAATGTTAAAAAAGCAAATGAATGTTGAATTGTATTTTAATGAGTATGATGAGGTGAAAATCACTTTATATAAAGATGGAAGCCCCATTACTACTATGCAAAGAATTGCTATTTCAAAAGTTGAGTTAGATGAAGAGGAAGAAGGCATTCAATTCGTATTAGAACGCATGCCAAGTCGAATGATTCGTTTGCAATTAAAGCCATACCTTGCAGTAGAAATGGGGCCGTACTGGGAAGTATGTGAAGACTGTGAATGAACATGAAAAAACATCCGTATACACGGATGTTTTTTCATGTTTTTTGAAGTTGTTTAAAGGCAATAATCGGTAGTAAAATGATGCTCACCCAACCGATAATAGGGTATAGAATATGAAGTAATTCACTATATCCGATGAAACTAAAGCAATAACTAATTAGTAATATGAAGTAAATAATGTTATTACTTTTCCATCCGGTAATGGATTGCATTTGTTTTGTCATTCCGAATATATTCCCAACTAATGTGGTGAATACTTCACCAAAAATGATAAGAACAAAGAAAAAATGGAAAGTTGCATTAAACCTTCTTACAACTTCAGCCATTGGGATGTTATATTGATAAAATTGTTCAACGGATAATATTGCTAGATGGCTACATAATAAAATAAAGCAAAGCCCCGCGCCGCCTAAAATACCACCCCATAAAATAGCTTTTCGATCTTTTACTTCACTGGCCAATGGGACGAGAACACTTTGGGCGAGAGACAGATTTAATGCAACATATGTAATAGGGCTAGTAATCCATTTCATATTCCAACTTTCTGTAGGAACGGTGTCAATAATAGGAGTTGTACCATGAATAAAGGTTGTAATAGCAAGTCCGATAATGAAAATCATCATAATAGGTACGACAAGTGTATTCACTTCAAAAACACCTTGTAATCCCCGGCTCCCAATAATGAGGCAGGCGATGACTGTGATGAAAATGCCAAGTTGTCTCGGGAGACGAAGTTGTTCTTCAAATACTGCCCCGGCTCCTGATAACATAACGCTAGTTACGCCAAATAATACGAGTAATAATAAAGTATTTACGACATTTCCAAATACATCCCCAAATAAATATTTATTAAATTCTTGCGCTGAAAATGCCCCGATTTGTGATGAAAGTAACATCATTTTTGTACCGAGCCAAATAAAAAAAAATCCACTTATACATATGCCAATGGTTCCGTACAATCCGTTAACTGTAAAAAATTCGACAATTTCTCGCCCAGTAGCAAATCCAGCTCCAACGACCGTTCCGATATAAGTAGCAGCGACTTTCTTTGCTACTTGCCATTGTTGATTGTCCATGTTATCCCTCTTTCTTCTATGATGAGCTTGACTTACTATTATGCATATGTGTGAGCTTGGACAATTAGACATATGAAGTAGTTGAAAGGATACATGAATTATATGATATTAGGGAAATATTAAGGTTGTTAAAACTTTGTTACATATAAGCTGTTCATTCAAAAGAATAGGGAATGTATGGTAAAATGAAGTTAGGTCATTAAAAGATAGTAACATGATAAGAGGAGTGGATTGTATGAGTACGAAAACGAATGTTGTTGAAGTATTAAACAAGCAGGTAGCAAACTGGAATGTATTATATGTCAAACTGCATAATTATCATTGGTATGTGACAGGACCGCACTTCTTTACATTACATGAGAAATTTGAAGAGTTTTATAATGAAGCAGGAACATACATTGATGAGTTAGCAGAGCGTATTTTAGCGTTAGAAGGAAAACCGTTAGCGACAATGAAAGAGTATTTAGCAACTTCAACTGTAATCGAAGGGACAAGCAAAGAGTCTGCAGAAGAAATGGTGCAAATTTTAGTAAACGATTTTTCTGCACTTATTCAAGAATTAAAAGAAGGTATGGAAGTAGCTGATGAAGCTGATGATGAAACATCGGCTGATATGCTATTAGCAATTCATACGACATTAGAACAACATGTATGGATGTTAAGTGCATTCTTAAAATAAACATAAATGGATTAAAGAAAAACTCTATTGAAAAATTCTTTCAATAGAGTTTTTTATAATTTTTCAGTTTTCTTTTATGCTATAATATAGTAAAAAGGAGGCGATACAATGTTTCGCTTTTTCAGAACTGGAAAAGAAGATAGGGAAATTACGAAAGATGAATTAGAACAAGCGATGGCGAAGTTTCTAGAAACGAATGCTAATATCGTTTATACAGTTTTAGTAAATGATGATTACACAGTAAATTATGATTTGTTAAAGCCATATTTACCTGCATTTCCAACAAATTTTTTTCTGATAACGAAGGAAACGCTTGAAGTATTTGAACATACAGAAGAAAATTTAAACCTAGTTAAAGAAATTGATATCGTACAAAAGGCCGTAGATCAATATGTAACAGAAAAAGAAATGTTCCCAATTGTTGAAGATAGCGAAGATCGCCTCATATGCGGAGTGAAGCTAGGACCATATTTAAATCGTATATTAAAAAGAAACTTATATATTTCAGAAAAGCATTATTTAGTTTCAAGTAAACCAGATAAGAAAAAAAGAATAGTGGGCAGACGTTATGAGAACAACAATAATATTATTGTTGTCTTTTTTTAATAAAATATTGATTTTTCAGTTTATTTAACTTTATACTACAACTAGTGGATAGGAAGGAGTGGTGTATTATGCGTATACATACATTAACTATTAAATATCATTCTGAGAATCAGGTATTGTTAAGTTGAATTGTAGAATTTAACCATTTATACCGTGACCCTAGAATGATAGGAAGATTGGAGAAGCAATTATTATAAAAGGTTACGGGGGAATTCCTATATGGAAAATAATATGACTTATATTAAGTTATTAAATGAAACGTTACATTGTTATGCAAATAAAGGAAGTTTTGAAGCGTATTCTTATATAATGAATAATGCTAAAGATGTAATAGGTAATGAAGCACAAATATATAATTTTAAATATGCATTAGCAAGTGCAGCAGGACTTGAAGAAGAAGCGTTGCATTTAATGAAGAAAGCAATTATAGAAAATGGATTTTGGTACGGAAGTGAGTATTTAATTTCCGATGATGATTTAAAACCACTACATAAATTTGAAGAGTTTCATAGAATGGTTCAATTATGTAAAGAAAGAGAAGAATTAGCAAAGAAATCGGAACAAGCAGACGTGAAATATAAATACAGCAAACAAACTGAAAATCTACTAATAACACTGCATGGGGATCAAGAAAATATACAAATAATAGAACCATATTGGAACTCTGTAATGGAACAAGGTTTTATGCTAGCATTGCCTCAATCTTCCCAAATTCAATTTTCAGATGGATATGTTTGGGATAATATCGAAAGAGGAAGAGAAGAGTTAAAAGGACATTACAATAAGATTAAAGTGAATAAACCATTTGAGAATATTATTATTGGTGGCTTTTCTGCTGGGGCAAGAGTAGCGTTACATTCCATGTTACAAGGTGAAATAGAAGTGAACGGTTTTATTTTTGTGGCACCGTGGCTTCCGGAAATGGAAGAATGGGAAGAGATGATTGGAATATTGCATGATAAAAGCATAAAAGGATATATAATATGTGGGGATCAAGATGAAGATTGTTTTGAAGGTACACAGCAATTTGTAACGTTATTAAAGGATAAAAATATAGAACATAAGTATAAAGTTGTGCCTAACTTAAATCATGATTATCCTCATAATTTTGATGAGTTATTAAAAGAAGCTATTGAATATATAGGAAGCAAAAACAATTGATTGGTAGTAAGAAAAGGAGATGCATCATATGTGATGCATCTCCTTTTCGTTATTATAAATTAAAAGCATCTGCCAATAGGCGATAAGAGTTTAATTTATGTTCAAATTGATGAGTAATCGTGACAATCATAAATTCGTCAGTATTATACGCTTTGCTTAAGTTTAATATTTTTTCTTTCACAGAAGACGGATCACCGACAATCATACGTTGACGATTTTCTTTTATGCGGAATAGATCATAAGCACTATACGAATAATTTTGAGCAGTTTCAATAGAAGGAGTACCAGTAGTCCGTTTTCCTTGTTCTAATAGTAAAATCGATAAATCAAGGCTTGATGCAATCTTCTCCGCTTCTTCATTTGTTTCTCCGCAAATAACAAAAATAGATACGATTGATTTTGGTTTATCACCTAAATAGGAAGGTTGGAATTGTTCTTGGTAGGCCTTCATTACTTCAGGGCCACCGTATCCGTTAATGAACTGTGCAAATGCAAAAGAAGCGCCTTGCTTTGCGGCAATCATTGCACTTTCTCCGCTAGAACCGAGCATCCACATTTCAGGAGATGTTGGGATAATTGGAGTAGCCTTTAAGTTTGCATAATGATGGTTTTCTGGTACTTGATCATGTAAGTACATAGCAACATCTGCAATTTGTTCTGGATATTGATCAAGTGAGACCATTTTACCTTCTTGAAGTGCGCGAGTTGCTATCGGCATACCACCAGGCGCTCTCCCGACACCAAGGTCGATGCGGCCCTTATAAAGTGCTTCTAAAACGCGGAAATTCTCGGCAACTTTATATGGACTATAATGTGGCAGCATAACACCACCAGAACCAACTCTAATACGGTCAGTTTTCGCGGCAATATGTGAAATGAGTATTTCTGGACTTGAACCAGCTAAGCTAACTGAATTATGGTGCTCGGATACCCAAAAACGTGTGAATCCGAGTTTCTCAACTTCTTGTGCAAGCGTAACTGTATGTGAAATAGCTTGGGCTGCTGTGCTACCATCTGAAATAGGTGATTGGTCTAATACACTTAATTTAATCATAGAATATACCTCTCAATCTTAATGTACATCCTATTATATATTTACTTACGAAAAATGCGTAATGAAATGCTCAAAAGGAAAAGTGAATAATTTTTTATCCGCTTTTAATGAGAAAACCCTCGTTCATAATGATTCATTTCGACTAAGTTTAATATATATTCGTAGTTATCAATTTCTAAATGTATTTGCTTGCGTTCTTCTTCAGTTAGTTTAACGCTAGTGAGTTTTTTACATAACTGCTGTTTCTTTAATTCTAAATGTTTTTTTGTAGCCTGATAATCGTAAGTACGTTTCATGTGTATCCACCCTTTCCATACAGTTACTATCTGTATGTTTATCATATGAAGCATGTGGAAGGGGGAGAGCTGCACCTTATGTATTGTTAGTGAATTTTCAAATTGTGGTGGTGTTATGTTTAAGTGAATTTATGAATAAAATGCACTAAACCACTAATTTGTATTTCATGAAGTAAGGGGTGGGATTGTGCAGAAAGATATAATGTTTAACAATGAGATGGATGAAACGTTAAAAGTTATAAATAAGGGATTGAAGAAGACGACACGTCCGAAACAAATCATTGTAGTAGGGGCTGGTATGGCTGGATTAGTTTCGGCATCTTTATTAAAAGCAGCAGGGCATGAAGTGAAGGTTTTTGAAGCGAACAACCGTGTAGGTGGCCGCATAGAGACAGTTAGGATGGAAGATACCGGATTATATTTAGATGTTGGAGCGATGAGAATTCCGTATTCGCATACATTAACGATGGCATATATAAGAAAGTTTGGGCTACAGGTGAGCCCTTTTATTAATAGGAATGAGACAGATATTATCTACGTAAATGGTCGGAAAACGACATTAAAACAATACGAAAAAGATCCAAGTATTTTAAGATATCCAGTGGAAATGAATGAAGTTGGGAAAACGTCTGAGGAACTATTAATGTTAGCGGTACAGCCCATTATAAATTTTATAAAAAAGAACCCAGAGAAAAATTGGGATATTGTAGTAAAGGATTTTGGGAAATATTCTACAGGTCAATTTTTAAAATATCATCCTTATCAATATAATACGTATTTTTCGCCAGTAACGATTGAGATGATAGGTGTTCTATTAGATTTAGAAGGTTTTTTAGAAAGGTCATTCGTTGAGACGTTACGTTTTTTATATATTATGCAAGAGGAGAGCGGATTTTGCGAAATAATAGGTGGGAATGATAGATTACCAAAGTCTTTTTTACCACAATTAGAAGAAAATATTATATATAATCAAAAATTAATGAAGCTTCATCAACAAGCCAATAGTGTAACAGCCTATTACCGGAACGAGGAAACTTTTGAATATAGTAGTATTACAGGGGATTTAGTTATTGTTACAATTCCTTTTTCAACAATGCGATTTGTAGAAGTAGATCCATTTGATTCGATATCTCATGCGAAGTGGAAAACAATTCGCGAATTGCATTATATGCCAGCTACAAAAATAGGAATTCAATTTAAAAGTCGTTTTTGGGAGGAACAAGGGCAATTAGGTGGGAGAATTATAACAGATCTTCCTATACGTTATGCGTATTATCCAAGCCATGGAATCGGAGAGAAAGGGCCTGCTATGATGTTAGGAAGCTATACATGGTCTTATGATGCGTTGTTATGGGATGGGTTATCAAAGGGGGATCGTATCTATTACACACTACAAAATTTAGCAACAATATTAGGCGGTCAAGTATATGATGAGTTCATGTCTGGAATATCAAAGAGTTGGACATTAGATCCATATGCGCTTGGAGGGTTTGCACTATTTCAAGCTGGCCAAGAATCAGAATTACAGCCAGTCATTGTAAAACCTGAGGGGAGAATATATTTTGCTGGTGATCATACAACGCTGTATCACGGATGGATTCAAGGTGCGATTGAATCTGGAGTTCGTGTAGCGATGGAAGTGAATGATCAAAAAGTTTAAAATTCAGAAATTTCTTTACTATATAACTTGAGATGGATATTATTATATATAAAAGAATTATAGGGAGTGTTTACAGTGAATCCGTTATTATTCGATTTTCCTTCTGAATTTTATACTGACAGGCTTTTTATTCGAATGCCAAAACCAGGTGATGGTAAAGTTGTATATGACGCAATTCAAGCTTCAATACAAGAATTAAAACCTTGGATGGTCTTTGCACAAAAAGAGCAAACAGAGGAAGAAATAGAAGAGAGTATTAGAAAATCGCATATTCAATTTTTGCAGCGTGAGGATTTGAGATTACTAGTTTTTTCGAACGAAACAGGTGAATTTATTGCATCTGCCGGATTACATCGTATTAATTGGGATATACCTCAATTTGAAATCGGGTATTGGATTGATTCAAGGTTTAGTGGAAAGGGCTATATGGTAGAGGCTGCAAAAGGAATAACGGATTATGCTTTCACTGAACTGAAAGCAAACCGGGTAGAAATTCGTTGTGATTCTCTAAATAAGAAGAGTAGAGCGATACCTGAGAAATTAGGTTTTAAATTAGAGGGGATTTTAGAAAGTGCGAGTGTTGCGGTAGATGAAAATGGATTAAGAGATATGTGTGTATTTGCAATGACGAGAAATACATATGAAAAAGAAGAGCTGTAAGAAAATAGCTCTTCTTTTTTATATTATGGTACAGGATGACCGTTAGAGCTTTCGAAAATTGTAAACCATTGTTGGCGGTCTAAATTAACTTTTGTTGCCATTGCAGCCGTTTTTACTCGATCTAATTTACCAGAGCCAACGATTGGCATCATTTTAGCTGGATGAGCAAGTAACCATGCATACATAACAGTATCGATGCTATCAACGCCTAGCTCAGTAGCAATTTTTTGTAAAGTTTCACGTACACGTACGGCGCGTTCTGATTGGCCAGTAAAGATTTCTCCACCAGCAAGAGGTGACCAAATCATTGGATTGATTCGTTTTTCTTGGCATAAATCAATCGTACCTTTTTCAAAATGCTCCATTTGCATCGCAGATACTTCAATTTGATTTGTAATGAGCGGGAAATCTAAATATGAACTTAACATATTAAATTGAGAAGGTAAAAAGTTAGAAACACCGAAGTGACGAACTTTTCCTTCTTGCTTTAAGCGTGAGAACGCTTCTGCCACTTCGTTTGGGTCCGTGAATGGATCAGGACGATGAATGAGCAATACATCAATATAATCTGTATGTAAGTTTTGTAATGAATCCTCCGCGCTCTTTATGATATGTTCAGCACTCGTATTGTAGTGAGCAACATATCGTTCTGGAAATTTCGGTGATGGGGGAGCGATTCCACATTTAGTGATGATTTGCATATTTTCGCGTAAGGAAGGCTTTAATTGTAACGCTTCTCCAAACAATCCTTCACACGTATACCCACCATAAATATCAGCGTGATCGAAAGTAGTAATCCCCAAATCCATACAGTCTTCAATAAAAGAAAGTAACTCTTGCTTTGGCATATTCCATTCTGCTAAACGCCAAAAACCTTGAATAATACGAGAAAATTCTAGCGTTTCGGCCATTTGAACTCGTTCCACTATAAGTACCCCCTATATGAATGAATAATATTTTTGAAAAGGCTTTCTTACTACGTATTATTATATAGTTACAGGGTCGTACATACAATAAATATGTTTTGCTACAAAAACGTTTTTCTCTATATGCTATAATGTAGAAACATATAGCTATAAGGAGATGTAAGGAATGATTCCAGTAACAATACTAACTGGTTTTCTTGGATCAGGGAAAACGACATTATTAAATCGAATTTTATCAGAGGATCACGGCAAGAAATTAGCAGTGATTGTAAATGAAATAGGACAAATTGGTATCGATAATCAATTAATTATGAACGTTGAAGAAGAAATTATGGAAATGACAAACGGTTGTTTATGCTGTACTGTGCGTGAAGATTTACTTGTTGCTTTAAAACAATTACTGGATGTGAAAGCAGAAGGGAAAATGGACTTTGATGGATTAGTAATTGAAACAACAGGTCTTGCAAATCCAGGTCCGATTATTCAAACTTTCTTTTTAGATCCAGTTATTCAATCTGCATACCAAATTAACGGTGTTGTAACAGTTGTAGATAGCTATCATATACATAAACATTTTGAAAAGGGACTAGAAGCAAAAGAACAAATTGCCTTTGCTGATGTTGTGTTAGTTAATAAATTAGATTTAATTGAAGAAAATGAGAAAGAAAATCTCTTGCATGAACTTCAAGGAATTAACCCGACTGCAAAGTTAATCGAGGCGACTAACTGTGAGGTAGATATTCCATCGTTATTACAAATTCAAACGTTTAAAACGAAAGATACGCTGCAAATTTACCCTCATACAGAACATAAACATCTAGAAGGTGTAAAATCGTTTGTACTACGTGAAGAACGTCCGTTAGATTTACAAAAATTGAATGAGTGGATGTCAGCTGTCGTTCAAGAACTAGGGGAGCATTTATATCGCTACAAAGGAATTTTATCTATTGATGGAGTAGATAAACGTATTGTTTTCCAAGGTGTGCATACGTTATTTGCTGCTTCGTACGATAGAGAGTGGCAAGAGGGCGAAGAGCGAGTAAGCGAAGTAGTTTTCATCGGAAGAGATATTAATAAAGAATGGTTCCGAGAACATTTTGAAGAATGTGTGAAATAAGTCTGCGTAAATCGCAGGCTTATTTTTTATGAGCATTTTAATGAGATAATACTAGATTACAAAAATGAAGTAATAAGGGAAAGAAACTAAAAATAGAAAACATAACATTGATAAATGCATAATAAAAAGCCTGTTTTCACAGGCTTGTATTTTCATCTATAAGTAATTCCATTACAACGCCTACAACTGGACCTTCGTCATCAATATCCCCATTTAAACGGAAGCCAAATGACTCATATAGTCCCATTGCGTGTTTGTTGTCAGGATGTAAACTTAAATAAATTATTTTACATTCGAATTTTTGTTGCAAGAATTGAATTAGTAAGCGAAGGAAACGTTTTGCGTATCCTTTTCCTTGAAATTGTTGGTCAATCATAAAACGATCTAACCATACGCTTTCATGTTTTTGGGAATACCAACCGTACATTGCGTATCCAACGAGTGTTTCTTTGTCATATAAGCCTACTGACGTTCCGTTTTCTTCATATAATGATTCCGCTAAAGAAAACGCATTGCTTTCAATAAACTGCTGCTGGTCTTTTGCTACGTCTAAAGCAGCAACTGAACGCCAATTATTTGCTGTTACTTCACAAATGTGAAGATTCATAGTTCCAACTCACCTTCTAAATTAGTATAGCTTACAAGCTAATATGGATAATTCTACTTGTTATTTCGATCAAGTCAAGGATAAATACATAAAAAGGCAGCTGAATGACATATTCAGCTGCCTAGAAAATATAGTTGATTAGTTTGTTGCTTCTTTTAAAGTATTTACGTTTTCTTCCATTAATGTGAAGTAATCTTTATTGTTCTTTGCATCATCCTCAGAAATAGTAGCAAGGTGATTTAAGCGTAAAATTTTTGTACCTGTTTCTTTTTGAATAACTGATGCTACTTTTGGAGTAGAGAATGTTTCAAATAAAATATATTGTAGACCGTGCTCTTTTACTGTTTTTGTAATGTCAGCAAGCTGTTTTTGAGATGGTTCATCAGATGCTGAAATTCCAGCGATTGGAATTTGTTTCAAACCGTATCGTTGTTCCCAGTAGCCGTAAGCTGCGTGTGAAACTAATATTTCTTTCGTTTTTGCATTTGCAACAACTGCTTTAAATTGATCATCTAAATCAGTGAATTTTGTTTGTAGTGCTGCAAAGTTTTTTTCGAACTCTTTTTTATGTTCAGGCTGTAATTCTACAAGTGCATTTTTAATTTTTTCTGCTTGTTTCATCGCAAGAGTAGGATCTATCCAAACGTGTGGGTCTTTATCGTGATGATGTTCATCTTCTTTATGAGCGTCTCCATGATCGTGCTGCTCTTCTTCAGATGAAGCACGAAGTTCGATATCTTTAGATGCATTTACAATTTTTACGTTTTCTTTTTTTAATGATTTTTCCATTTTTTCGGCAAATGGTTCTAATTCTGCGCCGTTATAAACAAATAAATCGGCTTTTGCCACTTGTACAGTCTGCTTTTGACTTGGTTCAAATGTATGAGAATCCGCACCAGGTGGGTAAATTGTTTCTACATTTACATAATCACCACCGATTTTTTTTGCAAAGTCAGCGAGTGGGAAAATGGTTGTATAAACAGAAAGTTTCCCATCTTTTTTCGCTGCACTATCTTTGTTGTTAGAACATCCAGCAAAGATGAGTGTGAAAATAAGTATAAATGAAAATAGAGCTAATTTTTTAGGCATATAATTCTCCTCTTTTCTTTTTTACAATTATATTTTCTCCAAATATAAGAAGAAAATATCGTTTTAATACAAAACGGAATAATTACGTTTTAGTTTGCGAACCTAGTATAATACATCTTTATGAAAGTTGCAATAAATAATAATCATTACGATTTGATTTTGTAATAAATCTGTCAAAAAGAAAGGTATTAATTTTTATGATTGGTGCATATGTGACAATGTTACTTTCATATATTGGGAGGGAGCAGAAAAAAGGGGATGAGCGCTTGGGTTACTTCATGGAAGCTATCTTATTAATACTTGCGGTTGTTTTGCCATTATCTTTTGTTTTAATTTTTTTAAGAAGACTAATAAGTAATTTAGGGGATGCTACAACAATTACAAAATTGCCAGCGGAAGAAAAAGAAGAGAAAAAAGAGTAAGTAAAGCACTATGCATACGCATAGTGCTTTACTTATGGTAAAATGGGAGAACGGAAACTCCTGTTAGCGACGATTAGCTATAGGAGAGAATAGTAAATAAAGAGGTATACACATATATGAATAAGCGAACAGCGTTAGTACTTGGCGCAAGTGGGTTAGTTGGACAAGAAATAACGCGACTATTACTTGACTCAGATTACTACGATTCGGTTACTATTTTTGTAAGGGAACCATTACAATTACAGCATGAGAAATTGCAACAGAAACAGGTGGATTTTTCAGTATTAGAGGAATACAAAGAATTTTTTGCAGTAGATGATGTTTTTAGTTGCTTAGGAACAACGATAAAAAAAGCGAAGTCGAAGTCGAATTTTAAAAAAGTAGATTATGAATATACATTACGAGCTGCCTGCTTAGCTGAAAAACAAGGCGTGCAAAATTTTCTTGTTATTTCATCAATGGGAGCAAAACCTAAATCATTTTTCTTTTACTCGCAAGTGAAGGGGAAAATGGAAGAGGAGCTGAAAAAGCTAGTTATTGGTGGCATACATATTTTCAGGCCGTCATTATTAGTTGGAAATCGACAAGAATATCGTTTTGGGGAAAGAATGGCTGAGAAATTATCTCGTATTCTTCCGTTTATATTTAAAGGGGCTTTTAAAAAGTATAAACCAATTTCAGCTAAAGATGTGGCGAAAGGAATGTATATAACAGCGCTACGTGAAGAATCTGGTATTCATATTTATAGTTCAAACGATATTATAGAAATAAAATAAGTAAAACCGAGAAGAATAATTTCTCGGTTTTATTTATTAGTTTTAATTTTCCCGGGTGCTCGTCGGTACTGATATGGTTCTTTTAATTCAAAGCCAAGTTCATTGGCAGCTATTCTTGGGAAGTATGGATTACGAAGTAACTCGCGTCCGATAAAAATTAAATCTGCTTCGTTATTATTTAAAATTTGCTCTGCTTGTGATCCGGTTGTAATTAATCCTACCGCACCAGTCGCGATGTCAACATGCTCCTTAATATGTTTAGCATATTGTACTTGGTAACCAGGATACACATCAATATGTGCGGGTACAACAGCACCAGAACTACAATCGATTAAATCTACCCCTTGTTCTTTCATCCATCCTGTATACTGCACATAATCTTGAACCGTTAACCCGTCAGGATGATAATCATTTGCTGAAATACGAACAAATAACGGTCCGTTCCAAACTTCATTTACAGCATCGATGATTTCGCGTAAGAAACGATAGCGATTTTCAGGTGAGCCCCCGTATTCATCAATCCGCTTATTGGAAAGCGGAGAAAGAAATTCATTAATAAGATAACCGTGAGCACCATGTAATTCAATAACGTCAACCCCCGCTCGTTTAGAGCGTAAAGCTGCTTTTTGAAAAGCAGAAACAGTTTCTTTAATTTGCTGTTTATTCATTTCTACTGGTATTTTCATTCTATCGTTAAACGGAATTGCTGAGGGAGCGAAAGCATCTGTTTCTAATTCAGCCTTTCTTCCGGCGTGAGCGAGTTGAATGGCTGCTTTTGCACCGTTATTATGTATAAATGTTGTCGTTTTATGTAAGCCTTCAATTAGATTATCATCCCAAATGCCTAAGTCTTTGTTAGAAATTCGTCCTTCAGGTAACACAGCTGTTGCTTCAATCATAACTAAACCTACTTGGCCAGCAGCCCTGGTTCCATAATGGACGAGATGAAAATTAGTTACTTGGCCATCCTCATTTTCTGATGAATACATGCACATAGGTGACATAATGATACGGTTTTTTAAAGTAACGTCCTTAATTGTATAAGGTGAAAAGAGTTGAAACTCCATCAAATATCCCCCTTGATTGAATTTTCTTACATTGTATCATCCTCTTTTTTGTTTCCCTAATAAAACGCTTATACGAAAAATTTCGTCTATTCGTGTTACAATAAATAATATGTAATGAATTGGAGGATGACATATGTACCAGGCTTATTATGATAGTGAATTAGGTTTGTTAGAAATTACAGCGAACGAAGAAGGAATTACGTCTGTTATATTTGTTGAAGATAGAAAAGAAGAACATAAAAATGAACTTGTTGAACAATGTATAAATGAATTAGATGAATACTTTGAAGGAAAAAGAAAAGAGTTTACAGTTCCATTGTCTGCTGAAGGAACACCATTCCAAAAGAATGTATGGGATGCACTTTACACTGTTCCGTATGGCGTAAGTGCTTCATATTTAGATATTGCGGAGAAGGTTGGGAATACGAAAGCTGTACGAGCGATAGGAGGGGCAAATAGCCGGAATCCAATTTCAATTATCGTTCCATGCCATCGTGTAATAGGAAAGAGTGGAAAACTTGTTGGGTATGCGGGTGGTTTATGGAGGAAAGAGTGGTTATTGAAGCATGAAGGCATATTAAAATGAAGTATGGATGGAAAGAGGGATTGTTTTGAAATGTATAAATTGTGGGCGACCTTGTATTGATGATCAGCTGAATTGTGCAAATTGTCAACGAAACTTGCATAATGAACAAGGTGAAGAAAGCTCGCTAATAGACAAAGAATTAGAAGTATATGTAGGGAGACAATATCCATATTACAAAAGAAAATGGGAGCTTGAGAATAAGCGAATTGCTAGGTGGAGCTGGAATGGTCTGGCTGCTATTTTTAATGTAGGTTGGCTTGGATATCGTAAGTATTACGTACCTGCTGCTTTATTTATACTGTTATTAGTAGCATGTGATGCATTTTCTTATTATATGGGGTTCAACGTAGCATTGCCAATCATTAATATGGTGCCTCTTACGTTTTTATTACTCATTTTCATTCTATTTGGGATGGGGATTTTTGCAAATGGATTATATTATCAATTTGCAGAAAGGCGTATATATCGAATAAAAGCACGGGGAATTAAAGATGAATCGGTTGAAAATTATCTCATCCGTGATAGTGGTGGAACGAGTAAAATGGGAGCAACAATCGTTACTATTTTAGCAGTTGCTAGTATTTTTTTCAGTCATTTCTTTTTTCCGACTGATCGAGATATTATACAAAAAGTTCGTACAAGCTCGCTTTATGAATATCCAGTCTTTTCAATTGGTGAATCGTTCGAAAATTATTTTCAAAATTCAGGATGGATATACTATCGGGGAACGGAAGGATTAGAATTAGTAGAATTTCAGGGGGAGAGTCCTGAGATGCCAAGGAAAAAGGTGACAATTCAATTTATTGTTGATTATAAATTGGGAGAAGTGGAACCATATTCACTTACGATTAACGGTGAATCTAAAAATGAAGAAGAGTTTTTGAAGATAATGGAGGAAATATTTAAAGTTCAAAATCCATTTGATATAGAGGATGGCTTACAAGTAAATGCTATTCAACAAAGCGGAGGGAAAGCAATTTCTGACCGCTTTTTTTCTTTTTATGAAAATAAATATTTAAAATAATCAGAATTTTTTGTATAATAAAATATATTATACAAGTTTTAACTTATACATATAGATTGGGGGAAGGAAGAATGAAGAGAAAGGTAACAACGATTGCTGCAGTTGCATTATCGGCTAGTGTACTGGTTGCGGGATGTGGGAATGGGGAGAAGGCTTCGACAACGAAGAAAGAATCAAGTAAGGGAATGGCAGATAAACAAGTTTTAAATTTGCTAGAAACAGCTGAAATTCCTTCAATGGATACATCTAAATCAACAGATTCTGTATCTTTCCGTGTATTTGTAAATGCAATGGAAGGATTATATCGTCTAGATAAAGATAATAAACCAACTCCAGGTATGGCCAAAGACGTGAAGATTAGTGAAGATAAAAAGACATATACATTTGAATTACGTGATGCAAAATGGTCAAATGGTGATCCAGTTCGAGCACAAGATTTTGTATATGCATGGCAACGTACATTAGATAAAGCAATAGCAGCAGAATATGCATTTATTTTATTTGATGTGAAAAATGCACAGAAAGTAAATAAAGGAGAAGTACCGTCGGATCAATTAGGTGTTAAAGCGAAGGATGATAAAACGTTGGTAGTAGAATTAGAGCAACCAGCACCTTATTTCCTTGAGCTTACTTCGTTCCCTACATTCTTCCCATTAAATGAAAAGTATGTAAAAGGACAAGGGGATAAATACGGATTAGAAGCAGATAAATTATTGTACAATGGACCATTTACAATGAGTGAATGGAAACATGAACAAAGTTACCAGTTAAAGAAAAACCCAAATTATTGGGATAAAGATGCTGTAAAATTACAAGAAATTAATGTGGGTATAGTAAAAGAGACAAGTACTGGGGTAAATTTATATGATAGTGATCAAGCAGATCGTGTCATTTTAAGTTCTGAGTTTGTAGACAAATATAAAAAGAATAAACCAGATGAATTTAAAACGAAGCTAGACCCACGTATGTATTTCCTACGTTTTAATCAAAAAAATGCAACGTTTAAAAATCAAAAGGTTCGTGAGGCGATTGATTTAGCGTACGATAAAAAAGGAATTGCGGATGTAATTTTGAATGATGGATCATTGCCGGCGTATTTCTTAGTACCTGAAAAGTTTACGACAGGACCAGATGGAAAAGACTTCCGTACTGTAAATAAAAATTTCCGTGACAGTAAAGATAATGCTGCGAAAGCAAAAAAACTGTGGGAAGAAGCGAAGAAAGAACTTGGTCAAGATACAATTACAGTAGAATTACTAAATGATGATAACGGTAGTCGTAAAAAAGTGGGCGACTTTATTAAAGAAGAATTAGAGAAAAACTTACCTGGTATTAAAGTGAATCTGAAGCAACAACCATATAAGCAGAAGTTAGATTTAGAAAAGAAATTTGAATATGAATTCTCATTATCTGCATGGAGTCCAGATTATCCAGACCCAATGACATATATTGATATGTTCGTTACTGGAAGCTCATTTAATGAAATGGATTATTCAAATCCGAAGTACGATGATTTAGTAGCAAAATCAAAAGGAGAACTACTAAAAGATGACGCAGCACGCTGGAAAGCACTTGCAGAAGCTGAAAAAATCTTAATTGGTCAAGATGCTGCAATCTCTCCTACGTATCAGCAAAGTACGGCTTATTTAGAGAAGACATATGTAAAAGGTATCGCTAACCATACGTTTGGTGGAGACTTCAGTTATAAATGGGCATATATTACAAAGAAATAGTATAATAAAAGATGAGTGAATTTTCGCTCATCTTTTATTTGTATAGGAGGAATTAGAGTTGTTAAAGGGAATCAATCATCTTTGTTTTTCAGTGTCCAATTTAGAAAACTCTATTACATTTTACGAGAAAGTATTGGAAGGAGAATTATTAGTCAAGGGGAGAAAACTTGCATATTTTAATATATGTGGAGTATGGATAGCGCTTAATGAAGAAACACATATTCCGAGAAAGGAGATTCATCAATCTTATACGCACCTCGCATTTTCTGTTGAACAAAAAGATTTTGAACGCCTGTTACATCGGTTAGAAGAAAATAATGTTCATATTTTACAAGGAAGAGAGCGTGATGTGAGAGATTGTGAGTCTATATATTTTGTTGATCCTGATGGTCATAAATTTGAGTTTCATTCAGGGACGTTACAAGACCGTCTAAATTATTATAGAGATGAGAAACCTCATATGACATTTTACTAAGGGGGGAAGAAGTTGCATGCGCTTGTAATTGGTGGAACAGGAATGCTAAAGAAAGTTTCTATGTGGCTTTGTGATCAAGGGTTTCATGTTTCTATTATTGGACGAGATAGTACGAAATTGGAAAATGTTAAGCAAGTGAGTTCTGTACCGGGAAATATTACGTGCCTTCCTTTAGATTATCAAAATGACGATGATGTAAAGCAATCTATTACAAATACAATTGAACAAAATGGTCCAATAACATTAGTTGTTGCCTGGATACACTCTAGTGCAAAGCATGCATTACGACTCATTTGTAATGAAGTTGAATTGTCATCGGAAAAGTATAGTTTATTTCATATATTAGGTAGTAGTGCATCGCGTACGAAGTCACAAAAAATAGGTGGGACATTATGTAGTTATTATAGAATTATATTAGGGTTTATTTTAGAAGATACATATGCAAGATGGCTTACTCATGAAGAGATTGCTGACGGAGTTATAAAAGGAATTGAAAGTAAATGCACAGAATGGATTGTAGGGAGAGTAGAGCCGTGGGAATCGCGGCCAAAATGGTAAGGGGGCTGAAATGAAGACAACGGTATATGTAACAAGGCACGGTGAGACAGAATGGAATGTAGCAGGGCGGATGCAAGGACGGAAAAATTCAGCATTAACAGAGAATGGTATGATACAAGCGAAACAATTAGGGGAGCGTATGAAGGATTTACCACTCCATGCCATATATAGTAGTCCAAGCGAAAGAAC
Source organism: Bacillus sp. TH30 (assembly GCF_016650875.1). Taxonomy (NCBI): domain Bacteria; kingdom Bacillati; phylum Bacillota; class Bacilli; order Caryophanales; family Bacillaceae; genus Bacillus; species Bacillus sp. TH30. The sequence continues at coordinate 533,449 of NZ_JAEKEY010000002.1, read as the reverse complement.
GCTTCATACTGCTGAATTGATTAAAGGGGAACGCGATCTGCCAATTATAGAAGATGAACGTTTCTATGAAATAAACATGGGGATATGGGAAGGGCAAACAATTGCTGACTTGGAAATGCAATATCCAGAAGAAGTACATTTATTTTGGAATGAACCACATCTTTTTCAGTCAACATCAGGGGAAAACTTTGCGGCCGTTCATAAAAGAGTAATTGAAGGGATACACTTTCTTTTAGAAAAGCATAAAGGAGAAAATATTTTAATAGTTACTCATGCTGCAGCAGCGAAATTACTCGTAGGGCATTTTGCAGGTTTTGAAATTGAACATGTATGGGAAGAGCCATTTATGCATAGCGCGAGCCTTAGTGTGATTGAATTTGATGAAAACCGTGGTAAAGTAAAACAATTTGCAGATATAAGTCATTTTCAGTAAACGTAAAAAAGGTCGCAAAGCGACCTTTTTTGGTGGACATAAAAAACTAGCAATTACGTTTTTTATACCAGAAGTGATCGAATTTCTTGTTTTTGCAAGATGGGAACTTATGTCCGTCTCTGCAATCATTCCATTTGTGCCCGTCATCGTGACAGTCTTTACCATGATCACAATCATCATCGCAAGAGCTACCGTGTCCGTGAGGGAAGAATTCACATTTTTTACAGAAACTTCGTTTTGTCCAGAAAAATTTCTTTTCAAAGCGTATGCATTTTGTAACGAACGTACAATGCTTTCTGCGAGTACGTTTTGTAACTAAAACGCATTCTTTTCTACGCGTCACTTTTGTAACGAACGTCCATTTTTGAACGCGCACACGAGTGCATTTCGTAACAAACGTCCATTTTTTAACATGAGTACATTTTGTAACGAAAGTACAATGTTTTACGCGAGTACATCTTGTTCTTGGACATTTACGCCCTGTTGTACATTTACGCCCTGTTGTACATTTACGCCCTGTTGTACATTTATGATGAGAGAATTTATCATCATCGCACTCAAAAGTACTTGGATCTTGGTGTAAGAAATCCTCCATACCAGCACTTTTGATTTCTTCAACAGCTTTTCTAATATCACGTTTCATAGAAATCCTCCTTATCGAGTGTTAAATTGAAAAGGTATTCTTTTTCCTTAACATGATATGAGATTCGACTTCTTTCTGAACAGGACAAGAGTGTAATTTTATATAAATAGATGATAGCGGATGTATGGACAAGACAAGGCGCATACATTGAATGAAGAGAACTGAGAAGGGATGAGAAAACATGCTGCCTTCATATGATTTTTTTGTTCATCCAATGTACTTAGTGGAATTGAAAAAGGACATTTGGTCAGATAGTCCAGTGCCAGCAAAATTAACTTATGGAAAAAAGAAGTATGACATTGATATCGTATACCGAGGGGCTCATATTCGCGAATTTGAGAAAAAATCTTATCATGTTATGTTTTATAAACCGAAAAAATTTCAAGGCGCGAAAGAGTTTCATTTGAATTCTGAGTTTATGGATCCGTCTCTCATACGAAATAAATTATCTTTAGATTTTTTTCATGATATTGGTGTACTTTCGCCAAAATCACAACATGTATTTATAAAAATTAATGGTCAAATTCAAGGTGTGTATTTACAGTTAGAATCAGTTGATGAAAACTTTTTGAAAAATAGAGGGCTACCGAGTGGTTCTATTTATTATGCGATAGATGATGATGCGAATTTTTCGTTAATGAGTGAGCGAGATAAAGATGTTAAGACAGAGCTCTTTGTGGGTTATGAATTTAAATATTCGAATAAAAATAGTGAAGAACAACTGAGTGAATTTGTATTTCAAGCGAATACTTTGTCGAGGGAAGATTATGAAAAAGAAATCGGGAAGTTTCTACATGTAGATAAATATTTACGATGGTTAGCTGGAGTTATTTTTACGCAAAACTTTGATGGCTTCGTTCATAACTATGCACTATATCATAACGATGAGACAAATTTATTTGAAGTGATACCGTGGGATTATGATGCGACTTGGGGGCGAGATGTACAAGGGAGACCACTTAATCATGAATATATTCGTATTCAAGGTTATAATACGTTAAGTGCAAGATTGTTAGATATACCTGTATTTAGAAAACAATACCGAAGTATTTTAGAAGAAATATTAGAAGAACAATTTACCGTTTCGTTTATGATGCCGAAAGTAGAAGGTTTGTGTGAATCGATTCGTCCATATTTACTACAAGATCCATATATGAAAGGAAAATTAGAAACATTTGATCAAGAAGCTGATATGATTGATGAATATATAAATAAAAGAAGGAAGTATATACAAGACCACTTACATGAATTGGATTAATTTTGAAAGAGATTGGAACATTATCAATCTCTTTTTTTGTATAATAAAGATGTATCGATTGAATTGACGTAATATTTACTTAATAAAGAATGGAGATGTGGAAACATGACGGTCAAGTGGATTGATTGGGTAAAACAAATACAATCTATAGCTCAAGCGGGTTTAACGTATTCTAAGGATGTGTATGATATAGAGCGTTTCCAACAATTACGGGATATTTCCATCTCGATGATGTCACATTACACAAAGACAGATTGGGAAGTTGTAGAGAAGTTATTTGCAAGTGGGACAGGCTATCAAACACCTAAAGTTGATATAAGAGCAGTCGTTTTTCAAAATGAAAAGTTATTATTTGTGAAAGAAAAAAGTGATGGGAAATGGGCATTGCCAGGTGGATGGGCTGATATTGGTTATACGCCGACAGAAGTAGCGGCAAAAGAAGTTTTAGAGGAGACGGGCTATGAAGTAGATGATTTTAAGCTACTCGCTATATTTGATAAAGAAAAACATCAACCATCGCCTTCAGCAACACATGTATATAAAATTTTTATTGGCTGTAAGATTATTGGTGGCGAAAAGAAAACTAGTATTGAAACAGAAGATGTGGAGTTTTTTTGTGAGAATGAATTGCCTAATTTATCGATTGCTAGAAATACAGAAGAGCAAATTAAAGAAATGTTTGCCTACATGAAAGAACCTCAAAAAGAAACATTAATAGATTAATAATGCTTATGCCGATGATATTGTTGAAATGAAGATATTGGCAGAATGCAACCTTTATGTAATAATGGGATGGTATGTGAAGAAAAAAGGAGATAGAAAATAAAATGTTAGCAAGCATAATAGATCAGTTATTGCAATTTTTTGCAAGCTTAGGTTACTTTGGAGTAGCACTAGCTTTAATGATTGAAATTATCCCGAGTGAAATTGTACTTTCGTATGCTGGATTTTTAGTAGCGGATGGTAAAATTAGTTTTGTCGGTGCAGTTATCGCCGGAACTATTGGTGGTACTTTAGCCCAAATCTTTTTATACTGGCTTGGATATTACGGAGGGCGTCCGGTTGTAGAGAAATATGGGAAATATCTACTTATTAATAAACACCATTTAGACATAGCGGAAGGTTGGTTTAAGCGTTACGGAGCAGGAGTAATCTTTTCTGCACGCTTTATCCCAGTAGTACGTCATGCAATCTCTATTCCAGCAGGGTTAGCTAAAATGCCGTTAAAACTATTTACACTATATACAGTAGTTGCGATTATTCCATGGTCAATACTATTTATATACTTAGGTGAAAAGCTTGGTGGAAATTGGCGACACATTAAAGAGTATGCATCTGATTACACACATTACATAATTATAGGAGCTGTTCTCTTTGTTGCTCTATACTTCGGTTTAAAGTATTTAAAAAAGAAAAAAGCAGCGCGTTAAAGTCAATGATTTTTCATTGGCTTTTTTTATTTGTTTCGGTTCTAAAAAAAAGGAGTTGTCCATAATGTGTAATAATAAAGCGTAGCGGAGGAATGTGATGAAAGGGTCACCGTTTATACGTGGAACGATATTTTTAACGATGGCAACGATGATATCTAAAATGTTAGGGTTTATATATGTTATACCATTTACAGCAATGGTGGGTACGAGTGGGTACGTATTATATACGTATGCATACCGTCCTTATACAATTATGCTTAGTATTGCAACGATGGGATTGCCACTTGCCGTTTCAAAAATGGTTTCAAAATATGATCAACTCAATGATTATCACACTGTTAAGAGAGTGCTAAAGAGTGGTATCGTTTTTATGGTCATTATGGGCGTTATTTCTTGTTTAGCATTATATATGTTAGCACCACATTTAGCTAAACTTGTGATTGATGGAAATGATCAGTCGGGGAATAGTGTGGTAGCTGTCACGCACAATATTCAAATTGTAAGTTTTGCGTTAATACTCGTTCCTGTAATGAGCTTGTTACGTGGTTTCTTTCAAGGTTTTCAATCTATGGGACCTTCTGCGCTCAGTGTAGTTGTAGAGCAATTTTTTCGGGTCTTAACTATTTTGATAGGAAGCTTTGTCGTTTTATATGTTATAAAAGCTTCTGTTTCGTTGGCAGTTGGTATTTCAACGTTTGGAGCATTTATGGGAGCACTAGGTGGATTAAGTGTTTTAAGTGCGTATTATATAAGAAGGAGAAAACATTTAAAGAAAAAAGAGATTGCCAGTATACCACAAACGACGAAAACTTTTTTTTCGTTGTATAGAGAACTGTTTACATATTCTATTCCTTTCGTTGTAGTTGGATTAGCGATTCCGTTATATCAGACGATTGATACATTTACAATTAATAAGCTACTTATACAAGTAGGATATATGCAAGGAGAAGCAGAAAAGGTTAATGCGATTATTGGCCTTGTTCAGATGGTTGTACTTATCCCGGTTTCTGTTGCAACAGCTTTTAGTATGTCCCTTGTACCTGAGATGACGAAAGCTTATACAGCGGGAAATGAGAAGCTACTGTATAAACACTTTACAAGGACAAATTTATTAGTGGTAGGAATTACCGTACCGGCGGCGATTGGAATGATGATTTTAGCAAAACCAGTGTATACTCTTTTATTTGGTGCTGGAAATGATCCGGAGATGGGCAGTATTATTTTGCAGTACTATGCTCCTGCTTGTATACTATTCTCACTATTTACAGTAACCGCTGCCATGTTACAAGGAATTAATCAACAACAGAAAACAGTGCTAGGATTAGTAATCGGAATAACTGTGAAGATAGTTTTAAATATTGTATTGCTACCGTATTTTGATTATGTAAGTTTTATCATTTCAACATACGCTGGCTATACGATTTCAGTTGGCTTTAACTTGTGGATGCTTTCTAAATATGTTATAAAGGCAACATAAGCTTTTTAAGGCAGAGAGCACTCTGTCTTTTTCTTTGTTTAGAATATTTTTCTTATAAAAACGTTTTCAAAATAATTTTTCTATTGAAATTTAAACGTATGTTTCATATGCTGAGAATGGCGGTTCAAAAACTGTTATGTAAGAGAGGTAGATTCCTACATGTAAAAAGAATCGGGGTGATAGTATGTTAAATATTTATTTAACAGACCGAAACGGAAAACTACAAGAGGTTGAGGAAATGCAAAAGGGTTGCTGGATTAATGTACTTCATCCAACGGAAGAAGAAATTCAATATCTAGTACAAACTTTAAATGTAGACTTAGATTTCATTAAAGACCCTTTAGATGATGAAGAACGCTCTCGTATTGAAAAGGAAGACAATAATACTTTAATAATCGTGGATATTCCAACAGTTAGACATGATGAAGAAGGAAATTCGATTTATGACACGATTCCAATAGGTATGATTGTAATGCCAGATTGCTTTGTGACAATTTGTTTAGAAGAAAACCCAATTTTTGAACGTTTTATTAATCAACGTATTAAAGAATTTTATACGTTTAAAAAGACACGCTTTGCACTTCAGCTCTTATATACGATTTCTACTTATTATTTAAGATACTTAAAGCAAATTAACAGAAAAACAATCGATTTAGAGCACCAATTAAATAAGTCGATGAAAAATAAAGAAATTTTTACATTGCTAGGCCTTGAAAAAAGTTTAGTTTACTTTACAACATCATTAAAGGCGAATAAAATTGTAATTCAAAAATTAATGCGTAACAGTACATTTTTAAAAATGTATGAAGACGATCAAGATTTACTAGAAGATGTATTAATTGAAAATAAGCAGGCTATTGAAATGGCGGAAATATATAGTCACATTTTAAGTGGAATGATGAATACTTTTAGCTCCGTTATATCAAATAATTTAAATAGTGTTATGAAACTGTTAACGTCTATTACAATCATTTTATCGTTACCAACGATGGTTTCTAGTTTCTTTGGAATGAACGTAAAGGTTCCATTTGAAGGGGAAGCACATGGTTTTGTAATTGTACTCATAATATGTGTAACACTATCTTTCACATTAGCGTTTGTTTTTTGGAAGAAACGTTACTTTTAACGAGAAGAAAGCTGCTCTAGCATAGTTGTGTAACTGCGCTAGAGCAGCTTTTTTGCTATGAAATCCTAAATTTTGAATAGAATATAACTTATAAAATGTAATGTATATGAAAGGGGTGAATTCCGTATAAGTCTTGTCCAATTCATAAAATGAGGTTAAAATTACATATTGTTAATGAAAAGTTGGAGGAAATACATCATGGAATTGTTTCAATTACCGAAAGCATTCCTGCAAATGAATACAATTTTTATCTCCATATTGATCGAAGCACTTCCTTTTGTGCTCATTGGTGTATTTATTTCAGGATTCATTCAAATGTTTGTAACAGAAGATATGGTAGCAAAATGGATGCCGAAAAATCGATTTCTGTCTGTTTTAATGGCTACTTTTTTAGGGATGATGTTTCCGGGCTGTGAATGTGGAATCGTTCCGATTGTAAGGCGATTAATCGGAAAAGGGGTTCCGCCCTATGCCGGGATTGCATTTATGTTAACTGGACCAATCATTAATCCAGTCGTATTATTTGCAACATACGTTGCCTTTGGAAGTAGTATGCACATGGTATGGTATCGTTCTATTGTAGCGATTATCGTAGCAATTATCGTTGGAATTATATTATCATTTATGTTTAAAGAACATCAATTACGAGATGATCACTTCCCAGAAGTGAATCATAAGCGTCCATTACGTAAAAAAATGTGGGATGTATGTACGCATGCTGTTGAGGAATTTTTCTCGATGGGAAAATATTTAGTATTAGGTGCGTTAATTGCTGCTGCAGTTCAAACGTTTGTACAAACTTCAACATTGCTTGCTATAGGACAAGGTCCGTTTTCTTCATCAGCTGTAATGATGGGACTTGCTTTCATTTTATCACTTTGTTCAGAGGCGGATGCATTTATTGCTTCTTCGTTCCAAAGTACATTTTCAACAGCGTCACTTGTCGCGTTTCTCGTATATGGACCGATGGTGGATATTAAAAATATGTTTATGATGCTTGCGACATTTAAAACAAAATTTGTAATTGTTGTGACGGTTACAGTTACCCTTGTTGTTTATGCAAGCTCACTACTCATTTATGCGATGGGGTGGTAGGTTATGTTTCGAGCATATATATTATTAGGCTTTACAATTTTAATTGGACAGCTTCATATTTCCGGTAACATTACGAAGTATATAAATATGAAGTACGCCTATTTATCAAAAACTGCTGCTATTATTTTAGGTTTCTTAACGATTGTACAAATTATTATCGTTTTCCAAAAAGAGCACCAAAAGGAAAAAGAGAAACATGATTGTAGTTGTGATCATAGTCATTGTGGGCATGATCATTCGAAAGATGAGAATACATGGTGGAAAAAAGTGTTTTCTTATACGTTATTCTGTTTTCCAATCATTACAGGATTGTTTTTCCCAATTGCAACATTAGATTCCGATATTGTTAAGGCGAAGGGATTCCATTTTCCAGTAGCGCAAGCAGAAAGTAAAGATCCATTTATGACAAGACAATTTCTAAGACCTGACACGAGTATTTATTACGGGAAAGAAGGATATCGTGGTGTAATGGAAAAAGGGAAGAAAGAGTTTGTTACGAAAGATAATATCACTTTAAAAGATGAAGATTTCTTAAAGGGTATGGAGACAATTTATAATTATCCTGGTGAATTTACTGGTAAAACCCTGTCTTATAAAGGATTTGTTTTCCGAGATGATTCTTCTAAAAAGGAACAATATTTCTTATTCCGTTTCGGCATTATACATTGTGTTGCGGATTCGGGTGTATATGGTATGTTAGTTAAAAAACCAGAAGGGGTAGAGTGGAAAAATGATGATTGGATTCAGATAGAGGGAGAAATTTCAACTGAATTTTATCAGCCGTTTCATGCGAATATTCCAGTGTTAGAGGTAACGAAATGGAATAAAGTTGAACAGCCGAAAGAACAATATGTGTTTAGAGGAGCCGATTGATAAAATCGGTTCTTTTTTGTGGACTAAAAGTTCTAAAAATTGTTAATATTAAACGTGTAGTTCATGAGATGTAGTGTATATTGGGATATTAGGGATAAATAATTAAAGGGGTGATAACAATGACTGAAGTAAAGGGTAAAACAGCTAATGAATCAAGGGTGTTTAAAACGAGTCGAGTATTTCCAACGGATTTAAATGATCATAACACGCTATTTGGTGGAAAGATATTGGCGGAGATGGATATGGTTGCTTCAATTTCAGCAACGAGACACTCGAGAATGGAATGTGTCACAGCGTCTATGGATTGGGTAGATTTCTTACATCCAGTACGTTCTTCAGATTGTGTTAGTTATGAATCTTTCGTAATTTGGACGGGAAGAACTTCTATGGAGATATTTGTGAAAGTAGTAGCAGAAGATTTAATTTCAGGTAAAAAACGTGTAGCAGCAACTTCATTCGTTACTTTTGTTGCGCTTAGTAAGGAGAATAATCCAGTTCCTGTACCGCGTGTTATCCCTGAGACAGAAGAGGAGAAAGAATTGCATCGAATTGCTGTGTTACGTGCAGAACAGCGCCATATTCGTAAGGCAGAGAGTAAGAAGGTAGCTACACTGCTAACTTTTTGATATAAAATACTTTCCTAGTGGTACTATTTTGTAATAGGTTAGGAGATTTTTGAAATGAAAAGCGGACACCTAAAAATAGGTGTCCGCTTTTATAGTTTTTTCATCCTCATATCGTACTACAATAACTGCTTAGCAGAAGCAAGCAGCACCGACGATAATTAAGAGGATAAATAATACGACTAGTAGCGCAAATCCATTACCATGTGCGAAGCCCATTGTTATTTCCTCCTTTTATTTTAAGATACAACATACAATATGCAGATGAGCTCCTGTTTGATATGGACGTATATCATGCAATGACATATTTTTTGTATGATAATGTTTTAAAAAAGGAAAGATATAGGAATAACAGTAGTTAGAGAAAGGAACGTATCCATGAAGCGCTTTTTTATTGTAATAATTTGTTTTATAGGTGTATTCATATGGATGAACGTTGATGTGGAAATGGGGAAGAAAATGGCTAGTGGATATGAATTAGAAAAAATCCGATCAGGGGATTTTCAAGTATATACGAACGGTGATGAGTTATATAAAAGTTTATTTGAGGATATAAATCGTGCAGAAAAGAATGTGTATATTCATTTTTATATTGTAGGAAAAGATGAAGTAAGCCAAAAGTTCTTACAGTTATTAGAGAAAAAAGCATCTAGCGGAGTAGATGTGAAATTGTCAGTAGACCGCATTGGCGGATATAAGCTTAAGAAAAAGATAATTAATCAATTAAAAGAAAAAGGCGTGAAGTTTACATTTAGTAAAAAACCTAAATTAAAAAACTTATTTTATTCTTTGCATCAACGTAATCATAGACGCATTGTTACTATAGATGGGAAAGTTTCGTACATTGGTGGCTTCAATATTGGAAAGGAATATCTTGGACAGGATCCTAAATTTGGTCCGTGGCGTGATTATCATGTACGCATCGAAGGGAATGGAGCTACTGATATGGAACGGAAGTTTGCGGAAGATTGGCAAGAAGATACGGGAGAAAAGTTTCCTATACACCAAGAGTTACCTGTACAAGGAAATGTAAAATATCAATACGTATTTTCGAATGGAAAAGGTTTATGGAAGGAGTATGGAGCGTTTTTAAAGAAGGCAAAACATTCTTTAATTATCGCTACACCATATTTTGTACCGAGTAAAGAAATGGTGAAGGGGCTGAAAGATGCATTAAATCGTGGTGTCCATGTAAAAATCCTCGTCCCATTTAAAAGTGATGCAGTATTGCTAAAACAGGCTGCCTATCCTTATTTGAAAGACATGTTAGATGCTGGAGCGGAGATTTATCAATATCGAAATGGATTTTTTCATGGGAAGGTAACAATCATCGATGAGGAAATGGTTGATATTGGTACAGCAAATTTTGATAATAGAAGTTTTTACTTAAATAACGAATCTAACTGTTTCATATATGATAAGACAGTCGTTGCTGACGTATGGAGTCGATTAAAAGAAGACTTTCATAAATCAAAACGATTTTCTGAAGAAGATTTTGAGGAAATTAGTAGATGGGATTGGTTTCTAGCAAGAATATCAAATGTTATCGCATCATATTTATAGTATAGAGATGAAATAGGAAGGGAGGCGCTTTAATGGATTGTATGAAAGAATTGATGACATATAGTTACACACTTATATATAAAGTTGGAGAATACACGAGCAAGGTTCGAGATGAAGAATTAAAGGATATATTACAGCATCATTTGCCGTATATGTTACAAGCATATAATGAACAAGTGAATTTTCAAGAAGGAGAAAATATACAACATATAACTTATAAACAAATGTGGCCGGAATTTACTGAAATGGATAGGGAAACAGATAATGAGTATACAGGGGATATTGGGATTGCTATTTGTTATATTTCACATTTGAAGCGATTAGCATTAAAGTTTGCTCAAGTTGCAGTGGAAGTTGCGAACCCAGAGTTTCGTTCTTTCTTGGAAATTTGTTTTGTGAAAATGAATCGTTATGCTTATAGTGTTTGGCAATATGTTGTGAAGAAGGAATATAAAATTAAACATTTATATGAAAATGAAAGTGAGAAGTTTGCGTGAAAAACTAAGACGGAATGAAAGGCGTCTTAGTTTTTTTATGTCTAATGAAAGGCTCAATTAGAAGAATTGAGACAAACCAGTTGTGTTATCAGAGTATTTACAAAAGTTTACAATATCTTTACTGTTTTTAAATCTTTCCTTTAAAAATAAAGAGTAATATGGGGTTGTACATATTCTATCAAAGGGAGGAAACGCAAATGAACAAATGGGTTAAGTCATTAGCTGCTATGGCACTTGCAAGTTCTTTATTAATGGTAGGTTGTAGTAAAGATGAGGATAAAAAGAAAGAGGATGACACAACTTCGCAGCAAGATGAAAAGAAAGATAAAGAAACAAGTGGAACAGAAAAATCTTCTGATTCGAAAGAAAAGAAATAAAGTGAAACTTTAATCAGTGGGGATTTTGTCCATCCCCACTGATTATTAGCCCACACCAATCGGGCATTTACGAGCAGTTATCTCCCGCCTAATTTCCTCGCATTCGCCGAATTTACTGCCCGTTAATGCGGGATAAATGGATAATAGAGCTTCCTCACATATATGAGGGAGCTTTTTTGTTGCGTATTTGTAAGTTTTGCGGAAAAATAGAGAGAAAGAATGGAAGAGGGGATAATATATGAAAGTATGTATATTAGGAGCGACAGGTAGAGTAGGATCACACATTATGAAATTAGCATTACATGATTCATATGAAGTGACGGTATTAGTTCGTGATTTGAGTAGAGTGGAAACAGAGCATGAAAGGTTACATATTATAGAGGGAAATGTGTTAAACGGAAATGATATAAAGGAAGCGATTAAAGGATGTGATATTGTAATTAGTGCTCTTGGAACTGATCGGAATGGGACGTTAGAGAAGAGTTTACCGATTATTATAAAGCAAATGGAAGAAGAGGGCATAAAGAAAATTGTTACAATAGGAACTGCTGGTATTTTACAAGCACGAACACACCCAAGTATATATCGTTTCCAATCAAAAGAATCGAAAAGAAAAATGACAACAGCTGCGGAAGATCATTTAGCTGCTTATGAAGCGCTGAATAATAGTAAACTATGTTGGACTGTTGTTTGTCCGACGCATTTAATAGATGGTGATGTAACCGGTGTATATCGAACTGAACAAGATATGTTGCCAACAGATGGATCGAAAATCACAGTTGGTGATACAGCTCAGTTTACATGGAGTTTACGTAATAAAAGCTTATACGAGAAAAGCCGAGTAGGTATTTCATATTAAAAAACCATCCCAAAATAGGGATGGCTAAAAAATGATATAGCATACAAAGATGATAATCATAATGATTTGGAGAATTGCTTTCGCTACTGTACTACTTAAAAAACCGACAACAGTTGCAATTCCGACTAAAAGGGCGTCTTTTGGCGCCTTTTTATGCATTAGTTCCGTAATAAATACAGATAAGAACGGTATGATAATAAGCCCGAATGGTGGGAAGAAGAACGATCCGACAATGATAGAAACCATACCAACACGTTCGCCCGATTTTGTACTTCCGTATTTTTTTAGGAAGTATCCATTTGCAATAAAGTCAGCAACGAAAATGAAGAGTGTAAAAATGACTTGAATAATCCAAAAAGCTGTCGTTAACTCTCCGCCGTTTATTCCAAAATGATAAATGAAATAGCCAGCCCATACGGCAAGGATGCCAGGGATAATGGGGTATATAAAGGCAAGAAATGAAACAATGAAACAAGCAATGATACAAATTGTTAGTAAAACAGTCACTTTATAACTCCTTTGTAGTATCTAATTTATGTACAGCAATCTTTTTAATTTGATGCCCATCAAGTTCTAATGCTTTAAATTGAAAACCATCATATTCAACTGAATAGCCAGCCTCAATATTTAAATCAATTGATTGAGAGAGAAGCCAACCACCAATTGTATCTAAATCACTTTCATCGATATGTAGGCCAAACATATCATTTACTTCAGAAATGAGTACTTTCCCATCTAAAACAGTAAGCCTAGGAGTACGCTTTTCAATCATTGGTGATTCGTCTGCGTCAAATTCATCTTGAATTTCTCCGATAATTTCTTCAAGAATATCTTCCATCGTTAAAAGGCCAGCAGTTCCGCCGTATTCATCCATAACAATCGCCATCTGTACGCGGTTCTTTTGGAGGTGTATTAACGTTTTACGAATGGGAACTGTTTCAAATACAGTTAAAACAGGATGTATGTAAGCATCAAGTGGTTTGTAAATGCCTTTTGTTTGATTATGAAAAATCTCTTTCGTATTTATCATTCCGATAATATCATCTTTATCCTTTTCAATAATAGGATAACGTGTATACTTTTCAGTTGCAACGATTTTCATATTTTCTTCTAACGTATTTTCAGTAGATAAACAAACCATTTCAGTTCTAGGTACCATAATTTCTTTAGCAACACGATCATCAAATTCAAAAATATTATTTACATATTTATATTCGGTTTGATTAATTTCGCCGCTTTTATAGCTTTCACCTAAAATGAGTCGTAGTTCTTCTTCGGAATGGGCAAGTTCATTTTCTTTCGCAGGCTCTAAACCGAGTGATTTTGTGAAAAATATAGCTGCACTATTGAGAAGCCAAATGAACGGATACATAATTTTATCAAATAAAATAAGTGGTTTTGCAAATTTTAATGTGATTGCTTCAGCTTTTTGGATTGCGAAAGACTTAGGAACTAACTCGCCTAATACAACATGGAAAAAAGTAATCACACTAAAAGCAATAATAAAGGATAACGTGTTAGCCATTGTTCCAGTAATATTGATTTTTTCAAATAGTGGTCGCAGTAAATGTTCCACAGTTGGTTCACCAAGCCAACCAAGTCCTAAAGAGGTGATAGTAATGCCAAGCTGACAAGCGGATAAATAAACGTCTAAGTTAGATAAAACGCTTCTTGCAGCTAATGCTTGTTTATTACCTTCATTAGCAAGCTGGTCAATTCGACTTTTTCGTACTTTTACGACAGCGAATTCTGAAGCAACAAAAAAACCAGAAATAAGGATAAGTATAAAGATGAGAAAAATATTTAATATGTCCAAGTGTGTTCTTTATTCCTAATTTGGAATAAAGATGTCACCTCCTGTAATTATGTTATACTTTTATAATAAATCCAAATGAAAAGATTAGTCAAAGGAAATGGGTAAATAATGGTAGGTTTCTATAGTAGTTTTTTAATTTGCTGTTATTTTGTCCTCTATATAATAGGAATAACCGTCTACTTTTAATTTAAGTAGACGGTTATTCTATGTTATGGTTTCGAAATACTTCTAGTTAAAGTATACGTGTTTTGTTTAGAGTGGTTTGTTGTCCATAAAGCTTGGAGAAACGATAAGATGCTATATGGAATATAAAGTAGTAATAAACCAATTGTGACAACTATAGGTGCATTTCTACCAAATTGGACGATAAATTGTAATAGTCCGTTTGTATGAAAAATACATTCCATAAAAACGAATGAAAGAATAATGGAACTCAAAATAGATTTATGATTGGAAGTAAGCGCAATAAATAACGTATCAACAAGGAAAGATGAATTTTTTATTTCGTATTCATTAGTAGTATTTAAGAACGGTAGCCATTTTTTAATTGCTTGCATAACGATTATCATAGAAGTGCTACATACGATGATAAAAGAAGAGAAGAAAGGAAACTTTATGAATTTAGATATGTAGAGAAGTGATAATAGGACTGAACATTGTAATATCACAGTGCCAAAAGAATACGGTATCCAGCGAAATAAAGAACTACACTTTTTTAATGAGTTTGGTGCTTTTAAAAATAGATGGCCAATTCCTAGACTTATAAAGAAACCGATTACAAGAGTGAATGTGAAACGAACGATTGATAAAAAATATATTTCCCATATGTAGGGGAACAGTGGTGACGAATGGTTAGAGGTATGTAGTATATTTTGTGTATGTACAAGCTGATTTGCTGAGAAAAGGATAGGCTCATGCATCCAATCAATTGTGGGAATTGAAATGGAAGAAGGCTGTGCTAAATTATGAAAAATGCTTACAAATCCAGTTAAGTAGGAGTAATTATGTGTAATGAATAATGCTGGAAGGGGACTTATGACAAAAATAATCAAAACACCGGCTATAAATTTACATATATGTGAGCGCAATAAGGACATACAATCACCTACTCTTAGAATATTCAGAAAATTCTTATTCTTATTTTAGCTTTTTTCAGGGGAAGTTACAATATATTTTTCTTTACCTATTGGTATATGGATAGTTTTAAATTATTTTTAGAAATTTATTTTATGTGTGGGATATAAAGCAGGAGAGGGTATATAACAGCATCCATACAAAAAACGTGAACAGTTTAGTATTTTCACGTTTTTTGTATGGGATGAATGAAAAGAAATGTAGGTAAATGTCGAAAGGATTAAATTGATTTTTCAAATTGGAAAGTGATACCATAAAGTTAAACAGTGTTTAAATCATTGTTTAATCGATAAATTCTAGAGGGGGAGATAAGTTGGGGGAAATGAAAACATATCAACGAAAGAAAAGATTTTAAATACAACCTTGGAGTTAATTAAAAACGAAGGTTTTGAAAGGGTAACGATAAGGAAAATTGCATCATTGTCAGATGTAAATATTGCGCTTGTAAATTACCATTTTGGTTCAAAAGAAAAGTTGATTAGTGAGGCGATTAAAGTTTTGTTAATTAGCTTCCAAGGCACTTTTTCTATTTTAGATGATATTACAGTACCAGCGAAAGAAAGATTAAAAATATTTTTATTTGATTATGTACTAGTAATTCGGCAATATCCTGAGTTAGTCAGGAAGATTATTGCAATGGGAACTACGGTATTTACATCTCAATACGAATATGGAGATTTTTTGAAGAGGCTAGGTTTTAGTAAAGTGAAGAATATTTTGAGCGAAATAACAAATGAAGCGGATCAGGAAATTTTAATGATGATGACAGTGCAAATATTTGGATCCATTTTTCTTCCAGCATTAATGATGCCAATTCTTGAATCAGGAGCAGATATAAGAGTACTGCCTATAGAAAAACAGATTGATTTCCTATTTGAACGCTATTTTTATAAAAATTGAGATAGTGGGTGATAGAGATGGTTAGTTTCTTTAGAAAGCATTGGTATGATATAGGGTTAGTTGTGGCTATTGTTGTCGTTGTTTGTTTAGTCGCGAATTTGGGAGAAATAAGTGAAATAAAAGTACTGTTAGCGTTAAGTTTTGTAGCCATTTTAGTGCATCAATTTGAAGAGTATCGTTGGCCAGGTTATTTCGCTGGTCTGTTTAATGTAGTTATATTTAAAAGTGATATACCAGATCGCTATCCATTAAATACGCAATCTGCTATGGTAATAAATATTTTGATTGCGTATGTTTTTTATTTACTTCCGGTTTTCTTCCAAAATATAATATGGCTTGGGATGGCACCTATTTTAATGGGGTTTTTTCAATTCATATGGCATGGTATTTTTGCAAATATAAAAGCTAAAACAATATACAATCCGGGATTAGGTGCGGTTGTATTACTACATGTTCCGATTGGTTATGCATATATGAGATATGTTCTTTTACACAATCTAGCTACAAATTTGGATTGGATATTAGGGCTGATCTATTTTCTAGTAGCAACCTATTTTTTAATTATAAAAGGAAATATGTTAATGAAAAGTAAGGAGACAAATCATTGTTTTTCTAAAAAGCAATTAGGTCCGTACAATGATGCAGTAAAGTGATCCAGAATTCAGAAGGGATTTTTGATGCTGAAGAGAGTACAAGTGAATGATTCATGAATAAATTATGACGGAAAAATGAATAATTTTCAGAAAAATAAAATAATATATTTATTTTTTTCTGAAAATATAATATAGTTATGGCACAGAAAGTATTTTAACATAAGGAGGCTGTTTATGAGGATTAAAGGAAATTATGTGCCGAAAAGGGAAGTGTTATTTTGCTCAAGTTCAATTACGATAGGGGAAGCACTGGAGCATTTAAATAAAACTGGGTATCGTTGTGTACCAGTTTTAGATGAAAAAAAGAGAAATACTTAGGGAATATATATAAAGTAGATATTTTAGAATATAAAGGTTCACTTGAAGAGAGTGTAGTACAAATATTAAATGATAAAGAAGGATATGTGAGAGAAGATTCTTCGTTCTTTAAAGTATTTTTTACAATAAAAAAATTACCTTATTTATCAGTAGTTGATGAAAAAGGAGTTTTCCTGGGGATTTTAACGCATAAAAAAGTTTTTGAGTTATTAGAAGATGCATGGGGAGTCCATTCTAGTAAATATTCTGTCATGATTGGAACACAAGATTATAATGGGGCCATTCAAAAATTATCGACAGTGCTAAAGAAATACACTGGTATTCAAAGCTTAATGACTTTTGATAATGATGCTTTATTAGTACGTAGAATAATGTTTACATTGGGAGAAGAGTTTGAAGATAGTGAATTAGAAACATTGCTAAAGGATTTAGAAGATCATGGATTTAGAGTTGTGTATGTTGAAGAGATGAATAATCCACGTGAAGTTGAAACGATAGACTAACAAGTAAAAGCCATCTTATTTTTTGATGGCTTTTACTTTCTTTTGTATAAAAATATTCAAATATAATAAAATGTAAAAATCGTAAATTTCTAAAAAAATTTGTGTAATAAAATAAATAAAGGAGGTATGTGTGGATAATTTTGATTTTCAAAAAATTCTATTTAAAAATATGTTTTTATTTTTCAGCCAAATATGTTACTATATGTGTGATAAAAACAAAGAGGTCTGACAACTAAACTCCACGTTATAACACTCTAATGACTTGAATATTCAAAAAAATCAAAAATTAATAATTAGAGTAAGAATAAGGGGAATGGAGAAATTATGGAGAAAGACATTGCTTTGTAAGGGGCATATTTTATCATCTTGAGCAGAGAGGAGGATGCATAGCATATTGTGAAAAGAGAGATAAACACTGAAAAGGTGCTATGCAAATGAAAATTATGAAGGGACGTTTAAGGCCAGGTGATACAGTAGCAATTGGTTTAATGTTATTTGCACTATTTTTAGGAGCAGGAAATTTAATTTTCCCACCAGTTTTAGGGCAACAAGCTGGAGAGAATGTTTGGGTTGCTACAATCGGGTTCCTTGTAACGGGAGTCGGATTACCCCTATTAGCTGTGACAGCTGTCGCGTTTGTAGAGGGGGACTTGAAAGCGCTATCTTCTAGAGTTCACCCTATATTTGCGTTTATTTTCCCATTGATTAGTTATTTAGCGATTGGACCATTTTTCGCAATTCCGCGTACTGGAGCCGTTTCATTTGAAATGGGTATGAAGCCATTTTTATCAGAGGCATTGGTTTCTGAGTGGTACATGCTATTTCTTTTCACTATAATTTTCTTCGGAATAACGTGGTATTTATCATTAAATCCATCTAAATTAGTGGATTGGTTCGGGAAATTTCTTACACCATTGTTAGTATTGATTGTTGCTGTTATTGTCGGAAAAGCAATTATTGATCCAATTGGAGAACCAGCTGCACCGCTAGCGGCATACAAAGAAAATGCTTTCTTTGGTGGATTTATTCAAGGATATTTAACGATGGATGCAATTAGCGCGCTCGTATTTGGAATTGTCGTTGTACAAGTTATCCGCTCTAAAGGGATAAAAGAGAGTAGTCAAGTTGCAAAAATAACAATTGTATCAGGTATTATTGCTGTACTTGGTTTAACGTTAATCTATTTATCACTTGCTTATCTTGGTTCAACAAGTACATCACTTGGGATCTCAGAGAATGGTGGACTTATTTTAACGAATGTTGTAAATGAGTTATATGGAACAAGTGGTAAAATTTTATTAGGACTTGTTATTATACTCGCTTGTTTAACAACTTCTGTTGGATTAACATCTGCGTGTGCTGGCTTCTTTACAAACTTATTCCCAAAACTTTCGCATAAAACGATTGTAACTATGGTATGTGTATTTAGTTTAATTGTATCTAACCTAGGGTTAACACAATTAATCACAGTAACATTACCAGTGTTAATGATCATTTATCCAGTTGCAATTGTATTAATCGTTCTTTCATATTTCCATAAATGGATAGGGAAGCGTAATACAATATATATTGGAGCTATTTTAGGTGCGTTGTTAATTAGTTTCTTTAACGGTTTAGAAAGTGCGAACATTAAAATTGATGCGATTTCTAATGTGCTACAAATGTTACCATTATATAAAGAAGGAATAGGATGGCTAATCCCATCATGTATTGGCGGGATTCTCGGTTTCTTCTTCTATAAATCAAATGAATTAAGTGAATTACAAAAGAAAGGTGCTTAGGCGCCTTTCTTTTTTTAAAGGGGATTTTTGTATTTTGTCTAAGTAATAATTGGGAGGAATGATAAAATGGCTAATTTTGAAGATTTTTTAACTTTTGATGTAAGAATTGGAACTGTAACACATGCAGAGGAATTTAAAGAAGCGAGAGTGCCAGCGATTAAACTAGAAATTGATTTTGGGGAGCTTGGGGTCAAGCAGTCAAGTGCTCAAATTACGAAGAGATATAATCCAGAAGACTTAATCGGTCAGCAAATTGTTGCTGTTGTAAATTTTCCGCCAAAGCGTGTAGCTGGATTTAAATCGGAAGTGCTTGTATTAGGTGGAGTTCCTGAAGCTGGTGATGTTGTGTTGCTTCAGCCTAATATGGAATTGCCAAATGGAACGAAAATTAGTTAGTGTGAAGGTAGGGGTAAACATGGATATCGGACGAGAATATTTACAATGTGCCATTTCGAATTTCAAGGCAACACAAAAACAAGGAGAACGTGTACTTTCTCAATTATCTTATGAACAGATAATGTGGTCTGCTTATGAAGAGACAAATAGTATCGCGATTATTATTAAACATTTACATGGTAATATGCGTTCAAGATGGACGGAATTTTTAACGTCTGATGGCGAAAAAATAGATCGTAACCGAGATGGTGAATTTGAAGGTGGGTACAATTCAAAACAAGAAGCGCTTGCTGCGTGGCAAGAAGGGTGGGAGTATGTCTTTAAAACGATGGATACTTTAACAGCAGAGCAGATTTTGCAGAAAGTATACATTCGCGGAGAAGAACACACTGTCATGCAAGCGATCGAAAGGCAAATTTCTCATTATGCTTTACATATTGGACAAATCATTTACATTGGTAAAATGTTAAAAGAAAATGAATGGGAGTGTTTAAGCATTCCTAGAGGTCAATCTACTAGTTATTTACAGAAAAAACGTTCAACGTAATAATAGGAAAGAAACCGATATAAAATAGGAAGCAAAAAAATAAGCCAATTGATAGAGGGCTCCGTGAACATTAGAATGCTGCCAGCAATAAGCCCATATATAATAAGAAAGAAACCAAAGAGTGTATTTATAGGAATAAAACGTGAGACAAATAATTGCTGATTTTTGAAACAAGTGTTGTGAAACAAATAAAAGCGGAAATGCCATGTAGAGGTAATAAGATCTTTCCTTCTCGTTATTCTTTTTTTACATTTATGACAGATGAACGGTGGTTGCATTTCATTACGCTCCATTTTTTATATTTGTAATAATGTAAGACAAAAGTAAGTATAAAGTGTATGTTCCTATATACGCTCCTGCAATAAGGAAAAATGGATTCAGTAAAATTCCATGAATGCTTGTCATGAAAACTAAATTTTGTATTAAAACATCATATATATTAATAGAAATAATTGTCCCGAGTACATACAGTGCTAAGTATGCGGAAATATGTAGCACAATACGAATTTTAGGATGTAAAGCAAACAAATAAAAAATAAATGATAAGACGATTGGTAATGTTCCTATTAGTAGCTTCAATTCATTTCACCTCATTAACAATATAGCCGGAATTTAAGCGGTCTATTCTCTAGAGCTTGTACATAACTTGAAATAGAGAGGGTGATAGTATGAATCGAGGCTTTTTTTACGTGAAATTAACAAATGTACGCAAGTTAATTATATTTATTATTACTACGGTATTAGCGACTTTCTTTCTTATTAGTGTAATGGTAACTTCCATGAAAGAGACAAAGTCAACGTATTTATATAATTGGTTAAATGAGTTATCAATGAATGGTTACATGTACGTTATTGGGAAGGAGAATCATTATTTTACACAGGAGTACCGGAATTTGAATCAAGACTTTTCTATTTCTTCATTCCTCTTTTCGATGGCTACGAATATTCGTTTTGATGATGTACGTAGTTTTGTCGGGAAAGAACTTCCGGGATTTGGGAAATATGATACAGAAATCGTTATAGCAGGTGAAGGAACAAACTATTCCAACTTACCGATAGAATCGAGTGTGCCTCTTGAAGAAGTAGTGAAGGAACGGACTGGAGAAGCTGGACAAGTTCCTAAGCCTGATCCGAATAAAGAGAAGAAACAACCATCTCAAACGACGGGAAAAAGACAAGTTGCATTGATTTATCATTCACATAGCTGGGAATCTTATTTGCCGTTACTCAACTTAACGAATGATCCAAATCCGAATAAAGCAACGAGTTCTGTAACGAATATTTCAATAGTTGGCGATCGATTGCGAGAACAGTTAGAAAGTGAAGGGATCGGTGCTGCTAACGATAAAACTGATGTTGGTCAAAAATTAATAAGTAAAGGATTAAATAGTAATAGTTCTTATAAACTGTCACGAGAAATTGTACAAGAAGCGATGGCTAGTAATAAAGAACTCCAATATTTTTTCGATTTGCACCGTGATAGTGCACGGAAAAATGTCACGACAAAAACAATTGGAGATAAATCATATGCAAAGCTTGCTTTTGTAATTGGGAAAGGAAATAAAAATTATGAAAAGAACTTACAATTAGCAACAGCTCTTCATGAGGAAATTAATAAGAAATATCCAGGAGTGAGCCGTGGTGTAATTCAAAAAGGGTTCCAAACAGGAAATGGAGTCTATAATCAAGACTTATCAGGACAGGCGATTTTAATTGAAGTTGGTGGTGTAGATAATACAGAGGAAGAATTAAATAGATCGATTGATGTTCTTGCTAAAGCATTTGGAGAATATTTTTGGCAAGCTGAAAAAGTGAATGGATAAAGCGAAAATTTGATCGGTGAGTGCTCATCCTACTGATTAGTATCCCTTACGAATCAGGCTACCCGTTAATACGGGATAAACGTAAGCAAGAAGCTTACGTTTATTTATTTATTTATTTATTTATTTATTTATTTATTTATTTATTTATTTATTTGTTTGTTTGTTTGTTTGTTCATAATCTATAGGTAGAAATAAATGTCACATTATAGACAAAATTCCCTATTATTATATTGATATCGAAATTTGTCTATTTATAGTAAGAAATTTAAAAAGGAATTTTCGGAATAGTGGAGAAAATCTTTTTACAAGGAAAATTTTTAACTAACAGAATGGGTAGGGGATCAAGGTGATACGAGAGATTAGAGTAGAAGATGCAGCATCATTTTTACAATTAAGTAAGCAGTTAGACGAAGAAACGAAATTTATGTTATACGAACCAGGAGAAAGAAAAACCACAGTAGAGCAACAAGAAAAGATGGTCCACCGTTTTATAGAAAATGAATATGCAACAATATTTGTAGCAGTTAAAGATGATAGAGTAGTTGGATTTATTTTAGCCAATGGTAATGATGTTCAAAGAAAGAGACATGTGGCAGGCATTGTAATTGGTATTTTGCAAGAGTATAGTGGCCGAGGTATTGGAACGAGTTTGTTTAAAGAAGTAGAGAAGTGGGCAAGATTACATGATGTATGGCGTTTAGAATTAACGGTAATGGCCCACAATACAAGAGCTCAGGCACTATATAGCAAAATTGGATTTGAACAAGAAGGTGTCAAAAAATCTGCTCTTATCATCGATGGAAAAGGTGTCGATGAGTATGAAATGGCCAAATTATTAAAATAAGAGGTCGTTATATGAAAAAAAGATGGGCACTACTTGGTATCGTAGCGATGATACTGATCATTGGAGTAGCAAGAATAAATTATAAGATGTACAAGGATCAAGAGGCGAAGGAAGTAAATGTAAATAATATATTTCCGAAAGCTAAAGAAACGATTGCTAATATGGATGGGGATATCGCAGTCATTAGTAATCCAAATTCGATGCTTGTACTTGTGAATAAAAATAGGCGTTTACCAGATGGGTATAGACCGCCAGATTTAGTTGTTCCGAAAGTACGTTACTCTAGTGAAGGTGATCAAGAGAAGAAAAAGATGAGGAAAGAGGCAGCGGCGGCACTTGAGGAAATGTTTCAGCAAGCCAATAAGGAGCGGATTTTCCTTTTTGCAGTCTCTGGATTTAGATCTTTTGATCGACAAAAAGCATTAAATACGATGTATAAAAGACAAGATGGAGAAGCAAAGACAGCGATGTCTAGTGCAGTCCCTGGTACGAGTGAACATCAAACAGGACTAGCTATGGATATTACATCTCAATCTGCTAAATTTCAGCTAGAAACTGTTTTTGGGGAGACGAAAGAAGGAAAGTGGCTTTCTGAAAATGCCCATAAATTTGGTTTTGTTATTAGATATACGAAAGAGAAAGAAGGGATTACCGGTTATCGTTATGAACCGTGGCATGTACGGTATGTTGGGAATCCGCAAGCTACATATTTATATGAAAACCAACTGACGATTGAAGAAGTAACGCAGTAATGAATTGAGGGGAGAGGGCTAAGATGACGATGTTATATAAGAAAAAGGTACATGCATATATTACGAGAGAAAAAGAAGGGGTTATGCAACTACTCGTTTTTAAACATCGCGATATACGAGAGGCTGGTATCCAAGTGCCAGGCGGGACAGTAGATGAAGGCGAAACGTTAGAGGCAGCAATTTTACGTGAAGTACAAGAAGAGTCAGGACTACGCCATTTTTGTATCGAGCGCTTCCTTTCCGATTACATTATTTTTGTGAAAGAAAAAAAGGAATATCAAAAACGTCATTTTTTCCACATTTCATTATTAACAGATGTGAAAGATACGTGGGAGCATATAGTGAGTGCTGGTGAGGAAGACAAAGGTTTAGTATTTTGTTATGAGTGGGTTGATATTAACAAATGCCCTGAATTAGCAGGTAAACAAGGCGAGTTTTTACATTTGTTAGAAGAGGTATATGTAAAATAATAAAAAGGGTCTGAGGCGATATTGTATTCGTTTCAGACTCTTTGTATTTCTCTGGAAATTAAAGGTTTTTAAACTGGTGAGTTGAATTCCTGTATAGGGATAGTAGTTGTTAATACGAGGAGCGGAGAAAATGAAAAAGTAATAGACATACGTCATATATAAAAGGGCTTATAAAAGGAGAATGAAAATGGAAATTCAGTTCAATACCCTACTGCAAAAAGAATTAACAATTCATGATATTCAAAAGGAAATGGAAGCTGGGAAGTTAACTTCAAAAGAACTAGTCATGTATTATCTTCATAGAATCGCAAAGTATGACCAAGAGGGACCGAAAATCAATTCTATTTTAGAAATAAATCCAGATGCTATCTTTATTGCAGAAGCGTTAGATTATGAAAGAAAGACAAAAGGTGTAAGAGGTCCATTACATGGTATACCTGTTTTACTTAAGGATAATATTGAAACGAATGACTCGATGCATACAAGTGCTGGTACGATTGCCCTAGAACAAAATATAAGTAGTGAAGATGCATTTCTCGTTACAAAACTTCGAGAAGCAGGATCAATTATAATAGGTAAAACAAATATGACAGAACTAGCAAATGCAATGTCTTTTGAAATGTGGGCTGGATATAGCGCTAGAGGTGGTCAAACAATTAATCCTTACGGTACAGGAAAGGATGATATGTTCGTTGGTGGCTCAAGTACAGGGTCTGCTATAGCAGTTGCCGCTAACTTTACTGTATTATCCGTTGGAACAGAGACAGATGCTTCTATTTTGAGCCCAGCTGTTCAAAACTCGGTTGTAGGTATTAAGCCGACTGTTGGGTTAATTAGTCGTAGTGGAATTATTCCTTTCACTTATTCACAAGATACAGCTGGGCCATTTGCTAGAACAGTAACAGATGCTGCTATTTTACTAGGGAGTCTAACTGGGGTGGATGAGAAGGATGTAGCCACTCATAAAAGTGAAGGCATGGCATATCAAGATTATACATCTTATCTTGATGCTAACGGTTTAAAGGGGGCGAAGATTGGTGTATTTAGCAATGCGCCAAAAGATTATTATGAATCTGGAGAATACGATGAAAAATTGTTTAAGGAAACGATTCAAGTTTTACGTAGTAAGGGAGCGACAGTAGTAGAAGATATTGATATTCCATCTTTTCATAGGGAATGGAGTTGGGGAGTTCCACTTTATGAGCTGAAGCACAGCTTGGATAACTATCTTTCTAAATTACCTTCTACTATTCCAGTACATTCTATTTCGGAGTTAATGGAGTTTAATAAAAACATAGCAGAAAGAGCTTTGAAATATGGACAAACTAAGTTAGAAAGAAAAAAAGATTTTCCTAATACGTTAAGAAATCCTGAATATTTAAAGGCAAGATTAGAAGATATATACTTTTCGCAAGAACAAGGTATTGATTTTGCATTGGAAAAATATAATCTTGATGCGATACTGTTCCCTTCTTATATAGGATCTACTATATGTGCGAAAGCAGGTTATCCGTCTATAGCAATGCCTGCGGGATATATGGATAATGGGAGGCCTTTTGGAATTACTCTTGCAAGTGCTGCTTTTAGTGAAGGGGCATTAATTAAACTAGCATATGCTTTTGAACAAGCGACAAAACATAGGAAGATTCCCAACTTGTCATGAATAGAATAAACAAAAAGGACAGGAATTCCTGTCCTTTTTGTTTTATTGATTAAAGTGAAATATCTTTCTGCTCCGTCTTCTGATATTTTAATAAGTTAAAGGATAAACAAGCAGAACATAAAATAAGAAAAGCGGCGATAATATAAATAGTACGAACGCCGAACATATCAGTAATAATTCCAACGCTAAGCATAGAAAGACCAGAAGCTGTCGAGAGAAGTGCGCCATGAGCTGTATACATCTTCGATAATAAAGAAGGAGTGACGCTTGATTGTAAAACCGTCGTTTGAGAAATATCTCTAATTTGATAACATGGTCCCATTAGAACACAAAGAAATAGCGCAATAAATCCGCTACTTGTTATACCATATAAAAATGTAAGAATACTAAACATAAGAGAGCCTATCGCCATGGAGCGTATTAAATTGTTTTGAATGTATGTACTCATTTTCCACGCTAATATCCCGCCAATTAATGTGCCGACGTAATAACTTGTGTTAATATATCCCCACCAATCTTCGCCTTTATGAAGAACAGTCGTTACATATGCCATCGTAATAGCACCGATCCATATCGTCCCTGCGAAAGTTTCAATTAAGTCCATAATTGTAACGATGCGCAGAGACGGGTGTTGAAATAACAGTTTCCATCCTTCTAATAATGCAGTAGTTTTCGAAGAAGTGGGTTCTGCTACTCGTTCAGCTTGTATAGATTGTAATGAAAGGTGTAATGTAATACATCCGAAAATCATCAATATGTTATTAATCATGAGTGTCGAAGTAACGCCAATGAGAAGAACAATTATGCTTGTAAATGAGTATGCAGCGGCTTGTATAATTTGTGTTGAAAAGGAAAAGACACTATTTACTTTTACTAATTTTTCTTGTGGTGTTAAGCGCGGGATAACGGCGTATAGTAGAGGAGCGCTCCAGCCACTACATAATGAAATGAAAATAACAAAAGTTAAAAGAGCAGAAATGTTTGTTGATAGTATAGGAAATAATATCATTAACAATATTAAAAGAGCTGTTTTAATCCATTGTAGAGTATATAGCAATGAATAAGATGGAAACCGATTCATTATAAGTGGTGCAGAGGTGTTCGCAATAAGATTTGTGATAACTTGTAATAATGGAAAAAGAGCAGTAATTGTAGCTGATCTAGTTGTGATATAGATGTGAGTTGTAATAATCATTATGTATACAATGTCAGCGAGGGTAATGCATATTTTGGAGCCCAAATAGTAAGTTAGTGAACGTTTAGCCAATAAGAATACCACCTTTCAAATCAATACTGCTTTTTAATTTTAATTATTATAATCTGTAAGTTATATTTTTGAAAGAATTAAATTTTTTGTCATTTTTTGAAAGGGATTTTCGTGTATAATGAAGAATATATTAATATAGCATTTTATTAATGCTTGTTGTAACAGCGAATACATATAATAGCTTGTAGCAAACGCCCCCTCCATGAGAAAGGGCGGATAAACCATTCTTTTCTTCATATACATATAGAAAATGAGAAAGAAAGTGAGGGTTGCATATGGCTGGATGGGTGATTTGGTTTATAATAGCGGGTATTTTATTTATTGCAGAAATGTTGTCGATTACGTTTTACATGCTTTGGCTTGGAATTGGAGCTGTTGTCGGAGGTCTTATTGCTTTGTTTGCTCCTGATGCACTATTTTTACAAGTTGTTGTTGGGGCGATTGTAAGTTTAACATTGACTTTCTTTACGAAAAGAATTTCTAAAAACTTTCGAGAAGCAAAAGGTTTTACTGATACAGTAGATAAACTTGTTGGTAAAAAGGGAATTGTTATGCAAACGATTACAAGTGAAGTGAACGGTATTGTGAAAGTGGATGGAGATACTTGGACAGCTATTTCGGATACTCCTATTGATGCTGGAGAAAAAGTCGTTGTTATACAGAGGCATAGTACTATTTTACAAGTGAAAAAGGAGAGTGAATAAATATGGCAGTAGCATTAACGTTAACGATTATTTTCGCATTGATTGTCGTTGTATTTATTGCATTGACAATTAAAATTATTTCTCAGCAAAAAGTTGGGGTCGTTGAAAGGTTTGGTAAATTTCAACGGATTATGCACCCAGGATTAAATATTCTAATCCCAATTGTAGACCGCGTTCGTGTATATCACGATTTACGTATTCAACAAACGAATGTACCACCACAAAAGGTAATAACGAAAGATAATGTACAAGTAGAAATTGATACAATTATTTTCTATCAAATTGTTGAACCAGAGCTTGCGACATATGGTATTTCAAACTATGAATATGGTGTTCGTAATATTACATCTGCAACAATGCGTCAAATTATTGGTAAAATGGAGCTTGATGAAACATTATCAGGTCGTGAAAAAATTTCAACAGAAATTCGTTTAGCACTTGATGAAGCGACAGAAAAATGGGGCGTTCGTATTGAGCGTGTCGAAATAGTCGATATTAATCCACCAAAAGATGTGCAAGTATCAATGGAAAAACAAATGAAAGCAGAACGTAATAAACGTGCGATCATTTTAGAAGCTGAAGCAGCGAAACAAGATAAAGTCCTTCGTGCTGAAGGGGAAAAACAAAGTAAAATTTTAATGGCTGAAGGGGATAAAGAAGCGCGTATTCGTGAAGCGGAAGGTATACGAGAAGCGAAAGAATTAGAAGCGCAAGGGGAAGCGAGAGCGATTGAGGAAATTGCAAAAGCAGAACAAAACCGAATTGAATTACTTCGCGCAGCAGATTTAGATGAGCGCGTACTTGCTTATAAATCATTTGAATCATTGATTGAGGTTGCAAAAGGACCAGCGAATAAAGTCTTTATTCCGTCTAATGCAATTGAAACACTTGGTACTCTTGGGGCAATTGGGGAAATCTTTAAAGAGAAACAAACGAAGAAATTACCTTCGTCAGATACAGAAAAAGAACAATAAGAGTGAGGAAGAGAAATGGGATGCCATTTCTCTTTTTTTTTTGCGTATATTACGAAAGGCTTGTACATATCCATGTATAAAGAAGGTGATACAGTGAAGAAGTATGCAACCCGTATACATGGGAAGAAACTAATCTCGTTACTCTTTCTATATGCACTAGTCATAATTATTATTGCGTCGATTTTGACGTCGCTTTTACATACAATGAAATCGAATTACGCGAATCAATGGTTTGGAAAAGTATCGATGCAAGGTTTTGTTCAAATGCTAGAAAGTGAGAATCGCTATTACGGATTTGATTATTTTAAGCAGAATAAAAGGGAGTCATTTGGAAATTTAATGTTCTCGATTGCGACGGATTTGAAAATTAAAGATTTAAGAACGTTTGTCGGTAAAGAAGTGCCTGGTATGTCAAAGTATTACTCTAACATTATCGTAGCTGGGGAAGGGACAAACTTTACGAATATCCCAAATGAATCTAGTGTACCGATTGAAGAAGTAACGAAAGAGCGAGAAGTAGCAAAAGATAAAGTTACAGAAGCTGAAAAGAATAATCCGGTTCAGAAAAAGAACGGAGCGAAAAAAGGTGAAAGTGCAGTATATATTTATCATACACATAGCTGGGAATCTTTCTTTCCATTATTACCAGGGGCTACCGATCCATCAAGTCCAGATGTAAATGTGTCCTTACTAGGGAAACGTATGAAAGAACAACTTGAAGGACAAGGAATTCCGGTAGTTCATGATAAAACGAATATGGGGGATTTATTAGCGAGTAAAAAATGGAAATGGCCGCAATCATATAAAGCGTCTCATGAATATGTAAAAGAAACATTAGCACAAAATAATAAAATTGCGTTTCCGATTGATATACACCGTGATGATCAGCGGAAGAAGGTAACAACAAAAGTAATTAACGGGAAATCGTATGCAAGATTATATTTTATAATTGGGATGGAAAATGAAGGGCGTGCTGAAAATGAAAAAATTGCAAGAGCAATCAATAGTTATTTAGATGAAAACTATTACGGATTAAGCAGAGGAATCTTTCCAAAGTATAAAAAAGATGGAAATGGCGTTTATAATCAAGATTTATCTAAAAATGCGATGTTAATTGAAGTTGGTGGTGTTGATAATACATTAGATGAATTATATAACACAATTGATGTGTTGACGGAAGCGTTTAGTAAATATTATTGGAACAATGCGGAGAAAGTGAATGGGTGAGGAACGGAAAACCGTTCCTTTTTGTTATGGAAAGGTAAGAATGTGATATAATGGAATCTTGTGAATATTAAATGAGGAAGTAGGGGAAATATGCAAATAATATTAATACGCCACGGTGAATCAGAAGCTGATATTTTAAATGTACATGAAGGTCGAGCTGACTTTGAATTAACAGAAAAGGGAAGACAGCAAGTACAAAGACTTGTACAGAAAGTGAAAGCAGATTTCCCGCCAGATTTCATTTGGGCAAGCACATTAAAACGTGCTCGCGAAACTGGTGAAACATTAGCAGAAGGAATTGGGTGCCCAATTCAACTAGAAGAAGAATTAATGGAGTTTAATAATGGAGTGCAAGCAGGTTTATCATTTGAAGAAGCGAAAAAATATCCAGAGCCAAAGTTTCTTCATGACCGGTTTGAAAACGGGGAATCATTTATTGAATTTAGAATGAGAATAGAAGGGATTTTTTCTAAAATCGTGACAGAGAATACATATGACCGAATTGCAATTGTTGCACACGGTGGTGTAATAAATAGTATTTTACGAGCGTTTTTCCAAATGCCAATTAGCATGGACTATTATTTTAAAATGGGAGATACGGGAATTAGTTTGATTGAACTTACGGATAAACAGAAAACTATTCATTTTATAAATGATACAAATCATTTAGAGGGAATGTAAGAGGATATGTACAAAGTTGTATTTTTCGATGTGGATGGTACTCTTTTAAGTGAGATTGATAGAAGTATGCATGAAAGCACAAAAGAAGCGATACAAAGGTTAATAGATAAAGAAATTCACGTAGTTGTTACAACAGGGAGACCATATAGTTTATGCTCACAATTTAAAGAGCTGGGCATAAATACGTTTATTTCTGCAAATGGTGCACATATAAAATGTGCTGATGAAGTTATATATAAATCGGTACTTTCAAGTGGAATTGTTCATGATATTTCAAATTTCGCTGAATTACATGGTCACAGTGTTTCTTATTTTACAGAGGAATTTGTAATGAATGGTATTGCCTCAAAAGACGAACGTGTAATACGAGCATTAAATGAAACGTTAAATTTAGAGCGGTATCCTGACAAAGTTAGAAACTTCTCAGAAGAGATTTATTGTGTATGTCTGTATGCTGATGAAACAGAAGCTCAAAAATTCTTTGAAAGATATCCAGCACTTACGTTTGAACGTTTTCATGGTTACGTTATGAATGTGTTGGAAGATAGTAAAGTATCGAAGCTAACTGCAATTCAAAAGGTATTGGAACATCTGAAAATTTGTAAATCAGAAGCAATTGCTTTTGGTGACGGTGGAAATGATGTTGAGATGTTACAGTATGTAGGACTAGGAATTGCGATGGGGAATGGCGGAGAAGAGTTAAAAACAAGAGCAGATTTCGTTACAAAGAAATCAAGTGAAGGTGGCATTTCTTTTGCTTTAAAAGAGTTTGGGATTATTTAGAAATATTAGTTAGTCAGTGTGAAAAATCCTGTTTTAAAAACAGGATTTTTTTGTCTAACAATATTCTTGCAATAGAAGGAAGAAAATGAGTATAATAAAAAGTAATTAGGTAAGCTAATTAAATGAAAGGAAGGAGAGTGAAAATGAATGGATTCAAAAAAAGATGCTCTTCCTTTAGGGATTGAGCCTTATGCAGAGTTAATAAAAAAGACAGTATCAGCGGATACGGATCCAATCGCAGCAAAACTTGGTTTGTTAATGTTATGGACGTCTGATAATGTTCTAGATGCAGTTGACGTAGATTTAGCTCCGCTTGGTATTTCAGAAAGTAAATTAGATTTTTTACTGTTGTTTATTTTGCGTGAAATGGAATCGAATGGGGGAGAAGTGAACATGAGTCCTTCGGATATTGCGAGCCGATTAGGGATTACACGTGCTTCTGTCACTGGCTTATTAGATTGGATGGAGAAACGAGAGTTAATCGTAAGATTCAATCATTCTGAAGATCGAAGAAGATTAAAGGTGAAAATTACTCCGAAAGGAAAAGAACTAGTTGCGCATTCTTTACCGACTTTTTGGTCATCTTGCGAGTCGTTAGTTGATGACTTTAGTCAAGAAGAGCGTCAAACTTTAGAGAAGCTATTAAATAAAATGCAAGTAACTATGCAGAAGAAATTAGGAGAAGGCAGATAAAGAAGTTGATTGTGTGAGTCAACTTTTTTATTTAGATATATAATTAGGTTACCTTATTATATGTTTAGCTAATTTGATGAGGGGTGGTGATATGTCTTTTAACGTAAACAAATTAAGTAAGTGTTAAAGG
Organism: Bacillus sp. TH30; assembly: GCF_016650875.1. NCBI lineage: Bacteria > Bacillati > Bacillota > Bacilli > Caryophanales > Bacillaceae > Bacillus > Bacillus sp. TH30. Next base: position 501,136 of record NZ_JAEKEY010000002.1, on the reverse strand, counting down.
AATGTCGTTTTGAGTAGTTTACTTTAGATGTTTTAAACCGATGGGGAAAATCATTGTAAGGGGGAGATTTTATGATGGAAATATCAAAAGAAGTAAATAGTGAAAGGAATTACACAATAATGACAGCGGTGTTATGTTGGGCAGGCATGGTAGTTATGTCCAGCCTATATGTGACGATTCCTTTAACCGCTCTATTTTCAGATCTTTTTAAGGTTTCATTAGCACAATCTGCGGCTACAGGCAGTATATTTTCTGTTGGCTTTGCTATAGGTTGTTTGTTATTTGGGGCAATCTCTGATAAATATGGGAGAAAAAAAGTGATCTTTATTGGACTGCTTGCACTGTCGATTGTTTCTTTTTTCTTAGGGATTGTGGATAGTTTATTTTGGCTTGTTATTCTTCGAGGGTTACAGGGGATAGCAGCAGCTACATTTTCTCCAGTAGCGTTAGCTTACGTTGTAGAAATGTTTCCATTAGAAAAAAAGGTTACAACAATAGGGTTTGTTAGTACCGGTTTTTTAGTAGCTGGAATTGCAGGGCAAGTAATAAGTACAGCTGTTAGTCAGTATTTTGGATGGCATATGGTGTTCTTTCTTCTTAGTATTGTCTATATCATTACTGCTGTATTGGTTCATTATTCTCTTCCGAAAGGGGAAACGTCTCAATCCAATACTGATATTTTGGTACCAATTAAACAGATGGGTAAAGTTTTTACACATAAAAGCTTAGTATTGAGCTATATGATTGCATTTGTTTTATTAATGGCTTTTGTTAACATGTATACTGTTTTAGGGAATTATTTGAGCAGTCCTACTTACAATTTAACTCCAGAACAAATTCTTTATTTTCGCTTAGCGGGGCTATTTGGTATGTTGCTGTCACCACTTGCGGGTCGTTTAACAAAGAGGTTCGGAGTAAGGCAAGTTCTGCAGGGCGGATTGTTGGTCGCTATTTTTAGTTTAAGTTCAATGGGCTTTATTTCGAACCTGCCGCTACTTGTAATGATGAGCATCTGTTTTGTAATAGGTATTGCTATATCCGTTCCATCGTTAGTTTCTCTTGTTGGCCAATTAGGAGGGGAAGCAAGGGGAATAGCAGTTTCTATTTATACATTTATTTTATTTTTAGGAACTAGTATAGGACCTATTATTTCTATTTATCTTATGAAAATAGGAGACTATGCTCAGACGTTTGTTTTATTAGGATTGATACTCTTTATTGGTTTTGTTTTCACTCTTTTTATTCGAATAAAGGAATGCGAGGATCTTTAATATGCTCACATAATAAAATATGAATTTGCCCGCGATGATGATAAAAATGTGCAACGATTTCAAGCAACCATTCGAATCGAGAGTAAGAAATACCCCAATAAGCAGTCATAATTTCCGCTAATTCTTCATTGGAATAGGATAAAAAAGTTTTAGAAAGTAAATCGTACCCTTGTATCATCGTTTGCTGTATTTGAGTAATTGTTTCTGGTGTTTGTTCTATATAAAAGGTATGTAAGTCTTTTTCCGTAATACCATTTAATATGAGTAAATCAGCATGGAAAATAAGGGAAAGATGTGTGCACATTTCAAATAATGACCGCTTTGATTCAATCGGCTTTATTTTCAAATCACTTTCAGTATATTGGTTCAGTATTTGAATCGAAGTATCGATAGCAATTTTAACTTGATTCAATGCAGATGGAACAAACATTGTAATTATTCTCACCTCCGTATATAATAGTTTCTTAAGGGTATTATATCATACTCAAAATTCCGAAAATTCTAGTAGTTTGACTAGCATAGTGAAAAGTATTATATTGTAAAAGGTCATATGAAACGTGAAATAGAATGGAATGTAATTATTGAGTTAGGAGTTAGACCAATGAGCTTGAAATATGGAAGAGATACAATTGTTGAAGTTGACTTAAATGCGGTAAAACATAATGTAAAAGAATTTAAAAAACGTGTGAATGATGAAAATATTGCAATGATGGCTGCTGTAAAAGCGAATGGGTATGGTCATGGGGCAGTTGAAGTTGCGAAATCGGCTATTGAAGCAGGAATAAACCAACTTGCAGTTGCATTTGTAGATGAAGCAATTGAATTAAGAGAAGCTGGAATCACTGTACCTATTTTAATTTTAGGATATACACCAGTAGCAGCTGTAGAAGATGTAATTCAATATGACGTTATGATGACTGTTTATAGAGTAGAAGATTTACAAGGTATAGATGAAGTTGCAAACCATCTTCAAAAGAAAGTGCGAATTCATGTGAAAATTGATACAGGAATGAGCCGTATTGGTTTACAGGAAGAAGAAGTTAAACCGTTTTTTGAAGAGTTAAAACGTATGCGATATGTAGAAGTAGTAGGGATGTTTACACATTACTCTACCGCTGATGAAATAGATAAAACTTATACAAATATGCAAACAAGTTTGTTTGAGAAAGCTGTAAATACAGCGGAAGAATTAGGAATTCATTTTCCATATATTCATAGTTCAAACAGTGCAGGATCAATGGAACTTAGTAACACATTTCAAAATATGGTTCGTGTCGGTATTGGAATTTACGGTATGTATCCTTCAAGAGAAGTGGATCATACAGTTGCTTCCTTACAGCCAGCGTTGTCTTTAAAATCAAAAGTAGCTCATGTTAAACATGCGAAGAAAAATCGTGGTGTTAGCTATGGGAATACTTATGTAACAACGGGCGAAGAATGGATTGCAACTGTACCGATTGGTTATGCTGATGGTTATAATCGTCAGCTATCTAATAAAGGGCATGCACTAATAAACGGAGTACGAGTACCTGTAATTGGCCGTGTTTGTATGGATCAGCTTATGCTAGATGTTACAAATGCAATGCCAGTACAAGTAGGAGACGAAGTTGTATTCTACGGTAAACAAGGTGAAGAAGAGATTGCGGTGGAAGAAATAGCAGATATGTTAGGTACAATTAATTATGAAGTTACATGCATGTTGGATAGAAGAATTCCACGTGTTTATAAAAAAAATGATGAAACGACTGCGGTTGTAAATATATTAAGAAAAAATAAGAAAAAACTGAATCGATATGATTCAGTTTTTTTATTTTTGACAAATGAAAAATGTTCTATTTATACCGTGTAGTTGTATATTGTTACATCCTACAGATTTTAAAGAGGTAATAATTTCGTCTCTAAAATAACATGCTTCCTCGATAGAAAAGTCACTCCTATTCCAACAATCTATAATAATCATACTTTGTCATAATTTCAAAACCACATTGTGTATATAGTTTTAAAGCATTGTTATTTTTCGTTTCGACGTCTAGTTCAATTGTTGAAACTCCTTCTGTAATAAGTGTATGTACCATATAACTAAGAATATCTTTACCATATCCTTTACCTTGATAAGAAGGATGAACGGCGAATCCTGATAGTGTAGTAGATTGTTCTTGCTGAGAAACTGTAATCGTTCCTATCACTTTTTCATCGATAAGAGCACTGTAAACTTGATGGGAAGGTGAATTCATCATCTTTTGTAACCATGTGGATGTATTTGCTGCCGAATCTCCAAAAGCTTCACTAGCGATTTCTATAAGATCAGGAAGTAATTCAGAAGATGCAACGGTAAGATTAATATTATTTTTCATTGTTTTTTGTGCTTCGTTTGTTTTGAACGCCATACCGTATTCACTGTATAAATAAGGAAGGTTCATTTGCTTTGCAAATGATTTCCCTGAAATAGAGTCACCATTAATTATAAGAAGGGCTTCATCTGCCTCTCTTTTTTGTATTTCTTTCATTGCGGTTTGTAAAAGAGTAGTGCCTATATGTTGTTTCCTATAGTTCGGATGAACAAACCCTATTAACTCCAGTTTTGTCGGTCTTTCAAAGTCATACATACTTAATGCACCGATTAATTGCGTATCATCATAAAATAGAAAATCATTTATCACATCTTTATTACGAGCAGTTAAAAAGTTGACATGTAACTCTGACGAGTAATCAATTTGATCGTGTTGCCCGCAAATATGTGCTAAATCTTTCATTTGCTGAATTTCGTTTGCTGTTAAAGATTTTTTTTGTTCAATATTCATTTCATAATCCCTCTCATTCGTATTTAAAAATAGGATGGATGACGCAACCACTTGTCTAACTTCACACTGCCCTGAACAGATAATAACCGGTACAAATATCGATAGGGATGTCTACATTCTTCAAGACGAGGAATGGGCATAATGGTTTCGTAACCTTGTTTAAAAGCATGAGCCTCTTTTTCTGTAAATACATATTCTAATCCAATAAAATCAAACTCTCGTGGAGCAATTGCATAAGCTTCTGTATCTACTAAGCCAGTAATAGATTGACCATCTGATAAAAATTGAGTAGGATCCATATCGATTAAAACGAGTGTAGATTCCTTAGGTGACGGCAAGGAAGAGAGCTGTGATTCTAACGTATGAAATGCGTTATGTATACTCATATTATCGGAATAAAATATATTCACAAGGTTCTTGCTTACTTTTAAAATATGAGATTTAAATTCTTTAAGTGGAACTTGGAAAATACCAGAAGGGTTTCCTGTGAAATTAGCTTTAAATGAATGAATCTCTGCTAGTCCTTTTCCAAGGCTGAATAAAATAGAATCAGGTTGACCGATAAATGATTGCAGTGTACTTCCGGTTAGTTTTTCGACGATAACATACTCTCGTCCATTTAAAACATGTTTTTGCAAAATAGTCGGGATGGGTAAGTTAGTATGCTTTTTCAATAATGTGTGAACCGTTTCTAAATGATGTACATTTCTTGGATCAATTCCAAATAGGTTTTGGCATCCCAACCAAAAATCATTGTTTGGCTCTTCAGTCATTTTTGAAGAGCGAACGATAACTTCTTCAGCCGCTGTTTTTACGAGAAACACGTCGCTTGCATGGTCTTCATAGCCTGGATGTAGTGCTTGGGCGGATAGGATAGGTGAAGTGAAGAGTTGTTGTAGCATAAAACCCCTCCTTTTTCTGTGAATTCTATAAATTGATTATATAACAGATTATGTACTACGTGGATAATGATAGGGGATAATACAGAACATAAATAAATTTATAGTGAGAAATTAGAATGGAAATTATATTTTTCTGGTTTTGTATGAATTATCAAAAAAATCCTTCGGGTGATTAACGTGTAGAAATGCTTGAATGTAAAGTACGTATTTAATAGGATATGGAGAGCAAAAGGGGAAATAAGTATTCAGTTATAAGCTTTTGTAATCGTAATAGTGCGGGATATAGAAAATATTTCTCAATAATAAAATGAAGAGAAACATATGAAGAAGTAGAATAGATTCCTTTATAATAGATTTAAATTAATTAACTTGATTAATTATTAAGTTTTGTTAGATGGAAAGGAGAGAATGTTATGGCGAACGTACTCGTAATAAATTTCCCTGGAGAAGGTCATATAAATCCGACTTTAGCTATTGTAAGTGAGTTAATTCGGAGAGGGGAAACAGTTGTTTCGTATTGTATTGAAGATTATAGAAAGAAGATTGAAGCAACAGGTGCAGAATTCCGAGTGTTTGAGAATTTCCTCTCTCAAATTAATATTATGGAACGAGTAAATGAAGGTGGGAGTCCTTTGACGATGCTATCTCATATGATTGAAGCATCAGAGCGTATTGTTACTCAAATTGTAGAAGAAACAAAAGGGGAAAAGTACGATTACTTGATATACGATAATCATTTTCCAGTAGGACGTATTATAGCGAATGTTTTAAAATTACCTAGCGTTTCTTCTTGTACAACGTTTGCTTTTAATCAGTACATTACTTTTAATGATGAACAAGAATCGAGACAAGTAGATGAAACTAGTCCATTATATCAATCTTGTTTAGCGGGAATGGAAAAATGGAATAGGCAGTATGGAATGAAATGTATTAATATGTATGATATTATGAATCATCCTGGTGATATTACTATTGTATATACTTCAAAGGAATATCAGCCGCGTTCAGATGTATTCGATGAATCGTATAAGTTTGTCGGTCCATCAATTGCTACTCGAAAAGAAGTAGATAGCTTTCCTATGGAAGATTTAAAAGATAAACAATTGATTTTCATTTCTATGGGAACAGTTTTTAATGAACAACCTGAGTTATATGAAAAATGTTTTGAAGCGTTTACAGATGTAGAAGCGACAGTCGTATTAGTTGTTGGTAAGAAGATAAATATAAGTCAATTTGAAAACATTCCGAATAACTTTAAGTTGTATAATTATGTGCCGCAATTAGAAGTATTACAGTACGCTGATGTATTCGTGACACACGGTGGTATGAATAGTTCGAGTGAAGCACTATATTACGGTGTCCCGTTAGTTGTAATTCCGGTAACAGGAGATCAGCCTTTAGTTGCGAAACGAGTGAGTGAAGTAGGAGCTGGAATAAGGCTTAATCGTAAAGAATTAACTTCTGAATTGTTACGTGAGACTGTAAAGAAAGTAATGTATGATGTAACGTTTAAGGAAAATAGTCGTAAAGTTGGAGAGTCACTTCGAAATGCTGGTGGGTATAATAGAGCAGTTGATGAAATATTTAAAATGAAAGTGAATTCATACTTAAAACTTAAATAAATGTTTGGAGCACACTTACTGAAATACGTAAGTGTGTTTTTATAAATAAATTACATAAAAAATCACTATAAAGGTGAAACTTTTGTGTATATAAACTGATATCTTTGAATTAGTAGTAAAATTACGTTAAAATAATACTAAGAAAATATATATGTTTTGGGGGTAATGAATGAAAAGAGTATTTGAATACGTATTATTAACAATTGGATCGATTATTGTAGCGGGTTCATTAGAGCTTATTTTAGCGCCTAATGGCCTAGTAGACGGTGGGGTAACGGCCATTGCTATTATGGCAAATAAAGTTGCAGGATTACCGCTTTACGGAGTGTTTTTAGGACTTAATATTCCTATTTTATTATTTACTGCAAAAGTAATGGGTAAGAAGTTCTTTATCCGTACGTCTTATGCAAATGTTGTTACAACACTTGGATTGATTTATTTAAAGCCATTTCCAGCAATTACAACTTCGGAATTATTAATTGTACTTTACGGAGGAGTTCTATTTGGAGTTGGTGTTGGGATCGTTGTAAAAATGGGCGGGGCAATTGATGGATCAGAAATGTTAGCTGTTTGGATGAACAAACACTTTAAAGTACCAATTAGCACATTTTTACTTGCTGTTAATGCAGTTATTTTCATTTTTGTTGCCATTTTATTTTCAATCGAACAAGCGATGTTCTCATTAGCTATTTTCTATATTGTTACGAAAATGATTGATTTCATATTAGATGGTATTAATCAAGGAAAGAGCGTTATGATTATTTCTGGGAAAAATAAAGAAATAGGCGATTTGCTTATGAAAGAATTGCAATTATCCGTTACGTATCTACATGGAGAAGGTGGTTTTTTAGGAGAGCACAAGAAAATCATTTATTGTATTACAAACCGTTTCATTTATCCAAAAATGAAAGATCTCGTTCTCTCTGTAGATCCAACCGCTATAATTGAAGCTTCCTATTCAACAGAAACAACTGGTGTTAAGCGTCCAGGAAGGACTGCTCGATCAGGAGACGTATCAGAAAAATAGTGTGTAAAATAACTCCACATAAGTATAACTTATGTGGAGTTATTTTACTTAGGGAACCAGGCTTCCTTTAGTAATTTGACTACAATTTCGATACTATCTTCGGGAATGCTGCCGAAACCGAGTAGTACATATGACGCCTCGCTTAAATTATGTACAGAATCATATGTAGAGAGTGGGTATAATTTGATTTGTTGTTTTGCAGCAGTATGAATAAGTTCTTGTTCGTTCATACCATTATGAACATGAAGTACGATATGCAGTCCAGACTGTTCGCCAAGTATTTGAACACGAGATCCCATTTCATTTTTGATAGATTTAACTAGTAATGTGTGCTTTCTTTTATATAGCGTATGACTACGGTTCAAATGGCGCTCCCAATCACCATTGTGAATAAAGGTTGCAAAAGCGAGTTGCTGTATTGTGGAAACAGTTTGTTTAAACTTACCTTCAAGCTCTGTATAGATTTTTAATAGATGAGTTGGTAAAACGATATACCCCATTCGCAAAGAAGGTAAGAAGGATTTCGAGAAAGTTCCCATATAAATAACGCGTTCATTTGAATCTAGTCCTTGTAAAGAGGGAATAGGTTTTCCTACATAACGAAATTCTCCGTCATAATCATCTTCAATAATATATCCTCCGCAATCATTGGCCCATCTTAATAATTCGAGCCTTCTAGATAATGGCATAATCATTCCAAGAGGAAATTGGTGTGATGGAGTGACGTATGCTACATTGGAACGTGATTCACGTAAAGCGGAAATACGAATCCCTTTATCGTCTAATGAAATAGGGTGAACAGGAAGACCAGAACTTTGAATCATGGCAGTTATACGGTGAAATCCAGGGTTTTCGATTCCGTATTCTTTTTTTGAACCAAGCAGTTGAAGTAGTAGCCAAAGAAGAGGCTGCGTACCGGCTCCGATAATAATTTGATCAGGTGAAGAATGTACCCCGCGGGCATGGTATAAATATTTTGAAATATGCTCTCGTAGAACGAACTCACCTTGAGGATCTTCTCTAGCAAATAATTCATTTTCATACTGGAATAAAGTTTCTTGTAATGCTCTTTTCCAGTTTGTAATTGGAAAAGCTTTTTGATCAATCAGCCCTTGGCTACAATCATATTCATATTGTTCTTTTTTTATATTGTTAGCGCTGTTTGACACAACTTGTTGTTTATTTTGAATGCCATCAATATCAACTTCTGCAACAAAGATCCCACGTTTCGGTTTACTTTCTACATAACCTTCAGCTAGTAATTGTTGATAAGCAGATTCAACAGTAATACGGCTAACATTAAGTTGTACCGCTAAATTTCTGTGAGAAGGAAGGCGTGTACCGGCAGGCAGTGATCCCTGAGAGATTTCTCGTTTCATATATTCGTAAATTTGTAAATAAATTGGTGTTTTACTTTCTAATTGCAATGGGATAGTAAGATCCATTTTATGAATTCTCCTTTAAAAACTGGCCATATAAAAAATAATCGAACTGTCACTTAAGTTAGGGGCAGTTACTTTTTATAATAATGATATAACATTTAGAAAATTTTATAAATAGTAAGGAGAGAATGATAATGAATATTAGAGAAGTAGTAACAGAAGCTGATTTACATGATGTATTCCCCGTATTACAGCAATTACGAACGAAACTTTCAAGAGAAGAAGCAAGTTCTTTATTTCAAAAAATGAAAAAAGAAAATTATAAACTACTTTCGTTACAGAATGAAGATGATGAAGTTGTTTGTCTTGCTGGTGTAGCAATTTGTACGAACTTTTATAATGAGAAACATGTTTTCGTATATGACCTTGTAACTGCGGAAGCTCACAGATCGAAAGGATATGGTAAAGTTCTTCTGTCATATGTAGAAAAATGGGGGAGAGAAAAAGGGTGCAATTCTATCGTTCTTACATCAGCGTTTCCAAGAGTTGATGCCCATCGTTTTTATGAAAGAGAAGGCTATGATAAGGTAAGTTATTCTTTTTATAAAGAGTTATAATATTAAGTAGGTTCCGTGTGTAAAAATATATGGAACCTATTTTCTTTTACAGATTTGAGCTAGGAACAGGTCTAGTAATATAATTTGTCGAATATTAGAAATTAACAAGGGAATATTGTATTTAGAGAATGTTAGGAGCGTTTATACTTGGAAAAAATAAAGAAATTATCTATAACAAATGATGTAAGAGTCATCATTATTTCTGATATTCATGGAGAATTAGATCTTTTTAAGGAACTACTACATAAAGTTAATTTTAAAGATGATGATTATTTAATTATAAATGGCGACCTTTGTGAGAAGGGGAACGATAGCATTGGCGTCGTAAACTATGTCATGGATTTAGTAGTTAGCAAGCCAAATGTTTATGTAATTGAAGGGAATTGTGAAGTTGTAGTTGAAGCGCTTGTAAATGAAAATCCTGCGCTAATAAATTATTTATGTACGAGAAAGAATACAATTTTTAATGAATGGCTAGCGAAATTGAACGTTACCGTTAATGAAGAAAGTGATATTTGTGAAGTGAAAAACATATTGATGGGCCGTTTTTCAAAAGAAATAAAGTGGCTAACAGAATTGCCAACTGCTATTGAAACTGATGATTATATCTTTGTACATGCTGGCCTTGAAGATAGAGAGAATTGGAGACAAACAGACAGGAAAAATGCAATTGCAATACCAGAGTTTTTTAATAAGTCACATAGTGCGGATAAGTACGTAATTGTTGGGCATTGGCCTGTTGTGAACTATTCCGAGGAGGCGCCGTCTAACAATCCAGTTATTGATAAGGAGAAAAAAATTATTGCGATTGATGGTGGTAATGCGATTAAAGAAGCAGGGCAATTAAATGCATTTATTATTCAGAGGACAACTTCAGCTGATACGTTTTCTTATACATATGTAGATCATTTTCCACAGTATGAAGTATTGGCTGATTTTAATGCGAATTCAGTAATGCAGGGCGGGGTTACATATCCACATTATTACATAGAACCTGTGGAGAGAATGAAAGGTTTTACCGTATGTAAACAACTAGGAACAAATGAATTACTTCATGTGAAAAACGAGTATATAAAGCAACTTGAATCAGGTGAGTATACAGTGAAAACGGATATTTCTTGTGCGCAAATCAGTATTAGAAAAGGGGATACAGTTTCTTTAATTGATGGTAGCTGCATGGGATATGATTTAATTAAAAAAGATGGTGTAGAGGGCTGGATAGAGAAAGGGATTCTACTTGAGGTAGAAAAGAAGGGAAATACAATATTTAGCTAAAATGGGAGGGATATAACCTCCTGTTTTTTATTAACTATGCTACGAGTTCGTACTTCATCTAATTTTTTCCGAAATTCCGTTTCTAGATTAAACTCGAAAAAATTGGTTAATTTACATAAATAATTCGTATCTTATAACAAAATTATACAATATAGAGTAGAGTTTTGTTTTGATTTTTCTGAAAAAACATTATAATTGTATATGAAATAAAGAGGAATGTAGGAGGAAATTATGCAAAACGTTATATTAAAGGGGAACAAAGTTACAATTCGTACAATAGAAGAATCAGATATCAAAACATTATGGAGCTTCATATATAAAGAAGAAAATCCAGAGTGGAAAAAATGGGATGCACCATACTTTCCAATAACAATGCAAGAATACACGCGATATAAAGAAAACTCACAAAAACGTTTAATAGAAGAGCCGCTATCGAATTTAATTGTCGAAAATGACGGTCAAATTATAGGGACAGTCGGATTTTATTGGGAGCATAAACCGACGCGTTGGTTAGAAATGGGAATCGTAATTTATGACCCAGCATACTGGAATGGTGGATATGGTACAGAAGCATTAACATTATATAGGGACTTATTATTTGAAAATATGGAGATTGGTAGAGTAGGGCTTACAACTTGGTCTGGCAATGAAAGAATGATGAAAGTAGCAGAGAAAATAGGAATGAGCTTAGAAGGAAGAATGCGAAAATGCCGATATTATAACGGGACATACTATGATTCTATTCGAATGGGAATGATTCGTGAAGAATGGGAAGTGCTATGTGTAACGAAGGGGTGAGGAAGCATGTACGCTATCATTGCTACATTTGATTGTGTGTCTACTAATAAAGTTAGAGAATTGCAAAATGAATTAACGAATATAATTGAAACAAATGAACTAGCCGGAGTAGAACCACATATAACATTGGCTGATTATAAGGAGTTAGATATTAATTTATATACGAAGAGATTAGAGGAGTTTGTAGCTTTTCAAGAGAACATCTCCACTGTAACTTTTCCTTCTGTTGGAACTTTTCCTACTAACGGAACGATCTTTCTAGCACCAACCATTACTGATGAGTTATTAAGACTTCATCATTCTTATCATGATTATTTCAAAGTTTTTCATGATAATCTACAGTCATATTACGTACCAGGAAAATGGGTGCCGCATTGCACGATTGCAAATGGGTTAAATTTAAATCAATTTTTAAGTGTAATGGAATGTATATATGAAAAGTTTGATGTTACACTAGCTTCGATTGAGAAGTTAAAATTAATTAAGGTAAATTATGAAGATGGTTCTGCCATTTCTTCTAGTATTTTAGCAGAGTGTAATTTAAAGAGAATGGAGACATCGAGATGACATATGTAATTAGAGAAATGAAGCAAGAAGATATTCATGCTGTACAAAACGTAGCGAAAATAGCTTGGCATGATACTTACGAAGGAATTATTCCGGGAGAGATTCAAGACAACTTTTTAAATGAAGCGTATTCCGATGAAAAAATGAAATATCGCCTTGAAAATACACATTTATTCGTTGCGGAAGAAGAGGGAGAAGTAATTGGCTTTGCAAATTTTTCACCAATTAGACTGCAAAACGAAGCAGAATTAGGTGCGATTTATTTGTTGCCAGATCAGCAAGGGAAAGGGATAGGGACAGCTTTGTTACAAAAAGGGATCACGACGTTAAAAGGGATTCGAAAAATGTACATTCATGTAGAAGCGGAAAATGAAAAAGGAAAACGATTTTATGAAGCAAAAGGTTTTGCGGCTTTAGAGCAATTTGAAGAAGATTTCGAAGGGCATATGCTGCAAACAGTGAGAATGGTTTTATACATATAAGGAGGATCAGAAATGAAAATTTTTGATTTCAGTGAAAAAGTGGGAGAGCATATATCAGCATTTCAATCTAACTTTATAATGTCAAAAATATTAAAACATCAAGGGAATATACATATCGGTTCTATGCATCTACAACCGAATGGAGTTATTGGATATCATGAAGCAGTTGTATCTCAACTGCTTCTAGTTGTACAAGGAGAAGGATTTGTTTGCGGATCAGATAAAGAAAAAGTGAAGATAGGAGCTGGACAAGCTGCGTTTTGGGCGAAGGGAGAGTTACATGAAACGAGTACGGAAAAAGGATTGATGGCAATTGTAATTGAGTCAGACGGTCTTGAAAATGGTATTTCAATGATGATTAGAGGGCAGGAGGGAGAAAGGAATGATTACAAAAGCAGATGAGGAAGAAACGAAACAAATATTACATTATGCAGCTCAATCACTTTTCGAAGGAACGAGAGGGAATTGTCAACTAAGTACGGAAAAAGCGATTGAAATTACAAAACCTTTAGTAGAAAAAGGGGCATATTATATAGTTACAAAGGAAGAAAATAAAGTAGTGGGATGGATACTAATAGGAGAAAATGTGGACTATTTCTCTCGTGAAAAACTCGGTTTTATTTATGAATTGTATGTTTTTTCAGAGTATCGCGGGAGAGGATTATCACGAAAACTAATGAAAGCTGGGATCAAGGAACTACAAGAAAAGTATTCAGAAATTCGCTTGAATGTATTTACAGGGAACTTTGCAAAAGAAATGTACGAAGATTTTGGCTTCGTTGAAAGACAAGTAATCATGACGTTGAAGTGAGAAAACGATTTTAAGTGGGCGAAGAAACAAGAAAAAGAAAATGAGTATGTAATTTGTAAAGTTTATATTCTGAATTTTGGGTAAAAAAAGTTTTCTTTTTATTATTAAATAGAGGTAGAAACGCTTAGCAGTCCTTTTAAAAAAACAATAAATTTATATTATATAATATAATGTTATTATGTTAAAAGAGAAATTTTGGAAAAATATCATTTTTTTGTTTAGAAATTTTTAAATTATTGATATAATCAATTTGTAGAATTGATTTTGGGTTAATTTTACTATTTTAAAATTTTAAGGGGGATTTAATAATGGCAGGACAAATTCGTATGTCACCAGAGGAGCTTAAATCAAAAGCGACTCGATATGGACAAGGTGCAAATCAAATTGAGGACATTTTACGTCAGTTACAAAACTTACAAAATGAATTAAGAGGAGAATGGGAAGGTCGTGCTTTCGAAGGTTTTGATCAACAGTTCAATCAATTAAAACCAAAAGTACAAAACTTCGCAGAGCTATTACAAGAAATTAATATGCAGCTTAATAAAACTGCAGAGGCTGTTGCTAGACACGACGAAGATCTTTCTCGTAATTTCGGTCTACAATAAAAACGGGCAAAAGAAATATATAATTTAGCCATGCAACTTTTGTTGTATGGCTAAATTGCTTTAAAACTAGAGTAAGATAAGGAGTCCTTAACTTAATAGACTCGCAGCCGCAGGAGTGATAAGTAGTGAAAAAGTTTAAGTGGAGCATCTTGTTGTTTATTATTTTAGCTCTTGTGCTATCAACAGGAGTCTCCTATTTAGCATTAAATCAAAATGTTAAGAAAGCTAATGAGAATAGCACGCCAAAAATGACAGTTGCATTAGTAAATGAAGATCAAGGAACTGTATTTGAAGGGAATAAAATAGCGTTTGGAGATCAATTTGTTAAAAATGTAAATAAAAATACGAAACAAGAATGGTACGTAGTTAGTCGCGGAGTAGCAGAAAATGGTTTGAAAAATAATAATTACAATATGATGATTGTAATACCTAATGATTTTTCTAGGAAGGCCGTTGCGATTGATTCAGAACTGCCGGAGAAATTATCGTTAAACTACAAAGTAAACGCGACTGGGAATAAAGATTTGAAAGCTGAAGCTGAAAATACAGCTTCTATGATTTTGGAGGACTTTAATAAACAAATAATTGATGTTTATTTTGCAAGTATTATCGGTAAGTTGCAAGGTGCACAAGATAATATAGGCAAAATAATTGAAAAAGGAAACGTTCAAACAACTATGTACAAAAAAGATGTACATAGTCCTTTGGCAAATTATACAAATCAATTTAAAACAGTGCAAGATTATACTGGGGTTTCTGTTACTAGTTTCAAAGGATTTCAGGATGTTTTAAAAGGTTTCGGTTTAGCGTTAGATGAAGGGAATAAATCTAACAATACGTATTTAGATGGTTTTAATAACTTTCAAAAAATGCAAACTGATAATAATCTGTTAGCGAATAATTTCACGAATCAATTTAATCAATACATGAGTGATATGAATACAGGCGATGTTTTAAAGCAGTTAAGCGCATTAGAATCTGCTAATAAAGTTATTACAAATCAATTTACGCTTTCAGAGAAAGAACCAAATATTTTAGCTGATGCTTCAGCAATTCAAAAATATTTAACAGATGTAAAAAAACAAGTGTCAGAATATGATACAGAACTTGCAGGAAAGTTAGAAAGTGATATTCAAGGGACGATAATTAAAAAGTTAAAGCAATCTATGTCGAACGATGGAAAGCAAGAGATCTTTATAAATACATTAATGAAACAACCAGATGTTCGAATAAAGAAACAAATCGAAAGTTTAATTGCAAAATTACCTAGTTTAAACATGGAAGAAATCGTTCAAAGTGAATTGCCAGATGCAACGAAATTACAACTGCAAAATGTAATCCAATTTACAAATAAATATAATAAAGAAAATAATTTTTATTATGACCCTGTAAATAAAATATCTTTAGGAAATGCCATTAAAGAAGTAAAGGATAGACTTTATAAAGAGGGAATTACATTTAGTGATACGGCGAACGTAATTAAAATGGAATCTTCACAAACCTTGAAGATAAATATTCCAGAAGAATTTGAACTATATGGAAATACAGGGGCTTTACATATTGATGATGTGGATCGTACAAGTGACTTTCTTCAAAGCGAAGCAGGAGAAATTACAATACCTCCTCGTAATGAAGGGGATATAAAGATTAATCTGCATGTGAAGTTAAAAAATACAAACATCAATATAGATGTTTTCTCTCCTGTAATGTGGGACTGGAAATTGAGTGGGAATCATAAAAAAGAAACTAGTTCTGAAAAAGAAGAACCTAATAAAGAAGATAAAGGAACACAAACTGAAAACAGCAAGGTGGAAAATGTGGTTCATAAATCACAGTATGGCATAATGCCGTTAGTACACAATGCTAAAAAACCTATTATCAAAAAAATGGAAAATACAACAGGGAATAACGGAGGAAGCCAAGAAGGTGGATCTGGAATAGGTAACGGAGGAAACCAAGAAGGTGGAACTGGGACAGGTAACGGAGGAAACCCAAACCCTGGAACAGGTAATGGAGGAAACCCAAACCCTGGAACAGGTAATGGAGGAAACCCAAACCCTGGAACAGGTAATGGAGGAAACCCAAACCCTGGAACAGGTAATGGAGGAAACCCAAACCCTGGAACAGGTAATGGAGGAAACCCAAACCCTGGAACAGGTAATGGAGGAAACCCAAACCCTGGAACAGGTAATGGAGGAAACCCAGACCCTGGAACAGGTAATGGAGGAAACCCAGACCCTGGAACAGGTAATGGAGGAAACCCAAACCCCGGAACAGGTAATGAAGGAAATCCAGATCCTGGAACAGGTAATGGAGGAAATCCAGATCCTGGAACAGGTAATGGAGGAAATCCAGATCCTGGAACAGGTAATGGAGGAAACCCAGACCCTGGAACAGGTAACGGAGGAAACCAAAATCAAGGTGGTAACTCAACGACTATTGAAAGTACGACGAATCAAGTTGTACATCAAAAATCAGAAGAATTAACAAAAAATATATCTAGTGTATTAATAAAAGAAGCAGTAGATACAGTTGAAAGTTATCAAGGTTTAATTAGTCTGTACGAAATGTATTATGGGATTGATTTAAGAACGAAAGATGTAGGTCCTAAGCTAGAAGAGGGAAGTTTAGATGCAATTGCAACTGAACAATCTTTGTACTACGTATTAAATAAACAAAGCTTAATTGATTTAATTTCAAATCTTGTTTCATCAAGTATTACGACAGAAGTAAAGCAAGATATGACAGGTTTAAAACAAAAAATAGACTCTTATCAACAATTCATTACTAGTGCGGATCAAAATTCAATGCTACTAGCGGAGAAATTAAATGTAACGACGCAGCAAGCAACTAGTATGAATGAAAATTTAGGAGAGTATTTAAAAGGTTTAGCGAAATGGCGTGAGAGTAGCTTAAAGCTAGTTGAAGAACAGCAAGTGCTAACAACAAATAATACTGGTGAGCAAACAGCTGTTTTATCGTTAGATTCTGGTATTAAATCATTAATGATGCAAAGTCAGTCATTGGTCGAGAGTTCGAAGCATAGTTTAACAACATCAGACGATGTATATAAAACATTTGATCAAATTAATGGACAAGCAAAAGAAATTCAAGAAAGCGGAACGACAATTGTTTCAAAAGCTGATTCATTATTAAATGACTTTACAAAGAAAATGGACGATGATAAATCATTCTCCAAAAACTTTACTAAAATTTTGGCTAATAGCCGAATTGGTGATCGCCAAAATGAAATGTTATATCAATTTTTATCTAGCCCAGTACAGAAACAAAATGATGGAGTCATTGTAGCTGGTAATGCTTTTACACCATATTTAATCGTGTTAACTTGTTTTATTGTTGCGTTATTTACAGCATACGCAATTGCGAATCAAGAAAAGAAACGAACGCAATCAGATCATTTTGAAGAGAAATTCTCATTAATTGATATGAATGTACCAACTACAGTAGTGGCATTCGGTATATCAATTGTGGAAGGAATTAGTATAGGTATCATTTCTGGACGTCTTTTACAGTTCGGTCAAGATCAAAGTTTATTATGGATTGCTTTTATCACAATCATTATGATGGCGTTTGTATTGGTCTCAACATACTTATTACGACAAATAAAAATGGTAGGGATGTTTATTCTATTAGTATTTTTAAGTATGTACCTATTTTTAACTGAAGCAGTTGGAAGTAAAGTAGATCAAATGTCGTCTGTTGGAAAGGTACGTCAGTTCTCACCACTTCAGTATATAGAAAGTTTTCTAAATGATTTTATTAGCGGTAAAGATACTGGAAAAGTTATTTTCATCGTGTTGTTTGTAATTGCCATTATCGGATTAGTTAGTAATCTATTTGTATGGCATAAGAAATGGGAGGAAAAAGAAGTAAATGATCAAACAATGGAGCATAGTGGCTAAGTTATCATTTCTCTCTATCCTTTTACTGTTTGTCGCGCTACCGATAAGGAGCGCGGCTGACAGTTATCTTGGTGATGATGGGAAGATTAAGTTTAAAGTGGATCGACTTGAAGAAAGCGACCAAGAAAAAAATAAAAAGGAGCATAAGGAAACGGAATTAGATAAAGCATCGATTGAGTTATTTAATAAAGAAATAGAAGAAGAAATTCAGAAAAAGAAAAAGAAAGAACAAAAAGATATGGAAGCTTTACGAGATTCTCTTTTTATAAAACAAAAAGAAATAAATAGTGTTAAAGATACGAAAAATAGTTTGTTTAGTAGTGAATACGTTGTCAGAAAAAGTGCAAATGAAGTAGCGAGTAATGAAACAATGAATGAAAAGCCAATTAGTACAACAATAATAATATTATTTGGTGGTGGCATTGTACTTATTTGCATCGGTATTTATACAGTTCTTCGCAAAAGTTGGAGGTAAAGTAATGGCAATACAAACACATATTAATGTAACGGTAGATTTTAGTAAATGGAATGGAAATACATACGATTTACGTATTCCGAATCATCAATCTATTAAATATTTGTTGAAAAATTTATTAGATACGCTAAAGATTGATAATCATGAAGGTTCACATTTTGTAATTAAAGTAAAGAATAAGTCAATTGTTTTAACAGATAATGATCGTTTAATCGATCACCAAATAACAGATGGAGATATTTTACAAGTTTTATAAAGAATATTTTTACTTTTAGTTATTTGAAAATAAGTTATTACGGGTTATAAAGAAAAGGAGAAGAGGATAAAAATGACGGAAAAAACAATTCAAATTGATGCAATGAACTATCAATTTCAAATAGAAAAGGAAAATTGGAAATTGGAGATGACAAAATCTCAAACACGTATAAAAGACTTCCGTCAATTTGATGTAATTACGGGCGCATCATCTGAATTTGTACCATTAACGATAGAGGAAACGGATGATATGTTTACCTTTATATTTCAAGTGGATAAAAAATTATATAAGTGGGATGATCTTAGCCGTTTTGGAAGAAATGAGAAATTAAGACTGCTTCGAAATGTTGCGCAGTTTCGTAAATATTTAAATAAACGAATCACGTTCTTTTTACATCCGGACAATATAGTTTTTAATGCTAATTTAATGCCAAGTATTATACATAGAGGAATTCGAGATATTGTTCCACCAACCCCGTTGTTAGAAGAGCAATTTTTAACACAATATAAGTGTCTAATTATCGCTTTATTCTCCCAAAAGCACAATTTTGATGATTTGTATGCTGGGTTACTAAAAGATGCAAAAGAAACAACATTTGAACAGACGGTTGCTCAAATGGAAAGCTTAGATGCATTACTGCAATTTCTTGATGACAGCTTTGAGAAGGAACAAACAAAAACAGAAAAAAATATGCAGTTAGTACCTAAAAAAAGCTATAAATCGTTTAAATACTTAGCTTTTTCCTTCATAGCGGCGACTGTGATTTTAGCTGCTCCTTTAATATATTTCACTTTTATAAAATTTCCTTATCAAAATAAATTATTAGAAGCAAATGCGAGTTTCATAGCAACTGATTATGACAAAGTAATTGCGCAATTAAATGAAGAGGAATTTGAATCATTACCGATTGCATCTAAATATGAGTTAGCATTTGCATACATTACAGCTGAAAAACTAGGTGAAGATCAAAAGAAATCAATTATGAAAAATATTAGTTTGAAAAGTGATGAAAAGTATTTGCTGTATTGGATGTATAACGGAAATGGTAATTTTGATAAATCATTGGATTTAGCTAAGACTCTTGATGATCCGGAGCTTATTATATACGGCCTTGTTAAACAAATTGAATCGCTGAAAAATAATCCAGATTTGTCAGGAGAAGAGCGTGATCAAAAGTTAAAAACATATGAGCAACAATTAGATGAATATAAAAAGAAATATGGTAAGTCATCAAGCGATAAAGATTTGTCGAACACAGAGAAAAAAGAATAAGAAAGCACTTGATGAGACAGTTGAAAAGGAGCAGTGAACGCGCATGGAGCAACTATTAGTATTGACTTATGGAGACAGAATATATAAGAGCACATTACATCCAAAAGAGCAATCAATAGTGTCGATTGGAAAAGAGTGGACAAATGATATTACGAATCCAAGTTTAGAGAAAGAAATAGAGTTAAACTGGAATAATGAAGTAAACGCTTGGATGGTAGAAAGTCAATTAATAGAATTCAACAAAGAATTTGAAATTGGAAAAAATCAAGGCGTGAGCTTAAAAGTCTTTATATCTATTATTGGCACAACTAAAGTGTTTGATATAGGAACGAAACATTCTCTTACAATCAGTCAAAATAGTTATGATGATATCGCTATTACAGGGAGTAGCGTAGATTTAATACTGTCTCGTGAAACGTTGTATGATTCTTTTAAAGTGAACGTATATGACGGGGCTGTATTTCATAATTATACGAAGCTAAATGATAGCGTTATGTTAGAAGCAGGAGACCAATTATATTTTGATGGTGTTTTGATGGAGATTGGCAGTGAAGATATTCAAGTATTGTCCTCAGAAGACAACGTGAAATCTACATTACCTATTTTAGTAGAATCAGAAACGAATTATCAAAGTGGTTATCCAGACTATCATCGTTCACCACGTATTATTTATCGTGAACCAGAAGAGAAAATGACAGTTGCGAAACCTTCAAGTATGCCGTCAAAACCGACTGAGCATTTGGCGAGAATCATTGCACCATCTCTTGTCATGATTGTCGTAACAGTATTACTTGCTATCTTTATGAAATATGGAATGTTTATTATCGCATCGATTGCGATGACATTAGTAACAATTATTGTTTCTGTCACATCTTATATAAAAAATTTAAAGCAATATAAAATTGACATTGTTGAACGTGATAAAAGTTATAGAGAGTATATAAAACAAAAAACGAAAGATTTACATGCAGAAAGTGAAAAGCAGCGTCATGCATTACAATTTCATAATCCAAATGTTGAAGTAATACGTAATATGGCTGTGCAAGTAAATCCACGTATATATGAAAAAACAATGCTACATCATGATTTCTTAACATTTAGCGTTGGGACAGGACAAGCTAATACGAGTTTTGAAATCCAATTTAATGAAGAAGAATTTAGTCAAACGAAAGATGAATTAATTGATATAGCACGTGAACTAAGACAGCGTTATCTTTCTTTGGAAGATGTACCTGTTGTAACAGACTTGATAAATGGACCGGTTGGCTATATTGGACAACGCTCTTTAGTGTTAGAACAATTACAATTATTAGTTGTGCAAACCGCGTTATTCCATAGTTATTATGACTTGCAGTTTATTACTATTTTTCCTGAAGAAGAAAAAGAAAAATGGGATTGGATGCGCTGGCTACCTCATGGAAGTGTTCGAGATATAAATGTACGTGGATTTGTATACCATGATCGTAGTCGTGATCAAGTGTTAAATAGTTTGTATCAAATATTGAAAGAACGAAAATTAAAACTAGATGAAAAAAGTTCAACTAATGAAAAAATGTACTTTGCACCGCACTATGTCGTTCTCATTACAGATGAAAAACTAATACTAGACCATGTTGTTATGGAATTCTTTAATGATGATCCGAGTCAATTAGGTGTATCACTTGTATTTGTACAAGATGTTATGCAAAGTTTACCGGAGCACGTGAAAACGGTAATTGATATAAGAGATGCAAAACAAGGGAACATCATCTTAGAGCAAGGAGAGCTTGTTAACCGTCAATTTAAACTAAATCACGTACCGAAAGGGTTCAATTTAGAAGATGTTTCACGAGCATTAGCACCGTTAAATCATTTGCAAAACTTAAAAAATAGTATCCCAGAAAGTGTAACATTTTTAGAAATGTACGGTGTTGAGAAAGTAAAAGAACTGAATATCACAAGTCGCTGGGAGAAAAATGCAGCGCATAAATCTTTAGCTGTACCACTTGGATTACGTGGTAAAGAAGATATCGTAAACTTAAACTTACACGAAAAAGCACACGGACCACACGGGTTAATAGCAGGTACAACAGGTTCAGGTAAGTCGGAAATTATACAATCGTATATTTTATCTCTAGCAGTCAATTTCCATCCTTACGAAGTAGCCTTTCTACTAATTGACTATAAAGGCGGCGGTATGGCGAATTTATTCAAAAACTTACCGCATTTATTAGGAACAATTACGAACTTAGATGGAGCACAAAGTATGAGAGCGCTCGCATCAATTAAAGCTGAATTACAAAAAAGACAACGATTATTTGGGGAAAATGATGTAAACCATATTAATCAGTATCAAAAATTGTATAAAGAAGGCTTAGTAAGTGAACCGATGCCACATCTATTTTTAATTAGTGATGAATTCGCGGAACTGAAGTCAGAACAACCAGAATTTATGAAAGAGTTAGTTTCAACAGCGCGTATCGGTCGTTCACTCGGAATCCATTTAATATTAGCTACGCAAAAACCGAGTGGTGTTGTAGATGATCAAATTTGGAGTAACTCGAAATTCAAACTAGCATTAAAAGTTCAAAATACGTCAGATAGTAATGAAATTTTAAAAACACCAGATGCTGCTGAAATTACATTACCAGGACGTGCGTACTTACAAGTTGGGAATAATGAAATTTATGAACTATTCCAATCAGCTTGGAGCGGAGCAGACTATGTAGAAAACAAAGAGGATAAAGAACATTTAGACGCAACAATCTATGCAATAAATGATCTAGGACAATATGAAATATTAAGTGAAGACTTAAGTGGACTTGGTAGCAGTAAAGAAGTAATAAGCGTACCATCTGAACTGGATGCTGTTATTGACTATATTCACGATTACGCAGAAATAAATGAAATTGAAGCGTTAGCTAGACCGTGGTTACCACCACTTCCAGAAAGCGTATATTTACAAGACTTACACGCTATTCAGTTCAAAGAAGCATGGACGAAAGAAAAGAAACCATTAAAAGCAACAGTTGGTCTACTAGATCAGCCTGAATTACAATCACAAACACCATTAACACTAGATATTAGTAAAGACGGACACGTAGCAGTCTTCTCAAGTCCAGGTTACGGAAAATCAACATTCTTACAATCAGTCATTATGGATGTAGCTCGTCAGCATAGTCCGGAGCATTTGCATGTGTATTTAGTGGACCTTGGAACAAATGGTCTTCTACCATTAAAAGGGTTACCTCATGTAGCGGATACGATTACAATTGACGAATCAGAAAAATGTTTAAAGTTTGTTGAAAGATTAACTCAAGAAATGAAAAATCGTAAACGATTATTAAGTGAATATGACGTTGCGAGTATTGAAATGTATGAAAAGGCAAGTGGGAAAGAAATACCACATATTATTATTGCAACCGATAATTATGATGCAGTAAAAGAAGCAAAATTCTATGAGGGCTTTGAAATGCTAATTATGCAAATTGTCCGAGATGGTGCTAGTTTAGGAATTCATACTTTAATAAGTGCAGGACGACAAAACGCACTTAGAATTCAATTGTACAATAATATTAAAATCCAAACTTGTCTATATATGATTGATCAGAGTGAAGTAGCTAGTATTGTGGGGAGATCTGATATAAAAGTGGAAGAAACAGCAGGAAGAGCGTTAATAAAATTAGAATCTCCTACATTATTCCAGGCTGCATTACCTACGAAAGCAGAAGATGAATTACAACAAATTCAATTATTACAACAAGAAGCAAATGATATGGACCGAGAATGGGATGGAGAACGTCCGAAGGCAATTCCAATGATGCCAGAAATTATTGATATTGCTACTTATCGTAAAAATAAAGACGTTACAAAAGCTCTACAAGCAGGAAGAATTCCAATGGGGCTTGATTTTGCAAATGTAGAAGTTGTAGCTCATGATATTGCGGTGAATGATCATTTAATGATTTATAGTGTAGATGATAGTATGGGAAAACAAATTGTATCTAGTATCCTATCTCAATTGAATAAAGATTATTTTGAAAGTGTGACATTAGTGGATACAGCAGAGTATAGTTTCGTTCAATATAAAGACAATGTGACGCACTACATTGTAGACGAAAATGAAATCAATATGCATGCGAAGTATTGGATGGAAGTAATTCGCGAACGAGCTCTTGAATTAGCACAAGCAAGACAAGAAGGTCGAGAAATTCCTGCATTCACAAAACAACTCATTATCATGACAAATGTTGAAGAGTTTAGCAAATTTGTTTATTTAGAAATGGAGGATGCAGCAACTTTAATTGATCTATCTCGTACAGTAGGTATTTACTTTGTATTAGCAGGTCACCACGACTACATGGACCGAAATCGTGAAGCTCTACCTATGAAAATGAGAAGTAAACTAACAGCAGCAGTTATCGCAATGCCATTAAATGATCAAAGTATCTTCAACATAAAATATATAAGCAACGAAGCACCATTAGGTAAAGATGAAGTGTATTACTATCAAAAAGGGAACATAATGAAACTAAAAATGCCTAGAGTAACTAATGAGGTGACAGTATGAAATTAAAGAAGAAAGCTAAGGTGATGATAGTCGTGTCAATAGTGGCAAGTTTATTAAGTGGATGTGGTTTTGGAGAGACGAAGATAGAGTATGAGAGATTAGTAAAGGCGTTGGATGAAGGGGACATGAAGACTGTTATGTCTGCTAGTGATGATGGGTATGCGTATGTGAAAGAAGAGGTTAGGGATAGTACGTTTTGGGCGAAAAATGATAAACGCATTAACGTCGTATATCAAACAACAGGAGCGGTATACAATATCAAAGAAAAAAGGTTCTATGGGACAACTTTACAAGAAATTGCTAGTTCATTAAATAATGAGCAAAAAAAAGAAGAAACTATATATAGAACTAGTATTAAATATGAAGATAATCAATTGAAAAGTCCAGATCAAAGTTTGGATGTTTCGAATGTTCATTTCATATTTGATAGATTGAAGGGAATAGATAGTTTAAAACCCAAAAAAGATAAAAAAAGATTTAGTGAACCATCCAAGGTAACATATTACTTAACTGAATCGGAATTTCAAGAAATAATTAATGATAAGTTAAAGGTGGACTACGATAAATTTGATGAAGCAATATTATTAATGGAATTTAATTCGGCGAAAGATACAAAAGAAAATCCTATGGAATTCACTACGATAAGCATAACGATGGGGTATGAAAAAAAGAATAAAGAAGGTCAATTAATAAGACATGATCAAAAAATAGCAATCTATTTAAATACTAAAGAAGATAATAATAAAAATTCTAAAAACAAATATGAGGAGTATGAAAGACTATATACGAATAACAAGTAATGCATAAAATAGGAGGGAATAAGTGTGGGGAATAGTACAAATGATCTCCAAAGATTTAAAATAAACAGTGATGTAGGAAAATTAAGATTAGCAGCAACTGATATTTATGCTTTTAATGAAAAAGAAGATGATTATAGTAATCCAGACCCAGGAAAAAATAAGAAAAGACTAGAAGATAACTTTGATGCCGAACTAATAGCAGAGGATGATCAACATCCTCAGACTGGTTTTGGAGCATACGCTCTAAAAGACAACCATACAGGTGAAATTTTTATAGTTTACGTTGGAACGCAACCGAGTCAAATAGGCGATTTAGCAACCGATGGAGCAATTGGACTGCATAATTTAACTAATTCGCCTATATTTGGGTCGTTAGCGGAATTTCAGTATAGTCAAGCAGAAAATTTTTATGAAAAAGTCAAGGCGGGTAATAAAGGAAAGAAGATAACTTTACTAGGGCACTCTTTAGGTGGCGGAGCAGCGAATACAGTTGCATTAAGACATCAAGAAGATAATATAAACGTATTAGCTTTAAATCCTGCGCCTGTTTTAAATAAGGATGTGGTTAAGTACGGATACGGGACCAATATGAAAAATTGCCGCAGTCTTATAAATGAATATGATCCTTTGTATGGCGCCGTTAAAGCCGCAGATTTTGTAATACCTGGACAGGTTTATAAAATGGAAAATGGGGAAGGGCATTCTTTTTTATATGATCCAAAATTTTATTCTGGGAATGGGAATGTAGCAATAGATAAATTGAAAAAGGTTAGCGAAACAGGATTTGATTGGAAATTTGGTTTTTTAGAAATATCAGAGTCTGCTGGGGACCTATATAAAGGAATCACTGGGAAAAAATCATTAAGTACAACAGAAGAAGTTGTAGTGGATTTAGTGGTAAATGGAACCCCAGTCAGTGCAATTCTAGTAGCAATAACAGTAGTGGGAGATACTAGTGCTCTAGCAACAAAAATAGCAAGTATAGGTGTAGAAACAGGAAAAAAAGCTTTGAAATTTAGTAAGGAAGTTATACAAGAAGTTAGAAATCAGGTGAATACGGCTGTGGATTGGATAGAGAATAAATTAGCAAAATGTAAGGAAAAGGTACTTGAAGTGTTAGAATCAGTATTTAACGCAGCTGTAGATTTTTTAGTAGGATGCATCATTCTTTATTTATCCCGTGATGAAATTATAGCAATTGCAAAAGAAGTAGCATCTTCTCTTGTACAAGATATTTTAGATGTATTTAAAGGTGACTTTGAAATTGATACGAATATTGCTTCAATTGCTGGAGATTATGTAAGAAGCCATCGCCAATCATTATTAAACTATTTTATGAATGATGGTAATAGAGGGATAAATCGTTCATTATTGGTGGAGATTTCCAGAGATGTGAATGGCCTTTCAAATGATTTAAAAGAGTTAAGTCAAGATGTAACAGATGCAGTAATTTCTATGATGGCAAAAGATGAAGAGTTAGCTTCAGTTTCCTATTATTGACAAATGCTAAGGGAGGGGTTATGAGGATGGATCTACATATGATAATGTCGAGGGTTCATAGTACATTTCCGGACAGTGGTGGGCGAGATCAAATTATTAACGTTGTTATGCAACTTGAAAAAGCAGCTGTATCTTTGACAGGAGATATTAGAAGATTAGAAAGTAGTATTGATAGTAGTTTGCAAGGTAAAACACGTGATGCTTTTATTGATCGTATCCGCCAATTAGAAAAAAGGCGACAAAAAATAGAAGAGAAAATTATCGTATTAAAAGGGTCGGTGAATTAATATGAAAGATTATATGGAGAAAGTTTTGCCTTTAGGAAGTGTAGTAAGGTTGAGTACTGAGGAAGATAAAGATGTAGAGTATGTAATTACTACAAGAGGAATACTTCTCGATGAAGACACTTTCTATGATTATGGTGGGGTATTACACCCAGTAGGTTTGACGGCAGAGACATATAAATTATTCAATGACTTTGATATTTTAGAAGTGAAATTTGAAGGGTATAAAAATTCTATTGAAGGAAAATTTGCTCATAATTTTAAAATATGGCGAAATGAATTTGTAAAAACGATAAAGAACAAGGCTGAAAATAATAAGTAACAATTATTAATAAAACAAGAGCTATAATATATTTAGAAATAAATAGACTTTCCTCTTCCAATATGGAAAGAGGAAAGTCTATTTTTGATTGAATAAGAATCTAAATATCTAATATTAAGTGGGAACAACAAGAAAAGGAACGTCAAGAATTTATAGCAAATAGGAAAAGAATAAGAGAGAAAGAACAAAAGCGAAACAAAAACTGAAATGAAAGTTGTAAATGATACTCGTAAACTTATATTGAAGATAGAATGAATACATTATTCATAAATTACCTAGTAAAGAGAAGAATGTAATATCTTGAATAAAGATTCTAAAGCTGTAAAAAAAGAAAAAGGTTTTTTGAAGATGTAATAGCACCTATTATTGTTGGGATTATGTTTATCTTTTTAATCCTATATAAAATAGCATAGTTTCTGGGGAAATGGATTGTTATCCTTGGAATAATATTTTTTATTGGTAGTATATTTCTTTGCATATATCTAGAAGAATATGGAGGGGTGTTGGGCGGTGAGATAGGGTTAATATCGATGTTATTGTTATATTTTATGTTTATTAGAAAAAGTAAAAAAGGCTAGTTTAATATGAAATACCAAAACATTTATTTATTCCTAGTTTGTTTACAAATATAGGGTTATTACATGATTTTAGAAAAGATGGTGTAATTATATGTGGAATATAAAAGAAAAAGATTTAGATGAATTTAAAAGTACTTGCAAGAATCGCTTAAGTCCCGATTGGGCTACAGGTTTTATGTTTGGAACGATGTTTTTTATTTCATTAATAATGTTTTTTCTTATTGGAGGGTTAATAAGGTTTGGTTGGAGTTATTACCCGACTCTCTTTGATAAAATAATTGTTAGCCTTGAGTTAGTACTTTATAGTCTTCAAATAATTTTTTTGATTATTTATCTGTTTCCTAAGATGCCATTTAAATTTCAGAAACTACAAACACTTGTGGTACTGTTATATGCGTTTCAGCTAGGTACTATAACATTTACAATGTTGATAATCCCAGGAATGTCAAATTATTCAATTGATCAAATTACATTAATGTATGTTGGGTTATTATTTTTAGGTGCAATCATTTTACATATTTTAGCGACTATTGATACTTTTAGACAGGCAAGTAAAGGGGCATCTAATACGGGAGAAGAATCCTCTTCATTTTTTAGTAAAACAAAGAGGAATGCAATAAATTGTGCTGTAATTTATGTGTTAACTCTCCTCATTTTAATTTATGTGCATAATGATTATACACTAAATATTTTAGGATTGTATGCGGGAGGAACTCTAATCATGTACGCGATAGCCATAGGCGCAGCAGAGTTCCAATTATTAGCCTATTGCAGATTTGAATTTCCATCATTTTATATTTCGTGGGAGGAACATGAAAGGGAACGTCAGGAATTCTTAAAGCGTTATAAAGAGAGAGAGGAAAAGAAAGCGAAAGAAATAAAATAAGTTTTAGTTTCTGAAAATTCGAATAGAATATATAAGCAATTAAGGATTGTATATAAATCGATGCTATTAAAAATTAAAGCATCTTCAATATAATCTGTATGAGTAAATAAATACCAGTAAGTAAAGGTGAAATGTATTACTTTCCAAAAAGGAACATAATGAATTTAAAAATGCCTAGAGAAATCAACGGGGTGCCAGTATGAAGTTAAAGAAGAAAGCTAAGATGATGATAGTTCTGTCAATAGTATCAAGTTTATTAAGTGGATGTGGTTTTGGGGAGACGAAGATAGAGTATGAGAGATTAGTAAAGGCGTTGGATGAAGGTGATATGAAGACAGTTATGTCTGCGAGTGATGATGGGTATGCGTATGTGAAAGAGAGAAGCATATATGGGATTTTTGAGGAAAAAGAAGACGGTACTCATAGTAAAACAATCTATCAAACAACAGAGGGGATTTATAATACGATTGAGAAAAAATTATTTGGAGAAACAAAGGAGGAAATAGCTACAAATATTAAAAATGAAAAAGAAAAGGCGGATATTAGTAATTACAAAGAAGAAGAAATTTATCATACTAATATTATGTATGAAGGTGGGGAAGTGAAGACGGTAAAAACAGCATTTGATGTGTCCGCTGTTAAATTAATTATGGATCGCTTACAGGGAATAAAAGATTTAAAACCGTCAGAAGATACAAAAGGATTCGATGAACCGAATATTGTTAGTTATAGTCTAACAGAATCTCAGTTTCAACAAGTACTAAACGATAAATTAAAGTTAGAATATGATGAATTTATTGGTAGCTCAATTGGATTGCACTTTAATGCTATAAAAGATTCAAAGAAAGGATCTATGGGACTATTAGAAATAAGAATAGCTGTAAGTGTAAAGAAAGAAAATGTTTTAAAACAACAGCAAATATTTGTAAGCTTTAATGATAAAAAAGTAATAATAAAATAAAAGAAGACTATTTGAACTATCAAAGACATTTTAATTATGTAGGTGATTAATGTGACCAAAAGATTAATTAATAAAATAATTATTATGATGGTAGTAATGATTCTATTAGGTGCGTGTAGTTTTGGTGAAAAAAAGATAGATTATGAGCCGTTTGTCAAAGCTTTGGATGAAGGGGATATGGGGAAGGTTATGTCTGCGAGTGATGATGGGTATGCGTATGTGAAGGAACGGGTTATTGATTTTACGACAGAAAAAAATGGTGATGACAGAATTCATAATACACTATATCAAACTACTGAAAGTATATATAATTTGAAAGAAAATTTATTGTATGGAGAAACCAGTCAAAAAATAACAAGTGATATTAAGAACATAAAAGATAGACATAAGGATAATAAATATAAAGAAGAAGAAAAATATAGCACTAGGTTCATGTATAAAGATAGAAAGGGTTACAGTTCTGATTCGAGCTTGGATGTTTCACATGTAAAACTAATTTTTAATAGATTGCAAGGTGTTGGGAGTTTACAACTGAAAGTAGATGGAGATAAAAAGAAATTTAATGAACCAAATACACTTGGTTTTACGTTAACGGAATCACAATTTCAAGAAATAATTAATGATAAATTGAATTTGCAATATGATAGTTTTGAAACAGCATCAATTGTATTTAATTTTAACGATTCTAAAGATACGAAACAGCATCCAATGCAAATAATACAATTAATTATTTCAATTGTATATGAAAAGAAAAATAGTGAGGGAAAATTATTAACACATACTCAGCAAATATCTGTGAATTTTAGTAGTAAAAAGGATAATGATCAGGAAGCTAAGCAAGATTATGTGAATTATAAAAAGAAATATGAAAATAATAAATGATTAAGTAAGTGAATGAAAGACCGAAAGTTGAGGAGGTTTTAGGTGATACAATTACTTCTAATTGTATCATGATGGAATATTTAGAGAGATTAGTGTGGTGAATGTTTAATAATTATTTCTAGTTGTATTGGAGAGAATTAGAGCATAAAAATGCAGCCCCAATTGCTAGACTATGTGTAACAATTGGGGCAGTTTATCTGTCAAAATTTAGTTTGAATACATAACATTTTTTAGTTAGAGCCATGGCTCCGCAAGTAGTTTCTTTATCTTCATAATAACGGTGTGGAGTTTTTGTATAATCTGCTTTTATTGCTAGGTTACAACTATTTCCGCTTATAGAGTACCTCTTATTATCGATACATCGTCCACATCCCAATATCTTTAAACCCTAGTCGTTTATAAATAAGTCCAGCTGCTGGATTGTTATAAAACAAACAAAGTGTTCGGCCTTCTTTCGTAAAGTCCTGAATCATTTTTTGCAATATGAGTGAAGCATATCCATTTCCGCGGTAGTTCGGATGCGTACATACGCCAACAACCATAGCAGATAATGAATTTTCAGCGGAAGTTGAGGAGGATGCGATGATTGTGCCGTCTTTTTCAATATAATATGTACGTCCTGTATTTGTTTCGATAGCTTGCCTTAACATTTTTTCTGATTCATTAGCAGTCGGGAATTCAGCGATGTCACTTCGTAATTTCATAATTCGTTCTATATCATCGAGTGAGGCAAGTTTAATTGTTTCATGAATTGGTGTGCTAGGTAAGTTGCTGTCATTTAGACATTCGCAAAAATACATTTCATTTTTGGCGCCTAGTTGTACACTTGGAGCAGTTTCAAATCTTTCTACAATAGTTGACTTGCCAGAGAGTTTAAGCGGCTTATATGCGGAAAGAAGTGCCTCATAGTCAGTAACCATAAACTCTTCTTTACTATACGGTATAAATGTATCGTGAAAGCGAAGTAAAATGGATTTTAATGTTCCATTCTCTTTATATACGCCCCATAATTCTTGAAAGTCTGTTTCATAACCGAAAGCTTCTAAATCCCCAATAATAAACAAGTTAAGGGCTGCTTCTTCTTTTAGGTAAGCGAATACTTGTTCATGATCTTTCTTTGTTAATTTTCTCATCATAAAAAATCGACCTCTTTTTTATTTTTCTAAATATTACAACTTAAGTTTTTTGAAATCAATATAAAATTTTATGTTTAGTTCACCAACTTTCGGAAAAACTAGGAAAGATATGACAAAGGAGGTTATGAACGGTGGATCATCCAATTCAAGGGTTAATGAAAGCGGCAATGGAAAATTTAAAAGAAATGGTCGATGTAAATACGATTGTGGGAGAGCCTGTTCAAACGGCTGACGGTGGTGTAGTGTTAACGGTTTCTAAAGTAGCGTTCGGTTTTGGAGCAGGAGGTTCTGATTTCCAAACGAATGATGGACAAAGAGCGAACGGTACCCCTGCATTTGGTGGCGGTAGCGCGGGTGGTGTTTCTATTACACCAGTAGCATTTCTTGTAGTGAATAAAGATGGAGTAAATATTCTGCATCTACAAAATGCGACACATTTAGCAGAAAAAATAATTGAATTAGCTCCACAAACAATTGATAAAATTCAATCGATGTTCCAAACAGATGAAAAGAAAGAGGGAAATCATCACCCTCAAAACCCAGATGAAATCCTTTAAAAACGCCTGCTCATAAGCAGGCGTTTTTTCTTGTAATCAGTATGTAATAAAACACATGAAATTGTAAATAGTTTTTGAAGTTTTTTCTATGTTTCTAAAATTTTTCATGTTAAAATATGCTATAGAATTGAAACATATAAAACGAAGGTGGCTAGGTGCTTTGTCTGGAGGATCTGACCAAGTAAACAATATGATATATATTAATGGTAATCGTCGGGGTCATTGTTTTATTACATCTGGAATTACGTTTAAAGAGTTTGCAAGTAACATCCCTTCACCGCTTCATCAAGTATTGCTTTTAAAGCATAATTTTGAGTGGACAGATTTTCATTATCATACTTTATTTGAATATGTTGAGGAAGAAAACATACATAAACTCATTCAAGCAGAGATTGATGAATTTGATGAATTTTGTTGGGTAGATTTCGATGATGCAAGCGATTTAGATGAGTTAGAGCCAAAAGAAATTGCAGAATTATTATATTTGGCTCACAAAAAAGAACCACTTGGAAGAACGTTCTTCCCATTGTTGAAGAATAGATTCGTTTATTTTTCACATGATGACGGTTGGTACAACAAAGTGTATTACCGTAGAATCGGTGATTTTGTAGGAATGCTAAGTAAAGTGATTCCATATAAACTCGGTTCGTTTGGAAAGAAACGTTTTACTTTCTTCCAAAAATCAAAAATTTTCCCAGCAATTTCAAAGGAAGTTATCCTTGGGCTTATGCCGTTAATGGAAGATGGGTTATACATTGATTTAGCGGGGAAAATTGAGTCGAGAAGAGGTCTTGAAATTCCGGTATATGTAGTAGGATCATTCGAAAGTACGGATGAGGTACTAGATAATATCGATGAATTGAAAGCGGAAGCAACAGAAACGGGTTGGCTCATTTTTGATAAGAAAGAACAAGAGTGGCAATGGGTTGTAGACTAAGAAAACTTGGCGCATGAAGTCAAGTTTTCTTGTCTTTTGAAAGGAGAACAAATGAAGAAATATTATACAATTGTGGGTATTGTAAGTATTATTCTCGTGGCAATATTACTTATAACTTGTCCGAAAGAATCAGATTTTAAATTGTATTTAGAGGATAAGTATGCATTGAAATGTGACGAGAGTAGCTTTGAATGCACGCAAAATGTAGATGAAAAAAAAGAGAAATTACAGTTTGAAAGTATTGATGCACGAAATGGTGTTTTCTTTATGACTGTAAAGCAAACGTATAAAACAGAAGCTGGTGTTATGAAAGAATATAGCGGAGTAGGTATATTCGGTACATTTCTTTTTGTTTCAGAGAAGACTTTCTAGTAATAGAAGGTCTTTTTTTTATGTTTATGTTCATATAGATGAAGTAAGACAAGCATAGGAGGGGTATTGATGAAGAAGGGATGTATCGTTTGTGGTGGTGAGGAGTTTTTTTCTTCAACATTATATGCACGTACGAAACAAGATTGGGCATATGCGCCAAATATGTACCGATTTGAAAAGGTGTTTATTGAGCATAGAGATGAAGAAAATTATCCAGTTTTTCAAGAAATTACAGCGAAGCATTGTTGTGGATGCGGTCATATTATGTTGTATCACGAATGAACACACCAAGTATAACTTGGTGTGTTTTTTTAAAACGCTGACAAAGCAAGCGGATAGAGTAAAGTAAATAAAACAGAAAAACTACCAAAACCAATTGCGGTATATCCAAGTGTTCTCGCTCCAAAATTGACAGCTAATAAGCCAACTAAAATAGCAAGGGAGCCGAGTGTAACAGGATAAAAAGCAATGGAGAATAACGAAAGAAATAATGCGACATAGCCGATCATTGCACCGGTATTTGTACCTTCTATTTCATTTGCAATTTCTTTGCGCTCATGTCTAATCGGAATACCAGCCGGAGATATTTCAGCTGCATACTCTTCGTTTTTTTCACCACTTTTAAAATGATGATTTCTCTTTCTTCGCATGTACATCCCTCTCTTTCAATTGGGTGTATCTATAGTATCTTTCATAAGGAGCAGAACATGAGTATGAGTTAAACCCAAGTAAAGCAAAAATTGGAGAAAATAGATTTCGTTGTTATCCTGTTTATCCCGCTATTTGCCGTGCAGTAAGACCCCCACCTCAAAATTCGGCTAGAGCAAAGAAGTTAGATGGGAGTCGGGCTGCCAGTAAAAGCCCGATTGGTTCAAATAATAATCAGTGGCGGACGAACAAACACCCCCACTGATTAAAGTTTCACTTTATCTCCTTATGAAGATAAACAGGGATTTTGGAACATGATGTAGAATGAAATGAATGATAATACGTGAAGGTAGGGGAATGTATGGCGAAGTTTAATTGGCATGAATCGGCAGAGAAAAAATGGGATAACAATGCAGAGTTTTGGAATCAAAATAGTCAAGAAATGTGGGATAGCGGGAGCAGGAGTACAATCATTCCATTTTTTGAGCAGTACGTAGAAAAGGAAGTACAAGTGTTAGATGTTGGCTGTGGTGATGGGTATGGTACATATAAATTAAGTCTTACTGGCTACAAAGCGGTTGGGGTGGACTTATCGGAAGTTATGATTCAAAAGGGTAAGGAGCGCGGAGAAGACCCAAACTTATCTTTTATAAAAGGTGATCTTTCTTCATTACCATTTGAAAATGAGAAATTTGAAGCAATTATGGCAATTAATTCTTTAGAATGGACCGAGGAGCCGTTGCGAGCATTAAATGAAATAAAGCGTGTTTTAAAGAAAGATGGATACGCATGTATTGCAATTTTAGGACCGACAGCAAAACCGAGAGAGAACAGTTATCCGCGCCTATATGGCAAAGACGTTGTTTGCAATACGATGATGCCTTGGGAATTTGAACAGTTAGCAAAAGAACAAGGATTTGAAGTTGTAGATGGTACCGGCGTATATAAGCGTGGAGTAAATGAGAAGATGTTAGGTCAGCTACCTACAGAGTTACAACAAGCGTTAACATTTTTATGGGTATTTATGTTAAAAAACGTATAACAAAATTGAAGGGTTTTAGGAGGTAAATAAGTGCAGAAAATACAAAAAACTGATACAATATCATCAGAATCAATTAAAGGGGGACTAGGGTATATGACAACTACTACAACAGTTAAATCTGATATTGAAATCGCACAAGAAGCAAGTATGAAGAAGATTCAAGAAATTGCAGCTAATTTAAATATTTTAGAAGAAGAACTAGAGCCATACGGACATTATAAAGGCAAGTTATCTCTTGATATTTTTAAGCGTTTACAAGATGAGAAAGACGGTAAAGTTGTTTTAGTAACAGCGATTAACCCAACTCCAGCAGGAGAAGGTAAATCAACAGTAACAGTTGGTTTAGGCCAAGCTTTTAATAAAATTGGTAAGAAAACAGTAATTGCACTTCGCGAACCATCTCTTGGACCAACAATGGGATTAAAAGGCGGAGCAGCAGGTGGCGGTTATTCTCAAGTAGTACCAATGGAAGACATTAACCTTCACTTTACTGGAGATATTCATGCGATTACAACTGCCAATAACGCATTAGCGGCGTTTATTGATAATCATATCCAACAAGGAAACACACTTGGAATTGATACGCGTAAAATCGTTTGGAAACGCTGTGTTGACTTAAATGATCGTGCCCTTCGTAATGTAGTAATTGGCCTTGGTGGACCGGTTCAAGGTGTACCACGTGAAGATGGTTTTGATATTACAGTAGCATCTGAAATTATGGCCGTATTCTGCCTTGCAACAGATATTCAAGATTTAAAATCACGTCTATCTCGCATTGTTGTCGCTTATAATTTTTCAAATCAACCTGTAACAGTTAAAGATTTAGGAGTAGAAGGAGCGTTAACACTTCTATTAAAAGATGCATTAAAACCGAACTTAGTACAAACATTAGAAAATACACCAGCTATCATTCATGGCGGACCATTTGCGAATATCGCTCACGGTTGTAACAGTGTTATCGCTACGACAATGGCAGCAAAATTAGGTGATTATGTTATTACAGAAGCTGGATTCGGTGCAGATTTAGGTGCCGAGAAGTTTTTAGATATTAAAGCACGTGCAGCTGGTATTAAACCAGAAGCGGTAGTTATTGTTGCGACTATTCGTGCGCTTAAAATGCACGGTGGTGTGGCGAGAGATCAATTAAAAGAAGAAAATGTAGATGCGTTAGCAAAAGGTATGGAGAACTTACAGAAGCATGTTGAAACAATTCAAAGCTTCGGTGTTCCTTTCGTAATTGCCATTAACAAATTCATTACTGATACAGATGCAGAAGTTGCATACTTACAAGAATGGTGCAATGAGCGTGGCTATGCAGTATCCTTAACAGAAGTTTGGGAGAAAGGTGGCCAAGGCGGAGTTGACCTTGCTGAGAAAGTGTTAAAAGAAATTGAAAAAGGTGAAAACAACTACGCACCACTTTATGAATTAGAATTACCATTAGAAGAAAAAATTCGTACAATTGCTCAAAAAGTGTACGGCGCAAAAGATATTGAATTTGCTCCGAAAGCACGTAAGCAATTAGCTCAATATGAGGGAGAAGGTTGGAGTAACCTACCGATTTGTATGGCGAAAACACAATACTCTCTTTCAGATGATGCAACAAAATTAGGTCGCCCATCTGACTTTATCGTTACAATTCGTGAATTAAAACCATCTATCGGTGCAGGGTTTATCGTTGCGTTAACAGGAACAATGTTAACAATGCCAGGCCTTCCTAAACAACCAGCAGCACTACAAATGGATGTAAATGAAGATGGAAAAGCAGTAGGTTTATTCTAAAAGGTTGTAATTCATCTCGTTTATCTGTAAACTATATATACATCAAGTGGCGCCTTTCCATCGAAAGGCGCCTGTTTTTTGGAGGAAATTATGTTTGATCCAACTGCTTTTGAAAATTTAAAGGTAATTGTGGAAGGAGCTGTCTATGATTTCGATTTACACGGTGATATTCTCGTAACGGATCGAAAAGATGTGATGGACCTTGCTTCATTAAGTCGTATGTATAGTATTTCATTTCAACTAACAGAAACATTTAAAACGATGGTTGAGGCGATATTTTCACTATCTGTTGATGCAAAGAATTTATCAGGTGAAATATTAGAAGTACCTCAGTTTATACCAGGTTGTGAAATGAAGCTGGAATTCTCGTTCGAAATGGAGCAACCAGAGATAGGATGCGAAGAAATTGAAACTTTATTGCATTCTATATGGGGAAAAGAGCGAATGATTACGCAAAAAATTTCATACGAATATAATAAGCAAGCGATTTCATATCATAATAAGGTAGAGGTTCTATTTCAAAAATCGATTACAGAAGACCATGTTGATGATTTAATAGCTGTTATTTCACACATGATAGAAACGGTGCGAACAATACAACATTTTCTTCAAAAATAGAGATAAAGGAGAAAAACAAATGATAAAAGATATGCAACCATTTTTACAACAAGCTTGGGAAAAGGCTGGTTTTAAAGAATTTACTGAAATTCAAAAACAAGCGATTCCAACTATTTTAGAAGGACAAGACGTTATTGCTGAATCTCCAACTGGAACAGGAAAAACATTAGCGTACTTATTACCACTTTTACATAAAATTAATCCTGAAGTTAAACAACCTCAAGTTGTAATTTTAGCGCCAACTCGTGAACTTGTTATGCAAATTCATGAAGAGGTTCAAAAGTTTACAGCAGGAACGGATATTTCAGGTGCGTCTTTAATTGGTGGTGCGGATATTAAGCGCCAAGTTGAAAAATTAAAGAAACATCCGAGAGTTATTGTCGGTTCACCAGGACGTATTTTAGAGTTGATTCGCATGAAAAAATTAAAGATGCATGAAGTGAAAACGATTGTATTTGATGAGTTTGATCAAATTGTAAAACAAAAGATGATGGGTGCTGTACTTGATGTAATTAAATCAACGATGCGCGATCGTCAATTAGTATTCTGCTCGGCGACAATAACAAAAGCTGCAGAAGATGCGGCACGTGATTTGACAGTTGAACCACAATTAGTACGTGTAACACGTTCAGAGGCACAGAGCCTAGTTGAACATACGTATATCGTTTGTGAGCGTCGTGAAAAAAATGATTATATTAGAAGAGTTATGCATATGGGAAATGTAAAAGCAGTTGCCTTCTTAAATGATCCATTCCGTTTAGATGAAATTACTCAAAAACTGAAGTTCCGTAAAATGAAAGCAGCAGCACTTCATGCAGAGGCAAGCAAACAAGAGCGTGAAGTAACGATGCGCGCGTTCCGTAGCGGGAAATTAGAAATATTACTTGCTACTGATATTGCAGCACGTGGATTAGATATCGATGATTTAACACACGTAATCCACTTAGAGTTACCAGACACAGTAGACCAATATATTCACCGCTCAGGACGTACTGGACGTATGGGTAAAGAAGGAACAGTTGTTTCTCTTGTAACAGAACAAGAAGAGCGTAAATTACTTCAATTTGCGAAAAAATTAGGTATCGTGTTTACGAAACAAGAAATGTTCAAAGGAACATTTGTAGAATCGAAACCACCAGCACCAAAGAAAAAGAAACCAGCTTTTACTGGTAAGAAAAAACCTAGATAAATGAATGGAAAGACGTAACTATGCCTACTGGTAAATTGTTTAACTTTGCTGATAGTGAAGGGAATTACTTTGCAGTAATGGGAAAAAATAAATAATTATATAGTTATGTGAAAATCCCCCTCGTAAATAATGAGGGGGATTAAATATTTGAAGTCAATTTTTTATTAACGAGTTGTTCTATAAAAAATGTTCCTTTTTCAATTGCAGTCTCAATATAACCAACGATTTGATCAAATGAAAACACTTGTAAGTTTTCGTGCAAGTGTTGCTCAGGATATAGCATATCTTCAAAAATATATTGCCGAAAAGCTAAAACATTCTTTCTAGAAATCTCCTCTATATTCACAATGTTAGCCTCTTGATTAAGTAGGGCGAAGAGCTGCTGTTCTTTATCGTAATGATGCAACAATTGTGCGTTCAATAATTTAAAATCGTTATAGTACATAGGTGCGATAGTTTCGTCGTTTTCTATTCTGTTTTTAAGCCAAGGTAGAAAAAAGCCGCTTAGCCAATTATCATCGGCAATGAGGTGGGTATAATAACCTAAAATATAAGGGGAATCCAGATGATCTTCGTATTTATGAATAAATGAATCATAATCTATTCTTCTCGTATAGTTCTTCGTTGTACCAGCGTAAAAATGTGAAGTTCCTTTTTCTTTTTTTGAATGAACAGCATCAGGAGCTACACCACCAAGTAAGAAAGAAGTTTTATCTTGAATAGATAGTTTCTCTGCAATACCGCTCGCGATAATGATATGCATAATTCGTGATCCCATGAATAACACCTCTATTTCATGTATTCATTTTAGGGAGCTGTCTGAACGTGTAGTATTACTTTCCCTGTACTTTGTCTACTTTCGACCCATTCATGTGCTTTCCCTGCATCTTGAAGAGGAAAAGATTTCGTAGCTTTAATTTGTAAACTTCCATCGCGTAAATAACGGAAAACTTGATTCGCAGTTTCTTGAAGCAATTCAGGACGTTTTTTCCGTGTAGTGCCAAAGCTGAAACCGAGTATAGAACGGCAACTTGCGTGTAAATCTTTCGTTTGAAAACTACCAACTTCTCCGCTAGCATTGCCGAAATGGACGAGACGACCGTAATAAGCAAGGCATTCTAAACTTCTTTCGGACACAGTACCAGAAATAGAATCTAAAATAATATTAACGCCTTCTCCGTTTGTAAGTTGATTTATCCTCTCTACAAAATCTTCATCTTGATGACATATAACATAATCAGCTCCAGCGTCTAAAGCGATTTTACTTTTCGCTTCATTTCCGACAATACCGATTACTTTTTTAGCCCCTAATAATTTTGCGAGTTGAATCGCGGTAGTACCAATTCCTCCAGCAGCGGCATGAATTAGAACAGATTCACCTTGTTGAAGCCTTGCAACATTTGCAAGTAAATTATAGCTTGTAAAAGATACGATAGGGCAAGCGGCTGCAGTTTTGAAATCAACTTCATCAGGTAATACGAAAGTAAGATTTTCGTTTGCGACAACGTGTTCTGCGTAAGATCCATTTAGAGGAAAAGCAATAACACGCTGTCCAGGATGAATATTTTTTACATGAGAACCAACTCGTTCTACAACACCAGCTACATCTATCCCTGGAATAAAGGGAAATGCTTTATTTCCTTTTTTACCATATCGAGATTTAATATCGGCGAAATTTACACTAG
Organism: Bacillus sp. TH30; assembly: GCF_016650875.1. Taxonomy (NCBI): domain Bacteria; kingdom Bacillati; phylum Bacillota; class Bacilli; order Caryophanales; family Bacillaceae; genus Bacillus; species Bacillus sp. TH30. The sequence goes on along the minus strand of NZ_JAEKEY010000002.1, from coordinate 460,322 downwards.
TAGCAACAACACGAATTAAAACTTGATTGTCTGAAATAGCCGGCATCTCCACATCTGTATATTTCATCACTTCAGGACCACCGAACGAAGTTACAACGATAGCTTTCATATACATCCTCCTAAATTTGAATATATATATTATTTTAAATCTTTATTAGAAATTGGAAAATTATATAATTGTTATGCAGGGTTATAAGTGAAGCTTATGAAGTCATTGCATCATTATATTAATTTATTTGAAAAAACTTTGAAAGAAATCGAACGAAATATCGTTTTCTTGCCAATATATAGTGTAGGACAAAGGAGGGATGGTACATGAAGGGGGAAACAGTGTATTCAGATTTAATCCAATTAACTTTATCAGGCAATAAAGAAGCATATAGCGAATTGTATGATAAAACGATTCAAGAAATATATAAGACAGCACATTTTTTAATAGAAGACAAAGCAGATGTAGATGATGTCGTTCAAGAAATATACATACAGCTATATGAATCGCTTCGTAAATATGATAGCGAGAAGCCATTTAGACCTTGGCTAATTGGACTTGCGATTAAACAAATTCATTCTTATAGAAGAAAGAGGTGGATGCGACTACGAATTGTAAAAAAAGCAGAAGAGCAAAGAAAACCAGTACAAATTGATTTTTCTAGCGATGTTGTAAGTAAAATATCAAATCAAAAATTAATCGAACTCATTCATAAGTTACCGTATAAATTGAAACAAGTTATTATCTTAAGATACTTACACGATTACTCTCAAGAAGAAGTAGCACAAATATTACATATTCCAATCGGTACAGTGAAGTCTAGAATTCATGCGGCATTAAAGAAACTACGTCAAAAAGAGCAAGTAGAAGAAATCTTTTTAGGAGAGGTAGGGAATGTGAAATGAGCTTAGATTATAGAGTTAGAGAATCTATACAAGAAGAAGCGAAGGGGATTATTGCCCCGCCGGAGTTAAAAGAAAAAGTAATTGTTCAAATAAAAATGAAGAGCGGGGGAAGTAAAAGGAAGAAGCGCCTTATCGCAGGAGTGCTTGCAGCCGCATTTTTAATCCCAACGACTGGTTTTGCTTACCAATCTATTATGGCGGATGGTATATACGGATCTTTTGAGAACTTAAAAAAACATGCCGGAGCTATAACATTAGAAGGATACATGCGTTTTAATGCAAAGTTATCACAAGCGAAAGACGAAATGGGTGCGAAGGAATATGAAGAGTTTACAAAAGAACTAAAGAAATTAACAAATGCAAAGCTTGAGTACGGGGATTCGAACGGTAATATTGATTATGATCAATTATCACCAGCTAAAAAAGAGGAAATGAAAAAGGTAGAAATGGAACTTCAGCCGTATTTTGATAAATTAAATGGCCATAAATCTAGTAAAGAAGTATTAACTTCAGAAGAGTATGAACAATATATGGAAGCGTTAATGTCATATCAAACTGTATTAGTAAAAGCGAAATCGAGTGGTGGGATAACAGTAGAAGGAGTACCTGAAGCGTATAAAGAAAGATTTATTAAAGCAGAACAGTTTATGGAGTATGTAGATGAAAAGGTGAGATAAGTAAAAAGGCTCATAGCTTAAGCTGTGAGCTTTTCTTATTGAAACGTAAATATATTAGCCACCTATTCCTTTTGCTAGCAATAAGAAATATACAAATATTAGTATGACTCCATTTAATGTCGTACCAATTATTTTAAATAGCCAATTCTTTGATGCGATCGCAAAAATAATACCGAGTAATGAAAGAATACTTAGAAGCACAATAATTAATGTTAAATTTGCATTAGGCCCTCTTAAAACAAAGAAAGAACATATACTTGTGATAAACGTTAGAAACGAGAAAGTCCCTAATTTCATAATAAGTCTCCCTTGTTTGAAATGTATTTTGATTTAGTGCACGACTTACTTTAGTTTAACATAAATTCCCTATTATCAATTAAATATATGAACAATAAAAAACGAGTATAAAATCTATGCGATTTCATACTCGTTTTGTTATTACTTAAATTTCCTTACCGCATGTATAGCAACTCTTATAAGGAGTATTGCACTTATAAATAACCCACCATAACCAACGGCACTTAAAAATTGAACATTAGGTTCTTTTGCATACAAGTCAGGGGCAGAATTCCCTTGACTTGCTTAATAAAGTGAAAATGAGAAATCACTTAGTTATATTCCTTACTATTCTCCTTGTCTTTTTGTATCAAACAATCTAAAAGTGAGTAACCAGCTATTAAACTAATAATGGTAACGAAAGTTGTATTCACAAGAATAATATTAGTTAAATAAGGTAGGTATTTGCCAACTGGTGAAAAGAGTAGGGCTGGAGAAAAGGAAATGAATAGTGTTGGCAACGTAATAGCGATAAATTTATCCGGCTGAAAGCTCCAGTTTTGTTTGCTCGTTTCGCGATTAATGGATTGTAGGAATCGTAATAAAATGCCGAACAAAAGAGGGAAGAGTGTAAAGTAGAATAACCTTGGATAAAAGTTAAAGTTCACTTGCGCGTCTGTTTCTAAATAAAATTGAATTTTTACTCCTACAAATAATAATAAGATGATAAATAATGTAAAGCAGAGGTAAAGTATCAATTTTTGCATTCCATTCCACCATCCTTTATTAAAAAATATATTCAAAAAAAGAAGAGATATACAATAACTACTGTTATATATCTCTTCTTTTACTGTTAGTTGATAGTGGATTTGGATTTCTCTTGATTCGTGAAATAATCAATAATTCCCATCGCGCTAATTTCTAAATCAAGATGTAAAATGTTATAAACAGAATGATTGGATGGAACATTTAACTTTGTAAGATGAGAAGAGATTTTATCCATTAATAAAGTTTGTAATGCTTTAGTAGCCTCATCGAAATCATTATACTTTTCAAAGACCTCTTTACCAGTATGAACGAAAACAGGTAACCAATGTTCAAGTTGGTTATATACTTCTGTAACATTGGATGATGCGCCGTAATGACCGAAATAAATAGTATCTACATTCATACTTTGAATATGATTTTTAGAAGCAATCATCGCATCTGGCTGGAATTGTGAAGGAGACGTTGATGGTAGATATAGTTCTACATCAAGGTCTGCGAGTTCTCTATAATAAATTCCTATTGTATCGCCAGTAAAAATGCCGTTTGTTAATGAATCGTGAATGCTAATATGGTGCTTCGCATGTCCCGGTGTATCATAAAATGTGAGTGTACGGTCTTCTTCAATTTTTAATGTATCACCATTTTGTACAATATGAACACGTTCTTCTTCAATTGGAAGAATTGGATCAAAAAGTTTATCAAAATCTTCTTTGTACACAGCTTTTGCGCCAAGAATTAGTTTTGTTGGATCAATCATATGACGAGCCCCGCGCGGATGCACAAATAGAGTAGCATTTGGGCACTTTTCCATCATTAACCCTGCTGCGCCTGCGTGATCTAAATGAACATGTGTAACGATAATGTTTTTTACATCATTTAAATTAATATGTAATTGCTGTAAGCCGTCTAAAATATAGGGAAGAGAAGGGGCCGCACAAGTTTCAATTAAAGTAATATCGTCACCTAATAAAACGTATGTACCTGTGCGTTCATCATGTTGTAAGTCATAATCATCAATAAGATATAGATGAGAAGATAGTTGTTCTACTTTTTTCATACTTACCACTCCTTATATACGGTATGTATCTATTATACGCTAAAAATAGAAAAAGACAGAAAACGAAAGCTCGTCTTCTGCCATTTTGTAATGTAGTTATTTCGTTTGTTCTTTATTGATAGACATAACGAACAGTCCAACAATGCCGCCAACGATCGGAAGCATAATTTCTCCTGCTAAATTAAAGTAGGAGCTTAAAAATAAACCATTTACATCGATTACCCAGCCAATCACATACAATAACATCATATATAGTACGAAATAAAACTCGCGATTTGAAATCGTTTCATGTTGTGCAGTTTTCATAATGAACACCATCCTTTTCTATTATAATGGAAATATAAACTGTCACATTTTGTTCACAAATTAATTGTAAAACTTTCCATCGTAAAAGTCTAGTATATTGTGTCGAATTTTCGAACGAAAATAAAGCGCTATCATTCCGGTATGTGAGTACGTAATAAGAGCTGTATATTCACGAATGTAGTATAGTATAAACATAGAATGATAGTGAAGAGAGGGGTATGAACAATGACAGTTTATGATTTTTCAGCTAAAACAATAACAGGAGAAGAAAAATCGTTAAAAGATTACGAAGGAAAAGCACTTCTTATTGTAAATGTAGCTAGTAAATGTGGATTTACACCACAATATAAAGGGTTACAGGAAGTATATGATAAATATAAAGACCAAGGACTAGAAATACTCGGTTTCCCTTGTAACCAATTCGGAGGACAAGAACCTGGTACAGAAACGGATATTACTAGTTTTTGTGAATTGAACTACGGTGTGAACTTCCCGATGTTTGCAAAGATTGATGTGAAAGGTGATAAAGCTCATCCTCTGTATACATATATGACAGAACAAGCACCAGGTTTACTCGGTATGAAAGCAGTGAAATGGAACTTTACTAAGTTTCTAATCGGAAAAGACGGGAAAGTAGTAGGACGTTTTGCGCCGCAGACGAAGCCGGTGGATTTAGAGGTTGGGATTGAGAAGGCACTTGGGAATAATTAGGATTTTCACTTTGCTAAAAAACACCTCAAAGAACAAAGTAGCTCTTTGAGGTGTTTTCTTTAAACTCACATTATCAAGATTAAATCACTCTATCGTAGTCGTTTGATTTAGGCAGAGAAGCTGCTTTTTTCATAAGCACTTCCCATAAGTGTACGGATGTCTTCCATTCGGCTGCGGCCTGTTCCTTTTGATACATAGCGTTCTCATAACTGAAAGTAAGTTGTTGCATATCGGCCGAATTGTAAAGTGTATCGATGTGGAGAGCGTATTCTCGGAATGTTTGACTTTCACCCCGTGGTATGCCGATTCTCGCAAATTGTTTTAAAAGTGCACCGTAAGCTTTTTGATAAACAGCATCATCTTTTCGGTATTTATAGAAAAGAATAATAAAAAATGTAATCCATTTCATTCTAGTGGTGAAGAGAATGTATCCGATGATACTAATCGGTATCGTAGAGAGGAATACGTACCACCAAGAAAAATCATTTTTGGAATTTGTGATCTTTTTAGTAGAGGCTTCTTCTGTATTTTCTATTAAACTTTTGAGCTTTGCTTCATTGTTCCGTTGGTGTATTGGCTCGTTATTAGAATTATTTATTTCGTTATTTTGTGAAGTAGAAGCAGGAGTATTATTTGTAAAATTATAGGGATTGGTAAATCCTTTTGTTGGTTCGAATGGAATCCATCCGTATCCTGGGAAATATACTTCGACCCAAGAGTGTGCGTTATTGTTCGCGATTTTATAAACATTCTCACCTTCTGTACTAGCAAGTGTATTCTCAAGAGTTCCTTCTGTATAGCCTTTTACCCAGCGAGCGGGAATCCCAGCAGAACGAAGTAACACGATCATAGACGTCGAAAAATTATTACAGTAGCCGCTTTTTGTATCGAAAAGGAATTGATCTACATAGTCTTGGTTTTTGGCAGGGTATAAGACATTCATTGTTTCGTATACAAAAGAATTGTCTGTGAAGTAATTTTCAATAGCTAATACTTTGTCATATCGGTTGCCTTTATCATTTGTAAGATTAACAGCTAAGTCTCTTACTCGCTGCGGTAATGATTCGGGAAGTTGTGTGTACTTTGTCATGAAATAAGGACTTGTTTCATGACCTTCATTCGTTTTTACAGATTTCAAATTTTCTATGGAAAACTCCGGAATCTCATATGTTACTTTATACGAATTTAAAGTAGTAGAAGAGTCTCCGTGCATCGTATAGATTTTTTCTGAAAATGGGTCAACGCTGTATGATACATCAGAAGAAGCATCAACAGATACTAATCCTGCTGGATAGGTAAGGTGAGGATAACTTTTTTGCATGGTGATTGTTGCTTCGGTTGTAGCCGTTTTTGTATTTTGTTCGTACCAACTCACGACGTCGTTTTTATTTTTAAAAGAAACCTTTTTCGAATTTTCAGAAACCTCCCAGCCTTTTCCTGTATAAAAATCTTTTGTTTCTACTCTCCAATATTGTTTGTTTTGCGTTTGTGCTGTAAAAACAATTGTATTATCGGCCTTAAAAGGGCCACCTAATTGCGAGTCATATAAACCATACCCAATTTTAGAAACTTCTTGTTCTTTACTTGCTTCAGATGTGTTGAATTTTAAAAAATTCATTGGGTTTGGCCATTGAGGGCCAAATTTTGGAGCGAAGTATGCGATGGTTGCTGACAATACAATAAATATTGTAAGAGGTCTAAGTAATTTTGAGATTACTCTAGCATAATTTTGTAAGTGTTCAATCTCTTTTATTCGTTCTATTTGAAGAAGACTAAGCATAAAAAAGCCGATGACAACAGTACGAATAATAGCGTAGTTTGCATTGTATAAATGTAAGTTATGAAAAGTTGTGATATAAATAATAGTCAATGCAAGAAATAACAACCCACGTTTTTTATGAATAACCCAAAAAGAGCTGAAAGAACTCAAAAACCAAAATGATAGAAAAAATAATAATGTTGGAAAAACTGGAGAAATATCTAGCAAATCCCCCTGGAAAAACAGAGAGGAATTTCGAGAAATATCAGCAAAAAATTTTGTTAGCCAAGATGGATTTATAAAAGCATTTTTATAATACAGGAAATGAATGATGAATAAGATCGTGACGATCTTTATTGGAATCTGCCACCTTGTTTGAAAAAAGAGAGAGTGAAGCAAATTCCTATAAATATTACAAAAATATCTAATCTACCTACGTTTGTAATACCTATAAGGGGTCTTAGCCATTCTAGTAAAAGTAAAAATGCGCATGCATGCATGAAGAATCTGCTCATATCCCATTTGTATTTTGTTTGTAATGTTATCATTTGCTCACCTCAAAAAAAGCGTTTGTATACCGGTTCCCATAAACCACATTTACAAATATTTTTCGTTTTTGTAGAGTTTCTAGAATACTTAGTTCTCGATGGGAGAGTTGATTTGCTTTTTCTTTCACGACAAACACCATTAATTTTCTGTTTTTTATAGCAGCAAAATTAGCCGCCTTTTGAATATCGGGAGAAAGATCGCTTGTCACGAGTATAATTGTTACGGGCTCATAAATTTTTCTTAATTCCATTTCTACACTCCGGGAGAGCGGGAATATACTGTCTGCTTGCACTTTCGCTAAATGACAAAAGATTTGTTGCAACTGAGTATCTCCATTGTTTAAAGGGAAAATAGTTTGTTCTTTTCCGACAGACACGAATGACGCTGGTGAATTTTGCTTCAAGACAGCCCTCACAATAGAGGCAGTAAACGTTACGACTGATTCGAATAGAGGGGACTCAGTTCTGTCCATGAATATCATGATATTATGGCTGCGCTGTTGTTCAAACTCTTTCGTCATAATATTGTTTGTTCGGGCAGTTGCTTTCCAGTCAATCCATGAAAAGCGGTCACCAGGTTTATAGTCTCTGACACCGACAGAGATTGTAGAGTCTTTTGCTAAATTTATATTTGCTGAAAGCGCTCCTTGTTCGAAATGATTTTCCAATTGTCGATATGTTATATCTACGTACTGGGGATAGATTAAAAATGTATCTGGAACTGAAAAAGTTACTTCTTTCTCCATCATACCGAATAGATCACCAGTTTTGACACGTACACTTGAAAAAGTGTGCTCTCCTCTAGGGATTGTGTCAATAACATATTGAAACGAAATATTCCGTTTGAATCCTGGAAAGAGTATTACCTTATTCACCTTCGTTTGTCTACAATTTGTAAATTGTGATGGCAGTTCATCTTCTATAATTAAATAAAGTAAGGGAAAAGGAAATCTTCTTTTTATTGTAATGGTGCTTAAAAATTGTTCTCCTGCTGCATATTCATTTTGGTTTGTTATTCGTTTTACTTCAGCGTCTCGTAAAGCGTAGAAGGGAAGTAGTAGTGAATAAAGGCCAATAGGAATCGTACTGTAAAACAAAAACCAACTTACAAATCCTCCTTGAAGCATAGCGTATACAAATGTTAAGACTAGGCATAGAGGTATTAGCAATAACTTCGTAACGTGATATAGTGCTCGTAGTAGTCGTTTCATCAAAGGTTTTTCGTCCTTTGAGTCGGCACGGTAGTTCGTGCAACGATTTTGGCGATAACTTGTTCTCCTGTTATTCCTTCAAATCTTGCTTCCATTTTTAGAATGAGTCTGTGAGCTAAAACGTAAGGAGCTAAAAATTTAACATCGTCTGGAATAACATAATTTCTGCCATGGATGAATGCATAAGCTTGTGAAGCTTTCATTAAAGCGATTGAGCCGCGTGGACTTGCACCTAGCTGTATAGAACTATAAGAACGAGTCTGAGTAACAAGCCTTACAATGTAATGCTTGATTGCTTTGTCCATGCTTACTTCCCGTACGCTTTGTTGTAAATAAAGTAATTCTTTTATTGTAGTAATAGCTTGTAAATGAGAGAGTGGATTTGTTTTTTCCATCCGGTTTAAAATTTCAAATTCTTCTTCTGGTGTAGGATATCCCATTCTTAGCTTCAACAAGAAACGATCAAGCTGAGCTTCTGGTAAAGGATATGTTCCCTCATATTCGACCGGATTTTGTGTAGCCATTACAAAGAAAGGTTTTGGTAACGATCTTGTAATGCCATCTATTGTGATAGTGCCTTCTTCCATACTTTCAAGTAAGGCAGATTGTGTCTTTGGAGATGTACGATTAATTTCATCAGCAAGTACAAAATTCCCCATAATCGGTCCAGGCTTGAACTCAAATTGGAGTTCTTTTGGATTATAAATAGAAACACCTGTTACATCTGACGGCAGTAAATCAGGTGTGAATTGAATACGCTTGTAATCGGCATCAATGGATTTAGAAAGAGCACGTACTAGCATTGTTTTCCCGACACCGGGAACATCTTCTAATAGTACATGACCTTCAGCTAAGAGAGCTGTCAAAGCTAAGATCGTTTCTTTTCGTTTTCCGACCATTAATTTTTCAATATTGGTGATTATTTTTTCTACTATGGGATGTAATGAATCAAGCTGGGGCATCGTAATCCTCCTAATTTTATTATCGTTTCTAATTCATTTAGTGAAAAATAGAATTTATCCCTCTATTTGCGAGTAGTAAAACTCTTATCTTGAATTCTAAGAATATTCAGATTATTTATTTCGATTACATCTAGTATAATTGTTTCCGTAACCAAGGGCAATACAGTAAATAATGATTTCTAGTTTTATGTGAAAAGAGAAGCGAATGGGAAATTTGGTTATATGGGTAGAGAGGGAGGAGAAGTGTAAATATTTTTCACACAAATAGAACGCAGGATATAAGCATGCATACTTATGTCCTGCGATTTATTTATCCCACTATTTTCCAGATCGTAAAACTCCCGCCTTAAAATTCGGCTGGAGCAAAGAAGTTAGGTGGAAGCCCTGCTGCCCGTAAACGCCCGATTGGTGCGGGCTAATTATAGTTTCACTTTATGCTTTCGTAATTGCACGTGGAAATAAAATGTTATTTTCTAAATGAATATGTTCAAACAAGTCAGATTCAAGAGCTTCAAGGCGCTGGTAAACAAGGCGATAAGTGCCGCAAGCTCCTTCTGGCGGAGTAAAGTCATTTGTCACCTTACGAAGTTCTTTAATAATATTGCCAGCGTGGTCATGCTCACTTTCTAATTCGCCTACTACTATACGTAATTTTGCAAAATTTTCATCAGTCGGATTTTGTTCAAATGCTAAAATTAATGGGAAATCTTCGGTTTCTTCTTTAATTAAATGCTGTTCTAATTCAATTTTAAGTTCATGAAATAGCTTATGAATTTGAGCTAAATGAGGCTGACTAGCCCCATGAACGCGTAATACTTTCGTCACATATGGGCTTAACTGTGGCAATGCTTCATTTAAATAGCGATGATGCTTATTTATAACATAATCAATCAATTCTTGATAAGAAGCATTTTTCCAATCAATTTCAGATTCGTTTAATAGTTTCGTTTTATGATAAAGCGTATTTAACTCTGTGATTACCTCTGATGCTGATAAATTTCTTTCATTAATTGCATCAATAAGTGGTCTATTTCCACCACAACAAAAATCTATTCTATATGATTTAAAAAGATCACTAGCTTTCGGAAATTGTGTTACAATCTCACCGATAATTGAAGTTTCAGTAAATGTATGTTCCATATGAAGACCTCCATAAAGTTTAAATGTAATATCTAAATCAAGAATAGCGATAAATTAAAATCAATGTGGTGATTTAAATCACTTATTATGTGTCATTTTTGAGAATAATAAAAGGAGTTTTATTTAAGTAAGAGGAAGCGTAATTCGTCGCAATACTTTACGATAATAAAAAAGAAGCTTAGTAGAAGCTTCTTTTTTATTACTATCTTTCACACGCAACTCCATCGCCATCACGATCAAGTTTAGAGCTATATCCTGGTTGGTCTCTATATAATGGGGCTTTCCCAGCATTTTTAACTTCAGTACAATTTTTGAAATATGTATTACTATTGTTTCCAGCAGCCGGTTGTGTTTGAGTTTGCTGTGCTTTTTGTTGTTCCTGTTGGACGCGAGCTTGCTCGGCAGCTTGACGTTGTTGTTCTTCTTGTTGTTTGCGAGCTTGTTCAGCAGCTTGACGTTGTTGCTCTTCTTGTTGTTTGCGAGCTTGCTCAGCAGCTTGACGTTGTTGCTCTTCTTGTTGTTTACGGGCCTGTTCTTCAGCTTGAGGCTGTTGCTCTTCTTGTTGTTTACGGGCCTGTTCTTCAGCTTGACGCTGTTGCTCTTCTTGTTGTTTACGAGCTAGTTCTTCAGCTTGACGTTTCTCATCTTCTTGCTTACGAGCTAGTTCCTCAGCTTGACGTTTCTCATCCTCTTGCTTACGAGCTAGTTCCTCAGCTTGACGTTTCTCATCTTCTTGCTTACGAGTTTTTTCGTCCGCTTCTTTCTTTTCTAATTCCTTTTTCTTTTCGTCATCTTTTTTCTCTTCACTATTAGAAGCGACTTGTTTATTAGTTGCTTTCGTTTTTTCAGAAGAAGGACTTGAAATACCTGATAGCGCAACAAAAATGACAAATAAAACAGCTGTAATTATAAATTGTTTTTTTGCTACACCTGTTTTCTTAATAACAGATAATATTGCAAGAACAAGGAAAAATATAAATAGAATGAAACTTAAAGTAGAAAAAAATTCGACGACTGGGTGTTCAGATTTTGTTGTGCCGGTCACCATTAAGATAATTGAAATCATAAAAAGAATAACAGTTGGACGACCATATTGTTTTGCTTTTCCATTTTTCTTAAAGAATGAAATGATACATAAGATTAAAAGAATGATAGCAATCAAAAATAAAGCTACACCAATATTACTCAAAATAGCCATTTTCATACCTCCATTTGTAAGATTTTCTTTATTGATTATATAAGAATTCATTGGAAATTACAGGGTTTTTAATAAAATAAAAAGATTTATATTATTTTTAATAGATAAACAAACATTTATTTTATATATAAGGAAAAATAGATTTAATTCCTATTACATTTTGAAAAGATTTTCATAGATTATAGTATCTCATTTGAAAGGAGGAGATTTGAATGGAATTTCAATTATTAGTGAATTGCGTGTTACAAGAAGGGAGTGCTTACTTTTTAGTAACAAAAGTAGACGATGTTATTACGTTGAAAGTGCCAATTACAGCAGGAGTAGCAGGTTTATTCTTAGCTTTAGGTGTACCAAGATGTTCTTAATTTAGCTTTTGATAGTAAAAGGATGAGGGACAAGCCTTCCCCTTTTACTATTACATAATTTTTTTATGTAAACTAAATAAGACTTTTTAAGTTTTTTAATATTATTTTTGCCATAGCACGTTTAAAACGGACATGCATATACTATAATGTTTCATTGGCCTTTGATGATGAACGATAGTTTTAAAAAGTGTATCGAAAGTAGAAGTGATATTCTTTTCAATAATGAAAATAGAAGAGGTGCTAGTATATATGAAAAGACGAACGTATGATATTCCAGTCGTATTACGAAGAGAATGGTTTTTAATAGAATTAGCGCATTTAACAAAAAAATATGGGATTGAAATAGCAACTAGTAAAATAGAAGATGCACCATTTCTAAGAGATCAAGTTACAGAATTCAAAATAGGAGCGGGTTTGCAATACGATAAATATGATGATGAGTACATCATCGAGTTTTAAACAAAGAAGCTGCGTATAAAAGGTTATTAAAGAGACCTTTTATACGCAGTTTTTTTTGTAAAGAGAAAGCTTTATTGAGAAATATTCAAAACGCTTATTGTAAAAAGGAATGAAGAAATGTTGAGAGAATAACGTTTGATAAGAAAGGAATGCGGCTATTAATTTCTTATTATATTGTAACGTAAAAGTAATTGATTAAATGGAATTTAAAACAATTGGTGTTCAACGGAATGGCAGCGTTTTCTTTCAGGAGAAAAAGGGGGATGTTAATGGGAATTATGAAAAGGAGTATCGCATTATTTATTGTACTTTGTTTTATGAGTCCGCTGGTTTTTAGTGCAAATGTACACGCGGAGGTTGTAACAGAGCTTAAGACTGGCTTTCCAAATCAAGAAGTATTTACTCCTGGAGAATGGTTTTTAGGTCAGAAACCTGCTAATTATGATGAGAATAAAACACCAATTCTCTTTGTACAAGGAAGAAATGGTAATGCGGATAGTTGGTATGGAAAGACAGTATATCATGAGATGAATGATATGTACGATTATGCTTTGAAAGCAGGCTATCAAACTGTATTTATTCAATTATATGATGCCGCGGGGAAAGGATCCGCTAGCCAATGGGACAATGGAAAATTGTTAGCACAAAAGCTTGAAGAGATTTATAATCATTTTGGCAAAAAAGTAAATATTGTAGCTCACAGTAAAGGTGGTATTGATACACAAGCTGCGTTAGTTGGATATGGAGCGAATCGATTTGTTGGAAATGTTATTACGCTTGCCACTCCGCATTACGGATCCAATTTAGCGGATTTATCATATAGTTGGTGGGCAGGATGGCTTGCCTCTATATTAGGTCAAAAAGATGATGGGACATATTCATTGCAAATAGGTGAAATGGCAAAGTTTCGTTCTACAATAGATAATAATCCTGCAGCTAAATTAAACCGTTACTATACGGCTACTGGGACAAGCTGGGGACCTGTTTTTTCAGCACTATCTATGGGCGGGTTGTATTTGTCATCATACGGTTCTAATGATGGATTGGTGAACGAATGGAGTGCTAAGTTACCATATGGAACACATTTATTTACAGATTCACGATTTGATCATGATAATATACGAAAAGGTTCAGCCGTTTTCGCACGAATTGAACCATATTTACGGACAGTAAATGTACCAGTACCAGCTTTATTAGCCCAGAGCAATAGTTCAGAGGATAAGGTAGAACAATTAAACACAACTTCTAATCAAGCTATTTTAGGAGGAGAGTTGTCACAAAATGAGTGGGTAGGACAAACTGTCGCAGTTGATAAAAAAGCAGAAGGGGTAGTTTCTATTTTAACAGCTTCTTCAGATGTAGAAATACAACTAATATCTCCAAAAGGAAAAGTTTATACAAATAAAGATAGTGCTGTATCTACTGGTGAAGGTGAATCTCTCTTTAAAGGAGCCACTATAAGAACATTTAAATTTGATAAAATGGAAGCAGGAGAATGGCAAGTTAAAATGATGGCGAAGCAGCCGAAAGATGCATATTTAATCGTGACCGATTACAAAAAAGATGCTCCGTTCGTCCTTCAAATGCCGGCAAAGGTTAAAGTAAATAAAGCAGAGTATAAACTCAAAAAATCACCTGTAGCTCCAGAAATGAAAGGCGATCTTTCAGTAACAGTACGAGTAATTAATAAAGATGGAAAATTAGTTTCTGAATCAAATGAATCGAAAAACATTAATACAACTACATTTACAGGTGCTTTGAAAAATATAGAACAGCCAGGTGTATATAACGTTACAATTGATATGAAAGGAATGAATAAGGAAGGACAACCTTATAATCGTACGATAGTTAAATCGGTTTATGTGGAGAAGTAGGAAAGAATGAATCGGTTTTAATAAAAAAAGTGCCGAATTCTTGTGGAAGAAGGATTTCGGCACTTTTTCATGTTTATTAGATGAATAGAAAAGTGAAATAGGAGTTTATGTTCTATAAGAGGACGATAGGAATCAAAAAAACGTTATGCAATAAAAAAGATGCTGAATTAGCATCTGAATGTGAGGGAATAGTATTAACTTAGTTTTGTAACTGTTAATTCAACTGAATTTATACCATTATCACAAGTTACAATACTTTGATGATTGAAACCACTATTATTTCTAAGTTGAAGAGTTGAATTAGCAGGCACCGTAACAATAGTTTCGCCAACTAGTTGAAGGCATTCGTTATTTGATGAAGTATTCATTTGAAAAGCGAAATCACCTTGACTATTAGCAAGTGGATTATTATTTAAAAATATAGTTATGACTGGAATATGGGGAAATACAGGATTTAACGTAGTGTTAATACTTGAAATGAAAGAAATTCTATAATCACCAGCTTTACTAAATTGTATAGTAGTCGGATTTAATAAGGAAACTCCTCCTGCGAAAGGGCCAACGTGATTAAACGGAAAAGAACCGCCAAAAGGAACAGTTATAAACTCAGTTTGCCAAAAAGTGCCGTAAGCAGGCTTAGATGATTTATGTGAATGGTCGCATGAACATTTTTTATACGAACTGGAAGATTGATGGCACGAACATTTTTTATATGAACTAGAAGAAGAGTGGCATGAAGATCTTTTATATGAACTTGAAGAATGATAGTATGAACCCAATATATTACCTCCTATTATTAATAAATGTATAACACATAGTAGTTTATGCAATCGAAAAGCAATTGGCGTGTATACTTGTCCATATATAAGGTAATAGATTTGGGATAAAAAGCTAGCATAATATAAAGTGCTCTAATGAGGAGATATAGTTTTCAAAAAAATGGAGTTAGAATATTCTATGTAATGAATTTTGGAGAAGAAAAAGGATGAATATTTAGCAGATAACTCTATCCAAGGTTTTAAAATGTTGAAGTATTTAAACTTTAAGATAGTATATCGCCAAAGTAAAGAAGAGAAGTATTTAAAGGACAGCATTTTAGTGAAACAGAGAAATGGATAAAGCGATGATTAAGTTTTTAACTTAGTCGTCGCTTTTTATTTATGTAGTTGTGCAGGAAGAAGGCAAAAAATATCGAATGAATGTAATTATACAGAATTGTTTGTATTTATTTCGAATAGTAGTTAAAGATACGTTAGTTATATTTCAAACAGTAAGAAAAGAGAGATTAAATAATAGAGGGAGCAACTTACATGGAAAATATATTAAAGGTATCCTCAAAATCAAGTCCGAATTCAGTGGCAGGTGCAATAGCGGGCGTACTAAGAGCAAGTGGCAAAGTAGAAATCCAAGTGATTGGAGCTGGTTCTTTAAATCAAGCGATTAAAGCAATTGCGATTGCAAGAGGTTTTGTAGCTCCAAGTGGCATTGACTTGGTTCTTGTTCCAGCGTTTCAAGAGGTTACTATCGATAATCAAGAAAGAACAGCAATCAAATTAATTGTAGGTCCTAGAAGGAGAAGATCTTAATAGCGAGCATTAATATAAGGGGATTTGAAAAGGTCAATAGACTCCAAAAAGTTAGACACGTTATTTCATTTGACAGTTCCTTGGGCGTGGATACAGTATTGTGCCGGATTTATGACTTTTAATTCCTCTTTATATTTAGCGGGTTTTTCTAGAAACTTAAAAATGCCAAATCCTTTGTGACATAAGGGATTTGGCATTTTTGAGGTTTTTATGTTTTTTAAAATCAACAATTCTAAAACTGCTCATTCTTCTCCCAAGATTCAACGATATAGTATGAGAAACCTTATTATATCAAGGTTTGTAAGTTGTGATTTACCTCGATGCTTACATTTTGCTCACATTAAATCTGTTCATTTTTTATCAGGTGTTTTCATTAGATTTTATTATGCTCTCGAAGTTTTCTGCTGCTTGTTGCTGCATATTCTGTGTGATGTGACTATACTTGTCTAAAGTCATTTGAATAGATGAATGCCCTAAGCGATTTTGTACGATTTTAGGGTGTTCCCCAGCCTGAAGCATGAGTATGTCGTAAGTCGTGTATACGAAATCCGAGGAACACCAGCTTTTTTATAGTGATCATTTAAGAAGCAATGAGGAGCATCTATATGTAAGGGCGAATGTATCATATTGCCGGTGAAAATAAATGCCTCTGCATTCAAGTGTATACCCCAGCGGAAAAATTCTTTCTTTTTATAGGAGTAGTAGGATTGTAACTTCTCTATAACAAAAGAAGAGATACTAATGCTTCTATTTGAAGACTTAGTTTTTGTAGCAGTTTTAAATAGTCCTTTTTCTGTTTTTACAAGTGATTTATTAATCAGGATACGTTTATTATCAAAGTCAATATCTTTCCACGTTAGTGCAAGTAATTCTCCACGTCTCATACCTGTATAGATTGCGAGTAAGAAGAACATATGGTACTTAATATTTTTTTCTTTTAGATACTGGAGGAATCGATTACATTCTTCACTAGACCATGTTTTCATCTCGCCTTGCTCTTCACGTGGTTTTTTAACCTTATTCATTATATTATCATGTATGCTTTCACATTCTACAGCGTGTTTGAAAATACATCTTAGGCAGCGGTGGATATTGCTGATTGTACCATTTGATAGTCCTTTTTCCTTAAGTTCAGCATAGTAGCTTTGAATCATTACGGGTTTAATACGTTTAATCTTTTTATAACTAAATGGGGGAAGGATATAGAGCCTAACAACGTGATATGATCCCCTTATAGTAGACAGGAAAAAGAAAGCACATTAACCTGTTTACTATGGAGGGGATTTTTTTATGGGAAAAATTAGAGTCACTTACGATGTAGAATTTAAGAAAAAAGCTATAGATTTATACTTAAAAGAAGGCATGAGCTATAAAACCATTGCGAAAGAATTAGGTATTCATCACTCAGTTGTAAGTCGTTGGGTGAAACACTTTGAAGCTGAAGGAATCAAAGGACTAGAAGAAAAACGCGGTAAAGCGAAAGGACCAGGCTTAGGTAGGTAGACCAAGGGTTAGACCCGAAGATCCTGAAGCTAAGATCAGACGATTAGAAGCGGAAAATAAAATGTTAAAAAAGCTCTTAGGGATGTAAAAGGAGGAATGAAAGTCGTATCCAAAACGAAAAAATTCGAAGTCATCCATGAAATGACAAAAAGAGGTTATACAGTGATCATTCTATGCGATATTGCTGGTGTAACCAGAAGTGGGTACTACAAATGGATAACACGGCATACGACGCCTTCAAAAAAACAATCAGAGGATATCGAAATTAAGAAAAAGATATTGGAGTGTCATAAAAAATTAAGAGGAATTTATGGATATAGAAGAATACAAGTGTGGCTGAAAGCCACATATAACCTTCATTTGAATCATAGGCGCATCCAAAGATTGATGAGCGAACTAGGTATCAAAGCCGCGATTAGGAAAAAACGACCCTATTACGGAAAAAGAGAAGCTTATGTGATTTCAGAGAACCATCTAAATAGGGAGTTTCAAGCTTCAAAACCGAATGAGAAATGGGTAACCGATATTACCTATTTGATTTTCAATGGACAGCGCTTGTACTTATCCGCTATTAAGGATTTATACAATAATGAAATTGTTGCCTATGAAACCAGTCGTAGAAACGACTTAAAACTTGTGTTAGATACACTTAAAAAGGCAAAGGAAAAACGAAATGTGAAGGGAATCCTCTTACATAGTGATCAAGGATCCCAGTATACATCTCGTCAATATAATCAATTACTTAAAAAATATCAGATGAAGGCAAGTATGTCTCGAAGAGGCAACTGTTGGGATAATGCTTGTATGGAAAACTTCTTCAGTCACTTTAAGGCAGAGTGTTTTCATTTATACTCCTTCCGTAAAGCGAATGAGGTCAAACTTGCCGTGCGTAAATATATGCACTTTTATAATCATCAAAGATTTCAAAAGAAATTAAATAACCTGAGTCCATATAAATATAGAACTCAGGTTGCTTAGTTGCGCTTTTTAAATACTGTCTACTTGACAGGGGTCACTGCAAAAGCTAACTGCTTGTTAAAAAAAAAATCCACTCTAGGTTATTAACTGCTAGAGTTTCAAGAAATAAATGATTAAATTAATTTAATTTTTCAATTACAATCGAAGCATTTATATTCGTTTGTGTTCCACCTGCCAAAGTCTGCAAAGTAACTGCAGCAGCGGAAGTATGATTATTAAGGGTAATAATATCACCTGCAGCTAAAGCGAGAATTGTTTGGCCGTTGTTTGGTTGAGTCCCTGCACCTGATCCATAAACTGCGCTGGTAACCGGAGCGCCATTTAAAAAAAGTGTGAATTGATTAGGCTCAACTCCTGATACAGAAAAAGAAATTTTATAATCTCCTGAATTAAGAACCATTAATTGAGAAGTTCCCAGCGTATGAGTAAAACCAGATGTCATTCTACCATGTGAATTAAAAAGAATAGGTGCTTCTAAGGCAACAACTTGAGCTGCTGTATTGAAAACATAAGCATAATGAGATAACCCAGATACTGTAAGTCCGGTAGGTCCAGTAGGCCCAGTAGCTCCAACAATTCCTGATAATCCGGTAGGTCCGGTAGGCCCCGGAGGTCCACCAGAAGGTCCAGTTGCTCCAGTTATGCCGGTAGGTCCAGTAGGTCCTGGAGGTCCACCAGAAGGTCCGGTTGCTCCGGTTATGCCGGTAGGCCCAGTAGGCCCCGGAGGTCCACCAGTTCCTGGCAATCCGGTAGGTCCAGTAGGCCCTGGAGGTCCACTAGAAGGTCCGGTTACTCCAGTTATGCCGGTAGGCCCAGTAGGCCCCGGAGGTCCACCAGTTCCTGGCAATCCGGTAGGTCCAGTAGGCCCTGGAGGTCCACCAGTTCCTGGCAATCCGGTAGGTCCAGTAGGCCCTGGAGGTCCAGTAGGCCCCGGAGGTCCACCAGAAGGTCCAGTTGCTCCGGTTATGCCGGTAGGCCCAGTAGGCCCCGGAGGTCCACCAGAAGGTCCGGTTACTCCAGTTATGCCGGTAGGTCCAGTAGGCCCTGGAGGTCCACCAGAAGGTCCGGTTACTCCAGTTATGCCGGTAGGTCCAGTAGGCCCCGGAGGTCCACCAGAAGGTCCAGTTGCTCCGGTTATGCCGGTAGGCCCAGTAGGCCCCGGAGGTCCACCAGAAGGTCCGGTTACTCCAGTTATGCCGGTAGGTCCAGTAGGCCCCGGAGGTCCACCAGAAGGTCCAGTTGCTCCGGTTATGCCGGTAGGCCCAGTAGGCCCTATTTGAGGCAAAGGAAAGGAACATGGAAAGGGTATGTGACAATTCTTTTTAAATTTACTCATTTTTACACCCCCTTATAAATTAACTAACAATTTATATTTATACTTTAACAACTTATGAGTAAACAGACACACGGGTGTAAGGAAAAAACCTACAATAATTACATAAAAGGTTTTAAGAGCAAGCCTTTATTTCACATTCCATACCAAAAAGAGCACTATATATAAGTGCTCTTCGGATCAAAGCTCTTAGTGTAAAAGAGTACGTGATACCAAATGTAATTTTTTCATGGGCGTGAAGTATTTGAACAAAAAAGCTATTTTAGTAGGGAACAAGTTTAAAAGACCCTGGTTGACACAGGACCTTTTAAAAGGGGACAACACTTGACATGTTAATAATTTTGACTGAAAGTTACTTTCATATTACCATTATTAGGATTTTAATTCCAATAATGGTTGTTGAGAAATAAAAAATTATTTGGCACAACAAAGCAGCTAGCTCAATCAGCTAACTGTCTGTTGTACAATTTTAGAAGTTTCACTGGATACAGATATATGTTGTAACAAAAAGTTACAACTATAGTATAAACAAATATCAAAATATTATGTATGAAAGAAAACTAAATAAAAATTTCATTTTGTCACAAATAACAGAGCAGTTAGCTCAGTCTAACTGCTCGATACAGAGGTGATAATCTAGATGTATAGATATTATATGCTGAGTTATTTATTGTACTCGAGGAGAAATAAAGAATATGTACTTATTGGGGAAACGCAGTTAAAGAATTCTTCAAGAAATAAGAACAAAATAAAAGAGCAGCTAGCAAAAACTAACTGCTCCAAACAGGGATGTAACTCTAGATGTATGTATAGTACCGACGAAATATTGAGTTTTATTCAGGAGGGAGAGAAGTAGGCCATTGACATGAAGATGCTCCAATACATATCTTGCAAGTAGTAAATTAATGACGGGGTAGATTGAGAATGGATGATCCGATTAAGGAGATAGTTGGCGCATGGTTTGTTGCATTAGGGACAATTATTGCTGCGATTGGGAGTACACCTTTAAAAAGATTGAACAGTGAATTAAGAAAAGATTTGAGCGTATGGGGGAATGTATTACAGGCAACGGGGAATGGTCTGGAAGCTGATGGACAAGGAGAAATATCCCTTGAATTGATTGGGAACGAAATCCAATCAATTGGTAATGTAACGGTTCTAACAGGACTCATTATAGAATTTGAAGATGAAACAAAAAAAAAATTAGTGATTGCAGGAAATTGGATACAAGCATTAGGTGGTGTTACATCAATAGGTGGGGAAATAGAGGATAGTTCCAATATGGATGAATCGTATATCATTATCGGGAATGTGTTACAAGCGACTGGTAATTCATTACAGGCAATAGGTGGAATAGATGAATTGAAAGCTAGTCGGGATAAAGTGGAGGGAATTTCGGAAGACGATGAGGAGGATGGGCAGCTTATAGTGATTACGGGGAGTTGGGTCCAAGCGGTCGGTTCAGTAGTTTCATTAATCGGTCAAATAAGAGAAGAAAGCCAAGAGATAGAAGAAAGTATTTCATAGAGGACTTAATAAAATAATCCTTTTCTAATAACAAAGTTACTAAAATATGAGAAAATGATATAATAATACCAATTAAATATTTAGTCCTACTGGAAGAACCAGCGGACATCAAACTATAAAGAGTATTAGTGATATTGCTCTGTAGTTTGGTGTCCGCTTTTTGGCAGTATATGTGCCGATTGTTTTGGAATTAGCATGTTATAGTTGTATTGTGAGTAGTAGGGGAAAACATTGCTCACAAATAATATAAAAACACGTGAAAAAATATGAAATCCCCTTTTGCAATAGAATATAATATAACAAATAAAAAGTGTCACAAATGCTTGTATAACAGGCATTTGTGACGCTTTTCTAGTTTTATATAATATAAAATGAACCACCTTAAAACTGCTCATTCTTCTCCCAAGATTCAACAATATAATGAGCAATCGTTGGGTTGAATCCTTTACCAACTAAGAACATAATCGCAGCAACTTCTGTTAAAGCATGTTTGTGTGATGTATGTTTCGCTTCATTCAAGCCGTAATCTACCCAAGGTTTTACGAAATCAAGTACAGGTTTCTTTAAAGGTAAAAACTGTGTACCGACAACTTGTTGGATTTGTTGTTGCGTTGGTTCTGTAATAGGTCCAGGTGGTAAAATTTGTGGTTGTGTAATATCTAAAATCGGCCCAGGTGGTAAAATTTGTGGTTGCGTCGGATCAATTGTTGGTGGTTTAGGTGGTGAGACACGTGCGTCATAGTTTGGTTGATACATTTGTTGTTGGTATGGATTTTGTTGATATTGTGGTTGCGTCTCGTATGGATTACCTTGAAATTGAGGTTCTTGGCTAGGTTGTGCTACGTATGGATTTTGAGGATATTCATAATTTGGACGTGTGTCATAAGGGTTTTGAGGATATTCAGTTTCTTGATTTTGCGGTGTTGCGTATGGATTTTGTTCGTATTGTGGCTCTTGATGTTGTGTCTCTTGCTCCTCATATTGTTCAGCATATCTTTGTTCCTGATGTTGAGGATAAAGAGGTTGTTGTGGGTAAGGTGGTTGGTTATTATAGAACATTTTTATTCCTCCTTCATAATGATGCCTACCACCTAGTGTATGGGCGGACAAGAAAATATGTGATGAAAAAATGCGGGCGTGTTACAATAAGTAACTGGGTGAAGATAAAATGATAAAACAAGAAAAAATACAAAAAACAATAACTTTCGTAAAGCATATTTTAGAAAAAGATGCGAGTGGGCATGATTGGTATCATATTGAACGCGTACATAAATTGGCGATTTCTTTATCCGAGCAAGAAGGGGGAAATCGTTTTATAATTGAAATGGCAGCATTACTTCACGATGTAGCAGATGAGAAGTTAAATGAGAGTGAAGAAGCAGGAATGAAAAAAATTTCTGATTGGTTAGAAGAGTTACGTGTTGAAGAAGATGAAAGTAAGCATGTTCTTCATATCATCGCCAATATGTCTTATAAGGGCGGTCATGGTGGCACAGTTGAGTCACTTGAAGGTAGAATTGTTCAAGATGCGGATCGTTTAGATGCTCTTGGTGCAATTGGAATAGCTCGAACGTTTGCATACGGAGGAGCGAAAGGGAGATTAATGTATGATCCAACTATCCCTCCTCGAGAAGTGATGACGAAAGATGAATATAGAAAAAATAATGATCCATCTTTAAATCATTTTTATGAAAAGCTTTTAAAACTAAAAGATTTAATGAACACGAACGCAGCAAAACAAGAGGCTGAAGTTCGTCATCGTTATATGGAACAGTTTATTGAACAATTTATGAAAGAGTGGAATGCACAAATATGAAAATGTTAACTGTGGAGAACTTATCGAAATCATACGGAGAAAAACCGTTATTTGATGGATTATCATGTAGTATTACAGAAGGACAACGTGTCGGAATTATCGGTGTAAACGGTACTGGTAAATCAACGTTATTAAAAATTATTGCAGGATTAGAAACTCCTGATACAGGTGATATGACGCATTCACGCGGATATACAATTAGTTATTTATCACAGCAACCAGAGTTTGATGAAAAACTAACAGTATTAGAGCAAGTGTTCCATGGTGATACACCTTTAATTCGTCTTCTGCGTGATTATGAACAATCGTTATTAAATATCGAAAAAGATCCAAGTAATGAAAAAGTACAGGAACAATTATTTGCAGTGCAGCAACGTATGGATGCGATGAGTGCATGGGAAGCAAATGCGAATGCAAAATCGTTATTAACGAAATTAGGAATTACTGATTTTACAGCAACTGTTGGAAACCTATCTGGTGGACAAAAAAAGCGTATTGCAATGGCGCAATGTTTTATTGAAACACCTGATTTATTAATTTTGGATGAGCCTACGAACCACCTTGACCATGAGACAGTTGAATGGTTAGAAGAATATTTAGCAAGATATACAGGTGCGGTATTACTTGTAACCCATGATCGTTATTTCTTAGATCGTGTGACAAACCGTATTTTTGAATTAGATAACGGTAAACTGTATAGCTACGAAGGAAACTACAGTACATTTTTAGAAGCGAAAGCACTTCGTGAAGAGCAAGAATCGGCACAAGAATCAAAACGCCAAAATTTATATCGTCGTGAACTTGCTTGGATTCGCCGTGGTGCAAAAGCCCGTTCTACGAAACAAAAGGCGCGTATTCAGCGTTTTGATGAGCTGAAGGGACAAGAAGGACCAGCAGCGAAGCAATCAGTTGATATTGCACTAAGTGGAAGTCGTTTAGGAAAGAAAGTACTTGAATTAAAAGATGTAACGAAAAAATTTGGTGATAAAACAGTATTACATAACTTTAATCATATTGTGAAGCCTGGTGATCGTATCGGAATCATCGGAGCAAATGGAAGCGGAAAATCATCACTATTAAATATGCTTGCAGGAAAATTCTCTCCTGATAGTGGTGAAATTGAAGTAGGACAAACTGTAAAAGTTGCTTATTATACGCAAGAAAATGAAGAGATGAATTTAAACCAGCGTATGATTGAATACATTAAAGAAATTGCGGAAGTTATTCATACGACAGACGGAAAAGTAATTGGCGCATCTCAAATGCTAGAACGTTTCTTATTCCTACCGCATTCACATGGAACAACGCTTGGTAAACTATCTGGTGGCGAAAGAAGACGGTTATATTTATTGCGTATTTTAATGGGAGAACCAAACGTACTATTACTTGATGAGCCTACGAATGATTTAGACACACAAACATTAACAGTGCTAGAAGATTATTTAGAAGATTTCCCAGGTGTCGTTTTAACTGTATCGCATGACCGTTACTTCTTAGATAAAGTAGTAGATGAATTGTTCATCTTTACTGGCGAAGGCGAAGTGCGTGAATTCCTAGGTAGTTATACAGAGTATTTAGAAATGGAAAAAACGAGAGAACTCATTGAGAAAGCAGAAGTTCAAAAGGAGAAAAAAGTAGTAGAAGAGGCTCCGAAACAACAACGTAAACGTAAACTTTCTTACAATGAGCAGCGTGAATGGGAAACAATTGAAGATACAATTGCACAACTAGAAGAGAAACTTGAATCAATTGGAGAAGAACTTACGAATGTTGGATCTGACTTCACAAAGGCCCAAGAATTATCTGAAGCAGGGCAGAAGATAGAAGAAGAGCTAGAAAAAACGATGGAACGATGGAGTGAACTATCCGACATCGTTGAAGGATTAAAATAAAAACAAGCTGCATATATTGAAAAGTAAAGAGAAAAACTTTACACTATTGGTAGAACCTATTTTAGGAGGGAAAAAATGAGAACATCTAATCCAATGTTGAAAAAAGAGGCATTCCGTAAAGAGGGAGCAAATACTTCTGCGATGACTATTGGCGGAACAGTAGGCAAAACGTTTATCATGCTTATCTTGCTGCTTGCAACGTCTGTCTATTCATACATACAGATGACGCAAGGTACGATGAAAATGCCAGTATTAATTGGTGCTTTAGTTATTGCGGCAATCGTTGCATTTGCATCTATCTTCTTCCCGCGCATATCACCAATTGGTGCACCGATTTATGCGGCAGTAGAAGGGGTAGTGTTAGGAAGTATTTCAGCGGTTTATACAATGAAATTTGGCGATACTATTGTTTTAAACGCTGTATTACTAACAATCTCAATTCTATTTGCGATGTTAGTTTTATATGCAACGCGCGTAGTAAAAGTAACTGATAAATTCCGTACGGGTGTAATAGCAGCAACAATGGGAATTATGGTTATGTATTTAATCGTATTCTTATTAAACATGTTCGGTGTTTCTGTTCCATATATTCACCAAGGTGGAACAATTGGTATGATCATTAGTGCAGTTATTATTGTAGTTGCTGCATTAAATTTATTACTAGATTTCGATTTAATCGAAAATGGTGCACGTAGCCAAGCTCCAAAATATATGGAGTGGTACAGTGCAATGGGTCTAATGATGACGCTAGTATGGTTATACTTAGAAATTCTTCGTTTCGTTTCTTACTTTACGAAAAATGACTAATAAAAAATCCTGCATGAAATGTGCAGGTTTTTTTATTTTTAAAGATAAATTGAAAATATGGATGTTGGCGACTTAAATTGAAGGGGGATGGAATATGATGAAAGAGAAAAAAGGGATTATGAAAAAACTATTTTCTAAAAGTTTTTTCATAGAACTAGATGACGCTTTAACATATCCATCAGCAGAAGTTATTCGTTCAGCTATTGAAAGCTATGCGGCTAAATGTAATGAACAATTAAAAATTGAGAGTAAAGTTAAACCGATTACTTTCTACTTAGAAAATGTAATGTACCGCGCTGAAATAAAGATGGCCCGCGGAGGATATTACATATCTTGCAGTGAAGTATAATATTTTTGGAAACCTTACATGTTTATACTATGTAGGGTTTCTTTTTTGATTTGTAAGATATAAAGTAATACTTTTTATTTACAAACATGCCGTTTTGTACTTTTTACCCTTCCAACATTTTTCTTTACAATGAAGAAAAATATGTGAGGTGGTATAACTTATGATGAATCGAGTTGTATTAATCGGTAGATTGACAAAGGAGCCAGAATTATACTACACAAAACAAGGTGTCGCTTATGCACGAATATGTGTTGCGGTGAATAGAGGTTTTCGAAATAGTTTAGGTGAGCAACAAGTAGATTTTATTAATTGTGTTGTATGGAGAAGGTCGGCTGAAAATGTAACAGAATATTGTACGAAAGGCTCACTTGTTGGGATTACAGGACGTATTCATACGAGTAATTACGATGATGAACAAGGAAAGAGAGTATATAGAACTGAAGTTCTGATTGAGAATATTACATTTTTAGAGAGAAGGCGGGAGAGTGCATCGCAATAATATTAGAATTTTAATGATAGTTTCGGATTAATTAGGTGGAAAGAGAAAGTATGATGATGGGAAGAAATCAATAAAATTAAGCATCCGAGTAGGAGTATAAAGGGGTAACATGTTACAATACAGCTAAGAACACGCAATAAAGGAGAGTTTTTTACGTGAAGATTAAAGCAATTGAACCGACGCCAAGTCCAAATACAATGAAAGTTATTTTGAATGAAGTATTACCATCAGGAGCGCGTAATAATTATACAAATGAAAATAAAGAACAAGCACCAGTGCAAGTGCAAGAAATTTTGAAGATTGAAGGCATTAAAGGTGTGTATCATGTTGCAGACTTTTTAGCAGTGGAGCGAAATGCGAAGTATGACTGGAAAGTTTTATTACAACAAGTTCGTGCTGTTTTCGGTGAAGAAATAGTGGAAGAAAGCGAAGAACAACAACTTTCTCATTTTGGAGAAGTGAAAGTGTTTGTTCAAATGTTCTTTACAATTCCGATGCAAGTGAAGTTAACAGATGGAACCTCAGAAGAGCGTGTTGGTTTACCTGATCGTTTTAAAGAATCAATTATGAAAGTGCAAATGTCTGCACCTAACGTTGTGAAAGAGCGTAAGTGGGTAGAGCAAAGTACACGTTACGGTAATTTTGAAGAAATCGGGAAAGAAGTAGTAGAAGAAATTATTGCTGCTTATTCAGAAGAACGTGTAAATGAAACGGTTAAAGAATTATTAGATCAAGCAGGTGCTGTTGAAGTAACGATTCAAAAGCGTGAGCCATATAAAGTAACAGAAGAGATGATGAAAGATTCTGACTGGAAAAACCGTTTTGCAGCTTTAGAACAAATGGATCCAACGGAAGAAGATATGATGGTATTGAAAATGGCATTAGATGATGAGAAAGTATCTATCCGCCGTTTAGCAACAGCTTATTTAGGTATGGTAAAAGGTGAAGGAGTATTGCCGTTATTATATAAAGCGTTATTAGATCGTTCAGTAAGCGTTCGTCGTACAGCAGGAGATTGCTTATCAGACGTAGGTGATCCAGCAGCGATGTTCGTTATGATTAAATCTTTGAAAGATTCAAGTAAATTAGTACGCTGGCGTGCAGCAATGTTCTTATTTGAACTTGGTGATGAAAGTGCAATTCCGGCACTAAAAGCAGCAGAAGATGATCCGGAGTTTGAAGTGGCGATGCAAGCACGTTTAGCTTTAGAACGTATTGAAGGCGGCGAAGAAGCAAAAGGATCAGTATGGAAGCAAATGACGGAGTCTCGTAAAGGGGAATAGTTTATGATTGTTTTCTATGATAGTTGGTGCCCGATGTGTACGGCGGTTGCAGAACGTACGAAAAGATTAGATAAAAAGGGTAAGATGAAATTTGTTTCATTTCGAGATGAAGATGTAGTTGAGAAGTATGAACTTTCTCAAGAATTACAAAGTAAGATGGAACAAAGATTGTATATTTTAAAAAATAATAAGTGGTATGACGGAATTCATAGCATTAACGTATTAGCAAAGGCCGTTCCATCTTATTGGTTTGCAGTACCTTTTATAAAACTATCTATCGTACTTGGATTTGGAAGTAAAGTATACGATTATATTGCCAACAATAGAAAACTTGTCCCAGTTGGACACTGTCGTGAAGGGGTTTGTGAAATCCCTACAAAAAAATGAAATCATCGTTATCTTTCTTTTGCACCTATTAATAGAGCGTGATATGATAAATTTGGAATGAAAGTTGAAGGAGAGATACAAGATGTCAAATGCATATGAAGAATACATGCGTCAAATGGTAATTCCAATGCGCCAAGAGTTAGTGCGTTCTGGATTTGAAGAGTTAACTACAGAAGAAGCTGTAACAGAATTTATGGAGAATGCATCAGGTACAACTTTAGTAGTTGTAAACTCTGTTTGTGGTTGTGCAGCTGGTTTAGCACGTCCATCAGCAGGTCAAGCGGTTGTACGTGCTGAAAAACAACCTGATCATCTTGTAACTGTATTTGCAGGTCAAGATAAAGATGCTACTGTAAAAATGCGTGAATACTTCGGAGAAATTCCTCCATCTTCACCATCTATGGCATTACTAAAAGGAAAAGAAGTTGTTCATTTCATTCACCGTCATGAAATTGAAGGCGCAACAATGGACGAAATTATTACAAACTTAGAACAAGCTTTCGAAAAGAATTGCTAAAGTAGGGGGAGAGTGAATCTCCCTCTTTTCTTTATATAGAGGTGAAAAAATGATAGTAACAACAGCAGGAAGAACAAATAAAGAAATGAAAGATTATGCAAACAAGGTAGCAGCAGAATTAAATCTTTCTTTCATTAAACGTAATGACATACCAGTACATAAACTGCATGAGCAGTATGAACAAGATGTACTTGTCGTAGGGAAAAATCGATTAGCCATTTATCCAAAAGGTACGGAAGAGTCGTTTTTCTTTCATCCAAACTCAGCGATGTTTCGTGTGAAAAGGCTAATGCGCGGAGAGCACGATCCGTTTGTACAAGCTGCTAAATTAGAGAGCGGAATGACAGTATTAGATTGTACGCTCGGTATGGCATCAGATAGTATTGTAGCTAGTTATATCGTTGGTGAGAACGGAAAAGTAACAGGGCTTGAAGGAAACGAATATATGGCTTATATCATGAAAAAAGGCTTGCAAACATGGTCTTCATTCGTTTCTGAAATTGATGAAGCAATGCAACAAATCGATGTGAAGCAAACGGAGCATTACGCATTTTTAACACAATGTGAAGATAATAGTTATGATGTCGTTTACCTTGATCCGATGTTTGAAGAAACTGTCATAGAATCAGATGGAATTAAAGGATTAAAACACTTCGCTTTGTATCATGATATTACTGACGAAACAATTGCGGAAGCGAAGCGTGTGGCGAGAAAGCGTGTCGTTCTGAAAGATCATTTCCGTAGTTCTAGATTTGAAAAACATAATTTTCACGTATACAAAAGAAAAAGTGCTAAGTTTCACTTTGGTGTAAGTGACCCTTGCTAATTGTTTGAAAAGATGTATAATAAGCAATAATTAATTAAATGTACTGTCTGTGATGAAGAGAGTAGTCTTTTTCAGAAGGAAAGCGAGCTAGGGATGGTGTGAGCCTAGTGCAGAAGAAAAAGATGAAGCGCACTTCGGAGACGCTTCTTGAACGAATAGTAGAGTAAGCCGAGGCCCCCTGTCCTCGTTATAAACGGGAAAGTGGTTCGAAATGAACAACAAGGGTGGTACCACGGGTTAAAACTCGTCTCTTTTTTAGAGAGGAGTTTTTTGTGTTTTAAAAAATAAGGAGGTTATAGTATGAATTATAAAACGCAGTTTGCGAAAAGTTTATCGAATATTTTTACGAATGAATTAACACAAAATCAAATTTTAGATTTAATCGAAACACCAAAACAAGATGAATTCGGAGATGCAGCGTTCCCATGCTTTTCACTAGCGAAGCAATATAAAAAATCACCAGCTATTATAGCGAAGGAATTGGCGGAGAAATTAAATGATCCGTTCTTTACGAAAGTAGAGGCTGTTGGTCCTTATGTAAATGTATTTTTTAATCGTGAAACAGTAAGTGATGAAGTATTAAAAATAATTTTAGCGGAGAAAGAAGAGTACGGTCAAAATCACTTTGGATGTGAAAAAACGGTAGTTATCGATTATTCCTCTCCTAATATCGCGAAACCTTTTTCAATGGGGCATTTACGTTCTACAATGATTGGTAATTCGCTGAAACATATCGCCGAAAAATGTGGGTATGAAGTTGTCGGAATCAATTATATTGGCGATTGGGGCACGCAGTTTGGAAAGTTAATTACCGCATATAAAAAATGGGGAAATGAAGAATTTGTTAAAGAGGATCCAATTCGTGAGTTATTTAAGTTATATGTTCAGTTTCATGAAGAAGCAAAAGAGAACAAAGAACTAGAAGAAGAAGGACGATCATGGTTTAAAAAACTAGAAGAAGGAAATGAAGAAGCAGTCGAACTTTGGAATTGGTTCCGTCATGAGTCTTTAAAAGAATTTTCTCGTATTTATGAACTTCTCGGTGTGGAATTTACAAACTTTCAAGGAGAAGCTTTCTATAACGATAAAATGGAAGACTTTATTGGGATTTTAGAAGAGCACGATTTACTGGAAGAATCAGAAGGCGCATTAGTCGTTAATTTAGAAAAAGAAGGTATGCCGCCATGCTTAATTAGAAAATCAGATGGTGCAACTATTTACGCAACGCGTGATTTAACAGCGGCATTGTATCGTCAAAACACATACGAATTTGATAAAGCGTTATATGTTGTAGGCCCAGAACAAAGTTTACATTTTAATCAATTTTTCACTGTATTAAAAAAGCTCGGCTACAACTGGGTTGACGGGATGGAACATGTACCGTTCGGGTTCATATTAAAAGATGGTAAGAAAATGTCGACACGTAAGGGCAGAATTATTTTATTGGAAGAAGTGTTAGAAGAAGCTGTTGCGCTTGCGGAACAAAATATTGAAGAGAAAAATCCGAATTTAAAACAAAAAGAAGAAGTGGCAAAACAAGTCGGTGTTGGAGCAGTTATCTTCCACGATTTAAAAAATGAGCGTATGCATAATATCGAATTTTCATTAGAAAATATGTTGAAATTTGAAGGAGAAACAGGACCGTATGTACAGTACACACATGCGCGTGCCTGTTCAATTTTAAGAAAAGAAAGTGTGGAATTTGAAACTTGTACGTTTGCATTAAAAGACGATTACAGCTGGAGTGTAGTAAAATTACTCAACAAATTCCCGCAAGTAATTGAAGCAGCCTTCAACAAAAATGAGCCATCTATTATTTCAAAATACGTATTAGATGTAGCACAAGCGTTCAATAAATATTATGGAAATGTTCGTATATTAGAAGAGAACGAAGAGAAAGAGAGTAGACTCGCATTAGCTTACACTGTGACGGTTGTATTAAAAGAGGGATTACGTTTACTTGGGGTGGAGGCACCTGAGGAGATGTAAATATGAAAAGAATTATTATGAACTTAGTAATAAACTGACAAACCGGGTCTAGTATGAACCTGGTTTGTTTTTTTATTGGATATATAATTTTTTTGCAAAATCAATTAAAATATTTTTAGAGAGGGTGATTCATATTGATTCGAACTTTTATTTTACAAATTCCTTGTCATAGAAGATCGGAAAGAAGTTTCCTTAAACTACAAAAATACATACCTTTATGTGCGCGTTGTACAGGCATGCTTATCGGTATTTTAATGTTTCCAATTTATTTTTATATGACACCTTCGTTTCTGCTTGCAATAATACTATCATTTTCCGCTCAAATTCCGTTACTTATTGATGGATTCACCCAAAAATGGAAATGGAGAAGCAGCACAAATTTACTAAGAGTAACGACCGGTTTATTAAGCGGTAATGGTATGGGGCTATTTATTGCCTCTAGCATTATATGGATAACATCTAAAAGCATATATTAACGGAAGGAGAACTTTACATGTTTTGGATTTACTCAGTTCTAATTCTTATTTCAGGAGGAAGCGGGATTAGTTTTCTCATTCATGAAAGAAATATAGAAGCAATAATTGCTTTTGTTATTTGTACAATATTTATTGTGTTACTCTATTTTCACCTAAAAAGAAATGACGAACATAGAAACTGTGATTGCAGTACATTAGCTTGTACTGATTATACTGATTGTAATTGTTAAATTATATGAGTGAGAAAGTTAGTGTATCGTTTAAGGTATACTAGCTTTTTTATTAGAAGTGTAGGAATGTGACTATTAAATGGAGAACTTTAGTTTTGTATATAAAAGGAGGTGTTGGACCTGGAAGAGTATGATTGGAATAGTAAGCTAGCATATTTAAGAAATACGAGAGATTTATATTATAACGATGATTATTTAAGTTTTTTAGTCAATTCAGTTTGGAAAATTACTGATCCTATACATATTGTTGATTATGGTTGTGGATATGGTTATTTAGGTTTAATTTTGTTGCCTTTACTTCCAATCGGATCAAAGTATACAGGGATTGATAGGGGAGAAACATTAATAGCTGAAGCGAGAGAGTTGTTTCGTGCACTCCCATATGAAACAGAATTTATTGAGGGGGATGCGACAGAAATTGAATTGAAAAATAAATACGATATAGCTGTCAGCCATGCTTTTTTATTACATATGAATTCGCCCAAAGCAATGTTGCAAAAAATGATAAATTCGATTAAGGAGGGCGGACATGTTATTTGTTTTGAACCACATTGGATTTCTAATATGTCCTCATACACGCTAGACGGATTAATTCAATCGGAAATTATCCAGCTTGGTGTTTTGCAGAAGTTATTTGAAGAAGATGCACATAGAAGTGGTAAAGATGGCAATATTGGCATGAAAATACCAATGTATTTAAGTGAATTAGGTGTTAAAAATATTGAATGTAGAGTAAGTGATAAAGTGAATTTTTTAGATCCTAATTTAAATCAAAATGATAAGCAAGGATTATATAATTCTCTAAAAGAAGAGGGGATTGCTAGTAATCCAGGTGAAAAACAACAATTTATAGACCGTTTAATGAGTCGGGGCTTAACATTTGCTGAAGCACTCGCTCAATATGAAGCAGAACTACGATTTTTTGAAGTGTTTCATATACATGCATCTTTAGTATATGCTCCGAATATGAAAATTACATTTGGTGAAATAAAGAAGCAAATATCATATTAGAACAGTAAGGGAGAAGGAGAATTGCTACAGTTCTAATATGGATAGGTTACCATTATTATCAAGGCTTGTCGGTAAATCGATATATCTTATCAAATCGTTAATTTATTGTAAGTTACGATAGATATATTCAGGAAATCGTTAATATAATTTCATCCACTGAATGAAGCCTCAAAAAAGAAGATAAAACCCATCTTCGAATAATATATGTTATTTCATCAAATTAAACAAAATAACGAGAAAAAGTATCGTTTTTAAGATATTTAGTTATAAACTTGAATAATATTAAATAATATCGTTCATTATATGAGGTTTTAGTTGAATGCATACTATATGATGTGTAAAATCTAAGCAAGTAGGTTAGAATACTGCTTGCAAATAGCAGTATAAATAATAATTTGAGGTGAATGCATGCTAGATTTTAAGCAATTAGAGATTTGTTTGAAAGAAAAGAGATTCCTAGATGGATTACATGAGATAAATAATGAAATTGCGCATATAAAAGAAACGAATAAGTTATCATACGTGAAGAACTGGCTTTCTAACGTCTCGTCACCTAAGGAGTTTGATACATTAATTCGTCTTGCTGATGAAGGTTTGATGCATCAATATAGCTCCTTTTTAATTCGTTATACTTATAAAAAATTCCCAAATATGAGAACGCTCTCTTTATATTGTGATGAGTTAATTGATGAGCGTAAAATCCTTGATGCTGAACAATTGTTAAAAGATTCTTTGGAAAAGGTAAATGAAGAGGAAACTGATGCGGATGTTTTAACGAAAGCATACTTTACGTTAGTTAGATGTTTGCTAGATATGAAGCGAAATGAAGAGGCCTATGCCTATATGCAAAAGGCGGAAAAGCATAGTACGCGTGCAGTTTTTGATAAATGGGGTTACTTATATATACAGACTGGTGAGTGGGAGAAGGCAGAGGAACAACTTTTATTCGGTCAGCAGCATAAAGATTGTGAAGAGTTAGCTACGTACTTATTGGCGCAATTATATGCATATAAAGGTGAACAGCAGCGAGCGTTACAACTCATTAATGATGCGATTGCAAAGTTTCCTCAAGTACCATATTTCTATTTTGAAAAAGTAAAATATTTATTAGATTTAGAGCGCTATGAAGAAATGTTAGCGGTAATAGATAAAATTAATCATATGCTTCCGCATCATGCATATACAACTTATTTTATACATTTACGTGCAGAAGCATTTTATAAAATGAATAATATTCACGATTTGCAAGCACTATTGAAAAGTGAAAAGAGTTTGAAAAATTCTCTATATCATCATATAGAAAAAAATCCTGATGGAAAAAAGGTTCGTTTACCGATAGTTCCGGTTGTACAAAAGGATAACTATTGCGTTCCGACAAGTTTGGAAATGATGTTAGGGGTATGGGGAGAAAAACGTACGCAAGATGAAATTGCACAACATATTTTTGATGTAACAGGTTCTAAGTTTTCAGATACAGTTACATATATTGAAGAGCAAGGTTACGAATATCGTTATTTTCAAGGGAATGAGGAAAATTATAAGAGATTACTCAATCAAGGTATTCCCGTTTTATTAAGTATAGATATTGAGCACGCTTCCCATGTACAAGTGCTTTCTGGTTATGACGATGTACTGCAAGCTTTTTATATTCAAGATCCGAATTTCTTGGAACCGATTCTTGTGGAATATGATAAGTTGCAAGAAAAATATCGTTATACAGATTGTTTAGCTATTACGTTTATACCAAAAGATAGAATGGAACAACTTTCATTTTTAAATGAGGAAGAACACACTTATTATAAAACAATCTTTTCTCTTACAGATCATTTAGGTGAGCAAGATAAAGAGGGAATTGAAAAGTTAGTACTATTTTTAAAAGAAACAAGTGAAAATCCAAACACTTGGTTATATACGATTAAACATTTAGATGCTGAAGTAGATAAAGATTTTATTCAGTTTTGTATAGAAAAATTAATGAAAAAGTTTCCGAGCTCTGACTTTGTGAAATTGCATAGTGCACAGTGTTTTATTCGTCTGCAGGATATGGAAAAAGCAGGACAGATGCTTCAAAGTGTGGAGAAGAAAAGCAATCAAGCGTTGTATCATTTTATAAATGGACGTTATTCTTTTGAGCAAGATAATTATGCAGAATCGATTGCTAGTTTTCGTTCATCATTACAATTGGATGCAGATCAACCAGTTGCGTGGAGTTTCTTAGCATTATCATACATGTATATGGATCAATCCGAAAAGGGGCTAGAGTATTCTCTAACAGCTATAGAACGTAGTCCAGAAAGGTTTACACTTGTAAATCACGGTTTAATTTTAATAGATTTAGAACGATATGAAGAAGCATATGGATTCTTTAATGATTTATTAAAAGAATATAAATATGAAGCGCACATATGGTATGAACGTGCAAGATGTGCTCAGTATTTAGGGAAAGTGTATTTGGCGGTAAAAGGACTTAAAGTGGCGATTCAATTAGATAAAACAGCAGCCTATTTATATACGAAGCTTTCGGAAATCTATGAATCGGATTTGGATGATGAGAAAAATACGAAGGGAATTTTATTACAAGGAATTCAAAATTGTGAAGATCAGGCGTCTTTATATGTTCGTTTAGGAGATTTTCATTTTCAAAATGATGAACTTGAAGAAGCGGAAACTATATATAAGCGTTCTTTAGAAGAAAATAATGAAGATGTATATTCTCATTTCGGTTTAATTCAAGTTTATATGGCAAAGGAACAATATAAGGATGCAAAAAACTATATTGTCAGTATTAATAAGCAATTTGAAGACAATCAAGATTTCCTTATGAATGCTGGTATGGTGTTATGGGATGCTGAAATGGCATTAGGTGAGGATGAAAAAGAGTTAAAACTTGCACTTTCTAAATTAGAGAACGGTATACGAAGCGTATACGCTAATATAGCGAGCGTGTTGGATGAGTATGTAAATCGAATAAAAGACACAGCTTTTGTGCAACGAGGCATAGCATTTTTAAGAACGTTAGAAAAAGAAAAAGAGGATGTAATTGAATACGGTTGTTACGCAGGTGTTTTATATGAATCTATTGGACAGTATGATCAGGCGATAAAACGGTATAATGATGCACTTAAGAAAAAACAAGATTCATTGCCGTATTTCCGTATCGGTGAAACATTCATGGCGTTAGGGCAATTTCAAGAAGCAAAGCATGCGTATGAAACATGTTTAGAAATGGATAAGAACTTCTTAGGTGTACATTTGCAGCTTGCTGAAATATACGAAAAAGAAGAGAATCGTTCCAAAGAACAAAAGCATATGGTCCAGGCAATGAAAGAAGAACCAATGCATATAAATATGGAATATTTAGCGCAGCTTTCAGTAGAAATGAATCTTCAGGAAGAATTGCTAGTTGAACTAGAAAAATTGGAGGAAGAAGTTCCTGAAACATGGCGTTTAGATGCGATTGCATACGTGTTTGGCGCGATGAATGACATAGATAAAGAAAAAGAATATATCGAATGCGCAATGAAAATAGATGAAGCGCATGTGGAAGTACTATATCATTATGCGAAATTGCTAGTTAAAAAGCAGAGTGCAGAAGCAATCGAAGTTGCGCTGAAAGTAATGCATAAAGATTTGGAAAGTGAACGTATTTTTGGTGTGTACGTAAAAGCAATGGAACAACATAAAAAATTATCCCAGATACGAGACGTACTTCATACGCTAAAGGTGAAAAAAGCAGAAAGAAGTACAGCGTTTATGTATGCAGCTACTGCGGTTGCCGAAAGATTAGTAGAAAGACAGCAAAATGAGCAACCGAAAAAATCTATATTTACAAGAGCATTTTATCGCATGAAAAATCGTGCGAAGGAAATTTCAATGATTACAGTTGTTATCGATTTATTTGAAATCTCCTTAAAGTTAAATCCGAAAAATAGTATGGCAGCGCAGCGTTTCGCAATATTTTATGAGAATGCGGCGATGAATAAAGAAGCTATAGAGGTTTTACAAACATCGTTAGAAAATAAGTGGGATTATGATGTAGCGAAGCAACTTGTAAATCTTTTCATTGAGTGTGAAGAAGAAGATATGTTACGAGATGCTTTTGAATTAACGAAACAAATGGTTCGCGAGCTACCGGATGATTATGATACACTTCTTCTACAAGCGAATGTATTATGTAAGCTAGGCGAAGAAAGAAAAGCCGAAAAAATTCACTTGCAATTAATTGAGAAAACGCCATTTGTAAGTAGAGGATTCCTTGCTTTAGCAGAAATATATCAAAGTCAAGAGAGAATTGAGGACTCGATTCAGTTATTAGAAGACGCTTCTGTACATCATCCAAATGAAACAGCAATTCTTCTTGCTTTAGCATCTTCGTATCATAGAGCTGGGCAAACGACAAAGGCAGAAAAAATAACAAGTGAAATATTAGCAATTGATGCTACTGACTTGCTAGCAAGATACGATCATGCTTGTTATTTAACATCATTAAACAGAAATGAAGAGGCAAGAGATGAACTTGAAATTGTGCTTCGTGAAGATGAAACAGGATTTTTCGCTGAACTTGCAGAGGAAGATGAAGATTTAGCAGGATTGCGAGAATTTGAAAAGTGATTGTATAAGAATAGAGAAAAAGGGTATAAATAAAAATATATTTCGAATTAGTTGACAATTAATTGTTTAATGGCATAAAATAACTTTTAATAAAGTATACAAATCTGAAGACGAGAAAGAGTAAAATAGTGAGCTGTTCTCCAGAGAGCCGGTGTATTGCTGAAAGCCGGTGTGCAGACGTTATTTGAAAATCATCTCCGAGGAGCCGTGGCTGAATAAAGTAAGCTCGGACGGATGTCTACCGTTACAAAGAACGCGTATATTAGTACGTTGCTAAGTGCTATTAGTGAAAAGCTAATAGAATTAGGGTGGTAACGCGGGTAAACCCGTCCCTACTTCATAGGGGCGGGTTTTTTGTGTGCTTTTAAAACATTCAAAGGAGTGATTGTACATGAAGAAAGTAGATGTAAAAGAGTCAGCTGTAGGGAGAGAAACACGTATTCGTAAGCAGTGGAACGAACAGGGCATTTTTGAACAATCAATTCAGAATAGAGAAGGCGCACAATCGTTTGTGTTTTATGAAGGACCACCAACGGCGAACGGTTTACCACACGTCGGCCATGCACTTGGTCGGGCAATTAAAGATTTAGTAGCAAGATATAAAACGATGGCTGGATATAAAGTGTTAAGAAAAGCTGGCTGGGATACACATGGATTACCTGTAGAATTAGGCGTTGAAAAACAACTTGGTATTTCAGGTAAGCATGAGATTGAAGAGTACGGCATTGAGCCATTTATTCAAAAGTGTAAAGAGAGTGTATTCACATATGAGAAGCAGTGGCGTGAATTTACGGAGAGCATTGGATATTGGGTAGATATGGATGATCCATACGTTACTCTAGAGAATCCATATATCGAAAGTGTATGGAATATTTTAGGGACGATTCATGAAAAAGGCTTGTTATATAAAGGGCATAGAGTTTCACCGTACTGTCCAAGCTGTCAAACATCGCTTAGTTCACATGAAGTTGCACAAGGATATAAAACAGTGAAAGATTTAAGTGCAACGGTTAAGTTTAAAGTAAAAGATAGTGAAAATGAATATTTCCTTGGATGGACGACAACGCCGTGGACACTTCCAGCGAATGTTGCACTTGCCGTACATCCAAATATGGAATACGTTAAAGCGAAACAAGAAGGGTATGTATACATTGTTGCGAAAGAGCGTGTACAAGAAGTACTAAAAGAAAACTATGAAGTATTATCCGTTCATAAAGGCGAAGAATTAGTAAACACATCTTATACAGCACCGTTTCCGATGAAGGAAGTTACAAATGGGTACCACGTAATTGCAGCAGATTTTGTAACTGTAGATAGTGGTACAGGACTCGTTCATATCGCTCCAGCATATGGGGAGGACGATTATAAAGTCGTTCAAAGTGAAGGATTGTCGTTCTTACATGTTGTAGATGAGAAAGGTGAGTATACGGATGCAGTACCATTTCTTAAAGGTAAGTTTGTAAAAGAATGTGACGTTGATATCGTTCGTTATTTAGCTAAAGAAGGTTTGCTATATCATAAAGAAAAATATGAACATAGCTATCCGCATTGCTGGCGCTGTGATTCACC
The DNA here is from genome assembly GCF_016650875.1 of Bacillus sp. TH30. NCBI lineage: Bacteria > Bacillati > Bacillota > Bacilli > Caryophanales > Bacillaceae > Bacillus > Bacillus sp. TH30. The sequence goes on along the minus strand of NZ_JAEKEY010000002.1, from coordinate 420,928 downwards.
ATTACTTTATTATGCAGGAGAAAGCTGGTTAATCCGAACAACTGAGATTAAAGAAACATTTTTACGAAATAATGATTCTGTTAAGTGGTATCCAGACCATATGAAGCATGGACGGTTTGGTAAGTTTTTAGAAAACATGGTGGACTGGAATATTAGCCGGAATAGATATTGGGGAACACCGTTAAACGTATGGGAATGTGAAAGCTGCGATCATCAATTCTCACCGAAAAGCATCGCCGAATTAAGAAAGCATAGTACGAAAGAAACACCTGAAGATTTAGAATTGCATAAGCCGTATGTAGATGAAGTGCAAGTTTGCTGCGAAAAATGCGGAAGTACAATGAATCGTACACCAGAAGTAATCGATGTTTGGTTTGATAGTGGTTCCATGCCGTTTGCACAATATCATTATCCATTTGAAAATAAAGAGTTATTTGAAGAACAGTTTCCAGCAGATGTAATTGCAGAGGGAATTGATCAAACACGCGGCTGGTTTTATAGTTTATTAGCAGTATCCGCACTATATACAGGAAAAGTACCATATAAACGGGTGTTATCACTAGGGCATGTTCTAGACGAGGAAGGACAGAAAATGTCTAAAAGTAAAGGAAATGCACTAGATCCAGTTGATTTAGTAAATCAGTTTGGTGCAGATGCTTTAAGATGGGCTCTACTTGTTGACAGTGCTCCGTGGAATGCGAAGCGTTTTTCTGAAAGAACAGTACTGGAAGCAAAATCTAAATTTGTAGATACGTTAGTCAATGTATATAGCTTCTACGTTTTATATGCAAATTTAGATGAGTATAATCCGAATGAAACCTATGATGTAAAGCGAACGAAATTGGATGAATGGGTATTATCAAGATTGCATAGCACAACGAAAAAAGTGAGAACAGCACTTGATGATTATCAATTTACGAATGCAGCTCGTGAAATCGCGGCGCTTGTAGATGAAGTCAGTAACTGGTACGTAAGACGATCACGTAATCGTTTCTGGGAATCTGGTATGAATCCTGAAAAAGCAGCTGCGTATGAAACGCTTCATGAAGTGCTTGTAACAATTAGTAAATTAATCGCACCATTTACACCGTTTGTCGCTGAGGATATTCATCTGAATTTAGAAGGAAGAAGCGTTCATTTAGCAGATTATCCGGTTGTAAACGAATCACTTATCCAGCCTGAGTTAGAAGCAGAAATGGATGCTGTTTTACAAGTTGTTGAACTTGGAAGAAGTAATCGTAATCAACATTCATTAAAAGTAAAACAGCCGTTAGCAGAACTTGTATTACTAGCGCATAATGAAAATGATATGGATTGGGAATCTTATCGTGATATCATCATGGATGAGCTAAATGTAAAAGCGTTCCATGTTGAACTCGATGAAACGAAATACACGTCCTATCAATTAAAGCTGAATTTTAAAACGGCTGGGCCGAAGTTTGGTAAAAGTGTGAATGCAGTAAATGGCTGGCTAAAACAATTATCAAAAGAAGAAGTACAACACTTTGTATCTACAGAAAGAGCAGTTTACGAAGTAGCACCAGGAGAAGAAGTAGTTGTAACAGCTGAAGATGTATTAGTAGAGAAAGTTGCGAAATCAGGATTTTCAAATACGACTAACGGTCAATATACGGTAATGTTAGATACGAATGTAACGGAAGAATTGTTACAAGAAGGAGTAGCACGTGAATTTATTCGTGCAGTTCAAGAATATCGTAAGCAGTTGAATTTACCAGTTAATTTACGAGTGGATGTAATTCTTGATACAGAAGAAGAACTACAGCAAACGTTAACGAATCATAAAGATTTATTGGAAGAAAACTTACTCGTCAAGCAATTTACATTTGGTCACTTAACGAATGAGGACGATGAACTTTCTTTAGGTGAGACAAAGATCCGAATTAAATTAAACGCGGCTAATTAAAGAAAAAAGGAAGTTGGAATCATTCCAACTTCCTTTTTTGTATGAAGATAAATTAATCAGTTATTTTCCGCATAATCCATTCGATAGGTCCTCTAGAAAAGTTCCTTCGCCATAATACGCTAAATAAAATACTGAAAATGAAAAATGCAGTAGCAAATAATAAAACGAAAAGTAGTGTTTGATGTTCCATACGATTTAATACAATCAATGCGCCAATACCGATAAATACATGACTTACATAATGCGTTAATGTTAATTGTCCTGTTTGTATAATGGAAGTAACAAACCAATTATTTTCATATTTTTCAGCAATGTAGAGGCAAATTATTAATATAGCAATAGCAGATCCTGTAGCGGATGCGACGTATAATATATTGGGTAAAATGGGTCCTGTGTTAAACAAAAATGTAGAGGCTGCTTCACCAATGTATGGGATAAAAAGGTGTGTTAACCCTTTTGATAATAGCTCTATAATTACGGTTACTGTTAAACCCAGTAAGAACAACCAATGTCTAATTTTCCTATTATGAAGATCTAACCTGCCAATTATCATACCGATTAAGAAGAAAGAAAACCATGGGAAAATAGGGTGATAGCCATTAAAAAATAAGTTGCGAAGAAAACCTGTTAAGGTCCAAAAGTCTATATAGTTTATAAATGGGATTGTGCCTCCCCATCCTTCGAAGGCGTTGAAAGTAAGTTGGAGATATTGTGCAGCAATTAAAATAATGATAGAAAGCCATATTAGTATAGTTCTTCGTACAGTAATTAGTAATGCAGCGATGAAAAGGTAAACGCCGTAGTAGTGTAAAATATCACCCGTCCATTCCATTACATACAATAATAATCCTAAAATAAATAAGAATAGTGATCGTTTCCAAATCAATATTCGGCTGGTATTGATTTTTATTTTCTCTTGGCTAGCAACAGATGATTTAGTCATTAAAGTTATGCCAATCCCAGCAAGTATAACAAACAAGGCAGAAGCTCTACCTTCAAAAAGCGTCATAAAGGTTTTTAACAGAGGAGGCCCATTTCCTTCCGCCCCTGTTATCACCATGAAATTAACTAGTAACATTCCAAACATTGCCCACGCTCTAGCAAAATCTAAGCCGAAAATTCGTTTTTTAGTTTTCATACGAATCACTTCTTTCGAATATGCTGTGGACAGCTTCAATCCATATTTGTTTATAATTCATATTTACATCAAACATCATGAAGTTTCCGATATTATCAAGTACTAATGCCAACATATGAGCTTTTGAAACTAGATTTTTATTTTGAATGAGTTGAAGTTCATTTGCTTTTGTTAGGAGTGATTCAAATCCGTTTAAATATTCTGTTTGTACAGTTAGTAATCGATCTTTGTACATATCGTTTCTTGAAGATAGTAATACATATTCTTGTAATACACGATTAAAATAAGGATCTTTCTGTTGTTCGTTTATCATTTTAAAGCCAATTTCAACACATTTCTCAATGAAATTCTCTTTCGTAAACTCTTCTGTATGAAAGAATGAGGAGAACTGCATCGCTGCACATAATTCATTAAAAATACTTTCAATTAATGCATCTTTAGATTTAAAGTAATAATAAATAGATGGCTTGGCAATACCAACTTCTTCAGCAATCATTGTATAGGTCGTTTTGGCAATGCCGTGTCCGGCAAATAGTCGATAACTTGCTTCGACTATGGAAGAGAGTGTTTCTTCACTTTTGCTCATGATAAGTCCTCCTAATAAAAAAGTTACATAAATCGTATCATTCATTAATATTATTTTCAACCTATCGTTAGGTAAAAAATAACTTATTTTTTTACACATTACTTTAAAAAGCATAATGTAAAGAAATTTACAAAAGAAATATATTTCTACAGTATTTTTCTCGTTTTACACATAAATATTGAGAAAATTTCACTTACCCAAAATGTAAAGGTAATAGAATTGTTTGTATAGAATTACTCGTAGATTCAATTTATCTCGTTACTTGTGGACAGTAATAGCTTTATAGGAATGGGGTAAAGGATTCAATTTATTAGGGGGAGTGGTTTTATGTTAAACAAAAAAATGGTGGCAATGGCAATGACTGTGCCATTAGTAATGGGGACGATTTCTACGGTTTCGGCATTGGAAAAACAACAGCAAGTAAAGCTAGAAGCTTATTCACCACAGAAAAAAGCAATTGAATATTTAAAAGGACATGCTACGGAATATGGATTGAAGGCAGACCTTTCAGACTTGCAATATATTTCTACAACAGAAACATCAGTAGCTTCATATGTTAGGTTCCAACAAGTGGTCAATGGTGCGCCTGTATTTTCAAAACAAATTACAGTTACTCTTAACGGAGAGGGAAAAGGCTTACTTGCGGTTTCTGATTATCAGCCTGTTACAGGTGTGAAGGAAGTTACGAAAAAAATTAGTGAAAAAGATGCAGAACAAAAATCGATGGCGTATGTTGGAGGAGAAAGTGAGCAAAACTTATGGGCTCCTACAGAAAAAGAATTCGGATATATTGTTGAAGAGGGAGTCGCTATTCCTGTATATAAAGTGGTAGTCCATTCTAATAATCCATTCGGTGCATGGGAAACATTCATTGATGCGGAAAATGGAAAGTTAATTAAAAAAGTTGATATAAACCGAAAAGCAGAAGGAACAGGAAAAGTATTTTTACCTAACCCTGTCGTATCTAGTGGAAATTTAGCAGGGTTAAAAGATAATAATGATGCAGATTCAACAGCATTAACGAATCAATTGAAAACTGTTACGTTAAAAGGTTTAGATGGTACAGGATTTTTAATTGGTGAGTATGTTACGATTTCTTCAAAAGCGAAGACGAAATCTACAAACTTACAATTTAACTATACACGTGCAAATGATAGTTTTGAAGATGTTATGTCATATTATCATATTGATACATTACAACGTTACATTCAAGGATTAGGCTTTCAAAATATTAATAAACGTTCGATTAAAGTGAATGTAAATGGTACAACTGACGATAATTCATTCTATTCTCCATCAACGAAAGCTTTAACTTTCGGTACTGGCGGAGTAGATGATGCAGAAGATGCTGGCATTATTGCGCATGAATATGGTCATTCTATTCAAGATAATCAAGTGCCAGGCTTCGGAAGTTCACCAGAAGGTGGAGCGATGGGAGAAGGATTTGGAGACTTCTTAGGTGCTACTTATGAAGATGCAGTATCGACAACAGGATACGGGAAAGCATGTATTGGAGAATGGGATGCGACTGCTTATTCTAGTTCAGATCCGACGTGCTTACGCCGATTAGATACGAATAAAGTATACCCGAAAGATATAACGAATGAAGTGCATAATGATGGGGAAATTTGGGCTCAAGGTCAATACGAAATGGCGCAATCTTTTGGACGTGATGTAGCAACAAAAATTATTTTACAATCACATTGGTCATTAACGCCAAATGCGAAATTCCGTGATGGAGCGAAAGCAATTAAGCAAGCGGATGCTCTTTTATACGGCGGACAACACGCGACTGAAATTGATCGCATTTGGGCAGCGAGAGGGATTAGTACGAATTAATATAAAAAGTCGTGGCGTTTAAACGCCACGACTTTTTGATTTGCTTAAGAACTGGTACTGGAAAATTTATTGGTAGCGGTAATAATGTACATATACCGATAAGTTCACTTTACTGCTTCTTTAAAAACAAAATGCTCTTTAAATTTTCTAGATTCAACTTTTTGACCGTTTCTCATGGAGCGGAAAGGATGTTCTTGCCACGTAATGATCACGTCAACCTTATCCGCTTTTGTAGAAACAGGAAAATTAGCGTGTTCAAATCCAGTTTTTCCGCCTGCTAGACGACTTTCTTTTAGGGAAAAGAGTTCATATTTTGTTTTCGTATTTGGTTCATTCCGAAAAACTTCAACTTGTACATTATACACTTCACTTTTCCCAAGATTTTTTACAGAGAAATGATATGTTTGAAATACATCTTTTTTTGGTTGTAACAATTTTTCACTCGTTCTTTTTACTTCATCAATATTTACTTGCCATTGATCAGAATTTTGAGATATTGGTAAGGATTTTGGTGAATAGGCATATGCTTCATTAACTACAACTAAGCATAATAGTAGGAGAAAGAAACTAATTGTTTTTTTCATATGTACACCTCCGATAAAACTGTAATAATAATATGCGTGGGAAACGTGTAATTTATGTAATAAAATGGAAAAACAAGTTCGATTGAAAGAATTTGAGAAGGATAAAACATTTCTAAGCTGTCAAATGATAATTGTATAGAGTTCAATGTTCATATTACATACCTTTAGAAGGGGTCTGTTTAGTGAGAAATCGCAATATTTTTCTAAAAGGGCTTGCGTTTTAGAAAATAAAGAGATAGAATACTCTGTAAATATAAAAAGTGATGATTAGGAAAAGTACATGATGCAAGGGTCTACAGAGAGCAATCGGTTGCTGGGAAGATTGCGATACCGCATGATGGAAAGACACCTGTGAGTGTTGCTTTGAACGTGATAATTAGTAAAAGCAAACGGTACCTACCGTTATCAGGGCTAAGATGGTCATTATGACAATTTGGGTGGTACCGCGGAAAAATCCGTCCCTATTTATAGGGGCGGATTTTTGTATTCTTTGAAAGGAGGTGAGTGACCGTGGATGATGACGATGACAACAATAATGTAAATAAAAATAAAACTATTGGAGGGAAATGTAATGGATCAAATAATGAAGCGTTCACTCACACGAGAATGTACGGAACATGGCGGGAAGGTTGTATTACTACAAGGATGGGTAAAAAAGATTCGTCATCTAGGGAATGTTAGTTTTTTATTATTAAGGGACCGAACGGGAGTTATTCAATGTGTATTAGAAAACGAGTTAGCCGGATATAGAGTTGATGTTGAAAGTGTCGTCCAAATAATTGGAGAAATAGTAGAGACACCGAAAACAGAATTAGGTGTTGAAGTACTTGCACATGAAGTGAAAGTATTAAATGGTGCAGAACCACTTCCATTTGAAATAAATAAAAAGAAGCTACAAGTTGGCTTAGATCAACTGTTGAATGAGCGGGTATTATCATTAAGGCATGAGCGAATCGCGGCGATATTTAAAGTGAAATCTATACTCGTTCAGAGCTTTAGTGAATTTCTGATAGAGAACGATTTCACACGTATATTTACTCCGAAAATTGTTTCGCAGGGGGCAGAAGGAGGCGCGAATGTTTTTAAACTTCCATATTTCCAAAAAGAAGCGTATTTAGCTCAATCACCACAGTTTTATAAACAAATGATGGTAGCCGGAGGACTCGAACGTGTTTTTGAAATTGCTCCTGTGTACCGGGCTGAACATCATAACTCTTCAAGACATTTAAATGAATATATATCGTTAGATGTAGAACTTGGATTTATTCATGATTTTTATGAAGTAATGCAATTAGAAACGGATGTTTTACGATATATGTTTCAACAAGTAGCAAAAAACTGTGAAAAAGAATTACAACTACTACAAATAGAAGTACCTGTCATTACAGAAATTCCTAAAATCACATTGGCAGAAGCGCAAGAAATTTTGAAAATGAAGTATCGGAAAGAATCTCCTGAAGGGGATTTAGATACAGAAGGTGAAAAGTTACTAGGGAAATATGTGAAAGAAACATATAATAGTGAATTTGTATTCATTACACATTATCCGAAAGAAGCGAGACCGATGTATACGATACCGAATAAAGAAAATCCAACTATTACTGATTCATTCGATTTATTATATAAAGGATTAGAAATTACATCAGGTGCACAGCGAATTCATAACTATGACATGTTACTTGCTTCTTTTAAAGAAAAAGGATTACATCCAGAGAAATTTCAATCTTATTTAAATACATTCCGATACGGTTGTCCACCACATGGTGGTTTTGGGATAGGATTAGAGAGAGTTGTATATAAACTTTTAGAATTAACAAACGTACGAGAGGCGAGTGCTTTTCCGAGAGATTGTACACGTCTTATACCATAAAAAAACACCTTCGCGATTATCGCGAAGATGCTTTTTTACTGTTCTTTCATTTTTACATTGAAAGTTTATAAAAATCCTTTTCGACAAAAAAATAATATATCCCTTGACAGTTATAAATATAACCGATATACTTCATATTAATTTCAAAAGAAAATATATTCTAAATATTAAAATGTGTTGAATAGGAGTAGTAAGGTCATGTATTTGTGCAGAGAGCTATGGGTTGGTGTGACATAGTCAAATGACATCCTGAACTCGCCTAGGAGCAGTAAGGTGGAACGGAATCACATTCTTAGTAAATCTTAACGGTTAACCTTCGATATTAGGTTTGTAATCAAACGATTACTACTAAGGTGGATTCATAATGGAATCAATAAGGGTGGTACCGCGTTAAGTAAATGGCTTAGCGTCTCTTTATATAGAGACGTTGGGCCATTTTTTTATTTTATAGAAAAAGAAATGGAGGTTTTATTCAGATTGATCAATAATATTTATTTATTAATATAAAATGATTTTAACAGGAGGAAAATAGGATGAAACAGACGGAGCAATGGACTTCGAAATTAGGTTTTATAATGGCAGCAGCAGGATCAGCAATTGGACTTGGCGCAATATGGAAATTTCCTTATATCGCTGGGAAGAGCGGGGGAGGAGCATTCTTTTTAATTTTTATATTATTTACTGTATTAATTGGATTACCGCTACTTATAGCTGAATTTATGATTGGACGCAGTACACAGAAACAAGCAGTTGGAGCATTTAAAAGTATCGCACCAAATACAGGATGGCACTGGATTGGACGTCTTGGCGTTGGAACTTGTTTTATATTACTTTCATTTTATAGCGTTGTAGGTGGATGGGTTTTAATATATTTTTTCAGGGGAGTAACAGGACAGCTTATTACTCCGGGACAAAATTACGGTTCGTTATTTACTGAAACAATTGGAAATCCGCTTTGGGCTATTACTGGACATTTCGCTTTTATGTTCATTACGATATGGGTTGTATCAAAAGGTGTACAAAATGGAATTGAAAAAGCAAGTAAATATATGCTACCAGCATTGTTCGTTTTATTTGTCGCTCTTATTATTCGTTCATTAACACTGGATAATGCGATGCAAGGCGTGAAGTTTTTCTTACAACCAGATTTCTCGAAGATTACTTCAGAAAGTATTTTATTCGCAATGGGCCAATCATTTTTTGCGATTAGTATAGGGATTTCGATTATGGTTACGTATAGCTCGTATTTAAATAAAAAAGAAAGTTTACCAAAATCAGCAGTTACGATTGTCGGATTGAATTTATTCGTTTCTTTATTTGCAGGTCTTGCTATATTTCCAGCAGTATTTTCATTAGGAATGGAGCCGACAGAGGGGCCGGGCTTACTATTTATTGTATTGCCATCTGTATTTAGCCAAATTCCATTCGGAGGATTGTTCTTAACTGTATTTCTTGCGCTATTTACATTTGCCACATTAACCTCGGCATTTTCTCTACTAGAGACGGTTGTTTCAGCATTAGCAAATGGTGAACAAGAAAGAAGAGCTAAACTTTCATGGATCATCGGTTTCTGCATTTTCCTAGTAGGTATACCATCGGCCTTATCATTTGGAGTATGGAGTGATATTACGATTTTTGGGAAGAATATTTTTGATGCAGTAGACTTCTTATCTAGTAATATATTAATGCCGCTTGGAGCGCTATTCATTAGTATTTTCGTATCATTCAAGATGGAAAAGAAAGTGCTAGAAGCTGAATTTTTTGTAGGTGGAAATTACGGAAAGAAAGTATTTACTTGCTGGGCATTTTTACTTCGGTTTGTAGCACCACTTGCAATAATTATTGTCTTTTTAAATGTAATAGGGATTATTTAATATTAAATGTTATAATATTCGGTAAAAAAGAAGGTGATGATCATAAAAACGAATTTGATTGAAGTTGGGAAATATATGAACATTAGAGGGAAAAAGCTATACGTTGAAACACATGGAAGTCCTAAAAATAAACCAGTATTATTTTTACACGGTGGTCCAGGTGAAAGCTGTTATGATTTTTCATTTCATCAAGCGGAACGATTAAAAGATTCCTTATATGTAATTATGATAGATCAAAGAGGGGTTTGTCGGTCAGAAGTAATTACCGAAGAAGAAACTTTTGGACTATGTGATTTAATTGAAGACTGTGAGGAAATAAGAAAACTACTACAAATTGAGAAATGGTCTGTAATCGGGCACTCTTTCGGTGGATATGTAGCATTGTTATATGCAAGGGCGTATCCAAATTCAATAGAGAAAATAATATTTGAAGGTCCGACTTTCGATTTTGCATTAACAAGTAGGGCTCTATTACAAAGGACAGGAACGTTATTAAAAAAGTATGGAAAAGAAGCGGCAGCAGAAGACTGCTTTGCTTATTCATCTAATAATGCTAGTTCAGAAGAGTTGTTAGAAGCTTATATAAGAGTAAGCGCTGAATTAGAAGAAAAAAGAATGGAGATTTACAATTATAAAAAAGATGAGACAGACGATAGTTTATATAGTGATGAGGAGTGGGAAGTATTTTCAAATCGCTCCAAAATTCATTTTGATAGATTAAAATTAGAGGGAGCATGTCATACGTCATTATTATCTAAAATAAAAGATATACAAAATCCAATGTTATTAATTGTAGGAAAATACGATGTAGTAACGTGTGAAAAACAAATTGAAATATTTAATAATGATGCTTCAAATGGGAAGTATATTGTATTCGGAGAAAGTGGTCATTCACCGCATTATGAAGAAGCAGAGAGATTCGCAGAAACAATCATTCATTTTTTGAAATAAAAAAGAAAGGTGCTTCTAATAATGAGAAGCACCCTTTTTAAATTTCGGGATAAGTGATTGTAATGTTAGGCCATTTGCTTTGCCATTTCTTTTGATTAACTCTTTTGTTGTACATATGTATTCGTTCTTTCGTTTCCAGAAAATGAGGTGTAGGTTTCACTTGTAATGAAAGTACATCTTCTATTCCACATGGAGCTGTTAATATGACATTGTTTTGCTCGTCAAGCGTAACTCCTAAAGCGGTTGCTGTTTCAGGAAATTTAGAAATAGCATCAACAGAAGAAGAGTATGGTGGCATTCCATTCACTACATGCATGCGAGTTTGATTTTTTACTGACCAAGGGATAGAGGCATCCATATTCGCCAGCTTCTGTTTTAATGATTGTTCGTACGCCTCATCTTTATGTAATGGATCATAATAAATGACATCGACATCTGGCGTAGCCGTTCTTACTTCGTAGTTATGTAAAGTATCCCAAATTTTAGAACGGACAAACCCAGCGCAAATCCACCAATCAGGTAGCTCTAGTGATTTTGCCAATTGTAATACATTCATCATCCATTCGTCGTTTTCTATTAAGTGAATTAAATCTTGCTCTGTTTTTATATTCATTGATAAATACACCTTCCTAGTAGATTAATGCATCAGCTCAATAATCCATAAAATCCAGTGAGCACCTGGTACAAATAAAAGTTGTGCTAATAAGGTGCCGAGAAGTCTAGAAATCATTAGCCAACCATACATTTTACTCATAGATTCAGCGCCATTTTCTGATTGTAAAGCACGTTCTGTCAAAAGTGCTATACGTGGATCGAGTAACACTGTTAATAAAATTGTAGCAAAACCATTAACAAGGCCAGAAGCTGTACTTGCATTTGTTGCGTAATCTGGATTTAGAAAAGAAGCATAAAGGGCAGAAAGAACACCTGCTGTATAAATTGCAGTAGCAAACATGTTAATAAGCATAATACGCTTTGGGATACCACCGATACGCAATCTATGAATCATTTCAAATCTTGGAAAGCGCACATATTTTTTTGTGTACTTTAATTTTTGAATGTTATTTGTTTTCATCATTCGAATGAAAGAACCATCTGTTTCAAAGTTTTGAATGACATATCCAAATAGTTTTGTCAAAGTTGGATAAAGAATAATCGCAAGTAATGTACCGATGGAAGCAGATAATAGTACAAGTCGTATAGTATGCTCTAAATTAATAGAAGCATCTCGTTTTGCGTCATCGACAATCCCGCCAATTAAAAAGGCTTGTAGTAAATTTGACGTTCTTGAAATAAGTAATACCATTCCTACGACAGATAAGGCAACGACAATCTTTTTTAAACGAACACCAGCTAATCGAATACTATAAGAACTAGTTTCGACTGCATGGATAACAATTGTGAAAGCCATTATAAAAATTAATGTAATTGACATTTGTTTCACCAGTTTCTATTAAAATAATTGTAACTTTTTTACTTTATCATATCTTTTGTGATTTTGTAACTGAAAGTATAAGGGTTAGAAAAAGTAATTTTCTGAAAAGTTAGATGGTGATAGTATAGTAAAGGGATAAGTAGGAGAATGGCCTTAATGGGGTACATATAAAATCAGTGGGGGAATTAAATATGTATACAACATTTCTATTTGATTTAGATGGAACATTAACTGATCCGAAAGAAGGGATAATCAATGCTGTTCTATACGTGTTAGAAAAAATGGGGATTGAAGAAGTGAATATAAGTGAGTTAGATTCATTTATCGGTCCACCAATTCAACAATCTTTTGCAGATAGATATAATATGAATGAAATAGAAGTAGAACGAGCGGTGTTTTACTTTCGGGAATATTTAAAGCAAAGTGGTTTATTAGAGAATAAAGTATACGATGGAATTACAGCCCTATTGCAAGAATTAAAGGATGCTGGCAATCGTTTGTTTGTAGCAACTTCAAAGCCTACTGTATTTGCGAAACAAGTAATAGAGCACTTTCAGTTAACATCTTTTTTGAAGAGATTGTTGGGAGTAATTTAGATGGGACAAGAATAAAAAAGGAAGAAATAATTGCTCATATTTTACAAAAAAATGAAGAACTCAAAAAAGAAGAAATGGTGATGATTGGTGATAGAGAGCATGACGTAATCGGTGCGAACAGTAACGGAATTGCTTCAATAGGTGTATTGTATGGATATGGTAATGAGATTGAATTGGGTGATGCTGGGGCGATTCATATAGTGAAAGATGTCGAAGAGTTACAAAGCTTTTGTATAGAGAATAGTACGATAAAACTATAGAAATAGAACCTAGAAATCCCTTTATAACATATGACGATGAAATCGTTTTGTTTAAAGGGATTTTACATATGTAATCGAATACTATAATTAGACAATTTTAGCATGAAAAATTTGTAATAAAGTAAAACTTTAATTAGTGGAAGTTTTGTCCATCCGGCACTGATTAACAGCCCTGACCAATCGGGCTGTTACGAGCAGTTGATATCCCGCCTAGCTTCTGCACATTTGCTGAATTTTAAGGTGGGAGTCTTACTGCCCGCAAATAGCGGGATAAAAAGAGGAGGAATGTCATGAAATAAAAGGGTTCGAAATACGAGTAAAAGTTCGTTGTTAAAAGATTGAATTTTCAGTTTAAAAGGAGGGTTATAATTGGAGCTAGTTATTATTTTATTAGCACTTAGTTTACTCATGTTTGTGGCATATAAAGGATTTTCTGTAATATTATTCGCACCGATTTTTGCATTATTTGCGGTATTTTTGACAGAGCCTAGTTTTGTATTACCTTTCTTTTCAAATATTTTTATGGAGAAAATGGTAGGATTTATTAAATTATATTTCCCTGTGTTTTTACTTGGAGCAATATTTGGGAAAGTAGTAGAAATGTCAGGAATCGCTGATTCCATCGCAAAGACGATTGTAGAGTTAGTTGGAGAAAAACGTACAATTTTAGCGATTGTTTTAATGGGAGCTATTTTAACGTATAGCGGTGTTAGTGTGTATGTAGTGGTGTTCGCTATATTTCCGTTTGCGGCTAAGTTGTTTCGACAAGCGGATATTCCAAAACGTTTAATCCCTGGCACAATCGTTCTTGGAGCAGCGACATTTACAATGGATGCGCTTCCTGGATCACCACAAATTCAAAATGTAATACCTACAACTTTTTTTAAAACTGATATTTATGCAGCACCGATACTTGGTATTTTAGGAGCAATTTTTGTTTTAACGTTAGGTTTACTTTATTTAGAGAGTAAGCGTAAGAAGGCAAAAGCAGCAGGAGAAGGGTATTTTGGTTTTAACGATGGGAATTCTGAAATGGCAGCATCTTTGCAATTAGAACAAAAAGATATGCCGATATTAAGCAGTATTGAAATTACAAGAGTACAGCAAGTAATTGCGTTTGTACCACTTATTTTAGTAGGTGTAATGAATAAAGTTTTCACAATCATGATACCAAAGTGGTATCCAGATGGTTTTGATTTCTCAGCTATTGGTATGAAAGCATTTGGAAAAGTTGAATTAAGTGCGGTAGTTGGGATTTGGTCTGTAGAATTGGCACTTATTATAGGGATTTTATCAACGCTTTTATTATATTGGAAACGAGTAGTAACTGGATTTCAAGCTGGATTGAATACAAGTATTGGTGGAGCGCTACTTGCAACAATGAATACAGGCGCGGAGTTTGGATTTGGTGGTGTTATTGCAGCACTTCCAGGCTTTGCAATTATGAGAGATAGCATCTCTGCAACTTTCACGAATCCATTAGTAAATGGGGCAGTAACGACGAATATTTTAGCTGGAATTACGGGTTCAGCATCAGGCGGAATGGGAATTGTGTTAAGTGCGATGGGGGATAAATTTATTGCAGCGGCCAATCAATATGATATTCCATTAGAAGTTATGCACCGCATTGTATCAATGGCATCAGGCGGAATGGATACATTACCACATAATGGTGCAATTATTACTATTCTAACGGTAACAGGATTAACACATAAACAGTCGTATAAAGATATATTCGCTATTACAATTTTGAAAACGATTGCTGTATTTGCAGTCATCGCATTCTATACTTTAACAGGGATCTATTAATACTAGTTAATATACGAAAAGAAAATATTTATTAGATTGATATTTTACATAATAAAATATTTATTGTAACTACTCAGTCACTCTATGAAAAATCGGCAGAAAAGTTTTTTAAGTTGGTCGAGAGAGGACTTGGCTATTTATAGGAGCGGTCAGGGTCTTTCCTGCCACGCGCAAAGTTTTAAAACAAAGAAAGGTAGTAAGGTGTAGGTCCATTTTTATCTTCATGGCAACAATCTATATACTGAAAAATGAAAACAACTTTCTATAGTTAATAAAGGGGCTTATTTTAACTGGAATAATAGACTTTATCAAACTTCTGAATGAAATGCATGGCTGAGTAGTTGCAAATATTTATTATAGATAGAAGGGGTGGAGTACTTGCAAGAAGTTGCTGAGTTTCGTATGCCGAAGTCTGTATTATATGGAAGAAATTCGTTTGAAAAACTAGGGGATCAATCAAGAAAGTTAGGGAAAAGGGCTTTTATTGTCAGTGATACAATTATGGAGAGTTTCGGTTATGTTGAAAGATGTGTGGATCACTTAAATGCGAAAGGGATTACTGTTATTACGTACAATGAAGTAAACACTGAGCCTACAAATTTACACGTATTGGAAGCGTTATCTATTTGTAAAGAAGGAAAATGCGATTTTATCATAGGTATTGGAGGAGGAAGCTGTATTGATGCTGCGAAAGCAGTAGCAGTGTTATATACAAATGGTGGAGAAATTGAAGATTACGTCCAAAAGGATATAGAAATAGAATACAATCCACTACCGCTAATCGCAATCCCGACGACTTCTGGTACTGGATCGGAAGTAACAAGTGTAGCAGTAATTACAAATAAAAAAACAGATGTGAAAATGATGATAAAACATCCAAGCTTTATCCCTCATATTGCTATAATAGACCCGATTTTTACAAGTTCGGTACCACCTCATATTACTGCAGCAACGGGAGTAGATGCATTATGCCATGCAATTGAAGCTTATATTTCTAAAGTTTCACAACCTCTTACAGATGTTCTTGCTCTTTCAGCTATTGAAAGCATTATGAAATATTTACGTATCGCATATGAAGATGGAGATAATATGGAAGCAAGGGAAGCAATGATGATTGCTTCATTACAAGCTGGGATTGCTTTTTCAAATGCATCTGTTACATTAGTGCATGGTATGTCCCGTCCAGTGGGAGCATTATTCCATGTACCACATGGAATATCGAATGCAATACTATTACCTACAGTTTTAGAGTTTACAAAAATGAGTGCAATAAAAAGGTTAGCAGAAGTAGGACGTAGCTTAAACAAAGATTTGTATTCTCATTCTGATGAAGAAGTAGCGAACTACACGATTGCAGAAATTAAGAAACTTTGTTTTGATCTTCGTATTCCTAATTTAAGAGAATACGGAATTGACGAAGTTGAATTTGAAAATGCTATTTCTAAAATGGCGAAAGATGCAATTGCAAGTGGTAGCCCAGGAAATAATCCACGAGTTCCTTCTTATGATGAAATCAAACAGTTGTATCGAGAGTGTTTTAATTATCAATATGAAGATTCTATAAAAACATCAGGACTTTAATTTCAGAATATTATAATAAAATTTCCTTGGAAATAGTTAAAACAAGACTTTATATTTATAAATTTAAAGTCTTGTTTTATTGTGTATAATATACATAATAAAATATTGTTATTGGTTTTGTAAAAATAGTTTAGGTAGGTGTTTTACTATGAAAACGATAGGTCTTATAGGTGGTATGAGTTGGGAATCAACTTCTGAATACTATCGAATTTTAAATGAAGAAATAAAAAGTAGATTAGGTGGATTACATTCAGCAAAATGTCTGATTAATAGTGTGAATTTTGAAGAGATTGAACGATTCCAGTCTAGCGGAGATTGGGAGGGAGTAGGAGAAGTATTAGGGAATACGGCGTATTCATTGCAGAAAGGAGGAGCAGACTTTATAATCATTTGCACAAATACAATGCATAAAGTAGTTGAGAAAATAAAGGAGAATATTAACATTCCAGTATTACATATTGCGGATGCAACTGCAAAAGAAATAAATAGAAAAGGTATTCAATCGGTTGGTCTGCTTGGAACAAAATATACGATGGAGCAAGATTTCTATAAATCACGTATAGAAGAGAATGATATAAAAGTAATAGTACCATTAGGAAAAGATAGAGAAAAAATAAATGAAGTAATATACAAAGAATTATGTTTAGGAAAGATAACATCTCAATCTAGAGAGTATTATAAAAGAGTTATAGAAGAGTTAGTGCAAAAAGGGGCGCAAGGAATAATATTAGGGTGTACAGAAATAGGGTTATTAATAAAGCAGGAAGACATATCAGTTCCGATATTTGATACAACGCATATACATGCGATTGAAGCAGTCAATTTCGCTTTAGATAATAGATTGTAATTATATTATGTAAACTTAACTCATTTGTCTGGAAAACATTCAGAAAATATTTTATAATGTAAGTGGTTACATTTAAGGGGGAATGCGGATGTTTTCAGTTCAGCCAATCGCATTTGTACATAATGAAAGAAAGGAAATAAAAGATGATGAGTGGGGAGAAGTAAGATCTTATATTACTTTAACTGATATGTATACAGAGGAAAGTATACAAGGGATTGAAGATTTTTCTCATATTGAAGTTGTCTTTTATTTTCATAAAGTAACTGATGAACAAATTCAATATTTTGCTAGACATCCTAGAAATAATAATGATTATCCTAAAGTAGGCATTTTTGCACAGCGCGGGAAAAATCGTCCGAATCGCATAGGAGCTACAATTGTAAAGGTGGTCAAAAGAGAAGGTAAATCAATTATTGTTGAGGGGTTAGATGCTATTGATGGCACCCCTATATTGGATATAAAGCCGATAATGAAAGAGTTTATGCCGAAAGAAGAAATTCTACAGCCTAAATGGGTAACGGATATTATGAAACAATATTGGAAGGGGAATAAAACAAAATGAGAATATATGAGGCAACAATTGCAGATTTAGATGGACTAGCATCTGTTTTTAATAACTATCGCGTATTTTATCGACAAGATTCCGATATTGAAGGAGCAAAAGTATTTTTACGAAATCGAATCGAGAGAAAAGAATCCATTATTTTCGTGGCAGTTGAAGAGGGAGAATATATCGGATTCACGCAACTATATCCATCATTTTCTTCTATTTCGATGAAAGAGTTATGGATTTTAAATGATCTGTTTGTACAAAAGGCGAAGCGCGGAGCCGGAACAGGTAAAAAATTGTTAGAGGCCGCAAAAGAATTTGCATTAGAAAATGGTGCAAAAGGTGTAAAATTACAAACAGAGATTGATAATTTATCAGCACAGCGATTATATGCTGAAAATGGATATTTAAGAGATAATCGTTATTTCCATTATGAATTAACTTTTTGAAATATATATAGTTAAATGAGACGTTTTCAAAGTGAAGACGTCTCATTTAATTTTTTTATTGATGATTTAAAATCCAATTTGTAGCGTCTTCAAAGTTTTCTGCGATGTAATTTGGTTCAATATGTGCCCATTTATCTCGGAATGTATGTAAAGCATCATATCCAGCGCCAGTTTGAACTAATATAGTCGTTGCATTTACTTTTGCCCCAGCAACAATATCCGTCCAGCGATCACCGATTACAGCGCATTTTGTTAAATCAAGCCCATGTTTTTCCGCTGCTTGCAGGAGCATACCTGCGCTCGGTTTGCGGCATTCACATCCATCACCATGTCTATGAGGACAAAGGTAAATATCATCAAAACCAAACTCCTTTAATTCTCTCGTAAAATCATTCGCAGTTGCTTTTCCATCCGCGATACCTGGTTGATTCGTAAAAGAGAATAGTTTAATATTTTGAGCTTTTAACTTTTGTAAAGATTCCTTTGTAAAAGGAAATAATGTGAAAGAACCTGGATAATGTATTGTAGTATCACCGCCAATTGTTCCGTCACGATCAATGAATATTGCTTCAATGTTTGTCATAGTTATAGTCCTTTCAATTTAAATTAAAATCTACAAACATTAAGTATTCTCTTGAAATATGCTTTTTCCTGCTACAGAAATAAATATATCAGAAGTGATATAATACTATATTAAGAGGGATATGTTATCATTTTCCTTGATTGTAATGTAAATGGAAAGAAGGTAAGTATTATGTTAGAGGTGAATATCCGCTCAGCCGGATATGAAATTGGTGAAAAGACAGTTCATGATATTGCATTTGCAATTGAAAAAGGAGAGTTAGTGGCTCTTATTGGTGCAAATGGCGCAGGAAAGAGTACGACAATTAAATCGATACTCGGTTTGCTTGTCAATATGGATGGTGAAATCTCGTTTGGTGAAAAGAAAAATCCATATGCATATGTACCGGAGCATCCCACTTATTATGATTATTTAACTTTATGGGAGCATATTGAATTGTTAATGGCTGCCCGTGGAAATGAAGAGGGAAATTGGGAGGACAAAGCAAGGGAATTATTACATACGTTTCGAATGGAAAAACATATACACGAATACATATCAAAATTTTCAAAAGGTATGAAACAAAAATCGATGTTAATATTAGCATTTTTAACAGAGCCAGATTTTTATATTATTGATGAGCCTTTTATCGGTTTAGATCCAGTAGCCACGAAAGACTTTTTGAATTATTTATATAAAGAAAAAGAGCGAGGAGCAGGTATATTACTTTGTACGCACGTGCTGGATACGGCTGAAAGAATTTGTGAAAGGTTTTTACTCATTTCGCAAGGTACATTAGTAGCAGATGGGCATTTAGAGGCGATCCAATCGTTAGCAGAAATGCCAGGAAGTACACTGTTAGATTGTTTCGATGCAATTGTAAGGCGGGAACAAAATGATTAAACAACAGTTTAATCAAAGGTTACGTCATGAATTGCAAAGAAAATGGAAAGCGATTCGTTCTGTAACAGATTGGACAGTAGCATTATATATTGTTATTCCCGCACTTATATTTATTGTAATGTATTATCGTTCATTATGGGTAAAAGAACTATCAATGGAAGAGATCGTTTATTTTGGATTAGGTTTACTTGCATTTTACTTTGTTACATTTTCAAGAGGAGTTCGCTCATTTTTTGAACAAGCAGATAGCTTATTTTTAATTTCGTACCCAAATCATATGCGAAAATTAATGAAGCTTGGCATGATATATACGTTAATTCGGATTGCAATAACGAACGCAATTGTAGTATTCATTATGCTGCCTATATTGATGAAAAGTATGGGAGCGACAATTATACAAATCGTACTGTTCTGGATGTTCTTTACTGTTTTTCGATTTATGCTATCGTTGTTGACGAGATTCATAAATGTACGTGTGGGGAAACGATGGGTTTTATTGATTATAAAAGATGTTATATTTTCTTTAAGTTTAGTCTATTTTGGAATCAGTGTATTTTTCATTTTTAAAAATCCATTGTATTTCATATTATTTACCGGCCTAGTAGCTGTACTTACTGTAGTCTTAGTAAAAGAAAAGATGAATTATAAAAATTTCTTTTTTAAAGAAGTTGAGAAAGAAAAAGAAGAAAGTATGCGCTGGACTGTAGGGATTATGCAAGTTGGTGGTCATGCAGCTAAACCAAGTAGTTCGAATAAAAAACCGTGGATGTTCCCTCGTTCTAAAAAGATATTAGGAAAAAAATCTGATTCGCGTATTGTAGAAGCTTTTTTAAAAGAATTTTTGCGTACAAGTAGTGCTTTAATGTTTTATGTTCAAATTGTATGTATAAGTACTGTAAGTATTATCGTGACTCCGCAGTGGATAACAGCTATTATTCTTGTATTTGCTATAGTTGCTATTTCTCGCTATGCGCGTGATTATTGGAATGAATTTACGAAGAAAATGTTTCTACATTTATATTGTGATGAAGGAGAATTACTATTATTAAGGTGGAAGGCGGATCGTTATTTGCTACTTCCAGTCGTATTCATATACGGGACGGTCATCCTTTCTCAGTTTTATTTATTACCAGCAGTAATTATTGGAGTTATTTTTATAGTATTCATTGGTTGGATTGTATTTTTACCATAGAAAAAGAGCCGGAAGCGGCTCTTTTTCTAGTCTGTAACACACTGGTAAATAAAATATACTAAAAGGAGTATGCTTGCGGCTGAGTACACGACATCTAAAGTCATCTGATTGTCCCCCTCATTGTTGTTGTATTTATAGTGTATGAAATCTTACAATTTCATATTCAAGTGAAAAATATGTGAACGTTAACAAAATTGTAAAGTGCAAAAATTACAATCATTTTGTATAATAGAAGAAACAACCGTTATATAAAATATAATGAGTGAAAGGGGAGGGAACATAAATGCCAAATTGGTTTAGAAAAACCTTAGTCGCATTAATTACCGTATTTACGTTTGGTTTAGTGACGCCTCCTTCCATATTACTTGATAATGCCAAAGCTGCGGACAAGCCTACGAGCACAGCTGGGCAACAAAATTTGGAGAGTACGTCCTATACATATGAAGAAACAAATGATAGGTTAACCACCGATACTTTTGTTAACTATGCGATGCAAGAAGCAGAGAAGCAATCTATGCAAAAATTCGGCTCTAAAATTGGGCCTGTAATTGAAGATGAATTTAAAGATGTTGTATTACCTAAAATTGAAGAGGCTATTGCGGAACTTGCAAATGATGTGCCAGAAGAATCGTTACAATCATTAGCGATTTCTCAAAAACCAGCTGGTGGAAATAATGAAAAGATTTTTCATGTTTATGACACGAAATCAGGAAATGACTTACTGCGATTTCATGTGAGGAGAGATCATCCACCGCAAGATGGATATTATTTTAATTTCCACTATCATCGTTTTGATGATGGATATTCAGGACACCATGAGTTAGGAAATATTTATTGGAATACGAATGTACCGCCGAAATGGTTGTCTTAAAAAGAACGAGAGAAAATCTTGTTCTTTTTTTCTTTATGAAAGGATACGACATTTATGTTGTTGAATAACATATGTTTAGGAAAAAAGAAAAAAGGGAGTATGGGGATGCAAAAATATATCGTTTTTGACTTTGATGGCACATTAGTAGATTCACAAAATATATTTGTACCGATTTATAATCAACTTGCTGAAAAGCATGGATATAAGACAGTTAGTGAGGAAGAAATTGAGCCTTTACGAAAATTGACTATTTCTGAAAGATGTAAAAAACTCGATGTACCACTTTATAAACTTCCTATATTGGCGTTAGAGTTTTATAAATTATATCAACCTGCCATAAAAGATCTCGTTTTATTCCATGGGATGAAGGATGTATTAGATGAATTACATAAAAAAGGCTACGGGATTGCGGTTATATCTTCGAACTCAGAAGAGCATATTAGGGCATTTTTACATAGTAATGGCATAGAAAATATTCAAGAAGTGTATTGTTCTAAAAATTTATTCGGTAAAGATAAAATGATTAAAAGATTTTTAAAGTCGAAAAAGCTAACAGAACAAGATATGTTGTATGTCGGTGATGAACAATGTGATATTGCAGCTTGTAAAAAAGCTGGTGTGAATGTCATTTGGGTTTCTTGGGGGTATGACGTAATTGAGACAGTAAAAGGAGACGCGCCAGATTATATGGTTAATACGCCAGGGGAAATTGTGCAAGTAGTACAGGCGGCACATTCTTAATATAAATAAACTTCGAGCAGTTATTTATCATATTGAATTTTGGGTAGTAAAGTTTCTTACTGGCAATAAGGTGAAGGTTATACGTGGTCCAATTGAAATGAATCATTATTCGGATGTTACTATACAATAGACTTTTATGACCCGAAGGGCTTTATTGTAGAGGTTGCGTATACAGCGAATACAGAAATGTAAGGAGAATAGACATGAAGATAATTACAATGTGGAAAAATAATATACAAATAGTAAAAGATGCTGCAAATATTGAAGAAATCTCTAAAGGTTTCTCTCCTGATAAAAAATATATTATTACGACTACTGATGATGAAAAATATTTATTACGGACAGGTGATATAAAAGAGTATGATAGGAAAAAAATAGAGTTTAAAATTTTAAATGAAATGGTAAAACGTAACGTGCAGGCTCAAAGACCAATTGAACTCGGTATATTGGAGGAAGAAGATTTATGTTATAGTATTTTTTCATATTTAGAAGGAGAAGATGCTAAGAAGCTATTGCCTACATATACGCCAAGAGAACAATATGATATTGGTATAGCAGCAGGAAAAGACTTAGCAAAAATGCATACACATGAAGCTCCTAAGGATATACTCCCATGGTATGAAAGAGCAATGAAAAAACATCGAAAATATGTAGAGGCATATAAAACATGCGGAATACAAATTAAAAATGATGATAAAATCATAAAGTTTATAGATGAAAATGAAAAATATTTAAAGAACCGCCCAAATCGATTTCAACACGATGATTTTCATTTAGAAAATATAATTGTACGTGATGCGAAATATGTAGGTGTTGTTGATTTTAATGGCTACGACTGGGGCGACCCACTTCATGATTTCGTAAAAATAGCACTATTTGCAAGGGACATTAGTATCCCGTATTCAATCGGACAAATAGAAGGATACTTTAATGGGAGAATAGCAGAGGAGTTTTGGAAATTATATGCGGTTTACGTTGGCATGACGGTTTTTTCTTCAGTTGTCTGGAGTTTACGAGCAGCACCGCATATGTTAGATGATACGTTAGAACGTCTTACTATAGTTTTAGAGGATCATAAAAATTTTGAATTATCAAAGCCAATCTGGTTTGATAGTGAAATGATGAATAAAAAATAAGGATAGCAGGTGGGAAATCTCACACCTGCTATTTGTAAATAACTCATGAGACGGTCTCTTTACATACTATGTATGTAGTTTTTTTATGAAGGAATGAAAACCTTGACGTCTACTTTATCCTGCTATTTGCCGGGCAGTAAAACTCCCACCTCAAAATTCGGCTTGAGCAAAGAAGTTAGGTGGGAGTCGGGCTGCCCGTAAACGCTCGATTGGTGAAGGCTAATAATCAGTGGGGATGAACAAAACCCCCACTGATTAAAGTTTCACTTTATATAAAAAGGGGGTGGACTATTGAAAATCAGGCAAGGTAAATATGAAGAAATAAAAGTACGCGATAGAATTCCAGGAATGGTTGAATATATAGAGGATACGATGTTACCTACTGGTTTTCACTATTATATTCCTCCTCACTGGCATAGAAGTATTGAAATTAGCCTAGTCGTATATGGAGAGGTTTTCTTGTATGTGAATGGGCAAAAAAAGAAAGTATCCGCTGGCGAATTTATTTTTGTGAATAGTGGCGATGTTCATGAATTCGAAAAAGTTAAAAATACAAGTTGTGCAGTAATGATGTTAATTATTTCTTATGAATTTCTTAAAGAGGTAAATGGAGATTTTGATAAATATAGATTTAATATAAAAGAATCAGTTATTCAGAAAACTAACCTCCAGCAAATATTTTATGAATTAAAGGAGTTAGTCACAAATTCGGATGATTTAAGTTACATAAAAATTAATAGTTTAATTTATGAAATTGTTTATATTCTATTGCGATATTGCAAAGATGGAGAGAGTATAGACAATAATTATCAACTTGGAAATAAACAGAAAGAAATGATTACGTATATTTATAAACATTATGATGAAGAACTTAAACTGAAAGATGTAGCTAAACATTTTTTTGTAAGTGAAGAACATTTTTCCCGTATGTTCAAAAAATCGTTCGGATCAAATTTCACCACTTTTTTAACGAGATACAGGCTCTATAAAGCGTATGAAGATATTATTAATAGTACAAATTCTATACAAGATATAGCAGTAAAACACGGATTTCCAAATGTAAAATCATTTATTTCACAGTTTAAAGAAAAATATGGATATACACCATTACAGTATAGGAAAAATATCACATCAAAAAATGACAATAATCGAATCAAATATGAACAACAATAAAAAAACGTTTCATGTTACATTTTGTACATGGAACGTTTTTTATTTAGTAATAGTAAATGAAGTGAGATTCAATAGAGATTTATATAATCTGAAGAAATGAAAGCGTTTAAAACAAGGGAGGATGAATACTAGATGACTAGAAAATATGACTTAAACCTATTAGAAAAAATTCAAGAAAAACAAGAAATCATTAATGTACAGGGGGCGAAAGTTTTAGTAAAAAACATACCAGATTGCGATGAAAAAGGAGCGATGGATCCACGCCTTTATAAGGATACGAAGGTTCAAATGAATGTAATGAGGTTTATGCCTAAAAATATGATGAAAATGGACGCTTCTGAAAAGTCGGTAAGGAATATGCGAAAACAATTTAATGGAATTAAGAGTGTTCCAATTGTCACTAAAGACGTTAATATTACGCATAAAACAGTGAAAGCGGAAGATGGATATGCTATTCCGATAAGAATTTATAACAGTGTTTCTAAACAAGAGAATGCGCCAGTTTTATACTTTATTCACGGTGGTGGATTTATGGCAGGATCACCAGATGTAGTAGAAGAACTTGTGAAATTGATAGTAGAAAAAACAGATATACTAGCCGTTTCTGTGGATTATCGATTAGCTCCGGAAAATCCTTTTCCAACTGGGCATACAGATTGCTACACTACTTTAAAGTGGATTTATGAAAATGCTGATACATTAGGCGGGGATAAGAATAATATCTTTGTGGCAGGTGATAGTGCAGGAGGGAACTTAACACAGTATTGTACAACTAAAGATATGGAAGATGGTAGGAAGTACGTGAAGGGACAGTTGCTTCTGTATCCTACACTTAATATGTGTGACTATGAAGATGAATTTTATTCTTGGAGTATAGATAAATATGAAATTGCTCCTAAGTATAAAAAAGGATTAGAAAAAATGCTTAATATAATGCATTCAATGGTTGGAGGTATGTCAGAAGTACTTGGTACGAAAGAAATTCATTCTAAGTATTTAAGTCCATATGTTGATGTATCCCCAGACTATCCAAGTACATTTATTACGGTAGGAGAGCATGATTTTTTAATGATTGAATGTTTAGCGTATGCAGCTAAATTAACTAAAAAAGGAGTTGATACTGAGACAGTTCTTTATCGAGGGTTGGGGCACGCTTATGGAGATAACGTAGGTGTCTATCCTCAAAGTGAAGATTTAGCAATTGAGATGGGGAATTTTATATTAAAACATAGTGGAAAGTAGGAGAAATAGAAAAGTGATATTAATTTCCAGCTTCGCTATTTTACTATGTATCTTTGCATTTACAGACTTACAAATATCCAATAGTCTATATGAACCAACTAATAAGATACTAGTACCAATGAGTCGTATTGTGGTAGGAGCCCATTTTGCTTCAGATGTTACAGTTGGAGTCGCTATTTCAGTTACTGTTTTTATGTGTTTGAAAAAAATTATATGGAGAGATAAGAAAAATAAACGCGCCAATAATAATGATGTTCTTCTGCATTCAGGAAATCGATA
This sequence comes from Bacillus sp. TH30, assembly GCF_016650875.1. NCBI lineage: Bacteria > Bacillati > Bacillota > Bacilli > Caryophanales > Bacillaceae > Bacillus > Bacillus sp. TH30. Next base: position 394,536 of record NZ_JAEKEY010000002.1, on the reverse strand, counting down.
ATAAAAAAGTTATTTCTTTGAGATTATATAACAATTAATAGATAGCTTGTTCATTAAGTTGTTTTTGATTAATAAGTTAGTATTTGGGCTACCCTTAATTTATTTGTTCAATTAAATAACAGAATTATCGGTTTATGGAAGGGTTTCTAGTTCCAAAATAATAGAGGGAAGCACAGTCTTCCCTCTATTTAATTTGTTATTTAATTTTCGTAAATGTAAGAGGCTGAGTACTTAAAGTTGCAGGTACGTGTAATTGAAGAGCCGGGAATTCACCATTTACATTCATATCATAAGCGAATAAAAGCCCCATTTTCATTTGGAACAAACTAATTGATGCTGAGAAGATGTCGTAATGATGATGTTTTAGCTGAAATTCCATATCCATAAATTGTACATGTAGGAAATCATCTTGTTTGTATACTTTCAGTGTTCCATAAGCGGGATGCTCAAAAGTTCCAGTGTAGTCATCTAATGCATGAGAAGAGGTAGTCCCTTTTATTGGTTCGGGAAGTGATGTAGTTGCCTCTTTCATCATTTCTTTCATTTTTTCACTATCTTCTACAGCACGTTCATGCCAGTCGATATATTCTAGTCCGAGAAGTTCATCGTAAATATGCTTTGTAATATAAGTAGGAAGTAAAGTTTGTCCAGAATTTGTTAGTACGATAATACCGATATTTTCGTTTGGCATAAATGACGCAAGTGCAGAAAATCCATCAATATTACCGCCGTGATGAATCATTTTATAACCGCGGTAAGCACTAATAAACCAACCGAGTCCATAGCTATTTAATGGTGATTCACTCGTTGATAACATTGGCTGATCCGGGATTGGAGTGTGTGGTGTATACATTTCTTGGAGTAGTTCAGTAGAAATCAAATCATGATTTTCTGTTTTTCCTTCGTTTAAATGAAGCAAAACCCATTTTGCCATATCTTCAATGGTAGAATTAATACATCCAGCCGCTCCAACTGTATCGATATTTCGGAATGGAATTTCTTTTATTTCACCGTCATTTTCAATATAAGGTAAAGCATAATCATCTGTATTTTGTGAGTCTGTAACAGAGAAGTTTGTTTGATCCATATTTAAAGGTTCTAAAATATGTTCTGCAACGTATTGCTCCCACGTTTGATTCGTAATATTTTCCACAATATAACTAATTGTCGCATACATTAAGTTGTTATAAAGAAATGCTGTGCGGAACGGAGCATCAAGTGATAAATGTTTTATTTTTTCTACTATATCTTTTCGAGTTAAAGAAGAGCTGTACCAAAGAGCATCGTGACGACTTACCCCAGTACGATGAGAAGCTAAATCTCGTCCTGTAACTTGCGAGTTAGCGAGCATATCGGATAAAGAGAAGTTAGGTACGTAAGTTTGGACAGGAGTATCCCAATTAAACTTTTTTTGCTGTGCTAATAAGCTTAATGAAAGTGTACCGAATGCTTTCGTCGCAGAACCGATTGCGAATCGTGTCTGCGGGGTAACGGCCTCTTTTTTCTCTATGTTACGATAGCCGAAACCTTCTGAAATAATGACCTCACCATCTTTTATAACAGCTACAGCAGCGCCAGGAACGTGTAAATCCTTCATCATCTTCTCAACATTATGTTGTAACGTACTTAAAACAGGAGTTTTGATTTTAGACATGCTTCCAACCTCCAAATATAATTTTTATGTTCCGCACTATACTTTCTGTAATAGAAAAGTGAAAACCTTTTTTAATATTGAAAGTTAATAATTTTGTAAGAAATATTGAAAGAATTTTTATTAATTTGGATTATTAAATTCGCTGTTTTTCATGTTATGATAAATCTCATATAAGATTGAAAGAAGGTTTTCTTACATATGAAACATGCTGAATATGAATACTTAAATTTATGCCGTCATGTAATGGAGCACGGTACGAAGAAAGAAGATCGTACAGGGACAGGTACTGTATCTGTATTTGGATACCAAATGCGTTTCGATCTAAGTAAAGGATTTCCTTTATTAACGACAAAGAGAGTGCCATTTCGCCTAGTAGCAAGTGAGCTGCTTTGGTTTATGAAAGGTGATACAAACATTCGCTATTTATTGCAACATAATAATAATATTTGGAATGAATGGGCGTTTAAGAGCTGGGTAGAAAGCGATGAGTATACTGGCCCTGATATGACAGATTTCGGTCTTCGTTCACAACAAGATGAGGAATTTAAGAAGCAATACGATGAGCAAATGGAATTGTTTAAAAAGAACGTTTTAGAAGACGATGAATTCTCAACGAAATTTGGATATTTAGGAGACGTATACGGAAAGCAGTGGCGTGCTTGGAAAACGACAGCTGGTGAGACACTTGATCAATTAAAAGATGTAATTGAAATGATTAAGAAAACACCAGATTCACGCCGTCTAATTGTGTCTGCTTGGAATCCTGAAGATGTACCAAGTATGGCTTTACCGCCTTGTCATACGCTATTCCAGTTTTATGTAGCAGATGGAAAGCTTTCTTGTCAGTTATATCAGAGAAGCGGTGACATATTCCTTGGCATTCCATTTAACATTGCAAGCTATTCACTTTTAACACATTTAATTGCACATGAATGTGGTCTTGAAGTAGGAGAATTTGTTCATACAATTGGAGATGCACACATTTATACAAATCATTTTGAACAAGTAGAAAAGCAATTGGCACGTGAACCACGTTCATTCCCGAAACTTACATTAAATCCAGATGTAAAATCTGTGTTTGATTTTGAAATGGAAGATTTAACTATTGAAGGATATGATCCGCACCCAGCAATTAAAGCACCGGTTGCAGTGTAATTGTAGAGGAGATGACAAAATGATTGTTTCATTTATGGTCGCAATGGACGAAAATAGAGTAATTGGTAAAGATAATAAATTACCTTGGCATATACCGAGTGAACTACAGTACGTGAAGAAAACGACGATGGGTCACCCACTTATAATGGGAAGAAAGAACTATGAAGCAATTGGTAGACCATTGCCTGGAAGACGTAATATTATTGTAACGCGTAACGGTGATTATCATGTTGAAGGTTGTGAAGTTGTTCATTCTGTGGAAGAAGTATTTGAGCTATGCAAAGATGAAGAAGAAATCTTTATTTTTGGAGGAGCGCAAATTTATGATTTATTCTTACCGTATGTGGAGAAGTTGTATATAACAAAGATTCATCATGCATTTGATGGAGATACATTCTTCCCGGAAATGGATATGACTGATTGGAAAGAAGTTTTTGTGGAGAAGGGCTTAACGGATGAAAAAAATCCGTACACGTACTATTATCATATTTATGAAAAGCAACAATAAAAAAAGATTGATGTGAGCATTCACATCAATCTTTTTATTTATATTATCAGATGTATCTTTATAGATGGGATTCGATAGTGCTATAATGAGAGTTAGCATGTATAGAATGCTATAAATCTTTAGAAGTACGCTATGTAATAAAAGGAGGAGAATCGGTTGAGAAAAATATGGGGGATTCTTTTTCTTTGCTTTGCATTAATGCTAGTCGGATGCGGTAAAGAAGAAAAACCACAAGAAGCGTTTGATACATATGCAAAAGCATGGAATAAGAAAAAATTTGCTGATATGTATGATCAATTATCAGAAAATGCAAAAAAGAATATCTCTAAAAAAGATTTCACAGAGAAATATGAAAAAATTTATGCAGGTATAGAAGTGAAAAACTTAAAAGTAGAGACTGGCGAAGTAAAAGAGGATAAGAAAGAGAACGGCCCTGTTCCTTTTAAAGTAAGTATGGATACAGTTGGTGGTAATATCTCTTTTGGCCATGAAGCAAAAATGGTGAAAGAAAAAGATGGAGATAAAGAATCTTGGAAAATAGATTGGACTCCTGATTTCATTTTCCCTGGCATGACAAAAGATAGTAAAGTGCGTATGCAGGCAACACAACCAAAACGTGGTGAAGTTTACGATCGTAATGGAAAAGGTCTTGCGACGAATGGGAAAGCTTCTGAGATCGGAATCGTTCCAGAAAAATTAGACGCTACTGCTCCGCAAACGAAAGAAACAGTAGCGAAGTTGTTAAATATGTCTGTAGAAGAAATTGATCAAAAACTAGCTGCTAAATGGGTAAAACCAGGGTATCTCGTACCAATTGGAATTTTACCTGATGGGGCAACGCAAAATACGTACATCGATTTACCAGGTGTTTCAACAAAACCAGTAAATGTTCGTACATATCCGTTAGGGGAAGCGGCAGCTCATTTAACTGGTTATATCGGAAAGGTAAATGCTGAAGATTTAAAAACGCTTCAAAAGAAAGGCTATCAAGCCGATGATCCAGTTGGTAAAGCTGGATTAGAGCAAGTATTGGAAGAACAGCTACGCGGAAAAAAAGGTGGCCGTGTCTTCATGGAGGATGCACAAGGAAAAGAAATTAAAAATTTAGCGAAAACAGATGCTGTTGATGGAGAAAATGTAACTTTAACTATCGATAGTGTTGTTCAAGAAAAAACGTATAATGAAATGAAGGGAGAAGCTGGTTCAAGTGCGGCAATTAATCCGAAAAGTGGAGAAACAATTGCTCTTGTAAGTAGTCCAGCTTATAATCCTAATTTAATTGCACGAGGAACATCAAAAGCACAACGCGAGGCTTGGAATAATGACCCGAAAAAACCGATGACGAATCGATTTACACAATTATCGGTACCAGGTTCTGTATTTAAGCCAATTACAGGTGCAATTGGTCTTGAAACAAAAACAATCGATCCAAAAGAAGAATTGAAAATTGAAGGACTGAAATGGACGAAAGATTCTTCTTGGGGCAATTATTACGTAACACGTGTAAAAGATGCAAATCCGATTGGTTTTGATAAGGCAATGAAATACTCGGATAATATTTATTTCGCACAAGAAGCTTTGAAAATTGGAAAAGATAAATTTATGGCTGAGGCGAAAAAATTCGGATTTGATGAGAAATTACCAATTGAATACGGATTCCCAGCTTCTAAAATCGCAAATGATGGCATAAAAAATGATATTCAAATGGCAGATACAGGATATGGACAAGGACAAGTCTTAATGACTCCTCTTCATTTAGCTTTAACGTATGCACCGATTGTAAATGATGGAACGATTCCATCGCCATATCTTATTAAAACAGATAAACAACCAAAAGCTTGGAAAGAGAACGTGATTTCTAAAGAAAATCAAGATATATTGAAAACGGCTTTAACGAAAGTAATTAACGATCCAGATGGTACGGGGAAAATTGCGAAAATTGATGGTATGACCCTTGCTGGCAAAACAGGTACAGCGGAATTAAAAGTATCCAAAGAGGCCGAAGGAAAAGAACTAGGTTGGTTCGCTGCATTTGATTTAAATTCACCAGATATGGTCATTACAATGATGATTGAAGATGTAAAAGGTAGAGGCGGAAGTAACATTCCAGCTGAAAAAGTGAAACATGTTTTTCAAAAATAATATGTAATAAAAGGCTATCTCTATAGTGTATAGAGATAGCCTTTTTGCATGAGGAATTCTAAATATCTATATACTAAATTTTAAAGGAACAAAATAAATCATTAACTTACGAAAAAAAGTAGCTATTTTTTATTGACATCAAACATAACTTTTTGTATTATACTTACATAAGGTAAGTTATTTACTTTAAAATTATAAATCTCAAATTAAAGATAAAATGTGTAAAAGGGAGCTAATACAATGACAAAAGTACTATTTATTACAGCAAATCCAAATTCAGCAGAAGGTTCTTTCGGTATGGCAGTAGGAGAAGCTTTCATCGAAGCATATAAAAACGAACATCCACAAGACGAAGTTGTAACAATTGATTTATTCAATACAACTGTACCAGCAATCGATGCAGACGTATTTGCTGCTTGGGGGAAATTTGCAGCAGGCGAAGGATTCGAAACTTTAAGTGAAAATCAGCAACAAAAAGTTGCAGCAATGAACAATAACTTAGAAACATTTATGCATGCAGATCGTTATGTATTCGTGACTCCAATGTGGAACTTCAGCTACCCAGCAGTAGTGAAAGCATACTTAGATAACTTATCAATCGCAGGTAAAACATTCAAATATACTGAAAATGGTCCAGTTGGCTTACTAGAAGGCAAAAAAGCACTTCATATTCAAGCTACAGGCGGCGTTTACTCTGAAGGAGCATACGCATCTATGGACTTCGGTCGCAATCACTTAAATGCGGTATTAGGATTCATGGGTGTATCAGACACTGAATATATTGCAGTCGAGGGAATGAATGCAAATCCTGAAAAAGCACAAGACATTAAAGAAGCAGCAATTGTAAATGCACGCGAATTAGCAAAACGTTTCTAATATAGAAAACTTCAAAATGTCCAAACACTTGTTGTTTGGACATTTTTTCTTCTTTTTCCTTCGTTTGTCTAGTATAATGAAGGTCGGAATGATAATAGGTGGGGGTTCTGTATGATTCAAACGTTTTTTAAAATCTTTTATTTAATTTTAATCGTAATTGCGATTACACCAAGGTTGTGGCGTATAAAAAGAAAAGCAAATGCGATGTCACCGCAAGAAAAAGATAGTGTTGTGTATAAAACAACAAACTGGTTTGGTAAGAAAATGGTGGGTGTAACTGGATCGACTGTAGAAGTAAAGGGACTTGAAAATGTTCCAAAAGACAAGCCGGTGCTAGTTGTAAGTAATCATCAAAGTAATATGGATATTCCTGTTTTACTAGGTTACTTAAATAAGCCAATTGGATTCGTTTCAAAAGCGGAAATTAAAAAGTTTCCGGTTGTACCAACATGGATGGAACTAATGAATTGTGTGTTCATGGACCGCAGCGATCGCCGTCAATCTCTTAAGGCAATTAAAGATGGAATTGAACTGTTAAAGAGCGGGCATTCTATCGTGATTTTTCCAGAGGGAACGAGAAGTAAGGGTGGCGAAATCGGTGAGTTTAAAGCAGGGAGTTTTCACCTTGCTGTAAAATCTGGCGTATCTATATTACCAGTAACTTTAGATGGTACATATAAGATGTTTGAGGCTAATGGAAATCGTATGAAACCAGCTCATGCAACATTAATAATTTCTAAGCCAATTACACCTGAAGAATATGCAAGTATGGATGCTAAAGAGTTAACCCAGCATACAAAAGATATTATTGCATCTCAATTACATAAGTAATAAAAAAGTTTCAGCTTAAACAAGCTGAAACTTTTTTTATGCTGCGGGTAAGACATAAAACAGTACGCAGAAAAACATCATTGTACTACCGCCTAGTACGAAGAGATGCCAAATGGCATGATTGAACGGAAGCTTTTCCCAAAGGAAGAATATAGCTCCGACAGAATACAAAATGCCGCCTATTAATAGTAGTGAGAAGCCGTGACCGGTTAAATTTTCATAAAGGGGTTTAATGGCAACGATGATGAGCCAACCCATAATGATATAACATAATGTTGATGTTTTAATAAAGCGACGAACAAAGAAGATTTTGAAAATAATTCCACCAATCGCAAGGGTCCAAATAATTGCGAGTAAAGTCCAACCGAGCGGGCCACGCAGTGTAATGAGTAGAAATGGTGTATACGTGCCGGCAATTAATAAATATATGGCGGAGTGATCTAAAATGGTAAATAACTTTTCTACTTTTGGATGATGGATACTATGTAGCAGTGTAGAAAATAAGTATAGAAGGAACATGCTTACGCCATAAACGGTAAAACCAACAACAGCAGATGCTGTGCCATGTTTGGAAGCATGAATAATTAATATGATTAAGGCAGGGATGCTTAAAATGGCACCGATACCATGGGTAATTGCATTCGCAATTTCTTCTTTTACAAATTGGGTCATTCTTTTAATTTTTTGCGTCATAATGTTAATTCCTTTCACTGTATTGAGATAAGTTATATTTTCCTTAACCATATCATATACAAAAGGAATAGAAAATGATATTCAATTGATTATATTTTCGAATTTTTTTGACAAAAGACAACGGATACATTGACGTTTACGAAATTTTTTGACAAAATGAACTTATGGAATAGTAGGACAAGGAATCTACTTATGAAGGGGATGGGGAAATGTTTTCAAATATTGGCTTTCCAGGGTTAATTTTAATTTTAGTAGCAGTGTTAATTTTATTTGGCCCAAAAAAGTTACCGGAAATTGGGAAAGCTTTAGGGGAAACGCTAAAAGAATTTAAAAAATCAACAAAAGAATTGACTGATGAGGCATTTCAAGAGAAAGAAAAAAATAAATAAATAAAAGAATATGCTGAAGTTTTTCTCGGAATGGATAAATAAAGTGTGGTGAACGAGATGGAAGATCGGGAAATGAGCGTAGTAGAACATATTGTTGAGCTTCGCAAACGAGTAATATATACAGTATTATCCTTTGTATTATTTTTAATTATTGGATTTACTTTTACGAAGGATATTTATTTTTGGCTTGTAAAAGATTTACCAATGAAATTAACTGTTCTCGGTCCAAGTGATGTGTTGTGGATTTTTTTCTCGATTGCTACAGTATTTGCTATCGTTTGTACAATTCCTTTTGCTGCGATACAAATTTGGTTATTTGTAAAACCAGGTTTACATCCCAATGAACAAAAAATGACATTAATGTATATACCGGTATTGTCTATATTATTTATAGCAGGCCTATCTTTCGGTTATTTTATCGTCATGCCATTTTTATTTCATTTCCTAACTACAATTGGTAATGAGATGTTTAATACGATGTTTACAACGGAAAAATATTTTCATTTTGTATTAAATTTAACAGTTCCGTTTGCTGTTATATTTGAATTACCTGTAGTTGTTATGTTTTTAACGAGTATAGGTCTTCTAACGGCAGAATTTCTTCAGAAAATAAGAAGATATGCTTATGTCGTGTTGATTATAATTGCATCATGTATATCACCGCCAGATTTTTTATCACATAGTTTAGTAGCGGTACCGCTTATTTGTATTTATGAAATCAGTATCGCTTTATCAAAGATAGTTAGTAAACGAAAACAGAAAAGAGAAGAAGAAATACAGTCGAAAAGTGCCTCGTTATAAAGGCACTTTTTAATTTATTTGTTATACTCTAGCTATAATTGTATACAATATATAGAAGGAAAAAATTATAGAATCTCCAAAATTTAGACAAACTTTTCATTTTTATAAGTTTATACTGAAGTTATCAAGCTATATATGGGTAATAAGACTCCCGTCTCAAAGGATATATAGGACAGGGTTCGAATTAGGTGGATATAAATGAAGTATTAACTTCTAAATGGGGCAGCTTAAGGATATTTTAGTATTCATAGGAAACCTACACTAAAAAACGTGTTAAAGAATAAAGTGGAGGAAGTTCAAAAATCCAACGAAAAAGAGGATTGATATTGTGATTACGAAAAGTTTTTATTTCACTCATGCAACAGGGAATTGTATTAAAATATTTGAAATCCCTGTCCTACAAACACAGCATCCATTAGCGTTTCTAATTCAGTCTCGTCTTCAATTATTTATTGCAAAAATTCAAAAACATAAAAACCCAAGATTCTCGTACTCTTTCCGTGAATATTTACAAAGTTGTTTGAAGTGGAATGATTATTCAAATGTATATAAGACAAATACTCTTGAAAAGAATGCATAATACACAGCAGGGACAGAGTTAGATAGGCTCTGTCTTTTTTATTTTAGGTATAAAAATATAATTAATTTGGTGAAATTCATTCGAAATTGTTGAAAGCATCGGGAATGCTAGTATAATAACAGGGAGAGCGTATTGGAAAGGGAAGAATATAATATGCAAAAAATTAAAATTGTAACAGATTCAACGGCAGATTTATCAAAAGATATAATTGAGAAGTATGATATTCATGTTTTACCATTATCTATTTCTGTAAATGGACAAACATACTTAGATCGTGTAGATTTGCAACCGGATGAATTTATTGAAGAAATGATTAAATCAGAAGAATTACCAAAAACATCACAACCGGCTATGGGTACATTTGTAGAAATGTATGACAAGCTAGGCGAAGATGGAAGTGAAGTACTTTCCATTCATATGACAGGTGGAATGAGCGGTACTGTCGCAACAGCGAATAGCGCTGCATCAATGACAGATACAAAAGTAACAGTTGTTGATTCTCAATTTATTACACATGCTTTAGCATATCAAGTAATTGAAGCGGCAAAAATGGCAAAAGAAGAATGCTCACTAGAAGATATTTTAAAACGTATTGATGAAGTAAGAAAGAATACTCGTTTATATGTTGTCGTAGATACATTAGAAAACTTAGTAAAAGGTGGACGCATCGGTAAAGGTAAGGCACTTATTGGTTCTTTACTTAATATTAAACCAATTGCAAGTTTAGAAGGCGGCGTATATAATCCGGTAACGAAAGTACGTAGCCAAGGGCAGATTGTAAAAACGTTGGCTAAACTATTCGAGGAAGATACTGCTGGAAAAGTGGTGAAAGCTGTTGCGATTCCACATGCTAAAGCAATTCCTTTAGCAGAAAGTGTAAAAGCTGCTGTTGAAAAAGTGAATGGATTCACTCAATCAGAGATTTTCTATACAACACCAGTTATCAGTACTCATACAGGACCAGGAGCAATTGGTTTTATGTATTTAGCAGAGTAATAAAAAAGCTACTTGAAATGAATTTTCAAGTAGCTTTTTTATTATTTCAGGACAGAAAATAAGAAATGAGAAGGGCAATACAGGCGCTACCGCTAATTATATAGCGAGTCTGTAAATAATCTTTCATGGAAAACACCCTTTTCAATTTTTTAAAGTATATGATAAATTACTCGCAAAAATTAGTACTATTATACATGAGAAGTTTCTGTGATTTTTACTGGTTCTTTAACTGGGACAATAGGGCTATAAGTGAAAGTTTGACCTAAAAAGAGAACATGTAGCTGTTCCCACGGTAGCATTCGTAAATTCCAGTTATTTCGTAGTCGTGTTACTGCTTCCCTTGGTGTTTCATCTGCTAAAGCAAAAGTACCGTAGTGCATGGGAATGAAATGTGTAGCTTTTATATCTAGATAGGCTTGCACAGCTTCTTCTGGTGAAACGTGAGACACTTTCATAAACCATTCTGGTTCATAGGCACCAATTGGCATAAGTGCAATATCGATTGAAAAATGTTTGCCGATCTCTTTAAATCCTTGGAAATAACCACTATCACCACAAAAATAAATGGTTTCTGAAGAAGTCATATTATCAATGATCCATCCTCCCCAGTGAGAGGTGTTCATATCAAATAATGTTCTTCTCGTCCAGTGCTGGGCAGGTACGAAGTGAAAAGAGACTTCATCAATTGTTGTACTTTCCCACCAGTTGTATTCTTCAACATTGGTGAATTTTTTACGAGTAAATAATTTTTTTAGCCCAATAGGAACAAGGTATAAGGCATCATCATTTAGTTGACGAAGAGATGAAAAGTCTAAATGATCGTAATGACCGTGTGAAATAAGAACGATATCGATTTTAGGTAGTTCTTTTATAGTGAGCCCTGGCTCAGTAAGTCGTGGAACTAACTTTAATTTATTTGCCCATACTGGATCTGTTAAAATATTTAAGCCGTTCGTTTGAATGAGAAAAGTTGAATGACCAATCCATGTGACAGTCGTTTTTTCAAAGTTATTTAGTAGAAATTTACTTTGTTTAACAGGTGATTGTTCTACTAGAAAAGAAAAGTCTTTTTTGTTTTGCTTTCTCTCTTTACGCCAACGTAAGAAGGAGCGAATTGATTTTTTTGTACTTGCATTATCCATATTTTCATAGCGCTTTGCCATGAACATCACCTCATTTAAAATCGTTGTAGTTGTATTGTACCGAAATGTTGTTAAGGAATACAGTGTTTAACATGGATTAATGTTTAAGCAATTGTAAAAAAATAGGGGATTTATTTACAAATTTAACAATGAACTTCGTTTCGCAAATAATGGTTAGAGAAATAATAGTAGTAAAATATATTTTGTCTAGTAATTCGCTTGAAATAAAGAAGTAACATACGTAAATTCGTACGATTTCGTGAACAAATGATGTAAACAATTTTCTCATAGTGTTTACTTTTGTTATGATATACATAACTTACATAAATTAAGGATAGAGAAGAGAGGTTTAATAATGAAGCGTTATCAAAAGTTAATTGGTCTTATGGTTGTATTTTGTCTCTTTGTACTTGCAGGTTGTAGCAGTTCAGGGTCAAAATTACGTAAACCGTTAAACTGGGATTTAGAAACTTTCCAATTTACAAATCAAGAAGGAAAGCCGTTTGGTACAAAAGATTTAAAAGGGAAAGTTTGGGTAGCTGATTTCATGTTTACAAGCTGTCAAACGGTTTGTCCGCCAATGACTGCTAATATGGCGAAATTACAGAAAATGGCTAAGGAAGAGAAATTAGACGTTCAGTTTGTTTCGTTTAGTGTAGACCCTGAACTTGATAAACCAGAAAATTTGAAAGCATTCATTCAAAAGTTTACAGAAGATACAAGTAACTGGAACTTGTTAACAGGTTATTCACTGGAGGATATTACAAAGTTTTCAAAAGATAACTTCCAATCGCTTGTAGATAAACCAGAGAATGGGCAAGTAATACACGGTACATCATTTTTCTTAGTCGATCAAAATGGAAAAGTAATGAAAAAATATAGCGGCATTAGCAATACGCCATACGAAGATATTATACGTGATATGAAGCGATTAGCTGATTAAAAAGAAGGGTGCTAAGCACCCTTCTTTTATTAGTATTCAGTCTATGGATAATATGTCATGCTGTTGTGGTAATTTCGGTGCGCGAATTTCTAATACACCGTTTTGATAAGAAGCTTTCGTTGCTTTTTTATTAATTAAATATGGTAACTTAATAATTCTTGACGCTTCTGAAATGGAACGTTCTCGGCGATAATAGTTATGAGATGTCTGTTCTTCTTCCGTCTCTTCAAGTATATCTTCTTTTACAGAGACTTTTAAGTATTCGCTTTGTATTTCAATTTGAATTTGTTCTTTTTGTATACCTGGTAGTTCGGCTGTAACGACGAGTTCGTCACCAACTTCGTATAAATCTACTGGGAATGTTAATAAACGGTTTCCTTTTTGGAAAAAATGATTTAAATCAGCAATTACGCCACGAAGAGGTGTTTGTTCGAAAAAATCATCAATTTGTTTTAAATAATTACGAACCGGTGGGCGAGAAGAATCTTTTTTTTCTTCACTCATGGTATTACCTCCTAGAAATCAATTTGCAATATCATATGACAAAAGCGGAGAAAGGTGAGTGCCTAGTTTTCATGTTTTCATAAAAAAATGTTAAAAATGTGAAATGGAGTGAGTTTTTTATAGTTTTTGGTCGCCATATTCAGTTGATTATGCTAGTATAAATAGGGTTGATATAGTAGTATTGAGACAGAATGAAAACTGAAAGAGGGTAAGAAGTATGTGTGGTTTTGTAGGATGTTTATGTGAAAACCCTAGAGAGTTTTCAGAAACAGAAAAACATCAATTTGAAAATATGAACACGATGATTTTCCACCGCGGTCCAGATGACGAAGGATATTTTCGTGATGAACATGTACAATTTGGCTTCCGCCGTTTAAGTATCATTGACTTAGAGGCAGGACATCAGCCGCTAACTTATGAAAATGATCGATATGTAATTATTTTTAATGGTGAAATTTACAATTATGTAGAACTACGTGAAATGTTACTTGAAAAAGGTGCAACTTTTGCTACACAATCTGATACAGAAGTTATCATTGCATTGTATGCACATATGAAAGAAAAATGTGTAGACTACCTTCGTGGTATGTTCGCATTTATGATTTGGGATCGTGAAGAAAAGACACTTTTCGGTGCACGTGACCACTTCGGTATTAAGCCTTTATACATCGCACAACAAGGTGATACTACATTCTTCGCATCTGAGAAGAAAAGTATTATGCATGTAATGGAAGACAAAGGGGTAAACCCAAAGTCACTACAACACTACTTTACGTACCAATATGGTCCAGAACCAGAAACATTAACAATTGATGTTAACAAAATTGAGCCTGGTCATTACTTCGTAAAAGAAATCGGTAAAGAGATGGAAATCCATCGCTACTGGAATCCTTATTTCAACGCTTCAAGTGCAACGAAAGAGGAGCATATCCAAGCAATTCGTGATGTATTATACGATTCTGTAAAAGTACATATGCGTAGTGATGTACCAGTAGGTTCTTTCTTATCTGGTGGTATCGATTCATCTATTATTGCTTCTATCGCAAGAGAAATGAATCCAAATCTATTAACATTCTCTATTGGTTTCGAACAACGTGGTTTCAGTGAAGTTGATGTTGCGAAAGAAACTGCTGAGAAATTAGGAGTTAAAAACCATAACGTATTCATTACAGCGCAAGAATTTATGGATGAGTTCCCAAAAATCATTTGGCATATGGATGATCCTTTAGCGGATCCAGCAGCTGTACCATTGTATTTCGTTGCGAAAGAAGCGCGTAAACATGTAACGGTTGTTCTTTCTGGTGAAGGTGCAGACGAGCTATTTGGTGGATATAACATTTATCGTGAGCCAAACTCGTTAAAAATGTTCTCTTACATTCCTAGCCCAGGAAAGAGTGTTCTAAAGGCATTAAGTGGTGCTCTTAAAGAAGGGTTTAAAGGAAAAAGCTTCTTAGAGCGTGGATGTACGCCAATCGAAGAGCGTTACTATGGAAATGCGAAAATCTTCCGTGAAGAAGAGAAAGCTGAATTAATGAAGTATTACGATGAAAGTGTTAACTATATGGATATCACGAAACCATTGTATAACGAAATTAAAGATTATGATGATGTAAGTAAAATGCAGTACATTGATATGTTCACATGGTTACGCGGCGATATTTTATTAAAAGCTGATAAAATGACGATGGCAAATTCATTAGAACTTCGTGTACCGTTCTTAGATAAAGAAGTATTTGACGTTGCATCTAAAATTCCGACAGAATTTAAAATTGCAAACGGCACAACGAAAGCTATATTACGTGAAGCTGCTCGTGGAATTGTTCCGGATCACGTGTTAGATCGTAAAAAGCTTGGATTCCCAGTACCAATTCGTCATTGGTTAAAAGATGAAATGCACGATTGGGCTGTAAATATTATTAAAGAAAGCAAAACTGAGCATTTAATCGAAAAACAGTATGTATTAAACTTACTGGAAGCACATTGTGCAGATAAAGGCGATTATAGCCGTAAAATTTGGACTGTACTTGCGTTTATGGTATGGCATCAAATTTATGTTGAGCATAAATACGATACGAATAAGTTCCACGAAGAAACAAAGCGTGCGTATAGCTTAGTTTAATAAAGAACCTTAAGGTCGCATTCGATCTTAAGGTTTTTTTCATAAATTGCATTTATTATTGATACAATAATAGTAAAAGGATGGACAACATATGATTACGTTTGAGAAAGTAAATACAGAAAATGAAAGCGCTGTAAAAGAAATGTTTCACTCACACAGCTTAGATGAGAAAAAGGTTCAGTATTGTGTAAAGGTTGATGATACATATATTGGTGTAATAGATTATAGCGTTCAAGAAGAGAGTGCTATTTTGTCACAGTTAATTATTCATTTTGATTATCAAGGTTATGGATACGGGACAAATACGTATTTTACATTTGAAGAAATGATGAAACAGAGAAATGTGAAAGAAATAAAAGTATTGCAAGAGATGTTTACGGAACAAGCTAAATCTTTCATAGAGGGATCTGGTTTTATTGAGGAAAATGGAATATATGTAAAGAAAATATAGTGAATATTGATTAGGTGTTGATATGAATATAAGGTAGGTGGACGTATGACGATAACTTCTGGTCTTGTATTAGTTGGAGGTTGTTTTATAGTAGCAGAACTATGCCAGACTTTTATTCGGAAAAGAATGTATAAGAAGAGAAGACCATATGAATTACAATATATACCCGTGTTTGTAATTTTGTTTTGTATGCTATTTGTATTGCAAAACATAACGTATTTCCCACCTCTTTTGAACATCTTTTTGAAGTTTGGGTTGCTATATAGCGGCGGTGGGATATTTCTTTTATTTCTTTTATTTTGCATACGTTACATCCATTATCAATCGTATATATTCATTTTAAATTGGCTAAAGCAAAGCGATAGAAACCGCCTTACATAAGGGGGTTTTTTTATTTGTACTTGTAACGGAACTTGTACAATTAACATAAAATAGGACGAGTAGAAATGAAAGCTTATTACAATAAAGAAAGGAATGAAAAAGATATATGAAACTTGTTATAGACGCAGGGCATGGTGGATATGATTCTGGTGCTGTTGGTAATGGGTTAGTGGAAAAAGAGTTAACACTTCAAATTGCTAGACGTGTGCGAGATATTTTATCTGCAAATTACCCAATCAATATTAAAATGACACGTGATAGTGATGTATTTATCTCTTTATCAGAACGTGCTAATATTGCTAATTCATTTGGTGCAGATTATTTTATCTCATTTCACATTAATAGTGGCGGTGGCACTGGATTTGAAAGTTATATTTACAATGCGCTATCTAATAGTAGTTCCGCATATGAAAAGCAACAAAAAATGCATGCAGCAGTCAATCCTGTATTAACAAAATATGGTCTTCGTGATCGAGGGGCAAAAAAAGCAAATTATGCGGTACTAAGGGAGACTGCAATGGATGCAATTTTAACTGAGACTGCTTTTATTGATACAACATTTGATGCTAATTTATTGAAAAATCCACAATTTATCGAAGATCTAAGTCAAGCATATGCAAACGGAATAGCAGCTATTTTTGGAGTAGCTCCAAATCCGAATCCTCCAAATCCACAACCTCCAAATCCTCAGCCAACACCACAAACGAAGGGGATTGCTTATATCCTTGGGAAAAATGTGAATTTAAGAAGTGGTCCATCAACGTCTTCTTCGGTTATTCGTCAACTAAACTCCCCAGAATCGTATGTCGTATATCAGGAAAGTAACGGATGGTTAGACTTAGGAAATGGACAATGGGTGTATAATGACCCTTCGTACATTAATTTTGTAAAGGCGAGCAATAGCGATGGAAGTGCAATTGGTGTCGCATATATACAAGGAACGAATGTGAATTTAAGAAGTGGTCCATCAACATCTTCTTCAGTTATTCGTAAATTAAATAATCCAGAATCTTATTTAGTATATATTAATCAAAACGGTTGGTTGAACCTTGGTGGAAATCAATGGGTGTATAATGATCCATCATATATTAAATATAATCAATATTAGGAAATGAGTTTATAATGTAATATGAATGCGTATTTATGTATAACGTAGATACGCATTTTAAGAACGTTTATTATTTTCATACTTATACACTTTATTTTAAAAATAAACATTTGAATAGCGGATAGAATCTAAAATGTATATATTGAAAAAGTTTTCTGATATACATTGACAATGTATGTAATATACATTAATCTTTAATTGTTAATGATAATCGATTTCATCTAGGGAGGACATATGGTACATAGTAAAAAAATATTTATGTTCTGCATTATGATACTTATGGTAATAATCGCAGGGTGTAGCAAAGAAGAGAAAAAAGAAAATGATACATCGGCTAAAGCAAAAGATTCGTATACTGTAAAGCATGCAATGGGTGAAACAACAGTAAATGGTACACCTAAAAAAGTAGTTGTTTTAACAAATGAGGGTGCGGAGGCGCTTTTAGCTGTCGGAGTAACACCAGTTGGAACTACAAAACCACGTGCTGGTGATGAATGGTATCCTCATTTAGCGAAAGATTTAAAAGATACGAAAGTTGTAGGTACTGAGCGTGATATTAATTTAGAGGCAGTTATGAAGCTTAAGCCAGATTTAATTATCGGGAATAAAATGCGTCATGAAAAAATATATGAGCAATTGAACGAAATAGCGCCAACTGTGTACGCTGAAACATTGCGCGGGGATTGGAAAGAAAACTTTACACTCTATACAAAAGCTGTAAATAAAGAAAAAGAAGGGCAAAAGGCTCTTGAAGATTATAAAAAGCGTATTGAAGGAATGAAAGAGAAGTTAGGAGATAAATTGAATTCTAAAGTTTCTATTATTCGCTTCGTACCAGGTGACGTTCGTATTTATCAGAAAAACTCATTCTCAGGTGCTGTTTTAAATGATATTGGATTTAAGCGACCACCACTACAAGATAAAGATGAGTTTGCGATAAAAGGAATTACAAAAGAGCAAATTCCGAATATGGATGGGGACTACATATTCTACTTCACATCTGATAAAGATGCAGATAAGAATAACGAAGGAACCACGTTAGCAAAAGAATGGACAGAAGACCCACTCTTTAAGCAGCTGCAGGCTTCTAAAGACAATAAAGTATTCCAAGTGGATGAAGTAATTTGGAATACAGCAGGCGGTATTAAAGCTGCAAACTTAATGCTAGATGATATTGAAAAATATTTTTTGAAATAAATGAATGGTTGAGTGCATCACTTTAAATAGGTGATGTACTTTTTTTGTTTAGTTAAATACAGAAAATTCCTTCTTTTAAGTGTGGATAAGTTGTACAATAAAACCAATCATGGAATAAAGGAGTGGAAAGGAATGAAAGCTACTCATAAAGATTGGATTTTGTTTAACGGAAGAATTGTGAATACGAAGGAAGAACAGCCGATGGTTGCGTTGGAAGAGCGAGGACTCCAATTTGGTGATGGCATATATGAAGTATTTAGGCTATACGATGGGAAGCCTCATTTATTAGACTTACATTTGGAACGCTTTTTTAAATCTATGAGGGAAATAAATATTGTTCCGCCGTTTACAAAGGAAGAGTTAGTTGAAGAACTTCATCAAATGATTGAAAGAAATCAATTTCAAGAGGATGGGAATGTGTATCTTCAAATATCACGTGGAGCTCAAGCTCGAAATCATGTGTATGAAAAAGATTTACAGCCAACATATTTTGCGAATATTGTTTTGTTTCCAAGACCTACCGCTACTATGGAACAAGGAATAAAGGTTACTGTAGAAGAGGATATACGCTGGAAGTTCTGTCATATAAAATCTTTAAACCTTCTACCTAATATCATGATTAAAAATAAAATAAACGAGCAAGGGTATCAAGAAGCGATATTAGTACGAGATGGAGTTGTAACAGAAGGGTGTCATTCGAATTTCTTTATGGTGAAAAATAATAAATTAATTACACATCCGGCCGATAATTTCATTCTACACGGCATTACTCGTCACTACGTTATTACATTAGCGAAAGCTTTACATATTGAAGTAGAAGAGCGTGAATTCTCATTGCAAGAAGTATACGAGGCTGACGAATGTTTCTTTACAGCGACACCACTTGAAATATTCCCTGTTGTTCAAATTGGTGATGAGAAGTTTGGAAGCGGCGAAAGAGGACCAATTACGAAAAAACTACAAGCTGCATATGAAGAAAGTATTAGTTTGTTTAAAGTGACAAATTAATAATGAGGGAAAAAGCTGGTATTCCCCCAGCTTTTTTTCATGATATAATTCAACCATAGGACAAGTTTTGAAAACGCTGTAAAAAGGGGATTTAATATATGAATTATGAAGATTTTAAAGAAGTAATTCACGGTAGACGAAGTGTTAGAAAGTTTACAGAACAAGAAGTATCCACTAGTGATATAAAAGAAATTATTGATTGTGCTCGTTATGCACCGAGTGATACGAACTCACAAACGTGGGAGTTCTTGGTCATTATGAACCGAGAGAAAATTAAAGAAATTGAACAAATGACATGGGATGCATTACATAAACTTGCAGCAAAAGCAGCAGAAAATGGAGAAGAGAAAGCAGGGAAATTACTTACACGTTCTTTCGGTCCATATGCGACAGCTTTCTCTGAGGCGCCAGTATTAATCGTATGTTTGGCAACACCATATGAATCAAAGTTTCGTGAAAAGATATTTGATCCAATTGCCTTCGTTCCGGATTCAGTATGGGAAGAGGAAGGAATTAAGAGTAGCTGTTTAGCAGCACAAAACTTAATGTTGGCTGCACATGCGAGAGGACTGGGTACTTGTCCAATGACAGGACCTGTATTATTAGCTCAAGATGAACTGCGACAATATTTACAAATTGAGCCTCAAAAACAAATTAATATGGTAATTTCACTCGGGTTTCCGAAAGATAAGCCGAAGAAACTTTCTCGAAAAGAAGTTGATGAGATTACAACATTTATTTTCTAAATGTTATGTAGAAAAGACATTGAAATGACAATGTCTTTTTATTTTGAATGGATATTTTTTTAGTGAATTGGGCTAAAATGATGAATAGAGTGGAATTACTATTTATTTCTTTTAAAAAATTAATGTTCTTAAAATGAAAGTATGGTACAGTAATCGTGAGCAAGCTAATATTTGTTCATGAAAGTGTTAAAAACTAGTTTTAAAATCAAGAAGTTATTTTTGTATAATAAATTATAATGAAATAACAGGGGGAATGAATTTTGAAGAAATTCATAATCGCTGGATTGTCTGTATTGTTATTAGTAGGCTGTGGTACTCCAAAGGAAAAAGAGGATGCACAGTCAAACCAGGAAGAACAAGTTGTAAATGCAAGTGATGAGAATATGGTCGTATTTCCTGAAGGAGCAGTGCCAATCGGAGAAGGGAAAGTAAAAGTAACTACTCCAGATGGTACTTCTGAAAATGGCAATATACCAACTGTATTCATAAAAAAGGATACTTTAATTCAGCAAGTCGAATTAGAACTTTCCAATTTTCAAAACGATAAAGAAACATTTGTATTTGTAGATCAAATATTTGCAGATAAACATCAAGTAACTAGTACAACACAGACAACAGTACAATTAAAAGAAAAGACGCTTGAGACAGGTAGTCATACGATTACCGCAGCTCAGTTTGAAAACAATGACCCAAAAGGAAAAGTCATTAGCTTGAATCAAGCGACGTTTGAAACGAAGCCTGCGTCTTAATATGGAAAAAAGTACATTACTCAAAAGTAGTGTACTTTTTAGTTTGGATTGAATTATGTCATTGAGAATAATTTGTTTCACTTTCTAGTACGAATGAATAGAAAGAACTTATTCTTTACTATCATGTAAGAGGAAGGAATTGAAAGTTTGAAACGAGTTATTCGTATTTTCTTATTTATTATAATGTTTTCGGTCATTTGGTTTACTTTACAAGAGGCGGTTGAAGTTACGCTCAATTATCACATTCATGACTTGTTAATTGGAGCTGTATGTTTTGTCATTGTGTATCGGTTTTATCAAGCCTTAACGGACAATAAGAACCCCACTTGAAAATTCGGCACATGCGAGGAAGTTAGGTGGGAGATCAACTTGCCCGTAAAAGCCCGATTGGTGAAGGATAATACCCCCCTATGATTAAAGTTTCGCTTTATGATAAACTCGGATTAAGGTAAGTATTGAGTTGGAAATGTAGGGATTTCATTTGAAATGTCGAATAGTACATACGATGTCGTAATAACAAATTTTCTATTGTTTACTGTGAAACAGAAGAAGGAGAGATTGTAGTTATGAAAAGAGCTCTTATAAATATTGATTATACATATGATTTTGTAGCTGAAAAAGGTGCTTTAACATGTGGGAAACCAGGTCAAGAAATTGAGAAGGAACTTGTAAGTGTAACGAAACAATTTATTGAAAAAGGTGATTACGTAGTATTTGCGATCGATAAACATGAAGACAATGATGTATATCATCCAGAAGCGAAATTGTTTCCACCTCATAATATAGCAGGTACAAATGGAAGAGACTTATTTGGTGAATTACAAGATGTATGCGAGAAATATAAAAATGCAGAGAATGTATACTATATGGACAAAACACGTTACAGTGCTTTTGCAGGAACGGATCTAGAAATGAAGCTAAGAGAAAGAGGAATAGAGGAAGTGCATCTTGTAGGTGTATGTACAGATATTTGCGTCCTTCATACAGCAGTAGATGCTTATAACAAAGGGTTTCAAATTGTGGTTTATGAAAAAGCAGTAGCATCTTTTAATGCGCAAGGGCATGAATATGCACTTGGACATTTTAAATCTTGTTTAAATGCAGAAGTGAAGTGAAAAAAAGAGACCTTCAAAAAGGTCTCTTTTTCACATTTAAATAGAGACGACTTGCTGTTGAATTAACTTTTTAATGAACGGGCTAATCTTTTCTGGTAGCCCATTTAAATCAAAAAATTGTACATGTAATGATTCAGCTTCGTCTGCTTTTAACGAGGTGAGTATTGCGGACTTAAAAGAAAGTCGTTTATAAAAAATTCTATTGTAATATCCCTTTAGGGGATTAAAAAGGGTAACTAACTGTTACGATTTATTTAACCAATTATAACTAAAGTTAATTAAATATATCAATCAGTAAGCCCTGCTAGTCAAGTGATTGGCTAGTAGTGAGGGTTAACTGCGGGCAATCCCTAAAGCTGATTGAACTACAGCGTGGCTAGAAATAGCGAGCGTGAATGTCGCGAAAGCAGAAAAAATCAATCAAATCGTGCAAGGTTAAATCCTAAACACTAGAACAATGGGTCTTCCGCCTCGAATCATCTAAGTCAAAATTGATAAGATGAACGTTCAACGACTATCTCGTATAACTGACGAGAGTACATCACAAGCCTATGGTGGTGGAAAAATCCTCTATCTCTAAGTAGATAAACATATAGTCTGCGCTCATGTGAAAACATGAGAAGTTCATAAGAGAACTGGCTAAGGAATTGCGCCCTTAGTTGAACAAGATAAATCTAATTAAATCTATCGAACTTCATTGAATCTATCGAACGTATGTATTATGGTAGATTCAATGAGGTGAGAATAATAATGAAATTTTTACGAGTTAGTCAAGTATCAGAATTAACAGGTTTGCATCCGAGTAGACTCAGGAGAATGCACCAAAGTGGTGAATTAGTGCCTGAAAAGATTACTGGTGGCAAAACACGCTATTATTCAGAAGAACAAATCATTCATTATCTAAAAGGTGAGCGACCGAATAACCGCATCATAATTGGCTATTGTAGAGTTAGTTTTTCGAGTCAAAAAAATGACCTGGAAAGACAAGTCGATAGAATGAAGCAATATCTCATCGTACGAGGTTATCAATTTGAAATTATCGAAGATATTGGCTCTGGGATCAATTATAAGAAAAAAGGCTTTAACAAGTTAATTGAACGCATTGAGAACAATGAGGTTGAAAAAGTTGTTGTCATGCACAAAGATAGGCTTGTGAGGTTCGGTTATGAGTTGGTTGAAAAGATCTGTCAACTACACGGAACAGCGATTGAAATAATTGACAATACTGCTAAAACAGAAGAACAGGAACCTTGTTCAAATCATTACAGTATTTAGTTGTAAACTTCAAGGCAAGCGCTCTAAAAAGACCAAACAGATAATCAAGGAGTTGACTTCTGATGATATTGGCGAAGAAAGTCAGACTGATTCCAACGCCTGAACAAGAAAAAGTGCTTAGAAACCATGCTGGTGCTGCAAGATTCGCTTATAACTATTGTAAAAGAATGAGTGATAGATACTATAAGCTATTTGGAAAATCTGTTTCACAGTTAGTTTTACAGAAACGATTTACAAAGATCAAGAAGCGAAAGAGATATAAGTGGTTAAAAGACATCAATGCACAAGTTCCCAAACAGGCTTCAAAAGATTTTGACAAGGCGAGGAAAAATTCGTTCGAAAAGTACAAAAATGGTTATCACACTTCTTATAAATCCAAAAAAGATTTAATCCAAGGATTTTATGCCAATTATGAAAGACTGATTATAGGAAAGAAAGTAGTTGATATTCAGTCCATTGGAGAAGTGAAAACAAGCCAACAACTACCAAGAAACAAAAAACCATCAAATCCAAGAGTTACCTTTGATGGTCGTCACTGGTGGATTAGTGTAGGGTTCGAAGAATCCTTTGAAGCACAAGAATTAACCGATGAGTCGATTGGTGTGGATGTTGGTTTAAAAGAGCTGTTTGTGGCTTCTAATGGTACGAAAGAACGAAATATAAACAAAGATGCCAAGGTTAAAAAACTTTTGAAAAGGAAAAAGTCAGCGCAAAGAGATATGTCTAGGAGATTTACAAAAGGTGTAAAAATTCAATCCGCAGGATATGAAAAAGCAAAAATCGAACACCTTCGGTTGTCTAGGAAAATTACGAATATCCGAAATAACCATATCCATCAAGCAACAGCTAAATTGGTGAAAACCAAACCAATGAGGATTGTTGTGGAAGACTTAAATATCTCAAACCTGTTAAAAAACAAAAAACTATCGAAAGCATTTTCATTTCAAAAATTAAACTTCTTCTTTCAATGTTTATCATACAAGTGTGAGAAGTACGGCATTGCATATGTAAAAGCTGATAAATGGTTCGCTTCAAGCAAGATTTGCTCAAGTTGTGGAGTTAAATACGAACATTCAGTTCAACCAGAAGGGCAGTGGAGTTTAAAGGTTCGTGAATGGAACTGTGTTCAATGCAATAGCCATCACGATAGAGATTTGAATGCTTCGATAAATTTATCAAGATGGGTAAAATAATTGCTTGATAATAGGAGGTAACGATACTGCCTCGTGTGGAGTGTTATACCCCTCGTCCCTTCGGGGTTGCGAGAACACTTTGAAGCACTAACTTGTGTAAATTTGATTGAATTGTATAGATTTAGTTAAGTTTATCGTATCGGTTATAGTAAATAGAAAAGAACATCTGAAGTTGAAAGATTGATTAAAGGGTTATATTGTTGAAGATGAACAATGAATACAAATACATAGTTAAGAAAGTACGATTTAAGATCAGGATGAAAGATGTTTCGAAAACAAGTGTTGAGATGATAAATGCGTATTTAAAATATAGTAGCTTTGTATGAAATTTTTATTAGTAAGGAAGTGGATGGATGAGTTTATTAACGTATACTGAAGAGTTTTTTAATTATGTAAGGGAGTTTTTACTTTTAAGGTTTTTACTATTTGCTTTAGTTCTTATGATTATTTCTTTTGTCATAAACCGCATTATTGATTGGTTTTTTAGAAAATCAAGCTTTTTTGATGAAGAGGTAGAGCAGACGATTCAAAGTGTAATTCGATCTATTTTTAGGTATATCATTATCATCAGTCTGATCATATATTTAATTAGTCAATTTGTAGATATAAAAAGTATTATTGCAGGCGCAGGGATAGCGGGAGTTGTCATCGGTTTTGCTGCACAACAGATGCTAAAAGATGTCATATTAGGTTTTGCAAGATTAGCGGACAAAGAGTTTCGTGTTGGCGATTTTGTTACTTTTAACGGAACAAATTCAGGAACTATTGAGGAAATTAGTATTCGTTTTATGCAAATTCGTGAATGGTCAGGGAAACTCCTTACCATACCACACGGAGAGATTAGAACGATACAAAATTTTAATAAAGGATGGATGCGAGTTATTGAACGCATCACGGTAAGTTATCAGGAAGATCCTACAAGAGTTAAGGAATTGTTAGAAGAAGTATGTGTTATTTGTAATGAAAAATTGGATCAAAGTCTTTATAGAGTAGCTGATGAAGCGGTTGAACCATTTAAATATGTTGGAGTTACAGACTTAAATCCTAACCTTAAATATGTTGGATATGAATTTTGTATTACAGGTTTGATTAAGCCAGAAGATTATTTTGAAACTTCTAGACAAGTAAGATTTGAATTAATGTCTATGTTCCATAAAAATCAAGTGCAAATGCCAGCAGCGAATATGTTCGTTAACACTGAAAGTTTACAGAATATCCATGTGGGACAATCTTTATCAGACAGTTAATGAAAATTAGCTAATTTCTGTTTTGGTTTAGAATTTAGATTTGCAAATCAGCAGATTTGAATGAACTGTATGGGATATCTCCTAAAAAAGAGCTGAAGGAATTCAGTTCTTTTTGTTTGTAGTATTTAGAAATTTCTTAATGTTATAATGGTAGTTGGTGATGAGAATGAACATAGATGAAAAAGAGATGCATCGTTTAGAAGCATTAAAAGAAATTGCTGAGTTACTAAATGAAGCAACAAACTTACAGGAAATGTTAGGAAAAGTGTTACATACATTATTACAAGTTATGAATTTACAAACAGGGTGGATATTCTTTATTGATGAAAGTGGAAAGCATCGTATGCTTGTAGACCAAAACTTACCCCCAGCTCTTACGTGGCAGGAAAAGAAGCCGATGTGTGAAGGAGATTGTTGGTGTGTAGAACGTTTTGTGAATGGAAGATTGGAAAAAGCGACAAATATTATTGAATGTAAACGAATAGAGGATGCGATTGAATGTAATTGGGGAGAGACCGAAGATGTTACACATCATGCGACAATCCCGCTAAGATCTGGATCAGAGAAATTCGGTTTATTAAATGTAGCCTCGCCCCATAAAACACATTTTTCTGAGGAAGAGTTAGCGTTATTAGAAGCGATTGCATTTCAAATTGGAACGACAATACAACGTATTCAATTAGTTGAGAAAGAACGAAAATATGTAGTAGTAGCTGAAAGAAATCGACTTGCACGTGACCTACATGATTCCGTTAAACAATTGTTATTTTCAATTATGCTAACAGCGAAAGGGACTCTAAATATGACGAAGGATAGAGACTTGCAAGAGATGTTAAGTTATATTGGAGAATTATCACAGGAAGCATTACAAGAGATGACACTTTTGATTTGGCAATTAAGGCCTGAAGGATTAGAGAAAGGTTTAGCAGAAGCGATTCAAAATTACGGAAAACTGTTAGGGATTCAAGTGGAAGTTCGAATTGATGGAATGGTTTTAATTGAAGATGAAATAGAAGAAGTTTTATGGCGTATAAGCCAAGAGGCATTACATAATTGTAAAAAACATGCCTCATGTGAAAAAGTATGTGTTCATTTAAGGATAGAAAATAATAAGTTGCATTTTTACATAGAAGATAACGGAATAGGATTTATACAGGATCAAGTAAGAGAGTCAGCACTTGGTTTGAAAAGTATGAAAGAACGAATTGAATTAATGAGGGGAATTTTTCGAATAAAAGCAGAACCGGAAAAGGGGACAAAGATAGAAATTCAATTACCGGTTTGAGAGGGAGAACGTCAGTGAAAATTAAATTATTACTTGTAGAAGATCATCATATCGTTCGAAGGGGACTCGTATTCTTTTTGAAGACGAGAGAAGAATTTGAAATTATTGGGGAAGCAGCAAATGGTGAAGAAGCATTAACATTCGTCCAAACAGAAAGGCCAGATGTAGTATTAATGGATTTATCAATGCCGAAAATGGATGGTATTGAAGCGACAAAACTTATAAAACAATACGATGAGACAATAAAAATTCTTATGCTCAGTAGTTTTTCAGAACAAGATTACGTTTTACCAGCATTAGAAGCTGGGGCAGATGGTTATCAATTAAAAGAAGTGCAGCCAGATCAACTCGTTGCGTCAATCGTTGCGGTATATCAAGGAAACGCAAATTTTCACCCGAAAGTAACACCAGCACTATTAGGACGATCAGCAGTCAAGAAAGAAAAAGAGAATCCTTTTTCTATGTTAACAAAAAGGGAGCAAGAAGTACTTCGTGAAATTGCGAAAGGAAGAAGCAATAAGGAGATTGCAGCAGAACTTCATATTACAGAACAAACTGTGAAAACACACGTTTCTAACGTATTGGCTAAATTGGAAGTAGATGATCGTACACAAGCTGCCTTATACGCAGTAAAGCATGGGGAAAACTAGAAATAAGTATGAATAATTGTGTCATATGCTATGGAAGAATACATATGAGAAATTAAAATGTATAGAGATGCCGAATAAAGGTTTTTCTTCTTTCAATAATTAGGTACAATAAAGTGAAACTTTAATCAGTGGGGGGCCATCCCCACTGATTATTAGTTGAACCAATCGGGTTTTTACGGGTAGTTGATCTCCCACCTAACTCCCTTGCATTCATCGAATTTTGAGGTGGGAGTCTTACTGCCCGTTAATACGGGATAAAGCTACTATGGAAGGGGAAGATACGCTATGCCTGGTACAAAAAGTGGGATTGGAAAGATTCAGGCTTCGTTAAATGGTTTATCACCGAAATTACGAAGTATTGCCGAACATATTTTGAAACATCCACAAGATGTTGTACATAAATCGATTACGGAATTAGCGGAAGTTACGAATAGTTCCGAAGCAACGATATTCCGCTTATGCAAACACTTAGGTTTTCAAGGGTTCCAAGACTTGAAAATTACATTAGCTCGTGAGATTGTACATACCCCGATGCAAAATATTCATGAGGAAGTATCGGTAGAAGATAATATTGTCACTGTTGCTAAAAAAGTTTTTCATTCACATATTACAGGACTGCAAGATACATTACATTTGTTAAACGATAACGCGTTGGAACAGGCAGTAAGTGCGCTGAATGAAGCGAAACGAATTGAGTTTTATGGAAATGGTGGTTCAGGTATTATTGCGATGGATGCTTATCATAAGTTTATGAGAACGGGTATTTCTTGTATTGCTCATACGGATTCACATTTTCAAATTATGGGAGCTGGCTTGCTGACAAAAGAAGCAGTGGTCATTGCAATTTCTCATTCGGGCAGTAATAAAGGTTTACTTGAAGCGTTAGAAGTAGCGAAAGCAAGAGGGGCCAAAATTATTGCGATTACGAGCTATCAAAAATCGGCATTAAGCCAACTTGCTCATATAACATTATATACTTCGACGCGTGAGACGGAATTTCGTACAGAAGCAAGTTCGTCACGATTAGCGCAGCTTAGTTTATTAGATACTTTGTATGTGGGATTGTCATTGCAGCGACAAGAGGAAACACTACAAAATTTACAAAGTATACGTGAAACTATTTCGATGAAGCGAATATAAAAAGCTCTTCAAATGAAGAGCTTTTTATATTGGCGAGTAGTCTGTTGATATACCCTCTAGATCTACTTGTTCTAAGTGTCTATAGAAATATGCCAATTACCTATAATAATAATCTCTCATCTTTTAGACCATTCATTTTTTAAACCTCGATATTTTGCATATGAAATTTAACAAGTAGCTTGATACATCAAAATACGTATTGGGTAATAATTCAAATATTGTTCAATATTTTACAATAAGCTTATGAAATTCCATGTTATGATGAACCTGTAATGATGATTGAACACTTAAATTTGGTACAATAATTAGCCAAAATAGTGAGGACAGTAGTTGTGAGATAAACTCATTAAAACTCTAAAACACTAAAGGGGAGATCACATATGAAAGCAGTAGTAGTTAATAAAAACAGCAAAGCAAATATTGAAGTTATTGAAAAAGAATTACGTCCGTTACACTCGGGTGAAGCGCTAGTAGATGTAGAGTATTGTGGAGTTTGCCACACTGATTTACACGTTGCGAATCATGATTTTGGAAATACCGATGGCCGCATCCTTGGTCATGAGGGTGTAGGTATTGTTACTAAAATTGCTGATGATGTTACTTCACTAAAGATAGGTGACCGTGTAAGTATTGCATGGATGTTCCAATCTTGTGGACGTTGTGAATATTGCGTAACGGGGAGAGAAACATTCTGCCGTGAAGTGAAAAATGCTGGTTATTCAGTAGATGGTGGTATGGCTGAACAATGTATTGTTACAGCTGATTATGCGGTGAAGGTACCAGAAGGATTAGATCCTGCTCAAGCATCATCAATCACATGTGCGGGCGTAACTACATATAAAGCTATAAAAGTATCAGACATTAAACCTGGTCAACCTATCGTAATCTATGGTTGTGGTGGATTAGGTAACCTAGCTATCCAATATGCTAAAAACGTATTTGGTGCAAAGGTAATTGCAGTAGATATCAATGACGACAAATTAGCCTTAGCAAAAGAAGTTGGTGCTGATATGACTATCAATCCAATTTCTCAAGGTCCTGCTGATAAAATTGTTCAAGAGGAGTTTGGTGGTGCTTATGCTGCTGTAGTAACAGCAGTTTCTAAAGTAGCATTCAACTCAGCAGTTGATGCAGTACGTGCTTGCGGTAAAGTAGTTGCGGTAGGTTTACCAGTAGAAACTATGGATTTAAACATTCCACGACTTGTATTAGACGGGATTGAAGTAGTTGGTTCTCTAGTTGGTACTCGTAAGGATCTAGAGGAGGCATTTATGTTCGGCGCAGAAGGAAAAGTAGTGCCAGTTGTTCAAACGTGTTCTCTAGATAAAGTACAAAATGTATTCGAAGAAATGGAACAAGGTAGAATTCAAGGACGTATGGTAATCGATTTTAAACAGCATAATTGTGATTGTAAATAATTCATTTTAAATATAAAAAGCATGAGTCTAGCAAAGGGTATGTAAAAAAGTTAGACGGCATAAAAAAGATGATCCCTCGTATTCAATAGGGATCATCTTTTTTATATTCTACTAATATCAATGCCAATTAATACTTGATTGATGAGACATGATTAAAGGTTCACTTTATTTGCAAACGAAAAAGAATCTTTATTTTTAACAAATTTTTTATGATCTGGAACGGTTTGAATTGCTACAACTTGCGAATCTCTTGCTTTCAGTGCATCTTGAATCCCGATTGTCATAAGCTTAATAAATAGAATCGTAATAAAGAATGAAACGAGAGTATACAAAATAATCCACCATGAAATATTCATTTCATAACGATTTAATCCAATAAGGCCTGCCCAATCATTCGATAGAGAAACAGGTTTGAGTACTCCGTCATAGAGTTCACGCATTTGTATCCCACCAATTACAATATCAAGCAACGCTAAATGGATAACGAGTATGAGTGTTTGGACGATATGTTCCATAAATAACACAAATAAGCGATCAAGTAATAAGACTCGTAAGTGTTTTTTGATAATATGAAAACGGCTAGCACCCAGTAATTGTGAACTTAAAATGTAATCTCGTTTCATAAATTCATCAACCTCTGAGGAGATATATAAAGAAAGTGTAGGTAGAGCGACGAAAATAAGTACGAGAACTTGATAAAACGCAAATGAAATATTTGGATCTAATCTATCAGCATTTGATATGATTACAATATTAACGGGCGTGATGAGTATAAATGCGATAAATAAAGTAGGAATATAGTAAAAAACTTCTGAGCATGCCTGGAAAAATCTCTTGAATCTTGGAGCGTATAAACTCAAGAGGATTCCTATACATGTTCCGCATAAAATTCGAAAGAAGCTAATTGCCACGGCTAATAAAATGGTGAATTTTGCTCCTTCTACAATTTGTAAGAAAACAGACTCTCCAAAACGATCAGATCCAAAAGGCGGCATTAACAATGGCGAAAAGGGGGCCTTTCCAAGTAATTCGTTATTGTCATTGTAAAGTAACTGAGGAGGTTTTGGGATGTTATCTTTAAAGAACCAACTATAAATAAAACTAGCTGAAACAAGTATGAATAGATAAGTAAAGCCGATTAAAAATCGTTTTGATTTCCAAATAGATTTCATAATGCTGCTCCTTTCAATTGCTTTTTCCATCTATTCATCATGAATGAGATTATTTGAAAAATGGCATAAAACGGTAAAATAATCATAACAAGTATGATAAATGCAGCTGGAGGTGAAATAAACGCCTTCTTAAATAAAAATTGAATAATGCCTTCCATATTAAAAACAAATTCTAAAATGAATAAGTTAGAAAGTAAGAAAACAAAAATCGTTTTTAAATGATGAAAGAAGTGGATAGATATATTTTTGAATAAATGAATGCATAGTATATAACTTGATGAAAGTCCTTTTCCATATGCAACCTCTACGTAATGTTTTTCATGTTCTTCTTTTATGTATAACACCATCATCCGAAACATTTGTAATGTAGGTAAGACTGCTAAAGATAAAATAGGGAGTAAATAAGCTCGATTTTCATTAAAAGAAATAATGGTGACAGGAGATTCCCCGAATTTCTGAAGTACCCATATGAAAAATATTTGCAAACAAATCATCATCATCATATCAGGGACAGCTTCTAATATGAACACAATTCGGTTTATCCATTTTTTTATATAATCTTTTGCTAAAAAATAAAAAAATGCCATACTAGATGATAGAAAGAGTGCAAGCAAAAAGGCTATAAATAATACAGTAAATGAATATAGGTAAGGTTCTAAAACAGTTGGAAATAATGGTGTCTTTTTGAAATGACCAAATTTCGGGTCTGATCCCATAACTACTAATGATTCAGGGGAGAAAACCTGTTTTAACATAGTAACGATCTGATTAAAAAAATGAATTGGTTGAAAAGTGAATCCCTGTTGAGTGATAAATAAATAAGGTAAATTTAGTAATAGTAAGAGTGATAAAAGAATTGATGAAAGTTTTATTGTGAATTGAGATATTTTATATAACATTAAATCCCTCCGACATCTTTTTACAACATTATACAATAAAGTTCATATTTTGTTTTGATTTTTCAGAAAAATATAAATACTATTAGATTTTATAGTATGGAACATATATTTACAAGGTAAAAAAGTGATAGTAGGCAGCCACGCCCTATGTCCATCAAGCTAAGAAAACGAGAACTTATATATTATTATCTTTAGGTGGAGGGGAAAGAATGTTTGATAAATTAAAAAGGTTATTTAAAAAAGATAAAGAGAATGATTTAGAAGATGAGAGGTACATTTTGGTTTGAAAAAAATTTTCTTTTCATAACTTGATTTATGAAAAAATATTTTATATACTAATTCATGTAAACGGTTTACTAGATCGTATTTTGCTAGAAACGAAGGGAAGGTTCGCATGGAAACAAGGGGGAGAGTAATCGGGGTTGACATCGGTACCACAAGTACGAAAACGGTTGTATTCACTGAAAAAGGAAAAGTCGTTGCTTCACATGCAATTGATTATCCAATTATTCAACCGAACGTCGGATGGGCTGAGCAAGATCCTGATGTAATATGTGCTGCTGTATATAAAACTGTAAGCGTTGCCATTGGAAAGGGTAACGTGTCACCGGAAGATATTTCTTCTATCGGGATTAGTACAGCGATGCATGCCTTAATTGCTGTAGATGAAAACGGTGCGCCGTTAACGCGCTCTATTATTTGGGCAGATAATAGAAGCACAAAGCAATCAGAAAAACTATTACAACAAATGAATGGTCATGACATTTATAGAAGAACTGGTACACCAATTCATCCGATGTCACCACTTTCTAAATTACTGTGGATGAAAGAAGAAGAAACGGATTTATTCAGAACTGCTCATAAATTTATTTCCATTAAAGAGTATGTCATTTATCAATTATTTTCACGCTATGTAGTTGATTATTCTATCGCATCTGCTACAGGGGTATTTAATTTAAAAACATTAAACTGGGATGAAGCTGTTTTAACTATGTTAAATATGTCACCAGAACAATTATCAACACCTGTACCAACTACATATATTTTATCGGGAATGAAGCCGGAATTAGCACAAAAGATGGGTATTAGTGAGGATACTCCGGTTGTTATTGGTGCAAGTGATGGTGTTCTTGCAAATGTAGGTGTCGGTGCAATATCACCTGGCTCAGCTGCAATTACGATCGGGACAAGTGGTGCGGTTCGAACAATTTCATCGAGTGTTAATACAGATGAAAAAGGAAGAACTTTTTGTTACGCATTAACAGATGAGCACTGGGTGATCGGCGGACCAACGAATAACGGTGGAATATTACTTAGATGGTTACGTGATGAATTTGGTAGCCCAGAGCAAGAGGTAGCAAGAAAGCTTGGAATTGATCCTTATGATTTATTAATTAAGTATGCAGAAAGTGTACCAGCTGGAGCAGATGGATTACTATTTTTACCGTTTCTATCTGGAGAACGTGCACCCTACTGGAATGCAAATGCTCGAGGTACATTCTTCGGTATAAACCTTCAGCATAAACGTGAACATTTCATACGAGCAGTTATGGAAGGTGTTTGTATGAGTGTGTATTCAGTAGCACTTGCCATTCGAGATTGTACAGGGCCACTTACTGAAATACGTGTTTCAGGAGGCTTTGCGAAATCTGCATTTTGGAGACAAATGTTATCTGACATGATGGGGAAAGAATTGCTTGTTCCAGAAAGTCATGAAGCATCTGCGCTTGGGGCAGCAGCACTTGCTTTGTATGCAATTGGGAAAATTGATTCTCTTGAAGAGGTGAAGGATTGGATTGATATTGTCCATCACCATGTACCGAATAAAGAAAATACGGCTTTATATTTAGAGATGTTTTATATGTATGAACGACTTTACAATCGTTTGAAAGAAGAATTTGATTGTATAGCTGCTTTCCAACGTAAACAATAGGGGGATTGGGAGAAATGGTAGTTGGAATCGTACTAGCGGCTGTTGTCATATTACTTTTACTAATTACGGTAGTAAAATGGCATCCATTTGTCGCGTTAATTTTAACAGCAATCGGAGTTGGGCTAGCAATGGGGATGCCCTTAATTGGAACTTCACCACAACATCCGGGGATTATCGATTCTATTAAATTAGGTCTCGGTAATACGTTAGGGTTTTTAGCGATTGTTTTAGCTTTAGGAACAATGCTAGGAAAAATGATGGCTGAGTCTGGCGGTGCTGAACGAATTGCTAACACATTAATTGGACGTTTTGGGAAAAAGCGTGTTCACTGGGCAATGATGTTCGTTGCATTTATAGTAGGGATTCCGGTATTTTTCCAAGTTGGATTTGTACTATTAATTCCGTTAGTATTTACAATTGCGTTAGAAACAGGGGTATCACTTATTACAATCGGTATTCCGCTAGTAGCAGGTCTTTCGGTTGTACACGGACTTGTTCCACCGCATCCAGCAGCTATGGCAGCGGTAGGTATATTTAAAGCAGATGTAGGGAAGACAATTTTGTATGCATTAATTGTCGGACTTCCAACTGCAATAATTGCAGGTCCGCTTTACGGGAAATGGATTGGTGCTCGTATACATAAAGAAGTACCGTTAGATATAGCGGAGCAATTTATTGAAAGAGATAAGAAGAAGGAACTTCCTAGCTTCGGAAATACATTGTTTACTATTTTACTTCCAGTATTTCTTATGCTAGGTGCATCGATAGCAGAAGTAGCATTAAATAAAACAAGCCAACTTGCACAAGTATTGCATTTTATTGGAGATCCAATAGTCGCATTATTAATTGCAACGATATATTCTTTCTTTAGTCTTGGCTATGCAAAAGGGTTTTCTAAAGACAAAGTCTTACAAGTTACAAATGATTGTTTAGGCCCAATTGCAAACATACTGTTAGTTATCGGTGCAGGTGGTGCCTTTAATAAAGTGTTATTAGATTCTGGAATTGGAACTACAATTGCGGAGATGGCGAAAGAATCACATATTTCACCGATATTATTAGGTTGGGGAATTGCTGCACTTATTCGAATCGCGACTGGCTCTGCTACTGTTTCCATGATGACAGCAGCAGGAATAGTGGCACCGATTGCAGCAAGTACACCAGGAGTGAACGTAGAGTTACTGGCACTTGCAACAGGAGCAGGGTCATTAATTTTATCGCATGTAAATGATTCTGGATTTTGGATGATTAAAGAGTATTTCGGAATGACTGTGAAAGAAACATTATTAACATGGACTGCAATGGAGACAATATTATCTGTTGTAGCACTTGGGCTAATTTCGTTATTAAATATATTTGTATAGAATGGGAGATTGATTAATATGAAACTAGGTTTAATCGGATTAGGAAAAATGGGATTCCCATTAGCTGAACACTTACATGAAGACAAGCATGAAGTAGTTGTATACGATGTAAATAATGAGCTTGTTGAAAAGGCAGGGGAATTAGGGATTACTGCTCGTCATACGTTAAAAGAAATGATTGCTGAACTAGAAGCACCTCGTACAATTTGGGTAATGGTACCTGCAGGAGAAGTTGTCGAGTCAGTACTAAAAGATGTATATCCATTATTAGAGGAAGGCGATATCGTTATTGAAGGCGGAAATTCATTCTATAAAGATACGTTACGCCGTGCTGAAGAAGCGAAAAGCTTTGGTTTATATTATGTAGATATCGGTACATCAGGTGGTGTGGAAGGAGCTAGATACGGTGCTTGCTTGATGGTTGGTGGAGAAAAAGAAATTTATGATCAACTAGAACCTTTATTTAAAGATTTAGCGGTAGAAAATGGTTATTCATATGCAGGCCGCGTCGGTAGTGGGCATTTCTTAAAAATGGTTCACAACGGTATTGAATACGGAATGATGCAAGCAATCGCTGAAGGATTTGAAGTACTAGATAAAAGTGATTTTGATTTCAATTATGAAGATGTTGCAAAAGTATGGGCAAACGGATCGGTTATCCGTGGTTGGTTAATGGACTTAACTGAAAAAGCATTTGCAGAAGATCCGAAACTTGATGGCATTAAAGGTGTTATGAACTCTTCAGGAGAAGGGAAATGGACTGTTGAAACTGCGCTTGAATTACAAGCAGCGGCACCAGTTATCGCTATGTCATTATTTATGCGCTACCGTTCACAAGAAGATGATACATTCCATGGGAAAGTTGTCTCAGCTCTTCGTAATCAATTCGGTGGACATGAGGTTGTGAAAAATTAGTTTTGTGAAACTCATACGAAAGTATGAGTTCTTTTTTTATTTCTCATACTATTTTATGAAAGCTTTTACCTCTTTTTACTGTATTTTGTATAGAAATTTCTGATAATATAAAGGTAGAATTTTAAAACAAAGGGGAGAAATGGTTATGAAACTAGTCGTAATTAATGGTACACCAAGAAAATTTGGAAGAACTCGCGTTGTGGCAAAATATATTGCAGAGCAATTTGAAGGGGAGTTATACGATTTAGCAGTAGCGGAATTGCCTTTATATAATGGAGAAGAATCACAACGTGAATTAGAGGCAGTAAAAAAATTAAAAGCTTTAGTGAAAGCTGCGGATGGAGTAGTACTATGTACACCAGAATATCATAATGCGATGAGCGGAGCGCTGAAAAATTCGTTAGATTACTTAAGTAGCAGTGAATTCATCCATAAGCCTGTCGCATTACTAGCAGTTGCTGGAGGAGGTAAAGGGGGAATAAACGCATTAAATAGTATGCGCACTGTCGCTAGAGGCGTTTACGCAAACGCAATTCCAAAACAAGTCGTGCTTGATGGATTACATGTGCAAGATAGTGAACTTGGAGAAGATGCAAAACCATTAATTCATGATTTAGTTAAAGAATTAAAAGCATATATGAGCGTATATAAAGAGGTGAAAAAACAATTAGGAGTTGAGTGATATGTCCTCTCTTTATCATGATTCTCGCTTGTATTACATTCTAGGAGCCAATAGTTTATCCGCTATTGGTTCCGGGATTGTTATGATAACGATTCCGTGGTTGTTAATTAAGGAAAGTGGAGGAGAGACAACATTTGGTTATGTTTCTATCGTTGCAACTCTCATCATGTTTTTACTAACACCATTCATTGGGCAAAGCATAGATCGTTTTTCAAGAAAATCTTTATTGTTATGTAACGAAGGTATCGGGATAGCCATTATAGGAATGATGGCCATTTGGGGATTTGCTGGGCAATCATACAATTCTATTCATTACATTATTATTTATATAGCAGGTTCTTTCTATTATCTATTATTCTATCCCACAATATTTGCATTTAACCAAGAAATATTTCAATCAGAGCATTATAAAAGTTTAAGTGGCACAATGGAAATACAAGGACAATTAACGCAAGTTATTTCAGGCGCAGCTGCTAGCTTTTTAATTGAGATTATTTCTTTGAAATGGATCTTGTTAGTGGATATGTTAACTTTTGCAGGAGCATTTTTTCTTTTCTTATGTATACCGTATGTAAAGAAAAAAGAAGTAAAACGGAAAGCAACATTTAAGAAGCAATTGTTCGAAGGAATTCACTTTATGAAAAAGCGCCCTAAGTTATTTTGGTTTTTACTAGCGACTTATATGCCGTTTATCGGTGTCATGATGGCAAATTATTTAATCCCAGTATATATTTCAGATATACTCAAAGCTAGTGCCTCTGTATACGCAATTGAAGGTATGATGTACGGTGTCGGAGCGGTTCTTGCAGGAATAAGTATTCCAATCATGATGAAATATGTCAAAATAGAAATTTCAATCGTTATGACGATGGTTATTTATGTAATTTCAATTACCGCAATGATTATTGAGCCTTCCATTATGTTATTATATGGACTAGCGATTTTCCATGCGATTGGAAATGCTGGAACACGAGTGGCGAGAAATGTATTGATGATGGAAGAAATCCCAAACGAAGTAATGGGACGTGTGGACAGCTTATTTCGATTAATTGGCACAGGAATTCGAATTGTATTATTAATGTTGTTTACGGCAGGCGTATCTAAAGCAGGGGTAATGATCCCGTTTTATGTACTGAGCTGTATATTGATCCTATCATTAGGGATTGCTTTTTATTATGTAATTTCAAAACGTAAAACGGAAGCGAATGTGTCTAATAAATCAATTGTTTAAAAAATACTTCTGCCTCCTTTTCTTTTTCTATATAATAAAAAGAAAGGGAGTGTTAACTTATTTATGAACAAATGGATATTGCTTATAATCTTATTACTACCTCCGCTATACATCATTTATATGACGTTTCGAATGAATAAAGTTGCTCGTGAAACATTGAGTAATCACTCTCCATACGTTCTTATATTAGGTGCAAAGTTATTTGGAGATAGACCGTCTTTATCTCTTCAAAATCGTTTGGATATAGCGTTGGAATATTTACATGCTCACCCTGAGGTGAAAGTAATTGTTTCAGGTGGTCAAGGGGAAGATGAAGATATACCGGAAGCTCACAGTATGAGAAACTATTTAATGGTACATGGTATAGATGAGAATCGTATTTTAATTGAAGACTGCTCTACAAATACGTATGAAAATTTAAAGTTTAGTATGGATTTATATGATGTAAAGCATGCGGTAGTTGTAAGTAATACGTATCATTTATATCGAACGAAAATAATTGCAAAGCGTTTAGGGATAAAGATGGAAGCTTTGGCTGCTGAAACACCGAGACGCTCTAAGAAAAAAGCGTATGTGCGTGAATATGCTGCAATTATGAAAACAATATTGTTCGACCGTTAGAGCTCAAATGAGAGCTCTTTTTTTGTATAATAAAGCGTATCATTTGAAATGAATGCTATATTCCATCAAAATAAAGGAAACAACATGAAAGGAGTTGTGTCTGTGATTCAATTTAATCATGTGTCAAAAGCGTATGAAGATGGCACAAAAGCAGTGGATTCATTGCATTTAGAAATTAAAAAAGGAGAATTTTTTGTTCTCATTGGTCCGAGTGGTTGCGGGAAAACAACGACAATGAAGATGATTAACCGTTTAATTGAAACGACGGAAGGATCAATTTTAATCGATGGAAAAGATATTCAACAATATAACATAAACGAACTACGTTGGAATATAGGGTACGTGTTGCAGCAGATTGCGCTGTTTCCACATATGACAATTGCTGAAAATATTGCAGTTGTCCCTGAAATGAGAAAATGGACCAAAAAGGAAATAAAAGCACGTGTCGATGACTTGCTACAGATGGTTGGGCTCGATCCAGATGTATATCGTGATCGCATGCCAGATGAATTGTCGGGAGGGCAGAAACAACGTGTTGGTGTCGTACGGGCATTAGCAGCAAACCCGAAAATTGTACTTATGGACGAGCCATTTAGTGCGTTAGATCCGTTAAGTAGGGAGCAGCTTCAGAAGGATATCGTACAATTGCAAAAAAAGATTCAAAAAACAATCGTGTTCGTAACGCACGATATGCAAGAGGCTTTATCACTTGGTGATCGTATTTGTGTAATGAAAGAAGGAAAAGTTGTTCAATTAGATACACCAGAAGGAATTATACATAACCCGAAAAATGAGTTTGTAGAGGAGTTCATTGGAAATCGTGGACGACCTTGGTATGAGGGGAAGAGTATAGAAGAGGTATTGCCGCTAGACGAGGGTATACGAGTTGAAGGGAATGCTTTATCTTTACATTCGTCATTACAAGAAGCACTAGTCCGCTTACAAACTGAAGAGTCAGTGCCGGTTGAAGAGCGTGGTCAATATGTTGGAGCGTTAACAAGTCGTCATATTGTCAATTACATTGTTGAACAAATGAAGGAAAGAGGCTAAACAGTGACTGATTTTATTCAAACGTTCCAAGAACGAAAAGTAGAATTGCTAAGTGCATTAAGTGAGCATTTACAAATATCGCTTATTTCACTATTTTTTGCAGTAATTATTGCAGTGCCGCTCGGCATTATATTAACGAGAAAAGAACGAATGGCTGAATTTATTATAGGGACTTCTGCTGTTATGCAGACAGTGCCCTCACTTGCTTTACTTGGACTATTAATTCCGTTAGTAGGAATTGGAAAACTGCCAGCTATAATCGCATTAGTTGTGTATGCACTATTACCTATTTTACGAAATACATATACAGGAATACGGGAATTAGATGAATCACTTATAGAAGCGGCGAGAGCTATGGGGATGAATAGCTGGAAAAGATTATGGAAGGTAGAGCTTCCGCTCGCATTGCCAATTATTATGGCTGGTATTCGTACAGCGATGGTATTAATTGTTGGAACGGCTACATTAGCTGCTTTAATAGGCGCTGGTGGGCTCGGTAAGCTCATATTATTAGGCATAGATCGAAATGACCATGCGCTTATCATTTTAGGGGCCGTACCAGCTGCGTTACTCGCTTTATTCTTTGATATAGTACTTCGCATACTTGAGAGCCCGAAACGCTCTTCTAAGCGCGTTATATTGACGATATGTATAGTTGTAGTAATGATAGCTGCTCCATTTCTTTGGAATACCGAAAAGAAAGACATAGTTATTGCTGGTAAACTTGGATCTGAACCAGAAATATTAATTCAAATGTACAAGCAACTTATTGAACAGGATACAGATTTACAAGTGGAATTAAAGCCAGGCCTTGGAAAAACAGCATTTGTATTCGAAGCGTTAAAATCAGGTGAAGTAGATATATACCCAGAATTTTCAGGTACAGCTTTATCTACTTTCGTGAAGGAAGAACCGAAAAGTACAAATCGTGATGAAGTATATGAACAAGCTCGTATTGGAATGGAAAAGAAATATAATATGGTTATGTTAAAGCCAATGGAGTATAACAATACATACGCACTAGCCATGCCGAAAAAAATAGCAAATCAAAATAACATAAATACAATTTCTGATTTAGGAAAAATTGCACAGGAAGCTAAAGTAGGATTTACATTAGAATTTGCTGATCGTGAAGATGGTTATAAAGGAATGCAAAAATTATATAACTATAAGTTTTCAAATGTTAAAACGATGGAACCGAAACTGCGCTATAGTGCAATACAATCGGGAGATGTTAACGTAATCGATGCATATTCAACAGATAGTGAATTGGAGCAATATGGGCTTAAAGTGCTAAAAGATGATAAAGGACTATTCCCGCCTTATCAAGGAGCACCATTATTAAGAAAAGAGACGTTACAGAAATATCCTGAACTCGAAAAAGTATTAAATAAATTATCTGGAAAGATTACAGATGAAGAAATGAGAAAAATGAATTATGAAGTAAATGTGAATGGGAAAAGTAGCGAAGAAGTCGCAAAACAATTTTTACAAAAAGAGAAGTTACTTCGTTAATTTTACAATAAATATACAATTTTATATGTATGAAATGACCGTTCATTACAAAATGAACGGTTTTTTTGTGCATACTTATACATTTTTTCAAAAAAGTATTCCATTTTTCTTCATTTTCTTTTAGAATAAGTAATGTTTTCCTGAAAAAATATAAGAGAAACGTCTATTAGAGAAAAAGGTGACTTTAATAGTTGAACAAACATAACACCTAGAATGACAGATGGGGTGGTACAAATAGAAAAGAAGTTAGGATTTTTTCCGTTAATCGCATTAGTAGTTGGAACGATGGTTGGTGGCGGTG
This sequence comes from Bacillus sp. TH30, assembly GCF_016650875.1. Classification (NCBI taxonomy): domain Bacteria; kingdom Bacillati; phylum Bacillota; class Bacilli; order Caryophanales; family Bacillaceae; genus Bacillus; species Bacillus sp. TH30. The sequence goes on along the minus strand of NZ_JAEKEY010000002.1, from coordinate 352,557 downwards.
TTTTTAGTTTACCGCATGATTTAGCAGTAGGAGCAAATAGTGGTGCAACGATAATTGGTTGGTGTATTACAGCAATGGGAATGATTCCACTTGCGCTCGTATATCAAACGTTAGCAAGACAAAAACCGGAGCTTGAGGGTGGAATCTATAGTTATGCACGAGCTGGATTCGGTGAATATATTGGTTTTAACAGTGCTTGGGGATACTGGCTAGCAGGGATTTTAGGAAATGTTGCAACAATTATGTTACTGTTTAGTACATTAGGTTACTTCTTCCCAATTTTTAAAGGCGGAAATAATGTTGCGTCAATCGTAGGTGCATCACTTTTATTATGGACATTGCATTTTCTAATTTTATTTGGAATTCGTGAAGCTTCCATTATGAATGTTATCGCAACGATTGGGAAATTAGTTCCGATCTTATTATTTATTGTCGTGATGGTAACAGCGTTTCGCTGGGATACATTTACACATGACTTTTGGGGCGAAGGAACTATCTCAGTTTCCTCTGTACTAGGTCAAGTGAAAAATACAATGCTTGTAACCCTTTGGGTGTTCATTGGGGTTGAAGGAGCAGTTGTATTATCAGGAAGAGCTAAAAATAGTAGAGACGTTGGAAAAGCGACAGTACTTGGACTTATTTTAGTAATGTCTATTTATATTTTAATTTCTGTTCTGTCAATGGGAGCCATGACAAGAAAAGAACTTTCAGTATTAGAGACTCCTTCAATGGGACATGTATTAGAACATGTTGTTGGGCCATGGGGTGCAATGGCAATTAATATTGGATTAGTTGCGTCACTTGTAGGTACATTAATTGGCTGGTTTTTACTTGTTTCTGAAATTTCTCACGTAGCAGGAAAAGACGGCGTGTTTCCGAAAGTCTTTACGAAAACAAATAAGAAACAAACGCCGCATATGGCATTGTGGATTTCAAATATCGTTGCCCAAACTATATTTATAATCGTTCTGTTTTCACAATCGACATATCAAATTATGTATTTTATTGCGTCAACATCTATATTACTGCCGTACTTATTATCAGCGCTATTTCAATTGAAATTAGTCATCACGAAAGAGCTGAAAGTTGCGAGAGTAAAAAATGGATTGTTAGCATTAATTGCTTCCCTATACTCTGTATGGTTAATTTATGCAGCTGGTTTAAAGAATTTATTGCTTGTTTCAATCGTATATGGTATTGGGATTCTCGTGTATATGTTTGCAAGAAAAGAAAAAGGGAATCGTTGTTTTGCAGGCAAAGAGCGATATGTGATGTGGGCAATTGTTATTGCAGCTATTACATCACTTTATATGTTACTGACAGGAACTATAAAAATGTAAAAGTCCTTTTAATTTAAAGGGCTTTTTTCCTTGTCTAGAGAATATTTAATACATAAGATATTCAGGAGGGATGAAAATGGAAGAAAAAGAACAGTTGTCTAGAATTATGGATTTAGCTAGTGATTTAAGGAAAGTATTAGTACAAGAATCTTTTTTTAATCATCATCCTGAACTTCGAGGCGTGATTGAAAATTTAGCGAGTTCTGTAGAGAATTTGGCGAGTTTGCAGCAAAATAAAGATGAAAATGCCGAAGATCGATTACGGTACGTACTTGCTAAAATGAAAATCGCTCATAATGCCATTTTGCAAGAAAAAAAGCATTTCCTTCTCATTAATATACGTTTTAATTTTGAACCTGACGGATGACGTCAGGTTTTTTATTTCTAGTTTTAGATTGTAGTTCATACAATAAGGATAGTATGAAAAAAGAAGGTGACTACGTTGAAATTACATAAAGCTCTTCATCCAAGTTTTATAAAGCGAATGTATTATATGAGGTTTATTGGGAAGTTTGCAAAAGCTGAGGGAGAGAAGAATGGAGAAAATTTCTTTGTACAATGTCTTTCTTCAATACCTTTAACTTTACAAGAGTTATTTCCGACTGGAAAATATTTGTTTGAAGGATTATGCAGTAATAAAAAGAATGAAAAAATCTTTACTGATTTAAAGAAGCATAAATTAGAAAAGCAACTGGTTATGTTTCGTCTTTATTATGATCGTGGAAATTTATTTCTGGAATTAATATGCACAGAAGAGCCTTGGGAAATAGCATCTTCATATAAAGTGATTCCTTCACCAAAGGTCTCAAATTATAAAAAGAGAGCGTCTTTGGAACGGAAGTTAAGCAACGGTTATTTATCATTTCTTATGCCTAAATTACCAAAAGACTTTGAGCCTCCAGAATTATTGTGGCATGAAGGAAGGCTATATGGAAATTTATCGTTAAAATCATCAATAAGTTCAATTTCATATTTTGAGCAAAGAAAAGAATGCAAATATATTGAAATAAACGATTGGATGAAACATGTAGAAATAGCAGTAGATGATCATTTATATTTTGTAAGTGAAAATGTGTATGACCAACTAAATAAACGAATTGCTGAAGAAGGTAAGTTAGTTGAAGTAGAAGATATTAAAATGCAAAAGGATGACTGGGAATGGGATGAGCGTGAATCCTCTTTTTTGCAGTATGTACAAAGTATGGTTCGTAATAAAGGGTTATATTTGGATGATACAGATATATATAATTTTCACATTAGTATTAAAACCAATATGTTAACAATTGTTGGTGGTATACCAGGTGTTGGGAAATCACGCTTTGTGCAAGCTTATGCAGAATCACTTGGTTTACGTTATGGGGAAGAATTAATTTGGATTCCGATTTCACCATCGTATCAAGAACCACATGATATTCTCGGTTACCTTCATCCGAATGGTAATTTTATTGAAAGTGAAACGAAGTTAGTTCGGACATTGTTAAAGGCTAAAGAAAATCCAAATCAATTGTATATAATTGTGTTCGATGAAATGAACATGTCACATATTGAGCATTGGTTTACTCCGTTTCTATCCGTTCTTCAACTTGAAAAGAAAAATCGTATTTTGAGTTTGTATGAGAAAGTACAAGAAATAGAAAATCAAATTCCACCTTCAGTGGAAATTGGTGAGAATATTATTTTCGTAGGCACTGTAAATTTTGATGAAACGACGAAAGAGCTTTCCGATCGATTATTAGATCGAACAAATTTGATTACATTACAAAAAATTCCGTTTTGCGAGATGAGTATAGAACATGAGAAAGTTGTTCAGCAACCTCCGCTGAAAGTAACAACGGGAGAATTTCGACTCAATTGGTTTAGGAATAAAGAGATGATCGAAGTGTATACTGAAGAGGAATTAGAGTTATTGGATAAGTTACATGATGTATTATCATCACACGATATATCAAAAGGAATTTCTTTCCGATGTGCAAGCGCAATCGCTACGTATTTGCAAAATATACCGTTCCAAAATAATCAGTCTTATATGATTAGCAGGGAAGAAGGTTTTGATTTGCAAATAAAGCAGCGTGTATTAACGAAATTAAGGGGGACAGAAATGACAGTGGGCCCTCTACTTTCTGAAGAAGCAAAAAGGGGAGCGACATTGATACCACTTTTACAGTCTCCGCTTGCAAATCGTGTATCTACATTTGAACATTCTTTAGCTTATATAAGACAAAAGCGTAGAGAACTGGAGCTGTATGGCTATGCAAAATGAGGAGCGTTATGAAACAGCAATCGTCGATACGAAAGAAACGCTCCCGTTTGTATTGAAGCTAATTATTGGTACTGAGGGGAAAGGCGATTTTATCCTTTTAAACCGGCTTTGTACGTCTACTACAGCATTAGTTCAATGTATTTATAAAGTACAGGAATTAAAACCACTGAAATTACATTTCCATTATCAAAATCCAATGGATATTACATTCATATGGAATAAAGTATATGAGGGACAAAAGAATATAAAAGAGTCACAATATGAATTAAATGAAAAAAACAAAGAGTATTAGTGTATGAACATGGAAAAACTGAATTTTTTTATCCGTGGCGCTGTGGCTTATACCATTTTGAAGTGCGTATAGAAGATAAAACTTATTATGGTGCGTTTCAAGTTGTTCCTAAAAACTTTTTTGATGACCAATTTGAAATGATTCAAGATTATGTGAAGTCAATTTTAAACGAGTTAATTTTAGATAGAGGTTATTACAAGAAAACTTTCTCAGCACTTAGCGATATTGAAGATTCTTCTTATTTGGTATTGTTAAGAAAGTTGCCACAAAAAATGAAAAGAATAAAACAAATTTTTAAAAAAGTAGAATCGAATGCGGAATTTGTACACGAATATGAATGGGAAACGAAAGCGCGGAAGACAACGAGAAAAACTGCCATTATGACAGAAAGAAAGCTTTATGCGAAATATTACAACCGTAAATTTAAGGAGCAAAAAAATAGTATTGAAAATGCATTTCTTAAATTTAAAACGATGCAATTCTATTATTATTTACTTGAAGCAGAAATTTTTGTACGTAAAACTATTGAAATACTAGAAGGAGAAAAGAAGAAAAAGTCAGATGAATTTCAAGCTGTTAAAACAATTATGAAAACGATTGAACGAAATGGATCCGTGACGGATAGGGAAAAACAAAAATATAGAAATCTACATTTACTGAAAGAAGCAGATTTACGGAAAAGTTCTGTGAAAATACAAGAATATAAAATATTAGCTCATATCGTATATGAAAGTGTGCAATACTTTCGAAATTTATTGTATTCTCCATTTTGGAGGGAAGTTTCTGAAACAGCTACCATTAATTCGAACACTTTATCTATACCGCATCAACAATTAATCCACCATTTAGAATTGTTACCGCAACATACGGAGCAACCCCCATCTTTATTATTCGTATATAAACCAACGTTTTTAGTGTATGAGTATTACGCTTTTTTTATCGTTATTTCTATATTAGAACAAATCGGATTTGAAGATAAGAATCCTATTCGTGAACAAATACAAGAACATTTTTATTTAGACGGATTACAAGATGGAACGACAGTGATTTTACATCGAGATGATATAAAAGTGCACGTCGCGTTTAATGATTTAATTGAAACACACCCTCTTATTGCACTAAGCAAAGGAAGTAATTTTTATAACGGAGAGGACACAAAGAAGCCGGATATTCGTTTAGATTGTTATGTAAAGGAAGAAGAGAAGTATGTATATAAATCTTCTATTATTATCGAAGTGAAATACAGCCCTATGTACAATATTTTTCAGCCTGTCGGTAATACGAAAGCAACGGAGCAAATGTATAAATACTGGTCTATTAAGTATGTAGAAGAACAGAATGGTAAACGAATTTTTAAGCGAAGAGCGATTTATGAAGTGATTTGTGTATATCCAGGTAGCCATATGCATAGTAAAAAAATTGAATCTGGATGTGGAGTGTTTTTACAACTATATCCATATAAAACGAAACAAGGAGAAGAGAAGTTGGCTGGGAAGCATGGGATGATTCAAATTTTTGAGAAATGGTTAAAAAGTAATAAAATGTAAAAGAAATCCTTTTTAATGAAGGATTTCTTTAGGTTAAGAAGAATTATATGCAGTACGGAAAGACACATTATACGGTTCGAACTTGATAGTGATTATCATTTTTTTATTAGAGTAATTGAATCTTGTTATGTTTGTAACAGTATGGGGAATTAAGAGTTTTTACATGTGTATGAATGAGTAATAAATAGGAATTTAATTCATTTTGCAGAATATAATAAGACATAAATATTTTTAGTTGCATACGAAGATTTGTTCTTATATGATAGTAAGTGAAAGCGTTATCAAAAACAGAGCGGCGATGGGAAAGGCGGTTAAATATGTTCCAGCGTGTTCAAACAAAGGAAGAGCATTTTTGGTTCGAGCAACTGTGGGGAGATTTTTGTGAAGAAAGAAACTTAATGTTTGTAGAACGTAATTTAAATCCATCACGATTTTTATTAATAGAAGATGAACATCATATTGGTACAGTAGAATGTATTAAGTTTACAGTACCTGAACAATCAAATTCTGAGTTTTTCTATCCGTTTTCTAAAAATGATTTAGTGAAAGATTTGAAAAATGTGTATGAAATAGGAAAGTTAAGTATTGCGAAAACGTCTCGGGGGAGAGGACATTTCAAAAGGCTAGCAGCTATTTTATTTATGCATGCGTTAGAGACGAAAGCGGAATGGTATATTGCAGCAGTTACAAAAAGAATGTATATGTATTTACTTACACTCGGTTTTCCAATCGAACCGATAGATAGTCCATTCCAGTTTCATGATACTTTACAAGGTGTACCAGTGCGAATTCATGCTCGAAAAGGGGCTACACATCTGTATTCTTTGAAAGAATTCCGTGATATTATTCAAGGGAATGCTCATGCTCAGGCACTTATTGCAGAATACAGTAAAAATATTATGTTAACAAAATGAGAATATATGAATATGTATAGTATGAAGAAGAGTTACATATTACGGGCATCTGTTTTCATACAAAAAGTAGACCCTTATTCTCAGAATAAGGGTCTAAAATATTATAGTCCAAATATACTAAAAATCATTTTACGACGCTTCGGTTTCTTTTCTCTTTCATATGTTGGTTTTGCATCAGGAGTAATGTATATTGGTTCTTCTTTTTTTAGGGCAGCTTCTAGTTTTTGAATTCGTTCTAACATTTCCTCTATTTCGCGGCGATGTTGTAAAAGTTGGTATGTAACGACATCATTTGCTTTATCTTGCATTTGTTCTTCCATTCGATCTAGTCTTCTCGTAATTGTGGTAAATTGAGCTGTTAATTGCTCAAAATCATTCGATGATGTGTTTTGAACAATTGTGTTTACTTGAGTTTTTAATTTTTCTACATCATTTGAAGATGGTTTTTGAGTAGTTTGAGAGTTTTGAGGCTGGTCCATTTGAGAGCGATGGTATTCTAACATTAGATCTAAATCACCTTGTGTGAAAATAAAATGACCATATTTATTTTTTTTTATCGTAAGATTTAATTGTTGTGCAATCCGGACAACAGCCTTTGGGCTAACACCTAATTTCTTTGCGATAAATGGTGTTTTATATTCCAAAATAATCCCTCCTATATATATCCTGTTGAATGATTTCTAGTTATGTAGCAAGTTCCCTTCAGGTGTGACAAAAGAAGTGTGGAATCGGCAAAGAAAGTGTTTTTTCACGAAGTTCAGCTGTTTAGCACATACTATTTATATAAATCATTTTTAGTTATCGGAAAATTGGGCTTATTATAGTTTGACGATAATAAGCTAATTAGATTATCATAATTATAAATATCTTTTTTATGTATGCATATAATATATAAAAAGGTGGTTACTAATGTAGAATTTTATTAGAGTATAAGAATGCTTACTTCACTTGAATAAATTTAAGTAGGAGGTGGCTTCCTTGCTTACACTGTAAGTAAGGAAAAGTATTTGGACATATATAGTATAAGTATAGTGATTGTTTTAATTGCCTTAACGGCATTTTTCGTTGCAGCAGAATTTGCAATTGTTAAAGTGAGGAGTTCACGAATTGACTATTTAATTGCAAAAGGAAATAATCGTGCAATATCTGTCAAAACAATCATTACAAACTTAGACGAATATTTATCAGCTTGTCAATTAGGAATAACTGTTACAGCTCTTGGGATTGGGTGGTCTGGTAAACCTGCGCTAAAGCACATGTTTGATGTGTTGTTTGCAAATTGGAACGTCCCTACTCAACTCGCAGACATTTTAGCTATAATTTTAGTATTTTTGTTTATCACATTTTTCCATGTGGTAGTAGGAGAGTTAGCTCCAAAAACATTTGCGATTCAAAAAGCAGAACAAGTGAGTTTCTTTGTTGCTAAGCCACTCATTTTGTTTTATCGTATTGCATTCCCATTCATTTGGATTTTAAATGGATCAGCTCGGTTAATTACAAAGTTTCTTGGGTTGAAACCACCAAAAGGGCATGATGAAGTGCATTCAGAAGAAGAATTGCGGTTGTTAGTTTCAGAAAGTTATAAAAATGGTGAAATTAATCAATCTGAATATAAGTATGTGAATAAAATATTTGAATTTGATGATCGTATTGCGAAAGAAATAATGGTACCACGAACAGAGATGAATATTTTAAATAAAGAAATGCCTGCTGAAGAGGCTTTACAAAAAATGTCTCATGAAAAATATACGAGGTATCCGGTTGTTGATGGTGATAAGGACCATGTAATAGGCTTTGTGAATTTTAAAGATATATTTACAGATTTTGTGAAGCACCGAGTTGTTAGTGAAAAGACAGTGGAGCAATATATTAGACCAATTATTTTAGTTATTGAATCTATCCCGATTCATGATCTATTTTTAAAAATGCAAAGAGAAAGAACTCATATCGCTATATTAATTGATGAATATGGTGGTACATCAGGTCTTGTAACCGTTGAAGATATTTTAGAAGAAATTGTAGGGGATATTCAAGATGAGTTCGATACTGATGAACAACCGGAAATCCAACAAGTTAGTGAGACGAAAACGATTTTAGAGGGAAAAGTACTTGTTAGTGAAGTGAACGCATTATTAGGTTTGACTATTGACGACGATGATGTCGATACGATTGGCGGTTGGATCCTAACAAAAAATATTGAGATTTCCGAGGGTGATACCATTGAGATTGAAAATTATAAATTTTGCGTGAAAAAATTAGATGGACACTATATTAAGAGATTAGAAGTAACGAAACCTTCAGAATCGATTGTTATTGTAGGAGATGAAAAAAAGATTTCGCTCCAAGAACAAATTAGTTCGTAAACTCTGCTTTGTAGCAGAGTTTTTTTGAGCAAAATGTTTTTTTGATGTATTAGGGCTATGATACAATTACACAAGTCAGACCTTTCACCAGGTGAAATAAATGAAATGTATTATTGTATACATATATTCGGAAGGAGAACCACTATGAAAAAACATTTATATATAAATGGGGTATGGAAATCAGTAGAGACGTATAAACCATTGTATGCACCATATTCTGAAGAAACATTAGCGGAGATTGCGCAAGGTACAGAAGATGACGTTAAGGAAGCAATAGTTTCGGCCAAAAATGCAATGAAAGAAATGAAAAAATTATCCGCATACGACCGTGCAACTATTTTAGAAAAGGTTGCACAAAAAATGGATGAGAGAAGAGAAGAGTTTGCAGAGATTATCGCAAAAGAAGCTGCAAAACCAATTCGTGCTGCACGTGGAGAAGTAGATCGCACTGTTCAAACATATAAGTTTGCAGCTGAAGAAGCGAAGCGAATATATGGTGAGACGTTACCATTAGATGCTGCACCAGGAGCAGGTGGCCGTATAGCGTATACAATTCGACAACCAATCGGGGTTATTGGTGCTATTACACCATTTAATTTTCCACTTAATTTAGTAGCACATAAGGTAGGCCCAGCAATTGCGGCTGGAAATACTATTGTGCTAAAGCCTGCCGACCAAACGCCACTTTCTTCGTATGCATTGGTAGAATTATTTGAAGAAGCTGGTTTACCAAAGGGAGCTTTCAATATAATTTCTGGACCTGGATCTGTTGTAGGTGAGGCATTAGTAAAAGATGAGAACGTTGCTAGTATTACTTTTACAGGAAGTCCGAAAGTAGGTATTGGAATTAAGGCAAAAGCCGGGTTGAAACGAGTGACGTTAGAATTAGGATCGAACGCTGCAGTAATTATTGATGAAGATGTTGAATTGACAGACGAAATAATTGAACGTGTAAAATGGGGCGCGTTTGTGAATAATGGACAAGTTTGTATTTCAGTACAACGTGTTTTTGTGCATGAACGCAAAATGGAAGAGTTTATTACAAAATTAACGAAAGCAATGGAAAACGTTGTAGTAGGAGATCCGCTTCATGAAGAAACAGATGTATCAGCACTTATTTCAAAAAAAGATGTAGAACGTATAAATTCATGGGTGGAAGAGGCAGTTAAGGAAGGAGCTAATGTTGTATACGGTGGTAACAAACGTGATGCAAGGATTTTTGAACCAACTGTATTAACAAATGTTCCAGATTATGTATCTGTTCAGTGCCAAGAAGTATTTGGTCCACTTATGACTGTAAATACATTTAAAGAATTTGATGAGGCTTTAGAACAAGTAAATAATTCACGTTATGGATTACAAGCAGGTGTATTTACAAACAATCTATGTAAGGCAATGCGTGCAATTGATGAATTAGAAGTCGGTGGTGTCATGATTAATGATATTCCAACGTTCAGAGTAGATCATATGCCTTATGGCGGTGTGAAAGAGAGTGGAACAGGCCGTGAAGGGATTAAATATGCAATAGAAGAAATGACAGAAATGAAATTAGTGTGTATTAAAAAATAAAGTAGATCGAGCTTAAACACCGCAATAAAAAACGAGCAGGAAATGTTTACGATTCCATACTCGTTTTTTATTGTTTGTTTTACGTTTCTCGGAACGATTACATTTAATCAAGTGTACCTTTTACTTCATTTCTTGTTTGAAAATATCATCTTCGACATAAATATGTTCTTTATCTACAGCAGTGCTATGAGAGAGTACTAAACCTATTGGTGTTTCAGTACCTTTATTTTGAACAATTGTAAAAGGAATATTTTTTTCAGTTGCTAATTTAATGTATTTTGATAAATGTGGGTAAGCAATGCTTCCATTTAGGAATAGTTGTAATGATTGAGAAGAACGTATGTTACCCGTTACTTCTGTATACACATTACTTTGCATTACTTGACCGATTGTTAAAGCGATTTCTACACGCTCACGTAATGTAGTTAAGTACATATTACGTTCTTCTGGTTTGTTTTGCTTTTGGCCATATATGCCTTCTTGGAGATAGTCTTCCACATTTTTATTTACCATATTTTTCACACCTTTCACTTCTTATTGTACGCAAGAATTAAAAAGGATGCAAAAAAAAGTAGTTTTGAACAGGAAAATAATTAAAAAAATGAGAAGAGAAAAGGGATATATGAATAAAACTTATTTAAATAAGAAGGGAAAAATAAATTTTATCAACAGAAATTAACAAAATGTGACAACAATCTATTAACGAAATGTATTTTTTGTGTTAATATTCAAAATATAAAGGGTATTCGTCGTATGGAAATGGAGGGAATGGAGGTTTTTCCAATCGATAAGGATATTAAAGAAGTATTTTGTTCGCACTTGAAAAACAACAGGCACCAATTCGTAGAGAACTGGAAAAACAAAATGATAATTTCCGAAAAAGATCCATTTAAACAAGAGGTAGTTCAAAATGGAGCGAATTTATTAGAGTTAATTATCGAACTTATTATGGAAGATAAAGACATTAATTATCTTCAGCCATTATGTGAGAAAATTGCCATTGAGCGTGCAGGGGCAGATGCGAATATTGGAGATTTTGTTTACAATGCAAATGTGGGAAGAAATGAACTTTTTGAAGCAATGTGCGAATTGGATGTAAGCGCTCGTGAACTGAAACCGATTATGGCCAAAATACATACTTGTTTTGACAAATTAATTTATTATACCGTTTTAAAATACTCAGAAATTATATCGAGAAATTTAGAAGAAAAACAGCAATATATAAATGAAACACATAAAGAAAGGCTTACGATTCTAGGGCAAATGTCGGCTAGTTTTGTACATGAATTTCGTAATCCGCTAACTTCGATTATGGGATTTGTAAAGTTATTGAAGACAGATCACCCTAATCTATCGTATTTAGATATTATTTCACATGAATTAGATCAATTAAATTTTAGGATTTCGCAATTTTTACTTGTATCGAAAAAAGAAATGTGGAATGAATCTGAACGTTTTTTTGTAAATGACTTATTTCAAGATATTATACAATTCTTATATCCAAGTTTAGTTAATGCAAATGTTTTGATTGAAAAGAATTTGCCGTATCCTATTCCACTCGTTGGTTACCGGAGTGAAGTGAAGCAAGTAGTTTTAAATATTTTAATGAATTCGATTGATGCTCTTGAATCGGTGAAAGAAGAGCGGAAAATTATCATTGATGTATTTGAAGAGGATCAGGCTGTTCGCATTGTTATAAAAAATAATGGACCTATGATTCCAGCAGACAATGTAGAGACTATTTTTGAGCCATTTGTAACTACTAAAAAGCTAGGAACTGGTATTGGATTATTTGTATGTAAACAAATTGTAGAAAAACATAAAGGATCCATATTGTGTCGTTCGGATAACGATTGGACAGAATTTCAAATTACGTTTCAAAAGTAAACAGTCTACACCATGCGAATGGTGTAGACTGTTTTAATTTGTAAGTATAACGGTCTCTAATTTTGGATCCTCAGTTGAATAACCAACTATTGAAATTGTGTAAATTGTATTTGGTTCAACGTTGAATTTTGGAATGGTTAATAGTACTTTTTTTGTATCAGCAAGTGAAACTTCAATATCTGCTGTACCAGGGCTAACTTGTAAAAAATCTGTTATTTGCTTAAAGAGTACATTTTCAAATAAATGATCCCCATCTTTTAAATTTACATTTACAACTGGAGTGTCTGGTGAAAAATGTGCAAACCGTATTTTTGCTTGACCAGATGGTAAATGAGTATTATCAAGAATGGGTTGTAATTGGAGATGATTATCGCTATTGACCGCTGCAAGGGTATAAGTGTGATTCCCCATTATTGGTACTAATGCTGAAAATATTGGAGTTTCGTTTCCGACAGGGACAATATCAATACGGTATTTACCTTGCACTAATGATAAATACGGACTGAATTGTTTAAAAGAAATATTTTTAATAACCTTTTGTCCGTTTATTATAATATCAACTGCTGGTGTATGGGGAGCTGTGTGGAAGATTCTCATATGTGACGGTAAAGTCGCTTCTTGTGAATCTCTCTTTTCATATGCTTGTACAAGTTTTGTAATTGCATCATAGTATTTCATATAGAGTTCTACATATCTTTTAGGATTGCTATATTGATAGTAACGAGCGAGCTGTTCGTAACGTGCAGCTTCTTGGCCGTATTTTTCAATTTCGGATTGAGTCATGAACATTCCTCCTTTATCATCATTACAAATATATGCGAAGCTAGAAAGAGGTTATGCAAAAAACTTGCCTTTCTAGAAGGAAAAGTTAAAATGGGGATTTTTTTATTTATAGGCAAACACACATACAAATCGATAATTGTCCTACATAAATTATAAAGGAAAGGTAGTTTGACTTTGATGGAAGGAGTGGAACCATTGGGATGGGGATATCCCCATAGTTATTGGGAATGAAGTTATGGAGGATTTGGTGCTATAGGCTGTGGGACGAATTATGGATTTGTATTATGAGTATTTCTATTAATTTTAGTGATGCGTTGGATAAGGTAATACCGATAAAAGAGCGTCGTGCCGAACTGATTAATGTGGTTAATCGGTTCTTTTTTTATTGTTCTAAACAGGTGGTACTATTTGTTAAGAAATAGTTATGATAAATGAGGCGAAGTAAAATGTCGAATTTTGTTTGAAAATATGCAATATAAAGTAGGATAATAGGAAGGAGAATAACGGGAGTTCCGTCGAAGTTTACACAATGTCAGCAATTGAGGGAAGTTGATATTATATTAAAAAAATATTCAATTTGCTGTTATCTTAAATCAGGAAGGGGTATTTAAGCGTACAGGTAAGATTAGTCTTCATTTTAAGTTCTGAATTTTCTGTTTTTAAAATAATATTTAGCAGTCATTTGTATATTTTATAATAGTTTTTTGATAAATTCACTGCTTTTGCAGAGGATTCTTTTTTATGAAAGAAACGTCAATTTTCTTCATATACATATACAAATTGGAGAAATGGGGGAGCGCTATGCGCGATTACTTAATTAAACCACTTGTTGGTCAGCCGTATCCGATGATTTCACATGGAAAAGGTGTGTATTTGTATGATCAAAACGGAAATAAATATTTTGATGGTTCGTCTGGAGCGATTACGGCAGGTATTGGACATGGCGTAGCAGAGATAGCAGAAGTTATTAAAAAACAAGCAGAGGAGATCGCTTTCGTTTATAGATCACAGTTTACGAGTGAACCAGCTGAAAAATTAGCGAAGAAGTTAAGTGATTTATGTGTAGGAGATTTGAACTGGAGCTTTTTTGTGAATAGTGGTACGGAAGCAAATGAAACAGCTATGAAAATCGCAATTCAGCATTTTCAGGAGCGTGGCATTCAAGGGAAGCATAAAATTTTGTCACGATGGATGAGCTATCACGGGATTACAATGGGAGCTTTATCTATGTCTGGGCATCCACTGCGCAGACAACGTTTCGTTTCTATTTTGGAAGATTATCCGACTATTCCAGCTCCATACTGTTTTAGATGTCCTGTACAAAAGGTATATCCAACATGTCAACTTTCTTGTGCGACTGAACTAGAAAGAGCGATTGATCGAATTGGTGCAGAACATATTGCAGCTTTTATTGCTGAACCGATTATCGGAGCTGCTGGAGGAGCGGTTGTCCCGCCGAAAGAATACTATAAAGTAATTAAAGATATTTGTAGTCATTACGATATATTATTTATTGCGGATGAAGTAATGACTGGACTTGGTCGTACTGGTGCATGGTTTGCGATGGAGCACTGGGGTGTAGAACCGGATATTATGACCCTTGGTAAGGGGCTAGGAGCGGGTTATACACCAATGGCAGCAACAGTTGTAAGTGACCGTGTTATGGAGCCAATTTTACGTGGATCACGTTCTGTAATGAGCGGGCATACGCTTAGTGCAAATCCATTGTCTGCAGCAACGGCTTTAGCTGTTATTGAATATATGGAGAAACATAATTTACCTGAAAAAACAGCAGAAAAGGGAGAGTATTTATTAAAAGGTTTGCAGAAAGTTCAGCAACAATCGACAATCATTGCCGATGTGCGTGGAAAAGGATTGCTAATTGGAATAGAATTGCAACCGTTTACAAAAGCGTCGGAGCTTATTTCAGTTGCTGCTAAAAATGGACTGCTCTTATACCAAGCTGTTTCAGGGCAAGCAGGAAAAGAGGATAGTGCACTGCTTGTTGCACCACCAATGACAACTACATATTCCGAGTTAGATGAATTACTTTCAATTTTTGTAAAGAGCGTGGAAGAGATGATGCAAAAAGGAGGGCATAGTATCGCATGACAACTATTACAAATACATTCGGTAAATTAAAAGAAATAGAGGAAGTAATTTCTTTGTTCCATGATGATATGACATTAATGTTTGGGGGATTTGGAGGAATCGGATCCCCTCCATCTTTAATTCAAGCTGTTTTAGATAAAGGCATTACAAATTTAAATTTAATAGGAAATGATACTGGATTTCCTGATGTAGGAATCGGTCGTCTTGTTACGAATGAAAGGGTTAAATCTTTAGTTACTTCTCATATTGGGTCAAATCCAAATGCGGGAAGACAATTAAATGAAGGAAGATTGCAAATTGAATTCTCTCCGCAAGGAACACTCGCAGAGCGTATTCGCGCTGGTGGTGTAGGGCTTGGTGGTATTTTAGTTGACGTTGGTGTTGATACGATTGTAGAAGAAGGAAAGCGTACAGTTGAAATGAATGGAAAGACATATTTAGTTGAAACAGCTTTAACGGCTGAAGTCGCAATTGTATATGCGAAAAAAGCGGATCCGTTTGGCAATCTTGTATTTGATAAAAGTGCTCGTAATATGAATCCACACGTAGCTATGGCTGGTGACATAACGATTGTAGAAGCAGAAGAAATTGTTCCACTTGGAAGTTTAGATCCAGAAGAAATTGTCGTCCCAGGTGTATTTGTAAATTATATCGTGCCATCGGAAGGAGTGAATTGGAAATGGGTATGGGCGTAGAAGTAAGAGATAAGATTGCAAGACGTGCAGCGAAAGAAATTAAGAATGGTATGCTTGTAAATTTAGGTATTGGAATTCCATCGCTTGTACCGAATCATTTGCCAGAAGATATGAATGTTATGTTTCATGCGGAAAACGGTATTGTTGGTATGGGACCAACGCCAAGTAAAGGGAATGAAGATGAGAATTTATGTAACGCAGCTGGTTTACCAACATCTCTTATTACAGGAGCAAGTTATTTTGATAGCTGCATGGCGTTTGGCATGATTCGAAAAGGATTACTTGATGTTACGATACTTGGTTCGTTACAAGTAAGTGCAAATGGTGATTTAGCGAACTGGATTGTACCAGGAAAACGCGTTCCAGGTATTGGAGGAGCGATGGATTTAGCGCAAAAAGCGAAGCGGGTCGTTGTTGTGATGAATCATGTTGATAAATACGGAAATGCAAAGATTGTTTCGGAATGTACATTGCCATTAACTTCGAAAAAATGTGTAGATTTAATTATTACAGACATGGCTGTCATGGAAGTGACCCAAAGAGGACTTGTCTTACAAGAATTAATGAGTCCATATACTGTAGAAGATGTAAAACGACATACGACAGCTGATTTTCATATAAGCTCAAATTTACTAGTAATTGAATGAGGGGAGTTGTAATATATGGAGCAATTAAAAAAACAAGTTTGTGATTATATTGAGGGTCATGAAGAAGAGAGTGTAAAATTTTTAACACGATTAATTCAAGAAAAGAGCGTATCTGGTGATGAAAGTGGTGCGCAGGCAATTGTTATTGAAAAGTTGCGTGAGTTAGGTCTAGATCTTGATATTTGGGAGCCTGCTTTTAATGAAATGAAAGATCACCCTTATTTCGTATCACCTCGTACAAGTTTTACAGATAGCCCGAATATTGTAGCGACTTTAAAAGGAAGTGGCGAAGGGAAATCTATGATTTTAAACGGGCATATTGATGTCGTACCAGAAGGGGATGTAAATCAGTGGGACCATCATCCATATAGTGGAGAGAAAATAGGGAACCGCATATATGGACGTGGAACAACAGATATGAAAGGCGGCAATGTTTCACTTATGCTTGCGATGGAAGCGATTATTGAATCTGGTATTGAACTAAAAGGTGATATACATTTTCAAAGTGTAATAGAAGAAGAGAGCGGTGGGGCAGGAACATTAGCTGCTATTTTACGAGGATATAAGGCAGATGGCGTTATTATTCCTGAGCCGACGAATATGAAGTTTTTTCCGAAACAACAAGGATCAATGTGGTTTCGTCTACATATAAAGGGAAAAGCAGCACACGGTGGTACACGTTATGAAGGAGTAAGTGCAATTGAAAAAAGTATGTTTGTTGTAGAGCATTTGAGAAAATTAGAAGAGAAGAGAAATGGTCGAATTACAGATCCGTTATTTAAGGGGATTCCGATTCCAATTCCAATTAACGTTGGGAAAATTGAAGGGGGAAGCTGGCCAAGTTCTGTTCCCGATTCATTAATTTTAGAAGGAAGATGTGGTATTGCGCCGAATGAGACTATAGAGGCAGCAAAAGAAGAGTTTGAGGGCTGGATTGGTGAATTAAAAGATGTGGATAGTTGGTTTGTAAAAAATCCTGTAGAAGTAGAATGGTTTGGGGCTAGATGGGTTCCTGGTGAACTAGAAGAAAATCATCCACTTATTACAACGCTTCAACATAACTTTGTTGAAATCGAAGGGAACGAGCCGATTATAGAAGCTTCGCCATGGGGAACAGATGGAGGTTTGTTCACACAAATAGCTAACGTACCCACGATAGTATTTGGTCCAGGAGAGACGAAAGTAGCACACTATCCAAACGAATATATAGAAGTTGATAAAATGATTGCTGCCGCAAAAATAATTGCATGTACATTACTAGATTGGTGTGAGGTGAAAAAATGAAATACTATGAATCTTTTAGTGAACAGACAAAGCATTATACAGTAGAAGGGGTTTTAGATTATTTTAATAAACGTATTAGAGTTGATCACTATACAGGAAATGTTGAAAGCATCATACAAACAATCGATGAATTAGCAAAGAAACATTCTTTCACTAAATGTATTATTAAAGGAAAGGGAGAGCATGTTTCAACATGGCTCTCTTTCGGTTTCTTACTGGAAGCAACGATACCTCATTATTTTCAAGGGCACGATGCGCACTTCTTCGTGAAATATCATAATGATGAAAGACGAAATAGTATTCATTGGACTGAGGAAGATACTATTTTAAGTGGTGTAAAAGAAAAAGAAGTGAAAGAAAAAATAGTCCCAGAGGAATTTGTGTTAAGAAAAGCGACAGAAGAGGACGCGGAAGAATTAGCAATTGTCTTTGGAAAAGTATTTGAAGTTTATCCGACACCTTTAAATGATGGGAATTATGTAAAGCAGACGATGAAGGAAGACGATACAATTTACTATGTTTATGAATTCGAGGGGAAAATTATTAGTACAGCATCTGCTGAAATGAACGTGAAAGAAGGTAATGCAGAATTAACGAATTGTGCTACATTACCTGAATATCGAAAACATGGTTTCATGAAAAGTCTGTTAATTAAATTGGAGGAAGAGCTCCAAGAAAAATCTATTTTTTGTTCTTATACAATTGCTCGCTCGCTATCTTTCGGTATGAATGCAGCCTTTCATCAATTAGGCTATACATATACGGGAAGGCTTGCGAATAATTGCTACATTTTTGATAAGTTGGAAGATATGAATATATGGGTGAAAGATTTATCCAGCTATTCGAAAGCAGTAAGACTCCCGCCTCAAAATTCGGCTGTAAAGCAAAGAAGTTAGGTGGGAGTCGGGTTAATAATAAAGCCCCACTGATTAAAGTTTCACTTAACCATAAATAAGCAATAAAAATATATATACATTTCATCAAAATAATAGAACGGAATCGTCATGCTTATAATCGCACAGAGGGTGCCGGGAATTCGGCGTTGAATTTGCTGGATTTTCGGCAAAAGGGGGGATGACATTGCTAGCAGTTTCGACACAGGAAGTCATTGAAGCGATTTTGGGCAGTATAGATGAGGCCATACATGCAGTAGATGAAAATGGGATTACAATATTTTATAATACAGTTGCTGCAAAACATGATGGATCTAAAATTGAAAATGTGCTAGGAAAGCATTTATTAGAAGCATTCCCGTCATTATCCAGAGAAACAAGTACGTTGATGAAAGTATTAGATACAAAAAAACCAATCGTACACCAAGTTCAACATTACCAAAATTTAAATGGGGAAGACGTTTGTACGGTCAATACAACGTTACCTATTTTAATAGATGGAAATATTGCTGGTGCTGTAGAAATTGCGAAAGATTATTCTACTATTCAAAAGCTTACTGATACGATTGTAGATCTACAATCGAAAATAAAACGATCGACTAGCAAAAAAACGGTGAAAAAGCATGTTGCATTCGAGACAATTGTAACTGATGATTCCCGCTTTAAACAGACGAAAGAGTTAGCACAAAAAGTAGCGCCAACCGATGCGAATGTTTTAATATATGGTGAAACTGGAACGGGGAAAGAGCTATTTGTGCAAGCGATTCATGAAGCTTCTAAACGGAAAAATAAGCCGTTTATTGCACAAAACTGTGCAGCTTTGCCAGAGTCGCTATTAGAAAGTTTGCTGTTTGGCACGACAAAAGGTAGTTATACAGGGGCAATCGAACGAGCAGGATTATTTGAACTTGTAGATGGAGGGACATTATTTTTAGATGAACTGAATTCAATGCCGCTTGATTTACAAGCAAAAATGCTACGTGTATTAGAAGATGGAGTTATTCGTCGCATTGGTGATAATAAGACGAGAAAAGTAGATGTTCGCGTTATTACTGCAATGAATCAGCCTCCAGAAGTATGTTTAAGAGAAAATAAAATTCGCACTGATTTATACTATCGATTAAATGTGTTTTCATTATATATCCCGCCGCTTCGCGAAAGAACTGAGGATGTACTGTTATTAGCGTCTTACTTTTTGAAAGAATATAATAAAAGTTATAAAAAAGGTGTACTTCAAATTGATAAGGAAGCGAAAGAAAGATTACAAGCTTATCAATGGCCTGGAAATGTTCGTGAGTTAAAGCATACGATTGAACATGCTGTCATTATTACAGAAGGGAATTCGTTAACAGCAAATTGCTTGCCACGAACATTTCGGAAAGAGAAACTTCCGAAGAAGAAAAGTATATTACCGCTTAGGGAAGCTCTTTATCAAATGGAAAAGGAATTAATAGATCAAGCGTTAATTGAAACGGAAGGGAATATTTTGCAAGCAGCAAAAATGTTAGGTATTCCTCGTCAAACGCTTCAATATAAACTGAGCAAGTACGACAAAACCGCCGAATAATCGGCGGTTTTTGTGTGTTTGCACCAATAAAAGAGCGTTTACATATATAACAAGTAATGAATATGATAGTAAATATCGTTTTAGTACAGCACTTAAAAATATTTATTCTCTTATATAATAGGGTATTTCTCGCATTTACTTATCAAGAATATGAAGTTGGCATAATTATTGCTTATATAAAGGATGAGCGTATAAAAAGGGGGAATAGCAATGTTACATGATGTATACAAACCAAATCGTCACTGGAAGGATATTGAATTATGGAAAGATGTTACAGAAGAACAATGGAATGATTGGGTTTGGCAATTAACGAATACGATCAAAACTTTAGATGATTTAAAGAAAGTAATTAACTTAACACCTGACGAAGAAGAAGGCGTTAAAATTTCAACGAAAACGATCCCGTTAAACATTACACCGTACTATGCTTGGCTAATGAATCCTGATGACCCACGCTGTCCGATTCGGATGCAATCAGTACCGATTTCGGAAGAGTTATATAAAACAAAATATGATTTAGAAGATCCTCTTCATGAAGATGAAGATTCACCAGTTCCAGGATTAACTCATCGTTATCCAGACCGTGTACTATTTTTAGTAACGAATCAATGTTCTATGTATTGTCGTTACTGTACACGTCGTCGTTTTAGTGGACAAATTGGAATGGGCGTACCGAAAAAGCAATTAGATGATGCGATTGCTTATATTAGTGAAACACCACAAGTACGTGACGTTTTAATTTCTGGCGGTGATGGACTTCTAATTAATGATAAAATTTTAGAATATGTATTAAAGAATTTACGAGCAATCCCGCATGTTGAGATTATTCGTATCGGAACGAGAGCACCAGTTGTATTCCCACAGCGTATTACAGAAAACCTGTGTAACATAATTAAAAAATACCATCCAGTATGGCTAAATACGCATTTTAACACTTCTATTGAGATTACAGAAGAATCGAAACTAGCATGTGAAATGCTTGCAAATGCAGGTGTTCCAATTGGAAACCAAGCTGTAATTTTAGCTGGAATTAATGACAGCGTTCCAATTATGAAAAAACTTATGCATGATTTAGTGAAAATTCGTGTTCGTCCATATTACATTTATCAATGTGATTTATCAGAAGGTATCGGTCATTTCCGTGCACCAGTTTCGAAAGGTCTTGAAATTATTGAAGGCTTACGTGGACATACGTCTGGTTATGCAGTACCAACTTTCGTTGTCGATGCACCGGGTGGAGGCGGAAAAATTGCGCTTCAGCCAAACTATTTAATTTCACAAAGTGCGGATAAAGTTGTTCTTCGTAACTTTGAAGGGGTTATTACAACGTATCCAGAACCAGAAAACTATATTCCAGGAAGAGCAGAAGGCTACTTTAAAGAAATTTATCCGACTTATGAAGAGAAACGTTCTGATATCGGCGTTGCAGGATTGATGAGTGATAAGAAATTTAATCTTGTTCCAGATGATTTACAACGTATGAATCGCCGCAAAGATTATGAAGTCAATGAAACGCATGCTTCTTTAAAAGATAAACGTGATAAGCGTGATCAATTAAAAGATAAAAAATATCAAGCACAAATAGCAAAGTTAGATGATGACAAAAAAAATGAGGGTGACGTAGTATGAATTGTATGTGGTGTGACAGTACAGAAGCGAAAGAAAGCTTGAATACTGTATATTGGGAATTACCAGATGGTACGAAAGCCATTGAAATCCAAGAGACACCATGTATTACTTGTTCCTCATGTGGAATGGACTATCAAGCAGACCATACTGTAAAAGAAATTGAAGATCAGTTGTTTTTAATTTATACGAAAGATTTGCCAAAACAACTAACATACGAAGAGTTGATGGGAAGACCACGTTTATTAAAAAGGAATTATTTCGACTTTTAACCAGCTTTTATGCTGGTTTTTTTCTTTTTTGCCTTGTATAATGTACCCAAGTTAGAAAGGTAGGGAATATTTTTGAAAAAGACATTTTACCATTATATGATGAAGCACCGTGCAGCTTTATTTAAAAATGAAATATCAGATTTAGCAGAGGCGATGTATGATGATTTAAGTTTTCCGAAGCAATCTGAAGACTATGATGTAATTAGTTCATACTTAGAGTTAAGTGGAATGCTAGAAAGTATGTCTATATTTGATGATGCATGGGATTTATATATACAAGAGAGATAACGATATGAAGTTTTAGGAAAATGAAAGCATAATGAATACATTACTTTGAAAGAAGTGAAGTATTCATTATGCTTTTTTATTTACAATACGTCTTGTTGTTAGAACATAAATGAAAAGTGAAAGCTAGTTTAAATACTAGCTTTTTTAAGTTATATACAAATTCTACTTTTTTATTGAAAAAATTTATGAATATAAGCTTCTGTGATAAGCGTTTTTATGTAGGTTGCATATACTGTTATCAAAATCACGACGTTTAAAAAAGGAGAGATATTGATGGCAAGGAAAAAACAACCTAAATATAACGTAGGGGACATAGTCGTGATTACGCTATATGGAACCGTTGGGAAAGTTACAAATATGAAAGTTTTAGATGGAGTTTACGTATACGAAGTAAATAATCACGATGGATTTTATGTAGAACAAACTTTGCAGCATGTTACAGAGCAAGAAATGAAAAAGGGCGACACAGAGTGGATTGAATTAAATTATAACTTTACGTTTGGTGATCTCGTGCAAGTAACTGGATATGATAAAGATGTTTTTCGTATTGTTGGTTTTCGTACAGAAGTATGGAGATATAAAAATGATGCATGGGAAGATACTATATATGAATTGTCACGAATTACTGATGGTGAATGGTTAGAAGCTGATGAATCGGATTTAACATTACTTGCCAATGCACAAACGGCAAATGCAATTTTGAAGAAAATGAAACAAGATAAAGCGGGTATGAATAAATTAGATTTAGGAAAATTGAAGTCAATTAACAATTCGAAAAAAGTAAGTGTAAAGACGAATCGCCAAGAAATTATTGATGGGTTATTAGATATTTATAATGATTATCATTTATTATTCGATACATTTAAAGATGAAGAATATAAAATTGTTATGGATGTTGTTCAAAATTATTTAGTTAAATTGACAGAGAAAAAATAGTTAACTAGAAAGAGAGAATAAATTGAACAACAACATATGCAGTATAAGGTATGCCTACAATTATTAAAAAAATAAAAAGCCATTTAATAAGAGAGTCTGCCCATTGATCTTCATGCATGAACTCTTCTTTTGTTTGCTCTACTTCTTGATCTACTTCATATTGGTATTCCATTATTATTTCCCCCTTTGGATAGCTTGTACTAACATCGTATGCCCTTTGCCTACATGATATGACTTATAAAAAAGAAAAAACTATTTTTCTAATCTCATATACATAATTTTGAGATTTTTTCATAAAACAGAAATAAAGGAGTGATGCTCATGAAGGAAATTGAAGTCGTAATTGACACGGAAGAGATTGCGGAGTTTTTTTATGAGCGACTAATTGAAAGAGGGTACGTTCCAAAAAGAGAAGAAATTGAGGACCTGGCAGATATTACATTTGAGTATTTATTAGAGAAATGCATGATTGATGAAGTTTTTGATGAAGAGGAAGATTGAAAGTAACGGCGGGCTTAACTCGTCGTTTTTTACTCTTTACAAACTTGTCACAAATATAGACAAGAATTGTTGGTATAATTAAAAGAAAATTTTATACAAGAGGTGAAGGGATGTTCAAAAAAATTATTGATTCTTTATTAGGAAAGAAAAAACATCGTTCGTATTCAAGTAGTGATTATCGTCATAGAGGGCGCTCGTATTCAAGTAGCGATAATAAACGACGTTCATCCGGTTATGGGCATCAGCATTATAAAAGAAAACGTAAAAGCCGTAGCTTCTTTTCAAGTAGCTGATGAAATGGCGTCGTATACTAGCTTTATTTGATAGACCACTGCGAAAAAATACAATCGTTGCAGAGCGTTATAAGATTGAATCAGTAATTGGAATGGGCAGTTATGGGGTTACATATGTCGTTAATGATTTACAAATAAATAAATATAAAGTCTTAAAACAATTAAGGCAAAGTAAACAAAGATATGAGTCTGGTAGAAAATCATTTGAGCAAGAGAAAGTGATTTTACAAACATTAAATCATGCGTCAATTCCTAATCTACATGATCATTTCATATGGGAGAAAAAGAACTTTTTGTGATGGAGTATATGCCGGGGGAAAATTTCGAAGATCATATTTTCTTAGATGGGCAAGTATATGATGAACGTGAAGTTTTTGAAATTTTATATGAAGTACTAGGAATTGTTTCATATTTTCATAGTAAAGGTATCATTCACCGAGATTTACGTATTCCAAACATATTAATGAAAGAAAATCAGATTAGTATTATTGATTTTGGATTGGCTAAATTGAAAGGTGAGGGTGATGAGCGAGCTATAACTTATGAAGGTGAACAAGCTTTGATGCGAGAAGTTCACTTTCGTAGCGACTTTTATGCGCTCGGTCATTTCGTATTATTTTTATTGTATGCTGGTTATGAATCGACTGAAAAAAAGGAAAAACCTTGGTATGAAGAGTTAGTGCTGGAAGAATATAATCGCGACATGCTAATGCGAATGTTACAAATGAAAGCGCCATACTATGAAAATGTACAAGATTTGAAAAAAGATGTAGCTTACGCTTTAGAAAGGATGGAGACCCCATGTTTCAAAAGTTTTTAGCAAGCGTTGGAATTGGAAGTGCAAAAGTAGATACTGTTCTTGAAAGAGATGAGTATACAGTTGGAGAAGAGATAGTAGGGAAGGTTCATATAACTGGAGGTTCAGTTAGCCAAGAAATTGAAAGCATTTACTTAACGTTGTCGACGTCATATGTAAGAGAAGTGGATGATAAAAAAGTAACTGCATCGTATGATTTAGAGCGAGTTCGTTTAACAGATCCATTTTCTGTAGAGCCAAATGAAAAAGTGGAAATTCCATTTTCGTTTTTAATGCCAATTGAAGCACCACTAACACTTGGAATGAAAACGGTTTGGGTTCATACAGGTCTTGATATTAAACGTAGTATTGATCCAAGTGACCGTGATTATATTCAAGTATTGCCGAATGCGCTATTGAACAGTGTATTAAATAGTGTAAATCAATTAGGTTTTAAAGCGCGTCATGTAGAATGCGAAGAATTACCGTATCGATTACGTAAGCAAGTTCCATTCGCGCAAGAATTTGAGTTTATTCCAGTTTCCGGAGAGTATTATGGGAAATTAGATGAATTAGAATTATTAATTTTGCCAAGTGCCCACGACCGATTAGAAATCATTATGGAAGTAGATAGAAAATCACGTGGATTGGCTGGTTTATTCGCAGAAGCGCTTGATCTTGATGAGAAGGTTATTCGCTTTACAGTAACAAGCGAAGATATTCCAACGATGCAGCAAAAAATTAACAATAATATTTTTTAATAAACTATGCATAAAAAAGAAATGGAGAGGAAAACTAAAACAACCGCTCCATTTTTTTGCATAGTGAGGTTATGTATGTGAAACGATACCGACATTTATACTTGTTAAGTTGTACACTACTCATTTGTTTTGTCGCACTATCACTTTCGTATCATACCGCTTGTATTGAAAAATTTGATAATGTAGTCGCACACTTTATTCAAAGTTTCCGAAACGAGTATTTGACAACCTATTTTACTTGGGTGTCCTTTATCGGTTCAAAAAGAATATATTTCCCGTTACTCATTATACTTGTAATGTATTTTCTTCTTAGAAAAAAATATTAAGTGCATTACTTCTAACAATTAATTATTACGGATCACGTTATTTGAACAGTATGCTCAAACTATGGTATGAACGAGCACGACCTGATGTGACGCAGCTTGTTACAGCAACTGGATATAGCTTTCCGAGCGGTCATACGATGAATGCTACTGCTTTTTTAGGATTTATTGCATACGTCACAATTACAGAAGATCGTATTTCATTGCATAAAAAGTTGCTGATTATTTTTATAGCAAGCTTCGTTGTATTATCTATTTCAGTTAGCCGAATTTATCTTGGCGTGCACTATCCATCTGACATATTAGCCGGATGGGCAGCGGGCGGTAGCTGGCTCGTTTTATGTATTATATTTCATAAGGCGTTCATTAAAAAAGAACCTATGTCATAATAGGTTCTTTTTGCATGGGCTCCACATGAATATGAGCATGGTAAATTCCGAATTTTTTTCGAAGCATATCTTCAATATTGTCAGTAATACAATGGCTTTCGCTAACATCCATTCGAGCATCTACTTCAATTGTAATATCCACATACGTTTGGTTCCCATACATACGAGCACGAATATCTACAATATGTTCTACACCTGAAATATGCCCTATAGCATCAGCGTATTCATCCATTTTTTCAGGATCAATTCCATCCGTTAGCATATGAGAAGCTTCTACGAAAATTTCCCACGCGGTCTTACAAATAATAAGACCGACAAGTAAAGCAGCAATAGGGTCCAAAATAGGCATTTGGAACTGTGCTCCGACTATACCTACTACTGTACCAATACTTACAAGAGCATCTGATAAATTATCTTTTGCAGCAGCCTCTAATGATTTACTTTTTGTTCGCATTGCAATCTTTTTCGTATACTTGTATACACCGTACATAACGACAGCAGAAAATAAAGCCACCCATGCAGCAAGTACATTAGGTGCTGCTTGTTTCGGATTGAAAAACGACTGAATTGCACTAATAACAACTTCTAATCCGACCGTTGCCATAATAAAGGAAGCAACAAGTGATGCGATTTGTTCTGCACGCGAATGCCCATATGGATGATCTGGGTCACGAGGCTTACGAGAAATTTTCAGGCCAATTAATATTGCTAAAGAAGCACCAATATCCGTTAAGTTATTCAAACCGTCAGCACGTAATGCGCTAGAGAGGGTAATATAACTGATGATGATTTTCATAGAGGATAAAAATATGTAGGCTATAATGCTGACAATAGCACCTTTATCAGCTTCTTTATGAGAAAGAGAATCCATTTTAATCACTCGCCTTTCTACAAGGAATTTCTTTCTATACATAGAGTATCAAACGAAACTCGTGTGGGTCTATACAAACATTGTTGACGTTTTATAGCTTTTTAAGAAGGGGATAACAAAGTTTCGTTAAGGAAAAATATGTTGAAAAGTACAAAGTAGAAATTTATTAAACAATTAATGATGATTATGGCAAATGGAAAGAGGGCGAGAATAATGATTCTCAAAATTTTTTTCATATATATTTTTCGCAAAATGATTCTTTGTAATTCCTCGTGTGAGTAATATATAAGAAATGATAACAAAATTCTTCAATAAGAAGAGGAGAAAGCATTATAATATTCACTTTCCAGAAAGAGACAAAGGCAAAGAACAATTTGAAAACGAAAAAAACCTCTGATGATTTTTCAGAGGTTTTTCGTTTCTTAGTATGCTTCTAAAAACTCAGTAACTTGCTCTTCCGTTTTTGCATTTGCACTATGTAAGTGACCTAACTTTTCGCCATTTTGATATACAAGTAGGCTTGGAATACCCATTACTTGATACTCTTCAGCAATACTTGGGAACTCATCTTTATTAATAGAATACCATTCAAATTTATTGAACTCTTCCATTACATCTCCGATAAAGTTGTCCATACGCACGCAATCTGGGCACCATGTAGTAAAGAACTTAACAACTACTGGCTCCTCGCTTGCGATGATGTCTTTGAATTCTTGTTCAGCTTTGATTTCTTTCATGTTTTTGTTGCTCCTTTTTCACTTATAATATTTTGGGTTATTTAGGCGGTGTTTTTGCCTAGAAACGAAAACTTCTAACAAAAGTTTTTCTTTCCGAATAATTCGTTTGCAAATTGATCCACCGCAGTTTCCTGAAGTCCTGGTACAATATGTGAGTAGATTTCCAATGTGATGCCTACTCTTTTATGTTCTAATCGTTCACTTACAATCTTCGGATGTATACCTTGCTTTAACATAATCCTCAGATCATGGAACCGAATATCGGGAACCTCACTTTTCTTTATAAGCTTTTTCCAGAGCTGTGTCAAACTTCTGAAACGGCAGACCAAATCGTAGTCATTATAGCTTTCATCATATCGCTCTTTTTCCTCAGAGATTTTTTGCAGATGGTCATTTAGTGCCATTAAAGTAATGTCAGGTAAAATCAGCAATCTCTTTCCATTGTAGACCTAAGATTTCACCTTTACGCATTCCACATGTAATAGCAAGAAGATAAGCGATATAATAACGGTTTTCTTTTGCATGTTCTAAAAAACGAAGATCTTCTTCATCGGTTAAAAAACCAGGGGGTTAACGCTGATTTAGTGGAGAGAGCTCATTATATCACTCTTTCGGAGGAGGTGAGTTAGGATGCGGAAATGGTTAAAGAAACTATTTTCGAAAAAACGCCCACCCTGCGTTGTTCGTGAGGAACAAGAAGGTGAGCTTCAATTAAACGAAACTGATAGGATCTGTGAAAATTGTGCCCAAATTATGCATGGAAAAGGTATTGAAAGAGATGAATAGTACTCTTTACATCTTATTCCATATATAACAAAGCTGGTTAGCTTCTGATTCAAGCGCTATTAAATGATCATTATTAATAGAGTTATTCGTATACATTCTGTTCTTTTGGATGTTAAGAACCGTATAATTCACATCGTTATGTTCATTTGAAAATGTCGATTCGTTTAATAATGTCAGCGTTGAGTTGATGTTGTATTTATCAATTCGCTCTTTTTTTCCTTTGAAAAACAGTTTGATAAGATGCGGCTCATCATTAATGAGCAAACCGAGTTCAGGTGATGAGCGGACGATTAAATCATCT
Source organism: Bacillus sp. TH30 (assembly GCF_016650875.1). Lineage (NCBI taxonomy): Bacteria > Bacillati > Bacillota > Bacilli > Caryophanales > Bacillaceae > Bacillus > Bacillus sp. TH30. The sequence continues at coordinate 323,524 of NZ_JAEKEY010000002.1, read as the reverse complement.
GATATCCAATGTGATTTACCTGGATCGAACCAAGAGACGTCTTTGTTTTTAATAAATTTTTTGTACTGTTTTATGACATCAATGTAGTTTTGCTTTTTCTTCTGATCAACCGTTTGCACTAATGTTTCGAAACATTCAAAAGGTAGTTCGTTTTGATGAAATTTAATAACAGTGTCTCGTAATTGTTTCCAGTAATCAAAAGCTGGTTGGTATTCCGGTTGAGATTTTAGATTTTTTACAAAGTTTGTTTTAGCTGCACTACTTTTCAGTGTGAAGTCTAAAAATTGTGTAAGTCCTACTTTAATTTCTGCCATATTACACCCCCTTTTCAAACATTACTAATTCGATAATGGAAAGGAAAATCCTGCATTTTTTAAGGAGGTGAGCTAGATGCTAGAAAACACGATATCCATGCACAATGGCTACGGCAAAGCTGATCCGCAAGAACAAGAGGGAATTATTACAACTTCTATCGATATCGAAAAGTTACAAGATGTCATAAGTCGAGCGGTAGTGATTTTGCAGGAGTGTCCAGAAGATGCTGAACTTGATGATTTAAATGGGAGCATTAATGAAGCGTTGGAATTGTTACAAAAGTATTTGGGGCAATAAAAAAGGACGAGCAGTCGTACCTGCTGTCCTTTATAGGAGGAAAATTATTCTGGACTAGAACTACGAATAACCAGAAAACGCGCTTTTAACCAGTGTTGTCAAAGATGTAATAATCTATGCAACATAAAAGCTTAGTCGGAATTCAAAACACCAAAATGGCTTGCGTTGGTAAACAGGCTCAAAAGTAGTATATGCAAAATGAAAAATTCCATACAAAAAGCAGACAACAATTTTGGTTGTCTGCCTGTGAGTTGAATGAGTTAGCTAATTGTGATAAATTGCTTTCCCATTACAAGAAGAGTGAAGCTGCTAGTTCAAACAGCTTGTAGGTAGTGTTTTCGATATCTAAAAAAATATACAGAGAAAGCAGATAGGTGAAGAACCTGCCTGCTTACTACTGTAACAAAAGAAAGAAGTACTAGCCGTGGATACGACGACTTGAAAATAGTATGTATTTTTATTTAAAAAATATTCAAGAGGTGAAGAAACATGGAGTGTTTGATAAATGGTGTCTATGAAATAGATAATGATTTTTTTGGTCCAATAAACTTTGCTAATGTTGTAGCTGTTTCATCCATAATTCAATTGAGTGCAGGGGATTTAGTCGAGATTTTTGCACAAAGTAGCGTAGCTGGAGTTATTAGTAATGTAGAAGATAGTACGCATTTTGAAGCTGCAAGATTCCCGTCTCCAAAAGTATAAGTGGTATGAAACCTTGTAAGTAATTTAATATCAGGACATTCCAAAATTTATACTCATCCTGTACAAGAACGGATAATTTATTTGTAGTGCATGAAGTATTTTAACGGTGTACAAGCTGTTTTGAAAGTGCTGGATAAATGAACTATGTACTGTTAAATAGTGTCTGATGATTGTAAACGAAACAGTCGAAGAAGAGTAGCGGTGTATGCAAAAAGAAATGCATGATGTTTAGGTAAAGAAAGCTTACTAGTTAGGGGATCTTACCGATTTAGTTTATGAAAAAAGGCCCTGTTGTCTCCAACAGGGCCTTTCCTAAAATGGCAAAGAGTAACTCTTACCTTACTCCTTGTCCATAGAATACACAAAAATTATACGTTTGTACAGGTCAATAATTTACAATAATAATATTTGAATATAATGCTTATAGGTAATTCTAAAGGATGAAAAAGTATTTGTTATAGAGTAAGTGTTGATTTTAAAGTGTTTTAAAGAGAATGTTTACAACTCAACGATAATAAAGGAATATTGAAATAATAAAATATGAAATATTGCATATCTCACTTAACAATATAATCTATTCAATAATAATAAAATCGTACAGAGGAGTTTTTTCTGAAAATCCGAGTTGATGAAACTAGATAATTTGTATTACTGATTTAACCAGAATATTACATGAGTACTTTGTTTTTTAAAGTTATACTTTCTCTTGGCTCTGCCTTATGGTGGAGCATTTTTATTTTTGTAATCGCAATAACCTGTCCAAACTTTCCAAGTCTAGCATACATATTATGCAGTAGTAGATTAGAAAGGAGCACTATATATGTCTTGTTATTATTACTGTAAGAATTGTGAGAGTTACCAAAAGAAAAATCATGATTGCTGTAAAAAAAGAAGTGATTATTATAATAAGTGCGGTAAAAGATGTGATGACTGTTCTTGCGATCATAAGGAGAATAACCTTGTAAGAGCATCTGCTTTTAGAGCTGTAAATACAGTTAATCAAAACCTTCCAGCTAATACTTTTGTTAAAGTATTATTTCAAAATGAACAATTTGATTTAGCGAACGAATATAACCCAGCAACATCAGATTTTACTCCGAAGACTAGAGGAGTTTATTCCGTAATTGGGACGATTGGTTTCTTTCCGAACGATACAAATTTAAATTATAGAGCGCGTGTAGAAGTTCGAGTGAATGGAAATGCGGCAATTGCTATAGATAACGACTTTTTTGGTCCAATAAATTTCGGTAATGTCGTAAGTGTTTCAACAATACTTCAATTACATGCAGGTGATATTGTCGAGATTTTTGCACAAAGTAGTATAGATGGGGTTATTAGTAGTACAGAAGACGGTTCTCATTTTGAGGCTGCAAGATTCCCATCTCCAATTGTATAAATATTAAAAAGGAAAAAATTTTATTAACTCTGCTTTTCGGTGGAGTTTTTTAATTTCATAATAGCAATAGCTCGTCCAAACTTTTTAAATTTATTTTGCATAGTATACAACAATAGATTTAGAAAGGGGATATAAATATGTCTTATTATTATTGTAAGCATTGCAATGGCTATAAAAAGACAAAGCATACTTGTTGTAAGAAGAGTACAGATTATTACGATAAGTGTTGTGATAATGAGAAAGATAAACTTGTAAGGGCATCTGCTTTTAGAGCGGTTAGTACAGTAGATCAAAATGTCACTGCAAATACTTTTGTTAAAGTATTATTCCAAAATGAACAGTTTGATTTAGCGAAGGAATATAATCCAGTAACATCAGATTTTATTCCGAAGACTAGAGGGGTTTATTCTATTATTGGTACAATCAGCTTTGCACCTAATGATAGTAATACGAATTATAGAGCGCGTGTAGAAATTCGGGTAAATGATAATCTAGCTATAGCGATAGATAATGACTTTTTTGGTCCACCCAATTTTGCAAATGTCGTAGCTGTTTCAACAATACTTCAATTACATGCAGGAGATGTAGTTGAAATTTTTGCTGAGAGTGATGTAGATGGACTGATTATACAAAATGATCCAGGATTTATTAGTACGCATTTTGAAGCTGCAAGATTCCCATCTCCAATAAAATAAAAGACATGTTTGTGATTTATGGACTATTTTTTTGAAAAAGGCTCTACCTTATGGTAGGGCCTTTTAGTTAAAGGTGTTAAATTGGTAATATATTAAAATAAGTTCATAAACACTTGATAAGCAACACCTAGAGTTAATACGATAGCTAACAGTTTTGCTACCCATCTCGGTGCATTTAAATTTAGTAAAAGGGAATGACATATACTAAATGTAATGCCGAGTGTTAAAAGAATTGCGATAAGATATAAAATTAATAGGAATAAAGGTTGCTCTATGGAGCCGAAGTCAATTTTGGATGGATTCATGTAATATGTACCTCGTTTTTTATTAATATATTAATGAAATAATGAAGAATACAAGGAATTGGAAGAGTAATGTAATAAATACTATAAAAGTAAATTTGAAGTTATGGATGGAGTAGATAAAATAATCTTTGAAAGACTATTCAAAGCCAACATTTGTTTAAGTTTAATATACAAGAACGAACGTTCTTGGTATACTGGAAAATAAAAAAGGTGCGTTTACATGACAAATTTTAGTAATATAATTGAAAAACTAGATGAAATGATTTACAAACCTAATAATCTATTAATTACTAAACGAAAAGAAGAAAAGCAAAATTCAGAATATGCAGGAGGGGTATTCCAGCTAAATAATAGAAGCATCCGATTTAGGGTATCAAAAATTACGCCTAATAAGATTGGACAATTTGTTTCTTTTTGGGAGAAGAATGCCTCCATGAGCAATCAGGCATTTTCTTATGATTCAGCTCCTAACCTTTTAGTTATCACTTGTATAGCGGATAATAAACTAGGACAATTTATTTTTCCAAAAGAGATTCTTCTAAAAGAAAAAATATTAAAAACTCAAAATCAAAAAGGGAAAATGGCTATGAGGGTTTACCCTATTTGGGATAAACCTATTAGTAATCAAGCTAAGAAGAGTCAATTGTGGCAACTTCATTATTTTGTCGATTTAAGTGATACTGAAAATGTAGCTACAGATAAATTATTAAACTTATATTCATAGCACATAATAAGAAAAAATTGAAATATTCAATGTTCGTTCAGATGATATTTGGAAATATTAACAGGGTAAGCCGTTAAGTAAAGAATAAAAAAGGAGCATACAAATAAAGTATGCTCAAAAAAGATAGGTTTTATGAGTGGAGAATCTCCATACGATAATATATGCGCATTTCATTAATATGTGTAAAATATCAACAAAATATCAACAGAATATCAATTAATGAGTTATTTTAGTTTTTTAATGAAGTCATGTTTTGTGAAATGAAAAAGAGCCGTTTCTTTTGAAAGATGCGGCTCTTTTTATTATTTTGTTATCGTACTGTTCGAAATGATAAATCATAAAATTATACGATTAACAATTTGATAATGATCGGACTTCAGTTATATATTTCTTGAAGTCTGGATATTGAGATATAGTTTGGCAGGTAGGGGTGAGTAGTTGATTAATTAAAGATACATTTGTAATTACTTCGTTACAAGGACCATAGAATGTAACTTTTAGCTTTGAATTCGGGGGAACTTTGAATACGATAGGGATTTTTTCATTAAATAAACTCCTTACATAACAGAGGTTATATGTTTATTTCCTTTTAATTAGGAAGACATATTAATATAATATGTAATTTTTATTGTAGTTGATTATTACATATACTGTATGAGTTGATGTAATTTCTATTACGTATCAAAATAGTGTTGTGAAAAAATATATATCATGTTTATAAAAAGCTTAAAAACAGACTAATATGAGGAAATAAGCGTTAATTAACTTGTCTTTATATAATAAATTGTAAAAAGGCAGCTTTTTTTAGCTGCCTTTTTTAGCTGCCTTTTTACAGGGAGATTGAAAAATCTTGGAGGTCATTCATGAGTATAAGCAAAAATTGCTTATATGTAGTATGTACATTATTTATAGTTTTATCCCAATACTTAGTATGAAATAAACGCAAGTTTATCGTTTACAAATGAAAAAAAGAAGGACTTATTTATTATGGATAAAAAGAAATTATTTAGTTTTAAAAAATGATGAAAATATATTTATTTGTCTTATAGAAGCTTGCTATTAGGCGTATGGGTTTAGCAATAAAACAAGCTTTGAATAAGATAATAAAAAGGAGTTGATTAGTAATGGGTTATATTGTAGATATTTCGAAATGGAATGGAAATATTAATTGGGATATTGCAGCGTCTCAGCTAGATTTAGTTATTGCTAGAGTTCAAGATGGTTCGAATACGGTCGATTTTATGTATCAAGGTTATGTGAAAGAAATGAAGAAACGTAGTATCCCATTTGGGAATTATGCATTTTGCCGTTTTATATCTATTTCAGATGCAAAAAAAGAAGCGCAAGATTTTTGGAATCGTGGCGATAAAAACGCTAAATTTTGGGTGGCAGATGTAGAAGTTCAAACAATGGTAGATATGCAAGGCGGGACTCAAGCATTTATTGATGAATTACGCCGATTAGGTGCAAAAAAAATTGGTTTATATGTAGGACATCATACGTATGTATCATTTGGAGCTCGCAATATTGATGCTGATTTTATTTGGATTCCTCGTTATGGAGGGAATAAACCAGCATATCCTTGTGATATTTGGCAATATACTGATTCAGGAAATGTTCCTGGTATTGGAAAATGTGATTTGAATCAATTAATTGGGAATAAAAATCTTTCTTGGTTTATAGGTTCAAATCAAACAAATCAATCTAGTATTGGAGACAGTAAGCAACCAAATGGAATTGGTATTGCAGTTTCAAAATATGATGATGGATACGGAATTAATTTATATGAAAATCCTGCGAATCCGCAATTTATAGGAAGACTTACGAAAAAAATCCCATATTTAATCTATAAAGGTTATTGGGGAGGTGGCGAAAAAGATATGATTTGTTTAGGTGGTGAACAACAGTGGGCTAAGTTAGAACATTTTAATGTACAATGGTTTTATGCATATTCAAAGTACACACCTGGATATGAAATTAGAACGTACGATGGGCCAAACGGGAATGATACAGGTGCGGTCGATGGGAAGGTCCCTTATCGTATTTGGAATCGTCAAGATGGATATATAGATATAGGTGGGAACAAATGGATCAAAGAAGAACATGTGCAGATTAAATGATGTGAAAAAGTCGGCTTTATGCCGGCTTTTTTATTTAATAAAGCTTGTCTCTGGTATGAAGAGAAATACTTGTAGAAAACACATTGATTTCACAATAGCGCTGTATAGTTCCTAATATACATTTATCAAAGTGAGGTATTTGAATTGAAAAAGAAAAAGCTATTTATGGGAACTATTATTGCATGTGTGGCGTTAACATTGTCTGCGTGTGGTTCCTCAGAAAATGTTGCAACATCAAAAGTAGGAAACTTGACAGAGAAAGAGTTAAGTAAAGAATTAAGGCAAACATATGGAAAAAGTACTTTATCTCAAATGATGTTAAATAAGGCATTGCTAGATAAATATAAAGTTTCAGATGAAGAAGCTAAAAAACAAGTAGAAGCAGCGAAGGAACAAATGGGTGACAAGTTTAAAGTTGCTTTAGAGCAAGTAGGATTAAAGAATGAAGATGAATTAAAAGAGAGAATGAAGCCAGAAATTGCACTTGAGAAAGCGATTAGAGCGACTGTCACAGATAAAGATGTGAAAGATAACCATAAACCTGAAATGAAGGTAAGTCACATTTTAGTGAAAGATGAAAAAACTGCGAAAGAAGTAAAAGAGAAAATAAATAATGGTGAAGATTTTACTGCTTTAGCGAAACAGTATTCGGAAGATACTGGTTCAAAGGAACAGGGCGGAGAAATAGCTGGTTTTGCTCCTGGTCAAACTGTGAAAGAGTTTGAGGAAGCTGCGTATAAATTAGATGCAGGACAAGTAAGTGAGCCAATAAAAACATCTTATGGTTATCATATAATAAAAGTGACGGATAAAAAAGAATTGAAACCATTTGATGAAGTAAAAGATACGATTCGAAAAGATTTAGAACAACAAAGACTGCAAGATGCGACAGGTAAATGGAAACAACAAGTAATCAATAATCTATTGAAAGAAGCAGATATTAAAGTAACAGATAAAGAATTTAAAGATACATTTAAATTCTTAGATGAGAAATAAGGTTTAGAAGAAAAACAGAGATTTAGCATAATGCTATATTTCTGTTTTTTTGTTTTCAATAGAAAAGGGAACTCATATAGAGTTCCCTTTTCGCGTTAGTGTGTGAGTTATAAATAGATAGTAAGACAATACAATATTACATTTAAATATTAAGAATTACAATAGGAAAATTTGGATGTAGATAAAGGAATAAGCAATTAAATTCGCAAAATGTTAAAATGATAATGTTTTAGTTAATTAATTTTGTTAAATATAAACTAAATATATTTTCGTGGAGAGTGAATTGAGGACATAATTTAAAGAATGGTACATATCATATTTATTGGAGTATAAATTAGCTTTATAGGAAGTGACATGTTGAACATTTAGTACAAAAGGATGTTCTTAATGATGATAAGAATTATTTATCCCGCTATTTGTGGGAGTCTTACTGCTCGTAAAACCCCCACTGATTATTAGCCTTCACTTTATTAAAATAGGATGAATATTTTTATATTTACTAGATTATTAAATTAATTTGGGGGAGAATATATGAAAGTTATTTTTAAGAGAGAAGGCGGAGGGAAAATTTTTGAATCATCTAATGAAAATATAAGCGTTCTATTAGCTGTATTAAAAGAAACAAAAGGGATAAAGATTGGGATGGTTGAGTATGAAGTATTAGAATATAAACTGGAATATTATCGGAATCCGAAAAAAACAGAAACAGAGAGAGAATTACATATTATAATGCAACCCAAGCATATTCAATAAAGAAAGTGAAAAATTAATGAGTGTGAATCTTACTGCCTGCAAATAGCAGGATAAATGGTAGTAATTGTCGATATGTATGAAACTTATGAGGAATGAATTGTTTTACATCATAAGTTTCTAAAGCTTTGTGAGTTCGTTCATAATAAAAGTGTATGCTTTTGTTGAAGGATGGTTAATGAGATGTAGCTGAAATTTGTATTACAGAAAGAACGTTAGTTAGGATAGAAAAGTAAAATTAGAAATATAATTAGTTCAATAAAAGCGACTTCACATTAGGTGGAGTCGCTTTTATTGTTGCTACACGTATTCTATGATGCGATAGGAAGTGCAAAGAAATTTGATTAATAAAAGGGAGTAATAAATGAGTATGAATAAACTTCATATATTAAAGTTGCATTTTGTTTGAAAAATTTACATATTGCACTTCCGAAAGAACATTCGTTCGTGTATAATTAGAACGAATGTTCTTTCGGAGTGGATATTTCTACAAATTCATAAATAGTTTTGAATTGGAAAGCTACGCTACATATAAATAAGAGATGGATAAAGTGTATTTAGAAGTGAAATTAGTGAGGTATCATGGTCACAGTTTCGAACCATGTTGGAATATAAAGCAAAATGATACGGCAAACAAGTCATTGTCGTATCGAAAACATTTGCTTCAAGCCAATTATGTTCTTGTTGTAGATATCAAAACAAAGACGTTAAAAATCTAAACCTACGTAAATGGGACTGCCCTTCTTGTAGTACACATCATGATAGGGATATTAACGCAAGTATCAATCTAAAGAATGAAGCGATAAGGCTTCTAACCGCAAGGACTGCGGAGATAGCCTAAGAACTCTTTACTTAGGAATCCCCCACTTCTAAACGAAGTGAAAGTGGGGTAGTTCAAGAATGGATAGATATAGAAAATTGAGGAGTAAAGAAAATGAATTATGTAAAGATACAGGAAAAAGGAAGAGAGTGGGTTCCGTTTACAGTAATGTCGGAACAATTATTAAGTATGAAAAAAATTATTGGAGAGAAATTAAAAGTCCAAAGACCGCTAATAACAAATGAAGCGAAAGACAGCATTTCAGACAAATTATTAACTTCATTATTGTCTGAAGAAGAGATGTTAGTGACATATTTTGAAGAAGGATACATACTTACGAGTTATATGACAGTGGTTCATATAAATCCAATTCAACAAATTGTAAAATGTACAGATGCATTTTATAAAACATATATATTTTCTGCAATGGACATAATTGATGTAACCTAAAAGAAGCTGAATTTTGAAGTTTAACTTCTTTAATTTATCTAGCTATTTACGGACAGGCAGATTCACACCTCAAAATTCGGCTGTGAGTCAGGCTACCTGTTAAAACCTAATTTTTTGAAGAGGTGAAGAACTAAATGAAAAAGCAGCTAGCTGCAAGCTAGCTGCTTAGCCCCAGGGAAAGGGAGAAAAAGATTGGCACTCAAAAAATCAATGATAGCTGTGTATCAGCCTGAGTATAGTATAGACAAATTTTAAAATGTTATACAAAAATGATTACAGATCTGGTTAGGCCGTACCAACTTGGTTTTGATCTGCTAGATCAGAATCAAATGTATTAGTCGCGCTAACCCCACTAAAAGTGTTCACTACGAAACCAACGTTAGATGCGCCAGAGCCGTTATAAGCTTTCGTATTCTCTTTTGGAGAAACATTGTAGAAATCACCTAAGTTGAAAGATCCGTTACTATTTTGTACAACTAAATTCCCAACAACTGAGGGCATAATTTTCACCTACTTTATAAGTAATTGTTTGCATTACTATATGAAGGTATAGTCTAATTGGTTCATTTGACAAATATTCCGGAATAGAAAAATGTTTGAAGCTTTGTTTAATCAATCGAGCAAAAAGTATGTTAAAATTAATGAAGAGCTGAATTTTAAAAAGAATAAATTTGAATAATTAATATATATGGAATTAAAGGAGGCAAAATGTAATGGATAATGTTATAAAAACAGTGGATTTAACAGATGCAGAATCAAGTAAACTTATTGCTTATATTTATAGTAATGATGTCACATTGATCGAAAAAGCATTTTGTCCTAATGAAATAAAATTAAAGTTTAATGAAATAGCAATTTTATCGGCAATTAAAACCGCATATATTACGAAAGTATCTATAAGGAAAGAACTTGAAGCAATTTTTCACGATACAGGCGTTTTATTAGTAAAGCAAAATGTTGAAAGGAATAGTATTCAATCTATAACAATGCATTTTGAGCAATTTAAAAAGTTGCAAAATGAGATTGAGAATTTAAATAAAAGTATGTTATAAGACTAGGTGGAAATTTATTGATAGAGGTGGGCTCTGTTAAGTTGAAAAAGTGGATTGAAAAGTATTTGGATAAATCGAACCGTAAACATAAATATACTTTCATTAAGGTGTAACCTATATTTATCGATGTGAGAAATGTAGGAAATAGAAGATACAATTTAAAAATAATAATGATACAAACAAAAAGAGTAACTATGATAGTTACTCTTTTTGTTTGTAATATGTAATATCAAAAATACTTCTAAAGTATGAAATGAATTGATACTTAAGTGAGAAGTTGAATAAGAATAAAAAGAGTAATATTAATGGAAAGGAGGAGATGAAGTTGGAGCGAAACGACATTGGGAAACTTGTAATTATTACTGGAGTAACGCAAGGGTTAGGACGTGCAATGGTTGATAGGTTTCATGAATTGGGGTGGAACATAGCAGGGTGTGGACGCTCAAAAAATAAAATTGAAGAGCTTAATAAATATTACGGTGCTTCACATGATTTTCAAATAATTGATGTTTCAAATCATCACCAAGTTAGTAAATGGGCAAGTCGTATTCTTAATAAGTATAGGGCTCCCGATATGTTAATAAATAATGCATCGATTGTTAATCAAAATGCACCTCTATGGAAAGTTACCGCACAAGAATTTGAAAGTGTAATGAGTGTAAATGTGAACGGGGTAGTAAATGTCATTAGGGCGTTCGTCCCGGCGATGATAGCTAGGAAAGAAGGAATTATTATTAACATGAGCTCTAGTTGGGGAAGAGAAGGCGAGGCTGAACTTGCGCCATATTGTGCCTCGAAGTTTGCTGTTGAAGGTATCACGCATTCAATGGCAATGGAACTACCAAATGGTATGGCAGTAGTTGCTTTAGATCCAGGTGGCAGTATTAGCACTCCAATGCTTCACTTATGTGCACCTCAATATGTAAAAGAATCTCCTACACCTGAAATGTGGTCACATAAAGCAATTCATTATATATTAAATATATCAATAGATAAAAACGGTGAGTCATTGACATGTCCGGCATACATTCATTGAGAAACTCCTTGTCAAAAAGAGCGCCTGAAAGGTGCTCTTTTGTATTATTAGTACATTATGTGATGCACAAAATTACATATGAAAAATAGAATAATGAATTAAAGGTGATATTTGTTTGTTTTGAATGTACTAGAAAATTTAAATATAGGTGATGGGAAATGAACCTACGCGATTTAGAATTGACAGGTGCCTGGTTTCAAGTAGGAGGAAATCTTATAGCAGCAATTGGAACAACTAGAGGGTTTGCAGGGGAAGAAAAGATTGAGTCGGATCTCGTTATTGTAGGGAGTTCATTACAAGCTCTCGGATATATATTACAAATTATAGCAACTAATGATGCGAAAGATGAAGATAAATGTGAGAAGCAAGAGGTAACTATAGATAATAAAAATAAAGCGCTAGCGAAAACGGGGATTGAGTTATTAGCTTTAGGTAATATTTCAAATGTAATAGGAACGTATTTTAATCTCAATGAACAAATGAAAGAAAATGATTTCCTTATAATTACTGGAAATAGTTTGCAATCAATTGGCGCTTTTTTAGGAGTAGAAGTAGCATTGAATGAGATAAATGGAATACAGTGGATTATCGTATTAGGGAATTCAATGCAAAGTTTAGGTGCGGGATTACAAGCATATGAAGGTATTAAAAATATACCAAAAGAAGAAAAGGGAAAAGAAGACAGTAATATAGATAAAGAAGATCAACGTATAATAGGGCTAATAGGTATTTGGATACAGGCAATAGGTACTGTAATTTCAGCAATTGGATTAACCGAAATAGTAGAGGAACAACGATTGGAATCTAAGAAAAGGTGATGAAATACTCATTTCAATGAAGTTTGGAGTATTTCAATTTTAGAAGTAGGACAAGATGGATGTGTTAATTGTTTTTGTAGGCTTTTTCATATAGGCGTAGAATATACATATAAATGAACAGGTGAAAATAACTTGTTAACGTTAGTGAGAGGCTTCTCATTTAGTTATACTATTATATGTGATTTTTGTAATGATGAGTTCTTATATACGCTTTTAGAAATAACATGATTTCATAGGTTTGATAGTGTAGGAGATGGATGGGGAAGAATCGGAAAATAAACATTAAGGAGTTTTTCAGACATGATGTACTTATTAGCAATTTTACTTCCGCCGGTAGCTGTTTTATTTTGCGGAAAGCCGTTTCAAGCGATTATTAATTTCATTTTAACCTTAATTTTTTGGGTTCCAGGCGCGATACACGCAGTTCTTGTCGTACATGATAAAAAAGCCGACAGGCGACTTAAAAAACAAGTTCAAGCGTATGATGAAATTAATAAAAGAAATAGAAGGTAAATTGCGATTGACATACAAAAAAGAAAGGGGATTTGATTCGCCTTTCTTTTTTGTATGCCAATCAAGTTTAAATTTTAGTATAGCGGTAAGAATTTTTAATATAAGTATTATGATAATAACTTTTAGAGTGTGCGTTTAATAAACCGGTGTAAATGCTTTCTGGCACATTAAAGAAATCATACATACCATTCTTTAGTTGAATACGTAAAATCATAGAAAAAGGATTATAGCCAACAGCAACTAATTTTTTTGAAATAACGGGAGATAGCTTCATCATTACGCAACTCCTTATTTTTCATTTTAGATGGTTTCTTGTAGATAAGGGGATTGTCGTGTTGAAATCCTAATAATTAAAGAGGTATTATATTTATATATAATATATCAAATGTTCATTATACGTAATTATAAGGAAGTTCACACGAAGTACATATCGTTGTGCTATTTTTATTTCACCTTTGATTTATAAATAAGAAAATATTGACCATTTGAAAAAAAGGTATATTATTTATACGAGGTATTAAAAATTCACTTCTTACATTCTATGCTTTAAGGGGCAGTATTATTAGAAAAAATAGAAGTGAAAATAGTTTGTATAAGAAGTATTCTAAAATGTATAATCTGTGAATTGGGAAAATATTGAATGCTCCAGGTCAATATACTTTCTTGATTAAATGTATTTGGGAAAGTGACCTCAATATTTTCAAGTAAATCAACGGGAGAATTGAAAGGCAGGAGAAAGTAACATGTCAGAAAATTATCGTTCTCGAGAGGAGCGACGACAAGTTCAAAAGAAAAAACAGCCAGCTTCTAAAAAAACAAAACCAAAAGGTAAAACATCGTTTTTTCGTAAATTTTTAATCAGTTGTTTACTACTTGGTATTTTAGGTTTAGTGGCAGGGGTTGCTACCTTTTTCGTAATGATTAAGGATGCACCAAAACTTGAGAAAGCAAAACTTGTTAATCCGTTATCCTCAAAAATTTATGATAAAGACGGGAATTTGGTATATGAATATGGGAAAGAAAAGCGGACGAATGTTACGTATGATCAAATTCCAAAATTAGTAGAAAATGCATTTTTAGCGACAGAAGACGCACGTTTTTACGAACATAGCGGGGTAGACTTTAAAGGGACTGCTCGTGCAGTTTTAGTTAGTCTTAAGGGAGATTATGGCTCTCAAGGTGGAAGTACGATAACGCAGCAAGTTATTAAAAACTACTTCTTATCGATGGAAAAAACGTCAAAACGTAAAGTTCAGGAAATATATTTAGCCTATAAGCTAGAACAACAGTATTCAAAACATGAAATTTTAGAGATGTATTTAAATAAAATTAATTTAGGTAACCGTTCATATGGAATCGCAACAGCGGCACAAAACTACTATGGTAAAGAATTAAAAGATTTAACATTACCAGAAGTTGCGATGCTTGCCGGTTTACCAAAAGCACCGAATAACTATGACCCAACGAAAAAAGAAAATGTTCAAAGGGCAACAGAAAGAAGAAATACTGTACTAAACTTAATGAATCGACATGGTTATATTACAAAGGCAGAAATGGAAGAAGCATCGAAAGTACCAGTGGATAAAAATATTAAGAGTGCAGCTGAACTACAAGCGATGCCACATACTGCATTTATGGATGCAGTAGTGAAAGAAGTAGAAAAGGAAATACCAGATGTTAATATTGGATCTGATGGTTTAGAAATTTATACAACATTGGATCCAAAAGCACAGAAATTAGCTGATAATATTTTGAATACAAATATTATTAATTATCCAAATGATAAATTCCAAGGTGCTTTCACATTTATGGATACGAAAACTGGAGAAGTTCGCGCTATAGGTAGTGGGCGCGGTGAAAATAAAGCAGTATTTAAAGGGCATAATATGGCGATTGAATTAGATCGTGCAGCTGGTTCAACGATGAAACCAATTTTTGATTACGCTCCTGCAATTGAATATTTAAAATGGGCTACTTATCATCAAATTGATGACTCTCCATTTAAGTATTCAACTGGCCAAGAAGTTAGAAATGCAGATAGAAGTCATTTAGGGCCAATCTCAATGCGTGAAGCACTAACAAAGTCACGTAATATCCCAGCTATTAAAACAGCTAAAGAGGTAGGTATTAGTAAATCGAAAGAGTTCTCTGAGAAATTAGGTATTACATTTAATGTAGCACCGACAGAATCAACAGCGATCGGTACAAATGAAGCGTCACCAACTGAAATTGCAGGTGCTTATGCGGCATTTGGGAATGACGGTAAGTATACGAAGCCGCATTTTGTTAAGAAAGTAGTTTATCCAGACGGCAAGTCACAAAGTTTTGGACAAAAACCAAAATCAGTTATGGCGGATTCTACAGCATATATGATTACTGATATGCTTCGTTCTGTAGTTACATCAGGTACTGGTACATCGGCAAATGTGGCCTCTTTAGATGTAGCTGGTAAAACAGGTACAACTAACTATTCTTCAAAACAACTAGCACAATATGGAATTCCAGAAAGTGCAACTCGTGATAGTTGGTTTGCAGGATATACACCGCAATATACGATGGCAGTATGGACTGGATATATGAAAGATGGTAAAGACGAGTATATTAGTAGTAAAAATACGAAAATTGCACAGTTGATCTTTAAAGAAATGATGAGCGAGATGGCTACAGATAAATCACGCTTTAAAATGCCAAGTAGTGTTATTCAAGAAGGTAGTGAGTTACGTATAAAAGGTGAAAAACGTGATTCATCTCCAAATACGAGCGTACCGGATACAACGGAACAACCAAAACAAGATCAACAGCAAAAAACTGAAGAAGAGAAAAATCAAGAGGAATTAAAGAAACAGGAAGAACTTAAGAAACAAGAAGAGCAAAAGAAACAAGATGAACTTAAGAAACAAGAAGAGCTTAAGAAGCAAGAAGAGCAAAAGAAACAAGATGAATTAAATAAGCAAAATGAACAAAATAATGGTGGAGGCCAAGGAAATACAACACCACCGAACAATGGTGGAGGCCAAGGAAATACAACACCACCGAACAATGGTGGAGGCCAAGGAAATACAACACCACCGAACAATGGTGGAGGCCAAGGGAATACAACGCCACCGAACAACGGTGGGGATCAAGGAAATACTACCCCACCGACTAACGGTGGAGGAGGCCAAGGGAATACAACTCCAACGCCACCAGCAACAACGCCACCAACTACTGGCGAGAACACAGGAGAAGTCCCTGTCAATAATGGACAATAAGTAATGTATATAAAAGCACTAAAGGTACCGGGAAAAACGGTTTCTTTGGTGCTTTTTGTATTATAAAGAGTAATATTATTTTTAAATATTAAAAGTACCATAGAAATTTTGAAAGTAAATTGATGGGAAATGATAAAAAATTTGAGTTGGCGGTATTGGATAACTAGGTCCATAAAAAGTAGCACTACTCGGGTGTGTACCATGATGCCAAAATGAAGGGGTGACTTGGTCAGTCGATTGATATTGTTGCCAAGCGGCAGGAAGTTCGATACCAACATCAGAACTAGCTGTATGAACGGCAGGAACATGTATTGAGGGAGCTGCTGGGACAACGGCGGTTATTCTTGGTGATACCCACATGAAAACGATCACTCCTAAGTTTAATAATAAAATAGTATATTCTTCTAGAACATATAAAGGTACATATATAGGTTTTTTGCTTAAAACATAGGCATAAAGTCGTAAGACCAACTTAAATTGATGGTAGACCATTTATTATGAAAAGATACGTCTATTAGCGGAGGGCAAGGGAACATGAAAAATATACAATTGATGTGTTGATTGTAATATTTTACGTGTTTATGGAGGAATTTTAATGGAACGATTATGGACGAAATCATTTATACAAATGACTATCGCGATGTTATTTTTATTTACGGGGTTTTATTTACTTGTTCCAACGCTCCCGCTCTTTATTAAAGAGATTGGTGGAAATGAATCGCAAGTTGGACTGATGATGGGAATGTTTACAATAGCGGCAGTTGTAATACGACCGATTATTGGAGGTATGTTAGATCAATATGGTAGAAGATCTTTTATTATTTTCGGACTCATATTTTTTGGGATAACGATGTATTCGTATAATTTAGCATCGACTATTGTCCTTTTAGCTGTTTTACGCGTTATTCACGGAGTGACGTGGGCTGTTTCTACAACAGCAGTTGGAACAGCGATAACTGATATTATTCCAGATTCACGTCGTGGTGAAGGGATGGGCTGGTATGGTATGGCGATGACAATCGCGATGGCAATTGGCCCGATGATTGGATTATGGGTTGTACAAAATTATTCATTTCATGGTCTATTCTTGTTAGCAACTCTTTTATCCTTTATGGCAGTCGTATTATCGTTAATAACGAAAATGCCATTCACGCCACAAAAAGAAAAAGGGAAAATTCAGCTGTTTGAAAAATCCGTTTTATCAATAACGGTTGTTGTTTTCTTTTTATCATTTGCATATGGAGGAATAACAACATTTTTACCGTTATTCGCGTCATCAATTGATGTGAATCCTGGGACATTCTTTCTTGTATATGCAATTGCTTTAACAATTGTACGACCTATTTCAGGAAAACTATTAGATAAGTATGGAGAAGTTTTTATCATACTTCCGGCACTATGTATTACTATTTTAGCGATAGTTGTACTAACGATTTCAAATGGTTTGATAGGTGTAATGATTGCAGCGGCATTATATGGTGTTGGATTCGGTTCAGCACAGCCCGCTTTACAAGCAGCGATGCTGACAATTGTTGATCCTAGTAAAAGAGGAGTTGCTAACGCTTCATTCTTTACCGCTTTTGATTTAGGGATTGGATTAGGTGCGATTTTACTTGGAGTTGTTTCACAAATGTTTGGTTACCGTGTTTTATTCGCAGGTAGTGCAATTTCAGGATTAATAGCTTTAATTATATTTGTCATTTTTGTAAAACAACGATTAGGTAAAAAAGATTTTGCGTAAACAGGAAGAGCGAAGATGAAAATTTCAATTGAACATGATGCTCGACGATGCTTTAAGGAAGAATTGCGTATAAAACATGATGAATCTATTTGATGTATTGTAAGGTACGGAGGAAATAGCTCAATTCAGCCCGGATATTCTTTAGGGATTGTTTCTGAGAAACCAGTTCGGGAAATAGTGCCAGTTGAGAAAGACGGTAGTTTATTTTTATAGATTTTGATAATCTTTCGTACTTTCAAAACTATGAATTAGTTGTAAGCTAGCGTAAAGAAACGGAAGAAATTTAATTTAATTATGTAAAATAATAATTTTATTAAAAATAAATAAATTTTATATAAGAATTATATTTATGGGAATATAAAATAAATATTATAAAAAACCGAGCTGTGCATGAGTGCAGCTCGGTTTTTTATGTTTGTTGAAGAAAAAGGGATTAAAGGTATATTTAGTGGGATTATATGGATAATTGTTATATTTCGTTTTAAAAAATTGTAAAAGGATGTCTGTCCTTTCTTTATAAAAGATGAAAGTTATTTTTGAAAAATTGTATTATTACATCGGTAAAAGTATAGGAAACTTATCATTATAAAATAAATTGAAATCTTCTAAAAACTCTGATACATTGAAATAGAAATGTAGTTTCATATTATTGTAAAGGCTTACAGTTATGTGCACGAAGATCTATTAGGATTGGAGGAAATAATGATGAAAGCTGAAGAAAAATTTTCCCCGGGATTAGATGGTGTAGTAGCAGCGGAAACGAAAATTTCGTTTCTTGACACAGTAAAAGGTGAAATTGTAATTCAAGGGTATGATTTAATCGAACTCTCAAAAACAAAAGAGTATTTAGACATTGTGCACCTTTTATTAGAAGAACGTTTACCGAATGAGGATGAGAAAGCAACAATTGAAAAGAAATTAAAAGAAGAATATGCAGTGCCAGAAGGTGTATTCAATGTTCTAAAGGCATTGCCTAAGGAAACGCATCCTATGGATGGGCTACGTACAGGTGTGTCTGCATTAGCTGGTTACGATAGTGATATCGAAAACCGCTCGTTAGAAGTGAATAAAAGTCGAGGATACAAGCTTTTAAGTAAAGTGCCAAATATTGTAGCGAATAGCTACCATATTTTAAATAATGAGGAACCAATTGAGCCTCTTCAAGAATTGTCATATAGTGCGAATTTCTTCTATATGTTAACTGGAAAGAAACCAACTGAACTTGAAGAGAAGATCTTTGATCGTTCCCTTGTTTTATATAGTGAACATGAAATGCCAAACTCTACATTTACAGCACGCGTTATTGCATCAACGCAATCCGACTTATACGGCGCTTTAACAGGAGCAGTTGCATCCTTAAAAGGAAGTCTTCATGGCGGTGCGAATGAAGCGGTTATGTACATGCTTTTAGAAGCTGGTAATGTTGAGAAATTTGAAGAGTTATTACAGAAGAAACTATATAACAAAGAAAAAATTATGGGCTTTGGACACCGTGTTTATATGAAAAAGATGGATCCAAGAGCACTTATGATGAAGGAAGCATTAAAGCAGTTATGTGATGTGAAAAGCGATTATACACTATATGAAATGTGTGAAGCTGGAGAAAAAATTATGGAGAAGGAAAAAGGAATTTATCCGAATCTTGATTATTATGCTGCTCCAGTATATTGGATGCTTGGTATTCCAATTCAACTTTACACACCAATCTTCTTTAGTTCTAGAACAGTAGGGCTATGTGCACACGTAATTGAGCAACATGCGAACAATCGTTTGTTCCGTCCGCGTGTAAATTATATTGGCGAGCGACATGCATTTAGTAAATAAAAACAACTGGGGAGTTGTTAGCGCCGCCCGCCAGATGGGTGTTTGACCGACGCCCATCATTAATAATAACGAATTTTCGACAGAAAGGGAAGAATAGCATGATTAAAACAAATGAAATTAAACAAAAAGATGCATTATTAGAAGAAATTACGGACTATGTATTAAATAAAGAGGTTACAAGTGCAGAGGCATTCAGTACGGCTCGCTACGTATTACTTGATACACTTGGATGTGGAATTTTAGCACTACAATACCCAGAGTGTACGAAATTATTAGGACCAGTTGTACCAGGAACAATCGTGCCAAATGGTACACGTGTACCAGGAACATCTTATGTGCTAGATCCAGTAAAAGGCGCATTTAATATCGGATGTATGATCCGTTGGTTAGACTATAACGATACTTGGCTTGCAGCAGAGTGGGGACATCCATCTGATAACTTAGGCGGAATTTTAGCAGTTGCAGATTATATTAGCCGCGTTCGTATTTCAGAAGGAAAAGAACCATTAAAAGTACGTGAAGTACTAGAAATGATGATTAAAGCACATGAAATTCAAGGTGTACTTGCTTTAGAAAACAGCTTAAACCGTGTTGGTCTTGACCATGTATTATACGTAAAAGTAGCAACAACTGCAGTAGTTGCGAAAATGCTTGGCGGAACGCGTGAAGAAATCTTTAATGCATTATCACATGCGTGGATTGATAATTCTAGTCTTCGTACATATCGTCATGCTCCAAATACAGGTTCACGTAAATCATGGGCAGCAGGTGATGCGACGAGCCGCGGTGTTCATCTTGCAATGACTGCATTAAAAGGTGAAATGGGTTACCCAACGGCATTATCTGCACCAGGATGGGGATTCCAAGATGTGTTATTTAACAAGCAAGAATTAAAATTAGCAAGACCGCTAGAATCTTATGTAATGGAAAATGTATTATTCAAAGTGTCATTCCCAGCAGAATTCCATGCACAAACAGCTGCAGAATGTGCAGTGAAATTACATCCGGAACTTAAAGAAAGATTAGATGAAATTGATCGTATTACAATTACAACTCATGAGTCAGCAATTCGTATTATCGATAAAGAAGGTCCATTAAATAACCCAGCTGATCGCGATCATTGCTTACAATACATTACGGCAATAGGTTTATTAAAAGGAGATATCGTTGCGGATGATTATGAGGATGTAGTAGCGAATGATCCACGTGTAGATGAATTACGTAATAAGATGGTTGTTGTTGAAAACAAACAGTACAGTTTAGATTACCTTGACCCGAACAAGCGCTCAATCGCCAACGCTGTTCAAGTTCATTTTAAAGATGGTACTGTAACAGAAAATGTGGAATGTGAATACCCACTTGGCCACCGTTTCCGTAGAGACGAAGCAATTCCAAAAGTTGTTCGGAAATTCACTGCAAATATGGCGGGTCATTATTCTAGTAAGCAACAAGAAAAAATCCATGAAGCTTGTCTAAATGAAGAAAAACTAGAAAATATGAATGTAAACGAATTTGTAGATCTATTCTTAATTTAATAATAGGGGGAATTTAGAATGGCTTGGGTTGTGAATAAACAGTCAACACAAGAGGAGCTTGCGAATCGCTTCCGAGCTTTAGTAGAAGCAAATGAAATTTTGCAAATTCCAGGTGCTCATGATGCAATGGCGGCTCTTGTTGCGAAAAATACAGGTTTTTCAGCTCTTTATTTATCGGGAGCTGCCTATACTGCAAGTAAAGGGCTACCAGATTTAGGAATCGTGACGTCTACTGAAGTAGCAGAGAGAGCAAGAGATCTAGTAAGAGCTACAGATTTACCAGTTCTTGTTGACATTGATACAGGATTTGGTGGAGTACTAAACGTAGCGAGAACAGCTGTAGAAATGGTGGAAGCGAAAGTTGCGGCTGTTCAGATTGAAGATCAACAATTACCAAAGAAATGTGGACATTTAAATGGTAAGAAACTTGTTACTACAGAAGAATTAGTTCAAAAAATTAAAGCGATTAAAGAAGTTGCGCCAAGTTTATACATTGTAGCACGCACAGATGCTCGCGGCGTGGAAGGATTAGATGCATCGATTGAAAGAGCGAACGCATATGTAAAAGCAGGTGCAGATGCTATATTCCCGGAAGCACTTCAATCAGAAGAGGAGTTCCGTCTATTTAATAGTAAAGTAAATGCCCCTTTATTAGCGAATATGACCGAATTCGGTAAAACTCCATATTATAGTGCAGAGGAATTTGCAAATATGGGCTTCCAAATGGTTATTTATCCTGTAACTTCACTTCGCGTTGCAGCGAAAGCGTATCAGAATGTATTTACTTTAATTAAGGAAACAGGTTCTCAAAAAGATGCACTTTCTAATATGCAAACGAGAAGTGAGTTATATGAAACAATTTCATATCATGACTTTGAAGAGTTAGATACTGGAATTGCAAAAACCGTATTATCTGAAGATCAATAGGTAGAACAACTAAGGCGATGAGAATACATCTTTGGCAAAACGAACTGCTTGATGTGAAGAATCATCGCCTTCTGTTTTCAATAATAAGATATTCCACTCATCGTAGACGAGCATATGCATTAGCAATGAAGGCCGAAATGATAGGGGGATTCAGATGGAGAAAACGAAGTTACCATGGGATGAATTTTTTTCACTCAATCAAGATGTGAATAATACTTTCTTTACACCAGAAGATTTTTCAGGGGATGAAGATTTAATTGCAAAAACGACAGAACAATTCGTTAAACAAGAAATTGTCCCACAAATTGAGAATATTGAACAACATAACTATAAAGTTTCTCGTCAATTATTTGAGAAAGCTGGGGAACTTGGATTATTAGGCATTGAGGTACCAGAAGATTATGGTGGATTCGAGTTAGGAAAGGCTGTCTCAGGTCTTGTAGCAGAGAAAATGGGTTACGCTGGTGCATTTAGCGTTTCTTTTAATATACACGCCGGTGTAGGTACATTGCCTTACATATATTATGGAACGAAAGAACAGAAAGAAAAATATTTACCGAAAATCGCATCGGGAGAATGGATTGGTGCTTATGCTTTAACTGAGCCAAATGCTGGTTCTGATGCATTAAGTGCAAAAACGAGTGCAGTATTGAATGAAGAGGGTACTGCTTGGAAGTTGAATGGTGAGAAGCAGTGGATTACAAATGCTCATATGGCAGATGTATACGTTGTTTTTGCGAAGACAAATAAAGGAATGACAGCGTTTATTGTCGAAAGAACATGTGAAGGTGTATCAATAGGATTAGAAGAAAAGAAGATGGGGATTAAAGGTTCTTCAACAGCGACGCTTATTTTAGAAGATGTTGTCATCCCCGCTGAAAATATTTTAGGGGAAGTTGGGAAAGGGCATCACGTAGCTCTTAATATTCTTAACTTCGCTAGACTAAAACTTGCTTTTGGAAATATTGGAACAGCAAAACAAGCAATCGGTTTGTCAGTTCAATATGGAAAAGAGCGAAAACAGTTCCAAACGGAATTAGTAGATTTTACGATGATTCAAGAGAAAATTGCCAATATGATTATTTCTACATATGGAGCAGAAAGTGCAGCTTACCGTACAGCGGGTGTAATTGATGAAGCAATTCATGAGAGTGATGAAGATCTTATGAAAAAAATGTCCCAATTTGCAATTGAATGTGCACTGAATAAAGTAAACGCTTCTGAAACACTTGCTTATATCGTAGATGAAGCTGTACAAATTCATGGTGGTTACGGTTATATGCAAGAATATGAAGTAGAACGATTATATCGTGATGCTAGGATTAGTCGTATTTTTGAAGGAACGAATGAAATTAATAGATTAACAGTTGCAAAAATGTTAATGAAGCAAATCGAACAAATAGAAGATGCTGAAGTAGAAATTGATGTAGCAAATGTAGAAAGAAACCATCGTTACATTTTATTATCGAAAAAATTGTTGAAACAATCTTTGAAAACGCTCTCTAAAACTCCAGGTTTAAAAATTGAGCAAGAGCAAGAATATTCACGCGTATTATCAAATATGTTGACGGACGTGTACGTCATGGAATCAGCATTTTTACGTACGAGGAAAGCAGTTAGTAAAAATGGTGAGGAAAAAGAGCGTACGAAGCAAATGATAACAGATGTTATTTGTGAAGAAGGATATCGTAAAGTAGAAGAATCGGCGATTTCCATTCTTTCAGCAGCTGTCACAGAAGAACAAAATAGACAAGAAATATTAGCTGAAATCCGTCAATTATTAGTGCCTTTATACTCAAACTTATTTACGAAAAAGAGAGATATTGCGAAAGTTATTATAAATCGCGGGAAATATATTGTGTAAATAGGAGGAAAGCGATATGAAAAAGATTGGTTTTATCGGTTTAGGTAACATGGGTCTTCCAATGTCTAAAAATTTAGTTAAATCTAGCTACACAGTATACGGAGTGGACTTGAATAAAGAGGCGGAAGCTTCCTTTGAAAAAGAAGGAGGAATTATCGGCCTATCAATCTCAAAACTAGCAGAGACATGCGATGTGATTTTTACAAGTTTGCCTTCACCTCGTGCTGTGGAAGCGGTATATTTTGGAGAAGAAGGATTATTTGAAAATAGCCACTCGAATGTAGCTTTAATTGATACAAGTACAGTATCTCCACAATTAAACAAACAATTAGAGGAATCGGCGAAGGAAAAGAAAGTAGACTTTTTAGCAGCACCTGTTAGCGGTGGGGTAATTGGTGCAGAAAACCGTACATTAACGTTTATGGTTGGTGGATCGAAAGAAGTATATGAGAAAACTGAATCTGTCATGGAAGTGCTTGGAGCGAATGTTTTCCATGTTAGTGAGCAGATTGATAGTGGTACAACTGTTAAATTAATTAATAATCTATTAATTGGTTTTTATACAGCTGGTGTGAGTGAAGCTTTAACATTAGCGAAAAAGAACAATATGGATTTAGATAAAATGTTTGATATTTTAAATGTAAGTTACGGTCAAAGTAGAATTTATGAGCGTAATTATAAAAGTTTCATTGCATCAGAAAATTATGAGCCAGGCTTTACTGTAAATTTATTAAAGAAAGATTTAGGATTTGCGATAGAGTTAGCTAAAGAAAGTGAACTTCACTTACCGGTAAGTGAGATGCTATTAAATGTATATGAAGAAGCGAGTGAGGCAGGATATGGTGAAAACGATATGGCTGCTTTATATAAGAAAGTTAGCGAACAATTAATTTCTAATCAAAAATAGTGCACTTATAAAAACCATGATAAAAAAGGAGAGAATATAATGATTACAACTGAAATTAAACGAGTGAAAAATCATATTAATGGCGAATGGGTAGAATCTACTGGTACGGAAGTAGAAGCGGTTCCGAATCCAGCAACTGGAAAAATCATCGCTTACGTTCCACTTTCTCCAAAAGAAGATGTTGAAAAAGCTGTTGAAGCGGCAAAAGCGGCATACAAAACATGGTCTAAAGTGCCAGTTCCAAATCGTTCAAGACAACTATACAAATATCTACAACTGTTACAAGAAAATAAAGATGAGCTTGCAAAAATCATTACGCTAGAAAACGGTAAAACGCTAACGGATGCAACTGGTGAAGTACAGCGTGGTATTGAAGCGGTAGAACTTGCAACATCAGCACCAAATTTAATGATGGGACAAGCTCTTCCGAATATTGCTAGTGGAATTGATGGATCGATTTGGCGCTACCCAATCGGAGTTGTTGCTGGTATTACACCGTTTAACTTCCCGATGATGATTCCATTATGGATGTTCCCACTTGCAATTGCTTGCGGTAATACATTCGTATTAAAAACATCTGAAAGAACGCCACTTTTAGCTGAGCGACTTGTAGAGTTATTCTATGAAGCTGGTTTTCCAAAAGGGGTATTAAATTTAGTACAAGGCGGAAAAGATGTTGTAAATAGTATTTTAGAAAATAAAGATATTCAAGCAGTTTCGTTTGTTGGCTCTGAGCCAGTGGCACGCTACGTATATGAAACTGGTACAAAAAATGGTAAACGTGTACAAGCGTTAGCAGGTGCGAAAAACCATGCGATTGTAATGCCAGATTGCAACCTTGAGAAAACAGTACAAGGTGTAATTGGGTCTGCGTTTGCAAGTAGTGGAGAGCGCTGCATGGCATGTTCAGTAGTAGCAGTAGTTGATGAAATTGCTGATGAATTCATTGATGTATTAGTAGCGGAAACGAAGAAGTTAAAAGTAGGTGACGGTTTCAACGAAGATAATTATGTTGGACCATTAATCCGTGAATCTCATAAAGAACGTGTTTTAGGCTATATTAATAGTGGTGTAGCAGATGGAGCAACTTTACTAGTAGATGGCCGTAAAATCAATGAAGAAGTTGGAGAAGGTTACTTTGTTGGTGCAACAATCTTTGATGGTGTAAATCAAGAAATGAAAATTTGGCAAGATGAAATTTTCGCTCCAGTATTAAGTATTGTAAGAGTAAAAGATTTAGAAGAAGGTATTAAGCTGACAAATCAATCGAAATTTGCGAATGGTGCTGTTATTTATACATCAAATGGAAAACATGCACAAACATTCCGAGACAATATTGATGCTGGTATGATTGGTGTAAACGTTAATGTTCCAGCACCAATGGCATTCTTCGCATTTGCAGGAAACAAAGCTTCATTCTTTGGAGATCTTGGTACAAATGGTACGGATGGCGTTCAATTTTATACACGTAAAAAAGTTGTAACTGAGCGCTGGTTTTAATAAAGTGAAATGATAATGAGTGGGGTGCATTCCCACTCATTATAAAAATAATACAAACGAAAATACACTACTCATAATGGAGTAGTGTATTTTCGTTTGTATTGTGTTAACTATTTCTTTCAAAGGCTAATTTAATACCAAACCCAATTAAGACGATTCCTGTAATCCCTTGAATATAACGCTGTGTCTTCGGTTTTTTCATAAAAGCACTAATTTTATCAATTAAAAATATATAAAAAGCAAACCAAATGACGGTTAAAATGAGATAAGTAAGTCCCATAACGAGAAGTTGTATAAATGTATTATGATTTGGATTTAAAAACTGTGGTAAAAAAGTTAAAAAGAAGACTGCAATCTTAGGGTTTAGTAAATTTGTAAGAAACCCTTGGCGAAAGCAAGAAGTATGTTTATTGTCATTATTTATTGGAACGTCATTTGTATTTAAGTCTTCTGTGTTTCTTACTGCTAAAAGGGCTTTAATACCAATATAGACTAAATATACAGCACCAACATATTTAAAAATAGAAAATAAAAGAGCAGACTTTACAATAAGTGCTGAAAGACCAATTACAGCAGCTAAAGTGTGAATTAAAAGCGCAACACAAGTACCAAAAACAGTTTTTACGCCGCCGATTTTGCCGGCAATCAATGTGTTTTTCGTAGCCATTGCTGTATCAGGACCGGGTAGAATAATAAGACATATAGACATAATAATAAACAGAAAAAAATTTTCCATAATGTTATCCGCCTTCCTTTTTTGTTTTTAGAAAATTCGATTAACGTTAGTTTAACATACATTTTAGTTAAATAAAATTAAATTATATTTAAAATTATTTAACTAAAAAGAAGAGGCCATATAGAGTAGCTGAGAGTGTGCTACAATATATGGCCTCTTTGTTTAAGCGTTAAGTAAGTTAAAGAATCGATTTACATCTTCTTCTGAAACATCACTTAATTGTTTATATTTATAATTTGGATTTTGGTCTTTATCAACTACAACGGAGCGTACTCCTTCAAAGAAATCTTCATGTCGCATGAAGTTTTTAGCGAGTATAAGATCTGTCGCGAAACATTCTTCAACTGACTTTTCTTGGCCATCAATAAACTGTTTTAATGTTACCTTTAATGAAACAGGGGATTTGGATAATAGCTTTTCTTTCGTTGTTTGGGCAAATGGACTTTGATCTTTCTCTAACGATTGAATGATTCCCTCAATTGTATCGAATGCAAAATGCGAATTAATTTCTTCTACTGAAGAAGAAAGATTGCCATCTAAGTTTGGAGCAGTTGCAAATGTACGAATAACTTCTTTTAAATGAGTATGTACATCTTCTTTTTTCCAATTTACCTTTTCAAGTGCGGTAAGGAAATTTGGTAATGAATCTGATGTCATAAAGTAATCAGCAGCGTTAATATATAATACATCAGGAGCTTTTAAAATAGATGCTGTTAAAGCAACATATCGACCAGTATATCCAGGCGCTTTATTTAAAAAATAAGCAGCACCGACATCAGGGAAGAAACCGATGTTCATTTCAGGCATTGCCCACTTCGTACGCTCTGTTACAATTCGATACGTCGCTCCATTTGTCAGACCGACACCACCGCCCATTACAATTCCATCTAAACAAGCGATAATTGGTTTTTTGTATTGATAAATAAATGTATCAATTTCATATTCTTCTTCAAAAAACTGCTCTGCATGTTGTAATGCAACTTCGTTAGAACGTGCTTCGTATAGCGTTTTAATATCACCACCTGCACAAAAACCTTTCGTCCCAGCTCCTTTTAAAACGATGAGTTCAATACGCTCATCTTGCTCCCATTCTTTAAGTTTTTGCCCAATTGGTTGTAACATGTCATAGGATAAAGAATTAAGTGCTTTTGGACGGTTTAAAGTAATAGATGCAACGCCGTTTTCGCTAACAGAAAATAAAACGTGTTCAGTCATTATAAATCCTCCCTTACTTATCTTTCTATTCTTATTTCTTGATACATGCTGAAATGTCCTCTATAATTTTTGTCTAAATTAGGTGCTTAGTGTTAGTATTTATCGCATATTTTGACGAGTTATATTTGCAGGATTTCAGAGAATGAAGAGGAATATTACAACATTACTGTAAGTGCTATTATTTGAAAATGTCGTGTTGAAGGCGCTATTATATGTATAACTTATATTGAGTTAGTATACGTGGCGTAAATTAAAGAGTTGATGTAGAAAAAGTTAAAAGGCTGAATTATCTAACTTTTAAAGAGCGCGGGGTTTGTATATAATTAGAAATAGAGAAAGGAGAGATCGGAATGCCAGGACCTTTACTATTGTCGGTTATTATTTTGTCATCTCTTATGGTAGGAATTACACAGTATTTTCATCATACAGATACGACAGAAGAAGTGAAGGCTAAGGTACGTCTCGTGTTTCCGATTTTTATAATATCTATTTCCATATGCTTTTTATTAAATAAAGATGGGTATGTTGTGGCCGTATTTGCGTTTTTTGTAGCGATTGTCTTAATAACTGTATTGTACTACGTTATGAAAGAGTACTTACAAAAATAAGGATGCCTGAAAGGGCATTTTTATTTTTGTAGATTAATAATTTCACATACCGTATTTCATATAAAAAAACATAAAATATTTATAATTAAAAAAGTATGTACATCGCGGTGTATTTACTTGTCAATCTTGCATGACCACTATACTATTAAAATGTAGAGATTAGAAAAAAGGGGTTGTATCTAGCATGAAATTTGAGATGCATACAAAAATTATTTCAAATGAAAAAGAAGTAAGATTACATATAGAAGATAATTTATTTCAATTAATTTTAGATGGTTATCATCTATTTACTATTCAAGAAATATTGCCTTTATATAAATCAAACGAAGAAAGAATCGGTAGTGCAATTGTCCAAAAGTTAGAATGGGAGAACGGAAAAACTACACTAAACTATCAGCTTGTTTCACTACAATCAGTAAACTAAAAGGAGAAGGGTAATATGAAGTTTTTTCATACAGCGGATTGGCATTTAGGTAAGCTTGTTCATGGTGTATATATGACTGAAGATCAAAAAATTGTGTTAGATCAGTTTGTACAAGCTGTTGAAGAGGAAAAACCGGATGCTGTAATTATTGCAGGAGATTTATATGACCGAGCAATTCCACCTACAGAAGCAGTAGACTTATTAAATGATGTATTACAAAAGATAGTTATTGATTTACAAACACCAATAATTGCAGTTGCAGGAAACCACGATAGTCCGGACCGCATACATTTTGGTAGTAATTTAATGAAAAAACAAGGATTACATATTGTTGGACAATTCCAGTTTCCATACAATCCTGTTGTTTTAAATGATGAATACGGAGAGGTTCATTTCCATCTCGTTCCGTATGCAGATCCAAGTATTGTTAGACATATATTGAAAAATGAAGATGTTCGTTCTCATGATGATGCGATGCGTATTTTTATGAACGAACTCTCTGAAACGATGGATAAAGAAGCGAGACACATATTTGTAGGACATGCATTTGTAACTTCTTCAGGAGAGGCAGAGGAAAATACGAGTGATGCGGAACGACCACTTTCAATTGGTGGTGCTGAATATGTAAATAGCCATTATTTTGATAAGTTTCATTACACGGCGCTTGGCCATTTACATCAAGCGCATTTTGTACGTAATGAGACAATTCGTTATTCAGGTTCACCACTTGCATATTCTATTTCTGAAGAAAAGCATAAAAAAGGATATTATATTGTGGAACTGGATGAAAAAGGTGAAACAACAATTGAAAAACGTTTACTTACACCACGTCGTAAAATGCGTACAGTAGAAGCCAAAATAGACGATTTATTGCTTCATCCAGTGAGTGAAGATTATGTATTTGTGAAATTATTAGATGAAAATCCTGTCTTGCAGCCAATGGAAAAAATACGTTCTGTATACCCAAATGCAATGCATGTTGAAAGATCTATTCAAAGACGAGAGTTCACAGATGAAAATGAAGTAACTGTTTCAAGACATAAAACGGATGATTTATCTCTTTTAAAAGCATTTTATAAAGAAATGAAAGGGCTAGATTTATCAGAAGAGAAAGAACGTCTATTTTTAGATGTTTTGCAAACAGTGCAAGAACGGGAAGGTGAGCGAGGATGAGACCGATTCAGCTTATAATGACCGCGTTTGGTCCATATAAACAGAAAGAAGTAATCGATTTTAAAGATCTTGGTGAGCATCGTATTTTCGCTATTTCTGGAAATACAGGAGCTGGAAAGACAACGATTTTTGATGCGATTTGTTATGTATTATATGGAGAGGCTAGTGGAGAAGAGCGCAGTGATACAAACATGCTTCGTAGCCAATTTGCTGATGATGATGTTTATACAAGTGTGGAATTAACTTTTCAATTAAAAGGAAAAAGTTATGAAATTAAACGACAACTGGGCCATAAAAAACAAGGAAATAAAACAATTACAGGACATGCAGTCGAATTATATGAAGTAATTGATGAGGAAAAAGTTCCATGTGTCGATCGTTTTCATGTAACGGATGTAAATAAAAAAGTTGAAGATTTAATTGGATTAAGTAAACATCAATTTAGCCAAATTGTCATGTTACCGCAAGGAGAGTTCCGAAAATTATTAACATCTGAAACGGAAAATAAAGAAGAAATACTACGCCGCATTTTTAAAACAGATCGTTATAAATTAATGCGTGAGATATTAGATCAAAAGCGCAAACAATGGAAAGACGTCTTACAAGAAAAACAAAAAGAACGTGAGCTATATTTCCGTAATGTATTTAAATTACCAATACGTGATGGGGCATTATTAGAGACATTAGTGGAACAAGAGCATGTAAATACACATCAAGTAGTAGAGGCATTAGAACAAGAAACAGTTTGGTACAATGCAGAGGTTGAGCAATTACACTTAGAACAAAATGACAAAACGAAACAATTAAAAGAAGCAGAGGCACGTTTTCATGCAGCAAAAGCTGTAAATGAGAAATTCAAAGATTTAGAACAAAAGAATGAGAAGTACAGTATTTTACAAGAAAACCGTGCCGTAATCGAAATGAAAGAAAAATCTTTTAAACATGCGGAACAGGCGAAGCGATTATTACCATTTGAGCAATGGTATGAGGAAGCGATGCAATATGAACAGCAGTCTGAAAGTTTGTTAAAACAGATAATCGCAAAAAAAGAGCATATAATGAACAGTTTTGCACTTGCTCAGGAGAAATATGAAGCATTAAAGAATAAGGCATCCGAGCGAGAAAATGCTAAAAAACAAGTTCAAAGACTAGAAGAGTTACAGCCAATTATTGCATCATTAGCTGAGAAAAAGTTAAATTTGCAAAATGCTGAAATTCAAATAGGAAAATTAAAAGAAGGTATGCAAAAGTTAGATGAACAACTAGAAGCGCATAAAAATGAAAAACAAAGAATGTCTGGCGAATTACAGCAATTAGAAGCAGCGCTTGAACAATATGTAGCTAAAGTAGAAGAACTAACGAATATGCGAGAAGATGCAAAAGTATTAAAGCAGGCATATGATGTATGGCAAGAAAAACAAAAATACGAGCTAGAAAAAGAAAGTGCGTTTCATAAGATGCAACAGGCAGTTAGTACATATGAAAATATTGAACGCCGCTGGTTAAGTGAACAAGCTGGTATATTAGCTCTTCATTTACATGATGGTGAATCTTGTCCAGTATGTGGTAGTATGGACCACCCGAAAAAAGCTACAGAGCAAAGTAATGCAATTGATGAAAAAGAGTTAAATGAGCTAAGAGAAAAGAAAAATATTGCGGAAAAATTACATGTTCAATTAGAAGAAAAGTGGAATTTCTATCGAGTTCAATATGAACAAGTGATAGAAGAAGTGCTAAAGCGAGGCTATCGCTCAGAAGAATTAGTAGAAACATATAGTGCGCTCGTTCAAAAAGGAAAGCAATTAGTAGCAGAAGTTAATGCGTTAAAAGCAAGTGAAGAAACGCGTAAGCAAATTGCTGTGAATATAAAAAGCGTAGAAGAAAAAGTAGAAGAACTCCAGAAACAAAAGCGTGAAGTAGAAACTGTGCAGCACCGTACTGAAATGGAGTGTATGCAGCTTCGTACGTCATATGAACATGATAAGCAAAATATTCCGGAAAGCTTGCAAACGGTACAAGCTTGGAAAGTACAGTTTGACCAAGCTCTGCAAGAACTTAGGTTAATGGAAGATGAATGGGAGAAAGTACAAGAGGCGTATCAACATTGGCAAAATGAAAATATACGTATTCAAGCAGAACATGATAATGCTTCTAATCAATTTAATAGTGCAAAAGAGAAGAAAGAAGAGACGTTTACACGCTTTATGAAAGAGCTAGAACAAAGCGGATTTACAGATCAATTAACATATAAAGAATCCAAATTAAATGATGCTGAGATGGATAAGTTACAACAAGAAATCCAAAGTTATTACTCATCTCTAGAAGTACTTACAAAACAAATTGACGAATTAAAAGCAGACTTAAAAGATAAAGAGTATATGGACATTTCTTCATTAGATGAGCAAGTGAGAGAATTGGAAATTAGCCTTGATATTATTAAAGAAAAACGACAACGTGCTCAAAACGCCGTATCATATATTACGGATTTACATGAAAATATTAAACGAATTGATGAACAAATTCATGAGGAAGAAAAAGCATTCCAAGAACTTGTTGATTTATATGAAGTAATGAAAGGGGATAATGATAGTCGTATATCCTTTGAACGTTACATCTTAATTGAGTATTTAGAACAAATTGTTCAAATTGCGAACGAACGACTACGTAAATTATCAAATGGACAATTTTATTTAAAACGAAGCGAACGAGTTGAAAAGAGGAATCGACAAAGTGGATTAGGATTAGATGTATATGATGCATATACAGGTCAAACCCGAGATGTAAAAACATTATCTGGCGGTGAGAAATTTAACGCATCACTTTGCTTAGCACTTGGAATGGCAGATGTAATTCAAGCGTATGAGGGTGGTATTTCCATCGAAACGATGTTTATCGATGAAGGATTCGGCTCATTAGATGAAGAGTCATTAACGAAAGCAGTTGACGCCCTAATCGACTTGCAAAAATCAGGTCGCTTTATCGGTGTAATTTCACACGTTCAAGAACTGAAAAACGCAATGCCAGCTGTATTAGAGGTAACGAAGCAGAAGGATGGGTGTAGTCAGACTAAGTTTGTGGTGAAGTAACAAGATTTAATTGCTGAAAAATTTAGTGAAATAATAAATAAAGCGCCGTCTCCTTATTGGAGGCGGCGTTTGTATGAAATAAGGAACTATGAGTTATCTGAAGTAGGCGGCGTATGTGATAATCGATTATAAGTTTTAAAAGCAGAAATTGCCGATATAACACCACCCGCTAAAAATAATGCTGATCCACCTACTAATATGATACGACTGACATATGTTTCTCGTGCTTCTTCAACTTCTTCTTGTAACATTGTAGGCATATGATTCCCTCCTTTATAAAAATGTGTTTTGTAATAGTATATACAAACGCCTAACATGTGTTAAAAATGAAGAAGTTATATGTATAAGCATCTAAGTGAATTTAGTATTTAGCTAGTGTTAGTATTAAGTTCAACGCTTCTGCGCAACTTCTGCACAAGTTTTAGTAGTTTATATGTCATGGTATATCCATAAAGCTAAATATTAAATAATAATGAATGAAACATTCGTTCATTATTAAGTGTGCGTTTCTTACGCACTCCCCAAAACAAGTGTCTTTATTGTTATTCTTTTGCATCAAAGCCCTCATCACACTACGAAGTATAACAAGAAGGGGATACGAACATGAATAATCGAATTTTAAAACACCTACTAAATATGAAGATGAACAAGAAAAGCCTGGGAGCCGTTGCATTAACGGCTGGAATCATAGGCACGACTCTCATTCCTCAAAATGCATATGCACACGGTTTTGTTGAAAAACCTGGAAGTCGTTCTGCTTTATGTAGCCCAACTTACGGCGCACTGAACGTGAACTGCGGAAGTATTATGTATGAGCCTCAAAGTTTAGAAGCTCCAAAAGGATTTCCGCAAGTTGGCCCAGTTGATGGGCAGATTGCTTCGGCAGGCGGGAAATTTGGTGGTATTTTGGATCAACAAACAACAGAGCGTTGGTTTAAAAATACGATAACAGGTGGAGAAAATACGTTCACATGGAATTATACAGCTCCTCACTTAACAAGCAAATGGCATTACTATATTACGAAAAAAGGTTGGAATCCAAATAAAGCGCTAACAAGAGCAAACTTTGAGCCAATTGGAACTGTACAACATGATGGTTCTGCAGCTTTAAACAATTTAAATCACAAAATTAACGTACCTACTGATCGTAGTGGATACCATGTTATTTTAGCGGTATGGGATGTAGCTGATACAGCAAATGCATTCTATAATGTAATTGATGTAAATCTAGTCAATAATGAAAAACCAGACACAGAAGTACCAAGTAATCCAAATGGACTTGAGGCAACAAAAGTTACAGCAAATAGTGTAGAACTAGCATGGACCGCTTCTACAGATAATGTAGGGGTAAAAGGTTATCAGGTCCTACGCAATGGAGAGATTATTGACACAGTACCAGGCACTCATTTTATTGATAAACAATTACAACCAAGTACTGAATACTCTTATACTGTAAAAGCGATTGACGCAGCTGGAAATGTATCGAAAGAAAGTACGGCAGTTAAAGTGAAAACATCAGTAGCGATTCTTGATACAAAAGCACCTACACAGCCAAAAGGATTACACAGCATGGGAACGACAGCATCAAGTGTTGATCTGATGTGGAGTCCGTCTGACGATAATGACGGTGTAGACCATTACGATATTTACAGAGAAATATCAGGCGTAATGAAAAAAATTGGAACATCCAACACTACTTCTCATATGGACAAAAATTTGCTTGCTAATACTACATATAAATATGCGGTGAAAGTTGTTGATGTAGCTGGTAATGAATCAATACAAAGCGATGTATTCACAGTTACCACAAAAACTGAAAGCGCTTCATACGAAGCGTGGAATTCAAAAAAGGCATATAAAAAGGGAGATAGAGTCGTACACGAAGGGAAAGTGTATGAAGCTGTCCAAAATTACCAAGGAAATGGGGATCCAAACTGGATTTATGCTTTATCATTATGGAAAACAGTGTAAGCTTTTACTGGTTTTGAACTAAGGAATGACTGACGGGCTTTGGTGCAATAAAGTAATAATGAGAGTTCACTTTAAAGTTGAAACAAAAAAGACGACATATAAAATGTCGTCTTTTTTGTACGGATTTATTTTTCCTCCTGGTTTTCTACCTTTTCCGTTTTAGAAGCAAATCCGCTTTTAAACCCATCGATAAAATTACAACCACTTAATGAAAATACAAATACACATATAAGACCAACTAAAATACCCTTTTTGTAATTCACTTTAAAACAGCCTCCTAATTATCAATTCGCAAACTATATATTACTATATTTAAATGGTCAATATAAATTAAAATTACCTTAAAAATGAATTGTTAAATTATATAGTTGTAGGACATGACGTCATCTTATGAATATTTTTATACAGTAGATATATTTATTACTCATATAGTATTACTTCGAAAAGCAATTGTATTACAAAGAGGTATATCTATACCTCTCCACCATACCACTAGAATGTAAAAATACATAATGTGTGTACCTTTTTGGATAGGTGAAGATATGTAAAAATATGAGGGTGAGAGTGAATGTGATTTTTAACGATTTTAGCTCACGGAAGGCTACGAGGTAAAAATAACTGAAGGAATACTAAAAAAATAATAACCGACGGATTTTCGTTTGAATACTAATGACTTTTACGGATTCATGAACTTGGCTCTTCAGGAAGAGCATTTTTGATAGCTTAATATAGGAGGTAAATAAATTATGAACGTTAACTACGGTAGACATACTATTATTGAAGTTGATTTAAATGCACTGCAACGTAATTTCCAACAGTACAAACAAGCTATTCCATTTGGTACAGCAATTATGACAGTTGTAAAAGCGAATGCCTATGGACACGGGGCAGTTCCGATTGCGAAGGCGGTAACAGAGGCAGGCACAAGTCACTTGGCAGTTGCGTTTGTAGATGAAGGAATTGAACTTAGAGAAGCTGGTATAACTGTACCAATATTAATCTTTGGATACACACCGTATGAAGCGATAGTAGATGCAATTACGTATGATTTAAGCATGACAGTATATACAATTGAGGATTTGCATGCTATAGAAGAGGTTGCTTCACAAATGGAAAAGAATGCGTACATCCATATTAAAATTGACACTGGAATGAGCCGACTCGGTTTACAACTTAATGAAGTCACATTGTTTTTACAAACATTAAAGTGTACAAAATATATTCAGGTTGAAGGAATGTACACGCACTTCGCTTGTGCAGATGAAAGGGATAAAATGTATACTCTCATGCAACAAGAGGTATTTCAAAAAGCCGTAAGCAAAGCAGAAGAGTTACAAATTGTTATTCCATGGATTCATGCCAATAATAGTGCTGCTACAATTGATATGAGAGAAACAAAAGGAAATATGGTCCGCCTTGGAATCGCGTTATACGGTCTCTATCCATCTGCAGATGTCAATCAAGAAGCTATTTCGTTACAGCCTATCCTGATATTTAAATCAAAAGTTGCGCATATCAAAAAAGTAAAAAAAGGAAATGGGGTTGGCTATGGAGCAACATATACAGCGACAGGAGAAGAATGGATTGCGACGATACCGGTTGGATATGCGGATGGTGTCAGCAGGCAACTCTCGAATAAAGGGTTTGTATTAATAAAGGGTATGAAAGTTCCTATTATAGGACGTATTTGTATGGACCAGTTAATGTTGGACGTAACAAAAATCATGCCAATACATGTTGGTGATGAGGTGGTCTTTTATGGTAATCAAGGCGAGGAATCAATAAGTGTAGATTGCGTTGCAGATATATTAAGTACAATTAATTATGAGATTACTTGTATGTTAAGTAGAAGGATACCTCGCATCTATATAAAAGACAATAAGCCAATCGAAATAATAAATGAACTACGAAGAAGTCCTATCAGTTTATGTATAAATGAATGAAGAATCTTCACCATAAATTTATGCTAACTTCACATGCAGCACAAATTGGAATTGTATTATGTATATGTACCAAATAAATAAAATTACATAGCATTGCTGCTTTTAAATAATTAAAATCCTATTATTTCTATATAAGGGTCTTAATTGTATATTAGAGATAATATTTTATTTAGAAGCAGATTTTAATAAAAAGGAATTCAAATAAAAGGGGAATGTCTTATGACAACATATACGAGCGAGATAAAAAAAGTTTAGTAACTGAAGAAGATGTGGATATTTTAAAAATAATGGCGCATCCAATACGATTACAAATTGTAAATGAATTAAGTGCACGCAAAACTTGTAATGTAACACAATTAACAGAAATATTGAATATTCCTCAATCGACTGTTTCGCAGCATTTATCAAAAATGAAAGGTAAAGTGCTAAGAGCTGAGAGAAGAGGGTTAGAAATTTATTATTATATTAATAATTTAAAAGCAAGCAAGATTGTTAGTGTTTTAGGATATGTAAATTAATGAATTGTTATTATACAAAATAGCCTCCGCTGTTAAGCAGGGGCTATTTTGTATTGTATTGTTTTATTTATTTGCATTTAAAATTTTATAGTTTTTATGATTTACAATTGTTCGGTCAAATTCAAAAGTACCACCGCTTACATCTGTGACTTCAACTAAGACCGATTCAGTGTATAGTTTTAGTACAGATGCTGTGATCTTTAAGTTATTTCGTTGAAATAGTATAGTATCGCCTACGTTTGCTTTCATAGTACCTCCTTATAAAAGTCAGAAATGTTTGTTTATTATATATATTAAACCACGTATAGATATATTAGTGAATGTTTAGTTTTATTTATCAATAAAATATTTGTTGTTTAGTAAAAATTAAAGTGCAACATTATGTAAATGAATTATATATTTTCTATTTTTATGTATAAAATTGTAAAAAAACGTTGTAATTCTGTATGTTTCGTTAAAAAAACAAGATATATGGGAGTTAAAATGTATAAAAGATGGAATTTTTGATTACAAGACTATTAAATGATTTGTATCAAGAAATACAGACGCAACATGTTATAAACGTTGAAGAGTTAAATAAGAATAGGATAAGCAAAATATTGAAGTCCAGCCATGGATAATTCGATAATTTTTTTGGTAAAAGAGGATGTGAAAGCTCTGTAAGTCGTATTAATGTAAAACATTATAAAAACTACTACGTATTTAACAAGTAGTTTTTTGTATTTCACCCTTCGTTTTCTGTAACTGATTCCATATTTTTGACGCTCCATCTTGTAAGTGCTTACATAAGCGAAAACATCCTATACAATGAAGTTGTTAAGTCGAATGAGGTGGCGAAAATAAAAATAAAAAAAGCATATTTAGCGAATAGCATTGAAATAGAAAGAGGAGGAGAGATGGTATGAAAAAATCATCGGTTAATCCATGGCTTGTTGTCCTTGGAACAGTCATAGTACAAATGGGGCTTGGTACGATATATACATGGAGTTTATTCAATCAGCCCTTAGTGAGTAAATACGGTTGGAGTCTTAACGCTGTTGCTATAACTTTCTCAATTACTAGCCTGTCTTTAGCGTTTTCAACTTTGTTTGCGAGTAAATTGCAAGAAAAATGGGGACTTCGTAAACTTATTATGATAGCTGGACTAGCATTAGGAATTGGATTAATACTTAGTTCACAAGCTTCCTCATTAATATTGCTTTATGTACTAGCAGGGGTTGTTGTAGGTTATGCAGATGGTACAGCATATATCACTTCATTATCCAATTTAATAAAGTGGTTTCCAAAGCGTAAAGGTTTAATTGCTGGTATTTCTGTCTCTGCATATGGTTCGGGTAGCTTAATTTTTAAATATATTAACGCACAGTTAATTGAATCAGTTGGTGTATCACAAGCGTTTATATACTGGGGTTTAATTGTTACAGCTATGATTGTCCTTGGTGCTTGTTTAATCCATCAAGCTGCAGATCAAGGAGCAGTTCATGAAACAAAAACTCAGGAATATACAACGAAAGAAATGTTAGGCACAAAACAAGTATACTTATTATTTATTATGTTATTTACATCATGTATGAGTGGCTTATACTTAATTGGTATGGTAAAAGACATTGGTGTTCAACTTGTAGGGCTTAGCGCAGCGACAGCAGCTAATGCGGTGGCTATGGTTGCAATCTTCAATACATTAGGTCGTATTATTTTAGGACCGTTATCAGATAAAATCGGCCGTTTAAAAATCGTTACTGGTACATTTGTTGTTATGGCAGCTTCAGTCTTGGTTTTAAGTTTCGTAGATTTAAATTATGGTATCTACTTCGTATGTGTAGCAAGTGTAGCGTTTTGCTTTGGTGGAAATATCACTATTTTCCCAGCTATCGTTGGTGATTTCTACGGTATGAAAAACCATAGTAAGAACTACGGAATTGTGTATCAAGGATTTGGATTTGGAGCGCTCGCTGGTTCCTTTATCGGTGCAGTTCTAGGTGGATTCAAACCAACTTTCATGGTGATCGGCGTATTATGTGTCGTATCATTTATTATCGCACTTTTAATCCAAGTGCCTAAGCAGAAAAAAGAAAAAGAAGAAGAGTATCGCAGTGTAGCGTAAGTATATAAATCTTCTTTAACACTATGTTTACTAAAAAGCACCCTATTTAATAGGGTGCTTTTTTATGAATTACAACATGTGGAATTTTCTAGAGGCAAAAAAATGAGTAAAGTATCCGTTTGGATTATATTGGAATATCATAAATTGATATATTATATTCGAAATACTTATTAAATCTTAAATTATAAACACGACATGCATCGGTAATTGCAAGATATACTTTCTCGATATTTTCAGAAAAATGTTGAGAAAATATATACTTGAGTTTTTGGTAAGGCTTTGTAAATGAAGGTATCTACAGTTTATCTTCTTCAATTTTAAAAAGAGGAGTACGAATTAAATTTTTTAATGTAAGTACTTATTAATGCTTTTAGATGTAATTGTATTGAGAAGTACTAAAATATTTTATCTGAAAAATAAAAATAGGTTGACAAGTTTATTGAGAAAGATTATCATTTCGATGTAAGAATATTAAATGAAAAACATTATCAATGAATAATATTTTGATGAAAAGTACACTTGACCAATTAGTTTAGTAAGTGTATTATTTTTACATTGATAGTGATAATCGTTATCATTATCGCTATTTGTTTAATTAGATCAATTTTCAAATGAAAGGATAGAGGAAATGAACTTAGGGGAATTTGATGGAAAAACGGTTTTAGTAACAGGTGCAGCTCAAGGTATAGGCAGTGTTGTTGCCAAAATGTTTTTAGAAAGAGGAGCTACAGTTATTGCGGTTGATCAAAATGAAGAGGGGTTAAACGTACTCTTAAATGAAAATGAATTAAATGAAACACGTATGAAAACATTTCATTTAGATGTGAGTGATAGTACCGCTGTTGAAGATATGGTAAACGGTATTGAAAATGATATAGCACCAATAGATATATTAATAAATGTTGCAGGGGTATTACGTATGGGACCAATTCACTCTTTAAGTGATGAAGATTGGAATAAAACCTTCTCTGTAAATTCTACAGGAGTTTTCTATATGTCTCGAGCAGTAAGTAAACATATGATGCAAAGAAGGTCAGGGGCAATTGTTACAGTTGGTTCAAATGCGGCAAATACTCCGAGAATGGAAATGGCTGCGTACGCTGCATCAAAAGCTGCAACGACAATGTTTATGAAGTGTTTAGGATTAGAGCTTGCAGCATACAATATTCGCTGCAACTTAGTTTCTCCTGGTTCTACTGAAACTGAAATGCAAAGATTACTATGGGCTGATGAGAATGGAGCTGAAAATATAATTGCTGGTTCTCAAAATACATATAGACTCGGTATTCCGTTACAAAAAATTGCACAACCTTCAGAAATTGCTGAAGCAGTATTGTTTTTAGCTTCTGATAAAGCGAGTCATATTACAATGCACAATTTATGTGTCGATGGCGGAGCTACATTAGGAGTTTAATAAAAAATTCAGGAGGTTTTAATACTATGAATGAACTTATAGCCGTAAAGGAACTGTCAGAAAAATTATTAGAAGATTATAAAACTGAATCTTCGTTCTTTTTCGCTTCACCAACTCGAACGATATTGACAGAAGGAGAGTTTACTACAGTAAAACATCATGAAATTGAAAGTTTTCCAGAACTTGTACAAGCGGTATTAAGTAATGCAAAACAAGCCGGAAATCCGAATCCTATCGTTGTTGGTGCTTTGCCTTTTGATCGTAGAAAAGAAGTTCAACTTATCGTACCAGAACATAGTAGAATTACTGAGCGTTTACAGTTAGAGACAACAAATGAGATAAAACGAAATGAGAAACTGACATTTGAAATGACACCGGTTCCAGCTCCTGAAGTTTATATGGATGGTGTGAAGCAAGGAATAGCAAAAATTCAGGACGGAGATTTAAGAAAAATCGTTCTATCCAGATCATTGGATGTTAAGTCTTCCGAGAAAATTGATCAACAAAAACTACTCCGTGAATTAGCGGAACATAATAAGCACGGCTACACATTTGCTGTTAATTTGCCGAAAGATGAAAACGAGTACAGTAAGACGTTAATTGGAGCAAGTCCTGAATTACTTGTTTCACGTCATGGTATGCAAGTAATTTCTAATCCGTTGGCTGGCTCAAGACCACGAAGTGAGGATCCAGTAGAAGATAAAAGAAGGGCAGAAGAATTACTTTCTTCTCCAAAAGATTTACATGAACATGCGGTAGTAGTTGAATCGGTTGCCGCTTCGCTTCGCCCTTACTGTCATATATTACATGTTCCAGAAAAACCCTCAGTTATTCATAGTGAAGCAATGTGGCATTTGTCTACGGAAGTGAAAGGTGAACTAAAGGACCCAAATACGTCTTCTTTAGAATTAGCAATTGCCCTTCATCCAACGCCAGCAGTTTGCGGAACTCCAATGGAAGAAGCGAGAGAGGCTATTCAAAAAATTGAGCCATTTGACCGTGAATTCTTTACAGGAATGTTAGGGTGGAGCGATTTAAATGGAGATGGCGAATGGATTGTTACAATTCGTTGTGCTGAAGTGCAAGAGAATACACTTCGCTTATATGCAGGTGCTGGAGTTGTTGCTGAATCAAAGCCAGAAGATGAGTTAGCAGAAACATCAGCTAAGTTCCAAACAATGTTGAAGGCTTTAGGGTTAAGAGATAATTCGCTGAATGAAAAATAGGGGGAAGAAAGAATGTTAATAGGTTATACGGAATGGCCAAAAGAATTTGCCAATCGCTATCGAGAAGAAGGGTGTTGGCTTGGAGAAACATTTGGTTCGATGTTAAAAGAGCGCGCTGAAAAATATGGGGATCAAATTGCGGTTGTAAGTAGTAATACGCATATAACGTATAGTGAACTTGATAAAAAGGTAGATCGCTTAGCTTCAGGTTTACTGAATTTAGGAATAAAGAAAGAAGACCGAGTTGTAATCCAGTTACCTAATATTATAGAGTTTTTCGAAATATGCTTTGCGCTATTTCGCATTGGAGCACTCCCTGTTTTTGCACTACCTTCTCATCGCAGTAGTGAAATTAGTTATTTTTGCGAGTTTGGTGAAGCGAGTGCTTACGTTATTTCAGATAAGGCTCTCGGCTTTGATTATCGAAAACTAGCAAGAGAAGTGAAAGAGAAAGTTCCCGCTTTACAACATGTAATCGTAGTGGGGGAAGAAGAAGAATTCGTGAACATAACTGATCTTTATATGGATCCGATTCCGTTACCAGAAGTTCAGCCAAGTGATGTTGCGTTTCTCCAATTATCAGGAGGGACGACAGGACTTTCTAAATTAATTCCTAGAACACATGATGACTATATTTATAGTTTACGTGTTAGCGCTGACATTTGTAATTTAAATGCAGAAAGTGTCTATATGGCAGTTCTTCCAGTAGCACACAATTACCCGATGAGTTCTCCAGGGACATTTGGAACTTTCTATGCGGGTGGAAAAGTAGTATTGGCAACTGGAGGTAGTCCAGATGAGGCATTTGCTCTTATAGAAAAAGAAAAAGTTACGATTACAGCGCTCGTTCCACCATTAGCAATGATTTGGCTTGATGCGGTATCTTCCCGTAATAACGATTTATCAAGCCTGCAAGTTATTCAAGTAGGCGGTGCGAAATTTAGTGCCGAAGTTGCGAAGCGTATACGCCCTACATTCGGATGTACGTTACAGCAAGTGTTCGGTATGGCGGAAGGGTTAGTAAATTACACAAGACTAGATGATCCAGAAGAAATCATTATTCATACACAAGGTAGACCGATGTCTACATTTGATGAAGTTCGAGTTGTTGATGAACATGATAATGATGTTAAGCCTGGTGAAGTAGGTAGTTTATTAACAAGAGGGCCATATACAATTCGTGGCTATTATAAAGCGGAAGAGCATAATGTAAGATCATTTACAGAAGATGGTTTTTATCGCACAGGTGATCTTGTAAAAGTAAATGAACAAGGTTACATCATTGTAGAAGGAAGAGATAAAGATCAAATTAACCGTGGTGGTGAGAAGGTTGCTGCGGAAGAAGTTGAAAATCATCTATTAGCACATGATGCAGTACATGATGTAGCAATTGTATCTATGCCTGACGATTATTTAGGAGAACGCACTTGCGCTTTTGTTATCGCTCGTGGACAAGTCCTAACTGCAAACGAATTAAAAATGTTCTTAAGAGAACGTGGTATAGCAGCTTATAAGATTCCAGATCGAATTGAATTTATTGAATCATTCCCACAAACAGGTGTTGGAAAAGTAAGCAAAAAAGAATTACGTAAAGTCATTGCTGAAAAACTTATTACAGTAAAACAATAATAAAAATCGGAAGGAAGTGATTAGATGGCTATCCCATCTATTTCAGTATATAAAATGCCAATTGAATCAGAACTACCAAAAAATAAAGTGAATTGGACGCCAG
Organism: Bacillus sp. TH30; assembly: GCF_016650875.1. Classification (NCBI taxonomy): domain Bacteria; kingdom Bacillati; phylum Bacillota; class Bacilli; order Caryophanales; family Bacillaceae; genus Bacillus; species Bacillus sp. TH30. Next base: position 278,836 of record NZ_JAEKEY010000002.1, on the reverse strand, counting down.
ATCCGAAACGTGCGGTTCTTCTAATCCATGACATGCAAGAATATTTTCTTGATGCATATAGCGATAAAGAATCGCCAAAAGTAGAACTAATTTCAAATATTAAGGTGATAAGAGAAAGATGCAAGGAACTTGGTATACCAGTTGTTTATACAGCACAACCTGGTGGACAAACGTTAGAACAACGAGGGTTATTACAAGACTTTTGGGGTGACGGTATTCCTGCTGGACCAGATAAAAAGAAAATTGTCGATGAGCTTACTCCAGATGAGGATGATATATTCCTAACCAAATGGAGATATAGTGCATTTAAAAAGACGAATCTATTAGAAATTTTAAATGAGCAGGGAAGAGATCAACTTATTATTTGCGGTATTTATGCGCATATTGGCTGCCTTTTAACAGCTTGTGAAGCATTTATGGATGGTATAGAGCCATTTTTTGTAGCAGATGCAGTTGCTGATTTTTCACTAGAGCATCATAAACAAGCATTGCAGTATGCATCAAATAGATGTGCAGTAACGACATCAACAAACTTACTATTAAAAGATTTACAAAGTGTAAAAAGCGATGAGAGTGAAGGAATCACTTTACAGAAAGTACATGAACTAGTTGCACAACTACTCCGTGAGCCAGTAGAGAGTATTGAAGTTGATGAAGACTTATTAAATAGAGGACTTGATTCGGTCAGAATTATGAGTTTAGTAGAGAAATGGCGTCGCGAAGGGAAAGAAATCACTTTTGCAGATTTAGCAGAACGTCCAACTGTTGATGATTGGTACCGTTTACTATCTTCACAAGCAGCACAAGTGCTGTAACAAATAGACTACATAATAAAGGGGTAGTAAAGAATGCCTAATAGTCAAAAGATTCGTCATTCGTTATCATCTGCGCAGTCTGGTATGTGGTTTGCGCAACAATTAGATCCGCTTAATCCGATTTATAATACTGGGGAATATATAGAAATAAACGGAGATATTAATCATGAAATTTTCGAGTTAGCTGTACGTAAAGTGGTAAAAGAAGCAGAAGCACTTCATGTTCGTTTCGAAGAGGATGAAATTGGCCCATGGCAAGTTATTGAGGAATCGTCAACGTTTCATATGCATTTTATTGACGTTCGTAAAGAAGAAAATCCTGAAGAAGCTGCTAAAGTATGGATGAAAAATGATTTATCTGTACCGATAGATTTAAAAGAAGATAAATTATTTACTGAAGCACTTATTCAAGTTGAAAATAATCGTTTCTTTTGGTATCAGCGCATCCATCACATTGTGATGGATGGCTATGGATTTTCACTTCTTAGCCAAAAGGTAGCGAATGAGTATACATCACTTATAGAAGAAACAAATAAGAATGAAAAGCCATTTGGTTCTCTTGCAAAAATTGTACAAGAAGATAATGAGTATCGTGAATCTAAACAATTTCAGGAAGATCGTACTTTTTGGCTAGAAAAGTTTGCAGATGAACCGGAAGTTATAAGTTTAGCAGAACGAGCGCCGAGAACATCAAATGGATTTTTACGAGAAACTGCTTATCTATCAAATGCTAGTACAAAAACTTTACTAGAAGATATTAATATTTCGTTAACGAGTTGGCCCGAATTTGTTGTAGCCGTAACGAGTATTTACATGCATAAATTAACAGGTGCAAATGATATTGTTTTAGGTTTACCGATGATGGGGCGTCTTGGTTCTGTATCTATTCATACACCAAGCATGGTAATGAATTTAGTTCCACTTCGTCTAAAGTTAACTCCAAATATAACTTTTGCAGAATTAATACAGCAAGTTTCTAAAGAAATTCGAGACGTACGTCGTCATCATAAATATCGTCATGAGGAATTAAGAAGAGACTTAAAGTTACTAGGTGAAAATCAAAGGTTGTTTGGACCGTTAGTGAATGTTATGCCTTTTGATTATGGGCTTAACTTTGCTGGGAATCGTGGTATTACACATAATTTATCAGCAGGACCTGTTGATGATTTATCGATAAATGTATATAAACGTTTCGATGAAAATGAGTTAATGATTCATTTTGATGCGAATCCGGAAGTATATAACGGCGCGGAACTAGCATTGCATAAAGAAAGATTTATGAGTCTATTAGAATTAGTGATAAATAATTATCATAAAGACGAGCCGATTGGAAAAATAAACATTACTCTTCCTGAAGAAAATCATAAAGTTTTATTGGAATGGAATGAAACGAAGAAAGCTGAAGAGCTAATTAATCTACCTATATTATTTGAAAAACAAGTACAAAAAAATCCAAATAAAATAGCAGTTACTTGTAACGGGATAAAACTTACGTATAAAGAGCTAAATGAACGAGCGAATGAACTAGCACACTATTTATTAGAAGAAGGAATAGAAGTAAATCAGTTTGTAGCCTTAGTATTTCCAAGATCAATAGAAATGGTAGTTAGTATGCTAGCAGTTCTAAAGGCTGGTGCAGCGTATTTACCGATAGATCCAGAATACCCAGCCGAGCGAATTCATTATATAGTAAATGATGCAAATCCAGTTTGTATCATAACACATTCATCTGTTTCATCTACTTTAGTTATAGAAAATGATATTAAAGAAATCATATTAGATAGCGAAGAAACGAAAATAGCGTTAAAAACATATTCTCATATGAATCTACCATTTAAAAATGATGAATCACTTTTAAACCAAGCTTATACAATTTACACTTCAGGATCAACCGGAAATCCAAAAGGTGTAATTGTTACTATGAAAGGTTTAAGTAACTTCTTATTAGCTATGAAAGATATGTTTTCATTAAATGAAAACGATCATTTATTAGCAGTTACAACGTTTGCGTTTGATATTTCTGCTCTAGAAATTTATTTACCTCTTATTAGTGGTGCAAGTTTAACAATTGCACAAAAAGAGGTAATCCAAGAGCCTTCTGCATTAACGACATTGTTACAAGAAGAAAGAGCGACAATTATGCAAGCTACACCGACGCTCTGGCAGGCGTTAATAACTGAATATCCAGAGAGGTTACAAAGGCTAAACGTACTCGTTGGCGGTGAAGCTCTTCCGGCACATTTAGCAAATAAATTAAAAGAATTAGGTTGCTCTATAACTAACTTATATGGACCAACTGAAACGACTATTTGGTCTACTTTCATAAATATTGATGACAGTGAAAATGGTATACCTCCTATTGGAAGACCAATTTGGAATACAGAAGTGTACGTTTTGGATGCAGGGTTACAGCCTGTTCCACCTGGAGTTATCGGTGAATTATATATTGCAGGAGAAGGACTTGCGAACGGATATTTAGGAAAACCAGCGTTAACGGCTGAACGGTTTGTTGCAAACCCTTATGGGAAAGCTGGAGCACGTATGTATCGCACAGGTGATCTTGTGAAATGGCGTAACGATGGTGTGTTAGAGTACATTAGTCGCGCAGATCATCAAATTAAAATTCGCGGTTTCCGAATTGAATTAGCTGAAATTGAAACGGTATTACAACGACATGAAAATATTCAACAAGCGGTAGTAATGGTACGAGAAGATCGCCCAAATGATAAACGAATCATTGCGTATATCGTTGCCGAAGAGAAGGAACCAATTAATCTTTCAGAAATTCGTTCTTATGTTTCAGAAAGTTTAGCGAATTATATGGTACCATCGGCATTTGTTGTGCTAGAAGAATTACCATTAACGCCAAATGGTAAGGTTGATAGAAAGAAATTACCTGCTCCTGATTTTAATGGAATGAACAATGAGAGAGTTGCTAGAAATCCGAAAGAAGAAATATTATGTGATTTATTTGCTGAGGTACTTGGTGTTTCACGAATTAGTATAGATGATAATTTCTTTGAAATGGGCGGCCATTCGCTTCTTGCATCTCGTTTAATGGCAAGAATTCGTGAAACGTTAAGTGTAGAATTAGGAATCGGAAAGCTATTTGAATTACCAACTGTTGCTGAATTAGCGAAACAATTGGATCATGCAAAAAGCGCAAGACCAGCTATTAAGAAAGTAAGTAGGCCAAATGAAGTTCCACTTTCATTTGCACAGCGCAGGTTATGGTTCTTAAATTGTTTAGAAGGTCCAAGCCCTACTTATAATATTCCGTTAGTCATTCGTATGTCTGGAAAATTGAATGAGGAAGCACTGCAAGGTGCCTTTTATGATGTAGTGAAGAAACATGAAACACTTAGAACAATTTTCCCTAATGTATTAGGTAGTTCATATCAGGAAATTTTAAATATGGAAGACTTAAATCTAGAAATGATTATAACAAAAACATGTAAAGATGAATTAGAAAGTGTACTTTCAGAGGCGGTAAAATATAGCTTTAACCTTGATGTTGAGCCAGCAGTTCGTTTACAACTTTTTAAAGCGAGTGAAAATGAGCATGTATTACTAATTCTTTTACATCATATTGTAGGAGATGGCTGGTCATTACAACCGTTAACGAGAGACTTTACAGCGGCTTATAAAGCACGATGTCAAGGTGATAGTGTTCAACTAGAAACCCTTCCAGTTCAATACGCAGATTATTCACTATGGCAACAACAGCTATTAGGTGATGAAACAAAACCAGACAGTATTATTTCAACACAATTAGATTTTTGGAAAGAAGAGTTAAAAGGTTTACCAGATCAAATGGAGTTACCTACAGATTACCAGCGCCCAATTGAAACTAGTTATCGCGGGGAAACAATTCATTTTCATTTAGATGAAGGTATGCATAGTAGGTTAGTGGAGCTCGCTCGTAAAAATGGAGTTAGTTTGTTTATGGTGTTGCAAGCAGGACTAAGTGCCTTATTTACAAGATTAGGTGCTGGAACTGATATACCATTAGGTAGTCCGATTGCTGGAAGAAATGACGATGTACTCACGGATATAGTTGGTTTATTTGTAAATACATTAGTGTTACGCACAAATACATCAGGAGATCCAAGTTTTAAAGAATTATTAAATAGAGTGAAACAGGTAAACCTTGCAGCTTATGAAAATCAAGATGTTCCATTTGAACGACTTGTTGAAGTGTTAAACCCAGTACGAACTCGAAATAGCCATCCGCTGTTTCAAGTTATGTTAGCTTTCCAAAATACGCCAGAAGCAACGTTTAATGTACCGGATTTAGAAGCAAGCCTTGAAATTCAAAGTGTTGGTTCTGCAAAATTTGATTTAACATTTGAAATTAGCGAGAGTAACGGAGTTGATGGTACTCCAAACGGCTTACACGGATTGTTAGAGTTTAGTACCGATTTATATAAACGTGAAACGGTTCAAAAACTAATAGAACGATTCATTCTATTATTAGATGATGCAGAGAAACATCCGGATCAATCAATTGGTAGATTAGAAATATTAACTTTAGCAGAGCGAAATACAGTTTTAGAAAAGTGGAATGGTGGTTTTCAAATTGTACCTGAAATGACATTGCCACAATTATTTGAAAAGCAGGCTCATGTAAATCAAAATTCTATTGCTGTCGTCTTTGAAGATGAAAAGCTAACTTATGAAGAGTTAAATAGAAAAGCGAATAAAATAGCTCGTTTGTTAATAGCGAAAGGAATCGGTCCTGATCAACTTGTTGCTTTAGCGATGCCGAGATCTTTAAATATGGTTGTAAGCTTACTTGCTGTTCTTAAAGCTGGTGCGGGATACCTTCCGTTAGATCCGGATTATCCGTCAAATCGTATCTCATTTATGCTACACGATGCGAAACCATCATGTGTTTTAACAAATTCAGATGTGGAAATTGAATGTGATGAAGCACTAAAGATTTTAGTTGATGATGTGAACGTAATAGAAGAAATTGAGAAATATAGTGAAGACAATATAGATGAAATGGAGCGCATGAAGCCGTTATCTCCTTCACATATTGCTTACGTTATTTATACGTCAGGCTCAACAGGTAGACCGAAAGGGGTTATGATACCTCATCAAAATGTAGTAAGACTTTTAGGAGCAACTGATCATTGGTTCCAATTTGACGCAGACGATGTGTGGACGATGTTCCATTCATACGCTTTTGATTTCTCGGTTTGGGAAATTTGGGGAACTTTATTATATGGAGGGCGTTTAGTTGTAGTACCACATACTGTAAGTCGCTCGCCGAAAGAATTTTTACAACTGCTTGTTAAGGAAAAGGTGACTGTTTTAAACCAAACTCCATCAGCGTTCTATCAATTGATGCAAGCCGATCGTGAAAATGAAGAGATTGGTCAAAAATTATCTTTACGATATGTTGTTTTTGGCGGAGAAGCACTTGAACTAAGTCGATTAGAAGATTGGTATAGTCGTCATCCTTATAACGCACCGAAGCTTATTAATATGTACGGAATAACGGAGACGACGGTACATGTTAGTTATATTGAATTAGATGAAAGTATCGTATCTTTACGAGCAAATAGTTTAATCGGGTGCAGTATACCGGATCTTAAAGTATACGTATTAGATAACTATTTACAACCGATGCCACCTGGAGTAGTTGGAGAAATATATGTTGCAGGTGCAGGGCTCGCTCGTGGATATTTAGGAAGAGCAGGATTAACTGCTGAACGTTTTATCGCAGATCCATTTGGTAAGCCAGGTACAAGAATGTATCGTACAGGAGACCTAGCGCGCTGGCGTCAAGATGGGACGTTAGATTATATAGGACGTGCAGATCATCAAATTAAAATTCGTGGATTCCGAATTGAATTAGGGGAAATAGAAGCGGTAATAATGAAACATCCTAAAGTTGAACAAGTAGCTGTTATTGTACGGGAAGATCAACCAGGGGATAAACGATTAGTTTCTTATATCGTCGCATCAAATAATGAAACGATCGATACGAATGAAATGCGTCAGTATGCTGGAGGTAGTTTGCCAGATTATATGGTTCCATACGCTTTTGTAGTAGTAAATGAGTTACCTTTAACTCCAAACGGTAAATTAGATAGAAAGGCATTGCCAGCTCCAGAATTTATTGCATCATCTTCTAGCCGCGGACCGAGAACACCGCAAGAAGAAATGTTATGTGACTTGTTTACAGAAGTTTTAAGTGTGTCTCAAATTGGAATTGATGATGGATTCTTTGATCTTGGTGGTCATTCACTTCTTGCAGTGCAGCTGATGAGTCGCATTAAAGAGGCACTTGGAGTTGAACTAAATATCGGAACTTTATTTGCAGCACCTACTGTTGCAGGGCTTGCTGAAAGACTTGAAATGGGGAATGGTCAAAGTGCACTTGATGTGTTGCTTCCATTACGAGCAAGCGGAGATCAATTACCACTATTTTGTGTACATCCAGCAGGTGGATTAAGTTGGTGCTATGCAGGACTTATGAAATCTTTAGGAACAGATTATCCAATCTATGGTGTACAAGCACGTGGTATCGCTGAAAATGAAGAACTTCCAAAAAGCTTAGAGGAGATGGCGGCGGATTATTTAAAACACGTTCGTGAAATACAGCCTCACGGACCATATCGTTTACTCGGATGGTCGCTTGGAGGAAATGTTGTTCATGCTATGGCGGCGCAACTTCAAAATGAAGGGGAAGAAGTAGAATTACTCGTTATGCTGGATTCGTATCCTGGTCACTTCTTACCGAATACGGAAGCACCTACTGAAGAAGAAGCGTTAATCGCATTACTTGCTTTAGGTGGATATGATCCAGATAACATGGATGGTAAACCACTTACTATGGAAAGTGCGGTTGCAATACTTCGCAAAGATGGAAGTGCATTAGCAAGTCTTGAGGAAGAGACTATTTTAAACTTGAAAGAAACATATGTAAATTCAGTAGGGTTGTTAGGGAAATACGTGCCAAAAGTTTATAACGGGGATATTTTATTCTTTAGATCTACTGTTATACCAGACTGGTTTGATCCTATTTCTCCAAATACGTGGCTAAATTATTTAGACGGGGAAATCGTGCAGCATGACATTGATTGTAGACATAAAGATTTATGTCAGCCAGGTCCACTTACAGAAATTGGACAAGTGCTAGCGAAATATTTGCAGAATAAGAAAGGGGTAAGTAAAGTATGACGAATCCATTTGAAAATGATAATTACACATATAAAGTATTAATGAATGAGGAGGGCCAGTATTCTCTCTGGCCTGCCTTTCTCGATGTACCAATTGGATGGAATGTCGTACATGAAGAAGCTAGCAGACAAGTTTGCTTAGAATACGTTGAAGTTAACTGGAATGATTTAGAGCCGAAAAAAAATCAAATTAGCGAAAAAATATTAGTAGGAAAACAATAATGAAAGTAAAAATAAATCCAAAAGTAGTTGTAAGCATCGTTTATATAACAGCGATGTTTATGGCTGCGATGGATGCAACGATTGTGAATGTAGCACTGCAAACGATAAGCAAAGAACTGCAAGTGCCCCCATCTGCAATGGGGACTGTAAATGTTGGGTATTTAGTTAGCTTAGCTATTTTCCTTCCGATTTCTGGTTGGTTAGGAGATCGCTTTGGTACGAAAAAAGTATTTTTAACTGCCCTTTTCGTTTTTACAATTGCATCTGCACTATGTGGAATTGCTAATGATATTACTTCATTAAACATTTTTCGTATCATTCAAGGTGCTGGTGGCGGATTTTTAACACCAGTCGGGATGGCGATGTTATTCCGAACATTTTCACCAGAGGAAAGACCAAAAATTTCTCGATTTATTGTACTTCCAATTGCTGTAGCACCAGCGATCGGACCAATTATTGGCGGTTTCTTTGTAGATCAAATGTCTTGGCGCTGGGCATTTTATATTAATCTGCCGTTTGGTATCATTGCGTTGCTATTTGGACTTCTATTTTTAGCAGAGCATATTGAAAAATCGGCTGGTCGTTTTGATTCTCTCGGTTTTGTTCTTTCAGCACCAGGTTTTGCGATGCTCATCTATGCACTCAGTCAAGGCCCGTCAAAAGGTTGGGTTTCTCCAGAAATAATTAGTATTGGGATAGCTGGGATTGTATTACTTACATTGTTTATTATTGTAGAACTTAAAGTAAAGCAACCGATGTTAGATTTACACTTATTAAAAGAACCGGTCTTTAGAAAAATGAGTCTTATTTCGTTGTTTTCATCAGCTGGTTTACTAGGAATGTTATTTGTTTTTCCGCTTATGTATCAAAATGTAATAGGAGTTTCCGCGCTGGAATCGGGTCTTACTACATTCCCAGAGGCGATTGGATTAATGATTTCTTCGCAGATTGTACCATGGTCATATAAGAAATTAGGAGCTCGAAAGGTAATCTCTATTGGATTAGTAAGTACGGCGGTTATCTTTATTTTATTAAGTTTTGTAAATCATGATACGAATCCATGGCAAATTCGGGCACTATTGTTTGGCATTGGTATTTTCTTAGGTCAATCTGTCGGTGCGGTTCAATTTTCTGCTTTTAACAATATTGCACCACCTTCTATGGGGAGAGCAACTACTATATTCAATGTGCAAAACCGATTAGGATCTGCAATAGGAGTTGCTGTTTTAGCTAGTATACTATCTGGTTTTGGAATTAATAACGTACAGAATAATGCACAGTCAGATTTCTTACCATATCAAGCAGCATTAATTGGATCAGCAATATTTTTACTCATAGCATTACTATTTTCTTTACGTATTTCCGATAAAGAGGTAATGTCAAAGAAGAATAAAAAGCCGTTATCTGTATTACAAAAAGAGAAAGAAGTTGTAAATGAATGAGTTGCAGCATGCTAATACTCTTTTAAAATAAAGTAATATTGGCATTTAAAAGGAGAGAGTTTACATGATAGAGAGTAAAGTTGTAGATTCTGTACCAACTCTTAATGAGAATAGTTGTCAAATATGGTGGGCAAGAATTTCAGATTTACAATCATGGCATTACAATTTACTAAATGATGTAGAGCGGGAGAAAGCAAATTCATATCATCATTCGGCAGACCGTGCGCGTTTTATAATAGGTTGTGCAATTAGTAGATTAGTACTTGGAAAGGTACTTTCTATGTCGCCAGTTCAAGTGCCAATTGATCGAATGTGCCCAGTATGTAAATTACAACATGGCAGACCACAGTTACCAGAAGGTATGCCGCAAATATCAGTCTCACATTCGGGTGAGTGGGTTGTTGTTGCATTTACTAAATCTGCACCTGTTGGTGTTGATGTTGAGCAAATGAATCCAAATGTAGATGTTATGAAAATGGCAGAGGGCGTATTAACAGACATTGAAATAGCACAAGTTATGAAGTTACCTGATGAGCAGCGACTAGAAGGATTTTTAACATATTGGACTCGAAAAGAAGCAGTGCTGAAAGCGACAGGTGAAGGACTATTGATCCCACCAGTAGAAATTACAGTATCAGCTCCAAATGACCCTCCAAAATTGTTGATTTTTAAAGATAGACAAGAGTTAGCAGAAAATACAATGATGGAAGATGTAAGACCTAGTTTAGATTATATGGCTTCCATTGCAACATTTAGTAAAGAAGTAACTGAAATTACGCAGTTAGACGCGGGATTACTATTAAATCATCGTTAATTTTTAATAAAATTTCTTATAGAAGAGGTGTTCCTCATGTTAGTAGCGGAAAATAGAAAAACTGAATTAACTTATAATGTACAGGCAATTAAAGATATGTTGTTTTCTAGAAATACGTCATCTATTCTAGCTTTAGAAAAACTTGTAAAAGATACAGTTCAGTTTGATGTACTTGAACAGGAAGCGCTTGATAGACAATACATTCCGAAAGAAGCAAAGAATTTCTTTGATAAAAACGGAACATTTCTTTATCGCGTATCTAATGTTAGTTATAAAGGTAAGGTGTTATCTGAAAATCTAATTTTTGCAGACACTTCGTTTTTACCGGATACAATAAAGAGTGAATTAGAGAGTGGAAATATTCCTGTTGAAAACCTTATAGAAAAGATGGAAGTAAGAAGAAACGTATTATATGAAGGATATCAGCCATCTGGAAATATTATCGAATTGTTTGATGGATGTTCTGTTGCGGCGAATGTTTATCCAACTAGAAAATATCAAATTGTAAGTAACTGCAAATGTGTATTTTATATTTGTGAAGTGTATCATGCAGAGAATATAAAGGAACTGCTTAAATAAACAATAAACAATAAATAATAAACAAGAAACCAGCCTATAAAATGGCTGGTTTCTTGTTTATTTAACAGCTTCTTTTAATTCTTTTCCTGCTTTAAATGCTGGAACTTTACCAGCAGCAATCTGAATTTCTTCTCCAGTTTGCGGATTACGCCCTGTACGAGCAGATCTTTCACGCACTTCAAAAGTTCCAAAGCCGATTAGTTGCACTTTATCGCCAGATTGTAATGCATTAGCAATTGTGTCAAATACGGATTGTACAGCTGCAGAAGCATCCTTTTGAGAAATATCAGCTGATTGTGCTACATTTTTAACTAATTCTGTTTTGTTCATGTTTTCACCTCATAAAAAATTTTTTAGAATGAATGTTTTAGTATAATGGTTAGTAAAGATAAAGCTAACTTTGTGATTAGAAAGAATGCTGTATATTTATGTTAATTTCGTTGAAAGAAACTGAATCCCTGCTAATATTTAGGGATTAATTAAGAATTGATGCATACAACAAGCTGTAATATGAGGATGAGGGGGAATATACGGATGATTTTTCGTGAAAAGAATGAGAAAGAAAGTATATTAATTCGTCAACATGATCATGGTTTTTTAGCTGGTGAAATTGCAAGACATATAATAGAAGATTTTTTTGAAGATAAAATATACTTAAAAGAGACAATTGATGCTATATATGAGCATGATAGAGGATGGATAGAGCTTGATAAAGTACCAATTTTGAATGATACTAAAAATATTCCATATACATTTATGGATTGTCCAAGTTCATTACGCTTTGTTTTTTATACGATTGGTTTGAATGCAATTGAAGAGTCAAATCCATACGGGGCGCTACTTTGTAGTAAGCACTTTTTATCATTTTCATTAAATGAGGAAGATGAAGAGATGATGTCTTTTTATAAAAATGAATTGGAACGACAAAAAAGAATTTTGAAAACGTTAACAAAAGAACAATATGCGATGTTTGATAAACATTATAGATTATTAAAGTTTTGTGATGAACTTTCTTTATATGTATGTATGAATAAACCTGGTGTAAAAAAGAAAGATGAAATTGATTTATTTAAAGAGGGTTTTGAAGGAATAGAAATGTTTAATAGTAAGGGGGAGAAGCCTATTCAAGCCGAATGGGTGGATGAAGAAACAATTCAAATTACATCGTTTCCATTTAAAACGGAATTTTATACATATGTAAAATATAAAACTATAAATAAACATGAAGTTAAAGAAAAAGGGATTGTAAAAGCTGATAGAGAAGCGGAAATGAAGAAGCAAAACATTCGTTTCATACAATAAGGAGGAGATTTAGATTGAAAGATTACATGTTAAAACAGTTTGATTACCATGCTTGGGCTAATACACGATTATTCAACCGACTAAAAGAGTTACCAAACTATGAGACAATTTTTAATGAACAGATACAGAGTGTATTCCCATCAATTAAGGATACTTTTGTACATATTTATATTACAGATCAAGTGTGGTTACACATATTGCATGGTAAAAGTATGAGTGAAGTAATACAAGACCGAGAAAAATTACGAAAACAAATCGAAACTAAATCGTTACATGAATTAGAAAAAATGTTTGAAAACATGGCAAATCAATATAAAGAATTTTTAAGTAGAATACAAGACGTAAATACTGTATTTGTTATTGAGAACCCATATGCAGGTGCATTAGACACTTCCATTTTAGAGTTAGTGCAACACGTCGTAAATCATGGTACATATCATAGAGGGAATATAACAGCAATGATCCGTCAACTTGGTTATTCATCTACAATGATGGATTTTGTACTTTATTTACATATGGTTCAGGAGGAAAAGGAATTGAAATAGAGAAAAAAGGAATGGCTTATTATAAATGAGCCATTCCTTTTTTTAGTGATTAACTTGCCTGTTTTTTATGACTTTCTTTCAATTTCTCTGCTTGTAAAAAGCGATTCGTTTCAGCGACAACAATACCACTTAATCCGATTAGACCAATTAAGTTTGGAATCGCCATAAGTCCATTTGCAATATCGGCAAATGTCCATACGACACCTAGCTTTAAATTAGCACCTATTGCAATCATAACGATAAAGATTGCTTTATAATATCGTACAGCACCTTGTCCGAATAAATAAGCTACACACTTCTCTCCGTAATACGACCAACCTAAAATAGTAGAGTAGGCGAATAATATAATGGCGATACCGAGAATCATACTACCAGCAGTACCGAATACGGATTGGAATGCTAATGTTGTAGCTTCAACACCAGTTTTACCTGATTTCCATGCGCCTGTAGTAATTAATACTAGCCCCGTAATTGTACATACAATAAATGTATCTAGAAAAGTACCAGTCATAGAAACTAAAGCTTGTTTTGCAGGTGAATCTGTTTTGGCAGCAGCCGCAGCAATAGGAGCACTTCCTAAACCAGCCTCGTTAGCAAATACACCACGTGCCATTCCTATTTGAATTGCAGATGCAACTGTTGCTCCGATAAAACCACCAGCAGCTGCAGTACCTTGAAATGCACCAGAAAAAATAAGTGAAAATGCTTCTGGAATTTGATCAAAGTGATAGAAAATAATAATAAGGCCAGCGATTATATAAAAGAATGCTTTAATAGGAACGATATATCCAGTAACTCTACCAATTTTTTTTACACCGCCCAAAATAACGATAGCGATTAAGAATGACATGAGTATACCAGTTAATGCAGGAGGGAAAGAAAAATTGATTCGCATTGCCTCTGCAACTGAATTAGATTGAACCATATTACCGATACCGAAAGAAGCAGCTGTGCCGAATATAGCGAATAAAACAGCCAGCCATTTTTTTCCTAAACCACGTTCTAAATAATACATTGGTCCACCGGAGTATTCACCATTTTCATTACTAACACGGTATTTCACCGCAAGGATTGCTTCGGCATACTTTGTTGCCATTCCAAATAAAGCAGTAATCCACATCCAAAAGATTGCGCCGGGTCCACCGATTGTCACAGCAGTTGCGACACCTGCTATATTTCCCATACCAATCGTTGCAGCCATAGCTGTCATCAGTGCTTGGAAGTGACTAATATCTCCAGAAGATGATGTATCCTCTGATTTTTTAAAAGCTAGCTTGTGAGCGTATATTAGTTTACTAAACTGTAAACCTTTTAAGCGCACTGTGAGAATGATACCAGTTCCAACGAGTAGCAACAAAGTTGGTAACCCCCACACATACTGATTAATTTGTTCTAATACTTTACTTACTGTCTCCATCTGTATTCTCCTTTTTTAGAAAAAATAAAAACCACTTCAAGGAAATGAAATGGTCTCTGGAGAAACAAGGGATAGAAAAATAAACCGATACAAATCGGCATTTTCTTTCGCTTGTCTCTGTCCTTTTACCTGAGAGATTATCCGCTAGATTAGCGGATTTGCTCCTTCGGTGCTCGTTTTCCTCCGCGCTATATGAAGCGAGAGGGAGTCTCTCCAGAGATTCGTCCCCATGCAGTTCTACTTGTAAACAAGACCTGAGAGTTTCAAAGTTGGTTCAGCAACTTTTTGCCCCGTCGGTAGATCAATAGACCTTCTCCTGAATGGTTCATCCGAATTATAAAATTAAAAACTTGAACGCATTGATTCTGTATAGAATCAATAAAAACATTATAGATATACAATTAGTGAAATGCAATCATTTTTTATTTTGAAATAGTAAATGAGTTAATAGTGAGATGTAATCTGTATAGGATTACATTCCCTTTAAATTCCGAATTATTTGAAATAAAATCAATTTGGTGGTTTGATAGATTTAGAGTAACTAAAAATGGTTAGTTGTGTATGGAGTATAACAGCAGATACAATTTGTTTACATAATTTTATTATGTAAACAAAATGTTACAAGAGGGAAATGGACCGTATCATAAGGGGGATTAGAAATGCTATTAAAAACAATATTTTGCAAGGTGGAAGAAGAGAAAAGGGAATTGTTTTCTGATGCGCAAGAAAAATGGCGTGATTTACAGTATTTAGACGGATTCTATGGACAATTTGGTGGGTGGAATGAAGGGGAAGCGTGTGTATATACTTTATGGGAAGATAGAAATGCATATCAATCATTCATGAATGATGCTCATGATACAATTTTTTTAAATAGTAATCAAGAAGGCACATATATTTCCTGTAATATTGAAATGTTTCAAACGTTGTATGATATAACAGAAACTCCTTTGAAAGACGTAACTGCACAAGGGTCATTTGTAAGAGTTGCAATTTGCGATGTGAAAGAAGGAAAAGAAAAGTATTTTTTACATACGCAAGAAACAATTTGGAATAAAGGAATGGAAAATGCAAAAGGAATGTTAGGTGGAGTTGTTGGGAAGTCTTTAAAGACTGAAAATCGTTACATAGTATTAACGTATTGGCAAGATGAAATAGCACACGAACTCTATATGAAAGAAATTTTCCCAGAGTTATATCAGTCAGCAAATGTAAATGAGTATGTTGAAAATATAAATGGGAAGAGAGTTATTCGGAAGGAAGAATGGTCTGTTGCCGCTTCTAAATAAAGTTAGAACTTATTAAAGTAGCTAGTTTCGAAAAATTTGATACAGAACATTAGTTCTTTTATAATTACTTTGTACAAGAATAAGAGGGGAGATATTTAAATGAGTAGAGTTTTAAGATTTGAATTGCAAGTCCCAAACCCTGAAGAAGCTATTCAATTTTATACAAATAGTTTTGGATGGAAGTTTGAAAAAATGCCTGGGCCACATGACTATTGGTTCATAATTACAGGTGAGAGTGATAGACCTGGTATCGATGGTGGATTAATGAAATCACCTGATGGTGCTACTAGGACAACTAATTCGATTAAAGTACCTTCAGTTGATGAGTACATAAATAAAGTTATTGAAAATGGTGGACAAGTAGTTGTACCTAAAACTGCTATTCCTAATATGGGTTACTTTGCTTATTGTATAGATAATCAAGGGCTTCTTTTTGGAGTATGTGAAGAAAATAGTGAAGCGTAAAAAATTAGGGGAGTTCGAGATTATTTTGTTTGTTGAACGATGTTTTCTATCAAAGATTATAATTATTGAACACTTTTGTATAAAAACTAGTATTCGTTTAGTTGAAGAAGGATCCATTTTGATTATTTTCAAAAGGGTTCTTTTTTATTTTTCACATATTGTGAGTTATTTAGGCATGATTAATCAAACTTATATCGGTATATTATCTATGAAAAAAGTAAATAAATGATGTTATATTCAAGGGTTGATCTATTGACTGCTAAACAGTTTGAGGTGAAAAGGAAAAGAGGACCAATTATTTTCGTGTAAACATGTAATTAAGTGAAGACGTCATATACCCTTTCATGTTAATATATTTAAGTTATAATAGGAGGCTTACCCTTTTGTATTGTACGGTAGAAGCAGTGTGAGCTTGAAATTTTTTATGAAAAGGATGTGCCTAACTTGCGTATCAATAAATTTATTAGTGAAGCTGGAAAAGCGTCTCGACGTGGAGCAGATAAGTTAATTAACGAGAGAAAAGTAATTATTAACGGTAAGGTTGCAAAAATTGGTGACCAAGTAAATCCAGGTGATGACGTACGAGTAAATGGAGAGCAACTTCGTATTGCTCGAGACCATGTGTATATCGCTTTAAATAAACCAGTAGGTATTACATGTACAAGTGAAAAAGCCGTAAAAGGTAATATTATCGATTTAGTGAATCATCCTTTACGAATTAATCACATCGGACGTCTCGATAAAGACTCAGATGGTTTAATTTTGTTAACGAATGATGGCGATATCGTTAATGAGATTTTACGTGCTGAAAACAAACATGAGAAAGAATATATCGTTTCAGTAGATAAGCCGATTACACCGGAGTTTTTAGAGAAAATGGCAGCAGGTGTTAAAATTTTAGATACAAAAACACTTCCTTGTGAAGTAACACAGTTATCAAAATATGAGTTCCAAATTATTTTAACACAGGGGCTAAATCGTCAAATTCGCCGTATGTGTGAAGCTTTGGGTTATCAAGTATACACGTTAAAACGTACGAGAATTATGAATATTGAGTTGAATAATTTACCAGTCGGACAGTGGAGAGATTTATCGAAAAAAGAGAAAAAACGCCTATTTTCAGACTTAAATTACGAACCACAAGATTGGTAAAAAAGAGAAGGGGAGACCAAAAAATGTTTTTGGTTTCTTTTTTTTGAATAAAAGATATATTTTTAACACTTGTAAAAATAAAATGAATAGGATATATTAAATAACAATAAATGTATTTGTTACAAAAGCAAAGAAAAGGACACGAGTTATTTTAAACGGTTATACAGAGAAGGAAGGAAAGAAAGCTGAGAACTTCCTAACGCAGTAAAATAACTTACCACCTTAGAGCTGCACTGGGGAAATCAAGTATCTAGTGCCGTGTAAGCGACGTTATCGCAAAAGAAGCCATTATGTTTTTTGTGATGGGAATCTGGGTGGAACCACGAATATAAGCATATTCGTCCCTATTTACTAGGGATGAATATGCTTTTTTATATTTTATTTCATAATAAGCGAAGAAGAGGACACGAGTTATTTTAAACGGTTATACAGAGAAGGAAGAAAAGCTGAGAACTTCCTAACGCAGTAAAATAACTTACCACCTTAGAGCTGCACTGGGGAAATCAAGTATCTAGTGCCGTGTAAACGACGTTACCGTAAAAGAAGCCATTGTATATTTGCGATGGGAATCTGGGTGGAACCACGGGTAAAAGCACACTCGTCCCTATTTTAGGGATGAGTGTGCTTTTTATTATGAAATGGAGAGATGAAAAATGAAAGAACAGATGATCGAAATTAAATTTCCAGATGGTAGCGTTAAAGAATTTGTGAAAGGCATTACTTTAGAAGAAATTGCTGGGGCAATTAGTAGTAGCTTGAAAAAGAAAGCAGTCGCAGGAAAAGTTAATGATCAGTCTTTTGATTTACGACGAAACATTGAAGAAAGTGCGAAAGTTGAAATCATTACTATGGATTCAGATGAAGGGGTAAAAATTGCAAGACACTCTGCGGCACATATATTAGCGCAAGCTGTAAAAAGAATTTATGGTGATGTAAACCTTGGTGTAGGGCCAGTCATTGAAAATGGATTTTATTATGACATGGATCTTCAAAGTAGTGTAAACGTAGAAGATTTACCGAAAATAGAAAAAGAAATGAAAAATATTATAAATGAAAATGTAAAGATAGAGCGAGTTGAGGTTTCTCGAGAAGAAGCAAAAGAATTGTTTCAAGAAATGAATGATAGTTTGAAATTAGAGCTTTTAGAAGCAATTCCTAATGGGGAAAGTGTAACACTGTATAAACAAGGTGAATTTGTAGATTTATGTAGAGGACCACATTTGCCATCTACTGGTTATTTGAAAGCATTTCAATTAAGTCATGTTTCTGGTGCATATTGGCGAGGCGATAGTAACAATCAAGTGCTTCAGCGTATATATGGTGTTGCTTTCTCTTCTCAACAAAAATTAGAAGAGTATTTACATTTTGTTGAGGAGGCCGCAAAGAGAAATCATCGGAAATTAGGTAGTGAACTTGAATTGTTTATGTTTTCGGAAGAGGCTCCGGGAATGCCCTTTTACTGGCCAAAAGGACAGATTATTCGCAATGAATTAGAAGCATTTTTAAGAGAAATTCAAAATGAGTACAATTATCAAGAAGTGCGTACTCCATTTATGATGAATCAAGAATTATGGGAGAAGTCAGGACACTGGGGACATTACAAAGACAATATGTATTTCTCAGAAGTAGATCATAAAAGTTTTGCGTTAAAACCGATGAATTGCCCAGGCCATATGCTTATGTTTAAAAATAAATTACATTCTTATCGTGAATTACCGATTCGTATGTGTGAGTTCGGTCAAGTGCATCGACATGAATTTAGTGGCGCTTTAAATGGATTATTAAGAGTTCGTACTTTCTGCCAAGATGATGCTCATTTATTTGTAACACCAGAACAAATTGAAGATGAAATCAAATCAGTGTTGGCGCAAATTGACTATGTGTATAAAACTTTTGGTTTCGAGTATGAAGTAGAGCTTTCTACTCGTCCAGAAGATTCAATGGGTGATGATAAATTATGGGAGCAAGCAGAATTGGCATTAGAAAATGTATTACAGTCATTAAATTATAAATATAGATTAAATGAAGGTGACGGTGCATTCTACGGTCCGAAAATTGATTTCCATATTAAAGATGCTTTAAATAGAAGTCATCAGTGCGGAACAGTCCAACTTGATTTCCAAATGCCAGAAAAATTTGATTTAAATTATATAGATGAAAATAATGAAAAAAGAAGACCGGTTGTAATCCACCGCGCTGTATTAGGATCTTTAGATCGCTTTTTAGCGATATTAATTGAACACTTTGGAGGCGCGTTCCCAGCGTGGGTGGCACCGGTTCAAGTGAAAGTAATTCCAGTTTCAAATGCAGTGCATGAACAATACGCAAATAGGATTGCAGATAAATTAGCACAAGCCGGAATTCGTGTCGAACGAGATATACGAGATGAAAAGTTAGGATATAAAATTAGAGAAGCGCAAATGCAAAAAGTTCCTTATGTTCTTGTTATTGGTGATAAAGAAATGGAAAGCAAAGCTGTAAATGTACGAAAATATGGGGAAGAGAAGTCAGAAGTTCTTGAACTAGATGCGTTTGTGGAAAGTATGAAAGAGGAAATTAAAAATAGGAAATAGAGATTGATAATAAAACACACCATTAATATGTAATACTGAATTTAAAGTAATTAAAGATATATTAAATAACAATAATAAACGAAGAGAAGGGATAGCTTAATTGCTATCCCTTCATTTTAATTTCACTATTTAATCCCATTGGTTGAAGAAAGTTGTTGTCTGTATTTATTGAGTGAATTCGTCGCTTTTGTACTCCAAAATATCACCTGGTTGACAATCTAAAGTCTTACATATCGCTTCCAATGTTGAAAAACGAACCGCTTTTGCTTTCCCATTTTTCAGAATGGAAAGATTCGCCATCGTAATCCCAACCCTCTCCGAAAGCTCCGTTACGCTCATTTTTCGTTTTGCTAACATCACATCAATATTAATAATAATTGCCATATTTTCCACCTCAGACCGTTAAATCATTTTCTGATTTTATATTAATAGCTTCTTGTAAAAGCCTTTGGAGAACAGCAGCAAAAACGGCGATCACCATAGAGGCGAAAATGATGGTCAATCCGATTGGTATGAAACTTGGAGGATCAATTTTTTTCGACATGAGATAGTAGAGTGGCATACCTAGCAAGTACAAGGTACTGATCGTGATGGCACAGTATTTTATATTCTTTAAAGCCTTTACCGATAATTCCGAGAACGCTTGGTTCTTATCAATATAGCTTAAAAGTTTAAAGGCTTGATACAGAGCAAAGTAAAAAGGTATCGCTGCCGCGTACATATCGATTAAAACGAGAGATTTCATATAAGCAATATCTGGATACAATTCTCCAGCGAAATTCCCAATCTTAGGCACCAAAAATATGCACAATGCAAGAACTGGGAATCCTATAAAAATAATAGCTAGCTTTAAAAAGAGTGTCGTAACTTGTTTCATAAAAAGCACCTCACTTATGTAATAACAACATGATTTTATCATGAGATTTATCGTTTTACAATAAAAATGTATTGTTTTTTATTGTGTTATTATTTCTATTGAAATATCTTTTAAATTTTGATAACAATAAAAAGCATTTCTCATTCCAAAGAAATGCTCTTATGAAGTGGTTTGTTTTTTTTAACCTTACAAAAATGTAAGGTAAATGTAAGGGAAATCGAATGAAAGGATTTTAGAAAAGTGAGAATATTAAGCAGAGAAATCGTTTGTATTTCTTATGTATCTCAATCTGCATTTGGAAAATTTAAAAATTCTTAAGAATTTTTATGAGAAAAATATAAGAAATATATGGGAAATTTATACTATACAAAAGGGATGGAGTGAAAGAGATGTCAACAAATGTAGTTACTGTAGAAAGTGTAGAAAAAACGTATGGGAAAAGAAATGAGAATCAGTCAAAAGCATTAAGGGGTGTTTCATTAAGTATTAAAGAAGGAGAGTTTGTAGGGATTATGGGTCCTTCTGGATCTGGTAAAACGACATTATTAAATGTGATTAGTACACTTGATCAAGCGACAGGTGGTAGTGTAACAATAGCTGGCACAAATATTACTTCTATGAAGGGGAATGCATTATCAGATTTTCGTTCTCAAAAACTAGGATTTATTTTTCAAGACTTTAATCTACTAGAAAATTTATCAATTTATGAAAATATCGCTTTGCCACTTTCCCTGCAAGGCGTACCGTCAAGTGAGATTACTGGAAAAGTAAATGGGGTTGCGACGAAATTAGGGATTACTGAAATTTTAACAAAATATCCGACTGCTGTTTCTGGTGGACAAAAACAAAGAACAGCGGCAGCACGAGCTTTAGTACATAATCCGGCAATCGTATTAGCAGATGAACCGACAGGAGCACTTGATAGTAAAAATGCAAAAAGTTTATTAGAAGCGATGCAAGATTTACATGAAAATCACAATGTAAGTATTTTGATGGTAACACACGATGCATTTAGTGCGAGCTATTGTGAACGTATTTTATTTATACAGGATGGACTTCTTTATAAAGAGTTAAAACGTCAAGGAACACGAGAAAATTTTTATCAAGATATTTTAGGTGTGCTTGCCCAAATGGGCTCAGCAACTGAGTCGAAGTAAGGGGGCGAGACTATGTTATTCAAATTATCACGTCATAGTATGAAAAAAATGTTAAAGGATTATATGGTTTTACTTATTGGTCTAGTCATTAGTATTAGTATTTTTTACATGTTCCAAACGATGGCGATGAATAGTGAATTTACAAAAGATAATAGTCTTATTAGTAGTATTAGGCTCGTCTTCTGGGTTGGTGCAATATTGCTTTCTTTCATTACAGTTTTTTATATCATATATGCCAATTCTTTTTTACTTACATTAAGAAGAAAAGAACTCGGTATGTACATGATGCTTGGAGCGAAAAAGAAAAAAGTAGCGCAATTATTATTTATTGAGACTTTTGGTATGGGGATTGTCAGTATTATTATCGGTATTTTAGTAGGAATAGTACTTGCTAGTGTAGCAGGAAATTTTTTAATGAATGGAATGGAAATTTCAGCAAAAGGTAATTACGCATCTGTGTACACACCAGCTATATTAGTTACATCTATTTTCTTCTTAATATTATTTTTCATTACTGGTTTAATGAATAGTTTCCGATTATTACGTAAAACAGAATTAGAGTTAATACGTGAAGATGAAACGCAAGATGAGGTGAAGAAAAGTAAGACTCGCACTGTTATTATGACAGTACTAGGTGTATTGCTAGTAAGTACAGGATACTATTTTATGGTGAATATAAAAATGTTTGCTGAACTAGGATTTATAATAGCGACAATTGTTACGACAGTAGGAACGTATTTCATTTTTAGCTCGTTGCTCCCACTTTTTGTAATGAAAATTAAGGGAAATAAAAAACGAAATGAAACGGGATTAAATAGTTTTACTTATGCACAGTTACGTTTTCGAGTAACTAGTTTATCGAGGGTACTAGGCACTGTAGCGATGTTAATTGCATTAGGTGCAGGTGCAATGACAGCAGGTATGGCGTTTCAAAAGAATGTAGGCATTATGACAGACTTCTCACGTGTATATGATGTCGTAATTCATGATCCAAATGAACAAGATAAAGCGGCATTAAAAGAAATGGAAATTGTTGAAGAAAGCAAGTATAAGTATAAAGTAGATGGAGAAGCGGTTTATTATTTACGTAACGACTTAACTGAAAAACCACCACTTATTTCAGATCATTTTGATACAAAGACTTTAAAAGAACCTGCTCGTAAACGTGTGGCTACACCTTTAACTGAACCTGTCTATTCTGCTTTGGAAGCTCCTGAAGTAGCGAATAAGCTTCCTCGTATGCCAAAAGATTGGGAAGATGCGGTTGTAAGAGAGATACAAATTACACATAATCAATTTAACGGAAAACCTGTAAGAATTGCAGATGAAGAGCGTTATAAAGGAATTCAAGGAACAGAACATACTGTAACATTAGCAAAAGTAGATGATATGAAAAAATATAAACCATTGTTGCTCGATATAGATAAGAGACAAAAAGAATTAATTGAAAAAACAACAGGCGCAAAAGTAGAACTATATACGAAAATGACAATTTATCAGTTCATGAACAGTTTCATGAGCGGAACAATGTTTATGGGGTTTTTCCTTGGAATTGCGTTTTTAGCAATGATGGCGAGTTCTCTTATGTTCAAAATATTAACAGGCGCTTCTCGTGATGTACGCCGTTATGAAATGCTACGAAAAATCGGTGTGAGACGTAGTATGTTAACAAAAAGTATATATAAAGAAATCTCATATTTATTTATATTCCCAGCAATTATTGGAATTTCCCACGTGTTAGTAGGGCTTAACTTATTCAGCTTTATATTAGTTGACCCGTTTGTAAAAGTGTGGATGCCAATAGGAATCTTCATAGTAATTTATTTCATTTATTATTGGATTACTGTCCAACTTTATAAAGGAATGGTAATGCCGAAAGAAGAAGTGGTGAAATAGTTTAACGAAAAAGCCCTTGTTATGAAAACAAGGGCTTTTTTCTGTGCTTGTGATACATAAATACGTGTATGCGAGATGTTTTCAAGTCTTTCTGTAATGAATATATAGAAAATTAAGGAAATGTTAAGGGTTTATGTAGTGGAAAGTTAAGAAGTGTATGGGAGACTAATAATGTACAAACAAATTTAGATGGAATTGATATTTTTATAAATTTAAAGGAAAGGAAACGTTGTATGAGGAAGATAAAAAAATTAATAAAACTTATTGGAGTCATTACTATACTATTACTAATCATAGCGTTGGTATTTCCTACATGGACCTCACAAATAAAGGTCAAAAACAGTATAAGTACATTAGAACAAGTAGAGATAAATGGAACTGGTCATGAAATTATGATACGAGGCAAAGATAAGAGTAATCCAGTTATTATCTTTGTTCATGGTGGACCAGGTTCTTCGGAAATACCATATGCTCAAAAATACCAAGACTTATTGGAAGAGAAATTCACGGTTGTCAATTACGATCAAAGAGCAAGTGGAAAATCGTATCATTTCTTTGAAGACTATTCTAACCTTTCATCAGATCTACTCGTGGAGGATTTATTAGCTATGACGGATTACGTTTCAAAACGTCTAGGCAAAGAAAAAGTAATTTTAATAGGCCATTCTTATGGTACATATATTGGAATACAGGCTGCCAACAAAGCTCCTGAAAAATATGAAGCATATATTGGCATTGGACAGATGAGCGATACAGTAGAAAGTGAGATGGATAGTTTAAACTACGTTATTGAACAGGCACAAAATGCTGGGAATGCGGATGAGGTTTCACATTTAAAAGGGTTAACTGAACAAATTAAAAATGGCGATACATATACCCCGCGAAATTATGTTGCGAAATATGGTGGAACTTCAAGACTTATTGAAAATCCAGATGGTGATAACATAGGGATGTTATTCAGTAATGAATATAACTTGTTTGACGTAATTCGTTATAACTATGGATTATCCTATTCTCAAACAGTTTTATTAGAAAAAGATTTAAAGAATCCATTACCTACTAAAGTAACTAAGCTGAATCTACCGTTTTATTTTCTTATGGGAAAATACGATTATAATACTTCATTTCTTGCAGCAAGAAAATATTTTGATATAATTGAAGCGGATAAAAAAGAATTTATTACTTTTGAGAAATCAGCTCATTATCCGCAATTTGAAGAGAAGGAAAAGTTTTATAAATGGATGTGTGAAACATTCGTCAAGTAAATCAAATGTATCCGAACTTTAGGAAATTAAAAAAATTGAGAGATTAAGTAGGTATTAGCGAGAATTTTAAAGATTTTAGATAAATATCCACGACAAATTCATGAAGCGAAGAAAAATGTAAAGACTCTTGTATTTATGAACAAGGGTCTTTTTTTAGCCTGTTTTTTATAAAGAAGGAAAAGATTGGATAATGGTCGAAAAATATAACAAGACTTCCGATAAATGACTGAAATAATAATATTTTGTCGAGAGAAAGGATATTGAGTATGAAAGAAATACTACAGCTATTTCGAAAGAAAGTGTATGCACGGTTTTTTCTAGCAAATATTTTAGAGCGACTCGGTTCTATGATTGCTGGAATTTCTGTAATGTTTTACTTGTTAGATCAATACGGTGCAGCGACAGGTATTAATCAAATGGTAAATAGTTTGTATGCTCTATTTGGTTTATTATTATTTGTTACGTGCCTTTATCAAGCTATATGAACTAGTGGGCAAAAGAGAGTGCAGGGTATAGCTGAAGAGATGTAATATGTCCAACTTTTTATTTCTGAATATTCTATTAAGAAGGTAAGGGGAATAGTTATGTTGATGCGAACTGCTAAGTGGTGTGGAATTACTTGTTTACAATTATTTGCTGCAATCTTATGTATAATCTGCCTAGGTGCGCTACCGCGTTTATTTAAGGGATTGCAAATTGATTTAATCGGTTTTTGGAACACGATTGTGCTTCTTGGAGGAAAGTTACTTCAACCAGGTGAAATTACATATGGATTTCGAGACTCAAGAAAGTTATTCCCACAAATCTGGATTCATTATTTAGAGACAATGTTTGTATTTATGTCGTCATTTTTACTGTCTTTACTTATTGCGTATCTTCTCGTTGTCTGGGTATTACAACGGTCTCAATCAAAGCAACGAATGTGGAATGGGATTTTTGTCGCACTTGAAAGCATCCCAGATATTTTAATAATTTTATTATCTCAACTTCTAGTAGTAATAATCTTTCAAAAGACGGGATTTATGCCAGTGAAACTTGCAGGGATTGGGGAGGAAAGGGCTCGCCTGTTGCCAATAATATGTCTAACTTTACCTACAACATTATTATTTATTAAGTTACTACTATTACGTTTCAGAGAAGAATTAGAGAAAGATTATAGTATATTTGCTAAAAGTAAAGGGCTTAGTTTACGACATATTTTAACACATCATATTTCAAGAAATGTCCTGTTAACAACAGTCTATTATGCAAAAACGAATATTTTATTTATGTTATCAAACTTATATATTATTGAATGGCTGTTTAATACGTACGGTATGTTCGTTTTCGTGAAAGAAAATTCAAAATTAGAAATATTTACAGTGAGTTTAGTTTTATTATACGTACCGCTTTTTATACTATTTCGTTTATTACATACGCTTTTACAAAATGTTATAAAGGAGCGTGTGTAACATGTGGCAAGTTGTAAAAAGAGATGTGAGATTTTGGCTAGGTGTTACTTTTTTGAGTGTACTAATGATTGTTAGTATTGGAAATACGCTGTTTTTCGATGGGAATATTCGTGAACTAACTATGATGTATAACGAAAAAGGAGAATTAGAGGCTGCTCCGTTTTCACCGTCGAGTAAATTTTGGTTTGGAACTGATGAGAAAGGCCGTGACCTGTTCCAGTTAATAATAGAAGGAGCGAAATGGACAGTTGGTGCAAGTATCGTTATCGCAGTTTTACGTGTAGTAATTGGAGGAGCTATTGGTTTATTACTTGGTATGTACAGTAAACGCTCATTTTCAGTTATCTCATCTTTTTTTGATCCATTCAGTATCGTGCCAATGGTTATGATTTCCTATTTTATGTTAAAGGAAGTTTTAATGTTCGACAGTGGAGAGGCAGCTGCTCCGTTTCATTTGCGAGTTGCGTTTCAAATTATAGTTCTTGCATGTCTTGCAGTACCAACAGTTATGTTGTATGTAGCGCAAGAAGTCAAGCGAATTAAGAAAGAAGAATTTATGTTGGCTGCTACTGTGCTCGGAGGGAGTAAGTGGCAGCGGTTGAAACGCCATGTATGGCCGCATATGTTACCATCATTTCTTTTATTAGTAGCCCAGCA
Organism: Bacillus sp. TH30; assembly: GCF_016650875.1. Taxonomy (NCBI): domain Bacteria; kingdom Bacillati; phylum Bacillota; class Bacilli; order Caryophanales; family Bacillaceae; genus Bacillus; species Bacillus sp. TH30. The sequence goes on along the minus strand of NZ_JAEKEY010000002.1, from coordinate 251,725 downwards.
ATTTGTAAGTACTTTATTACTCCTCTTGCATCTTGGTTTGTTGGAATTATTTTTTGGCGGAACAATAATTTTTGGCGCTATAGATGCAGATAGTGTAACAAAGGAATGGACTGGCCTAATTGGTCAAAACTTCCGTCACTTAACTACTCATACATGGATTGTACTTATACCAATCGCTTTCTATAGTATGACAATTTTGTCAGGAAATCTGATTAGTAATAGTATGCAAGATGCGATTAAGCTAGGAAATGTTAGAAGAGCGAATCGGAAGAAGGAAGAAGTGAAAGTAGAGAAACAAATACAGCCTACCATGAATGATTTTTCATTTCATAGTGAGGTGCAAAAATAAAAAAAGATAGCTGAAGACAAATTGTTTTCAGCTATCTTTTTTGTTTAAAGTGGTGGTAAATCTATCTTACCTTCTTCAAATAATTCTTTTATCATATGTTTCGTATAACCAGCTGCTTGACCAAATGTGATTTTTGCTGGCATTGGTGCTTCATTTACATCTACAACTACATCAATAATGCATGGTTTACTTTGTTTTACCGCATTTTCAAAGGCAGGAAGTAAGTCATCTAACTGTTCGACGCGGTATCCAATACCACCGCACGCCTCTGCGTATTTTGCGAAATCAGGATTCGTTAAGTCTGTACCAAATTCGATATTACCCATAACCTCTTGTTCGAATTTAATCATGGCGATTTTATTATTATTTAATACGACGACAACGATTGGCAGTTTATATTTAACAGCTGTTACGAAGTCATTCATTGTCATTCCAAACCCGCCGTCACCACAAACTGCAAACACTTGTTTATCCGGGAAAGCAATTTGTCCAGCAAGTGCACCAGGTAAACCGCAGCCAAGTGTTGCAAGCCAGCTAGAAATGATAAATTTCTGGTTTGTCATACGGAAGTGCCTTGCTGTCCACACTGTTACATTTCCGACATCTACTGAAAGAATTGCATCATCTTCGGCTACTTTCTGCAGTGCATGCATAACTCGCTGTGGTTTAATTGGAGTCGAAGAATCTTCTTCTTGATTGTGTAATTTTTCTTCCCACTTTTTCATCATTTCTTGATGATGCTCTAAGAAGGAATGGTCCTCGTGTTTTTCTACATTTTCAATTAACCATTTTAATGTTTTATCAGCGTCACCAGCTAAGCCGATATCTGTCGTATAACGTTTCCCGATTTGTGCGGGGTCTGTATCAATATGAAGTGTTTTTGCTTTTTCGGGTAAGAAACCAGTGAACGGATAAGAAGTGCCCACCATAATTAAAGTATCGGCATGTTTCATTGCTTCATAAGAAGGTTTCGTCCCAATTAATCCTAATCCACCGATACAAAGAGGGTGTTCATCAGGAACAATCCCTTTAGCTGGTAATGTAAGTACGATTGGTGCACCGATATGTTCTGCAAATGCAAGTAAAGATTCTCTCGCATGTTTTGCTCCTTTTCCGGCTAAAATAACAGGTTTTTTCGCTTCATTAAGTGCGAGTTTTGCTATAGCTAAATCTTCTTCTTGCGGAAATATTTCTGGTAATGTAAAGGAAGAGTTTGTAATACGTGCACCATTTTTTATTTCAAATTTCGGAACATCATCTGGAATTGTAAGAACAGAGACACCTTTTTTCGTATATGCCATTCGAATCGCTTGATTCACTACAGCAGGTAACTGTTCAGCTGACATAATTCGTTGGTTATAAACCGCAACGTCATCAAACATTCTTTCCAAGTTTACTTCTTGGAAAAAATCCGTTCCGAGTAAATCGGTTTCTACTTGTCCTGAAATTGCTAGTACAGGAGCTTGATCGAGTTTTGCATCGTATAAACCATTTAATAAATGAATCGCTCCAGGTCCTGCAATAGCCATACAAACACCAAGTTTTCCTGTTAATTTCGCATATGCTGCCGCTGCTAACGCACCAGCTTCTTCATGGCGAACTTGAATAAATTTAATTTTATCTTGTTTTTTCCTTAAAGCTTCAATTATAGAATTGATGGAATCTCCAGGCATACCATATATGTGTTCTACACCCCAGTCAATTAAAAGATCCACTAATGCTTCACCGGCTGTTTTCCCAAACATAATCGTTCCTCCTTATAATAGGTAGATACTATTATGTTTTGGAGAAAAAGGAAAAATATACAAATGATATTACTTTTTTGTTTTAATGATGTCCAGCGAATAGAGTGAACACTATTATTAGTAAAAAGCCACTAGTAGACCACGATAGAAACTGCAGGAAAGGTAGCTGTTTTTTTGCTTTCCAAAGCATTTCATGAATTGTAACATAGCCAAGTGAACCAATAGCACTTCCCATAATGAGACCTTGTAGATGAAGAGCTTTTCCTTCCATTAAAATACCAAAAACAGTACCGGTACCGAGAATAAGAGAAAGTAATAAAGTTGTTAATAAAAATGAAATATATTTATGTTTTGTAAAGAGAAATGGAATAATTAAAGCTAATCCTTCTGGAATATGGTGAATAACAATCGCAAGTAAGAAAGGAATGGCAGAGTCATTATGATTCATAAATGCTGCACCTAACGCAAACCCACTCGGCATATTATGAATGAATATGGCGAAAGAAAGAAAAAGGAAGGTTTGCCATGCTTGTTGATCTTTCTTATGTATAATTGGATGATGACAATAGTTATCTAATAAGCTCATAACTAATACTCCTATAGCAATTCCAAGTAAAGGACCTATTATTTCATAGCTTGAAAATGTTTCAGGAATAATTTCAAGTGATAATAATCCAAGTAAAATACCACCACATAATGCGTATAAGCGATGCATCTTTTCTTCAATTAGTTGGCGTGTTGCAAATCCAACAGCACCGCCTAATAGTAACCCGCCGAACGAAAAAAACGTAACGATCATTGGAATCCATAATCGTTCCATATTATCACACTCCGATTCTATACCCTTGTTTTTAGCTTACTAATAGGGGAGGCAGATTAGTCCAAGTAATTATGTTTGATTATAGAGAAAAGTCTATCGATTCGTTATAATCTATATATTGAATTTAAATAGGTAATGCGAAATGGGGAATAAGATTGCAAACAAAATGGAGTTGATCTGAATATGAGAATCCGGAACGGTATGATGTAGAAAATAAGAGTTTGTCAGATTTTCCATTTTTACTTTCTTGGGCAAGGAAACTTAATATACAAAATGAATGGATTTTAGATATTGCATGTGGAACAGGGAGAGTCACTATTCCTTTTATCGAAGAAGGATATCATATGATTGGTGTAGATATACATGAAGGTATGCTTGCTGAAGCGAAGAGTAAATCTGCGAGTTTAAAGAATGTGAAATGATTATAGCAAGACTGCTTACAATTGAGCGTCGAAGAAACAATCCCGTTAGCATTTATGGTAGGACATGGATTCCAACATTTTCTTACTAATACACATCAAAATCAATTATTAGCATCGATTCATAATGTAATAACTGATAATGGTATATTCATATTTGATACACGTTTTCCGTCAAAGGAAGAATTAATACAACCATCTACAGAAGAATATTGGACAACTATTACAGATGAAAAGGGAAGGAGATGTGATTTATATACTGAGATGAATTATGATTCAATTCAACAAATACAGCACTACATAACAACAAGAAGGTTTTATGAGGAGGATACGCTAGTAGAGGAACTGAAAACAACAATAGATCTTTGGTATACGTATCCGCAAGAATTAGAAAGATTACTTGTAGCGAATGGGTTTGAATTGTTACAGATATACAATGACTGGATCAATTGGACATGGAGTGATTTTGAAAAACAAGAAGAGGATGACCTTTAAATCAGAAGATGAGGAAAAGATAGAGTGTGTTGGCATAGGTTCATAGTAACTCAGCTGTTCTCGCAGTAACGCTTATTTTTGTAAACGCCCATTAAATGATAACATTTCTACATCCTAATTCAATTTGTATATAAGATAAGGAGCTACTCAGTAGCTCCTTATCTTATTATTTGTTCCGTAATAAACGCATACTGTTAAGGATTACAATAAGTGCAGCGCCTGTATCACTTAGGACAGCCATCCAAAGAGTAAGCCAACCTGGGAAGATAAAGGCAAGGGCGATAAATTTAATAATCAATGAGAACCATATATTTTGTTTTATGATGTGCAATGCTTTCCGACTTAGTTTCATTGTATATGGAAGTTTTTCAAGATTGTCTGCCATTAATACAATATCTGCCGTTTCCATTGCGGTATCAGTTCCTGCACCGCCCATTGCAATCCCTAGGTTTGCGGTAGCGAGGGCAGGGGCATCATTTATGCCGTCCCCAATCATAGCCACTGTTTTCCCTTCAGATTGAAGTTGTTTGACAGAATGAACCTTATTTTCTGGAAGTAAGTTAGCAAAATAGCGATCTACTTTCGCTTTCTGTGCAATGTGTTCAGCTGTTCCTTCATTGTCTCCTGTTAACATAACAGTTTCCCGAATACCTGATTGTTTTAATTCTTGAATTGTTCCATAAGTAGTAGAACGAATGGAATCTGCTACTGAAATCATTCCTAAAATGACTTTGTTTGTTCCAATAAGTATCACGGTTTGACCAATTTTTTGCATCTCTCGAACTGGTTCATTCCACATTTGAAGCGAAACTCCAAAATCTTCATATAATGCTTTATTTCCAGCATAGTATGTTTCGCCATCTATCGTTACTTGCGCACCTTTTCCTACAATGGCGCGGAAGTCTGTTCCACTTTGGATAGAAGTTTGATGCTCTTTCGCATATGCTGTAATTGCTTTTGCAATTGGATGATTAGAGTATTCTTCAATTGTTGCTGCAATTGATAATAACTCATCTTCATTACAATCCACGCTTCGTACATGCATTACTTTTGGTTTTCCTTCGGTTAATGTACCTGTTTTATCAAATGCAATAGCATTTAATGAACCTGCAATTTCTAGAGCTGTACCACCTTTAATGAGTACACCGTTTCTTGCTGCATTTCCAATTGCAGATACAATAGCAACAGGAGTTGAGATAACTAAAGCACAAGGACACGCAACAACAAGAAGTTCTAAACCTTTATAAATCCATTCCATCCATTCGCCCATACCAAGAAGGGGTGGGATAATCATGACACCAATTGCTAATACAAAAACGATAGGTGTATAGATTTTTGCGAAACGATCTACAAATGCTTCTGTCGGTGCTTTATTTTCCTGTGCTTCCTCTACAAGATGAATAATTCGAGATAATGTAGTATCCTCAACAAGTTTAGTTACTGTAATCTCAAGCGAACCTTCTTCATTGATTGTTCCTGCATATACGGAATCGCCAATTTGTTTATCAATTGGGATAGATTCACCAGTTATCGGCGCTTGGTTTACAGTAGAAGTGCCTCCTATAACTGTGCCGTCTAATGGGATTTTTTCACCTGGCTTTACAACAATCGTTGTATTTAATGCAATATCATCAACGGATTTTTTTATAAGTTCAGTTCCAATTTTTATCCAAGCTTCTGATGGTGCTAAATCAATTAATCCACGAATAGATTCTCGTGTACGTTCAATTGATTTATTTTGTAGCGTTGCCCCTAATGCAAATAACCAAACAACTGTTGCGCCTTCTAGCCATTGACCAATTAATGCAGCACCAATAGCGGCCGATATCATGAGAACGTTCATATCGAGTGATTTACTTCTAATTGCATAAAAAGAACTTTTAGCAGGTTTATAACCACTAATACCAATGCTCGCCGCATAGAGAAGTGTAATAAGAAGAGGCGATATGGTTGTAAAACTTCCTCCAAATCCTAAAGCTAAAAATACGCCTGAGAGAATCAAAGTTGTATTTTTTGATTTTGAAACAGGTGTTGCCCCTCTACGAGCTCCAGCTAGAGACGCTTCAAATCCTGCGTTAGACACTTCTTTTATAATGTCATCCACATTCCGGTCATGACGAATATGCATTTTTCCAGTAGCGAAGTTTACTCGAACTTCTTCCACGCCAGAAACGTTGTGTAGATGCTTTTCGATTGTTAAAGCACATGCCCCACAATCCATACCTTCTACAAGATAAGTTTGTACGCCATCTCCTGATATTTTTTGAGTATTAAGAAGAGGTGATGGGTCACTACAGCAAGAAGATTTTGATGTCACTGGTTCTTTGGATAGGTCTAATTCAGATGAACAACAGGTTTCAGTTTTAATAGAATTGTTGTTACTACTACAGCAAGAGATTTCCTTAGTAATAGGGATAATTGGAATCTCTTTTTTTGAAGAACAACACGATGCTGCTTCATCTGTAGTTTCTTCGTTTTCAGTTTTAGTTTCACCATTACAACAAGAAGTGTTTTTAGCAACTGGAACAATAGGAATCTCTTTTCTTGAAGAGCAACACGATGAAGTTTCCGTTGTTAATTCTTCTTTTGTGGGTGCTATGGAAGAATCTTGACAGCAATTCGCTTGTTTTCCGCTCATCTTTTTATCTGTCATGTCAGTTCTCTCCTTTTTGAGATAAACAACCATCGTTTTTGTCACATGATGCTACTTCATTTTGTACCTCATGAAAGACAACATCGAACATTGTAAGTAACTGTTCAATTTGTGTACTGCGTAAGGAATAGTAGACATATTTTCCTTCTTGTCTACCTAGGATAATGCCGCAGCCCTTTAAACAGTTTAGGTGTTGTGAGATATTTGACTGATTTCCTTTAGTGATTTCTACAATTTCGGATACCGTTTTTTCACCATCCAACATACATTGAAGAATCTGAAGTCTTGTTTTATCAGCAAAGCCTCGAATAAATTTGGCTTTTATATCTAAGTCATTTGAGTTGCACAATCGTATTCACTCCAATCGTATTAGTCATTACTAATATGTTTATTCTTCATTCATATTAGCATTGGCTAATATGTGTGTCAAAGTGTTTTCGAAAAGTCTGATAAAAATTACTGCGCTTTACTTTTTACTGTGAGAAGGAATGTAAATAATGAACAAAAAATAATATAGTTAGTGGAAGCGGAGGGTATGGTATAGTGTTTGGTGCACACATTAAGAAATCTAAGGAAACAGGGGAGAGAAGTTCTTTGTTTAATTTTCAGGGTATTTCAAATGTTAACGTTGACTGGGATTTATTTCTCATGCTAACATATAGATAATTTAATCAAGGCGGTGGAAATGTATTGGACTCAGATGTTGACTCGGATAGGTGGCTAAATGACCTCGATTTTCTCAGAGTACCCCTCATCATTTTGAGAATGTAGATTGTATACAATCTCATGTTAATGTGTATGAAATTATAGGTATGGAAAGAGAAAATATATCAGGAGGTGAATCCTTTAGTTTCAAGAAAGCTAAGGGAATTAGTTGGACATATTTAATTTAATAATGGTAGCGGTTTTAATCGCATGTACTGCATTTTTCGTGGCAATTGAGTTTGCTATTGTAAAAGTAAGAGGATCAAAGATTGATCAATTTGTATTAGAAGGAAAGAAGGGTGCGCTAGCAGCTAAGAAAGTGACATCAAACTTGGATGAGTATTTGTCAGCTTGTCAATTAGGGATTACAGTTACAGCAATGGGACTCGGGGCACTAGGTGAACCAACGATTGAGAGACTTTTACATCCTTTATTTGATAAGTGGAACATCAATCCTTCCATTGCAGGTGTATTATCTTTAGGAATTGCTTTTACTATTATGACGTACTTACATGTTGTAGTTGGTGAATTAGCACCAAAAACATTCGCGATTCAAAAGGCTGAGAAGGTTACTTTATTATTTTCGGCTCCGCTTATCTGGTTCTACAAAATCATGTATCCGTTTATTCGCTTGTTAAATGGCTCTGCAAGGATGATAACAGGAATGTACGGCTTAAAACCTGCATCAGAGCATGATGTAGCACATACAGAAGAAGAATTACGATTGATTCTTTCTGAAAGTTATGAACGTGGAGAAATTAATCAAGCTGAATACAAATATGTAAATAATATTTTTGAATTTGATAATCGTATTGCGAAAGAAATCATGGTCCCTCGTACAGAAATTATAGGGCTACATGTAGATAATTCTTTAGCAGACCATATGAAAATAATCCGTGATGAAAAGTATACACGTTACCCAGTATTTGGGGAAGATAAAGATGAAATCATTGGCATGGTGAATGTGAAAGACTTCTTTATTCGTTATATGAATAAGGAAACAAAAGAATTCAGTTCTATTCAATCGTATACGCGTCCAGTAATTGAAGTAATTGAGACCATACCAATACATAATCTTTTACTACAAATGCAAAAGAAACGTATTCCGTTGGCTGTCTTATATGATGAATACGGCGGTACTGCTGGTATTGTAACCATTGAGGATATACTGGAAGAGATTGTAGGAGAAATACGTGATGAATACGATGAAGATGAGCGTCCGCCCATTCAGCAAATGAATGAAGGACATGTTGTCGTAGAAGGTAAGGTATTAATTAGCGAATTAAATGATTTACTAGGATTACATATGAATGATAGTGATGTTGACACGATTGGTGGTTGGATTCTGATGCAGAATTATGATATCCAGGAAGGGCAAACAGTGAATAGCGAAGGATATGCATTTAAAATTCTTTCTAAAGACCCTCACCAAATCAAACGTGTTGAAATACAAAAAGAAATGTTGGAAGCAGCAACTGTATAGTTGCTGCTTTTTATTCAGCTGATAACATGGTAGCCATCCTCATTAAATTCATTGATTGATCAACTCTTTACCTGTTAACACATTACCGAAATAGGGAATGATTGTTTCCTTTGCATTCCAGGTTCAACACCCCTTCGATATTGTAAAATGTATCTCATTTATACAAATTGTAATATAATTTAAATGTAAATTCGTAGCGTAAAATAGATTAAAAGTAACAAATGTTGAGAAAGGATTCCCTTGTTAAAATTAGTATTTGTATTTCACTAGATAATAAAAAATGTAGAATGATTTCATTTCTGACATTGTTATTTACTAGTAATCAAAATAAAGGAAATTCTCGGCTGGAAATTTTTACACAGTCATAAAATGGAGGCAATAGTTATGCAGCAAATTAAAAAAATAGGAAACGCATTTTGGTATATGACACCTGTTTCCGAGACTGATAGACCTATCTTAGGAATGGTAGTTGGAAAAGAAAAGACTTTGATGATAGATGCAGGTAATTCAGAAGCACATACACAATTGTTTTTAGAAATGCTAAAAGAGCAAAATATCTCAAATCCTGATTTTGTAGCATTAACGCATTGGCACTGGGATCATATTTTTGGATTGCCTGTATTACAAAATGCATTGTCTATCGCACATTTTGAAACAAAAAAAGAGATGAACACACTTGTTTCTTATGAGTGGTCGGATGAGGCATTGGACGCACGAGTGAAAGAGGGTACAGAAATTGAATTTTGTGCGGACTGTATAAAAAAAGAGTTCAGTGAAAAACCAAGAAATATTCAAATTCTTCCGCCGTCCTTAACCTTTCAGAAACAACTTGAATTAGACCTTGGTGATGTGACATGTGTGTTAGAGCATGTGGGCGGAGACCATTCACATGACTCTGTTGTCATTTATATTAAAGAAGAAAAGATTTTATTTTTAGGAGATTGTATTTATGCAGATATTTTTTCTTCTAAGTGGAACTATACGACGAAACGAACGTTTAAACTGATACAAGAGTTAGAGAAATTTGATGCCGAGACCTATATTCTTTCACATGGGGAAGCTATAGATCGAAATGAATTTTTGCGAGAGATTCGTTTATTAAAAACAGTAGGAACTTATACGGAAACTCATAAAGGCGATGAAGAGAAGATAAAGGCAGCATATAAACAAGAACTAGATAGAGAATTAAATGAAGATGAGCTAGAAACAATAACGTACTTTGTAAATGGTTATGAAATGGTTAAGCTGTAAAATACAACTCTAATCAAATTAACGCTTATTTTGATCAAATATAATATAATTGCACAAAAAGAGTATTGAAAGTTAATTCAATACTCCTTTTAATAAGTAAATATTAAGTCGCAACCAATTTGAATTTTTTTGCAGGCTCATCATCTGAAGTTATACGACTTTATTTATTTTTCGTATAGATAGAATTTCAAGTAGAAGCTTTCTTTGCTAATTCAGTTATATAGTTGAAAAATACATCACGTTTTACATCATAAACGACATTTACAGGTCGCCCATCATCAGTTGCCACTGTACGTCCTTGACTAGGTCCGTATGTATGAACAATACTTTTAATCGCTTGTACCTTTGCAAGATCAGCTTTCCCAGCAAAGGCAGCGGTTAATACATCCCACAAATAGTAAGTAGAGTTCGTTGAGAAGTGAACGAGAGGGGGAACCATTGCATAGCATTGACCAAGGAAATCAACACCAATATACTTACGCTCTTTTGCCCACTGTTCACGTATGTCTATAGTTAGCGGAACCTGGTTTGTACTTTCTAGAGTTACTAAATCAATGATTATATTAGCATTCCAAACACGAGCTACTGCTTCGGGATCCCAAAATGAATTCCACTCGGCTGTTCCGTCATGTTCTGGCTCATGTACATTGCCTGCAGTACGAAATGTACCGCCCATCCAAACGAGACGTTCAATTTTATCTTCGATTATTGGAGATTCATATAGTGCACGAGCAAGGTCAGTCAGGGGCCCTGTAAATAATAAAGTTGTTTTTCCATCAGTTTGTAGAAGAGTCTCTATTATATGATGATGTGCAGGTTTTTTTGATGCAGGTGTAACAACTTTCCCAAACTCATTTAAAATTGGTAAAGCATCTACATAAAATGCATGCATCCGCCATTCTTTTGGAAATGGGTTTTTTCCACGAGAGTTGGACGCTGCTACCTCAATATTATTTTTGCCGAAGCGATCTATAATTTTACGACTGGCAGACATTGCTGGCTCTAAATAACAATCTGCAGGAATAACTGAAACACCTGTAAGTTCTACATTTTCCATCTGGAGTAGTAAAAATAGTGATATTAAATCATCTACACCACCATCATGATTGAAGTACACTTTTTTCATCATTTTAATCTCCATTCTTTAATATTTAACCAGGAATTAAATTTTAATTGATGAAAAATCATCAATAATTTCCACCACTTCAATTCTCCCATTAATCAGTAACTCAGGAAGTTCATTTCTAACGTTTCCTTTCCAATACTCTCTAGCTTGTTCCATTTTTTGAGCGAAAGGAATACCATCTTCTTTCGGTAAAAGATTTCCGTCACCTTCAAAAGAACTACCGATCACTCGTAGTTTAACAATCTGTAAAACATCTCGATTATAAGAATCAAATAAAGCTTTCCATTTCAAAGCATCTTCATAGCTTTTGGCAGCATATAAGCAAGACAACCTTGACGGGTATTCAGGAAATTCTTGCAGCCTAACCATTTCCACAATCGTTTCTCTAACTGCTCTAATTGTTTGATCTATATAATTCAGAACTACTTTAGCATTTTCATTATTTATATGTAATTCTTCATTGATATAATGCCTTTTTAAAATTTGAATGGAGTCTTCATCATTAGAATTTAATTGTTCTCTTTCAAAAAAGAAGTGATAGAGGGTATTAGTTTGATTTTTGTCAAAGTGAATGATTTGTCCAATACTCATTATTTTCCTTGTAACGATGTGATATGCGTAAAGTTCTGCTTTATTCATGGTTATCCTCCTAGTAGTAATTATCATATAATTCAATATTAAATTTAATAATTCAACATCAAAATATATAAAACCTTTGTAAGTAAAAAGTTATAGAGTGGGAGGATTGGAGTGAAGAGTGGAAGAAATGCACGTAAACGCTTTAAAAATGTTCACAAAATGTTCACTTACGAAGGAGTTTCCAATATCGATATAATGACAAAGACTCAAAGAGAAGGGATGATGAAAATTGCCAACAACAAGAAAGGAAAACCTCCAATTTGGTATGATGATGTGCCTTGGGATGGTTATAGTTATGACGTTTTACAATTTATTAATGAATGGAGCAGGAGGGCCAATTCATATTAAGGAGATCGCATTAGAACTAATAATTGGATTTATTATTGCGCTATTAATTGAAATATGTATCGTTGGACCGTGTACGAAAAAGATTGTATTTGCATTACCATTTGATAAATCAAAAAAAGTAAACATGATTATTGCGATGGCAACAACAATGGTAATCGGAATGGTATTCTTTATGTCATTTTACGGAATGGCTATGATGTATTTACATAATGGGTTACATGGTGACTCATTCATTTCAATTTATTTCTCGGTCTTTATTAAAAATTTTATTATGGCGTACCCACTCCAATTAATAATAATGGGACCTCTTGTACGTTTCTTATTTGGAAAGTTTGTTTTGAAGAATAAAGCTGTTAATGTACTGTAGTTAAATTTGTTTTATTTGATTATAAAAATTAAACAATAATATGGATTAAATGTATCGAAAGAATTTGAAATGCATGTTAACAAATGTATTATTGAAGTTATGTGAAAGTGATTTAGTTAGGATAATAAACCTCTTAGTGTATGTTGTTAAAAAGCTGTACCTTTTTTGTATAAGGGTGCAGCTTTTGTTGTAATATTTGTTTGGAATTTATATGGGGAAATGTAGCGATTATTCACCTGTAAAAAAATTAATATCAATTTAAAGGAGAGAGTTAAGTATGTAAAGAAAAAATATAAGTGAATGTGATCTCGATTTGTGGTGGGATAAAATACATTTAGTAGTTAGTTAAAAATGAAAGTCTAATAGTAAGGGCATTATACATAAGGGAGAGACGCAAAGTGATTAATTATATGTTAAAAGATGGTGAACGATATTTAGATATATCTGATCTTGTTATATATGAAAATAGTGCACATTTTCCAGATATCGAAGAAACAGATAATGTATGTGAAACGATTATAGGGTTTTTAGAAATATAGTATAAAAACACGGATAGGATTAATTGTTTGAATATTGAATTATATAATGAATGAATTGTTTATTTATAATTGGGGAGGATGCAATATGATTGAATATAGAAAAGCAAGAGTGGAAGATATACAGGGGATTATTAAAGTGTGTTCAGACGGTTATAGAAATACATATCCAGGTTTGTTGCCCCAGCAATACATAGAAAGTACGATCAAGGAGTTTTACAATGAAGAAAGAGTGAGAAGTGAAATATTAAATATTAGCCAAGAGTGGAATGGTTGGTTTGTTGCAAGTGATCATGGAGAAATACTCGGTGCTGGTGGAGGTGGTTTCACTGGCAAAGAGACAGCAGAGTTATTTGTAATATATTTAAATCCAAATAGAAAAAGAGAAGGCATTGGTACAGAATTACTTTCTATAATTGCAAATGATCAAATTGAACGAGGTGCAAAAGAACAATGGGTTTCAGTTGCAAAAGATAATGATATGGGAATTCCATTTTATGAAGCAGTTGGATTTAAATACCAAGATGAAAGACCAGCTTATGGGCTACCTGTAGGCGAAGGTTTCACATCTATTCGATACAAACGTGAGTTAGCAATTAGCTTAGTTGAAAGATAAATAAAAAAGACCTCGTCCGAATTATATTTAGGCTATAGTTGTTGAAGTCAATAAAAGTAAAGGCAAGGACCTATTTGATATGTATAATATGTTTTTGCCTTTATATTATAGTTAGTTTTGAAAGAAGTTTGATAAAAAGGTCTATTTTGTAGGGTAATTACCTATGCATAAAATAACACTAATTTTTTGTACACTGTTGCTATAAATTCTCGCGAGAGTTGGAAAATAGCCGGGTTTCCAACCTGATGTGGTGATGAGATGCGAAGCTATTATGAGTGCAGTGACATAACTAGGAGGTTTCCACTATGACAGCTTTATTTAAAGCTATGGAGTTCCAGCTGAAAACTGAACGACTTGATCTGAGTATGTGGGAGGAATCCGATTCAGTCTGGATGAGAAAATTAATTGGCGAACGTGGTGTGGATATGCCAACCCTTGACGCCGTTCGTAGCATGCTTATAGAGATGCGTAAGAGAGCAGGCGAAAATGGCATTTCCCTTCTCACTATTCGCCGACGAGACGAAGGTGATTTCATCGGATACTGTGGCTTGATTATCGGTCGTTCCACACTGGAAGAGCCGGAGATCGCATACGAGTTGTTCCGCAGTGCTCATGGCAAAGGCTATGCGACTGAGGCAGCGTCTGTTGTGCTGGACGCTGCGATTGCTACGGGGCGCCACAGACTTTGGTCGACTGTAGGCGCTTGGAATGTTGCGTCCTTCCGGGTGTTAGAAAAGATAGGATTTAAGAGGCATCACAGTACGTGGGACGAGCGCGGTGAGATTGTTTGGAACGTACGCGACCTTTAGAAATCCCGGACCTAACTCGAAACTATTGAAAAGGAGAAGAGGTCATTAGTTTGGGCAAGAATCCAGATAAAGATAAAATAACTGATTTATAATTCAAATAGTGACAAACTATAACTGAAGCATGTCCTCGAAAGCGGAGTGTTGCCTTCGCACCGAGGCTATGCCCTCCCAAAAAACCAATCGAACGTTTCAAGTTATATATCTTTATTATACTGATTAAACTAAATATTTATTGTTTACTTATTTCATTCATTATGTAAATAAAAAAGGATAGTTAGCCCTCATAATGGACTAACTATCCTATAGATTATTATATGAATTTAATAAAATCGAGGTCTTCTTTTATATATGATTAATATATAAGCTATAGATTTATCATTTTTCAAACCGTATATGAACGAACTTCAACATCTTTATTAAATTTACAATCCGCATCATAATTCGTGTACTTCCATCCCAATCTTTATTTGTAGGTATATGTTTAAAGAAAGGGGAGCAGCTTAATATTTTTATGTTAGAAGACCACTTTTCTATTGTCTTTGGATTATTTACGTAAAAATACATCATAGCGCCGTTATTACCAGATTTTTTTACAGTAGCATTCGAAAGTGTCAGTGCGAACTTTGATTCGGCATCAAAATATAACTCTCCTCCAGGAAAACGTTTTGCCATAGCGACAAATATCTCCTTCAGTTCTTCTTCTTTAAAGTAATAAAACACACCTGCTGATATAAAAAGAATACCGTCTTTTGGATCATATTTTATATCGTTGAACCAAGAAGTGTCAAAAAATGATTTGGCAATGCTTATATTTCGTGGTGTATCTTCAATTAATGTTTTGCGGAAAGCGATCGCATCAGGCAAATCAAGGTTATACCACTGTATAGTACCGTTATCAATTCTTGAAAAAGTAGTGTCTAGTCCAGAACCGATATTTACTATAGTAGCATTCGGATGTTTTCTAATAAATTGTTTAATAGTATCGTCTATTTTTCTTGCACGGGTAATGTAAGTGATACATCCATATTCGCCAAATGTATCTGCTATTTTAGAGAAATCAAAGTCGCATTCTTTAATAATCCGAATAGCTTCCGTATCATCTAAAATATCCTTGTTTTGCTCACTACCATATGCTCGTCCCCATAGTGGGATAAGCATAGTACCTTGAACTGATTGTAAATCTATTTCTTTAACCATGAAACATCCTCCGTTTAATAATAAAAAAATTTTTATATGATTAGTCGTTATTTAGCATTTTTGATAACATTTTATTTGTTTTATACAGTCCGTAAGTTAAATCACGTTGATCTTCTTCACTGAGTTTTTCAAGATTACTAGTGAAATTATTATAAATTTGTTTCCATCTTTCATAATGTACTTTTTCAGCTTTATCTGTTAGGGAAATTAAAACAGCTCGTTTATCTACTGTATCTTGCTTTTTTACAATGTATCCGTTTTGCTCTAAATTACGAACGGTTAAACTTAATTGTTGTTTAGGTATGTTTAAATAACTAGCAATCATTTTTAAATTTACAGCGACTTTTTGCTGGGCAATATACTCAATTATGTGTTGCTCTAAATGTGTAAATTCAGTAGATTTCTCTGATAATAATTTGAAAGTACCTGACATATTTAATAATAAATTCATGTATTCGTTTGTTAATTCTTTATTAGTCATTATTTTTCGTGTCCTTTATCAATTTAGTAATTATTTTATTGCTATTTTCACTTAAAATCAAATAATTACATTGATATTAGTAATTATTTATTTACTAATACGATGTTATTTAAGTCGTGAGAAATACAGTAGAGGAAAAGTTAAAGTATTTTTATGAGAGGAGAATGGAAAAATTATAAAATATTACTTTATACATAAAAAACTAATGAAGCCAATGTCTTTTTCAGTCATTATACTATTAATAATTTTATGGTAAAATCTTTTACATAATGAAATAAAGGGGTAGTATTCTATGGGTTATTTCTCAAATAGTTTATTAGTTTTGTTTGTTCTTATCGTATGTAGCTGTATGATTTTCGGCTGATAATATAATGATAGATTGATATAAAAGAAGGTATTTCACAAAGATGAGATACCTTCTTTTTCTTATAATTGTAATTTAGATTCAGTATTTGGTGATGGTTGAAATGTATATATTTTATACTCACCATTAGTTGATATACTAAACAAATATTAAATAGAGAAATATATATGGTACCAATCTTATTAAGTTCCTTATGTTTTTAAAGAGAAGGAGTTTCCTTTTTTCTTATTGAAGTATTGTTCGAGTCAGTTTGACGATGGTCAAAATTTTTTTGGAATAAAAACAAAAAGGATGATAGGGAGTATTTACATGAAAACTATTTTAAAGTACACAATTGAACCCCCTAAAGATTTCAATGAATTATTAACTATGTATGAATCTTTAGGATGGAATTCTCTTAACTTATCGGTTAATGAGTTAGAGCAAATGTGTAAACAAAGTTGGTATGTGATATATGCTTTTAAAGAGCAACAATTAATTGGGATGGGACGAGTAATATCAGATGGTGTAATAACGGGCATTATTTGCGGTGTATGTGTAATGCCAGAGTATCAGTCCATGGGCGTTGGAAAGGAAATAGTGGAACGATTAATCCGGCACTGTGAACAAAAACGAGTTATTCCACAACTTATGTGTGTTGAAGATTTAAAATCTTACTATGAATCAATTGGATTTGAGGAATTTTCGATTGGTATGACGAAACATATTAAACGATAGCGGGGCTTTGTAATTTAGAATTACTTGTTTATCAGGCCAATTTTTAGATTTCAAAAATTTCGTTATAAAGGAGAATAATGTTATGGAGATTGCTAAAGGGGTAGAGATGTTACATCTTGAATTTCAAGAGTATATTATTCACCCAATTCTTTTATGGGATGATGAAATGGCAGTTTTAATAGATACTGGATTTCCTGGACAAATTGAAGATATACGAATAGAGATGGGGAAGGTTGGAGTATCGTTTGATAAACTAAAAGCCGTGATTTTGACGCATCAAGATATAGATCATATAGGTAGTCTTCCTGAACTATTACAAAACTGTGGAAGTAATATAAAAGTCTATGCTCACGATCTAGATAAGCCGTATATCGAGGGGGAGTTACCTTTGTTGAAGGATGCACAAGTACAGAATCCTCCGAAAGGAAAAGTGGATGATACTTTGGTTGACGGCCAAGAACTTCCATATTGCGGTGGTATTCTTATTATTCATACCCCAGGGCACACTCCTGGTCATATTAGTTTATATTTGAGAAAAAGTAAAACTCTTATCGCTGGGGATTCAATGTATAGCGTAAACGGAATTTTAGGGGGAATTCATGCCCCAACTACTTTGGATATAAAAGAAGCGCAAAATTCTTTGAAGAAGTATTTAAATCTAGAAATTGATTCTGTAGTTTGTTACCATGGTGGATTAAGTAAGGGGAATATAAATGCACAAATTCAAGAGCTATAGATAAGAATTTTTTGTTAATCAGTGCTAAAGTATAATTTAATTGCTAGTATATAAATAAAACCCTTAAATTAATAAAGAGCATGTTTGAAGGAATTTCAAATGTGCTCTTTATTAAATATAATCAATTTAATTTTGATGACTTAATCCATTCCAATAAAACGAAACGATTTCTTTTGCTAATTCATCTATATTTGCAAGAGTAGGATTGTGATTCTCATCTTTAAAATTCCCGATTGATAATAAAGCGACGAAAGCATGGGCAGCAAATTTAGGATTTCCTTTAGGAATTTCTCCAAGGAGAATTGCGTTATCTAGCGCTTTTTCCAACACTTCATACATGTTATCCTCGGCATTTTTTAATTCTTTTAATTGCTCTTCAGATAAAGAAAGTTTTGCATCTTTCATAAAATTATTCATATCAATATCCATCGTTGCGTGTAAGTATACTGTAGCAAAGTTCAATAATCTTTCTTCCAAAGTTTTATTCGTAGAGAGTATTTGATCCATATTTTCTCTTATGCGCACCATCATTTGAATCATAGTAGCGGTAAATAGATCAGCTTTTGTTGAGTAGTAATAGTAGACAGTTGCTTTTGTAACTCCACATTCTTTCGCGACCTCATCCATTGAAACAACTTGATAATTTTGAGTGAGAAATAACCTAGTTGCAACTTCTAAAATGATTTCTTTTGTAGACTTTGTATTTTTATTTTGACGAGGCCTTCCGAGAGGACGTTGTTTTTGATCCAAATACATTCGCTCCTGACATTTATTATTGAGATAATTATAACATAATTTTTTAATCATTCTTGATTAATTAACCGACCAGTATATATAATTAATATTGGAGGAAAAAAGGAAGGTGGGGTTTTATGAAAAAGCACCCGTTACATATGTTAGGGAGGCTTGTAGCAGGGAAGAATACGCAATGGATAACTTTATCGGTATGGATTCTTATTACATTAGTACTTTCATTTACGTTACCACAAGTAAACAGTACGAAAGAATCGAATCCGAAAAATTTACCTGAAACAGCTATGTCACAGCAAGCTGAAGCACTTATGAAAAAAGAATTTCCTAATAATGCAGGAAACCCGTTGTTAGTTGTATGGCATCGGGATGGTGGATTAGAGTCAAAAGACTACAAATTAATACAGGACGTTTATAAAGAGTTAAAAACGGACCCTTTAAAAGAACAATCATTGTTACCACCATTTGATACAATTCCAGAGCAAGTATTATCAAAAAGTGGATCAAAAGATGGTACATCATTTGTCACACCAATATTTTTTAATAAATCTGCTGGAACGGATATATTAAAAGGTAATTTAGAAGAGTTACGAAAAATAGTGAATAGTAAAGTGGATGAAGATCCGTTCAAACAAAAAATTACCGACTCTGGTTTACATGTTCGATTATCTGGACCTGTAGGTATTCAAACGGATGCGGTAAGTTTATTTAGTCAAGCTGATGTGAAATTATTAGTTGCTACTGTACTACTAGTATTGGTTTTATTAATTTTACTGTACCGTTCACCAATTTTAGCAATTTTACCTTTACTCGTTGTTGGTTTTGCATACGGAATTATCAGTCCGACACTGGGCTTTTTAGCAGACAATGGATGGATTAAAGTAGATGCACAGGCTATATCGATTATGACTGTCTTACTGTTTGGAGCAGGAACGGACTATTGTTTATTTCTTATTTCAAGATATAAAGAGTACTTGCTAGAAGAAGAAAGTAAGTATAAAGCATTGCAACTTGCGATAAAAGCATCAGGTGGAGCAATTATAATGAGTGCACTTACTGTAGTATTAGGGTTAGGAACGTTATTACTTGCTCATTATGGAGCTTTTCATCGATTCGCAGTTCCATTTAGTGTGGCTGTTTTCATTATGGGAATCGCTGCTTTAACGATTCTTCCAGCATTATTATTAATTTTCGGTAGAGTTGCATTTTTCCCGTTCATACCGAGAACAGCTGAAATGAATGAAGAGTTTGCAAGAAAGAAAAAGAAAGTAGTAAAAGTAAAAAATACTAAAGGGTTCTTTAGTAAAAAACTTGGGGATATTGTTGTACGTAAACCGTGGACAATTATTATGCTAACCGTATTTTTATTAGGAGGCTTTGCTTCATTTGTACCGCGTATTCAATACACGTACGACTTATTAGAATCATTCCCGAAAGATATGCCATCACGCGAAGGATTTACATTAATTACGGATCATTTTTCAGCTGGAGAATTAGCGCCAGTAAAGATTGTAGTTGATTCAAAGGGAAAAGATTTACCTATTAAACAAGAAATAGAGAAATTATCTTTTGTTAATAAAGTGAAAGAGCCAATGAAGGGAAAAGAAAATAATCAATTGCAAATGTATGAAGTTTCTTTAGTGGAAAACCCATACTCAATTGAAGCATTAGATCAAATCCCTAAATTGAAAAATAGTGTAGAAAAGGTATTAAAAGATGAAGGAATTAGTCAAGCTGAGAATCATTTATGGATTGGCGGAGAAACAGCTTCCTTATATGATACAAAGCAAATTACTGAACGGGATGAAGCGGTTATTATTCCGGTTATGATTAGTATCATCGCTTTACTTTTACTCGTGTATTTACGTTCAATCGTTGCGATGATTTACTTAATTGTAACTGTCGTTTTATCTTTCTTCTCTGCATTAGGAGCAGGCTGGATTTTACTGCATTTCGGTATGGGAGCTCCCGCGATACAAGGTGCGATACCGTTATATGCATTCGTATTTTTAGTTGCCTTAGGGGAAGATTATAATATCTTTATGGTTTCAGAAATATGGAAGAATAAAAAGAAACAAAATCATTTAGAATCAGTTAAAAATGGTGTTATACAAACAGGTAGTGTAATTACATCCGCAGGTTTAATTTTAGCAGGAACATTTGCAGTATTAGGTACATTGCCAATTCAAGTTTTAGTTCAATTCGGTATTGTGACAGCAATCGGTGTATTGCTAGATACATTTATTGTAAGACCACTGCTTGTACCTGCGATTACAGTCGTTTTAGGACGCTTTGCTTTTTGGCCAGGGAAACTTTCTAAAAAGAGAGAAGAAGTAAAAAAATTGGATATATAATAGAGAAGAGCCAAGGATATTTTCCTTGGCTCTTTTCTATGTAGTTCATTAATTTTTTGAAGTCAAATCATCAGTTACAACGTGATCAGCATCTTCAATGGTTGTTTCTGGCATTCCATATAAGCCGTTCATTGCTTGTTCTTCGATATTAAGATTTGCAGTATTATTATTTTGAATAGATGTAGTGTTTTCGATAACATTTTCTTTTTTATTTACATTTTTGTCATTCATGTTTGAATCCTCCAAACGTCATTTGATTTATTAATAGTATGTGGATGGATTTCCAGAAATATGTGAACGAATTTCTGCAGGTGTTATATAGTTAAATAAAAAGCTTAGTATTAAATTTAAACTGTAAGGAGTGAACAAGTGTGGTGAAAACAAGAAAGTTAGCCTTCTAAAATAAAAATAAAATTTTAGGAGGCTATTAAAATGAAGTTTCATGTAATTGACAGAGAAAATTGGAATAGAGAGCAGTATTTTGAACATTATTTAAAATTAAAGTGTTCGTTTAGTATGACAGCGAATGTTGATATTACGATGATGCTAGAGGAAATACATCAAAAGGAAATTAAATTTTATCCGACTTTTATTTATGTAATTTCTAGAGTGATAAATAAACATACAGAATTTCGAACATGTTTTAATGATGAAGGAGTTTTAGGGTATTGGGAGGAAATGATACCTAGTTATACAATCTTTCATAAAGATGATAAATCTTTTTCAAGTATATGGACGGATTATTCTAGCGATTTCCACATTTTCTATAAAAACTATGAAGAGGATATGAGATGTTATGCTAATGTTCATGGTTTCTTCACGAAAGAAAATATTCCGCCAAATATTTTTCCGATTTCTGGTATACCTTGGACTAGTTTTACAGGATTTAATTTAAATATTAATAATGATGGTGATTTTTTATTACCAATTATTACTTGTGGGAAATATTTCAATGATGGAAGCAGGGTTATGCTACCTGTTTCATTGCAAGTACATCATGCGGTTTGTGATGGATATCATGCGAGTCGATTTATAGAGGATTTACAGGAGCTAGCTAATACTTGTAACGAGTGGCTTAAGTAATATCTAATTATTAATTATATAAAATTGAAAATGAATAAGCGTTAAAATAAAAAGAAGAGAACATATGTATATTACATGTTCTCTTCTTTTTTATTCATTCATACTAAGTAACAGTGGAAAATATAGGTTGATTTGTAGTTTAATAGTAAAAAGAGTGATTAATTTTAAATTTCTTTATTTTATAATTATTTAAGGGTTCAAATGTTTTAATAGGGGGAAGGTAAAGTGAAATTCATACGTATTGAAAAAGATGAAATCCTAATTAATAATATGGCAAAATTGTATTGTAAAGCATTTGAGAAAACAAATTTTACTGAAATGATTGAGAGAATGAAAAGACATATAGAATATACAGATTTTAAAGGTATAGTAGCAATAAATGATGAAAATGAGGTAGTTGGTTTTACTTATGGTTATCTCTCATTAGAAGGGCAGTACTATAATCAATTAATGAGAGAAGCGTTAAATCTAGAACAAGCAGACGAATGGTTACAAGATTGTTTTGAATTTGTAGAGTTAGCAGTTCACCCACAATATCGAAATGAAGGTCTTGGAATGAAATTACATAATGAATTATTAGAAGGGATTTCAAATAGAACGAGTATTTTAACAACACAAATAAACAATGAAAAAGCGCGTTCTTTATATAAAAGATTGGATTGGGTGGATGTATTAGAGCCATTTCACCCAAGTAAAAGTGATGCCCCATATGTAATAATGGGAAAAATATTAAAGACAAAAGTAAATTAATAACTATATCGTTCACAAAAGTTATCGGTTTATAACAATGAAGGGGAAAACAAAAATGACAATAATATCTATAGAAAAAGCTACAATTTTAGATGCTGAAAAGTTAACAGAAATAATGAAAAGAACATTTGATGAAGAAGCAAAGCGATGGTTATACGGCCAAGGTGATGTAATTGATTATAACATTCAACCGCCAGGATATTCTTCAGTTGAAATGATGAAATATTCAATTGAAGAATTGGATACTTACAAAGTGATAATGGATGAAAAAGTAATCGGGGGAATTATAGTTACGATCTCTGGTAAATCGTACGGAAGAATCGATCGTATTTTTGTAGAGCCTTTTCTTCAAGGAAAAGGAATTGGATCGCGGGTTATTAAGTTAATAGAAGAAAAATTTCCGAACATAAGGATTTGGGATCTTGAAACATCTAGTAGACAAATTAATAATCATCATTTTTATAAAAAAATGGGCTATGAAATAATTTTTAAATCTGAAGATGAGTATTGCTATGTAAAAAGAAAAAATGTAGATGCAGTTGGAGAGAACCTAATTAAAAATAAAGATATGAAAAATGGTCAATACGAAAACTGTAATTTGGTTAATACAGAATATTATCAAGTAAATTTAAAAAATAGTGCATTTGTTGGTAGTAATATAATGCATATGAATATGAGTAATTGTAATGTAAGTCAATCAAAGTTTAGAAATATAAATTTTAGAAATTCCTCATATGCAGATTTAAATATTTCTGGCAGTAAATTTAATTTTGTGACTTTAGGTGGAGTTCAATTTAGAGATACAAGCCTTGGAGAGGATAAATATCCTATTTCATTTGATAGATGTGATTTGGAAAGTACTACAATACGTAGTAGTAATCTGAAAAATATTGAAATAGAAAATTGTGATATTACCGGTATGAAAATAAATGGTATTTCAGTAGAAGAACTGCTTGAGTTGTATAATAGGGTGAAAAATTAAATAAAAAATCACTTAGCATATTCTAAGTGATTTTTTCATTTTGAACGAGAGGGGAATATAAGAGATGATGTTCAAAAAGTGAATGTTATATCGAAATAATTATATAAAAATAACACAAAGAAATAAGGGTTGGCAGGATTTTAATATGGGATATTAGAATATGAATATTTGAATGGAGGGGAGAAAGATGGAGATTAACGTTAGAGCAGTAGAAATACAAGATGCTAGAGCAATTCATCGTATATGCATACAAGATGATGTTTTACCTTATATGGTTTTCTTACCTAGTATGCGTGTAGATGCAATGGAGAATAGAATTCGAAATTTAGCACAGAATCAATTTGAATTTGTAGCAGAATATGATGGAGAAGTTGTTGGATTTGTCGGTTTAACCCAAAGTCCAGGGCGAAGATCTCACTCGGGTGATTTATTCATCGGAGTAGATAGTGAATATCACAATAAAGGAATTGGAAAATCACTTCTTACAAAAATGCTTGATTTAGCTGATAATTGGCTAATGTTAGAACGAGTGGAACTGGGTGTATTAGAAACGAATCCTAGAGCCAAAGTATTATATGAAAAATTTGGATTTATCGAAGAGGGTGTAAAGGTTGGGAATTTGAAGGCTCATGGGCATTTTGTTAACGAAATCATGATGAGTCGTTTTAGACCAAATGGTTTGATTGTACATAATAAATAGGGGTGTAAATTGAACAGAAATATCGATTTGTTTTGAAAAAAGTATGGCAAAAGGACGCCATGCTTTTTTCAGTTTATTAAAAATAAAGAACAATTTTTATTTAAAGGATGTTTTAACGGATGAAGCATTAGGAATCATCTCAATCCGGAAGCATATGACTTAATAGAATCTATTTCTATGTGCAAGGGGAATGCATATGTGGAAATTTCAAAAACCTTGAAAAAACGATTGTATAAGTATATTTAAATTTTATTTATTTTCATACATAGTATAATTGAGCATTCAAGGAACAAGGAGTGATTGTAATGTCGACAGACCAACCTATTCCTGGACATTTTATTATGGACCCACAGCGAGCTATGCTGTTGCCACCGGAATTGAAAGCAGCTCCATCTGAATCATTAACAGAACAATTATTTATTGAACGATCTATAACTGAAAATAGATTTTGGTTACGTATTATGAAAGAGCATGCTTTGTTTCTTGGTGAGGGGTTTAATCGTAACGATAAAAATTTAATTCAGCAAGTAGAACAGTTTTATAATCAGTTTGATAGGCAGCTGCAAAAAGCATTTACTATTCCACAAACTGTTCAAGCGGTAAGGCAATTAAATGAAGAGAGCATTCAGTTAGTGTATGCTTTTCGTAATTATAAAAGAAACTTACTAATTTTAATCATCAATTGTAAAGTGAAAGGGTTTAATTTTCCACTTTTAGTGGATCATGTTGCACGAGAAGCGGAATATTTTATGCGGACACTTCAAAAGTTTAATGAAGGCAAGATGGATCCTATTCAAGATGCGATTATTAGCGAGAATGTTTTCTGGTTACGAATTATGATGGAACACTCACGTTTTATTGCTTCATTACTGGATCAATCGGAGAGAAATCTTGTTCATACAGCGTTGAAATTTGGAGATGATTTTGAAATTCTTCTTAATCAAGCTAGAGATGTTGAATCGATGTTATATCAAAAAGAACCGACATATCCGATTATAGGAAAAATGAATAAAGATAGTGAAAATGCTACTGTTGAGTTAAGGAATTTCAAAAAAGCAGGATTAGAGTTAATTCAAACATGCCAAATTCGAAATGTCATAAATCCATTGCTTGCTGATCATGTTACAAGAGAGGCAGAGCATTTCCTCTTTATGATTCATGTATTGGAGCAAAGGCTAAAGCAAAAGCAAGTGGAACAATCTCCGCAATAATAAATAAACAAGAAAAGCATGGCAAACTAATGTCATGCTTTTCTTGTTTATCCCGCTATTTGTGGGCAGTAAAACTCCCACCTCAAAATTTGGCTGGAGCAAATAAGTTATGTGGGAGTCGGGCTGCCCGTAAACGCCCGATTGGTGAAGGCTAATAATCAGTGGGGGATGAATAAAATCCCTACTGATTAAAGTTTCACTTTATAAATTGTGATTCAATTGTTTCGGTTGTAATAAAAATAATGCTAATCCAATGAAAATAAGTAGAATTCCTAGTCCTTGCTGTAAAGAAATTGTTTCATCTAAAATGAAATAGGCTAAAATACAAGTTCCAATTGTCTCTCCTAAAATACTCATCGAGATAACAGTAGCGCTCATCCATTTTAATAACCAATTAAAAATTGTTTGTCCTAAAATCGTTGCAATGAATGCAAGACCTATAAAGGACCACCATGTTTGTGCAGTGTAATTGAAGAAAGATGACTGCTGTGTGTAAGCAAATATACCGAGAAAGAGTGAACTACTGCCATAACTAATTACCGAGTACGGTATTAGGGATAGGTCTTTACGAACATATTGACTAATGAAAAAGTAAGCTGTTATGACGCCAGCAGCAATAAAAGCTAAAATATCGCCGTATAAAGCCTCGCCACTAATTTGAAAATCTTGCCACCCAATCACGATACTTCCTGAAATTGCAATAAGGCAGCCTATAATCGCACCTTTCGTAAACCGTTCCTTAAATAAAAAATAACCACCGACCATTGAAAATAAAGGTTGCAACGTTACGATAACTGTAGAACTTGCTACAGAAGTATACTGTAATGATTCAAACCATAGTACATAATGAGCTGCTAGAAATAATCCAGATAAGAGTCCAAATCCCCATTGCTTTTTTGATAATGAGCGAAGTTCGCTTCGATTGTTTGTATTAAATATTAGAAACGGTAAAAGAATTACCGTAGCAAACAATAATCGATAAAAAGCAGTGATTGCTGCAGGGGCATCGGCTATTTTTACGAAGATAGCTGAAGTAGATAAGGCGAACACGCCGAAAAATAAGATGAAATATGAAAGAATAGGTGATTTCAAAGTTTGTCCCTCCGATTGCTTGTTTATTATAATGAACTGTATATAATATAATGTACAAAAGTTAGTATATAAGCCTTAGATGAAATAAGGAAGGATTAATTGCCACTGTTTAGTATGTCAGCACAAAAGGGACAAAAGATGTATTATGATGGACGAAAGGAAGTTGTAACAATGATTCATTATCGGCTAGGTCAAACTGTTTTAAGTTATCGTAAGAAAAATAATATGACAATTCGTGAATTTGCTGATTATGCAGGAATCAGTACTTCACTTATTAGTCAAATTGAAAGAGGACATGCCAATCCTTCTTTAAATGTATTGGAATTAATAGCGAAAGCATTAAATGTACCGCTGTTTACTCTTTTTATTAATGATATTGATACTGACTCACTTATTTCTAAGAAGAAAGATCGGAAAAAAGTATATCGAGAAAATAATGATCATATCGTTTATGATGTGTTAACACCAGATTTTATGAAAGCTCGCATTGAAATGTTAATGATGGATTTAAACGGATATGCAAATACAACAGAAAGTCACTATTCCCACGAAGATAAGGAAGAAATTGCAGTTGTAATGAAAGGGGAAGTGTATGTGGAATTGGAAGGGAATGAATATTTTTTAGAAGAAGGAGATGTTGTGCGTATTCCACCGAACGTGAAACATAGATTTTTGAATAAGAGTGATGAAATGAATCACATCTTATTTGTATTAACACCTTCGTTAAGCTAAGGAAGTAGCTTAAGGGTACATACTAAGTGGTAACATAATAGAAAGTATCAATTACATAAAGATTCGCGTGTATAATAAAACAACTATCTATAAATACATACACATTTGATTTTCACTTTGTATGTTTAAGAAGATGAGAGATTTGACAAAAAAATAAGATAGTTCCATGACTATCAAACCAAATAATTCAGATAAACAAAGAGTGAAAATTTTTAAGGCTTTGGCAGGAGTAAAACGAGAGATTGTTCGTTATTTATTTCATAATCAAAACAAACACAATTGTGGAAGATTGAGACTGCATTAGGGATGAATAAGTATCATCTCAAAATATTATTAGAAGCAAATTTAATTCTTGTTGAGCGACAGGGGCAATTTTAATTTATAACTGTAAAGGAGGAAACTTTTCAAGAGTTTTCACCAGGCTTTTTGCCGACTTTGTAGATGCTAAAAAACCATTTTATTAGGGTTTAGAGGGGATAAGAGAGATGGAAAATATAAGTGTATTAAAAGATGGGCTTTCAATTATATCTCAATGTAAAAAAGAAACAAATGATATTTGGCATGCACATTTCGGAGCAGCTGCCATTGCTAGTTATTTTTTTACGAAAAACAATAACATTGATGAAAAAACTGCCTGTAACATTTATTCTCAAGCGAAAATGATGCTCCATAAGCAAAGGTTAGGCGAAACAATTGATAATAAACAAGGTGTCGATTATCAAAGTGCTGAAGAAACGATAATTAAATCTTTGGAACAAACGATTGATGAACTCCATTGGGTTGGTCATAATGTAATTTACGCTTCTTTAAGTTTACTAGCCATTAAGGAGTTAAGTCATTGGGGGAGTGAGCAAGATATTAATAATATAGCAAACCTTATATTATCGTTTCAAAAAACAATTCCCGGTAGATCTTGGATTGGTTTTACAACTAAAGAAGTAAAGCAACTAATTATAAATAATGAGGAGATTCAAAGCGAAATTAAAAACCCAAAGCAATTATCTGAATTTATTTTAAATGAATTATCTGAATTTAATGTTATATATAAGGCAGAATCACATCACGATTTAATTGGTCATATGCTTACCTTCTCACATGCGATTAATATATTATATGACTTAGGGCATATAGAATTATTTCAACGAGGAATAAAACCACTATTAAAGCTAGTTTATGTACTTAGAAAAAGTCGCAATTTAATGCCAAATGCCCAAATAATATTGAATTCTCCTGTAGATCGTTTACCTCTTACAAAAGCAAAACAAGTTGATACACTTCCGCTAGATAATGCATTCTGGCTTAAAGACTACAGCGAATTTAATTGGGATTTTGGGCACATATTTAAATTTTCATATAGTTATTTTGATCACTTAACAAGGGTTCCAGAATATAAAGATAAAACATTTGAGAAATTCTGTTGTATTATTAATGAGTAAAAGTGTCTAACTTTAAATTAATAGTAAATGGTACACATTCATAAACTAACATATTTATAAAAAATGGTAGAAAATTATAATGACCTGTAATAATAGGCTTAGTTTAAGTCTCTTTTTTTGTTAGTAGTATATTGTTTTTTCAAATATGTAAGATTTTACATTAGCATGAGACTTTTACTTATTATGTAAGTAGGCTATACTAAAATACATATATTTTGAAATTGGAGCGAATAAAGACGACATGGAATTAGTGAAGTTAGAAAAAATAATTGAATTGAAAAAAGAAGAATTATTGAATCTAGTCTCAAATTATGGACTTCAACATGAAAAAGTAATAGCACTCAGCCAAGAAATTGACAAATTAATAAACTGGTTTATGTTTTTAAAATAGAAAGAACTATGACGTGAGTTGAATATGTTATAGTTCTTTTTTATTCATATATCTTGTCTAATTTCTTACAGAATGCGCAAGCTGCTAGTCGACTATGATAATTTTTGGTTATAATAATAAAGGAATTATTAATTGTATCGGTTAGGGGCGCAGCAAATATGAAAACAGTCGTTGTCATCGGTGGAGGTATTACTGGACTTTCTACTATGTTTTATTTAGAAAAATTAAAGAAGGATTATAATATAGATTTAAATTTAATCCTTATTGAGAAAGAAGAGTATTTAGGTGGTAAAATCCACAGTGTGGAAGAAAATGATTTTATTATGGAATCTGGAGCAGATTCTATTGTAGCTCGTAATGAACATGTTTTGCCGCTTGTAAAAGATTTAAATTTAGAAAATGAAATGGTATATAACGAAACAGGTATTTCTTACATATACTCTGATAACATATTACATCCAATTCCTGCTGACACTATATTTGGGATTCCTATGAGTGTTGAATCATTATTTAGCAGTACGCTAGTCTCAAAAAAAGGGAAAATCGTTGCTTTAAAAGATTTTATTACGAAAAATAAGGAGTTTACAAAGGATACATCACTTGCTGTATTTTTAGAAAGCTTTTTAGGGAAAGAATTAGTGGAAAGACAAATTGCACCTGTGCTTTCAGGTGTATATTCTGGTAAATTGAATGAGCTTACAATGGCATCTACGTTACCATATTTACTTGAGTATAAAAATAAATATGGAAGTATTATTAAAGGTTTTGAAGAGAATAAAAAACAATTTCAGTCAGCAGGAAATAAAAAGTTTGTATCATTTAAAAGTGGACTATCTACGATTATTAATCGCTTAGAAGAAGTGCTGACGGAGACTGTCATTAATAAAGGTGCTGTAACAACAGTGATAAGTAAAAAAGGGGATCGGTATGAGGTTTCTTTTGCAAATCATGAGACAATACAAGCTGATTATGTCGTTTTAGCAGCTCCACATGATGTCGCACAAACGTTATTACAGTCTAATGAGTTAAATGAGCATTTTAATAAATTTAAAAATTCATCGCTTATAAGTATTTACTTAGGTTTTGACATACTAGATGAACAACTACCGGCTGACGGCACAGGTTTTATCGTAACGGAAAACAGTGATTTACATTGCGATGCTTGCACATGGACAAGCAGGAAGTGGAAACATACATCTGGTAAACAAAAGCTATTAGTAAGAATGTTTTATAAGAGCACTAATCCAGTATATGAAACAATCAAAAGTTATAGTGAAGAAGAATTAGTACGAGTTGCTTTATATGATATTGAAAAGAGCCTCGGAATTAAAGGTGAACCGGAAGTAATTGAAGTTACAAATTGGAAAGATTTAATGCCGAAATATCATTTAGAACATAATCAAGCTGTTCAATCATTACAAGAAAAATTGGCCGTGCTTTATCCTAATGTATACTTAGCTGGTGCTTCATATTATGGTGTAGGAATTGGTGCTTGTATTGGAAATGGAAAGAATACTGCCAATGAAATAATTACGACATTGAATGAACAGTCAAAATAATAATATTGAATACATATGTAAATAAAATGTCCCTCCAACATAATGGAGGGACATTTTATTTGTAATTATTTCACATTAATTGAAAGCTTTTTATG
The DNA here is from genome assembly GCF_016650875.1 of Bacillus sp. TH30. Lineage (NCBI taxonomy): Bacteria > Bacillati > Bacillota > Bacilli > Caryophanales > Bacillaceae > Bacillus > Bacillus sp. TH30. Next base: position 220,734 of record NZ_JAEKEY010000002.1, on the reverse strand, counting down.
ATTGGCTTTATTCTCTTTAATAGTTAATGTTATTTTTCCAGATTCTTCAAAGGAATACGGTGAGAGCCGATAAAGTTCTTTAATACTATGTTTTTCTTTTAATTTATTTGTAGGAATTAATGTTATATTAGGCTTCCATGTTTCCTGTTTGCCTGAAGGGTAGTCTACTATTATTTCTGGATTATTTAATTGTATTGTTTCCCAAGAGACAAAATACAGTTCAACTTCTGCATCTTTTTTTAGTAATTCTTCTGAGAAATAACCAAACTCACCAACATTACCAAAAACAGTGAAATTTTGATTTTGTAATTTAATATCTAAATATCTAGGTTGATATGTTGCTGCGTGATACATTCCGTATGAAAGAGAGAGTGTAGCAGCGATTAATATACCAACTGAAAATGACTTAAAGCTATTTCCTTTAAAACTTGTCATCATAAATGAGTTTGGTGTGAATTTTTTTGCGAATAAAAAAATGAGTAAAATGAGCAAGAGGGATAAGCCAATGAAAATATACATAAAGTTTAAGCACCTCCGTAAGAAGTATTTACTGTTTTTCTATATTTTAACATGAGAGGGTATAAATTAGGGGTGGTTTTTAGAGGGGAATTAATAAATACAACGAAGTTATATATTATTAAGAGGATAAACATCGCTAGAAATATTTGATTTGTGGGACATTAAGGACTTTCCTAATTATAAATACTTTTTCTGCTATAATAAATGAGTAGAGAGAAAGGAGTGATCCTATGGTATTTCCTATGTTAGAAACAGAACGCTTGCGCTTAGTTGAAATAGAACAATCTTATTGTCAAAAAATATATGAAATATTCTCATTAGATGAGGTAACGTGTTATTACGGTATGAATTCTTTTACTGAGTTTGGACAAGCTTCACGTATGATTGAATCTTTTTCGAAAAATTACTTTGAGAAAAAGGCAATGCGTTGGGGGATTGTATTAAAAGACACAAATAATTTAGTAGGAACAATTGGATTAAATAATTTACAACTTTGGAGTAAACGCTCAGAGATTGGATATGATTTGCATCCTCGTTATTGGGGGAATGGTTATGCTTCTGAAGCTGCTCGAGAAATTATTACTTATGGATTTCGAGATTTAGGCTTATTTAGAATTGGAGCTATTACATATCCTGAAAATATAACTTCGTGTAATATGTTATCTAAATTAGGTTTTCAACAAGAAGGGCTGTTACGTGGATACATTCATCAAGGAAATAAACAACACGATGCATTAATGTATTCTATTGTACGAACAGATGTAGAGGATATTCATTATTAATAAAAAAGCCCCTCTTATTTAAAATAAGAGGGGCTTGTAAAAATCAACCTATTTTAGGTAATAAACGTTCTCCGCTTTTCATACTACTTTTACATAAAGGGCATTTAGGCTCTTCTTCAAATGAAAAGTTCTTTCTCATCCATCCTAAACAATCCTCTGATTCACATTCCCAAACAGGGGTTTGTTCTGGTGGTACTTCTGCTACATCGTTCTTTCGATTGCGATACATGTAACCACTCCTTTTATGTAAAAATTTTTAGTTATATATTAAAAAGGTTGTTAACCGAGCTGGTAACAACCTTTTTATTGATTGAATTATAGCTTTACAACGTTTTTAGCTTGAGGTCCACGGTTACCGTCTTCAACTTCGAAGCTAACTTCTTGACCTTCGTCAAGAGATTTGAAGCCGTCGCCAGTGATAGCTGAGAAGTGAACGAATACGTCGCTACCGTCTGCAACTTCGATGAAACCGAAACCTTTTTCGCTGTTAAACCATTTTACTTTACCTGTTAATGTCATGGTAATGCCTCCTAAAATTTAAAAAGATTACAATATGATCGGCCTTATTCGATTGAAAATAAAAGTTCACATATTATCAAAAATCCATAAGGAGTACAAAACATTCCTGATTGATACTTGATAATATGCAAAGAAAATATAGTGCTAAATTGACCTTAATTACTATCTTACAACAAATGGTGGGAAATAGCAAGTGTTGGGAAAATCAAGAAAAAATAGGGGGTTTTATAGCAAAAGGCCCAAAGACATCTCTTTTATTTATATATTATTCCAAATCTGGATTTATTCTAAACCAAGATCATTTATATTAAAAAATAAGTTTAAAGGAAAGGCTATATATATTTTAATAATACTGATGAGTACAATAATTAGGAGGGGATAGAATATTGCAAAATAAACAATTTAAAATAATTGAAGCAGCAAAAGAAGGAAGAAGAAAAGTTCATCCTATTTTCGCTGTTATACTTGCAATTGTATTTTTAACTTTAGGTGAATTTTTCATGTTGTTTATGCTGTTTTTACCGAAAGCAGATACATCATTTGTAAAGGCAATTTATAATAATATTGAGATGATATTAACGTTTGGTGGGGCTATATTTTTTATTTTTTTATGGATTAGGTTTGTAGAGAAAAGGTCATTTTCATCCATTGGTTTTTGGAAAGTGCAATGGATGAGAAAGTATTTGAGAGGTGCGTTAATAGGATTTGTCTTCATTTCAATACCAGTAATTGTGCTTATATTAACAGGGATTGTAAAACTACAAATGCAACAAATTACGGCAACCGCCATATTTGGTATTGTAGGATCTTTAATTGCTTTTTTAATACAAGGTGCAACGGAAGAAATTATTGTACGAGGCTGGTTGTTTCCAGTTATTTCTGTTAGAAGTCGTATATGGGTTGGGATTATAGTGACGTCCTTTTTATTTGGTTTTCTTCATTTACTTAATCCTGGTATTACAATTCTTTCAATATTGAATATAATATTAGTTGGTGTATTTGCAGCATTTTACGTTTTAAAAGACAGTAGTCTTTGGGGGATATGCGCGTGGCATTCCATTTGGAATTGGGCGCAATATAACGTCTATGGTTTTGCAGTTAGTGGCATGACGATATATTCAACGCCGCTATTTAAACCTGTAACAAATGGGTCAGAAGTGCTTCATGGAGGCTCATTTGGTATTGAAGGTAGTATCATTACAACAATAATGCTTTCTATCGCTTCAATCGTTTTATGGAGACAGTTATGGGGGAGAAGAGCGAAACAACGAGATTTTAGTTAATGAAAGTGGGAGAAACTATGGGGATTGTAGCATTTGAGGGAGCGAGCGCTGTTGGGAAAAGTACAACATGTCGTGAATTAGAAAAAAATTACGGCGCATTTATTATACCTGAAGGTAATCTATTATTTGAAAGACCAAAAAATGAACATAGAACATGGTATTTTGAAAAACAAGTAGAGCGCTGGAATATAGCAATGCAGAAGTCGCAGCAATATGAGTTAGTAATACTCGATGGTGATATTTATCAGCCACTTAGTTATAATTGGTGTTTCCATTTTGATATATTTAATCAGCCGTTATCTTTAATAGAAAACTTTTATAAAGATAAGATGATAAATAGAGAAATTGGTTTTCCAGATCAATATTTTTATTTGTACACGAATGATGAAGAACTTAGAAAACGAAAAGAATTTGATGAGACGAGAAGCAGAAGGGATTTTGAAAAACATTTACATATATCAAAACCGTTGCAGCGTTATTATGAAAATTTAAATACCGTCACAGACGGGTACTGTAAATTGATTGAAGCAAAAAGTATAAAGTCGAATGAATTAGAAATTGTGAAAAGTTTAAACAGCTTAAACGTGTGTGAAGAAAGACGTTTTGATGTTTCGAGGTTAGATGCTATTACGGAGTGGATAAAAGAAAATCGTGCATAAAGTAAAAACAACGAGTGTTTTAGAAGGCGCTCGTTGTTTTTTTGTTTCCATATAAATATAAAGGGAAATTTTTTAGAATATCTTTATTTTTTAACAGAATAATCTTTCAATTTCGCAAAAAAAGAAATACAATATAAGGAAATATATATAAATAATATGATAGGGGATGGGATGAACTATTTTGAATGAAGGAACTGTTTTATATAAGAAATAATGAGGTAGTAAGAACAGAGATATTTGGGAGGAAACAAGCAAGATGAAAACATTATTTAAAATCATAGGAATTATAGCTGGTATGGCGGTAATCGGGGTAGGTGTAACGTATGGTATGCTGTATTATCTGAATAATAGTAAACCAGCTGCGAAAAAGGCATCACCAGCCGCTCCAGCAGTAGAAGTGCTAGCTGATAGTAATGTAAAAGCCGAAGATGCAAAGATGTTAGAAAATGGAAATTATTCATTGCCGAATAGTGGTTTTAATAAAAACTTCAAATGGACAGATGAGAACATACAGACAGCATTACATGAAATGGCACATCAAAAAGCGAAAGCAGATCAAAAATGGGGATATATCTTTATTACACAAGAACGTATTGAAAGTTTACTTGAAATTATAAATAGTAATGATGTTGCACAAAAAAGTACATATGTGGATATTTTAGAACGATGGAAACAAGGAAAATATGAAAAGGTTGATGTGGACCACAACAAGATTTGGAAATTACAAAGTGGGAATTTAGGAGAAGGGAAAGGAGTAATGTCAGAAAAGGAGCAAAAAGAATTAATTAATCAAGTTTTTATACAAAAAGGTACATATTCAGGTAGTAAATTAATTGCAGGTGGGGGACAAACTAATAAATAAGGTACATATTGATTTTGAAACACCTGTATTGTTATGAACACAAATGTTTTAATAAAAATGAGTAATTGCTTTTTAGAGCAGTTACTCATTTTTGTTATTACTCGCTTACTTTTCTATTCTCTCTAATAATGTAAGAAACGATTGCAAAACTGGGGATATCCATCTAGATTTATGATAGATTACGTGGCTTTGAATGACGGCTGGAGTTTCGATGGGCTGAAAACAGAGTTGTTCTTTTTGATTACTTTCTTGTACAACGATGTAAGGGAGAATAGAAATTCCTAACTCACACATAACGGATTGTTTAATGACTTCAACATTGGAAGTCTCAAATGTTTTATTAGGATTTCTTCCGCTTTGACGTAAAAAACGATCTACCATTGGTCTATAGCCGCAGCTTTGTTCTGTAAATATAAATTGAGTATCTTGTAATAAAAGGAGTGGATCAGTGTTTGAAGGGAAATGAGCAGGGAAAATCCATCCAAATGTTTCATTACATAAATTGCACGTAATAAAATCATTATGCTCTATACTTTCTCCAATTATGAAGATAACATCGGTTTCCCCTTCATGTAGTTTTTTCAATGCTTGCTCATTGGTATTTGTCTCAAGTACGATATTTACTTTCGGATTTTCCTGTTTGTAAGTACGTAATAATTGTGGTAACCGATACACTGCCAATGATTCATTAGATGTAATAGCCAATGTTCCTTCTAAATGGTCACTGTTTTGAGGGATTTCTTGCGCTTTATCATAAATAGTAAGTAATTCTAATGCATACGGATGAAATTGATGACCTGCTTTTGTAAGAAGTATTTTTTTTCCTAATCGATCGAATAGGGGAATGTTTAAATCGTTCTCTAATGCTTTAATATGGGCTGTCACAGTAGATTGCGCATAACCTAATGCATGAGCAGCTTTAGAAAAGCTACCATATTTAACAATGGCACAAAATGTTTTAACATGTCTCATTTCCATAAATGATACCTCTTTTATTATCATGATTTGTGAATGATTATATCATGTATTTCAATTTTTAAAATCATTAAATTTCTTTTAAAATTAAGTTGTGGAGAAATTCATTCAATTGAAATTGGAGGAGAAAAAATGAGTGAAAAGAGCTATCATGTAGCTGTAGTTGGAGCTACAGGCGCAGTAGGGCAAAAAATCATTGCATTGTTAGAGAGAGTAACGAAATTTAATATAGAAGAAATTACATTACTCTCGTCAAAACGATCTGCTGGTAAGATAGTACAATTTAAAGGACGAGAGATTAAAATACAAGAGGCAAAATCAACTAGTTTTGAAGGTGTAGACATTGCCTTTTTTAGCGCTGGGGGAGAAGTTTCTAGACAATATGTAAATCATGCAGTTTCTAGTGGTGCAATCGTAATTGACAACACAAGTGAATACCGAATGGCACACGATGTACCACTCGTCGTTCCAGAAGTAAATGCACATACTTTAAGGGAGCATAAAGGTATCATTGCAGTTCCGAATTGCTCAGCACTACAGATGGTAACAGCTCTTCAGCCAATTCGAAAATCATTTGGTTTAGAACGAATTATTGTTTCAACGTATCAAGCCGTATCAGGCTCAGGAATTCATGCGATTCATGAATTAAAAGAACAAGCTAAGTCAATGCTTACAGGTGAAGAAGTGAAGAGCACTATATTACCAGCGAAAAAAGATAAAAAACATTATCCAATTGCATTTAATGTATTGCCGCAAGTGGATATATTTACAGACAATGATTTCACATTCGAAGAAGTAAAGATGATTCAAGAGACGAAGAAAATTTTAGAAGATCCAAATCTGAAAATGGCAGCTACTTGCGTCAGAGTTCCAGTTGTATCGGGGCATTCTGAATCAGTTTATATTGAACTTGAAAAAGAAGCGACCGTTGCAGAAATTAAAGAAGTACTACTGAATGCACCAGGTGTTATTTTACAAGATAATCCTAGTGAACAAATTTATCCAACGCCATTATATGCAGAGGGTAAAAGAGATACATTTGTAGGTAGAATACGTAAAGATCCTGATACATCAAAAGGATTCCATCTTTGGATCGTTTCTGATAATTTATTAAAAGGTGCTGCTTGGAACTCAGTTCAAATCGCAGAGACATTGGTGGAAAATGGGATTATTTAGTATGGATTTATATAAATATTGAAAATAGAAGGATATTTGGGAAACCGTATCGTATGAATCAATTGTCATTTTCTGAAGACATCGATGAAAAAGAGATGCGAAGACTTGTGGTGAAGGAGCTGAAAAACTACAAAGCATTGTGCGTTCGGATGAAAAATCAAGAAGAACAGGCTCAAGCGGGGGCATCGTTCTTTTTCCTAAAATGAAAGGTGACGATAAGAATCATGAGATACGTTTTAAACAAATTGAACGGACATTGAAATATGCTCTTGATAATGATCAACGTCAGATAATTGAATTGAAGTATTTTGGGAGTGAGAAAGTCAAAGATTCCTATGTTTATAATGAATTGATGATGAGGCGTGATAGTTTTTATGAGAATAAAAAAATAGCTATCCGTTTGATAGCTACTGCTTTAGGGATTATATGAACGTGGTTTTATTTTAGTGAAGATGAAATTATGATCTTTTGTGTTACTGATATAAATTGTTATATGATACGTGTAATCCATCTTACTCGCTCTGCCTTGTGGCAGGGCTTTTTTATATAATAATATAAATTAAGTAGTTAAAGAGGTGTGTTTAAATGAGCTGGGAAGAATCATATAGAAGAGAGCAACCATGTCCATGTGGTAAGGGAAAATATATTGAAATTATGAAGGTGTATGCAATAGAAGAAATATAAGAAAGTGCTAACACGTATGCGGAATAGACATAAAACATCGCTGATTTGCCATTCATAAAAATAGACTTTTCTTAGCAGAAATCACTAATTATAAATACTTATAAAATTAGCTCTGATATAGCAGATATTGAAGCGAAGAAAAATAAAGATGGGAGTGCATATTGGAAATACGAAGATGACCAAACAAAATTATGGAATATACGACTATAGAACTAGAAAATGATGACATAAATCTAAATATTATTGTTTAAATTCATATTTTATAATGTCCATTTAGCCCGTATTAACTGCCCGTAAACCCCCTCTGATTAAAGTTTCACTTTATAAAAATGAGCCCATAGTAAAAATAACCTAAAAATAGGCATATGAACAAGGTGCATCATCTAGTGATAGGTCATATTTTGTTGGTGTACGTATTGAACTTAGTTTATCCCGCTATTTGTGGGCAGTAAAACTCCCACCTCAAAATTCAACTGGAGCAAAGAAGTTAGGTGGGAGCCCTGCTGCCCGTAAACGCCCGATTGGTGCGGGCTAATAATCAGTGGGGGATGAACAAAACCCCTACTGATTAAAGTTTCACTTTATAGCGCTATTTCTACTTAGATTTAACGAACAGAAATATAGGAAAGTATCGATGGGGTTTTAGTTTATAAAAGGAGGTCATGAAGATGAATAATTTTCAACAAGAACTACAAGCGTTAAGCCTTAATGATTATCAGTCTGGAAATATTGTGTATTGGGACCAGCAAAACCAATATCCATATTACTATATTACAGATGATGCTCGTCGCTGTGGCGGTTGTGGCGGTGGTCGTTGTGGTGGTTGTGGTCGTTGTGGCGGTTGTGGCGGTGGTCGTTGTGGTGGATTCCGTTGTTTTGGTTGCTTCGGTTGCTTTAGTTGTTTTGGTTGTGGTGGTTGCTCTAATTGCTCTAATTGTTTTGATGGTTTTAATGGTACTACTGTAACATTTGAATATTGATAAGAGACAAAAAGGAATCCATTTTGAAAAAAGATTGATCGAAACGGATCCCTTTTTGTGAAGCATTATATAATTTTTATAAAAATGTGCTAACAAGTTTGCAAACGGACTTGCTAACACCTATACGAAATAGACATAAAATATCGCTGATGTGTAGCTTAATAATACGATAATAATTTAGCACTTATAATGAATAATAGGTTATTAGAAAAGAAACCATAAAATGTAATGTTTTATATCATTATAAAAAGAGATTATTCTAATAGATCGTTGTATAACGGCTGCATAGGATAATCTCTTTTTATACTTATTTTTGTAAAGAATGTACTGTTATTTTGAGTTGCTCAATAAATTTCCGGGTAGCAGCGCACATATATTTATCTCTTCTATAAATAAGTCCTATCTCTATTGTTGGAGTGGGGTTTTCAATTTTAATAGCTTGTATGTGCTCACTTTGCAAAAAGTCTATATACGGTTTTGGTAACACGGTAATCCCCATACCTTGTGCGACCATTTGAATTAAAGATTCCATTGTACTAATTTCTAAAATTGGCTTTGGTTTAAAGTTAAAGTTTTGGCAATGAGATGTAATTAGTTCTGTTAAATAGAAATTTTTAGGTAGAAGAATTAAAGGATAGTCCTGTAATTCTTCAATAGATACATACTTACGTTCAGTTAAAGAATGGCTGGTTGGCACAACTAATGTAAGTTCACTTTTATATAGTGGGATAGAAACAATCTCTTTATCTTGCACCGGGAGAAATGTAATACCAATATCTAATTCATTTTGTAATAATTTTTCACGAATTTCTCCTGTACGAAGCCCCAACACAGAGAGTTCGATATTTGGATATTGCTTATTGAAATCTAATATAGCTAGTGGTAGTAAATAATTTACTACGGTTAACAAAGATCCTATTGTTAAGGAACCATGATGTAATCCATTTAAATCTTGAATGGCAGAACGAGCTTGTTCGACTTCGTGAAAGATTGTTTTACTGTGCGATAATAAAACTCTTCCTGCTTCAGTTAAAGATATTTTTTTACCAATTCGATCGAAAAGTGGCATGCCTACTTCATGTTCTAATGCACGTATTTGTTGGCTTAGTGAAGGTTGTGAAATATTTAATTTCTCGGCTGCTTTTGTAAAATGTAATTCTTTCGAAACAGCTAAAAAGTATTCTAATTGTCGTAATTCGATTGAAATCACCTCAAGTTTAATCATAGGATATACCTATCATTATTATATAAATAATTGAATTGAACAATGGTTTTGTGGGATATATAATCACTTTATCAGAAATGGATTGATTAAAAAATTAGATGAGGTGAAGAAGAATTGTTGAAATCTAGTGTATTACCGGGCAGTTATTCACAAGTACTTCAAAAAAGGTATGAGGAGGCTGTACCGAAAGGAATATATCATTTAACGCCTTTATATGTAAAAGAAGCAAGGGGAGCGATAATAACAGATGTAGATGGAAATCAGTTTATTGATTTTGCTGGTGGAATTGGTATGCAAAATGTTGGACATTGTCATCCGAAAGTTGTAAGAGCGGTACAAAAACAAGCAGAATCATTTATACATCCTTGTTTTCATGTAACTCCATATGAAAATTATATTACTTTAGCGGAGAAAATTAATGAGAAAGTGCCAGGTACAAGCAAGAAAAAACGATGTTTGCCAATAGTGGTGCGGAAGCGATTGAAAATGCTGTAAAGATCGCACGTAAAGTAACAGGGAGGAGTAAAGTAATTTCGTTTGAACGAGGATTTCATGGGAGAACATTAATGACAATGTCTCTATCGACCAAAGAAACTCCATATAAAGCAGGATTTGGTCCGTTCGTTTCAGACATGCATATATTGCCGTATCCGTACTATTACAGAGCTGAAGAAGGAGTTTCTCCTGAAGAAGTGGATTCTCAAGTTATCTATCAGTTTGAAAAGTTTTTAGAAGAAGTATCACCTGAAAAAGTAGCAGCAATCGTAATGGAACCAGTACAAGGAGAAGGTGGGTTTATTGTTCCTTCTATTTCATTTGTAAAACGATTACGAGAAATTTGTAATCAATACGGTATTTTAATGATAATGGATGAAGTGCAAACTGGATTTGGCCGAACAGGGAAATGGTTTGCAACGGAACATTTTCATATAGAACCTGACATAATGACTTTGTCAAAATCAATTGCTGGCGGTTTACCATTAAGTGCTATTGTCGGTCGTGCGGAGTTGATGGACATTCCTGGGAGAGGACAAATTGGTGGAACTTTTGCTGGGAGTCAGTTATCATGTGCAGCCGGTCTTGCTGTATTTGAAATAATGGAAGAAGAAAATCTAGTTGAAAGGGCTCAGCAAATTGGAAATAGAATAATGTCACATCTACATCAAATGCAATTAAAGTACGAAGTGATTGGTGATGTTCGTGGAATCGGTGCGATGGTTGCAATGGAACTTGTAACGAATCGCATAACGAAAGAACCTGCAAAAGAACTAACAGTAAAGCTAATTGAAGATTTTTGGAAGAATGGGCTTATAAGTATTGGAGCGGGGATATTTGATAATGTACTACGCTTTTTACCACCTCTAGTTATCTCCGACGAAGAAATAGATAGAGGATTTGAAATAATAAATGAGTCTTTTGAAAAGTTGTGCCGCAAGTAAGAGGAGGGATTTGAATGACTAAAGCATATGAAGTCCTATCTCTAAATATAGGACTGCCAAAAGAGGTTATGTATGGTGGGAAGTTAATTCAAACAGGGATAAATAAAAAGCAAGTAAAGGAACCTGTTTTTTTATCATTTTTAAAGCTTAATGGAGATGGACAGGCGGATTTAGTTCATCATGGAGGGGTAGATAAAGCGGTTTGTGTTTATACTGGTGATCACTATCCGTACTGGGGAAAAGAATTGAATCAGGAACTTGTATATGGGGCTTTCGGTGAAAATATAACAGTAAGCGGAATGCGTGAAGAAGATGTTTGTATTGGTGACACGTTTCAACTCGGAGAAGCGATTTTACAAGTAACGCAGCCAAGACAACCTTGTTTTAAATTAGCAAAGAAATATAATATTCCAAAGCTACCATTATATTTTCAAGATACAGGATACACAGGTTTTTATTTTCGAGTATTAAAAGAAGGATGGATATTACCGGTAGATACTTTGAAATTGTTGAAGCCTGATCCAAAAGGTGTGTCAATTTTGTTTGCGAATCGCATAATGCATAAAGAAAAACAAAACTCTGAAGGATTAAAAAGGATTTTAGAAGTAAATGCACTGTCTACTAGTTGGAGAAAGACGTTTGAAAAGCGAGTGAAGGGAGAAGAAATTAATACGAAGGAGCGACTTGAGGGAACCAAAGAATAGGTGAATTATATTTGCATAAAATGGTGTATTTCTATTATCGGAAAGATAAGTAGGAAGCACCATTTGTTATATAATAAACATGATATTATTCAAAAATCTTAATACTAGTTTATTCGACTTGTTTTTTAATAATCAAAACATAAAATAAATTAAACCATTTTTAAAAGTTTTATGATACTATATTGATTTGAAAGGCCTATTTTTTGAGAGTAGGTCATATAAGTATATCTAAATTAATGGAATCGACGTATGGAGGGACAATATGGGGAATGTTGAAAAAATGGCAAACTTTCTATTAGAAGAACCGAGAAGAGAACAGTTATTTCCTTTATTTGAAGAAGTGTTTGGGATTACGAGCCAAACATTGCAGGATTTTTCAGAGAAAGGGTATTGGGATTATACATATAAAGCATTATCATTTTCACAAGATGATAATGCGATTGCAAATGTTGCGGCATTTTCACTTCCGCTTTTAATTAATGGTGAAAAAATAAATGCAACGGGTATTCAATCAGTAATGACACATCCGAATTATCGTAGACGAGGATTAATGAAACAATTGTTTAGTAAGATGATAGAGGAAATTGATGAGCAATGCGAGTGTGCGGTCTTGTTTACTGAAAATCCGGAACTATATAAACCATTTGGTTTTCAAATTGTGCAAGAATATTTGATGACAGTATCATACGAAAATAAAGGTTACAAAGATTCTCAACTTAAAAAGTTAGATTTTTATAATGAAGAGGATAGACAATTAATACATGAGATTATTGAAAATGGCCAAAGGCTTTCTAATAAATTTTCAACGTTAAATTACCGTTCTTCGTTTTATTTAAATATGTATGATTCAACATGGAATGAAAACCTTTATTATTCAGAGAAATTAGATGCGCTGATTGTTTTTACAGTAGAAAATCAAAAACTAAAATTATTTGGAGTATTTGCGCCGGTAATTCCGATTTTAGATGAATTATGTGAGGAAATCTCTGGGGAATTTACGGAGATTGAATTTTATTTCTACCCAGATCAATTAGGAATTGATGATGTACAATATACAGAATTACAGACTAGTAAGTATTTAATGGTTCGAAGTAATAAAGAATTAGATTTTAAAGGACATAAATTCCCAGTTTTAACGGAGTTTTAAATGTTTATATAGATGCTTTTGATGGAGGATAAAGGTAATAATCCTAGTGAACTACTCACCACTTAGCAAAGCTAGAAGTGGGAGCTTCTCAGTTCCACGACGAAAGTAACCTTTCGTCTCCATGAGCGTTACTTCGGGGCGATCCACCCCTAGATGTCCAACGTTTGGATGCTCTCTTTATACGGTTGATATTTTACGCAGGAACCGAATGGCTTGGTTTTCGCACGCTATTTTCTTCCTGCGACCTTCTATATCAAGTTATCAAAGAACTCCATAAAGCTAGTTTAGCAAAAGTTTTTGGCTATGCCAAACCGAAATTCATCTAAAATAATGATTCGCGATTGAATTATACAATTGAACAAATATAAATAAAAAACCGCATTCTTTCTATTAAGAATGTGGTTTTTTATTTACGTAAGATAAAGCACATTTATTGACCGAGAAGTCATAAATGCTTATCATTTAATAATGTTAAATATTAATTTGTCTAATATAATAGGACTAATGGAGAAATTACAGACTATATCGCTCAAATAAGGAGGAATATAAATTATTCGATGGTAATTTCATGAAAAAAGGAGATTGTGCATGAAATCATTTCGCAAGTTGTTACAGTATTTAAAACCATACATGTTCTTCGCTATTATTGGACCGCTATTTATGGTACTTGAGGTTGCGATGGACTTAATTCAACCGACAATAATGCAACATATTATTGATGTTGGAATTGCAAACCGGGATTTGAATTATGTAATAAAAATGGGGCTTCTTATGATAGGAGCAGCAGCAATCGGTTTAATTGGAGGACTTGGTTGTATGATGTATTCTACAAAAGCTGCTGTTAATTTCGCTACAGACATACGAAAAGATGTGTTTGCGAAAATAGAAACATTTTCTAGCAAAAATCGTGATTCATTTGGAACAGGTAAATTATTAACAATCGTGACAAATGATATTACATCTATTCAATCGGCAATGACGATGACGTTACGTGTACTTGTCCGTGGACCGTTATTATTTATTGGAAGTATCATTATAGTCTTTGTAACAGCGAGAGACCTATTTTCAATTTTACTTGTTGTGGTACCCGTATTATTAGTTGCAATTGTATTGATTGCAGGTCAATCGAGCGGTTCATTTAAGCGAGTACAAGAAGCATTAGATAAAGTAAACACAAAGCTACAAGAAAATTTATCCGGTGTACGTGTTATAAAAGCATATGTAAGACAAAAATATGAAATCGCACAGTTTGAGAAAGTTAATACAAGTTTAACTGAAATAAATATTCGTGCAATACAAATTATTTCATTGATGATGCCAATTATTATGCTAGTTGTAAATAGCGGAATTGTAGCAACTTTATGGATTGGTGGCGAGAAAGTTTTTAACGGTACACTCCAAGTAGGGGCCATTTTAGCTTTTATTAACTATTTAAATATCATTTTAATGTCACTTATGTCTATTAGTATGGTATTTATTCAAATTGCCCGTGCTTTTCCATCAGCTGATCGTGTACAACAGGTCTTACATACTGAAGTTGATATTACAACTGAAGGCGACGTATATGAACCAAAACAAGTGGGTGGTAATGTAGAGTTTAAAAATGTTAGCTATAGTTATACGAAAAATAATGAATATGTTTTAAAAGATATTTCATTTACTGTACGTAAAGGTGAAAAAATAGGGATTATTGGATCGACCGGAAGTGGTAAATCTACATTGGCGAAACTATTGCCACGACTTTACGATGTTGATCAAGGTGAAATATGTATAGATGATGTTAATGTGAAAGCATACGATTTGCAAAAACTTCGTGCTTCCATTGGCTTCGTTCCACAAAAGGCACTTCTTTTTTCAGGCAGTATAGAAGAGAATTTACGTTATGGCAAAGAAGATGCAACTTATGATGAATTGGAATTAGCATCTTCATCTGCTTGTGCGACTGAGTTTATCAATAAGCTGGAAGACTCTTATCAATATAACTTAACACAAGGTGCAACCAATCTATCTGGTGGTCAAAAACAACGTATATCTATTGCAAGAGCCCTAGTGAGAAAGCCATCTATTCTTGTATTAGACGATTCTACATCGGCAGTTGATGCGAAGTCAGAAGCTGTAATACAGGAAGCGTTAAGGACAAGATATAGTGGCACAACGACATTTTTAATTGCATCAAAAATATCTTCTATTATAGATGCTGATAAAATCCTCGTTTTGAATAACGGTGAATTAGTTGGAAATGGTACGCATGAGGATTTATTGGCAACTTGTGAAGTGTATCAGGAAATTTATCTTTCCCAAGGTGGTAGCCTGCAGCAAGAAGGAGGGGAAGAGCGTGCGTAATTTTCAAGGACAATTTGGAAATAAAGGTGGACGTAACAATCCGAAAACGGGAAAAACTAAGAATACTAAAGGAACTATAATGCGAGTATGGAACTATATGGGGTATCAAAAAGCATCTCTGATGTTCGTTATTATTCTTGTATTTATCACGACATTACTAGGTTTACTTGGGCCATATTATATGGGGGTCATCATTGATGAATACATTGTACCGAAGGATTTAAGCGGGACAGCCAGAATGTGCATGCTACTCATTGCAATATATGGGATAACCGTATTATTAACATGGTTACAAACATTTGTAATGATTAATGTTGCATTAAAGACTATACAAAAAATACGACAAGATATTTTTGAAAAAATCCAAACACTTTCTCTACGATTCTTTGATGTACGTTCTCAAGGTGATTTAATGAGCCGTGTGACAAATGATATTGATAACTTAAATCAAGCTTTGACACAAAGTGTTGTGCAAATCATTTCATCAGCGTTAACGTTTATAGGTGTAACAATTGCGATGTTTTCATTAGATTGGATTTTAGCGATTGTAACTTTAATTACAGTACCTATTATGTTTTTCGTTACGAAAAAACTAGTTGCTTATAGTGGGAAAAACTTTGCGAAGCGTCAAAAGGATTTAGGAGAATTAAATGGATTTATTGAGGAAGCTATTACAGGCGCAGACGTAACTACGTTATACGGAAAAGAAAAAGAAACCGTACATAACTTTAATGAAATTAACGAACAGCTAAGAATTTCAGCAACGAAGGCTGAAACGTTTTCAGCATTTATTTTTCCAAGTATGAACTTTATTAATAACTTAGGAATGGGGCTTGTAATTGGAACTGGATCGGTAATGGTATTAAACGGAATGACAACAGTAGGTGTCATTGCAGCTTTTATTAATTATTCTCGACAATTTTCAAGACCACTTAGTCAATTTGCAACTTTAATGAATACGATTCAAGCGGCAGTTGCTGGAGGAGAACGTGTCTTTGAAATTATGGATGAAGTACCAGAAATTCAAAATAAAAAAGATGCAGTACTTGTACAAAATTTACAAGGACATGTTAGGCTTGAGAAAGTTTCATTTGGATACGCACAGGACAACATGATTTTAAAAGATGTGAGTCTCGAGGCGAATCCTGGGGAGACAATCGCTTTAGTCGGTCCAACTGGATCAGGAAAAACAACAATTATTAATTTGTTAACTCGCTTTTATGACATTCAAAAAGGGCAAATTAGCATTGATGAAAAAGATATAAAGGATTATGATATTAATTCTTTGCGGAGTAAAATAGGGGTTGTTTTACAGGATACGTATTTATTTGCAGGAACGATTATGGAAAATATTCGATATGGACGTTTAGATGCAAGTGATGAAGAAGTAGTTGCAGCAGCAAAAGCAGCATCAGCACATTCTTTTATAAAACATCTACCGAATCAATATGAAACGGAAATTGCTTCAGAAGGTTCGAATTTAAGTCAAGGACAAAAACAACTCCTTGCGATTGCACGAGCGATTTTAGCAGATGCAGATATATTAATTCTCGACGAAGCAACATCTAATATTGATACGAGAACAGAATTACAAATTCAATCTGGATTAAATAATTTAATGAGAGGGCGAACAAGTTTTGTAATCGCTCATCGGCTGAAAACGATTGAAAAAGCAGATCAAATACTTGTAATAAAAGATGGAAGTATTTTAGAGAGAGGAAATCATGAAACTCTCATGGAAGATGGTGGGTTTTACTTTGATTTGTATACGAGTCAGTTTAAAATTTAACAAAAACATTGATGTGGTGAGGTTTCTCTAGAAAAGAGAAACCTCATTTTTTATATTTGCAAACATTACCATCCGAATAGTCTTTCACTAAATGTTTTAACAGCGTCCTTTTGCAGACTAGGTGAAAAATGTGAATAGCGATTTAAGGTTATGAAAACGTCCTTATGATCCAATCGTTCGCTTACAATCTTTGGATGTACTCCTTGTTTTAAAAGAAGCGTTGCATGAGTATGGCGTAAATCATGAAATCTAATGTTTTTTAATTCGGATTTTTTCAAATAGGCTTTAAATGTATCACGAAAACCACTTTTGTCTTCTTTTTCCTGTCTCTGAATCAGCTCCAATATCGACAATAATACACCACTTTGTTCCTCTTTTTCGAATATGTCCTTTCACTTAAAACATTCCTTCATTGATTTTTGAATCATGTTGTAAAAGTATATTTGTAATTTTGCTGCTATGAAAATTACATGTTTGGACATATCGGCGATGGATATATTTTATCATATATAAATTAAAACATTTTGGAGTCGTCTATTTAGTAAAGAAATTAAAATTATAAGAAATATGATTTTTAGTATATTTTCATCAGTTGGTGTATATATGTCGTATTTATTATTTTTGGATTTCAAATGAAATTTCTTTAGCTGCTTCTAAAGCTATTTTTTTAGCTTCTGTTTTAAAATAGGCTGCAGCTAAAACGTATCCACATCGATGTCCCATTGATGTAGGTGGTTTTAAGATAGTTCCTTTTTTAGGTTTTATATAAACTTTCTCTACACCAGGATATTTAGAACTACGGTTTTTCCCTGTAACTCGAATTAGTTTTCCTTTAGATTTAACTGTTAGGTAATGAGCGTACACATATTTATAATGTTTTTTATTTAGTGAAGGTTTATTTCCTAACATTAACTGAATAGTCTCTTGCACTAAGTTGATTCCATGTCCAATTTCAATTATGTCATTCATTGCTCCACCTGATATTCTGGGATTTATCTCAATTAATTTCCAAACATCTTTTATTCTCCGGAGTTCTAGATGACACGCTCCATTTTTCATATTAAAGGCCTGAATAACAGAATTAACTGCATTGAAAAGACTATTATATAGTCTTTTGTCTACCTGTCCTAGTAAAGAATAACCAGTAACAATAAAACGTTCAAAAAGTGTAATTTCTTGTTCAATTACTGCTATAATATGGACTTTTCCATCTTGAACTAAAATTTCAACTAAGTACTGAGGTCCATCTATATATTCTTCAAGTAGAATTTCTTCATTAGGTAGTTTTTTTAAAAGACTTTGTATAGATAAGATTAATTGATCTTTATTTTTTACTAATAATACATCTTTGGATCCTGTTGATTTAGGGGATTTTACAATAAGAGGGAAATTTATCTCTTTAGTTTTTTCAAGAAAAGATGATAATGATTCTGTTGGTTTGTAAATTAAATAGTTGAGTGAGATTGGTAATTCTTTAAGTACATTACGAGTTAATATTTTGTTTTCCATATGATGGATAGCTTTAGTAGATACAATATTTGAGCAAAATCTTTCTGATAAACGTGCAGCCACATAAACAAAAGGGTCAATAAAACTAAAGATCCCCTTTATGTTTTTTCCTGATGTATTTAATTTTTCAATTGTTGTAATTAAATTATCATAATCATTTATATCAGTGAAAATCATCTGATGTACATCAGGGAATATAGTGCGTTCATTAATAAATTTTGTTTTTTTAGTTAATAAAACAGTAAAGAAATTAAGTTTTTCAGCTGCTTTGATTGCTTCCCTACTTGATCCAGATTTATTTGTTTCAATGAAAACGATAGTATCCATTTTATGTCACCTTAACCTTTATCATTTTATAAAATCTCAGGTTTATTATTTCTATAGGTAGAATATTAAAATGAGGTTAAGCTTGTTCTGGATTTTTCGAAAAATGGTTGAATGAGGAAGAACATGAATATATATATAATGAATTTGATATTTGTTTTGAAAAAAATCTTTAGAAAGAAGGGAAGAAGAACTAACATGACTATAATTGGTATGCTTCATCATCGGAAAGATCCGAATGACGTAAAGAAAGCATATACTTATGCTGCTGTAGCTAAAGCTGAAGGTGTGGAATTTTTTTATTTTACTTTAGGAAAAGTAAATATAGAAACGAAGAAGATTTTAGGTAAAACTTATGAAAATGGTAAGTGGATTGAACAAGAATTTTCTTTTCCAGATGTTATTTACAATGCAAGTGTTCATGTTAGTGATAAAAATCAGCAAATCTATGATTATCTACATGAAAAAGTTCCTTTTACAAGTCATTCAATTGGAAATAAATTAAGTGTATATAACAGAATAAATAGAGCGAAAAAATTTAAGCAATATCTTATTCCTTTTTATGAATTAAATGATGTTAATAAGTTTTTTGACATGATTAATCGTTATGAAAAACTTATTATTAAACCAATTTCTGGACATCAAGGTAGTGGTATAATTTTCATTGAAAAAAATGGGATGAATTACAGTATGAATGAGTCAGAACAAATTTCATCTATTAATAAAAAACAATTACGGAGCTTTATATCTGATAAGATTCAAGAGCAAGGTTACATAATTCAACAGTTTATTTCATGTCAAATGAAATCTGGTCATGTTTATGATTTTCGATTGCATGTTCAAAGAAATGGGGAAGGCAGGTGGGTTGTTACTTCTATATTCCCGAGAATAGGTCCATTAGGAAGTATTGTATCAAATATGGCTAAGGGTGGTTATAGTACGTATTTAGATGTTTTTTTAAAAGCGGAGTTTGATAACGATTGGTATAATATTAAAAGGTATTTAGAACGATTTGCAGTAACTTTTTCTAACCATTTTAATTCTTTATATAAGGATATACTATTTGATGAGTTAGGAATTGATGTAGGGATTGATAAGGATCAAAAATTGTGGTTATTTGAGGTGAATTGGAGACCAGGGGTACCTAATATATTTAATCTTGAATTAGATGTAGCTAGAAATTTAGTTCACTATGCTAGATATTTGGCTGATAAATATAAATAAGAAAAGGAAAATATAATGAAACCTAGAAACCTTTATATACCAATGTTTCTACTAATCTCTCTTTCTATATCTCCTATAAGGTTTTTCTCCATGCATTCCGAAATTCGGCGGATGCGGGACTGTCGCCAAGCCAACGTACCTAATACGAGGTAAATACCGGAACCTGGTAATACATCCTTCATTGTGGGCGGGGTCACATATTGATAAAAAAAATACGCTTGTCCAATCCATTATCATTCTCCAGTCATTTAATACTACAAAGGGGGGAGAATATGGAAAACAATGAAAAAATCACGTTTCGATTTGTAAAAAAAGATGGAGAAGAAATTAATTTGGGAAATCTTGCTGATAAACGAAAAATTGTCATTGTCATTAATAATCAGATTACATTTGCACCGAATACAACACAAATTTCCAGTGGAGCCGGACAAAATAGTGCAGCAGGAAGTAATGCAGCAATCGATTCATCGAATACCCGACAGCAAGAAACGGTGGGCGCTGGAGGCGAAGCCATAAATAAAGGAATTAGTGGGGACCAGATTGAGCCGCATAAAATGAAAAAAGAAACTTCGGATGAAGAGGCAGAATTTGTACTTATCATCAATAATCAAATTAATAAAACCCGTAAGGAACAGGCTGGTGCTACTCAAGTGGCAAGTGGTGGTGGAGAAGACAGTGCAGCGGGAACCAACGCTGCCATCGAAAGTTCTAATACTAAACAGCAACATGCAGTAGGAGGCGGAACGGATAGTTCGGCAGAAAATGCAGGTGAAGAAGGCGACCAAATAGAAAAATGCGATTAAAGAAAAGAGGCTGTAATTATTTCGCAGCCTCTTTTTCTTATTATGGATTAATTGGTCTATTACTTACCCAACCAAATTAGGAATATATTAAATATCTTGATGGATCATATACTGTCCATAATCCTATCCGTTGAGAAGTATTTGGATTTTTATATACTGCGATTGATCCATAAGGTTTTCTATGACTAGCTAAAGTATTGTCAATATATACTGCAAGGTCATAAGGCTGAAGTTGTATTTAATAAAAAGTTGTAGCTTCTGATTTTGATGATGCGAAAAATCAAATTCGTCAACTCGAATTGTCTTTTGCCACAGAAGCATGTGCTTCTTTTTTTGAAGAGCTATTAGTATTTGTACAGTTTCTAGTAATAAGTTTTGGATTATACATTCAAAAATAGAAAAAATATATCCAACCTTATTTAGCAATGAAGCTTAGTAAGAAGCGTGTGGATATAAAAATCGTTATTGGATAAAAAATCAAAAGAGCACGCCTATAAACGTACTCTTAGAAAGATAAGAATCTTATGAGTGGAGGAAATCTCCATATAATAACATATGCTTGTCTACTTTAAATGTGTAAAATTTATAAACAAAAATGCTATTTTATTAAGAAACGAGAAACGGTAGATAAGTAAGTACGTATATTATCGGATGTTAGTTATTTTAATGAAAAAGAAACCTTTATAAAAAGGTTTCTTTTTCATTAAAATTAACAATCATAATCATTGTCGTATTCATGGTTACATTCATCGCAAGGGTTGTTCTGGTCATCACAGCAAATACAAAATGTTTTATTGATAAATATATCAATAAAATCAAATGTATCGGAATTATTTGTGAGAGTAAGGCTTTGTAAATCTTCTACTTGAAAGATCCTTGTTTCATTAGGAACTAAAGTTGCATTAATGGGTATGTTAGAACTTCTTGTTTGAACTGTTACTTCAATGGGACCGGAATCGTTAGGAACAGATAGTTGAAGTAATGTTTTGTTGTGATTAATAGTAAGATCTTCAAATACTGTTCTCTCGATATTAGGGGGTACGATAATATCGAGAGGTACATTTCCAGCTAAGGTAGTTCCCGAACCAGCAATCGTGTGAGTTTCGACAAAACAGTTACTATCTTCGTTAATAGAATATGAATGCTCTTTATAATAATCATTTTGTTCATTGCAGCAGATGCAAAACGTTTTTTGGATATAAACACCAATGTCGCTACTTGTATTATTATTATTTGTGAGAGTGAGGCTTTCAAAATTTTCTACTTGAAGAATTCTTGTTTCACCTGAAGCTATTGTAGCGGTAATCGGTCTACGAGAATTTCTTGTACGAATAGTTACAACAATTGGTGCAGAAGTACCAGGAACATGAAACTGCAGTAATGTTTTATTGTGATTATTAGTAGCATCTTCAAAAACTATTCTTGAAGTGTTAGCTGGTACAATAATATCTAACGGTATATTTGAGCCAGCAATCGTATGCGTTTTAGTGAAACAGTTCTCTTTTTTATTGTGAGAATATGAATAGTTTTTATAGTACTTTTTACCATGTTTATAAAAAAAATCAGCCATTCTTTAATCTCCTATCTTTTATTTGTCTATATATTGTATTTAATGAGGATAAAAACTGTTTGTACAAGGTAGAAAAAGTTTTATTTAGGAGAATAAGAGAAAAAGCTTAAGATATACGTACTGTAGCGTTTGGTTCAGTTAAACAAAATATAAGAATTAGAATGAGTATAGAGCTAGTTTATAACGATTGATATAGCACTGAAAACCAATAAAACAGCCATAATGATGTTAAATAATTGAGTATGTTTTAATAATAGTTTTTGGAACATTGAACCAAACAGGCTCCAACTAAATGTACTCATTAAACCGACTACACCTAGAAATAATGAAAAAAGTAGAAAACTTGAATATGAATTGTAGTAAGGGAGAATAAAAGTAGAAACTACAGTCAGTCCGAATAATATCCCTTTAGGGTTAACAAACTGAAGAAAAATCCCCACTGTAAATAAGTTTTTATTATCTTTTTCATCGGGATCCGTACTGCCTTTACTAGTGAGTATTTTAAAAGCTAAATATAACATGTATGCTACTCCTAAAATTTTTAAAGGTAATTCGATTTTAGGTAAAATATTAATTAGTACTATATTAAAGAAACTACATAAAGAAGTGAGGAGGAAAAAACCGAAAGCTACTCCAAAGCAAAATTGCATGCTCCTTTTCAAACCAAGTTGATTTGCGTATGTCATAGCTAAAAAATTGTTAGGACCGGGTGTGAAGCTACTTATAAAAACAAATAATAAAAAAGAAAATAAAGGCATTTCAAAACCCCCTAAGTATTTTTTGTGTGTTATAATGACCGAAAAGAACAATATAACGTGTGCTTTTTATTATACATAACGGTCGTTATATTGTATATAGTGTAGGGGTGTTTTTTTATGGAAGAAATTCAACTTATTTTGGCGAAAAATATAAAGGCAATACGTGAGAAAGAAAAATTAAGTTTAGAAAAGGTTTCCCAATTAACAGGTGTGAGTAAAACGATGATTGGACAAATTGAAAGAGGAGATTCAAGCCCGACACTAACAACAATATGGAAGATAGCGAATGGTTTAAAAGTGTCTTTTACGTCTTTAATTAATAATCCACAGCCTGATACGAAAGTGGTTTTACGAAACGATGTTCAAGTATTATCAGAAGACAATGGGAGATATAAAGTGTATCCTTCTTTTCCTTTTCAAGATGATAGGAACTTTGAAATCTATACGGTTGAAATTGAAACGGAAGGAAAATTAAGTTCGGAAGGCCATAAAGAAGGGACCGAAGAATTTATAACGGTGTTTGAGGGAGAATTGACAATTGAAATAAATGATTGTCAATATACATTAAATAGCGGAGATTCAATTCGCTTTAAGGCGGATAGACCGCACTCTTATCATAATTCCGGACGAACGCTAACTCGGTTAAGTATGACCATTTATTATCCAGCTTCATAAACTTGCTATTTTATTTAGAATATAAAGAGATATGTTTTGATAAAACCATCTATAAGAGATGGTTTTATTTATTACAATTTACAAAAAAAGACACTCATTTGAGTGTCAACACAGTATTGCTCTCGCGTATAGGATTGGAGAATATTTCTCAAATACGTATTGAGATGGTTCGTAAAGGAGAAACTGTCTTCTTATTTAATGTAACATCAGCATGGGCGCAGTGTAAATTGATAATATATATACGGAAAATTTAGTAAAGATAGTTACTACTATGAATATAGTGCAATGTGTTTTTGTTGCTTAATCACTGTCGTGATAGTTACTAGTTTAGTATATAAAAATGTTTATTAAAAAAAGAATGAATCATTTTTTAATCGATCCGTATAATTGTTAGAAAGGTACCTGTTGAACCACCTTCAACTAAATTAAAGATGGATAATATGCCGAATAATTGAAGTGAAATTGTATTACCAGCAAATAAATTGGTAATTAAATTATTATTATAATTTGAAGTTGATATTGCGGGAGTAAAAATAGATCTAGGAAGTGGAGTGGAAGAGTTCAATAGTAGTTATAGCAAAGGTAAAAGTTTAATATATGTAAAAATCATTTGAGAATGAAAAAAAGATTAATTATGGAATTTTTCTAAAATGATAGAGCTATTATTATATAAATTAGTAGACAAAAATGTGGAATGAGGTATTAAATTGAAGCGAGATGATAAATTATCAATAAATAAAGCTATGATAGAACCTGGGAATATTGGACCTACATTTCCAGTTCTTCCCCCAATTTATATTCCGACGGGACCAACAGGTGCAACGGGACCAACAGGTGCAACGGGACCAACAGGTACAACGGGGCCGGCAGGTCTAACGGGACCAACAGGTGTAACAGGACCGACCGGTCTAACGGGACCGACTGGTACAACGGGATCAACAGGTCTAACAGGATCAATCGGCACAACAGGATCAACAGGTGTAACAGGACCGACCGGTACAACGGGATCAACAGGTGTAACAGGACTAACAGGTGTAACAGGACCAACAGGTCTAACGGGACCAACAGGTCTAACGGGACCAACAGGTGTAACAGGACCGACTGGTACAACGGGATCAACAGGTGTAACAGGATCGATCGGCACAACAGGATCAACAGGTGTAACAGGACCGACCGGTACAACGGGATCAACAGGTGTAACAGGACCAACAGGTGTAACAGGACCAACAGGTGTAACGGGACCAACAGGTGTAACAGGACCGACCGGTACAACGGGATCAACAGGTCTAACAGGCCCAACAGGTGTAACAGGGGCGACCGGTACAACGGGATCAACAGGTGTAACGGGACTAACAGGACCAACCGGAGAACCTGGGGTTATTGGTCCCATAACAACAACAAACCTATTATATTTTACTTTTTCAGATGGGGAAAAACTTATATATACTAATGCAGATGGTATAGCACAATACGGTACAACACAAATCTTATCACCAAGTGAAGTTTCTTATATTAATCTATTTATAAATGGAATTCTTCAACCACAACCTTTTTATGAAGTTACAGCTGGTCAGTTGATTTTATTAGATGCTGAACCACCCTCACAAGGATCTTCAATTATCCTACAATTTATTATTATCAATTAAAAAGGACAGATTTCCTATAAAGAGAAATCTGCCCTTTTTGTTCTAAATTACATTAGTTAAAATTAAGTGACGATAAATTCAATTGTAATTGGAATTCCACCGTCTAATACATCTCCGCCAGGAATTGTAATAGCACCAGTAGGACCAGTAGTAACACTGGAGTTTACACTAGGCTGAAGAATACCGTTTATATAGAGATTGTAATACGTAAAAGTTGGGAAGGCAGTTGCAGTAGTACCCGCATCGTTTAAACAAGCTGTGGCAGCAATCGCAAAAGCAGCACCTGTGCCTGTTCCAGCTCCTAGTGTAGAGGTGAATCTTCTAGATGCCATAAATGGTTGAATGATAGGCATTTAATTCTCACTCCTATTCTAAATTTATTGGAACGAAGTTTAGAATAACTTGTCCACTATATAATATGAGAATTTCCTATATTAGAAACGGCATCCTGATTATAGTTTCAACACAATTTTTGTATAGGTAAAATACTAATTATTCTAGTATGGAAAAAGTGATGCCATTATAAGTGGAACATATGTTATCGATTGTTTTAGTGATTACTATGGATAATTAAATTGATAGGCAATTGAATTTGGGAGATAAACGTGGAAAAATAAAATAAACTCTTAAGTTTAGGTATTTAATCTAAGCAGTCAATTATTAAAAACATATAATTAATATGTGAGTCATGAACATAATTAAATTACGTTTTCAAGTTTGATTATAATTCATGTTTCCTATTTTAAGAGAAACATATAACTCAACTACTTTTTTCAATCGCATCTTTTATAGTTCTTAGAATAGGAAAACACTCAACTATAAGAAAAGCAAGGAGGAAATAAATGTCAAATAATAATTGTTTTGGTCATAATAACTGCAATCCGATTGTTTTTTCAGCAGATTGTTGTAAAAATCCACAGTCAGTTCCTATTACTAGCCAACAATTAAGTCAATTAATTACTTTACTAAATTCATTAATATCAGCTATTTCAGCATTTTTTGCAAATCCAAGTAATGCAAACAGATTAGCGTTACTCGATTTATTTAATCAATTTTTAATTTTCTTAAATTCCTTATTACCTTCTCCAGAAGTTAATTTTTTGAAACAATTAACTCAAAGTATTATAGTTTTATTACAATCTCCAGCACCTAATTTAGGACAATTGTCAACATTATTGCAACAATTTTATAGCGCTCTTGCACAATTCTTCTTCGCTCTAGATCTTATCCCTATATCCTGCAACTCAAATATCGATCCTGCAACTTTACAAGTTCTTTTTGGTTTATTAATTCAATTAATCAATGCTACTCCAGGGGCAACAGGTCCAACAGGTCCAACAGGTCCAACAGGGGCAACAGGGGCAACAGGTCCAACAGGTCCAACAGGTCCAACAGGAGCAACAGGAGGCGGAGCAACAGGAGCAACAGGAGCAACAGGAGCAACAGGAGCAACAGGAGCAACAGGAGCAACAGGAGCAACAGGAGCAACAGGAGGCGGAGCAACAGGAGCGACAGGAGCAACAGGAGCGACAGGAGCAACAGGAGCGACAGGAGCAACAGGAGCGACAGGAGCAACAGGAGCAACAGGAGCAACAGGAGCAACAGGAGCAACAGGAGCAACAGGAGCAACAGGAGCAACAGGAGCGACAGGAGCAACAGGAGCAACTGGTGGCGGAGCTATTATTCCGTTTGCTTCAGGTACAACACCATCTGCGTTAGTTAACGCGTTAATAGCTAATACAGGAACTCTTCTTGGATTTGGATTTAGTCAGCCTGGAGTTGCTTTAACGGGTGGAACAAGTATCACATTAGCGTTAGGGATAGGTTCTTATGCATTTGTAGCACCACGTGCAGGGACTATTACGTCATTAGCAGGTTTCTTTAGTGCAACAGCTGCATTAGCTCCATTATCACCTGTTCAAGTGCAGATACAAATATTAACTGCACCAGCAGCAAGTAATACGTTTACAGTACAGGGCGCACCTTTATTATTAGCACCAGCATTTGCTGTAATAGCGATTGGTGCTACAGCATCAGGTATCATACCTGAAGCAATTCCGGTAGCCGCTGGGGATAAAGTATTATTATATGTTTCATTAACAGCTGCTAGTCCAATAGCTGCAGTTGCTGGATTTGTAAGTGCAGGTATTAATATCGTCTAACTTGTTACAATGTTTGTTTGAAATTTAAACAGGCATTTGTATATAGCCCCACCTAATTTTATTAGGTGGGGCTATATTTTTTGTGGGAAATTAGAAATAAATCAATTGAAAAGTTACTCTTTGTTAAGTTGGTATATAAGAAAAATTAAAATTTATGATTTGCACTTTATTGTTTATGGAATAAGTTATATAGTTTGAAAAATTACATATAAACAAAAAAGATGAATTCTATTAAAAATAGAATTCGATAGTATCAAAAGCCCTTATTATATCAGTATTTGTAGCATGTTTATTATTAACTAGCCCCAAAATTAGCCCCATTTTTTGTTAAACTCTGACTAAATAACTCTACTGACACGGATTCTATTTCCTTTAATACATGACCATAAATTTCATAAATCATTTGTGGAGAATTCCCTAAACGTTCGGCAATCACTTTTACATTTAAACCTTGATTTAATAATATAGTGCAATGTGTATGACGTAAGCCATGTATTGTTATAGGAGGAAGCTTTGTTTTATTTAATACTCTTCTAAATGCATAAAAAACACAGCCATCTGTTATAGGTTTTCCAGTTTGGTATGATGTAAATATAAAAGAATCATCTTTTAGCTTGTATCCAAAAGACAACATTACCTTCATACACCATTTTCGGTATATCTTTAATTGATTTACTAATACACCATCTATTAAAATTGTTCTATAGCTATTTTTCGTTTTGGGTGATCGTATACCTTTATTATCCCTAGTGCGTTCAATAGTTATTGTTTTATTATCAAAATCAATGTTTTTCCACTGTAAACCACAGGCTTCACCTCTACGAATCCCTGTGTATGCAACGGTTAATAAAAATGTATAGTTCGTGGCATTTTCTTCGCGTTTAGCTATTGTTAAAAATTCAACTAATTGCTCAGGTGTGAAATAATTATTGTTTTCTTCTTTAATAGTTTCGCGATTTGAAAGTTTGATTTTTGTGAAGCGATTGCGAGACAATATTTCATCTTCTACAGCTGCATTAATAGCAATCTTAAATAGGGTGTGGAATAAATGAACTGTACTTGGTTTATACTTCTTTTCAAGTACATTTAAAAATTCTCTCTTATATGTTGTTCTATCCAAAGTTTGTAACTTGAAATGGCCAAGCAATGGTTTCATTTGTAAGCGGATGGCCATTTCACGTTGTACCCTAGATGCTGGTTTCCAACTATTTTTATAGGTGGTATACCAAATATCCAACCACTCTCCAATGGTTAGTTGATCATATTCAACTTGTTTAGATTCACCACGTAGTGTTGTAACTTTCACTTCTAAAAGAGATTTGATGGCTTCTTTTTCTGATTTAAATCCACTTTTTTTCTTCTCTTTTCTTTTTCCTGTGTTGTCATAATACTTGTGACGATACATCCACAGTTTTTCATTCTTTGTATTGAAATAATAGTATATTTCGGGTTCTTTTGCTGACTTGTGTAACTTCACCATTACCATTCCTTTCATTGCTTTGGCTGGCGTATGCATAGGAATGGATAGGTATTGGATTTATTCAAAAACATGTGTAAATTTAGTTTTGTGCTTTAAGCATGATATTTGCCATTTCATTTAGGAGGTGTAGATTGGAGTCGTTCAATTTATTTAATGTATCTACCATTTGTTTTTCAAACTTCATTTTTTTTTCTAACTCTTCCCAGTGTTGTTCCCATTTTCGTTGAGTTTCTTCCTCTATTTCTTTATATTCCTCTGTTTTCTTCCATTCTTCCTCTGCTTTTTCCCATTCCTCTGCACTCATTGCATTATTTTCATCGAAAATAAAAAAGTATCCAGCCTTCTTTATTAGTGTTTCGTAATCATAGTTGTAAGCTTTGGCTAGCTTTTTTATTGTTTCAAGGGATGGGCGATTGATTTTCCCCGTCCGAGGATCAACACCCTTTTCTAGATTGCTTAATTGTACATGACTAATTCCTATCAAATTTGCCATTTCCCTTAAAGAATGATTACCTCTAAGTTCTCTTAAAAGTTGTCCGAAATCATCCATTAGATTACCTCCTTATTTTTTTGTTAATCGTGCTTTACATAAGTTTAACACCATGATATATTATTAGCAAGAGGTGTTAAACGTGATTAACAAACTTAGAGAAGTTAGAGAAAAAAAGAAAATATCGCAGATTGAATTGGCGAAACGCTCTGGTGTGAGCAGAACTACTCTTTATAATATTGAAAAGGGTGGTGATACACGTGTTTCCATTGCTCTCTCAATAGCCCGTTCACTTGAAGAGGATGTGGGAAAAATTTTTTATAATTCTTGTTAAACCTGTTTAACGATTTACGGAAAGGTAAATAAGAATTGTTTATATAAAGAAATTATTGAGATGAGGTAATTATATGATTCCTGCAAATGTGCAAGTAAATATTGATGAAAAAGCCATTAAGGAATACATACTGCAGCAAATAGATCAACAACTTCACGAAACCTTATTGATGGTTGATCTTGAAAAATTAGCAGTAATTACATCAATGAGTAAGAGATTCCTAGAAGATGAGATTTTATCTGATCCACGTATGAGATTAATAGAGCGACGTCGCAACAGAAAACGTTGGTGGTTCTATAAGCAAGCTCTGGAAGTAATAACGGAAATTGTAGATGAATGGTAAGCAACAACGCTTTGGCTGGCGTGTGCATAGGAAACAAAGTCCATAAAAGATTAGGTGGATAATACTTATTAATTCAAATTGCTTGATATTTTATAGCAACGTCGATTTGGAAACAATTGAGGTGAATAGGTTAATGACAACTGCTGAAATACGTGAAGACAAGTTACATATGATTTTAGAAAAAGCGGAGAACGGTGATCCACAAGCAATCAAAGTTTTAGAAGAAATTAACCGAATGTTAAAGCAAGTATGATAGTCCCTTTTAAAAACATTATTAAGAGAAAAGGAGGTGCTCATTTTTGAAAGTTACCATGCCGCACTATATAACAAGAATTGATGAAATGTTACCTGGAGCAAAAATTATTAAGCTTACTGGATATGCAAATGGAAATCAAGGGTATCAAAAAGCGAAAACGCCAGTATGTAAGTGGAAAGATAGCCAGGGATTAGATAATTTAGAAATAAATAAATGGATAAACCAAGGCGGATGGATTGGAGCAGTTATTCCCCAGGAGCGGATTATCATAGATGTGGATGACCAGGTTCAAGGAGAGCTTGTGAAAGATTTGCTTGAAGGAGAGAACAGGCATCACCATTCGATAAAAACACCAAACGGATGGCAATTTGTTTTTGCTGCTAAAGAGAAAAGGACACAAGACATTAAACAGATTACGAAATTTTTCTCTCAAATAGGTGTGGTTATTGATACCCGTACAGCTGGAGCAGGATATATTGTTTTTCCTACAAACAACACAGAAGGACGCTACATAGCAACTAATAGCATAGATCAGCTGGACGAATTACCACACTATTTAATACCTGTTAGAAATACAGATAAATCTAAAGATTACATGTTTCCAGTACCTATAGAAAACTCAGGGAGCAGAAATGACACACTGTATAAGTTTGCTACACATTTAAAAGCGTGGAATGTTCCTAACGAGGAAATAATGCAGGCAATGGAGCTTATATATGAGTATTTTCTTTTAGATAAAACTGATTTTCCTTATAACGAATTAAAGACCCTTACGCAGTCAGCTATTCAATGGAAACCAGACCTGTCAAAAAGACAGCATATATCTGATAGTAATTTTGAAACGCATGCCGAAGGTAAAGACGAAAATAAAATCATTCCTAAGCCTTTTAAAGTAGGAAATAAAGGTACACTTTTTGAGACGAGAGAGGATAAGGATGGAAATGAGATAACAAAACTCGTATCTCGCAAAACACCATATATTACAAAGGAATTCCATAACATAGAGCGTCCACAAGTACTCTATGAAATTGAGTGGAAGGAAAACAATAGAACGATAAGAGAAGTTGTACCAGCTTCTACTATTGCTATTAGAAAAGAATTATTAGAACTAAGTGATAAAGGTTTTTCTGTTAATGATAATAACGTTAAAAAAATCATTACTTATTTTGACCAATATCTATTGATTAATAATATAGAACAAAATTATGCGGTAGAACGTTTAGGACATATAAAGGATACTTTTATCCATCCTTTAGTTACTAAAGATGTTGAGATTATGGCGATAGATCATGGTGAGAAACAACTCCTTGAAGCCTTTGAAGTAAAAGGAACAGGTGATACTTGGAAAAAAGAAGTGTTTGAACGAATTAAGCAGCAACCTAAGGCAGTATTTTTTGTACTTTCTAGTTTTGCGAGTGTCATTATTAAAGATTTACGCTTGCAACCTTTCATTGTTGATTTAAGCGGAACGACCTCGCAAGGGAAGACTACTACATTAAAAGTAGCTGCAAGTGTTTGGGGCAATGAGAGCTTAATGAGTGAATGGAATGCCACAAAAGTATCTATCGAGAGAAAATCAGCATATTTAAACAGTTTTCCTTTATTACTGGATGATACACGAAAAGCCGATGAACGTATTTTAAAAGATGTTATTTATTCTTTCAGTGGAGGACGTTCAAAAGGAAGGGGAAGTTTAAAAGGTAGTCAGCGGGAGTTTACTTGGCACAATATTTTATTAAGTACAGGTGAAGTATCTCTCAACGAATATGCAAAAAATCAAGGTGGAGCGGCTGCAAGGATTATTCCATTAATTGACCAGCCGTTAAAGAAAGATCATAGCAATATCATGGAACTTCATGAAGCAATGGAAAGCAACTACGGAGCGATAGGAATAGAGTTCTTAAAAGTTTGGTTGAAACATAAGAAGGAGCTTACTCCAGAGTATCACAAGTTTAGAAAACACTATGTAGATAAAGCCAAAGGTAATGAAGTATTAAGCCGATTAGCTGGATATTATGCTGCAGTCCATTTTACAGGAAGTATATTAAAGAACAAATTGGAATTTGATATTGATCTGAAATCTATATCGTCATTATTTGACGATATAGCAGAAGAAAATAAGGCAATAGACAAGCCTATGCAGTTCTTAGAAGAGATACTTACGGATTTGGATAGTAGTAGACAGGAAATATTTTATGATTATATGCCAAAAATTATTAAAGCGATTTATAAGGATAAACAAAAACAGTTGTTTTTGACACCAGCTTATACTACTGATTTCTTAGGTGTTGAAGAAAAGCAAGTAAGACGTGAATGGTTAAAAAGGGGAATGACAATTCCATTTGAAAAAGGAAGTAAAATAGTTGATTACAAACTTGTTAGTCATAAAGGTAAGAAGTTTAATAGTATTCCATTAAATATGGAACTTGTAGAAGAATTAGGGTTTGACTTTCATGAAACTAATAGAGATTTTTCGGATTAGTGGTAATAAGAGTAATAGGGAATTACTAGATTTTAAATTTCTTATTACTGTCCAATACCCTTATAAATCAAGGGGAAAATCAATAAAAGTAATAAGAGTAATAAAAGTAATAAGGATTTTGATATACACATGTATTTCAGCAATAAAAAAACTCAGTTTTATATATGTAAGTATTTTGATTTTAAAAATGTATTACTTTTATTACTGATAAGTCAAATCCCTTGTGGGAGTAAGGGTAAATAAGGTAATACGTCTAAAAATTTATTATTACTCTTACTACTGAGCTTTTTATAGAAAAGGTAATAAAGCTTAGAGCCGTAAGCATTTCAAGGTTTTAACAAAGAGTAATAAGCACGTATTACCAAAAAAATGGAGGTAAGTCAATGGCAACTAAAAAAGCTCCAATCGTATTAGCAATTGAACGTGATGAAAAAGGAAATCTTAGTACATGGTGTCAATACTGTAGAAAGTTTCATCATCACGGAACAGGTGAAGGACACAGGGATGCACATTGTTTTGAGGAAGATAGTCCTTATATTCGTACAGGCTATGTCCTTAAGAAGATGAAACTATCGGGTAAAGAGGTTGTTACAAAGAGTGAGCCTAAGTAGGTGATACGTAATTAGTTTGCCTTAAAGATTATCAAATGTTAGAAGAAGAAATCGCTTATTTGGAATACAAGTTTAATAGAATACATGCTGAATTAAAACGTCAGAGCAAATGGGGGAAAGATATATTATCAATTAATACAGGCAATGAAGAAACAGAAAAGATACTGGATCAACTTAAGAAGAAGCTCACATTTAAGAAAGAACAATTGCAACAGCTCGTTGACTTAGTGAGTAATTTCAAAAACTTAGAACAACAGATACTTAAGCTGAAATATATTGATGGAATGACGTTAGAAGGCATAGGAGCCAAATTAAATTACAGTACGCATTACATTAAAGTGAAACATGCTGAGATTATGAGAAGAATCAAGTTTGCTGAGAGATTAAAGGTAAGAGGATAGAGAACTGTGGAAGGAAAATAAAATATTTTAAAAGCTATTTAATTAATTAAACAAGAATTGAATTGTTCATTTGTAAACAAAAATTAAAAATAAATTTTTATATAACACCCCCCATCTAAATATAGAAACAATTTTGCTGGGG
Organism: Bacillus sp. TH30; assembly: GCF_016650875.1. Taxonomy (NCBI): domain Bacteria; kingdom Bacillati; phylum Bacillota; class Bacilli; order Caryophanales; family Bacillaceae; genus Bacillus; species Bacillus sp. TH30. The sequence goes on along the minus strand of NZ_JAEKEY010000002.1, from coordinate 186,438 downwards.
GACCAGGCAACGCGGGGGGAGATTTGTCTTTTTATTTTTTGCTTTTCGCGCGTGAAACAGAAAAAATGCCAAAAAAAGATGCTTTCCTATTTTTTGAGGAAAATATTTATGTTTTTGATCGGTAAATTAAATTGTTGCTTATGAACCTATAAACCGCATGAAATCAACGTTTGTGTCGTTTGATTTAGATTGTCGAAACTCGAATATAAACGTCAAATAGTAATTTTCATTTTAAAGAAATAATAAAACAAGTGATGAAATGGGGATGAAAGTATGATTTCAAATGAAGACAAAAAACAAACAGCTTATGAAATGTATAAAAGCGGAAAATACTCATTTAAAGAAATCGCAGCAGAATTAGAAGTCAAAGAGAGTACGCTAAACAATTGGCGTCACCGTTACAAGTGGGTAGAACTATCGGCAAATGTAGAACGTCAAAAGCTTTATGATCTACTGATGTCTAAATTGAAAGATAAAGGTCTAGAAAATGAAATGCAATTCGTAGACATGGTGAATACGTACATGAAATTTTTCGATATCAAAAACAAATTGATTGCTGATATTGAAGAACGCGGCGTATCTGTAATGAGTGTAACGGGATCAGTTAAAAAGAATGATTCTATTACGGAATTAATAAAAGTTATTACGTCAATGTCAAAGTTACTGGAGTTTTTAGGTATAGACATTGAAGAGACCGAGGAAGATGAAGAACTTTATATATAAAAAATAATATAACAGGAGGTCATGAAAACATGGCACATTTAGAAAATAGTTTAAAATTGAAAGAATTATTTTATCAACGAATCAAAACAGAAGAAAGAAGCCTTCCAACCCTGGAAAAACTTAAATTAGCTCGCGAATGCCAAAGAAACGTTGCATCACGCGATGAATATAACCATATTACAAAGATCGTTGAAGGACTAGAAAAAGAGTATGAAGCCGAAAGGAAATTCGGTTACACTCCAACTGTTATTTTTAGCAAAGAAGACAAAGACCAGGCCGCGAAAGTTATCAAGAAAGATATCGCAGCAATGGACAAGCAGTATATCGAGTTATGCAAACGAAAAGATGACTTAGAAACGTCTATTGCTGATGAAGTTGCCGCTATTAATTTAGAACTAAATGAAATGCATGAAGCTCACGGAAAGTTAATGCATTGTAACGTGCTTTACGGAAGTTACTACCGCGAACTATATGAAATGGTTACATCTACAAAATCGGAGGTATTACGATAATGATTACACTATATGAAAAGATTCTATCGGCACAAGAAAGAAAACATGCTTATCATACTTATGATATTGAACTAACGCCGCTAACAGATGCAGGGAAAGTATTATTCGGTCGTATGGACTTATTAAAGGGAGAAAAGGACGGACAAGTTGAAAACTGGTTAAAGAATGCTTTATCACGTAACAAAAGCAACTTCAAACCTAATGACAAATATACTTTTTACTATGATGATCCGAACGAATCAGAAGATCAGCGAGTGAATGAAGTGTTACGTTATGTAGAAAACAAGATTTATAGAAAATGGGAAACAAGTACAAAATGGGGTAATTTAAAAACGCCGGTACTTGGAGTCGACTATTCAGTGGAAATTGAAAAGAGAGTTGATGTACTGGATGCTCCGAAAAAGAGCAGCAACCAAAAATCGCGTAAAAATCCAGCTATTGAAGTTGAGGGAAAAGAAGTAAACGAAACGTTAGTTATTGAAGGATAACACATGAACCTTGTTATCCGGAGTTCTTTTCCGTTTAAATCCGGAAATAACGAAAATATGAAAAACGGCTTTCCAGTTTGTTATATATGCTATTTTGTGTAACTGTCTAATGTATTTATACCTAAACGACGAATAACATGAAATAAAGAGAGATAAGCGCGTTAGGAAGAAAGTTACTAAGGAAGCAATTGCAGGAGAAATAATAAGAGAGGTAACAGAAGATGAAAACTAAATTAATTCTAGACGTTAATAAAACACAACACGCTCAACTCAATTCCATTGTCACTGGTCGCGTTGGTGATAAAATAAGTAATGTTGTAGATGTTTATGTAATAGACGGTGGAAGTCCATATAATTTAACAGGATCAAAAGTATTTTTTGAATGTGTAAAGCCAGATAATACAGTTGTTCGTGATGATAGTGGCGTAAAAATGATTGATGCCGCAAAAGGACACTTTGAATATACATTCCCCACTGAAACGTTTGGAGCAATCGGTAAGGCAAAACAAGCGTTTATGTCGATTGAAAAAGATACAACAATAAGAGCAACAACACAAGATTTTGTATTAATCACATTACCGGACGCGACGACAAATCGCATTCCATCTGAATCTTATTTTTCTGATTTAGAAAAATTAATTCAAGAATTAAATGAAATGGCATTAGAAGAAATAAATAGCAAAGCTGCTGCAGAAGCATCAGCAGCGAAAGATTTCGCAAATCAAGCTAATGAATTATCTATTAGTATACAAAAGCAATTTAATGAAGTCGTAATTAAAGGTGATTCTTCTGTTGAAGCAGCTCAAGCAAGGGTAGATGAAGACAGAAGAAAATTCGATACATTGAAAGATCGTTTAGATTATAAAGACCGTGAACTAAATAAAATAAGTGCTACAAACGCACAGTTCCGATTAACTTTATTAAGTGCTTACGATGACATTGATGCTTACCATCCGAAAGTCATTAATTTCGGTTCAAGGTGGAATGGTTATTATTATTGGATGGCATTTACGCCATATCCTGGAGGAAACCAAGCGAAAGAGAATCCTCATGTGCTCGCATCAAATGATATGATTACTTGGGTGGAGCCGGCAGGGTATAAAAATCCATTAGAACCACAACAACCAGGAACGCCAGATAAACAGTATCAGAGTGATACTCATATCGTCTACAACCCTAACTTAAATAGAATAGAAGTGTATTGGAGATATGTAGACGATTCACTTGGAACCGTTACTATTTATAGAAAAACCTCTACTAATGGCGTAAACTGGTCGCAAAAAGAAATAGCGTTGCAAGATGACAGGAATAGACAAGACTATTTAAGTCCAGCTATTATTTTTGAAGATAATAAGTACAAAATGTGGGCTGTAGGTAACGGATATAAAGTGATTTACGCAGAAAGTGCTTTAGGAACAAATTGGGGAACATTTAGAGAAATCAACATACCATTTGAAAGTCCAATGAATCCATGGCATTTAGATGTTATTCATACAGATCAAGGGTATGAAATGGCTGTTGTTGCTTTTAAAGATGGACAAGATAGAAATACTATGAGTTTGTTCCATTCGAAATCAAATGACAATGTGAATTACTCTACTGCTAAAGAAATTTTGAGTCCATCAAATCAAGAATTTACGTGGGACAACCGTGGCATATATCGATCTAGTATCACAAAAATAGATGGAATTTATTATATCTATTATTCAGGAGTTAATAAGAAATGGGAGCGCGGAACTGGACTTACTTTCGGTGAACATGTGGAGCATCTAAAAGGGCTAGATAGACACGATTTATATATTCAATCAAACGTAAAAGCAGTAAATATGGTTTACGAAGCATTCTTACGAAATTACGGGCTCCAAATTTCTGCGCCACAATCAAATGGATCCTTGTGGAAAGCTTGTTTGAAATTCAGTACCGCTGATGAAGTTAAACTCGTTAATGATTTTTCTGCAAATGTACTAATTAATTTAGCTGTTGAAGCGATTCGAACAAACAATGGATTAAAATTCATTGGCAAATCAGCCTATTATAATTCAAATGAATTTAAATTATATGAACCTGGAAAAGCAAGTATGGTTGGAGTTGGAGAAGCTGATTTCTTTAGGCCTAAATTAGTAGGTAACCCAGTAAAACCAGGAGGAATGGAAGTGTCAGCAGTTATATTTGAGGATGCTGGCCGATGGGCAGGAGTTGAACGTGAAGGTGCTATTCGATATGATGCGGTCCAAAAAAAACATCTTGGATTTGATGGAACAAAATGGAACCCTCTATATTAGTAGATAAATCACCGAAATAATGATGGAGAAAAATATGAATATTTAATAGAATAGATAATGGTAATAATTAACTAAAAAAGGAAGTGTATATATGGGGAAATTAGAAGGTGCTATCCCAAGTCCGTTGCCAGCTATACCAGATAATTTAAAAAATAAAATAGCAGTTAGGGCAACTTATAAATTAACAGAAAAAGAAGCATTCTTATTTCATGAAGCACTGAGAAGTGTTGATTTGCAATTAACAGCAGAAGGAGCTGATTATAGTAAATTACCAATGGTTTTTGCTCTATTTACTAGAGATGGAAAGTTCACAATCCTTCCGGATGGTGATGAAGTAGGGACTAGAATAAATTTCATTATTTATGGCGTCTCAGTATGGAGAGAATTAAAATGTACAGACATAAAGCTTAGGACTGTGTTTTTAGAAGAGCTATGTCATCATTTCTGGAATATTGAAGATGAAGAAATAGTAAAGTATAAAGTTGTCGAATTATATAATCGGTATTACTCAACAGAACTGACGATCAATGATTTATATAGGAGTGATTGGAAGAAGGGGTATCCTGATCTTTATCCTGAAAATGCCTAATAGTAACTCTTTTTTCAAAGTATAAATTTTAAACTGAGAGGGACGAATGTCTCTCTTTTTATTTTCTCTACATATGGAAAGTAGTAGTAGTTTTTGGCATATAAAACTCTATAATTCAAAGTTACAGTTAAAGGCATAACTTGAAAATGCATTTAAGATATCATATGTTCAGCAGTTCAACAAGTTGTAACAAGGGCAACTGATGCATGGTTGCTCTTTTTAATAGTTTATTATAGGAATATACGTTCTATTCGTGCTATAATTATCTTGGATTATAATTCCAATACTAATTATAGGAAGGATTGTGAAAAGAGTGGATAAATTAGATCAATTTATTGAGAAGGCCAAGTCATATGTAGTCACGGATTTAGAGGAAAAATTATTACTCGAAGGATATAAAAAGGTCATACTTCCATCTATGCAAAAAATTAAAGATGGTTTAAAGCAAGTAGAAGGTTATGATTATGATATATCTGTAGGTGAAAACATTTCAACTTTAAGAATACATGACAAGGAATTTGTGATTAGAGTTGATTCGATTAAAAATCATATTGAAGTTTATATTAGAGTTGATAACAACATTAATAAAATTGATAAAATCATTTTAAGAGAAGAAAGCTTGTTTAGTTCAAAACGTGAAGAAATATTCACTAAAGATATATTAGTAGAATATTTAAATGAAGCTTTTGAGGGAATTATAGGTTAATAAGTAACTTGAAGCATTCCTGATGGAGTGCTTTTTATTATGTACAAATTACATAGGTGGTATAGATTAAATAAAAATGATTTTTGTTTTTAAAGGTATTGATGTAAATCAAAGCGAACTTATCCAAATTCAAAAAAGCTTACTGAGTATGCGATTCAGTAAACTTTTTTATTGGGAAAGAGTATCAGAAAAATATGGTACTTACATGTTGGTGGATTTTCTGTTTTTTCAGAGTTCTTCTTCGTCATTGAATATAACCAGCTGGTTTTTATGATACAATGATGCACGAATGTTGAAGTATTTATTTATAGCTTTTCCATTTTTAACTTTTTGCTCACCGACACTCGTTGTACATAATGCACATACCACAATATGTTGACCAGGTTCAAATGTGTCAGAAGGGATATCGTTTTCACTAATAAAGATAGCAGCTGCAGGAATTTGTTCAATGTTTTTATCTTTTTTGCCAAACCGCAGATTTACAGCGTAACGATCTCCTTGCTCAAACGGGCTGACATTGTTTACAATCCCTTCGATACAAATAGGGTGTCTTTTTGGTCCGAGAGATTTCAAATGGTTATAAGCATCTAGATATTTTTCTTGATCATAATAAAAATTTGACCATTTGATTTTCTTTCCACACATTTGAATTTCTATAATAGATTCTAATTCATTCGAATCGTCATCTTCTACGACTTTGCGTAGTTCAAGAATCTTTTTCATTGTTGCTAAATAGGAACTTAATTTTCCTTTGGAAACATACTTCCTATCTTTTTTTGGAGCTGCAGTTCCATCGTTATTGGCAGAACTATTATTTTGCTTACCTAAATCTCTTAATGGTTCGTGAATCATTGTTAATCGGAAAGTGAATTTATTTTTCCTTATACTTTCTAAAATTTTATCATCGGAGTCCTTAGCTATTTCAGTAACTTGTCCTACCGTATTATATTTACACGCCTCTTTATGTTCTACCCTTGGTTTTCTTGTGAAGTGAGTTGGAACCGGACTTTCAACTCTTTTATAACTATTTTTATGAGCCACCCCTATCCTGCAAATATGACATTCTAATCCAACTTTTAATTCTTGATGATCTTCTACATATCTGGCTGTTACATTTTCGTGTTTGATTGTTGAGTATGCTTTTTTCATTTTTACTGCCATTTTCTCTCCTCCTAATAAAGAAGATTTACCATCATCATATATTTTGATCAAAAACATTATCTACGTTAGGCGTTTGGATGATCAAATTGTCAGTTTAAATATTTCTTGATCCAATGGAACTTGAGTTGTTTTAAAAGTTTTTTCATCATAAGGAAGATAGAAACGATAAGTGTCTCCATACATATAAAGCCAGAATTTTAATTGTGTACCGCCACCAGATAATCCATGTTTGATTTCCTTGATGTTTTTAAATGTATGATGATGCACGTTACCTTTTAAATCTTCTACTACTAAAAATAAACTGTTTTGATTTAATCTAAAATAACGTAAAAAATGCTTTGATTCATAGCATGTTGACGTTTGGAAATTTGAATCGATATCAATTTCTTTATTTAATGATAAGTAGAGCGTTTTATATAAGTTTTGTAATTCATATTGTAGTTCTTTTTTTGAAGTTTCAGTGTGGATTGGCTTTAATGTAATGCAGTATTCCTCATCATCTAAAGTGTAAAGAAAATCAGGAACTAATCTTCTGGTGTCAATGGCTTTGTATTTAATGTTGTGCTCATCAAAAATGTAGGTTGAAGGTAGTATTTTTATTTTTTCCTCTAAATCTAACAAGTGTAATTCACCCATTCCATCCAGAAAACCTTTTCTTAGATGATCTAAATTAGTATATTTTTGTAAGCGGAGATGATAATTTTCTTCTTTTTTATCGATATTAGAAGCGTGAATTTCAACTTTATACGCTTGGTCTATATTGAATTGTGCTGATAACTCATTTATGTTTCGACAATAAATATTAGCAGCATCGATGTGAGAACGAGTGATATTTTCTTTAATTTCTTTTGATTTTGCACCTTCTGGATTTATTAAATCAATAAAGTTTTTTAATGTATCAATTAAAGTATTGGTCAATGGATAATACCTCCTTAATATTTGTTTTAAGAATATTTTACCATATTTAAAGAACAAGATGCCTTATATAAAATACAATATTTTACATATTATGCCGTAAAATATTTAATAATTGAAGATAATATCTTAAGTTAGGATGTTATTTTAAGAAATGGATGGAGAATTTACTTAGCTATGAGTAGGTTCTTTTTTTTATTTAATTTAAAAAGGTATTGGTATAGTCAAAATGGAACTTGTTCATATTCCAACTGAAAGGGTGATTCAATGATAATCAGAGAAGGTATCGAAGTAACTAAAATAACTTTAGATGGGTACGAGTTACCAATTCCAGAAGGGTATTCTGAGTTTCTACTTCGTGCTGGATATTGGGGAGTTGGTGAGAAAGTAGAAAAAATAAATCGTGATGAAATCCTAGCGGATTATGACAGAAAGGTTGTTCTGGAAGATGGTAAGTTGTGTACGATACTCACTTACAAAGGGAATAAAAAGAAAAGAGGTAAAAAATCATGAATGAAAAGGTGGGCTTGTTCTTATGGAAAGAAAAGAATGAACTGTTTTGGATAATTCACCAAATAAAAAAAGTGAACGAGTATGAAAAATATTCGTTCACTTTTATTTTACTCTTTATAAATGTAGTTCATAATCTCCTTCGATACGGTTTGGTTTTCCAAACATTTCTTCGTATAGACTAACATGTTTTGAAAATCCATTTTTTAATGCAAAGTGGTAGCCTTCTTTAGTTACGACTTGCTGTAATACTAATCGTTCGAAGCCTTTTTCTTTAGCGAATGTCTTAAACCATTCAATAACAATACTCCCCTTACCTTGATTGCTTGGGGTAATACTTATAGCGGTGATCGCCAAGTATGAATTGGTGGAAAACTCACTTCTAAGGTTAATGGTGACCTTATGTTCTTTAGAAGAAATATTTAAAGCATACTTAGAAACCCCTTTTATGAACATTATTTCATCTTGTACTAATTCGTCTAATAACATTTTTAATTTTTGAAAGTCTTGTACATGAAGAGGGATCTTGTTGAATTTTTCTTTCAAAACAAGTAACTCCTTTTACTTTTATAAGAATAAATATCATTATATCTGAAAAACGCAAGGATTGCGTGGAGAAATTAGCATTTGCTCAGGATTATTAAAAAAAGTTTTCCCCTTAGGTAGATAAAGGAACAATGAAAAATTTTGAAGGAAAGAAGAGCTAATAAATATTAACTACAAATAAGATAAATGTACTATAGATCTACAGAGTTTTTTATTGTTTTTTTACACTTATCCATTTCTATACACACGCCAGCCTTTTATATTTTGGGTCCCAAACTAGCCCCACTTAGCCCCAGTAGTATTCTTATTTATGCTCTATCTTGCAATGTAAATGATAAATAAAAAAGCCCAAAACCCTGAATTAACAAGGGTTCTAAGGCATTTAATACTACTCTTTGCAGAGTTCCGATTCTATTAAAAACAGAATTCATCCATTAAATAAACTATATACTAGTGGGTTAAATTGTTAATCATGAGCGGTGAAATGTCATTGCTCAAATTAGTAATAAACTATTTATTTTTATTACAGTTACATCCTTTTTTCTTTACATAGCCTTGCTCTGCTAAATCTCTTTGTGACTGGGAATCGGAAGATTGAGAGTTCGAAGATTGAGAGGATGCTGAAGAGCTACTATTTTTATTATTAGAGTAGTTTTTTCGATAGTTATAATTACTCATAGTACTATCACCTCCAATTAAATATATAAATATTATATGTATGTACTCTATTAATTGTTACGATAAAAAATCTCCTCGATATTTTCCGAGGAGATAAATGGTGGTTCTATTAAAATGATACTAATTAATACCCCCAGTATAGAGGGAAGTAATAAGAATCTTGGTAATATAGATTTTGTTGTTGAGTAGGGGGCTGAGTTGACTGATTTATCATGTCGCGGTTTTGATTACAGTTTCCGGGAGGACCAATTACCGTAGTGGATTGAATTGGGGATACTGCTTGTTTCCATTGTTGTTCATTGAGGCAATAAGTATGAGCCATCATATTAGCGGGAGTTAATCTTAAAATATCAGAACCAAAAATAACTTCTGGGGTTGGGGCGTCGAATATAGCTAATAAATGAGTATTATCTGCTGAAGCAATTTCATAATGCCACCACGCTTGTGGAATGTTGGCAACTTGCCCTGGTTTTATCGGTAAGTTTAATATTTGATTCGTAAATGGATTAAGTAAAGAAACGACAGCAGATCCTGAAATACAGTAAACAAGTTCAGCTGCATTTTGATGAATATGTGGTTCTACAACGTTGCCTGTACTTAAATAAATATCTAATAAAGAAGTACTTTCTAAAGTGTTTAATTGTTTTATGCCAAGTACATTTATATAATTTTGGGCATCTTTCTTAAAAAAATTACTTTTACTTAAATCATGAGTGAAATTAGTTGAGGGGGAAGTGTAGTCGATATTAGAAGTCAATTGTATTACCCGCCTTTCCTATGTTTTAATGCAATCTGAAATTAGGGTATGAGTCTAGTTATTGAAATGTGAAAGTGAGGATGGTTTTAGTTCGTTAAATAATAAAGTTGCAAGTACATATGCAGTATGATTGAATTTCGATGAAATAGTATAAAATAAGTTTGGTTGCGAGAAAAAGCTCCTTTAATTACAATTAATGTAATTAAAGGAGCTTTTTTATTAGTTAATAAAAAGGGAGTGTGGGAAATGAATAATCTAATTATAAAAGAGTTAGAAGTTGAATTGAAAAATCACTTTAAACCATTTTTGAATGCACCTGCAACAATAGAAGAAATTCAATATGTCGAAAGCGAAATGGGAATTTCGTTTCCAGATGAATTACGTATGCTTTATCTCACGCATAACGGTGAAGTTAAATCGGGACCAGGATTGTTTTTTGGTTTGCCATTTCTCTCTTTAGATGAAGTTTTGAATGAGTGGAGAGTATGGAAAAGAATTGAAGAAGAGGAGTTTTTAAATTTTGATTCATTTTCAATACAAGCAAAATGTATTAAGGAAACATATGTGAATTACAAATGGATACCTATTAGTAAGGATTATGGCGGTAACAATATAGGAATAGATGTTGATCCGGATGAAAAGGGGGAAATGGGACAAGTTATTAATTTTGGACGAGATGAAGAAGTAAAATATGTAATGGCAAATAGAATTTCAGATTTTTTACTATTTATTTTACAAACGCTAAAAGATAAAAATTTCACCATTCACCAAGAGGAAGACTATTTATATTGGAGTTATGGTGCTAACAACAATATACATTTTTTAGACGCATTATTTAATATTGAATTACCTGTTTTACATCCTCAATTTATATTTCAGTCTGAAAATAATGTTAAAGATTGGTACGATAGTTTAGATGGAGAATGGAAAAACATTGTGGGTTCTTCTGAACGTGCGGATAAATTTATTAGAGAGAAGAGACTATATTTAGGTGGAAAGGGATTAGTAGATATTAGTCCATTACATATATGTACGGAAGTAAGGGAACTAATTTTATCTGGAAATGAAATTAAAGATTTAACAGGATTAGAACGAATGAATTCTTTAAAGAAGTTATATTTAGTTAATAATCCGGTGCAAGATTTAACGCCAATCATACATTTACAGCACTTACAAGAAATGAATATAAAGAATACGAGGATAAATAATCTATCGGCACTTGTAGAAATATCATCATTAAAAAAATTAGATTTTTCACAGACTAATATTCAAGATTTTTCGTTACTATCGCAGTTTCAAAAGTTAGAATCGCTTACTGTACATATTTCAAATCGCGAGCAGCTCTATGCAATTTCAAAAGTAGATACTTTAAAGCATTTGTATATTTTAGGTTTAGAGAATGTTAGTGGATTGGATTTACTTGTTTTACAAAATTTAAATGACTTAATAACAATTGAATTTGAAAATAGTACCATTGATAATTTAAATTGCTTTCAACATAATACGTCAATTCAAAATATAAAGTTGAAAGATACAAAGGTAAAGGATGGATCGGCATTAGGTAGAATGAGAGGACTAAAGGAATTAGAATTAGATGGTGCAACAATTGAAAATATTGAAATGGTTTGTTGTTCTAAGTCATCAGAAACATTTACAGGCTCGTTTGAACAATTTCATATGTTAAAAGACTCATTTGATAGAAAAATAGATTTTTCAAAAATAATAGGAGAAATGAGTGAAGAAGAAAGTGAAGTTTGGTACCAGCATTTAAGTGATTAGAAAATAATATTATTATGTAAACAAGATTGTTTGTAGAAGTTGTAACTGTTACTATTTTGAAAATGTTCACCAACACTTTCTGGAATATAAATTAGTTTTAAGCCACTGTTTGACAGTTGATTCTGCAATGGAGTGGTTAGGAGAAATAAATTATGTGTAACTGAATGTCACATCCCTCCTAATTCGTTCGTCTTGTATGTAGAACGATAAGGAGGGATTTTATTATGAAAAATTTTGATGTAGCAATTGTTGGTGGTGGGCTTGCTGGGTTAACAGCATCTATATATTTAGCGAAAGCTGGAAGGAAAGTTATTGTATTGGAAAAATCCAGTCGCTTTGGTGGTCGGGGGATGACTATAAATAAAAATGGCATTTGCATGAATCTTGGTGCACATGCTTTATGCAGAGGAGGAGCAGCATTTTTAACTTTTAATGAGTTAGGTTTGAATCTTCCAGGTGGAATGCCATCTACAAAAGCACATGGAATATGGAAAGGCGATGTATTTACCATTCCAACAGATTTTCGCTCCATTTTATCAACACCGTTACTTTCATGGTCTGCAAAAGTACAATTCTCTCGTCTTATGATTCATTTAGGGAAATTAGATGTAGGAGAAGTTCAAAAAATGAGTTTATCTACATGGGCAGAAAATGAAATAAAAGATCCTATGGTACGAAATATGTTTTATGCGCTATGCCGAACAACAACATATACGTTTGCTCCTACAATACAATTAGCATCATCTGTACTAAAGCAAATACAGCTGTCTATGAAAGAAGGAGTATTTTATGTAGATGGTGGTTGGGAGACGATAATAACAAAATTAAGAGATATAGCGAATAATGTTGGGGTGCAATTTCAGGCTAGTAAGCATGTATTGGAAGTAGAAAATTGTGAAGGTATACAAAAAATTCGTTGTTCGGATGATGAAGTATTTAAAGTTAATGCAGTTATCGTGACGATTCCACCGAAAGAAGCTTGTAAAATAATAAAAGGTGCAGAAGGAACAAGTTTGTATAGATGGAGTGAACAATCGGTACGGGTTACCGTCGCTGCATTAGATATTGGTTTAAGACGCTTAACCAATCCTACACATCAATTTGCATTAGGGTTAGATCAACCTATATTTTTCACGAATCAATCAAGAGCAGCCAAATTAAGTGAAGATGGAGCACTTGTAGTGAGTTTAATTAAGTACCATAATCCTATGCTTGAGATAAATCATTTTCATGATGATCAAGAACAGTTAGAAAATACGATGGAATTGCTACATCCTAATTGGAAAAGAGAAGTTGTTGCAAAGCAATATTTACCGAAAATAACGGTAGTACATGATTTTCCTCATATTGACCGTGGTGAAAAACCGGGCCCTAATATACCTGAAATGCCAGGTGTTTACGTTGCAGGAGATTGGGCTGGGCATGATGAAATATTAGCTGATGCTGCGGTAGCAAGCGGGAAACGTGCAGCGTTACACATTTTAAAGCAATTAGAAAGTGAGGCAGTTCATCATGGAAACGGAGCAATTATATGAAGCGTATCAACCATTATTATTTTCATTAGCATATAGAATCCTTGGGAGTGTTATGGACGCTGAAGATATCGTTCATGACGTATTTATCGCGGTAAATAATATAGAGGATGTTCAATCTATAGAAAATATGAAAGCATATTTGTGTAAAATGGCGACAAATCGCTCAATTGACAAATTACGTTCGGCAGCACATAAACGTAACGTATATGTCGGAATGTGGTTGCCAGAGCCATTTGTGGAAGAGATTGATGATCCATCAGAGTCATTTGTAATGAAAGAATCAATTTCTACGGCATATTTATTACTTTTACAACAATTGTCTGAGGTAGAAAGGGTTGTTTTCATATTAAGAGAGGTTTTCAGTTATGACTACGAGGAAATAGCATCAATTGTTGATAAGGGTAGTGTGAATTGCCGGAAGATCTTTCAACGCGCACGAAAAAGTATTTTAGATAAGCCGAAGCAATCAACATTAAGTACGAAGAAAATGGCTGCCTATGTGGAAAAGTTTGTATCATCATTACAGTGTGGGGATGCAGAAGGCATGTTAGAAGTTTTAAAAACAGATGCGATATTTAAAGCAGATGGTGGTGGTAAAGTTACAACTGCAATTAATCCGATTTATTCTGCAGATAAAATTATACGTTTGTTCTTTGGAATTGCAAAACGATTGCCAGAAAAGTATAGTGTTGATTTCAAAATAGTAAATGGTGCACCAGGCGTTATAGTTACAATAAATAATAAAGTGACGTATGTACTTTCATTCATATTTGAGGATGAGAAAATTTCAAACATTTATATGATGGTTAATCCTGAAAAACTTATGCACTTAAATGTAACAGTATAAAAAAAGACGCATTTCTTTAGAAGTGCGTCTTTTTTTATTTTTCTAACATTTCAAGAGGTACATCTTTTTCGCCGGCTACCTCGAATTTAATTTCCCCGTCTTCTTCATAAATGCGTTTAATAATCGGTATAGTTATCATTAGTTTTTTATGCTGTTTACGTCTTCTAGCAGCATCTAAGTTAATCACGTTCATGTGTAAGCATCCTTTCTTACAGAAATATATAAACAAAAGAAAATGCGTCCGAAAAGGGCGCTTAGTTGAATTAGAAATACCGATTCATTTAAATGGGGTTTAGATTATCTTATAATTGAAAACTGATTGTAAAATAATGTGAATTAAATAATTGCACGTAGAAATTAACTTTACCAAAAAACGAAACAATATGCTATAAAAAAATTTAATTCTTTGTCGTATAACAGGAAAAAGGTGTGCATTTCGCATATAATGAAAAGTAGACGGGCATCATGTACTTTTTCATCATATTGCTTGGAAAGGCGATGGAGAAAATGAATACTCTAGATTCATTATTATTGCAACTTGAACAATATGGAGAAGAGCATGATCGACATAAAGAAAAAAGAGAAGAAAAATTAAGAAATATTTCTCGTGAAATGGGGCAGTTTTTATCAGTATTAGTAAAGGGGTGCAATGCAAAAAAAATTTTAGAAATTGGAACTTCAAATGGCTATTCTACATTGTGGCTAGCAAATGCGGTAGAAGAAACAAATGGAAATGTTATAACTGTAGAACTTTCTTCAGAACGGGTTGGAGAGGCACTTGGAAATTTTGAAAGGGCAAATCTTACACAGAGAATCGATATTCATAATCAAGAGGCTGGGGCATTTTTAGATTCGCAAGTAGATCGTTCATTTGATTTTATTTTCCTAGATTCAGAGCGCACGCAATACATGTGGTGGTGGGAACATATAAAACGTATTTTAGAGCCAAAAGGTTTTCTTGTAATTGATAATGCAACTTCTCATGCGGGGGAATTAGCTGGATTTATAAAGATGATTGAAGAAGACGTCACGTTTGAAACCGTGTTATTAGCTTTTCAAAAGGGAGCATTTGTTGCGCGGAAGAATAATTAGAAGTGGACCTAATATAATTATCACATTGAAAGATAGTATATGTCAAAAGATAGAGCATTGTATGAATTTAAGAAGGTAACTAAATGGAATTTCAAATTAATATTTAGTGATGATAAGTAAGGTAAGCTGTGAAGAATCCGTCTTCAGCATGTTGTTCTCTAGGTCTTAAGTCTGAGGAAAATAATGACGAGAACAGGTATACTTATACTATGAAACAGGGAATGACTGCATAAGCAGGTATTTCTTGAAAAATCGATTTCAAGCAAGCAAAAATGTATATGAAATACGATATATTAGATGAAATATAGTGCACATAAATTCGCACATATAAATAAAGGAGCGATTTTGTTGACTGAACTCGAGAAAAAAGAACCTGTATCGATTGTGAAAGATAATAATGTAGAAGTAGTAGTGGATACAGTAATAAAAGATGCAGAACTTGAAGAACTGAATAAAGAAGCAGATCTTTATGTACAAAAGTTAAATAGCGAGCAAAATACAGATTTATCAAAAGTATTGTCGCAGCTTGGAGACTTAGGGGATAAAGAGCAGCAAGCGGCAGGACAAACGCTATCAGCTTTAAAACGTCCTGTGACAGCGATGATGAATGGAAAGAATGAAGAAATTCCAAATACATTGTTAGAATTACGAAAAGTGGTATCAGAACTTGATCCAAACTCATTAAAAGCAACTGGTATGAAGAAACTTATGTTTAAAGTGTTTAAGAAAAATCCGCTTGAAAATTACGTGCATAAATATCAATCTATAGATAAGCAAATCGAGGAGATTATAAGATCACTTCTCATTGGCCGTGATAACTTGCAAGAGGATACGGTTGGACTTGAAATGTTAAAAGAGCAATCACACGATAAAATTCACGCTCTTGATAAACAAGTATACTTAGGAAGAAAACTTGCTGGTATGCTTGAAGCTGAGAAACAAAATCCAGAACGTCAAAGGGATATTCCGTTAATAAATGATGCATTAGAAAAGATACTTGTGCGTACTCGTAATATGCAACAAGCAAAAAGTGTATTATTACAATCTATCGCATCTGTAGACATCATTAAGAAAAATAATGAAAAGCTATCAGAGGCAATTCGTAATGCAATTACGATGACGCAAAACGTTGTAACGGTTTCCGCTGCAATACAGCTTGCATTAACAAATCAACGTAAAACAATTGATGCTGTTAATGCAACAAATGAAGCGATTGAATCAATGGTATTAAGCAATTCACAAGCATTAAAACAAAATACGGAAGAAACAACAAAACTCCTTGAAAATCCTGCAATTAGCATGGATAAATTACGTGAATCATTCCAAAATGTATTTGCCGCTATTGAAGCATCTGAGAAATCGTCAGAACGTATTATTGAGTCTAGTAAGAAATTTGTAATTGAACTAGATACATTTAATGATGAGATGAAGCAGAAACTCATTCAGCGTCCAAGGAAATAACAGACTTTTAGAGGAGGTGAAAAAATGAGTTTCATTCAAGGAGTATTATTACTATTAGGATCATTACTTTTAATCGCATTTACTGTCGTTGTTTTAGTTGTATACTTCGGACGTAAACTTTATTTTTCATGGACGAAACCATATAAGAGAGCACAAGATTCCATTGAGAAATTATCAAACAAATCGACACCGTTTTTACAAGAGTTTACGCAACATCCACTCTTTTATCGCTGGATTCGTACGGAAGGAAAGAAAGAACAACATACATTGAATACTCTTTTCTGTACATCAGGTCAACGTACGAGAGAACAAGTATTTTCAATGTTACCGAAAGAAAAACAAAAAAAAGTGCATGTAATGGCAAAAACAACGAAAAAGCTTACAAATGAAGATATCGATGTGGCCGCGATGAAAGTGAAAGGTTTCTTAAGACAAGAAACGCAGCAAACTGTAAAACCGACAGACTTATCGTTTTATAAATTGTATTTCTATGATCGATATCCAGATGCATTAAATACAATTCAAGCATATAAACGCTCGATTAATCCTTCACTACAAAGAACGGTTGATGACATTACAATTTCAGTATTAAATGCATTGCCGTACTATCAAGAGCAGCGTATGTTTGAACAACAACATAAACTTGAAACGTTTTTAATGAAAGATTTAACTGCGATGTTATCTTTAGTGGTGCAATTACCTCCATCACAACGACCAGAAAAAGAAGAAGAGTTAAAAGTCTACTTGCAAAATTTCCAAAAAGAAATGGAAGTAGTAGAGCGTGATATTCGCGACTCCATTGATCATGATTTGAATGTGAAGATGAGAGCAGCGACTGAGAAGTTTAAGAATAAATAAAAAAGGCGCCTTAAAAGCTAAGTATTTCTCAGCTTTAAGGCGTTTTTTTTTGAGATTTTATTTTGCCTTAACGGTAGTAAAACTAGAAGGAATGCTTTCATTATGCAATCGATCAACTGCAGTTACCACATACGTATACGTTTCTCCAGAAATAGCCGTTTTATCTACGTAAATTTCTCCAAGTTTTGTTTTTCTTACAGTAGTAAGTAAATGTTTTGGGTTTTGTATATCCACTTCATTTTTTCCATTCACACGGTAAATGGCGTAATAAGAAGAGTCATTATCTCTATTGTCAATTATTCCCACGGCAATACCTTCATCTCTTGGAATGGCACCTTTTAAAGTAGGTTGTTTTGGTGGATCATGATCAAGCCAAGGCATAGGTGGAATTAATGCAGGGTGTTTATATATGTCTTTTGAGAGTCTATCTTTAATTCCAAGTGGATTGTTATTAATATCTTTTAAGCTAAAATGCATACTTCCTTTTATTTCAGGATATTGACGATTTAATGCGATTTGTTTTGGATATTCTTCAGGATCAGACCAAGCAGGGACAGAGTTGTTATTAATTTTATAGGCCGCTTGACCGATGTATAGGTGAATAGGTTTGTTATTTGTTTCTTTTACCCACCAATCTACTAATATATCATATGCAGCAGGTGTGAAACCTATATTCCAATATATTTGAGGTGTAATGTAGTCAATGTACCCTTTTTGTATCCACTCACGTGTGTCAGCATAAAGGTCATCGTAGTTTCTTTGACCTGCGGTTGTATTAGAGCCAGTTGGATCGTCAGCTATATTTCGCCATACGCCAAATGGACTAATGCCAAATTTTACGTATGATTTTTCTTGTTTTATAGCAGTATTTAAACCTTTTACGAGTTCATTTACATTATTGCGACGCCAATCTTCGATAGTTGAAAAATTCTCATTATTATATGATTCAAATGTTTTTTGATCAGGAAATTCTTCGCCAACTACTTTATAAGGGTAAAAATAATCGTCCATATGAATTGCATCAACATCATAATTTTTTACGATTTCTAAAGCGCCTTCCGTTATAAAGTTTTTCACATCTGGAATACCAGGGTTGTAATATAGCTTCCCGCCGTAAGGTACAACCCAATCGGGATGTTGTCTTGCAGGGTGATTATTTGATAATCGATTTATATCAGTGTGATTCATCGTTATTCGGTATGGATTAATCCATGCGTGGAATTCTATATTTCTTTTATGTGCTTCTTCAATCATAAATGCGAGTGGGTCGTATCCAGGGTCTTTTCCTTGTGTACCCGTAATGTATTCAGACCAAGGACCGTAATTTGAAGGATAGAAAGCATCAGCAGTCGGTTTAATTTGTACAACGACTGCATTCATACCAGTGTTTTTTACATCGTCTAATAGTCTTATAAATTCTTGTTTCTGCTTTTCAATAGGTAAGCCAGTTTTTGAAGGCCAATCAATATTGAGAACAGATGCTATCCATACAGCGCGTAATTCATGTTTTTTGTAAGTAGTATTTACTTCAGCATAAGTAGAGTGAGGGGAAATGAAAGAGAAAGGAGTAAACAATATGACGATACAGCACATCATTACTAAACGTTTCATAATCATTTATACGCCTCCCTATTATACGATTATTTAAAATAATATATGATGTTAGGTTGGCTCTGCAATTGAGAAAAATAAATATTGAAACATTAATTTAATAGGAAA
The DNA here is from genome assembly GCF_016650875.1 of Bacillus sp. TH30. Lineage (NCBI taxonomy): Bacteria > Bacillati > Bacillota > Bacilli > Caryophanales > Bacillaceae > Bacillus > Bacillus sp. TH30. Next base: position 167,280 of record NZ_JAEKEY010000002.1, on the reverse strand, counting down.
AATATTTTTAGTGAAATTTACTTTCAGTATAACTAAATCGTTTCATTTCTTCATATGCTTGTTAGTAAAGTGAAACTTTCTTTCATTTGAAAGAAACAATTTATAAGTATAGGAGGATTCAATAATGAAAGTTTTATTCGTTTGTTCTGGAGGAATGTCCAGCGCAATTGTTGTAAACGCTTTAAAAAAAGAAGCAGAGAAAAAAGGTATGAACATGGAAGTGCATGCTATTGGAACAAGTGAGGTGGAGGAAGAAGTAAAGAATGGTTGGGATGTTGTAATGGTTGCACCTCAAGTTAGACATCGATTTGACGCTGTAAAAAAACTTACAGAACAAGAATCTATTCCGTGCGGTATTATTCCGCCGCAAGCATACACGCCGCTTGGTGGACCGACTTTATTAAAAACTGTAAATGAATTAATTAGTTAGGGGGAAGCGTTATGAATAAGTTTGTCACGTTTCTTGATAAAAACTTATCTGGACCGATGGCAAGGCTTTCTGAACAGAGGCATTTACAAGCAATCCGTGATGGAGTTATTTCGGCGTTACCATTTATTATCGTAGGGAGTTTCTTTTTAATAGTAGCATTTCCACCATTACCGAAAGATAGTTTCATATCAGTTTGGGCATTGAAAAATCAAACAAGTATATTAATACCATATCGTTTAACGATGTTTATTATGTCTTTATATATAGCATTTGGTATAGGATACAATTTAGCGAAAAGTTATAAGTTAGATGCTTTATCAGGGGCACAGTTAGCAGTATGCTCACTACTTTTAACATTGACGCCCGAATTAATCGATAAAAAAGGATTTATGCTTCCGATGACAAATCTCGGGGGGCATGGATTATTCGTAACGATGATCGTATCTATTTTATCAGTAGAGATTTTAAGATTTTGTAAGACGAAAAATGTAATGATTAAAATGCCAGAACAAGTACCGCCGTCTGTTTCACGTTCGTTTGAAGCACTTATACCTGCTGCATTCGTAATTATTTTAATGAGTTTAGTAACTGTTGTTTTTAGTATTGATTTACATCATGTAGTTGATAAATTAGCGGCACCGTTAGTAAAAGCTGGTGATAGTTACTTCGGTGTAATCATTCCAGTATTTTTAATTACATTTTTTTGGTCATTCGGAATCCATGGTGTGTCGGTTGTTGGAACTGTTGCTCGGCCATTATGGGAAGTGTATTTAGGGAAAAATGGTGAAGCAGTTGCTAGTGGAGCAAATCAGTTGCCATTCATTTCACCAGAACCATTATACCAATGGTTTATATGGATTGGTGGTTCTGGTGCGACGTTAGGACTTGTATTAGCTATGATTGTATTTGGTCGATCAAAATATTCGAAGGCATTATCAAGAACTTGTATTGTGCCTGGTATCTTTAATATTAATGAACCTGTTATTTTTGGATTGCCAATTGTACTAAACCCAATTTTAATTATCCCATTTATCATTACACCACTAGTAACAGCAACTATTGCATACTCAGCAACTGCGATGGGGTTTGTTACACCAACACATATAATGCCTCCATGGACATTACCAGCTCCAATTGGCGCGTATTTAGCCACAGGTGGAGATTGGCGTGCAGTAGTATTAGTTTTTATAAATATAGCGATATCATTCCTTATTTACCTACCATTCTTTAAAATGTACGACAAAAACATGCTTGAAATTGAGAAAAATGGTGATGGGGAATCTGTTAATCCGTAAGTTTTATATTTTATTTTTGAGTGATAGGCATTTTGTCTATCACTTCTTTCACATTAAGTCCAGAGAGGGTGAAATAGAATGAATATAAAATTTAGCTATAAAGGTGTATTTTTATTGTTATTTGGAGTGATATGTGCAAATTTACTTTTCGTACCTTTATTAAGAATGCTAAATCTATCACAAATGCATAGTATATGGCTCGTTACAAGCTTTGCGGCAAGTATTTTGCTTACGGTAGTTGTTTCTTTCATTGATGGATCGTTTGCATCGAAAGCACAGTTGTTTTTTAGATTTATATTGTTTTCTGTAGGTTGTACGTTGTTTACTTACATAATTGTTTTTTAGTGAATAGGGGGCATGCATATTATGTATATTGCAGGGATAATGTCCGGTACATCGTTAGACGGAATAGATGTAGCGCTCGTTCATGTAGAAGGAAACGGTGTAGATTCTAAAGTCGAACTCATTCATTTTACTACTGTTCCATTTTGTAAGGATATAAAAAATGAGATACTGCAGGCTTTATCAATTGATACATCTAATGTTCAATTGATATGCAGTTTGAACTTTAAGCTTGGTTTATGTTTTGCCAATGCTGTGGAGGAAGTTTGTAAAAAGGCTGATTTGTCATTGGAACAATTAGATTTAATAGGTTCTCACGGACAAACGATTTATCATCAGCCAAAGCAAGAAGGCAATAGTATTTCTTCGACATTGCAAATTGGAGAACCAGCAGTTATAGCATATGAAACGAACACTACGGTTATCTCTAATTTTCGAACGATGGATATGGCAGCAGGGGGACAAGGTGCACCACTTGTGCCATATTCAGAGGTCATTTTGTATCGTCATCAAACTAAAAATAGATTACTACAAAATATTGGCGGAATCGGTAATGTTACAGTAGTACCAAGTCATCTAAGTGATAAGAGCGTTATTGCTTTTGATACTGGCCCAGGAAATATGGTAATCGATGATGTATGTCAAAGATTATTTCAGTTGCCATATGATCAAAATGGTAGGATTGCAAAACAAGGAGTAGTTGTAGATGAAATTTTGACATATTGTATGAACCATCCATTTTTGAAAATGAATCCACCGAAATCAACTGGTAGAGAACAGTTTGGAGAAGAGTTTGTAAGTGAATTATTGAAGCGGTTTGAAAAGCATGGTAAAGAAAATCTTTTGACGACTGTCACGATGTTTACAGCAAGTTCAATTGTTCATCATTATAAGGAGTTTATTCTGCCGTATTATGAAATCGATGAAGTAATTTTAGGTGGTGGGGGCAGTTATAATCGTACACTTGTTGAAATGATACGAAATGGATTGAAGGAAGAAAAGTGCGCGATATTCATTCAAGAAGATATAGGCTATTCTTCAGAGGCGAAAGAAGCAATTGCCTTTGCGATATTAGCAAACGAAACGCATCATCGTAATCCGAGTAATGTGCCAAGCGCAACAGGTGCAAAGCAATCTGTAGTTTTAGGGAATATAACATTCCCTCCAATAAGATGATGAAAATGAGGCGAACATATGAAGTATATGATTGGAGTAGATGGTGGGGGCACGAAGACAGAAGCAATTGCATTTGATCAAGACGGAAACGAAGTTGTAAGAGGTACGAGTGGGTTTGGAAATATATTAATAGATTATGAAAAAGCAGTTTCGCATATTATGGAGGCGATCGATCAATGCAAGAAAGCTTTAATAGATGGGCACTGCGTTTGTATTTGTTTAGGGTTAGCGGGTATAAGTGGAGCGAATACAAATGAATTAACATTACGATTAATAAAGAAATATGAAACGAAAATTGAAGTTTTTAATGACGCAATGATTGCACATGCAGCTGCTTTAAAAGGTAAGAATGGAATATTAACTATAGGTGGTACAGGTGCAATTTGTATAGGAAAGAAAGACGAAGTGTACGAGTATAGCGGTGGATGGGGACATATTTTAGGGGATGAGGGAAGCGGTTATTGGATTGCGTTACAAGGTTTAAAGAGAATGGCAAATCAATTTGATCAAGGAGTTAGACTTTGTCCATTAAGCTTAAGGATTCAAGACGAGTTTCGACTTTTAACATCATCTCATATAAAAAAACTAGTATATAGTTCTTCAAAAGATAAAGTTGCAGCAATTGCACCATTAATTATAGAGGAAGCGAGGAATGGGAATGATGATGCACATAAAATTATTCTGCAAGCGGCTAAGGAATTAACGATAATTACGGTGAATATTTACAACAAGATGCAGTTTGATTTATCACCTTTAATTGCAGTAAGTGGCAGTATATTGCGTTTCGTTCCTGAGATATATGCTGAATTTAAGAAATGCTGTGAGAAAAGTATGGGAGAAGTTATATTCGTATCACCATCAGAAATGGCAGTGAAAGGAACATATCATTTAATGAAGGGTGTATATTTTATAAAATAGAAGTATGAGAATTTTTGTATGATTTGTAAAAATATGATGTTAAAATATACAAAGGGATGTAAAGCAAGAAAAAGTACAATATACATAGTCATTGAATATTGTATAAGTACTCCCATGTAGAAAGTGAATGATTACATGATTAATAGTATGCAATTTTTGTATTTGGTGGCTTCTTATTTATTTGGAAACATATTGACCGCTTATATAGTAACGAAATGGAAACATAATGTTGATATTCGTGAAGAAGGAAGTGGTAATCCTGGCGCAAGAAATATGGGGCGCGTATATGGAAAAGGGTATTTCGTCGCTACATTTTTAGGTGATGCGATCAAAGGGGCAATCGTGGTTTCTATTGCAAAATACCTTTTCGAAGATTCTACATTTGTAATGTTAGCTTTACTGGCTGTTATACTTGGACATATTTACCCAATTTTATTTAAAGGCAAGGGCGGAAAAGGCATTTCAACATTTATTGGAGGGTTAATTGCATTTGATTATTTGATAGCGCTTACTCTTATTGCTGTTTTCATTATATTTTATTTAATCTTTAAAGGATTTACTAAGCCCGGACTAATTACAATCGCTTGTTTACCAGTTTGCATGATTTTGTATTCTTACTCTATTGTTACGACTATTTTAAGTGCACTTATCATTGTACTTATTTTATATGTAAATCGAGAATGAAATGAACTTTTAATAAGTGGAGTTAATCTCCACTTATAATTTTTATTAAATACATAAAGGAGATACAACATGGGGTTAATTTATAAAGTTGCTGATCAAGCTTGGGAATTTGAAAGTATACATAAATTGAATTATAAAACATTTGTAGAAGAAATTCCGCAACATGAAGAAACGAAAGATCGTGTTCGTATAGATCGTTTCCATGAAGAAAATACATATTTAATTTGTTTAGATGACGATAAGTTAGTAGGTATGGTTGCATTGCGAGGAAAACGACCATTCTCGTTAGATTATAAAATTCCAAATCTAGATTTTTATTTGCAAGAACATGGAGAAAATGTATATGAAATTCGTTTACTTTCAGTAGAACGTGAATATCGAAATGGAAGAGCATTGTTAGGTTTAATTCGCTTTTTACATCGTTATTTGCTTCTAAACGGATATGAATTGGCACTCATTTCTGCTACAACACGTGAACTACCTTTATATGAGCAAATGGGATTCAAATCTTTCCATACGTTAGTTGGTACTGAAGAAGCAGCCTTCCAGCCAATGTATGTTACCCCAGCTATGTTTGAAGAGTCGAGTGTTGGGGGTATTATGACGAAAGAATATACGTTTTTACCTGGTCCAGTGGATATTGAAGAAAATGTTCGAAAGGCATTTTCTACTAAGTCTATTTCGCATCGTTCTAAGTCATTTCAAGTGACAATGGAAAATGTAAAAAAACGTTTACTGCAAATGACAAAAGCAAAACGTGTGCAAATAATGTTAGGAACAGGGACGTTAGCGAATGATGCCATTGCTTTACAGTTGAATTCTTTAAAAGGGAAAGGACTAGTTTTAACAAATGGGGAATTTGGAAATAGGTTAGTGGGACATGCAACACGTGCGCAATTACATTATGATACACATAAAAAAGAAATGGCAGAGCCGTTTCTTTATACAGAATTAGAAAAAATAATGGCAACTGGAAATTATGAATGGCTTTGGTTTGTTCACCATGAAACATCAACTGGAATGTTAAATAATTTAGAAGAACTAAACATTCTTTGTAAAAAATATCAAATGAAACTATGTGTAGATTGTATAAGCTCAATTGGAGCAATACCAATAAATTTGAAGGATGTATATTTTGCAAGTAGTGTTAGCGGAAAAGCGATTAAATCATATACAGGATTATCTTTCGTTTTTCATAACCACATTGTAAAAGTAAACGAGGCAGTACCTGCTTATATGGACATTGGTATGTACGAAGAAAATGAAAGTATCCCATACTCCCATTCATGGAATTTAATTTATGCATTGCAAGAAGCATTAAAAATATTTGAAGATGAAATGGTATTTGAAAAAATAAAAGAGACGTATACATATATTGAACAAGCTATTACTAATATGGGTTTAAATCTTGTTTCACCTAAAGAACATGCCGCGCCAATTATAGTTACCATTCAATTAAATGAAGAGCAGTCTTCTAAGGCGCTAGGTGATGCGTTAGCGTTACAAGGATATATTGTTCATTATGAATCAGCGTATTTACAAAAGAATAACTGGATCCAAATTGCATGCCTGAATCATTACAAAGAACGTGATATGAAAAGGATGTTGAATTGTTTACACAGATGTACATTAAAGAATGGCGTACATATATGAGCAATGATTTTTGAACATAGTTGGTTGCGTATAAAGGGATTATTACTTACGAAAACTTAAAAATGAGATGAACAGTAGATTATAAATTATTAGAAGAGGTGTTAGCATGATAACTAAAAAACTACCATTACATATAGCAGACATTAAAAAAGCTCAAAACATTTTAGACAGAAATGCTCGTAAAACTCCTTTAGTAAAATCATTTTATTTGACTAGTAAAACAGGCGGAGAAATTCACTTGAAATTAGAAAATATGCAATTAACGGGTTCTTTTAAATTTCGTGGTGCGTTTAATAAAATGTCGCAGCTTACAGAACTAGAAAAAGAGAGAGGTGTAATTGCATGTTCGGCAGGTAATCATGCGCAAGGAATTGCTTTATCTGCTCATTTACTCGGTATTAAAAGTAAAATTGTAATGCCAATTCCTGCACCTCTAGCGAAAGTCGAGGCTACAAGAGGATACGGATCAGAAGTTGTTTTATACGGTGAAACTTTTGATGATGCGAAGGCAAAATGTGAGGAGATTATAAGAGAAACAGGTGAAACATACTTACATCCATATGACGATGTGGAGGTAATGGCTGGTCAAGGTACAATTGGTTTGGACATTCTTGATGATATGTGGGATGTAGATACTGTCATTGTACCAATTGGCGGAGGTGGAATTATTTCTGGAATTGCTGTTGCATTAAAATCTTTTAATCCATCCATTAATATAATTGGTGTACAAGCAGAAAATGTTCATGGGATGAAGGCATCTTATGACAAAGGCACGATTGTAGAACATTATGAGGCACCTACTATAGCAGATGGTTGCGCAGTTAAAATACCAGGCGATTTAACTTTTGAAGTTGTAAAAGAATTAGTAGATGATATTGTAACAGTGTCAGAAGGTGAATTAGAAGTAGCGATGAAAGACTTATTACAGCGTGGTAAAGCCGTTGTAGAAGGTGCAGGTGCATTAGCTACTGCTGCTCTACTTGCAGGGAAAGTTGATCAATATATAAAAGGAAAAAAAGTAGTAGCCGTTATATCTGGTGGAAACGTAGACTTGCAACGTATATCAAGTGTTTGTGAGCAATTTTTTGTAGCTAATGAAGTGAAATAGTATTTAAATAACATAAATTTTATGAAAGCAGAGCTATGAAAACTAATCTTAGCTCTTACTTTTTGTCTACTGTATAGTAAATTATTATATGTAATCGTCTATATTCAAAGATAACTCAAATAGTTATATCAATATTGTCGAAACAGAAACAGAAATTTAATATAATGGTTTTAATGTATGAATGAGCTGTTAGGAGGATAGGCCATGAATAAGGAAGAACAGGTCATGAACGGTTTCAGGGAATTATATAATAAGATGGTTTGGCTAAATAAGGATAAGATGGAAGTAGGTCTGAAGGGTTTTAAGTCTTCTGAAGTACATTGTATTGAATATATTGAAAACAATACAGATTCTAACGTGACACAACTTGCAGAGGCTTTTTATGTGACTCGCGGTGCAATAAGTAGAATGACTAAGAAGCTCATAAAAAAAGGCCTTATCGAAAGTTACCAGAAATCAGAGAATAAAAAAGAGATCTATTTTAGGCTTACTGAACAAGGGAAAGAAATATATAAAATTCACGAAGAGTTGCACAATGAGTTTCAAGAGCGGGATAAAGCTGTATTTGAGCAAGTAACCGAGGCAGAATTCGACAGTATAATTAACTTCGTGGAAAAGTATAGTAAGCATTTGGATGCAGAAATAAAGAAACAAGGTATACATATTAAGTCATAATAAAGTTGAAGCATTCGGGCTTTTACGGGTAGTTAATCCCGAAAACTAACTTATTTTCCCGTTCATGCGGGATACATTTAAATAATAAAAAGGTAGCCTGTTCATAGTAAGGCTACCTTTTTATTATTGTATTTTTGTTGACTAATCAACAAAGTGGAGTTATCATTTTGTTGACGAAGCAACAAAATGTTTTAAGGAGAGAAGTTAAATGTCTATTTTTAGATCACAAAATGAAAGCGAAACTGAAAAAAACATAGATAAACATGCTTTAATATTCGGCCTTATTTCTGTATTTCTTTGTGGTATAGGTTTCAGTATCATTATGCCTGTAGTGCCATTCTTAGTGCAGCCTTATATAAGTAGTCCGGAAGAACAGGCTCTAGTTGTTACGCTACTGACCTCTGTTTATGCTGTCTGCGTGTTTTTCGCTGCTCCTGTACTCGGAGCTTTGAGCGATAAATATGGCCGTCGTCCATTACTTTTAATATGCCTTTTCGGTTCTGCAATCGGGTACTTAGTTTTTGGTATAGGAGGGGCCTTATGGGTACTATTTGCTGGACGCATAATAGAAGGTATAACAGGCGGGAGTATAAGTACAATTTTCGCATATTTTGCAGATATCATTCCTCCAGAACAGAGAACGAAATACTTTGGATGGGTGAGTGCGGTGGTAGGTGTAGGAACCATCATTGGTCCAACTCTTGGGGGATTACTTGCCAAGTTTGGTCATTCTGTACCTTTATATTTTGGAGCGCTCATAACTTTATTAAATGTTTTATATGGGATGAAATATATGCCTGAGAGTCTTGACAAAAATAATAGGTTGAAAGAGATTACTTTTGTAAGGTTAAATCCTTTTGCACAGCTTGCAAACATACTTTCCATGAAAAACTTAAAATGGTTACTTGTCTCAGCGTTTTTACTTTGGATACCTAACGGATCTTTACAAGCAATTTTCACACAATTTACGATGGATACTTTTAGCTGGAAGCCTGCACTAATCGGACTTATGTTTTCAATTATGGGCTTTCAAGACATCATTTCACAAGCTTTTATAATGCCAAAGCTTTTGATCAAGCTTAGTGATAAACAAATAGCAATTCTTGGGATGGTTTCGGAGATTATTGGCTACAGTTTTATTGCCGCATCTGCTTTGTTTTCCCTATATCCTCTTCTTATCATTGGAATGTTAATGTTTGGCTTTGGTGATTCAATTTTCGGACCTTCATTCAATGGGATGCTCTCAAAGTCTGTCGATTCTAGTGAACAAGGAAGGATTCAAGGTGGAAGCCAATCTATTCAAGCTTTAGCAAGAATGATTGGTCCTATCATTGGAGGGCAAATCTATGTAACACTTGGTCATGCTGCACCTGCTTTTATGGGGATGATTCTTATAGTAGTTGCAATAGCAGTTTTGTATAGGGGTACGCATGCAACTTTATAAATTATCAGCACTATTATGGTCTTTCTTTATATAAGAATTTCTCTATTGGAATCTTTCCTGAATGAATTGTATAACAGATAAATATAAGAACAAATAATAGGGTGTCAGAACTTAGGAACAAGTACTGACACCCTATTATTTGTTTACGGGTTGAGAGCTAAGAGAAATTAAGAGTTTATTCTGTAATGCTCTCATGGTGAAGGTTAAATAGAACTATCAATAATTAAAGTTAGCTTTTTTGAAAGTAAAAAGCTAGGTAAATGACTAGATAGTTTAATTATGCTTGTGCTGAAGTGAATAATGACTCCATTTTTACTTTGCTCTTCTCTCGAATTTCAGCATCCGCATGTCGCATAACATATTTATGCGCTACAGCGATTGCTAAAACATCATCTAATAAGCCAATCCCAATAATAGCAGCTATATCTGGAATGAAATCAATAGTTAATACGTAATAGGATAAAGCGGCTAATATAATGAGTTTCGCTTTAGTAGGTAACTCTTTCTTTTTCATTGTGTAAAATAAAATAATACTTTCATATACGCTGGATTTACCGAGGTTTACTGAGCTTTTTTTGAATTTTTTCCAAAGTGTCTGTTTCTCCATATAAACACTCCTTTTCCAAAAAATAGATTTTTTAAAAGGATGGACAAAGAAGCGAAAGAATAATCAATTTTATTGTTTTTTCTTATTGTATATTTCGATATTTATAAGCGAATACCTGTTCAAAATAAAACAATGCTTGTTAAGCGGATACGAATATGGAGATGGATGAAGAGAAAATCTGTTTTGGAAAGCAAATAAGTTTCCGATAGAGGTTTCAATGAATTATTTGCGTTCTGCAACGAAGGCAGAAAAAACTTTTGATTTCTTAACAGCTATCTTGACAATAATTATTAGATTGTTTATAGCGTATATGAATCCGAATACAACAATAATATTGAAAGGAATTAAGGATATAAATAATCAATCACTTACATTCATTCCAATTTTAGCTGGTTTTAATATAGCTAATTACCTCGTTCCTTATGATTCTAGTACTTGCTGGTTCATTTGCTACAAGTGTTTTTGCTGATAGAACGTTTTTTATCCCTAATTTCCCAAAACAACCATATCGTTTTGGCGTAGGTGTTTATGAGGGCGTAGTAGCTCATAGTACAGCGACTTCTGAAATATTCAAAAGTATGAATCTTGTACATGAAGAAATGCATTTGTTCAATATGCTGTTGATTGAGATGAAACAATCCAAATCGCTAATATAAAATACATTGCATATGGCGGTGGACCTGCTGCTAATAAACGATTTGTACATGTAGAGTTATGTGAAACAGCAGACCATACAAAGCTCGAGCGTTCATATGAAAAATACGTAAAACTTTTAGCGGAAATCTTAAAAGATAACAAGTTATCTGTAGGAAAAGGATTGTGGATTCACTACGATGTGATTAAATATCTTGGCGGTACAGATCATGAAGATCAACTTGATTATTTAAAATCTCATGGGGAATCAGGAGCTCAATCCCGTGCTGATGTACAACGCGCGTACAATAATTCTAGTGTGGATGTTTCTGTACCTGAAAGCCACCTAAACCAACAGAAGTACCAACAGCTGTAACCGATGGTATAGCTTATATTGAAGGCTACAACGTTAATTTACGTAAAGGACCAGACACAAGCTATTCTAAGATTCGTCAACTAAATAAATCAGAAGCTTATGTTGAATGGGGCGAAAAGCCTGGTTGGTTAAACCTTGGTGGAGAGCAATGGATTAAGAACAATCCATCCTATGTGAAGTTTAGTAAGAAAAGTACAGTAGATTCTTCTATTGTAGGAAAGCGTGTTGTTTCTAAAGTTAACATTCTACGTTTCTATGATGCTCGATCTTGGCAGGATAAAGACGTGGATGGTTTTGTAGATGTAGGTGAGGTGTTTACAATTTTTAGGGAGTTAAATATGGAAGGTTCAGTACAATTTAAGGTGCACAATAGTATAGGGAAAACATATTATATTACGATCAATGAAGTTTATGTATTTGTAACTGTATTACTACAGTATAGTACACTCATAGGAGGTAGTTATGTGTTTGATAAAAATGAAATACAAAAGATAAATGGGATACTTCAAGCTAATGCATTAAATCCAAATTTAATTGGCCCTACACTTCCCCCAATCCCACCATTTACTTTACCCACAGGTCCAACAGGAGGGACAGGCCCAACGGGAGTAACGGGTCCAACAGGAGTAACGGGAGTAACGGGTCCAACAGGAGTAACGGGTCCAACAGGAGTAACGGGAGTAACGGGTCCAACAGGAGTAACGGGTCCAACAGGAGTAACGGGTCCAACGGGGGTAACGGGTCCAACAGGAGTAACGGGTCCAACAGGAGTAACGGGTCCAACGGGAGTAACGGGTCCAACAGGAGAGACAGGCCCAACAGGAGGAACTGAAGGTTGTCTTTGTGATTGCTGTGTTTTACCTATGCAAAGCGTTTTACAACAACTTATTGGAGAAACTGTTATTCTTGGCACTATTGCAGACACACCCAACACGCCCCCGCTTTTCTTTCTATTTACTATCACTTCCGTGAATGATTTTTTAGTTACAGTTACAGATGGCACCACAACCTTTGTGGTCAATATATCTGATGTAACAGGGGTAGGTTTTTTACCACCAGGACCACCTATTACATTACTTCCACCTACCGATGTAGGATGCGAGTGTGAATGTCGTGAACGACCAATTAGACAATTACTGGATGCGTTTATCGGATCTACAGTAAGTCTTTTAGCAAGTAATGGTTCTATTGCAGCAGATTTTAGCGTGGAACAAACAGGACTTGGGATAGTACTAGGGACATTACCTATAAATCCAACTACAACCGTTAGGTTTGCAATTTCAACTTGTAAAATTACAGCTGTGAATATAACCCCTATTACGATGTAGTCTATTTCTTTCAGAAGTATCTGTTGCTACTCGATAAGAAAAGCACAGTTTATTTGTCCACCTTGAAAACGTATTGTTTTCAAAGTGGACAATCTACGTTTCTAGGATGCTCCATCTTGGAAATATAAAGATGGAGCTGATTCTGTAGATGCAGGGATTTATGATTGATGCAAAAGTGAGTGTCAATGGTTCGCCACAGTACAAAGCACACAGCAGTAAAGGAAAAACATACTATGTTACTGCAAATGAAGCCTATTTATTCATCTAACGCACTATACCTTCATGAGTAATTAACCATGCCCCCTTACTCTTTCTATATCCTTCATTTGTAAATTTCTTACTACTATATTATTGGCGTACAATATATGGCTAAATGTATCTAATTGGTTTTCTAAACGCACAAAATTCCCAAATTGATATGGTAAGACTATAAAAATTATAATGAAAAATAATAAATATCTCTAATGCACTATTAGGATTTTTCCATTTTATATTGCAAACCATCTTTCTGAAAGATAAGCTCATATGCTAAATCAAAATGAAGGTTATATAATGCTTTCGTATTACATATTAAATTGTAGAACTTAGTTCCTTGATGTACATATCGGTGTAATTTATTTTGAATTGGTGAAACAATGATTTTTAAAATTACGTTAATATCTTCATTAAAGAAGTTATAGGAGGGAATAACTTGGGCTCATTATTTGATGTAATAGCAGATATAATTTTATTTTATCCTCGAAATGACATGAAATTAAAACACCATATTGCCAAATTAAGCGAATTTGAGTGGTTTCGAAGGTTACACGAAAATCCGAAATATACAAGTTTAATTTGGAGTAATAGAAAAATTTAAAAGTATATTTTGACTTCTGCAAATATGGAAGCATTAATAAAATCCGAGAAAAAACAAAAAGAATTTATTCATCTAGTACAGGATGAATATAAAAAAAGAAGATAAGAATTTTTTTATTTTTCATATTTGGCGAAACAAATGGTACAATGAAAGCTAATGTGAAAAATAAGGAAAAGAAGTGGTCTATTTGAAAAACTTTTTAGAATTAGGAATTAGTGAAACTTTTAATCATACATTACGTGAAAATGGAATTACAGAAGCAACACCGATTCAGGAGAAGGCAATTCCTGTTATTATGTCAGGTAAAGATATTATTGGGCAGGCGAAAACAGGAACGGGTAAAACGTTAGCATTCGTGTTACCGATTTTAGAAAAAATCGATCCAGAGTCTAGTGATGTTCAGGCTTTAATTGTTGCACCAACAAGGGAACTAGCACTGCAAATTACAACTGAAATTAAAAAAATGCTTGTTCAAAGAGAAGATATTAATGTACTAGCGATATATGGCGGACAAGATGTAGCACAACAATTGAGAAAATTAAAAGGTAATACACATATTGTTGTAGCGACACCAGGACGATTATTAGATCATATACGACGTGAAACAATTGATTTAAGTAATCTTTCAACGATTGTACTAGATGAAGCAGATCAAATGCTTTATTTCGGATTCTTATATGATATTGAAGATATTTTAGATGAGACACCTGATAGTAAACAAACGATGTTATTCTCAGCAACGATGCCAAAAGATATTAAAAAATTGGCGAAACGTTATATGGAAGAGCCGCAAATGATTCAAGTACAAAGTGAAGAAGTAACGGTAGATACAATTGAGCAGCGTGTCATTGAGACGACAGATCGTGCAAAGCCAGATGCACTTCGTTTTGTTATGGATCGTGATCAGCCATTTTTAGCAGTTATTTTCTGTCGTACAAAGGTTAGAGCAAGTAAGCTTTATGATGATTTAAAGGGACTTGGTTATAATTGTGCTGAACTTCATGGTGATATACCTCAAGCGAAACGTGAAAGAGTTATGAAGAGTTTCCGCGAAGCTAAAATTCAGTACTTAATCGCAACGGATGTAGCAGCTCGTGGACTTGATGTAGATGGTGTAACGCACGTATTTAACTTTGATATCCCTGAAGATGTAGAAAGTTATATTCACCGCATTGGCCGAACAGGACGTGCAGGTGGATCAGGTCTTGCAATTACGTTCGTTGCAGCGAAAGATGAAAAACATTTAGAAGAAATTGAAAAAACGCTTGGTGCACCAATACAAAGACAAATAATCGAACAACCGATGATAAAAAATGTAGATGAAAATGGAAAACCGGTACAAAAGCCGGCTCCAAAGAAATCAGGTCAATATCGTCAAAGAGATAGCCGTGAAGGTTCAAGAAGTGGTTCAAAAGGTGGTCCAAGAAACGATTCAAGAAATAGTTCTAGAAATGATAACAATCGATCATTTAATAAGCCAAGTAATAAGAAAAGTAGTACAAAACAAGGTCAGCAAAGACGTGGCCGTTAAATAGTTATTATTCAAAAAGAGTCGCAAAGTGTTGCGGCTCTTTTTTGTTTTTATACAACGAAGTCGATATAAGTACAAGGGTGATTGCATAGAAACAACCTTTAAAATTTCATTCACCGTATTAAAAATAAATTTTAAAATTCATAAAGGAAATATAAAGTAGGTTGTTGTATATGTACGATAACAGGAAACTTTTCACATACTAAACATATACTTTAAATAAACCGACAGTCGGTCCATAGGAAGGAGTACATGAATGAGGATCGTAAAAGAATATGGGGAACGTAGAAATGAAATTTTAGAAACTGCTGAACGTTTGTTTGTTACAAAAGGGTATACGAAAGCTACAGTAAATGACATTTTAAAAGAGATTGGTATAGCAAAGGGGACGTTTTATCATTATTTTAAGTCGAAAGAAGAAGTAATGGATGAAATTATTATGAGGATTATTAAAGCGGATGTTGCTAAAGCGAAAGCAATTGTCTCTAACCCTAATATCCCAGTTTTGGATAAGTTATTTCGAGTTTTAATGGAACAATCACCAAAATCAGGAGATGTAAAAGATAAAATGATTGAACAATTTCATCAGCCAAATAATGCGGAAATGCATCAAAAAAGTATAGTACAATCAATTATTCATTTATCTCCTGTTTTAGCAGAGATTTTAGAACAAGGAATCGCTGAAGGCATATTTTCTACTCCATACCCACAAGAAACGATTGAATTATTACTCTCTTCAGCACAAGTCATATTTGATGAGGGTTTATTCCAGTGGAAGCCGGAAGAAATGATGAGGAGGGCTAAAGCTTATATCAAAATGATGGAAGCATCTGTTGGAGCGAAAGAGGGAGCCTTTGATTACATGGTGGAGGTTTTAATCAAACAGAAATAGTAATTTTCTGTTTGGATATTATCGACCGACAGTCGGTCTGAATCGAATGAAAGGTGTGATAAGGATGTCAGCTAGTATAAGGTCTTCGATGAAAGATTTTCACTTAATGGTGAGTGGACAAATTATTACTATTTTAGGTTCAACACTTTTACGTTTTGCCCTGTCATTATATGTGCTAGATATAACAGGGCGTGCTGATATATTCGCAGGATTATATGCGGTAACGAGTATTCCGTTTTTGCTAGCCCCTCTTGGCGGAGCGATAGCAGATCGTTTCAATCGCCGTAATTTAATGGTTATTTTTGATTTTATCAACGCTGCGATTGTATTAAGCTTTATAATTTTGTTATTTACTGGACCTGTATTTATTATATTAATTGGAACAATTATGTTTTTACTAGCAGTCGTTAGTGCAATGTATTCACCTGTTGTAATGGCGAGTATTCCGCAATTAGTTCCAGAGAATAAGTTAGAGCAAGCGAACGGTATCGTAAATGGTGTGCAAGCATTGTCAAATATAGTTGCTCCTGTATTTGGAGGAATATTGTACGGCATAATTGGTTTGAAAATGCTCGTAATAATAAGTTGTCTTGCTTTCTTTTTATCTGCGATTTTAGAAATGTTTATTAAAATACCTTTTATAAAAAGAGCACGAGAAAGCCATATAATACCGACAATTGTAAAGGATATGAAAGAAGGATTTATATATGTTTTAAAACAACCATTTATTTTGAAATCTATGCTTTTAGCTGCATTACTAAATTTAATACTTACACCGCTATTTGTTGTTGGCGCTCCAATTATTATACGAGTAACAATGGAAAGTAGCGACACGTTATACGGAATTGGAATGGGATTGATCGATTTTGCTACTATTTTAGGTGCATTATCGATAGGTTTTTTTGCGAAAAAGCTACAGATGAAAACATTGTATTACTGGATGCTTTTAATAGCTTTATTAGTACTACCAATGGCACTATCAGTTACGCCAATTATTCTTAATTTAGGATACTATCCACCATTTATCCTCTTTATACTTTCTTCTATTCTAATTGCAATGATCGTGACAATTGTATCCATCTATGTGATTACTGTAGTCCAAAAGAAGACACCAAATGAAAACCTAGGAAAAGTAATGGCAATTATAACAGCGGTATCTCAATGTATGGCACCAATTGGGCAAGTCATTTATGGTTTTATGTTTGAAGGATTCAGTATGAAAATTTATTTACCTATATTAGTTATTAGTTTCATAATGATAATAATAGCGATAGTGACGAAGAAAATATTATGGAATGAAGGGAACTAGCTCCATATGATTAGGAGAATGTTAAAAAGAGATTTCTCTCAAAATAAAATGATAATTACCATTCTATTTATGTTTATCATGTTATCAAGTCTTTTAATCGCAAGTGCTTCAAGTAACGTTATTAATCTATTGAACTCAACGGATCAATTGTTTAAAGTATCAAACGCACCGCACTTCGTACAAATGCATGCCGGAGAAATAAACCAAAAGTCAATTGATTCATTTGTAGCGCAAACTCCTTTTGTAAAAAAACAACAAACAGCAGAGATGGTTCAAATAGGCGGATCTAACATTTTTATAAAGAAGAAAAATCAAGCGGAACATAATAGTGTAATGGACATTAGCTTCGTTAAGCAAAATACTATTTTTGACTTTTTATTAGATTTAAATAATGAATTGATCGATGTTAGGAAAGGGGAAATAGGTGTACCAATTTATTATATGCAAAAATATAATTTGCGTATTGGAGATAAAATTTGGGTTGTTAAAAATAATAATGAGCTAGAATTTACTATTTCGGCATTTGTTCGTGATGTTCAAATGAACCCATCACTTGTTAGTTCAAAACGATTTGTAATAAGCGATGCAGACTTCGAAAGAATAAAGGGGAATTTTGGAGAAAGTGAATATCTTATTGAATTCCAGCTAACAGATTTAACTAAAATAAATGAATTTGAAACTTTATACCAGTCATCAAACTTACCTCAAAAAGGTCCCTCTATTACGTATTCACTCTTTAAAACACTCAATTCATTAACAGATGGAATAATAGCTGCAGTACTTATCATAATAAGTGCATTATTAATGCTAATCGCGATTTTATGTATTAGATTTACGATTATGACTTCAATGGAAGAAGATTATCGGGAAATTGGTGTTATGAAAGCTATCGGCATTCAAAGTAAAGATATTCAAAAACTATATGTAACAAAATATGTTGTTATTTCCGCTATCGGATGTATATGTGGATATATCCTTTCGTTATTTGTTACAAAAATATTTACCTCTAACATCGCACTTTATATGGGGACAGCTAATAAAAGTATTTTATATTATGTTGTGCCATTGATAGTCACAACATTGTTATTTCTAGCCGTTATCCTTTTTTGCCGCATCATTTTGCGGAATTTCAGGAGAATTACAGCAATAGACGCTTTACGATCAAGAGATAAACTAGGAAAAAGAAAGATTAGAAGATTTTTTCTCTCTATCAAACTAAAATTACAAATGTAAATATATTTATTGGTATACAAGATGTAGTGAAACGATTTAAGTTATATCGAGTATTAAGTATCGTTTTAATTATTGCAGTGTTCATGATTGTTGTACCAGTTAACTTTTTGTACACGATTCAGTCACCGCAATTTGTTAATTATATGGGAACAGGAAAGAGTGATATACGAATAGATTTACAGCAATCTGAAAATATAGAAAAACGGTTTAATGACGTTATATCGTATGTCGGAAACGATGAAGAGGTAGAAAGATATGCAGCATTTGTAACGAGTACATTTAAAATGGTGAAAGCTGATGGTACACATGAAAACTTAAATGTAGAAGTGGGAGATTTCGCCCAATTTCCAATAGAATATGTTAAAGGTATGGCACCAAAAAATGAAAATGAGATCGCTCTCTCTTATATGAACGCAAATGAATTAAAAAAGAATATAGGGGATGAAATCGTTTTATTTGTAGAAGGAAAAGAGAAAATGCTAACTATTAGTGGTATATATCAAGATGTAACGAATGGAGGAAAAACAGCTAAAGCGAGTTTTTCTTATAATAAAGAAAATATATTATGGTACGTAGTAAATGTAGATATGAAACCCAAAGTGAATCTACAAGAAAAAGTGAAGGAGTATAAACAAAATTTTAATTTTGCAAAAATAACAGATACGGATAATTATTTATCTCAAACTTTAGGAGAGACAATTAAACAATTAAGACTCGTGACACAAGTGGCAATTTTGATTGCTATATTGATATCGGTTTTAATAACTGCGATGTTTTTTAAAATGTTATTGGTAAAAGATTCTTCGCAAATAGTAATTATGAAAAGTATCGGCTTTTCCTACAAAGATATTCGTATACAATATGTTACTCGTTCTATTTCTATAGTATTAGTAGGTATTTTAACAGGGACATTTATAGCTGCTACGTTTGGAGAAACACTAATAAGCTGGTTAGGTTCATTTATGGGAGCAGCTCACATAAAGTTTGCTGTTAATCCGATCATTTCTTATGTAATATGTCCAGCTATTTTATTTATATCTGTGACCGTAGCAACACTTTTCAGTAGTTTTACAGTGAAACAAACAAAGGATTTAAAGCTAAATGGGGAGTAGGAGGTGTGTAATTTGAAAAAAATTTTAGAAGTAAAACAATTAAATAAAAAATACGCAATGGATGGAAATAAAACTTACCATATGTTAAAAAATATAAATTTAGAGATTTATGAGGGAGAGTTTATATCGGTCATGGGACCTTCTGGTTCAGGGAAATCGACGTTACTATATAATATTAGCGGAATGGATCAAATGTCATCAGGAAGTGTGAAAGTTGATAGTAAAGAAATAACATGTATGAAAGAAGAGGTGTTAGCAAAATTACGACTCAGCGAAATGGGATTTATTTTTCAACAGAGCAATCTTCTTAGAAATTTGAACCTTTTTGATAATATAGTTTTACCTGCGTATTTAGCAAAATTTGAGAGCAGGAAAATAATAAATAAACGTGCACTTGAATTGATGAAAAAAATGGGGATTAGTCAAATTGCAACTAATAATATAACTGAAGCATCAGGAGGAGAATTACAAAGGGTATCTATTTGTAGAGCACTCATAAATAAACCTAATATTATTTTTGCTGACGAACCAACGGGTGCTTTGAATTTAAAAGCGACAGAAGAAGTAATGGGTATTTTAGCAAATATAAACCGTATGGGAACTACAATTTTGCTAGTTACTCATGACGTAAAGGTAGCAGCTAAAACAGAAAGAGTTCTTTTTATGGTGGACGGAGAAATTGTTAGCGAAATACAGATGGGTAAGTATAGAAACGATGATTTGAAGGTGCGAGAAGAGCAGTTGTTAAAATGGTTAACTGTACTTGGATTTTAAAGAGATAATATTTTTGACTCCTATTGAATATAGGAGTTTTTTCTTTGTTTGAAAGTTTAAAAAGAGATATAATAATTTTCTGACTATTGATTATGGAGGGGTATAAATGAAAAGTGAAACGTTACACACTCAAGAAGATATATTAAAAATGCTTGATTCATTATTAAGACCCGCAGTACCATTTTGGAATGAATTTTACACGAATAGAGAAAAGGATGTTCCTTTTTTTGCAAATGTTCCAGATGAGAATTTAGTTTCATATATACAAACAGAATGGATTTCAAAAGAGAAAGTGTTAGAGCTTGGATGTGGTCCAGGAAGAAATGCAATTTATTTAGCGAAACAAGGGTTTGATGTAACAGCCGTAGATTTGTCTATAGAAGGAATTAATTGGGCCAAAGAGAGGGCGTTAGAAAACGGAATAGAAATACAATTTGTTTGTGAATCGATTTTTAATTTGGATTTTCAAGATGAATATGATTTTGTATATGATTCCGGTTGCTTGCATCACATTCCACCACATAGAAGAATGAATTATGTTGATCTAGTTAAAAACTCATTAAAATCGGGTGGTTATTTCGGATTAACATGTTTTGCAGCTGGCGATTTAGATGAGAGGAATGGATCAGAAATAACGGATTGGGACGTATATAGAGGTTGGAGTTTACAAGGTGGTCTTGCCTATTCGGAAGAAAAATTAAGGGGAATATTTAAAGAGTTTGAAGTGATTGAAATTAGGAAGATGAAACAAATTGAATAACCAAATAATATGTTTGGAGAATCATTTCTTTGGACAGCATTATTTAAGAAGAAATAAAACATAGATAATTGACAAACTCATCGTTTTTATAGACAATACACTTATAAGAATATATGTTCGGTTTTATTGTCCGATGTATGTTTTGCATAAATACATAACAAGGGGATGTCTCTAAATGGGTAACACAAATCAAAAAATCACTACGTTTTTAATGTTTGAGGGCAAAGCTGAGGAAGCGATGAATTTTTACACATCGCTATTTAATCAATCAGAAATTGTAAGTATCTCTCGTTATGATGAGAATGGACCAGGTAAAGAGGGAACTGTAATTCATGCAACTTTTACGCTAAATGGACAAGAGTTCATGTGTATTGATAGTTATGTAAAGCATGATTTTACATTCACTCCAGCTATGTCTCTTTATGTAACTTGTGATACGGAAGAGGAAATCGAAACCGTTTTTAATAAACTAGCACAAGATGGAAAAGTTCTTATGCCTTTAGGTTCATATCCGTTTAGTAAAAAGTTTGGCTGGTTAAATGATAAGTATGGTGTGTCTTGGCAGTTAACTCTTGCTGGAGATGAATAATTAAAATAATATGGTGATATTAATGTTATAAAAAATAAAAGGGATGATACAAGATAAATATGTATCATCCCTTTTATTTTTTGTTTTACAACCGTCATCGGTTGTATTTATAACGACTTTAGGGGTGCTTTTTAAGTTTTTTATATAATATAAAACTGCTAATTTAATTTTTCAGCTTATCTAGTAATTGAATTCATTAACTGGAAGAAGTATTCAGGCTTATAAGTCTTATTTAGGTTATACCATGAATGTAACGTATCTGGTGCAAATACATCAATTTTTTTCAATACTTCCATTGCAAATTCCAGAGGAGCTACTCCTGATGCAGTAATCAAATTTTCATCACATACTGCAGGTTCCATCTTATAAAGTTGTTCTCCTTTATAATTAGGACAAACCATTTTAATATATTCTAAATCATTGCTTGTATGTTTTCTAGAATCTAGGTATCCAAAATTCGCTAACCCCTCAGTTGCACCACAAATGGCAGCAACAATAGTGCCGAGTTTTAACGCTTCACCAATTTTTTTTAAGATAGGGTGATGAATGCTTTCCCCCCAAGTAGTCCCTCCAGGTAAAACTAAAAGATCGTTACTCTCAAGAGTACATTCATCCAGGGAAATATCTGGCTTTATGCTCAGTCCTCCCATCGTAGTAATAATTTCATTATTAGCTCCTACTGTAACTACCTTTAAAGGGGCTAACTCTTTTTTGAAATATCTTCCTGAGTTTAGTTCTGCAATTAAATGTCCATATTCCCAGTCTGACATCGTATTAAATACATAAAGATAAACTTTTTTTGTTTGCATACAATAACACTCCAATCACAATTGAGTTTTTCAAAAAAATATTAATAAATAAATTTTACAATATTTATCATTTGAATTTAACCTATTTCCTTAAGAATTCTTTAAAGAATAATTTGGATACTTTATTTGAAGGTATGGTTTACGAATTAAACAACCTTCAAAAAATATAATAGTTGAAATTTGTTGGTTTTAGAATGAAGAAATTAGGCTCAATATACCAACTTAATTATTCATAATTGAGTTGTGGTATAATTTACATACAGGGGGAAAGTAGATGACACAACATAAAGAAGAGCAAATGAATGAGGCATTAGCATTATTTTACTTTGCATATAAAACTTTTACAGAAAAACCAGATGAAATAATAAAAGAGTATAGTATACAGCGTGTACATCATAGAATTCTGTTTTTTATCGCTCGTTTTCCAGGGCTTAGTGTAAATGAGCTGCTATCACTTTTAGAAATAAGTAAACAAGCTCTTCACGGACCGTTGCGCCAACTGTTAGATAAAGGACTTATTGAGAGTAATGAAGCTGCACATGATCGTCGTGTGAAACAGCTGTCTTTAACAGAAGAAGGAACAGACTTAGAGAAAAAACTGAGCGATGTTCAAAGAGAACAAATGGGAGCTATTTTCTCACAGTTTGGCGAATCATGTGAAGAAAATTGGCATCAAGTTATGAATGAAATGGCAAATAGCCGTTCAGGATTTGATGCATGGACGTCTAAGCGTGAAATACCAGTAGAATAAAAGATAGAAACAGTATCTTGTTTTGTAGTTTGAAAAATCATAAATTTTTATCTGTATATTTGGCAACTATGGATAAAAAATTCACATTGCCAAAAACTTTATATGTGTACGTATTGAAATTTTAAAATTCATATTTCCGAGAGGGGAATTATAATGATAAAACTTGTACTCATTCGTCACGGACAAAGTTTGTGGAATCTTGAAAATCGATTTACAGGATGGACAGATGTGGATTTATCAAAGAATGGATTAAGTGAAGCGAGAGAAGCAGGAACAATATTAAAAAAGAATGGATATACATTTGATGTTGCGTATACCTCGGTACTAAAACGAGCAATTCGTACATTATGGATTGTACTGCATGAAATGGATCTCACTTGGGTCCCTATACATAACTCATGGAAGTTGAATGAACGCCATTATGGTGCACTACAAGGATTGAATAAAGACGAAACTGCAAAAAAATATGGAGATGAACAAGTTCATATTTGGAGAAGAAGTATAGATGTGAGACCGCCTGCACTTACTGAAGATGATCCTCGATATGAGGCGAACAATCCAAGATATAAAACGTTAAAAAAAGATGAATTCCCATTGACTGAATGTTTAGAGGATACGGAGAAAAGAGTAGTTGATTATTGGCATTCAGAAATTGCACCGTCATTAAAAAGTGGTGAGAAAGTAATTATTTCATCGCACGGTAATACAATTCGTTCGCTAGTGAAATACTTAGACAATCTTTCAAGTGATGGTGTGGTTTCATTAAATATTCCAACTAGCATTCCGCTTGTTTATGAGTTAGATGAAAAATTACGTCCGATTCGTCATTATTACTTAAGTATGGATGGAGAAGTACCTGAAGGGGAAATTCCGAAACATATTTCTTTTTAACATGAAAATTTGAAACGCATGCTTGTCTACATATACAATGTAGATTCATGATAAAGTGAAACTTTAATCAGTGGAGGGTGTTCATCCCGCACTGATTATTAGCCTTCACCAATCGGGCTTTTATGGGCAGTTGATCCCTCACCTAACGTCTTTGCTTTCGCTGAATTTTGAGGTGGGGGGTCTTACTGCCCGTTAATGCGGGATAAAAGACGTGGCCTGCTTCTAATGTATATGCGATGTTGCTAACTTTAGAAGGTTGTCCACGTCTTTTGTCATAAAGAGAGCTGTTTGTGCATGTAATGGTATCGTGAGTAGTTTTGGAATGGAGGGTGATGTGATTGACGATCTCTAACATTCGAATTGGCTTATTTATTTTAGCAATCGTCTTTATTGTTCTTGTTTTCTTTTATTGGAGAAATGAAGAGTTGTACGAGGAGAAGAAACAACGAATTCGAAAAACGTGGTACGGTTTGTTCATAACATCAGTCACAGTTTATTTCATGATAAAAGGAATAGATTTAACCCTCTGGAAAAATCTTTTAATGTTTACTGCGATGGTAATTTTCGTTGATATTGCATTCATTTTGACACCAAATATTTCAGAAATATGGGGCGCAAAATTCAGCGATATTGGAAAGACAGTCCAATCAATTAAAAGGTCATTAATTGCTTCAAAAGCAAGAGGAGAAATATATACGACAATTATTCAAAATGTGAATCCAACAGCCTTTGGGACAATGGAATGGCATACGGAAGAGGAATATACAAAAAGCTTAAACACATTTTTAGATTCATATGGGGAAAAGATTGGTGCGAAAATTGTTGTATTTGAAGCGGTGAAGGAATTAAATACAAACTTTCGTGGTATCCGCTCTCAATTTAGTATTATTGTTCCATTAGAACACATCGAGCAATTGAATGAGCAGAAAGCGGTGCAAGTAGAAAATGTCGGAATTATACCAGCAAAAATAGTTAGTGATGTTTTCATTGTTATTGATGGGAAGAAAAATAACCTTCAAGATCGAGATTTTGAAAATGTATATAATTTAACAATTCATCATAGTTATTTTAGTAAATAAGGACAGAATCTTTTTCTGTCCTTTTCACCTATACATAAAGGGAGAACAAATTCAGACAAGCTTGTATAAAATTGGACAATCATTCCTACACTAGCACGTAGAGGTGATTGTAGTGATAAAAGATTATGACAATGATTTTTTTAAAGAAGATAATGAAGATACAACAGATTTCTCTTTAATAAAAGGAGATACTTTGCAGCAAGTAGAAGAGTTAGAAGAAGAATTAAAAAGAAAATGATACGTGTACACTCTGTCTGCATTTGCTATATAATATAAATAAAAGGTTGTATCTTTTTGAAAAGGGGGAGAAGAGATGGCAGAAGTAAATGCTCAAAAATCTTCGTTTTTTAAAACTAAAAAAGAAGAATCAAATACAGATTTCTCTCTTGTGAAAGGTGCATTAACAGAAAATATAAATCGTTTAGAAAAACTTATGGATAGTAATAGTTCGAAATATGCTCGAGTGAAAAAAATAAAGGAAAATGCATAAGAGCATTTTCCTTTATTTTTTATTTTGCATTAAACTTTTCTTTTATTTTTAAAGGTAAATCCGCTTTTTGAATTTCTTCATAGGATTTTACTTCAATCGATGATATTTCATTTTTATCTTTATTTTCTTGGTCTACATAAATGCACAAAAATGCCTTTTTATTTAATTTTTGATCGTTTGATTGTTTTTTACTTCTAAATGTAATTTGTTTTCTTACTCCATCTTCATCATATGCCGGCAATGTGTAGTTCCGTAAGTTTCTACCTTCTATCTTTTCAATAAACCCTTCACCTTTTATCTGTACGTAATATACATCCTTACCGATTCTATTTAGAGAAGCTCTTTCACACCCGATAGTTAAGTTGCAAAAAAATAAACTTAGTGTAATAACAGATAAAATTTTTTCATTTTCATTATCTCCTTTAAATTATGTATGTAAAGTATACGGTTATTTTTTAAATAGAAAAATCGATTTTGATTACAGCACTCTTACAATCTTGTAAGAGTATAGCTTATTTACACTAAATTAAAAAATATGAGGATGGAATGAATAGGTTATAATGAATTTTTGAAATCTTAAAATAAAAGTAAAATAATGAATCATGGTATAATAATAAAGGACGTACATATTATTTTGTCATTTTGAGAGGAGCTTAAAAATGTTTTCTACTTTAGAACAATTAACAAAGCACCCTGTATTTTATCATTTTGCAGAAATTTCAAAGATTCCTAGAGGATCTGGTAATGAAAAAGAAATTAGTGATTACTTAGTAAATTTTGCGAAAGAGCGTAACTTGGAAGTCATTCAAGATGAAGCACTAAATGTCATTATTAAAAAAGAAGCAACTACTGGTTATGAAAATGTACCAGCTATTATCATTCAAGGTCATATGGATATGGTATGTGAAAAAAATCAAGCAACCGTACATGATTTTGAAAAAGATCCAATTGAATTACGAATTATTGGGGACATGTTATATGCAAATCAAACGACTTTAGGCGCTGATAACGGCATCGCGGTTGCATATGCATTAGCATTATTAGATTCCACAGACATCCCGCATCCAGCACTTGAAGTAGTTATTACTACTGAAGAAGAAACGACAATGGGCGGAGCTTTCGCTGTTGATTCAAATCATTTTGAAGGAAAGATTTTTATTAATATTGATTCTGAAGAAGATCATAAATTACTTGTAAGTAGCGCAGGTGGTGCGAAAGCTGTTGAAACAATTCCAGTAATTTGGGATGAAGCGCCAGCGAATATGGATGCATACCGTCTATATGTTGGTGGTTTAAAAGGTGGACATTCTGGTATGGAAATTGATAAACAACGCGGTAATGCGAACAAAGTATTAGGGCGAGTATTACGTGATTTATCAGCAAATATTCAATTTGATATAAGTGAGGTTCACGGCGGATTAAAAACGAATGCAATTCCGCGTGAAAGTGTAGCTACACTCGTATTACGTACAGAAGATGTAGAGAAAGTAGAAGGAAAACTAGTATCATGGACAAGAGTATTACAAGAAGAAATGCGTGCTATTGATCCTGATGTTCATGTTACACTTACAAAATTGGATAAAGCAGTAGAAAAAGTATTTGCTAAAGAGACACAAAAGCAACTTATTTCATCATTATTCTTAATTCCGAACGGCATTCAAAGTATGAGCATGGATATTAAAGGTCTAGTAGAAAGCTCAACAAATTTAGGCGTTATTGAAACATTGCAAGATGAAATTAAATTACGTAACGAAGTGAGAAGTTCTGTAAGTAGTTTAAAACAACATGTTGCAGATGAAATTAAATGTATTGCCGAATTAGTTGGTGCAACATTTGAAATAGAGTCAGAGTATCCAGAATGGCCATACAATCCGAATTCACAGATTCGTAATTTGTTTGAAAAAGTGCATCAAGAAAAATACAATAAAGATGTTGAAATCTTTGCTGTGCATGCAGGGATCGAATGTAGTGTATTCATTCAAAAGATGCCTGAATTAGATGCAATTTCATTCGGTCCAGATATATTCAACGTTCACACTCCAGATGAGCATATTAGTATTTCTTCTGTTGTGAATAACTGGGGATTCTTCGTTGATGTAATGAAGGGAACGAAAGAATTAGTTAAGTAATAATGATGAAATGAAAAGTAGCCTATAAAACTTTATAGGCTACTTTTTTTGTATAGAATTTTATTAGAAATTCATTTTTCATCAGTATGTAATATTAAGTTTTACAGTTAATAATGATTAATTGCTGTTTTTTTAGTACTTATGAAGGGGAAAATATACTTTATTGTATATATACTTCTGTTTATTTTATATTTTATTTGTGTTATAGCAAAATCGTCATATGTTACATTTTAATGTATTAATATATATCCGAATTAATGCATAGGGAGATGGTACATTATATTTTGGTTAGGATGTATTTTAGGATACATTGTAGGACTGGTTATTACAAGTGCATTACTTTATTTTGGTTTTAGATCCGAGGAAGAACAAAAAGAAGATATACAAAGAAAAATGATAGATGTATTTGTAAAAAAGGAAATGGAGCCACTGACGGAGATAAAGAATAATGGGAAGGAAGTTCAATGGAATTTGAATTTTGTTAAGAAATAATTACTTTGTTTATCATATAGATTCATTTTTGAATATTGGATTTACTTAGAAACGAAAAAAGTCTCTCCAATAAGATTTGAAGAGACTTTTCTCTCATATACCATAACAACTTAGCTTGTATAGAAACAGGGTTTAAGTTCTTTCTAAGGTATTTATGGAGTACCGATAGTTCCTGCGAGCAATGAAGCAATTCTATCTAAAGCTTCCTGTACTGTTGTAGGAGGAGGAGCAGCCCAATTTATTGGATTGATAGGTGCATAAGCTAAATCGAAAGCGTCATCAACTCTAATTAAAGAAGTATTTGTTCCTATAAGAGTTATTCGGGAACGAATAGGTAATGAATCAACTGTCGCTCTGACTCTTGTAATAACGTTATTAACGCCATTGACATTTAAATTACCTGAATTAGGACTGGGATTAAAAATGTTTTCTGTAATAGCAAAACTGGTTAAATTTAAAGGGTCAATTGGAATATGACCAGACTGTACATTAATAATGACATTACCATTTATTCCTCCACCAACTAAATTGACTTGAGTATCTGTGGTCGCTTGTGAATTAATAGTAATATTACCATTAGAAACGAATGAAGCAAACATCACCATGATAATGCCATTTTGAGTATAACCAGCGGATAACATTGAGTCACGGATATTAACTTGATTCACAGAAGTAGATAAAGCTGTGAATATAGGAGTAGGGGTTATATTAATGCTAACAAAGAATAATTTACCTGAAACACTTTGCGCTGTTTGAAAGTTAAAATCAAGTGGCCCACTTATTAATGACAGATTGACAAACCCAGATCTAGGATCTTGTGAAAAATTCAAATCAAACCAAGTCGGATCATTTATATCAAAAGGAATTTGTAATCTAGTTAATAAAGTACTAGTCCCTATTAATTGAAGGTTAGCTTTTAAATGAATTAATGGTTCAATATAGGTACCGGGTCCAATTTTGATAGCATAACGTTTAGTTATATTTAAAGGATCCGGAAATGGCGCTATTGCATCCGTTATTGATGCCATTGCTGCAGTAACTGTTAAAAACGGTGCACATTCAGAACCATCAGCGGTAACGTCATTACCAGCTTTGTTTGCATAGACTATTTGAGTGAATATTGGTAGTGGCTCTATACATCCAGGTCCAGTGGGCCCAGTAGATCCAGTGGGTCCGGTAGGTCCAGTGTCCCCAGTAGGTCCAGTGCTCCCGGTAGGTCCATCAGGTGGCCCAGTAGGTCCAGTGTTACCAGTAGGCCCAGTAGGAGGTGTGAATGGTGGAATAGGTGGTAAAGTAGGTCCGACTAAATTAGGATTTACTGAAGAAAAAGATAAAAACTCGTCCATAATAATTTCACCTCTGAAAAATTAGTATTACTAATAATAATTGCAGAAGTAGAGAAAAGCGAAATGGACAAGTGAAGAATTAGACAATGGAATTTTCATAAAAGCGTTATTTGAAAGAAAAGGAGAATGAAGATGGATCAAAATATAAAAGGGCATTTTATATTAGGAATTGGATATCACGGTCTAATCATAAAGATGAATTTACTTTATAACAATTAGAATACGACCCAAAAATCCAGAAAGAGTTGGGAGCTTTCTTCGAGCAAGAGTGAAAAGAATGGTCAGCAAATTATATTGATAGTGGATGGAGTTTTGAAGAGGAAGATATTTGAATAGAAAGTGACAGCTGAAATGTTTGGGTCGTATTAGCTGTCACTAAAATAGATATTAATTTTTATTATTAGTTTTTTTAGTTAGTATTTTTTCTCTTATTTCTAGAGGGAATTGTACCAAAGATTGCTCCAATTAAAGTCATAAAAATTGCACTCCATGCTGCAAATGACATTATTACACCTCCAAATAATAAATTATTGTTTCTTAGCCCTTTGAATAGAAATGATAATTGCAACACCTATTAAGAAAATAAGAGGAGACCAAGAAAAGAAAGACATTTAATATTCTCCTTTCAATATTAATTTTAAACTTTTATATAAATAAATTATCGCATATTTAAAGAGTGAACATATAGAATATGCAATATTGCATATCGGATTGTAAAACATAAAGAAGTGAAAACGGTTAGTGAATAAAAATGCTAATTTATAAAGAAAGTAAGGATTTCTTCTAGCCCTAAAAAGGGGAAACAATCAAAAAATCCCCCCCTTATATAAGGGGGCTTTTAAAATGGTCTTTGTCTAATAACAATAGTATTTAACATTTAATTAATGGCGAATTTACGTTAATTATTTTGAGATTTTAAAGCTGCCCCCATAATAATAATTTTCTCCAAGTTTCATAACAGCTACATATGTTCCTGGATTATAAACCTTAGTAATAGGTGTTGCAAATCTACCATAATTATGTGTTATACCTGAGTCGTAAATGGTTTTATATCTATGCAAGTTTATTTCATCATTTTCATTTCCACTCAATTGATATATTTTTACAATACCAGTATCCTTACCACCAGTATATATATTAACATCGAATGTATCTCCATGCTTTAAGTCACCAACTGCTAACTCTTCTAAAAAATCTGCATTATGATGTAATAAAAAATAGTTTTGCCACCGCCAATTATCTAAAAATCGTGATTCTTTTTGTGTAAGTTGCGATTCAGCAGACACGGGTGGGAGTGTACCAATTGTATTCGAAAATAAAAATCCTCCAACAGTCAATGCGCCAATAATTGTTGATTGCCTTAAAAGTTTCATGTTCTAAACCTCCTATTTACTTAAGGATTCAGAAATCGTTTTTGTGAAAAACTAGCTGTGAAATCTAATGGATGATAATATCTTCTATAATCATATTAACATTTATTGATTTATCAGACAAATTAATAAATAATAAAATTATATCGAGGGAGTGAAGGCTAATATAAGAAAGAAGTTAGAGATATAGCTAATAAATCTTTATTATATGTAATTGCGATTTATTATTTGAAAACATGATTATTTTAAAACTGAAATTTCAATGCACGCGTTAAGTTTGAACACATAATTTTACAATTTGACTTATGTAATTTATCACGTTATGATTTTTTTATTATAAAAGAAGGGCTTGAATATAATGATTCGTCGTTTGAGAAAGCTAAAAAATGTAGCAGTCGTATTAAGCTTCTAAGTGAATTACAAAGATCTACAATACTTAGAAGCGAGGAATAAAGTTATGAAGCATCCATTATATAATCATTGGTCAGAAACGAAGTATTTAAAAGATATAGTAACAAATCCACTCATTGAGGTAGGAGAGTACTCCTATTATTCAGGGTATTATGGTCATCAAAATTTTGAAGATGGCTGTGTAAGGTATTTGTGGGGGGATGCTAAGTCCCGAGTACTTTTCAATCCAATTGAACAGATGGGATGGCATCTTGATAAACTCATAATTGGGAATTATGTTTGTATTGCCAGTGGAGTAGTCATATTAATGGGTGGTAATCATAATCATCACTCAGAATGGATTACAGTATATCCATTCGCTGAGCAAATTGAACAATCATATGAACCGAAGGGTGATACAGTCATTAAAAGTGATGCTTGGATTGGAATGAATGCTATTATAATGCCTGGCGTTACAATCGGTGAAGGTGCAATTGTTGCAGCAGGATCTGTTGTAAGTAAAGATGTTCCGCCGTATACAATAGTTGGTGGAAATCCTGCTAAGGAAATAAAGAAGCGGTTCACTGATACAGAATTGAATATGCTAATGGAGATGCGTTGGTTTGATTGGGATAGAGAATTGATTGAGAAGGCAATTCCTCTTTTATCTAGTCCTGCCATTGAACCATTATTTGCTTTTTATAAAAATGAAGTAAAAAAGAAATAAATCAGTTAGAGAAACTACATCCTAAATAGGGTGTAGTTTTTTATTATTTGTAATAGAAACAATTATGAAATAATCTCCCCATTATGGTTTAGTTTTTATAAATTATCTTAAGAAAAATTAAGAAATATAACCAGTAGTTCTTAATATGTTTTATTTATAATTCAAATGATTGAACAAAATTGTTTCTTCATTTTCCCTGCAAGGTTTTCCATCACGAAGTATTCGCCAGAAAGTAGAAAAAAGGTAGCTCATATATTAGAAGTTTCAGCGATATTCCAAAAGTATTCACTTGAAGTATTTGGTGGACAGCAACATGTGCACTTGTGCATGAGCCAGCCATTATAAAGTTTATAAAGGCTGCAGCAATGATTCTTTTTTTGTGAGATGGCGAAAAGGGATTTTTTATGTGCAATTCATTGTGTTTTCTTAACAAAACACCTAGTGCTTTCTTATCTTAAAGGGGAACATATTTATTACTTAGATTGTCTATTACATGTATTACTAAAAATGGATATTCAAATTAAATACAATAAATCCCGTTTGATACCTATTTTTATGTATTACAAAAGTATGAAAGGACTTATTATTTTGAAAAATAAAAGGATGTGTATTGGTGGTGGACAAGTTTAATACTTTTACAGATGAAGCATTGCAAGTAGAAACGAAAAAGAAACAACCCAAACGGTAGCTTATCAATCATAGAGACGTAGGAGGATATATATGATAAAACCAGTCGTAGACGTAAAAAGCATTCAAAAAGTGTACGGTAAAAAAGGTGAGAATCAATCACACGCATTAAAAGGTGTTTCATTCTCGATTCAAGATGGGGAGTTTGTTGGGATTATGGGGCCATCTGGTTCTGGCAAAACAACATTATTAAATGTAATTTCGACTCTTGATAAAGCGACAGGTGGCGTTATTGAAATTGCAGGAACGGATATTACGAAAATGAAGCAAGGTGAGCTTTCTGATTTCCGTTCGCAAAAGTTAGGATTCATTTTCCAAGACTTTAATTTATTAGAGAATTTATCTATTTACGAAAACATTGCACTTCCATTATCTCTTCAAGGTGTCCCATCACGAAAAATTGGGCCGAAAGTAGAAAAGGTAGCTGATATGTTAGGGATTGTAGCAATACTTCAAAAGTACCCATCTGAAGTATCTGGTGGACAGAAACAGCGTTCAGCAGCAGCACGTGCGTTAGTGCATGAGCCTGCAATTATTTTAGGGGACGAGCCAACAGGAGCTCTTGATTCTAAAAATGCAACTAGTTTACTTAATGCAATGACAAATTTAAATAAAGAACAAGGCGTATCGATTATGATGGTTACGCATGATCCATACAGTGCAAGTTACTGTCAGCGTATTTTATTCATTCAAGATGGTGAGCTATATAAAGAAATTCATCGCGGTGGTATACGTGAAGAGTTCTATAAAGAAATTTTAGACGTACTTGCAGATTTAGGCACACAAAAAGCGTAAGAAAAGGGGTTTGGGCATGTTATTTAAACTTTCCATGTCAGGGTTAAAAAGTAAGTTACAAGATTATATTGTCTTACTTGTTGGTCTTATTGTATCTATTTCAATTTTCTATATGTTTCAAACGCTAGCACTAAATAAAGGGTTCCTTGAATCTAATGCACATGTGGGTCCTATTGTATATATATTCCACATTGGTTCCTTTTTATTAGCAATTGTAACATTTTTTTATATTTTATATGCAAACTCTTTCTTATTATCTCTTCGTCAAAAAGAGTTTGGCATGTACATGATGTTAGGAGCAAAAAAGCATAAAGTTACCTTACTTATGTTTATCGAAACAATCGTATTAGGTGCCGCATCTCTTGTAATCGGAATTGCAGTTGGTGTAGGACTTGCAGAGGGTATCGGTCGGTTATTAATGAAACAATTGGAGTTAACTGGAGAAGGTTACAAAGCTTTGTACATTCCATCTATGGTTGTTACTTGCATCTTCTTCTTTGCATTATTTGTACTATCAGCAAGTATGAATAGTATTAAATTATCACGTATTTCTGTATTACAACTTGTACATGCAGATGCACAAACAGAGCATGTCGCGGTAAAAGGAAAAATGGCAGCTGTAGTTGCATTCCTTGGTCTGATTTTGCTAGGTATTGGTTATGCATCACTGATCTATATACCACATGAAAAAGATCTAGGAACCGTTCCTAAATTAATGGCTCTTGGATTAATCACAGCAACAGTTAGTACTTACATGTTATTTGGATCACTTCTCCCAGTTATGATTAGAAAGTTAAAGAGTAATAAAAAACGTAGTGAAAAAGGGCTTAATGCTTTTACTTTTGCTCAATTAAACTTCCGTATTAATGGCCTAACAAATGTGCTTGCAACGGTAGCAATTCTAGTGGCTCTTGGCGCTGGTGGAATTGCGTGTGGTCTGGCATTTAAAAACGACGTTCTAAAGCAGACTGATAAAGGAACAATTTACGATTCGGTAGTTCATAATCCAACAGCGGAAGAAAAGGACATTTTGAGTGGTATCTTATTCCAAGAGAATCTTGAATATCGCTACAAAGTAGATGATAAGTATGTTTATTATATAAAAGAAGATTTAGAGAAAAATCGTCCTTTAGTAAAAGATAGAAAAAATGGGAAGACGCTGAAAGTTTCAGAGAAAATTCCCATGGATGCATTTGCATTGTCAAGACAATGGGGTAAAGATGATGGGAAACCAAAACAATGGAGCGACGCTTTCCAAACAATCCAGCCAATGTATATGTATCCTGATCACAAAGTGAAAATTGTCGATCAAAACATATACGATAGTATGAAAGGTACAAAAAATACGGTGTTTATTGGGAAGACAGATGATTTTGGATCATACATAAAAGAATGGAAAAAACTTGATGAATTACAGGTAGCGAAATATAAAAATGTGAAAGCGGAAGAACTGGATAGTAAGTATCAAACATATAATATGAATCATGGTTTTGCCAGCGGACTAATGTTTATGGGTTTCTTCGTTGGAATTGCGTTCTTAGCAATGATGGCGAGTTGCTTAATGTTTAAAATTCTATCTGGTGCATCCAAAGATAATACACGTTATCAAATGCTTCGTAAAATCGGTGTTCGCCGGGAGTTATTAATACAATCGATTTATAAGGAGTTATTCTTTGTATTTTTAGTCCCAGCAATTGTGGGTATTGCTCACATATTAGTTGGTATGAACATGTTTGGTCCTCTTTTAATTGATCCGTACTTTCGTATTTGGTTACCAATTGTTATTTTTGTAGTGATTTACTCGATTTACTACTGGATTACAGTTCAATTGTATAAAGGAATTGTACTTCCGAAAGAAAATTAATGTAATAATGTTATGTATACTAAGTATCAACATAATTGGCCCCCGTATGATGAAGTGAAAAAATACTATGTAAGCAAAATAGAAAGTGAATTTGAGATACAAATATGCAGCAATGAGCGGCAGAAAGTGTTAGAAGAAAAGTAAATACAAGTAGGGGTCGCATTTCATGTATAACTTACAAGAAGTTATGTATGAGCAATTAAAAGAGAAAAATACTATTCTTTCTATATCTTAATAATGAAGGGAAATGAAGAGGCAAGATAGCATCGTTCCTACATTGAGTACTACTTTAACCTCATTTGTAGGAACTCTTGCACTATCCCATTACAATAAAATTGAATAATCATCCAATATTAATTGTTAACTATAACCGGAATTTTGACAGGATGGAACAACTATCAAAATAATATCTTGTATAAATTGTGTCTATTATAGCTATTATTTAAAATTGGGTCTGCACCAAAAGAGTGTAAATAAACATAAAACTTGTAAACCTTATTCATCATAAGGATTATCGTTTTAGAAAAGGAGTGTGTGTTGAAAAAATTTTTAAAGGTAATTTTAATCTTATTAGTAATATTTATAGGAATTATGTTGGGAAGCATAATTTTAAATAAAACATATCATACAGAGTTTAAGTCTTTAGATAACACGGATCAAAAGATGTTAAAAGAATTAGCTACTATTTATAAGAGCTTTGAAGAATCGAGTGATAAACTTTGGAATGAAGATTATCGCTTCGAAAAAATGCCATTGGTTCTGATACGTAGTAATAAAGACGGGGGATTCTTTAGACAAGAAGCTTATGCAGTTAATGTAACGGGATTAGAAAATAGTATTTTTGCAAAGGAAATAAAAGTCTCAAATTCTCTGCATCTACCTAAAGTCTATCGCTTAACTCGTTTTGATTTTAGAACTATTTCTACCTGGATTCCTTGGAACTTTGGGACAATAAATATTAATGATATGGATGTATTTTATTTAAAATATCATCCTAAAATGTTTAGTAATCCAGATTTATATTTTGATTTTTCATCTTTCTTATTACATGAAGGTTTTCATGCTTATAAACAAAAAGATTGGACATATGATGCAAATGGTGGAGAGTCTATTCACGAATATCCGATTAATAAAGAAAATTACACGCTAATGGGATTAGAATTTAAGCTATTAGATAAAGCAATGATTGATACGAACCCAGAAAGTATTAATCAGGCATTATATGATTGGACAATTGTACGTAACTATCGCTATAAAAAATGGCCTCAATTAATTGGAGAAACAAAAACTGAAGCAATAGAAGGTTCAGCACGATACTTAGAGTATCGTTATAGTAAATTAACTGGTGGAAATCTTATGGTACTTGCAAAGAAACAGAAGCCATATCATGTTACTTTTATGGAGGCGTTCAACTTCATTGCTAATGGACAGGCAGAATCTCCAAGGTTTTTAGAGCGGAATATGAGATATGAGACTGGTTCAGCCCTTGAATTAAGCATGGACAAAGTAAATATTCCATGGAAAGAAGCTATTGAAGATAGTGCAATCAAACAAGGAAAGACACCATATGAAGTATTAAATACGTACTTTAATATAAATAATACGCCCACAATTGAAAATAAAATCAAAGAAATTAAAGAGAACAATGACTATGCAACACTTTTAGAACAAGGAGAAAAACTGGTGAAAATAAGTAACGAGTAAAGAAAATACGATTTGAAAAAGAATTTTCTTTAAAGAGCGTATTGAAGAGGATTCTTTTTTCATTTTATAAGTTATATACACTACCGGTGTAATCAAAAAAAATTAATTAAAAGAAGGAATCTCAAAATAATTTTTTTTATTAAAAGCTAAATTTAATGAAGAAGAAAAATTATTAATTGTAAATGGATCTAAAGAAAATTTTGAACAATATTTAAGACGTTATCTTTTATATCGATTATGTTACTTTTGGTCATTCAATTGCAGGTTTACAAAAAAGAGGATAGAAATGTACCGTCTGCTTATGCTTTTAGTTGTTCAATATGAGAAAAATGTGGAGGAATCATATGGAGTCAAAAATTCTTATTGTTGATGATGATAAAGAGATTAGAAATCTTATCTCTGTATATTTGGAAAATGAAGGTCTGAAAACTCAAAAGGCAGAAGATGCTATTGAAGCGTTAGAACTGTTAGAAGAAAAGCGATTCGATCTTATTATTTTGGATGTTATGATGCCTAATATGGATGGCATTGAAGCGTGTATGAAGATTAGGGAAGAACGAAATATGCCTATTATCATGCTTTCTGCAAAATCAGAGGATATAGACAAAATTCAGGGTTTAGCCTCTGGTGCCGATGATTATTTATCAAAACCGTTTAATCCGTTGGAGTTAATCGCTAGAGTAAAATCCCAATTAAGAAGGTTTAAAAAATATAATACAAATACAGATAATGATAAAAGTGTCCTAGAAATTGGTGATTTGACCGTAAATACAGATACACGTCAAGTATGGATAAGAGGCACGGAAGTAAGGCTAACTCCAAAAGAGTTTGATATACTCGAACTACTTGCTCGTAACAAAGGGATTGTTCTGAGTGTTGCAAAAATATATGAAGCAGTTTGGAAAGATGCTTTTTATAAATCGGATAATACCGTCATGGTGCATATTACAAAAATAAGAGACAAAATTGAAGAGGATTCTAAACATCCCATTTATATTAAAACTGTTTGGGGAATTGGATATAAAATATGAAGAGTGTTAGTTTTAGAAATAAGATAATAATAAAACTTCTTGGTGCTGTTGCAGTTAGTTTTTTTGTTTCGTTTGGTTTAACAATCCTCACTTATATATATATTATAATACCATTAAATCTAAATCACTATCTTGATGATCTTAGTACATTTGAAAATAATATACTTACATTTCTTATATTTGCGTTAGCGATCTTTACTTTTATAATCATTTTTTTAATATTGGTTCGAAAGAAAATAGTATATTTGAAGCTCATTTCTGATAATGTGAATGATATTGCCAATGGAAAACTGGGTTTGACAATTGAGATTGAGGGAAAAGACGAATTGACCCAACTTGCTCAAAATATTAATTATATGTCCAAGGAATTGGAGAATACATTTGAACAGGAAAGACGATTGGAACGTACAAAAAATGAACTCATAACCAATGTATCTCATGACTTACGCACACCATTGACATCTATTATCGGCTATGTAGATTTATTAAAAAGAGGGCAATACGACAGTAAAGCACAATTACAGGAGTATCTCGAAACCACTTATTTAAAATCACAGAGATTGAAATATCTAATTGATGAACTATTTGAGTACACCCGTTTATCAGACATCGATGCCAAGTTAAACCTTAATGAAGTTGATTTATCAGGTTTGTTGGAGCAAATAGTTGGAGAATACACTCCTATATTTGAAAAGGAAAGTTTAATTGTTCAAAAATCAATAACGGAAGAAACAATACCTATTCTTATGGATGTAGAAAAAATGGTACGTGTTTATGAAAATCTGTTTATAAATGCGATAAAGTACAGCATGAAGCCATCCGAATTATCAATATGTCTTGAAGTAATAGATAATAAAGCAATTTTGAAAGTATCAAATAAAGCTGAGAAACCACCTGTTAGCGATCCAAATAAATTGTTTGAGAGATTTTTCAGGGGTGATAAGGCCAGAAAAGATGATCAAGGAAATGGACTGGGACTTGCTATCTCAAAAAGAATTGTTGAACTTCACAATGGTAATATACATGCAGAATATAAAGAAGGTTGGATATCCTTTATTGTTGAACATCCGATCATATAGAATGGCTTATGGAATGAAAGCTTCCATAAGCTTTTTTAAAACTTAAGAAACTTCTTAAGTTAATAATTCAAGTAGGCCATTCATAGTAGACATGATACTGACAAATTAATTTATTTATTATTATAAAGTAATTAACAGAATAGAGGGGAAGTTCATTGATATGAACAATGGAAAAGACGATAGTAAATTTAGCAACCAGTGTGTTTCGATATTTCATCGGGACACACTGGTTTTATTTTATATAAATGTGGAACAAATGTATTACTTAGATTGTCTATTAAGTGTAATCCTAAAAGATATGAAAGTACGAATCAATTTGAAAAATACAAAGGTATTAAAAAGAGGGATATGTGTGGGATGAGATGGTCTATATGAAAGTGGTCCTAATGTCTTATATGTATATAGAATTTGATAACACTGTCTATTTTTTGGAGGATTATGTTAAAATAACGTTTTTTTGAGCACAAAGATATTGGAGGTAACAGAAGTGAAAGGTATGTTTTACAAGAGATTTATTGCAATAGGAACAGTGCTTACACTATTTTGTAGCATGGTTGTTACATCTGGGAGTGCATCAGCGGAAACAGTCCCTGCTTTAGACGTAGAAGCAGGATCAGCAATTTTAGTAGAAGCAAATTCCGGAAAAATTTTATATCAAAAAAATGCAGATGAATTATTAGCAATTGCTAGTATGACAAAAATGATGAGTGAATACTTAGTTCATGAAGCGGTGGATAAAGGAAAACTTAAATGGGATCAAAAAGTTAAAATTTCTGAATATGCATATAAGATTTCGCAAGATCGCTCATTATCAAATGTTCCATTAGAAAATGGTGGCTCTTATACGGTCAAAGAGTTATATGAGGCAATGGTAATTTACTCTGCAAACGGTGCAACAATTGCTTTAGCTGAAGAGATTGCTGGAAAAGAAGTCAATTTCGTGAAAATGATGAACGATAAATCAAAAGAGTTTGGAATGAAAAATTATAAATTTGTAAACTCTACAGGTTTAACAAACCATGATTTAAAAGGACATCACCCAGAAGGGACAACTCCAGACGAGAAAAATAAAATGTCCGCAAGAGATTGTGCGATTTTAGCACAACGTCTTATTCAAGATTTCCCGAAAATATTAGATACAGCAAAAATCCCTAAAAAAACATTCCAAAAGGGTGGCAAGTATCCGATTGATATGACGAACTTTAACTGGATGTTAAAAGGCTTAATTAAGCAATACGAAGGTGTAGATGGGTTAAAAACAGGAACTACTCCAGAAGCCGGAGATTGTTTTACTGGTACAGTAGAAAGAAACGGTATGCGTCTAATCTCTGTAGTTATAAAAGCAAGCTCTCATACAGCACGTTTTGATGAAACAAAGAAATTATATGATTATGGATTTGCGAATTTTGAAGTGAAGAAGGTCTATGAAAAAGATTCA
The DNA here is from genome assembly GCF_016650875.1 of Bacillus sp. TH30. Classification (NCBI taxonomy): domain Bacteria; kingdom Bacillati; phylum Bacillota; class Bacilli; order Caryophanales; family Bacillaceae; genus Bacillus; species Bacillus sp. TH30. Next base: position 126,483 of record NZ_JAEKEY010000002.1, on the reverse strand, counting down.
GTAGTAAAAGGTCATGAAACAGTGCGAGTAGCAAATGCAAAGGACAAAGATGTGGTTGTTCAAGCGAAGCAAGCTGTTTCACTTCCAATGCCAAAGGGCAACAAAGACGTTTATAAAAAAGAATTTAAAGTATCGAATAAAGAACAAGAAGCGCCTATTAAAAAAGATGTAACAATTAGTAAAATGACTATATCACCTAAAGATAGTACAGATCCTGGATTTTTATCAGGTAAATCATTACAAGTAGACCTTGTAACAAAATCTGAAGTAGAACAAGCAAATTGGTTTACACGTTTAATGCGCGAAATAGGATCTTTCTTTAGCGGTATGTGGAATAGTGCGCTTGATATAGTAAAAGGCTAACTTTGTAGGATAAAACTAAATATTAGCCTGAAATAAAAGGTTTCAAAGTATTATAGATTCTTATGTGGATGGCTTGGAATGGAAGATTGCATTAATTCTCAAATCTGGTTCTTCGGAACTTTCGGTATTGCAATCAAGCTAAGATAAATTTGTATCCATATAATCAAAAAACGCTATTCTTTTTGTAGAAATATACAGAAAGGATGGCGTTTATTATGAATTGTTCGATTCAAAGGGTTCTGGTGCAAGGTTAGTTTAATAAAGTTACATGATGAAAAAAACATTCATTATTCCATCAAGTGACAATTAAAATCGATACCTGGTACTTATTTCTGTTATTAACTTTTATAAAAATTTAATAAAATCTTTTCTTTCTATTAAATATTTTGTTTTAAATTATTTATATAAAGAAATGGAGGCCAGAAAATGAATTTTTTAAAGAAATTTAAGTATCTCTTTATAGCGTGTATCCCTATGTATATAGTTATTCTTTAATTTCAATCGAATAAAAAAGCAAGGTATTCGAGAAAAAAGTACGGTACCATACAGAGAAAACGCTCTCCCATACAAAAGTAAATTGTACCGAAAGTGATAAAAGCGAATGTTATATGGAGGGAACCCCCTAATAATTTCACCTGAAAATCGGTAATTAATGAAACAAAGAATAATCAAATGATACAAGATTATCAGTTAATATACCAAAAAGATATGATAATCTTTGATACTGACAAGTGAGGTGACGTCGATGGGAGGGACATTAATAAAAAGTGGAGTATTTATTTTAGTTTTAACAGGAGGGCTATATCTTACAAAATACGCATATGACCATCATACTAACCGAGTTAAAGTAAGAGACACGATTCAACAAATAGCAATAGAGCATGGTATACCACCATGGATTCCTTTATCTATTGCATTCCATGAAAGTAAGTTTGATCAAAATGCAGTCGGAGATCAGGGCACATCATTTGGACTGTTTCAGCTCCATCGAGGTGGACTAGCACCTAAAGATTTAACGAACGAAGATTTGAAAAATATAGAAACGAATACCCGAATTGCAATATCTAATATGAAAAATGCATATAACCGTGGTTTACAGCAAAATTTAAAAGGACAAGAACTATTAAAACATGTTGCTAATACCTCAGGGTGGCCTGGAAATAAGGGTGTTCAATGGACAGATAAACAGACAGACTATAACGAGGGGTTAGAAAACAGTTTTAAAATGTTTTCTAAACGACAATACGATTTTATAGAATGAAATTTCTTTTTTCTTTCTATTATTATATAACTTATGCCTAAATAAGAAAGTTCCCTTATACAGACACATAGATTGACTTTGTACTGCTTATATTAGGAATTTAAAGAAACAGTATGTATAATTCTCCCACTACAATAGTATAGTGGCCTTTATTAACAGCAAAATCTACAATTTACAAGGAGAACATTTTATGAGTAAGAGAATAAAAGAATTAGATTCCATGCGAGGGTTAGCAGCACTTACAGTGGTATTTGGACATTTTTGTTTAATGCTACCATCGTTGCCTAATTCTATTAAATTTTCCCCGCTTAGGTTTTTATGGGCGGGTGGGGAAGCTGTAATCGTTTTTTATGTACTAAGTGGTTTTGTGTTATCTATGGCACTTTATCATTCAAAAACAAATTATTGGGGATATTTAATTAAGCGATTTGTACGAATCTATATCCCTTATTATTTTTGGATAATCATTACCTTTGCTTTATTTATTTTGTTCTCGCCGTATGAAGTGGCTGGACTACGGGATTGGTTCTATGATAGGTGGCAAGGGTCTATAACAAAAATAGATATTATAAACCACTTTGTGCTTCTTAATAACTTTTTTACGGAAAATTATAATCCAGTTATCTGGTCATTGGCTCAAGAAATGCGTATATCTATTGTGTTTCCTTTGTTATTCCTTCTTTTTTATAAACTGAGTTGGAAGAAAACGATACTATTTGCTTTGAGCTTTTCTTTAATTAGTGTTTTCCTTAATATGTTGCATATAGGGAAAGCAGAGGGATTTTATAATGGTTATGCCGATACACTGCATTTCACATCGATGTTTATGGTTGGAATGTTAATTTTTAAGCATCAGGAAAAGCTTATCTACTTATATAGGAATATGAAAAAATTTAATAAAGGATTTCTTATTGCATTAGGGGTTATTCTATATTTATATTCCATTTTAATTTATGGTTTTTCCCGTAATGATACTACTTTCTTATTAAAAGATTGGGGTGTCGTAATCGGTGTTAGTATATTTATAATAATGGCCATGAGTAACCTAAAAGTGAAAGCATTTTTAAATAAGAGTGTATTTGTATACTTAGGAGAAATTTCATACAGTATCTATTTGTGTCATTTTCCAATCATGATGGTACTATTTAAACTTTTGTATACAAAGATACCTATCTTTTTCCTTCTTGTTTTATGTATTTCAATGACAATACTTCTTTCTATAGTTTCGTATCATTTAATTGAAAAGAAATGTATCAACTGGGCAAAACAAAGAACAACAAATTTTCGGGAAAAAGTGTAATGCTTGAAGGGATTTTATTTCTTTAGTAAATATACGAATATTACCGATTCTTAAGTATATTAGGAATCGGTCAATTACGGATTCTATATAAATATACTAAAATTGAACAAATTTTTAATTTTATACTTAACTCCAAAAATCCTCTTACTAAAGAGAATCTTCGTAACGTTTTTCCAGACATAGCCGAAAGTACAATTAGTAAAACGCTAGTTTCCTTGTAGCTGCTTGGTCAAATAAAGCTGGTTTCAGGAGGAAGAAATGCTCAATGTATACAGGTTTAATTCTGTATTAATAATTATTAGGGGTAACAAGACATCGCTATCTATATCTAAAATGTTATATAAAACTATTGAATATTTTATTCGTAAAAACAGAGGTGTAAAATGAATTTTATTTCCGAACTACTTGTTACCTTTGCAATTCCTACAATACAACTCACATTCTTGTTACTACTCATTTTTGTTTTTAGCTACTTTGTAGTATACAAAAAGGTATGTAAAGGAGGGGGGAATTTACCGTACAACAAGTTATATTGTTTATATTGATAATAGGATATTATTCCCTTGTATTATCAGCTACTTCATTTGGTCGTCCAGATGATATAACTTTTGCAAGAACAATTGACTTTGATGTACTTAGTGTTTATAAAAAAGCATGGAATACCTTTTCATTTTCTTCTTTTTTCCATATCATTGTGAATATAGGTATGCTTTTTCCGTTAGGAATTTTATTACCTTTATTTAGTAATGTTTTTCAAAAAACAAAATGGATGTTAATCAGCTCAATTATAGCAAGTTTATTGATTGAAATCCTTGAATTTATAATGCAACGTGGAAGTATGGAACTAGCTGATTTACTTCATAATACTTTAGGAATGATGCTAGGATATTCTATGTTAAATATAGTTCTTATATTGTTGAAGAAAAAAGAAACAGATACACAAATGACCAAATATTTATTTCTTCCGATTACAGTAAGTTTTGTTGCACTTGGAATAATGATTTCGTATCAAATGAAGGAATTTGGGAATATGCCTTTAGATCCCATTACAAAAACAGACATGACTGATGTCACTATAAAAACATCAATAGAGTTAAAAGACGAAGGTAATAAAATGCCTGTTTACAAAGAGGAAATTACAAAAATGCCTAATGACAATGAGCCAGTTACAAAAAAATCACATATTCGAGATGTCGAAATTCTGTCTCCAAAAGAAGTATTTCAAAAACTAAAACAAGGAGACTTTGATCCTATAATATCTTTCAAAGCAGGTGATACATTAGTCATTACAGATTATAATATAGATTACTACGCTGATACAAAAGGCTTTTCTCAACCTATATATGTTTTTCAAGTACGCTTAAATGATAATGGGAAAGATAGTTGGTCTCAACCTATTTCTGCGAGAAGATAACGTATATTTTCATATTTTTGTTCATGTGAAATAGTTTAATCGAGTTGTCTTGCTCATTTGAAAAATCTCCTATGGAATTTAATTGAAATTGAAAAACATTTAAGAAGAACAATTACGCTGTGGGCTATTGTATAGTGTAGATATGAATAACAAAAAAGGGGGACTATATATGTGGAAGCGATTTGTAGCGATTGGTGATAGTTTTACAGAGGGGATAGGGGATGAAGTTGAGGGAATAGCATTAAAAAGCTGGGTAGATCATTTTGTTCAACTGTGTGTAGATGATTTAAAATATGCTAATTTTGCAAAACGTGGGTTAGTAACTAAAGAAATTCGCTCACAGCAATTGGAACAGGCATTAACTTTTAATCCAGATTTGGTTAGTCTAATTGCAGGTGCAAACGATGTTTTAAAAGGACGTTGGAATCATCAAGCATATAAGAACGATATGGAATTTATGATAGATACATTAAGTAAAGCAAGTGCTGATATTATTATAGCAAACCTTCCAGATTTTACTGTTAGGCTTCCATTTCCTTCTGAAAAAAAACAAGTATTAAAAGAACAATTATTAGAGGCAAATGAAGTTATACTTTCACTGAGTAGAGAGTATAAGCTTCATCATGTTGACTTTTGGAATCATCATTTAGTTAATGACAATACGCTTTGGTCTACGGATTTAATTCATCCAAACTCAAAAGGATATGTAAAAGTTGCTGAATTGATTTTTAGTAGTTTGCCTGTACATGACTCTTTTAAATAAGCTGTAGAATGACCTAAACTCCTGTCGCATGCTGTACAGGGGTTTTTGGTGCGAAAAAGAAGGATATAGAGTGCCTATAAATTATACTTTAAGTAATTCTTTTTATTGTTTATATTTTTGTTATTTTCTGTTGCAGAATCCTTAGTATAAGGATTCTTTTTTTGTATCAATAATCTATAAAGAAAAAAGATGAAATTGGCGAAAATGAACTAAAAGGTATTTTAAATGAATTGTTAAAACAACACTAATAATGATAACGTTCGCTAAATATATTCGTCGTTTGTAAGAATCTTAAAATCTTCCCTTTTTGAATGCAGCTTAACCATAAATTTAATTTTTTTGTAAATGTGGAACTATTTCATTACTTACACTGTCTATTAAGCGTTAAAACATTTTTTATTTAACATATTTAGAAAGGAATAATCATTTTTAATTAAGGGAGAAGATTGAATTGAAAAAAATATGGATGCTGCTTTTCTTTTGTTTTGGAGTTATGTTGGTAGGATGCAATAAAGATGAGCCGCCAAAACAAGCATTTGAAGAATATATCAATTTATGGAATGATAAAAAATTTACAAATATGTATGATTATTTATCAGAACATGCAAAAAAAACGATTTCTAAAAAGGAGTTCACAGAGAAATATCAAAAAATTTATGAGGGTATTGGAGTTAAGAATTTAAAAATTAAAACGAAAGGAGAGAATACTAAAGATAAAGAACTTTTTCTTTTTGAAGTTAATATGGATACGGATGGAGGAACAGTTTCATTCATCCATGAAGCAAAACTCGTGAAAGATAAAGATAAGGAATCTTGGAAAATAGATTGGACACCAGACTTCATTTTCCCAGGTATGAAAAAAGATTACAAAGTACGTATGCAAATAGAGCAAGGAAAACGCGGGGAAATATATGATCGAAATGGAAAAGGGCTTGCAACGAATGGTAAAGCGTCTGAAGTTGGAATTATTCCAGAGAAACTAGGTGAAACGGCAGCGCAAACGAAAGAAATAGTAGCACAATTACTTGATATGTCTATAGAAGAGGTCGATCAGAAGCTCGCAGCAAAATGGATAAAACCAGATTCCTTTGTACCAATTGGTATTTTAAAAGAGGGAACCAGACAGAATGATTATATTGAATTAGAAGGAGTTTCATCTCGCCCAGTAAATATTCGTACGTATCCATTAGGAGAAGCAGCGGCACACTTAACAGGATATATAGGAAAGGTGAATGCAGAGGAGTTAAAATCGCTTCAAAAAAAAGGTTATCAAGCAGATGATTTAGTGGGTAAGACAGGTTTAGAGAAAGTATTAGAGAATAAATTGCGTGGTGAAAAGGGTGGACGCGTATTTATGGAAGATGAGAACGGGAAAGAGATTAAAAACGTAGCAAAAAAAGAAGCAAAAGAAGGGAAAAATGTTACGTTAACAATTGATGCTGCAATTCAAGAAAAAATCTTTAATGAGATGAAAAATGAAGCAGGATCTAGTGCAGCGATCAATCCTAAAACGGGTGAAACAATTGCACTTGTAAGTAGCCCTGCTTATAATCCAAATACGATAGTTAGAGGAGCATCAAAAGCTCAACGGGAAGCATGGAATAATGACTCGAAACTGCCAATGATGAATCGCTTCACACAAGCATTTGTACCAGGTTCCGTATTTAAAACGATAACAGGTGCAATTGGTTTGGAAACAAACACAATAAATCCTAAGGAAGAATTTAAAATTCAAGGATTAAAGTGGACAAAAGATTCATCTTGGGGAAGTTATTATGTAACACGTGTGAAGGATGCTAGTCCAGTTGATTTTGATAAGGCAATGAAGTACTCTGATAATATTTATTTTGCTCAACAAGCTTTGAAAATAGGAAAAGATCAGTATGTAAATGAATTTAAGAAATACGGATTTCATGAAAAATTACCAATTGAATACGAATTTCCTATTTCAACAATTGCAAAAGATGGGATAAAAAATGATATTCAACTAGCAGACACGGGGTACGGACAAGGACAAGTATTAATGACACCTCTTCATTTAGCATTGACTTATGCACCGATTGTCAATGAGGGTAACATTCCGTCACCGCATCTTATAAAAAAAACAAAAGCAGCGGGAAATTGGAAAGAAAATGTGATTTCTACCAAGAATCAAGAGATATTAAAAAGTGCGTTAATAAAGGTTATTAATGATCCTGATGGTGCTGGGAGAACTGCTAAAGTTGATGGTGTAACTCTCGCTGGTAAGACAGGTACAGCAGAACTGAAAGAATCGAAAGAAGCAGAGGGTAAAGAACTTGGTTGGTTTGCAGCTTTCGATGCAAGCGCGCCAAACATGATTGTTACCATGATGATTGAAGATGTAAAAGGAAGAGGCGGGAGCAACGTTCCAGGTGAAAAAATAAAACATGTTTTTCAGAAATAATACTTAATTAGAAGGTGAAATTTACTCCTTTAGTAAATATACAAACCTTACCGATTCAAGATTATATTAGAAATCGGTTAATTTATGTCTAAACGCAGATTTTATGATTTTAATAATCGTATTTAATTACGTGTTTTTTACACAATTAAATACGATTATTTTTTATTTTAAAATTATAAAACAACAAATTTTAAAATGTTAAATTAGATAATTGAAATTTAAAAAATAAGAGCTATTATACTTAACTTTATTTTCAGAAATATTACAAAGCTGTTAGTTTGAAGTAAGGTTATTCAATATAAGTAAGAGGGGAATTTCTTTATACTAAAAGATAAAAGTATTAATTAGATATTTCTAGATAATAAATAGATACATAAATAAAAGGAGCTAAATATATGTATAAAATCATGATTGTAGAAGATGACCAAAAAATTTCTAGACTACTTCAATCCCATATTAATAAGTACGGGTATGCAGGGAATATTACAGAGGATTTTGAAAATATTTTGGCTAACTTTGAAAAAATTCAACCTGATTTAGTTTTATTAGATGTAAATTTACCGAGTTTTGATGGTTTCTACTGGTGCCGACAAATTAGAACGGTCTCTACTTGTCCCATTATATTTATATCAGCACGTAGTGGAGAGATGGAGCAAGTTATGGCACTTGAACATGGTGCAGACGATTATATCACTAAACCGTTTCATTATGAAGTTGTAATGGCAAAAATCCGAAGTCATCTTCGAAGAATTTACGGAGAATACGCACCGAAAGCGGAAGAAAGAGTTGTTCAGCAATCCGGTTTAATACTTTATCCAGAAAAAATGGAATTAAAGCTAAATGATAGCATGTGTATACTGTCAAAAAAAGAAACTGTTTTACTAGAAACTCTCTTACGACAATCTCCTAGTATTGTTAGTCGAGAGAAAATTTTAGAAAAACTTTGGGATGACTATACGTATGTAGATGATAATACGTTAAGTGTAAATGTTACACGTGTCCGAAAAAAATTAGAGGAAATCGGAATAAAAAATGCATTAGAAACAGTTCGTGGTGCTGGATATCGTTTGAAAATAACTTGGAAGAATGATGAGGTATAATAATGAATTTATTTTTACGTGAACATATCCCTTTCATCTGTTTCTCAATCATTCAGCTATTTGTCGTTCTAACTGTTTATTGGCTGGATGGATATAACCACTTATCTACTGCGTTATATAGTGTGTTTTTAGGAGGATGCTTTTTAATTGCGTTTTTACTTTATCGCTACTTTAGCCATCGTAGATTTTATAACAAATTATCCAACCCTTCTGAAACATTAGAGGACTCCTTAGAAGAACTCGATTCCACTCCATTATCAGTAGCACTTCAGCGTGTGTTAAAGACACAATACAGTCAATATCATCAACAGTTAAAGACTTGGGAATATAAACAAAAAGAGCACCTTACATTTATTAATCAATGGGTGCATCAGATGAAAACGCCCCTATCAGTTATTGAACTGATCACACAAGAAGAGAATGGGGAGGTTTTTGAAAGTATTGTGGAAGAAGTAGATCAAATGCAGTATGGATTAGAAATGGTCTTATATATGGCGCGATTACAAACGTTTGAGCAAGATTTTTATGTGGAAAGAGTTTCGTTACAGGAAATCGTTCAAGAAGTAATCCGTGAAAATAAACGTCTGTTTATCCGTAGCTATGTTTATCCAGAAGTAAAAGTAAAGCAAACTATTATGGTAGAAACCGATAGAAAGTGGCTTCGGTTTGTTATTCATCAAGTGATATCCAATGCCATTAAGTATTCAGCAGGAAGTAGAAAAAACGTTACTATTACTACATTAGAAGAAGAGCGCTCAGTAATCCTTGAAATACACGATCATGGTGTGGGAATTCCAAAAGAAGACCTCCCGAGAGTATTCCGCCCATTTTATACGGGAATAAACGGTCGGAAATTTAAGGAATCTACTGGGATGGGATTATATCTTGTGAAAAATATTATAAAAAGATTGGAACATGATATTGAAATAAAGTCGGAAGTAGGAAAAGGAACAACAATCTGTATTATTTTCCCTTATGCAAATCGTTAGAACGGTGTTTAGTTTGATTTTTCAGAAATATTACAGACCTGTTAGATATATGAAAGGTTAATCGATATGAGAAGAAGGGACGCTTAGATAAACTTAGGTTATTAAAAGATAAAAAGGAGCAAAACGATATGGAAATATTAAAGGTCTGTGAACTGAGTAAAATCTATACAGGAAAGGTATCTTATGAAGCGCTCGCCGACATTAATTTGAGTGTGAAAAAAGGGGAGTTTGTAGGAATAATGGGACCATCAGGAAGTGGAAAAACTACTTTGTTGAACATGGTTTCTACTATTGATTCTCCCACATCAGGAGAAATATTGATTAATGGAGAAAATCCATATCAATTATCTCAAAATGAACTGGCATTATTTCGAAGACGTGAATTAGGTTTTGTGTTTCAAGCATTCAATCTTCTTACAACATTAACTGTAAAAGAAAATATTGTTCTTCCTCTGACGTTAGATGGTACTAAAGTTGAGGATATGAATCAGCGTGTAGAAGGTATTGCAGAAAAATTAGGCATTCAAGATATATTAAATAAACGAACATATGAAATATCAGGCGGACAAGCACAAAGAACAGCAATTGCACGTGCTCTAATTCATAAACCTAAATTATTACTAGCAGATGAACCGACGGGAAACTTAGATTCAAAAGCGGCTAATGATGTAATGGAGTTATTAAAACGATTAAATAAAGAACAAGATGCAACAATGATGCTTGTTACGCACGATCCAGTGGCTGCAAGTTTTTGTGATCGCGTTGTATTTATTAAAGATGGAAAATTATATAACGAAATTTATAACGGAGAAAACCAACAAATGTTTTATCAAAAAATTATAGATGTACTTGCATTACTAGGAGGTCGTAAGCATGACTTTTCAAAGATTCGCTTTTAATAATATCATTCGAAGTAAGCGGACTTATGCTGCACACTTTCTAAGTAGCTCATTTTCAGTTATGGTTTTTTTCACATATTCACTCTTACTTTTTCATCCTGATTTACAAGGAGAACTAGCCTCCACAAGTAAAACAATGAGCCTTTTAGGAACAATGGGGATGCAAATCTCTCAATATCTCATTTTTGTATTTTCATTCTTCTTTCTTTTATATTCGGTGAGTTCTTTTTTAAAAACAAGAAAAAAAGAATTTGGAATTTTAATCATGCATGGTATGACACCGGCGCAGTTAAATAAATTAATTTTTTTAGAAAATATGTTAATTGGAGTCGCTTCAATTACATTTGGTATCTTAATTGGTTTGATATTTTCAAAGCTCAATTTATTGGCAAGTGAAAATATATTAGCGATTGATAAGGGTCTTCCTTTTTACGTTCCTATAAAAGCTGTCTTTACGACAAGTGGCGCATTTTTGATTCTGTTTCTAGTCATTTCGTTGTTTACTTCTAAAATGGTAAAAGCAAACAAGTTAATTGATTTGATGAAATCAGAGGAAAAGCCAAAACCAGAGCCAAAGGCATCAAAAGCATTAGCATTCCTTTCCGTATTATTAATTGGGTTAGGGTATGGATGTGTGTTCTATTTCGTACTAGAAAGAAACTTCATTATGCCTTACTTACTTGGAGGAGTAGTTTTTGTAGTGATAGGGACATATTTTCTATTTTCACAGTTGAGCGTGTATGTAATACGTGTCTTAAAGAAAAAAGACACTGTATTTTTTAATAAAACGAACCTACTTACTATATCTGAATTGGCTTATCGTATGAAGGATAATGCAACTATGTTCTTTATGCTAGCGATTGTTTCCGCTGTGGCTTTCACAGGAATTGGTACATGTTTAGCAATGGGAAATAAGGGATTAACGGAGATGATCAATCCATTTGCATTTACCTATACTTCGTTAGGAGAAAATGCACAAGAAGAAGAGCACATTACAGAAATGAAAAAACAACTTACTCGCTCAAATTTCTCTTATCAGGTAGCGGTTACGAATCCAAAATTCACGGAAAATAATTTAGTGCTAATCAAAGTATCAGAGTATAACAAGTTTGCAAAAATCTTCGGATATGAAATGGAAAAGTTAGACAATGATCAACAAACAATCATAGTACCATCAATAGTTTCGCAAAAAGAAAAGTATGCAAGAGGAAAGGATATACCTGAGAAAATAGATGTAGTACAGGAAAACTTGGAGATGTCTCTTCAGGTCAAGAAGGCGGTCCCATATATAGTTCTCCCAAATACAATTGGAGCTATTATTGTTGTTTCGGATTCTTTGTACGATAAAATCCCAAATAGAAAGACGGAAGATGATTCTTACGTAATGAAAAGTCAATATGGATTTGTAGTGGAAAATTGGGAGAAATCAAGAGTGGTTACAAAAAAATTAGAAGCAACAATGGGTAATAATAATTCGGTGCAAGCACATCATTATTTTAAAGCATTGTATTCCGAATGGATTTCTTCGAAACAAGAGAACGGTATTTTACTTATTGTCAGTGTATTAGTAGGGATCGTATTCTTTACGTTCGCAGCCAGTCTTTTATATTTCCGACTATATGCAGATTTAGAAAGGGAACAACAACAATATGAAATGATTGCGAAGGTCGGTCTAAGTAGAAGAGAGCTAAAGAAAATCGTAACGCGTCAGCTTACGTTAATGTTCTTCTTGCCTTTAATTATAGCGATTATTCATAGTGGTGTCGCTTTTATAGCCTTGCAACAGCTAATTGACTTCTCTGTTTTAAAGATGTCCATTTTAATTATACTAGCCTTTATATCCATTCAAAGTGTGTACTTTTTCACTGTCCGTTGGCGTTATTTACAACGGTTATATAAAAAAATCATGTAACGTATTGATAAAACAAGCAAAGAGGAGAAAAAGAAATGAAAAAAGTAATGAAAGTGTGTATGGCAGGAGTTGTATCAATTTCTATGTTAGGGGCTTGTTCTTTTGGAAAGAAAGAAGAACCAAGGAATGCCGCTTTATTGATTGGGGAAGAACAATCATTAAAAGAAATAGTAAGTCAACATAAAAGTGAAATTAAGACCAACACTTTATATAAAGTGAAAAAAGCAGAAACTGACGGTAAACAACTATTAATTATGGAACGAAAAACTGCAGAGAAGATGGTTGAGATAGGTGTGTTGAGAGAATCAGATAATGATAATGAAGTATGGAGTTCAGATCCAATAAAGTCATTACCTTCAGCTCCAAAAGGTAAAGCTATATTATTGGCTAGTAAGAAAAATAAAAAAATTAAGGAATTAACAATTAATGAAAAGAAAATAGAAGTCCAGTATGCTAGCGATACTTGGTTTGGTCACTATCGTAATTCAGATTATGAGGAGCTGATTGTAATTGTTGACAATACTACTTTCAATCAAATCCCTGTAAATGAAACATCAATGGAAATCCTTCATTTCAATAAATCGTATGGTGAAGATAGACCATATAACACAGATGATGTTACGGCTGTACAAGCAGAAACTGAATGGAAAAAACTCACTAAAACTATGGGGAGTCAAGTGGATGTATTAGATGCGGTTTCTAGTATAAAAAAATAATGAAAATATATTTAATACAGAAAAACCAGGATGATTTTAAGAATTTATCCTGGTCTTTTTTATTACATTTTTTTAGAAATATCATCTGTCGAAAAAAAGATAAACAATGGAACAAATGAAACTTGTATCATGTCTATATATTGAAACCATATTAAAAGTGAGGGCAGATTTATGTTTATTCAAATAAGTTTGAGGTGTGGAAATGGAACAGAAGTTTATTGAAAAATGTAATCATGATGAGCTTGACTATGTTATAAAAGACTATTGGCAAGATGTATGGAATTATTCATTTATTATTACGAAAGATCCACACTTATCAGATGACATCACACAAGATGTATTTATTAAGGTTTTTAAACATTGGAATTCGTTTCGAAAGGAGTCATCTATTAAAACGTGGATATTAAAAATTACAAGAAATACGGCAATAAACTATTTGAAATCCTCTTATTTTAAAAGGATATCTTTAGTGGGATTTTTTAGTGACGATAAGCAATCTCCATCGGCAGAACAAGAATTTTTTAATCAAGAGGAAATGAATGATGTGTGGGATGTTGTATTAAAACTACCTAAAAAACACCGCGAAATACTAATATTGGACGCGAAATATGAATTATCTTATGAAGAAATGGCTGAAACATTAGGTGTATCAATTGGAACAGTCAAATCTAGATTAAGCCGAGCGAGAAGTAAGGTTTCAAAACTAATAGGGGAGGGTAGAAATGATGAACAGTAAAAAAAACCCTGACTGGTATAGGAAATTAAAAAACGGCCCGATGGAGCATCGTAAAGATGAAGAGGAATTTATTTATAAAATAAAACAATCGATATACCAAAATAGTGAAGTAGATTCTGTAACACACAAGAGACCATTTCGTAAAAAAGTATTGCCTATTGTAGTTGTTTTTGTTTGTACAATGTTATTTTTTATTGTCCAACAACCTTGGCTTGATGATAATAAATCACCGGTACAAAGTAGTACTCAAATTAAGCCGAAAACAAAAGATGAGTCTGCTCAAGATCCATCATTAAAACAATTTATGAATGATTTATATCGAAGTACAAATTCAAAAAATGAAAATGACCTGTATAGAGTGTTAAATGATGAAGTTCTATTTAAAGGGAAGACTTATAAGAAGGATGAATTGAAGTTTGATGAAGATATTTTTCATGAGTTGCAAGTTGCTCTTACAATGGGGGGAGAATTTGTGAATGATACGAAGAAAGTCTACAAAGTGCCAAGTGGATCGACAGAAAGTAATCAATCAAAGCAAGAACATTTTATATATGTAACTGTTACTGGAAATAAAACGAAAATTTTAGCTGAACCAAAACGAGAATCACAAGTTTTATATGAAGTATCTAATGAAATGGTAAAAGCTTGGATCCCGGAAAAAGTGCAAAATGATGGATATATAAAAATATCGACTATTAACGGTAATACTACTGGATATGTACAAAAAAGTATGTTTTAACTGATATTAAATATTCTTTCATGTTCGAAAAGAATGATGAAGGTAAATGGGAAATAACGAATATAGAATCTATATGGTAAAAGAGGAAGGTTCACTTTAATGAACCTTCCTCTTTATCTTTATCCTCCTTTTGAAGTGTATTCCAAGACTTTAAAATTTCTGATGTAACGAGAGCAGCAATGTTTTTTTCCGAATTACTACCAGGAATAACGACAGAAATAGCAATTTTTGGATCTTCGGTAGGAGCATATGCAATGAAAAGAGAATGATTTATCATTCTTTCTTGCTCGTTCGGAGAGCCAGTTATCCCTGTTTTACCCGCGACATCAAAGGGCAAGTTTTTAATCTCCTGTATATTTTGACTCATCCCACCTTGCACGACACTCCAAAATTTCATAGGATAACGATTTGAACTTTCTAAGATTGGTTTAAACTTTTTTGTTTCCTTACCGTCCTGACCAATAATAGCACTTACGATTTGAGGTTTATATTTATCACCTTTACTTGCCAAAGTTGCTGCATATTGAGCGAGTTGAAGAGGAGTATGCACTTCATTTCCTCCCCAAGAGGCATTTAATAAAGCGGAGATTCCATTTTCAAACTTATCAGATGGATGGAATTCATATTGTCCGTCTTCTTCAAAGGGTAAATCAATCCCAGTTTTAGAACGAAGGCCGAATTGCATTAAATAATCTGTCCATATATGTGCCACTTTTTCTATTTTCCCATTATTTCGGTTGAATAAGGGCAGAGCTACTTTTGCTGTCATAAATGTGTTAGATGAATTAATGATAGCCTGCCTCGGTGTAATCTCACCTGTTGGCGTTCCAGGTGCATTCGTAATGTTATTTTGATTATCATACTGAAAACTACCCTTATCTAAATAAGTATCTTCAGGTTGAAAAAGCTTTTCGTTTAATCCAATTAAAATAGTAAGTGGCTTTATAGTAGAGGCCATATTTACATAAGATTCACCATACTTTAATTTTTGAATTGCTTTATTTTGCGAAAGTGATTTAATGTTTTCATTTTTAGATGATACATGTGTATGTAATATATTTGGATTAAAAACTGCCGAGTTGGCCATAGTTAAAATTGCGCCAGTTTTTACATCGGTTACTACAACATAACCAGCATTAGCATCAGGTATTTTCTTAATTTGAGATCTTAATGCTTCCTCTGTTTTTTGCTGCAATTTAGAGTCTAAAGCTAGCCGGACATCTTTTCCTTTTTGTACTTTTTGAATGTTCCATAAGAACTTTTTATTATTCATTTTAAAAATCAGAGTTTTTCCGGGTTTTCCTTTTAAATCATTTTCATATTGAAGCTCAATCCCACTTTTTCCAACAGGTCCGTACTTAGAATTAAGGTCATTTTCTACATACCCAATTAGCTGTGAACCAATTTCGTGTTTAGGATAATATCGAATCAATTCATCTTTGATTATTACATTATTGGGTTTGTTCTTGTTTATGAATGTAAGTTCACTCTCATTTATGTCAGAGTAAAACGGTATATCATTCATAGTCTGCTTTTTACAAGATTGTTGTAATTGTAATTTTATGTCCTCTGCAGAAATGTCATGTTGAAACTCGTTTGAAAATTGATTGAAAAAAGCTAATGTGTTTGATGTATCTTTATTCGATAGCTTTTCATCATTAGAAGTGCAATATAGAGACTTAACTTTCTTATTTGTAGCTAGTATTACACCATTTTGATCAAAAATTTTTCCTCTTTCAGCTGAAGAAGTTGCGATAGTAATTGAAATGAAGTTGATTTTTAATAAAATTAGTAAAATCAAACCTACAATAGAAAGAACCGCAAGTAATCTCCATCTTTTTGTATGTAACATATAACCCTCCCTTATGTAGCCTATTCCATCTTATAGTTAATTTTTTTTTGTAAATGTGGAACAACTTTATTACTTAGGTTGTCTATTAAGTATTACAGCATGAAGAAAGGAACAATCAGTATGAAAAAAGTACATGTTAATAGCAAGTCTATGTGTAAGTTTAATATGAGTCATTATACAGTTTAGCATTTCTAATGCAGGCGACAAAAAAATAGAGAAAAAACAGGAAGGGAGATTTATCAATTACGCGGCTAAACCAAAAGGAATGGATGTTTACAAGGATTTAACAAAAAAGATAAGACACTATTATAACTGAATAGTGGTTTCTAATATATAGGGAACGCTTTTAGTATATTTATTTACTAAGTATTAGTGAGGATTTCCTGAAGAATTATATGGAGGATTTATGAAAGAACAAAAAGTAAAGAAACAGAAGACATATATATCTATTCGATTGAATATAATGTTCCTTTGCATATTTGTACTATTCTCAGCTATTATTATGCAGCTAGGAAAAGTACAAATCGTTGAGGGAGAGGCTTATAAGAACCAAGTGGAAAACAGTCAAAATGAAACAACTAGTATACCAGTTCCACGTGGACAGATTCTAGATCGAGAAGGGAAAACGGTCGTTAATAATAAATCTCTTCGCGCAATTACGTATACAAGGGTGAAGGGGATTACGAGTGAAGATATTTTAAAAACAGCAAAAGACTTGGCGAAGGTACTTGAAATGCCTGAGCAAGATATAAATAAATTAACCGATATCGATAAAAAAGATTTTTGGATGCAATTGAATACGAAACGTGCGGAATCAAAGATTACTAAAAAAGACATAGGAAATTTTAAAGAAAAGGGAATAGAGGGAAAAGAACTAGACAAAAAAATTCAAGACTTAAGACGAAGTCGCGTCACAGAAGTAGAATTGGCAGAATTAACAGCACAAGATTTAAAGGTGTTAGCTATTAAAAGTAAAATGAGTTCAGGTTATCAACTGACACCACAAATTATTAAAAAAGATGTGACAGATCAAGAATATGCGCGGATAAGTGAAAACCTTGCGGAGTTTCCAGGAGTAGATACAACAGTTGATTGGGAACGTAATTATGTAAATGGTAATTTATTTCGTTCCGTGTTAGGTAATATTACAAGTAGTGAAGAAGGATTACCGAAAGAAAACTTAGATTCTTATTTGGTACGTGGATATAACCGTAATGATCGTGTAGGAAAAAGTTATATTGAACAACGATATGAAGATGTATTACACGGCACAAAAGAAGAAGTGAAAAACATTACTGATAAATCAGGAAACATTATAAACACAGAAATAATCTCTAAAGGAAAAAGTGGTAGTAGCTTAACATTAACGATTGATATGGAATTACAAAAGAAAGTGGAAGAAAGTATAGAGAAAAATTTGAGAGCTTTTAAGAGTTCAGAGCCATTGTTGGACCGAGCGTTTGTCGTCATGACAAATCCGAATAACGGACAGATTTTATCTATGGCAGGCAAAAAGATTGTAGAAAAAGAAGGGAAAATAGAGATTGAGGATTTGGCATTAGGTAACATGACAACTTCGTATGAGCTAGGGTCAGCTGTAAAAGGTGCTACTTTATTAACTGGATATGAGACAGGGGCAATACATCCAGGAGATCAATTTTATGATGCACCGATGAAATTTAAAGGTACACAAGCCAAGAAATCGTGGAATGTATCCGGATTTGGTAATATTAATGATTTACGAGCTTTACAAGTATCTTCGAATGTATACATGTTCCAGACAGCTTTAAAAATTGCGGGAGTTAATTACGTACCAAATGGTTCGTTGGATATTAAACAAGAAGCATTTGATACAATGCGCTATTATTTTAAGCAATTTGGTTTAGGCGTCCCAACAGGTATTGATTTACCGAATGAAATAATTGGACAAACGAGAAAAGTAGATAGTCAACCTGGTTTTTTATTAGATTTTTCTATCGGTCAGTATGATACGTATACGCCATTGCAATTGGCACAATATATTTCAACTATTGCAAATGGTGGATATAGAATGCAACCCCAAATTGTACAAGAAATACGAGAGCAATCAATAAAAGAAGAAGAGGTCGGTAAAGTTATACGCTCTATAGAGCCTGTCGTATTAAATCGAGTTGATATGAAGAAAGAACATATTGATCGGATAAAAGAAGGTTTTAGATGGGTATTCCAAGAAGGTGATGGAACTGGCGTGAAGTATTTCAAAAATGCGCCATATAAACCAGCAGGAAAGACAGGGACAGCTCAAACTGTATATGGTGGAGATGATCCAATTGGTAGAAATGCAAAAGGAGAACGTATGGAATGTTACAACTTAACATTAGTTGGATATGCTCCATATGATAATCCAGAAGTAGCATTTTCTGTAGTAGTCCCATGGCTTCATGATGATAAAAATGGAATTAATTCTATAATTGGAAAGGAAATTTTAGATGTATACTTTGATTTAAAAAAGCAACGTATACATGGTGAAGCTGCTAGTACAGATAGTTCGAATCAAAATTAGTAAAATTTGTGCACTTTTCTCAGGGGAAGAGACCCTGTTTATATAAAAGCCTTTATAAGTTAAAGAAAAAGGAAAATTTGAAATAAGAGATAGCGGCTATCATAGTTGCTATCTCTTACTTTTGTTAATATCTTGGCTACTAGTTAAAAAGGTTTTAAATTTATCCCGCTATTTGCCGGGTAGTAAAACTCCCACCTCAAAATTCAGCTGGAGCAAAGAAGTTAGGCGGGAGTCGGGCTGCCCGTAAAAGCCCGATTGGTGAGGGCTAATAATCAGTGGGGAATGAACAAAACCCCCACTGATTAAAGTTTCACTTTATGGAACAAACTTGTTTCTTAGATGGTCTATTATGTGTACGTATAAAAACAGGTGTTCAAATAGGATACAGTGTATTGAATTTACTACTTGTTTTCAGTATTGAAAATTTGAAAGGAATGATGATTTTGAAAAACAAGAGGATGTTAAAAATAGGTTTATGTGTTGGTATATTAGGTTTAAGTCTTACAAGCCTAGAAGCTTTTACAGGAGGGGCATTGCAAGTTGAAGCGAAAGAAAAGACCGGACCAGTTAAACATAAAAATCATGCGACGTATAAAGAATTCTCTCAACTTGAGAAAAAATTTGATGCTCGATTAGGTGTGTATGCTATTGATACTGGTACAAATCGAACAATTGCTTATCGACCTAACGAAAGATTTGCCTTTGCATCAACCTACAAGGCATTAGCGGCAGGAGTATTGCTACAGCAAAACTCAACTGAGAAATTAAATGAAGTTATCACTTATACGGAAGACGACTTGGTGGAATATTCACCCGTTACAGAGAAACATGTAGATACCGGAATGACATTAGGACAAATTGCTGAGGCCGCTGTTCGTTCCAGTGATAATACTGCAGGGAACATTTTATTTAATAAAATAGGCGGACCTAAGGGATATGAAAAAGCGCTTAGACAGATGGGTGATCGGGTTACTATGGCTGATCGCTTTGAGACAGAGTTAAACGAGGCTATTCCAGGAGACATTCGTGACACTAGTACAGCAAAAGCAATTGCTACCAATCTTAAGGCTTTTACGGTCGGAAATGCACTTCCAGCTCATAAACGTAAAATTCTTACAGAGTGGATGAAAGGAAATGCTACAGGAGACAAACTTATTCGTGCAGGCGTACCAACTGACTGGGTAGTTGGAGATAAATCAGGAGCTGGAAGTTATGGGACACGAAATGATATTGCTATCGTTTGGCCGCCGAATAGAGCACCCATTATCATCGCAATTTTATCTAGTAAAGATGAGAAAGAGGCTACCTATGATAATCAACTAATTGCAGAGGCTGCTGAAGTTATAGTTAATGCTCTTAAATGATAATTTCTCAATTCTTTATGTAATGTAATTGAAAATAGGAACCTAGAAAGCGATTCTTTTTACTGTGAAAAGAATCGCTTTTTTGTATTCCTATAATAATAGTAAGTATATAAGCAAAAATTATTATTTCATGGATAATTTATCCTCTAAAGTGCATGAGGGGAGTTTTCTCCTGTGGTGTTCGTAGTAACATGATTATTATATATACGATAATAATATTTTGGCGTATGTATGCTAGTTACTCCTATATGGATATGTAATTTTACATATCCATATAAAAGACACATATGCGTCAATCACTATTAAATTATAGTAAAATCATTTTTGGATGAGGGATTCATATAGGATTTGGGGAATAAAAGGATTTTTAGGTTTAATTATCATAGTATAATTATTTCACTTTATGAAATGAAATTTGGATTTAACTTTTTTAAATATAATATTTTATAATTTGAATAATAAATATCTGAAAAATCAAATTTAATCAAAGCGATTTTCTGGTTTACTTATGAAAAACATAGTGTTTAAAATGAGGGGGAAGTAAGGTCCTTATATTCTATCAAAAATAAATAAAAAACGAGATGTAATTACTTTTTTGAAAAAATCTCTATCCTCAAGTCTATGTGAAGAAATCCTAACGTTAGGTTGTACAACATTTACGATTAAAACTGTAAAAAACAATAGTGAAGAGGTGTACGGAATGAAGAATAAAATTATGACAGGATTTTTAATAACATCAATCGTTACTGGAGCGACTATTCCTATCAATACTCTCGCAATGCCAATCGTTCAGGCAGAAACGAAACAAGAAAATATAGATATTTCCTCAGCATTACGAAAAATAGGTGCACACTCCAAATTAACACAAACCTTTATAGATGGAGCCTTAGCAAGTCCGAATGTGCAACTTGAAGAAGTTCCATCTTTAAATACAACTCAATTTCTAATTAAACAAGATATGAAAGAGTGGTCATCAGAACTATATCCAAAATTAATTCTACTAAATTCAAAAAGTAAAGGATTTGCAACCAAATTTAATAGCTATTATCCAACATTAAAAGGATTTGTAGATAATAAGGAAGATAAAGAAGGGCTTATAGATAGACTGGAAGTTCTTCAAGATATGACTATAACAAACAAAGAAAACGTGCAACGTCAGATTAATGAGTTAACAGATCTTAAACTACAGGTAGATAAGAAACTGAAAAATCTTGATACAGATGTGGTAAAAGCACAGAGTGTACTTAGTTCAGAGGGAACAGGAAAAATAGACAAGTTAAAAAATGAAATGCTAAATACAAAAAAATCAATTCAAAATGATTTAGAGCAAATAGCATTATTACCAGGAGCTTTAAATGAACAAGGGCTAAAGGTATTCCAAGAAATTTATAGCCTATCAAAAGATATCATTGAACCGGCTGCTCAAACAGCGGTAGTAGCGTATAACAAAGGAAAAGAAATAAATAATACTATTGTAGAAGCAGAGAAGAAAGCAGAGCAGGAAGCAACAGAAAAGGGAAAATCAGCTATAGAAATTGAAGCTGCCAAAAAAGAAGCACGTGAAGCGATAGAGAAAAGTAAAAAAGGTGAAATTGCTGCAGCTGCAGTTACAAAAACGAAAGAGTATGATCTTATGAAAGTGATTGATCCTGAAAAAATTAAAAAAACATATAGTACCTTTGCCGAAATTAATAAACTAACAGCAGAGCAAAGAGTATATTTAAATGATTTAGAGAAACAAAATCAGAAATTATATGACTTAACAACTAAATTAACAGTAGCAGATTTACAAAAATCAATGATTCTTTTCATGCAAAATGATTTGCATACATTTGCTAATCAAGTAGATGGAGAAATTGAGCTAATGAAACGTTATAAAGAGGATTTTAATCTAATAAATAATAGTATTACAAAATTATTGACTGAAGTTGATACTAGTAACACTCAGTCTCAAAAAGATACATTAAGACGACTAAAAAATGTAACAAATCAACTCGAAGAACAAGTTTATAAATTTTAATATTAAGAATTTAGGTTTAATAAAAAGATAATAACTCAATTGAAAATAAGGAGGAGAATCAAATAATGAAATTTCCATTTAAGGTCATAACTTTGGCCACTTTAGCAACGGTTATAACTGCTACGAATGGTAGTACTATTCACGCACTTGCACAAGAACAGACAGCACAAGAACAGAAAATAGAAAATTATGCGTTAGGACCTGAAGGGTTAAAGAAAGTGTTGGCTGAAACAGGCTCTCATATTCTTGTAATGGATTTGTACGCAAAAACAATGATTAAGCAACCGAATGTAAATTTATCCAACATTGATTTAGGTTCAGGAGGGGGAGAATTAATCAAAAACATTCACCTGAATCAGGAACTGTCACGAATCAATGCAAATTACTGGCTAGATACAGCGAAGCCAAACATTCAAAAGACAGCACGTAATATTGTAAATTATGATGAACAATTTCAAAATTATTACGACACACTAGTAGATACTGTAAAAAAGAAAGATAAGGCGGGCCTCAAAGAAGGAATAGGGGATTTAATCGGTACAATTCATACAAATTCAAATGAAGTTACGGAAATTATTAAGATGTTAGAAGCTTTCAAAACAAAGTTGTATACAAATACTGTAGATTTTAAAAATAATGTTGGAGGTCCAGATGGACAAGGGGGATTAACGGCTATATTAGCGGGAAAACAAGCACTAGTCCCACAACTTCAGGCCGAAATTGAGAATTTACGTTCTACGCAGAAAGCACATTTTGATAATGTATTAGCCTGGTCAATTGGTGGTGGATTAGGAGCAGCTATTTTAGTTATTGGAACGATTGCAGGAGCGGTAGTAATTGTTGTGACCGGTGGCACAGCGACACCAGCTGTTGTTGGTGGTCTAACAGCTCTAGGGGCAGCTGGTATCGGTTTAGGAACAGCAGCTGGTGTTGAGGCATCTAATCATATGAACTCCTATAATGAAATTTCGAATAAAATTGGAGAATTAAGTATGAAAGCTGATTTAGCTAACCAAGCAGTTATTTCACTTACTAATACAAAAGACACTTTAACATATTTGTATCAAACAGTTGATCAAGCAATTATGTCTCTAACAAGTATTCAGCAACAATGGAATACGATGGGAGCGAATTATAAAGATCTATATGATAATATCGACCAAATGCAAGAACATAAACTTTCTTTAATACCTGATGATTTAAAGGCTGCAAAACAAAGTTGGAATGATATTCATAAGGATGCAGAATTCATTTCAAAAGACATTGCTTTTAAACAAGAAAAAACAAATTGAAAATCAATATATATGTATAGGAGGAATTAAAATGAATAAAAACTTTCCTTATAAACTACTTGCTGTATCGACGTTTTTAACTCTGACAACAACTACTGTAGTTTCTCCAGTGGCAGCCTTCGCAAGTGAAAGTAAAATGGAACAAACTAGTACCGAAGATATATCTCTTTCTGTAAACAGCGAAAAGATGAAAAAAGCTTTGCAAGATGCTGGGGTATTTGCAAAATCCATGAATGATTACTCTTATTTGTTAATTAAAAACCCAGATGTTAACTTTGAAGGAATTGACATTAAAGGATATACAAATCTACCTAGTCAAATTCTACAAGATCAAAAGAATGCAAGAGAGCATGCTACGAAATGGGATTCCCACATAAAAAAACAACTTTTAGATACACTGACGGGGATTGTAGAGTATGATACTAAATTCGACAATTATTATGACGCATTAGTAGAAGCGATTAATGAAGGGGATGCAGAAACATTAAAAGAAGGCATGACAGATTTACAAGGTGAGATTAAACAAAATCAAGCATATACACAGAATTTAATACAAGAACTAGCTAAGTTAAGAGATAGTATTGGAGAAGATGTCCGAGCATTTGCAGGTCATAAAGATATTTTGCATTCGATTCTGAAAAACCAAGCATCTGGAATTGATGAAGATGAAAAGCGCCTAAATGAAGTTTTAGAGCAAGTAAGACATTTTAAACAAGTAGAATCAGATGGAATAATAACTGTATCAATTCCCTCAATTCCTACGTGGATTGCTGGTGGTGTAATGATAGGGGTAGCAAGAAATAATTTAGGTACGTTAGAGCCGTTGTTAGCACAATTACGTCAGACTATAGATTATAAAGTAACATTAAATCGTGTAGTTGGTGTTGCGTATAATAATATTAATGAAATGCACAATGCGATTGGATCGGCTATTAATGCACTTACCTATATGTCTGCACAATGGCATGATTTAGATTCTCAATATTCGGGAGTGCTTAGTCATATTGATAAAGCATCCCAAAAAGCGGATCAAAATAAATTCAAATTCCTAAAACCTAATTTGAATGCAGCGAAAGATAGTTGGAAAACATTGAGAGCGGATGCGTTTACATTAAAAGAAGGGATAAAAACATTAAAAATGGATCCTGTTTCTTCAAAAAAATAGCGGAATACAGTATTTGTTGCAAGGGCATTTATACAGTTATAAAATGATTTTTTGTTCTTTATAAATTGAAAAGACGGAGGTATCATCAGGCCTCTGTCTTTTATTTTATTGAAATATTTTTATAATTCCATCCTATATGTAGAAAGTAGTTATACAAGTTTGAATTTTTAAGGTGAATGATTTTTATGAATTTTTCCGCAAAACCTAATCTATGATTAGTGAGCTTTATATTCTTATTTTCCTAATTGAATACTTTTATACAATTAGATGGAAGTTAACAATACTAAATCAAAACATAATAGGTTATTATTGATGAGTTTATCGCAAAGTTGTTATTTTATGTGTCATCAAATAACATTTATAAACAATTAGAAATAAAGAAAAGGAGATTATTATGAGAAAAAATAGAGTATTAGATACAACATAAATAGCGTAAATGATTTTCGGTGTAAAAACATAATAAATAAAATAATAATCCTTACATGCACTAAGGAAAAATGAGGGAGATAATATGGGGAATAATTCAAAATATAAAACTAGAAAAATACTTGCAGCTACTGCTACAGTAACTATGCTTGCGACTGGAATGATTTCTTCACCGGATGTCTTTGCAGAGGAAATGCAGCAGCAAAAAAAATTATCAACATCACTGCAAGAAGAAAAGTCAGTTAAATTAGAAAATAGAACATATACAGCCCCAGGAAAAGGGGATGTTGAGGTACTAAAACAACAGGAAAGAAAAAGTATGGCATTTAGTCCATATGAACCCACTGGTTTATATGCAAAGCCAAATGAACAAATAACGATTAATGTAGAAGGAAATCAAAATATTCAAGCATACATTGGAACGTATTCGTATGATGCTTCTTGGAGAGAAGATTCTAAAATAAAATCATTTACATTAAAACCTGGTATAAACACAATCCAATCTCCAAATGGGGGGATGGTTTATTTTTATAATAAACAACAAGGTGGTACCATTCGAACAACAGTCACAACAGGTGGAACGACTACTCCTTTTTTTGAACTAGGAAAGCATACGAAACAAGATTTAATAAACATGCTGGACCAATATCCCAATGCACATGCAGTGGAGTTAAAAGGAGAACGTGTATTAATTACGGCCAGCCCTGCACGTGTTAAGAAATATTTGTTAGGTTCTAATACAGATCCTGTACAACTCTTAAAAAAGATGGATGAAGCTACTCGAATTCAAGACAAAGTAGCTGGTTTATCCGAGGAACAAGTAGATAAACATTATATTCATTACGTAGAAGAAAATCATTCTCCCGATTATTATATGTATGCAACTTCTTATCGAACCGCATATGTAGGAGATGCAATCCAATACGTGTTAGATATTAATAAATTTATAAAAGATGGCTGGGGTCCTTGGCATGAGGCAGGGCATTTGAGACAGCAATCACCTTGGAAGTTTTATAATATGACAGAAGTACAAAATAATATTTACAGCCTTTCTGTAGAAAAAGCATTTACATCTAATCAATCTTTTAGATTGCAACAGGAGGGCGCTTATACTAAGGCATTTCAATACTTAGAACAACCTAATAAAAATTATGACGAAGTTAGTGATGTTTTTGTTAAGCTTGTTATGCTTTGGCAACTACAGTTAGCATATGGAGAGGACTTCTATCCTAAATTGCATCAATTGTATAGAGACATGTCTTCAAGTGAACTTCCACAAACTGATGAAAATAAAAAACAATTATTTATGATTTCGGCATCAAAAGTAGCCAAACAAAATTTGATACCTTTCTTTGAGAAGTGGGGATTGCGTCCAAATAACGATACCATTCAAAAAGTGGCTGCATTAGGATATCCAATTTTAACAGCAGAGATTTGGAAGGGTACGGATTCTAATCCAATTAAACCAGATGTGCCTAATGAAAATAATATTTTAGAAGGAAGCCAATTTGCATGGTCACTAAAAGGGATTAGTGATTTCGAATTTGCTAAAATCAATTTCAATAAGTCGACAGAAGAAATGCAAATTGACTTAAAAGCAGGCATACCACATCATTATTTTAATGAAACGTATGCGAGTATTAAAGTACAAAATGCATCAGGAAAAGTAGTATACAATAAAGACATTTATGGAAACAAGCAACAAAATGCTGAATCGCAAAAAGTTCCAGTTAAAGTAGGAGATTATATTGAGTTAACACATCTAGAAGGTGTGTATAGAGCTACTTTCACAAATGTAGATAATAGTAAACAAGAAAGCTTTGGAAAAAAAGCAATGTACGAAGTTACAAAAGAAGGTCTGAAGAAAGTAGAAAAAATGCCAGAAACAACGGTTTTAGACGGAAATCAATTTGGTTGGTCTTTAAAAGGATATAGTGATAGAGAAATTGCAAAAGTAAATTATAATAGGGTAACAGAGAAAATGCAGGTGAATTTAGAAGCAGGCGTACCACATTCTTATTTTAATAATACGTATGCAAGTATCAAAGTACAGAATTCATCCGGTAGTGTTGTGTACAATAAGGAAATAGTGGGAAATAGACAGCAAACTGCTGAAAGACAAACTGTGCCAGTCAAAGTGGGAGATTATATCGAGTTTACCCATCTAGAAGGGGAAGCAGTAAAGGAAAAGACACGGGCTACACTTATTAACCTTGAGAATAGTAAACAGGAATATATAGGTAAGAAAAGAACCTATCAAGTTACTTCAACGGGTTTACACAAAATAGATTAACATGAAGAACATTCAAATTATTAGTAAGATGCTAAATAGTCGTTCATTATGAACGGCTATTTGGCCTTTATTTATATAAAAGTGAAATATAATCCAATGTTTAATGATTTATTAGAAGTAAAAAGGTAGGTATTATATTATATAAAAGAAAATGAATAATTTATGCAGAGCTTGTACATGGTATTATTATTTAACTATTCTAAAATCAATCGATAAAAACGCTGGAATGTTTTTTAGAAAGCAACTGACTCCATAGGTGGAATTTGGAAGATTAATTCTATTTTGGAGTTTATTTTTATAAGGAAATTCACATACGTGGATTAGTATTAAGATTCAAAATGTAAAATATCTAAAGACCTAAGTACAAGCACACATTTTAAATAAAAAAAGTGAGAAGAATGAATAACATTCTTCTCACTTTTAGCAATTAGGGTCGGCATATACATAAATATGCGTTTGAGTGGAATTTTGGATGAAAAATCCACATGCATAGTATACCAAAATATTTAAGGCCCTTCGTATGCAATATTGCATACGAAGAGTAGGTGGATATAATAGTTAACTTACTTCTATTAAAAGTAAAATGTGTTTATATTAAAAAAGTTAAAATCCAATTGAAGCTGGTTAAGATCTTAATTCTTCATAGCTACCTAATTAATCAATTCTAGCTACTGAGTAGGAAAGAGTTAATTAATTTGAAAATGATTTGAGTAGGTAAATTCTCCGTTATACTTAATTACTGCAATATATGTCCCTTTAGTATATACATTTGTAATTGGTGTTCTCCAAATTTCTAACCCTTTAGGCGTAGTAATAAATTCTGGTTCAATTGTAATAAAGCGTTGTAAAGTGCCGTCAGGGTGAACCTTGAAAATCTTCATTTTGGTACCAAAATGCGCTCTACCAAAACGTTGAGTTAAGTAGAAAGTATCTCCTGTTATGAGGTGTTCAATATTCCAGTCGGGTTGGTATGTACTATTTTCAGCTCCCTATAAATCAAAGGCTACGGGAAATATGGTAATAGCAATTCTCACATTATTGAGGGACTGGAAAAACAACAAAGACGTTCTCAAATGCATGTATAGATATTTATAACAAAGATTCAAAAAAGAATAGGTAATATAGCTATTGGAATAAGATTGTTTTTGTCTATCTCCTGAAAAGGAGGATGGACAAACCATACCAAAGAAACTTGCATTTCATTATCTATAGAAGTGTAATATCATTAAAGTGAGATAGGATACAGGCTAATATTGAGAAATGTAAAGTTTGTAGAGTTTGAAACAAATTAAAGAAGTAACATAAGGGATTTACGCATATAGTAATGTCGACGGATAAAGTTAACAGAATATTCGTTTTAATAAGGTAAAATAATAGTATTTTTATCTTATAATATTGTTACTACGATGAAATAAGGCTAATAATTAGTTAACTTAAAAATTAAATTCAGATAGGAAGAGGATAATGAAGACCAGAGATAATTATAAAATTATTGTGATTGGCGCTGGGACTGCAGGACTATCTTCTACTGCACATTTGTTACGAAATGTATCCCTATTGAAAGAAAGTATAGCTATTATCGATTCATCTAAAAAACATTACTTCCAACCACTATGGAGTTTAGTTGGGGGAGGAATTGTTTCAAAGGAATGTACGATGCGTGATCAAGAATCACTTATTCCAAAAGGAGCAACGTGGATTCCTAAAAGTGTTGTTAAGTTGTTTCCAAATCAAAATAAGATACTTTTAGATGATGGAATGCTGCTTGAATATGAAATTCTTATTGTAGCAGCCGGTATACAAATAAATTGGGACGGTATTAAAGGCTTAAAGGAGTCTATTGGGACCAATGGGGTTTGTAGCAATTATTCTTATACATATGTTGATTCTACTTGGAGAGAAATCAAAAAATTCAAAGGAGGGAATGCGATTTTTACCCACCCCAATACTCCTATTAAATGTGGTGGTGCTCCACAAAAAATTATGTATTTAGCAGAAGAGTATTTTTGTAATAACGGTGTAAGAAACAGAAGTGAAGTAATGTTTTATTCTGCGAATGCTAACATATTTCAGGTACCGCGTTATGCTGAAACATTAGAACAAGTACTAGAAAGAAAGCAAATTATAACGAACTATAATAAAAACTTAGTAGAAATTATCGCTGAAAAGAGAGAAGCAATTTTTGAAGATACGCAAACACTGAAACGAGAAACAGTACCATATAGTATGATACATGTTGTTCCACCAATGGGGCCATCTAACTTTATTAAAGAAAGTGAGATAAGTGATCATCAGGGGTGGGTAGATATAAGTCCTTATACTTTGCAGCATGTAAAATATAAGAATATTTTTGGACTTGGAGATTGTACCAATTTACCTACATCTAAAACTGGAGCGGCAATTCGAAAACAAATACCTGTCTTAAAACAAAATATTTTGGACGTACTTAATGGAAGAGACTTGCAGGCTAATTATGATGGGTATACATCCTGTCCGATTGTTACAGGATATAAAAGTCTTATACTCGCTGAATTTAACTATGAACATGAGCCTCAAGAAACGTTTCCGTTTAATCAAGCGAAAGAACGGTATAGTATGTTTTTACTTAAAAGGTATATGTTGCCCTATATGTATTGGAATTTAATGTTGAAAGGGATTCTATAAGGAAAGATAGAGAGTTGTTGTAACAACCGAGAAGTAATTTGAAATAAGCATTTGGAGGGAATAGCTATGCTTTTAAAATATTTTTATGATGAAAAATTAGCTCATGCTTCCTATTTAGTTGGTTGTCAGAAGGAAGGCGTAGCAATTGTTATTGATCCCAGCCGCTATATAGAACAATATATAGAATTTGCTAAGAAAGAGGGAATGGAAGTAATTGCTGCGGCTGAGACTCATATTCATGCAGATTTTCTATCTGGGTCTAGAGAACTTTCCCTTCTTTTTAATACAAATTTATATGTATCAGATGAAGGAGATAGTGATTGGAAATATCAAAATCTTAACGAGGGCCGATACAATTTGGTTAGAGAGGGAACAGAGTTTAAGGTTGGTCATATAAAATTCAATGTCATTCATACCCCAGGGCATACGCCCGAAAGTATTTCCTTTTTAGTAACCGATACAAGTCAAAATAATTATATGAATGATAAACCGATAGGAATATTCACAGGTGATTTTATATTTGTAGGAGATATAGGTAGACCCGATTTATTAGAAATTGCTGTTGGTATTAAAGATACTGCAAAAATAGGAGCGAAACAATTATTTGATTCTATACAAAAAATAAAAATACTCCCCGATTATTTGCAAATATGGCCATCACATGGTGCAGGAAGTGCATGTGGAAAAGCATTAGGAGCAATTCCAACTTCCACATTAGGTTATGAAAAGATGTTTAATTGGGCGTTTCAATGTAATGATGAAGAGAATTTTATATCGAATTTATTGACGGGACAGCCAGAGCCTCCAAAGTATTTTCCATTAATGAAGCATTTAAATAAGTATGGTCCACCAACTCGTAAGAAGAGAGAGATTACTGCTATTTATATAATAGAAGAACTTCAAGAAGTGATGAGGGGTGTTCAGCAAATAGTTGATATAAGGGATGTAGAGTGTTTTGCTGCTGGCCACATCGAGAAGTCAATTAACATACCTTATAACAATTCTTTCACAACTTGGTGTGGGGGGATATTAGATTATAAAAAAGAAACTTTAATAATTTTAGATGCGGAAAATGTTAAAGTGGAGGAAGTTATTAGAGACTTTGAGTCCATTGGCTTAGATAATATTATTGCTTTTGCACCTTCAAAGGTAATTCAAAGATTCCATAGTTTAGAGATTTATAAGGAAAAAACATCAAATGAATTATATCCGTTAATAAAAGATGGAAGTGTAAAGGTTATCGATGTGCGTAGTAAAAAAGAGTGGGATGAAGGACATCTTCATGATGCAATACATATCACTTTAGGTAATCTACTTGAACGGCTAGATGATGTACCGAAAAATTGTCCAATAGTTTTACAATGTCGAACGGGGTTACGTTCCGCTATAGCAGCTAGCATTTTACAAAAAGCTGATATAAAGAAAGTAGTTAATTTAAAGGGAGGATTTCTTACGTGGAAAAAAGAAGGGCTCCCCTATACAACATGTAATCAAGAAATTTGAAATATATCAAAAGAGTCAAATGGAAAGAAAATAGAATCATTTGAAATAATCTAAGGGGATAAATAATAAAATTCAATTGCTATCAGTATGGGATATATAAACTAAAAATGATTTATTAAAGCCGCATTAAACGATAAAATTAAGCACAAATATGCTGATGTGTATCTATTCTATCAAAGTACATAAAACTAAAACTAAGATATTCGAACGAACTCAAAAAGCCGAAACCCCTTAACTTAGAAATTTCGGCTTTGATAATGGTATCTGGCATGTTTACTGCAATAGAGTTATAAGTTCTTAAATTCCTTAAATTAGAAACTTGTACTTGATTACCGTAGTTAAATTGTTGCCCTTTTAAAAGAACTGGTTAGAGAAAAAAGAAAAATCTATTGGTTAGCATTTAACCGAAAGATTTTTCTTTGAATTAGCGTCTTTTATATCATAATTATTGAGGAAGGGAAATTCGACTGAGAAATGCTGTCAAATAAAAGAATAGGCTAATCTAATTTCTAATGGTCCCAGTATCTTTTATTTTGACGTGTGTTTTTACAGTTATTTTAGCCTCTGCTAACGCTTGCAACCAATCTCCTTTTAGTTTTTTCCACTCGTTATATTGAAAAGCTCTAGCATATAACGATAATCCGATAGGATCAATTTTATTCTTTTGTAATTCATACAACATATTTTGTAATTTCTTATTAATTTCTTTTTGAACCTCATTTTCTAAATTATGTATGTTTTTTTATTATCATAATGCTCCTTAATTAAATGTGCGTTAGTTTTTTCTATTATAGCTACATTAGCGTTTATATCGAAATTAAATACAAACTTTCCTTTTTGAAAATTAACATCTATTTTCCTAGTCGCATTCTGTATTAATATAGAAGTGTTTGGTTTTTGGCTGGATTTTTTAGGTGGAAGCACAAGGTGTAGTATCATCCGGCCTTTATTTTTGGGCTTATTTAAAAGATTGAAGAACTTAACATTTTTTTTAGGGATACGGCTTAAATATTTACCTTGTCGATCTAAAAGTGCAATTCCTACCGTGTCGATTTCATTCTTTGTTTTTTTTATAACTGGAACAGCTTGTGTCATTCCTTCTTCATTTTTTTCTCTCATTAATTGTTGAATCGTGGAAGAAACGGATTGATTATTTTGAATGGAGGATTCGATTACACTACTTATGTAAGATGGTAGTGATGGTTTATCGGGCTTATTAATTGTGAAAATTTCTTCTACAGGTCCATCAACAAGTACTACTTTAGCATTAATGGTAGCGTAAGGATCACGGTAAGAAGAATCAAGCTCCTGCATCCAATTTGCTTCTTGGGCCAATTTTTTCCCAATTAAAATGATTTCAGCTTTTGAGGCTGTCATATAGCCCGTTAACTTCGTATCTATTTTACTGAATCCATTATATACAGTGGATGCCCGCGTCCATTGCTCTATAGTACTTCTTTGCTGTTTATGATGAAAGAGTGGTATGCTTGTGCCCACTTTTATATCTCCATTAGAAGTTCTATCTAAGGCGATTAACAGGATTAATGAAACCTGTTCAAGAGGGATTCTTTGACTACAACCGATTAAACATACACAACAAGTTACAATCCATATCCATTTTCGAATCAAAGTTGTTTCCTCCTAGTTAACCAAGTGAAAAGAATGCTGTATGCGAAAAAAAAGATTGGTAATAGAATAAAAAAAATGATATTTAAGATATCCATAAGAGAATATATAAACAAATATTGATCCACGTCGGGATTTAGAAAAATAAATAAGCCGACTATTAAAAACATAAAACTAACGAGCACCCAATTGCGAGCATTTTTTTGAAGTAAAATGGTCACAGATTCAAAACTGAAAAATAAATACGGATATATTGTAGTAGAAAATACAATCAAATAGTAAGCGATATATATAATTTCTAATCGTTCTATGAATGAAAAACGAACCCCTTTTAACAAATGAAATACTGGCCAAATTACGTCTTTTATCCCCTCCGGACTAAAGTATATATAAGAAAGAATAGTCACATATAGATAGAAAAACATGGTTCCAGTATTCGCTATTAGTATTCCTTTTATGGCTTTTTGTTTTTTTTGTAAGAACGGATAAATAAAATATGCAATTTCTAAGCCAGCATAAGGAGTAATTGTTTCTTTTGTTGCCTTTACAATAGGGGATATGCCATCTTTAAAAATAGGTAGTAGGTGTAAAGGATTGTAGTTACTCTTTAATGAAAACAGAAGAAATAGTGGCATCCAAGCAGTGAAGAAGAAAACAAGCATAGAATAACTAGTAAGAGCCCTTATCCCACTCAATGATAAAATAATAAAAGGCAATAGTAATAATATGGCGATTTGATAAGCAGGAGTGGAAGGGAATATCCACACTTTTATAATGTCAGTTGCCTTTAATAAAGTATTAAAACCAGCAAAAAATAGATAAAAGGCATATAAAAGAAGAAAAATTGTTCCTAGCCATTTACCAAAGTATGTTTTTAAAATCTGTGAGAAATTTTTGCTAGGACTTTTTTGTAACATTAATACAATAAATACGCCAATTATAGAAGTAACCATCCATCCCAGAATGATAGAAATCCAGCCATCTGTGCCAGCGGTAGTAGCAAGTGGGCTTGGCATAATTAACATACCTGATGCAAGTTGCAGTGAATGGATGAAAACAATAAATTCAAATAAAGTTATGTTTTGAAATTTAAGATTCCCCATGCGAACCACCTTCTTTTTTCTTTTTTTGTTTCGGCTGTCCTGTACTCGAGCGGGTGGTGATCATAGAAATAGGAAATCTTACAAAAGAATCTTTTAACTCTTGGAGACGAAATGGTGCTATTGGCAATCCGTATGGTGAACCATACGAAGTTAATGAAACAAAATGAGCAAATAAGAGCATTAATCCACTAACAATACCTACAACCCCATAAAAATAGGCCAATAACATCATTGGAAAACGAATAAGCCGAATACAACTTGATAAATCATAATTAGAAACAATAAATGATGCAATGGCGGTAATAGATACGATAATAACCATAACGTTACTCACAAGACCAGCTTGAACAGCCGCCTGCCCAATTACAATCCCTCCAACAATTCCAATTGTTTGTCCAATTGGTTGTGGTAAGCGAATACCAGCTTCACGTAGCATTTCTAGTGTGATTTCCATTATAAAAGCTTCCAATAAAGGAGAGAAAGGGACTTTAACTCTTGACGTTGCAATAGAAGTGTATAGATCTAAAGGAATGATTTCAAAATGAAAAGAGACTATAGCAATATAAATTGCGGGTAAAAAAATAGCTATAATAAATCCTGCAAATCGTAATAAGCGAAAAAATGATGCAATGAGCCAATGTATATTATAATCATCTGGAGTCTGAAAAAATCCAATTAAATTCATTGGGACAATCATCGCACCAGGAGATCTATCAATTAACACTGCTACTTTTCCATCAAGTATATGATTAGAAATGGCATCTGGGCGTTCACTTAAATAAGCCTGTGGAAAAGGAGTCCAATTTTGATCCTTTGTAAAATTAGATAGTTCTCCAATGCTCAATACCGCATCCGTTTTAATTTTACAGATTCTAGTTTCTATTTCTTGGACCACATCTTCGTTTGCTACATCCCCTAAGTAAATTAAATAGACTAAAGAAGTGGCGCGTTCTCCAATTGTCAATTTTTTAATTTTCAATTCAGTAGAAGGAATATATCGACGAATTAAGCCTATGTTTTTTGTGGCATTCTCAATAAACCCATCATGTGAGCCTTTAATAGTAACTTCTGAAATGGGTTCTTGAATCGCTCTCTCTGCCCAACCTTTTGTATTTATTAGAAGGGACCTCTTTTCTCCTTCCATAAACAGTACACATTGTCCCTCAAGTAATCCTTCTTTAATTTCATTCCACGTATGTACTATTTTGGTATGAGTAGCAATAATATTAGAATTAAATATTTGGCTGTCTTCATTCACTTCTTGTAATAATGGTGTAACAACATTTCCTTTTAATGCAACACCATCTGTAAGGCCTTCAAAATAATATAGTAAAATATTCGTGTTTGTTTTTAATTGCAAAGGATGTTCAATCAAATCTGCACTAATATCAAAGATGTTATCTAATGTATTTTTAAGTTCTTTTAAGTTACTTGTTTGGATTTTTTCAATGGTTTTATCTGTCTTTGTTTCTAGGGTCTTTTCATTTAAGGACAAAATTGACACCTCTTTAATATATAACGATTAGTTGTAGTTATTATTTTTATATGTTTGAATTTTATTCACTAATTTAAACGGATTGAGATCAAGAATAACTAAAATTGAAGTACTATATTATAAATTCAATAATTGAGAGTAAAAAAGTAGATGTAATTTGTGTAGAAATCTAAGTATCAAGATAGAAGTGAAATTTGAATGATTATAATAAAAAAGAACCCTTGATAGGTTCTTTTTAATAGTTGGTAAATATGTTGTCAACAATAGATGGCGATAAAGGTAGTAATTTAGATGTCTTTATGTTACTCAGCTGAATTTTGTAGGAAGAATTATTTTTTCATACCTCAATGCTCAATAAAAAAGGACATTTCATTTATTTGGGTGTTTTAGTGTATTTGAATTTTGCACGCTAACAAATTTTGTTTAGGGACAAAATGTGAAGTTTTATTCTGAAATAACAGAAAGTTAATGCAGCAAAATTCCTATTGGTAATTTGGATAGATATCAAATATTCCTTTGGCCTTATTTTCTTGATATGACCGTACGTTTATATGTTTCTAAGGGAAAGAAATATTTTCATTTTTATTACCATCTATTGTTTGATTAAGATGGTAACACGAAAATGAAACGTTTACAACCAGAAAATAAAGAAAAAATATTAAAATGCGACTTTTTTCGACAAATATTCCTATAAAACGTTTTGTAGGAATTAGAAATAACTAAATTAGTAATAATAGCTTAATATATTAAAGTGAAATTCAATGAATAAGAGTCCAAAGGCATGAATTTAAATGATAAAGTTATAATTTTCTTTTTTGAACTGTAAGTGTTTTACAAGTATAGTTAAACTTTAATCCAACTAGCATTTCTTCCTTTTGTCACTAGCTTAATATGGCCAAACAATTGCAAGGAATTTAAAGCCTTACTGATTGTACTCTCTGCTATGTCTGGATATGTGTTACGAATACACTCCTTAGTAAAGGGTTGTTTTTGTTTAAGGATAAAATCCTGAATTCTCTCCACTTTAGTATGCTTACATATAGAATCTAGAACTGTATTATGAAGATCTTTGTACGCCTCTAATATAATAGTTAAAAACGTTTTTAACCAAAAGCTACTATTATGTTCCTCGCAGTACCAATTTACCGAAGATTTATAAATCGAATTGTAATATTCAGATTCATTTTTCTTAATGTATTTATCCAGACATACATATTTTACAAATGTATTTCCACTCTTAATTAATAGCAATTGCATTAACATAAGCGCCAATCTGCCGTTACCCTGATTAAAAGGGACTATGCAATAAAAATTAAATATAAAACGAGCTATTAATAAAAGTGAATGATGGCCCTTACTAGAATTTAATGAGTTATATTGATCACATAATTGTTCCATTACTTGTGGAATAAGCTCATGTGGAAGAATGCGGTAACTATTTAAGTGCATTCCGTTTTCAGGAATACCTGGAATAGTAAACGGTTTTTCGCGCCATTTGGCACTGTCAGAGGTAATGTAATGTATTAATTGAAAATGTAATTCCTGTATAGTCTCTGGATTGATTAATAAATCACAGGAATTCTTATGTACAAAAGTAAGTGTTTGATAAAAACAAAAGATAGCATCTTCCGAAATATTTTGAGGTACTATATCATCTAAAATAAGTTCTTTTAATCTTTTATTTGGGACTTTTATATCTTCATAGGTAGTAGTAAAGTTTTTTATGTAATGAAGTGGTATGGTTTTTCTAAGCTAGTAAATATATCAGGATTTTGTTCCTGATAAGCAGCTAATTTTCCTTTTAATTCACTAATTTCACTGATTATATTTAATAGTCTCCTTTTTAATTCAATATTTTTATACTTGTCATCGAAAAAATTTCTCATTTTTATTCCCCCTGTAACCCCTTAACATGCTGTTACATAAATCTTTCCATTCTAAAGATAGTTTACAACATTATTTTGAAATAACAATATATTTATTTTGATTTTGAACTTATTTTAGAATCAAAATTGTTATTTAAATTTGATTAACGAGTTAGAACTTATGATTAATCATGTTTGAATAAAGAATGAATATACACAGATAGAAAATATAGTTTGACGTAAATTCCTTTTTATGAATTTACGAGATGAAAATATAATTTTAGAATTATTATTAGTGTAGTTTGCTGTATTATTGCTGGGAATTTACTAGAAAGTAACTAATTTTCACAAATAAAATAAAGAAATCTTAAAGAGGAATCAATAGGATCTAATTTGAATAGGCATAATCCTAACACTAAATGTACAAATGTACAATAATTAAATGAAAAAATATGAAAATATCGACTTTTTTCGACAAAATAAATTAAATAGAAAAACAATCTAATGTAAGAAAATTGTTGCTTTAGATGGTCTCTGCATTTCATAAATTAATATTGAAGGAATTATCAAATGATTTTTTCGAGTAATAAAAGAGTAGATATATAAATTAAATTGTGACAATTATAAAGTTAGTATTCTCCATTTTCATTATTTAATTTAACAAATTTAATAATATTAAGGTGACTTTCTATATTTAATATAAGTATTTGATGGGGTATGCTCATAAAAAGTGTCATTTTCTATATATCCATGTAGCATTTAGCGCTTGTATTGCGAAATATTTTGACATAAGTTAATTTAAATATTAGGTACAGAAACATTTTAAGGAAAAGAGTCAGTATAAAAGTACCCTGAAAAACGTTTCACCCTAAAAACGTTTTTCCTCAAGAGATTTTCAGGAGCACTAAAGTTTTTTAATTTGTTTCTGTGCCTTATTAGATAAAAATAATATAATAAGTTGTTTAGAAAAGGTGAAAAATCCCCCCATTATAAAATGAATTCATATCACTTAACGTCCGTATGTTCTAGTTAAAGTAGGAATTTAAAGAAAAGGAAAGGGCTAGCTCTAGTTATAATTAGTGCAATAAATAGGGGGCTACTCAAATTTTTTTGTTTGATTTGGTAGGAGTAATATTTACGTTTGTTGGACTAGGTGTATTAAAGTGCATACCCTTTTTGATTCAACCGATGAGGCGCTAATCAAGGATTTAATCATCTAGAATTTAAAAAGGTTAAATGTGGAACTGAATTTTCTGCTAAATTAGTAGAGATTAAAACAATCCCCTAAAATTGAACTATTCACTACTTAACGTCCTGATAGATTGTTTGAAGTGTTAGTAGGCAAATCTAAAAATAAAAAAGGATATTCTACTCTTCTTTTATGTATATAAAACAAAGTGTAAGGTAAGTTCCAGATCCAAAGTGTTTTATTTAATATTCATTCAATCTCATGCGTACTACTTTTATTTTCTTAAGAGCATCTATTTGCGTGGATGCTCTTAAGAGAATAAAATGACTAAAAAAATAAGTATAAGCATACATTTTAAAAATTGATATATCGTATATTATAAAAAACTCCTTGTTCTTCAAATAACGAACAATACAATGTGAATGAAACTCTCAGAAGAATTTACATATAGAATTCACCTTAACTCAAAAAAACACATTTTATGCAAAATTATATTTTCTGCTATAGAAGGGTGGGGGTTAACATGACCAAAACTTGGTGTAGGTTCGTATTCCTTGTAAAATAAGTGATTCTTTACTGTTTTCTCTAGTTGTATCTATTAATGATTCATCAGGTTTCCTTCCAGTGGAAGGGACATAAGTTGTTACTACCCTTGGAAATATATTAATAAACACCCATTCAAATTTGTCGATATTTCTATTTCCAAATTCTAATGTTTCAATTGGCTTAATTGTATTTTCTCTATCAAAAAATTTTATTATGTAAAACCTTTTTGAGAGGTCACTACTATGTTCAATAGTCCAAATTAAATTTTCCATTTTCTTGATTTGCAACAAGTCCATTTCCGAAAATCCTTTCATACATAAATATAGCGAATGTTCCTATTCTATACTATATATTTTGAAATTTAAATAGTTATCTTATACGATGGGATAAAAAGAAGTTAATACTCTAAAATTTATCTTAGAAAAGGACACACCTATGCATACATATGCTATAGGTGTGTCCTTTTTTAGTTGTTTATAAGTTTCCTACAGAGTTATTGAAGTAACGTTTCAACAGTGTCTCCATAGTGAAGTGAGATTCATTATATAAGATTCATTTAAACCGTATATTAAGTTCGTATAAATCGCATATTGGAATTTTACAATATGTGTGTAAGGCGTTTCTGAAATTATATTATTTCGAAAATATAAACTTCAATATACCAAAAAGTAAGAATATTAAACCGTAATAATTTTAGAATATACTTCTAATTAAAAGACGTGCGGAAATGCACGGATAAAAAAGGAGAATTTCTTATGACAATGTATAAAAGTGAAATGAAAAAGAGTGTAATAACTGAAGAGGATGTAGATATGTTAAAAATAATGGCACATCCAATTCGATTGCAAATTATAAACGAGTTAATTCAGTATAAAAAATGTAATGTTACACAATTGACGGAGCTTTTAAAAATTCCACAATCTATTGTTTCCCAACATTTATCGAAAATGAGAGGCAAGGTGCTAAAGGCTGAAAGAAAAGGCTTAGAGATGTACAATTATATTACTAATTTAAAGGCGAGTCAGATTGTAGGGATTTTAGGTTTGTAAATAAACAAAACTTCACACATATCATTATAAGTAAAGCACAGAATAATCCCCCCACAAATAAGTGGGGGATTTCTTTTATGACAAAATATCAGTTTTTTTGAGGAGTGTCACGATAGTCACCATGTTCTAATGTGTTAGTATATGAAAAATTTTGAAAGTGCTAAAATGCTTGATATTATTCACTAGAAGTTATGTCGCAAAAATCTTTTAATTTCATCAAAAGCTAAGTGACGATGACCAGCCTGACAATGTTGTTCACCACCAGTTTTCTTAGTGAAAACTACAGAAGTGATGGAGGCTGCATTACATAGCTCCGATTCGATTTGCGGTAATCGGTTAATTGGAACGTACTGATCGTCTTCACCAGCCAGGAGCAATACTTCTTGATTTATGAACTGACCGATTCCTGCCATCGTATGTTTTTCAAAGTTTTTAAGTAAGTTAAATGGCGTTTTTTCACCTGTATTTTCCATACCTTTTTTAACTTTCCAGTTCAGGTCGATGCTGGTGGCCATCATTTGTTTAAACATGGTATTAATTTTGTCAGCCTCATTAGTAGCCAGAAGCGTGGTCAATTTATTCCAGATATTATCCGGCATGCGCATCTTGAGTGCATCAAGGCCACTATAAAAAATATTAAAGGCGATGACTTTGTCGATTCGTTTTTCAAAAGCGGCGGCACGCATTGCCAAGTAGCCGCCCCAAGAAGCTCCGAGAATACTAACACGGTCAAGTTTGAAATAGTCAATGACTGTGGAAACGGGCTTCTCCCAGTTGTGGATGAATTTTAAGCCGTTTTTCAGTGCTGTTCCTTGTCCAGGTCCATCAAAAACTATAATATTATAATTGATTCCTATGAGGTAGTTCATCATCTTCATCATTTCCTCCATGTAGGAATCGTAGCCTCCAAAGAAAAGTAGTGTATTACATGCGCCTGGTGTCATGAATTTGATTGCAGGAAGATAGGAATCTTCATAAGGAATTTGGTAGGTTTCATACTCAAAGTCATGAAAGCCCTTATAAAAAGTTTCACGGTATTTTTGGTACACTTTTTCTTTTTTTGGATCGGATGATTCCATATAAAACTCGGCAGCTTGATAATAAACCGAAGCCAGATCGAAGTCTTTCTGATGCTCCCGCATTGCTGCATATTCTATCCAAGTGTTATACCAGCTGTCCGTGTCTGTAAGTCTTGGGATGATGGCTTGCAAATCCTGATTTGCCCGCTCATCGTCTTGATAAAAATCGTTGAAAAAACGGTTAATTTGCAAATTGAACTGTTCGTTGTTTACATACTGTTTAAACATAAAATCCCTCCTTATATTTGACTACAAGGTAAGGATAAGAGAAGTATATTAAAGAAACAACAAGCAGGAAAGGGTAAGAAGTACGAAATCGAACCATAAGGATATAAATGGTTTGATAAGCAACTTTGGGAAGGAGATTGATTATTAATGGGAGAGGATGTTCGCGTTTATAAAACGAAGAAAAATATTTCTAATACACTTATTACCCTCTTGAACGAAAAAGAGTTTGGGCGAATTACAACTAAAGATATTTGCATACATGCTATGGTGAGTAAGTCCACATTTTACAGCCATTTTGCAGATAAATATGATCTTTTGGAAAAATTAGTGCAAAATTATGTCTGCTGGTTCAAGGAAGAAATTGAATTTCGTTTCGCATTAATAGAGAATGGAAATGTGGCTCAAGCTATTAATATGATAACCGATAAGATCTCAGCGCGAAAAAAAGAGATTGCAACTTTACTCCATGTACGTGTTCCCTCAGCGGATTTACGTTTAGAATTAGAATCCATTTTATATAATGCCTGCTATTCCTATTTGAAAGAGCAGCAGGTTGAAGTAAGTGTGCCGATTGACTTTGTAGCTCAGTTGTATACAGCAAACGCAATGGTGTCAATCAATTGGTCGCTGAGCAACGATAAAAATCCAGATGTGGTTGAACTAATCGATAATATGCAGGGATATGTTTTTGATCTGATTTTGTCAGGTGGCGAGAGAATGTAATAAATCATGAAACCTGCTTAATAATGTAGTTATCGTGTGGAGTGTGGTTGTAAAAAATTAAGTAATCGATATTTGGATTTTTTGTGAATCTTTATTGGTTTTTTATAAACTCTTTACTACATAATGTTACAAAATAGAATTAATTTGCTTAATTTAGCCCCATATCAGGTTAATAAATAAACTAAATGTGTTTATGTTATTGAACTATTAATATATTAGTAGGTGATTTGTTCGTTTATCCCTATATTGCTATTATATTAGCATAAACAATATATTGGGGGGACAAGTATGAATTTGAAATTAACATCTAAGTTAGAAAGATTAAGAAAAAGTAAAAAAGGAATTGGTGCTTGTGTTTTAGCTGTAGGGGTGACGGCAATTACAATGATTCCTCAAAGTGCATATGCACATGGGTTTGTTGAAAAGCCGAGTAGTCGTGCTGCTTTATGTAGTCAGAATTATGGAGCATTAAATTTAAATTGTGGAAATGTAATGTACGAACCTCAAAGTCTAGAAGCACCTAAAGGATTCCCAGATGGTGGACCGATTGATGGGAAAATCGCTTCGGCAGGAGGACTGTTTGGAGGGATTCTTGACCAACAAACATCAAATCGCTGGTTCAAAAACACAATAAAGGGGGGAGCAAATACATTTACATGGAAATACACAGCGGCACATTCTACAAGTAAATGGCATTATTACATTACCAAAAAGGGATGGGATCCTAATAAACCATTAACACGTGCTGAATTAGAACCAATTGGAACTGTGAAACATGATGGTTCGGCAGCATCAAATAATTTAACACATACAATTAATGTACCAACTGATCGCAATGGTTATCATGTTATTTTAGCTGTATGGGATGTAGCAGATACGTCAAATGCGTTTTATAATGTAATTGATGTAAATCTAGTAAATAATGAAGCTCCCGATACAGTAGCTCCAAGTCAACCAACTGGATTAAATGCGTCTAAAGTTTCTGCCAATAGTGTTGAACTAACATGGAAGGCCTCAAATGATAATATAGGCGTAAAAGAATATCAAGTGTTACGTAATGGAGAAGTAATTGGTACGGTACCAGGTACAACTTTTACTGATAAAAAACTAAAAGCAAATACGGAATATACCTATACAATAAAGGCATTAGACGCTGCTGGAAACATATCAAAAGAAAGTGAAAAACTA
Organism: Bacillus sp. TH30; assembly: GCF_016650875.1. NCBI lineage: Bacteria > Bacillati > Bacillota > Bacilli > Caryophanales > Bacillaceae > Bacillus > Bacillus sp. TH30. The sequence continues at coordinate 82,654 of NZ_JAEKEY010000002.1, read as the reverse complement.
AAGGTTAAGACAACAAATGAAACTCCAGATAAAGAGGCTCCGACTCAACCAAAAGGATTACATAGTATGGGTACAACAGCGACAACTGTTGATTTGATGTGGAGTGCGTCTGAAGATAATGTAGGTGTTGATCATTATGTTGTATATAGAGAAAGCACTGGGGTTATGAATAAAATTGGGACAGCGGATAATACATCCTTTATGGATAAAGATTTAAAAACTAATACATCGTATAAATATGTAGTGACGGCGGTTGATTTAGCTGGAAATGAGTCTAGTAGAAGTGATGTTTTAACTGTAGCAACAAAACTAGAGGACTCTACTTATGAAAAATGGGATGCAAGAAAAGCATACAATAAAGGTGATAAAGTAGTACATGAGGGAAAAGTGTATGAAGCGATTCAAAGTTATCAAGGGAACGGCGATCCAAATTGGATTTTTGCACTATCGCTTTGGAAGCCAGTTTTAAATAAATGATAAGTGGAAAAGGGTAGTTATCACTTATTCTATGTGCAATACCGGAACAGGGGTGCAATTTTTACTCTTCATCCCAATATATACGAAATGAAATTATTAAAGAACCCCAATGGTATTCCATCAAAAAGGAATTCCATTGGGATTCTTTATTTTTTAATTTGTAATAGCGTATATTTTCACTGTAAATTTGTTAGTGGCACCAAGTGGGCTTGCAATATAATATTTAGCATTCGTATAAGCTTCAGTCCTAGATCCATGTGAAATATTTTTCCAACGAGTAGAATCTGTACCTAGGGAAACGTCAATCATTACATTGAAAGAGATAGAAGAAGGATGATCTTTTTCTGAAGGCTCAATAATCCATTTTAATTCCTTAGTACCTACAGGTAAACTATCAATTTTAAAGTTTTGACTGGATCGATTTTGTTGTCCGGATAAAGGGCTAGATTCGGATGAAATTTGCGAAATTAATATTTCTTTTTCATTCGAATGTATACCGTTTAATTTAATGATACTATCAATTAAACCTGGACCAGGAAAATCAGCTGCGATAATACCAGAATGTTTAATTCCACCTTGTTGCAAGAGTTCGGTCCCAAGTGTATTCATTCCACCATAAAATACTTGACCATTTATATCACGAGGGAAATCTTCCCACGCATTAGTTGTAGCTTTTTGAATCATCTTGGGGTTACTATCAGTATTTCTGCTCTCTTTACCACTTGCAACAAACCAAGGATAAACATTATTTAATAATGCAGCAGCACCACCTGTGCCACTAAAATGGTTAAGATAGATTTTATCATTGTTAAAATTATTATTTGTATTTTGAAGGTGGGTTCTCACCGCATTCCATTTTTCATACATTCCGTCTGGTCCTTTTTCAATTTCAAATGTATCTTGTATATTTAAGCTATCGTAATTAATACCATATTGCTGAGAGGCTGTAAAGTTTTGTAAGATTACAATTTTCCCTCGGATGTCTCCTAGAGTAGGGTTATTTCTTTTTGAAGTTGGTACAGAACTCGGATCCCAAAAATAGGAAGAATTAAGGTCTTTGTATTTATTAAGTATTTCCTCGAATGATAGTGAGCCACTTTCAGGAGTAGTTTCTTCTTTTAAGCGCATTAAAATTGTTTCTGTAGGATGATCTTTTAAAAATTGAATTGCCTCTTTTAATACATCTTCAAACATTGCTTTTTGATTTACAATCCCATGGTACATTGCAAAAGAATCTTTTACACGTTTAACACGCATATCTACATATCGAATTCCGGAATTTAATTGTTGTGGTAGACTCATAGTTTGATTTCTTGTCAAATTTTCATCAAGAAAACTTGCTCCATGTAAAGCCATTGTACCGTGAGTCCCTGGAATAGATATTTCACTCAATTTTGTTGAATCTGCTACTTTCGACATCCATGCTGGGTTTTGATAGCCTATATTGGATTCATAGGAATAACCTGGATGACTATCAGCAAAAATAGTAGATGGTGTACTTAAACTTGCTAGTGTGAAACAAGTAAGGATACTAATTTTAAAAAAATTCCTCATTTTTATTTTGTTCATTTTATCTCTCCTGACTTTTAAACAATAGATATAATAAAACAAGATGATTTTTTACTACATCTATTGTTTTCATTCTTAAAGTAATGAATTTTTGTGTTTGAAAAAATCAAAATAGGGTAGGAAGTTATTTGAGATTTTAATAGTTTGTTGTAATAAATTGTATCTAATAGTCAAACGGATTCTTAAAGAATTGAAGCATAGATAGGTAAAAAACAAACTTTCCGCTGTACTGTATACAAACAAAACAGAAGTCTTAAAAAGACTTCTATTTTGTGACATATAATGAATGATAAGGTGGTTAACAAATCAAGATAATGTGACTGAGTGGTAAAAATCTATTTATAGCTGTTTCAGAATTTTTTATAACAAGGTTACTTATGAAAAATGGGACTCTGTTAGGCTAACAAAAATTAAGAAATTCTACTCATTAAAACTTAAACTAACTACAGTTGCGATAGATTGGGCTGCATGTTCCCAGCTTCCATCTATCACTTTTCCAATCTGTTGACCAAGTGCATTTAAATCATTTGGATTAACTGGAATCCCATTATACGCAGCAAGAATTGATAAAAGTGGAGCAGCAAATGGTGTCCAACCACCTCTATCAATATTAAATACAGGCTTATCTATTACCTTTCCATCTTGCACTGTAAACTCATAATAAAATTGATCATCTGGACGAAAACTTAAATGATGAGAAATTTGTCCTTTAACATATGTTTTACCGCCACCTAAATTTACTACTTCAATTGGTTTTACATTAAATTCATGCTCAAATACTTTAATTTTTTTAACTTCTGGACCATTTAAGGCAGCTTTAACTGCTGTTTCCAAATTATTTTGTGCAAATGGTTGAATACTCATCTGTGTCTCTTCTTGTTGGATAGGAGCCTCTTTTTCAGCAGCAAACACCGATGTACTTGGTAGTGCACCTGTAGCCAATGTAGCTGCAAGTGCTGTCGTCATCATGATTTTTCTTTTCATCTTCATAGTTTTCTTCCTCCCTTAAAGTTATGATATATAATTTTTTAAAGACTGACATGGGGCAATATTTTATTTCATAATGCACGCAAAAAACTAGTTTAAGAATTATGTGAAATTATGTCAGAAAATTAAAGTTAATTATATATGCACTTACAATGATAGCTATCTACACATGTTTTTTCAATTTTCTAACAAATAATACAGTAATACCTTTTCATAAGGCAATTTAGTGTTTCAATTCTCTCTTTGTACGTTTTAAACAAATTAAAATCGTAGTGGTAATAATATATTTGTAATCAAATGTCGTATATACTTCGAGAAAAGTACACAATATTTTTATAAAAAACTATAGGAATTATCATGATATAGTTATCAAACTAAGTAAGATAAATGTTAATATTATGAAGAGATTCCAGTGATCTGCTATAAAATTACTGAAAAATGAGCATGACATCATACACGCATGCGATTGAAAAATTTTATAAGTGGCGTATAAAACTATAACAAATACTATAAATCAATTAAAAAATTTCAGTTATTCTGAATGCGAAGGGCACGTAATATTTATTGTGAACTGTAGTACTGATCAAGATTTTAGGAGGAAATATGAACAAGAAGACTAAAAGAATCATATTAATTATTGGTATATTAGTAGGCATTAGTATCTTTTTATATTTACAAAACAATTTAATAAGTATAACTGAGGTTAAAATAACCTCTAGTAAAATTCCCTCTTCTTTTAAAGGATATAAAATACTACAAATTTCAGATTTACATAATAAAAAATTTGGTGATAATCAAGACGTTTTAATTCAAAAAGTAAAAAGCATAAATCCAGATATTATTGCTATTACGGGTGATTTAATAGACAGTAAATCGTACGATGCAGAAATTAGTATGCAAGTAATACGAGAACTTGTAAAGGAATATCCGGTATATTTTGTGACAGGAAATCATGAAAAATGGTCAGGAAAATATAACAGTTTAGAAAAAAAATTAAAGAAACAGCATGTCACTGTTTTAAGAAATGAACATGTAATAATACAAAAGGGAGGACACGAAATAAACTTGTTAGGAATTGATGATCCGGAATTTAATACTGGAGATATTGATGAAGGAAGTATTGTAAAAGATGCAATTGTAAAAGCAAAAATTGAAACGCAGCCAGATAGGTATAATGTATTATTATCCCATAGGCCTGAATTTCTAGAAGAGTATGCTGAGGAGCAAGTAGATTTAGTGTTATCGGGTCATGCACATGGGGGACAAGTTCGGTTACCTTTTATCGGGGGATTAGTTGCTCCTAATCAAGGAATACTGCCCAAATATACAGCGGGTTTATATGAACAACAAAATACGTCTATGATAGTTAGTAGAGGATTAGGCAATAGTATCATTCCGCAAAGAATTTTTAATAGACCTGAGATTGTAGTCGTGCAGTTAAATTAATCTGTACGGCTTTTTTGTTCAGGAGAATAATTTAAAGGTAGTTTTTCTTGAGTACAAGTTTCCATTACAATTTTGTTAAAATTTTTCAACGTTACATAAAGTAACAAAATTTGACCTATTGAGTTTGTTATAGTGTAAATAATCAAAAAACTTAAAAATTAGTCGAGTTAAAATAGTTATTATTAAGTAATATTAAAAATATAAAGGGGTGTACAAATGCATAAAGAATTTGAAATTGAAGAATATACGGCGATTGAGGAGCAAATTCATTATTATAGTACGTCTTTATTAGTAAGTCATCCTGAGCAAATTGTAAAGTATTTAGAAAAACGGTTGGAAAAGTATGCAGAAACGTTACAATATGCACATTTATATCCGGAAACGGTTATATTACCAATACAGCAAATAGTTATCGAATATTCTTTAGATGTTGCTAGAATTAGAAGGTATTTAAATTTAAAAACATAACAAAAATCGAATAATTTACAATGAAACAGAGTCGACTTTAAGAAAAGATATTCTAATGTCGACTCTGTTTCATTGATTTAGTAAATAACAGAAAAAATATATGTTTGAAAAGTTTGACATATAATAATTCGAGAGTAAAATAAAAGTGAGTACTCACTCATTTTAAAGAAAAGGGGGATTTTTAGTGCAGCAACCTTCAATTATTTTACGAGATGTATCAAAAAGTTTTGAGAAAAAAGAAGTTTTGCATAACCTTTCGCTGCAAGTAGAAAAAGCAGAAATTTTTGGCTTGGTTGGACCTTCCGGATCAGGGAAAACAACACTCATTAAAATGATTGCAGGTATTAATGAGTCAACTACAGGGGATGTAATTGTTTTTAATACAAACATGCCTAATCTAAATGAAATGAAAAGAATTGGTTATATGGCTCAGGCTGATGCATTATACGAAGAACTATCGGCATATGAAAATGCAGATTTTATTGCAACGATGTATGGGTTAAAAGGTAAGCGTAAGAAAGAGAGAATCGTAGAAGTTTTTGAACTTGTGCAATTATCAGAGCATATGAAAAAGCAAGTACAGCATTTTTCAGGTGGAATGAAAAAACGTTTATCATTGGCGATAGCACTCCTTCATGAACCAGAAATATTAATTTTAGATGAGCCAACAGTTGGGATAGATCCTCTACTTCGAAAATCGATTTGGGAGAAGTTTTATGACCTTAAAAAGAAAGGAACAACTATTATTGTAACAACGCACATTATGGATGAAGCTGAGTTTTGCGAACGTCTAGGGCTAATTAGAGAAGGGAATTTAGTTGCGATTGGCACACCGGAGGAATTGAAAAAACAAACATCTTCTGGACGAATTGAAGATGTCTTTATGTTAGAAGGAGTGATTGAATCATGAGAGTTAATGGTGTAGTCATCCGTATCATTCGTCAATTTTTTCGAGATAAGCGTTCTTTAGCAATGATGTTTGGGGCACCAATGTTATTACTTTGGTTATTGTCGCTAGTATTTACACAAAAAGACTATATACCGCATATTGCTGTAGTCGATGTACCTGCTCCTATAGTAAAAGTAATGAAAAATCAAGAAGCATCAATTTATGAATATAGTAAAGACAAAGCAATTTCGGAATTAGAAAAGCAAAAGGTAGATGCAGTAATTCATTTAGAAAATGGAAAAATGAATCTTCTATTAGAAGGCAGTGATTCATCAAAAAACCGTGCGGTACTTCAAGTATTGCAAAAGAGTACAGAGAAGAATGATGTATCAATGATGAAGCCTGAAGTGGATTATTTACATGGCTCTAAAGACATTACGATGTTCGATGGGCTTGGTCCCGTATTAATTGGTTTCTTTACATTTTTCTTTGTATTTATATTGTCCGGAGTATCTTTTGTAAGAGAACGTTTAAGTGGTACATTAGAGAGATTATTGTCCACACCAGTGAGAAGATGGGAAATAGTTTTAGGATATATTATTGGTTTTGGAATCTTTGCATTTATACAATCTATTATAATTGTAAGTTTTTCAGTTTATATTTTAGATTTATATGTAGCTGGCTCAATATGGCTAACGCTACTTATAACATGTATGCTTTCTTTAACTGCACTAACATTAGGCACATTTTTATCGGCATACGCAAATAATGAATTTCAAATGATTCAATTTATACCGCTTGTTATCGTGCCACAAGTCTTCTTTTCTGGGTTGTTTCCAATGGAATCCATGAATACATGGTTACAAATGTTAGGTAAATTATTTCCACTCACATATGGTGCTGACGCTATGAGACAAGTAATGATTCGGAATCAAGGGTTTACAGAGATTGCATTAGATCTTACTGTATTACTACTTTTTTCACTATTATTTGCAGTAGGAAATGTATTTGCATTAAAGAAACATCGCAAAATATAATGATGATAAAAAGGAGCACAATAAATGAAGAAGGATTGGCTGGGAGAATTAGTTGCCGCAACGAATACTGATAAACGTAATGAACGTCAAATGCGTATATTAGAGGCAGCTGTTGATATGTTTGGAGAAAAAGGGTACGCCTCAACTTCAACGAGTGAAATTGCAAAGCGAGCTGGTGTAGCGGAAGGAACAATCTTCCGCTACTATAAAACGAAAAAAGATTTATTGTTTGCAGTCGTGATGCCGACCTTAACAAAGTTCGCTGCACCATTTTTCGTACAAGCCTTTGCAAAAGAAATATTTAAAACAGAGTATGAATCGTATGAAGTGCTTTTAAGAGTAATAATTCAAAATAGATTTGAATTTGCTAAAAAGCACTTTCCAATGATAAAAATATTAATTCAAGAAGTACCATTTCAGCCAGAACTAAAAAGTGAAATACAACAATTAATAGAAACAGAACTGCTTGTACATTTTAAAAAGCTGATTGCAAAGTTTCAAGAAGAAGGGGAAATTATTGAACTTCCGCCATCTTCCGTATTACGTCTTACTTTATCAGCTGTATTAGGGTTGCTCTTAGCGAGGTTTTTATTATTGCCGGAAGAGAAATGGGACGATGAAGTGGAAATTGAAAATACGATTCAATTTATATTGTATGGACTAACGCCACGGAGGTAATGTGATGCGACAATTTGCTAAACCGATAATTGTTGTAAGTAAATGTTTAGAATTTGATGCCTGTCGTTATAATGGAGAGATGGTTCCAGATTTAACAATTCGAAACTTGCAGCCATTTGTTACATTTATACCTGTATGTCCTGAAGTAGAAATTGGTTTAGGGACTCCTCGTGAAACGATACGTATTGTAGAAAAAAATGGTGCGAATAGGCTTGTACAACCGTCAATACGAGAAGATGTAACTGAAAAAATGAATGAATTTTCAAATGCATTTTTACAAACATTACCTGAAGTTGACGGTTTTATTTTGAAGAATCGTTCGCCAAGTTGCGGAACTCGTGATGTGAAAATCTATTCTGGTTTTGAAAAAGGGCCAGTAAAAGGAAAAGGAACTGGATTATTTGGCGGAGCAGTAATAAAAAAATTTTCGCATCTTCCAATTGAAGAAGAAGGTAGATTGTCGAATTTTATTATTAGAGAGCATTTCTTTACAAGATTGTTTACAATCGCGCATTACAAAATGATTAAACATACTAAAAACATAAAAGAACTCGTAGCGTTTCAATCAGATTATAAGTATTTATTTATGGCATATAATCAGGTGAAACAAAAAGAATTAGGGCGTATTATTGCAAATCAAAAAAATGAAACAATTGAAGTCGTATTTGATAACTATGAGAAGACTTTATATGAATTATTTATTCGCGCGCCTCGCTATACATCGAATGTAAATGTATGTGAGCACATTTTCGGATATTTTAAAACAAAGCTAAACAAACAAGAAAAAGATCATTTTTTAGAGCTGTTACAGAAGTATTCTGAAAAGAAAATCCCACTTAGTAGTTTACTTGTAATTTTAAAAACATGGGCCATTCGATTTGATGAAAAGTATTTATTAAGACAAACATATTTCGAACCATACCCTGAAGGGTTGGTAGAAATTTCTGATTCGGGAAAAGGTAGAGATTATTAAACAATAAATTACATAATTCGACACGAAACCTCCTATGTTGTTGTAGAACAATGTAGGAATTTTTTTGTGCATTGGTACAGAATCTGTTTTAAAATTAAGTTATGACAGAATTATAGCAATTGTCTAACTAATATTCGTGTCTTTTAAGAAGTAATGTTTGTAGTAGAAACTCGCACGCTGTCGAAACTCAATATTCGATAAGGGGTGTGTAGCGGAATGGAATTTACTCTAACTCGCGAAAAACAAATGATTAAAGAAATGGTACGTGATTTTGCTGAAAAGGAAATCGCACCGAAAGCTGTATATTATGACAAAACTGCGGAATTTCCATATGAAACATTTCAAAAAATGGGCGAACTAGGATTATTAGGTATCCCATTCCCGGAAGAGTATGGAGGTTCAGGTGGCGATACGTTATCGTACGCGTTAGCTGTTGAAGAGATTGGTCGTGCTTGTGGTGGAACAGGTTTAAGCTATGCTGCAACAATTTCATTAGGTGCTTCTCCAATTTATTATTTCGGTACAGAAGAACAAAAACAGAAATTTTTAGTTCCAATGGCGTCAGGTAAAACGTTAGGTGCTTTCGGATTAACGGAGCCAAATGCTGGATCTGATGCAGGGGGCACACAAACGAAAGCAATTTTAGATGGCGATGAATATGTTATTAGTGGTGAAAAGTGCTGGATTACAAACGCAGAGTATGCAAATACAATTATTGTAACCGCTATCAACGGTTTTGAAGACAATGGTAAAAAACGTATTTCTGCATTTATCGTACCGACTACTAGTGAAGGATTAACGATTTCAAGCCCTTACGATAAGATGGGTGTTCGTGCTTCTAATACTTGTGAAATCATACTTGATGGTGTACGTGTACCGAAAGAAAATATTCTTGGTGATGTAAATAAAGGATTTAAACAATTCTTATATACACTTGATGGAGGACGTATTTCAATTGCAGCATTAGCAGTAGGTATTGCACAATCTGCATTTGAGCGTGCATTGCAATATGCGAAAGAACGTCAACAATTTGGAAAACCGATTTCTAATTTCCAAGCGATTCAATTTAAATTGGCTGATATGGCGACTGAAGTAGAATTAGCGCGTAATTTAGTACATAAAGCAGCTTGGTTAAAAGATAACGATAAACCTTTCGGTAAAGAAGCGGCTATGGCAAAGTTGTTTGCATCTGAAGCTGCAAGTCGTATAGCAAATCATGCAGTACAAATTCATGGTGGATATGGCTATATGCGCGAATATGAAGTTGAACGATATATTCGTGATGCAAAACTTTTAGAAATTGGTGAAGGAACTTCTGAAATTCAACGTCTCGTAATTGCAAGACATTTAGGATGTAGATAAAAAGGAGGAGTCACTATGTTTCAAAAAATATTAATTGCTAATCGCGGGGAAATCGCAGTTCGCATTATGAAAACTTGTCAAAAACTTGGCATTCGTACCGTTGCTATTTATTCTGAGGCTGATGAAAATGCCCTTCATGTAAAATTGGCAAATGAAGCTTACTTAGTAGGCGGTCCACGTGTCCAAGAAAGCTATTTAAACCTTGAAAAAATTATTGAAATAGCTAAGAAGACAAATGCTGAAGCAATCCATCCGGGGTACGGATTATTATCAGAGAATCCATCTTTTCCGATTCGCTGTAAAGAAGAAGGAATCGTATTTATCGGTCCTTCAGAAGAAATCATTACTAAGATGGGAAGTAAAATTGAGTCACGTATAGCGATGCAAGCAGCAGATGTGCCAGTAGTTCCAGGAATTACTACAAATATTGAAACTGCTGAAGAAGCAATTGAAATTGCGAAACAAATTGGTTATCCATTAATGCTTAAGGCATCCGCGGGCGGCGGAGGCATTGGAATGCAGTTGATGGAAACTGAGCAAACGCTCACCAAAGCATTTGAAAGTAATAAAACAAGAGCGCAAAATTTCTTTGGTAACGGAGAAATGTATTTAGAGCGCTATATAGCAGATGCACATCATATTGAAATTCAGCTTTTAGCAGATACACATGGTAATACAGTGTATTTATGGGAACGCGAATGTTCAGTGCAGCGCCGAAATCAAAAAGTAATTGAAGAAGCACCTTCACCATTTTTAGATGAGGGTACACGAAAGGCTATGGGAGAAGTTGCTGTACAAGCTGCTAAAGCACTTGGTTATACAAATGCAGGTACAGTTGAGTTTCTTGTAGATGATCAAAAGAACTTTTATTTCTTAGAAATGAATACGAGATTACAAGTAGAACATCCAGTTACAGAAGAAATTACTGGGTTAGACTTAGTTGAACAACAATTACTTATCGCATATGGTGAGAAGCTATCATTTACACAGGATGATGTAAAACGTAGTGGTCATGCCATTGAGGCTCGTATTTATGCAGAAGATCCGAAAACATTCTTCCCATCACCTGGGAAAATTACAGATTTAACGTTACCGACAAATATACGTATTGATCACTTTTTGGAGAATCAAGTAACGATTACACCTTTCTATGATCCAATGATTGCGAAAGTAATCGCACATGGTGAAACTCGTGAAGAAGCGATTTCAAAATTAAAAATTGCTCTAGAAGAGTTAAAAATTGAAGGTATTAAAACAAATACACCGATGCTACTGCAAGTGCTTGGAGACGATGTGTTCAAAAGTGGTATTTATACAACGGGTTTCGTAACGAAACAACTTGTTAAAAAATAAGATTTATGAATATTAAGGGGGAAAAAATGATGACGAAAGTATATGCATCGATGGCAGGAAATGTTTGGAAGATAGTTGTAGGAGTAGGAGATACAGTAGAGGAAGAGCAGGATGTCGTCATTTTGGAATCTATGAAAATGGAAATTCCAATCGTTTCAGAAGAAGCCGGAACTGTTATGAAAATTAACGTACAAGAAGGCGATTTTGTAAATGAAGGAGATGTATTACTAGAAATTGAATAGGGAGATATAGGGGGAAGCGAATTGAAACTACCTAATTTTGCTGTCATTAAAGAAGTCGGGCCACGTGATGGCTTACAGAATGAAAAAAAGATTGTTGGCACAAAAGATAAAGTAAAATGGATTCAACTACTTACAGAAGCGGGATTGTCGTACGTTGAAGTTTCCTCATTCGTTCACCCTAAATGGGTTCCTGCATTAGCAGATGCAAGTGATGTATTTTCTGAGCTAAAAAGGGATCCAAATGTTACATATGCAGCGCTTGTTCCAAATCAAAATGGTTTGGAACGAGCTTTTTTGCAAAATGTAGATGAGGTGAATGTTTTTTTATCAGCAAGTGAATCTCATAATAAAAGTAATATTAATAAATCTATTAAAGAAGCATTAGCTGTAATTGAAGATATAACAAAACAGGCAACGTTCGAAGGTAAAAAGGTAAGAGGCTATGTTTCTACTGTATTTGGATGTCCTTATGAAGGGGATATAAGTGCCACAGCAGTTGACGAAATATGTAATCAACTATTTTCATACGGCATTTATGAAGTTTCTCTCGGTGACACGATTGGTGTAGCGAATCCATTACAAGTAGAACAAGTATTAGAACATCTATTAAAGAAGTATGATGCTTCGCAGTTTGCAATGCATTTTCATAATACGTATGGAATGGCTCTGGCGAATGTAGTTAAGTCTTTAGAATATGGTATTACAACGTTTGATAGTTCTTGTGGTGGACTCGGAGGATGTCCTTATGCACCAGGAGCATCGGGTAATGTTGCTACTGATGACTTAGTGCATATGCTCCATAAGCTGGGAGTCCAAACTAATATTGATGAAGAAAAGTTATTGAGAGCTAGTCAGTTTATTCAAAGTAAGTTAAATATCCAATTACCGAGTCATGTGTATAGAGCGCTTCAACATAAAACGATAAGTAGGTGAGAAGATGCTACAATTACAAAACATTTCAGTTGACTATGTTACACCGCACGTTGTAAAGATTTCGTTAAATCGTGAAAGACAAGCAAACTCATTATCTTTGGCATTATTAGAAGAATTACAAACTATATTAACTCAAATAAACGAAGAATCAAATACGCGCGTTGTTATTTTAACAGGGGATGGCGAAAAAGCATTTTGCGCTGGTGCTGATCTAAAAGAGCGTGCCAACATGAGTGAAGAACAAGTTCGCCATGCTGTGGGTATGATTCGTTCTACTATGGAGATGGTGGAACAATTACCACAACCAGTTATTGCTGCTATTAATGGAATCGCACTTGGTGGAGGTACTGAATTAAGCTTAGCTTGTGATTTTAGAATTGCTTCTGACACTGCAAGTCTAGGTCTTACTGAAACTTCTCTTGCAATTATACCTGGAGCAGGTGGTACGCAGCGTTTACCGAGATTAATTGGAGTCGGTAGAGCGAAAGAATTAATTTATACAGGAAGACGTATTTCGGCGCAAGAAGCGAAAGAATATGGTTTAGTAGAATTCGTAGTACCAGCTGATTTACTAGAAGAGAAAGCAATTGAAATTGCAGATCGAATTGCTAAAAATGGTCCAATTGCTGTTCGATTAGCAAAAGAAGCAATTTCAAATGGAATTCAAGTAGATTTACATACCGGCTTACAAATGGAAAAACAGGCGTATGAGGGCGTAATCCATACGAAAGATAGATTAGAAGGATTACAGGCATTCAAGGAAAAACGCAAACCAATGTATAAGGGGGAGTAAATATGTTAGATCAAAAACAACAATCTAATTCATTTGAAGAACGCGTTGAAATAATTAAGCAAGGCGGGGCACCGAAATACCATGAACAAAACAAAGCAAAAGGGAAACTTTTTGTTCGAGATCGTTTAGCTCTTTTATTCGATAATGGTGAATATGTGGAAGATGCATTATTTGCAAATTGTGAACAAACTGGATTACCAGCTGATGGTGTTGTAACTGCGACTGGTAAAATACATGGTCGTACTGCGTGCGTAATGGCAAATGATTCGACTGTAAAAGCTGGATCATGGGGAGCACGTACAGTTGAAAAGATTTTACGTATTCAAGAAACGGCTGAGAAATTACGTGTACCGTTATTTTATTTAGTTGACTCTGCTGGGGCACGTATTACAGATCAAGTTGAAATGTTCCCTGGACGCCGCGGTGCAGGAAGGATCTTTTATAACCAAGTGAAATTATCTGGTAAAGTGCCACAAATTTGTTTATTATTTGGACCTTCAGCGGCTGGTGGTGCTTATATTCCAGCATTTTGTGACGTTGTTATGATGGTTGAAGGAAATGCTTCTATGTATTTAGGGTCTCCGCGTATGGCTGAAATGGTTATAGGTGAGAAGGTAACTTTAGAAGAAATGGGCGGAGCACGTATGCATTGCTCAGTATCAGGATGCGGAGATGTTTTATGTAAAACAGAAGAAGATGCAATTACGCAAGCAAGACAATATATTTCTTATTTTCCAAGTAACTATTTAGAAAAGACTCCTTTGATTACACCTCAAGAACCGAAACAGTTCGATAAAACGTTAGAAGAAATTATTCCAGAAAATCAAAATGCTCCTTTCAATATGAAAGATCTCATTAACAGAATTATTGATGAAGGTTCTTTCTTTGAAGTGAAAAAATTATTTGCTCAAGAACTAATTACAGGTTTAGCGCGTATTGATGGTAAGCCAATTGGCATTATTGCAAATCAGCCGCGTATGAAGGGCGGCGTTTTATTCCACGATTCAGCTGATAAAGCAGCGAAGTTTATAAATTTATGCGATGCATACCATATCCCGTTATTATTCCTTGCAGATGTACCTGGATTTATGATTGGTACAAAAGTAGAACGTGCCGGAATTATTCGTCACGGTGCAAAAATGATCTCTGCAATGAGTGAAGCAACTGTACCGAAAATTTCTATCGTCGTTCGAAAAGCATATGGAGCTGGCTTATATGCAATGGCAGGTCCAGCGTTTGAACCAGATTGCTGCTTAGCATTACCAACAGCTTCTATTGCGGTAATGGGTCCAGAAGCAGCGGTTAATGCTGTATATGCAAATAAGATTGCAGCTTTACCAGAAGAAGAGCGTGCAAGCTTTATTGCTGAAAAACGAGAAGAGTATAAGAAAGATATTGATATTTACCGTTTAGCATCTGAGATGGTGATTGATGGTATTGTTCATCCAAATAATTTACGTGAAGAGTTAAAAGGACGATTCGAAATGTATATGAGTAAATATCAAGTATTCACAGATCGTAAACATCCTGTATATCCAGTTTAAAAGCCCTATTTAGGGCTTTCTTGCTCAAAAAGTCAAGGAGGGGAAAACATGAAACAAGCAGTTTGGTTTCCAACAGAAGAATATAAAGAAAAAACGCGTTTATTTGGTTGGATGAAATCATTAGGCTATGAAGATTACGAAGCCTTTTATAATAAGTCAATTGAAGAAACAGCTTGGTTTTGGGGAGAAGCTGAGAGAGCAGTTGGCTATCAGTGGATGAAACCATATACAGAAGTGTTAGATTTAGAAAATGGTACACCGTTTGCACAGTGGTATACTGAGGGAACTTGTAACGTTGTAGAATCTGTTTTATCTCGCTGGCTTGCAGACGATAAAACGAAAACACAAGCAGCACTTATGTATGAAGGGGAAAACGGAACTTCGAAATCATTTACATATGAAGAGCTTGACAGCTGGGTAAGCCGTGTTGCCAACGGTTTGAAACATGCTGGTATTGAAAAGGGTGATCGTGTAACAATTTACATGCCAATGATTCCTGAAACAGTTGTTGCTATGTTAGCGGTAATGAAAATTGGAGCGATTATTTCACCAATATTCTCAGGTTTTGCTGCTGATGCAGTAATGACACGTGTACAAGCAGCTGGTTCAAAAATGGTTATTACCGCAGATGGCTTTTCACGCCGTGGGAAAATTGTTTCATTAAAAGATGAAGTAGATAAAGCTTGTGAACATTGTCCAACTGTTGAAAAGGTGGTAATTGTTCGTCATGCAGGAAATGATTTTACACCGCATAATTATGATTTTTCATGGAGTACGTTAGAAAAAGAAAAACCATTTATACATGCTGAAGAAATGAATAGTGATGATCCATTAATGCTTATATATACATCTGGAACGACTGGTAAGCCGAAGGGGACAGTACACACACATGCTGGTTTCCCGCTAAAATCTGCATTTGATGCAGGATTTGGAATGAATATAAAACAAGGCGACCGAGTATTATGGGTAACTGATATGGGCTGGATGATGGGACCATTTTTACTATTCGGCTCTTTAATTAATGGCGCAACAATGGTTATGTACGAAGGTGTCCCAGACTTTCCAGAAGCAGACCGCTTATGGGAGACAGTCGATAAATATGAAATTACTCATCTCGGTATTTCACCAACATTAATCCGTGCATTAATGGCAAAAGGTGATGAATATGTAAATAAACACTCGTTAAAGAGTTTAGAAGTATTCGCATCAACAGGAGAACCTTGGAATCCAGACCCATGGATGTGGTTATTTAATACAGTTGGTAAAGGTAAAGTACCAATTTGTAACTATTCAGGTGGAACTGAAATTTCAGGTGGGATTTTCGGGAATGTCCTAATTAAGCCGATCGCACCGATTAGTTTTAACGCATCTTTACCAGGAATGGCAGCGGTTGTACTTGATGATCAAGGTAAACCAATTCGAGATGAAGTCGGAGAATTATGTTTAGAAAAACCTTGGGTAGGTATGACGAAAAGTTTCTGGGAAGATGATGAACGTTATGTAAACACATATTGGTCACGCTTTGAAAATAAATGGGTCCATGGGGACTGGGTTATTTATGACGGTGAGCAATACATCATCACAGGACGTTCAGACGATACACTAAATATTGCAGGGAAACGTATTGGGCCTGCTGAATATGAATCTATTCTTGTGAAACATAATGATGTAATAGAAGCAGCGGCAGTTGGTGTACCGGATGATGTAAAAGGAGAAGTTTGTCATTGTTTTGTTGTATTACGAGATGGTGTAACATTCTCAGGAGAATTAAAGAAAGAATTAATGAGTTTAGTAAACTCTCATATTGGTAAAGCTTTATGTCCAAAAGACATCCACGTTGTAGAAGATTTACCAAAAACACGAAATTCTAAAGTAATGCGACGTGTCATAAAAGCTGCTTACTTAGGAAAAGAATTAGGAGATTTATCGTCACTTGTAAATCCTGAAGTGGTACCCTTTATTCAAGGACTACAGTCTAGCAAACTATAAAATTACGAATGAGCTCTATGTAAATAGAGCTCATTTTTAATGTTTACAAAAAGAAAAGAGAGAAAAAGTAAATTTGAAGTTAAAAAATCTACTATTAGTGGTAAGTATGTCTGTTTGTTTTTAGTTTTTATCAAAATAGGATACTGTGGCTGTCTATTCAATGGAGTGAATGAATTTTGTTAAGAATGAAAATTTAGTGAAGAAAAAAGTAATGAATAAAAGGAGAAATCCCTGGGGGACAGGGATTCAATAAGGGAGATATTATTGTCGTTCAATGTCGAAATTTGGCGTATCCGACAAATTAATATTATCACGAATTTTCAGGAGATTGTGATAGTGGATGTGTCAAAAATGTGTACGGGTTTCATATAAAAGTGTTATTTAAATAGGAAAAGGGAAAAGAATTAAGTTCACTCGTTCTTAAGATTTTTTCCCTTTTAAATTTACTGTTTGTTCGTTGTTCTATATACATCTGAAATTGGTAAATCTTCGCCATGTAAAGCTTGAGTACTGTCCTTTTTGTTTGAATTATGTGCCTCCTGAGATGTTTCTTGCAGTTGTTCTTGGGCCTTACTAGGGGTATTCAGCGCATCTAATGACACAGGATCCAGTTGTTGACTTAATAAATCTTTTTATCCATGTTATGTAGCTCCTTTTTGAACTTAGATATAAAAACAAAGTATTTTTAAATAGTTACGTGGGTATTATGTATCTTTGAATGGAATTATATACACAAACTATATTGAGAATTTAACTAATTATAAAAATTACTTGTGATGACAAGCTTAAGAAATATAAAGATCATTAGTTCTTAATAAAAGCGTTATTTTAGTAGGGTGTAGATTAAATAGGACCTGTTGTACGGAACAAGTCCTTTCAAAAAGGACAACAGATAATGAATGGGGGTTACTTGAACATTTCTATTAGTGGTAACTAGATCCCATTCGTTGGATGCTACGAAATTTCATTTGAAAGGAACATCCCAATGATAAGATGAGCACTGTAAATCTGTGCTCATCTTATCAGAAATTGCTTAGTCCTTAAAAATAAAACCGTTACGGACAATTCACAATGGTAATAGTGACGTTTGCCATTGTTCCAGGAGCATCAAGAAGTGAAGCAGTAACGGTTACTGTTCCAGGCCCATTAGCGGCTAGAAATACAGCGGTAAAGTTACCTGAAGCATTGGTAATGACAGCAAGAGGAACCATGAAAGCAAGAGAAGGGTTACTAAATGAAAAACTGACTACTACTCCTGGAGTAGGACTACCGTTTACTAATACTTGACCCGAAAAAAATAAAGTATTATTTCCTTGAGTGGATACACATGCTGTGGTTTCGTTAGAAGTCAAGGTAATAGATGCAGGCCCAGCAGGAAGATTAAATCCAGTTGGTCCAGTTGGTCCAGTTGGTCCAGTTGGTCCAGTTGGTCCAGTTGGTCCAGTTGGTCCAGTTGGTCCGGTTGGTCCAGTAGGACCGGTAGGGAATTGAAAGGGTGGAACAGGTGGAAGTGTAGGTCCAATAGAACCCGGATTAAGTGCAGAAAAAGATAAAAACTCGTCCATTATTTATCACCTCTAAAAATCGTATTACTAATAGTAAATGTAATGACAGAGCAAAGTGACATGGACAAGCGGTTGTATTTTAACAAATTAAATAAAATAGTTATATGATAGAAAGAGAGATTAGTATGATTTCTTTAGAAATTAAACATAAAAAGGCGATTATTTTCAAATCGCCTTTTGGGTAATGCAGTGTAATTTTATTCGGTTATTTGAAATATAGTTTCATTCGGTTTAGAAAATCCATACAATTTCCTTGCGAATTTTAAAATTTCTTCTTCACTACCTGTTAAAGCTGTAACATCATTCTTAAGGGAATGACCATCCTTCTTTACAGAAGATAATTTTTGTTGCTCCGTATTAACCGTGATTTGTTTCTCTTTAATCATTTCTTGCTGGTTATTAAGAGAATATTGAAGGACAAAAATTATAGGTAATATAAAAGCTAAAGTAGTTATAATACGGCGTCTTGTTTTTTTATTATTACCTTGTTTGGTGTTAGCGTTCACTTGCTGTGAGGGTATATTAGGATTTGATTGGTGTGATGATACTTTTGGGATGTTTCCCATTAAAATGCCTCCATTACTGATTGTAGAATTTAAAACGCTTAAAAGTATTATAAATGTTTAATGGGAATTTTAGAAGATATTTTAATATAGGTGAGTTTTGTAAAGTTTAAACAAAATCCTCATTTAAATAAAAGGAACCCCGATTGTCTGCGGGGCCCCTAAGGGTAATCGTCAAGTAATGACGTACTCGACTAGTTAACGATATCATGAATTTTTTGGTAAATATACTGGTAAATGCGTCCAAATTAATGAGAGCATTATTTGAAACAAAAACGCTATTTTAATAGGGAGGGGAATAATGATGATTCCATGGGACAAGCGAGTATACATTGTATCAAGGTGATCCTTTTATTACAGAGGGGACAATTTTAGAGGTTAGTGAAAAGGCGAATAAATCATTATATTGGCGTTGGTGCATGTTAGCTCCAAGCTATGAAAAAGTGTGCGGCAATAGTACAAAGCGACTTCGGTTGATTCGGATAGATGATGATGAAGAATGATATAAAAATTTCATTTTGTAGAGAAATGAGGTGATTAAGGATGGGCATAGAATATGCCATGTTTGTATTAAAAAAGAGCAGAATTTAGCCTATATATAAAGATGTTGGAATTGTTCTAAAGGGGGGAATATCTGAAATATAAATAATTGAGGGGAGTGAACTAATAATGGAAACTAGTACTTTTTTAGGATTGTTTTGGGGATGGATAACGGTTATCGTATCGGGAATACTTTTCGTACGTCCATCGGTACTACGTGAATTGAAAAAATTAGTGGTTGAAGACAGAGGATTTGGTATTATGTATGGTTTTCTATCGATTTTCCTAGGGTTAGGTAGTGTAATCCTACATAATGTATGGGTATTCAACTGGCAGGGGTTCCTAACGGTTATTGCATGGCTTGCATTATTAAAGGGAATCTACATAATTGCATATCCTGAACCCTCCAAGAAAACAGACTTTGAATTAAGGGTACTATCTACACGTATAGCGCTCGCTATCATTGGTGCCTTGGCTTTATGGATGCTTATAGTAATCTATATAAAATAATCCTTTTCTACTAAGAACTATATTAAAATAAATCTCTACGTGTTCATTGACAAAAAGCTGACTATACTTAGTCAGCTTTTTGTATATTACATTCTAGTATTTATCGGTCACAAAAGACATGTTCTCTCTTTTAAGTCGATATTGAAAATATTACCAATTTTTTCTTTTACAATGACAACAAATAAAGAAACATTTACAACGACACTTATTTCGTTTAGAACTCCAATCATCATCACAATGATTCTTTTCTTTAGATTTCCACCATTCATCATTACAATGCTTTTCCTTAGAACTCCAATCATCATCACAATGATTCTTTTCTTTAGATTTCCACCATTCATCACAACAATGCTTTTCCTTAGAACTCCAACCATCATCACAATGATTCTTTTCTTTAGATTTCCACCAGTCATCACAACAATGCTTTTTCTTAGAACTCCAGCAATCATTTTTCCAGGACATTATTTTATACCTCCCTTCAATAGGATTCATACTATTCTATGTTTTAGTAAAAGAATGGCTTGTTTATTTAACCTATTATTTTACCTTTATATGATAGAGTGCTTTCTACTAGATATAGAATTCATACAAACTATGCTAATTTTCAAGAGATAGTTGAGAGAACTACTGGTTATGATATTAATCAACAAACACTTGTTGAAGGAAACGTTAAGATTTTAAATAATATCTTATTTTGGAGTACGCTTTTCTGAATGTATATTTCACAATGGTAAAGGAAAAATACACCATATCACTGCGAACAAAGCCTATGTATATGTGAAGTAATAGGAAAAGGTGGTCCCCATTCAAGGAGCCGGCTTATTAAAAGTATAAATAAGAAGGTTTAGTACAAGTGTTTGTTTTTTTATTTCTATGCTTTTGTCTCGTACACTTTTAAGCTATTGGACATACTTTACTAGTAGAAAGGATTAGGGGGTGAGGTTTTGGGTTCTCGATTTAATAATTGTAGAAAGAAATGTACGTGTAAGCATGATGATTGTTGGGACATTTTTGAAGAGTGTAAAAAGGAAAAGAATGAGAAATGTGACAGCTCTTGTGTACAAGGAATTAGAGATGAGCTTAAAAAATTAATTAATAAAACAGTGCGAATTAACACTGAAGGACGTACTTATATAGGTACTGTTTCTTCGGTAACTTGCGATGTTGTTAAGCTAGCTGCTATTCCTGGTTCAGTTGCAGCAATTATATCTCTTTGTAAAATTGAAGCAATTTTACCACCTGCTACAACTGTTACTGATGAATTTGATTTTAACGGTGTTGACGTAGCAAATAAAGATTAATTATGCTTTATTGATGCTAAGCCATTCTTATGAATGGCTTTTTATTTTATTTAAAAGGGAATATATTTTTCATATAGAAATAAATTTGAAGGTGTATAAAAGGTTGTGTGAAAGGAGAATGAGAGTGATCAAGCTGAAACAATTTACAAGAACTGATTTCAAACAATTAATAAATTGGATTAATTCCGAAGAATTTTTAATACAATGGTCGGGAAATGCATTCACATATCCTTTAAATGAACAGCAATTAGAGAAATATACAGAATGTGCAAACACACTGGCATTCAAAATAATGGATGAAGAGACTAAAGCAGTTATTGGTCATATTTCTCTTGGACAAATAGATAATATAAATAAGTCTGCTAGAATTGGAAAAGTGCTAGTTGGTAATACGAAAATGAGAGGGCGTTCTATAGGGAAACATATGATGAAAGCCGTACTTTGTATTGCTTTTGATGAATTAAAACTACATAGAGTAACTCTTGGTGTTTACGACTTTAATAAGTCAGCTATTTCTTGTTACGAAAAAATAGGTTTTGTAAAAGAAGGTTTATTAAGAGAGTCAAAAAGAGTAGGAGAAACGTATTGGAATTTATGGGAAATGAGTATGTTAGAATATGAATGGAACAATAAATAATAGTATTTTATAATTATATTATGTTAACAAAAGGGGTTTGGTGGGAATCGTGAATAAAAAAACAAAAATAATTTCAATTGCAGCTGTTTCAGGGGGCGGTAAAACTACCATTACAGAAAGTTTAGCTCATGAGTTGAAAAACTCAAAGGCTCTATATTTTGATAGATATAAATTTGATAACTGTCCGGTTGATATTTGTAAATGGATTGATGATGGAGCTAATTACGATGAATGGGTACTTACACCGCTAATGAATGATATTCAGCGTTCTATACAAGATAGTAGTTTAGATTATATTATTGTAGATTATCCTTTTGCATACTTAAATAGAGAAGTGGGACAATTCATTGATGTAACTATATTTATCGATACACCTTTAGATATTGCGATGGCTAGAAGGATTTTGAGAGATTTTAAAGAAGATACAATGAGTGAAATACATAATAATTTGAAACATTACATGACACATGCGAGAAAAGCTTATTTAGAGGCAATTCATACTGTTAAGCCGAATTCGGATATTGTATTGGATGGATCTTTATCTATAAGTGAAATAATTGGTCAAATAATAGAGGAACTTAATCGAAGAGAAGTGATTGTGAATGGTTAAATGTATAAAACGATATGTACAAGTCATTATCTGATTTATATATATAGACGAGAATTAGATAACTTTTTGCAGTTATGGTCTGGCGACTTCGAATCAAAAATATTGAAAGCTTCATGGACAGATAAATCATATAAATACGGTGAAGTTTTAAGGCATGTAATTGTACATGAAATTCATCATATTGGTCAGATATCTATATGGGCAAGAGAATTAAATCTTCAGCCCGTTTCAGCGAATTTAATTGGAAGAGGATTGTAGATTTAGAAACCGACTTGCAGTGTAAACGCAAGTCGGTTTTTATATTAAAGAGAATTTTTAATTAAAATCCTCGGCTTTTTTTTGACGTATATATAAAAACATTAAGATTGTAATGATGAAAAAGATCATAATCGTTTGTATGATTAAATTTTTAAACTGAAACAATATTGTCCAAGATGTAACAGTATCTTTAAAAGCTTGGAGTGCAGAGTACGAGGAAGGATCAAAACCGTACTGAAGTAACTTTTTTGTTTCAATAAAAGTACTGTTTTCATCACCGGCGTCTAATATTACTGAAATAAGTCTAGTATCTCCTCGTGTGGCTGTACTGACAAAACTATAATTACCATTAGTTGAAAAACTAGTTTGTAAGCCGTCAACACCTTGGAGTTTAATGTTTTTATTAAGGGAATATATCATTTTATTTGTATTGAAAACTTTTGAATCTTTGAAGGTAAATTGGTAAGAGGTTAGTTTCGTAACATTCAATACATCTGGAAAGTCTTTTACTAATTGTGTTGCTAGTTTAGCGACGTCTATCGATGTTGTAGTTGATTGTTTATTCGTATCGTTATTAATTCCAGTAGCATTTAGAAACGGGGATGGTTGTGATAACTTTAGTTGTTTTGCTTTGTCATTCATTAAAAGTGTAAAGTTATCTTCGTTTCCAGCAATGTGTTCTGCAAGGGCAAGTGCGGAACGATTATTCCCTGTCAAAAACAATGCATGAAGTAAATCACGAACCGTCGTTTTATCTTTCGAAGTTACTTGTATAGGACTCGTTTCTGCTCGGAAAACTTCGTTACTTATTTTTACTAATTCATCTAACTGTATTTTTCCTTCATTCAGTTGTTCCAGTGCGATATACTCTGTCATTAATTTAGATAAAGTAGCTGATTGTATAGGAGTTTCTTCATTTTTTTTATAAACAATCTCACCAGAATTAGTATCTATTAAAATAGCTGATTTAGCTTGAATAATTGGACCATTTACATAAAGATAAAAATATAAAACGATAAGTGCAGTAATAAGAAAAGATAATAATAAAACTGTTATTTTTTTCAAGAATTGCATTAGCGATCCTCCTACTATTACATCAATAATATTATTGTAAAAAGGAATGCTTAATTAGGAAGAAAGAAAAGGTAAAGAATTTCTAAAGAATTATAAAGGATTATTAAATTTTGGATATTGATGGAATATAAAAGGTTCAATTTCTTATATGATAAAAAATTGAACCTATAAATATGAGGTATTAAGCTTTATAAGGGAGTAATTTTACAGTGAAAGTTGTTTTTTTATCATCGCTATATACTTCAATTGTTCCTTTATGCAATTCAACAATACTTTTTGCAATTGCTAATCCGAGCCCAGATCCACCAGTGTTTGTTGAACGTGATTTTTCAACACGATAAAAACGTTCAAAAATATGAGGTAAATCAGTACTAGGGATAGGTTGTCCGTAATTTGTTATATCAATTGTAATCATGTTATTGCTTTCGTAAGCGGTAATATCAATATGATCTCCATCATTTCCATAAGTAATAGCGTTTATGATTAGATTTTCAAACACACGTACTAATTTATCCCCATCAGCTAGTACCATTAGCTTTTGAGATGGGAAAGAAGGGCGACATTCAATATTAGCTTCTTGAAGCTGTATCCGAAATTGGACAGTTAATTGTCCAAGCAATTCTACAATATCAATGGGAGCAGAATATAAACTTAACTCTTTATTTTGAACACGTGTATATTCAAACAAGTCATTCATTAATGCATTAAGACGGGTTACTTTATCGTAAATGACTTGAATATAGTATCGTAATTCTACTTCATCTCTATAATTATCATGATGGATTAAATTTACGTATCCAACTATAGATGTAAGAGGGGTTCGTAAGTCATGTGATACATTTGTAATAAGTTCGCTTTTTGCTTGTTCTGCCTGTCTTTCTTCATCAATCGAAACTTTTAATTGCTCAATAATTTGATTGACCCCAGTTGCCAGTTCTTCTAAATAATTATGGTGTACGATGGAAACTTTATGATTAAAGTTTCCACTTGCAATATACCGAATCTCTTCAATCATTTTTTTTATACAAGTTTCATAGTAAACCTTTCTTTCATGACGATAAAAAATGTATAAATAGGATGAGAAAATAGAAAATAAAAACAAATAAGATACAATCATCATCCATAAAGACTCTTTTAATCCAATATATTTTTCATGGCCAAAAATTCTAATGAATTCTTTTCCTAGTTCGCTTAGAGTAAGTGAACTCTCAATTACACTCGTTACGAGGCGAAATATAATTAATTCGGTAATTGGTGTAAGAGTGATAGCTAATAAAAGCCAAAAAATAAGCTTCCACTTTGGTATATCTTTTAATATATCAAATGCTTCATTTCTCAATTTTATATCCTACTCCCCAAACCGTATGAATTAGTTTTTCACCATTCATTACGGTTTCAAGTTTATCGCGTAAATTACTAATATGGACCATTACCGTTTTATTAGAACCATAACCGTCTTCATTCCAAACTCGTTCGAATATCTCTTCAGAGCTAAATACTCTTCCAGTATTACTCGCTAGTAAATATAAAATATCAAATTCGATAGAGGTGAGTTTAATATATTCTCCATTTACTTTAACAGTATGATTATGTTTATGTATTTCAACAGAACGAATACGAATAATACCATCTTCATTCTTTTGGGAAGTAGCATTTTGGAAAGAGGATCTTCGTAATAAAGCTTTCACTCTAGCCACTAATTCTAGTGGATTAAACGGTTTAATCATATAATCATCTGCGCCGGTCATAAGTCCTAAAATTTTATCCATATCTTCAGCCTTTGCACTAAGCATAAGGATAGGTACAGTATTATTTTCACGCACTTCTTGACAAACTTCCAATCCGTTTCGTTTTGGCATCATAATATCTAAAAGCATAAGGTCAACTTCATATGTACATATCATTTGTAATGCTTCATCACCATCATAAGCTTTATAAATGTTATAGCCTTCATTTCGTAAATAAACAGCCAGTAATTCTACAATATCTTTATCATCATCAATAATTAATATGTTTTTATTCATTTTATAGTTAGTTCCTTTCCTTACAATTAATCAACATTACTATAATATCAAACATTTATGTATTTTGTAGTAATGTTTCTACATAAAATTTCATGTATCGTATTAAAAGGAATTAAAACATTCATAACGAATATAAAATAAGAAGGATATTTAAACTCCACATTATACTGAAAGATAGTTATAAGGGGGACTTGCTATGTTATATAATGATATATATTCATTTACTCCAACTGGAAAAATAGAAAATGATATTAAAGCTTTTCTATTAAAATACAATAAAGAATTTACATATAAACATTCAATTCGTGTGGCAAATGAGGCGAGAAAAATTGCGAAAATATTTTATGAAGATGAAGAAAAAGCAGCGATTGCAGGGTGTTTACATGATATTAGTGCAATCTTTCCGAATGAGGAGCGGATTGCAGTTGCTGAAGAATTTGGCATAGAAATATTACAAGAAGAACGAGAATTTCCAATGATTATTCATCAAAAATTATCGAGAGTAATTGCAAAAGAGGTATTTAAAGTAGAAGATAAAGAAGTTTTAAATGCTATCTGTTGCCACACTACGTTGCATAAACATGCAACGAAGATGGATTTAGTATTATTTATTGCTGATAAATTAGAATGGGATCAAATAGGGACACCGTCATATTTAATTGAGGTGAAAAAGGATTGGAAAAATCTTTGGAACATGCTGCTTTTGTATATATTTCATATTTGTGGGAAAGAAAAGATACATTAAAAGTCATACATCCGTGGCTAGAAGAAGCATATTGGCATTTAAAAGAAATTGTAGAGTAGAAAGGGTATGAAAATGCAATTTAAAGAATATATGAATCAAACATTTCCAGGAGTTACGTTAGTACCGTACATATACTCTCAGTGGGAAAATCATCTTCATTTTGATTTTAGGAAAGATAAATATCAATTCAAAGAAGATGGTAACACGTATAATATGGAATATTTCACACAACTATATAGGTATAATAAAAATCTATTTAAAGATATATTTTCAAAAGAAGATACCGTCTTTTTAATCACAAATGTTTATCGATTTAAACAGGAAAATATAAAAAATCTGCAGAAAATAAATGTATACAATAGATTTATTAAAAAGAGCGGTTTAAAGTTTCATATTAGACAAGAAACATTACCTTTTCTATTTGAAGATGAAGAAGCTGACTTATATTGTACATATCAATTTTCTTTAAAATGTCTTGCTGAAGATATTAAATATGAACCGCTTATTCAAGCAGCTAATCATGAAGATTTCCCTGACCTACGTCCACGTCTAGGGCGAAAAAAGAAATTTCATATCCAGATGTATTTTTTATAAATGTAACAAAGGATATTATCATGTTTATTTATGGTGATAGAGGATGTGAAGTAATTGCGAAGAATAAAGAAAAGATACGGGATTTATATGAGAAGTATAAAGAGTGGATACCAGAATATGAACGAGAGAGTATAGATGACTTATTTACATGAAAATAGGAGGAAGTGAAGTGTGTAATGAAAAGGATCGCAATTGTATCTGCATGGGAACCAGAGCTTACGTATTTG
Source organism: Bacillus sp. TH30 (assembly GCF_016650875.1). NCBI lineage: Bacteria > Bacillati > Bacillota > Bacilli > Caryophanales > Bacillaceae > Bacillus > Bacillus sp. TH30. Next base: position 55,266 of record NZ_JAEKEY010000002.1, on the reverse strand, counting down.
CATCAACATTATCCAAGTGAGCGTGTAGAAAAAATAGCAGCTTGGGAATTTCATTTTCATTCTATTAATGAATTAGAAGTTATTTCAGTTGTAACTGGTGTCGGTAAAGTAAGTTGTGCTAGTTGTGTACAACTATTAATAAGTGAATTCCAGCCAGACCAGTTATTTATGACAGGGATTTGCGGGAGTTTATCAGATAAGGTGAAAAATGGACACATCGTTGTAGCTCTTAATACTTTGCAGCATGATGTTACAGCGGCTGGTTCAGGAGAAGATAGTTTTAATCTATATGATGGTAGAACAGCACCTATTGAAACAACTAAATCACTCGTAAAACGAATGAAGAAATTGCGTTCGTATGACCCGGTCCATTTTGGTACATTTCTATCTGGAGATCAACGTATTCGAAGTTCAGAAATGAGGTATTTACTTCATACTGTATACGGTGCTTTAGCCGTTGATCAAGAAGTGGCAGCATTTGCTTATGTATGTCGTGTAAATAACAAACCATTTCTATGTTTAAAAGCTGCCTCAGATCAAGCGAATGACAAAACGAAAGAAGAACAAAAGGTTTTTAAAATGTTAGCATGTGAACGAGCGTGTGAGCATTTAATTACTTTTTTACGTGTTTATGAGATTACTGTAGTTAACAATAGATAACAAGAGGGGGAATATCCCGCTCATTTCAAATTAAGAGGTGAATTATAATTGCATACGTATTATGGAGAACTTTGTACAAAGATATATGAAAGTGATAAATCAATTGCAGCCGGAAAAGAATTGGATTTTTATCTTTCTTTTGCAAAAGATAAAAATATACATGTGTTAGAACCAATGTGCGGAAATGGTAGAATGTTAATTCCCTTTATGCAAAATGGTGTGAATATAGAAGGGTTTGATATTTCGAAAGATATGCTTAAAGTTTGTAAAGATAAAGCAGAAAAATTAAACTTAAAACCGGTTGTATCACAAGGAAGAATAGAAGAATATCATAGTGATAAAAAATACGATCTTATTATGATTCCTATCGGTTCATTTTCACTTTTACCAAATAATTTAGTAGACAATAGTCTTCAAAATATGAAAAACAACTTAAAGGAAACTGGAAAATTACTTCTTACAGTTGTACAAGGTGGAAGTGAAATAGAACAAATTTTAGATTGGATAGAGACAAATAGAAAAGAAATTAACAATGAATTAATTGTTGAGTATAGAAAAGTTTCATATGATAAGGCGCAAAAACTTCTGAATATTATACTGAAATATGAAATCATTCATGATGAGAAAATAGTAGAAACAGAGATTATGGATTTTCCTATAAGACTATATGATTTAAAAGAATTTGAAAATATACTTATTACTAATGGGTTTAGTCAAATTGTTGTTCATGAAATAAAAGATGGATATGGTGAAGGTAATTCATTTCATGTATTTGAATGCAGTTTATAACAAGTCAAAGCGGGGGATTATACTTATATGATTCAATACAAAAGATGTAGTGAAGTAAGTATAGATTTAGTGTATAAAGCTTTTAAGGATGGATTTTCAGATTACATTATTAAAATGGAAGTTTCAAAAGAAGATTTTATTAAAAGATTTTTTGGACCAGAAGGGAATATGCTAGAACACTCCTTTCTTGCTTTAGATGGTGACAAATGTGTTGGTGTAATACTTGGTGGTATTAAGGTATATGAAAGTATAAAAACAATGCGCTGCGGAACATTAGCGGTTCATCCAGAGTTTCGCGGCATTGGTGTAAGTCAAAAGTTATTTGAGTTACATAAAGAAGAAGCGATACAAAATAAATGTAAGCAGCTTTTTCTTGAAGTTATTGTAGGAAACGATCGGGCGATTCATTTTTATAACAAATTAGGTTATGAAAAAGTATATGATCTTTCTTATTATAATTTAAATGATGTAACTAAAATAATGAATAAAGGTAATAAAAATATTGAAGTAAAACAATTAGAATTTCCAACATTTAAAGTTGAAATTCAGAAATGGCTAAACTTCCATATAAATTGGCAAAATGATATTGATTATATCGAAAAAACAAATCATACATTTTACGGTGCATATGCTGATAGTGATATAAAAGGTTCTGTATGTGTAAATGAACAAGGAAAAATTAGTTTTATTTTCATAGACAAAGACTATAGAAATATTGGTGTTGGGACGAAATTATTACAGGTAGCAAGTGAAGAGTTAAAGTTATCAAGTTTATCAATTGGGTTTCCAAACAACAATTTACTGGAAGGGTTTTTAAAGAAATCTGGATTTGAAAAGAATTCTTTAGCACAATATGAAATGTATTTATTGCTATAAAAAGCGGAAGGAATTATTCTTTTCGCTTTTTATTTTGCACTATAAACGTTTTTGCTGTATGTGGGAGGATAAGTAAAAACAACAGAAGTATTGTCACCTATCTTATTGAGCTAACTGGCACTTTAGTTAAAAAAAGGAAAATATATAGTGAACATAGAATATATTAATACGTTAAAATATTTATGAGGTGAAAGTGATGGCAATCAAGCAAGACGAAATTAAAGTAGTAGTCGGAGCTGGAGTATTTAATAATAATCCAGGTTGGGTTCAAACTCAAGAAGATGAACTTAATTTACTAGACATTACCACTTGGGAAGAAAGATTTGAATACAATTCCATTTCAGCTATTTTAGCTGAGCATGTATGGGAACATCTTACTTTTGAAGAAGGTGTAAAAGCAGCTGAAATTTGTTATAAATTTTTAAAGCCATCAGGTCATATTCGGTGCGGAGTCCCTGATGCATTTTTCCGAGATAAAACCTACCAAAATATAGTTCAAATAGGCGGACCTGGCCCGAAAGACCACCCAGCTGCAAGCCATAAAATCGTTCATAATTATAAAACATTAACGAAAATGTTTGAAACCGCTGGATTCGAGGTAGTTTTACTTGAATATTGTGATGAAAATGGTCAATTTTATTACAATGAATGGGATGCAAACGATGGTGTTATTTTCCGTTCGAACAAGTATGATTCTAGAAATAGAGGCGATAAACTTGGTTTTCCATCGCTAATTGTTGACGCAATTAAAAGGTAAGTCGTTCACCTAAAGTAGGTGTTAGTTCTATTAGTTCATTAGTCGCAAATGCGGCTTTTTTTATTTGTGCTGTAATCCTAAGTTTAACATGGAAGCAAACATACATAATAAGTGATTTTGAACATTACATAACTTGATTTAAATACTATATTAGCTCTTATTAACACCATTTATCTTAAAGGAAATTGCTTTTAAATATTTAATGGAAATATTATATAAAATAAATAAATCAACGTTTTCTTATGTTGAATTTTTTTGTGGAAATGTTGAGGTACGCCTATTGTAATAAACATATGGAGAGAATATATAATAAATCAATGTTCAAATTACCATTCACACATTAAATTAATATTTCATTGCCATAGAGATTTCTTTTATATATAAATTCGTGTAAAATAAGAACATACATTCTATATACAAGTAGGAGGCAATAAATATGTTGGCTGAAATAGAGAAACAAACTGACGGCTATATTGTGAAATTTGAACGCCAATTTTCTTATACAATAGAGGAAGTTTGGTCTGTTTTAACTGAAAACAGCAAGCTTAAAAAATGGATGTCTAATTTACAGATTGAAAATCTTAAAACAGGTGGAATTATAAAGTTCGACATGATGGATGGTTCATTTTTAAATATTGATATTTTAGAGTGCCAACTAAATTCAGTACTTGAATTCACATGGGATAAAGATCGTGTCCGATTTGAAATACATAAAGAGGAAAATGGTTCTCTTTTACTTCTTAAAGAATACATTCAGGAATTAACTGATCATACACCGAAAGATATAGCTGGTTGGCATATTTGTTTAGATCTTTTTTCTTCCGTTTTAGAAGGAGAAGAGAAGGTGTTTTCAAAAGATGAGTGGGAATATTGGTTTGATAATTATAAGGTTAAGGTTGATGAGTTGAAAGATTAGGGATTAAATTCATGGTATTTATTGTATAATTATTATCTTATAAAAATGATTTTTAAAAACAATAAGAATAGAGGTTAATATGAAAGTAAATCAATTAATTGCTAATAACATAAATAAACTTGATACTGTTATTCCATTTAATAAATCACTTGGTATTGCTGGTTTATCTGGATCTGGAAAAACAACTCTTTGTCAAACAATTGGTGAAGAATCAAAGAAGCGTCTAGTTTCCTTATTGCCAAAGGCTGAATATCAATATTTATTTCCTAATATTATGGAAACTAATTTTAGTGCCATTAAGATGGAGGAAATGCCTTTAGTACTTTTTTTAGGAAAATCATCAATTTCTTCCAATCCGCGTTCGACGATTGGTACTCATACAGGTGTTTTTAAAGAGATTCGTGAAAAACTAGCGGAAGAATTTAATCTTTCTCCTGAAGTCTTTTCATTTAATAATCAATTAGGTTGGTGTGCTGGCTGTAAAGGGCGTGGTACTACTAAAAATATTGAGTGTAAAAAATGTAAGGGGAAACGTTATAGTGAAGAAGTTGAACAACGTACTATTGAGTTATTTGCTAAATCACATACAATTTCGGATATTAACGATTTAAGTGTTGAATCTATTCTTTCATTAGCAGAAGAATTAAATATTAGTGAAGCAAAACAACATATATTGCAAAATATTATCAATATGAACATTGGTTATTTAACATTAAATCGAATTATGGGTACGTTGTCAGGTGGAGAATTAACACGACTTTACTTAGCTGAATTCATGGCAGTTAGTGAAAATACTGTAATTATTATTGATGAGATTTCAGTTGGACTTGATAATGAAACATTATTACAAATATTAGAAGAAATCAAGCAATTAGGGTGTAAAAATCAAATCTGGCTCATTGATCATTCAGATACAGTACTGGATACAACAGATGAGCAATTGTTCTTCGGACCTGGTAGCGGAAAATATGGTGGACAAATCGTGAAAGAATCACCAAGACCAAAACCAATACTATCGGAACGAAATTACAAAATGCCAACAGAATATTATACATTCCATGAATTATATTGCCGAAATATCCAAATGACTGAGTTTCAGATTCCTAAAAATAGACTTGTAACTGTTACAGGAGAGTCTGGATGCGGGAAATCTACACTTGTCAATGAGTGTTTAGCTACAGATTTCTTGAAACGATATCCCAAAGATAAATTAGTTATGGTAGGGCAAGATCGAAACCAATCGATTACAAGTCGATCAACCGTAGCAACTTTCTTAGATATTAAAAAGAAACTGACAAAGTATAGTGAAGAAATTGATGATATTTTTGAGCGCTCAATTGAGGATATTATTGATGAAATTCCAACCGAAGATATTGCGTATAAACGCTTGAGCCTACTAATCAAATTAGGACTGGGCTATTTAACATTAGAACGAAAAACACAAACATTATCAACGGGTGAGTTTCAATGTGTTCATTTAGTTTCTGAGTTATTTGCAAAAACAAGAAATCCACATACATTGTTTATTTTTGATGAGCCCTCAAAAGGTTTATCGCAAAATATTTTAAATCAATTTATAGATAGTGTTAGAGGGATATTACAAGATGAATCAGTCTCTATCATAATGATTGAGCATAACAGTTACATGCTAGAAAGTTCTGATTATATTGTCGATTTTGGAAAAAGACAGGTTGAATCTATAAAGCATCTTGATGTATTAATTCATGAGGATTATTATCGTCAAAAAAGCAGTGTGAATAATGCTGAGCAAATACATATTTCTTCAACACTGAATCAACAAAATGGAATTAATTACTTAGAAGAAAATCATATTGATTATTTTAAAAATGCAGAAAACATCTATAAGGGTGGCATATTAAAAAGCTTATCATCAATGGCGCGTTTAATTTACGGTGAATACGAATCTGATACAATTGCACCTGTAGTTGCTATTGATCTCGAAAGACATTTGTATAGTCAATATAGTTTCTTATATGAAATTGGTGGATTGATCAATCATATTGTATCTGCTCATCCGACTAATAAAGATACGAGAAGCTTCGATTTTTATTCTCAGGATAATCATTGCCCATCATGTTCGGGACGTCTTCAAATTGAAGTTTTTGATAAAGGAATTACAATTCAAGATAAAAATGTTCCATTTTGGGATGGTCTATTCGATCCTGAAATTATGAAAGTATTAAAATTTTATCAATATGAAAAAATAGAATTTCTATTTGAAGAAATTAAAAATGAGCTTGGTCATGATTTGTCAAAGAGCTATAACGATATGTCTGAGGAAGAAAAACATACATTTTGGTACGGCTATTTTGATAAGTCATTTTATGATAAGAAAGGCAAGACACGTAGAACATGGGTAGGATTTAATACAATTATTGGCGGATATATTGTTATTTCAAAAGCAGCTATTAAAGAAGATATTAAAACTTCTAAAGAAATGATGACATGTCCAATTTGTGAGACAACGGTATTAAATCACCAAAAACCACTTAAATTTGGAGATACAGATATTCGTGAAATTATCAATCAGCCGCTTAATGAAATAATAAAAATTGTAGGAGATTTACCTGTACTCATCAAATTGAAATCTATCGTAGGTGACAATATGATTATGACAGAAGATGTCTCTTTACTGCCTAGGAAAACACAAGTCGCACTGAAAATGTTTGAATTAGAACAAGCAAGCTTTTCAAACTATGAAATGGTGTTACAAAATGTTTTACCATTCTGGGGCGAAATTAAAGGTAATATCGAATCAATCAGCAATAATAATAAGGTGACTATTTGTGATTTCCAAAATATCAATGAAACAAGAGAAACTATCATAGATAAATATTTCACAAATGGAAAATATAAAAAATTAACATATGTGTATGAAGCATTTGGTTATAAAAAATTAGTTACCCAAATTAATAAAATAAAAAAAAGCAACCCATGCCCATTCTGTAACGGAAAAAAAGTTATAACCGAAGATAATCTACATGATGGCGTGTTTAAATTAACAATTCCATGTATAACTTGTAATGCAAGTGGGATTAATGATGAAGGGCTTAAAGAAATTGTTGAGGGCGTGGATGTACAAACATGGTTAACTGGAAAAGTTAGTGATGTTGTGGATGAAAGCTTACGAACTGAGGATGTTGCAGACATTCCAATATTTAATCGAATTCGTGAGTTGAATAAGCGAGAAATGATGGCAGTTTATGAATGTCTGGAGAAAAATAATTAAATTAAGAAGAATAAAAAATAGTGGTCAGTTAGGGATTAAAAACTCATTTGCAATAATCTGCAAATGAGTTTTTATGTTGAAGAAGAGTTTCTTTAACATAATATAGGGGTACCTAAAACCTCAAAAGCGTCTAATTTTCCTCCTTCGCTTATTTATAATTTCTAAATCTCGTTTGGAAAAAGTGTAGTAGGTTCCTAGCACCCACTCATCTTCAGAAATTTGTACAAAGGCTTGTCGCTGTTCCGGTGTAAGTAATTCGCTACCTCTCGCCATTTCCATACAGTACCATCTCATTTTTGTGATTATTCAGTTAATTAGTTCGATTATATATCAATAGAGTGTACTCTATTGATACAAGTGTAGAAGACTGATAAAATCATAGTTAAGAGCGTCTCATAAGACTTGTCTCAAAAATGAGGTGATATTTTGCGGAAAATCGGTTATATACGTGTCAGTTCAACTAGCCAGAATCCTTCAAGGCAATTTCAGCAACTGAACGAACTCGGAATGGATATTATTTTTAAAGAAAAAGTTTCCGGAGCAACAAAAGATCGTGAGCAACTTCAAAAAATGTTAGAGGATATACAAGAAGGTGACATCATTTATGTTACGGACTTAACTCGGATTACTCGTAGTACACAAGATTTATTTGAATTAATCGATAACATACGGAGTAAAAAGGCAAATTTAAAATCCTTAAAAGATACATGGCTAGATTTATCAGAAGATAATCCCTACAGCCAATTCTTAATTACGGTTATGGCGGGTGTAAACCAATTAGAACGTAATCTTATCCGTATGCGGCAGCGTGAAGGGATTGAACTGGCTAAGAAAGAAGGAAAGTTTAAAGGTCGGTTAAAGAAGTACCATAAAAATCATGCAGGAATGAATTATGCAGTAAAGCTTTATAAAGAGGGAGATATGACTGTAAATCAAATTTGTGAAATTACAAATGTGTCTAGGGCCTCATTATATAGAAAGCTATCGGAAAGGAACAGTTGATGAGTTATACCAAAAATCAGAAATATATAATAGAAAATAAATTCCATATAGAGGTGGAATTATATGCCTAAAATTGACAATATGTTAGCAATTCTATGGATGCTTCGCTCAGGTAAAAAAATTACTGCAAAACAAATTTCAGAAAAGTTAGAGATGAATATAAGGACTGTGTATCGTTATATTGATACAATTTCAACAAGTGGCGTACCTATAATTTCAGAACCAGGACATAACGGTGGATACACTTTATTGAACAATTTTATTGAGGCTCCTCTTTTTTTTGATTTTGAGGAGCAAACTTCACTATTTCACGCTGCTGTTTTTGCGGAAGAAGCCGGATATTATGGAGGTGAAGCACTAAATAGGGCCATTTCAAAACTAAGTAAATACTCAAATCAAGAGCAGGAAGCAAAGATAAACCAACATTTAACTAGTCTAGAAGTAATAAGTCGATTAAGTTCACTCTCTATGGAACCTTTTTTGAAGGAGTTGGAGCAGGCCGTAGCTGACGGGTACTCAGTAAAAATTCTTTACTATAAAAGTGGCGAAAAGCAATTAAATTATAGATTGGTCGATCCGTACAGAATTATCTATTGGAATAATAAGTGGTATGTGATTGGATTTTGTCATCTTAGGAATGATATCCGTAGTTTTAGAGTAGATCGAATTGAAAGTCTAATGCTAACCGAAAATAAGTTTAACCGGCCAGAAAATTTTTCAGCACGTGACTTTTTTATAAAAAATCTTCTTCCAACTATAGAAGATAAGGAAGGGATTATTTCTTTGGTTATTAATGGGGATAAAAGTGTATTGGCTGATATTTGCCAACATTGGTTTTTAGGACATTATTTACAAGAACGGACTTCAAATCAAGCAGTTTTTCTTCTTGAAAAAGATATGATACATACATATGTACCTTATTTACTTTTACCGTACAATAAATCTATTAAAGTTATTGAGCCAATAAGTCTTAAGAAAAGACTTATTGAAGTTCTGTCGGAATTAATAAAATTTCATCAAGTATGATAACTTCCCTGACGTTAACTGTCAGGGAAGTTATATTATAATAGCTATATCAATTGTGATTGGAGTGTTATTGGATGCAAACAAAAAAAGTTTTTCTATATGTATTTAATACAATGTCGGACTGGGAATATGGATATTTAATTGCTGAACTAAACTCAGGAAGATATTTCAAAAAAGATTTAGTACCTTTAAAAGTAATTACAGTAGGAGCTAATAAAGAAATGATTACTACTATGGGAGGACCGAGCATAAAACCAGATATTTCCCTTGATGAATGTACTTTTGAGAGTAAAGATCTTTTGATTTTACCAGGAGGGACTACTTGGAGTGAAGAAATTCATCAACCTATCTTGGAAAGAATTGGCCAAGCTTTAAAGCTTGGCACTATTGTTACTGCAATTTGTGGTGCAACTGAGGCCCTTGCGAATATGGGATACTTAGATACTAGAAAGCATACAAGTAATAATTTAGAATACACTAAAATGGTATGTCCTAACTATAAAGGAGAAAAGTTCTATGAGTTGAGATCTGCGGTATCTGATGCGAATTTAGTTACTGCATCAGGAATAGCTCCTCTGGAATTTGCGATGGAAGTACTGAAAAAATTAGATGTATTTGCACCCGACACATTACATTCATGGTATAACCTAAATAAAACTCATAAACCTGAATACTTCTTCCAGTTAATGAATTCAATAAATAGCTGAGCTAAAAAATCAACTTAGCAGTTTTATATTAGTTCAAATAAAAATAATGAAGTAACTGAAAAGCTCACTTTCTCTATTTTGTTTTGCAGAGAAGTTGGGCTTTTTAATTTGGAATTTCCTTAACGTTGTAAATCCGCATTTTCCTGACGCTACCCCATGCCCATCAACTTAAGAATTCAGAAATACCCCAAAATGAAAAAATGAGCTTTTTGTTACAAATTATCATGAAATTTCGTTCTAGGGATAGTATTAAATTTTAACTTGATGGCGATGGGGTAAGACCCTATTTATAGGTATTACTACAAGCGTATTTGTTTTTTAGTCATAAAATATAGAGTGGATATAAAAAGTAGGTGAGAATATGAAAAAATTTAATGATTGTAATTCTTTTTTTAAAAGTTCTCAATTTCCATGTGCATTTCCTGAATTTTTAGGACTTACAGGACCAACGGGACCTACAGGATCAACAGGACTTACAGGACCAACGGGACCTACAGGATCAACAGGACTTACAGGACCAACGGGACCTACAGGATCAACAGGACTTACAGGACCAACGGGACCTACAGGATCAACAGGACTTACAGGACCAACGGGACCTACAGGATCAACAGGACTTACAGGACCAACGGGACCTACAGGATCAACAGGACTTACAGGACCAACGGGACCTACAGGATCAACAGGACTTACAGGACCAACGGGACCTACAGGATCAACAGGACTTACAGGACCAACGGGACCTACAGGATCAACAGGACTTACAGGACCTATAGGACCTACAGGACCTACAGGATCGACAGGACCAATTTTCTCAGTTCATGGTGTATTTTTTACTTTTATTGTGGGGCCATATCAACCTTCAGGTATTATAAATGCTGGCACAGTTATTATAATGGACAAGGCTAATCCTGTACCTCTAAATACAGCGGGTGCTTTTACTATTAATCCAAATGGAGATATTACAGTAAATATAGCAGGTATTTACATTGTTGATGCTAGAGTTAATTTAGCACCAGGGAATTCAGGTGTTTTTGGAGTTCAAATTAATGGCGGGGGAATAGCATTTCCATTTTTAACTTCATTTTCAAATATCACTACTGCAGGTGATACTGCATCACATCTTATTACACAAAGTAATATTCTTAATCTTGCTGCAGGGGACATTGTTTCAATAGGATTAATAAGTGGAAGTCCTTCACCTGTTTTGCTTACAACTGCTCCTTCGGGAGGAATTAGTACTCCATCAGCTTCACTTAGATTTTTAAAGGTAGAATAATAATGGGGGTATCACCATATCACTATCAAGCTAAATCCTCAGACTATCCGTAAAGCAAAAAAACGTTATCCTTTCTGTAGAATTATAGGAAAGGATGGCGTTTTTTTTCATTTGAGGAGGCATTTCTTTTTCTTAGCTTGATAGCGATGGGGTACCTCCATCAAGCTAAAAAAGGGGCTCAACCGAAATTTGCACGTATCTCGATTGAACCCCACATTAAACGTAGATTTTTTTTGATCGTTGAGTCTGGAGGGCTTCAAACCCTCGGTGTTGTTATTTATGGTCTGCCGGCTTCCACGAATTTCTTGGCGATCATTTTCGGTTCCCTGAAGAAGGTCGTAAAGTGGTCTCCGTTGCCTTCAATGTATCGGTAAAAACCGAGATGACTGGATTGATTCGTATGCCAAGCAAACGATCCGGGCGGAAGAGCGATATCTTCTGTCAGATTGAGATAGCTTTTCGGAATTTGCAGATTGTAGAACTTTTTCAAATCTAGCTTTTGAAATAAAGGCCCTGCAGGTTCCGGTATAATTTTGTGGTACATAGATGTCGCTTCTTCTAAGGTGGCTGTGTTTGTGAAGGCATCGCGGAACAGTGGAAATGGAAGCATGATCGTATTGTTACCTGAAGCATCGGCCAGTTGTTTGAATGTTTCTTGAAGAGGCGGCGGAAGTTGATCGTACAAGCTTTGTCCGTCTAGAGGAACAAATGCGTTAGAAAACACGAGACGGTCAATTCGATGCGGGATTTGCTGGGCTACTGTTGCGACAATCGTTCCGCCGAAGCTATGTCCGAGCAAAACGATATGTTTCAAACCTCTTTTCTCGATATATTCGATGACTGCATTCGTGATTTGCTGGTGAGTTACGTTATTGTCTGCCAAGACACCGTGACCTGGATATTCAGGCACATAAACCGAATGGCCAAGTTTGTGAAGCTCGGCAGCGACTCCATCAAATTGGCTGACGTCAGCCCAGGAACCATGAATAATGACGAAGGTCAATTTACGATACACATTTCATCTTCCTTTCTTTTATCAATACTTTTTGAAGCGAAGCTCGGGGGGAATATCTGATTTAGAATCCAGATGAATGAATAATTAACAACGGAAGACACAATCTTCTATTTGACGACAGGCCATTTTTGTTTTCGCAGCACGTCCATCAGCTCGCTTCCTACATGCAAATTGTCCTGAACCAACTCATGCGGAGTTAATGCCATCCACTGATTCAACGACACATCAGCGAAGCGGTCACTCTTAAACATCTCTAGAAACCAAAGGCTTTCGTCACCGGTGTTTTCAATATAGTGTCCGAAAGCAAACGGTACGTATCCTACATCACCAGCACGGTAATTGAATGTGCGAGCATTACCATTACTTCCCATCACAGTCATGCGACCCATACCTGTAAGGTAATATTGCCACTCATCGTTATTCGGGTGCCAATGCATTTCCCTCATTCCGCCGGGTTTAATTTCAACCAATGCTGCTGCGATATTAGTTGAAATAGGAAAATTAGTAGAATCAACTATTCGTACAGTTCCACCTGGTGTCAGACGCATATTAACGCCTGCAAGAGTTGTCGCAATTGGTAGTTCTTTTATTGTCACTTCCCGAGACCAACCGCCATGATTTAATTGCATATGTGTGTCGGAGAAAGAGAACTTTAAGTTAGGCATCAATCCCGCATCAGTGGCTGGCGGAACTAGCATATCAGGATTTTCAATATCTCGCATGACGTCCCGGGGTCCAAGATCGGTCGCACCAGCGCCATCATCTCTTATAGGCTGCGGTATATTCCTCTGCCGAGCTTTCTTCGTAGGTCGTGATTCCATAAAACATACTCCTCTCTCATTACAATATGGTACTGTACTACCTTGATTATTGTTTTATGTACCATATATCTATATATGATTGCTTGTACCAATATATGATATAAACATGTTTGGTATGCCAATATACAAAATATAGGGAGAAACGAGGAAATGCCGATATTTAACCTAGTCATGCAAGGTTTACATAACGCATCATTATCAACAGTCAACGATGTATAAAATTTTCGTTATGGGGGGAATTAAAAATCTTAGGTTGATGGGCATGTGACGCTACCCCATCGCTATCAAGCTAAAGATTTATTGCAACCCCCAGAACGAAATTTTTAGACTGTCTTGTAATAAAAAAAGTTGGCTGTCTGTGTGTAACTTCTCAATGATTTATAAAACCCTCCTACGAAACTGCCTCCTATTGTAGAGTTTTTCCTGTATATTGGAAAATTAAATTTGGAATGTACCTAATTTAACCATTTAGTATATAATAGTATCTAGAAAATAAAGGAAAATCAAAAAGTTTGTTTTTAATTATAGCCCTGGATATTTCTCAGTGTGTATTAGTATATTGAGTTTATAAAGGACTAATTAAATTGTAGATAGGGAGAAGATTAAATTGAAAGTGTTTAATAAACAAGTGCTTCGTTTTATTTTAGTGGGATGCACAAATACCCTGAATTATTACATATTCTATCTTTTATTAAGCCAATTAATAGGGTTAAATTATTTATCAGCACATATTATTGCTACTGTAATAGGCATAATAGGTTCTTTTTTTCTGAATACGTACTTTACTTACAAAACAAAACCGACTTTAAAGAAATTTTTACAATTCCCATTAACATATGCTGTTAATATTGCAGTTACAACTATCGGCATTTATATTTTAGTTGACTTAGTAGGTTTAAATGAAATAATTTCACCTTTCCTAGCATCACTGACTGCGATACCTTTTACATATTTATTATCGAAAAAAATATTAGTTACGAAAATCGAAAGAATAGTATAGGGAGAAATTTGCATAGGAAGCAACATTTTTATACCTAATGAAACTTGTAATGGATGAAATGGCTGCAGAATTGGAGTGAAATAATAGTGAAGACTGGTCTCTTAGAAACCAGCTTTTAAAATACTAACTAACAATGTGTTCTTAAGGGTCAATCAAAATAAACAATACAAATACCCTCTAAAATGAAAAAATGCGCTATTCTTTCTGTAGAATCATAGGAAAGGATGGCGTTTTTGTATGTCTATTTCTGTATCTGATGAACTACAACTATTTGCTCAAGAGATTCAAAGCTTTTTATCTCCAAATATCTTACGAGATCTTGCTAGAGATGTTGGTTTTGTACAACGAACCAGTAAGTATCAAGCCAAGGATTTAGTCGCTTTATGTGTATGGGTGAGCCAAAATGTCGCTACGACTTCTTTAACTCAGTTATCTAGCTGTTTGGAAGCATCAACGGAAGTGCTCATCAGTCCTGAGGGACTGAATCAACGATTTAATAAAGCGGCCGTCCAATTTTTACAACACATATTAGCTGAACTACTAAACCAAAAATTGGTCTCGTCTATGCCGATTTCTTCTCCATATACTTCTGTTTTCAAGCGTATTCGTATTTTAGACTCAACTGCATTTCAACTTCCAGATCCCTTTGCATTCATTTATCCGGGTGCAGGAGGATGCAGCCATACGGCGGGGATAAAGATCCAACTTGAGTATGATCTATTAAGTGGACAGTTCCTACATATTCATACAGGTCCAGGTAAACAACATGATCGAACCTACGGTTCTCTGTGTGCCCCAACTGTAACAGCGAATGATTTATGTATCCGAGATTTAGGTTATTTTCATTTGAAAGATCTTCAACATATACAAGATAAAAAGGCTTACTATATCTCTCGTATCAAGTCGAATACACGTATTTATCAAAAAAATCCCAATCCCGATTATTTTCAAGATGGAAGAATCAAGAAAGGTACAGAGTATATACAGATAGATATGGAGATCTTAATGAACTCTCTTCAACCAGGACAAACATGTGAAATATCCAACGCTTATGTAGGAATGACTGATAAAGTACCAACTCGTGTGATTGTTCATCGACTTACAGAAGAACAACAAAAAAAACGTCTACAAGATCAAGCTGTTCGAGAGAAAAAGAAAGGAATGAAGTATTCTTCTCGTAGTAAACGACTCAGTGGTATCAATGTATATATGACAAACACCCCTACAGATATTGTCCCGATGGGACAAGTACATGATTGGTATTCTTTACGTTGGCAAATCGAGATTTTATTTAAAACATGGAAATCATTCTTTCATATTCATCATTGTAAAAAGATAAAACGAGAACGATTGGAATGCCATTTGTATGGACAACTGATTGCCATTCTACTCTGTTCTTCTACCATGTTTCAAATGCGGCAATTACTTCTTATGAAGAAGAAACGAGAACTGAGTGAATATAAGGCCATATATATGATTAAAGATTATTTTCTTCTTCTTTTCCAAGCTATACAGAAAGACACCCAAGAGCTATCAAAGATTTTAATTCGCCTGTTCAACCTCTTACAGCAAAACGGGAGAAAATCTCATCGATATGAGAAGAAAACAGTCTTTGATATATTAGGTGTCGTTTACAATTGTACCATGTCTGATAATCAAGCCGCTTAATTCAAAAAAGTGAAACCCGTTAGGGTTTATTTCGTATGCAAATCTTTCAATCACCTACACTTGCCCTTTAGAAAAAAGAAACAATCTCACCTGAAATTGACTTTGCATAAGCTTAGCTTGATAGTGATGTGACGCTACCCCATATAGGAAGAAAAATCTATTTATAATACTAATATAAATTATTCTTAAATTTTAAACTGAAAGGTATTACAGGTTGGCATTTATGTTTAAGTTTTGTTAGTCTTTCATTTATCTGTGAGAGTTAGTTTTAAATCGTTAATTATTATCATTTATTATGTAATTATTGACGTATAAAAATGTTCTTTTTGGGATGATAATTTAGGTTATTTGGATAATAACAAAAAGAATATGCTGCCTTTTTAGTGACTGTATAATTATTAGAATTTTTAAATTTAACAGAAATATATACTTGAATGAAGTATATATTTCTGTTAAATTTATCCTATGGACAAAACAAGTTTAATTAAAGGTCATTTAGAAATGTGTGTGTTATCTATTTTGTCGAAAAAGAAAAGTTATGGTTATGAAATTATGAAAGAACTTGAAGTATACAATTTAAAATTGAAAGGAGTAGGAAGTATTTACCCTATTTTAACTAAGTTAAAAAATCAAGAGTGGGTAAATACTTATCAAGAAGTAACAGACAGTGGTAAAGTTAGAATCTATTATGAAATTAATGAAAACGGGAAAATACGTCTTGAGAAGAAAATTAATGAGTGGTTAGAATTACAATCTGATATTCAAACATTATTAAAAAGTGGTTTGAAAGGAGACCTTCTGAAATGAGGAATGAATTAAACGGTAAAGAAAATCAATTTTTAGCTGACGTACTTAAGGAATTAAAGCAATACGATATAAGTTTAGAAGAAAGGAAAAATATTAAACAACAAATTTTAGAGCATATTCAAGAATGTCGTGAAAATGGGGAGGATAGTATAAATGATCTAGGTACGCCTCAATTATTTGTTCAAGACTTTTTGGAGATAAATGAAATTGATCTGCGAGTGAAAATGAAACAACTTCAAAATGAAAAGGGAAATTCGAGCACATTTATCTTAGGTGGCATATTCATCGCAGTTATTACTTACCTCATCTCACAAACTACACTTTCACTATTTTTAACTGAATCATTTAACGGAACTAATAGCAAAAATACATTTAATTATAATCTTTTATATCGTATAGCAGAGAATCAATGGTGGAACTATGTATTAATAATGTTTAGTTTTACGCTCTCTATATTAGTATTTATTAGCCTAGTAAGTTATAAAAAAAGAAAGCTATCTAAAGTATAATGAAGAAAACTATCTATAAACTATTTCAAATTTGTATTCTTTGTAATGTATTAATATTATGTATCGTACATTCAAAAGTTTATGCTCAGCAAAATATTAAAGTTACATTAGATAAGTATATTGAAAAATTTATAAAGGAACAGAACATTCCTGGAGCTTCCGTTGCAATTGTACATCATAAAGATGTATTCTTTACAAAAACATGGGGGATTACTGGGGAGTCTGAAAAAAAGGTAACTAGTAAAACCCCATTTGCGATTGGCTCAATAAGTAAATCTTTAACAGCTTTAGCTATAGTCAAGTTAATAGAAGATAAAAAAATAAAATTAGAGGATTCAGTTCAACAACATCTTCCTTGGTTTAAAGTAAAAGATAATCAATCGGCCTCAAATATAACAATCCAACATCTACTAACACATTCAAGTGGAATGAGTACCTATGAAGGTTTAGCATTATCAGATAAGCAATCAAAGACTACTACGGCTATAAAAGAAAATGTAATGAAACTGTCGAATGTAACATTAACTGCTCCCCCAGGACAAAAATATCAATATAGTAATGCAAATTATCTCGTTCTTGGTGCACTTATTGAGGAAGTTTCAAAAGAGACATACTCTACTTATATGGAGAAGCAAATTTTTCAGCCATTAAGAATGAATGGTGCAGCAGCAAATAGTGAAGAGTCTTATAAAAAGGGTTATTTAACAGGTTATCAATCATGGTTTGGAATACCAAGAAAAAGTACGGTGTCGTATGATAATGGTGGGACACCATATGGATATATTACAGCAAATCTAGAAGATATGATTCAATTCATTAAGTTTTTGAATCACCAAGAGCATACACAATTTTTAAATAAAGATAGTATGGATCTTTATTTATCTCCATTATATAAAATAGATTCAGCGAAATATTATGGTTTTGGACTGAGGACAACAAATATAAATGGAAACGAAAAGATGGTTTGGCATTCAGGCTCAACTCCTGATTCACATGCAGAAATATTCATTTTAAATGAAACTGGCTGGGGTGTTGTGATTTTAACGAATAAAAATCATGTTTTAGAAGAAGCATCACTACCAGAATTTAAAAAAGGGATTATTAATATTTTGAATGGTGAAGAACCGGTTGATATACCAAAAAATATACCAATAGTTCAAATTGTTATGTCAATATTAATATTCGCACTTTTCATTACAGCAATTATGTTAATAATAAAGTATAAACGTAATAAAATTTGTAAAAAAATGACCTGGCTTTTTCTAGGGAGTTTATTTCTAATATTATCTATTACTTTAATTCCACTTCTTATTTATAGTACAAATTCACCGTGGCAGACGATTAAAACGTTTTCTGCAGATGTAGCGTTGCTCATTAGTATTATAGTTACTTTATTGAATGTAAATGGATTAATATCAATATATATTGCGTTGAAAAGTGAATTGGTAAATAAGTCATAAGAGCTTTTAAATATATAAATATAATACATTAAATAATTGTTTAAACTGTTATAAATAGTTGACTCTCACACAATGTCATTGTTTAAGCTTAAGTTGAGCTTCGAATAATTGTAATAAATAGGAGGAACTAATGTTCAAAATAGGGGATTTTTCAAAACTTTCTTCCATTAGTATACGTATGTTGAGACATTACGATAAAGTGGAATTATTACAACCAGTCAAAGTCGATGAGCAAAGTGGTTATCGATTTTATTCAGCAGCCCAATTAAAGAAAGTAAATCAAATTCAAGTGTTAAAAGATATGGGATTTAATATTGCCACTATTAAAGAATTAGTAGAGAGTGAAAATATTGAAGTAATAAAGTCACAATTTGAAAATCGTAGTGCTCAAGTAAAGGAAGAAATAGACGATCTCAAAAAACAATTACGTCTCCTCGAAGACTCAATGAAAACGATGAGAGAGGATGTTATTGAAATGAACTATCATGTTTCATTAAAAGAAATTCCAGAAAGAAATGTAGCAAGTGTTAGAAAGGTTATTCCATCGTATAATTGCGAAGGGGATTTATGGAGTATATTGATGCAAGAAATTAATGTTAAAAATATTAGTATAGCTAATCCGAGTTATAGTATTGCTACATTCCATGATCAAGAATATAAAGAAAATGATGTAGATGTAGAAATACAGCTAAATATTTTAGGGGAGCATGAAAATACAAAAGATGTTAATTTCAAAAAGATAGATCCATCCTATGTAGCTTCAATAACAGTTAACGGAAGTTATGAACAAATGACAGCTGTAAATGAGGCGGCAGCAAAATGGATTGAAACGGAAGGTTATGAATTAGCTGGACCGATGTTTAATATTTATCACGTTAGTCCAGCGATGGAATCAGATCCTAATAAGTGGGTTACAGAGGTTTGTTATCTGATAAACAAATAAACAATAAAGTAAAAAAGGCATCGTATATGCCTTTTTTACTTTATTTCTATCTGGAAATATTTAGCACAAAGGACTCGTTGATTAACCATAATAGCCTCCTTAATACTAGTTAATCTAAGGAGGCATTGAATTGTTATAAATTAATGATATGTGTATCCTCCATCAGGAAATAATACATTACCTGTAGTAAAACCATTTTGCATTAAATACAGGACAGTATGTGCAATTTCATCATTATACCCAGGTCTCTGTACAAGAGAAAGAGATTTATAATCTTCATAAGCAGCTAGTCTTTTCTCATTTTGTTCATTCTCTCTTCGTATCGTTCCAGGAGAAACAACGTTAACTCTAATAGGAGCTAATTCAACAGCTAAAGCTTTCCCTAAGCTTTCAATAGCACCATTACAAGCTCCGTAAGCAGGCGCTCCTTTAAGTGGCCGTTGACTAAATGCACCGGACATTAATACGATAGATCCAGAGTTTGAGAGAAAAGGAATTGCATATTTTACGGCATAATATTGTGGCCAAAACTTTCCGATAAAGCTGCTTTCGGCGATATCATCTGTAGCAGTTATTGATCCAAGTGTGTAAGAGGCTCCTGGTGTGAATAAATGATTAAAATTCCCAACCTTCTTGAAAAAATCTTGTAATTGCTCTTTATTTTGATTATCCAATACATAAGTTTGAAGATGGTTGTTATTTATTATTTCTCGAGCAGCCTTTAATTTTTCTTCCGAGCGCCCTGCAATAATAACATGTGCTCCTTGTTCAAGTGCTTGTTTTGCTGTTGCTAATCCAATACCAGAACTCCCGCCGATGATAACGATATGTTTATCTTTTAATACAGTAATAGACATGATTAAACATCTCCCTTAATATAAGATTTAAAATAAGTTGTGTTAATTTTATTATTCGTTAAAAAATGACTACTGAAAAGTACGCACTTTATATGTACTTAGTCGCGAATTTCGTACTAATCGCTTGTTATATGGATACATAATATAAAAAATTATTCATTATAATTTATGATTTGAGGGGAGGGGTGAGGAAAATGAATTTAGAGGAACCGAAATTAAAAGGAGTAATAGCGACATTACAAATAATCGGGGGTAAATGGAAGCCATTGATTTTATTTATTTTGCTAACAGATGGAACGAAACGGTTTGGTGAATTAAAGCGATTAATCCCAGGCATTTCTCAAGGAACATTAGCGAAGCAGCTTCGTGAATTAGAGCACGATCAACTAATAAAACGCGAAATTTATCAAGAAATACCACCTAAAGTGGAATATAGCTTAACTGAGCATGGAAAAACAGTCAGTATTGTTTTGGATAGTATGTGTGGTTGGGGAAGAGGACATTTAGAATATATCGATAAAAACAAACTATAATATTATTATGTAAACTAAATGGGGTTTGTCGAAACATATCGTTTTAATAATTTACATTTTATAATATATAATTAAATAGTGTTATAGGTTATTATATATGCAGTCTTCCAGATGAAGTGATATAGATGAAATGCTGTATCGTTCGAAGTAACTAGTTGTTCGGGGCTGAAAAAATGCGTAGCAGATATAAAAGAAGACGTAGGCCCTTTCACGATAATATCAACTATGAGTCTATTTCGAGAATCATCTAAACAGTTAATGCATTTTTACAAAGGGGAAATAATAACATGAATGAATTAGAGTATAAAAGTTTTTATGATAAAGTGGGACGATTAAATGGGTGGGACTTTAGTAAGCTAAAGTGTGAAACTGTAGGTGACACTTGGGACTTTTATGGCGAAGTGCAAGAAAGATGTAAACCATCAGATATTCTACTTGATGTTGGCACAGGTGGAGGAGAGAATATATTAAAAATAGCATCTTCAGCTGCATTACTGATTGGAATAGATAATTCTAAAGGAATGATCAAAACAGCACATTCCAATTTGAATAAAGCAGGTGTACAAAATGTTGAATTTCTTCAAATGGATTCGGAATTTTTAACGTTTCCGCATGCTCATTTTGATATTACTTCAAGTTGTCATGCGCCGTTTGTAGCACCTGAATTGGCAAAAGTAATGAAAAAAGGTGCTTTTTTCTTAACACAACAAGTTAGCGAACATGATAAATTAAATCTTAAAGAAGCATTTGGTAGAGGGCAATGTTTAGGTGAAAGAGATGGTACGTTAAAAGATAATTATATGGGTGAACTTATTAGTGCAGGATTTGAACTCGTACAAGTACGTGAATATGATGTTACTGATTATTACAGTACTCCTGAGGATCTTATTTTCTTATTAAAACATACGCCTATTATTCCTAGATTTGGAGAAAAAAAGAGGACTTTAATATTTTACAAAAGTTCATTGACGCTAATAGTTCCGAAAAAGGTATTCGTACGAATTCAAAAAGGTTTATGATTATTGCTGTTAAATCATAGTGTATTTTAACGTAAAAGCTGATTTTCTTTAAAAGAAAATCAGCTTTTTTTGTGGAAAAGAATGCAGGGAAAACTTAAAAATCATAGAAATAGGTTAAGTGGTAATCTAAAAATTGAAATATAGGGGATAATTATTTTGAAACGTTACTATATTAACAACGAAAAAATAAACGCACATATTACTGAGTGGGGAAATAATGAAAAGCCCGTTATCTTTTGTTTACATGGGTTAGGTAGTACGAGTTTAAGTTTTATAGAAATTGCAGAAGAATTAAAGGAAGAGTATAGATTTATCTCCATTGATGCACCTGGGCAGGGTAAAACACCGCCCTTTGAAAGAACGGAAGATTATGAGATGTTGAATTTAGCAAACTGGTTAAATGAAATAATAAATGAACTGAGAATTGAACATTTCTATTTTTTATCACATTCGTGGGGAAGTTTTGTAGCACTATTTTATTTATTAAATAATCCAGAAAAAGTACTAGGAAGCATTCTTATTGATGGAGGATATCAAACAAAAAGGCTTCAAGAAGAAACGCTTGAAGAGGAAATCGCGTATTACGAAAAGGATTTTGAAGAATATATTTTTAATAATTGGGATGGATTTTTCAAAAGTGAAAAAGAAGCCTATACTAGGTGGTCTCCATTATTAGAAATTGCTGTAAAAGACCTAGGGATTGAAATGGATAATGAAGTATGTTGGCATGCGAGAGGTACAACAGCTGGTAATATAATAAGAGGTATGCATAAAGATGAAACGATAGATATTTACGAGAAGTTACCATCTAATATTATATTGCTTCGAGCTACACTACCGCAGGTATGGGATGAATATAGAGATAAAACAGTGGGAATTTTTAAGTTAAAAACTGGCGCGAAAGTAAAATTAATCTCTGATACTACACATTTATTACACTGGGATAAACCAGAAGTTGTTATAGAGGAAATAAAAAGTAATTGGAGATAACATATTCATACTAAAGTTGTAGTTTTCACATGAAAAATCCACCCTTCGGTTTGATTTTATCTATTTATAAGTGTAATACAATAAGAATAAATAATAAGAAACAAGGGGGAATGTAAAGTGATTACACATATATCAGATATAAAACTACAAACGGTTTCTATAGAAGGGGTAAAACAAGTTTATAAAGACATATTATCTTTTCCAATAAAAAAAGAAACCGCATCATATATTCAATTTGAAGTAACACCGTATACAACAATTAGTTTTCAAGAAGTATATGAACCAATTGCACCTGCGCATTTCGCTTTTGAGATCCCATATTCAAAGTTTCATGAAACGGCAAAATGGCTTAAAGAGTCTGGATTACTCATTGTGAAATGGAAAGATGGTCATACAATTGGTGAGGAGAATGGTCTATTCAATTTATACTTTAAAGATGGTGATGGAAATCTTCTCGAAATTATTGCACATAGTTATGTTAAAGAAGAGGTGTTAGTCCCGCATTCACCGTTAAACATTTTATACGTAAGGGAAATTGGTCTTCCGGTTAAAAGTGTACCTGTATTTACGGAATGGTTGAAATCAAATCTAGACATGAAAACGAAGGAAGATGGGGATATTTTCAATTTTGTTATAGGTGGCACTGCATATATCGTTGCAACCTGGTGGCAGCGACCGTGGATTCCAATCGCGATGAAAGCTTTACCACCGAAAGTACATGTTTCATTCGGAACACCGGATCATGCGTTTTTACAACAAATCCAAAATAACTTTAAGAAAAATGGTGTTCCATTTGAAAGTAAACATACTGAAGTAGTGTTTATTCAACAAGGGTATTCATTTTCTGTTTTGCATACACCGGAGTTTCATTCCGATATTCCTAGAAAATTAAACTTACCACTTTCTATATAATTATAGGGAGGGGTAAGTTTTTTTCATTTTCATGAAGAAGGGTTTCAGTATAATTACACTGAATTTATAGAGGACTATAAAGCGTTATTCTAATTTACTGTAAGGAGAGAAATGAATTGAATCTAGGAAATCCAATAGCCAAAGGAAATACGGCTGAAATTTATCTTTGTGATAATAAAGTTGTGAAATTGTTTAAAGAATGCCTCCCTAATACAGAATCTCTATACGAAGCACGAAAACAAAAGTATGCATATTCATGTGGTTTACACGTTCCTAAAGTATTTGAAGTTACAGAGATACAAGGCAGACAAGCTATTATTATGGAATATGTAGAAGGAGAAAGTGTTGGTGAGCTTTTGCTTAATAATTTGAGTAAAGCGGAGCATTTCATAAGTATTTGTGTAAGTATACAACAAAAAATTCATGCTATATCTGTGAGCTCGGATGAAATAGAACCGATGGAAGAAAGGCTTTATCGTCAAATTAACTCCGTACATGATCTGGATGAAAAACAAAAGGGAAATATATTAAAAAAGTTAGATTCAATCACATTTGAACCTAGATTATGTCATGGTGATTTACATCCGTTTAATTTAATTATGAGTAATGGTGATGTGAAAATTATAGATTGGGTTGATGCTAGTTCAGGTGATATTCGTGCAGATGTGTTTCGGACATACTTATTGTATTCACAGAATTCAGTGGAATTAGCTGAAATGTATTTACATATATATTGCAAAAAAACAGGTCTATTAAGAGAGGGAATTTTCCAGTGGGCTCCTATTATTAGCGCAGCTAGATTGGCAGAGAGTACACCTCTGTAAATAAAAGATGTTTTCAAGTATTTATTTTGATCCCTATTAAAATAGTGAATCATTTATTTTTTTACTCATTGATTCTCTCCATTATTTTTCTTGCTAATTCATTTCGATTTGTCATATACTTAAAAGAGACCAAACGTTTTCTTTTAGGAGGACACAATGCGTAAAGGTGAATTAACAAAAAGAATGATTCTTGATCGTTCCTCTGCTCTGTTTAATGTAAAGGGCTATAGTGGTTCTTCAATTTCTGATATTATGCGAGAGACTGGGCTGGAGAAGGGTGGTATTTATCGTCACTTTAAAAATAAAGATGACTTGGCTGTTCAAGCCTTTCAGCACGCAACTTCACAAATGGGAGTGCGTTATGTCGAAGAGATAAAAAAAGCATCCAATACGTTGGATAAGTTAAAAACTTTTATTTCAGTTTTTACATCTCTCATTAATAATGATCCTCTTCCTGGAGGGTGTCCAATCATGAACGTAACGTTAGAAGCTGATGATTCCCATCCTCTCATGGCATTACAAGCACAGATAGCGATGAATCAATTACTTGGAATAATTGAAAAGATTATTACGTATGGAATTGAGCAAGGAGAGTTAAAACCAGATACTCAAGCAAAGCAGATTGCTATCATCTGGATTTCTTCTCTTGAAGGAGCACTTGCCTTGTCACGCTTATACCAAGATACAGTTTATATTGATACAGTATCGTCACGACTTTTAGATGAATTGGAAAAACAAATTACGGCCAACTAAGCCGTAATTTTTACTGCTAAAAAGAGACTGTTCGGTTTCTTTTTTGAGGGGGTGATCACTTAATAGAAATTCCATAATGGAACTATGAAAAAACGGATGAGAGAAGAATGGTACTAATACAAAATAGTAAATTGAAAAATGTGTAGAATATGAACGATTTCGGCCTACCTGTTTCTAATTTTTGGAGGAGTGTGAAAAGGGATATGAGAGAATTTGAAACAATCGTAATTGGATCTGGCCCTGGAGGATATGTTGCTGCAATAAGAGCTTCACAATTAGGGCAACAAGTGGCAATTATAGAAAGAGAGAATCTTGGTGGCGTATGTGCTAACGTTGGCTGTATTCCATCTAAGGCACTTATTTCTGTAGGTCATCGCTTTGAGGAAACAAAGCATTCAGAAGATATGGGTATTTTTTCTTCTGGTGTAAATGTTGATTTTGCAAAAGTACAAGAATTTAAAAACAACGTTGTAAAGAAATTAGTAGGTGGTGTAGAAGGGTTATTAAAAAGCAATAAAGTAGAAGTGATAAAAGGTGAAGCTTATTTCATGGATGCTAACACTATACGAGTAACCAATAAAGATGCAGCTCAAACATATACATTTAAAAATGCAATTATAGCTACTGGATCACGCCCAGTTGAAATTCCAACATTTAAATTTACAAAACGTGTGATTAACTCTACAGGTGTACTTAGTTTAACTGAAGTTCCAAGTAAATTGGTTGTAATCGGTGGTGGTTACATTGGTACTGAATTGGGCTCTGCTTACGCTTCCCTCGGTTCTATAGTAACAATTATTGAAGGAGGTAAAGATATTTTAACTGGCTTCGATAAACAAATGACTCAAATTGTGAAAGAAGACCTTATAAACAAAGGTGTTACAGTAATAGTAGATGCATCCGCTAAAGGTGTTGAAGAAGTTGAAAATGGTGTAATTGTTACCTACGAAATTGATGGTGAAGAAAAGAAAGTTGGCGCTGATTACGTATTAGTAACGGTTGGCCGTCGTCCTAATACTGAAAATATGGGTTTTGAAAAAATCGGTATTGAGTTTTCTGACCGCGGTTTATTAAAAGTTGATCAACAATGCCGTACTAACCTTCCGAATATTTTTGCTATAGGAGATACCATTGCTGGTCCACAGCTTGCACATAAAGCATTTTACGAAGGAAAAGTAGCTGCCGAAGCTATCTCTGGTGAACTATCATCTGTTGATTACTTGGCAATTCCAGCAGTTTGCTTCACAAACCCTGAATTAGCAACGGTCGGTTATACAGAAGAGCGAGCAAAGGCAGAAGGCATGGAAGTAAAAGTGGTTCAATCGCCATTTTCAGCAAACGGTCGTGCACTTGTATCAAATGAAGGTAAAGGGTTCTTGAGGCTTTTGGTGCGTAGAGAAGATGGCGTAATAGTAGGTGCTCAAATCGTGGGCAATGGTGCATCAGAAGTAATTGCCGAAGTGGGTTTAGCAATCGAATCAGGCATGACAGTTGAAGATATTGCATTAACACCACATGCTCAACTAACTTTAAGTGAGATTGTGATGGAAGCTGCTGAGGCCTTAATTTACAATTTTAAATAAATATTAATTAATAAAAATTGGATTGCTTCGTTTTTTAGAAATTCTAAATAAAATAAATGTAGAGATAAATAAATATGTAAAAAAACAATCTTTACTAATAAACTTCTTAATAAAATATTATGGCTAATTGAGCCGTTTTTTTACCGTAAAAAAGAGACTATTCGGTTTCTTCTTGTGAGAGGATTTATTCATTTATTAGAGAATAAAAAGTGAAATTATGGAAAATAAATATGAGAGGAGAATATAAATGAGTCAATTTGTTAATTCAACAATGGAAGGTAAAAATTTTAGTGCTGTTCAAGTAGGAAAGTGGGAGAATCTGCTTCAATATAAAAATGGAAATCCATTTAAAGCTCCTGGAAAGGTATTTCTTAAAGATGACCTACAATGTACAGGGATGGAAGTTTCACTAAATGTTTTCCCTCCAGGCATTTCGATGCCCTTTTATCATAAGCATAGAGAAAATGAAGAGCTGTATATCTTCGTCAAAGGACAAGGGGAATTCAAGATTGATGATGAAATCCTTGAAATCAAAGAGGGTACTGTCATAAGGGTGGCACAAAAGGGGGAAAGAATTTGGCGTAACAATTCAAGTGAACCTCTCTATTTTATTTGTATTCAAGCTAGGGCAAATACTTTGGAAGAAAGTAATATCGAGGATGGTATTAAGCTAGATAAATCCGTTGAATGGATTGAAAAATAGGTGCCACTGTACGATTAAATATCGTTTCGCTCCTTGTATGTTGTCTTTTGAAGAAAACTTATCTATAGAAAAGTACACCCAATTGTTAAACTGAATGTAACAATTGGGTGTACTTCATAGGAAACCAACTGTGTTTAAAGAATGGCTTTTTTCAATCTTTATTCTATAAAGGTTCATTATCCGTACTTGTTCCTCAGTTAACTCTTCTTTATTCCAATACATATGCATTAAACTATATTCGAATATCTCCTTTAATTTAATAAACAATGGAAGCTGCTCTATCATTTCTTTAGGTAGATCATTTTCCTCCTGGTATCCGTCGATTATTGCTTTTGTAATAGAATTCTCATAGTCGACTATGTTGCCATTCCCAACGAAAGAATATTCTATCGCGCTATAGACTGGAACAGCTAAATCGAATATGTAAAAATGTTTTTCACAGTCTTGAAAATCAATCATTGTTAAATTTAAATCATTGTCCACTAATATGTTTTCTAACCATAAATCCCCATGAATTAAGCCGTAATTTGAAGTGGACTTTGGCAGATCCTTTATAGAAGTTAAAACGTCAGATGCAATTTCTCTTATAGTAGTCTCTTCTTTTGGGATATAGTTAAGAAAATTATACTCTTCATTTTCATACCAGTCGTTTATATGTTTTACTGGTTCAATACTTTCAAAATTTTTAGATGCACGATGTAATTTACCAATTTGTTGACCAAGCTTTTTAAATACATTAGAATTCCATTCGTTTCTTGGTAAATGTATACCAGGAGCAGCTTTATATAATACAGCAAAAACTTCTTTGTCTAATGTTATTTTCTCTACTAAATTCCCCTTTAAAGAAGGTATTATGGGAGGGACTCCTAAGCCCTTTTGATATAAAAAGTTCGTATATGTAACTTCTTCTAATTGCTCTTCATATGTTTTATAGTTTGTAATTCTAAAGAAGTAAGTACCTTGTGCTGTGAGACATTGATACATTTCATTTGTTATTGGTTTCATTTCAATAAAATCCAATGGATATAGTTTATTAATTAGTTTAAGTATCTCTTTTTCTATATTATTCATTTTAACTTTCTTTCCAAACATAAATTTTCCACTCACAAAACTACTAGTTCCTTAACTTACAAATTTCGTGTTTTATTTGGTAGAATCCTTTAAAAAAGATTTATCCCGTAAAAGTCCGATTAGTATGGGATAATAATCAGTGGGGAGGATCAAACTCCCCACTGATTAAAGTTTCACTTTATTGGAAAGTTAAGTAAATGTATGACAAAATAAGATAGCTGAAAAAATATGAAATGAGTAATTACATATGATATTTAAAGGTTCTAGAGGGTGGTTAATGTTATAAACCACAAGAAATATCAAAAGAAAGAAGTGGATACTTCTTATAATATTTAGTGAGGAGGGATATAAATGAATGAACATATACAGCTAATGATTGAATGGATTGAGGGCAATTTAAAAAAGGAGTTTTCATTAGATGAATTATCTGATTATATGGGGTATTCTCCTTACTTCTGTTCGTTTAAATTTCATCAAATAACAGGGATAAGTATTAGACGATATATTCTTCTTAGAAGATTGTATTTATCAACGGAAGATTTGACGAATGATAGAAAGATAATTGATATCGCATTTGATTACGATTACTCTTCGCAAGAGGCTTATAGTAGAGCATTTAAAACTGTTTTTGGTATAACCCCAGGAAAATTCCAACTTAACAAAATACCGGTTCAATCATTTATTAAACTCTCAATCAATGATGGAAAGGAGTGGGATAGAATGAATTTTTCTAGAAAAATTGAAGTTAATCAGTTACGAAATGCGAAGAGTGAGCTGTTTGATAAAGATGTACTAAACATATTAAATGGTCAATTTATGTATGAAGAATTTAAAAGTGAAAGACTAATGGGAGAGTCTGATTACGCTCCATTTAATGAAGCTATGTGTGTAAATGCGACTACTGCACAGATTTTTGATGATGAGTTTATTAAAACAAGGGCAGAAGGACATCAAGGTACTGTAGAAAATTATATGAAAAAGGTTATTCATCCTTTAGAGAATCTTTTTAAAAAAGAGTATAAATGTATCGTTTTATGGTTTGGTGAGGATATGTTTTGCCAAATGAATCTACTTACCGTACTTTCTTACCTTGAACAGTCTGATTATAAGGGAAAAGTATACTTAAATAGCTTCAGAGAGGATGAATTTAAAGTAAGTCAAATTGAACTTGAATTAGGGAACTATTTTTCTGTTTACAATGAAGTTCTAGTAAATCATAAAAAGCCATCTCATGAGATACTACCTGTAATATATCAGGCGATAGATTTATATTTAGAGATGCTAAAAGAAAATAATGTAGTAGTAAAGTATATCTCCAAAAATAAAGATTTACCAACACAAGAGTTACTAAAAAGGTTGTTTAATCTTTTTCCAACAATAGGATATGGGGACCTACAATATATAGAGCTTATTAATAAAGCGAGATGAAAATTGAAACTAATTAGAAGAGAATACAGTAAAAAAGATGCACCTAAAAGTATAGGTGCATCTTTTTTACTTATATTTGTTCAAGTAAATTTAATTCCTCTTCTACAAATGCCATTAATTCTTTTATTGTCTCACTAGAAAAATCAAAACGAATTCCAGCTGCTTCATATACCTCTGGTAATGATTCAGAGCTACCTAGAGATAATGCTTTTTTGTAATTTTGTAGTGTTTGTTTAGGATTCTCTTTATATTGTTTATACATTTGCAATGCACCAAGTTGCGCGATTGCATATTCGATATAATAGAATGGTATTTCGAATATGTGTAGTACAGGTAACCAGCCAGTTGCTATCCAGTTTTCATAACCTTCAATATTTACCACATTCGATTGGTAAGTGTTATGTAATTCTAAATATTTTTCATTTCTTTCTTTAGCAGTATGATTTGGATTTTCATACATCCAATGTTGGAATTGATCAACGATAAGCATTTGTGGTAAATACTTAACAATATCTTTAAAGAAATCTAATTTTGCTTTTATAAATTCTTCTGTATTCTCATAAAATGTATCCCAATACTCCATCGAAAACAATTCCATTGTCATGCTGGCTAGCTCAGCTGATTCTGAAGGGATTTCTAAATATTTTTGTAGCTTTAGCTGCTTCATACATTCATTATGAATACTATGGCCCATTTCATGGAGGAAAGTAGTAACATCATAATGTGTATGATTGAGATTCATAAAAATAAAAGATAATTGAGAAGCAGGTAAGTGTTCGCAAAATCCTCCAGGTGCTTTTCCTTTACGACTTTCTAAATCTAAGCAATCATTTTTATGCATACGGCTCAATAATGCAGAAAATTCTGGGTCTAGTTTTTGTAAAATATGAGAACTTTTTTCGATTAAATCACTCTCGTCTTCAATGGGTTTTAATACTTTTTGATTTGGTGCGGCTGCTTTTAGATCCCACGGACGAAGTGTATCTACTTGAAGTTCAGCTTTTTTCTCATTAAATATATTATCAATAAGTGGCACAACGTATTTACGAACGGATTCTGCAAGTTCATAGCAATCATCAGCCGTATAATCAAAACGTTCATGTTTTTTAAACATATAATCACGATAATTATCTAATTGAATGTTTTTTGCCTTTTGGTGACGGATTGCAATTAATTCATTTAAAATATGTTGTAAATTATTTTCAACAGATAAAAATTTTTCAGAAATGAGCGTTTTTGCTTTTTTTCGTATATCACGATTCGGATTTTGTAAGTAAGACTGTAGTTCAGTAATTGTTTTTTCTTCGCCATCCCATAGTGCAGTCAAACTGCCTGTAATTTCGAAGTACTCGGTTACTAATTTGTCTTCTTTTATTTCTAAATCAATGTTCTTTTCACAAAATAATGTTTGCGCATTTTTTATTTTTTTATCTAGTAAGCTATAAGTTTTTGGATCAAGTTGCATTCGAAATGGTGACTCTAAATATTTATTATCAAAGGAATTTTGATAACGTTTCAAAAGAGGCCTTACATATTGTTGATCATATTCAAACGTATCTTTTATTTCTTTGTTATCTGTATTACATTGAAAGTCAATATAGTGTGATCTCAATTGTTCTTCGATTTCCCATATTAATTTCGACTGTATTTTCAGCCAATTTTCTAAATTTTCTCCTGAAGAAATGGGTTTACTTAATAAAGTAGATAATTCGTTCTCTAGCTCATGTATATTACGGATATCGATCGTATTAGAGTTCTGCATTATTTACCCCTCACTTTTTATTTACTCAAGGAGGTATTCTTCTTTTTCGCTATGATTCCTTTTTTTTCTAGAAAATTTGTGCCTATTACTCCAAGAACAATCATAAGTGTACCGACAATATGATAGTAGGCAATTTGCTCGTGTAAGAATACAACGCCTGTGATAATGGTAATAAGTGTAGATAAGTTGCTAAAAACACTTATTTTGGCTGCTTCAATATAAGATAATGAATAGTTTAATAATAATGCTGTCAGTAAGGAAGATAGTAATCCTAAATATAAAATGGAGATAAGGAATGTTCCATTCGTAAATGGCTTAAAGTATACAGTTATTGTACCTTTGTTCATATGGTCAATGATTGCGATGAAATTAAAACTAATAAAACCGATTGCTGTCATTGTGTATGTTAAATCCATCAGCTTGAATTTCTTTGTCATTTTTCGAGTTAATACATTGTAGCAAGCAGATGATAATGCCGATAATAAAATGAGAATAACACCGATAAAGCTCGTTTCATGAGCCCCTATACCATTCATAACAAATATATAAATGACACCTATGACAGAAATACATACTGATGTTTTTTGCCATGTATTCGTATATTCTTTTAAAAAATAGGAAGCTAGTATCATCGTAAATATAGGGATCGTTGCTTGTATAATTCCAGCTTCAGATGAACTTGTATATACTAAGCTAAATGCTTGGAAAGCAAAGAACAATGCTGGATAAAATATTGCGAGTGGTAAAAGTGTAAGTATGTTTTTAAATGATATATTTAACTTTACAAAACCGAAAATAACCGGAATGGTTGCTGCTATGAAGGCAACTGTAAAACGGTGAGCCAGAGTATCAAGAGGACTCGTAATGGTTAGTGCTAGTTTCACAAACATAAATGAAAACCCAATAATAAATGAATAGAGTAATGCTGATATATATGCTTTTGTTGTATTTGTCATAATTCCACCTCATAGTAGTTGATTTCTTACTGGCCAGTATACGTACATAGTAATCCTTCTGATCTAGTGCTACAATGTGAACAAATACAAACTGTACCGGTACAAAAAAATAGGAGGTGTAATGATGTATAAATATTTACATGTTTTGACCGACTTAGAAAGTATGATTCAAAATGGTGAGATAAAAGAAGGAAAGAAATTACCGTCTATACGGTCGCTTGTTACACAATATGAATGTAATAAGGCGACTGTAATACGAGCGCTGCATGAATTGGAAAAGCGTCATATTATTTATTCTGTACCTCAAAGTGGATACTATGTTGTTAAGAAATCTGGGAGTTACATAGAAAATAACGAGATGATTGATTTTGCTTCTTCAGCACCAGATCCCGATGTTTTTCCATACTTAGATTTTCAGCATTGCATTAATAAAGCGATTGATACATATAAGAATGATTTGTTTATATACGGAACACCGAAAGGGTTACCATCTTTAATTTCGGTTGTGCAAAAACAATTAGCAAACTATCAAGTTTTCACTAATGAAGAAAACATATTTATAACGTCAGGTGTCCAGCAAGCACTTGCTATATTAACTTCTATACCATTTCCAAATGGACATAGCACAATACTAATTGAACAACCAAGTTACCATTTATATATTGAATATGTAGAAATAAATAACATTCCTGTAATCGGAATTAAGCGTACGCATGAAGGGATAGATTTAAATGAACTAGAGAGGGTATTCAAAACAGAAAAAATTAAATTTTTTTATACAACTCCAAGGTTTCACCATCCACTTGGAACGTCGTATTCTAAAAAAGAGAGAGAAAAGATTATTAAACTTGCGAAGAAATATAATGTATTTATAGTGGAAGATGACTATTTAGCAGATTTAGAGACTGATTCAAAAGTAGATCCTTTTTACAGTCAAGATAATTGTAACCATGTTATATATTTGAAAAGTTACTCAAAGATTATTTTTCCAGGTTTACGAGTTGGAGTTGCAGTCATTCCGCCATCCATCGCAAATGATTTCCATAAATATAAAAAGATATTAGATATTGATAGTCCGATGATTTCTCAAGCTGCTTTAGAAATTTATATAAAGAGCGGAATGTTTGATCGGCATAAACATAAAATTAAAGCTTCGTACTACAATAGATCAATAAAACTAGCAGAAACATTAGAAAAAGTGCAAAATGAAAACCCATCTTTGTTTACATATAATAAGCAAAATACATTGGGAATACACACTTGTTTAGAAATGCAGAAAAACATAGTGACGGAAATACTTATAAAAAAATTAAGTGAAAATCAAATAAGTATTGATTCTATTGATAGAAATTATTTAAATGATTTTCATAAAGAAAGGTTGTTGAAGTTAAACGTATCGAATGTAAAGGAAGATAAGATTGAAGAAGGTATTCGCAAAGTAATTGAGGAAGTAAAACAATTGGGACGTCTAGATTTTCAATTTAAAAAAGAATAATACGTATAAGGAGGTTTGTTATGAAACGAAAAATAATAGCCTTGTTTGTATGTATTACTATAGTTATTGGATCACTTGTAATTATTATCAATAGTAAAGAAAGTGACAAATGTATAGCAGTTGCTATGTATTCGAGAGGTGTTATAGTGGATCATAACAACGAACCTATATCTAATGTGAAAATTTATGAAGATTCCATTAAAAGTAAAGAGCGTGCTATTTCAAATCTACAAGGTGAATTTGAAATTATTAATGGCGTGTGTGGTAAAATTACGTTACAATTTGTTACTCCTGATGGAGAAATCTATACGAAAGAATATGATAGTGAGCATATACCAAAAATAATTAAACTTAGTGATAAAAATGAAGGAGAATGATATGAAACCATTACAGGGTAAAGTTGCGGTTGTGGCCGGAGCAACACGAGGCGCCGGAAGAGGTATTGCGATGATGCTTGGTGAAGCCGGTGCAACTGTATATGTAACAGGAAGAAGTACAAAAGGGAATTTATCCTGTATGGGAAGAACTGAAACGATTGAAGAAACGGCAGAGCTTGTTACAAAGCAAGGCGGAAAAGGAATCGCAGTTCGTGTTGATCATACGGTAGAAGGAGATATTAAAGCATTATTTACAAAGATTCAAGACGAACAAAATGGACAGCTTGATATTTTAGTAAACGATGTTTGGGGCGGCGATCCTTTAACGGAATGGGAGAAACCTTTCTGGGAACACAACTTACATAACGGACTACTTATGCAACAATGAGCTGTATATTCTCATATAATGACAAGTCATTACGGTGTACCATTAATGGTGAAAAATAAAAAGGGACTTGTAATTGAAATTACAGATGGAGTCGATTATCAATATCGAGGTAATTTGTACTATAGTTTAGCAAAAGTCTCAACAATTCATTTAGCAGAAGCTATGGCGAAAGATTTAGAACAACACAATATTACAGCTGTCGCAGTTAGTCCAGGATTCCTTCGTTCAGAAGCGATGTTAGATATATTTGGTGTAACAGAGGAGAATTGGCGAGAAGGAGCTAAACAAGACCCTCATTTTATCGCATCAGAAACTCCTTTCTTTGTTGGAAGAGCAGTAGCAGCTTTAGCAAGTGATCCAAATGTTCATGAAAAAACGGGACGAGCGTTAAGTTCATGGGAATTAGGAAGAGAGTATGGATTTACAGATATGGATGGAAGACGCCCAGATTGGGGGGGATATTTTGAGGAGAATGTTTTGAATCAAAATTAATGTTTTTAGAGCACTCAATAGCTGAGTGCTCTTGTTCTTTATACAATACGCAAATAATAAAGTCCTTTTAAAAATAAAATGGTTATTTAAAAAGCATTGGTACAAATGAAATACAGTCAAAAATAAAGTGACAAATCCAACTTACCCAAATACTTTTTGAATTTTTCCATATATAATTTAGTGCTAATCTAATTGGGATTATAGTTATTAATAACTGCATTGGCACAAAACCATAAGCTGGAATATGCCACAAAGCGAACAACAAACTACATATTAATGATGCCGTGCCAAATTTTAATCCTAATTTTTGTAATGCGATAATTATATTAGTGCAAATCAACTCTTCACCCATTAACATAAAGGGTACACGGAATAAAATCATAGAAATACTTATTACTTCAGCAACGGAATTTTTAGTTGCAGGTTCAAAAATGTAACTGAATATTAAGTTGGAAGCCATACCGACGATAATTGTTAAAGGCAAACCCCAAAGTAATGTCTTAATATTAAAATGTTTAAATTGCTCTAATGATATTTTTCCTAAAAAATAGTATCCTATAATTCCACATAATACAAGATTCCATAAAGCTTCAAGAATCATTCCCAATACTTCAGGTATATTATCTCCTAACACTGCGAAAAGTTGATATACAATCCCGGAAATAATTAATAATCCCAAAGCCAAAAGGGATTTTGAATCAATTTTCTTCTCTGTTTCTATAATCTTTGTTTCCACAACAGCCCCTTCTTTCTTATTATTTCATTGATTACGAATATATAATAGCACATTGTTCTCCAAAATAATGGTAATTGAGATGATCATAATAATTTTATTTTTCCAAATCAGTAAGTCCAAGATTAGGAGATTCCTTGCAAGAATCATTTAGACCAAAACCTATTATTAATGTCGTGATTGAAATAAAGCAATTATTAAACAAAAATAATAATCGCCCATCAAATTTATGAGTAGGCGATTAATGTATTTCTAAGAACAAAATTAAATGTAGTGTAGTGCTTTGGAAATAAACTATAATCACCAAACATAGACAAAATCCCTGATTTCGATCAAAAACAGGGATTTTGGGCATTTTAATGGACTTAGGGGAAATGAATAAACTAATGTTGCTTATTCGAGAAAAGCACCCATTACTTAAAGAAGAAGATCATGTTGATATTTCTATCTAATACTTTACTAAGATTTTTAATGGGTTAATTTTCCTTTTGCTTAAATCTTCAAAGCATTGAATCAGTTCTTGTTTCGATATTTTCAACTCAAATATTTTATGTAATTGGGAACCTTTCCGTTTTATGTTCTCAAAATACCATTCCGAGTGTTTTTTGTAATCCCAACCGTCACTTGAACCTACGATTTTTAATTCTTTCTCATAAAACTCTGATTGTAATTCAAACTGTTCTTTATTTCCGTCCGATAGTATACAAATTTCACCGTTTACCAACAGTGATTTCTGAAGTAATTTAAAAGCATCATTGCGTGCTGAACACTCTAAACCATATTTATAGAAATTTCTTGGACATTCAGACTCATCATTAAAAACATTGTTTGCTCCTAAAAGTTTAGCTAATTCACCCCTTGATGCATTTGGTTCTAATACATCAATATGATGAACTTTCATATATTCCTTTAAAAAATAAAAAGTTAAAAGTCCCATAGTTCCCATACCTGTAACCAATACTTTATCAGTTTCTTTTGGACTGAGTTTTAGAACACCTTTTGCTGAGTCGCAGGACAGAATGGTTAGTAAGGCATCAGAATGGTTTATACCTTTTGGAACAGGTATAGCTTTATGCGCTTTAATTACTCCATAATCCTTATGCCCATAAAATGCTACTACTCTGTCCCCATTTTTAAAAGACTTCACTTCATTTCCTATCCCTATGATTTCACCGTAGCTTTCGTATCCCGTTTCTTTAGGGTAATTTGGTGATTTTTCAGTAAAATCACTTTCCATATACTGTGGCAATTCTGCTCCAATACTAATCGCTCCTGCAATAGTTTTTATTAAGACTTCATCTTTTTTTAGAGGAGGTAGAATATGTCGTGTCCATTTAAGTTCTTCTTTTCCATACAAAACGAGAGAATATTGTTCCATAACATTAACCACCCTTAAAACTAATTTAAGTCTTCTTAAATTAGTCTGCTGCATTAATTCAATAATACAGGACCTTGCTTTTCTTCTAATTCATATACTTCATCCCAATCAATCCCACAAGCCGCCGCATGTATTTTAGGATCATATTTCTGGCTACTTTTTAATACCGTATAGATTAAATTTGCAATTTTACCACAAAGGTGACCGATTGCCTTTTTCTTTATCATTCCTTCTTCCACTTTACGATCATAATATGCTTTAAAAACCGTAGGTTTTCGTTTTCCATTTGCTAACATCATCATGGACATCTGATAAAGTACTCGACGTGCATCACGAACACCACTATATGTCTGTTTTGTCGAGCGTACAGAAGTCCCAGATTGCGAATTTTCAGCTGAAACACCAAGGTATTTCTTAAACTCTTTATATGTATTAAATCGATCTACATCACCTATTACACCGATTAACGTACAAGCTATATTTTCACTTACAAAAGGGAATGAAAGGAGTAAATCTGTATATGGATGTGAATCAATCCCTTTTTCAGAATTCCCCCAAAGGAGATTATGAATTTCCATATCAATAAGTTTAATACTTTCCTCAAGCCGTAAGGCTTCTTCTATAACCCATCTTTGCCTTCCAACTAAATGCTCCACAGGTACAGCTACTGTATGGGGCATAATTTCAGATAGTGTTTTAGCAGCCTTTTTCGCTACATTCTTAGCTCCAGCTTTAGAAATTGCCTTATACAGTTCATCTTCCGATGATTTTTTCATGTGAAGACCCGTAGGATATTCTAATACTAATTTCATTACCGAAGAAGTACCCAATTTTTTAAATGCTTTATTTAAGTCTGGATGTGTTACTTTTAATAATTGTTGAACTTGATTTTTTCTTCGAGTTAACTGAACGTTTAAATACCATCGATCTCGCATGACCGTTCGAAATAGGGATTGTAAGACAGTTTGAGGTTTTATTAAAGTAACTCCCTGCATATGGGGATGGAGCTGTTTATGCCATCCCATATAGGACATTACTTTGGCATCCATTGAATCGGATTTCTCTGAGATACCTAAATTATTCTTACGAAATTCACCAACTGCTTTATTCTCTACTTGAAAGAGTTGATATTCTTCATTCAATAACACTTGCTGAACTAAATAGGAATAATGTCCACCAGTAGGTTCTAGAAGGATTAGGAAATCATCCCTGGTGATATTAAATTGTTCTTCTATTTGTTTTAAAGCCTTTAAAAATTCTGCGATTCCTGCGCTATCAGAATTAAATTTCATCGTTTTTGTTCGTTTCCAGGCAATTCCTTTAGGGTCTAAAAAAGCATCAAATTTAATACACGAAGCTACATGAAAGCTAGCTCCAATATCTATACCAACATAAAACTGATAAAACTTACGAATATCTTGACCTTTATCATCCGAATGATTCCCATAACTAAAGGGAGTAATCGTATTTTCCATGATTTCCTCTCCGAACAGTAAGCAGTATGACTATATCTGACCATCCAAGTTTCTGTTAGAGCTTAGGCCCAATGTAGCATGTTAGGATTATATCGCCAGATATTTAATCTCAGATTTAACAAAAGAGTCTAGACTCACTAGCTCCATACACTTTTAGAGTTTCAACTGCACACTATTCACTATATTTATTTTAAACTCTCTCTATATAGTCTATTAAACAGGAGTATTCGACGTTATCCATAATATTCCTTTTGAAATAATAAAAAAACCTGTCGAAATTGACAGGTAATCCGTTGTTTTATATTTAATTTAATGTGCAGTGCCATCTTTCTAATTGAATGGAGTGCCTCACATCAATATTAGAGGTCTATGAACAATAGCCCCAGTCCAGTCAATGGTCGGAATCACCTAAAGGTCACTGCACAATTTTATAATATCGCATCTAGTAAAATTAATAAACCA
The DNA here is from genome assembly GCF_016650875.1 of Bacillus sp. TH30. Classification (NCBI taxonomy): domain Bacteria; kingdom Bacillati; phylum Bacillota; class Bacilli; order Caryophanales; family Bacillaceae; genus Bacillus; species Bacillus sp. TH30. The sequence continues at coordinate 15,590 of NZ_JAEKEY010000002.1, read as the reverse complement.
ATGTCCCCAAACAACTTTCAAAGTTTCTATAAGAGAACTCACGTTTAATTCAAAGGTACATTGGTTCTTCTTAAATTATATATTAATTATTCTCCTTATTCATTATTATTCATCTTATAACTATAAATTATAGACTTAATTCAGTAGCATGTAATCCATTAAAATGGTGCAGTCATTTCCTTAAGCACTACAGAAACAACTTTATTATCTTTACACTTATATCGCATAAAACATTTTTTAACTTCATTAAATATATAGGGAATCATTACCAAAAAAATGATATCCTTAAAGTATAGTCTATATTTTGTATAGGAGGGTGATGGAGTCTATGGCGGTACGTATAGTCGATGATTTACAACAATTCTCTTTATTACTTATGTTTTTGAGTACATTAATATTTTACAGATACTTAAAGAAGATTAAACGAGAGAGAAAACTGACTTCTTTCGAATGGACAATATATTTTGTCACTCAATTCGCGACTTCTATTTGGGCAATTACTTATTTTATTAAATTCTTGTCTGAATCGTAAGTTACATTAAACCATTTTAGTTTATTAGGTTATTGTTATCTATTAGGGATATAAATATAGTCCGTATCTAAGTCAATGACGACATCGCTCTTAATGTCTTCTTGTAATGACTTTGGAATGTTTTCAGAAGGTCATACTGTGTATGCAATGATTCGTAACGAATCACAAGTAGAAGCAATGAAGTAAGTTGATGCTTTACCATTACTAGCTGGGAGAGAGGTGCCTCAAAGAATAAGGCACGTAAAGAGAATGGATACTTTAAAATATCATAAAAATCCTTTAATGGGAATACTAGTAACATTCACTATTAAAGGATTGGGCTGTAATGAATATACTTTTTGAAAGCATTATTTTAATCCTCACTGGAATTGTTGTTTTAAAATTGACAGGTAGTAAATCTGTTAGCCAAATGACGAGAGCTGAAATTATTATTGTGGTTTCTATAGGACGTATTATTGTAGAACCTATATTAAGTAGGAACGTAGGCCCATCTATTTTTGCTGCGTTTATTTTTGCGGGTATTTTACTTATTATTCATTTTTTTGAATTGAAATCACGAAAAGTAGAAAAGTTTCTAAATGGAAATAGCATTATTGTTATAGAAAACGGAGAAATTTTAAAAAAGAATTTATTACGCGCGAAAATGTCAGAACAACAATTATTTATGCATCTGAGAGAAAAAGGTATACATGAAATCAAGAATTTACAACAAGCAACTGTAGAAACGAACGGACGTATTGGGTATCAACTAACTACCACGGCACAGCCAGTTACTTTAGAGATGTTTGAAAAGCTATTAGAGCAATGCAATCTTAAAAAATAGTTGTAGACTGAAAAACGCCTCCTGTACATAAAGGTATTTTTCGCAAATATGTAAAAGTCCCTTCAGTAATTCTGAAGGGACTTTCGTGTTAGCTACTGTATCTATTAATTTAATTTGTGTCTATTAAGATTGGAAGGTATGATTTTTAACGGTCTCATCATATCATGGTCTTCATGCTCTAAACGATGACAGTGCCATACATAATCTCCAGAATAGGGCTCAAACTTCATTATGATTCGGACGGTTTGTTCACCTGCTACTAGAACGGTATCTTTTAATCCGAAATCAGCTGGGAGAGGATTTAATAAGTTTCCATTCAAATCATGACGATCAAGAACTTGAAAATTAACTAGATGTATATGAATAGGATGAATCCCAACGGTCAAATTTACTAACTCCCATATTTCAACAGAATTTAATAAAGGTGTTTCTGTCACTGGATCGTCCCATTCTTTATTATCTAATAAAAGCATGAGACGTCCAAATTCATCCTCTGAGTCATTTAATGTTAATCGTCTTACTTTCTTTACTTTTTCTACGGGAATAAAGTCAATGTTACTTAATTTGCATGGGATTTTACTTTTATCTGGGCAGGATAATGGTTTCGTTACTTGGAACTCCATTATCTCACCAGTTGGATTATCTAAATCAATTCCATTTTGTAAAACTACTTTTTTTCCTTCAAACCTTGAAAAATCAATAATAATGTCAATACGCTCTGCTGGTGAAACATCTAAACTTTGTACTTTAATCGGCCGTTTAAGAAGGCCTCCATCAGTTCCTATTAAAAAGAATGAGCTAAGGTCACTTAATTGGAACTTGTATGTGCGAGTATTAGAAGCGTTTAATAAACGAAATCTATATTTGCGGGGCTCAACTTTTAAAAATGGCCATACTTTCTCGTTAACTGTAATTGTATTTCCTAAAAATAGAGGAACAATAGAAGGGTATGGTAAACCTGGTGGTGGGTCTTCTGGTTGAGCAGGATAAAATAGGGAACCATCCGGATTAAAGGATTTATCTTGAACGATAAGAGGTATTTCGTATTTCCCCTTAGGAAGAGGTAGTGATTTTTCTTCTTTATCACGAATCAAGTAAAGTCCTGCAAGACCCGCATATACATTTAAACGAGTAATCCCAAGTGCATGATCATGATACCAAAGGGTGGTTGCTCGTTCTCGATTCGTATAATGATAAATCTCTTTTACGAAACTAGGTCCTGTTTGTTGAAAGTTTTTCGTAAACCATGCTTCAGGATGACCATCGCTATCTGGTTCACTTGGGCTTCCATGTAAATGTACAACAGTTCGTACTTCTGGGTTATCATGCGCCCCGTGAACAGTTGTATCAACAGGTAAGAAGTGTTTTTTAGGTAAATCGTTTGACCATCTCACATATACAGGATGATCTTTTTTTACCTCAAACGTTGGACCAGGTACCATTCCATTATAACCCCATACTTTCGTCTTTGGTAAATCACTATGAAACTTGTGTAGCGTTTCAATCATACGTACATCATAAAACGGCTTACCTTTATATGTTCCTATAGGTTTTATTGCAGAGGGAATCGGAAGGGGATCAATAAATTTTTTTAATTCCAAATATCGCTATCTCCTTTCGTGTAATATAGTATATTCTATTACATGAATGTTATATTGTTTGTATACTTGACCAACAAAATCATTGATATATCCCTTATACATGTGAATCTAATATGACTTAAAATAATATACAGGAAAATTTAGTGGTCTAACTGCTTATTCAAGGGTTTTAGGCTGTGGACCATCCAAATTTTCTTGAAATTTGCAGAGTAAGATATTTTACTGGGCAAAACAGAAAATCTATTTGATTTAGTATGTGCTTGTATTTTATCAAGGGTGATGACGATCAATATTACGATTAACAACATTAAAGTTAAACAGAATGAATAATTGACAAAAAATGAGAATAGTAGTAATCTAACGTAAAACATACGCTACCGTATTTTATTGGAGAGATAATATGCAATTAACGAGGGAAGACTGGATAAAAGTAGGATTACAACAATTAGCTAATGAAGGTATACATAAAGTTCGCATTGAAGCACTTGCTCGATTGCTAAAAATAAGCAAAGGAAGCTTCTATCACTATTTTCGTGACCATCAAGAGCTTTTAGATTCTATGCTCGACTTTTGGGAAGTGCATGCAACAAAGCTGATTGTTCAAAGTATGGAGCAACAGGATGCCTCTTTAGAACAGCTATTACAGATTAGTTTTAATCGAGATAAAAAAATTGAGAATGGTATTTATGCTTGGGCTAAATACGATCCTGTTGTGGCAACACGTTTAGTAGATATAGAAGAACAAAGAATTTCTTGTGTTGCAAAATTGTATCAAAAAATGGGCGTAGACGAAACTGAATCAATTGATCGAGCGAGACTTGCCTATTTAACGTATGTAGGATGGATGACAAGGTTTGAAGCAAATCCTAATTTTGATATTGATAAAATGGTTGAGCTTTTAACTTCTTTCAGCGGGTGTCCAAACATCCATTGAAAAAAGTAAAGCCTCCGGACGCAATTATGCTGAGGCATAATTGATTATTCGATAATAAATGTCCCTAGTATGGTTATAAAACCTGAAGGGACAAAATTTTCACTATAACATACGGTAGTGTATGTTATCTTTGAAGTTACGAAATTGGGGGCGAATAAATGAAATTACTATTAATAGTAGTAGCTGTGGGGCTTCTGTGGTTTATCAGTTTTTTGCATATTTATTGGGCTTTTGGAGGTCGATGGGGTTCTGCTGCCGTTATCCCAGTAAAAGAGGGAGAACATAAGCCTGCTTTTACTCCGAGAATATGGGGAACATTATTCGTAGCCATTCTTATTCTATTAGCTAGTGTCATTATTGTTGTTCAAGTAGGTTATTTACAGGGGTTCGAAGCAAATAGTTTATCTAAAATCGGAAGTATTGTCTGTGCTTTAGTTTTCATTGTTAGGGCAATTGGTGATTTTAAGTTTGTTGGATTTTTCAAAAAAATTAAACATTCTCAGTTTGCTAGATACGACACTTGGTTCTATAGTCCATTATGTTTATTCTTTGGCTTTGTCTATATCATGTTGTTGTTTTAATAAGTATAATGAATCCCCTATAAAATAAATTTTATGCAGGAAGAAAACACCTCTTATTGAACAAGTAGTAATAAAAAGAAGTTTGAGCATAGCAATAGAGCAATACGGGTTCTGGTGACAGCGAAGTCCGCTATGATTAGTCATTTGTGTTTAAAAAGAGGATAGATAGGGCGAATTTATTCAAGCTCTTCTATCCTTTTAATTTTTATAAATCTAATGTATGACATTAGATAAGAATTCACTATTAATAATAGGTTCAGCTTATATCTTGACTTTTAATAAAATTTTAAAGTGTTGGTTTTTTATTGTGTGAATAATAGGTTAGTTGTTGTTTTGGAGTTTAAATCATTGATTTAAACTTAGCAATGGTATCATGTAACCTTTCTAATCCAATCAACATATCTTTATCATTTAACATTGAATAACTAATTCGTAAATGATTATATTGAGTTTCATGGTTTAATAGACAAGCTGTTCCAGGTAAAAAAGAAACATCTACTTCATTTGTTTTTTGTAATAATGTAAAAGGATCGATTGACTGTGGGAGTGTAACCCATAAGTTAAATCCACCATTAGGTATTTCAAATTCTAATTCTTTTAATGGAGATAATATACCAATTGTTAAATCTCGTCTAATTTGTAAAGCTGTACGTAATTTTTCTAAATGATTTTTCATTCGTTCCGCTCGTAAAAAAGGAAGTAGTGCTTTCTGCGTTAATAAAGGGCTACCAATATCCATAGAAGCCTTCACAGCGTATAACCATTCAAAGATATGTCCTTCAGCTGCAAGTGCCGCGATGCGAAGACCTGGTGCTAACGTTTTACTAAATCCTTTTAAATATATAACATGACCATTTGTATCAAAGCTTTTTATTGGAGGGGGAATTTTAAAATCCTCAAAATAAATTTCTCCGAAAGAATCATCCTCAATAATGAAGAAGTTATATAGCTCTGCTAGTTCTACAAGTTCCATTCTTCTTTCTTTACTCATTACTGTGCCCGTTGGATTCTGAAAAGTAGGATTCACATATAACAAAACAGGATTCTTTCTTTGACAAATATCATCGATTAAATCTGAGCGAATGCCGTTGTTATCAAGACTAACAGGGATAATTTGAACTCCTTTATTAACAAATACATCAAGCGCCGCTCCATAACACGGACTTTCTACTAACACTATGTCTCCAGGCTTTAATAATGTTTGGGCGATTAAATCGATTCCTTGCTGGGCACCACTTGTAATTAATAATTGAGATGGATCTGTAACTACTTGTTGGTGTTCTTTTAAGTAGTTTGTTATTTCCACTCTAAGTTCTTTATCACCTTGAACAGGTCCGTAAGTTGCTAGTATCATTTGATCTTTATTAAGTAGTTTGTGCATTTCATCTGAAAGAAACGGATTTGGTAATAAACGTGGATAAAGGACCGCCTGTGAAAAATCGAAATATTTACGGTGTTGGTTCATTACATATTGAGAACGCATAACATTAATGGATTTCGTTTGTTGCCATTGATACGGAATTGGTTTGAAATCTTTATTCACACGTTTATGTATATAGGCACCTTTTCCTTGTTCAATTCGTATATAACCTTTCGTTTCTAACTGTTTATAAGCTTTACGAACAGTTAATAAACTAATTTGCAAATCATCGGCCATAGAACGTAAAGAAGGGAGGTAATCGCCATGTGAAAGCATCCCGCTTTGAATTCTCTCAAAAATCTGCATATATATTTGTTGGTAATATGGTATGTTGGATTCTTTACGCAGTACTATCTTCATAGAATCACCTATTTTTCTTTTTAATTCAATTAAAGCGAAAAACATGGAGGGAATCAACTACATATTTGTTTAACTGTTATATACGTTGATACACTGTTATACACTATATCCTCTATACTCATTTCAAGAGTAAAAAGGAGGAAGAAAAATGGTCATTTTAAATTATATTTTAGTATGTATTATTTTTGGAACGACATTTTTAACGATAAAAATTGGAATAGAAGCGGGCGCGCCACCATTATTTTCAGCTGGAATTCGTTTCTTTTTGGCGGGCCTTATTCTCATTATTATTTTTAAATTAAAGAGAAAGGATATTATGCCTTACTTATTATCAAAACGTATTATATATGCTGGTTTTTGTTTAACATTTATGACATTCGCGACCCTTTACTGGGCAGAACAATATATTTCTTCTGGATTAGCTGCAGTTCTATCTGCTACAGGCCCAATGATGATCTTGCTATTACAATCAAGGCGAAACAAAACAAAATTGCAAAAAGAACAACTTGTTGCTTTAGTTATAGCACTTATAGGCGTTTTTTGTATTTCGTTACCTGGAATGCATCAAGAGCTTACATTCATATGGAGTATCGCTTGCCTAGTTATATTAGTAGGAGAGTTGTTTTATGGAATTGGTTCTATTCATTCAAAAGAAATACTTTCAGATTTACCAGACGTATCACCATTTCTCATTAATGGTATTCAAATGTTTTATGGGGGAGTTTTGCTATTAATTGTATCTGTTGTAATGGAACAGCCGAATTTAGCTGTATTAACATCTTGGAATGTACAATGGCCAATTTTATATCTTATATTTGTAGGATCTATCGGTGGACACGGTTTATATTACTGGCTTTTATCAAAAACAAATCCAGTATTTCCATCGACTTGGTTGTATGTATCTCCGTTAATTGCTGTTATTGTAGGTTATTTTGTATTAGGAGAACCATTAAATCCTACAATGGGAATTGGTGCTTGTTTAATCTTGATTGGTGTATTTTTAGCAAATCGTTCTACGCTGGGCGTCTATTTTAAGCAAGGGAAGTTATTGAAGAAAGAAATTTAAATAATATAAAAGAAATCATTGGACTATTAAGTTAATAAAGTATTATTACTTTATTAACTTAAAAAGCATGTTACTACTGACCTGTAACATGCTTTTTATTTTTACACATTAAGTTTAACATAATTTGCTTAGTAATTAACGAACGATGTACTTTACGAACAGTGTACGTTATGTTATAAATAAAACAAGTAATTCAATAAAATATAAGGTGTGATAAATGATGGAAAGAAAAAATAAAGGAGAAAAACGTATTGCAATTATAGGTGCTGGACCAGGAGGTTTAACATTAGCTCGTATATTACAGAAACATGGTTTAAAATGTGTCGTATATGAAAGAGAAACATCGCCATGGATTCGGCAACAAGGAGGTTCATTAGATATTCATCATGATTCCGGACAAGAGACGCTTAAAGAAGCAGGATTGTTAGAACAATTTAATGAACTTGCTAGATATGAGGGAGAAGATTTTCGTTTATTTGATAAGAACGGAAAAATATATTTAGATGAAGTAGCGGATCCTAATGGCGGGGATCGTCCAGAAATTGATCGAGGCACTTTACGTGAATTACTTTTAAATTCTGTTGATCCGGAATGTATACATTGGGGCTATAACTTAACAAAAGCCATTTCTGTAGAAAATGGTATACATGAACTGCATTTTGAAAATGGACACGTAGACACTGTTGATTTAGTGGTAGCAGCAGATGGTGCCTTCTCTCGAATTCGTCCACTTGTCACAAATTCTATACCACAATATACTGGAATTAGCATGGTAGAATTGAATTTGAAAAATGTAACGAAAAATCATCCTCAGATGGCGAAATTCAATCGACGTGGTAAAGTATTTGCACTTGCGGAGCATAAAGGAATTCTTGCGCAATTAAATGGAGATGACAGTATTCGCGTATATTTAAGCTTTAGAACAGATAAAAAATGGCTTGATAATTGTGGAATTCCATTTGGAAATTTAGAAGAAGCAAAACATCAACTTCTACAGTATTTCGAAGACTGGGATGAAACACTTAAAAATTATATTCGATGTGCAGATGGTGCGATTTTTCCTAGACGAATTTATATGTTACCTGTTGGACTAACTTGGAAAAGTACGCCTGGTGTTACTTTAATTGGTGATGCAGCTCATTTAATGTCTCCATTTGCGGGTGAAGGTGTGAACCTTGCGATGCGTGATGCGGCAGAGCTTGCATTGTCTCTTATAAAACACGATGATTGGAACAAAGCGATTGAAAGTTATGAAGAAAAAATGTACGATTATTCTTCTCAATCCGCTGAAGTGTCAAATGATAATCTGGAGATTTGTTTCTCAGAGGATGCTGCTATGAAAATGTATAATCTTATGAATCAACTTCATGAGCAACAATAAAAATATATTTACTAAAGGAGAACTATGGAAGAACAAACGAATACAATTACTAGTCGTCGTTCACGACCAGCAAAAGAACCGTTAAGTAAGGAAATCATTGTGAAGACTGCTTATGACCTATTAGAGTCTGAAGGTATTTCTGGCCTTAGTATGCGTAAAATTGCAAAAGTATTAGATACCGGGCCGTCTTCTTTATATGTATACGTAAAAAATGCTGATGAATTAAGAGCGTATGTATTAGATTATGGTCTAGGGAAAATTGAAATAACAGATGAGAAAAATGAACCATGGAAAAAAGAGCTATTTGCACTTGTACATTCATATTTTCGAATTTTATTCGACTCTTCTGGAATGGCAGAATTAGCTTTAATGACAATTCCAATTGGACCAAATTCTTTAGCCCTTACTGAACAGATTTTGCGTCAATTACATGAAGGTGGGGTTAATGCAAGAGGATCGGCGTGGGGAGTAGATATTTTACTGTTATATGCTGCTTCGGTCGCATATGAGCAAACAGCTCGCAAAGAAAAAGGGACCACTCTTGACCCAATTCGTACTTCGTATGAGGCTTTAGATACAGCAAGGTATCCAATGATTGTAAGTCTAAAAGAAGATATGTTATCTGGTGGAGAAGAACGATTCCGTTGGGGATTAGAAGTTGTTTTGCAAGGTATTTTACATGCGCAATAATATAATTAGTTTAAAATAGAGAGCTAAATGAGCGACACTCTGTTTTTTTGAAAGAAAAATATGATATCTGTGTCTGCAAACTACATTGCTAATGAATTTCAACATCTCTTTTTATACGATAGTAATAGACAACTTACACAATATAACCCTGATAACAAAGAGGTTAAAGAATTGGTTGAAGTGCTAATATATCAAGGTATAGATTTACTTTTAGGTAAAATAGAATACTTAGAAGTGAAAATCTTTGGGATAAAAGATGGTAATAGAGTTGTTAGTCACAAATTAATTATATTAAAAGACTTTGTACCAGATTATCTAACTATTGATAAAATCATGATGAGACTCTTTATAACAGCTAAGAGATGTATTGAAGGTGAGAATAAGGAACTGCTTTTTTGGTAGTAAAGATACAGATAGAATAAAAAACACTAGATCTTTAAAATCTAGTGTTTTTTTATTAGTTCACTTTCTTTATAAAACCTTTATAATGACGCTTCACAAGTTGACTTTCTAACGTCTTCATCGTTTCTAATGCAACACCTACGATGATTAGTAAACTTGTACCACCGATTTGAGCAGATGGTGGTAATGTAGCGATTTTTGTAAATACAAGTGGTAATATTGAAATTGCTCCTAAGAAAATCGCACCGATAAATGTTAAACGGTATAAAATTTTTGTTACATACTGTTCTGTAGATTTACCTGGGCGAATACCCGGGACATATCCGTTTTGCTTTTTCAAATTCTCAGCCATTTGTTCAGGATTCACTTGAATAAACGCGTAGAAATATGTGAAGGCAACGATAAGACCTACATAAAGTGTCATTCCAAATGGATGTGCAAAATCAAGATTCGCAATTATCCATTTAGATACGCTTGAATCAGGGAAGAGCTGCGCAATTGTACGCGGCGTCATTAAAAAGGCTGAAGCAAAGATAACAGGAATTACACCTGCACTATTTACTTTAAGAGGTAAATGAGTATTTTTTGCTCCTTGATATTGATTGTTTCCTGAAACAGCTTTTGCATATTGAATCGGTATTTTTCGAACAGCTTGTTGAATGTAAATAACACCAACAACTATCGCTAAAATTACGAGTCCAATTAAAACCATTTTTATTATGTGCATAAATAACTGATCGCCTGCGTTTTGGAATTGTTGCAAATAAATTTGATTAGCGACATTCGGAATCGCCGCAACAAGTCCTGCGAAGATAATCATTGAGATTCCATTACCAACGCCATTAGCGGTAATTTGTTCACCTAACCAAAGTAAAAATGCAGTACCAGCAGTTAAAACTGTCGCAATAAATAAGTATGTAGTCCAGCTTTGATCTGTAATTAATTGTCCACCTGCTATATTATTAAAACCATAAGACATCCCAATGGATTGTATGAATGCGAGAATGATTGTAAAGTAGCGAGTAAATTGAGCTGATTTCTTACGGCCCATTTCTCCTTGCTTTGCCCATTCTGTAAATTTAGGTACAACGTCCATTTGTAGTAATTGTACAATGATAGAAGCTGTAATATATGGTGTGATACCTACAGCAAAGATTGAGAAGTGTTGCAGTGCTCCTCCGCCAAATACGTTTAGCATACCTAAAACGTTGGCTTGATCTTGTACTTTTAATACCTCTGCGTTAGTATGAGGAACTGGAATAAACGTGCCAATTCGAAAAACAATTAGCATCGCTAGTGTAAAAAGAATTTTGTTTCTTATCTCAGCTACTCTCATGAAATTTGAAATCGTACGAAACATTATGTCGCCTCCTATATTTTTATCAGTTCAAAACTGATTATTATATCCCGATGAAGTAACCACAAACCTCCTTCCGCATTAAATTCATTTGACAAATGGAATTTTATACATTTTGTAGTTTTCACGGATATAAAAATATAAGGTGTTATACAAGCGGTTTATTAACTTTTCGTAATCATTCAATACCCATAATATAACTAATAAATTAACAAATGTACATACATAAGCATTAAAAATGAATGAATAGAGTGATTTTTTACATATATTTAATGCTAGATTGATAATTAGGAACGTTTTATGTAGTTATATTGAAAGGATTCCGTTGAAAGTATTATGATGTAGCTGTAGCGCATAATAACCTCAAGGAAATCTTCAAGGATGTTGAGAGAACTCATACATTTCAGCATGAATTAGAGAACCTACTAAAGAAAGAAAAGATTGGATTGGAATAATAGTGAAGGAAAATCTTTTTTCCATAGAGAATATTTCTAGCGTAGGAATTTAAGTATGTAGGTTCTAGCGAAAGGAGAATTCACATGAATACATTTGTAAATGACAAGTTTTATGAAACTAGAAATCAATTATTTGAGGAAATTACTTTGTTAAGTGATGCTCAATTTAATAGGAAACCAGATAAGGATAAATGGAGTATAGCACAAGTTTGTCATCACTTAGTTTTATTAGATGAGAGAGTTATAACAGTTATTTCATCGGGATTAAAAAAGATGGATAGTATCTTAAATGAGCGTAAAGAAATTCACACTATTTTATTAGATAGATCGATAAAATTTATAGCCCCAGAAATGATTGAACCAAGTATAGAACCATTTGAAGTGCAGCAAATGGTTGATTTGTTAAACGACTCTAGAAAAGAATTGATGCGTTTCCTGAGTACAATAGAAGATGAATCTATATTAGCGAAAAAATCAGTGACGCATCCAGCTCTTGGAGAATTACTTCTTGATCAGTGGATAGAACTGATCTATTTGCATGAACAGCGTCATATAGAACAAATTAAAGAGATAAAATTGCTTTGTGGAGTTGAAAAGTAAAAATCATTATCTATTTATTGAGCGATTTGGGATAGCATCAAGGATTCGAGTGATAAAATACAAGTCCTGATTAAAATTATGATGAATTTAGTTGAAAGCAACCAATAAGCAGAAAAAATACGAAACTAGCAGATTTTACTCCTGAAGAGGAAACGAACATTTGAAAAAAATCTGAATCCGATTTGCTGTATAAGTGTAACCCCGTCTTAAATGAAGAGCGGGGTTATTATTTTTGGAAGTGATCTCAGCATTTTCATTTAGAAGGAAATAAATTGGCAATGAAATCCGAAAATGTAATCAGCATTACACACTATATCTTTAAGTTATAATGATTTTCGGAAATGAGCTATATGTCCAAATTTTTGAAAGTACTCTTACACCTACCATTGGGTAAGCACCTTTCACGCGTTTGAGGAATAAGTATTTTGTCAGAAAACGATAAAATATAATTCTATTAAGGGATATATGCATTTTATTCTCTTTATTTTTGCAGTTGAAGTTTTCTGAATAACAAGTTATATTTTTAAAGTTCAAGCAACTTTATGACAGTACAAAAAGGGGAGAAATATTGATATTATGCAAAAAATGAAATGGAAGAACTATGTATGCAATTTTATTATTCTTATGCTTCTTGTAACAGCAGTAACAGTCAAACCAGCTATTTCTAAGGCTGAGGAATCTAAAGTTAATATTACATTGTTAGGTACTGCAGATATTCATGGTAGATTTATGCCTTGGGATTATGCGCTTGATGGAGCAAATATGAGTGGAAGTTTGACGCAGCTTTATACGGTTATAAAGAAGGTACGTCAAGAAAATCCAAACACCATATTAGTAGATGCCGGGGATACAATTCAAGGAAACTCAGTAGAATTATTCAACGATAAGCCACAATCGCCAATGATGGTAGCAATGAATACAATGGGATATGACGCCTGGGCATTTGGAAATCATGAATTCAACTTTGGATTAGATACATTGAAAAAAGTTAGTGAGCAATATAAGGGAAAGACGTTAGCAGGAAATATTTATAAGGAAAATGGAGAGCGTTTTCTTCCTGCATATACGATTGTTGAAAAAGGTGGAATTAAAGTCGGGATTATTGGCATGAATACACCAATGATTAGTGATTTTGAAAAAGGGACAGATCATTTGGATGGTTTAGTAGTGAAAAATCCAGTAGAAGAGACAAAAAAGGCAATTAAAGAATTAGAAGGTAAAGTAGATGTAATGGTAGGGGTTATGCATATGGGACTAGAAAATGAGAATGGAATCCCAGGTACTGGTGTTCAAGATATCGCGAATGCTTGTCCGGAACTAAGCGCTATTTTTGCGGCTCATATGCATAAACTTGTAAAAAAAGAAGTTGTAAATGGCGTAATTATTACAGAACCAGATAAATACGGAACGCATATTTCACGTATTGACCTTACTTTTACAAAGCAAGATGGGAAGCTTGTTTTAAAAGATAAAACAGCTACCGCTATACCTGTAAAAAATGCTGATGGAACTACAGTATTATCTGATTCTACACTTGAAGAAACACTAACACCTTTTCATGAGTATGCGAGAGGAGATGCAAATGTTGTAGTCGCCCAATTAAAGGGTAGAAACCTTGTTCCTGAAAATGAAATAAAGGGTATTTCAAGTGTGCAGATTCAAGAGACACCTTTATCAGATTTCTTTCATGAAGTCATGCTCCATTACAGTAAGGCGGATGTAGTAGCCCATCAAATTGATAATGATTATGCCCGTTTGGATATAGGTCCTATAAAGAAGAAAGATATTGCTTATAATTATCAATATGCTTTGGGAGAAATTACAGTATATAAGATAACTGGAAAAGATTTAAAAGACTATATGGAATGGGCAGCAGGATATTTTAACTCATCTCGTGCCGGAGATGTAACAGTTAGCTTTGATAAAAACCGTCGTGCGTCTAAATACAGTACGAACGATTTCTTTGGAGGCGTAAAATACGAAATTGACTTAACAAAACCATATGGTAGTAGAATTACAAATTTACGCTCTATTCGTACAAATAAACCAATCAAAATGAGCGATGTTATGACGCTAGGAATGAATGCGTATAGAATGGAGGCTCTTCAGGCAAAAGGGGGAGCTTTAGAGGGACGTAAATTTGAACAAACTTGGTCATCTAAACAAGAGAATGCATTCGGAGAAACAGGTGGAACCATTCGTAACCTTGCTATTACATATTTAAAAGAGGTAAAGAACGGTGTATACACGCCAAAAGTTATGCATAATTGGAAAATTACTGGTGTAGATACACATTCTTCAGAGCATAAGGCTGTAGTTGATCTTGTAAATAAAGGGATTTTAGAAATCCCAAAAACAGAAGATGGAAAATATACAAATATAGCATCTATAAATACTAAAGATTCAATTACAAAAGAAGAGATTGTAGCACTCTCACAAAAAGCTAATATTAATCCAAATCAGTTTAATCATGTAAAAAGAAAAGGTGAATTTTACAAAAAACTTAGTAGGATAATTAAATAAATATAAAAAAGATGGCTCTCGTGCAAAAAACTATTAAACTTGGACATACCATTATCCTAAAAAAGTTTGTGATCGGTATGGAAATATAGAGAATCATCGGTAAAAAATCCCCTAAATCGCTTTAAAAATTCAGGGGATTTTTCATTTGAATAATTATTGTTTCATTTCTCACTATGTATATTTATAATATGCTTTAAAAGAACATACCTTAAGTTAATAACATGCAATAGATATGTCCTTTTCTATATTTAAATGGGGAGACAAATTTATCTTTGAAAGATATTTTTGACAAGATAAAAAAGCCTGAAACTCATATAAGACTTCAGCAGACTCAAAACGTTACAATCCATGCAGCTATAGACATAAATAACAAAATTATATTGAAAAATCTTACTTGTATATGCGTTGCCTCACTAAAGTATTTAACTACAATTCTTAAAATAGTAAAGAGTGGTTTTTTATGTTGTTAATAAGATATAAGTGTACTTTGATTAGAATAAATATAGATAATTAACAACTAACCAATTGGATGAGCACCTAAAAGGGCTCATTTTTTTATCGACCACATATATGTAATTTTGCATAATATTACATAAATTTTGTATTTTCTCTTTTTTTCGACATAAATAGACAGTATACTTTGTACAAGCTTTCTATTTCAAAAATTATACGAGGTGAAAAAATGAAAAACACAAAGACATTAACTAAAGTAGCATTAACAACAGGATTAGCTTTAACAGCTGTGGCACCATACGGAATAGGTCATGCAGAGGAAACAGATCAACTTCAAGTTCAAATTCAGGAGGACTCATTCCGTTCAGGTGAACTTACACAACCGTCACAAAAAACACCAGAGAATGTAGTA
>NZ_JAEKEY010000001.1:0-519842 GCF_016650875.1 Bacillus sp. TH30 | reverse complement strand
CTTATCTAAACCTGTTCTAAATTTATACATATTATTAATTGCATCAAGATAATAAGCAGGTTATAATAGTCACCTAATTACATATAAAGAGGTGCAGGAAATGAATAAGACAGAATTAACAAAAGTAGTAGCAGAAAAAGCAGAACTTACACAAAAAGATGCAGCTGCAGCAACACAAGCTGTATTAGATACAATAACAACTGCGCTAGCAAATGAAGAGAAAGTACAGATTCTTGGATTTGGTACATTTGAAGTACGTGAAAGATCTGCACGTACAGGACGTAACCCACAAACAGGTGAAGAAATGCAAATCGCTGCTTCAAAAGCACCTGCTTTTAAGGCTGGAAAAGAATTAAAAGAGGCAGTGAAATAATTACATATAGTGAAAAGGGTTTGATATTCATATCACACCCTTTTTCAATAGCCTTTTTGTTCATAAAACAAAAAAGTATCATCCAAAATATATATCGGATGATACCCCTTCATTTTTAAACATACTATTTCTAAGTATACATCATGCAAAATTTATATAAATAATATAGATTCCCCAAAGAATGTAACCAACTTGTGTTATTATAAACATTGTAAGTTCGAAACCAGTGAGCTTTCTTTGTCTTTTTATTTTTCGCAAATACAGATAAAAACTAAAAGTAGATAAAAACATTAATAATATAGAAGCATTATATATATTTTCTATAATAGTAATAACTGATCAGCTCCTCAACTGTAAATTTATTAGTATAGAACAAGCATATCATATGAAAGTTTAACTTACTTCAAATACACTTTTTTTCAACAAAATATACTTAATATTTTCATATTTAACAACTATACTTGGTTAAAAAGATAAAAGAATCTCTTTTGCATTAATTGATGCACAAAAGAGATTCTTATTTTAGTAAATTTACTTATAAGATACCAGGCTAATTATTCATGAGGATTAGGTGAAATAGATGCCGGAGCTGGTCCGCAAGTTACTGCAAAACCAAATAGTACCACTGGGTTTACGGACAAGCCAAGCAATGAAAGCACTCCCAATGCTCCCCAGTAATCTTCCTTTTTGAGATATGATTTTATTTGATTAAAATATGACTTGCCAATACCTAATGCATCCTGCCAACATCTTTCCCAAACATTACTTGAATAAACATTAGATGGCATTTCATCATCATTCATTACATAAACACCAGCAATAATAGCTGCTTTTTCTTCATTATTATATGAAGATTTCGCTAGTTCTTCTTTATTAAGAACGTACTTACCTGTTTCCTCATTTTTTACCATAAGTACTGAAAAAATATATTCTAGTTCTTTAACTTGAGCTTCTAACTCCTCAGGTGTAGCCTTATATTGTTTTCCATCTTCAATAGTTGCAGCTGAAGCGAGCGTTGGGACAAAAACTAGAGTTAGAGCCATTAACATAAACATCATTTTCTTTAACATAGTGAATTAACCCCCAAAATTTAATTTTTTCTGCTTCTCCCAAAACTATAAACTTACTATAGAAAGTTTCAAATTTCATCTAAATCATTTACATGTACCACCCTCTTTTTCCAATATTTATAATAATAGTAATATAACCAACTATAAATGTATATATTTTACAATAAATTCATCTATTACAATCATTTGAATTTCAATATATAACTATAAAAAAACTACTATGTATACATAGTAGTTGTATAGAGATAATAAAGTTGTTAAATTTACAATAAAGTCGTTTAAAACATAATAAAGTTGTTGTAAAAATGCCGGTCATGTTATTCAGCAATTGGGCCAGATTATCGAGTGATTTTATTAATTGTTTCGTTAATATTGTGAAGAAGTATTTGATTTCCCTAATAATATTTGAGACGAATCTACTAATGTAATTAAATCTGAATATATGTAAAGTTGCATTTTAAAATACTTATATTAATGTTATACTAGGATTAACCAAGAAGTATCCAACAAATTATGATTAATCACTACATTTTCTTTCATAGTATGTCAACGTTAAAAAAGACACTTTCTATAGTGTCTTTTTTACGTTGCGAGATGAATATATTGACTACATACTCATATTTGGCGAGTTTTTAAGGATGTCTCCTGTGAGCTACATTACATTTTTTAGAATTTATTATTATAAATAATAGAATGTAAAGCACATACTAAGTGTAATACTATCTTATTTAAATTGAAATGGGGTACCGCCAGCATTTTGGAAAAAACCACGCTAAGCAAAAAATAAAATAAGCCATCCATTTGGACAGCTCATTTACATAATTATCGTTATTGGAAGTGTATTTAAGACCATTATTAACTTAATAAGAGTCTAATATCTCAAGTTTCTTAGCTAATACCCAACCACTTAGACCATAAGATGCACAAATGTTGTAATAAAAATAATTCCCCCTTTATTAATGTTTCCTCTAATTCTTTAATATCTTCATAACATATAGGCCAACAATAAGATTTTTGTTGCTCTAATAATTTCTTACTTTCTTTAAAAAAATCTAGAAGTGGATCTTCGTCTATATTAAAAATAATGCTGTCACTTATTTGGGTTTCAAAAAAATGTGCTAGGACACCTGAAAAAAACTATATATACATTGTTTCCTAATTCAGTAAGGGTGTGAATACGAAGTTCTTCTTTCTCAAGATTAACTTGGTATGAAACAATTGTATTATCGTGAACACTTATCATAACTTCACTCCTTAAATTACTTTTGCGGCATTAACTAAAACTTCCTTTACTTTTTTCATATCATCAATAACATAAAGATTTGCTCCTAATTTTGAACAGTGTATCAACACATTTTTATTCTCACCTTCAAGTAATAAAGCAAAATCTGCTTGGATTTGTTCTTTACGTTTATCTTTAACAGAAAATACTTGATATTTCTTACGAAAAATACTTAATTTTGGATTATGAATCTTAGTAAATCTAATATATTTAACATCTCTATATCGCCAATCGTTCTTTTCTTCAGAGTAGTATAGTAATGATTTTTCATAGTAGTCTTCATCATAACATATAGATATTCGGTCAATTTCTCCCCAAAATAGATGGTCATAGGGGACATTTGTAACAGAAAACGGTTCACACTTATCGTTTATAAGTACGACATGTGGTGTTTCGTTCTCTGAGTCTTGATAAAAAGAAATAACATATACGGTTATCTCTTTACTATTTATTAGCCTTTTTATATCTTCTTTAGTTGATAATGAACTAACTAAAACCATATTAAACTCTCCCCTCAATGGGTAATATTGCTTTCTATTAATTTATTTTATCATTGTTTTTTGTTTAACTAACAGGGTAGGTTAGTTAAACAAAGAACAATGAATACCGTATTCATGTTAAGTTAACATAACGTCCTATTATCGGTATTCAATGTATCTAGAAACCTAAAAAAGTACCTTCAGAAGATCTGAAGGTACTTTTCTTTTACATAATCTTTGTTATCGGAAGTTAGCTTTAATAAATTTTGTAAAGAACATCTTGATTTATATCATGAATTGAGTTTGTTAAATCCTCAAAAGAAATTTTCATTTTTTTGGGTTTTCTAATCTTTTCGCTTTCAATGGACTCTTTATACCAATGAAGAAGAAGTCCAATATGTACTTCTGATTTATATAAGTCTTTAAACAATTTATTAAGGAGTTTTTGATAACTTTTACTCTCTTTATTGTCAGAAAAAAGTCACAGGAACACATTCCGTTATCAAGGGTATAGATGCTATTTATAGACAATAGGGGACCTTTTATTACTTTGTTAATGTACAAACCGTGAACTTCAAACTCTTCTTGTACTGTTCTAAGTATTTCTTTTTGAGTAGAAATCGTTAAGATGAGACACATTTTAAGTTCCCTCTCCATGTATTTTATAAATATCTAGTTAATATAACGCGCGTTATCGGAAGTTGATTCTGTTATTCGTTTAATTAAAACCATCTTTTGTGCATTTCACTTAAAAACATTTCTGTGATTTTAAATCCAGAGCTTTCTCCTATAATAGAGTCAATCCCGCAATAAGGACAAACCGCTGTAGTATCATCATCCCACCACTCTGTAATTTCTTCTGGATTAAAAATTTTCAAACAATAAAAACAACCACATATAGTATCTTTTGCTAAGTTGTTTCTATTACAAGAACAGAAATGATGTGCTTCCGCAAAATATTTCTCCATTGGTATCCTCCTTTTTATGATTTTCTTCGATGTTTTACTTGGATTCTCCTTTGCATATTCTATACATGTTCAGTTAACATAACGTCTCATTATCGGTAGTCAATAATGAATATAGCTAATGTGACACGAAAACAGAAAATCCAAGAATATAAGAAAAAGGGGTAATATAAATACAAATCCTAACGCAATGACACTTGCTGTAGTACTCATCGAATCAAGATTATCTTTTTTATATTTAGAATTAATGAAGTAAAAATATAGTTTGAAGAAAGGAACGGAAAGAAGAGTCACTGATTTGTTTTTTCCAAAACTTTGTTTCTGTTTTTCTTTCCTCCAAGGTCATGGAGGTTCTAAAGGGGGAGGGCAGAATAAGAGCAGTTACAGCTGGTATAGTATAGAAAGTTACGTCGTTTAGCAGCAAAAATTTTCGCCACATATTTAGATCACTCCACACATCCTTAGGGCCAGGAGCCCATCCTTCAGGAAGACAACGATAGGTATCCATGCGATGTCCAGCAATTGTAGGACCAAAAATATTAAATGGTTCCTGCAACATGCGGTTACGGACCCAAGCTTCCTCCAATGATTCCTTAATAGTTGTCATCATCTGGTTATGTATTACAGCTAGATACCGACTGTGAACAAAATCAGCTTTGTTTAGAGCTTTCTCCATGTGTTTTAAATGATAGGAAACCACAAATCATCATCACTTAGATAACATACGAACTTCCCTTTGGCAACTTGTAATGCCTCATGTCGGTACAGCTCTCCATGGCGTGTGCCTTTAGGGCGATCCAATACATGAAATCGCATGTCATTATGGACAGATTGCCAGGCAATTTCGCGTCCTTCATCAACAGCACCGTCACAGATAATAAAGACCTCAAAATCTTGACAAGTTTGTTCCAGAATGCTATTAAGTGCATAACGAAGTAGGCATCCATGATTGAACTACCCCCACTTTCACTTCGTTTAGAAGAGGGGGATTCCTAAGTAAAGAGTTCTATCGAACTCTAATTTATTAGGCTAGCTCCACAGTCCTTGTGGTTAGAAGCCTTATCGCTTCATTCTTTAGATTAATACTTGCGTTAATATCCCTATCATGGTGTGTACGACAAGAAGGGCAGTCCCATTTACGTAGGTTTAGATTTTTAACGTCTTTGTTTTGATATCCACAACAAGAACATAATTGGCTTGAAGCAAATGTTTTCGATACGACAATGACTTGTTTGCCATACCATTTTGCTTTGTATTCTAACATGGATCGAAATTGCGACCATGATACTTCACTAATGGCTTTTGCTAACTTATGATTCTTTAACATATTCGATACTTGCAAATCCTCTATACCGATAACATCGTGGTTTTTGATGATTTCAGTTGAGACTTTGTCCAAGTAATCTTTTCTAGCATTCGTCATGTATTCATGAATTCTAGCTACTTTTACTCGCTGTTTATTCCAGCGAGAAGATCCTTTTATTCTTCTAGAAAGAACACGCTGCGCTTTCGCCAACTTCTCTTCTAATGACCGAAAAAACTTCGGATTTTTATAGGTTGTTCCATCTGACAAAATGGCGAAATCTTTTAGTCCCACATCCATTCCGATGTAAGATTGTGTTTTTGGAAGTTCTTGCACTTCTGTTTCAACTAACAATGACACAAAGTATCTGCCAGAAGGGTTCCGTCTAACTGTAGCATTTACAATACGTCCCTTTACTTCGCGACTCTTGGCAAATCGAACAAGACCTAGTTTCGGCAACTTTATCTTTTTTCCTACAATGGCAATGTTTTCATTTGTTTGTTTTGTGGTGTAAGATTGTACGTTGTTTTTCTTAGATTTGAAACGCGGGGCACTAGTTTATTTTTTGAAAAAGCGTGTATAAGCATCCGCAAGGTTGCGAACAGACGACTGAATCGCAATACTATCCACTTCTTTGAGCCAAACAAACTCTTTCTTCATGGCAGGAAGTTTGGCAGAGCATGTACCATATGTCAAACCTTTCCCTGTCTCTTTGTATGCGCTATCCCATAGAGATAGGAAATGATTGAATACAAAACGAGAACAGCCAATCGTTTTATTAATTAGGGTTGCTTGTGTTTTATTTGGATAGATACGAAATTTATATGCTTTATTAATCATCATTCATTTCACCTCCATTTCGGCATGTGTCTATTATACAACAAACATACATTCGATAGATAGTGAAGTAACAGTTTATGTATGTCGAACAATTAAGATGGCTTCCTGCCATCTCTTGTCCGAAGCCAATTCATCTCCCAACTACTCACTTCGCGTTCCTTGAGGAAGGAGTCTTCCTGGCTAAAATGATAAATTCAATTAAATAAAAAAACAGGGTTTCCCTATATAAATTGTAATTAGATAATATATGTAATGGTGACAGTATTATTTGTTACAGGAAGCAAGTGCTCTTTTATTTACGATAAAATGGAATTATTATTATTTATTTCTCAATATTTAATATATTGAATTAAATTCTCTTTATTGGTATTATAATGGTGACAGTTTGTTTCTAATGCTTTAGTTTAAGGACCTGTTTTAATACATCAGGTCCTTCTTAATTTTCTCACTAATAAGATAATGTTTTTTAACTTCTTATTTTTTAACTAGATAGCATATTTTATTGTATAAAGACTTTCCACCCATAGAAATCTACCTTTTTTAAGAGTATGCTTATATGCTTGTTCTTCCCACTTGCTATGAAATAATAGTTTTGTTTCATTTTTTTATACACCTAAATTTCCATAAACATCCCCATTTATTTCAAACTCATTCAAGTCTTTAATAAGATACAGCTTTAATAAGCTAGCAAATCCCTCAGTCTTAAATACCAAACATGGATATAACCAATCATAGTACCTTCAATTATTTATATATTTTCACTTTCTACTTGAATACTACCCGAATCAACTCTTTATAGATCCAATTTAATTTTTTCATAGGTTTGTATACCAAATGAACTCTACCTGGTTTCAATTTTTAAAATTATGCTATATGATTGTGAAACATAGAAAAATTTTACACAATACCTAAGATATCAAGGCTATCTCTTTCTCATTTCTTTAGAATTTCCGTCCGTTTTTCTATAAGAAATTAAACAGCTGTGTTAATAGCCTTATTAATTCTTTAGTTTCTTTTATCAGAGATACACTTGATTAAGATACACACTAGCTAAATGTTTTAATACTTGAAAATGGATATTGGAGAATTTGAAATAACTGAGGTTTTATAAACTTTTTTTAAAAGTAATAAATGATTATAATAATCATTTTGACTAGTAATCTAAATTATAAATAAAAAGAGAAGAACCCACCATAGTTCTTCTCTTTTTATTTATAATTTAGGGTTTTCATATCCATCGATATGAATAGAAGTAAATTAATGGATGAATAATTTACTAATAGAATTATAACATAATAAGCAAAAGCTTTTATATGCAATATTACATATGAAAATTCAATTTTCAAACACCCGCATTTTATAAAATATTTAAATTAAATATCTTAAATACTAATTATTGGTATTTGGAATATTATAAACTAACATAACAATTCACTTAGTTGCTTTTTGATAATTAAACAGATAATAAAAAAGCAACTCGGATTGGGGTTCGAGTTGCTTTTTTAAATAATGCTTATATATGTATTATAACATTTCGCGTAATAAATCCAATATCAATAGACCTAATCTTCGTATTTCTCAATATTTTCAGTTTTACATTACTGCCCTTTAGCGTTGGGAAAACTATTGTATTTACCAAAAATCCATTAAAATTTCTTCAAAAATATGCCTCTTAATGAATGATAGAATGTTATACTATTTCATAAGTATAATTGCTTTTACAATTTGTTGAAAATATATACTCAATAACTTTTGATCATCCGATGCTCTTTTCATAATATAAATTCCTCCTTTAAAAGTTTTTTATCACACAATATTTTATATCTATATCTGAATACCTTTATAATACTAAACCCTAATTCAACTTTCCATTTCATCTATAATGGAAAAAGATTATATTTTTTCTATTTGAAACTAATTTGAAAGGATTTTTTATCAAATGAAAAATACCGTTATTCAAACTAAATCCGCTCACTTGATTGGAACGGAAAAAAGCGTTAAGGAAACAACTACAAATTCTTTACAAGCAATATTAGAAATAAAAGTTAAAGAAGGACAATATCAGGAATTTATGGATTGTATTCAACTTGAAACAAATATTGAATTTTGTTATAGAGTTACAGGAAAGACTGACTTTATTGCTAAAATAATAATAGCTGATTTGAAAGAATTAGAAGAATTTGTTGATAATTATAGTTCTGTAGCTCAAATAGTGTCTAATCTTATAATTTTCAAAACAAATACTAATTATGATTTAGCAGAGAATTAAAGTTATAGGCGACTTTTCATAATAATAAATACCACAACTAAAAACTACACTCCTAACAATTGGGGTGTAGTTCTTTGATAATATAAATTAAGTTTAAGTCACCACTCTAAAACATAATATAAATACATTACTCCAAAAAATGCATAGTAATATTAAAATATAATGGAGTGATAACAATTTTTGGAAAAACGAACAAGAACAAGTTTCGACAATTTAATTTTGTTTCCCACAACGGTACTGTTTTCATTTGTTTGTTTTGGGTTGTAAGATTGTATGATGTTCTTCTTAAATTTAAAACACAGGGCACTGTTTTATTTTTTGAAAAAGCGTGTATAAGCTTCGGCAAGGTTGCCAAAACGGGTACAGCCAATCGTTTTTTGATCAAGGGTTGCTTGTATTTAATTTGGATATATACGAAATTTATATTCTTTATTAATCATCATTCATTTCACGCTTCTTTAAATATGAACCCACCCTAAAGCGAGCGGACGCTCTATATGTAGTGAAATAATAATAACAAACTAGCCAGTAACACTTTATGTATGTCAAATAACTTAAATGGCTTCCTACCATCCCTTGTTCGAAGCCAATTCATCTTCCACCTACTTACCCTTGTGGAAGGATTCTTCTTAGCAAAAACAATATATATAACGACGTAAAATGAGCTAATACTCTCATGTTTATATAAAGAATTATCGCGGATATTGTTTCATTTGAATTGGAAACAGGAAAAATATATTGACTATTTTAATTATAATTACAGCCGAATTAAAAGAAATGAGTACTGTATAATACAGTACTCATTTCTACATAGTTATTTATACATTGTTTCTACATTATAAAATTCACTTCATTAGCTGTTCTTTTCATTTAATACGCTGCTATTAAAATGATTTTGGAGCAACTTCTTGTTGTAAAACTTCTATTTTTTTTCTATGATTTAGTTCGTTTAGATAAATTACCATCATAGTAGCAGCAACAATCGTACCTATTACTCCAAACAGATGGCCTGCATTCATAATCCCAATCCATTGAATAGGTAATGCTAACGTTAAAGGTAAAGCAGCTTTGGTAAACTGGAATGCTAGTGTAGATCGACTAGACCAAATAACCGTTTCTTCTTTTGTTTTAATAAAGTCAAACATCACAGTTCTTTGGTTGATACGTGAACGATTAAAAACAAAACCAAGCATAAATGAAACGGCAATTGCTAAATACCAGGAATGCACTAATCCTAAAGTAATATCAAAAACAGCAATTAATATAAAAATTGACCTTGGAATAAATTTTTCAAATTTCCCAACAAGTGTAGCTAATAAAGCCCCTAAACCTGCTGCAGCACTAACAAATCCATACTGCATAGGATCCCAACGATATACATCGTGAAACAAAATTGGTACTAAAAAATTAAATGAAGCAAGTTGTATTGTTAAAACAGCAATACCAGTAATTGTAATCCACAATATTTTTGAATTGTCTATTGGATTTATTTTTTCAATATGATTTGATACAGGTTTTTTATTTTGCTGAACCTCTTTACTTTTTAATAGAGGCATCAGAAGAGGTAAAAATACCCCAATACCTAATGAGAATGCTAAACCATAAAGTACATTATTAAATCCACCTACATTCATCATAAATCCTGCTATTGCGTTCCCACCAAATGCTCCAATTTGTATTGCAGTTTGTAACATATTTGAAGCCTTTCCTGCTGGAATTTCTCCTGATAATACCATTTGAGACATATATGTTTCCAAACTTTGCGTAGATAAAAATAAAATAATAGAAAAAACACCTGCAAAAATATATAAAGTAAAAACATTAATGTGCTCACTATTTAAAAGACTTATTATAATCAGAATAATGCCGATACAACGGACACCAGAGAAAATTAACAATGGACTTTTTGTTAACCACATCTTAAGGCTTTTCGAATATTTTTGCATAAAGAATGGTAACAAACTCATTAATGTTAATATAATTCCTAAATGAGTAACTGATCCCCCTTTATCCAAAATTGTCCAGGTTAGAGTTACTGTTAACATACCTTCCCCACAAAGAGTCAGCGCCAATAGTACTATAAATATAAATTGAATTGGCATTATACATTCCTTCTTTCTTATATCGGTTGTTTGACCTTAAATTTGTTTTAACTTGTTTAAAGAAAGGGATTTGGAAAATACATAACAAAATTGCACATTGAAAATATTCTGTTATATACGCCCTAAATACTATTAGATTGTTATTTAAATACTGTAAACAATCCAATCACTCTTATTTGCCTTTTGTTTTTTATAGAAGTTTTGAGCAACCATATTATCTTTTGCGGTAACCCATTCCATATATGCATAATTATTGTCTTGGACGTACTTTTTACAAGTATTAAATAACATATCCCCAACACCCAATTTTCTATAATCAGGGATAACAAATAAATCATTCAAGATCATTGCTCTTCCCATACTTAACGTACTGAAAGTCGTATATAAAGTAGCAAATCCAATTGGCTCTTTATTAACCGTACAAACGTAGAATAATCCCAAATCTCTATTTTTTATTATAGTATTAACTAATTCATCTAAAGAACTTTTTTCATGCACCGGTTTTTCATAGAATTCCATATACATTCTAATTAAATTGATAACAGTCTTTCTATCATCATAAGTCGCTTCAAAAACTTCAATATTCTCGAGATTGTTCATAGTCTTTTCTCCCCCTATACTCCAGTAATCATTTTTGCTATTCTCTTACCAATACCAGGAGCCAACTTTACTCCACCACCACTCCAGCCAGTTGCAACGATTAAGCCTTCTGCTTGTGGAAATTGTTCTATAATTCCTCGATTATCTGATGTATATGCATCAAAGCTTCTTCTTCCACCTATAAATAAGTTTTTATTTATATATGGCAATCTACTTTTTGAATTTTGAAGCATTTTTTCTAAGTCATTTGGGTCAATTGACATTTTTTTGTCCGGGTCAATATCATACTTATCTACTGGATATCCTACTAGAGAAGTACCTAGATTATCAGGTCTGCCATATAATCCAGTACTATCATCTATAAAAATTGGATGGTCTTTTTGCCCTATTCCATCAAAGAAATGAATTTGAATAATTTTACTTCTTACTGGAATTTTAATACCTATAGTATCTAATATATTTCCACTCCAGGCTCCAGCTGCCACAACAATATGTTTACAATATATAGTCCCATAGGAGGTTTTAACTCCTACAACACAGTTATTATCCATTAAAATTTCTTTCACTTCGATTCCTTCACAAGCTAATGCACCTTTAGTTTTAGATGTTTCAATCCATGTATTCGTGGCTAACGATGGGCTAATGTACCCTGCTTGTTCCTCGTAAGCGACACAGGTGTTTTTAGGCAAATTTATAAACTCAAATTCTTTCTTTAATACTTCAGATGAAAGGATAGTAATTTTATGTCCAGAATTTTTAAGTTCTCCAATTTGCTTTTCCATTTTTATATGTTGTGTTTCACTTTCAACATATAACATTCCAGTCTGCTTAAATTTAACCTCTTCACTAATACTAAAAAAATCATTTATTCCTTCTTTCGCTATTTCAGTTAGATAGGGATCATTATGATAGACCCTTATAAAACCTCCTGATTGGCCTGTTGATCCACTACTAAAGGAATTTTTCTCTAATAAAATTGTATTTGTAATATTTTGCTTGGTTAAATAATACTGTATAGCTGCACCAATAATACCCCCCCCAATAATAACTACATCAGCTGAATGTTTTATGATAATTCACCTCAACAAAAGATTTATCAATAACTTGTGCAATTATCCATGAAGCTCCTAAACGATCTCCATTGTTTGAAAATTTAATTGTAGAATTACCTCTCGCTAATTCATTGATTAAATTTTCCACATTAGATTCAATACAATCTAATAGATACGAAGCTGCAAGAAATGATGTTTCTACATAATCTTCTTTTGCCTTTATGGTAAAAGCATCATTGGAATAATCTTTAGCTAATTCTATAAATTCATCTACATAAGAATCATCTGAAGCTATAAAAATCCCTTTATACCCTCTCATCCTTAGTTCCTTTAGATAAGTTGCAGAGTTAAAATGTGTCCCGGCAAAGAATATTGCATCACTATACTTATTATTTTCACTATTAAAATCTTCAATTCTAGTAACTTCTTTAAATAAAGAAGTTGCATTTTGATACAGCAAATCTGCTAGGCTTTTTCCGTAAAATGTTTCATCAGAAACCGCCGCAATCGTTTGAATATCTTTAGTTTTCAAAAAATTAATAACAGTTTCAGCTTGTACCAAATCATTAGAACAAAACCTAAATACTAATTCTTCGTTATTAAGCGTAACGTCTAAATTAGTTGATGCAGGAACTAAGAATGGGATTTTCGCCTTGGAATAAAACGGTATTGCTTTTAAAGCACATGCACTATTAAAGTGTCCAATTACAGCAACAACGCCTGATTCAATCATTTTTTTAGAGATATCTTTGATGGTATTTGGATCTCCTTTATCGTCTTGATAAATCCATTCGATGTTACCAGTATAATTTAGCTTCGCACGATTTACACCCTCAATTAACATTTGACCGTATACAGACCTAGGACCTGAAAAAGGGCCTACTACTCCAATTTTTAGTTTCTCTTTCATAATATGAGCTCCCTATATATTTTTTATTAGGAAATATAAGGAGGTAAGTACTACCTCCTTATATTATCAAATATTCTGAAGATAAAAACTGTCGTTTGTTTTTGAAAAATAATTCTTTTGAAGATTTACTTTCTGTCCAGCAGGCAAAAAGTTTACTTCTTCATCCAACTGCATTTCAATATTAAATCCCAAATCCCCCCATAGCATTTTACCAAATGTAGGCATGATTGGGCTAGAAAATAATGCTAAAATTTTCGCAGTATATAATTCTAGTGCAATAGCAGTATTTCTTCTTTGTTGATTATTCTTTAATACCGTTAAAAACTCTTCTCCCGCCGATAATTTCTTAACAATTCTAACTAATTCATTTAATAATCTAACTACCTTTTGGGGTGAAAATGTATTTGGTTCATATGCATTCATAATTTCATTTATAATTCGATTTACATGTTGATAATACATTAAATAGTTACCTGATAATGTCTCTAATTCTGGAGCACCATTTGGAAACTCTGCTTCTAACTTGCATTTTAAATCATGTAACCAAGATTCCCATTCTTGGTTTAAGTTCGTATCTACAATATGATTAAAATCTTCCATAGTGAAGTTTGTTTCAACTGTTTCCGGCCTACTATAAGATAAATAATACCTTACAACATCATGTGAAGCATTTTCTAATAATTCTTTGCCCCATACAGCATGTCCCCTGCTTGTTGAAAACTTAAGACCCTCTAGTTGATAAAATTCATTCGTTATCATTGTTTTAGGAAGAGTTATATCTTCACTATATGCTAGCCAAATAGCAGGGAAAAGCACTGAATGGAAATAACCATTATCATATCCAAAGAAATTAATGATAGTTGTATCTTGATTATTCCAAAAATCTCTTAACGTATACGAAAGATTTTTATCCTGAATTAATTCGTTTGTTGCGGATAAATATCCAGGTGCCATTTCAAACCATACATATATAGTTTGATTTTCATATCCTTCTACCGGAACTGGAATTCCCCAATCAGATACATGCGAAATGGGAATATCAGGCAAATCCTCATCTAGCATTGTCTCACATAATGCCGTTAAATGTGGCCCTATTTTTAATTCTTTGTAGTACTGTTTTAATTGTGTTTTATAATTACTTAATGGGAAAAATAGTTGTTTAATTTTAGATTTCTCTGGTTTGCTGCCACAACATTTACAGGTTGGGTTTAATAAATCAATACACAAATTAGGTCTACCACATTTTTCACAGGCGTTACCATCTGATAATTCATTACAATGTGGGCAATTACCTCTCACATAAGCTTCATAAAGGTGCTTATCGCATTGCTTACAGAATAGAATGTCGACTTCTTTTTCTACTAATTTACCTTCATTCCACAGTTTTTCAAAAAACTCTTTGACAAACTCAATATGAAATGTTGAAAAATGAGGTTTGACAAAAATATCTGGATTAATTTTTGCTAGTCTTAATGTTTTTTCAATTTCATTAGCAAAATGATCTGCCGTTTCTCTAGGAGATTTTTCTAATTGTCCCGCCTTAAACGGTACATAGCTTTGATGATCATCCGCTCCACTCATATAAAAGACTTCGTTCCCTTTAAGTTTTAAATATCTAGTTAAAATGTCAGCTCCTGTATATGGACCAGATAGGTGCCCCACATGTAAATCACCATTAGGTGTTGGTGGTGTAGCCGTTATTAAATACTTCTTTTTATCTGAATTTAACTTTTTGCTATTTTTTTCACTAAAAGTATTTTCCCACCATATGGTGAAGAATATCAATTTTTCATCTGATGTATTTTTCAAACTATGTTCTTCAAATGGTGGAATAAAGATGGCGTCCCCTTGCATAACAGGTTCTTCTTTTTTACCCACTTTAACTATTCCTTCACCCTTAAAGATAATAAAAGTTTCAACTTCATGATGTCCATGAATTTTAGAAATTTCTCCAGGCTCTATGATTCCCCACATTGCACCAAATGGTGAATCATACAATTTATTAGAATGCGGAAATAATCGTTGACACATAATATCATATTCATTTGTAAAAATCTGTGGATTTATCTTTTCAATATGCATCTTTAGACCCCCTATATTATGAAACTACGTTTTTAGTTTTTTCTTCTGTTAATGAATTATATTCTTGTACGGTTTTTAAAATTTCATTTGATCGAATAGATAAATTAGATAATAAAGTGTCACTAAGTCCATGAGTGCTTTCATTTACACCCTGCAAATAAATACCAGGTTTAAATTTATCCGTTGTTTCTAAACGATAATTTCGGGAAACTTCAATATTATCTGAAATGTACGAGTTAAGATTTTTTAATAAAGGAT
Source organism: Bacillus sp. TH30 (assembly GCF_016650875.1). Classification (NCBI taxonomy): domain Bacteria; kingdom Bacillati; phylum Bacillota; class Bacilli; order Caryophanales; family Bacillaceae; genus Bacillus; species Bacillus sp. TH30. The sequence continues at coordinate 504,257 of NZ_JAEKEY010000001.1, read as the reverse complement.
GGTTCTTTTTACTTTCGTATCCAGTAGCAAGAATTACAGCATCAGCTTCAATAACAATCTCTGTATGTTTAACTATGTCTTTGTAATAAACAACAGCTTTATCAGACAGTGTTTTTATCTCAGTTAATTCTAAAAATGGCTTTATTCTAAAACGATCTTCTCCATGGAATTTTTGGTTATATAAAGCTTTATTAATTTGACTAATTAAACTTCCATCCGCAGCTGCATAATTAGTATCACTGTGGTGTTTTAATAAAGCATCTCGATTTTTTTCTGGTAAAGAATAAATAAAATCAATCATATTAGCATCAAATATACGATTAACAAGCTTACTTTCATTTACAGCTTTATATGAGAAAGGTCTCATTGTTGCAGTGATATCTGATTTCGGATAATTATTGATTAGATGGAAAAATAATTCAGCTGAACTTTGTCCTGATCCTACAACTAAAAACTTATGAGCATCATCTTGTTTGAAATTATTAATTTTATTTTTAAATTGACTAGAGTGAAATACTCTACTATTATTCATTTCAATATTTACTGGAGTTCTTGGTGTTCCACCCGTAGCCAAAACAATATTTTTAGTAATATAGCTCTCTAATTGATTAGTTTCTGTATTTTGCACAATAACTTCTAATAATTCAACAGAATTTTCAGACATAACAGGGTCTACTGAAACTACCGATCTACTATAATAAACGTGTTCTTCTAATTGAGAGGCAACCCAAGACATATAATCATTGTATTCAAGTCTTGACGGATAAAACTCTGAGAGATTAATAAAATCGCTTAGTCTCTCATTTTCATGTAAATAATTTAAAAATGAGAATTTACTTTTAGGATTTTTTAGAGTTACAAGGTCTTTCAAAAATGAAATTTGAATATTTGTATTATCTAAAAGCATTCCAGGATGCCATTGATAGTGCGTTTTTTCTTCCAGAAAGATTCTTTCCATTGAACTATTTTCTTCTTCTATAGCAGTTGCTAAAGCTAGGTTAGCTGGTCCAAATCCAATTCCAATAACATCATAGATTTTATTATTCATTTGACTCGTCCTTTTCGTTTTTTTAAATTCTCGTATATAATTTTAGTTTTTTATATTTTTAAAATTAATTTCAAAAAACATTTTATTTAGACATAGTAACCTTCTTACTTAAAAGTCCAGTAATAAGTTCAATTGTTGTGTTGACAGTAATATTATCTTTATCTAATATAGGGTTTATTTCCGTGAACTCTGCCGCTATTAGGTTTGTATTATTTTTTAACATATCAATTGCCTCTTTTGTATCATCTAAACTTAAACCATGTGGAACAGCTAATCCTCCTCCAGGAGCAAATTCAGGATCTAAAGCATCTAAATCAAATGTTAGATGAACTGCATCTGTATTATTATTGAGAATCTTAATCGCCTTTTCCATAATGTATTTTATTCCATGCTTTCTCACATCGTCTGCTGTAAAAATTGTTACTCCTAAATTTTTGAGAAACTCTTCTTCCCCCGGGTCTAAATCACGAATTCCTATTTGTACGATATTCTTTGGATTAATTTTAGTTTCTTTCTCTAGAAAATCTTTAAATTTTTCGTTACCGTATCCTAAGAGAATTGCTAAAGACATCCCATGAATATTACCAGAAATCGATGTTTCAAATGTATTTGCATCCCCATGAGCATCAAACCAAATTACTCCTAATCGTTGTGTTTTTCTAAGAATTCCAGTTACAGTCCCAATTGCAATACTATGATCTCCACCTAAAACTAATGGGAAATGCCCTTTTTCCAATTCGTTCTCAACTGTTGAAGCAATATTTTTACATATATCAATTACTTCATTTGAAAACTCTTGTTTGACAATTCCATAATTTTTATTATTGGTTGAAGGAAGAGAAATGTCTCCTAGATCAACAAAATCAATTCCGATTTCAGTTAATTGTTTCGACATACCGCCATATCTTACAACATATGGTCCAAGGTCAACCCCTCCTATACTAGCTCCGAAGTAAGTAGGTGCTCCCAAAATAGATACTCTTTTATTCATAGTGTTTTCCACTCCATTTCTATAATTATACACATTGGATTACTTGGTTATAATTTGGTACTATTCAATAATTTATCGATAAATCTAGCGGTTATATTCCTCATTTAAACAAGGAATATAACAACCAGATTTACTAAAGTTTTTATGCATGAACTGGAATTTCTAATTCTATATCTAATTGATTATCTAATTCTCTAGCTCTTTTGCGCAATTTTTCTACATCAGATTTATCTTTATATGGTGCTCTTAATGAAAGTAATCCCGTTATATCAAATCCTTTTGGAGCATGATATACTTCAGATCCTACTTTAGCTACAGGATAGTAAGCCTTATACTCTGGCTGTTCAGCAACAATTCCCAATTCATTTTTCTTTATTATTCCAGATCTATATACAAATTTAATACAAGTACAAGATTTTGGTGTTGTAGATCTAGTTAAGAAGAATTCCAAAATATCCCCATTACAATCTAATAAACCAAGAATATTAACGGCTACTAAATCAATACCATGTACATCACGTATATTACGATAAACATGCCCACCACTGATTCTAGTACTAAATTCTACAACTTTAAAATTCCCTTGCGTATCTCGGCGTAGTTCTACATTAAATAAACTGTTTTCAATAGCTAATTTTCCACATATTTCTTTAGCAATACTAACAACTATGTCTTCATCTACACCAACATACGGTAAAGTGTATTCATCTTCCTCGAAATATGGACCCATCATTTTATTTTTATTGTGAATTCCACCAAGGTAAAATTCTCCATTTAAAACGACTCCATCAACTGTAATTTCTTCCCCAGTCAGAAATTCTTCTACTAATGCCACACATTGTTGTGTTTGGTTAAAATAGAATCCTTTATTTGTTTTAGAAAGATTAATAATTTTTTCTAATGAATTATTCAATTCTTCTAAACTGTTAACTAAATATACAGATTCACTGCTAGCGGCCATAGTAGGCTTAATGATTACAGGGAAAGGAATATTTTCTATTTCTTTCTCTGCATCCTCTATAGAATTAATTTTTGCAAATTTAGGACTAGCAATAGAATTCTTTAACATAAACTCTCTCTGCTTTGATTTATCTCGAGATGTCGTAGCAGCTTCAACAGATAACGCCTTATTTTCAAAGCGTTCATTAATTTTAGCAGTTAAGACAATATCAGTTTCTTGCCAAGTCACAAAAAAACTAATTCCTATATCTTTTCCTTTTGTAAAAATATAATTTTCAGCATCTATTTCAGAAGCCTCTTCAAGTACAATTACTTCTTTAAAGCGCGCATCCATTGTTTTACTTGGTACACTCGTAAACAAGTAAAGTTCATCAGATATTCTTCCAGCAGTTTCAATATGATCACCATGAATGCTATAACCTTTTCTCATGATGATTCCAATTTTTTTATTTTTCATATGTAATCTCCTTTTCTTCTCTGTATATGTTGATATCACGTTGTAATCGTATACTAAAACTTTTGATTGTTCAATAGATTAGAAATATTTAGAAATATTTTTCCGTAAATATATTTTTATGTAAAAAAATACCAAAAATATCTCATATTGAAAGGCATACAACTAGATATTTTTACTTGAAAAAAAAACAAAAATTCATTAAAACGCTATATAGTTTACCTTTTTTAAACATAAATTTACTTATTTTAACATTTATGTTTTTTTCTATTAATTATTATTTATTGATAAAATTTATTTTTCTTTAATGGAATAACATACCTGCTTATAATTAGTAGTTGTCTAATTTAAACAAATTTGATAAAAAGACATTTATTTTTACCTTTCTTATTATGCAATTATCGTTGTAATTTAAAATCTTTTTCGCAAGAGTATTCAGCAGGTGCAAAGAAAACAAGTACCGTTAGATCTTCTTTAATAGTATGAAATCTATGTTTCATGTTAGCCTTTACATAAATAATAGAACCAGATTCAACAAAAATATTTTCACTCTCTACTTCAAGTTGTGCTCTGCCATTGATAATATAATATACTTCATCTTCTGTATGTGGTTGTTGCATATCTAAAGATCCTGCTTTCAATTCATAAATTCCCATACTTAAATCTGTTTCATGCAAAAATTCATAATAATTTTTGTCAATGTTTCTTTTTTCTCTTAAAATCTGAGTAAGTTGATAATTTTTCACTTGTATCCTCCTAATGTTATAAAATTCTAGAATCAATTAACTAATTTAACTTAATAAAAGGAATATATCAGGTATAATCTAAATTTCTTCACATGTGTCTGAAAAATTAATTAAAGATATATAAACTGCAAGCATAACAAAACAAGATAGAAATAATCCTATCTCTTTTCTACATAAGGGACATGCTTACAGATTATCCTTTCATTTCAAATTTCATTTTAATAGGAGAAATCTTAATATTCAATCTCTAAAATATTTTCTCAATATGTATAATTTAATCTTTAAATTATACTATAGTTAACTCTATTTTTAATACGTTATCCAAATGTATGATGTTTTTTCACTCTTATGAAGGGTAATAATTCAAGAATCATACTGAGATGGATCTATTATTAGCATAGTCAACAAGTCCTTGAATGACCTATCTATTTTTCCTTACATACCATACTTCTTATCAGATATAGAGGTTTGTATAAAAAATTACTAAATAATATCTCCTTGTTTTACTTCACCTTTTATTATGAATCGTGAAATAAAGAGGCAATGTATGTAATAATGACACATCTAACAATCTTAATTATAAGTGGTCTTGTGAACTATAAACATCAAAAAGGAAGCTATATGCATAATAGTATTATTATAAATAGTAATATAAATACTATGGAACATGATGGTTCATTCGGCTGTGTTAAGATTAATTCGATAGCTATCAAAAATAAAATTTAACCAAAGTAAATACTACCGAGTGTTGGGTAGTTCATATAACCATTCCGTAAAATCTATAAAAATTGAAAGGAGATAAATACATATGAAAAAAATGAATTTCATTAGATCACTTATACTTATACTTATATTCACAGTTATAGCTCTAGGAGCATGCAAAGATGCAGAACTCAACAATTCACTAAATTGGGATGTGCAGAAGTTCTCATTTACAGATCAAAATGGGAAGCAATTTGGATCAGCTGAGTTACAAGATAAAATTTGGGTAGCTGATTTCTTCTTTACAAATTGCCAAACAGTTTGTCCACCTATGACAGCAAATATGGCAAAACTCCAGAGAATGTTGAATACGGACGGGATTAAAGATGTAGAATTTGTATCATTTAGTGTTGATCCTGAAGTAGACACACCAGAAAAAATAACAGAATTTTTGAAAATCTATGAAATGGATGGAAGTAGGACTCATTTCCTCACGGGATATAAAAGAGCAGATATTGAAAAGTTTGCTAAAGAAAACTTCCAATCACTTGTAACTAAGCCAGAAAATGATACACAAGTTATACATGGCACAAGTTTTTATCTTATTGACAAAAATGGAAAAGTTCTAAAAAAATATTCAGGTGTCGAAAATACTCCTTATGACGAAATTATTCAAGACATTAAAAAAATTCGATAATAAAATTCTATTAAGTCAATGGTTTGAGGAAAGTGAAAGTTTACTTTCATTTTTTAAAAATATTTACAACAAGATTTGTAATTACTTTCTCAATATAAATAATCTTGTTGATTATGTTTTTAATATTAAGAATCAGCAAAAATTTAAGCATAATAAAAATATAATGGTTATATTTTTTGTTTACTCCTTGTGCTAAAGATAAGATCGTGTTCGCCGATCTTATCTTTTTACTTTGTATATTTTTGATATCAAAAAAGTATCCTTATAATAAGAATTCTGCAACTGGAACCCATTTTTTTTAATAATTCAAGAGATTATTCATTTGTAGACTACTTGTTTCCTACCATAAACCATCTACAGTAAATTTATCTGTTGAAAGGGTCTTAACACGTAAGGGAACCCTACTTTTTAAAAATATAGTGATGACCTCTCTTTTAATTGTTCATACATATCTTCTTGTAAGTTACATTTGAAATGCGCCTCCTATTTTTATTTACTTTTCTTCTAATACTTGCTGCCACTCATTGCTGGATATTTGCATCTCAAATTCACTTTCTATTTTGCCAAACTTTTTTCCTATTTTGCTTACATAGTATTTTTTCACTTCATCTGAAATTTTCATTTGACATTAATATGAGATGTCTTTAAATATGTTTACGAAAAGAATTAAACTAAGCTAAGAAAGTGAATTTTATCAATCCGAGTTTTTCTTTTACATATTGGCTAGTATAGGATAAAAAGGTTATCAAATGCCGAACGAAACTCTCCGCAGATGATAACCCTTTGGAGTAGCGTATCAATGATTTAAATAGCTACTCACAAATATATTATTGAGCCACTCCAAATACATTAATTTCAGCCGCACATGTCCATGGATTATTATTTACCTCGCTTAATGCACGTAGTCTAATATAACGACCTGTTTTGTTTGCAAAGCTGACTTCTTTCAAATTAGTATTATTTGCAAAAGCACCTATGGACACAGCTGTTCCCCAATTCACTCCATCACCACTGACGTAAAACTCATAGTCCTTAATCGTCCCATTTATTTGGCCGTCTTGCCTTGGCAGGTAGCTGAATTTGGAGAGGTTATAGGTCGTACCCAAATCAATTTGAATCTCGTGTGGCATTGGAGCAACAGGGCTCCAGTTTGTATGCCAAAATGTGTCTTTGTTTCCGTCAAAGGCATACACACCTAAATTGTACCAATTATAGCTATCTACATATTTTAGTGTCCAGTTTGTCTGCGGAATTAAACTAGCTTCTTTTGTTGTGACTGCTACATTCATAGCAGAATTACTTGTACTTGTAGTTGTAATCGTTACTCCTGATTTTTCTCCCGTGTAGGTACTACTATTCGGATTGGTGTCTGGACCAAAGGTAGCAGCATGATTTTGATTCGTGTAATAGAACGGGTCTTGGTATTCACTGATGGATTGCTCTATATCAATGAAAGGATGAGGATCACTGGAATTATTATTCATGGATTCATCAATATGCCAAACCGCAATACCGCCAGAATTTGTTGGTAAGCTCGCATCATATCCAACCTTTGCGCGATTCTCAACTAAAAAATACGTATTATCCTTTAAAGGAATCTTTAACACATTATAGTTATTTGGGATCGCATTTAGAGTAAAATTGTTAGTGGTATTTACTACATTTGGTGTTACAAATCCTAATTTTACTTTTGACCAAGCATCCATATGACCGGGTGTAGCTCCATAATCTTCTCCTTGAAGACTATTCCAAGATCCATTACCCATTATACTTAGACTACCCACATGATTATTATCACCATATAGATCTGGCAGGCCAAAGGAATGACCTAACTCATGAGCAGGGATACCAATCGTTGCCATATGACCATATTGTTTTTCACCCTGCGCCGTATACATGCCTGATACAGTAACACCATCGTGATTTGTATTGGGAGCATACGACTGATGTGCCCAAATATAAGGAAGTGGAGCACCAGGAGCAGCCTGTTCATTACCAGCAAGAAAACTTACAATGTAGAAGCCATCTTTAGAGTCAATGACTTGATCATTATTAGTATCCAAACTAGCAAAATTCACTTGAGAATCAGCTTTAACCAATGCATCTGTTATAACCGTACTCATGCTTTTTCCCGATGTACTCGGATGAGCGTAGTCTAATTTTATTTTAACTACCCCATCATTTTGCGTACCATATGCTTCGGAAGCTGGAGTGATCTGTACTTTTCCATTACTTACTTCATTATAGTAATTCTTTACTGACTTTTGATTTGTAGAAAAGAATTTGTTACTCCAATCGTTATCGTTATATGCAATATCAACATCTGTAAACCCAATCAACAAAACAAGTAATTTTTTGGTTCCTAAAACGGGAGTGACAGTTCCATCAATATTTTTTGGTGATTCTTTTTGTAATTTATTTATGTGCTCCTGTTTTTTCTTTGCTTGAGGGTTGTATTTCTTTATCCATTTGTTCAAATTGTTCTCATTTACCGCCATTGAAGGCTTCTTATCAATTTTATATTTTTTCCCCGTCGATTTCAGTTCATCTGATGTAAGCTCAGCGTAATTCCAATACCCCTTCTGATCTTGTAAAAGTACGTCGCCATCCTTTGTACTTACCCAATGGAACCATTCATCTCCATGTAACGTGCCCTCAAAAGATTCGCCTGAAGGCTGCTTCATTTTGACAACTCCATCGTATGCTGGTGCGGCAAAAGCGTTCGTTTGAAAATACAAAACACAAATTAAAGAAAAAACGGACATGAACAGGAATTTAAAAATTCTTTGCATAAACTTTCCCCCTTTTTCAATGGTATGTGGAAGATTCTGTTGATAGCCAGACTAGATTCATACATGGAATAAATCGAGAGATACATCTGAATAAGACTAACAGAATACCTTTAATTATAATTACAATAAATTGAAAAAATGTTATTTTTTTAATTTAATTAATATTTTCTCAAGATTAGTCAATAAAACAGAATTGATGAAAGTTACATTTGGAGTTCCGGAAAAAATTATACTTTTTAGAATCTATATAATGCCACATGTTGACTAACCCAAATTACATAAAGCAGCCCAGTCTTGTGCACCATGCTTATTTTTAAGTTTTATAAATCCCGGCTCTTTTGCAAGTTGTTGAAGAATATGTAGAGATTCACCGAAGAAGTGAAATTCATCTCGAATCGATAAATACATAGAAAAACGCCATCCTTTCCTATAATTCTGTAGAAAGAATAGCGTATTTTTCATTTAAAGGGTACTATATAAAGAGACTTCACCCTTTCAACTTACAATGTACTTCAACGACTACTAGCTACTTCCTAAACGTTGTTCCTCATTTACTAATCTGTTTATGCTTTTTTTAAATTTGCAAAAGGACCAACAATATCTTCATATTACTTATTAACCATTATTGGCTGGATTCTCTCTTGAATTCCCATCATTACTTGGTTGCATTGGCGTTCCATGGCCATCCCCATTGTTTGGCAGTGTTGTATTTCCTTGGTCACTACCATTGTTTGGCGGCTTTGTATTTCCTTCGCCACTCCCACTGTTTGGCTCACTTTGCTTTTGCTCTTCTGGTTTCTTTAATTCTTCTTGTTTCTTTTGCTTTTCTTTTTGCTTATTTTCACTCGGCTGTTCAGTCGTATTTGCTATTTTCGTATTTGAAGAAGAATCACGCTTCTCACCTTTAATACGTAATTCGCTACCTTCTTGAACTACACTGTTCGGCATTTTAAATTGCGACTTATCTGTAGCAGAATTAGTCATCATTTCTTTATAAATCAACTGAGCAATCTTCGTATTTTTACTACTAATATAATTTTCTTTACTATCTTTTATATATCCAGTCCATACTGCCATCAACCTAAGAATTGCAAATACCCCAAAATGAAAAACGAGCTGAATTCCCATAAATAAATGTAGAAAGAACAAACTTCGTTTTGGATACATTTCAAAGTCTCAAGTCTATAGGCATATGGCTACTTTTCAACTAGTACGATATCATCAATATAGGCATGAAGATATTCATTATCATCGCCTGGTAATACGGAATCAGTAAAAATGTTGATATTTGGACTTGGAGAACTATAATTTCGAGTAGTAAATTCGAACGATTTTTGTTCATACTGTGAGGAAGTAAATCTAATGCCGTCTGGTTTTATTACATCAGGCCCCCTACTGATACGTATATACTTCTACCAGGAGTAGTTACTTTTCCAGATGCGGACAGTATGTATGTAGTATTAGGCTTCAAAGTTACGTCCCCCAAAAATCCACCGCTATATCCACTTAAATGAAGTCCTTTAGAATTATTTACTCCTGCATGCTCTTCAATATTGTAATTTATATAGCCATATGGTTTAAGAGGTTCTAAACTTGAATTGTGGTCAAAATCAACATTTAAAATATAAGATTTTTCCTTTTCCTTTAATTGTACATTATCAAACTTAACCCTCCCATTTGCTGTAGAAGCAAGTTTGACACATCTTCCCCTGTTTTAAACTTTATCTCATGATGTTCCGGCTTAAATCCTGTATACTGCTTCTTTGTTAATGGAACGATTTCTTGATTGGCATTCAGATTACCTACTGTTACTTCTGATGGGGAAACTATACTTCCCGCTATATCAAATGTTAATGTATATTCTGTATACGGCTTTACAGTAACAAGCTGATAGGCTGTGTCTGCATGTATTAATTTGAGATAATGATTGCCTGGTTCAGAAGTGCCGATATTCTCGGTAGAAGAATTAGGATTAGATAAAATCCAGTTATTTAGCCCATCCTCAAAGTCTCCATTCCTAACTTGTTCATTTGCAGATGGACTATCTGCTGATACAATACCTGAAAAAACCTATACTGGCACTTAATGCAATTGCTGTAGAAAATACTCCTATACCGACTTTTTTTAACAATTTCTTCATCTCCTCTGGTCAGATTAAAATTTACTTTTTCACATTTATATATATTTGGATAAACCTGCCAAAGAACAACTTTATTTATAAATTATTTATAGGTTATTTTCAATTGAAAGATCTTCAACATATACAAGGACACTTTGCTCAAATTAAACGGGTAAAGAAAGCATATCAAGAGAGCATAGTGACCTATTAACTAACGAAAGCGTCAGTTCCACTTGCTCGTATATTAAGGTTATTAGTATCAATTTAACCAAATATTATTCCAAAGCTACATGAATAAAACACACGACCAGCTTATGGGTTAATAATTAACTTACGGCCAATTTATGTTTCCAATTCCGTTAAATAACTAGATAATTATTTGCAAAAATAAGTGTTTTCTGGTCAACTTATGCTTCCAACTACGGCCAACTTATAGGTAAAGTGACAGTTTTGAAACTTAAAGGATTATGTGGACGTAACTATCTATTGAATTAAGATATTATAAGAACCTTTGGTGCGAATTTCCTCAATATTATTATCAATTCCTATTTGAGTTGTAGAGGCACAAATTAATCCTACAATTTCTCCAGAAATGTGGACCACAATAAAAAAGTTGAGGATTCCCCCAACTTTTTTATACATTTATTGTATTATTAATCCTGTAGATGTAACCTGATATGTTCTTTTCTTGCCTATATATTCCTGTTTTCCATTCTCAAGGTTAGTTAAAGTCGCTCGTGTTTTTTCCTTAGCTGCTTCCCCTTCTATATGAGTAAATTCTATATAATCTCCTACTTTTATAGGTACTGTTTGGGTTTCCGCATTTTGTTGTCTATTTCCCATGATTTCCTTATTGTAGATAACGCTACCGGATGAGTTCTGGACTTTAATACTTGCATATGTACTATTAAAGTAAGAATGCGGTACGCCAGCTTCTAATTTGACTTTCAGCTCTTCTGTTGTTTTATTATAATCTACTTTTGCAATTTCTCTATCACTATATCCTTTTAATGACCATGCAAATTGTTTTCCATCTAGAATTGTTGTCTCTGGCATTTTTTCTACTTTCTTTAATCCCTCTTTTGTAACCTGATACCTCGCTGTCTTTCCAATAGTCTCATTTTTGTTATTTTCAAGATTCGTTAATGTTGCGCGTGTTTTTTCCTTTACTGCGTCTCCTTCTATATGAGTTAATTCAATGTAATTTCCCACTTTTACAGACACAGTTTGGGTTTCGGCATTTTGTTGTCTATTCCCCACGATTTCCTTATTGTATATAACGCTACCAGATGAGTTCTGGACTTTAATACTTGCATATGTGCTATTGAAATAAGAATGCGGTACACCAGCTTCTAATTTGATTTTCAGCTCTTCTGCCGCTTTATTATAATCCACTTTTGCAATTTCTCTATCACTATATCCCTTTAGGGACCATGCAAATTGATTCCCTACTAAAATATCAGAATTTCCATTTGTAATTTCTACTTTTTTCTCTGCAGTTCGATCAAATATGTCTGTTAATGTAATTTTAGCAAAAGCCGTTTGAGGCAATTGCATAGTTTGACTTACCTCAGTTTGGTAGGACTTAATATTATCGATTACTTTCAAAGGTTGTCCCATTAACTTTTCATTGTCATAGATTTCAATTTTCCCTTTAAACTGTGGAGTACTTTGTTCTTTCAATTTCCATGAAACATTTAATTTTCCAGCTTCAAAGCGAATATTTTGAATATCAAAATCTAAATTTCCCATTTCTGGTTGACTAGGCTGATTTATATTAAAAGTTTTTCCAGTACCAATAGTTGATTGAGTATTTCCTCCTGCCCTAACCCATAGATATTCTGAAGTTGCTCCTCCATCGTATTGATAGGACGTATCCTGTTGCCCAGAGATACGCTGGTTATTCCAAGAGTTCCATTGTTTATCTGAAACTTTTCTGCTGTATCCATTTTTAAGACGTGCTTCTCTTACATCTTGTCCATTACCAGCCCAGTCCTCTTGAAACATCGATAGACCATAGTTAAATGCAACATTCGCAACTGGATGGTCCATAATAGCAACTAACTTCCATTGATTTAATTTATTATCTTTTATCCACTGGCCAAACTTTGTATGGCCATCTTCTTGCCAAGAACGTAGAGTCATTCGATACCATTCACTATCTTTCCAATTATAAGTTGTTTGTACCTTTAGACCTGTTCCTTCTCCACCAAATCTACTGGCTTCTGAAGTCGGCGATAAATATTCAGCTTTTATTGCTTGGTTTGATGCTATTGGATCCCAAAGTGCAAAGTGAAGGGTACGTTTACCGGTTTGATCAAAACCGCTTTGTTGTTGGAAGCCAGCATAACCGCCACCCTCTCCTCCCTGATTCCAGTTATGTACAGCCCAATACGTATAAGGTGCCGTTTGGACTGGTGACCAGTCTATGCTAATAATATCTGAAGCAGCAGTATTTTGTGGTGTTACATAGACTGATGGGGCATGAGATCGAATTGCTGCCTCTGTACTAGAAATTGGTGTTCCAAACATTGAAAGCATGGTGCAGGCCGCTGTAATTACAGTAATTTGTTTTACTCTTCTCCTTGTTTTTGGTTTAAACATAATTTCCAATCTCCTTTTAAATTATTTTAGTTACATAAAATAATAACGATATACATACTATTAAACAAATTATGTAAAAAAATAACATTAGCTATATTACCTAGGTATGTTTTATGTTTTTTTCACTACTATTACTAATCAAATTATAGTATTTGGTTATAAAATCGTATGATTTGGGCCTAAATGTAGACTAAAAATATTATAAAAATTCATAAATATGTAGTTTTAGATATTTATGATGAAAGACCCATTAAATAACTTCATTAATTTTGTGATAGATTTCTTTCCTTTATTAATCACACTATTAAAAATAAGTTTGTTTACCCAAATATTATTATGTCAACTTTCGATGTGACAATTAAACAAAATGGCTTATCAATTTGCTAGTTTCTCATCATTAGATAAAAAAAGCCTACTTAAAAATGTAGACTCCTTTAGTTATAGTTATCTAAACATTACATATATTACAAACACAAAAAAATTAACATTAAACTCTTCTTTTAGCTTATTTAATATTTAATGAAGTAGATAATGTATTCCAAGGTGCATTTGTAGATGTGTTTTGATATTTAAATTGTCCATTTTGCTGTCCCGAAGCATCCCATTTATATTCCCATCCATCAACTGTTCTATCACCATTAATATCAATCATCTTAGAATCTACTTTTTTTAACTTTTGACCACTCATTTGAGCAATTGGATTTCTACCATATCCCATTTCATTTGTATAAATGTATAAATAGCTTCCTCCATGATCTTTAACTGTACTTAAATTGTTGGGACCAATAAACTCAACTCCGCCTAATTGAGATTCAACTTTTACTACATTTAACGATATTAAGGGTGGTGCTGGTGCTGCAGATACATCTTTCGCTAAACCAACTGTTGCTCCCACTACTAATGATGAAACCCCTAGAATCATTCTTTTTAATTTAGAAGATCATTTTTCTGGTGATAAAATAAAATGAGATAAGAAAACTTCACCTACAGGTAAAGCATAAATAAACTAAAGTTAATTCATATATTTTGCTTAGAATTCCATCATTACCTACCTTTGAACATTTCGTTGAGGCTTCTATGACTCCATTCAATGATATTCCAGCAGTACCTGTATTTTTCACCTTTAATTTTTGGTTTCTCAGCCATGATTGTACTTAGAAAAACTCTAAAAACTAGTTGGAAATCTTTTAGAATCTAACTTTCTTATAATTCTATTTGCTATTTCTTCAATATTTTCATTTAGAAAGAAATGATTACCTTTAAAAGAGTGAAAAGTACACGTTTTACTTGTGTATTGTTCCCATTTTATTACTTGATTATATGTAGTAAATTCATCATTTTCCCCATTAAATATAAGAAAATCAATATCACATGCTTGCATATTATTGTCATGAATATATGTCTCAACAATTTTAAAATCTGCCCTTAGAATTGGGAGGAAAATTCCCATTAATTCTTCTGATTGAAGTAACCCGGACGGTGTACCTCCCATTGCAATAACTTCTCTTTTAAATTGTTCGTTAGAAAAATTATGTCGGATATTTTTCATTTTACTATTTGGGTGGTTTCTACCGGACAAAACAAGAAATTCAGGCAATACGTTTTTAGAATCTTGTATTTTTCTGGCTACTTCATAGGCAATCAAACTTCCCATGCTATGCCCATATAGAATATAGGGCGAATGCTCTATCTGCTTAACTATACTAGTGTAGACATCATTTACGGCCTCTTCCATACTTTGGTACAAGCTTTCTTCAATTCTATATCCTCTACCAGCTAACTCTATTGGGACTACTTCAATATATGGATTAAAGTAATTTTTCCATTTTGCGTAACTAAACGCAGATCCCCCAGCATGTGGAAAGCAAAAAAGTTTAGTCTTCTGCATTGATTTTCTCCTTACTTTAAAATTTGTTTATATTTTGGCAAATTGTATAAATATCTTTAATTATTATATCCTGCGGAAATTCTTCCCTTGTTGCACAAGCAGATATCTTATAATTCGGCTCAATGCTATATTGTCTAAAGTAAAAGTCTTTAGGTATATTCTTATATGAGATTAAAATTCGTGACTCTTTTTTTATAGAAAATGCATTTAACGGGATATAAAGCCCTTTTCCAATCGTTTTTATATAGCTTTCTTTTAATGTCCATATATCATAAAAATAATTAATTTGTTCATCAGAATTCATACTAGATATATCATAAAATTCTTCATCTGAAAAAAACTCATTTGCTAATTTAAGAGCCTCTATTTCTGAAACTTTCTCTATATCAATCCCTACATTAGAATTAGCAGTGCCACAAACCACCCATTCTCCTGAATGTGAAATATTAAAATGAAAGTCAGAAAAGTTTTCAACAAAAGGTTTTCCATACTCATTATATATAAATCTAATTTCTTCATTACTAATTTTATACTTTTGGCAGACTAGAGATCGGATTAACAAATCTCCTATTAAAGTCCTATTAATATCACATAAATTTAATAACCGCTTCATTCGTTCTCTCTTCTCATTTGAAATCAAGTTACTAAATTGATTAAACAAATGATTTCCAATATTCTTTGGTATTTTCACAGCATGAATTTGTATGATAAATCACTTCCTTTTTAAAAGGATGGCTTCCTATGTATACGTTATAGAAATTCAATTTCATTTTCTAACTTGCATCTATTCAAGTGCAAATATAATAGAAAAGGTGCATATTAACATATCAATGAAAATATACACCTTTCCTCAGCAATATCATCAAAGCATTCGCTTCTGGTACAAAAGCTTCAGATAATTTACAGCATACTATGAACAAATCATATATGTTTCTATGTCCCTATCAAGCAATTTTTCATTAGCCCCTTAAAAAGTAATGCTCTTGATATATACATAATCTCCTACACTTGATGTGCAGTTATTGGACTGCTCTCTTTATTTACACTACTACTCACAAATAACGACTTTAATAATAACAATGTTCGTTTATAAAGTTGCCTATTTTGTGCTCTCTACTTTTCCGTTAGTGAAAGGGATGTCTCTTTTATTCCTTCTAATTCATTTAGTAGATACTTAGCTAACTTTTCAACTGCGGGGGAAGCTACTATTTCTTCGTGTGATCCAGGGACCGAATACATATTCACTCTTCCTTTTAATAAAGGCTTCCAATCCGTAAACAATTCTTTACCTTCCTCAGCACTAAAGTAAATGACTTCCCCAAAATATGGTGTTAAATCATGCTCTGCCATTAAATTCAGACATTTCCTGTGAGCATTGATAATTTGCTTCAAATTCGTAAGATTTGCATCAGGCGGGAGCACTCCTTCCACAATTAATTGCTCAACAAGCATGTCCTGTTGATGAACAAGCTCTTCTTCCTGATCCACTAACTCTATATTGATGAAATGCTCCAATATATAAGATAGCATTTCATCTTCTGTCTTGTAATCCCGTTCTGAAGGCACCTTGGTATCCAATAGTACCAACACCTCAACTTCTTCTCCCTGGTTCCGTAGCATAGTTGCGATTTCATAGGCGATGGCACCGCCCAGAGACCATCCTCCCAGACGATACGGCCCCTCTGGCTGAGCCCGCTTCATTTCCTCGATGTAGAGTTGAACTACTTCCGATAAAATCAACCCGTTCATTCCTTCTTTCTCTACGAGAGGATTCTGTAGACCATAAAATGAGCAGTGATCCTTGAGTAACCTTGCTAGCTGAATGTAACAGAGTACATTACCCATAAACGGGTGAACACAGAAGAAAGGTCTTTTCTCTGATTCTTGTAATGGAACCAGAACCGATAATGATTCTTCCATACGATGATTCTCACGGATGAGACAAGCGATTCCTTCCACTGTCGGATTCTTAATTAGTGCGGGCACCTTAATCTCTTTTCCAAATTTCTCTCTGACCTTTGAAATCAATTTGATTACAAGGAGAGAGTGACCTCCTATATTGAAGAAATCATCGTTTACATGGATATCTTCTAACTGTAGCAAATCCTGCCAGATTGTAATCAGCTGATACTCGATTTCATCCCGTGGGATGATTGGTGTAGAAAAGGTACTTTCTCTTTGAATCGTTAAGCTGTTCAGTGCCTTTCGATCAACCTTCCCATTTGTTGTAAGGGGAATCGCATCAACCTCAATAAAGTGTGCAGGAATCATATAATTCGGTACTTGCCTCTTGAGATGCTCACGCCATTCATGCATACTTCCTTTACCCACCACATAGGCAGCCAATCTCTGATCTCCTGGTTGGTCCTCTCTTATCAAGACTACCGCCTCTTTCACCGATGGATGACTTTCTAAATTCGCTTCAATCTCTCCAAGCTCAATCCGGAATCCTCGAATTTTCACTTGATTATCGATTCTTCCCAGATAATCCAAATGGCCATCAGCTAAATAACGGACTAGATCTCCCGTCCGGTATAACCGTTCTCCTTCATTAAATGGATGTGGAATAAAA
The DNA here is from genome assembly GCF_016650875.1 of Bacillus sp. TH30. NCBI lineage: Bacteria > Bacillati > Bacillota > Bacilli > Caryophanales > Bacillaceae > Bacillus > Bacillus sp. TH30. Next base: position 486,684 of record NZ_JAEKEY010000001.1, on the reverse strand, counting down.
CGTTCTAACGTTAACTCTGGACGATTCAAGTATCCTCTCGCTAGGCCTGCTCCACCGATATAAAGTTCACCCGTTACACCAACTGGAACAGGTAACAACTTCTCATCCAATACATAGGCTTGAACATTTGGCAACGGACGCCCAATGGTTACTCTCTTACTATCTTTTTTGATACGATAGCATGTCGCATCAACCGTACATTCCGTAGGACCATATACATTATAAAAATGGATATGGTCATTCTCTACTAGTTGTTCCCACAGTGATGGCATAATCGCTTCTCCACCGACCAGTACCTTGCTTGGAACATGAACACTATCGTTTGTTTCTAACAACCCCTCATCTATTAGTAATTGGAGTAGTGAAGGTGTTATATCGAACATTTCCAACTTATTCTCCCGAATATAAGATATAAACTGTTGAGGATCACTGCGAACTTCTGTTGAAATAATATACAAACTAGAACCATACAAAAGCATTTGTAATTGTTTAACGGATGAATCAAAGGCGATTGAGGCATTTAGACCAACGCGCATGTTATCATGTGCCCGATGTGAAAAAACCTCTTTCTGTAAACCATAGGATAGATTTAATACCGAATGATGCTGCACCATAACCCCTTTTGGATTCCCGGTCGAACCTGAAGTGTAGATAACATACGCCAAGTTTTCTCCTGTTACTTTACATATTGGTGAAAGAGTGTTTTCTTGCGAAATCATTGCTTGATCTCGGTCCAAACAAACTGTTTCAACTTCTTCAGGCATCCAACCTTGTGATACTTCGTTCGTAACCAATATTTGAATTCCTGTGTCCTCCAGAATATATCGTAGGTGACTTTCTGGATACGATGGATCCAGCGGAACATAGGCTGATCCAGCTTTCAAGATTCCCATGAGACCGACAATCATCTCCACTGAACGTTGGAAACAAAGCCCGACCAATGACTCCGTCCCAATCCCCATTTTCTGAAGATAATGGGCCAATTGGTTTGCTTTCTCATTCAGCTCTCGATACGTCAACCGCTGATTTTCATCCACCACTGCCACCGCATCAGGTGTACGATCCACTTGATCTTCAAAAAGTTTGTGGATCACACTTTCACGTGGATACGCTGCTGCATTATCATTCCATTCTTCCAGTAGTTGTTTCTGTTCTATTTCCGTAACATACACCAGCTCCGACAGAGTTTGATCAACGTTCTCGATCATTTGCTTTAACACCTGGCTTAAATGCCCCAGCATCCGTTCAATAGTGAGACCATTAAACTTGCTACGATCATACTTCAACTTTAACAACAACTGGCTTTCTGGGACAACTGTCAATCCTAATGGATAATGAGTTTGCTCTACTCCTTCCAACCCACCAATTTCTAGATTTCCTGAGGACTCCTCTTTCACTGGGTAGTTTTCAAACACATACAAGCTATGGAACAGCGGGGTTCCTCTAGGAACTTCACTCCATCCTTGAATCTCTGTCAAAGAAGCATATTCATATTGTCTTCTTTCTATCTCTTCCTCTTGTATCTTCTGCAACCAATCCATTATTTTTATATTATCTATCAACTGAATTCGCGTCGGTGATGTGGTAATAAAAGGACCTACAATGTTTTCAACATCAATAATCTCCGTAGGGCGTCCTGAGCTAGTTACACCATAGACAATTTCATCTTCTCCACTATACCGGCTCATGAGATACGCCCACGCACCTTGAATTACTGTATTCAAAGTGAGCCTATTGCGCTTCGCCCAGTTTTGTAACGCTTGGGTTTGCTCTTCTGATAAATAAGTTACCTTCTCTGTGTAACCTTTTTCTTGCTCTTTACTTTCTAAGCCCAGCAGGGTTGGAGCTGTAAAACCTTTAAGTTTCTCTCTCCAGAATTGCTCCGCCTGCTCCTGATTCTGTTCTCTTAGCCATTGAATATATTTCTTGTATGGCGATGAATTAGGTAAATGCACGGCTTCTCCATTCATTCTCTTCTGGTACACTGTAAGCAATTCGTTAAAGACCAGTGGTAGGCTCCATCCATCCAACAGAATATGGTGATGTGTCCAAACAATTCGATATTCTTCCTCACCTTCTTGAATGACAGTCACCCGCATCAATGGCGCTTTATCAAAAAGAAAGGCTTGTTTTCGATCCAATGCCAAAAAGGCTTTTCTTTTCTCTTCTTTTTCTTCAGCAGTCAGCGTACGCCAATCTTCTACATTCACCTTAAATGGAACACTCTCATACACCACTTGTAAAGGCTCCTCAACTTCATTCCAAAGGAAAGCTGAGCGGAAAATTTCATGCCGCTGAATTATCGATTTCCACGCCAGTTCGAAAGTAGCAATATCCAATTCTCCTCTAATCATGAAACTTAATTGCACTATATACGGCGCTACATGTTCCTCCCCTTGGTCATGCAATGCATGGAAAATCATTCCTTCTTGCAAAGGCGATAGTGGATATAAATCGGTAATCGGATAATTATTTCCACGATTCATCTTGGTTAATACTTTTGTCAAACTGGCTTGGTCAAGATTAGCCATCACAAAATCTGAAACGGTCAGTGCAGATTCTCCATCCGCAGATTGAATCAATTTACTTAGTTGATGGAGCATATTCTCTGCAATACTTTGAATCGTTGATTTCGCATATTGTCCTACATTGTATACCCAAGTGAACTGAAGCTTCCCATCCGTTACCATTCCAATTACATCAATTAAATGCAATCGCTTGGAACCAGAAGCATGATCTAAGCGCTTAAATCCGTTCTCTGGAATAAGTATTGCATCGTCAGAAAACATTTGGTCAAATTGTCCAAGATAGTTAAAACTAATAGACGGTGTATGTTGAGACCCCCATTGCTCACACATTGTTGTGTTCAGATACCGCAAAATTCCATGGTCAACACCCTTATTAGGAATTTTACGCACTTGTTCTTTAACTGCTTTTAATGCTGCAATTGGCGTGTCGGCACCGGTAATATTTAAGTGAACAGGATAAATACTTGTAAACCACCCCACGGTTCTAGATAGGTCAACGTCTTCGATAATCTCTTCCCGACCATGCCCCTCCAAATCCACGGTCAGCGTCGGATGACCTGTCCATGCTGCCGTAGCCTGTACCAATGCTGTTAATAGTACTTCATTGATTTGGACACGATGAGTGCTTGAAATCTCTTTCAATAACGTACGGGTCTCTTTCTCATCCAGCACCACGGTAATCTCCTCGTTTCCTGTGTTTGCTGGAACTTCGAGGGTGGTATCCACTGGTAGCATAGCCACTTCTTGTTCGGATTGCTGCTCCCAGTAATCACGCACTTCTTGCACAATCCCAGCTTCAGCGTAATGATGCAATTTCTCCGACCACGCTTTAAAGGATGTACTCTTTGTAGGTAATTGGATCATCTGATCCTTGCTCGCTTGATTATACGCCGTTTGCAGATCCTCCAGTAAAATCCGCCAAGAAACACCATCCACTGCTAAGTGATGAATCACCCAGAATAATCGGCCTGCTCTTTTCTCACCTTCATCAAAATACACCATTCTCATTAGCGGTCCTGCGTGTAAGTGCAAGCTTGCTTGTGCAGTGTCAATCTCCGTTTGAATCACTTGATGCCATTCTGCTTGTGGCACTTCGTCTAATGAAATAACGGTCAGCGTCGATTGTTCTTCGATCCCTTCGTTCCGCTGTTTCCAAGCTCCATTCGGTAACCGTTCATATCTTAAACGCAAAGCATCATGATGGATTAGAAGGGTACTCACAGATTTTTCCAGTATTACTATATCCAGTCGCTCTTTTGTTCTAAAAAACATGGATTGATTCCAATGGTGTGGGTTTGGATGATCTTGTGCAAAAAACCATTGCTGGATTGGTGTAAGGATCAGTTCTCCAGTTACAACTCCCTGCTCTGCTTGTACACCCCGTTCTTCATTGACTACTTGCGCCAACTCGGCAATCGTTTGGTGTTCAAACATTTGCTTTGGCGTCAATTGCAAACCTGCTTGCTTCGCACGAGAGACAATCTGAATGCTGAGAATTGAGTCTCCACCAATTTCAAAGAAGTTATCATGGATTCCCACCTTTTTAATCCCTAATACTTGCTTCCAAATGGTGGCCAGTGTTTCTTCGTTACCATTCCGCGTGGCAACACATTCACTTTCGATTTTCCTCTCCTCTGGTACAGGTAAGGCCTCACGATCAACTTTTCCGTTAGCAGTTAGTGGAATGGCTTCCATCATCACAAATCCTGAAGGAACCATATGGCTTGGTAGTTCCGCCTTGAGATAATCTCTCCACTCACCTACATTCCCGTCACCCACGACATATGCCACCAACCGTTTATCACCCGGCTGATCTTCTCGAACAATTACAACAGCCTCTTTTATGGAGACATGTGCGTTTAAAGCAGATTCAATTTCTCCGAGCTCAATTCGGAAACCACGGATTTTCACCTGGTGATCAATCCGCCCAAGATAATCCAGATTTCCATCAGGTAAGTATCTCGCTAAGTCTCCTGTCCGATATAATCGCGCTCCTGGGTCACTACTGAATGGATGAGGAATGAAACGCTCTGCAGTCAATTCGGGTCTGTTTAAATATCCACGTGCAAGTCCTGCTCCACCAATATATAGTTCGCCAGCTACGCCAATAGGCACAGGTTGTTGACAAGCGTCTAGTACATACACTTCTAAATCTGGAATCTGTTTTCCTATATTACTTCTTGAAGCATGCTGCACATCATCTTGAGTAATTGGATAATACGTAACATGAACGGTAGTTTCTGTAATTCCATACATATTAATTAACTGTGGTTCCTGCTCTCCATACCTTTGAAACCATGGTACCAAGCTGGTAGGATCGAGTGCTTCCCCACCAAATATGACATAGCGCAGATGCAAGTCTTTCTTCTCATCTTCTTGTTCACACACTTGTATCAATTGTCGAAATGCGGATGGTGTCTGATTAAGAACCGTAACCTTTTCCTTTACTAACAGTTGATAGAAATCCTTGGGCGATCGACTAATCCAGTAAGGAACAACAATCAATCTTCCGCCATGGAGTAATGCCCCCCAAATCTCCCATACCGAGAAGTCAAACGCATAAGAATGGAAAAGCGTCCAAGTATCTTTTTCATCAAACTGATACCAACATTCCGTCGATTTAAATAAACGAATCACATTTTGATGCTCTACCATAACTCCCTTCGGATTCCCTGTTGATCCCGAAGTATAGATTACATACGCCAAGTTTTCTCCTGTCACTTCACATATTGGTGAAAGGGTGCTTTCTCGCGAAATCATCGCTTTATCCCGATCCAAACAAACTGTTTTGATTTCTTCAGTTATCCAACCTTCTAATGCTTCGTTCGTGACCAATACTTGAATCCCTGTGTCCTCCAGAATATATCGTAGGCGACTTTCTGGATACGATGGATCCAATGGAACATAGGCTGCCCCAGCTTTCAAGATCCCCATGAGACCGACAATCATCTCAACTGAACGCTGGAAGCAGAGACCAACCAATGACTCGCTCCCAATCCCACATTTCTGGAGATAATGTGCCAATTGGTTTGCTTTTTCATTCAGCTCTCGATAGGTTAACTGCTGTTTTTCATCTACCACTGCCACCGCGTCAGGTGTACGATTTACTTGCTCTTCATACAGCTGATGAATCCCAAATTCCTGTGGATATGCTACAGCATTATTATTCCACTCTTCTAACTGCTTTTGCTGTAATCCTGACAGTATCGGCAACTTAGCTAATGATTTATCAGGATGTTCCACGATTAAATTCAACCAGTTTCCAAAATTTTCGGCTATGGATTCAATAGTTAAACTGTCAAATAAATCAGTCCTATAAACAAAAGTAAGCAATAAGCCCTCTTCCACTTCTGCGGCAGTTAAACTTAAATCAAATTTGGCGATTGAAGCGTGGCTGTCCATTACTTCTATACTTCGTCCATGTAGCTGTGGTAGCTCTTGTCCCGTATTTTGCAAAGTAAACATGGTTTGGAAAATCGGAGAATAACTTGTACTTCGTTCAGGTTGGATAACCTCCACAATTTTCTCAAACGGAACATCTTGGTACTCATATGCCTTCAATGCTTTTATCCGCACTTGAGACAACAACTCTTGAAATGCCGGTGCGCCACTTAAATCAGCTCGATAAACCAACGTGTTGACAAAGAAACCAATCAACCCTTCAATTTCTCGATAATTTCGATTCGCAATTGGGCTTCCAACAAGAATATCTGATTGTCCTGTATAACGGGCAAGGAAACTTTGATACGATGCCAATAAGGTCATGAAAAGCGTGGCCCCTTCTTGACGACTAAGTTCGTTTAATTTATCCAGTAATGAGCGTGACAACAACACATTATGAGTTAATCCATGGTGGGTTTGCACCGGAGGACGGGGACGATCCATCGGCAACATTAAGACTGGTAACTCACCAGACAGTTCTTCCTTCCAATATGCAAGCTGTTGGTTTAGTACTTCATCTATCAACCATTCTCTTTGCCACTGAGCAAAATCGGCATATTGAACTGGTAGTGGTGCAAGGTCTGCTGGTTTTTCACCAATCGCCTCCTCATAAAATGCCATCCATTCTTGGAGCAAGATTTCCATCGACCATCCATCCGAGATGATATGATGCATATTACACAGAAGAACCCATTCTTCTTCTGAAATTTTCACGATTTGTCCACGGAACAATGGCCCTTGCTCTAAGTCAAATGGGGATTCGACTTCAGTTTGAATCCATTGCTCCACTTCTCTTTCTCTCTCTTCTGGAGAAATCTTAGTTAAGTCAATTTGTGGAAGGGAACGGAAAGTATACGATTGAATCTTCTGCACAGGATGACCGTCCACTTCATGAAATACTGTCCGCAATGATTCATGACGCTCTATCAACTGATTCCATCCCAACTCCAATGCTTCTAGTAACCAATTTCCTGTAAGACGGCATACCATCGGCATATTATAAAGTGCACTATTAGGTGTAAATTGATCGATAAACCATAAGCGCTGTTGAGCATAAGAAAGTGGAATGGCATTTCCTCGTTCCATCGGCATCAATGGTGGAATTTCTCGTTTTTTGCCTCCCTTACGTAATTGATCTAATCGCTTCGCCAGTGCCTCGACCGTTGAATATTCGAACAGTTCACGTACCGGTAATTTGATTTGAAAGACTTCTTGCAAGCGTGAGACCACTTGTGTAGCAAGTAGAGAATGACCACCAAGTTCAAAGAAAGAATCCTGAACACCTATATTTTCTATTCCTAGCACTTGACTCCACACTGAAGCGATAAGTTCCTCTAGCGGAGTTCGTGCGTGAACGGTATTTTCCGTAGATAATTTGCTAGGTATTGGCAATGCCTTTAAATCAAGTTTTCCATTCGGTGTAAGTGGTAAAAATTCCATCTCAATAAAGTTTGTTGGGACCATATAATTTGGTAAATGTGTTTGTAGATGCTCTCGCCATTCTTGGACACTTCCTTCACCAACTACATAAGCTACTAATCTCTTGTCGCCTGGATCATCCTCTCGTACCAATACAACCGCTTCTTTCACAGAAGAATGTGCCTGCAAGACTGCTTCTATTTCTCCCAATTCAATCCGGAAACCACGAATTTTCACTTGGTCATCTATACGACCATGGAACTGGAGAGCACCATCAGAAAGATAACTTGCTTTGTCTCCGGTGTAATAGAGACGTTCTCCTGACTTGAATGGATGCGAAATAAATTTTTCCTTTGTAAGGTCCGGACGATTAGCATATCCACGAGCAAGACTTTTCCCTCCAATATAGAGATCTCCAATCACACCACTTGGTACTAGCTGAAGATGAGAATCTAACACATAAACTTCTGTATTCGCAATCGGTCGACCAATCGATGGCGTACCTGTTGTCACTCCTACAGGTACATAACAATCCGTGGTAACAACGGTATTTTCCGATGGACCATACTGATTGATTACCGCAAAAGGAATATCGTTAGATGGATACTGCGTTAATTGATCCCCGCCGGTAATGATAAAACGAAGATCCGTTTTACCTGGCCAAGATAATTTCAAGAGTCTTTCCAGAATAGGCGTAGGTGCAAAACTAGCTGTTATTCGCGAATCAATGAGCCAGTCTCTTAGTGCTTCTGGATTAATTCTCAGTTCCTCTGTTGACAAGTAGAGTGCTGCACCAGCAGTTAGATACGGCCAAATCTCCTGAACAGCCGAATCAAAAGCAATCCCTGCAATCTGAGTCGCACGATCCTCTGCTGTAATACGATAAACTTCTTGATGCCAAGAAACCATATTCATTAATGAGCGATATTCAATCATGACACCCTTTGGCTTTCCTGTAGAACCAGAGGTATAGACAATGTAAGCTAAGTTCTCTGGATTTATCTGCCGTGTAGGTGCGATTACGCTTTCCACTGTTAACTCTTCTAACCTCACCATTTCGACCTGTTCGAAAAGGCCTTCTTGTCCTTCCGCCGTCACTACAAATTGAATTCCTGCATCTTCAATCATGTATTCTAACCTTGATTTTGGGTACAACGGATCTAAAACGACATAAGCTCCACCAGCTTTTAATATGCCTAGTAAACTTACCATGAGCTCAGCCGACCTCGGAAGATAAACTCCCACGACTGACTCTGGAGCAACTCCTTTTCGCTGTAAAACATTTGCCAACTGATTTGCTTGTGCATCCAGTTCACCGTAAGTCCAATCTTTTGTTTGATCAACTACCGCAATCGCTTCAGGACGCTTTGCTACTTGTTCCTCAAATCTGTCGCAAATAAGACCCTGTGGGGGCATTTCCATTACAGTGTCATTCCATGTTTCTAATAACAAAGTACGCTCAGGTTCCGATAGCATGCTCAGACTATGCAACGGATTTTGCGGGTAATGGGAAACTTCGTGTAGCCATTTCTCAAAGTGCCCTGCCATCCGTTCAATAGTTGTGGCATTGAATAAATCCTTATTGTATTCAAAAGTAAAAAGTAATCCCTCTTCCGTCTCAGCTACCATTACGCTTAAATCAAACTTTGCGATTGGACTATGGCTTTCTATCATTTCAATACTTCTACCAGATAACACCGGGAACTCTTGTTTCATATTTTGCAGGATGAACATAGTCTGGAAGATTGGCGAATGACTTGTACTCCGCTCTGGTTGTACAACTTCCACAATTTTTTCAAAAGGGATATCTTGATACTCATACGCCTTCAATGCTTTTTGACGAACCTGAGACAGAACATCCTGAAATGTCGGTCTACCACTTAGATTAGCCCGATATACCAAGGTGTTGACGAAGAAACCAATAAGTCCTTCAATTTCTCTATAATTTCGATTAGCAATTGGACTTCCGACCAGAATATCTTCTTGTCCCGTATAGCGGGATAGAAAACTTTGATATGCAGCTAACAGGGTCATGAAGAGTGTAGCCCCTTCTTGACGACTAAATTCATTTAATTTGTCATGTAGCGTGCTTGGCAGAACCAGGGTGTATGTCGACCCATGATGAGTTTGTATTGCGGGACGCGGGCGATCAATAGGAAGTTGGAGTACAGGAAGCTCCCCAGACAATTCTTCCCTCCAATATTGGAGTTGTTGATCAAGCACTTCCGCCTTCAGCCATCCTTTTTGCCACTGAGCGAAGTCGGCATATTGAACCGGTAATGGTTCAAGTTCTGCTACCTTTCCATCCGTAGCTTTCTCATAGAATGCCATCCATTCTTCAAGTAGGACTCCCATTGACCATCCATCTGAAATGATATGATGTAAAGTACAAAGGAGAATCCATTCTTCCTCTCCCACTTGCAAAATACTTGTCCTGATTAGTGGGCCCTCTGTTAAATCAAATGGCACTTCTGTTTCTTGTTGAATCAAACGTTTAACTTCTTCTTCTCGGTCTTCTGGAGAAAGCATAGTTAAATCCGTTTTCGGAATTGATCGAAAAGCATACGGTTCAATTTGCTGCACGGGCTGACCGTTCACTTCATGAAAGACCGTCCGCAATGATTCATGACGCTCTATGAGCTGATTCCATCCCTTTTCCAATGCCTCAGGTAGCCAACTCCCTGTAAGGCGGCATACCATTGGCATATTGTAAAGGGCGCTATTAGGTGTAAATTGATCGATAAACCATAAGCGCTGTTGGGCATAAGAGAGCGGAATAGTTTCCCCTCTTTCCATCGGCATTAGTGGCGGAATCTCTCGTTTTCTATCTCCTTTACGTAACTGATCTAATCGCTTTGCCAGTGACTCCACCGTTGCATACTCAAATAGTTCACGTACCGGTAATTCGATTTGAAAGATTTCTTGTAAGCGTGAAACTACTTGAGTAGCTAGCAGCGAGTGACCACCAATCTCAAAAAAAGAATCCTGAACACGTATATTTTTTATACCTAACACTTGGCCCCATACGGAAACAATGAGCTCCTCTACTGGTGTTCGTGATGAAGTAGTAATATCTTCACTTATGAACTGTGCCTCCAATTCCAATAAAGCTTTCCGATTCACCTTACCATTTGGAGTGAGTGGCATCCCTTCAACTTGGAAGAAGTATGCCGGAACCATATAATGTGGCAATTGCTTCTTAAGATATTCACGCCACTCTCCAGTATCCCCTTCACCCACTACATAAGCTACTAACTGCTTATCTCCTGGTCGATCTTCCTTCACCAACACGACAGCCTCTTTTACAGATGAGCGATCATGTAAAGCTGCTTCGATTTCTCCCAGTTCAATTCGGAATCCTCTGATTTTGACTTGGTTATCCATTCTTCCAATATACTCCAAGTTACGATCATTCATATATCTCACCAGGTCACCCGTTCGATATAATCGTTCCCCTTCCTTAAAGGGATGCGGAATAAAACGCTCAGTAGTTAACTCTGGTCGATTGAAGTAGCCACGTGCCAATCCTACTCCTCCAAGGTAAAGTTCCCCCGCCACACCAATCGGTACCACCTGTTGATGTTGATCTAACACATACAACTCTGTATTATCAATTGGACGACCAATTGGAATAAGCATAGGTTCTTTTTCTAAATCACAATTATAATAAGTCACATCCACAGTCGCTTCGGTAGGACCATACAAGTTAATTAACTTTGTTTGCTGAACATCGTAAAATACCCCCTTAAAGCGGCGAACCTGTTCAGTATTTAATGCTTCTCCACTAGTAAAAACCTGATTTAAAGACGCTACATCCCTTTTCGAATTATATTGTTCCATATAATCCAAGAAAGTAGATAACATCGACGGAACAAAGTGAATGGTGTTCACACGATATCGTTCGATATACTCCTCAATCACCGCAGGATCTTTCTCTCCTCCTGGTGGAAGCAAACAAACACGTGCTCCTACAAATGACCACCAAAATAATTCCCAGACAGAAACATCAAACGAAAACGGTGTCTTTTGTAGAATTGTATCCTCCTCAGATAATGGATATTTTTTCTGCATCCACTGTAGGCGGTTGATAACCGAATGGTGTTCAATCATTACTCCCTTCGGATTTCCCGTCGAACCCGAAGTGTATATGATATAGGCTAAGTTATTTGCAGTTACTCCACTTACCGGAGCCAAATTACTCTCTTTAGAAATCATTACTTGATCCCGGTCTAAACAAATTGCTTGAATATCTTTAGGTAACCAGTCCTGTAGTGCCTCGTTTGTTAACAGCACTTGAATTTGTGAATTCTCTAAAATGTATCTCAGGCGGTTTTCGGGATAACTTGGGTCCAGTGGGACATAAGCCCCTCCTGCTTTCAAAATCCCAAAGAGACCAATAATCATATCAGGAGAGCGTTCAACACATATACCAACCAATGATTCAGGTCCTATACCTCGTTTTTGTAGATAATGTGCCAATTGGTTCGATTTTTCATTGAGTTCTTGATACGTTAACTTTCCACCCTCATAAACTACCGCCACTGCATCAGGTGTACGTGCCACTTGCTGCTCAAATAGCTCATGAATCATACACTCATGACCATAAACTACGTCAGTATCATTCCATTCTTCTAGGAGTTGTTTCTGCTCTGTGTCCGATAACATCGACAGCTTTGTATATGATTCATCTGGATGATACGCGATTTCATTTAACCAGTTCTCAAAATGGCCTGCCATACGTGCAACGGTACTACTATCAAATAAATCCGTGTTGTATTCAAATGAGACAAATAGGCCTTCTTCCACTTCGTAGGCAGTTAAACTCAGATCAAATTTTACAATAGACATATTACTTTCTACCATTTCGATACTTCTACCAGACAAATCTAGTCGTTCTTGTTTTATATTCTGTAGTGTAAACATGGTCTGAAAGATAGGAGAATGACTCATACTTCGTTCAGGTTGTACAGCTTCTACCACTTTTTCAAATGGTATATCTTGATATTCGTAAGCTTTTAACGCCTTTTTCTTTGTTTGGTTCAAAATCTCCCGAAAAGTAGGGGTGCCACTCAAATCTGATCGGTAAACCAACGTATTAACAAAGAAACCGATTAATCCTTCTACTCCCTTATGATTCCGATTTGCAATCGGACTTCCGACTAGAATATCTTTTTGCCCCGTATAACGAGCAAGAAAGCTCTGGTATGCAGCCATTAAAGTCATAAATAAGGTAGATCCTTCTTGTCGACTTATATCCTTTAATTGATTGAGTAATCTATAAGGAAAAATCACGTGATGCGTATCCCCAGCGTAAGTTTGCGTAACCGGTCGAGGTCGGTCCACTGGCAGTTGTAATATAGGAAGCTCCCCAGACAATTCTTCCTCCCAATACGTAAGTTGACGATTTAACACATCACCTTGCAACCACTCCTTTTGCCACTTCGCAAAGTCTGCATATTGAATGGATAGTGAACTTAATTTAGCAGGATTCCCGCCTGTTTCTTCTTCATAGAAAGTAAGTAATTCATTCATGAATATACCGATGGACCAAGCATCAGAAATAATATGATGCATCGTACATAGTAATAACCATTCATCCTTTCCTAATTGAACAAGCTGATTACGAATTAAAGGGCCATTTATTAAATCAAATGGTTCTTGCGCTTCTCTCGCAATTAAACTATCTACCTCTTTTTCTTTTACTTCTAGAGGAAGTTGCGAGTAATCCCTTACAGGTAATGCTCTAGGAAGGAATTCGACAATTTGTTGTACAGGTTGTTCTCCTACTTCTTTAAAAACGGTTCGTAATGATTCATGACGTTCAATGAGTCGATTGAATCCCTTTTCTAATGCTTCAGGAATCCAATTTCCTTTTAGATGCCATACCGTTGGAATATTATATAAAGAACTGTTTGGGTTAAATCTGTCCATAAACCACAAACGTTGTTGTGCATAAGACAACGGAAGTGCTTCTTTATTCTCCTTTTTTTGCATTTGCTTCTGAAGCCAAGCTCTTTTCTCAGGAGAAAGTGAACTCAGCTTTGCATGTAAATCACTTCTCATTTTTTTACCCCTTCCTCAACTAAATTACTCTCGAATATTCCTTGTGCTTCTTCCTCTGATAGCTCTTCTAATTGCTTAAGTAGTTCAAGTAATTCTTCATCATTACTCACTTCTGCTTCTTTTTGAATATAGTCTTGAAGACTTACATTCTCCTTACTATCATTCTGTATTTCTTGATTTTTGTTATAGAACAATTGATCAATCTGTTTTGCCAATTGTTGCACCGTATGAAACGTAAATAGATCATGCAATGGTAACTCGATTCCAAAAGCCTCTTTAAGATTGGAAACAGCTTGTGTAGCAAGTAATGAATGCCCACCTATTTCAAAAAACGAATCCTGCACTCCAATATTTTCTACACCTAAAACTTGATGCCATATTGAAACGATTGTTTTTTCCGTAGGTGTACGGGGAGCAATATAACCCCTCACTATCTCCTGTCTCTCTGGTACTGGTAAGGCCTTCCTATCAATCTTTCCATTTGGAGTGAGTGGAAATGCATTCAATCCGACAAAATAGGCTGGAATCATGTAATTTGGTAGCTGGTCCTTGAGATAATCACGCCACTTATGAGCATCCCCATCTCCCACAACATAGGCAATCAAACGTGGATCACCAAGATAATCTTCCCGCACCATCACAAGAACTTCGTTAACTAATGTATGCTTTTGCAATGTCGCTTCAATTTCTCCTAGTTCAATCCGGAACCCACGAATTTTTACCTGATGATCGATTCGGCCAAGATACTCCAAATTTCCATCTGGCAGATACCTTACTAGGTCTCCAGTCCGGTATACTCGCTCTCCTTCTTTAAACGGATGCGGTATAAAACAATCTTGCGTTAAGTCAGGACGGTTTAAGTATCCACGTGCTAATCCTGATCCACCAATGTAAAGCTCACCAACTACACCAATTGGAACCATTTTTTGTTCAGCACTCAGTACATATACTTCTGCATTGAAGACTGGTTTACCAATTGGTGGTACCCTATACATGACACCCTTTTCTAATTCCATATATGTGGAATACGTAGTATCTTCGGACGGTCCATATAGGTTGTACACCTTCTCAATCGTACTTCTCTCGTATAAATCTTGAACGAGTGAATATGGTAATGGTTCTCCAGCCAAATTCATCACCTTTACCGAAGAAGGAATTGTTTTTGCGCGAACCAGTTCCTTCGCTGCCGATGGCACAGTATTGACCAAAGTCACACCCTTGGTAGACAACTTGTCTAGATGTAGAGCATTTTCAGCGACAATCACCTTACCACCCATCGTTAAGGGAACAAACACTTCAAAAACGGATAGATCAAAGGATAGCGAAGTTGAAGCTAATACTCCCGCTAATTCCTTTTGGGAATATGTGTGATGCGCCCAATGAATCATTGTTACTGTATTCCTGTGCTCAATCATTACCCCCTTTGGATTTCCAGTGGAACCTGAAGTATAGATAATATAGGCTAAATTATCGCCCGTCACTTCACTGGTACACACTGTAGTTACTTCTTGTTCTATTTCTTCTCGATCACGATCAATACAAATCACGGTAACGGATTTAGTTATAACCATTTTTTGTTGTAACTTTTCCTGTGTCACCAGTACCTTTATTTGAGCATCCTCTAAAATGTATTGCAGTCGACTTTCCGGATACGCTGGATCAATTGGGACATATGCTCCTCCTGCCTTCATAATTCCTAAGAGGCCGACAATCATCTCGGATGAACGTGTAACGCAAATCCCAACCAATGATTCGCATGCAACACCATTTTTCTGTAAATAATGTGCCAGCTGATTCGAGCGTTCGTCCAACTCTCGATATGTTAGTTCTTCATCTTCGCACACTACTGCAATTGCTTCTGGTGTTTTTTTCACTTGTTCTTCAAACAATGTATGAATCGTGCTTTCTTGTATATCTACAACACCTGATTCATTCCATTCCTCTAGTAATTGCTTATATTCTGCTTTCGATAACATATTCAGTTCAGATAATAAATATTTTGGATGAGAGACAATTTGATTTAACCAATGTTCAAAATGACTTGCCATGCGTTCAATGGTTGTATCATTAAACAAATCAGTATTGTATTCAAAGGTTAGCGATAATCCTTCTTCCGTCTCAGAAGCAAATAAACTCAAATCAAATTTCGCAACAGAAGCATGACTTTCCATGAGTTCCATGTTTCTTTCAGATAGCTGAGGAAACGCTTGTTTCGTATTCTGTAAAGTAAACATGGTTTGAAATATCGGTGAATGACTTGTATTCCGTTCCGGTTTTACAGATTCCACCACTTTCTCAAATGGAATGTCCTGATACTCGTAGGCTTTTAGTGCTTTTTTTCGTACCTGCGACAAAAGTTCTTGGAACGTCGGATTTTCACTGAAATCTGCTCGATAAACCAACGTATTTGCAAAGAAACCTATTAATCCCTCAATCTCTTTAACATTTCGATTTGCAATTGGGCTTCCAACCAAGATGTCGTCTTGTCCTGTATAACGAGAAAGGAAGCTTTGATACGCTGCCATCAATGTCATAAATAAAGTGCATCCTTCTTGCAGACTTAAATCTTTGAGCTTTTCCTGTAGGGAATTCGCCACCGTTAAGGACTGACTTGCACCACGGTGGGTTTGAACCGCAGGTCGAGGACGATCCATCGGTAATTGTAAAACCGGTAGCTCCCCAGATAATTCTTCCTTCCAATATTGAAGGTGCTGATCCAAATTCTCTTCTTTTTGCCATTCCTTCTGCCACATGACAAAGTCTGCATATTGGATAGATAACTCCTTCAATTCCACCGGTTTTCCGCTTAGTGCTCCTTCATAAAAAGCCATCCATTCTTCAAGTAAGATTCCCATTGACCATCCATCTGAAATAATATGATGCATCGTACAAAGGAGAACCCTTTCTTCCCTGTCCACTTTCAATATTCGTGCTCGAATTAGAGGACCTTGTCCAAAATGAAATGGTTCCTCCGCTTCGTTTTGAATGAGCCGTTTCATTTCTCTTTCCCTATCTTCTAAAGAGAGATCTGTTAGATCCGTTTGAGAGATATGTCTGAATACATGAGATTGAACCTGTTGAAAAGGTTCACCCTCTTGTTTTAGAATTATCGTTCGTAATGATTCATGACGCTCAAACAACTGATTCCATCCGGATTCCAATGCTTCAATTGACCATTTACCTGTTAAGCGACACGCTGCATGAATATTGTACATCGCACTATTTGGCATTAATTGTTCAATAAACCATAGACGTTTCTGCGCATAGGAAAGTGGAATAGATTCTTCTCGTGTCATAGGTACAAGGGGTGGAACCTCTCGTTTTTTATCTTCTTTGCGCAACTGATCTACTCGTTTCGCTAATGCTTCCACTGTATCGTGCTTGAAAAGTTCACGTAATGGGATTTTGATTTGGAACAATTCTTGCAATCGAGAGACGATTTGAGTAGCAAGTAGTGAGTGCCCACCACTTTCAAAGAAGGAATCCTGAATACCAATATTTTCTGTCCCTAACACTTGACCCCAAACCGAGGCAATAAGCTCTTCCGATGGCGTTCGAGGTAGAACATTTAAATCTCCAATAGCTTGCTCATCAGGTGCTGGCAAGGCCTTTCGGTCAATTTTCCCATTCGGAGTAAGCGGGAAGTGTTCTAACTCTACAAAGTGAGCTGGAATCATATGATTCGGTAATTGGTTTTGTAAATACTCTCTCCACTCTTGGGTATTTCCATCGCTTATTACATATGCAACCAATCGTTGATCACCTGGACGGTCTTCTCTAACTAATACGACAGCCTCTTTAATAAACGAACATTTTTCTAAAGTCGCTTCAATTTCTCCTAATTCAATCCTAAAACCGCGCATTTTTACTTGATGGTCCATTCTACCTATAAATTCTATATTTCCATCAGTTAGATATCTTACTGAATCTCCTGTTCGATATAGTCGTTCCCCCAATCGAAATGGATGCGAAACGAATTTTTCAGCAGTAAGATTCGGACGATTTAAGTATCCACGTGCTAAACCAGCACCACCAATATATAACTCACCCTCAATTCCTATTGATTGCAAGCGTTGATTTTGGTCTAATACATATAATTGCGTGTTCTGTATTGGCTGCCCAATAGAAACAAATTCTTGATTAGGCTGAATATCAAATGCATTTACATAAATAGTGGCTTCAGTTGGTCCATAAAAGTTGGTTAATTTCACTTGTCCACTATAATTCCATTTCTGTTGAAATCGTCTAACTAACCCTGAACTTAGTTCTTCTCCACCAGAAAATACATGGCGTACGGACGAACAATTCATGTTCAATTCAATATGATTGAAGTGATCTAAGAAAACAGATAACATCGAAGGTACAAATTGAACTATAGTAACCTGATGTTTTTTAATCACTTCAGCTATAATAGAAGGATCTTTTTCTCCACCTCGAGGTAGGAAAGATACACTTGCTCCAACGTGAATACCCCAAAATAACTCCCAAACAGATACATCAAATGAGAATGGGGTTTTCTGCAAGACCACATCCTTTTCAGAAAGTGGATATTTATGTTGCATCCATTCTAGGTAATTGATTACTGAATGATGCTCAATCATCACTCCCTTTGGATTACCTGTAGATCCTGAAGTATACATAACATACGCTAAACTTCTCCCTGTTACACCACTTATACATGGGATTGATTCTTCTTTTTTAAGTGCAGTATAATCTTTATTCATACAAATCGTTTCAACATCTTCAGATATATATAAATTTTTTGAATTTTCTTCCGTCACTAGTACTTCGATTCCAGCATCCTCTAATATATAACGAAGCCGACTCTCTGGATAAGTAGGATCAAGTGGAACATACGCCCCTCCTGATTTTAGAATACCTAATAACGCTATCATCATTTGTAA
This sequence comes from Bacillus sp. TH30, assembly GCF_016650875.1. Lineage (NCBI taxonomy): Bacteria > Bacillati > Bacillota > Bacilli > Caryophanales > Bacillaceae > Bacillus > Bacillus sp. TH30. Next base: position 468,329 of record NZ_JAEKEY010000001.1, on the reverse strand, counting down.
TGAACGTTCCATATATACCCCGACTAGAGACTCTGAACCTACACCACGCTTTTGTAAATAATGTGCTAGCTGATTCGCACGCTCATCCAACTCTCTATAGGTAATTTGTTCATTTTCGTACATAGCTGCGATTGCTTCTGGATTTTTCTTGACTTGCTCCTCAAACACCGTATGAATCATGCCTTCAGCTGAATATTTTACTTCAGTATTATTCCATTCCTCTAGTAACTGTGTCTGCTCTTCCACTGTTAAATGAGTAATTTCAAAGAGTTTTGAATCTAAGCTCTTCGTCATCTGAATTAATATTTGCAATAAGTGACCCTGAATCCGATTTATTGTTTCTTCATTAAAATAGCTTCGATCATACATCAACTTTAAAGTAATTTTCTTACCGGGCATTACAATGAGTGTTAAAGGATAATTTGTTTGTTCCGCGCTTTTAACATCTAGTAATCTTAAATCATCATTTCTCTTACCTTGAATTGGATAATTTTCAAACACATACAAGGTATGAAATAAGGAACTATTCCGCGGAACCTCACTCCACCCTTGAATATCAACCAACGAATTATGCTCATATTGTCTTCGTTCCATTTCTTTCATCTGTATTTTACGAAGCCAATCTACTACTGATGTATCATCCGTTAATCGAATTCTCGTAGGTAATGTGTTAATAAATAGACCTACCATATTCTCTGCTCCTATCAAATCAGTAGGACGTCCAGAGCTAGTTATGCCAAATACGATGTCACTTTCACCGCTATACCTACTCATCAAATAGGCCCATGCGCCTTGTACTAACGTATTCAATGTTAATCGACTATTTCGTACCCACTCTTGTAAATTCTCAGTGAGTTCCTCAGATATCTGATAAACACACTCTCCATAGCCCTTCTCCTGTTCTTGATCCTTTCTTTCCATCGCTAATGGCGTAGGTGCATAAAACCCCTTTAATTCTTCTGTCCAAAATTCCTCTGCTTGACTTTGATCTTGTTTATTTATCCACTGGATATATTTTTTATAAGGAAGAGATTTAGGAAGATTCAACAATTCTCCCTTTATCATCTTGAGATAAACTTCCATCACTTCACTAAAGACCAATGACACACTCCACCCATCTAGCAAAATATGATGATGTGTCCAAATGATTCTCGTTTCCTCTTCTGCTTCTTTAATCGCAGTGACTCTCATCAACGGTGCTTCATCCAATAAAAATCCTTTTCTACGATCTGCAGTCAAAAACTGGTGTAATTTCTTCTCCCTCTCCTCATGCGAATGGGCACTCCAATCCTCTTGATGAATAGTAAAAGAAAGACGTTGGTAAACTGCTTGCAGAGGTTTTTCTACTTCCTCCCACACAAATACTGAGCGTAGAACTTCATGTCGATGAATAACATATTCCCAAGCCTTTTCAAAAGTAGCAACATCCAATTGCCCCCCGAGCAAGAAGCCTACTTGTACAATGTAGGAAAAAGAATGTTCATCATCTTGATCGTATAAAGTATGAAACAATATTCCTTTTTGCAAAGGTGATAATCCATATATATCTATAACGTCTCCCATCTTTACACCCTCTTCTTTGTTAATTTAAGTAATACTTTGCTCAAGCTTTCTTCCGTAAGATCCTCAGCATCAGCAAAATCTGATACTGTAAAAGCTGACTCTGTTGTTGGTTTATTTATAAGTTGACGAAGATGCCTCAACATACCATCTGCTATCGCTTGAATTTTTAATCTAGAAAACTGTTCTCTACTATATATCCAAACAAAATGTAACTTCTCATCTTTTACCATACCGATAACCTCAATTAGATGAGATGGCTTGGAATCTGGAGCATGATCTAAAAATGTAAACCCTGTCTCTTGCATAAACAAAGATTCTTTTGAAAACACTTGATCAAATTGGCCCAAATAGTTAAAGCTTATTGAAGGCTTTTGCTGATAAAACGGAAGTAATTCTTTTTTCAAGTAACGTAAAATACCATAATCAACTCCGCGATTCGGAATTTGACGCAATTGATCTTTTACAGCCTTTAATCCTTCAATAGGTGTTTTAGTTCCTTGAAAATTCAGATGAACAGGATAAATACTCGTGAACCAGCCCACTGTCCGTGATAGATCAATACCTTCAACCATCTCTTCTCTCCCGTGTCCTTCTAGATGAATAGAAACCGTTTGCTGATTTGTAAAATCGACGATAGCTTGTCCTAATGCCGCCAATAGTACCTCATTTATCCTTGTCTTATGAGTCACTGGAACTTCTTGTAACAATGCATGTGTTTCTTCTACTCCTAAAGTCCTCGTCACTTGATCAATCGATTCTTCTGTTGTTTCTTGCATTGGATAGTCCATTGGAATTTTCATCGTTTCTTTTTCTACCCGTTCATTCCAATAATCTTGTACTTCTTTTGAAATACCCGAATCACTGTATGCCTGCAGGCGTTCCGACCACTCTTTAAAAGATGTACTTTTCGCAGGTAGGCGAACTCCTTGACCTTGTTTCATCTGGTTATATACCACCTGTAAATCTTCCAATAGAATTCTCCACGATACTCCATCTACTACTAAATGATGAATCACCCAGAATATTCGATCATTTCCAGACAAGGTGTCCTCAAAGTAAACTACTCTCATTAACGGACCTGTAACTAAATTGAAACTAGTTTGAGTAATGTTCATCTCTTCTTGTATTACTTTATTCCACGCTTGTTGATTAGCTTTGTTCCGTTTTACCACATGAAGTACAGAATGCTCATCAGTCCCTTCATTTCTCTGCCTCCACGTTCCATTTGGTAACTGTTCGTACCGGAAACGTAAAGCATCATGATGTTTTAGTAAGTTTAAGATCGCTCCTTCTAGTAACTTCACGTCCAATCTCTCTTTTACTCTTAAAAGCATTGATTGATTCCAATGCTCCGGACGTGAATGTTCTTGCTCGAAGAACCAGTACTGAATTGGAGTAAGGGGCACTTCTCCTGTCACAATTCCCTGCTCCGCTTGCACTCCCTGCGTTTCTATAGCCACTTGTGCCAACTCGGCAATGGTTGGGCATTCAAACATTTGCTTTGGAGTAAGTTTTAACCCCACTTGACTTGCTTGAGATATGATTTGAATACTGAGAATCGAGTCACCACCAATTTCAAAGAAATTATCATAGATTCCCACCTTTTTAACACCTAACACATGCTTCCAGATGGTAGCCAGTATCTGTTCGTTACTATTCCGAGGGGCAACAGCTTCACTTTTAATCTGCCTTTCCTCCGGCACAGGTAAGGCCTCACGATCAACTTTACCGTTAGCTGTAAGTGGAATAGCTTCCATCGTCACAAATCCCGAAGGGACCATATAGCTCGGTAGTTTCGCTTTAAGGTACTCTCTCCACGCACCTACATTTCCATCTCCTACAACATATGCTACTAATCGTTTATCACCCGGTTGATCTTCTCTTACAATTACAACTGCCTCTTTTATAGATACATATGCATTTAAAGTAGACTCAATCTCCCCAATCTCAATTCGGAAACCACGTATTTTAACCTGATGATCAATTCTTCCACGATAATCCAGATTCCCATCCGGCAAATACCTCGCTAAGTCTCCTGTCCGGTATAATCTTGCTTTCGAATCACTACTAAATGGATGAGATATAAAGTGCTCTGCTGTTAATTCAGGTCTATTTAAATACCCACGTGCAAGCCCTGCCCCGCCAATATAAAGCTCACCATCTACACCTATAGGAACAGGTTGTTGATAGGCGTCTAGTATATACACTTCTAAATCTGGAATTCGTTTTCCGATATTACTTCTTGAAGCATGCTGCACATCATCTAGAGTAATTGGATAATATGTAACATGAACTGTAGTTTCTGTAATTCCATACATGTTAATTAACTGCGGTTCTTTCTCACCATACCTTTGAAACCATGGTAACAAGCTAATAGGTTCTAACGCTTCTCCACCAAATATCACATAACGCAGCTGCAAGTTTTTATTCTCATCTTCTTGTTCACACACCTGTATTAATTGTCGAAATGCGGAAGGCGTCTGATTTAGAACCGTGACTTCTTCCTCTACCAATAGTTGATAGAAATCCTTAGGCGATCGACTAATCCAGTAAGGAACAACAACCAGTTTTCCACCATACAATAATGCTCCCCAAATTTCCCATACTGAGAAATCAAATGCATAAGAATGAAAAAGCGTCCAAGTATCTTTTTCATTAAACTGATACCAACATTCCGTTGATTTAAATAAACGAATAACATTGTGATGCTCTACCATGACGCCCTTCGGATTCCCTGTTGATCCCGAAGTATAGATTACGTAAGCTAGGTGTTGAGGATTTACATTAGAAATCGGTAAAGTCTTACTTTCTTGCTCAATCTCATCTCGATCACGATCCAGGCAAATCGATTTAATATTTTCTGGTAACCATTTCAATTCTTTTAAACTTTCTTGCGTTACGAATAACTGAATGCCAGCATCCTCTAAAATATATTGAAGTCGCTGCTCTGGATATGTTGGATCAAGTGGAACATAGGCTCCACCAGCCTTCAAAATCCCTAAAATACCTACAATCATTTCTAGAGAACGTTCAACACACAGCCCAACTAAAGTATCAGGTCCTACTCCTTTTTTCTGCAGATAATGAGCTAACTGATTTGCACGTTCATTTAGCTCCCTATAAGTAACTTTTCCTTTTTCATACGTAACTGCAATAGAATTTGGATAAATCATCGCTTGCTGTTCAAACAATTCATGAATAGTTACTTGAGCTGGAAAATCAAGCTTAGGATTGTTGAACTCTACTAAACTTTTTCTTTTATCTTCTTCTGAAATAATTTCAATCTCAGAAACCTTTTGCTTTGGGTTTTTAAATGTATTTTCTATTATTGCTAACATGGTTTTAAAAAAGCGGTTTATCTCTTCTTTAGAAAATAGCTCTTTACGATAGTCAATATGTACTTGTAAAGAGTCTATATCAGTCAAATTCTCAATATGTACTGCAAAATCTTGCATTTCTTCACCATTTGGAATCCAAAGTGAGTCACCACTTTCATCACGATCTCTATAATCAATCGTAGTTCCGAAAAGTCTAACATTGCTGTTATTCTCTTTATTAATCTGCTTTAATAACAAATCAAATGGGTATTTCTGATGTCGTAATGATTTACTTTGTTTTCTGGACACCCTACCAATAAATGAAAGTACTTCTTCTTCTGGATCCATATCCATTCTTAGAGGAACCGTACTCACCATCATCCCAATTAATTCCCGTTCCATTTTAGTCATACGATTGCCATAAGCCATTCCTAATGCAATATCAAGCGATGAGGTCCACCGATACATAGACAATGAGAAAGCAGCAACAAAAAGAGAATATACACTTAATTTATAATCTTCAGAAAATATCTCTATCTTTTTCTTCAAATGCTCCGATAATATAAACGTTTCACGTGATGCTTTGGTACTAACTTGGTACGTATTATAAGGCTTCAATCCCGTCACAGATGGAATTGTTTTAAATTCTTCTAACCAGAATTTTTGATCTTTTTGAAAGCGAATACTATTCAAGTATGTTTGTTCATTGGCCAGAAATTGAACATATGAATTTCTAATTTCGCCTTCCTCAGTCTCGTTATGCATCTCATAATAATATTTTGCAATCTGACTGGTAAATATTTGGATTGATAAACCATCCATGATAATATGATGAACATTCCCAAAGACTGCACATTCATTATCGTTTAATTTTATTAAAGCGAAATAGTATAAATCTGAATTAAATAATGTAAACGTTTCTTTTGTTTTCTGCTCAATCCATTTCTCAAGCAAATCTGAATCCTCCACGGAACTGAAATCGAAAAACTCAAATTCTTGTTCTTCATGTTTAATAAAATATTGTTCAGGTTCCTGATGCCCATTTTCTTTTAATCTGATGCAAAGACCATCATTTTCACTAATAACACGATTCACAACTCGATTTAATTTTGAATAATCCATTTTTCTATGAAGTTTAAACAAAAACCTTAAATTACATATCCCTTTACCGGAATGAATAACTTCTGTATACCATATTCTCCTCTGTGGATGACTTAACGGATAACATTCCTCATTGGCCATAAAAAATCTTCCCTTCAAAAATTATTTACTCTTACAGGTTCTTGTTTATGTGTAACCCATAAATATTTCTGTAGTGCAACCCCAATTACTGCAATGATGATGAGCCCAATACCCACATAAAAATAGAGTTCAATTACTCCGAAGAAGTGAACCAGTGGACCGCTCATAGCAGGAGAAATAATGAGGGCTGCATTTGCTAAACTGCTTTGAATCCCAAATACTCTTCCGACCTGTTCTTGATGAGATTCTATTTGTAGAATGACTTGATTGGATACAAACATAAGTCCACTTCCAATACCAGCTATAAAACTGATCAGATAGGCAAAAATGAGGGATGCATCAGGACTTATCAGAGTTATCAGACTGATCCCTCCAAAGCCAATTCCCATTAAAGCAATACCTCCACATATTATCCAACCATATTGAAAATGTTTTAATTTCTGAGTTAAGAATGCGCCAATTATTCCCCCAAGACCAATAATAGAAATGATGTATCCCATTTTACTCTTATCATTTGGGAACAAGCTCTTAAATAAAGTAGGGAACTGTGAGTCTACTAATTGTAATACTGCCATAGCTATTGTAAAGAAAATCATGGTTGATAATATCATCCGATTGGATAATACATAACCCCAGCCTTGTAACCAAGCAGTCCAAGTACTTTGCTGTTTCTTTTCTATATGTTCTCTTGACAGAGATTCCTGTAACCTTATTGTGGGCAACAGAACCAAAGCAGCTAGTAAACAGCATATTGCCCTTATAATCAGACAAAACTCTGGCTGAAACCAGCTCAGCAACATTCCTCCTATAAGTGGGCCCAGTATCTTGGTTCCTTGCTCAACTATCCCATTGATACTTACTGCTTTGGTAAGCAGATCAGGAGAAACAATCTGTCGTGTTAGTGTTTGCTGTGCAGGATAGTAAAAAACGGTGAAAATGGAACGAACCATTAATGCTAACAAAAGCCAATGAATATTTTGGACAAATAAAAGAACAATTGTTAATAAACCAACCATTAGATTACAAAACATCATAATTGGAATTTTTCTAAAGCGATCAGCAATCACGCCTGCCCATGAACTAAATATAATCCCAGGAAGTGCATACGCAACAGGAATTAATCCAATCATGATGGGGTCTACTTCCCATTCAAAACTAACAATGGTCATAATGGCTAACATGTCAATAAATACTCCGAGCATAAGCAGTGAATATGCAGAGAAAACTTGTAAATAAATTGTATTTCCCCATAGACTTTTTGATTCGGTAGTTTTCATAAAAACGAGCTCCTTAAGTTTACTAAATAGGGACGATAGAAACTAATTGGGTGGAATAAGAGACTTCTCCCGCCTCTTCAACCCTATTCTTTTTTTGCAGTTCGTTTGTGATGGTAATGAAATCAATAGCTTGCTTAGACTTTCTCACAGACACTAACGCTCTAAAAGTGAGATATTGACTAACAATTAAATCATAACACTCCTATTAATGGGATTATTTTCTAAAAATAATATAGAAAACAATGAATATTCCGATTATTTTTTCTGAAAACCAGAAATATTTCTATAAAACAACTAAATTAAGATTAAATCGTATCGCAGATTTTAAATAATATTAATAAATAGAATCTATTTTGAACGTAAGAAATTTGTAAGGAATGGGTAAGGAAAAAGAGAGTTTCATTGTATAGGATAAAAATATTACGAGGCGTGAAAGGCGGAACAGATATGACTTATATATGAAAAACAAACTAGTAACAAAAGTGTTTCAAGGAAAAGAAGTAATTTCTGTGGTTTACAAACATGTGGAAAAAGAGAGATTTACCGTTTGTTAGGGCAGAATGGCGTTGGTAAAATAATACTTATGAAGATGATTACAAATTCAATGTTGACCTTTTGTAATCGGTGAAGATGATAGCTGTGTGGTTAGTATGAAACAGCAAGCAACCACCTATACAATATGAATAGAGGAGAGGAATGCCTTATGAAAACACGTAGTCAAATTACATTTGCAAGTCTTGCCATTTTAATAGCTGGGAGTTCCCTGTTATACACAACACCAACATCAATTGTAACAGCAGAGTCCACTGAAAATGTATCTAGTTCCTCACACACAAGCACTCAACGAGATCGTAATTCCGTCAAACAAGCAATGCGAGATACATTGCATCTTGGATTCCCGGGGATACTTGTTAAAACCTATGAGGGTGGAAAAACGTGGGGTTATGCCGCTGGGGTAGCGAATCTGAGCACCAAGAAACCAATGAAAACAGATTTTCGCTTTCGTATTGCCAGCGTAACGAAGACGTTCACCGCAACGGTTGTACTTCAATTAGCTGGAGAGAATCGCCTGAATCTAGACGATTCCATCGAAAAATGGTTGCCTGGTGTTATTCAAGGAAACGGATATGATGCTAAACAGATTACTATCCGGCAGATATTGAACCATACAAGTGGTATCGCTGAATACTCAAGGACAAAAGAAGCTGATTTTTTTAAGAATAGAAATAAATCGTTTACTGCTGAAGATCTAGTGAAGTTGGGACTTTCGCTGCCCCCAGACTTTGCCCCAGGAAAGGGCTGGTCTTATTCAAACACAGGATACGTATTACTGGGTATCCTTATCGAAAAAGTAACTGGAAACAGCTATGCGGAAGAGATTGAAAATCGAATTATTGAACCACTTGAATTGTCAAATACATTTCTACCTGGCAATTCAAGCGTTATTCCAGGCACCAACCATGCCCGTGGATATTTCCAACCAGACGGAGCAAGTGAGCTAAAAGACATTACGTATTATAATCCAAGTATAGGTAGCTCGGCTGGAGATATGATTTCTACTGCTGACGACTTAAACAAATTCTTCTCTTACTTACTCAGTGGTAAATTACTGAAGGAACAGCAACTAAAACAAATGCTTACTACAGTTCCTACAGGAAGTGCTGAAATCGTCGGATATGGTCTTGGAATCTATGAAACTAGGCTTCCAAACGGTGTCTCGATATGGGGGCACTCAGGTGGCATTCCAGGGTTTAGTACTTTTGCTGGAGGTACACTTGGAGGTAAGCATACGTTAGCTGTCAATTTTAACAGTTTAGGAAAAGCTGACAATCCTGATCCTTTTAAAAATATTTTACTTGCTGAATTTAGCAAGTAGGAAAAAAGGAAAAATTTATCGTAGTTTTCATAGTTAAAAATATACTTTTCTGGTTCAAGAGCCCTAATTTATTTTCAAGAAAAATTTGGGGCTTTTTTTTGTTTTGGTGGCGTTTATTCTTCTTAAGTTGATGGATGTACGGTGCTACCCCATGCCCATCAACTTAAGAAGTTGGTTGTTCCCCAAAATGAAAAAATGAATTGAACTTTCATAAATAACTGTAGGGATATAAAATTTTCGTTTTGGGGGTTATTTCAAAATCTTAGGTTGATGGGTATGTGGTAGGGCCCTGTATTTGACTCTTTTTCTACACCTAGATATTCTAGTGTTCGTTCTAACACAAGTGCAGCCTGTTGATGTGTGAGTGTGCCATGTTGGTTAAACTTAGTAGCCGAAACACCTCGGATAATTCCTGCATCGTATAGGGCTTGTACATCATAATGCCGGCTGCGAACGTATTTACACCGAGAAGATGAGTGGGGCAAAAGATGATTGCCCAGAACTGGTATGCTAGCTGTTCTTGCAGAGTTTGAGCGTGATATTATTCGTGGAAAGCCTCTTCGTAAAGATCATACGTAAATACAAACAAAACCAGCAAAACACCTCTTCTGTGTCGTACTGGTTTTGTTGAAGTCCATCTAGAATTGTAGCTAGTTCAACGTGATTGCAAATTCCGAGTTCGGCGCGCCAGCAAATACAACCGTTCCGTTCTTCGGCAGTTTTACTTTGTTATTGCCGCTCACAACGGTAAAATTGACACATACTCCCTTCTCATGATTCTGGTGCAAAAATAAAATATAGGAGAATAAAGCACATATATTCCTAACGGAATCGTATCTTATGCTGCAAGTCCAAACAATTGATGGATGAATTCTTTCTGATTTTGGACAGACTGGTCCCGTAAATCAAGCTGCTCTTTTTTAATCATATGCATGGCTTCTACTCCAGAAAGAACGGATGTAGCTGTGTCAAACATAGAACGGATTCGCTTCTTTATAAAGCGATGATCTTGTTCTACTATGTTATTCAAGTACTTTTGTTGTCTAAATTGCATACCATCAGGTATTCTTTTTTCTTTTTTCAACTGTTCAATTGCTATAGGATAAGCCGGGTTCTTATCGACTGTTATAACACGTGGCTTTGAAACATGAAAAGACCGCAAAGCTTTCTTGAAAAAGCGCTTTGCAGCCTTCTGGTCTCTTGTTTTGTTTAGGAAAAAATCAATTGTGTTTCCTTTCGAATCAACAGCACGATACAGATACATCCATTGACCTTTTACTTTGATATATGTTTCATCGACTCTCCAAGAGTCATTTGTTTGTTTGAGGTGACGGCGGATTCGTTTGTCCAATTCAGGACCATACTGATGAACCCAACGCATAATCGTTGTATGAGAAATGGATAAACCCCGTTCTTCTAGCATTTCCACCAAATCACGAAAACTGAGGTTGTACCGTAGGTACCATCTTACCGTTAACAAAATAATATCAGGCTGATAATGCTTCCATTTGAATACATTTTCCTTTTCCATACCAATCACGCACCCTTTTTAAAGTCATAGTAACAGTATGTCCAAGATTTATAGATTCATTGCAATTGTCCTTAAGTTTTTGCACCAGAACCAACGAACGCGTTTTGAGAGAGTATCTCCATGTTTTAAATACCTTCGTTGCCTTAAAGAAGCTGTTCTTTATTCAAGAATAGCTTCTGGTTGTTTAATAATTTTTATCCAAGAACAAAAGTAGATAACTACCTGCACAAAGAAAAAATGCAACTCGGGTTATGATATAAATTGAAAATTCAAATGAAGTTAGTATTCTTTCTCTCTTAATCTTTTTAAAATGCCTGTAATAATAAAATGAACATAAGAGTAGTATTATTGCTGATAATTGGAATGTATTTTCCAATAGATTAACCAAAAAATCAACTCTCACAATGACGGTAGAATATGTCCTATTACAATAATCCACTCGTAAAATCCTGCTTATTTCTAATCTAGTCCTAAAATAAGCACAATATAATAAAACAAATGAAATTACAAATATTGTTCGTTTAGACCAGATCTTAAGTATTAGGGCGATTATCCCTAAAATTAAACTGCTAATGCTTAAGGCTAATTCGATGTATGCAACCGCATATATACTAAACTGCTGCGAAAATAAACTTTTGAATAGAAGTTTACTTTCCAATAATCATTAAAACGGACGTATACGTCATATGTATCAAGCCTTTCTTTTTTGGTGTAAAAATTGTTTTATCACATTAAGAGCATCCTACACAAGGATTCTCTTAATGTGATAAGGAGTTAGATATGAGTGAATAAGGAACAACGTAGGGTTGTCCCTATACTTGTCCTTATCAAAAGGTGACATAATAACAGCACTCGTTTCCGCGGGTACTTTGGTAAAAAAGGGATTAGATGAAATATAACTTGTTTTATACTATATGCTTGTCTCCTTTAAAGTGTGAAAATGAAAAAGAGCACTCTCCTTAAGTGCTCTCTCGCAAAGAATATCGGTAATTATATTTGCAACCGTTCTATATAAGTGTATGCCTCTGAATTATCTTTATGTCTGAAATTGTTATTATATAATCCATTACGGCAGGTGATATTTCGTATAAAAAAGAGCAACCATACATCACTTGCTCTCATACTGTTTACTTTTAATATATATTATTATATTTTAGTAAACAAAACTACTAAAGGAGGAAATCTATGATTAACGCAATAGGTATAGCTTTCATTATTTCCTACGATTTGGCTAATACAGATAGTTTTCAAATCGAACAAAGTAATGCGCTTATTGAATCCATCAGTTCTCGAAAAATGATAAATAATGAAGGAAAGCCTGTATTAGAAATAGCATGTAAATATAACATTCTAATGAATGAAGATACTGAATGCATAACTATTAATGATTACACAGGAAAGATATCACCTTTTCTTCGTTCAATAGTAGGACCAGGTCTTGTCATAACTGAAAATTATTATTTAAACCATGTTGATAAGCCCACTAAGCATATAAAAGAAATTATAAAGGAACTTTTAGAATAATAAGGGCAACCATGCATTCGGTGCCCTTTCGTCAAATGTCTATGTTATTACTATAAATCATTTTTTCAATAGGTAACATTCACGGAACCCAACATTGGAAAACCACTTTATTTTATTGGCTGTAATTTCCGTTTTGGAGGCACTTCAAAATGTTAGCTTAATGGGAATGAGGGAAACCCCATAATTACCCTCAACATTTGGGCGTAGTTTCAATATATATTAGACCCCTATGTTAGTGGCTTCCATAATGCCAAAGCGAATATCCAATTTGAGTCACCATTTCCTTGATGATTTTGAACAGCTTCATACACTTTCCCTTGATGTTCTACTTTGTCGCCCTTTGTATATGCCTTCCTCGGATCCCATTTTTCATAAGATACATTTTGATCTTTTGTTTTTATCAGAAGAATGTTACTTTGATTTGATGTATTTCCAGCTGTATCTACAGCCTTCACTGCATATTTATATTCCTTATTAACTTTTAGGTTTTGATCAGTAAACGTCGTTCCTTGTACCGTTTGAATCAATTGTCCATCACGTAATACCTGATATTCTTTTACACCTACATTATCTGAAGAAGGATTCCAATTTAGCTCTACACTGTTAGAAGTAACATTGCTTGCATATAATCCTTGTGGCTGTGTTGGAGCCTCTGTATCTGGCTTAGGATTAACAATTTGATTTACTTTCTTCAGGCCATCCTTTGTAACCTCATACATTACCTTTTTATCAAAGCTTTCGTGCTTATTATTATCTAAATTTATTAACGTTGCTCTCTCTTCACCTTCTAGGTGTGTAAGTTCAATAAAATCGCCCACTTTTACTGGGACTGTTTTTGATTCAGCATTTTGCTGTTTATTCCCATAAACCTCTTTGTTATAGACCAATTTACCTGATGTGTTTTGCACTTTAATACTTGCATATGTGCCATCAAAGTAATGGTGTGGTACACCTGCTTTTAGGTCAATTTGCATTTCTTCTGTTGATTTATTTAAATTTACTTTTGCGAATTCAAAATCTCCAATCCCTTTCAGTGACCATGAAAACTGTTTTCCTTCCAAGATATCATCTGTATTTGGTACATGGCTTTTTATTTGAGTAAGAAGATCCATCATCGGTCGCGGTTCATTCGCAAAAACAGAAATGATACTGTTATTTAATTCTTTCCACTCAGCATCTGTTACATTTGGATTTTGTAACATAAGAGAAACGTAATCTTTCCATACTAAAAAATTGATTGGTAAAATATTGGTGGATATTTTATAAATTGCAATTTTATTATCTGCTGAAGTGATCGCTTTCGCTAACCAGCGTAATCGCTCTGATTGATCTAGTTTTACTGGGTCACGTTCAGCATTTTCAAATAGTAGCATATACGGTACTTGATTTGTCGGGCTATTATCTGACCAAGGAATAACAGTTGCATCATGACGGCTCGATTCACCCCATCCGGATATATCATTTCCTAAATTCCAAGAAGATGGTTTGTTATTCCATATGAGTGCACAATGTCCAGGTTGTCCAACAGGCATAGCTGCCACTCCAAAGGCTTGGCTTACTTGCGTACCAAACTTCGAAATATTACCGCATACCCCGCCAAATCTGTAAATGGAAGAAAGATTCCAACCTAAACCGTAGAATGCATCATTTCCAGCGTGAATGCTAACTCCATCTTTGTTATGGGTTACATAATTAATCAAATATGCACTTTCCCCTACCTTATCTTGATTTTTAAGTTCTGGATGTTCCGTATTAATCATATTCCTTGCCCAAGTTAAATCTTCTTCTGGTGACCAAGTATTCACTACTAACCTTAAATGCCAAACATCATATGTTCTAAAGCAAGGAAGTAACTCATTATTTTGATCTGCTGATTTATAATGTTGGTACCTTGTTAATGGATTAATAGGTTGATTGTTTGTCCAATATTTTATAGGTTCAGCATGAGCTAACGATGTAGCTATCGCTAGTTTTAAATACAATCCTTCGTGAGAATTTGCATCCGCATTCCAGATTGTATTCCATATCTCAAGTGCATTTACAGGATTTTTTCCAGTTGGACTACCACCTTCAAGATAGGTATTCATGACACCTGTATTTTTCATAGCCCAGCCAAGAAATTTCTGATGGTTAGCATCTTTTTTAGCAAATGTAGCCATTGTTGCAGCACCTGTTTGTGATATGAATTGCCACTGAGCCAAAGCTGCTGCAAATACTGGGTCTGCAAGCTTCTTTTTCAAGTTCTCTTCAGTCATACCCCCAACATTTCCATTCAAATATGCTGTGAGATTATTCAAATGAGCTTCAAAATTACCATTTGTAATTGCTTGATCCGTCTGTTGGTTCAATGTTTCTAAAGTGAATGTTTCTTGATTGAATGATATTGTTTCGGCTGAAACCTTTGTATGCGGAATCGTAGCAATACTTCCTAAAATAATCGGCATTGTTAATAATAAAGATGAAATCCTTTTCAAAATAATTCCCCCTTTTTTGTTTTTGACCTTTGACTGCTGCATGATTCTCGTTTATATAAAATAATTTCCATACTTAAAGGCATGAGGAATTAAACAGCCAACATGAATATAATTTGGTAGTTTCCTAACCTTTCGCAACTGGCTGACATAGTGGAATGCACCTTAGTCCCTATAACTTTCACTAATTTTACCTTTATCGAATTTCATTTTATAACGTGGTATTCCCACGCCCATCAACTTAAAAATTCAAAGTAAGTGGTTTCCATAACGATAAGGCAAATATCCAATTCGGATCACCATTTCCTTGATGATTTTGAACAGCTTCATACACTTTCCCTTGATGTTCTACTTTGTCGCCCTTTGTATATGCCTTCCTCGGATCCCATTTTTCATAAGATACATTTTGATCTTTTGTTTTTATCAGAAGAATGTTACTTTGATTTGATGTATTCCCAGCTGCATCTACAGCCTTCACTGCATATTTATATTCCTTGTTAGCTGTTAAGTTTTGATCAGTAAACATCGTTCCTTGTACCGTTTGAATTAGTTGTCCATCACGTAATACCTGATATTCTTTTACACCTACATTATCTGTAGAAGAATTCCATTTTAGCTCTACACTGTTAGAAGTAACGTTACTTGCATATAATCCTTGTGGTTGTGTGGGAGCTTCTGTATCTGGTTTCGGATTAACAATTTTATCTACTTTCTTCAATCCCTCTTTTGTAATCTCATAGACCGCTTTATTCCCAAAACTTTCCCGAATGTTCTTTTCCATATTTGTAATAGTAGCTCGGTTCGCTCCTTCTAAATGTGTGAATTCGATAAAATCGCCTACTTTTACCGGAACTTTGGCTTGCTCAGCATTTTGTTGCTTATTTCCATAAATCTCTTTGTTATATACTACTTTACCTGATGTGTTTTGCACTTTAATACTTGCATATGTACTATCAAAGTAGTTATGTGGTACACCTGCTTTTAAATCAATTTGCATTTCTTCTGTTGATTTATTTAAATTTACTTTCGCAAATTCAAAATCTCCAATCCCTTTTAGCGACCATGCAAATTCGTTACCTTCTAAAATGTTTGGAGATTCATTTTTGATTTGTACCTTTTTCTCAACAGTTTGATCAAATAAATCTGTTAATATAATTTTTGCATAAGCATTTGTAGATAATAGTATAGATTGACTAATCTCACTTTGATAAGATTTAATATTATCAATTATCTCGATTGGTTGTCCTGTCATATTTTCATCATTATAAATTTCAATTTTACCTTTAAATTGTGGTGTGCTATTTTCTTTTAGTTTCCAGGATACATTTAATTTTTCATTTTCATAATATATAGATTGTATATCAAAATCTAGTTTTCCTATTTCAGGTTGAGTAGGTTGATTTAGTGTGAATATTTTTCCTGTTCCAATGGTAGATTGAGTATTACCTCCTGCTTTGACCCATACATATTCTGAAGTCGCTCCTCCATCATATTGATAAGAAGTATCATGCTGTCCAGAAATACTTTGATTATTCCAAGAATTCCATTGTTTATCTAATAACTTTCGACTATAACCATTTTTTAGGCGTGCTTCTCGAACATCCTGTCCATTACCAGCCCAGTCTTCTTGAAACATTCCTAATCCATGATTAAATGCAACATTAGCAACCGGAAAGTCCATAATTGCAATTAGATGCCATTTATTCTTTGTTACATCTTTCATCCATTGTCCAAATTTAGTATGACCATTTTCTTGCCATGAACGCATTGTCATTCTGTACCAATTGTGGTCTTTCCAACCATAAGTTGTTTGAACCTTCAGTCCTGTTCCTTCTCCTCCAAAGAGTCCAGCTTGTGAATTCGGAGATAAGTATTCGGCCTTTATTGCTTCTTTAGAGGCAATTGGATCCCATAAGGCAAAATGTAAAGTACGCTTTCCTTTTTCATCAGACCCACTTTGTTGTTGAAAACCAGCATATCCTCCAGCTTCACCACCTGCATTCCAGTTGTGTACAGCCCAATACGTATAAGGTGCAGTCTGAACTGGTGACCAGTCTATACTAATAATATCTGAGGAAGCTGTATTTTGTGGACTCACATAAACTGAAGGAGCAGCTGAACGTGTTACTGCTTTAGTGTGCGAAATAGACGTTCCAAACATAGAAAACATGCTACATGCTGCGGTAATTATAATAACTTTATTAAATCTTTTTTTCGTTTTCTGACTAATCACTAATCTACTTCCTTTTCTAATTTTTATTATTAAATAATAACTTAGTAGAGAAATCTATCAAAATTCAAGCAACATCCAGTAATTCTTTAAAATACTGCCCCAATCTATGATGTTCTATATTCACATCTGATTCTTACATATTAATTGATTGTAAGTGGTTTCCATAAAGATAACGCAAATATCCAATTCGGGTCACCATTTCCTTGATGATTTTGAACAGCCTCATACACCTTCCCTTGATGTTCTACTTTGTCTCCCTTTGTATATGCCTTCTTCGGATTCCATTTTTCATAAGATACATTTCGATCTTTTGTTTTTATCGGAAGAATGTTACTTTGAATTGATGTATTTCCAGCTGCATCTACAGCCTTCACTGCATATTTATATTCCTTGTTAGCTGTTAAGTTTTGATCAGTAAACATCGTTCCTTGTACCGTTTGAATTAGTTGTCCATCACGTAATACCTGATATTCTTTTACACCTACATTATCTGTAGAAGAATTCCATTTTAGCTCTACACTGTTAGAAGTAACGTTACTTGCATATAATCCTTGTGGTTGTGTGGGAGCTTCTGTATCTGGTTTCGGATTAACAATTTTATCTACTTTCTTCAATCCCTCTTTTGTAATCTCATAGACCGCTTTATTCCCAAAACTTTCCTGAATGTTTTTTTCCATATTTGTAATAGTAGCTCTGTTCGCACCTTCTAAATGTGTGAATTCAATAAAATTGCCTACTTTTACCGGAACTTTTGCTTGCTCAGCATTTTGTTGCTTATTTCCATAAATCTCTTTGTTATATACCACTTTACCTGATGTGTTTTGCACTTTAATACTTGCATATGTACTATCAAAGTAGTTATGTGGTACACCTGCTTTTAGATTAATTTGCATTTCTTCTGTTGATTTATTTAAATTTACTTTCACAAATTCAAAATCACCAATCCCTTTCATCGACCATGCAAACTGGTTTCCTTCTAAAATATTCGAAAAATTCGGTGTATCCGGTTTAACCGGATTAGAATCTGTACTTTTCCAAATTTCAGCCGTTAAATTTGGATACCCTAGTGCCGCTACTTTTTGGATTGTATCATTATTTGGGCGTAATCCCCATTTCTCAAAAAACGGAATTAAATTTTGTTTTGCTGCCTTTGATGCTGAAATCATAAATAATTGTTTTTTCGTTTCATCAGTTTGTGGAATCTCATTTGAAGGCATGTCTCTATACAGCTGATGCAACTTAGGATAGAAGTCTTCTCCGTACGCTAGTTGTAATTGCCAAAGCATTACAACTTTAACAAAAAGGTCACTAATGTCATCATAATTTTTATTAGGTTGTTCTAAGTATTGAAATGCCTTAGTATAAGCGCCCTCTTGTTGCAATCTAAAAGGTTGATTAGATGTAAATGCTTTTTCTACAGCAAGGCTGTAAAGATTGACTTGTACCTCTGTCATATTTTTAAAGTTCCAAGGCGTTTGTTGTCTCATATGTCCTGCCTCATGCCAAGGTCCCCATCCATCATTTGTAAATTTATTAATGTCTAATACATGTTGGATTGCATCTCCTACATATGCAGTTCTGTGAGGATATGCATACATATAATAATCCAGAGAATGGTTATCCTCCACATAATGCAGATAATGTTTATCTACTTGTTCTTCAGATAATCCAGATATTTTATCTTGAATTCTAGTAGCCTCATCCATTTTTTTTAAGAGTTGTACAGGATCTGTGTTAGAGTCTATCAAATATTTTTTAACACGAACTGGGCTAGCAGTAATCAATACGCGCTCCCCTTTTAATTCCACCGCATGTGCATTTGGATATTGATTGAGCATATTTATTAAATCTTGTTTCGTATGCTTTCCAAGTTCAAAGAGAGGAGTAGCCGTTCCGCCTGTTATTACTGTTGTTTGAATGGTACCACCTTGTTGTTTATTATAAAAATAAATCATTCCTCCATTTGGAGATTGAATTGTGTTTGTACCTGGATTTAAAGTAAATGATTTAATTTTGGAATCTTCCCTCCAAGAAGCATCGAACGAGAAAGTTCCAATATATGCTTGTATACTTTGATTTCCTTGTACCTGAATTGTTATTTGTTCATTTGGCTTAGCATATAACCCTGTTGGCTCGTATGCACTAAAATTTCTTTCCCTTCTTTCAATATTTTGAAGTTGGGAGACATCTCCTTTTCCTGGAACTGCAAATACTCGATTTTCCACATTAACAGAATTTTCATTCTGTAACGTTGTAGATACTTTCTTTTGCTGTGCTTGTTCTTCCGCAAAGACTTCTAATGAAGGCGTTATTCCAGTAGCAAACATAGATAATGTGGCAGTTATCATCACTAAATTTTTTGTTTTTTGTTGCTGTCCCCTTTTCATAATATCCCTCCGCTATATTTCCAAATACTTATAATATGAATATATAAGTAATATCTATTACTTATATATTCATATTATCTATTGACACATATTTACACAATTTAACATAAATATACTCATTTATATAAGATAATGAACATATTTCAATTCACTTGATAAGAAGAATAATCAACTGAATGTATGAGAAAAAGAAGGATTTTAATACGTTTATTATTAAAAACGTATTAAAATCTTTAAAAATGTCAAAATATTAATACATTATGTTTTGGTACAAAAACTTCCAAGCAGTTGTAACTAATCACCTAAACCCGGATATACCAGTACTTTTAACGAATTCCTCGAAAGAATTCTCCTTCCTCAAGCGCGTGAAGGGCGTAGCCCAGCGGTAGGTGGGTGATGAATTTCGGTTTGGCGTAGCCAAAAGGCTTTGCTTTTTATTTTGCCTCTGATATAATCAGTCTTATAAAGTATAAGTGTTGGTATATCAATGAAATTAGACAGCAATAATCATTCAGTGTTCTTGTTGTATTATCATCTTGTGTTGGTCGTAAAATACAGAAGAAATGTGTTTGATGATGATATGTCAGATTATGCAAAAGACATGTTTATCAGGTTATCCGAGAATTACAACATAACACTGGTAGAGTGGAATCATGATGTAGATCATGTTCATATTTTGTTCAAGGCACATCCGAATACAGAAATGACAAAATTCATCAATGCTTATAAGAGTGCAAGTTCTCGACTAATCAAGAGAGACTTTCCACAAGTGAAAACGAAACTTTGAAAAGAGATGTTTTGGTCAAGAAGTTTTTGCTTACTAACTACTGGTGGTTCGCCAATAGATGTAGTAAAGAAATATATTGAAAATCAAGATGAAAAGTGAGGTGAAATGATATGACAAAGCATAATAAAGCATATAAATTCCGTTTGTATCCAACAGAAGAACAAGCATATCTTATGCGTAAAACCTTCGGTTGTGTACGTTTCGTGTATAACAGAATGTTAGCTGAACGGAAAGAAGCGTACGAAAAATACAAAGATGATAAGCAAGAACTAAAGAAACAAAAGCTTCCAACTCCTGCGAAATATAAAGCAGAATTTGAGTGGTTAAAAGAAGTTGATTCATTAGCTTTGGCAAATGCTCAACTACACTTGCAAACTGCCTATAAGAATTTCTTTAGTGGTCAAAATGACTTCCCAGCATTCAAAAGTAAAAAAGACAGAAAGTCTTATACAACGAATGTAGTAAACGGAAATATTATGTTGCTTAATGGTCATATCAAATTGCCAAAACTGAAAATGGTACGTATCAAACAGCATAGAGAGATACCACAAGATTATATGATCAAGTCATGTACGATTTCTATGACACCTACTGGTAAATACTATGTGTCCATCTTGACTGAATACGAAAAAGAGATTGTACAAAAAGAAGTAGAAACAGTTGTTGGATTAGACTTTGCGATGGATGGATTATATGTTAGTTCTGAGGGTGAGAAAGCCAATTATCCTAAGTTCTATCGTAAAATGTTAGACCGATTAGCAAAGGCACAACGAGTATTAGCAAGACGCAATAAAGGGTCTGGGCGTTGGAATAAACAACGTATTCGTGTAGCTAAGTTACATGAGAAAGTAGCTAACCAACGTAAGGATTTCCTTCATCATGAGTCTAAAGAGTTGGCTACTCATTTTGATGTTGTAGCTATTGAAGACCTAAACATGAAAGGAATGTCGCAAGCACTTCATTTTGGAAAAAGTGTCGCTGATAATGGGTGGGGTATATTCATTTCTTTCTTAGCTTATAAACTAAACGAACAAGGAAAACAACTTGTGAAAATAGACAAATGGTTTCCTTCCACAAAAACATGTAGCAGTTGTGGAAATGTAAAAAATATGTCATTGTCTGAACGAGTATATTCTTGTATATGCGGTGTAAATCTCGATAGAGATTATAACGCAGCTATCAATATCAAAAATGAAGCAATACGTCTATTAGTGTTAGCGTAAATAGCAATAAAATAACCTTTGGAACAAGGGAGTTAGCTCGGCTGTCTTAAGACGAATTCGTTAGCTATCAAAAGTAACGACTAACCGAGAAGCCCCCACTTCAAACAGTCCGTTAGGACGTTAAGTGGCGGGTAGTTCACAAGAACGTAATCCTAATTGGGGTCACCATATCATTTCGATAAATTTGTACGCTAAGAAATTTATAAAGGTTGTAGATGTTTAATAAACGTTTAAAAATATTTTATAACACATCTTTAAACATGATAATCCTTGACTATATAAGTAATGTCTTTAAAGGTATACTTCTATAAAAATTTTTGAGGGAAATGAATAAGTTGTGATAAACCTAATTAAATAAATGATTTGAAAGTAAACTAAACGGCTAAAAGTTTACTTTCATTTTTATTAAAAAAAGAACATGTAGAAATTACTACATGTTCTTTTTGAGTTGATGGCAATATTACAACTTGTTTATATTAGTTTGCTACTTTCATACTTTTGTAAAACTCGTTTTCACTATATGGTGCCCCTAATATCCTGTTTACATTTGTACATATTAACAGATTGGTATTGCATAGATCGTAAAATTTGCCTAGGTAGAGCTAAATACTTTATGGTATTACTTAATGATTGTAGAGATGGCTTGTTTGTATACCAGTTGTTGTTTACCATGAACCATCATTAAGACAGTAAATTTATCTGTTGCAAGGATCTGCCCACGTACTGGAACGCCATTCTTTAAAAATACAGTAACTTCCCCTTTTTTCTCTTTCAATTGTTCATACATATCTTCTTGTAAATTAAACATGAAATGCGCCCCCTGGTTTGTTTGTATTTACTTTTCTTCTCATACCTGCTGCTTTTCACTGTTGGATATATGTGATTCCCATTCACTTTCTATTTTTCTAAACCATTTTCCTATTTTGCTTAGATAATATCTTTTTACTTCACCATAAAGAATCCAAATTTCACGTTCCTGCATTTGAATCATCACTTCATGAAGAATCTCATCATGTTCATACTTTCTAGGTTTTCTATGATGTGTTTTTAAAAACTGTGTATATTCTCTACGTAACCAATTAGAAATATGTTCTTTTTGTTTTCGCTTGAGATGTGACCATTTTTTATTTGTTTGAAGGATTTTTCCATTTACTTTTTTGTGGTTTTTCATCGAAACTCATCTCCTTTTACTAGCAAAACGAATATATAACTATCGTATCACATTTAAATTGAAATACTGCTTTAGGGACATATTTCGCAAGAAATCTATGCAAAATAAACAATACATGATCCATTTAGCGGATTAATTCAACATAAAAGTAAATGTAGACTATTTGTGTGGTGTTTTATCTTTTATTAATTATTACGGTACGTGAAATTATAATGTTAAACCTAAAAAAGCCCCTTGAAAGGAGCTTCTTATTTTACAAGGTATTGTTCTATTTCTTTTATTAATAATTCTGCACCTTCTGGACTTAATGCTATCTTACCATTTGCTAATGATATGTTACGATTTGACACTTCTTCTGTTAACGCACAAACACCACCCGGCTGATACCTCTGTAAAATAATGTCTTCACCTTCTACAAAGATCTCTAATGGTGATTTTTCTTTCATACCTAGCGTATTTCTAAGTTCCTTTGGAATTACCACACGCCCTAATTCATCTATTTTTCTAGTTACTCCGGTTGCTTTCATCTAATATCTTTCCCCATTTCATTATCAATTGTACCCAAGTTATTCTTTACTATTGTAACAAGCTTTTCCCATACATGAAAATTTATTTGCATTTACAAAAGAACAAGTAAAATAAATAGAGGATTTTTGGCACGATAACAAGATAAGTAATTGAAATGAAGCAGTTCGTCAGCTCGTAGAGAAAGCGTTACGTCTTAAATAATGACTATCCTTTTTATTACCCCTGATTTCTCCCTGTTAATCAAAACTTCCACTGCAGCATCTGCAATATCCCGACAGTCAATAAAAGATGAATGTTGAAAAAAGAAAAAGACATTTTATACTCTTTTAAATTACTTATAGTATGGTAATCCAGACTTTCCCCATGCAAGGAATCCTCCTTTTAAATTGACTACACCCTTTAAACCAGCTCTTTGCAAAATACTAGCAGCTATAGCAGAACGTAAACCCGTCCGGCATTGTAAAACTATAGGACAACCTGTAGGAACTTGATCTAGCTGCTCAAATAAATTACCTAAAGCAATATGTATTGCATCCTGAAGGTGTCCTTCATCCCATTCTTTTTTACTACGCACATCGATAACCTTAACACTTCCATCCTTTATTAACGGATATAATTCATCTGATGTTTTTTCCTTATAACTCTCTAAACTATGGAATCTTTGAATTACTTTTGAAGGTGCAAAAGCAATAATATTATCTAAGCCAATAGACTCAAAGTCTCTAATAACTTCCTCCACATTAACTTTTTCCATATCTAAAATGATTAATGTTTCTTTTTTATAGTCTAATAACCACCCACACCAAGTTGAAAAAGAATTGTTATACGGAATATTAATGGATTTTTCAATGTGACCCGCAGCAAAACACTCTACATCCCTTATATCAACAATTTGCTGAACTTTTTTAGTGATTTCTTGGAACTCTTCAAATGTATTAATGCTAATAATATCTCTCTTCTTACGAATTGGTGGACCCAATTTATTTAAATACTTCATTAATGAAAAATACTTCGGAGGATCTGGCTGTCCCGTCAATAGAGTAGATATAAAATTACTTTCTTCATTACACTGAAATGCCCAATTGAGCATCTTTTCATAACCTAATGTAGAAGTTGGAATTGCCCCTAATGCTTTTCCACATGCACTTCCTGCACCATGCGATGGCCAGATTTGTAAATAATCAGGTAGTTTTTTTATTTTTTGTATAGAATCAAATAGTTGCTTTGCTCCTTTTTTAGTAGTGTCTTTAATACCAACAGCTGTTTCTAATAAGTCTGGTCTTCCTACATCGCCTACAAATACAAAATCACCCGTGAATATTCCAATAGGTTGTTCATTTGTATAATTATTCTGGCTCGTGTCAGTTACTAAAAAAGAAATGCTTTCAGGTGTGTGGCCTGGAGTATGAATTACTTTAAATTTTATATGACCAATTTTAAATTCAGTTCCCTCTCTGACAAGATGGTATTGAATCTCATTAAGATACTGATATTTCCAATCACAATCACCTTCATCAGATACATATAAATTTGCTTTATAAAGATGAGAAAGTTCTCTAGCCCCAGAAAGAAAATCAGCATGAATATGTGTCTCAGCCGCAGCAATTATTTCCATTCCCTCTTTCCTAGCATATTCTATATATTGTTCTATACAACGGCTTGGATCAATTACAATTGCTACTCCTTCCTTCTGACAACCAACTAAATAGGAAGCATGTGCTAATTTTTCATCATAAAAATATTTTAAGAGCATGGCTATTCCCTCCTATTTCTTATTTCCTATTACTTTTCAGATTTTAAAACAACTTTTTATCTTTCCTCTATAAAATTCCTTTCAACATAAAATTCCAATACATATATGGCAACATATATCTTTTTAGCAAAAACATGCTATACCGTTCTTCCGCTTGATTAAACGGAAACGTTTCTTGAGGCTCATGTTCATAGTTAAATTCAGCTAGTATAAGACTTTTATACCCTGTAACAATTGGACAAGATGTATACCCATCATATTTAGCCTGCATATCTCTTCCATTCAGTACGTCCATAATATTTTGTTTTAAGACAGGTACTTGTTTTCGAATTGCCGCTCCAGTTTTAGATGTGGGTAAATTTGTACAATCCCCTAGTCCAAAAATATTTTTATAACGTACATGCTGCAAAGTATAAGGGTCTATATCAACCCAACCTTGATGATCGCTTATTTCACTATCTTTTATAAAACTAGGCGGTCCCATTGGTGGAACAACATGTAACATGCTATATGACACACTTTCTTTTTTTAGTGTTTGCGTATCCTCAAAAATAGCTTCTCTCTTTTCGGCAATAATTTCTACTAAATTTTTATTATAATTCGTTATAATTTGCTTTCTTTTTAACACCTTATCTAGTGTATCTGCATATCGTGGAACCTGAAATATGTTAGGGTTTGCAGAATAAAACATAACTTCGCTATTCTTTCTTACTTCACTATTACAAAAATGCTCCTCGGCTAAGTACATAATTTTTTGTGGGGCACCACCGCATTTAATAGGGGTGTTTGGGTGGGTAAAAACAGCATTTCCTCCTTTAAATCTTTCAATTTCTCTCCAAGTAGAATCAACATATTTATAGGAATAGTTACTACAAACACCATTAGTCCCAATAGATTCTTTCAACCCTTTAATACCACCCCAATTTATTTGTATACCGGCTGCTACAATAAGAATTTCATACTCAAGCATAGTTTCATCATCTAAAAGAATCTTATTTTCAGATGGGAACAACTTAACAACACGTTTAGGAATCCAGATCGCACCATTAGGAACAAGTGATTCTTGATCACGCATCGTAGACTCCTTTGAAACAATTCCACCACCCACTAAACTCCACAGAGGTTGAAAATAATGTTTTTTAGATGGATCAATAATCGCTATACTTTCTTTAAATAGGGATACATTACGTAATAAATGTGCAGTAAAGGACAGTACCGCAGTCCCGGCACCAATTACAATGATTTTATAACTATCTTTAGTCTTCATTATCCTCTTCCTATCTAAACTTAACTGTTATGAAAAATAGTTATTAGCCTTTTTTAATCGCATTAACATAATTGTAAGTTAAAATCTTGTCATTTTTATCTGATTAAAATGAATTTTTTGTTAATTTTAGCCATTAACATTATTTTATATGCATGAAATCCTTACATTACTTCTATATTTCGTTTAAAACACAAAAAACTTATGTGTTTCAATGTCGCACTGTATCCAACCTCTCTTACATTGTATTTCTAAAGACGATGGGGGTTTCTTGTTCGAAAAGAGCGATAGGGTTACTCAATCCGCATCCATATATGTTTTATTCTTTTTCTTTACTAAATTTGAACTACTTAATTATCTATGAATACCGTATAAACAGAAAATTAGTCACCAAAAACAAGGGCATCAAGCCGTACATGCGAGAACCATTCTATAAAAATCATATATGTAAAAGGAATTTGGACAATTTTATCGAATGGATTTATCTATGAAAACAACACTTTCACATCCAAATCAACCCACAATTGAATCACTTCAAGCTCAAATAGAGGAGCTCACGGCAAAAGTGAGTTGGTATGAAGAACAATTTCGTCTCAGCCAACAAAAACAGTTTGGTACGTCTAACTAAAAAAACCTAATATACCTTATAATATAATTAGTATATATTGGTGATATGATGATTGAACAATTTAGAAAAATCCTCTAAAGTCTTTGTAATTTTTTTTATTTTGCATGTGATATTACTTATATTTTCTCCAAATAGAATAGTAGGTAGGTCAGCTATCCAAAAAGATGACATAAAATTACACGTATACGCACAAGCCATTACGGGAGCACCTCAAAAAATAAGTAAAAGTGATTTAGCTATATTAAAAGAAAAAATTAAAGATACATATCCTAATATAAAATCTACGGACATTGAGCTTGAAGGTGACACACCGTTCCGTCATGTTGATGATCCAGCTTATATCGGAGAATTTACTGTATACAGAAAAGTTATAGGTACAACACTAAATGAAACATCGAGAGAAAATACAGTTGCAGTTTTAAAAGTTTCATATTGGGACATGCCGATGATTCAATACCTGTTTTATGAAGAGGCTATCGCTTATAATTTTGTTACCTATATTTTTTGTTGCACTTTGCATCCTTTGTTTATGTCCTAAGAAAAGCGACCGCCCGTAATAGGCGGTCTTTTTACGTTTACCTGTAACGCCTGCCTTTCGAGTTCGTCTAACTTTTTTAGGAATGTCAATTCCGCTTCTAAAAACGCAATACGTGCTTCCTTTCCCACGGCGTTCTGTATAAAAGCCTTCCTCACCAATCACAGCTAAGTTAAACCCATTCTCTAAAAAGATTTGGATAGGACCTTTTCCTTGTTGATTTTCTTTTACCGCTCTTACTTTGAAATCTGAACAATAGCTAATCTAACATTCCGACATTTTTAATGCATTTTTATTTTTTTCTAGCTGTTTCATTTGAATTTCGTTAAAAATAATCTTACTCATTCTCCGTACCTCATTTCTATCGTTGGTTCCGGTTTTTTGATAAAAATACAAAAAAAACCGAATCATGGGGCTTTTTTTAAGTGTCCATGATTCGGGGTACAGTTCATATAATTATTAGTCTTGGATTAGTATTAGGTGTATTTTTATAGAAAATCATTGAATTACCTAAGAGTCCTGGTCTCAATATCACATCAGATTTGCATCAAAAATGTAAATCAGTATTTTTCTGTTGTTGCTCTTTATTAAGACTTTGTCTTATAAATAATTCGGCAATAATTAAATTTGGCAACCACGCTAACCAAGCAAACAGGTCACCACAAAAATAATGATAAAATGAAATTTTTTGTTTCAAGAAGGCTTTAAAATTTCGTTCTGGGGGTGCCACAAAATTTCAAGTTGATAGCGATGTGTTGCTATCCCAATGAATAAAATTTGATTATATAAAAATAATAAAAACACGACCGTTATACGTAAAGAGGTGTAAATCATGTCTTTAAATGAAAAGAACTTAGAAACCATGGAAAATACCATTGTTGAAACTATCCAGACAAATAATTTACAAGAAATTAAGAATACATTAGAACAGATCTTTGATATTTGTGCCGATTTAGTTGAACATCCATTACAATTAAAAACAAAAACGAATATTTTACTATATTATTTTGAAGGTCTGACAGATGGTTTTGCACTAAAAGGAAATGTCGTTACACCATTATTACAAGAAGTAAATGAAGACAGGCAGGTATTTAATTCTAATATTATTGCTACTTATACAAAAACAGTATATACATGGAATGAAATTAAAAAAGGGCTGCTCGAGGGACAATGTGTACTGTTTATGGAAGGGGAAAAGAAAGCCCTTCTCATAAATACAAAGGGATGGGCAGAAAGATCGATTCAGGAACCTATTTCAGAAGTTACCATTAAAGGTTCTCATGATGGGTTTATTGAGAATGCCACTAAAAACATAGGTCTCATTCGTAGATATATTCCTTCTACTGAGTTAAAAATCAAAAAATTGACAATCGGAGAACGGGCCACTACTTTTGTATATTTACTTTACTTAGGCGATGTAGCTAACGAAGATGTGGTACAGGAAGTGGAGACAAGAATCTGTAAAATTAAAACTGATACAGTATTGAGCATAGGAGAATTGTCCAACTTTACAAAAGATCAAAATTGGACTCCCTTTCCACAGGCTTATTTAAGTGAACGCCCAGATGCTATTTCTAATCATATTCTTGATGGTAAAGTAGCAGTGTTAATTGATAGATCTCCTGGTGCAATGATCGTTCCAATGAATTTAATTGGATTTTTTCAGACTCCCGATGATTATAATGTACATTGGCTGATTGCATCATCTTTTCGCTTATTACGATTTTTAGGATTTATTATAGCTATATTTTTACCCGCAATATATATTGCAATGGTTTCATTCCACTTTGAAATCATTCCTTTAGATCTATATACTTCTATTGCAACGTCAAGAATTAAAGTCCCTTTCTCGCCTTTACTAGAAGCATTTATTATGGAAATCACATTAGAAATGCTTCGTGAAGCGGGTATTCGTCTACCACAACCAATTGGACAAACAATTGGAATTGTTGGAGGTATTGTAATTGGACAAGCAGCTGTTCAAGCAGGACTTGTGAGTAACGTTATGGTTATTATCGTATCTATTACTGCCATTGCATCATTTGTTGTTTCTAATTATGATTTATCAAGTTGTATTCGGCTTATTCGTTTTCCAATGATGTTATTTGCCTACTTTTTTGGAATTGTAGGTATTGTTAGTGGATTAATGCTCTTATTTGCTCATTTTGTTTCATTAACTTCCTATGGTTCACCATATGGATTGCCAATTGCACCATTTCGTCTCCAAGAGTTAAAAGATTCTTTTGTAAGATTTCCCATTTCTATGATCACCACCCGCTCGAGCACGGGACAGCCGAAACAAAGAAAGAAAAAAGAAGGTGGTTCGCATGGGGAATCTTAAATTCCAAAGTATAACCTTATTCGAATATATTGTTTTCATTCATTCACTGCAACTTGCATCAGGTATGTTAATTATGCCAAGCCCTCTTGCCACTACCGCTGGTACAGACGGCTGGATTTCTATCATTCTGGGATGGATAATTACTTCTATAATTGGCGTAATTATTATATTAATGTTACAAAAAAATCCTAACAAAAATTTCTCTCAGATCTTAAATGCATACTTTGGTAAATGGCTAGGGACAATTTTTCTTCTTTTATATGCCTTTTATCTATTTTTTGCTGGTTTTAATACTTTATTAAAGGCAACTGATATTGTAAAAGTGTGGATATTCCCTTCCACTCCTGCTTATCAAATTTCCATATTATTACTATTACCTTTTATTATTTTATCACTGAGTGGGATAAGGGCTCTTACTAGTTACTCTATGCTTGTTTTCTTCTTCACTACTTGGATGCCAATCTTTCTCCTTTTCTCATTACAGAGTATTTACAATCCTTTACACCTACTACCTATTTTTAAAGATGGCTTATATCCTATTGTAAAGGCAACAAAAGAAACCATTACTCCTTATGCGGGCTTAGAAATTGCATATTTTATTTATCCGTTCTTACAAAAAAAACAAAAAGCCATAAAAGGAATACTAATAGCGAATACTGGAACCATGTTTTTCTATCTATATGTGACTATTCTTTCTTATATATACTTTAGTCCGGAGGGGATAAAAGAAGTAATTTGGCCAGTATTTCATCTGTTAAAAGGAGTTCGTTTTTCTTTCATAGAACGATTAGAAATTTTATATATCGCTTACTATTTGATTGTATTTTCCACTACAATATATCCGTATTTATTTTTCAGTTTCGAATCTGTGACCATTTTATTTCAAAAAACCGTTCGCAATTGGGTGCTGGTTGGTTTTATGGTATTAATAGTCGGCTTATTCGTTTTTCTAAATCCCGATGTGGATCAATATTTGTTTATATATTCTCTTATGGATATCTTAAATATCATTTTCTTTATTCTATTACCAATCTTCTTTTTCGCTTACAGCATTGTTTTTACTTGGTTTACTAGGAGGAAACAGCTTTGATTCGAAAATGGATATGGATTGTAATCTGTTGTGTATGTTTAATTGGTTGTGGTCAGAGAATTCCTCTTGAAAAAGTTTCTTTAATCCTTTTAATCGGCTTAGATAGTACTTCTAATGGAAACATAAAAGTGGGCACAAGCATACCACTCTTTCATCATAAACAGCAAAGCAGTACTGTAGAGCATTGGGTTCAGGCGTCAACCATATATGATGGATTTAGCAAAATGGATACGAAATTAACAGGGTATGTGACATCATCCAAAGCTGAAGTTATTTTAATTGGGGATAAATTAGCACAAGAAGAAAATTGGATACAGGCGCTCGATTCCTCTTACCGTGATCCTTACGCTACCATCAATGCTAAAGTGGTGCTTGTTGATGGACCGGCAGAAGATATGTTTAAAGTTAATAGGCCTGATAAGCCATCACTTCCATCTTATATAAATGGTGTAATCGAGTCTTCAATTCAAAATAATCAATCCGTCTCTTCTACAATTCAACAATTAATGAGAGAAAAAAATGAACAGGGAATGACGCAAACTGTTCCCATTATCAAGAAAACAAATAATGAAATTGATACGGTAGGAATTGCATTTTTAAATCATCAAGGAAAGTACTTAACGAAGATTCCTAAAACCGATGTGAAGTTTTTCAACCTTATTAATAAGTCAAAAAATACAGGTCGGATGATACTACACCTTGTTCTTTCTCCAAAAAAATCTGATAAAAAGCCAAATACGTCTGTTTTCGTACAAAATGCAAAGAGAAAAATTAGTGTTGATTTCCAAAAAGGTAAATTTATTTTTAATATAGATGTAAGTATGAATGTATCCTTAATTGAAAAAACCAACGGAAACTTAACTAAAACTCGTTTACATGGTAATAAGAATATAGGTAGATTGGAACATGAAATCCAGGAAGAGTTCAATAAAAAATTACAAGGCATGTTACAGGATATGCAGAGAAATAAAATTGATCCAATTGGTTTATCGTTACACGCTAGAGCTTTTCAATATAAAGAATGGAAAAAGGTAAAAGAAGATTGGTTGCGCGCTTTTTCAAAAGCTAAAATACGTGTGAATACACATGTTAAAATAAAAGATACAGGAACAATTAGGAATTAAACTATCTAGATTATTTTTAGCCAAGAAAACTTCCCCCTCAATTTGTGTGAAGGTGCAAAGTTTCTCAAGAGATAAACAGAGGCATGAATATATGAGGAAATATTATGAGGCTACTAGTAATTCCTGTAATTCATGATATACCGAAAAGGCGAAGTCTCCAAAGAGACTCCGCCTTTTCAACGTACAATGAACTTCAACAAAATGGTTTAGTTTTAAAGCCATCGATTAAACTTCCTGATGTATATTTTCTTTATAATTTCAGTAACTAGAGCATATATTGTTAAAATTCCAAATAACCACGGGAAATAATACAACGGAAGTGGAGTTAAGCCAATTTGGGTACTTAACCTGGTAAATGGAAGGGAAATCCCTATAATCATAACTAAACCTGTAAGTATCAAAACAGGTCTAGCAGCCGTACTTTGTAGAAAAGGAATATGTTGAGTACGAATCATATGCACAATTAATAATTGTGTTAGTAACCCTACTACGAACCAACCCGTTTGAAATAAGGATTGCATTTCAGGAATATTTGCACCAAATATATTCCACATTACAATAAAAATGATTATATCAAAAACACTACTTACCGGCCCAATAAAAATGATAAAACGAAATAAATCTTTTGTATCCCAACTTCTTGGTTTCACTAAAAATTCATTATCTACTTTATCCCATGGAATTGAAAGTTGGGATAAATTATATAGTAAGTTTTGACATAATATTTGAATTGGTAACATTGGAAGAAAAGGAAGAAATGCGCTAGCAATTAATAAACTTAATACATTTCCAAAATTTGAACTTGCTGTCATCTTAATATACTTCAGTATATTTCCAAACGTTGTCCGCCCTTCCACAATAGCATCTTCTAATACATGTAAATTCTTTTCTATAAGTATAATATCTGAACACTCTTTAACGATATCATCTGCTGTATGGATAGATACACCAACGTCAGACTGTTTTAAAGCAAACACATCGTTAATTCCATCCCCCATAAATCCAACTGTATGGCCATTCATTTGAAGTGCCTTAATAATACGAAATTTTTGACTAGGATTTAATTTTGCGAACACACTTGTTTTACTTGCAAGTTTTACTAATGCTTTATCAGGAAGACTATCAATTTCATAACCCAGTACTGGTTCTCCTATATACAAGCCCATTTTCCTACATACATTTCTTGTCACGGACTCATTATCACCAGTTAAAATTTTCACTTGTACCCCTTTCTTTTGTAGAGTATGCAGTGCAGCCATAGCCGATTGTTTGGGTGGATTTGAAAAACCAACATATCCAGCAAGTATCATATCTGATTCATCATCAATAGAGTAACTCCCCACTTTATCACTCTTCAACTGCTTATATGCAACTGCAACAACACGCATCCCCCGTTCCTGCCAGAGTTCAATTAAGTGTTTATTTTTACGTTGGATTTCATCTGTAATAGGAATTATCTTATTATTTTCTTTTATATAACTACAAATTGATATAACTTCTCTAACAGCACCTTTACATAGCATTATTCGTTCGTTAGCATTTGTTTCTACAACAACTGAAATTCGTCTTCGATTAAAATCAAATGGGCATTCATCTATTTTTGAGTATTGAGATATATCATATTCACTACAATCTCTTACATAACGCATAACCGATAGATCAATTTCATTTTTATATGCTGTATGAAAGTAACTATTTAAATACGCTAATTTCAAAACCTTATCCGACTTTTCTCCATTTGTATCTGTATGACGTACCAGGTCCATTTTATCTTCTGTCAACGTGCCTGTCTTGTCGGTACAGAGAATATCCATAGCTCCGAGATTATGGATAGAAGATAGTTGTTTTACAAGTACCTTCTTTTTACTCATATTAATAGAACCTTTAGCCAAATTAGCGGTTACAATCATTGGAAGCATCTCTGGAGTAAGTCCAATCGCTACAGCTAAAGCGAATAAAAATGCCTCATACCAATTCCCATTTATAACTCCATGTATCATCATAACAATAGGTGTCATGATAATCATAAATTTGATTAATAGCCAACTAACTTTGCTTACCCCTTTATCGAATCTAGAATCAGATTTCTTGTTCAGTTTAAATTGATTCTTTGCTATTGAACCAAAGTAAGTATCTGTTCCAGTACCCACAACTATTGCTTTTGCGGTACCACTTATAATATGAGTTCCCATAAAACAGAGATTTTCCAATTCGATCAAATTTTGGATTTTTCTAATTTTACGTTTTTTGTACATATGGAAATACTGATTTGTTTTAACAATGGGTAATGCTTCCCCTGTTAGTGATGATTGATTTACAAGTAAATTTTCCGATGAGATGATTCGTACATCTGCAGGTACAATATTCCCGGCAGATAATTCTATAATATCCCCTGGTACAAGATTCTCAAGAGCAACTTGTACCTTTCCACTTTCTTCTAATACCGCCCTCTTATTTTCCTTATATAAAACATCTCCCCCCCTCAGAACAGTTACCTTTTCATATACAAGATTTTTTAATTTTTCTATAGACTTCTGAGAACGAATTTCTTGTATGAACCGAATTAATACACTTACAGCCACCATAATCCCTACAATAATAGTACCCTTTATATCATTAGTAAGAAAAGATAACATCCCTAATATTATTAGAAGAGAAATAAACGGACTTCTAAAAGAATTAAATAATGTTATATACCATTTTATTCTTTTTTGATAAATCACTTTATTTTCCCCATATACTTCAAGCCGCTTAGTAGCTTCTTCCTGAGAAAGTCCATGAGACGATGTTTTAAAAAAAGCTAACGTCGACTCAACATCACTTTTTGCAATTTCACTTAGCATTTTATAATTTTTTCCTAGTACTTCCTGATTATAAAAAGATTTTTTTTTATTAGATCGCAACAACTTAACCTCCTACCCATTAAATAAAATCCCCCTGTTTTTTCAAAATATAATTTTAACGAATTCCCCGAAAGAATTCTCCTTCCTCAAGCGTGTGAAGGGCGTAGCCCAACGGTAGGTGGGAGATGAATTTCGGTTTGGCATAGCCAAAAACTTTTGATAAACTAGCTATATGAAGTTCTTTGATAACTTGATATATGAGGTTGCAGGAAGAAAATAGAGTGCGAAAACCAAGCCATTCGGTTCCTGCGTAAAATATCAACCGTACCAAAAGAGCGTCCAAGCGTTGGACATCTAGGGGTGGAACACCCCGAAGTAACGCTCAGGGAGACGAAAGGGTACTTTCGTCGTGGAACTGAGAAGCTCCCACTTCAAGCTTTGCTAAGTGGCGAGTAGTTCACAGCTACATTTTTATAATCACCCTGAATTTTTAATCAAATTTAGAAGTGCAATTGCACTTAAATAGTATTATTCTCACCGTAAAAAGTAATTTTTATTTATAAGTTTCCTATTATTAGCAGCAAAACTTTTGAATATAATGTGGTCTGTCGCAAGTATAATAGTGTAGACGCTTTATTTATTATTTTTGAAGTTAGTTTTAACTATATAATGGATTATGAAGGCCCACAAAAATCCTAAAACAGCTCCTATTAATACATCCAGCGGATAATGTACTCCTACCCAGACCCTTGAAAAAGCAATTAAAAAAGCTAACAATAAAAATGCTTTCCCTAAACGTTTTTCATATAAGCATAAAGTTATAGCTATTGCGAAGGCACTTGTAGCATGATCACTAGGAAAAGAAGCATTAGCGGTATGCTCAACAAGTTGTTTTATATTCAACTGAGAAACAAATGGTCGTTCTCTATAAAAAAACAATCCAATAATTCTATTCAACACAAAAGCAAAACAGCATGCTATTATAGCTTGAATTACACAGGTTCTATTTTTATATTTTTTGTTTAACCAAAGAATCATAAATAATAGTATGAACATATACTGAGCATATTCAGCAAAAAAGATCATTAAATAATCGATGTATACATTTCCTTTCACATGCTCATTTATATACCGAAATCCATTATAATCTAGATTGTTTATTAAATTTAACATTTCTCCTCCATAAGCAAATATATTATCTGTTTTTTTATTGAAAATTGAGATATTTATTAACAGTCCCATTGCTATTAAATTAGCCATTAAAGAACTTCCACCAAAACTAATAAATGGAAGGGGGGTGCCTGTAAGAGGGAACATTCCCGTGACACCTCCTAAATTAGCAATAGATTGAAGACCTATCATACTCCCGATTTCTATTGATATTAGACTTCCAAATTGACTTTTACACTCTTGAACAATCTTAAAAGAGCGAAGTACTATAGTTAATAAACCAGTTAATATGATTAGTACCCCTATAATTCCAAGCTCCTCAGATACAATTGACATAATAAAATCAGTATGAGGCTCAGGTAAAAAACCTTCCTTTTGAATACTATTTCCATATCCACGTCCACTAACTCCACCAGATCCTATGGCAATAAATGAATTTACAAGTTGGTAACCATCCCCTTTTGCATCAAGAAATGGATTGAACACCGTTGTAATACGTGCCATTTGAACATCAGATAAACCAAACCTAAAAAGAAAGTATAAAGTCGGTACCCAAACAATTGAAGTAACAGCTATCCATTTCATTAAAATAAAAATGTTTATTCCAGAACATATAAACATACTTGCCCCTATTCCTGAAATTAATAATGCAGAACCTAGATTGGGTTGTTTGTATATCAAAAAGAACGTAAACATTAAAAGCAAAATAACTTTACCACTGCCTTGCCAATATGATTTTTGCACCTCTTGACGCTTTGAAAAAAAACCTGCTAGTACAATAATCACACCCATTTTAATAAGTTCTGCAGGCTGTATTCCAAATATCCAAGATTGTGCATTATTAACAACTTTCCCTTTCCATAAAACTAAAAATAGTAATACAATACTTACAATTACAATACACACGGAAACTATGCGTTTTTTCCATATATGAAAAGGTAGTCCTATACAAATTATTAACCCTATTACTCCTAAAAAAAGTTTATTTAATTGAGAGCGAAAAAAGAAATCACCACTATAACCATAATTTTTTACTGCAACAATTGAGCTAACACTATACATCATCAAAATTCCAAATATAATTGTAACGATAAGCGAAAACACCAACGGATAATCCAGTAACTTGAATACTTTTTTCATTTCTATTCTCTCTTTCTCCATGCCTCCCACAATCTTGTCTACAAACTTTACGGGAACGAACCTAGGTATAAAAACTTAATATAAATTTTTTATAAGCCTAATAACATTTTTGCAATGGTAAAGTACAGAATTAACCCCGTCCCATCGACTAATGTCGTAATGAACGGACCTGAAATAACAGCTGGATCCAACTTTAACTTATTTAGAATCAAGGGTAATACAGATGAAACAATAGACGACCAAATAACAATGAATAATCCAGTTATAGCTACAACTTGTGCGACTTCTGTACCTACGCCTAAAGTGTACGCACGAATTAATGCCGCAACGGCTAATGTAAGCCCGAGTAAAATACCTACTAATGCTTCTTTTTTCATAACACGAAATATATCTTTAAATTTCACCTCATTTAGAGCTACAGCACGAACCAATGTAGTTACGACCTGTGTGCCTGTATTTCCACCAGTTCCAATTAACAATGGAATAAAGAAAGCCAGTGCAACTACATGAGTCAAAGTTTCTTCATAATGTCGAAGTACAGAACCAGTATATGCTTCTGCTACAAACAGAAGTAATAACCAACCTATACGTTTACGGTATATTTGCCAAATAGAGGTTTCGAAATACGGCTTATCTAATGGGGTGCTCCCTCCTAATTTTTGAATATCTTCAGTTGCTTCTTCTTCGAAAACATCCATTGCATCATCGAAGGTTATGATACCTATCATCCGATTATCCATCGTTGTTACAGGTATAGCGGATAAATCATAATCCATTAGCTTTTGTACAGCTTCCTGTTGGTCTAGGTCCACTGAAACTGAAATAACATCCGATGCCATTATTGATGATAAAGTTTTATCATCTGAAGCTAGCAATAATTCACGAATAGAAACAATTCCATTAAGCTGACCACGCGTATCAAGAACATAAATATACGAAATTGATTCTACCCCTGCCCCAATTTTTCTAATATGCGACAGCGTATCTTTCACTTTCCAATTTTCCCTGGCAGCAATATAGTCAATTGTCATCAAACTACCCGCTGTTCCAGATTGAAAAACCAACAGACTTCTAATTCTTTGTTGAGATTCTTTAGACAAAAGTTGTATCAGTTTCTCAGCCTGTAGTGGATGAATTGAAAGAATTACATCAACAAGGTCATCAATAGATTGCCTAGCTAATAGCTCTTCCCCTTTATCCACAGGCACGTTGGTGCAAATATTATATTGCTCCTCTGGAGTAAGGTAACTAAGAATTTTCGCACCTTTTTCAGCAGGAAAATATTTCATTAAAGATATCTGATCTTTATGGTGAAGATCTTTCATTTCCATCGCAATATCATAGGATTGAATTTTTATTAGCTCTCGCACTAAATGTATATCTTTTGTTGCTAATAATTGTTGTAAACATTTTTTCATCGTAATTCCTCCTTAAGGACAGTAGTACTATTTATTCATTTTCCCACTTCTGGGAAAACAAATTTCTTAATAAATATGGGATCAATATCATCAATCATTAGTTTTCCCCCTTTTTTAAGAGATTTATTACAAATAAAATTTTGCATATAAAAAACCTCCCCTAGTGATTCAACTAAAGGAGGTTGATTTAAAAAAGACATAGCTAAATAAAGCTCATTCCCCCTAGTTGAGTTTTGGCACTATACAACGTAAAGGATGAATCATTCATCACTTAGCTATCTTAAGAAGAGCCTTAATCCGACAATTCCTGTTCTACCCATTGGCATCTTTCGATATTTTTGGGCAATAGCCTGTGTTTGTATAGGAGCCTCACCTAACAGGTTATAAATATTTAAAATTTTTGTTCGTTTCGTGTTAAAGCATATCCACTATTTTTGAGCTTGTCAAGTAATAATAAAACTTATTTCTTCATTTTTTGATATCATACCATTCCCAAATCATAGATATAAACAACTGTATACTAATTTATATTTATACAACGAACTTTACAATTCATGCGCTAAATTTTCTAAACTATAAACTATTAAATTAATTTTTTTTATTATTACACGTGTCCTGACGCTTTATAATTGAATATTGGTGTAAAAATAAAATATTTAAAACAAAAACGTCCGATAGATAACAAAAATTTCAACTTGATTTCCTCTCACTTTCGATATAATCTGTATCTTGAAAAGGGATGAATTTTAAACTTATTATTTTCACATTAGATAAACACACAACATTTAATTTGCTTATTAGTGCAAATAAAATATGTCTCTGTTAGGTGAGGCTCCTGTATAGAGAAACGCTGCTACCCAAAAATGTCGAGAGACGCCAATGGGTCAACAGGAACGGTCGAATTAAGGCCCTTCTTAAGGTAGCTGGTTTTAAACCTATGCTGTACAGTGCTAAAACTCAATGAGGGGGACCTTTATGATAAAACGACTTGTTTAGCTTTTTCCTAACAAGGTTTCTTTGTCTTGAAAAAGGCCTTTACTCATATGAGTAAAGGCCTTTTAAATGTGAATATAGTACAAAAAGAAAGGGTGAATCTTCAT
Source organism: Bacillus sp. TH30 (assembly GCF_016650875.1). Lineage (NCBI taxonomy): Bacteria > Bacillati > Bacillota > Bacilli > Caryophanales > Bacillaceae > Bacillus > Bacillus sp. TH30. Next base: position 428,793 of record NZ_JAEKEY010000001.1, on the reverse strand, counting down.
GAAAAAAATTCAATCTATCAAAATGAAATAAAAGTTCTCCCTCCTCTTCCCATATTCATATTTCTAATAATTACACGCATTTTAGAGTAGCGTATAAAAAAAGAACTACAATGATAAAGAATAATTTACCTCTTGAATTTCAGAGTTTAACAAAATTTTATGCAGTGAATATGGGGAAATTATGTCCGTTATTCGAATTCTAATATTTATTTATAGTAATTATATATTCAAAATAAAATTAACTTATTCAAAACAATATGTAAAATTATTCAAAAATATCATAACCACATTTTTTACTCAATACGCGTGAGAATTGCTCAATGTTTAGAATTAATAATTGAAGTACATATTATCTATGAGGTGCCTGTTCACTCTATTTAGTATGTTTTTTGATTTTCATTATTTAGAGACCTCATAAGCAAGTGGTGATAACGATCACTTGCTTTTAACATTATTATATTCTTAATATGTGATTTATCACATTGATGATACTGCTCACCAAATGTTCACAAAAATACTTACACAGTATTTTTCCGTTCAACTGGGCTTACAAATAAATATATAAATAATATCAATTTTCCATCCCAATTTATTATGTCATTTTTACTTAATCACTTAAAGAAAGCGAAATTACAGCCAACTAACCAATCCATTGAATTCGCCTCTTTTTGCTCGAAAATTGTTCTACAACTATTACTCAAAATAACGTCTATCAAAACATTTCATTATCGAGCAGTTACATTCTACATGAAATTCCTTTCTAATATTCCTCGGTATTGTTTTGTATTCTTCTGCTATAATTCCTTCACTTATGAATGTAATTATCCGTTCTAATTTTAGGTTTTTTTGTAAAAAAACAAAAAATAAGAGCGTATATTGCAAAATAATTCAACATACACTCTTATAAAACCTTATGTGTTTTAATAATTTCAATAATTTAAGGGTATACCAAAATTTTACATTTTAAATCCACCTATTAACTCCTGTAATTCTTCGGCCATTTGTGCTAATTGAATTGCTGAAGAATTTATCTCTTCCATGGAAGCATGTTGTTCTTCGGATGAACCAGCTATAGTTTGCATACTTGTGGTGTTCTCTTTTACAGCTACTGCTATTTGATTAATAGATGTATCGACTTGCATTGCATCAAATGTCATCTTATTTGATAGGTCCACCATACCATGTACTTTGGAAACGATATCATTCGCTGAATTTGAAATCTCATAAAAACTTTGTTTTGTATCATTCGCTACCTTAATTCCCGACTGTACTTCTATTCCTACTTCATTCATAGCTTTTACAGTCTCATGTACATCTAATTGTATTTCTTTAATTAATTTTCCAATTTCCATTGAAGATTGTCCTGATTGTTCCGCTAATTTCCCAACTTCATCCGCAACAATTGCAAATCCACGTCCCTGTTCTCCTGCCCTAGCCGCCTCAATCGCCGCATTTAGTGCTAATAGATTTGTTTGTTCAGCAATATTTTGAATCGCTTCTAATATAGTGCCTATTTGCTGCGATTTCTTATCTAATAATTTAATTACATTATCGGATTGGGAAACAGAATTATGTATAGACTGCATTTGTGTTACAGTTTGTTCTACTAATTGTTCCCCCTCATATGCTTTTTGTTTTGTGTATAAAGATGAGGTCGATACTTCAGAAGCATTATCAGCTACACATTGAATATCTCGTGTTACATCACCTATTAATTTAGCTCCGGACTCAACTTCATTATTTTGAACTTCTGCACTATGTGAAATTTCTTCCATTTCTTTTGTAATTTGTTCTGTTGCAACACTTGCTTGCTCTACACTAGCAGTTAGTTCCTCAGAAGAAGCTGCTACATGTCCTGCAGATGTGTTAATTTGTGAAATAATATTGCGTAAAGACTCTGCCATTGCATTGAAACTATCACCCAATTGACCAAGTTCATCCTTTGAACGAATATCAATTTTCTCCGTTAAATCTCCTCGACTAATTCTTTGAGCTGAAATAACTAATTGTCTTAGTGGATTAATAATAGATCTAAGAATGAAGAAAATTATAATTCCACCTAATAATAAAGAAGCTCCTATTATAGCAAATGTTTTATAAAAAATAGGATTGGTAGCTTCTTCAATTTCTTTCGTAGGCATTACACCAGCTATTTTCCAACCTGTTTTTTTATTTGTCTTAAAGCTTATGCTTCGATCCTCACCATTGAGGCTATACGTAATCTCTCCATCTTCTTTCTTATAAAGTTCATCTGCTAAAGATTTCTCTAATTTTTCACCAGGTTTTAATGTTGGATGAACGACTATAGTTTTATCTTGCCCCACTATAGCTACAAAACCTTGCTTTCCTATTTTTATCATTTTAGATGTTTTTACGATATCATCAATATTCAAGTCCATACCAATGACACCACTTTTATCTTCATTTTGTTTAGCAACTGCTATTACCATATTTCCAGTAGCCTTTGATTTATACGGAGATGAAACAATAATTTCACCATTTGCTTTTACAGCATCCTTATACCAACTACTTTCTAACGGATTAAATCCTTCTGGTATTTCTCCAACAGGCGCATGAATAAATTGATTGTTACTGGATGCGGAATAAATTGTTTCTATCTCTGGATGTAACTGTATATATTGTTCAAATTTACTCTGCACATTTTGTAATTGATCAGGATCATAATTGCCTTGTGTGAGTAATTTTGCAAAATAAGTTACATCTATATATTTGTTTTCTAATTCATCATCAACAATCTTATCTAAAATACTTACATTATCTTTTGCTGTTTGTAGAATTGTTTCATTAAGATCTGTTTTCGCCTCATCATAAGATGTTATTCCTACAATAAGACTAGGTATAATTAATATTGCAATAAATGCCATAGACAACTTCGTTTTTAGCTTTATTTGTTCCAATCTTTTTTTTATATTAAACACGATTTTCTTCTCCTTTTCATTCTTACAACTCATATTATTTATTTAAATGTTTACTCCTTTATCTTTTTCTACAATTATTTATGGTATCATTTGAAATGAACTTACTACTATATCCTTTTACATGCATCTTCAGAGATAGCAATTTAGCTTTCACAAGCGGAGTTTTATTTATCCCCCTTTCAAGTATGTTATTTTTCTATTTTAAGCAAATATAAAAATAAGAATTATTCCAAATAAACCGTATTAAATATATACTTCACTCTATTAAAATGGTTTTTAGTTTTGATTGGATAAAAGGTTTAATTTAGGCCTAATTAAATTGTATGAAATCCTTACCATAAGAAATTCTCTAAAACTTAACTAAGTGAATATATCCCCTGGATAATTCTACTTAATGGCTTTTTAAACTACTCTACATTCTTCACTTCATTAATAAATCTAGTTACTACAGCCACTTTTTTATTGGATTACTGAACCATAAATTCTAAATAGAAGAATACAATAAATTGGAGAACTATATTGTAACATGTATACATAAGTTTTAAATATTAAAATCAAAAAATATATAAATTTTTAATTATACGCATCTTCATATATTACAAATTATTTAGTATGAATTTTAATTTGCTACCATCTATATAGAAAAATACTAGCATTAGAATATATAACCGCAGGAACCAATATGTATTTTGGAGAATGGAACACATCGCTAGCAAGCTAAGGTTTTGAAGTACCCCCTAAACGAAAATTTTCCTTCTCTACAGGTAGCTACTTTGAGAAGTCAGTTCATTTTTTTCGTTTTTGGGGCGTTTATTTTTCTTAAGTTGATGGGCATGGCCTCACCATATCCAAAAAAGAAAATTGTACGTTTATACACAAAATTAACACGTTTCGATTAGTTCCCTGTACGTTAAAGAATTAGTTTGTATAATTGAGGAGATGTATAAGACAGGTGTAAATGTAGGGGAATCCAATATTTTCTATTCAAATATGATAGAATAGAAAGAAATCTAAAACGGAGGAAAAACAACTGAACTCAAACACAAAACAGTTTATTTATGATATCAAGCAAAGAAAGAACAATTATATGGAAGATATAGTGAACTACTCGCCACTTAGCAAAGCTTGAAGTGGGAGCTTCTCAGTTCCACGACGAAAGTACCCTTTCGTCTCCCTGAGCGTAACTTCGGGGTGTTCCACCCCTAGATGTCCAACGCTTGGACGCTCTTTTGGTACGGTTGATATTTTACGCAGGAACCGAATGGCTTGGTTTTCGCACTCTATTTTCTTCCTGCAACCTCATATATCAAGTTATCAAAGAACTTCATATAGCTAGTTTATCAAAAGTCTTTGGCTATGCCAAACCGAAATTCATCTCCCACCTACCGTTGGGCTACGCCCTTCGCACGCTTGAGGAAGGAGAATTCTTTTGGGGAATTCGTTAAAAGCAATACAACACCCTAAAAAAGAGCAAGCTGAACAGGTCATTCAAAATATAGTAGAGAACATGGATATGATGATTAGGTTAGTTACTGCTTACATGACTATTGAATCAGAATCTATGAAAGAATTAAAAGAACTTCAGGAAGACATTATTCATGCTAAAGCATATATTCAAGAACGAAAATTTGAAGAAACAGAGAGATAAAACCCTGTGTTTTTATTTGGTGGTCTATGACACCCATCTGTTATGAATCAAATTAGATGTAAAAGGTGCTGAAAAGAGCTTAAACTTATATACGCTTAGCTTAATAGCAATGTGGCGTGATCCCTATTATCTTGCTTTTATTTTTGCTTATTGCCTTTATTCGGATCATATAATACCATTTGAACTTAAAAAATATCACTGTCCGTGAAACCTAAAACATTCATTTCTTCTTTCAATGAACGCCATGGTTCTATTTTAATGAATTTCGTAATTTTGTCCTTTAGCACACATGCAGATAATATGCTTCTTCTTTCTTTTTCAAAATCCCCCCTACTGCAAAATAATAAACCATATATCTATATAAAAATTATATAATTACTAAGTGCATTATGAAGTAATATGTGTTAGTTAGGTGGTTCATACTTTACTTTATTTCTTCTCTTTATACTCTTTAATTATAGATTCCAACGAAATAAACAAAGACGAAGTCTTCAATCAGACCTCGTCTTTTCGTCGTGTAACGTATTACAAAATTAATAGCGGCTTCATAAAATTCAATTGTAATTTCCTCACCGTTTTATGTGTTAAGAAACTTTACAACAGAACCGTTTCTAGTTTATCAGAAATCTTTTGGCTGCACCAAACCGAAAGATTTCTCCCACCTATCGTTGGGCTATCCCCCTGTACACGCTTGAGGAAAGAGAATTTTTTCGGATAATGTGTTAAAATTTAATTTCAAAATGAATCCAAATTATCACCATTAGAGGCAATAACATTTTTATACCATGCAAAACTTTTTTTCTATAACGTTTTAGGGTTCCATTTCCATCATTATCCTTATCTACATAGATGAATCCATAACGCTTTTTCATTTCTGCTGTTGATGCACTTACTAAATCAATTGGTCCCCATGTAGTATAACCTAATAAATCGACTCCATCAGCGATGGCCTCTTTCATTTCTATAATATGAGATTTCAAATAATTAATTCGATAATCATCATGTACTGTACCTTCTGTATTTAGTACATCTATTGCTCCAAAACCATTTTCAACAATGAATAGAGGTATTTGGTATCGATCATATAACAAATTCAAGGCTATGCGTAAACCTTTTGGATCAATTTCCCATCCCCAATCTGAGACCTTTAGGTATGGGTTTTTAACACCGCCAACCTGTAAGTTACCGGCAGAAGTTTCATGTTTATCAGGAGAAGCAGATGCCGTACCGCTATTATAGTAGCTAAAACCTAGGTAATCTACTTTATGGGATGAGAGAATTTCCTCATCACCAGGTTCCATTGTGATTTGTATTTGATTTTCAGCGAAATATTTTTCAGTATATGACGGATAATACCCTCGAACTTGAACATCAGTAAAGAATACTGTTTCACGATCTAACATCATGGCTTTCCATACATCTTCAGGATTACAAGTATGCGGATAAGTTGGCGCATAGGCAAGCATGCAACCTATCTTACTATTCTTTATCGTTTCATGACCTGCTTTTACAGCTAAAGCGCTTGCGATAAATTGATGATGAGCCGATTGATACTGTATATTTTGCTTATGATCCCCTTCTTTAAACTCGAGTCCCCCACCAGTAAAAGGAGCATGAATTACAAAATTAATTTCATTAAACGTCAACCAATATTTCACGTGTTTATAGCGTTCAAATAAAGTAGTGGCAAAATTTAAATAAAAATCAATAAGTTTACGATTTCGCCATCCTCCATATTTTCTCACTAAATTGAGAGGCATTTCATAATGAGATATTGTTACGATAGGCTCAATGTGGTATTTTTTCAATTCGGCAAATACTTGATCATAGAAAGCTAATCCTTCTATACTTGGTTGAGACTCATCACCATTTGGAAAAATTCGAGTCCATGCTATACTCATACGGAAGCATTTAAATCCCATTTCTGCAAAGAGAACAATATCTTGTTTATAGTTATGATAATAGTCAATTGCAGTATGATAAGGGCAATCTCCATTTAGTAAGAAATTTGGTGGGCTAAAGACACCATTTGGTAGTACATCTGCTGTAGAAAGACCCTTTCCACCTTCTTTATAAGCCCCTTCAATTTGATTCGCTGCTGTTGCTCCACCCCATAAAAAATTTTCAGGAAACGGTTTAGTGAATGGTTTCATATTTAATACCCCCTATTTAACTATTGTTAATAAATTAGCATTAGTTGAGACGGATTGATTCGTCGTTTGAATAATATCTAGAAATTGATTGCTATTTGTCACAATAATAGGTGTCGTTGTTTCATATCCAGCTTCTTTAATTTTATCGATTTCAAATTGAATTAAAGATTGCCCCATCGACACTGAATCTCCTGTTTCTACAAGCTTAGTGTAATACTTTCCATCTAATTGAACTGTATCAATTCCTACATGAATTAAAATCTCGATTCCATCATCTGAGGTAATTCCCACTGCATGTCCAGTTGGAAACATAGTAGTCACAGTCCCGTTTACTGGGGAAATCACCTCACCCTTATTAGGATCAATGGCTATACCTTTACCCATTGCTTCGGATGAAAATACTTGATCGTTTACTTGTGATAATGGGATGACTTGTCCAGATAATGGACTGTTAATTATTTGTTTGTTTAATACTTTTTTCGTGTTATTAGGATTACTCAGCTGCTTAGGTTCCCCTTCCATCTTTCCCTTCTGTTTTGAAGGTTTATCTTCATATCCAAAGAAATAAGTAAGCAGTGTAGCTCCACCAACTGTAAGTAAGATCATTAAAAAATAAGGTAACCATGGAGTGGTAGAACCACCTAGTGTAAAAATACTATGCAGCATAAACGCTTTCGCTTCGGCTTTAAATGACCCAATAAATGCGCCTCCGATAGCACCAACAATAATGACGTAAGCTAGGGTACGTTTATGAGTTAAAATTAAGCCATAAATAATTGGTTCTGTTACACCTGAAAGTAAACCAGTAATTGTAGTAGATCCTGCTAGAGATTTTAGTTTTTTGTCTTTCGTTTTCAGGAAAATCCCTAAAGCGATTCCCATTTGTGCAAATGTACTTGCTGCCCACATTGGATCTATTGGATCTCCACCATTCGTTAAGTTTTCGATACTCATTGGAATGAGTGCCCAATGAAGTCCAAAGACAACTAAAATAATCATTGTACCTCCAATCACAGCACCAGTCAGTAATCCACTGTGTTCGCTTAAAAAGTTAATACTAGAGGTAATCATTTTTCCTACATAAATTCCGAATGGCCCAAACGCTAGTACTGTTAATGGAACTATAATAATCAATGAAATCATTGGAGAAAGAAATAATTGTAAATCTTTATGGATAACTTTTTTTAGGAACTTCTCCAATTGTGCATAAATAAGTACAGCAATAAAGGATGGAACGATACTTGAAGAATAATCCATTAATAGGACAGGAATTCCCAAGAATGAAGTTGTATCTCCATTGCTCATTAGACTAGTAAAATTCGGTTCTAATAATGAAGCTCCAATAATTCCACCCATATATCCATTAGCACCAAGTTTAATAGCAAGAGTAATACCAATCATAACAGGTAAAAAGTATAAAATAGCATTTCCTGCTGCTGCTAGGATTCCATACGTACCACTTTTTTCAGAAAGAACACCAAACATAACTAATACTGCTAATATCGCCTTTAACATCCCAGCTCCAGCAAGTGGTGCTAAGAGCGGTGTAAACGTACCAGAGATTAATTCGAAAATCATTGCTGTGAGCTTTACCTTTTCTTTTGGTTGATTATTTGATTGAACAGATCCACTATTAAAGTTTCCTACTTGAACTAAATCATTGTACACATCTGCAACATTTGAACCAATTACAATTTGAATTTGTCCTGTACTCTCAACAACACTAAGTACCCCTTCTAAATGTTCTAACTTTTCTTTGTCTAAAAGCGTTTTATTATTTAGTTGGAAGCGAAGACGCGTAGCGCAATGGACAACGCTTTTGACATTCTCCTTTCCTCCGATTCCTTGTATAATCTTTTTTGATAATTTTTCATATTTCATTCTACACACTCCTTTATTATTAAAAATTATTATATATATCAAGATAGCCTGAATTTCCTTAGAGATTTGTACTCAAAAGCTTAACCCCTTGGACACAAAAAGAGGAAATTGGAGAAACAAAAGGTTTCTTCTAAGAGAATTTCTTGGTTTTTGATTAGATAAGGATCAATGCTATAAAATGTAGCATCAGAAATATAAAAAACCTGAGTTGAAATTATGTATATACATAAGCTTCAACTCAGGTTTTGCCTGCCAAACAGTCACAATCCTGTAAATTAATCATTTTAATTTTATTTTCTTTGAGTAACACGGTTTATATGAATAACAAAATAAGTAATCTCATTTTTTGTAAGTTTTTGATTGTAGTTAGATTTTAAAAGTGCCATTATCTTCTTTGCACAACCGTAAGCTTCCGGATAACTTTCCTTAACTTGTTGAAATAATAAGCTATCTTCTTCTACTATTTGTTCATTACGAGAGAGACGATAAGCAAAATACCTTAAATGTGTAACAAAACGATTATAGTTCAGAGATTTTTCATCTAATTTGATTCCAAAATAGTAGTTTACAATTTTTAAAATTTCTCCTACTATTTTTGTTACCATAATGGTTTCTTCCATTACTATATTATCTTGTTGTGCATTAATTACATGCAAGGCAATGGAACCAGCTTCTTCTTCTGGTAGTTCAAATCCAGTATGTTCTTTAATTATTGTAAGAGCTGTTAAACTAACATTATACTCTTCTGGATAAAACTTTTTTATTTCCCAAAATAAAGGATTCCTAATAATTTGACCTTGTTGAAATCGATTAATTGCGAAGTTAATATGATCAGTTAAGGTAAGATAAATATTATCACTAATTGAGTTAGAAATTTGTTTCTTTATATATTCCACAATTTGGGTAGTAAGCTCGAAGTGTTCCGTAGGAATCTCATTAATTAATTGTAATAATTTATTCGATACTTGACTTTCCTTCTCTAGCACAAATACTTTATCCACTATGGATTCATCAATATATTCACCTACTTTTTTTTGAAAAGCAATTCCTTTACCCATGACAATCATTTCTGTTCCAGTTCGGTTTACCAAAGCAACATTATTATTAAAAACTTTTTTTATGAGCATATATCATCACCTTATTAGGTTTTTAGATATTGATTGCTCAGCAGCAGCTACATACTTTAGAGTATAAAAAAACCTAAATTAATTAGAATCCAGTATTTCAAAATCTGGTTTCACCATAATTTAGGTTTTGCCTGCCGAACAGTCACAATCCATTTGAAGTTTTATACCCTGATTATAGCCAACTATGTTAGCGTTTTCAATAAGTTTTTATAATTACATATTATTTCCTGTTTTTTTAACTAGTTTGACAGTACATGTTGACCATAAGGTTCGTAGCATAAATTGAATACGAATCATAGCTAGCAATACTTCACTATGCTTTGATTTGAACTACTCACCGCTTCAAACAGTCCGCGAGGATGTTAAGTGGTGAGTAGTTCAAAGAACCTTACCCTTATTAAAAAACTTTACAATAAAACCTTAATTTGTAATAGCGTATATTTTCACTGTAAATTTGCTAGTTGCGCCACTTGGGTTTGCAATATAGTATTTAGAATTTGTATATGCTTCAGTCTTAGATCCATTCGAAATGTTTCCCCAACGAACAGAATCCGTCCCCAGAGAAACATCGATCATAACATTGAAGGAAATAGTAGATGCATTATCTTTTTCTGTAGGCTCGATAACCCATTTTAACCCCTTTGTTCCTGTAGGTAAATTATTAATGCTAAAGTTTTGACTTGATCGATTTTTTTGTCCAGATAATGGCTTCGATTCAGAAGAAATTTGGGAAATTAATATTTCTTTTTCACTTGAGTCTATCCCATTTAATCTGATAATACTATCTATTAAACCTGGTCCAGGAAAATCAACAGCAATAATACCAGAATGCTTAATACCACCTTGTTGTATGAAATCAGTTCCAAGTGTATTCATTCCCCCATAAAATACTTGTCCATTTATGTCTCGAGGGAAATCTCTCCATTCATTTGTTACATTTTTTTGAATCAGTTTTGGATTACTATTAGTATTTCTGCTCTCTTTTCCGCTTGCGACAAACCAAGGGTAACAATTATTCAATAATGCTGCTGCACCACCCGTGCCACTAAAATGGTTGAGATAGATCTTACCATTGTTAAAGTTATTATTTGCATTTAGAAGATGGGTTTTCACCGCATTCCATTTTTCATACATTCCGTCTGGTCCAGTGCCAACTTCAAACTTATCTTGGGTATTCAAAGATTCATAATTAATACCATATTCTTGAGATGACGAGAAATTTTGTAATATTACAATTTTCCCTCGAACATCTCCTAACTTAGGATTATTTTTTTCTGAGGATGGTACAGAATTCGGATCCCAAAAATAGGAAGCATTACGGTCTTTATAATTTTTAAATATTTCCTCGAATGATAGCGAGCCACTTTCAGGATCAGTATCTTCCTTTAAACGCATTAAAATAGTTTCTTTAGGATTATCTCTTAGAAATTGAAGTGTCTCTTTTAATACATCTTCAAACATTGCTTTTTGATTTACAATTCCATGGTGCATCGCAAAAGAATCTTTTACACGTTTAACACGCATGTCTACATAACGAATTCCTGCATTGAATTGTTGAGATAGGGTCATTGTTTGATTTCTTGTCAAATTTTCATCAATAAAACTTGCCCCATGTAAAGCCATTGAACCATGAGTCCCCGGGATAGATACTTCGCTTATTCTTTTTGTATCTTCTAGTTTTGACATCCATGTTGGATTTTGATAGCCTATATTGGATTCATAGGAATAACCTGGATGACTATCAGCAAATACTGTAGAAGTCGTACATAAACTTGCAAGTGTAAAACAAGTAAGGATTCCACTTTTTAAGATGTTTTTCATTTTTATTTTCTTCATTATATCTCTCCTAATTTTTAATAGATTCGTCTCATAAAATAAGGTACGTTTTTTTACAATATACATTGCTTCTTTTCCCAGAATAATGAGATTTTCTGCTTAAAAATATTTTTTGATAGCGGTCTGTTACTTGAAATTTTGAAGGGCCATAGCGGTTCATCCAACAACCATCAGATTCATGCATATACAAATTTCATAGAGCCGAACCATAGACATGTAAAGACACCATTCTTCATCATACTTCACGGATCTTAAAAAGAATCGAAGCCACTCATTTTTTATACAAACAAAACAGAAGTCTTAAACAAGACTCCTATTTTGTGACATATAATGATAGACAAGATGGTTAACAAATTAAGAAAATATAACAGGTGTGTTAATACATGTTTTATATTTATTTAAAAGCTTTTTATAACAAGTATACTTACGAAAAATGGGCTTCTGCAAAACTAAACAAAAACTTATTTCCCCTTCAATTTCTACTCATTAAAAGTTAAACTAACTACAGTGGCAATAGATTGTGCTGCTTGTTCCCAGCTTCCATCTATAACTTTTCCCATCTGTTGACCAAGTGAGTTTAAATCGTTTGGATTAACTGGGATTCCATTATACGCAGCAAGAATTGATAAAAGCGGAGCCACAAATGGTGTAAAACCACCCCTATCAATATTAAATACAGGCTTATCTATCACCTTTCCATCTTGTACTGTAAACTCATAATAAAATTGATCATCTGGACGAAAACTTAAATGATGAGAAATTTGTCCCTTAACATATTTTTTACCGCCAGCTAAATTTACAACTTCAATTGGTTTTACATTAAATTCGTGCTCGAATACTTTGATTTTTTTGACTTCGGGACCATGTAAAGCAGCATTAACAGCTGTTTCCAAATTATTCTGTGCAAACGGTTGAATACTAATTTGTGACTCTTTTTGTTGAATAGGTGCTTCTTTTTCTGCAGCAAATACCGATGTAGTAGGTAATGCACCTGTAGCTAAAGTAGCTGCAAGCGCTGTTGTCATGATCATCTTACTCTTCATTTTCATAGTTTTCTTCCCCCTTTAAGTTATGATATATAACCTTTTAAATACTGACACCGTACATTGTATTTATCACAATATACGCCAAAGATTATTATAAGAATACCGATAATTAATGTCAGAAAATTAAAATGAATTATATATGTATTTACAATAATATCTATCTACACACCTTTTCGCAATTTTCAGATAAATGATTAGGTAATAGCCTTTTATAAGATAGTTTATCATCTTAAATTTTTATATATACTCTATAAACATAGTAAAATCATATTGCTAATACTATAATTGAAGCGAAAAATCATATTAAAGTTAATAAATTAACACAAATTTTCATATTTATTTTTAGGTTCTGTTACAAACTTTCTTAACAGATAAAAGATGAGAGGGTTTACAAGGTGAGTATCGTGAACTACTCGCCACTTAGCAAAGCTTGAAGTGGGAGCTTCTCAGTTCCACGATGAAAGCAACCTTTCGTCTCCCTGAGCGTTACTTCGGGGTGTTCCATCCCTAGATGTCCAACGCTTGGACGCTCTTTTGGTACGGTTGATATTTTACGCAGGAACCGAATGGCTTGGTTTTCGCACTCAATTTTCTTCCTGCAACCTCATATATCAAGTTATCAAAGAACTTCATATAGCTAGTTTATCAAAAGCTTTTAGCTATGCCAAACCGAAATTCATCTCCCACCTACCGTTGTGCTACGCTCTTCACACGCTTGAGGAAGGAGAATTATTTCGGGGAATTCGTTAAAAAGATTACCTCATCAAATGTATTTTCGATTTCTTCTATTAAATAATTTTTTACACCATAACACAAAAAAGACATGAGTCTATACTTCTCAATGACTCATGTCTTTTCTTTTTAAAGTTTATTCTACCGTTTTTATTAAAAGCAAATACTTCTACTTTGTGCTACTATATCGAAACACATACTTTATTTTATAAAAAGTATTATTTTAATTTTGTCAATTCCCAACATTGAGCATCTGTACCATTGTCTGGCCATTGTTGAATATTAGCACCATTGTTTTGTATACTACTCTTCAGATCAAGTAATTGGCCGCTATGCTTAGCTATCAATTTAAGCGTTCCATCCGAATTTTTTTCGATTTTCCATTTTTGATTATCTCCACCAATGTCTTCCCATTGTTCTACATTCGCACCATCACTGTTTGAAGCTCCGGACACAGTAAGCAATTTCCCACTATGAACTGCTTTGATTTTATAATACCCATCTGCCATCTTCTCTAGTTCCCATTTTTGATGATCTCCGCCGTTATAATCCCATTGTTGGACGTTTACACCATTATCCATTGAGGCGCTAGATATATCTAATACTTTTTGACTTCCTTTATTTTTGATGATATAGACACCACTGTAGTCAATCCCTTCAATACCATCGCAACAAAGTATTTTTGCTTTTTGCAATGTATCTTGTTGCAATTTTTCGTCTAAAATTATTTTTGTTAGTTTGTGGGTCAACTGTTCATTCTCATTGAGTAATTCTTCTGCACTCTGCTTCCCTTCGTTGAAGGCCCGAATTGCATCTTGTATTTTTAATTTTTCTGCTACGATTACTCCTGCAGCCGCTAACTCAGCTTCTCCAATACCTGTCACGATTTTCTTCTGTGCTTCTTTACAATTGCTTTCGTGAATAGCTGTCACTTCATTCGTCATTTCTACTTTACGATAAATTTGTCCATCAGGAATAAGCTTATATTTATAATCAACTTTTGCTTTGTTTGTCACTTTCTTAGGCACTGGGTTATCAATCAACACTTGGAAGGTGACTCTTGTCGTCGTCCCGGGCTCTACCGTACCAATATTCACGCCACTTTCTATATTGCCTGAGAGAGGGCGCCCATCTATCTGTAAACTGCCTGGAACCAACTTCGTTCCATTTGGAATTTGATCCTCAATTACGACATCGGTCAGTTGTGTATCACCTGTATTAGCAACTTCAATGGTATAGGTTATAATGTTACCTGCCTTGACATAAACTGACATGTCTTGCCGTTTCACTACCTCTACCTCTACTTTTCGAATGACCGTAATGGCTTCATTACTATCTGCTGTACCTGAAGAGACCGGTAAGCCTGGGGCACTTTGGAAATCATACACGACAGTAGCTTTATTCACCGCTCTATTGTCTGGTGGCACTTTTAATACTAAGGCTTGAAAGGTAACTTCCGTCGGTCCTTCGATAGATATGGAACCAATGTCTACTCCTTTTGTCGGATCTCCACCAGGTATAGGAACGCCATCGACTTGTAAGCTGCCTTCAACAAACTTTAATTCTGGTGGAAGAGTATCTTTTAAAATAGTTTTTTGTGCTTCGGTCATTCCACTGTTTTCAATTAATAGAGTGTAAGTAAGGATTTCACCCACGATAGCTGCTTCTTTATCTACTTCTTTATCTACTTCTTTATTAATTTTAATTTCTGGACTATTCACATCAATTTGAACACCCAGACCTGTCACGATATAACCATCTGATTTCGAAGTCAGTTGAACTAATGCCTCCGTTTGTGAGTTCTCCATAGCTGTAGAAGCGTCCACATTGGTAATATCCCAATTATAACGAACTGCTGGTCCGGCACTTCCTGGTGTGACATTTACATTCCCATAGGTACCACTCGTATCTAGATTCCCTGCATCATCATTAATTTGTGAAGCAAAGAAGTTGTCAATCGGATTATTGGGACCTGAGATGGGCTTTAAAGAAGAAGCATCTTTTCCAAAAAGTAACTGATCTCCTGGAATCTTTGAATCTCCTTCCATTGCGGTTAGCAACAATCTTGCTTTGACATCACCAAGTTCAGGCGTAGAGAAGCCAGAAATTTTCTGGCTTACTGATCCCGTTTTCTCAATCGATGCTGTTCCGACATGAATGTTCATATTTCGAAGAGGCAGTGTAGGATCTTTATAAACCACAGATAAAGTCCATCCCCCCACGTTGTTCCCTTTATATCTTTGTACTGTCGCTGGTACACCACTGACAGTATAATTACCAGCCCCACCTGCATCTATAAAACTAGTAACATTGGCAGAGCGAACATAAAATATTTGGTTCGCCTGAGCTACTTGCTGACTCGTAGTCGGATCTGGCGTAATGAGGGTACTCCCTTTTGGCGAGATTAACGTTATGGCCCGATCTATTTCACTCGTCACATCCTCGGTACTCGTTTTTGTTGATCCACCCCAAATTAACTCTGCATATAATACTATGCTTCCCGTTGGTAAGCGAAGCTGTGCAGCAGAAGCATTTTCTTTCCAATCCAGTGTGGTACCTGCAGGATATCCTGGTACCTGCTTAGACAAATCTAATGTGATAAATGCACCAATATCTGTATAACTGATATTGGTATTACTTAGACCCAGTGTGTTGCCAGTAAAAGTAACCGCTCCGTTAGTCGTGGTTGAATATCGCTGAATAAACGCCATGATTCTCACCCTTTCTCTATTTATCTATTCCTATCCCTACTTACAACCACAACATAGGTCTTTAACTTGATCTAACTTTTTCTTCAACTCTTTTTCCAGATTAGCAATTTGCTGAACTGCTTTCTTTGCACTCTTGTTAATTGCTAGCAAATCCGTCACTTTAATCTGGCCACCTCGAAATGAATTAATTGCTGCTTGAATCTTTTCGCCTTCCATGTAAAGAATCGTGGCTAGGCCTTTTTCCTCTTGTGCGATGGAATGAATGATTAAGTCACGTGACCATTCACAGGTTGTTCGTCCTGCTGGCACATTGGTTTGTACTTCGTTACTGACCGCATCTACATAACCACCTGAATACTGAGAACCCATGTAAGCTTTATTCCTAATCACTCCACTAGAATGAGGTTTAATCACTTCAACTTTAAATGTAATGATGATAGGCCCTTCAATGGATAGTCTATCAAGTACAATCGTTTTCGTTGGATCTTCACCAGGTTTTGATTCACCGTCAATTTCCACACTATTCGGGACAAACTGCACCTCTTCTGATAGAAAATCCTTAAAATGACAATTAGTAACATCAATTAGACTATCATTGGAAATGGTAAACGTATATGTTAGAATATCTCCTACCACCGCATCAATTTTGTCTACTTCCTTTTCTATACTCACTTTCGGAAAATTAGACATGTGCCTCTCCCTTTCTTTTCTGTAATTCATACCTTATTAGTGATGAATCAGATTCCCTATTTTTCAAAAGCATCTGAGGGAAAGTAAGACATCCTCTTCTTCTCTACTTACAACCACTACATAAATCCTGAATCGTATTTCTCTTGTTCTGTAGTTCTTGTTTCAATGTAGATAATGTTTGAGAAACACTATTTTCACTCTGAATAATCAAATTCTGTTCATTTTTTGTAATCCTGCCACTATTAAAGGCTTGATTTGCCGTCTTTATTTTTTCTGCTTCTGCATCCAGTAACTCCTGAATGGCCTTCTCTTCCTGTTTAATTGAAAATTCAATGGTACTTTGATTGTTCTCACAGTTAGTAGGAGGACGCACAATCACTTTTGTCTCTGTTATATTACTGGCCGCTTCTCCTTTTTTGATAGGCGTTCCAGAAGCACTTTCAAATTCATAATTTAAGGTGGCTTTATTTTTCACTAGCTCATCTGGAGGAATATTGATTACTTTCGCTTGAAATGTCACTTCAATCAGTTCTCCTGTTCCTACCATTCCTAGCTTAATCCCATTATTTACACTCACACTAGGTTGAGGCACACCATCCACAAAAACACTACCTGGAACAAACTTCAACTCTTTTGGAAGGATATCTTTCAAGATAGTGTTTTGTGCGTCAACCGGATCCATATTTGTTACAAGAACGGTATAAGTCAAAATATCTTTTACTTTTGCCTCATTTTTGTTTACTTTTTTATTTATTTCCATCTTCAGACTATCCTCCATTAATCTATTCGCCTCAGTTTTCATATTTACATACCCCCGACTTTGAGACATATTTCATCACCCTTTCCATCATCGAATCAAATTATATATGGATGTTATGAGCAAAAATCACAAATTTCTTGGGTAACAGCGAGTTTATCTTTAAGCACTGATTCTAGTACGATTAGGCTGTCTAACATATCCTCCACACTTTCATTGACAGCGATGAGATCTTGGACTCCTATTTTCTTATCTCCAAACGCACGAGCAGCTACTTCAATTTTTTCTGCTTCTGCCCGCATAATCCTAGCAATGCTTTGTTCCGCCTCAGCAATCGTTTGGATAATCTGATTTTTCCCTTCTTCACAGGTAGGTGGCTCAATCACTTCAATCCCAGGTTTGTTACTAATACTCGTCGCTGTCGAAATAGGTAAATCTGGTCTACTCTGAAAATCAAAGATCATCGATGCTTGATTATGCACCACTTTATCATCAGGCTCTTTCATGATTTTCGCTTGATACGTGATGAGGACTGTTTCTCCTACAGCCAAAGTACCAATGTTCACACCCTTAGCAATATCTTGTCCTGGCCATGCCGCACCTCTGATTCGTAAACTATCTGGTAAATATTCAAGTTCTGGATCTAAGTAGTCCTGAAGAATCACATTAGTCGCATCTACATAGCCATCATTTTTTACTTCCAAAGTGTAAGTTACTATTTCACCTACTACAGCTTGTTTTTTATCCCCCGACTTATTCATTTTTACGATTGGGCTATTGGCGTCAATCTGTACTCCATATCCACTCACCAAATAGGTATCTTGCGCCGTCGCAATACGGGCGATTGCCTCGGTTTGACTATGATGCAACGTGTGAGAAATATCTACATTCGTGATATCCCAACCCGATCGTACGCCAAATCCGTCTGATCCAAGAGGCTTATTGAGCGTTCCAGCAGTTCCACTAGTATCTAAATTTCCTAGATCATCGTTAATCTGCGACGCAAAAAAATTATTTCCAGGATTATTCGGACCAGATATCACCGAAAGCGACGAACGATTGGGACCAAATTCAAAGCGATCGCCAGGAAGATTAGAGTTTCCTTCCAGTGCCGTAAGCATGACACGTCCCTGGATATCCCCACCTTCTGGGGTTTTAAAATTATAAATCAACTCATCCACTGGAGGATTAGACATAGAAATCACTTGAGACCCAACATAAATATTCATATTTCGAATTTTAAGTAATGGATGTTTATAAGCGACAGCCAACGTCCATCCCACTGTATTGGTAGAAGCTAGAAAAAAAGTACAATCTCTTACCGTTCCGGGAATACCACCTACTATATAAGTTCCAGCTCCACCTTTTTGTACAAATTCAGTTACATTCGCAGAGCGAACATAGAAAACTTGACCGCCAAAGACGGACTCTTCTCGTGCAGTGAAGGCATCTGGTGCGATGGATACAGTAGCAGCTGGGGTAGTAAAAGTAATCGAAGTATTGATAGCTGAACGAACATCAGTATATTGATCTTTAGTCGATCCACCCCAGATCAACTCGGCATACAATATTTCACTGTCTGCAGGGATTCTCAGCATAGCCAAAGAGGAATTTTCTTGCCAGTTCATTGTACTTCCAGCTGGATAGCCTGACACTTGTTTAGAACTATCTGTTGTCAAAAAAGCCCCAATATCTGTACTTCCATCTGCATAACCTAATGTATTTCCTGTAAATGTAATCGCACCATTGGTTGTTTGGGTGAAACGATGAATAAATGGCATATTCTTCCCCCTTTTCAATCTAAATAAAGCTATAAATTCTTGTGCTTCTTTCTCATTAATCTACTAACAACAAATCTGCTTAGCAATTTCTAATTTATCTTTTAATAATTTCTCCAACTGTGTAGCTTTTTGGACTACTTTTTCGACACTCTGATTAATCCTAGCAAGTTCTTGGGCAGAGATTCGTTCTTCTTCAAATGCCTTTACCGCTTCTTGTACTTTTACACTTTCTGCTTGAAGGATTTTCATCAAACCGAGCTCTTGTTGTGCTACTGATTCAAAAATCTGATTTTGTGCTTTTTGACAATCGGTCTCCAACCACGCCGTAATTAGGTTACTTGTTACTATTTCCTCACGCACATTGCTACCTGGTTTCAGCTGAAATTGATAAATTGCCTCTGCTTGGTTATCTACTTTCACTGGCAACGGACTCTGTAACGCTACTTGAAATGTAATCACAGCTGTTTGGCCAGGAATTAATGTACCAAGAGGAATTCCTGTTGTTAAATCATCAAGCACCGGTGCACCATTTACTTTTAAACTCCCTGGAACGAGTACCGTTCCTGTAGGTATGACATCTTTAATAGAAATTGCATTTACTGAAGTATCTCCATTATTGGTAATATCGAGCGTGTAGGTGATAATATCTCCCTTTTTATCGTAAACCGAACGATCTTCACTTTTCACGAGATCGACTTGTACATGCTTAATGATAGTATTTACTTCATTTGAGCTACTAGATCCTGATGTGAGAGGTAAACCCGCTGCACTTTGGAACTCGTAATCCAGCTTACCCGTATTAGTCACCTTTCCATCTGTAGGGACTGCAATCACTTTCACTTTAAATATGATCTCGACTGGCCCTTCTATGCTTACAAATCCGATATTGACTCCTTTAGCTGGATTTTCTCCGGGTTTGGCTTGCCCATCGATAGTTAAGCTGTTCTGCACAAATTCTAACTCATCTGGAAGAATATCTTTAAAAATGGAATTCTGAGCTTCTACTAGTCCACTATTTTCTACTAAAATTGTGTAAGTTAACTCATCTCCGACTATTGCTATATCTTTATCCACTTGTTTGTCTATCTTGAGCTCCGGACTATTCACATCAATTTGAATCCCTAATCCAGAAAGGATGAATCCGTCCATATCTGTTTTGAACCGAGCAATCGCTTCAGTTTGTGAGATTTCCATGGCGTTTGAAATATCCACATTCGTAATATCCCAGCCATAGCGCTGTGTAGACTGTTTTTGCCCTGGGGTTACATTACTATTTCCCGCTGTCCCACTAGTATCTAAATTTCCACCATCATCATTAATCTGTGAAGCGAAAAAGTTATCCACTAAGTTATTCGGTCCAAAAATGGCTTGTAATTGGCCTGGGGATGGACCAAATAAAAATTGGTCCTTAGAAATGAAACTATCGCCTTCGATAGCAGTCAATAAAGCTCTTGCCTGAAACGGCTTGGATTCAGGTGTCCCAAAACCTTTAATTTTTTGATCCACTACATTCCCTCTTTCAACAGATGCCACACCAACATATAAGTTCATATTTCGTGAAGGTAAAGAAGGATTTTTATATATAACAGCAAGTGTCCATCCTGCTGCATTACTTTTACTTGGCCGTTGGATTGTGGCTGGTACCCCACTTACAGTATAAGAACCTGCCCCACTCGCCTTTATTAGTTTAGTAACATCAGCTGTACGAATATAAAATGTGTGATTTTCATGCACTACTACTTGGGCCGTTGTCGCATCAGGAGATATTGTTTGTATTGAACCTTGTGGGTTAGTTAAGGAAATGGGAACGTTAATATCTCCTGTAACATCCACTGCATTAAATTTTGAGGTACCTCCCCAAATCAACTCTGCATACAGCACTTCACTAGCTACAGGAAATTTCAGAACTGCTTGAGAAGCATTCAATTTCCAATTCAATGTACTACCTATTGGATAACTTGGGACTTGTTGGGTAAGATCCAACGTAATGAATGCTCCAATGTCATTATAGCTAGGATTATTCGAACCAAATCCTAGCGTATTACCTGTAAACGTCATCGCACCATTTGTAGTCGTTGTATAACGCTGAACTATTGACATTCTCTTCGTCCTTTCTATAACAACTAGAATAATAACTATTATTTTATTTTTTAATAAAACTTAAGCGGGGATTTTAATTCATATAATTGCCTCCTATGTAAATATTTGATAACACAAATTATATTTCACTCACTGAAAAACTATATCTATAATTAAATGTTCTTTCTATTTATCATTATTTATCTGATTTTTCAGGTAAATATATTTCAAATCCAGTTCTGCTGTTAAAATCATTTAATAGGAATACCACCACATCTCTATTAAGCTAATAATAAAAAAATGATATCATTCAAATTTTTCAGTTAACAATTATAAAGGTTTTGATATTTGGACAGATTGTAACTCCTAGTATTTATCGTTTGAAGGTTGGAACAATACAGACAAAAAAGCAACTAATTGAAATTGGTCGCTTTTTTGTCTTCTATTTACTTGGCCTCTTATAGTGAACAGCCGAGATATGTGTAAAAATAGGTCATAGACTTACTTTTATGGTTCTGGTGCAAAAACTATATGACTTATGTAACTAATCTCTGAAACTTGGACATACTGATACTAGTATTCTAAAAAAGGACGTGATTAGTATGGAAAAGCAAAACCTATTCAAACGGAAACAGATTATTCAGTATTTTCTTTAGGGGATTGAACAAGCATGCACGATTGCCCAAACTGTTCAATTGGACAAAACATTGGAGGAATGGCCTGGTGAAACCCCGGGCGGTGTGCTACGCAATATTGCATCTCACAACTCCTACCATTTAGGAGAAATTGTGCTGATTCGCAGATTATTTAGCGCTTGGCCACCGCCAACAGGCGGATATCCGGCCTAAACAAGGAAAGGGTTCCACCCATCCCCATCAACTTAAGAAAAATAAACGCCCCCAAAACGAAAAAAATGAGCTGACTTCTCAAAGTAACTACCTGTAGAGAAAGTGAATTTTGGTTTTGGGGGTACTTCAAAACCTTAGCTTGATGACGATGGGGTACCGCCAGCATTTCGGAAAAAAACCATGCTAAGAGCATGCAAGGTTTTATACAGTTTTTCGGCTAATCCAGTAACAAACAAGAACCCTAAAACCGCGCCAGGATAGGAATGTATAAAAAAATGCATAGATCCGTAGAACAAAAAAAGGAGGTTCCCTTGTGAGAGTAGGGATCCGCCTTTTTCTTTCTACCCATAATAGGACTTTATGTTAACTTCTATGAATACAATATACATCCATCTCATAAGAAAAACCGCTAGGAAAACATCTTGACGGTCCTTTTGTGTATAAATCCCATGAGGAGTGATAGATATAATCCGGCACTCGTAACCATGTATAAATCGGTATGTTTTCGTTTTCCAAGCAGGTCAAACATATATAATTCACTGTCTGTTTAGACTTGCGTAATGGCTAAATTCCTTATTGATTATTTTATCGTGAGCTGGCGCTACTTGTGGACCTACCGAGTTGATGCACGTTACCAGAATATGCTTCCCGTCTAGAGATCCGACGGCTCTCGATTCATACCCGAAAGTACCTCCGGCATGCCCCCAGTAAGATTGCCCGTCCGCTGTTTTAAATTCATAAATCCCTAGTCCGACTTTACCAAAAGGTCCATCTACTGTTGTGTGCATCTGGTCCATCATCTCTTGAGTCAGAAGCTTCCCGCCCAACAACGCACTGAAGAAGGTAGTCAAATCATTAACTGTTGAGACTATATCTCCCGCCGCATTTGCCCATGATTGATTCATTTCTGTTAAATCATACAAATGACCCGATCTATCCATATTATATCCTGTGGCATGCTTACCCGGAATTTCGTGACTATTTCCCATCACAAATGTCCCTTTCATTCCAAGCGGTATGATAAACCGTTTCCTGATCTGCTCCGCATACGTTTCTCCTGTTACCTTTTGAATAATTTGACCGGCTAGTACAGTATTCATATTGGAATAATTCCAGCCCTTCCCTGGTGCAAATACAGGTGGCTTTGAAAGTCCAAGGTCGATAAGCTCATCGACGGAATAGTAACGGTATGGATTTTGAGGCAAAGTAATATCTCGGAAATCCAAATCTGTATAGCTAGCAAGCCCACTTGTATGATTCAATAACTGACGGATCGTAATTTTGTTGCCATCATACCCTTCACCTTTTATGACACCTGGCAGCCATTTTTCAACCGAATCATCCAGATTCAATTTTTTCTCGTCAGCCAACTGTAATACAACGGACGCTGTGAAAGTCTTTGAAATACTTCCAATACGGAATGAAAAATTGGACTCCACCGGGTTTGGTACTTCATAACTGGCTGTACCTGTAGCGTAAGACCAGCGTTTCCCGTTCTGTAACCCGCCAGCTATGACACTTGGGACTCCTTTGATGGTTACCACCTCATCAATGACGTGTTTGACTTCATCCCGATGCTTGCTTTTCTTTTCCTTCTCTGTCTCCACTTGTACCGCGCCTTCAGTCTGTACCGGGTTTACAGACCCATAAGCAGAAAATACCAGTGTACTCGCCGATATAGCTGTTAATGCAAGTACAGCTCCTTTTTGAATCTTGAGTAATTTCATAACGTATCGCTCCTATTATTTTGGAATGTTGTGTTGCTTTACATCCTCACCTTATCCCCAAAATTGTTAAATCGGATAGTGATGAAACCGCCAAACTTTTGTTGACACTCGAAATTGGACTTGTCACATATACCATATGACAAACTGTCAAATATCTCATGTGACGTGCTTGTTACAGTAAATTCTAACTGTTTACCCTCTCTTTCGCTTGACGGATCAGAAGTTTATGGTGCATGATAGGTTTGATTTATTCAGAATTTATTTTAAAAACTACAAGTAGGTGTGCATAATCCGTGTTCTCTATAATAAAAAAATGGTTCTGGTATGATTGGATATTTGTGGCCATACGAACGCTTTGGATGGTCATTATCATAAGCGCTAGTTTTATCAAACCGTCATTAATCGATGCGTCTTTTTGGGTCTTATTTTCTTTTGCTTTCGTCGTTTATCTCGTTCCATTAATCGCCTGGTGTAGAAATGCAGATTGGTATCTTGCAGTCGACGTCATGGCAGCGGGGGTTTTTCATCTTTATTTAGCCTATACAGCACCGGATTTACTTTGGTCTTTCGTTTTACTTGTGATGAATATCGGCTTGGCCAGCAATCGAAGAACCTATGTATGGACAGGTATCCTCTGTGGAATCATATTGCCGGCATTGAACGGTTGGATCGCTGGTCGTCTCCCGTATGAATTTATCGTTAGCAACGGTTTTGGATTCGCCATCGGCTTCACGTTTAATATATTAATTCAGTCCCATAAGCAAGCCCTAATTATTCATGAGCAAAAGCTATTGTTGGAGCAGCATATTGAGCGGATTGAGGAACTTACGCTGATGGAGGAGCGCAGCCGGCTGTCACATGAGCTGCATGACACGATTGGCCATACGCTTACCTCACTCATCGTCGGCGTCGAATCGCTGCGATCGTCCGTACCGAATTCACAGATAGAGAGGATCGATTCGCTTGTCGGAATCGCCCAACACAGTCTGGTTGATATCCGAAAACATCTGCATCAGCTCTCTCATACTCCATTGAACCATTCGTTAAGTGAATCTCTACGGCAATTTACCGAAGATTTTATGAAGTCAACAGGTATAATGGTCAAATTCCGTGTGATCGGCAGCGAGACTCTCGTTATGCAAAAAATAAACTTTTGTCTATATCGTTGCCTTCAAGAGTCTCTGAACAACGCGGTTCGGCACGGTTCGGCGAGCTTGATATCCGTTCAGTTGTATTTCGAGAGTCAGCAGCTCAGGTTACAGATCGAAGATAACGGCATCGGAATGGAAGAAATCCAATTTGGATTTGAACTTAATGGGATGAAGGAACGACTTAAGCTATTTCACGGCACGGTGTCCGTGCATTCCGAGCCAGAACAAGGAACTTTCGTCATATGTAATATTCCGTTGCAGACAGAGCCTGCACATGATACAATCCGCCTGCTGCTCGTTAACGACCAGGTGATCATTACCGACAGTTTGAAGCAAATTTTGGATCAGCATACTGATTTTAACGTAGTTGGTACAGCCAGTGACGGTGGCGAAGCATTAGAACATTGTGAGCGGTCCCAACCGGATATCGTGCTAATGGATATTAGTATGCAGGGAATGAGCGGGATTGAAACTTTACTTGAGATGAAACAACGATGGCCTGATATGAAGGTTGTGTTCATGACAACGTTTGAGGATTCCTTGCAGGCAGCAACTGCATTGGAGCACGGGGCGGAGGGCTACATGCTGAAGTCGATTCATCCGCGAGAGATGAAGGAAGCCTTGAAACTAATTTATAACGGAGGAATCTGGATCGATCAATCGGTCGCTACGCGAATTTTCGAAGAGATGAAAAGTCAACGCGAGCAATTGGAGAAGATCGGTTCAAGTCAGGAAAACTTCCCGTACGGGCTTACGAAACGTGAAATGGAGATTCTGGAGCATCTGTCAGGTGGACTGCGTTATAAGTCTATCGCCGCCAAATTATTTTTATCGGAGGGAACGATCCGCAATTATTGCTCGACTCTCTACTCGAAGCTCAGCGTCAACAACCGCGAAGAAGCAATAAAAAGGGCCCGAAAGGAAAATATTGTGTAGATGGTACTCAATATATAATCATTTTTCCGTATTCGGGCACGGCAACGATTACTATTTTTTGGGCCACTCATTATTTTAAGTAACAGAATTAGAGTTCCGTTAACTTTTGGAATGAATTTAACAAAATTTGTTTACTGAACACCTGTAAATATTGCCGGAAAATAAGTGGACGGAATACATTTAAAGAAAATCTTCTTGAAAACTTCAAATTTAATTACCTTAAAGTCATTGTTTTATCATACATTTCAAAGTTTTTTACAAGTGGTCCGAAAAAGAACGAATCGTCGTTATCCCCCATGCCCATCAACCCCCAAAAAAACAAATACTCTAAAACGAGAAAATTGGCATCTTTAGGTGAAAATGTACATTTTTTTTGTTTTTGGGGCGTTATAAAATTCTTAAGTTGATGGGCATGTGGTGCTACCCCTACCAGGAGTAACGTTAGGGAAATGCGGATTTACAGCGTTAAGAAAACTGTAGCAAAAAAAATCGATTCCTTTACGTAAAGGAGCCGATTTTTTTAATTTGGTTTATTAAGCTAATGCCCCCGTTAGTTTAATTAAAGGACATTTATTATAGAAAACAGATGAATATTTTATTAGATTCTCATATGAACCATCATTAATTTACAAGTACTATTTGCCCTAACTCTGATACCAATATAAAGCTAGGTCATTCATTGTTGAAGCGTGCCCCTGTTGTCTTAGCATGGCTGTTATGTTACTCGATGATAGGTACCATGGTTAGCAACATGAAATAAAATTTATGAGTATGCAGTCTCTCTAGCACCTGGCCAAGGATTATTCAAATTAATTTTTTGTTCTAAATCTTTTTGGCTATTCATCCATTCTTCATACTGTGAAGCTAGTTTTCAGTGTTATCAGCCGTGATGAGAAATACCATGTTGAGCATTTAACAAAGCTCTTGATCAGTTATGATTCTGATTCTTACAATGGTCTGAATTAGATTACAAAACGGAGTAATTGGAAAATAGGCGCGAATGGAGAGTGTAGCTATAATCAAAAAGTGAGGGGGGTGGGGGTGTTTGTCTGTACAGTTTAAAAGCAATTAAAAACAAGAGGATGGTTAATAAAGTGGAATTGTTGTAAAAATAGTAGGATATATACTTTGGGGTATATATTCTATAGAGGGATGATATTGTATGGTTTCATAATAAGGTATAGCTGGATGTTGATAGTATGGCATATGCTGCATTGCATGATATACTGCATGCATTGTTGCTTGAGCTCCATGGGTTGTATAGACTCCGCCTATTGCCCTGTTTTTAATACAGTAAGGATTTATCATAATAATTCACCTCAGTTAATAATTAAATAAACATTTATATTATATGTCTAAAAACTAAACGGGGTCACGTCAGGATTATGCAGATTTATAACGATATTGAGATAAACCTAGTCATATCAAGCATTATCAATAGAGTATACTCTATTAATAATATAGCAAGTTGTTTATTTTAAAGGCTTTAGAAGCTCTAAAATGGATTTATCAAAATTAAATTGTTGAATTTAATCCTAGATTAGCCCCTGAAATCCATAATTGTTTCCGTACCCCTTTTAGGCTAAAAAGCCTTCTTTACAAAAGTTACCTTTAATCTAAGTACATTCACTTAACCAGTGCATAGGATAATTTTATAAAATCGTGAAGGGTTGAGAAAAATGTACTATATTCCTTTTATGTATCCATATCCTTATTATGTTAATGTACCTATGTATAACTATGGAAGACCGTCTGTTTACTGGACTTTCCCCAATGAGATAGAGTATGCAAACAGATTTGATTCTTTTAGTTTTTCCGATGGTGCTGGAAGTATTTCGTTAACAGATTATGGATCAGAACCATTTGTGGTTAATATAAATGAAGCAACAAAACAAAACAATACGTATCGTACTGCTTTATGGACAGGTAAACATTTACAAGTCACCTTAATGAGTATCAATGTTGGCGAAGATATCGGTTTGGAAATACATCCCAATGTTGATCAATTTTTACGTATTGAACAAGGTCAGGGGATTGTTCAAATGGGCAAGAGTAAAGATAATTTAGACTTTAAAAGAAATGCCTATGATGATTTTGCAATAATGATACCTGCCGGAACATGGCATAATGTAACTAATACAGGTAATATTCCACTAAAACTTTACTCGATATATGCTCCTCCAAATCATCCATTTGGTACCGTTCATGTTACTAAAACAGATGCATTAGCTATGGAAGAAAGTTATAGTTATAGTCATAGTAATAAGAATACAGTTAGTTATTAATCAAGCTTTATTATAAAATCTATAACTGTATTTTAAAGAGCAATGAAATAACATATGTACTGTGAATAAAAAAAGAATGCACATTTTAATCTGTGTGCATTCTTTTTTTATTAATATATACCCAAAGACTTTGCAAGAAAATCTAATAAAGTTGTATTTCCAAAAGTAATGATATTATTTTTTCGCAATTACATCGAAATTCAATCTCTACTTCTTCTGACGGCTTCTTATACTTTATAAAAATCAAAGTATGTCACCTACTTCTGTAAATTGTAGGCGCCGGAAGAACGACATGTCTTGATATAAATTAAAAGTTTCATTGTATAAAGGTTATTTTTGTTATCTCATATTTTAAATAATTCCGCAATAAATGCAATACAAATGAACAATTGAAGTATTAAATTTTTAAAACCGTTTGGAATAAACATTATTTAAAGTACATAAGTAGTGCCTTAGTTGTTCATTTTACATCAATAATATCTATAAACTTCAGTATGAATCTATTGTAAAATTCATCTGTACATACTACAGCACTATTTAACGGATCAATATCAACAACAGTCATATAGCTAGTGAGTAAATAATCGTCTTCATAATATGTAATTAGTATTTCTTCTTCAGATAATAAGGAACATAATAGCATGTTCTCGATCAGTTCTTTTTCTTCAGTGGTTAAGATCGGCCAAGTTAGTTTATTTTTCTCTTTGATGATTTCACGAATAACAGCACACTGTTCAGGCATTGCTGCGAATGGTTATCAAGACCTAAATTGTAAAAATCATAAAGAATAAAGGTTACTACATATTATATATGACTAATATGTAGCAACCTTTTACTTCTTGTTCAACAAACATTACCATTTTGTTGAATCAATAAACGTATTGAACCAAAAATCAATGTCTGAGGATTTATCTGTATTTTTTATGCATTTATAAAAATTCCATGCATGTTTTATTATAAACAGACCGGGTTTTTAATAATAATGGTGACTTACTATTAAGTTACTAAAAATATGTTTCATTCGTTAATCTAATAAATAAACCGAATGGAAAGTTTAACATAACATATAGGAGAAATGACAAAGTCATCTGGTGTCTTGTAGATAAGAGAGAAAACTGTTTTATTTCTCGTTTTTCATAACCTATTCGTATATAGGAAAATTGGTGAAACTCCTCTACATAGACTAATGTAGAGATAAAAGCTATTTCCTCATCCAAGGAATGAGTGTATTCTGTTTGGAGGTAATAATATGTTCGAAAACCAAAATGAGAAAAAGAAATGGGAGGGAATTCAGGCTGCGGCCTTTGATCCTAATCTAGTGGGGCCAACACTTTCATCTATTCCTCCCTTTACTTTTCCAACAGGAGCAACTGGACCTACAGGGGCAACTGGACCTACGGGAGTAACTGGACCTACAGGGGCAACTGGACCTACGGGAGCAACTGGACTTACGGGAGCAACTGGACTTACGGGAGCAACTGGACTTACGGGAGTAACTGGACCTACAGGGGCAACTGGACCTACAGGGGCAACTGGACCTACAGGGGCAACTGGACCTACAGGGGCAACTGGACCTACAGGGGCAACTGGACCTACGGGAGTAACTGGACCTACAGGGGCAACTGGACCTACGGGAGTAACTGGACTTACAGGAGCAACTGGACCTACGGGAGCAACTGGACCTACAGGAGTAACTGGACCTACGGGAGTAACTGGACCTACAGGAGTAACTGGACCTACGGGAGTAACTGGACCTACAGGAATAACTGGACCTACAGGAGTAACTGGACCTACGGGAGTAACTGGACCTACAGGAATAACTGGACCTACAGCGGCAACTGGTACTACGGTTTTAACAGGAGTTGGAGCTCCAACATGTGCTATTGGCAATTTGGGAGATATTTATATTGATTTATTAACAGGAAGCACCTATTATAAGCTATCTCAACCAGTTTCCCCAATGATTAGACCTATTCCTGCTCCAACCGGTGCTACAATACTTGTAGGTTCATCGCAGACTTATACTACGATTGATGCAGCTTTAGCTGCCGCTAATAATGGTGACAGACTATTACTTGATGCTGAGACCTTTATAATTACAACCACTGTTACTGTTAATAAATCGGTAACGATTGAGGGTCAAGGAATAGGGGCAACTACCGTCATTACTACCTTGAATACTGTAATCTCTATGTTTAATGTTACAGTATCCAACGTTATTTTTCGTAACATGTCAATCATCCAAGATTTCCCTTCTGTTTTAAGTGTTGAGTCTGTTATTTCAATTAATAATTTGTTAGCAACAGGAATATATGTTGATAGTTGTGAAATTTCAGTATGCGAACTTGGCATCGCCATTAAAGCAACTGAATTTCAGATAACAAATTGCAATTTTACCTATGCCCCCGCTGCTTCACCTAACAACGGATACTTCTATATCATTATTTCCTCAACTTCTGGGCAAAGCATTATTGACGGTAACACCTTTGTGTCTGACTCAGGTAACACGCGATGCAGATTTATCATCATCACCAATATAACCGTTAATTCAGGCACACTTCAAGGGAATTTAGTAATAAGCAATAATACACAAGATAACCTTTCTCCCGCTACATTAAGACACCTGTTAGATATCGAGGAATTTGTGGGTACAAATTTTGGTTTATTTCTTCTAAACAACACAACAGTAAATGAAGGGAATGTACCTGTTTTATTGTTTAACGCGGACCTTACTATATTTAAATTCATAGAAGTTGTTGGTAACAGTATTCAAAATACTGCCGGAAAGGGACTTATCGGCATTGACTCGAGTTCTATCGGTCAAACACCTATTTTTAGTTCTGGTAATACAATTGCAAACCAATTTTTCACTTTAGGGTGGGCTTCTGCAACTGTTCCACCTAGTTTTATTGTGGGGTATAATACAACAGTAATCCCAGTGCCACCTAACCTTCCATTAACTAATTGTTATTGGCTTATGTTGATTTGATAACGTATAGATGAAATATAGAAGTTTAATATATCTTTTGATTTTTTGTTTCTTACGATTGGCCATTACTGCTATTCCCTTTTGCTACAAAATAAAATCAATCTTCATTATGGGGTACAGCCGAGATACGTGTAAAAATAGGTTATAGGCTTACTTTTATTTCTAATCTGGTTTTTTATAAAATTCCTTTATTCGTCTAAGCTTTCATTTTCGCTTGTCATATAAACAAACGTTTAGGTGACAAATGAGAACCAGGATAAAATAATCATATAAGGGTGTTTTTGCCCATCCCCCGAAAAGTGGGAATAAGTGGTTTATGTAACAATAGAACCAAATAGTGTTGGTTATCATATAGGATTTCTTGTACCAGGGATAACGTGAGGAAAATACGGATTTACAACGTTAAGAAAACTACAGCATAGAAAAATCGATTCCTTTACGTTTAGGAACCGATTTTTAATTTGGCTTATTAAGCTAACGCCACCGTTAGTTTTATTAAAGAACATTTATGTAGAAAGCAGATTAATATTTTATTTGTATTCTCATATGAACTATCATTAATTTACAAGGGTTGCCACCACATCACCATCAAGCTAAGATTTTGAGGTACCCCCAAAACGAAATTTTTATCTCTTGGCAGTTATTTATGTAAATTTAACTCGTTTTTTTCGTTTTAGGGAACAACCGATATCTTAAGTTGATGGCTATGGGTATTAATTTTTTCTTAGCTTGATGGGCATGGGGTATTTGCATTTCTTAGGTTGATAGCGATGTGGTGCTACCCCTAAAAGTAAATTATATAACAGAAATAAGATATACATAAGAAATAGAGTCCCTTATTATTAGGACTCTATTTTTATGATTGCTCATGTATTCTTTCATGAGATCACACTTCCATTAGCAATTGTTTAAGTTTTTAGGAAGCCTGTTTTTTATAAGAACGAATTTTTTTATAGCGACCATATTTTACAACATGACGAACGTCTAATTCTTTATAACCCTTATTTTGGATAGTTTCTGAAACATCTACGATAATTGTGTTAGTTAAATATCATATATCGGTCTTTGACGATCGGATTAACATATTCATAAAGTCCTTTATAAACAAGGTTGCTAACTTCAAGATCAGTTTCCTCTTTAACTTCTCTAATGGCACTATCAACAATACTTTCCGGAAATTCCAAAACTCATTACTAAAAACACAGTATCATACGGAACATTAAACACCGTTTATTGATTGTAGTGCTAGTCCATTTATTATTTCCAAACCCATTTAGAATGATCAATAAATGGGGGCAGATTATGTTGATATTTCGTATAAATAATATCATTACATTAATTTTCTTTCGGAAGTACAATTCTTTTATACAATTGAACTGTAATAAAATAGTAAATCGAGTAAATCACTACGAAAATAATAATTGGTAGCCAAATACGAAAGTACGGATCAACCAAAAGAACTCTGAACATATTCATACCAACTAATACGTGAACAATACCCACAATTGCTGGGACTAAAAATATAAAGAATAACTCCTTATAAATCGATTGTATTAATAACTCCCGGCGAACACCGATTTTACGAAGCATTTGATAACGTGTGCTATCTTTGGATGCACCAGATAGAATTTTAAACATTAAGCAACTTGCCATCATTGCTAAGAACGCAATTCCAACGAAGAATCCCATAAACATTATTCCGCTGGTGAAATCACGATTATTATTATATGTTTGATACTTACTATTCAGTTCTTCAGATTTCATATTTTTATATTTAACTACCTGTAATTCATCAAGTTGTTTCCATTCTTTTAAGAATTTCTCAAAATCACCTGTTTTCCCAATAAACACAGTATTTTCTTTACCCTTCATACCATCGTATATGTTTTGATCTACAACTTTTATTTCATGATCAGGATACATATAATCTGGCTGGATTGTTCTGAAAGCCTGGATCCATTGTTTTGTGTTCCTCTCTCCTTTAACCCATTTTATTGAAAATGCACCAATTGGTAATCTCTCTGAAACTTTTTCTATTTTCATACCTTGTATGAAAGGGCGATTTTTCTCTATATCTTCTTTTAGATAATAAACATACCTATCATCAACTTTGTAATGATATTCAAACTTTTCTTGAAATAGGATACCACTCAAAATTTTCTTTTCTTCCGCTGTTGGATTATGAATGACTGAATCGTAAATTCTTATTTGATCAGTCATTTTTAGAATGTTGTTTTTAAATGCCATACCACACGCAATTCCACCAGCACCAAGAGCCACTAAGATTGCTACTGTTGCAAGCACATTTGTTAGGCCATTAATGCGGAAATTTAATTGTGCAAAAGTAAAAGCATTGAGGCCTTTTTCACTACATTTTTTATTACTCTTTAACTTGTTAATCATAACTGGGAGAAGTGATCCAAATATAAGGTAAGTACCAACGGTTGCTGTGATTAATCCAATGGCCATTAATCCCAGACCAATTAGCGGGTTTGCATATGACATATAGATCAGTGATCCATAACCAATACCCAATAAAATCACACCAAGGGATGCAACTACAACTTTCATTTTTCCTTTTATGGCGACACGTTCTGTTTGTGCATCTGCATGTACAAGTTGTAATACAGAAAAACGCGCTAGCTTAATACTACTTATACTTGCTGATAGTACAAATAATACAAAGAAAAAGATGCAAGTATAAGTCATAGATGGCATGTAAAATGCTTGATAACCACTAACAGGAAGTTCTAATTGTTTCATTAATAACTGACCGACACCTTCTGCAAGCCCTACACCAACTGTAATTCCAATCACAAGAGACGCGGCACCTAATATGATTGTTTCGATAAACATAAGTAAGGTAACTTTATGCTTTTTTGCTCCTAACATCATATACATACCAAATTCTTTTTGGCGAAGAGCTGATAAGAAAGAGTTTGCATATAAAATATAGAAAAATGTGATAACTGCTAACAAGAAGGAACCAATTTTAAATATAAATGCAATATCCCTAATAGAAGAGTTAGATTCAAGGAACGTTTTATTGGATGCTAGCGTTTGAAACATATAAAAAGTTGAAATAGAGACAATAAGACCAACAAGTAAAACAATGTAATCTTGCAACTTACTTTTTAGGCCTGACATGGAAAGCTTAAATAACATGATTGAACTTCCTTCCTTACGCTTTTTGTGTGCCTAAGTTTGCAAGCACGTCTAAAATTTCTTTATAGAATTCTTCACGTGTACCACCGCGATGAATTTCTTTATATAGCTCACCATCTTGAATGAATAAAATACGTTGACAGTAACTTGCACTATATGGATCATGCGTAACCATCATAATCGATACACCTTGTTCTTTATTTAAGTTTGTCATTGCATCAAGTAAACTCGTTGCATTTTTAGAATCTAGAGCTCCAGTCGGCTCGTCTCCTAAAATAATTGCTGGTTCATGAACTAACGCACGTGCTGCTGCGGAACGTTGCTTTTGTCCACCAGATACTTCAGAAGGATACTTTTGAAGTATCGCTGTAATGCCTAACATATCAGCTACTTTTTCTACTTTCCTTCCAATATTACGAGATGAAACACCTTGAAGTGAAAGTGGAAGTGCAATGTTTTCATATATAGATAAATTCTCTAATAAGTTAAAGTCTTGGAAAATGAATCCTAATTTTTGCGAACGGAAATCAGAAAGCTCACCTTGCTTCATTTTCGTAATATCCGTACCTGCAATTTCAACAATGCCGCCCGTTGCTGTATCTAACGTTGAAATTACATTTAATAATGTTGTTTTACCAGAACCAGAAGGCCCCATAATACCAACAAACTCTCCCTCTTGAATCGAGAATGATACGCCTTTTAACGCGTGTGATTGATTCTCACCTTTTTTACCGTACAATTTTTGAATGTTTTTTACATCTACAACTGGTTTTATCATATATATCCTCCTACGTTTTTTTATTTCATTACAATAAGCTACTATGTTTGTTTACTACTAACAAAATAGTCATGTTGCATCCACCCTTAAGCTACAATGAAATCTTTCCTTTTATCTTCTTCACTCACCTCATCATTTTGAATACATTCATGATAAACTATGAAAATTAGGAAACACCCCGTAAAATCCTTAAGATTTCTTAAGTTTTTATAAAAAAAAAGCTTATGGAACCTGTAATTCCATAAGCCATTCTATTTAATTGGATGTTCAACAATAAAGGACATCCAGCCATCTTTATATTCTGCATATATATTACCATGATGAAGTTCAACAATTCTTTTTGAGATAGCAAGCCCCAAACCATTTCCCTGGTCATCTTTTCTTGCCTTGTCCCCCCTGAAAAACCTTTCAAACAATTTATTTGGATCGCTAACAGGCGGCTTCTCGACTTTATTTGATACTTTCAAAATCGCTTTGTTATCTATTAATTCAAGACATACGGATAATCCGGAAGGTTTCATGCTGTACTTTATCGCATTCATAAACAGATTTTCATAAACACGTACCATTTTTTCTACATCCATGAAAATAGGTATTATTTCTTCCGTGATTGATTTTTGAACGATTAAACTTTCCTTTTCAAATATAGGAATGTATTCTCCAACTATTTGCTCCAACAAACCTGATAAATCGACTTCATTAAAGTTTAAATTAGCATCTATGCCTGATAAACGAGTATATTCAAACAGCTCATCAATTAAATATTTCAGTCTCTGTGACTTTGAATACGTGGTTTCAAGGTATTCCTGTAATTGTGTTTTACTGTTGTATTGCCCTCTTTTTAATAAATCTATATAGCCAATAATAGATGTTAACGGTGTGCGTAAGTCATGAGATACATTGGTTATAAGTTCATTTTTTGTACGTTCTAATCGTCTTTCTTGTTCAAATGTATTTTCCAATTCCTTGGACATATAGTTGATATTTTGAGCAAGTTGGGTCAATTCGTCCTTCCCCTTAATCCCAATTGTCAGACCTAGTTTTCCATTGGCAATATCATTCACATTATCAGAAATGAGCTTCAAATATACTATTTTCTTTCGAACCAATATCAAAAAAAGTATTATAAAGGTAAAGATTGCGAACGCGAATAAGAACAACATTGCGATATTGAATTCAAACAAACCCCAATGGTCGTATTTTCTAAATAATGGATCTAAAATGAATAGAAAAGTGAGGATTGTAAAACCAAACGAGATAAAAAAACTTACTGCAACAGCAACCAAAAGCTTTATAATTATTTTATTTCTAAAACTAATCTTCTTCATATTTTATACCCAATTCCCCACACAGTTTTAATATAAATGGGATGTTTAGAATCCTCTTCTATTTTGTCTCTTATTTTTGTAATATGCACCATGACGGTATTATCTGATTTATAAAAAACCTCTTTCCAAACAGCTTCATATATTTTTGCAACGCTCAGGACAACCCCTTTGTTACGGGCAAGTAGTTCGAGAATATCAAACTCTTTTGGAGTTAACCTTGTTTGCTTTCCTCTTACCCATACTTGACGTGTATCTGTACTCACGGTTAAATCACCAATTTCTAGGATACTTTTATTATGATCTATTGACGCATTGTATTTTTTAAACCTTCTTAATTGGGATTTTACCCTAGCAATTAATTCCAATGGGTTAAACGGTTTTGATAAATAATCGTCTGCACCAGAGGCTAGACCCTGAATTTTGTCTATATCCTCAGATTTTGCAGATAGCATAATGATAGGCATATTGCGGTCTTCCCTAATCTTCATACACGCTTCAATACCATCCATATTAGGCATCATAATATCTAATATAATCAGATCAAACTCCTTTTCTTCTAACAGTTGTAAAGCTTCAATAGCATCTTCAGCCTTTTGAGTTTTCAGACCTTCATTTTCTAAATAAACAGAGATAAGATTTCTAATCTCTTTATCATCATCAACAATAAGAATTTTTGACTCCATATTATTCCTCCACATTTTTTCTAATATTGAACAATTAAAGACATTTGCAGGTGAGACATGTCTATCGTCGCTTTATTGTTAACTTGCAAACGGAAAACAAGAAATAACATAATGAATATAGTGATATCAATCCCCTAATATATTGTTCAATATATACTGCTAAGCCATTTTACAATTCATAAGATTCCTTCTTCTTATAATTAATTTCCCTTTTAATACACGTGTGCTTGGCCCATATTTGACAATGTAATTTACTTTCTTCAAATCAATTCCTTCAATCATTTTATCTCCAATAAACCTTAAACTAGGAAGGGCTGCACCAACTGATTTTTGGCTCATTATATACAGAAATAAGAAAGTGAATTGTATTCATACTTAATCACCCCACTGGTAAGAATTCATACTCATACTCTAGAATCCAAACCTTAAGAAAAAGGGGCAAAAGTTCTTAAGAATTCTTAATCTTTCTACAGCAGTTTGTCTTAAAAATATATAGTCACTCTTGAAATGTTCACTATTAGCTTCTCATTGTAATAATATTTATTAATAACACCTAAAAAATAAAGTAAAGTATTAGATTCAACTTCCAATAATCCAAGAGGGAGTCCATAGTAATTTATAGAAGATTCTGGGGTAGGCATTACATTAAATAATATCGTAAAGAAATTCGTAAATTTAGAAAGATATATACGCTAGCCCAAAAGGAGACTGGTGCAAATTTTCTTAGCAGATAAAAAGTTGGTATGATTGCAAATGGATTTTATGCGATCGTTAGTAATTGATGTAATTCATCGTACACTAAAAAAACGAAATTTCGTTGTTGCAAAAGGATTATGAATATCTAATCCAATTAGAAGAATACAATAATCAATTATCGAAGTTAACTTCATACAAAACTAATAACAAGCATTAAAAAACTTTGCCTACTCTTTAAAATGGAAACATAATCTATTTATCAAGTAGTCAATAATGAATAGAAATTTTGTTTAGGGGGTACTCCAAGGCCATGGCTTGATAGTGATGGCCTTGGAGTACCCCCTAAACATAGAAAATTGGACATTTATTCACAAACTCTACAAATTTTAGGGCGCTTTACAAAGAGACTCCGCCTTTTCAGCGTACAATGAATCTCAACAATTACTAGCTACTTCCTAAACATTGTTCCTCATTTACCAACCTGTTTATGCTTTTTTTAAAATTTGCACAGAACCAACACTTTCTTCATATTACTTATTATCCATTA
Organism: Bacillus sp. TH30; assembly: GCF_016650875.1. Taxonomy (NCBI): domain Bacteria; kingdom Bacillati; phylum Bacillota; class Bacilli; order Caryophanales; family Bacillaceae; genus Bacillus; species Bacillus sp. TH30. The sequence continues at coordinate 390,280 of NZ_JAEKEY010000001.1, read as the reverse complement.
TCGGCTGGAGCCTCTCCTGTATTCCCATTATTACTTGGTTGCGTTGGCGTTCCATGGCCACCCCCATTGTTTGGCGGCGTTGTATTTCTTTGGCCACTACCATTGTTTGGCGGCGTTGTATTTCCTTGGCCACTACCATTGTTTGGCGGCGTTGTTATTCCCTTGGCCACTACCATTGTTTGGTGGCGTTGTATTTCCTTGGCCACTACCATTGTTTGGCGGCGTTGTATTCCCTTGGCCACTACCATTGTTTGGTGGCGTTGTATTTCCTTGGCCACTACCATTGTTTGGTGGCGTTGTATTCCCTTGGCCACTACCATTGTTTGGTGGCGTTGTATTTCCTTGGCCACTACCATTGTTTGGTGGCGTTGTATTCCCTTGGCCACTACCATTGTTTGGTGGCGTTGTATTTCCTTGGCCACTACCATTGTTTGGTGGCGTTGTATTTCCTTGGCCACTACCATTGTTTGGTGACGTTGTATTTCCTTGGCCACTACTATTATTTGGAGTATTTTGCTTTTGCTCTTCTTGTTTCTTTAATTCCTCTTGTTTCTTTTGCTTTTCTTGTTGCTTATTTTGATTATTATTACTTGGCTTTTCAGTCGTATTTGGAGAAGAATCACGTTTCTCACCTTTAATACGTAATTCGCTACCTTCTTGAACTACACTTTTCGGCATTTTAAATTGCGACTTATCTGTAGCCATCTTGCTCATCATTTCTTTAAAAATCAACTGAGAAATTTTCGTATTTTTACTACTAATATAATCGTCTTTACTATCTTTTATATATCCAGTCCATACTGCCATCGTATATTGTGGTGTATAACCAGCAAACCAACTATCACGAGTTGCACTTTCTGGTAGATTATATTGTGCTATTTGTTCTAAAGAATAGTTTGTTGTACCTGTTTTACCCGCTACATCTAAAGAATCTATATTAGCTGCTGTACCCAATCCAGATGAAACAAAAGTACGAAGCATATCAGTAATCATATATGCTGTAGAATCCTTCATAACTCGTTTTGGCTTTTGCTCAAAGCTTTTTGATTTACCATCTGGATAAACTACTTTCTTAACAAAATGCGGCTTCGTATACTTACCATCATTACCAAATGCCGCATAAGCACCTGCAATTTCAGTTGGTGACGCTTCATTAGTACCAATCGCTGTTGACTCGGTCGGTACTACATTAAAGGTAATACCTAACTTTTCAGAGAAAGCTTTTGATTTATTAATTCCTACTTCTTTTGCAGTTTTAATAGCCGGGATATTTCGGGATGTTTTCAATGCATCACGCATTGTAATTGGTCCTAAATGCTTTCTATCTGCATTTCTAACTTCTTGTCCTGTTGAATACTTAAATGGAGAGTCATCAATTTGATGGTAAGTAGCCCATTTTAAATATTCAATTGCAGGAGCGTAATCAAAAATTGGTTTCATTGTTGAACCTGCTGAGCGATCTAATTCAATTGCTATATTATGTCCTTTAAATACAGCTTTATTTTCACCGCGTCCGCTACCAATTGCACGAACTTCTCCTGTTTTCGTATCCATAAATGTGAAAGCCCCTTGGAATTTCTCATTTGGATAATTTATAATATTTTCATTTAAAAGCTTGTCCGCAAAATCCTGTGCCTTTGAGTCTAATGTTGTATAAATTTCTAAACCGTCAGATCCAATATTAGCATCTGGTAATTCTTTTTCTACTTCTTTCACAACCGCATCCATAAATGCAGGATATGGCATTGCTTGAAGTTCTGTTGCAGATTTAAGCCCATCTGTTACTTTAACCTGTGAGGCTTTTTCCATTTCTTCTTTTGTTATATAACCATGTCGATTCATTAATTCTAGTACAACGTTTCTTCTTTCTGTTGCCCTTTGAACATTTTCTTTTTTCGTTGGAGCATAGTTATTTGGTGCTTTCGGTAAACCGGCCAACATTGCAACTTCTGGTAATGTTAAATCTTTCAATTCTTTACCGTAGTAGTTTTGTGCTGCTGTTGCGATTCCATATGAACGGTTACCTAAATTAATTTTATTTAAATACATCTCTAATATTTCATGTTTTGAATATTGTTGTTCTAGTTTATACGCCAAATAAATTTCCTGAACCTTACGCTTTGACGTTTTTTCCATCGATAAGAAGTAATTTTTAATAACTTGCTGCGTAATCGTACTTCCACCTTGAGAGCCGTAATCCCCTTTTAGGCTGACTAAAACTGCACGTGCAGTACCTTTAAAGTCTACGCCACTGTGCTCATAAAAACGTGCATCTTCTGTCGCTAAAAAGGCATTTTCTACTAATTTAGGAATTTGATTATACATAATATTCGTTCGTTTTTCTTTCCCATATTCATATATCAATTTTCCATCTTTATCATAAATTTTTGAGGATAACGGATTAACAAGTTTTGCTTTCTCAAGTTTTGGCGCATCCTTGATCATAACGAAAAAGGTAGCAACCCCTGCGACTAATCCTACAATACCAAGTAGTAAGCAACTGATTAAAAATTTGCGAAAAAACGATGTTTTACCTTGTTGTTTTTTAGAAGCGGGGTGTTTTTTCTTTTTAACTTGTCGTCGCTCCTCTCGAGAACGATAATTTTCTGACATGCTACTTTCTCCTGCCTTTCAATTCTCCCTTTGATTTACTTAAAATTATTGAGGTCACCTTCAGAAATATACTTATATTTAAAAAGTGTTTTAATCGGAATCAGTCAATATTTTCCTAATCTATAGACTATAAAACTAAGATTAACTCTTGAACAAACTATTTTCATCTCTATTCTTTATAATAATGCTGCCCCTTAAAGCAAGGAAATTGTGAGCTGTTCCTCATCTCTTTGTACTATATCTAATATTTGTAATAGTGAGTTCTTGGACCACTCGTCTAATATAATGGTTCTTGTTAGCATAATCGTAATGAAATAAAAAGAATGTAAAAAACGATTCTTTTGATGTAAAAAGAATCGACTTCTAATTTTATCCTATAGATGGTATGGAATATAGGGAATCAGAAAGCAAAGGTAAAATCAATACCCTCACTAGAGAGCATCTATTGTAACCTTGGCAGTCTGCGCGATTAGCTCAGTATCATATATAGCATCTTGACTGGACAGAATTGCAATGATAATCGGTTCTCTGGTTCTCTATTCGGTGGCTAAACGATGGCAATATCATTAGGTGTTCCGTAGCTTCCGGCTCCAGATTTATCATCGACTTCCCAATCTTTTGGTACACCAGCATGGATGAGTTCGTCTCCTGTAGCGTTTCCGCGCATCCAATCCGTAGGGGTTTTACGTTTATCAGTTTGGAGTGCATCTCTGACCGTGAAAGCCTTAAGATTGGTAGCAAGTGTTTTTGCTGTACTTGTATCACAAATGTCTCCCGGAGTAGCTTCGTTCAAATCCTTTAGGTCCGTCTAATTTCTTGGATAAAGTGTTCCCCGCAGTGTTATCACTGTAACGAATAGCAGCCTCCGCAATTTCCCCAAGAGTCATACCGCTATCCACATGTTTCTCTGTAATTGGTAAATACTCTACTAAATCATCTTTTGTATAAGTGATAACTTCGTCTAATTTGTCAATTGGATATTGTAGTAACAATATCCCTGTAACCAGAGCCTTAAAGGTAGATGCGTAAACAAACCGTTCATTAGGTGATCGATAAGTAACTGCCCAGTTTGTACCGGTGTCGATTTCATAGACACCCAGTCGAGCGTCAAACTTTTTCTCGAGTTGTGCGAATTCTCAATGAGCCGCATGATTTGTATGTTTAGTTTTCTCTACTTTTTCTTTTGCTTCCACCTACAATGGTTCACCTGTAAAAAGTTTTACACTTGCAAGACTTAAACTTAGTATTCCAACACACATCCCTATTTTTAACATCCTTGTACTTTTCAAGATAATCAGTCCTTTCGTATTCTGCAGTACTTAAAATAGATGTCAAACCAGATTCAGTGTATTAAGTTTGGGCACTAAGTTTTTAGGATTACACTTAATAGACAATCTAAGTAATAAATTTGTTCCACATTTACAAATACATTAAATTTAACGAATTCCCCGAAAAAATTCTCCTTCCTCAAGCGTGTGAAGGGCGTAGCCCAACGGTAGGTGGGAGATGAATTTCGGTTTGGCATAGCCAAAAGCTTTTGATAAACTAGCTATATGAAGTTCTTTGATAACTTGATATATGAGGTTGCAGGAAGAAAATTGAGTGCGAAAACTAAGCCATTCGGTTCCTGCGTAAAATATCAACCGTACCAAAAGAGCGTCCAAGCGTTGGACATCTAGGGATGGAACACCCCGAAGTAACGCTCAGGGAGACGAAAGGTTGCTTTCATCGTGGAACTGAGAAGCTCCCACTTCAAGCTTTGCTAAGTGGCGAGTAGTTCACAGGAATAACTTATTGCCACACAACAGTTCCCTAGTCTATCCTTCAATTCAGATGTTCTTTTCCTTTTTAGTATAAAAATACCCCTTTAGATAACCACCTAAAGGGATAGAGCATCGTATCTTTTTTATAAACATCGCGAATTTATTTTAAAACCATAGTTAACTCTGCCTTCTTGTTATAATCTACTTTTGCGAATTCTCGATCACTATATCCTTTTAAAGACCAAGCAAATTGATTTCCGTCTAATAGTTCATTAATAGGTTCTGTTGAATTGGAATCCCCTTGAACAGTTTTAATTAATAAATCTATGCATCTATAAGTCAATGGAGCCTTATCTTTTAGCTCTTGCTTAGATGATTCGCTAAAATAATAATATGTAAAACATTCCGCAAAATATTCTTCCTTATTTTCGTAATATTTATCCGGGAAAAATTTCTGTCTCTCTTGACTGAAAGTAACATCAAACAAATCAGTATGACTTATATTAAAAAAAACCACTCGATCAATTGCATGCGCTATTTCATGAAGTTCTAAATTAATGGAACCATGCCCCTTTCCTCTTTCACTAAAACCTATTCTAGCCATTACAGGTTTTCCACCAATATCAGATCCCACACCTGGTACATCATCCCAGGTCAATTGTTTTCCTTCGGCATTGGTTTGCCCTTCCCATCCTCGTGGAATTAATCCTTTTAGGTCCCTGTATTCGTCAGACTCAGTGATAGGATAATTAACAAGTTTTACATATGTTCCGTCTGCCACTAATTTATCAAGTATGCCGCTTTTTATTTTTTTTATTCTATCAACCATATGTTGTGCCTCTTGATATTCTTCCACATTATTTCCTCTTATATCAATATGAATAAGCCTTTCATTTTTAGTCTGTTGTTCTTTTATAAACTCAAGGTTGTTTAAAGTTTCGGCTGCAAGGGGATGGTTTGTAAGGGAAATAGACAGAATAAATATCAATAATATCAAAATTGTATTTTTTTCATATAAATCCTCCCGTTATATGATTTTTAATAACCCTTTGATTAAATAGGGATATTTCAAAAAACAAAATTGATAGTGATTGAAGAAATAAGCATTCCTTTTAAAAGCCTCATTTCATGATTCCAATAATTCTGGGTTAATTTTATTTTCCATACTGGCTTGCCTTTTTATATTGTATGTATTGAAGGTCTTTTAAATGAAAACAACCTAAATCTCGGATACATAAATCATTTGCTGTTACAGTTGGGACACACAGAGAGCCGTAAGTGCGATCATGTTGTTTACCTGGACCTGTATGAATATGTAGGAACTGTCCACCTGGATAAACCGATGAAAATACATCTGGGAGTTGAAATGCAGTTGAATCTAAAATACGAGTATGCTTGAAAACAGAAGTGTATGGAGAAGAAATCGGCATAGATGCGGCCAATTTTTTTCTTAGTAGTTCGGCTAGTAGGGGGTGTAAAAGTAGGACGGCCGCCTTATTAAACCGTTGATTCAGTCCCTCAGGACTTGATGAGTGCTTCGATTGATGCGACTTACTTTAAAAACGGACTCAAGTTCATTTAGTGAATAATTACCATCCTCCCATTCTTTCAATATGTTAAATTTATCCTCCGCAGAGTAAACTTTTTTAGACATTAACAAAACTCTCCTTCAAGCAAACAGATTTTTATTTTTTATCTGTCTACCTAAAGGAGAGCATATCAGTTTAGAAAGAATAACGTTTTCTTGGTACTTAGGGGTATTGTTGATGGGCATGTATGGTGCTCCTATCAGTATATCCAAGTTTGATAAACCATTTTTATATGTTTCAAAGTTTTTACATCAGAACCCATATTAGTTTAGCTTTTTTTTGCACCTATAACTTGGACATCATCAAATAATATATTAGATGTTCCATTTGACGTTAGAATCCCAACATGAGTGTTTGCTAAATCCCTACTTGTAATAAATTCTAGTTGTATTTCTTGATAGCCTGCTTTCCCCTTAAGCTCGACTGTTTTTGTTATTCGCTCATGTTTCAAATTATCTGTGAATATCGTTACCTTTTGTCGCTCATTTCCATCATTGGAATTCAATTTCACTTTTATACTCAAGGTATATTTAGAGAATGGTAATACTTGATCTTGAATATAAGTCCAAGTATCTCCATTTGTACCAATCATACCAGCTTTCCCTGTGATACCTCCATTTACAATACCACCTAGGTTAATCCAATTTAACCGTTGATCGTCAAAATTATCCCGCGCTATCACTTGATCCCGTTCCACAGGTTCTAATTCAATTTGATCTAAGGAGAATTTACCTTGTGAATTTTCCAATTTCAAATCATGTGCACCTTTTGTTAACTTAACAATAGGGCCTTCTACAATCTTGTAAGAACCATATTCTCCTTTAACAGTGTCCGCTGCATTTCCAGTAATAGGAATAGTAGTGTCATCTATTTTTGCATAGTTACCACCAGGTTTTCTATGTGAAAGACTGATTTTAGAATTCTCGTTAGCTGCAACCTTATATCTAATTTTATATTCCTGTTCTTTAGAAATTTCGACGCCATATGCTAAATAAGAATTGGTAGTATCAGTTTTCATCGCTTTTTGCTTAGCATGTATAGATTCCACTTGTGGTTGAAAATTGCTCATTCCACGGTTATACTTTGCAGCTGGGATTGTTGTTATCATATTTGTCATTAGATAAGTGGACGACTGTGTAAGATTCTTGTCGACAAACCCAAATACTACTGCATCAATACCTTCAAATCCTGGATAGGTACTTCTGTTAAATGCGTGAATTTGAGAAAGTTTTTGATTCGGATATTCAAAAATATCTTCTTTGTATGATCCGCCTGAAAAATATCTACCAAAGTAAGGGTTATCTCCCCCAGTATCAAATTTAAAGTCAATATAATTAGGAGTACGGCTTGATTGCGCCTTAACTCTAGTAATCGGATTATCAGAAGGATTTATAAGAGTCTTTAAAGCCCCCCCACTTGTATTTCCAGTCCATCCAGGAGTAGTCCAATTGGAACCACCATTCTGCTTATCAGAAAACCATGGTTGAATAGCATCAATACGATCAAAGGATCGTATATCAAGCTTGTGCAGATCCCCTTTATATTCTTGAGAATCTAGGATCTTTTGTATGTTTTCCCATGTTGTTCCTTCCCCTGTTCCTCCTTGTGGTATGACTGCGCCTTTAATAGAAGAATAAATTTGCCTAGAATTTTCTTGCATTACGCCTTTAGAATATGTTTCAGGATTTGTTGCTGGAAACAAGTCTACAAAATCTAAAACGCTTAATGTATATTCCCTTACATAATCATTAATATGATTCCATCTGTCAGTATTTCTATTTGGTTGTTGCGTATTAATCTCTTCAGCTTCTTTTTTCCTTTTTTCCAATCCATCATTATATACTTTCATAGCATAATTCGTATATTCTTGAATAAGTTTTTTCTGATTATCCTTATATCCTTGCCATTGATCTTTATCCATTCCCCATTCTTCACCATATAAAATCATATCTCTCTGTAATAAGAGATGAGCATTTGCAGCTTGCACAAAGATTGGAGCTGTTATTTGTTGATATACAGAATCATTTGATTTTTCAGGCGTTTGAATAACAGCAATAAATTCTTTCAACTTCCTATCTGCTGCTCGGACAGCTTCAATCACTGGTGTGCCAGGCTCTTCTACTCTTTTTAAGCTATTTTTACTGTCATTATATATTTGGAGAACCCGTTGATACTCTTTTATCGCTGACATAGCCCCATTAAATTCAGCACCCATAAGATATTTATGATAATCATTTATTTTACTATCTATTTTTTCATCGATGTATGTTTCTAATTGCCTCCACATATCCGTTCCGTTAGCATCATTAGTAGGAATAAACACACTCCAAATACTTGCTAAAAGACTAGCTGGTGGTGGTAATAATGATAATCCTGTTGTCATCATGCCTTTTAGAAAAGAAATAGTACCCGAACCAGCATCCCCTTTGTTCTTAATATTGACTAATAAAGGTTGCCACTGATTGTTATTAAATGCATCTATAAATTGTGAAAAAGTTACTCCCTTATAAGGGTTCTCAAACCAACCATATGAATCTATCGGAAGGCTATTTTGATTAATATTTTTTGTTTGATTTTCTTGTAAATCTTCTTTTTGTTCATTTTCTGCAAATGCCGTATAAGCAGTTGGAATGTAGGTTCCAGCAAATACACCTGTAGCTAATGCGATAGATAATATTTTCTTTTGTTTCTTTGTCATAAAATCCCCCGTTCCCATAAGTAAATCCCCTTATGCTTTGTTCTTTGGGTGCTTCTGATACAAAAATTCAGAAATATTTTCTTATCAAATTCATGCCTATAGTCTTGAAAATAGAAGAAGTATACTCTAATTTCATTGGGATATAGTCTTAATAGTAATGATTGACACAACATTTAGCAATTCTATGAAAATCCCCGCCTTTGATAGCTATTATGTTTATTTAAAAGTGTATTTTTAAATATTCCTCTTAATAAACGTAGTAAAAAAAGAAAATTTAATGTGAAAATCATACACTAAAGGTTAACTATCATTTAAAAAAGACATAATATTATAACTTTTCTTACATTTGTTGAGTTTTAATAAAAGGGCTAGCGACTCGTTGACTAATCCAGATATAAATGGTGGCTAAATCTGAGCCAGAAAACTTACGTTTCTGCTTTACAAACCCAAGTTCTCTTGCAAGTTCTTCTAAAAATACAGGTGTCACATATCGTTGTAATTCCTCTGCAAATGGTTGTAGTTCATCTTGAATCGAGAGATTCATTAAAAAAAGTCATCCTTTCTAAATAAGCTAGATTAGAAAGGATGACTTTTTTTGGTACTTGAGGGTATTAAAATCTCTTAAGTTGATGGGTAAAGGGTAGCACCACATGGTCATCAAGTTAAAATTTTAATGTACCAGCAATTAGGGGGATTTTATTTTGTTAGCTTGATAGTGATAGGATACAGTCAACATTTCGGAAGTTTTGTATGCTAGACGAATTTCAACCTAATAAAGTCGAATTCCGGTACGTTAAATGCAGTGATATTTCATTCACATAATCCGTATTATCTGAAGTTAATAAAGTCTGTTACACTCTCTTCTTTAGGAATGTTTCCATAATATCCTTCTTGAATCTTTCATAATCAAACTGAAAAACTACATTATGTGTTTTATAGCCTGGATTAGTAACAAAACGAAAGTCTGCAATGCTTTGACCAAATCCCTCCCCTTGATCAGGAATGACTTTAATGGGTACCCTTGAAAGGCTAACAGCCTCTTGATTCAGCAAATACCACACTGTTACAAAATCATGCATAGGACTTCCACTTATACCAGGATTAGACTTAGAATAGAAATTATAATAATAATCTAACATAGGTTTGATGATGAGTCCTGCAAGATCCTGTGTATTCCGATGAAACTCATCTATTTTCTGAACCATTTCGGGTGTAACAATCGCATGTTGAGTCACATTTAAAGGAATAATTGTCAACTTCTTCGCATGCTGCAGAATTAAGTTTGCTGCATAAGGGTCTGCGTAAAAGTTAGCTTCAGCCACGGCAGTTACATTACCTGGATAGAAAAAAGCCCCCCCCATGCAAATACATTCTTTAACATTTCGCATTGTTTCTAAATTCAATACAAAAGTCGTAGCTAGCGAAGAAAGTCTTCCTAAATTGATAATTGTAAGATCTTCTAAATTTGATTCTATAATTTGATAAATATCATTTAAAGGATAAACTGGATATGAAATTTCAGGGGGAATGATAGGTCCTAATCCGACTTTTCCATGTACCTCAGGGAAATACTGAATCAATATACCTGTCAACGGTACAGAAGCACCAAGGAATACAGGTATCTCTTCTCTTCCCGCAATGTACTTCAAATAGTTAATATTTCTTATTGCATTTTCTCTTGATACATTTCCATAATCGGCTACAATTCCTACAAGATGAATGTCTTTACGAAAAAAGGTATACAGTATAGCAAACGCATCATCAATCCCCAAATCTGTAAACAGGAGAACCTTTTTTTGCATATCTCTTCCTCCCAAATCTATAGAATCCTACTTTCACTAATGATGTAGTGATCAGACTAAGCTTGTATGTATATATTTTATGTATTCTTAAAGAGTGGATTCTATTCACTTGAAATAGCTTTGCTCATCTAAATTTGATATTATGTCAAGGGTTCTGTTGCAAAGTTTCTTAACAGAGAAAAAGTTGGTATGATTGCAGATGGGTTTTATTCAATCGTTAGTAATTGTTGTAATTCATTATACGTCGAAAAAACGAAGTTTGGTTGTTGCAAACTTCGTTTTCGTTTATATAAAGCATGAACGGTTTCAATACCTTTCAAGGTACGTGAAGCATGACGAAGGCTTTGAAATCCTGTGGATTTGGCAAAACGCCTTTTTACATGTCTATGGTCTTGTTCAATGAGATTGTTCAAATGTTTGACTGTACAATGAGTTGTACGTCTATAAAAACCTTGTTCTTTTAATTTGTTAAACGCGCAAAGTAGCGCTGGGGCTTTGTCCGTTGTAAGAACCGTTGGTTCTCCAAAAGCCTTCACCAATCTTTTCATAAAGGCATATGCTGCCTGATGATCTCTTGTTTTTCGAAGTTGAATATCCAATGTATATCCATCCTTATCGATCGCACGATATAAATAACGCCATTTTCCTTTCACTTTTATATAAGTTTCATCTAATTTCCACGATGATTGTACCTTTTTGTTTTTCTTTTTCCAGATTTGATAGATCAAATTTCCATATTCATGGACCCAACGCATAATAGTTGTTGGATGAACCGATATGCCACGCTCTCTCAAAAGTTCAGATACATCGCGATAGCTTAAAGAAAAACGACAATAGTAGCTGTTTCTTTTAAATAAAGTTTGATTCAAAACATATTAAAAAGTTGTTTGTATTAAAAGAGAACCCTTCATACTTTGAAAAAAGATTGATTAAAAATAGAATTACTCTTGTGAACTAATACACAATTTTTATAAAAAAGTTTGATTGAAATTCATCATAAATCCTGCTACAACAACATTTCTTTTAAAATGTATTCTTTAAAACGGTTAAACTTTTTTCAAAACGGTACGACTTTATTTCAAATCCACACTTAGAAATTGTTTTTTAATTTTCAACACCTTATATACCGTCTTAGTGCTTGTATTTTAAAAATAGACTATAAAAAATGCACCTCTAATTGTCAATTATGTGACTAACAATTAGGGTGCATTTTTTGATCAAATTAGTTAGTTTTTTCAAAACCTATAACTTTGATTAGAGAAAAGATGAATTGTGTTGATATAAACTTTTTTACACTCAAAATGATGAGTCAATTTCAAAACAAACTGGTACGAAGCCTATATAGGCTTCGTATTAAAACCATCTTATTATAAGATTAAATAGGCTTTGGTACAAAATTTAGATTTAAGTTGATTGCTCTATATAAAAATACAGCCATTTCTGCTCTTGAAACATTCGCTCCTGGATTGAAATTTTTATTTCCTGTACCACTTGCAATCCCATTGCTATATAAAGCTTTTACATATTCATTCGCCCAATGATCTTTCATATCATTAAATTCATAATTAGCTTTGATTTTCAAGTTAAATGCTTTTGTTAACACTACTGCAATTTCAGCCCTTGTCGCAGCGTTTTTTGGATTAAATGTCTTTTCCCCATTTACTGAAAAAATACCGCTCTTCGTTAAGGACAAAATTTATTTTTTAAATGGGCTATCATTTATATCTGTAAAAGGATTATCACTTGTATCCGGCAGTGATAAAGATTTATATAAGACGGCTGCTAATTGTTCACGTGTAAGATTATCATTTGCACCAAAGTAACCATTCCCATATCCATTTATAATTTTATTTCCTGCCATATATGATATTTGTTCATATCCCCAATGACTTTCTGGAACATCTAAAAATACATTAGGAACTTTAATGCCATTTTCATTAAAATAATACCATTTATTATCTACGTCTTTCCAATCTGTAACCATAGTACCATTTTCGTTAAAATAATATACTTGTCCCTTAATAGTTTGTAAGCCTGTTTGCATAACACCATCTTCATTAAAGTAGTATTTGTATCCATTTATAGATTGTAGGCCTTTAACCAGAGGGCCCTCTTTATCACGATAATACCAGTTTCCATCTTTTTGAAACCATTTAACCCAAGGATATTTCTCACTAACTTCTTTTATATTAAAATATTATATTTTTAAAAACAAATAACATCCAGGCTAACTAAAAAAGATAAATGTAAGTTAATATACTACTTTTACGTTTTTATATAATTCTAGTTTTTTATTAGTCCAAACATTTCATATTGTTACCACATACAATATGAAATGTTTGAATTGAATTGAATTATATTAATCAAAACTTAAAGTTAGGAGGGCTTAATATGGCAGAATGTACAGGTTTGGCTTGTTTTTTATTCTCTTCGTGGCCAACAGGAACGGTTGTTACAATTACCACTAAATCAGGACAAATTATTGGACCTGCTACTTTTTCATTGTTCTTTCCGACTATTTGTGCGGTTGTATTAGTTGAAGAAGATGTGATAACCCCCTCTTCTACCAATACCATATTCATAAGTTGTGAAGATATAGAAAGTGTTACTTTAACCACCCCTTAAGATGCTTCAAGTGGTTAAAGTTCAATCCATAGTTAAGACATTCTAATGAATGTCTTAACTATGGATAATCTAATCAAAATGCTCCAAAATGTATTATTCCATTGTATCTATCATTTCAATAAGTTGCTTTAAACTGAATTTTTTCCCTTCTAAAGGTTACTTGTCTACACATCCCTCTACATACTTTCATATGATATAGTATATTGTTTAAAGGAGGGATAAATTTGTTCTTATGTAATTTATTTCGTTGTTCAGGTGGAGTCTGTAGTATTTTTAAAAATTTACAACCAGGCGAAGTCGTTACTGTGACTGGTAAATCTGGAAATATTATTGGACCTGCTATTTTTACAAATTTTAACCCTAATACTTGTATCGTCACATTAGAAGAGGAAAATTCAGTTACTCCTCCTACTACAAGTATTACTAAGATCAGTTGTAAAGAAATAGAAAGTGTTACATTTATCTCATAATATATTTTAAACCTAAAGCAGGGATTGAAATATGAAACTCTTATACATTACTTCTGGTTACTCAAAAATCTATCAATATCTAGATCAAAGCATACAGAGAACACTTATCGATCAAAATTTCGAATGGTTAGCAGTACAGCCGAGTGAATTAATAGAGCAATTGGATTTCATTATAACAACGTTTCATCCTGATATTGTTTTCACCTTATTAGGTAATCATCTACCACAAAAAGCAATTCAATATTTTAAAAAAAGGAACATTAAATTAGCTGTCTGGTTAACAGAGGACCCATTTTATATAGATACCTCTCTTCTTCTATTAAATAACTTCGATTTTATATTTACTATTGATAGTGAAGCACTTAAATATTATTCAGGTTTAGGATATACCAATGTATACCACTTACCATTAGCAACTAATATAGATGTATTTAAGCCTGGTCTAAGAAATTCGAAATATAAAAGTGAAATATTGTTCATTGGATATCCTTATCCAACTCGAGTAAAATTGATGCAGTTTCTTTTGGAAAAAACCCCTTATCACTATACTGTTATTGGTCAACACTGGAGAAATAAGTTAATTAAAAAATGGAAAAATCACCGAAGAATTAAAATTATAGAAGAATGGATTCCACCTCAAGAAGTTGCACTCTATTATAATAACGCTAGTCTTATATTAAACCCTCATCGTAGTCATCTATTTTCACAGAATAAAAATAAAAATAAAGTAAAAAATAATACCATTAATAATCGTACGTTTGATATTGCAGCTTGCCAAGGCTTTCAAATTATTGAAGAAAAATCTGACCTTTCATCTTTCTTCAATAAAGATGAAATTATATCCTATAATAGCTTTGAGGACTGTTTAAATAGAGTATCTTTTCATTTGAATGATACGATTTCGAAAAGATTAATGGTCAAAAAAATTCATACAAAAGTTATTACACAGCATACTTTTCATGAGAGAATCCATTTTATTACGACTATTTTACAATCACAACTTCATTAGGTTATTAAATTAAAAATATCTTTTCTTCTATAATCATTCTGAATAAATTAAAATGCCTTTTCATTAAATTGAAAAGGCATTTTAATTTATTCAACGAATTCCTAGTAGTATCTAATTGTACCCTATCAAATAAGATCCCACGAAACAGGTGTTCCTTTTTCAATGTCCTTATTCGCTTTCTTTCCGATAATTTTGGATAGGTGTTTTGGTAATAAGCCATTACCTGGTCTAATAGCTTTAATATTTTCTATCGTGAAAGCCTCTCCCGCTTTTATGTTTTCTACAACATATAATGACCTTCTAAATTTTAAAGAATCTTTTTCTAAATCAGTAGGGCCATAATATACTTTCCCCAAAGATTCCCATGCTTTTTCAGTTTCGCTTACTAATAATTTAAATTCAGCAGGTTCCATTGAAAAATCAGCGTCAACTCCTCCATCCGATCTCGAAAGCGTTAAATGTTTCTCAATTACTGTGGCTCCCAAGGCGACACTCGCTACAGATACTCCTACCCCAAGTGTATGATCAGACAAACCTACTTCACATTTAAATAACTCCTTCATATGAGGTATCGTAGCTATATTTGTAGATTTCGGAGATGCAGGATACGTACTTGTACATTTTAATAGAATTAATTCTTTACATCCCTCTTCTCTCGCAGCTCTTACTGTTTCATCTAATTCAGCAATAGAAGCCATACCTGTCGAAATGATTATTGGTTTTCCTGTCATTGCTACTTTACGTATGAGGGGAATATCAGTATTTTCAAAAGATGCGATTTTATAACAAGAAACATTCAATGATTCTAGAAAATCTACAGCAGTTTCATCAAATGGAGTACTAAATGGTATCATTCCTAATTCTATACAGCGATCAAAAATGGGTTTATGCCACTCCCATGGTGTATATGCTTCTTTATATAAATGATAAAGTGTTTTACCTTTCCATAAGCTTTTCGTATCCTGAATTAAAAAATCACCATTTTCTATATTTAAAGTCATTGTATCTGGTGTATATGTTTGAATTTTAAATCCTTGTGCTCCAGCCTCTGCTGCTGCCTCTACAATTTGCAAGGCTCTATCTAATGATTGATTATGATTCCCTGACATTTCTGCAATAATAAATGGTGGCGAGCTATTGCCAATCTCTCTACCCCCGATATATAAATTACTCATATTTTTCACCTTCAATTTCTTTTTTTATAGCTTCTTTCCTTTCCATCCATCGTTCATAAAAAAGGGTCATTGTAATAACGTCGATAAATTCATTATCCCTGAAAATATGGTTCACATATCTTCCATCTTCCTGGAAGCCGAGTTTCTGATGAAAGTTTAAACTAATACGATTTGATTCTAATATTTCTGCACATACTTTTTGTATGCCATTTGTTTCAAAAATATAGTCTAATGCTACTATACCTAATACAGTTCCAGCACGCCTTACACTCTGTTTATCTCCTATATAAAATCCCCAATTACAAGTTCGATCTATTTTATTTATTTTTGTAAAATTAACAAATCCAATTGGCTTTTCTTTATATATTAGTAATCTTGCAATCATTGTTTCATCATATTTTAGTTTTTCAAACCATTTATAGTGTTCGTCTATTGTTATTTTATGATCTTCGTACATAACAGAACGAATTTCTTCTGTATTCCTCCACTTTAAAATAAGATTTAAATCTTTCTTTTCTATACATTTCAAATGGAATTTTTCAATGTTTAACATACTATCCTCCTAAAATAATTTTTGTTATTTCATCCGAATTACTGGCACACTTTATGGCAAGAGCTTTATTAGACATTTCTCTCACTTTATCTGAATCTGTTAAAAGTTTGTTTAGACATTTCGTAATGGTTTCATCTGAAACACTTTCAGCTGTACCGATATTCCATGTAGCTCCGGCCTCCGCCACAGCTTTGGTTACTTCTATTTGATTTTGTGCAGTTGTAATTGTTATAGAAGGTAATCCAAGAAAACAGCGCTCCCATGTTGTTGTGCCCCCAGCTCCTATCCCTAAATCCGCTCGTATCATAAACTCTTCAATATTCTCTATTTGACAATAAAATGAAGCGTTTGAAATGCTCTTGCAATAATTTTGAATATCTTTCTTATGAGGATTTTGGCTTCCTACCACTACATCTATTTTTAAAGTATCACTATTAATATTTTGTATAGCTCTTAACGTTTTTAATGTCTCATTCGTTACATCGTGCCCACCAAAAAATATAAAAATATGTTCAACCGCACCCGTTCTTTTTCGTAAAAATTTCTTAGCAGAATGGAACTCTGGCCGTAATATGGCATATTTAGGTCCTAATTTTATTAAAGAGTGCTCTGGTATTAATTCTTTATAGCGTTCATTAAGACTCTCGTATAGATTTTGATCTAATAACAATTCACAATCATGTACTCGATCTGCAAGATCATCGATTACCATAATCTTTTTTACAGTTTTTCTTAAAGCAGTTTCCCACTTTTCATCTAATCCATAATGATCAACAATTAACCAATCAAAATTGGGAAGTTGCGACAAAATATCATTGGTCTGTCGTGCATCAACAAACCAATGACATTTTAGCCAATCCAAATAACTCCCGTGTACTGTACTTAAGAAATTCGTATTTTCACCATCTGCATCTAACAAAAACACATGAAATCCCTTATTTAAAATATATTGCTGCAAATCACCTTGCAGCTTACGACAAATGAAATAAACTTGAGCACCTTTATTCCGTAACTCATGGGCCAGTGTTAAGCAACGCATAATATGACCGGTACCTATTTCAATAGATGCGTCGGCGCGAAAGGCAATTTTTTTCTCAAGCAAGTTACTCCCTCCTCACTAAAAGCACTACAATTTATTAATTTATAATTTCGTTTCTCTATTTAACTCATCCACTAATGATTGTTGATTTGCCCATTTCAATTTCACATGACTATTGATTTGAATAAGTTCAGGATTTCGAAGGATATAATCTTTTATTTGATGAAAAAATAAAGGTTTAGATTTTACATTCAGACTTTTATAAAGTTCATTGAACATATCTAAATCTGGTTGTTCATCTAATGTTAACCTCCAAGTAGGGTAACAAAATGGCGGAGGGAGTTTTACTATATTGACCCGGAATAAATGTGGATTATTAATAAAATAAAACGGAAGGTATTCTGCATAGGTTAAAGTTTTTGGGGTTTGTAGCAATCGTTCGATTGCCTCTAAAGTAAAAATATCGCCTGCTGTTCCGACAGGTAACGTACTTAACTCTGCCTGTGTATAGTCTGCACCGCTTTTCAAATGTTGATCTAGTAAAAAAGTATTAATTTCTGGTGATACAACTGGGCAATCTCCGGTAATCCGTATTACAATATTTGCCTTTTCTTGTTTTGCAGCTTGGAATATGCGATCAGCGGTATTTTCTGGATCACCCCTGAAAATCTTAACTTTCCCATCTAAATCAAATTTTTCCAAAGGATCATCTTGTGCAATATCTGAAGTAGCAAGTATGACCTGGTGTTTCCCTGGAATAGCTAATGTATTTATAAGACATCGTTCAATGGAAGGAACTCCATGTATTGGCAATATTGCCTTTAAAGGTAACCTAGTAGATTTTAACCTACAAAGTACAATAATTACTACTTTAGGAGGTTCAATAACCTCTTTCGTTAATGGAGTTCCTGCTTGCAAATTATATAAAGCTACTTGAGGTAATAATTCCTCAAACTGAAGCTGGTTCAGTGCATTTTCAACGATACCTAGTTCCATATCAACTTTATTAGCTGTAATGATTTCTCCTTTTTTTATATCAACTTTTGTTACTGCTCTTAACAACTTTTTGTTTCGCAATTCTAATAACACCCCTTTCATTTAATGTTTAGCAACTCTATAAAACGAAAGAACTTTTCTTACTGCTTTTATTACATCCCCTACATCACCTTTTGTCATTTTAGGAAATAGAGGAAGTGTAATAATTTCCTCATATAAATTTTCGGCTTGTGGACAAAGGCCTTTTCTATAACCCAAATTTTGATAAAACGGTTGTAAATGTACGGGTATATAGTGCACATTCACACCAATATTTTCTTTTTGTAATGCCTCATAAATTTCTTTTCGATTACCCTTTAATAATTTAGTATTTAACCGAATGATATAAAGGTGCCAACTTGAGTGGGTTTGGGGCAATTGCTTTGGTATGATGATTTCAGGTAAACTATTAAATTCTTTATTATAAATGTCTACATATTTCTTTCTAATCTTAATAAAAGAATCTAATTTACTTAACTGTGATAAGCCAAGAGCAGCCTGTATATCAGTCATCCTGTAGTTGTAACCCAAAAATTGCATTTCATAATACCAAGGCCCATGATTATCAAGAAGTTTTTGAGGATTCCTTTCAATTCCATGTGTACGAAATTGAACAAGCTTTTCATAAAGCAAAGTATTATTTGTAGTAATTACTCCACCCTCTCCTGTTGTAATATGTTTCACAGGATGAAAGCTAAACATTGTCATATCCCCAATTGAACCAATCTTTTGGTTTTTATAAGTGGCTCCTAATGCATGTGCTGCATCTTCAATGATAATCAAGTTATTCTCATTTGCTATTTTTTTTATTTTATCTAATTCTACAGGCTGCCCAGTAAAGTGTACGGGAATAATAGCCTTTGTTTTGTTTGTAATCTTTTCCTCTATAGACCTAGTACTGATATTGTATGTTTCATAGTCTATATCAGCGAAAACTGGCTTTCCACCCTGGTATAAAATACAATTTGCACTTGCTACAAATGTCATTGAGGTTGTAATTACTTCGTCTCCCTCTGTGATTCCAGCTGCATAGCAGGCAGCATGCAAAGCAGCTGTACCACTTGAAAAAGAAACAGCGTATTTTGCCCCAACATATTTTGCTATAGCCTCCTCAAACTGTTGAATCGTTGGTCCTGTCGTTAAAAAGTCTCCTTTTAATATATCTATAACTGCCTGAATATCATGGTCATCAATTTGTTGTTGACCATAAGGCAAATATGTTCCTCTAACAGGATTTCCCCCATGTATACCGAGAATTTCCCTGGCCATTATTCTTTCTCCTTAGGGTTAATTTTTAAAGATTTAATCCACTCTTCTGTTTTAATAACTCCATCTTCTAAAGAAACTTTCGGTTCCCAATTTAATATTGTTTTTGCTTTTTCATAGTTACATAATAATTTTTGAATTTCACTTTGTGGATGGATATGAGTTACATGTTGAATACTTACTTTATTTCCCGAAATCAATTCTGCTAATTTATTAATTGATATATCTTGTCCTGTTCCTGCGTTGATAATATGACCATTTGCTTTAGAAGAATAGCCTGCTTTCACAACGAAATCTGCACAATCTTCAACATATAAAAGGTCTCTCGTTTGTTTCCCATCTCCATAAATATTTACTGGTATTTTATCTAATTTATTATTTATAAAAATGGCAACAACCCCACCTTCACCTCCAGTTTTCTGGAATGGTCCGTACGTATTAAATGGACGAATTACCACAACTGGAAGCTTATAAGCATAATAGTAAGATAAAACCATGTTTTCAGCAGCGATTTTTGATCCAGCATATGGAGAAGCTGGTTTAATCGGGTCTAATTCTGATATCCCTTGTATATTAGTAGCTTTATCATATACCATACAAGTACTCATAAAGACCATTTTGACATGATACTTAAGACATTGTTCTAACAAATTAAAAGTACCTATTGTATCATTTTCAAAAGTTGTTCTGGCATCATCTATACTATCTTGAACATTGATACTTGCTGCTAGGTGATAACAAAGGTCAAATGAATGATCTTTAAATAATTGGTCCACCAATTTTTTATCTTTAATATCTCCTTGTATACATTGCTTCAAGTTTAAATCATGAACGAACTCGATAATATTTGCTGTAGTTGAATTCGCTAAATTGTCTAATATCCATACTTCATGCTTATCTTGCAATAATCGATTTACAACCCACCTACCAATAAATCCTGCACCACCAGTTACTAATATTTTCATAGTTTCTCCCCTCCTGTTAGTAATTGCTGGTTTATAATCAAATTTCTAAGTTCTTCTTTTGAAATCGCATCTTGATGATCTGAGCGATAAAATCCTGGCTTCGCTCTATTGGCATTTTCATATTGAGCACCTTTTTTTAGTGGACTTGGTATGATAAACATATCCGGTAATTCAAAAGCCTGTAAAGATTCATCATGTGTCATAAGTTCTTCATACATTTTTTCACCAGGTTTTAATCCAATTTCTTCAATCTTAATACTATCTTTGGACAAACTATACAACTTTGTAACTTCTTCTATCATCACTTCACTTAAATCTTTTAATGAAATAACTGGCATTTTCAATATGAAAGTTTCACCGCCCTTTGCTATTTTCATTGCTTCAATGGTTAACATCGTTGCTTGTTTCAGTGTCATCATAAATCTGCTCATACTAAGATCAGTTACAGTTATTTTGTGATTTTCTTTAATTTGATTTTCAAATAAGGGAATAACAGAACCTCTCGATCCCATAACATTTCCGAAACGTACACTTGCAAATATTGTTTCACTAGATCCTTTTGAATATTCCGCTGATGTTATCAATCTTTCAGCTGTTAGTTTTGTTGCACCGTAATTATTTGTTGGTGAAATTGCTTTATCAGAGCTTGTGAAAATCACCTTTTTTACTTTCTGGGCAATTGCTGCTTTTATTACATTTTGTGTTCCAAAAATGTTGGTCAATACCGCTTCAAACGGATTATATTCACAAAATGAAACATGCTTCATCGCCGCAACATGGAACACATAATCAATATTTTCCATTGCGCTATATAGGCGATCATAATTTCGAATATCCCCAATTAAATAGCGAATATTTTGATTTTTACCTCTAAACTCTTCTTGTAATACAAATTGATTATATTCACTTCTACTAAAAATTCTTATAACTTTTGGCTTTCCCTCTAAAACATTAGAAAGAATGCTTTTTCCAATTGTTCCTGTTCCACCAATAATTAAAACGTTTTTATTTTTAAAAAACATAGATATGAATACCTCCTCTTTTTAAAATAATGTTTATCCTTGTGCGCTTTGAATTAAGCCTTGCAACTTTTTGGTGCTTACTTCTTGTGGATAATTTTCACTAATAAATTGTTGTCTTAATTCTTTTGCTAGACTTGACTGCAAAGAATCGTTTAGGACCTTTTCAATCGTGCCCACCATATCTTCAATAGAGTGATTTACAAGCCAATCTAATTTATCATAATACTTATAATCTCTATCCTCTAATAACGATTTATAAACAACTACAGGTATATCTAATAACATTGCCTCTAACCCAACTGTTGAATTAGAAATAACCACAAGATTCGCATGTAAAATAACATCATACATGTTCACTTCATTTGTTATATATTTAACATTAGGATATACGTTACTTAACCGAACATATTCTCCCACTAGGTTACGCCCTTTTTCCCAAGGATGAGGCTTTATAATAACTGTGATATTTTTGTTTTTAACTAGTTTTTCTGTCAATTCGATATAAAATGAAGTTTTAAATGGCTGGGTTGCAATAAAAACCACTTTTGTAGAGGGGTCTATTTTTAATTGTTTAAAAAGATTCTTTTTATCCATATATACCCTATCGAAGATATCATCATATCTGGGATGCCCTATAATCTCAATTTGAGATTCACTGACCCCTTTTTGAAGGTACCAATCTCGTTCATATCTTCCATATACAACCTGTTTTGTAGCGAAAACTGGAAAGTATGCTTCTTCACCCATTATCGCACCATGCTGAAGACAATAACTCGGTATCCCTTCACTTTTAGATAGAAAAGTAAGAGCTCTGCTTGCTATATCCTCCGTTGTGCCAACAATCACACCAGAAATAACTTGTTCCTTAAAAATGAAATAAGCCATATTAAGTTTCTCAATCATAATAGGGAGGTCGCTGAGTAATTTTTTTTGAAAAAACATGTTTGAAAATAGTGGATGTTTATTAAACTTTGAATATATTTTCTTAGCCTTTTCGATGAAAACATGTGCAGTATTAGGGGCTTTATTTATATAATCTGGTGCACAAATTGTAGGAAGACCATAAAGTTCTGTCTTTTTTGATCTAGTTAATATCTTTGTATGATTTGGATTAAAGTGAGTAAAATTACTTACTGAAAAACGGAGATAATCTGAATTCAGGAGAATCACTCCATTTTGATTTATTCTTTTTATCTTTGATTGAAATGAAGACATTCTTTTTTCAAACTCTAACTGCAACTGTGTTTCCTCTATAGGTTCAATTGACAGTTGTTTATAAAAATCTTTTTCTTTCATTTTATTTTTTACATCTTCGTCCAAATATTGATAGAAATTACTCAGTAATGGTAAAGGAACATTATAATGCTTTAATTCAGAAAAAACATTTATATATTCTAGATTTAATAACCAGTAATTTTTCAAATAGATGTCACTCAATATTTCACCCTCTTTTTTTCTTAAGTCTTCTCTTAATTCTTTACATGTTCTTTGTGATGGTAATAATTGTACAAATTCATTTTTTTCTTCCGCAAATAACTGCGCATGTATTGAATGTGAAGTAATATAATTGATATCTAAAATTTCATCTAAAGGATAAAAATCCCAATAATGATTTAATCTCCAAAAAAAGCGTGCATCTCCTATACGATAAAACTGAGGGTCTTCATCCCAGTAAGTACTCCACCTTTTTTCAAGAATCGGCAAAACAGATGCTCTATGCATTATAGAACAATGATCAATTGCGCATGGCGCATTATTAGTGACTTTTTTTGCAGGCCTTTCAACAGTTTTGATAGGTAAATCTGATTCATCTAGATGGATCGTTTTTGATGCAGAATATACAATTTGAACATCTTTATTCTCATCAAGATAACTAGACATCATTTTAAGTCGCTCTTTTTCGTATTGATTATCATCTGTAATATAAGTAATATACTCCCCTTTTGCATGTTTAAGTGCCTCGTTAATTAAAGCAGCATATCTGACTTTTTTTGTTCGTTCAGAAATATGGGCTACATTACTTTTATAAAAGTGTACATTTTTCTTGTTTATGAATGGTTGAATCACTTTCTGAGTCAATTCGTTAGAATCATCATCCATAATAAAAAGTTCAAAATCTTGGAAAGTTTGGTTTAATACACTTAATATCGATTTTTCTACAAATGTGGGCTTATTATAACTCGTCATAATAACTGTAATTTTAGGCAAATATTACTCTCCTCCTTATCATTAAATAAAAAATAGTTACGTTATTATATAAAGAGAAAGGACGAACCGTTCCAATAATCTTAAAAAAGATTTATATATGTAATAAAATGATAAAGTAGCTATTTTATTTACCCATGCGTCTTTTTTATAATCCGCTATAGTCTATACCATATCTATGAACAAGTAATAAACTATTTAAATACAAAAAAGAAAATATCAATAGATAGAAACAACTAACTCCAAAGATTCAATTAATATCCACCTGAAAATATTAAGCTATTCAAAATTCTCACAAGAGGTGACAAATTTGAAACCCCTAATTTCAATTATCCTCACTAGCTATAATAAACCTTCTTTAATTAATCAAGTTATTGAAAGTGTTCAGATGCAAACTTTTAAAGAGTGGGAACTTTTTATTATGGATGATAACTCTTATCCAGATACTATAAATATCATAAAAAAGTATTTAGATGACCCTCGAATTTATTATAAGAATAGTTTTATACTAGGTAATGAAAGATATAAAACCACAAGATATGCAACGCTCATTAATGAGGCGCTTCCATTAACATGCGGAGATTATATTTGCTATTTAACCGATGATACTATGTACGTTCCAAATAGATTAGCTGAAATGTTATCTTTCTTACAAAAAAGTCCTGAAATAGATGTGGTGTATTCTTCTCAGCACGTAAAATGTGTTGATTATAATCTACAACCTACTCATGAATATGTAAGGAAAGCCTCGGAAATTTTATATACAGCTGCAAATGTTGTGGATCACTGTTCAGTTATGCATACAAGAAGAATTTTATTAAAGGTTTATCAAAAATACAGTAATTATTGGGAGACCGATCCTCTATATTGGTTTAACGGAGATGCAATGTTTTGGAAACGTCTAAATACATTCCAACCTTTCTATCCTATTAACAAAGTGCTCGATATTACTTTCAAAACACCTTTTTCCTTCCAAAATCTATATGCCAACCTCCCATCTAAAGATTTAAATGGTATATTGCTTAGAAATTCACAAGGTGACGTATTTTTAGTTGATAATTATAAACGTAGGCCCATATCAAAAGAAATGCTTTCTTACTTCAAATATAATGAAAATCAAATTGTCCCAATACCTGAACCATTTATTTACAAATACACAGAAGGACCACCTATATCTCTTACAGAACCCATTCCAAATTTACGTGTTGTAAAAAATGAAAAAGGAGAATTATTTTATATAGAAAATAATCAAAAACGTCCATTTATTAACACTACAGCATTTCGCAAGTTTAAATTTTCAGCTCAAGAAATTATTAAAGTTTCGCAACGTAGTTTAGATGAATTTTCAGATGGACCACTTATTTACCCGAAATTATCTAATTACACGATTCTACCTGAAGGGAAAGTATTTATCTATCATCACAATTATTTCATTATGACAGATCGCATGCTTCACCCAATAGATAAAGACATGTTACAAAAACTGTATCTATTAAAGAACTGTATACCGATTTCAAAAACTAGCTTATCCTACTTTAAAATTGGTCCTCCTATTTCATCATATCCATCTCACTTAGCTGAAGAGTACCAAGAAGACTGACAAACGAGATTGTGCCAAGAAGGACTATCCCCATGCCCATCAACTTAAGAAAAGTAAGCACCCAAAAACAAAAAAATGAGCTATTTTCTCAAAATATCTACCTGTAGAGAAAGAAAGTTTTCATTTAGGGGGTACTTCAAAACCTTAGCTTGCTAGTAGGGGTCACCATCTATCAATATTAGTAATGCAGATAACATCATCCTATCGAATAATAAGAAATATATATAATGCCATACTTCATCATTATTGCATGCTTGTTTCTTTCATCTTTCACAACAAATTCTATATGATAATAGGTGCACTTCTTCTCTTCATGAAGTTTTGATGTACCATTATGACTCTCTCAATTCTGTCAAAACAGTCACTTCTTTTTTTTATTTTTTCTTTCTCAAATAGTTCTGATTTTCCCATTGATTCTTTTAGGTTCTGGTGCAAAAATAAAGTAAAAGAGAATAAAGCATATATATTCCTAACGGAATCGTATCTTATGCTACAAGTCCAAACAATTGATGGACGAATTCTTTCTGATTTTGGATAGACTAGTTCCGTAAATTAATCTGTTCTTTTTTAATCATATGCATGGCTTCTACTCCAGAAAGAATGGATATAGCTGTGTCAAAAGATTTGAGCCCTAGCATAGAACGGATATGCTTCTTTATAAAGCGATGATCTTGTTCTACTATATTATTCAAGTACTTTTGTTGTCTAAGTTGCATACCATCAGGTATGCTTTTTTCTTTTTTCAACAGTTCAATTTCTATTGGATAAGCCGGATTCTTATCGACTGTTATCACACGTGGCTTTGATACATGAAAAGACCGCAAAGCTTTCTTGAAAAAGCGCTTTGCAGCCTTTCGGTCTCTTGTTTTGCTTAGACAAAAATCGATTGTGTTTCCTTTCGAATCAACAGCACGGTACAGGTACATCCATTGCCCTTTAACTTTTATATATGTTTCATCAACTCTCCAAGAATCATTGGTTTGCTTAAGGTGACGACGAATTCGTTTGTCCAATTCCGGGCCATACTGATGAACCCAACGCATAATCGTGGTATGAGAAATAGATAAGCCCCGTTCCTTCATCATTTCCACCAAATCACGAAAACTGAGGTTATACCGTAGGTACCATCTTACCGTTAACAAAATTATATCAGGCTGATAATGCTTCCATTTGAACAAATTTTCCTTTTTCATACTGATCACACACCTTTTCTAGAGTAGTAATATCAGTATGTCCAAGTTTTATAGATTTTTTGCACCAGAACCAGCCAACCCGTTCCTAATCCAAGTGAAAATACTGGAATCCCTATAGGAAGTAGTGCTTTGAAAAACTCCCACTTGTAGTACCAAATAATCTCTAAAACATCCTTAAAACTTGTTGGACCCCACATTCCCCTCACCCCTTATCATCCCCTTAACAACAAACAAGACGGCAGCGCCTACGATAATTGCTATTGGTTTAATCACTACTTCACCAACAATCCTAATTCACGTAGGATTCCTGAGAACTAATAACCATACGCAAAACCTACAATACAAATTCCTGGAGTGTATCTATGTTCTAAATCTTCATTGTACGTTTTCTTATAATAAGCTAGTTTAGAATCAATGTTATGTTTGTCGTTAATAATTACTTCATCGCTAGGAAATCCATCCATTTCAATCTGAACAGCTACATACTCTGCTTCTTCATTTACAGCTTCATTAAAACACTTTTCTAATTCCTCTAATGTTACACCCACCATTAACCTTCTATTTAAATGTACATTTTGCTCAATAAAAAAGAGCACCCACGTCAGTAGATGCTAAAATATGTGAATGGACTTCTCGATGAGCATTGAATAGGATATAAGCGGTTAACTTGTCCTACACTATACTATATGATTTCTTTATCAAAATAGTTCATCAAAAAGGCACCTTATCCAGGTGCCCTTTCGTGAACATAGAGGTAACACTAAAACGCAGCAATAAACTTGAAATCGTGGTGTGTCAATATCATTCTATGCTTGATATTCCCTAATATGCTTAATGGTTAATGTGTAATTTCTATATAACAAAGAAAAAAGCACCCGTTTTGGATGCTTTTTTTGTATTTAATCCTTCTTCTCTTTTACCACTAAAGAGAATACATTGTCCAAATTAACCATACGATCTCCAAATCTGAAGAATCTAGCTTCTCTTGCTTGTATAGAATTTTCTATAGCAGCAACTGTTACTGTCTTTTTATACTCAATTTCAAATTCGTGTTGTTTACCATCGACTGCTTCTATGCTTATTATAAATTTTTTCATTTACTTATTCCCCACCTCTCCCAATCTATCTATTCGACAGAAAAGAAGAATATCCTACAAAACAAAAAGCCATCACCGAAGTGACAGCTCCTGAAGGGGAAGAGAGAGAACAAATGGCAATAAGTATCTCTTCAAGCCTCTGCTATTCTAGATACTCTCAGTCTTCTCGTTTATACTCCGTAGAGTCGGCTACTTAATGTCATTTTCGCCAATGTCGAATTATAAAAGATTTATATCCAGACGCATATGTTTCTTCCTACGCCTTGTTTGAACCAACACATAAAACTGAGGGGAATGTTCAGCTGTATTGGCTCAAACAAAGAGCGGAAGCTCTCTGCTCGGTTAATCGTTTAAGAAGAACAGCCTGACTTATATCGGTGATTGTCGGTAGCAATTACTAATATAATTTATACTTTCCTTCTTTTATGACATGCAGTTCATTCAATCAAACCATCATATCCAATTGGTGCCGATCTAGTTTTAACATAGAAATCAAGAAATCCACATGACAGGCGTGGTTTTACTACCTATGAGCCTACAAACGAAAGGTGGAACGCTTATACACTCAATAAGAAGTAAAATATAAATAATTTCGGGAAGCTCTTATCCCCTCTAGCCTCCGCGTCACCGAGTAACGTTATTATAATGGGAACGCTATCCCCAAAACGTATTCTCTTTTCAAAGAACTGTTTATAGGAATAGCTTATAATTTCCGGCATTTTATTTAGTCCCCAAAAAAGTTCGCCTTTTGTTCGCGTTTTTTAGATAATCCCTAATGCTGTAGCAATCAGTTTCACTGCACTTTGCTTCTTCTCATAGAAGTAAGTCTTCTTGAGTAGTAGGTCATGATAAACATCTGAATCTTTTACTCTTTCATTCGTTAAGAACTTCATTGTAATAATGTCTCTTTCTTCCTTATCTAAGATATGCTCCAAAGTCTTCTCCATCTGTTTTACCTTTAATTCGCTTATTCTTCTTGAATTTCGTATCTCTGGAAACAATCTGATTCCTTCTTGTTCCACTTCATTATTGAATCGCATCTTGAGTGCTCTGTATTCCTTTAATACGCTCACTACTTCTTTTTGTACTTTCTTATCATCGATCGCTGGTAATAAAGTTAATTGCCTTTCCATGAAGGAATCCCCCTATTTCTGAATTTCTCTTTTTAACATCACATAAGATACGTGAAATTTTACTATCTCATTGTTGAATAAGGGAACGATGACTACAATACAGCCCCCTCCACACTGTTAGTCATTGTTCCGCTATCCATTAAGCTATTTTCTTCTTAGTTGTAATTCCACTACTAAACTGCCACCCATCATTTAAATGATCCATTAAACCCTGATACACAAATACATCAAACAACCAAACTTTTTGATTATCTCCAAACCCTGGTTCTTTTCGAAACAACATATATTTTCGTGTACCTTCGTATCTTTTTATAACACTCACCCCTTTATGATCTTGTCCGTTCACCTAACTTCTTAAGTAACGGAAATCCTTCATTGATAGCTCGTTTACTTCCTTTCACATCAACCACTTCTACACGCCCATCTGAGTACGTTATTTTAAAGTCCGTTGTAAACTTCATAGCTGCCTTTTTCGACTTCCCTGACTTTGTTATACTGCTCTTAATCTCAAAAGAAGGGATTAATGTATAGCTAGGGTGGCACTCTATACAAGTGACTTCACCCTTGCCTTTTAAGTACATGTAATACTCCGACTCAGTTTTAGAATCAAACTATATACCATCAATCATGATCGGCTTGCTCTTAATCTTCGGTTTCCTCTTTTTCTGTACTTTCACTTTTTGTTTATTTTTAAGAGGTTTAGTCTTTTTCTTTTTAATCAACTGCTAATCTCACTTTCTAATAGTTGCGATAGGTAAGACTTTGAAGTTATCTCCATCTTTTCCCCCGCTTAGCACTGTACGTGCGACTTTCATCGCATACAGCGCCCCATCTTATCCTTTTATACTAAAGTAACTAGATTACAAGCTTTACGGAGTTTGTTTATTTTCTTCAATTGTTTATCGTTCAATTGAAGAATTCTCATATATGTTCTAATCGTCTCGTCATTTGTAGCGTGAATCAATCTATCTCTCATTGTAGGGATTCCTAATGGGCGTTTCTTCCCATTAGGTTTAGGTATTTCTACCCTACGTACCGTATTTGGTTTGTAATTTGTGAGAGTTTTTCTAATATCGTCAACGAAGGAATTTACATCTTCCATTTTATAATGGTCGATTGTAATACCATCTGTTCCTTCAGTTTTAGAACCACTGTTAGCCTTTATACTTCTATATGCCAATAGAATATTTTCTTTTGATATGATGTATTTATATAGATTTACACCTTTAGTAGCGTTATTTTCACTACGTTGGTATAAATCATCGAACACTTTTTGTATATCGTAATATTCTGCATGTCGTAATGTTGTACTCACCGATGTATTATTTCCCCTTTCTTACGAAAAGTCCCATCATCTTACTCGATCCTGTGAGTTACATCTAGTTAATTTAGTTTTCAAAGAACAAGACTAGGGACTATCCCTCCACATTCGTTACATGCTTCGTCGGTACTTTGTCCCCACCTTCACAAGAATGAAGCAATTTCGGTTCGTTAGAACCTTATATGCATCTGTCCGCTAGTAGGCGTTGGTGACAGTTTCTTGCTTACCACGTTCCGATTGACTTAGCTATACATATATCCTTAGGTGCTTGCTTTAAGCCTGTTATCTTTACACCCTCATCGTTAGATGTTCCGAATTTCGTATCCTTTACTCTTACTTTTCGGTAGATAACGTCATCATTGACGACATACAAATTTCTATTGTATTAATAATTTAGACCCGTACATTCGCAAGTTCGCCAGTCCGTTATTTTAGACATTCTCACCATAGATATTTTGTAGCATCCCGACCTATCCATTACCATATGATTTCTCACTTAGGTTTTGTTCAGCCGACTTCACCTAGCTTCATACAATTTGTGACTACTATCACGCCTTGCATGTAGGAGTATTAGATAAGTAGTTTCAGCTCAACCTGACGGCTTTCATTCCTACTTTCAGTCAAACAGTTGTTGTTATCAAATTAATAACCCTCCTACTTCGTGTTTGCACACTTATGAGGAAACGTGTCGCACAAAGGATTATTTTATTAAGTTCTCTATGAATTATTTTCTTCTATCTCTTGGCTTTCTTCTCTTATTTGACCAATTAATGAAACTACTGAACCGACTGCTTG
Organism: Bacillus sp. TH30; assembly: GCF_016650875.1. Classification (NCBI taxonomy): domain Bacteria; kingdom Bacillati; phylum Bacillota; class Bacilli; order Caryophanales; family Bacillaceae; genus Bacillus; species Bacillus sp. TH30. The sequence continues at coordinate 359,312 of NZ_JAEKEY010000001.1, read as the reverse complement.
GACCCAACTCCCCGTAATCACTATAAGTTGTCCATCCTCCTCATCACCTTCCGAAATTCCCTCCACTTTATCCCGACTAGCTTTCAATTCCTATATCCCACCTATTGCCTGTAATGAATCCCCAGTCGCTTGTAACATATTCCCGACAATGTTATACGATTCATCTATATTTGAACTATCCTCTATTTCCCCACCTATTGATGTAACACCACCTAATGCTTGTATCCAATTCCCTGCAATTACTAATTTTTTTTGTGTTTCATCTTCAAAGTCTATAATGAGTCCTGTTAGAACCGTTATATTACCAATTGATTGGATTTCGTTCCCAATCAATTCAAGGGATATTTCTCCTTGTCCATCAGCTTCCAGACCGTTCCCCGTTGCCTGTAATACATTCCCCCATATGTTCAAGTCTTTGCTTAATTCGCTGTTCAATCTTTTTAAAGGTGTACTCCCAATCGCAGCAATAATTGTCCCTACTGCAACAAACCAAGCGCTAGCTATCTCCTTAATCGGATCATCCATTCTCAATCTACCCCGTCATTAATTTATTACTTACAGGATATGAATTTGCGCATATCCATGTTAATATCCTACTTCTCTCCCCTTGAATAAAACTAAATATTACGTCAATAATATAGATGACATTAGATTTTCGCCTTGTTCCCCCTTGGAGATGAGCAGTTAGTTTTTGCTAACTGCTCTTATATTTATAACAAATATAAGATTCTTTATAATGATTCTTCCTTATTTCTCAATATAAGGAGCCTTGGATTTTCATTAAAACTCCTGTAGTATATGAACAAAGAGTAAGGTAAGAGTTACTCTTTGCCATTTTAGGAAAGGTTCTGTTGGAGACAACAGGACCTTTTTCGTAAAGAGATGGTTTTGTTTAATTTTTCGCCACTAACTACAAAAATATATCATAATCTTTATATATTAAATTAATTTAATTTATTAGAAGTAAATCAAATGCCAGTTACACTAGAACTTATTCTTTTCATTCTTATAGCAATTAGTGCTGTTGGCTATTTAATAAAAGAATTTCAAAAAACTAGGAAAAGAAGACTTGGAATTTCAATAGAATTTTTGGTTCTTTTCTGGTCAATATGGAGAATATCGACTATCATAATCTAATTTGTAAAATATAATCTCCCCTGAATAAAACTTAATATTCCGTCAATAATACAGATAGGCTGTTAAACAGCCGGAAATCTCTTGTGTGTAACCTTACTAATCGAGACTTCCTTCAAGACTGAGCAGTTAGCTTTTGCTAGCTGTTTTTCATTTGAAATCAAATAGTGTTTTTGTTCAAAATAATGCCCCATTCATTTGGACACATTTACCACTATTTTTACCAAAAAATTCATGATATGGTTAATTAGTCGAGTACGTCATTACTTGACGATTACCCTTAGAATCCCCGCAGACAAACGGGGGTTCTTTTATTTAAATAGCTTTTTGGTTAAAAACCTTTCACACTTAAACTAGACAAGCATATGTTATTGTATGGAGACCTTCCAAGCATAGCAATCTACCTTTCAAGGAGCATACTTATTAGTGTGCTCTTTTCATTTGCTACTAAATAACGATTTGTTAAATTTTTTCGCCTTTTAACTGGACAAGCATATGTTATTGTATGGAGACTTTCCACTCATAGAAATCTACCTTTCTTGTCAAAGAGCATACTTATATGTGTGCTCTTTTTCGCTTGTTATGAAATAAAGATTTTGTTCATTTTTTTGATACATTTATGAAACATTCATGTGTTATCTTCAGTAAGTCCTTTTAAAAACAGAAAGATTTATTATGTAAAAGACCCTAGTCCCCTCTAGGGCTTTTTACGTTCAAATAAGGATTTTATTAAAAAACTGCACATACATTAATCATGATAGGCTTTTCGATATGAGTCTTGGTCATAGGGCGCCTTAAAAAGCGCTCTTTATTTTTATAGTGACAGGCTCAATAACTCCAAGTAACAAATACAATATAAAAAATTCACTCATGAAAATCTGATTACGATTTTTTGAATTTTTTATATCTCATGAGACATTCACCTATCTTACTAAGAGTGCATATAAAAATGTGCTCTTTTTATTTGTTGTTAAATAAGAATTTTGTTTAATTTCCATTAACCGTTTTATCCACTTTACATATAGTAATATCACATGGAATTTCATAGGTTTCTCTGGACCAGTTACCTTGTATTCTTTGTGAATCTTGTGGAAATAATCCGTTTATGACTAACGGGTTCTTTTATTTATTTTTCATACAACGATTATGCGTTGGGTTCATCAGTATTGAATTGGACAAACGAATCCGTCGTCACCTCAAACAAATGACTCTTGGAGAGTCGATGAAACCTATATAAAAGTAAAAGGTCAATGGATAACTTATTCCTTACAATGGTAAAAGTGCTATAGGAATCTCGCAAATCCAAAAGTTATATGAATCATATTTTGAAGTTTTACGATATGAAATAAATGTCCTTGGATGGAAAGCAACCGAATTAAGACATCTTATAGGTCGTCTAGGTGAATTCTTTTGTGTTCTTTATACGAATGACGAGCTATCCAAAATGACTAATCAGCATGGATATGATGTCATCAAAGATGGGAGAAGAATAAGTTTTAAAACAACTGCCCAAGGAAAAGGTTTTATCACGATCAATCAAAATACATTCTACCAATTCGATGATTTCTTCGTAGTTCAGTACAAAGATGATGATTTAAAACTATTATTTTACGGGCCAAAGGCAGAAATTCCATCGCTTAGACCATATGGGAATAATTACGAGGTCAATATAAGTTCTTTAAAGAGAATAGAAAAGACACTCCTTTAAGAGTGTCTTTTCCTATATTTTTTTAGCAGAAGCAACTGCATCCGATAATGATTAATAGTATAAAGAGTACAACGAGTAAAGCAAATCCGCCACCAAAACCGCAGCCTTCGCCGCAACTACCACCATAGCCCATAACAATAGTTCCTCCTTTAGATAAGAGGGTGAAACTAGGGTTCATTCCATGTATTTTAACGGGTTCACTTTACCTTATGTTTTTATGCCTGAATTGAGCAGGTCCTAAAAAAAAGACGCCATAAGGCGTCCCCCACAATTGGGTAGATAAGGTTTAGTTTTCTAATTTAAAGAAATTATGTATCACACCTTGAGAGTATATCATAATATCTATTAAATTTAATATTCTATGCATTATTACATAAAAGAAAAGAGACCTTAATGTGCCTTTCTACTCTGTAACAAATTTAAATACATAGTACATAAAAAATAAACAAGATAGATATGCTAGTCTGCCAGCAATCAATTCTTTCATAAATTTCATAAGTATCACTTTGACAAGCAATGCTAAGAATAACAGTATAAACAGTACCATAGCAAGTTTGATCGCTATGGCATTTATAGTTGGGTTAAACGGTTCAAAATTAATTATGATATTCACTTACTTTTCCATTTATCCTTTTATTTTTATAATACAATTTATATTGTTTTGTCCACTAAAAAATGACACTTTAAGGTGCCTTCATCTCACTTAAACCACCCAAACTTGAAATTTTTACATTTTAATAGGAAATATCAGGAGGTTAATTTTCATTTTTATGTTAAAATATTCAATATTCGTATTGATATTAGGGAGATGAATAGTATGTCTGGTGATTTCAACATGGATTCTAATTATTATGTAAGTGGTGCTGAAATCTTAGAGTTATTAGGTAGTTTAAGTCGTTTATTAATTGTACGTGAATTGGTTGTAAGTGGGACTTTAACAGTTTCTCAGTTGAGTGCTGCGACGCATATTTCGGAACCTATGATTTTACAACACTTACGCAAACTAACTATAGGTAATATTGTAATTAGCGAGCGCAAGGGTACAAGGCTTTATTGTAGAATAGAAGATAAGAAAGTTATTGATATTATCAATTTATTAGGATTATTATATTAAGTTTTATTTGATGTCTTTTTTTGAATTTAAGCACTTTATAATTGAAACAATAACAAATAAAAAAAACACCCTAAGGTGCCTTCCTGCGACTTGAACCATCGTATTGTAATATGGTATCGGATGCCAATCCAATTATTATTTTACCACGTTAAATAATTTCGGTTATTGAGAAATAATAAAAGCCCTCTTTTGAGTGCCTGTTTCTAATTTATTACATCCTTAATTGATTGTAAATTGATTTGAATACGTGAATTCACCACGATATTTAATTGCAGCTACATAAGTACCACTTGTATAGCTATCTGTGATAGGAGTTTGCCAAATTTCTGTTCCAGGAAGAAATTCTGGTTCTATTGTTTGGAATCGTTCTAGGGTACCATTTGTGTGGACTTTAAAAATTTTCATTTGCGCACCAAAATGTTCTCTACCAAAGTGCTGTGTTAAGTAAAATGTATCACCAGTTATTAAATCCCCAATTTTCCAATCAGGTTGATATGTACTTTCCACGGAACTTTCCAGATCCACAATGGTTTTAAATCCCCAATCATCATTAAATGGATCTGAGTAAGCTGCAGTAACTTGTGAGGTAGGCTTAATCATTTCTATTGCAGTAAACCCGCTAAATGTTAACGCCCCAATTAATACTAATTTTCCTAATTTCATTATTGTTTCCCCCTATTAATTTTCAGAAATATTAAAAATCAGAAGTCATACACACATAATAATATAATTTATTGTATTATATTTCAAATATTTTCTAAAAAAATCCATAAACATAAAAAAGACACCCTAAGGTGCCTTCCTCCGACTTGAACCATCTGAATTTTAATAATATGTATTGGACTCCTATCCGAATATTATCTTATTATTTCTCATGAAAAGACACTCTCAGATTTCATCTGATGACCATATTTTGTGTGATTTTGTAAAAAAATGTAGAAATTTAAGTTGAAATATTACATTATTGTTAGGACTTATTTTTTATATATTAGGGGTTCTACCACATGCCCATCAAGCTAATATTTTGAAGTAACCCTAAAACGAAAATTTTATCTCTCCACACTTGTCTATGAGAATTCAACTCATTTTTTTCGTTTTGGGGAACAATGAACTTCTTAACTTGATGGCAATTTGACAGGATCCTAGGAATAAAGTTGTTAATTTAATGGGCATAATTCTGTCATTCTACCGATGACATCAACAAAATTTTTATATCTATAATACGGTAGTTATTGTTGATGAGCATGTAGTTGAAATGATTCTTTTTTATTTTCCATCTTTCTATGAATAAGGTGGAATAATATGAAGGCAAGAATTCCTATTAAAAAATAAATAAACCACGCCCAATATGTATGATTAAATTTATTTAACCATGCACCAAAATAATTCCCTATAGATCCTCCCAATGCCCAGGAGGTTTGAAACATTCCAAAAAATAATCCAGCAGGTCTATTGGTACTAAATTGAGCTACCGCCATTTCTCCACCTGGTAAAGCCAGTGTTTCCCCCAATGTATAAAGGAAGATGCAACATAGCATCCAATATATAGACGGAATAAAAGGGATCATAGCTATAGATGTTCCCATAATTAAAACCCCTACTTTAACCATTATTATGGGATTCAACTTGATAAATAATTTTCGTAAGAAAAACATGAATATTAGCCCCGAGATTCCATTTACGATAAAAATAGAACTTACTAATTCTTTATTTCCAGATAAAGCATAGGCTTTAATCGGAAATGAAATATTTAATTGAGCGAACATAATCCAAAACAGAATCATAATACCTATGAAAGTTAAGAATAGTGTGTTAGAAAATGCATACTTTACACTTTCCAATATATTTTTATTGTCCTTAATAGTTTCTGGGTATTGTTTACGATATACAAAAATAGCAAATGCTAATATCATCATAGAAATACCAGCTATGGCAAAGGGGTATATGGGATTCATCTTGACTAGTAATGCTCCAATTGCTGGTCCTATAATAACTCCTGCATTCAGCATTTGATTAAAATAAGTAAACGTTTTTTTTCTCAATTCTTCCTTTTGGGAAGCAAAAAAGGCTGTTACTGAGGGATCAAATAGTGCTCCTCCGAGGCCAATACAAAAAGAAGATAATACTATAAACCAAAAATTCTCCGCATAGACAAATAACCAAAAACCTAATCCCCTTACGATAACACCTAACAATACATGTATGGTATGACTTCCTCGATCACCGATAAATCCTGTAATGACTGATAACCCACGTTGTGAAATTAAAATTGTAGTCAATACTGTTCCTAATTCTAAAGGAGAAAAATGTAGACTATCTGTTAAATAAATAGCGAAAAAGGGCATTATCATGAAACTTCCCGTATTCATGAATAGAACAGCTGCAAGCAATATCCTGATGGAGACAGGAATTTTGAGAGTAGTCATGGTAAGAATCCTCCTTTTGTTAACTGTTAAAACATTTAAGTGGTTACACATTGTGTTATAATCGTATCAGTACGAAGAAAAAACGTCAATCATTAAAATAGTTAGGTGGTTAACATGGAACATAATCAATTAGCGCCAGGAAGGTTGGAGATTATACGTACCTTTTTAAATACTTGGGAAATATCTAATGATACAAGACAACCGACAGATCATTTAAAAAACGAAAAAAACTTAGAAGCATTTATTAAGAAAAATTTTTCTAATGTTGATGTTAGTGAGAACTTAGATAACCTATATCAATTTCGTTATGACATTCGAAAATCAGTTGAAAATCATGATATAAGTTATTTAAGCGAATGGTTACTTAGAAATCCTATTCAGGTTGCCCTTATAGATCAAAATACAATTCAATACTCTCCAATGAAAAAACACGACTTCCTTTATGAAATGCTAACAATTATTGTAGAAAGCATTGCATTAAATCAGTGGCAACGTCTTAAAGCTTGTCCTGATTGTCAATGGGTTTTTTATGATTATTCAAAGAACGGAAGTAAACGTTGGTGTAGCATGTATGCGGGTGGACCAAAAGGTAGGGCCTGTGGGACGATTGCTAAGGTGAAAAGATACCGGGGAAAAAATAAATAAGATGAATCCTATCATTTCAAATGAACTAAATCTTTTCGCACAAGAGCTACAATACTTTTTATCTCCAGTAATCCTACAAGACATCGCCAAACAAGTTGGTTTTGTACAACGATCTAGTAAGTATCAAGCAAACGAACTCATTGCCCTTTGCGTATGGCTCAGTCAGGAAATAGCTAGCACATCACTTACACAATTGTGTAGTCGATTAGAATCTTCCACTGGGGTACTGATGAGCCCAGAAGGACTGAATCAACGCTTTAATACAGCAGCTGTCGCATTTCTTCGAGAAGTCTTTACTTCTCTTCTCACACGAAAACTCTGTACAAATCAATCGCTTTCTGCACACATGATTTCTACTTTCAATCGTATCCGTATTTTAGATGCGACAGTGTTTCAACTGCCTGATCATTTCGCCACTGACTATCAAGGTTCAGGTGGAAGTAGTAATACGGCAGGCGTGAAAATCCAATTGGAATATGATTTACTGAGTGGTCAATTTCTTAACGTACAGCTTGGACCAGGAAAGAATAATGATAAAACATACGGTACCATCTGCCTTGAAACCGTAGAGGCGGGCGATTTGTGTTTGCGTGATCTTGGTTACTTTGATTTAGGAGACTTACAATCCATTCATGATAAAGAGGCTTACTATATCTCGCGGTTGAAGCTGAATACACGTATTTATATCAAGAACCTTGAGCCAAAATACTTCAAAAATGGGACATTAAAAAAGCAAACAGAATACATCCAGCTTGATATGACACAAATTATGTTTGGTCTAACCCCTGGTGAAACGATAGAAATCTCTGAGGCATACATTGGCCAAAATCAGAAGCTTCCAACACGTGTCATTATCCATCGTTTAACCGATGATCAAACGCAAACACGCCTGAAAAACCAAGCGATACGTGAAAAGAAGAAAGGCATTGTCATGAAGGATAAAAGTAAACGTTTAATGGGCATGAATGCATATATCACGAACACGTCGCTAGAAGAAGTACCGACGAACTACGTGCATTCATTGTATTCACTTCGTTGGCAGGTTGAGATTTTATTTAAAACGTGGAAGTCATTCTTTGAAATTGATGAATGTAAAAATATTAAAAGAGAACGCCTAGAGTGCCATTTATATGGACAACTCATCGGCATTCTCCTCTGTTCTTCTACGATGTTTCAAATGCGACAGCTTCTGCTTGAAAAGAAAAAGCAGGAGCTGAGTGAATACAAAGCGATTTATATGATTAATGATTACTTTCCGTTACTGTTTCAAGCGATAGCCGTTGGCACAGAAGAACTTTTGAAAATTCTGCATCGCCTTTATCAGCTGCTCAAAAAGAACGGTCGTAAATGTCATCGGTATAAGAAGATGACCGTCTTTGATATTCTAGGGGTTGTGTATGAAACAACGATGAAGCATAGAGAAGCTGCCTAGTGAAAAAATTGCGTTTTAGTAGGCTTCTTTGGCATGCCTAATATTCCATCACTCACTAGTTTTGAAACAAGGATCATTTCGTATCTAGTAATTTACGTTGTTAGCTTGATGGGCATGGGGTTCTACCACATGCCCATCAACTTAAAAATATTAACTACCCTCAAGAGTAAAAAATGCCATCCTTTCCTATGATTCTACAGAAAGAATAGCGTATTTTTTTATTTTAGGGGGCATTTCTTTTTATTAGCTTTAAGCGATGTGGTGCTTTCCCTATGTAAACTTTAATTTCATTCACCTTTATTAATATTATTATATATACATTCATTAATTAACATATCGATGTCTTGACTTAAATACAAAACTTGCTTATGGGTAAACCCATACTTCTCTACAAGTTTAATTAGTTCTTGTTTCTTTGATTCAATTAGTTTTTGTAAATCTCTCATCTCCATATCTTTAAAAGCTCCTTTAATACTATTTAGCAGTTAAATTATAGTATAAATATAAAAATAAGGGAACTGGTAATTTTGGTAATTGAGATTTAAGGTAGAATTAAATATGTAAGAATCTATATATGCAGAATTGCATTTAAAATCTTCTATATTGATGTTATACTAAGATTAATTGAGAAGCATCTAATTAATTATGATTAATCACTACATTTTCTTAAATAGCATGTCAACGTATAAAAAGACACTTTAAGTAGTGTCTTTTTATACGTTTTGCCCCTAATACTAGGGTAGAACTAACACATAGTTATAAACTGTATAGAATCCCCTATTGTATGTTGTTTGTTTTTTTATTATTATTCTGATACGTGAAATTATAATGATTTTGTTTGTTTTTTTTGTCACTTATGAAAATTAATATAGCATTCTATATGGATTATATGGTAATATATAAGTAGAAAATTTGTTAGCATTGTTTATACTCTATTGTACGTAGCGTGAAGGACAAACCTTACGCCCAGTTAACTCGGGCGAGGCTTGTCCTTTTTTTATTTTAAGGAGGAATTTACTATGAAAAAAATGTATAAAATCGGAGCAGTTTTAACAACCTTATGTGTTGCTTGTATCGCGATCTTTACTTTAACTAAGAATGAATCAGTCAAAACAGAAACTGTAACACCAGAAAAAGCAATTGTATCTGCTGCAGATGCAGAAAGAGCACCAAAAAATATAAAAGATATTTCAAAAAAAGAATTAAAGCAAAAAATAGAATCCCATGAAGAGTTTATTGCCTATTACTATCAACCAACCTGTCATTATTGCAAAAAAGCTGCACCGGATATCAATAGTATGTCAAAAAATCATGATAGAACCATCTATCGTATTGATATTTCTACACCAGAAAATCAAAGTGCATTTCAAGAGTTCGACATTCCTGGTACTCCTGTTGTTATAGCCTATAACAGAGGAGAAGAGGTTGAACGCCTTGAAGGAGCAGTGTCAGCTGCTACATATGATGGATTCTTTGCGAGACGTAATTCGAGCGCTAGTTAATATAGTGCTCGTTTTTCTTTGTAAGAAAGGAGAATTTACATGCAACAAAACGCCCGTATTTATTCTTTAGACATAATAAGGGGTATGGCCATACTATGTATCCTATTTGCTAATCTACCTACTATGACGGGACTAGATTCCTTTAATCAAGCAGGTTACTCCGGTATAGATAAAGTAGTTCGTTTTCTAGTAGATTTACTAATATCATCAAAGTTTTATACCATTTTTGCATTCTTATTCGGCGTGGGATTTTATATCTTTATGAGAAATACAGAAAAAAAAGGGTATCCCATATATAAACTATTTAGTCGTAGGTTATGTATTCTATTACTATTTGGTGTAATTCACTTTATCTTTCTGTGGTATGGAGATATTTTACATGCATATGCTATAGCAGGTTTTGTTCTATTGTTCTTTTATAAGCGGTCTACTAAGCTTATTTTTATAACAGGTTGTAGTTTTTTACTTGCTAGTTATACTCTACATGTTATTTTATTTTTACATGCAAGCCCTTCTATTCCTGAAGAGATACCAAAATACTATCAATATATGTTTACAGGCAGCACTACTAATCACACAGTGAATCTATTTTCGAATTATTTACATCAAGTAAAAGCTCGTTTGTTCTTTCTTATGACTCAGGAGTTTCAGCAACTTCTAATAGGAATCCCGGAATATATTGGGTTATTTTTAATAGGTTTATGGGCTGGAAAGAAGAATATTTTTAGACGTATATCGGATCTCAGAGGGAAAATTCAAGTTTTACAGTGGAGTTCGCTATTCCTATCATGTCTGCTCTCCCTCCCTATCATCTATTATTTTATAGAAACAGATGTCTATTACTCTATCCATATCCAGTTATGGATTCTATTTGGAGGAAAATCCCTCGCTATATTCTACATATGTTTTCTCCTTTTAATATGTGAGAATGAAAAATATGTAGGGTGGTTACAACCTTTTATGGCTATTGGTAAATTTTCCTTAACTAACTATATTAGCCAAAGTATACTCACGCTAGTGATTCTCTCAGCGTGCTTCCAGGACATTTCACAAGTAACATACTGGCAACTATGTATCTTTGGGATTCTTATTTGTATCGTACAATGTATATTCAGCACACTATGGAGTAAGTATTTCCGATATGGGCCTATCGAATGGCTATGGAGAAAATGGACTTATAAATAAAGAGACGTGCTGTTTTATCCAGCATGTCTTTTTATTTACTCCTATTTGGGGTCGCACCACATGCCCATCAACTTAAAAATATTAACTACCCTCAAGAGTAAAAAATGCCATCCTTTCCTAAGATTCTACAGAAAGAATAGCGTATTTTTTTATTTTAGGGGGCATTTCTTTTTATTAGATTTAAGCGATGTGGTGCTTTCCCTATGTAAACTGCAACTTCATTCACCTTTATTAACATTATTATATATACATTCATTAATTAATATATCGATGTCTTGACTTAAATACAAAACTTGCTTATGGGTAAACCCATACTTCTCTACAAGTTTAATTAGTTCTTGTTTCTTTGATTCAATTAGTTTTTGTAAATCTCTCATCTCCATCTCTTTAAAAACTCCTTTAATACTATTTAGCAGTTAAATTATAGTATAAATATAAAAATAAGGGAACTGGTAATTTTGGTAATTGAGATTTAAGGTAGAATTATATATGGGGTAGCACCAACATTTCGCGAATTTCGTACGCTAAGGAATTATTCGGTGTCTTTTTTTAATATATAGATTAATAAAATAAGTTATATAAATAATTTGTTGTACTTCCATGTACCCTAGCTGATATAATTTATAAGGCAATTATTGGTTAATTAATAATGCACATATATTAGGGAGGTACATAAGTCATGGAGTTAATAATTTCTTCATTTGTATTAGTGGTAATATTCTTTATTCTTTCGATAGTTTTAAGTGGTAAAGGTCAGCGAATAGCAAAAGAAGTTTTAAAAGAGCTTATTAATGGTCCTGAGGGGAAAATGTTGGTAGGTTTTTTGGGATCTGGAGCAGTTATAGGAGTAATTTTTGTCATTTGGCTTTTATTGAACTAAGCATTCCAGTTACTCAGGCTGATACAAGGTGCAAGAAAATTACTGTTCTGATTTCTCCCTTTCAAATGTTATTAATACATAAAAAAAGACACACCGATGGCAGGTTATGTGCCTTCGGTGTGTCCGTTTAGCTAAAGAATTTATCTATTAATTTGTATATTTATCTTAGTAAATTGTTGTTCATGTATTAGAATACATCTCTGAATTTTAAAAGTCAACAGTTTCAAAAAATCCTAATACTAATATATTCACTTATATTTTTCTTATTTTTTATGTATCTAATCTAAAGAAAACAATATTTCAAATAAAAATATATTCAAGTATTTTATATAAATAATACAAGAATCATATATAACTAAACTCAATTATTAAATATAAAGAGAAAATACAAGTGCTTATGAATCCTTATATACCATACGTTCTTTTATAATAAACCAAATTACATATCGTACTATCCCCATTACATACAAGTAATGAATCATAAAAAACACAAATTAAGAAGCTAAATATCATATTACTAAGAATTCACAGGTTTTTATATATAGTATTAAGATAATCACAAGTATTGAATCGAATTATAAACAAATTGAATCGTATCCAAAAGCAGCATAAAGTGTTTATATATTTACGTAAAAACGCCGGTAAAGACATTTCCTTAATAAAAAAACATGTCAAATAACCCTTGCTTTTATGTGATTTTTTAACAAGGGCTGCTGCTTACTATATTTTTTAAGATTTTATGAAGTCTGGATAGGCACCATTTTGATTATAATAATTCATCATTACATCGTGTTTTTCTTCTACAGACAAGCTTTTTTCCGTAAAATCAGTCCAGAATTCTCTAAATTGCACTCGCATAAATGCAGGAATAGAGAATATTTCTTGCTCTTTCGTATAATTTTCAACCTGATCTAATGCATAAGTCATTGCAGTAATCAGTAATTCGTTTTGTTTTTTCTTTGTTGGCATGTATGCAGCAATGTCCACAATTTCCTGTTTAAATGCAATTATCATATTTTCACGATCTTTCTTTCGTAATGATTGTCCCATATACTTTAAACGAGATACTGCTTCCTTTCTGCATTTCGCTACTGGCCTATGTAAATCTTTTTTATCATTCTCCATTACACAGTTTGAAGAAAACACCACATTGAACTTTTCAATGATGACTTGCTTCACCTGTTTTCTAACACGCGCTATGCGAGAGTCGCTAGACTTCTTTTCCTTAGAATCAATTGCTGTAAATTGCACAATTGGTTTTAAAATTTCTATGTATTGTCGTACCTTCTTTGCATTACGATTCAATTTATCCTTTAAAAAAGCCATTCTTCTTGTAATCTCGAACTCTTGAATCTGGTGCTTATAATGCTCCATACCAATTTTTCTCGAAAAAGTATTTATTAATTCTAATAGGAACATAATCCCTCTGTTATCACGAGCCTTTACAAGACTACTAAGTATAGTTGTTTGAATAAGATGAAATGGAATTCGGAAATATGATAGTGATATATCTGTAGTTTTTGCAGCAGTATGGTTATACAAGGCATAATCTACAACCTCATATACAGTACGATTTCCAACAGGTGTCTCTTTTACGAGCCTATGCTCCAAGCAAACTTGAAACCCCGTATAAATTGTTGTGTAGGGAATCCCACTTTTCTTAGCAAGATCCATGATTTGAAATTCACGTGGTAGCATACCAATATCATTACATTCAAAGTGAAGCAAGATATAAGTAGCTAAAGCTGAAGATGGTAATTCTTTTCGTTCATTTTCTAGTTTCACGATGTTTAATAATCCATCGAAAAACTTAACCCCATGAACCTTAAAGTTCTGTTGGGAAAAAGCCATTTGCGCATTCATAGTCTTCTTTTACTCCCCTCCCCAAAAACACAAAAAAGACACACCGCTGGCAGGTAATGCGCCTTCGGTGTGTCCGTTTAGCATTTTTTTATTTATTTATTTGTATATAACCATTAAACAATTGATATTCATGTATAGATTATCTTTATAAAATTAAAATGTCAATACATTTTCTCATTTAAATTTTATAAGAAATAAAACCTATAATTGATTTAATTAGAAGTTGTACCGTAGATATCTTCTTACTGTTAATAATATGCGTTCGACTTCCTATCATTTCCATTTGAATAGACTTTCCCCATAACAACCACACTTTTTTTAGCGTAACACTATCAGTATGTCCAAGTTTAGAAGATTACTTGCAAAAACTTTAGAGTTTTTGCACCAAAACCTTTCAACCTTTATATACAGCCGGATTTTCAAAACTACTTAGTACATAATTAACTCACATATTAATGTTATGTAAACAATTAAAATTTATTCCAGAGAATGCATTCACATTAACATATCAACTGACATTAACATGTAATCAAATTCCCGCTGTTAAATGTTGATTTCATATCAATATTTAACAGCGGAGAACAAGTATACACACACATTCATTTGAAATCATTAACAACCTTATAAGAAACATTTCTAAATGACTAGAATTATAAATACCTATAGAAACTGCCCAGGCTTGCACCATAGTTAAAAGCTAACAAAATATAATAAAACTTATAAACCAATACATACTTCAGTGTATTAATAACCTCTATAACAAATCTCAATTATTTTTTTGATATATTCCACCTAAATAAACACTACTTCGATGGAGCTTCAAAATTCACTCTTAACTCTATGAAACTAAACCCTTAACAAGTTGTCCTTTTAGTTGATACAAAATTAACAACAAGTATAGCATCGTATTCAAATATCAATCTCTTGTTAATAGCATTATAGTTTCATGTTAATGATAATAATATAGATATTCTTAACAATATCACTCAATAACCAATCAACATGTTAATTTCATTCTCTTTATTCACTTTGTTATTTGCATACATAATTAATCAATTAACACCGAAAAGGTATTGATCGACTTATTTAGATGATCAAAAGGAAACTTTAGCATATTTAACCTTCATATCAAAGTGTTCTATAAAATCCATCACTATATATTTATTTTATTTATATATTAATCAAAGCGATTATTGAACATTCTATGTTGAAAGCGCCCCTTTATGGAAGACCACCATAGATACAGCAGGCGCCTATGGTTATTTTAGTTGATAAGACATTAACATTGATAGGAGGCTGTTCTTGTGTAATTTTTTTTCATATCAATGTCACATTCTATGTTAATGTCAATACAAACCCAAGATTCGCCCCTGGATCGGATGATTTTCACCTTTATTAAAAAACAAGGCGTTTTATGTTAGATAAATAACGTCTTTAAGTTGTTTAAAAGCTACCAGTATTAAATTAACTATGCAAATCCAACCAAGTATCCTATACCATATTAAAATACTCGTACATTTCACATTAATGGCAGCGTAGAGTAGGAATTAACTCTTACAGTTTATTTATCTTGATTCTGCTCCTATATCGCTAAGTACATTTAAATTCACCAAATAATACTAATGTAGTAGTATTATTACCTTTTTCTCTAGTTTTTATACATTTTAATTTAAATTCCTTAGTTTAGTATGTTTGTTTTTCCATAGTATACTTTAATTATATCCTTATAACTTATTTACAAAACACCTATATTTCCTTATCATTAATATTAAGTGACATGATTTGTTAATCTCATGGCAACTATCATTAATCTTACTAACATAAAAGATAGGTATTTTCATCGATAGAACATTACCATTTAGACACTTAGAGTTAACAGTAATATCAACAAATCAAGCATATTACGTGTTAACAGTTAATGTTTTGTTAACAAACATTCGGTTACATGTTAATTTTATATTTCATGTCAATTACTGAACAGGTAGGGATTTACATGATTATTATCGAATTAATGCCTAACATGTCAATTTCGGTTTACATGTTAATTACAAATAGGGTGTTTATGAGTTGATTTTTAAGGAGGTAGTTACAGTGATTGACCAAAAAAACGAATCACAAGACCATCAAACTAATGATGATGACATATTAAATGATACTGTTTTTGAAAAAGCATGGCGAATAACTGAATTTTCTAAACTAGTCGGGCGTCATCATAATACTGTTTATAATTGGTTCAACATTCTAGAGGAAAAAGGGCTTCACGAAACTTTAAGAACCCAAAACACAAACGAAAAACTCTATAATACGTTAGATCTTGAAATTGCTCTATTTATAAAACAAAAAAGAGATGAAAAATGGTCTTTAGATGCCATTATTGACCTTTTACCACACCAGTTTGATTTAAGACCAGTTTCACCAGAGAATCAAACAAATGAAGTATCTACCGAATTAAACCTTCAAGCCGCTGCAGAAATTATCGAAAAAATGGTAACTAAGCAGTTAGAAGAAAAAATAAAACATATTGAATCTCATTATGAAGAAAGGGTTGAAAATATACTAAAACAGTTACCACAACCAGAAGATGTAGAAACCATAAAATTACGCCAACGCCAAGATAGACTGGATAATTTCATTATTGAGCATAGAGCACGTCAGGAATTAAGAAAACAAGCAGAAAGCCTGTGGAATAGTAAACCTGAAGAAGAGCGTACTAGAAAAGTAGGGTGGTTTAAAAAAGAGGAAGATTTGGGTAGAAAACAACTCTTCATTGAGCAGTACATACAGGATAATATTATTGATTATATAAAATCTCTTATGAATACTGTGGAATAACAAAAAAGTCTGGATCTTTATCCAGACTTTTTCTTTATTTTGTAGTACCGAACATCTTATCTGGATCTAGGAAATCCGCAAATTCATCATCTTCATTTGCTCCAGCATCTTTATTTTCTTCATCACTACCCATATCAATAAAATCTCCAAATGCAAAGCCTAAGTCGTCATCATCATCTACATTCTCTATTGTACTAATTTGAGACTTTGTGTACTGAATTTGGCTTTGTCTTTCTTTAAACTCATTAAATTCTTCAACTAAACCTTTAGATAACCTTGATGGTAATGCATCAGTTTTATAGAACGTATATACACTTCCTAAGAAATCATTCTTACTTACTAAATACCCGTTAAAAACGGTACCATTTATAGGTAGATTATTTGAAACTTCTACTTTAGCATCATCCATAAAGGAATCATCAATGTTTTTTTGCTCATCTAAGATAGCCAGCATGCCAAAATGATGTACTCTTGACGCTTCAACAGAACCATCGTTATTTTTCTTCATCAAATCAATTGGAGGATGGAATGAGCTTCCTCTTAATGACTCTTGGAACATCTCTATAATTGCATGGCTATTTTCTATCTGGTTCATATTGCGTGAAACCTTATTAATAACTAAACAGCCCGTTTTCTCAAGTAAAATACGTTTAAAGTCTTGAGAATCAAGTATTACAGATGTACCAGATCCATTGGCAGCAGTATTTAACTCATGAATAATCTCACTAATGCGTTGATTTGCATAGTCTCGTGAATTGGCAATACCTTTTTTCTCATTTTCATTTAATTTCTTAAATTCATCATAAAAGTGCTGGTTATCAGCAAATACTACAAATGCTACACCTTTTGATTTATCATTTGCTAATTTCCAAATCTCCTGTGAAAATTTATTTACTTGTCGTAATACATCTGGCCCATCTGCTCGGACAGGCAGTGTTACAACAATCCCCATTTTTATAAAGTCTTTGCGTTCAATAGCATTTTCAAAGGCGATTCTCGTAAACTTCGCTTGATTTGCTTTTATTTCAGCCATTGGGTATTGCTGTGCAACTTTTTGTAATTCTTGTCTAATTACTGGCTTATTATGAAAAGCCGAAAACTCTTCAATGGCCTTAATGATTGTAGAGGTTCCTGTGCCTCCACCAAGTCCTGCAAAAAACAAAACAAGTTCATCAGATGGTCTTACACGTTCAGTTATAAATTCTTTTAATTTTTCTTTTGCGTCATCATTTGAATCAAGAACCTTTACCGCACGCTCAGGGTTTTTACCTAAACCACCTAATTTAAGTGAAACTTGATTGCTTTTTGGTACATTTTTTAGTTCGGCTAGATCCCCATCATTACTATTTAGCGCTAAGCAGTTATATACTGCTGTTCCGTCTGTATGTTTATATTCCGCAAATTTATCTACCATTCTAGTACCAGCTTGACCAAAACCAATCATCGTCATTTTAACTGCTACTTCATTCTTCAAAAAGTTCTTTGCCATTATTTTATCTCTCCTTATTCACTTTTTTTTCTTTTTCCTAATTCAATAAGTACTTGTTGTCCTCTATAAGTTAAGATTAAAAATTTATATGGGTGCATAGTCTTTTCATAAATTAAAGACATTGATGATAATGTACTCACACTTATTTCAGCCGAACGCCTTGATATATTTGTACGTTCAACTTCTAATGAATAAGATTTTCCTTTTGTTTTCTTTACTCTCCTGTCTATAACTACATTTTCCACTATTTCATTAATGGATATGCCCCTCATATATGTTGTCTCTTGAAATTGTTTGTTTACTACGTTTCCTATGTATAGAAATACACTGTATAGTATCTCATCTTGTTCAAGAATATCAGCAAACATGTTTACTACTTCATCTGCAAACTTGATTGTTTGATATTTTTCACTTAAAACCTCGTTCAAGTTGTCCCCCCCTTAAAGCATTGGTTAATTATTCCTAGAAACATAGTACATCATTATACGTCGTATATCAAGTCATTCTATATAAAACTTATATATAGAACTTATAAGTCTCTTAATAAAAGAAATCCGTATTTTACATAGGTTCTTATATACGATGTATATATAAAGCGTATATATGATATATCAATCTCACACTTCATGTAATTCACATTTTAACAAGGATTGATTTACTATCATGACTACATGAAATGAACATATCAAAAAATAGCTCTATTTTATTAATATAAAACTTATAAATTATCAATCCAAAACCTTGTGCATTTTATATATACACTTTGTATATACAGCGTACATTAAACACTATATATATCAATAAATTCCATTCTTATATATATCAATTTCACATCAACACTACATAGTAAGCGGTACATGTAAGTTGTGTGTATAAGAATTATATGTACCGCTTATATAATAATGAGGGAAAAGTTCTGTATTTTAATAATTAACATTGCACTCATCTATTTATATTGATTAAAAGCTTCCATTAAGTTTCTATAAAAATTCATACTTCATTTTCCCTTCATTAACAATTTGCTTTTACATGATTCATCTCTTGTTAGAAAAGGGATTGTTAATGTTATGTTAATGCATTTCTTCACTTAACTTAACTCTTTTATTAATTCGCACAACTGTGTATGCAGTAAAAACAAGGGTGCTGCATGTGAATCCAATTTCTTATCAATTTCAGTCATTCCTAAAAATCTATTAGGGAAGATTGTTAATTTCATATCCACAAAATTACTCAATCATTTTAAACACTTTGTAGTTTAAAATGATTGAGTAGTTTACTTCGATCGTTCTGACATTTTCACTCCATTATTTTCATATGAACAAAAGACGGTATCTCAAAATTTATTATGTAGTTTTATGGTTTAGTGAATGGGGATCTAAATTAAGGTAAAGAGCCCATGGACGTATTTATACCATGCCGTTGATTCAGAAAGAAATAACATTAATTTTCATCTAAGTAAATTGATGATTCAACACAAAAGGAAAAGCCTACAAAAAATTGAATCTCGCACTGAACCAGTAATAGAAGTAGACACTCAATCACAAAAAAGAAATTAATAATCTAATAACGAGGAAAGAAAATCACTCTTTGTTATCAAAATCCTTTTTATAATTCTTGAATAATTTCAATCCATAAAAATCTTAATATTCCTATCTACGTCTTGTTAGGGCGGTATAACATCACTTTATTAGTAATTTTTCTTTTGAATGCTTGTTAGGTATCTAGCAGTACCCCGTCCTAACAATCAGAACAATCTCGTAAATCCCATTAAATCAATAATTTTCTACAGATTTATAAAGCAAGTTATCATCCCAACTTTGGAGTACAAGAGTAGGTATCTCTAGAAGGCAAATCCTCTCATTCATTTTTTCTTGTTTTACAACCAATATTTAGATGTACTAGTATATATAAAATGATACTTATTTAGTTTTAGTTTAATTTAAGATACGAGGTGTATATAATGTTCAAAAAACTGTATAAATATAAACGACCAGGTACCCAAAAATATTTTCATCTAAAAGAAGCAGACATATTTGTTTTTACAGTTTTATATTACAAAAGAGCCCTTACAACACGTCAAATCACTACGTTATATAGTGCATTTGAGGGGAGGGAATGTTCAGAAGCAAGCGTATTTACAAAACTCGACCGATACTCCCAATATGGTGCTATCCTAACTAAAAAAATAGATAAAAGGGATGACAGTATAACAAAACGCGCTTTATTTTCCTTGAAAGAGAAAATAATTGAATTCTTAAAAGAGATAGGGAAGCTCCCACCTGGCGCTTCAAAAAAAAGATATTCACGTATAAATTCACTTCACACTTTATGTTCACGTGAGGTTCTTGTTCGTACTCTACTAGCTACTACAGAGAAGACACAAAATAATGAGATTTTATATAAATTAGATATCCGCTCTTATTACCTGAAGAAAAATATGAAAATTGAGGATGGCCAGTTACCGGTGATACCTGATGAACACATTTCATATCAAGATAAAAATATCTATATTGAAATGGATATGTGTAAAGAAACCAATTCTACCTTAGTTGAAAAAGTAGGCAAGTATGTAGAATATGCTCAAAAAACGAAGGACAATGTTTCAGTTATTTTTGTCATGTACGACAAATCAATGTTCCTTGCAGAAGAAGCAGAACCACCATACGTACGTATGAAGAATCTATTATTTTCTATGAGGGAGTATCACGAACTTTTAATGACAATACCTAATCTAAATATGTACGTCTGCTCACTTAAAGATGCTGGAGACGTTATTTCAGATATCATTCTTGGAAAAGATGACAACCAAAATTTCGAACAAGATATTCTTGTGCCTTTATCTCAACGTACAGTAGGAGATGCTGAATGGCGTTATGCATTTGTTGAGAACGTACAAATATTTAAGGAGCCAATAGATGGCGGTCTACGTCGAACTTATAGGCGAGACAAAGACGTTATACAAGATTTCTTCTTTATTTTTGGGAACGAAAATGATTATCGAATGATCGCTAGATTAGATGACGTCGTGTTTTCAAGAAGAGAAGGGGATGACGGTGTTCCACTTGTAGTTATCTATCCTAAACGTGAAAAGCCCAGAGATATTCTTCTGATGGACACTTATGAAAATGTACGACTGCTATCAATCCAAAATAAAAGTATCCATATAGACATGGATGAACAGATCATGGTACGTACTGCAAATAACGTTCATCCGAAAAGACGTAAACTTGTTGAGTTATATTAATCTATTATTTTTTATATAACACTATATAATTTTATTGATTTTCATTATTTAAGGTGGTAGAATAACGTTTGAACATATAATTAAAACTACAATCAAATCAGAACATATGAATTAAGGCAAGCGACACACGCTGTTTTTACAGTGGGTGTCGCTTGCCTTTTTTTATTTGGAGAAAGGTGGAAAATGAAAATGAATTTGCAATTTACAACTGCATCAACAGCCAATGGGGGAGTGCTTTCTGTGAGAGAGGCATTAGCAAATCCAGAACTAGTACTTGAACATATTACAGAAGAAGGTGCGGAGTTCAGCGTTTCACTACAAGATATTCAAATACCTGGTAAGCCTAATTGTTATTGGTACGACGTATTGATTGAAACTGCAACTGCTAAGAAAATAGAAGTGAATATTGCTGTACTTTCTCAAGAAGAATATGACAAGCTTTGTGAAAAAGCTAGTATCGACCTATATTTAAAACAGACTGAAGATGCAGCAAAGTTCTTTCTAGAAAAGTCAAAAGAGCGATTTAATCCAGAGTTACAAGAACGTTTTACATTCCGCCATAAAGCTCAGCTGTTTCTGTAAGGAATAGGTGAGCCTTTATGAATACGTTTAAGCAAAGGTTGCCTTTATTTACAACTATTACACTAATTAGCGCATTTATTATTTCTTTTGGAGTCGGTTTAATAAACTATATAAAGTTACTATACTATGCATTTGAACTACCGTCTTATCCTATAGAAATTACATATGTACCACTTATCTTAATGTTCTTCTCTTTATTTCTAGGAGAATTTAGTTTTCGTTTCTACAGCCGTATTCCAGCTTTACATGTGAAAAATGGGAAACTTTTCATTCTAATTGCTTCACACATCGCAGTTGATATCCAATTCTTATGGTTTGCAACTGCTCCTATCCATGAAAAGGTTATCCCTTATTTCACGGATAAAGCAACGCATGTTAATTTTGGTGAATATCAGGCAGTAGGCCATGTATTAACGGGGAATTTCCACACATTAACCATGATATTTGTGTTTTTACCTACTGTATTTATGATCTTGTTTACTCTTTGGTATAGCGGGCATATTGTTCGTTACCGGGAAGAAATTTTAAAATGGGTACAAAAATATGAGTACAAAAACCACAAGTTACAAAAATGGTTTAATAGTCAGGAACAACAAATATATCCTGATGTAGAAATTGGTCCTCATATTGAGCATAAAGAAATGGTTCGTATCAAAGGGAAAGATAGAACATTAAATGGAATCATTATTGGTCCAATTGGTTCTGGTAAAACATCTAGTTTAATCATTCCAATGATTAATCAAGATTTACACTGGATGGTACGTTTCATTAATAAGTTCGAGAATGCTTATAAAAAAAATGATTATGATACGGAAGAAGTAAAAGGGACGTTTTTAAATGGTGTCACTGTTATTGAACCGAGTAATGATTTATGTCAAAAAGTATTTAAGTTAGTACAAGCACACAAAATTCCTGAAAGCTCTGTTTACTATATTGATCCAACTAACCCTGATACAAAAAACATAAACATTCTGCGTGGACCAGTTGATAAAGTAGCAGAGGTTTTCGCAATGGTTATTCAAGGTTTATCTGAATCCAATAATGCATTCTTTGAACAAGCACAGCGTAACCATCTTAAGCAACATATCTATTTATTAAAGCTGCACAACCCGCAAAAAGATGTAACCTTCGACGACTTGATAGAGATGTATGTGCGCCCATAAGGGTAGATTTAGAATTGATTAAATAGCACTAATCTAGGTTAGCTCACGAAAGACCTATTACCAATCACCTCACCTAGAAGGGAAACCTAAAGGGGAAAACAGCATGGTGATAAAGTCATAAGTTGGTCAACTACTAAGATCACGACTGAATGGCAAGGTAAAACTCATAAATAAGGATGAAGGCTACACTGCTTGAATGATAGACCAAGGGTGGTCAGCGATACGAGTAATGAAAGGTAGTTGATACATTACTAGGGAACAAGGTTATAAAGAGGATAGTTTAGGTCGTACATATAAGCTATCAGTGAGTCTCTCCCTCCCAGCCACAGTAAGTGGAAAAAGGTCGAACGTCACATCCGACATTATGAAAGCTATTCTTTATCTATCTAAATGGGGATTGCCTAAGTTGGGATGCCACCGGCATACATGCGAATTTGGCTATGAAGAATGACACCAAGTTACTAACAAGGTGTGTGACTTCTGAATACCCAATAAGGCAACGGAGCCTTCATAGTAGTCCGAGCTAGGGAAAGCCTAGTACATGGCGAAGGAGGGCAACTTATCCGGTCTAAAACAAAATTGGAAGGTGTGTGAGACACAATGAGAAATCCAAATGCAGTATTAGACAATCTGAATAAAAAAACAATTAACCCAGCTTATAAATTTGAACGTCTGTATCGAAATCTATATAACCAGGAGTTCTACTTTGCAGCATATCAAAAAATATATGCAAAAGAAGGGAACATGACTAGAGGAACAGATGGGCATACCATTGATGGTATGAGTTTGGAACGTATCGATAAAATTATTGAAAGAATTAAAAACCAAAGTTATCAACCAGCTCCATCTCGCAGAGTATATATCAGTAAGGGGCAAAATAGGGGAAAGAGGCCTTTAGGGATACCCTCTATAGATGATAAATTAGTTCAAGAAATCGTAAGAAACATCCTAGAAGCTGTTTTCGAACCGACCTTTTCTAACAATTCTCATGGATTTAGACGTAATCGCAGTTGTCATACAGCACTAACACAAGCAACTAAAAT
Organism: Bacillus sp. TH30; assembly: GCF_016650875.1. NCBI lineage: Bacteria > Bacillati > Bacillota > Bacilli > Caryophanales > Bacillaceae > Bacillus > Bacillus sp. TH30. The sequence goes on along the minus strand of NZ_JAEKEY010000001.1, from coordinate 335,070 downwards.
CTTCAAAGGAGTTAAGTGGTGGGTAGAAGGTGATATCAAAGGCTTCTTTGACAATATTGACCATCACATTTTGATTAAACTGCTAAAAAGAAAAATTAAAGATGAAAAATTCATTAATTTAATCTGGAAATTTCTTAGAGCGGGTTATTTAGAGGATTGGAAATTCAATAATACTTATAGTGGCACTCCACAGGGAGGAATAATCAGCCCAATTCTATCAAATATTTATCTAAATGAACTTGATAAGTATATCGAAGAGTATAAAACACTATTTGATAAAGGCACACGCCGACAAAACAACATAGTATATACCCAAAAATATAAGCGACTTTGGTATTTAAAAAAGAAATTCGCAGATAGAAAAGTACTGGTTCCACACAATGAATTAACTGAGATTACAAGTGAAGTGAAAAGGCTTCAAAAAGATATACGTACAATGAGTTCAGTAGAATTAATGGATTCTAGCTTTAAGAGAATTCAATATGTACGATATGCCGATGATTTCCTAATAGGGATAATTGGTTCAAAACAGGATGCAGAAGAAGTAAAGAAAGACCTTACGGCTTTTCTAAAGAATAAACTAAATCTTGAACTATCATCAGAGAAAACACTCATTACACACGGCAAAATGAAAGCGAGATTCCTTGGATACGATGTAACTATAAGTAACCTTCAGGCTGTATACAAAGGCTCAAACAGTAGAATAGCCAAAAGGTATGCATCAAACAAGTGCGAAATTTACATGCCTAAGGAAAAATGGATTGGAAAACTTAAGGAGCTCAAAGTTCTTAAAATCGAAAAAGATAGTAGTTGGAAGTCTATTCATAGGGCCGAATTAATAAACTCCGACAATTTAGAAATTCTAAGTATATACAATAGTGAAATTAGAGGTTTATATAATTATTATAAACTAGCAAAAAATGTACACAGCCTACAGAAGTTTCGCTACATTATGAAATTCAGCATGGTAAAAACTTTTGCAAACAAATACAAACTATCAGTCAGCAAAATAATAAAAAAGTTTAATCATGAAGGCAATTTTAGAATTTCTTACACGACTAAAACTGGTCAGAAGCATAGATATTTCTATAATGAACCTTTGAAAAGGGTTTATGAAAATCCAACTACTAATAAAGAAATAGATATCGTTCCAAATACTATGATATATGCAGGACGCAATAGTCTAATCAGACGCCTTCAGGCTAGTAAATGTGAGTGGTGTCAAACTGAAAACACCGCTATCGAAATGCATCATGTTAAAAAACTCAAAGAACTAAAAGGAAAACAACTTTGGGAAAGAATCATGATAGCTCGCAACCGCAAGACACTAGCATTGTGTAAAAAGTGTCATGTTGACCTGCACGCTGGAAGGTTAGATTGAAATTCAGAGGATAAGTGGAGAGCCGTATACATGGAAACATGTACGTACGGTTCGGAGGGGAGCGTTTGAAAACCTATCACAGTAATGTGAAAAGGCGTTGGGCGCTTACCCTACGATGATGTAGAACGTGTCCATCGTATGCATAAACTGTTAAAAGTACAGGTGGAAAGGTTATACGATTTTGTTCAAACTGGCACTGCTTCGCGGGACCAGAACAACGAATATAAAATTATAAAAGGGATAGATGAGTGGTTTGATAATACAATTCGAGAAAAAACAGATTCTCAAGGCGAACCTGCGGTTTATAAAAAAGGGAAATACCGCGGGCACCCCATGCATTATGATAGAGAAGAAGAATATGTAAAAGGATTACGTAATATTTTAAAAGACCTTGCTTCGAACGTACTAATACGACGAGTTTTATTTGGTAAATCCGATTTCGATTTTGATGTACATTTAGAACAAGGTGGAATTTTATTAGTAAATACGGCAAAAGGGGAATTGGCAGACCTTTCTAATGTATTAGGAAAATTCGTCTTACTTAGTATGCAGAATGCTGTATTCCGTAGAGAACCAAACGTTTCACCATACCACCATATAATTGTCGATGAATTCCCAGATTACGTTGTCCGCCCGTTTAAAGAATTCCCTGCACAATCTCGTAAATATAAAGTAATCCTGACAATTGCAAGCCAAACACTATCTCAATTAGCTCTCGATTTCACAGAGCAGTACATGTTTACCTTGCTGGGCTCATTCCGTAACAAAATGATATTTGGAGATGTTACGCCATATGATGCAAAGATTTTCTCTGACATGTTTGGCGAAAAAGAGGAATTTAAAGAATCTAAATCTGAACAAGGCATTTCTCCTATGCAAGAGAATCCCGTTAGTCGTTTAGGATCAACCTATCAAAAAACAAAAGAAGTGGTTATGTCGCCAGGGGATATTATGGCACAAGGTGCATTTATTTGTGCTGCTCGTATCGTACAAGATAATCATGTGCAGCCTGTACAACAAATCACAAGTAATTTTGTACCCAAAGAAGAGTTTGCTAAAGCAATTATTCAAGTTGACGAAAAACTAGGGCAATATTGGGGAAATGAGCGTCTCATTCTAATTAAGGAATCTATTACTAAAGCAAATCCAATGAAGCACGTAGATGCGGAGAATATGAAAACAAAAGAACCATTACCACCTATACAGATTGATACGATGGAGCAGAACAATTCTATAGGAACAGACGAGGGACAACAGCAAATTGTCTCATTGGATAATTATAAGGAGAATAAATCTGAACCTGAAACAAAAGAAGTCGAAGATATAGTTGTATCAAATACATCCATTGCTAATGAACAACAGACAAGCCACAACGAGAAAGATGAAGAGGACACTTCTCTATATGAAGAGATTAAAAGCTTCGTAATTGAATCACAGCAAGTCTCGCCATCCCTGCTGCAAAGAAAATTTAGGATTGGCTATATGAAGACAGCGCGATTAATTGAGAAGTTAGAACAAAATCTAGTTGTCAGCTCCTATACAGGAAAAGAACCTCGTAAAGTTCTAATTTCAAAAGACAATAGTAGTCCACTATCGCCAGAGGCGTCTGATATAAATTCTACCGTCTTGTACGAAACAAATTCCGATAAAAGTATTCCTCAAGAAGTAGCCATTCCAAGCGAAGACAAGGAGGCCGCGCTTGAAGAGACAAGCTTTTTTAAAGATATCTTATATGATGATGTTGTAATTTTTGTGAAGCAATCCAGGGCGGCTTCCCTATCGGCATTGCAGGATAAATTTAATATTGGTTCTACACGTGCCTCACGCTTACTAGATGCCTTACAACGTCATGGAGTCTTAAATGACATAGACACGCAACAAAAGTTGGAATGTGTAACACCTGAAATACATGAAGAGGTAGTTGAAGAAATAATCAAGGAAGTAATTGAGCTAAAGCCAGAGGATATAGTAGATTCCTATGAAATAGATATGGATGTGGCCGAACTTAACAAAGGTTTATCCATTTCTATAATGGAACAAGAGTGGAACACAGATGCTTCAATTGAGACGGCGCTTTCAATTAAAACCGAACCATTCCAAGAGGAGTTACAAGAAGAAATAAATACACTGCAAATAGCGGAAGAATCAGAAACAGATATTGGTGAAAAGCTCATTCCAGTTATAGAAGCAGTAGATTTTACAGAAGAAAACAAACTAGATGACGAAGTTGCAAAAGTTTACGAATCAATTAGTGCTACTGTTCATAAAAACTTAGAAAAAAACATGGTAGAAAACACAAAAAACACTGAAGAGCAACAAGAGTATAGCCGTATGACCTATAAAGAACGTCAAGAACGCCTCAAGGCTCAACAGAAAAATAAGTATAGTGGTGCACAGCCACTGTCATATAGAAATGAACAACCTAAGAAAAATACATCTAACGTGATGAGTAAGGAATTAAACGATATATTTGATTAATATAGCCTTTCAATTAGAACAATACTTTGAAATTAATGAGAGATGTTGACTTGTAATAAAATCACGATGTTATTAAAAAAGCTTTATTGCCGATTAATAAAAGAGTTGTTGCTAAAGATGGTGTGAATTGGAATTTCACTCCATCTTTTTTATCTTGTTATAATGAATATAATGATATTTATATTTCACAATCAAATAGGAGGAATAAATGATATGTTAGATAAATTAAAAAATCATTTTAAAGATGTAAATTTAGTGTGTTCACAATGTGATAAAACAATCGAACATGGTGAACGATTTGCAGTTTCTTTAGTATTACCTGAAGAAAAAATATGCCTGTTGGACAATTAGATAAAGTATTAGCTAAGAGAGCAAACGAAATTTTATGTAGTAAATGTAGATAATTTTATAAAAACACTATATGTAATAGAAGTTATTTTAATCAAATTTTTTACTGTAAAATAAGATTTTGGGTACATTATTTAATCAAACTTTAATTCAAAGCTACAAGAGATTTGCCAGAAAACATTTGAAGTTGAACCAAATAACACTTGCATAAATTTCTGAATACCATTATATTGAAATTAATAATTATATAAATAAAACATAACTTACGTGAAGGACACACCTTACGTACCATTCCAACGGTACAGGTGTGTCCTTTTTTACGTTCTAGGAGGAAAAATAGGATGACAGTAGAGAAAGAAACAACACACGTTGCAGAAGAACTAGGGATGGCTTTTGGACAAGAAATCACAGTAGGAGACACACAAGTAGAAACAAACTTTAATCAATTTGAGCGAGTACGTGAGCATGAATTAGAAGAGTTAGCTCGTATGAAACGTGAACGTATTATAGGTAAAGGCTTAATTACAGTAGTCTCTGAAAAGTTGTTCCCAACTAAAAATGGTAAATCAGAACGCATACCCGTACTTACGATGCAAATTGGTACCCATACAACTGCATACTGCCCAATTACAGAGGCAGGGATAACAATTCCTAAGAATCCTCAATGGCTAGTTGGTAGAACAAAACCTGTTATCATTGAGCATTTCCAAAAGACAGAGGAAGGGAACTTTGACGTTGTATCAATCACAGCAGGAGAGCTCGCATTACAAAAAAGATTATATGATGAAGTAACCTCACAAGGTGGGAATAAAGTATACACAGGAACAGTTTCAGGTCATATTCCAACTGCACAAACCGTTCTGGTTGAAGTCCATGGTGTAACTATAGGGGTAAGGTACTCACATTGGTCACATTCATTTGTACGTCCGGAGGATATTATTATTGGTGATGTTGTAGAGCTCATTATCGATAAAGTAGTAGAAAAGAACGGCCGCTATGAATTTAGAGGAAATAAAAAGAAACTAGAAACAGATCCAATGGAAAAGCTATTAGAGCTTAAGAAACGACGTGATCGTTTTGTAGGTAAAATTGTAGGTGTAGATGCCATTGCTAGTATTTTCGTAGAAGTTGCACCTGGTATTCAATTTAAAGGATTAAAGAGCCGTAATCTTGCTAATCCAACTCCAGAAGATGCAATTAACCAAACAATCGTTACATGTGAGCTGCTTAATATTGATCCAAAAAATCGCAGAGGAACTGTACGTATTTTAAATTATCCTCAAGGCCAAAGTAAAAAATCTAGTTCTGCAATCTTTCAATTTTAATGAATGACTATGCGTACAATAGAGAATCAAATGTCTCCATATCTCCCTTCCGTCCCACATTTATCAAATGAGGACGCACAGGGACTTCAGGTATATCGGATACATAGTCTGGATAAAACCTATGTATTCCATTCCTATGACGAATTAGTTACGTTTAAGCAGCGTTTAACAGAAGAACAGCATGCAATACTAACTTTCATCGGTATTCATACATCTGTTCGTTTTAATCATTTATTATATCTATTCAAAGATAAGTTTTCGCGTAAGAGAATTAATGATGCACTTCAAGGACTACTTTACTATCGTCTCATTGAAAAATGGCAAGTAGAGAATTTTGATATGGAAATTCTTGAGGAGGCTTATACGTTATCCGATAATGGGTTTAAGCTCTTAAAGTACTGGCAAGGAAATATGTTTTACTTTGCTCCGGAGCGCCTTGATAATCACGGCAAATACGTTCACCTACGTTATTGGCATGATATAGACTTACTCTGCCATCTACGCTATGATCCGTCCTTTGTGGGGCATATTATGCATCCATCTATAAGTAAAGGGGTTTTTACCCCTCCTTTAAGTTTTGTAGTAAGCGGTGGAGAAGATCGTAAATTTAATTTTGTTGTATACTCCACCTTATTATCAGATACAAAGGATCGATTAAAGCGGATTATCGCTAGATGGAAGACTTTTGTAGAGTCAGGGAAAGATGTTATTATGCAAGACTTAGGGAATAATCCTACAATCTTAGTTGTTTATGTTTCTACTGAAAAACAGGCAAAGCAAATTAATAATGATCTACTACTTGATTTAATTCCTGGTAAAGTATTGCTATGTATAGGAGAAACCTTACATTCTCAAGGATTACAACATGCTTTTTATCAGCCTCTTGCAGAAGGGGAGATTAAACAATTAAATACAAAGCTATTCGCAACAAACTAAGCCATCCTTACAAGCTATTGCTTTCTTTTAAAGGGTGGCTTGTTTACTTTTACAAATAGAGATGATTTGCGTGTTTTATCATTTGAAATCATCAAAAACCACGATGTTATCGGTATAGAAGATTTGCAAGTATCGAATATGCTAAAGAATCATAAGTTAGCAAAAGCAATTAGTGAGGTATCATGGTCACAGTTTTGAACCATGTTGGAATATAAAGCAAAATGGTATAGCAAACAAGTCATTGTCGTATCGAAAACATTTGCTTCAAGCCAATTATGCTCTTGTTGTGGATATCAAAACAAAGACGTTAAAAACCTAAACCTACGTAAATGGGACTGCCCTTCTTGTCGTAAACACCATGATAGGGATATTAACGCAAGTATCAATCTAAAGAATGAAGCAATACAGCTTCTAACCGCAAGGACTGCGGGGATAGCCTAATAAATTAGAGTTCGATAGAACTCTTTACTTAGGAATCCTCCACTTCTAAACGAAGTGAAAGTGGGGGTAGTTCAATGCTTTGTATTCGCTGCTTAAACTCTTTCGGTAAACAGTTATTTTCTTTTTTAAACAACTTATAAAACTGTGACATGTTTGCAATTCCAACTTCGCATCCGACATCTGTAATACTAAGGTCACTTGTTATTAATAAACTTTCAGCTTGTTTGATGCGCTTATAATTCACATAATCTAAAAAGGAAATACCCATAATTCTTTTAAAGTATTTGATGAAATAATGATAGCTTAAATTTATTAATGCACATGCTTTGGTTACAGTTATCTTTTCTCCTAAATGATCTTCTACATAATCAAGTACTGGTTTTAAACGAGCGAAGTCGTCTTGTTCACTATAATTTAATATGTTATGTGTGTCGTTTCTTACTAGTAATAAAAGTAATTTCTTAATGGCAGCACTAATTGCGATTTCATATCCGTTCATTTTCATTTTTGATTCTGTAAAGATTTCTGTAATAAGAACATAAGCCTCATGTTTCACCACTTCATTTTGTTCAAAAATATAGTTTAACTCATTTAAGGATTTTGTTTGTTCTGAAAAGCAATGTAAATATTGTATAATGCTTCGGTCAAAGTGTTGTTTTAAATTTACTTGAAACACAACGTAGTGTAACGAACCTGCAGAAGGTTTATGTGACCGATGCAACTCAGATTTCCCAAAAATAAAAACATCTCCAGGGCCAAGAACAATATACTTATCTTTATTTTGTATACCTAAATATCCTTCTATAATTGCTAGAAACTCAATCTCTTCATGATAATGCCAAGGGGCACTCTCAATTTGATTATTATAAGAGGTTTCCATAACAATGTCCCATACTTTTAAAAATAGTAATGGATTTTGATAAATAACCTTTTCTTCAATTGCTTCAGCAAGCTTATTACAAATTCCTTCTGACATAGACGTTTACACCTCCTTATTAGCAATATAACACCTTTATCAAAATGCGATAAGTAAGTTGCCTTATTTCTTATAGAAAAAGGCAACTTTTGATAAAAACATAACGATATATAGCATATTTTTTCAGTAAAAAAATTTCTATAATAATTTCAAATCAAGCAAAAGGAGGATATGATAGTGAATATTTTAAAAGTAGGTGTTATTGGCTGCGGAAGCATCGCGCAGTATCGTCATTTACCAGAATATGAAGCAAACCCATATGTACAGATTGTGGCTGTTTGTGACAGTAATAAAAAGCGCGCAAAAGAAGTTGCCAATAAGTATGGTGTAAATATGTACACTGACTATAACGAGCTTATCAATTGTGAAGAATTAGATGCAGTGAGTGTATGTACACCAAATGATTTACATGCATCAATTTCTATCGTTGCTTTACAATCAGGTATCCATGTACTATGTGAAAAGCCAATGGCGACGTCAAAAAAAGATGCGGAAATGATGATTGAAGCTGCTGAAAAAAACGGTAAAAAGTTAATGATTGGTCATAACCAGCGATTTGTTACTTCTCACCAAAAGGCAAAACAATTGATTGAAAATGGAGAAATCGGAAAAATATATAGCTTCCGTACAGCATTTGGTCATAGTGGTCCTGAAAATTGGAGTGTAGATGGAAAAGAGAGCTGGTTCTTTAAAAAAGATGAAGCGTTTCTTGGTGCAATGGGTGATTTAGGTGTACATAAAGCGGATTTAATTCGGTATATTCTTAATGAAGAAATTACAGAAGTTGGTGCCTTTGTTGAGACGAGCGCAAAAACATTTTCGAATGTAGATGATTGTGCTGTATGTATGTTGAAAAGCGAAAGTGGCATTATCGGAACACTTGCAGCAAGTTGGTCTTACGTTAGCAAAGAAGATAATTCAACAATTATTTATGGTGAAAAGGCCACTCTTCGACTAGAAGATGATCCGACTTACTCACTCATTCTTCAATATAAAAATGGTGAAGTTGTAAAATATGAGCTTGATAAAATTCAATCGAATGCTGCAGTTGGTCAAAGTAATTCACATGTAATTGAGCAGTTTGTAGAGTCTATCCTTTCTGATAAAGAGCCGTTAATTAATGGTGTAGAAGGAATGAAATCGTTAGAAGTCATTTTAGCAGCCATACAATCCAGTGAAACAAAACAAATTGTTACAATTCCATTATGAGAAAAGGTGAAGACATGAAGAAACTACGCATTGGAATAATAGGGGCCGGAGGAATTGCACAAGGTCGCCATATCCCTGCATTTGTAAAGTTACATCAATATTGTACGATTACGGCTATACATGATAGAAACATAGAACACGCAAAACAAATCGCTGAAACATATAACATTCCTTATGTATTTGAAACGTATGAAGAAGTCTTTAAAGAAGTTGATGCTGTTTGTATTTGTACACCTAATAAGTTTCATGCTGAGATTTCTATCGCAGCATTACAAGCAGGGAAACATGTATTATGCGAAAAACCGATGGCTTTAGCAGCGGCAGAATGCGAAAAAATGATAGAATCTGCAAAAAACAACGGTAAAAAACTTGCTATCGCTTATCATTATCGTTACATGAAAGAGTCGCAAGTTGCAAAACAAATGATGATAGGTGAGATTGGCACACCTCTTGTTGTTCGTGTAAAAGCACTCCGTCGCCGAAAAGTACCAGGCTGGGGCGTTTTCACAAATAAAGAATTACAAGGCGGAGGAAGTTTAATAGATTACGGTTGTCATCTTCTTGATTTAGCACTTTGGTTAATTGGAAATCCAAAACAAACAGAAGTCATTGGTAGTGTCTATAATGCCGTTAGTAAGCAACCAAATCAAGTAAATATGTGGGGAGAATATGATTATAAAACGTTTCAAGTTGATGATCATGTTACCGCATATATAAAGTTTGAAAATGGGGCATCATTGTTATTTGAAACTTCTTGGGCAGCAAATATTAAAAATGATGAAGAACATGTGAGTATTTCCGGAGTAAACGGTGGAATAAATGTTTTTCCAATTGAATTATATACAATAAAACATAATATGATATTAAATAGTGAACCAGTCTGGATAGCAAATAACGGCGATCCTGGAATTTTGCAAGCAGAAAACTTTGTAAAAGCTTGCTTATACGATGAAGAATTAATTGTAAAGCCTGAGGAATCGCTGCAAGTATCGCAAATTATTGATGCAATTTACGAAAGTAGTAACACACATGAAGAAGGGACGGGAAGATAAATGAAATTAGGAGTATTTACAACACTTTTCTCTCACATGGAATTTGAAGAAATGCTTGATTATGTACAAGCAGCCGGTTTGCATGCAGTAGAAATTGGTACAGGTTGTTATCCTGGAGGTTCGCACTGTAACTTAGATGTATTATTAGAAAGTGAACAAGCCAGAAGCGTATATATAGAACATGTACAAAAAAGAGACTTAATCATTAGCGCTTTTAGTTGTCACGGAAATCCATTATCCCCAGATGCTGCTTTTGCAACAGAATCTCATGAAACATTGTTAAAAACCATTCAACTAGCTTCACTACTAGACGTACCTGTTGTGAATTGTTTTTCAGGCGTAGCAGGTGACCATGAAAGCGCAAAATACCCGAATTGGCCTGTTGCACCATGGCCAAATGAATACAATGATATTTTAAAATGGCAATGGGAAGAAAAGCTCATTCCTTATTGGAAACAAGTTGGTGAATTTGCAAAAGAACATGGTGTAAAAATTGGTTTAGAACTTCACGGTGGTTTCTTAGTACATACGCCATATACATTACTAAAACTACGTGAAGAAACATGCAATGCGATAGGTGCTAACTTAGACCCTAGTCATTTATGGTGGCAAGGAATTGACCCTGTCGCTGCTATTAAGTTATTAATGAAAGAAAATGCAATTTATCACTTTCATGCAAAAGACACTTACATCGATCAAGATAATGTAAATATGTATGGTTTAACAGACATGCAGCCCTACGGTGAACTGAAAACAAGAGCTTGGACATTCCGTTCTGTTGGCTGTGGTCATAGCTTAGAAGAATGGTCGCAAATGATGAGTGCACTTCGTACATATGGATATGATTATGTTGTAAGTATCGAACACGAAGATCCACTCATGTCTATTCAAGAGGGATTTAAACGTGCCACAAAAAATCTTCAATCTATTTTAATTGAAGAAAACCCTTCACAGATGTGGTGGGTGTAACTTCGTTTAAAAAAGAAATAAGTAACATTTTTTTCAGAGAAGCCATTCGTAAAAGAATATTAGCTTCTCTTTTTTTAAAAGAAACGTTTAAAAAAGGACGAAATATTCAAAAATAAATTACGAAAACTAATTATCCTGTATCTACCTCTATACAAAGTATGGATTTTACGAAATAATATTGTTTGATGCCTGTTTCAACAATAATGATATATGCAGATGTAATTATTGTTGAAATAGAATATGTAAGAAAGGAGTAATACATTGCTACGTATACAAAGAGGGTACATGTACAATCCAGATGATAATAAGGTAATTGTTAATGAAATTTTCTACGATGCTACATCAGAACAAAAGCTAGGAAGCAAAATGGGTGTGTTCGATGCGGTTAAACTACCTACTGCTATTTTTCAAAAGGTCCAAGAAACTGAAAGTATGTCCTACATGGAGACTGTTGAAGTTGAAGCAGAAACCATTAAAGAAATACTTTGTTATTTAGACCAACATCAAAAGCCAGAAAAACTATATTTTGAAATGCAGTATATGAAGTAACACCAAGAAATGAAAATAAGAGGGGATTTATAGCAGGGGAAACAGGGGTATTATTATACAATACATATAACATCTGCATAATAAATTCCTTCTTATCTTCATTTCATTAAAAACAATTGAATATAATATAAAAATAGTTTAATATAAATTTATATTTATTGTTTAATTGATTCCGTTTATTCCCACACCTTATGTGTTGTGGTTGAGTTGTAGAAGCAAGTTGTGTTCTTGTTTCAATTATGAAAGGGCTTCTTTGAGCCGATTAGTGTATATATAGCTTATTTTGCTATGCACATTTTAATCGACTTGAAGAAGCCCTTTTTGTGTTGTCTTTAAGTTAGGAAGCACATGTAAATAGACCTTCGGGGCTAATAATATGCTAAATGAAAAAGCACTTATTTTGTAATTTTTTTGTTTAATTAAGAGGAGAGATAAAATGAAATTTTACAAGATAGGAAGTTCGAAAGAGTTTATGAGAGTAATTTATGCTCGAAATTCATATGAGGCAGCTGGGTACTATTTATTAGAAATAAATCACAATTGTACAGACTTAAATGAGTTATTCATTCAAATAACGGGCCTCTCAGAGCATATTCAGGTTCTGTACAATGGTTATCCTGTTACTAAATTTTTACAAGAAATCTCTAAAGAGAAGCGCTTTACAACATGTCCTTGTACTGTAAGAGATACTAAACTAAGCAAGAATGAGAAGGCTAGATATTTAGGTATTATAACTAAAAAATACTGTGAAGAAATAGCACATGATTTGTGCTTTTTTTATTTGGAAAAGGAGATATTTATGATGAAACATGAACATGCAATTACATTAGATGAACTAGCATTATCACTAGGGGAACTTATATTAACCTTTCAAAATAAAGAAATCACCGAACCCATTAAAAGTCGTTTCCTGCACACTTAGGTGTACAATTTTCTTATAAAAAAGAATCGCAGGAATTCTATTTCTATTATGGAGAAAAACACTTACCAGGTCTTTATCGTCTCTTACTATTGTTAAAGATTTTTGAATTTGACAGCAAAGAAAGAGATTAATTTCTAATTTATAGTAAACTAGATAAAGAATGGAATATAAAAATTAAGAACTAGAGTATTTATATACGTAAGATACTTGTTGCAATGCTAAAAGCACAAGGGATTAGAATGTGAAACTTGAGAGGAGTACTTTAATATGATTACAGTTAACCGAGGATATATGTATGATCCAGATGATAATGAGGTCTTAATTACCGAAATTTATTATGAGGCTGCTACAGATACTAAATTAGGAAGTAAAATGGATAGCTTATCTTACGCAGTTATTCCTAATGAAATTAAAGAAAAAATAGAAGCAGCTGCTTCTTTATCCTATATGGAAAGCATTGAGATGTCTCAGCAATTAGCTGTCGTATATCAAAATGAAATTAACATGTATGGAAAACCTGGAAAATTGTACTTTGAGTTAAAGAATATATAAGAGGGAAAAAGACATTGGACGAATTTGTTCAATGTCTTTTTTATTAATCTGCAGAGGAGCATATATAATGAATGTTGTAACTGAAATTGAAACGAGTCTTTGGACAATTTGTGTAGGGGATGTTTTTAGCAATGGCCGTATGCCGTACCATCTAAAAGTTGTAAACATTGAAGTAGAAATTCCATGTAATCAAGTAGAGGCATTTACATTGGCTTGTAATGTGGAATATCTGCTGCAAGCACTACAAACGATATCTTCTGAAAAAATCGCGATAAAAATGATTAGTAATCAGAGACCTATTGTGGTAGTGGGAGCAGAGGATACAATTCATTCTAATTTGCAGTTAATCCTACCGGTTCGTGTGTAAGGGCGCATTCAAATGATTATTAGGAAGGACTTCTTTGACTTATTACAGTCAAAAGAAGTCCTTCCTAATAATCAAGAACTTCTTTGACTTATTACAGTCAAAAGAAGTCCTTCCTAATAATCAAGAACTTCGTCAATCCTTTGAATTGCTTATCAACGGATTTATTGCAAACGAAATGCCTGATTTAGAAAACAGTGGTTATAACGGACAAGCAGTATGTGGAGGTGAACTACCCGCCACTTAACGTCCTAACGGACTGTTTGAAGTGGGGGTACTAAAAAATTTTAGCTTGATGGCTATGTGGTACCACCAGCATTTCGGAAAACCCCTATGCTAAGCAACAAATACAATAAGCCGCCCATATGGACAGCTCATTTACATAATTCCTGTTATCGAAATTCAATGTATCTAGAAATTCATAAAAATGCTTTCCAGATCACTTAGCTGGAGGGCATTTTTTGTTCACATGATTCTCGATATAGGAAATGAATAAATATGATCTACTTAACATTAGCTCCCGTTATCAGTAATTGGATAACTACTTAAAACCGAAAAGGAATTTGCCAATTTTTTTGCAAAACTCAATGGTGGTTCAACAGATTGGATATGAATATACATAATCAATGGTTTCATATATAACCAATGATTATGTAAGGCGCTAACAATAATCCCTTGTTGAACAATTGATTGCATAAATAAAGGGATTTCTTCTTGTAAAATAGCGATTTCTCCAAAGTTCAACGCATTGCCATTTTGATCTAACGATTCAAAAGATATCCCAACCGGTATCACTGAGGTGCTTGGTCGTCCTTGAACAAACACTTTAATATTACGACGCAAGGAGACAGAACAAACACCCTGATTTATGTTGCTTTTCCCATTAAGAATTTTAGCAAATTGTTCACAAAGGAAATTAAGGTTGTTCATAAATCTGATGCCCCTTTCTTATCAGATAAAAGTTACTTCATAAGTATTAATACTCGTCCATTAGCTTTTATATAAGTAATTTAAGAAACCCTTATTTAGATAATAAGAAAAAAATGCACATCATATTCACTTCTCATTTAATTTAAAAACACCAAAAATATATTTTAGGGACGTTCTTAAAATATTAATACCTGTCGGTACATGATTGTTTTTCCTCAAAGAAATCACCAGTTTAAAAAGTTATGATTTTCTGGATAGGTGAGAGTGATACATGATTTTGTAGGTAGAAAACATATCCCGGTAATTCAAATCAGTTCATATTTATCTAGTTAATACTCTTTAAGGGAATCCAATCTCTTTTTGATAATTATTATTTTATTTGATTTCAAAAAATGTACTCCTTATTAAAACATTCAACATCATTATATTTCCTCTTACATTCATGTCTCTTTTTATCTCTTGAGAAACTTGGCAACAGAACCGAGATTAATTCATCTACATGAACTATTTAATGCTATTGAACATAATAAATTCTTTTACAATGATACATACTATCCTTATATAAATTATTATAATACGAACATGCAATCCCAAAAGGAGGCGCTACTTGTGTCTGAACATATAGAGATTATTTTGAGAACACTGTTATCTTTCTCGATTTTATTTATCGGAGCTAAAATATTAGGAAAGCAAATTATCGCTGAAATGAATACCTTTGATTTTATTGGTGCTATCTCTATCGGAAGTATTATTGCAAATTTGGCATTTAATTTAAATGTAAAAACTCATCATGCAGTCATCGCTTTTCTTATTTTAGTATTTATCATTCTAATGGTTAGTTATATATCCATGAAAAGTCGGATAGGCAGAAAAATATTTGCTGGAAATCCGACAGTCATTATTGAAAATGGGAAAATTTTAGAAAATAATATGCGGAAAATGCGCTATTCTCTAGATTATTTAAACCAACAATTAAGAGAGAATGGTATTTTCAACATTGAAGAAGTTCTTTATGTCATAGTTGAAACAAATGGTAAGATATCTGTTTTGAAAAAACCTGAATATCGTAATGTTACAAAACAAGATTTAAATATACCGATAAAAAAAGAGTCTAAACTCCCCATCGAGCTAATTATGGATGGAGAAATTATGACAGAAAACCTAAGGCAAAACAATCAGACAGAGTTAGGGTTACAATGTGAACTAAAAAAACGTAACCTTCGCTACAAAGATGTTACGTATGCTGTACTTGCTGCAAATGGAAATATTTATATTGATACATATAAAGATAACATTACTTCTCCAATGGACCAAGAATAGGCTATTTCTTCTGAAAACACAGGTGCACATATCGTTGTAATCCTTCCGCAAATGGTTGTAGTTCATCTTGAATGATTCATAAGAAAACGTCATCCTTTCTAATCTAGCTTGTTAGAAAAAATAACATCTTTTGATGCTTGGGGGTATTAGAATCTCTTGAGTT
The DNA here is from genome assembly GCF_016650875.1 of Bacillus sp. TH30. Taxonomy (NCBI): domain Bacteria; kingdom Bacillati; phylum Bacillota; class Bacilli; order Caryophanales; family Bacillaceae; genus Bacillus; species Bacillus sp. TH30. The sequence goes on along the minus strand of NZ_JAEKEY010000001.1, from coordinate 319,155 downwards.
GATGGACATGGGGGACCGCCACATGCCCATCAAGCTAACCAAGTAACTTACTAGATATGAAACGATCCTCGGTTCAAAACTAGCAATTGATAGAAAAGTAGGCATACTAAAGAAGCCTATTAAAACGTGATTTTTTCGCTAGGCAGCTTGTCTATGCTTCACCGTCGTTTTATACACAATCCCTAGAATATCAAAGACGGTCATCTTCTTATAACGATGACATTTACGACCGTAAAAATATATGGAGAAGTAACTCACTATGAGGGCAAAAATCGAAAATGGATGTAAAAACACTTTTGTCACAACAATGGGCAAGCTGCTTAGATGAAGAAGACTGGTTTCCGCCACTTGAAAAAGTGCTAAAGAATATTACTTTTGAAAAGGCAATTTGGAAACCGGAGGGGGAAATGAATTCCATTTGGGAATTAGTTTGTCATTTATTTTTCTATAAAAAGAGACTTCTGATGCGATTTCTTGGTAAAACAGCGAATGAACCCCAAGCAGAAGATAATGAATCTACATTTCGAAGACTATTTAACATCTTTTTATTGTAGTAAATGAACAAGAAAGAGGTTATTTACTACAGATTATCTAAACCATCAAATCAAAATGAGAGTTGTAAAGTGTTTAATTTACATGTAGAAAAATAAAAAACCACTTAGAGTGGTTTTTTAATCGCGCATTGCTCCTGCCTCACGGGAGGTCATTGCTCCTTGCCCTTGGCTAACATCTTTTTGAATTTCTTGTTTTACTTTTTGTGCATCAGTTCCCGCAAATTTTTGTTTCATATTAGAACCCAAATTTTCTTTGTCTTGTTGATTCTGTAGCATAAAAGTCCTCCTTTATTTATTGATTTAACAATCCTATTATTTACAAAAACACTTAGTATATTCCAAGGATTCGATTGAAATTCACTTAAAATAAAGGGACTTTCGTTTGAATAATAAACATATATTCGTTGTTCAACTAACGTATGCGTTAGTTGAATATGACAAATGCTTTAAAAGATAGCCTGTATCAATAATTACTTGGTAATCATCGATACAGGCTTTATATTTCAATAACTAATCGTCTTTCTATATATTTAATTTAATATCCTTACTATCTTTACTGTTAATATTCATGTGTCTTTAATCTATTGTATTGTTTTGAACGTGCTTGAGTGGAACTTGTTGTAAATATCGGAAATATCTTTTTAGAGATATCTTAGTTTTGAACCCCATTCTACTTACCAATTCATCTTCATTTATTCCTTGCTTAATAAGACGGAGAATAAATGTATTCCTCATCTGCTGTGCAGAAATACGCCTATTTCCCCCCGCACGTTTTACTTCAAGTCGTATCATTTTTTGCACAGCAACCTCAGACAAGGCCTTTGGCGCATCATTTTCGTACACCCAACGATAAGTACCCCGGTTAAAATCAAATACAACAAATAGGGGATTATCAGTATGTTTTCGAGGTCTTACGGGTTCTGGAATGATCGTATAATATTTATAAAGTTGCTTTGTATCTTCATCAGTTAAGAATACAGATCTAGTTACTCCATCCTCTCCTGGAACAATTAAACTATTTCTAGCAAACTGTATATGGCTCATATTAAGCGATACAAGCTCTTGCAAGGATAACCCATAGTTTACTACTAAATTTATTATACAAGCGTTTCTATCCATAATAAGAGGGCGATATTTAGCTTGTCTTTCTGTTAATCCCTTTGTTGAAAGTATCGTTTGTTTTAAATGCTTTTCTTCCGTTGCAGTAATAAAATCCTTATCACTTAGTGATTGATCAGGAATTAAGGAGAGGTGAAACTCATCTAATGGACTATCTATCCCTAAAAACATGTTCAATTTCTTTAAAACCACCCATATTCTGTGCCTTATTTTCTGGGAATATTTGCGCTTGCTTTCTAACTCAGAGAAATACCCCTGATAATCTTTTGGAGATAATTCACTCCACGATTTGATATGAAAAAGTATCTCATTTACTTCTAACCATTTAAAAAAATCCTTAATATCGTAAGAATAACGTTGTATCGTAGAATGTTTTCGACCTTTTTCAATTAAGTAATTAGAAAAAGCTTCTAATGTTTCTTCTAACCTAATTGTCTCGTTCATTATAATCACCTAATTTCTTTGGGTATATTATAACAAAAAATAGGTGAAAGACCTGCTACCGCCCTCTGCTATGCACGGTTGCTGGCATATCAAAAACGCAAACGGACAAACAACCCTTTGCATTTTTGATATGTTGATTATTATTTACAAAGCCAAATGAATAAGGCTATCATAATACTCCAAAAAGGGAGTACAAGTAATAATCCCCAAAAAACCCCTTTAAAAAATCTAATTTCGTTATATTCATTCATTGCTATATTAGTTGTATTATTTAGTACGACCATGTTTAATCCTCCAATTATTAATTGATTATAAAATGAAAAAAGGACAAACCTCGTCCTGGTAGGGATACGTAGGTTTGTCCTTTTGTATGTGGGTAATGATATGTTTAATTACCATTATTATAACTGAATTAACAAATATTTTCAATTAGGTCAGACTTCTTATTAACAATCATACTAGTAATAATAAAATCTATTATAAATATATATCTTATATATTAAAAAGAAATAAAGATAAAACTTTTATAGGTTATCAAAAATAGGGAAAAGACCTACTCCCACAAGGAAAAATTTGATGTTAGAACATAAAAAATCATAAATAGTAGAAAATGTATCCGTAGATTCAATGATTATTAGACTTTCAATTCTACAAAAAAGCAGAAAGAAAATCATATATTTCTACATGAAATCGGAAAGAAATTGATACAAATCACATTATATTTATTCAGCCATGGAAATAGGGTGTATTTTCTTTATTTTGTTAAATGGAGCAGTATGTAGCGTCCAATTATCCACATTTTGTTCAGATAATGTAGCTATTTGTTAACATTACTCAGTATTTACACATAACTCACATTATTATTGATGATTTTTATTAGATGAAATTAACGACAGTAGTATTATCAAGGATATTGGGAAAATATTATTCACATTTGATCATAATTGTCCTCATATCCACTGTTTTTATAAATATCCTTCTGATTTTTTGTAGATATAAAATCGGATGTTTTACTATACGTGAAGAATATTCAATATGTAGTGTGGAGATTCTTCTGTAGGTAGAAGAGGATTTGTATAGAATTGTATAAAAAAAGACTCCATTTTACATGAAGTCCTTCTGATTTGGTATTTATAAATAAAGTAGTGGAAAGGGGATCTTAATGAAACAAATACGAATAGCCCTCTACTTTCGATGTTTTCAAAAATAGAGAGCTTGTTGCTATTATTTTATTTCCATTGCGGTTAGCACCTGATCTGGAGCTGTTATTGTTACACCAGCACGTACTAAACGTTCGAAGGTACGCATAAACTCTAGTAAATTAAACTGCTTTGGCAGCTCAATAACACGAAGTTTTTCTTGTGGCAGCTTATCAATTGCCTCGATAAACCATTCACGTACATCACTTGGAATCGTGCGTTCTTTATGGCCACGAACTTTTAATTTTTCACGCATTTCAATTTCTAAAGCGATATATGCATGGAGATTCACTCCCTGATCATATGCATATTTTCTAAATAACGTTTCTTCCTGGTATTTTAGATAATTACGGTGATAAGATTCTTCCGTCACTGGTACCGCAAACTTCTGCTTCAGTAGTGCATGCACATTTTTAAACATCTTCTTAATGTTGCGAAGAGAGTACATGGAATAATGTAGACCGAAATTAAAGACAGCTTGTTCACGGTCACTATTTCTCTCTTTTGGTATATGTTGCGCAATAAGAGGGTAGATGCCTTCTTTCGCCGCAGTATCAAGAATTTGATATTGAGATGTTTGATGCAATAATTTTTTCAATGTATATACAATTTTCGTTGGGTATCCTTCTTTTCGATCAACCATGTCACGAAGTCCACGAATTACACCACGAATTTGACGATGACAAGTATGCTTTAAAACATGAATGAATTTATTCATGTCTGAAGACAGTTCACCGATATTCATTTCTTGTAGGACTGATTCAATAAATTTCGCTTTACGAGCATAGGTAGCTTTTGGTGTAAATGGATCCCTGTGTTGCTCTTCTCCAGATTCTTTCGTACATAAGAAGTCCGAATGGATAGATAGATATAAGGTTGTATATCGTTTTGTATGCCTTACACCTTTTTGCATTTTGCAAATTTTGAATAGGGGATTACCCGTACATGGTAAAGCAGTTGTTAATTCTTCGATAACCGCACGAATTTGGTGCGGATATTTTTTATGTAAGAAACGATACATCCCACCAAAGTGAGTTTTGTTGCCCCTTTCGTCCTGCTTGTCTAAAGAACGCTTTAACGTTGTTTCGGTATGTTGTTGCATAGCAATGTCTAAGAATAGTTTCTTAGCTGCTACAGATAGCTTAAAGAAAGCCTTTGTAAATACAACAGGACTAATATATACGTATGGATTAGCCTTTTCTTTTTCTTCATTCATAAAATGAGTCAATTTGATTGTATATCGACCATCTACGCCATTTTCGATAGAGATTATGTTATGTATACTTAATTTCTTTAGAGCAATATAGAACTGAGAATGCTGGATGTATGCAAATTCTTCTTTATATTGCTTGTAATCTTCCCACATCATATGTATCGTTACATTTGGAATGACACCATTAGTAAAGCATTTTTTATGTAGATATAAGAACACTTCAAGATCTGCATTCGTAATACCATATAACTTATGTTTTCTTCCTGTTTTTTCTGCAAGTGCAGACATTGCTCGACGTGAAAAAGATGGTTTCGCTTGTTCGACAAAGCCTTCTACATCCGCAATACGTTCTTCGTATGTCATGTGCTGCAGAATATCTTCTAAATATGTATCTTTATAGCTGTAGTACTTCTCCTCAAATGTTGCAACAAACTTCTGCCAAGATTTTAGTGTAACTAAAACAGCATTTGTTGTTTTTCCATTTAAGCTACGCTGATTTTGAATAATAAATGATTTCCCCATCTTTTTCACCTCCGTTCTGCAAATTCAGAAATATATGTCAAAATACTATAAAATGTACCAATTTTGATTATAGCAAATCGAAAATTGGCGAAAGGTGCTCCTTTAAGAAGAAAGATAGCAACTTGCAACAGCTTATAAAGCTAGGTGTATCAAGGGATATGAGAATTCTATTAATTTTTTTTGTGTTAAGGATACCGCAAACGTGTTGCAAGTTGAATTATATGTATAAGAATAAGTAAAAAGTCATCTCCCCACTTGATATATAAGGGATTAGATTGAAAATGACAAAAAAGTTAGGGTAAGGATACCGCAAACGTGTTGCAAGTTAAGAAGTACGCTTATTAATCATGAAATATAACGATTATCGTTGATGTGATAGGTTTAATTAGATTTGTATGGATTACGATAGGGTGAGGATACCGCAAACGGTGTTGCATCTTATGCGAAAAATAAGGGTAAGGATACCGCAAACGTGTTGCAAGTTGAATTATATGTATAAGAATAAGTAAAAGCACCTAATTCCTTGATATATAAGGGATTAGATTAAAAAAGACAAAAAAGTTAGGGTAAGGATACCGCAAACATGTTGCATTTTATTTGAGTAACTTGTTGTAAGTATAAAAAAATCACTCAAAAATTTAAAAATAGAACGATTTTTTGTGTAATCTATTAGGTTGAGAGAAAAATATACTGTTGCAAGTTAGACGAAATAGGGTAAGGATACCGCAAACATGTTGCAAGTTGAAGAGTAAAGGAAAGAAAAGCGCAAAAGGAATGCAAGTAAAGAGGAATAGGGAAAAGCAAGAGCAAACGTGTTGCAAGTTGAAGAGTAAAGGAAAGAAAAGCGCAAAAGGAATGCAAGTAAAGAGGAATAGGGAAAAGAAAGAGCAAACATGTTGCAAGTTGAAGAGTAAAGGAAAGAAAAGCGCAAAAGGAATGCAAGCAAAGAGGAATAGGGAAAAGCAAGAGCAAACGTGTTGCAAGTTGAAGAGTAAAGGAAAGAAAAGCGCAAAAGGAATGCAAGTAAAGAGGAATAGGGAAAAGAAAGAGCAAACGTGTTGCAAGTTGAAGAGTAAAGGAAAGAAAAGCGCAAAAGGAATCAAGCAAAGCGGAATAGGGAAAAGCAAGAGCAAACATGTTGCAAGTTGAAGAGTAAAGGAAAGAAAAGCGCAAAAGGAATGCAAGTAAAGAGGAATAGGGAAAAGCAAGAGCAAACATGTTGCAAGTTAAGGAATTAAGGAGAAGAAACCGCAAAATCTTGTAAATATCTGTTACAATAAATTAAATATAATAGTAGTAAAGATTTTTATGATGAAAACTACTTTGTTGTGATCCATGGTTTAGGGAGGAATATAAAGTGGATAACTTATTACAAATGTTCCGAGATGCATTGCTAATCTCTGAGCCAATTTATAAAACGAACGAGCTATTATGGAACAAGTGGAATGCGTACTTTAAAGATGTTGAAAATAATAATAACAAAGTACTAACCTCACACTATGCTTCTCCATCATTTACTGCATTAGTATCTTGGTTAGAGAAAAAGCAAGAATCCGGAATTACATTAGTACAAATTTATGCGAAGATTGATTCTTATAAGGAAGAAATATATAAGGAAATTGAAGAGTATATAGAAAAAGAATTTCAGAATGTAGCGCATTCAAATTCCATAATATTAGAAAATGATCAAAATATAGATAAGACAAATATAGTGAACCATGAGGATTATTACGAAGTAAATAATTCTGCTGTTTATTATAAACTAAGAGATGGAATTGCAAAGAATCAATTTGAAGAAGATGAAAAAAGTAAAGTCCTACAGTATCCCATTGAAACGAAGTCTTCTAATGGTGTAGCTCAACTTTCTTCACACAAAGACGAGGATTTAAGACTTACAAACAATGAAGAATCAGCTCGATGGAATACCCTTGTTGATGATGTAATGAGTAATATGGATGATTTGACGGCAGACTGTTTAGATGCAATTACAATACAGTGGATAAATGAGGCGAAATCTCCAGATGAATTCATTGATTTTTCATACGAGCAAGTTTTAGAGATGTGCAATATTCCAAAGACAGTCGTTAAAAATAAAGAATATTATCGAGCGGAAGATAAAATTAAAATAGCGAAGAGGATTGCGGCTTTAGCAAGCATTTTTATCTATTTAAATGATGATAATGAGGTCGTAGTACTAAACGATCGTGATGACGAAGGAGAACGAGTAGAATTAAAGCGTGAGGTTATTAAAAGGTTATTTGTTTTAGATTCGGTTGTATTGTGGAGACATAGTGTTACAAACGAATATATGGGGATTGAATCTTGTCGTATTAAGCCAGGTAGTTTTTTAACGAATTATTTATACGGATCAAATAATACAACAGCATTATTGTCTAAAAAGGCCCTTGAATACAATAGTTATAGACATAAATATCATAAAAGGTTAATTCGATACTTAACATGGCAATGGAGAATTAGACAAATGTATTCATCATTGAAAAAGCCCTATTCCATAGGAGGGGATAAGGGGCTACTAGCAGTAATGGATATTCCAAAAGATTGGAAGCCGAATCGTATTAGAGAACAGCTAGAGAATGTTTTAATGGATTTAGAAAATGAAAAAGTAATCTCTCATTGGGAGTATAGTGACCCGCTTGATGAACAACAAATTGGGAAACGTAACTGGTTTAAAAATTATTACGCTAACTTAGGGATAACTATTTTACCACCTGAGGAAATGCTACAGTCAATGGATAGTGGAATAGGAAAGAAATTTATAGAGGAACCACAAGAGCAATTACCTGTAGTAACAGTTGTTGAAGAGGTTAGGGAGACTGTGGAACCAGTCGAACAAAGAGAGAAGAAAATTCGGGATCAAATACTGAAAGTGCATAATGAAAAAAATGTAAGTATTCGTGAAATAGCAGATGAAGTTAGTATTTCGCCATCTACGCTGTCTAGATTTTGTAATTATAAAACAAAACGCTTGTCTAAAAAAGCATTAGAAAAGTTAACAAAATGGTGTGAAAGACAAGAAATATTAGAGAAGATGTAACGTAGCCTAAAAACTACTTTTTTATTAAGAAATAGCGAAAATGAAAATACACATACATTATGTATGTGTATTTTATTTAGAATAATAGATGATAGGAACCAACTACTGCATTTTAAAATAACTGTTGATATTGTTTTGTGAGAATGAATTCATTTAATATATTAGTTAAAAGGGGGAGTATTGAAAATGAAATTAAATAATTGGGATGAAATTAGTATTGAAAAAAGTACAAGCATTGGTAAAGAAGAAATGGAGTTATTATTACTAGCTGATCCTTCATCAGAAGTAGTTAATGGATACCTTAAACAAGGGGACTGTTTTGTTTTAAAAAAGGATACTATTACTGTGGGGATTATGATTTTAATTCCTACTCGTCCTGAAACAATTGAGATTATAAATATAGCAGTTTCTGAAAAAGAACAGGGAAAAGGATATGGGAAATATTTGCTTGGGTTTGCTATAGACTATGCTAAAAAAGAGAAATATAAAACCATAGAAATAGGGACGGGAAATTCTAGCTTAATGCAATTAGGCCTTTATCAAAAATGTGGGTTTAGAATAACAAATGTGGATAGGAATTTTTTCTTACGCAATTATGAAGATGAAATATATGAAAATGGTATTCAGTGTATAGATATGATTAGGTTAACGCAATATTTATAAAAAAATTAAAAAGTAATCATATATCAAAAATCGTAACTCTCAGTTGATTGATGAGATGTTACGATTTTTTTTTGAATAATGTAAACCTTAACGCTTCATTAAAAAATGAAGTATGTGAGAAGGCCTGAATTGAATTGTAAATTCTTTTATTGCAAAGTTATTTTTAGAAAAGGTATATCATTTATGGTTTGAATTTGAAAATATTTCAAAATGTTTTTTATTATTCAGATAGATGTTTCTCTATTAATTTCAATAAAAAGTAAAAACAGTAAAAAATATTACAGTTAATAATAATTGAATACTCTTATTAACAAATTGATGAGTTATATCTTTCGAATTAAAAGAAGGAAAATTCTTTCTTTTTTTCGGGGGGATTAAAAAAATGCAGCTATAACAAGTATCACGTCATTTTTATAATATAAAAATATAAGGTTTTATAGATTATTATTTTTATGATAACAAATTTTTTTCTATATTGAGAAAGTGAAAAAAAGAAAAAAATTGATTGAATCCCATAAAATAACATGTGAACATTATAGATATAAAAAAATACCTCGAAATTCTAGGGGTTTTTTTGTGAATTTAAATATGTATCTTATTAGGAGGAATGATAGTGTTAATAATTTAGTTTGTTCCATTGTTTAATAATTTACGTGCATCTATGGGCTTTCATAACGCGCAATTATCAATTACTGGTAAAAATTTTGATATTAAATTTCTGGGGAAGTGATAAGTAATGGTCACTGCATTAAATAATGAAATTAAAAAATCATTAGTTGAAAAAATTGTGAATAAAAGTGCGTGTATTGGATATATTGGTCTGGGATATGTTGGACTACCATCGGCTCTTAAATGTTTAGAAGCAGGTTATGAGGTAAGAGGATTCGATAAAAGCACAGCTAAAATAGAAAAATTAGAATGTGGAACAAGTTATATCAGTGATATACAGGATACCGAAATCCAAGATGCTTTACATACAAATAGGTTTTTTATTAGTACAGAAATGAAATATATAAATGGATGTGATGTTGTCGTTATATGTGTTCCTACTCCTTTAGAAAAAGATAGTAAACAACCAGATTTAACATATATTCATTCAGCAGCTAATGAAATAGTCAAGTACATTAGAAAGGGTACATTAGTCATTCTAGAAAGTACTACTTATCCAGGTACAACAAGAGAAGAGATTTTATATAAATTAGAACATGAAACCAATTTTGAAATTGGTACAGATATTTTTGTAGCGTACTCTCCAGAGAGGATTGACCCTGCGAATAAATCATTTTCAATCCAAGATATTATTAAAATTGTAGGTGGAGTTACGTCTAATTGTACAGATTGTGCTGCAGCCTTTTACAGTAACCTAATTAATGGGATCCATAAGGTCAGTAGTCCAGAAGTGGCAGAGACAGCGAAGTTATTAGAAAACACTTACCGTTTTATAAATATTGCATTTATTAATGAAATGACACAAATATGTAATGAATTAAACATTAATATTTGGGAAGTAATTGATGCCTCTGGGACTAAGCCGTTTGGATTTCAAAAATTCTATCCAGGTCCTGGTGTAGGAGGACATTGTATTCCAATTGATCCTATATATTTTAAGTGGATTGCAAATAATAAAGATTTGGCAACAAGAATGATTGATGTAGCACAAGAAATTAACGAAAACATGCCAAATTATATTATTAAAAGGGCATTACAGTTACTACAAGATGAAGATGGAAAGAATGTTCTTATGATTGGCGTAGCATATAAGAAAAATGTTAATGATGCTAGAGAATCGTCAGCTTTGGATATTATGAATGGTTTAATGCTAGAAGGGTATAACGTCGATTACCATGATCCATTTATTGAGGATCTAATTGTGGACAATCATAATTTAAAAAAATCTATCGATTTAACTATGAATGCATTAAATAAATACCATTTAATTATTGTTCATACGGATCATGATTGTATTAATTTTAATTTGTTCAATGAGGCAAATTGCTTAATTTTAGATACAAGAAACATATTTAAAGATGAATCAATATATAAAAAAATATTATATGTTTGTAGGTGATTATATGGTAGAATTTATTCCTTTTTATCGACCAGAAATAAATGATGAAGATGTTGAGGGAGTTATTCGTGCTCTTAAGTCTGGATGGCTTTCAAAGGGGCCAAAAGTGATAGAGTTTGAAGAGAATTTAAAAGAATATCTAAATACTGAACATGTAGTAAGTTGCAATTCAGGGACTGCGGCGTTACATTTAGCGTTATTGTCTTTGGGGGTTGGATTAGAAGATGAAGTAATAGTTCCAAGTTTTACTTTTTGTTCAAGTGTAAACGTTATTATGCATGTAGGTGCAAAACCAGTATTTGTAGACATAGATGAAGAGGATTTATGTCTTGACCTCCATGATGTTAAAAGAAAAATCACTAAAAAAACTAAAGCCATTATTGCAGTTCATTTTGCTGGATACCCAGCCAAATTAAAAGAACTTCAAAAGATATGTAAAGAACACGGGTTATTTCTGATAGAGGATGCGGCTCATGCATTAGGAACTAAGTATGATGATACTTTGATTGGTACACATGGAGATATTATTTGTTTTAGTTTTTATGCTACTAAAAATATAACAACAGGTGAAGGTGGAGCGTTAGTCACTAAAAATGAGGAGATTGCTGAAAAAGCTAGATTATATGGTTGGCATGGCATCACCAAGAATGCATGGAATCGTTATGGCGAAAAAGGAAGTTGGCGTTATGATGTTCTATTACCTGGATTTAAGTATAACATGATGGATCTACAAGCTAGCTTAGGTATTAGTCAGTTAAAAAGAGCTGATGAAATGATTGAAAAACGAAAGAGAATAGCGGAAATATACCAGGAAGAATTAAAAGAAATCCAAGAGTATATAACATTACCTAACTATGTAAACAATCCAAGTATAAAACATGCATGGCATTTATTTGTTATAAAGATTAATCCTAATTCTCCTATCAGTAGAGATCAGATGATTCAAGAAATGAAAAAGAGAAATATTGGGCTGAGTGTTCACTTTATTCCCGTTCATATGCATCCATATTATCAAGAGAGATTTAATGTACATTTACCCAAAACAGAAGAAGTATTTGATCAAATTATTTCATTACCATTGTATAGTGCACTTACAGAAAATGAGGTTGAACATATCGTTACATCTTTAAAAAGTTTATACCAATTAAAGGTAGGGAGGTAAATATTTATGAAGATAGGAGTTATTGGTGGCGGTGGATTTATTGGTAAACATGTTACAAAGGAGTTAATAGCAAGAGGTTATGAAGTAATTATATTTGATAAATTTAAACCAAGTATTGATGTTCCTTTTGAAGAAATTGATATCTTAGATATTGCGACATTAAGAGAAAAGCTTATTAATGTGGATGGGGTCATACATTTAGCTGCATTAGTAGGTGTTGATAATTGCCGTTCAAATGAAGAAGATGTAGTCAGGGTGAATTTTGAAGGCACGAAAAATATTGTAGAAGTTTGTATAGAAAATGGAATAGATAAGTTATTATTTTCTTCTAGTTCCGAGGTGTATGGGGATGGTGTGAGTGTTCCGTTTAAAGAAAATGATGTCAAAATTCCCAAATCAGCTTATGGAAAAGCCAAATTAATGTCAGAAGATTTTTTGAAAGAATATGCTAATAATAGTTTTAAAGTCAGAGTGGTACGTTATTTTAATGTATACGGTTCACAACAAAATGATAACTTTGTGATTTCTAAGTTTTTAAAACAAACTCATAACGGCGAAAATATTACTATTTATGGGGACGGACAGCAAATTAGATGCTTTAGTTATATTAGCGATATTGTTAACGGAACTATATTAGCATTTGAATATGAAGGAGAGAATTTTGCTGATTTTAATATAGGAAATAACAAGCCTATATCTATGGAGGAATTAGCGGGAAAAATCAATGAGTTAATGGGAAACAAAAGTGAAATTGAATTTCTTAATTTAGGAGATGAGGGAGTAAGAGATTCTAACATAGAAATATTCAGAAGAATCCCTTCGATAGAAAAAGCTCAATTATTATTAAACTATCAACCAGTTATTTCATTAAATAAAGGGTTAGAGATAATAATAGAGGAGAAATATGGAAACACAGTATCTATATCCTAAAAACCCAAAAAAATTAAGTATCCAATATATCCTTCTTTTTGGAGTATATTTGATCATATATATTTTTTGAAAAGTATATATAGATCCAATCATTCTAATCTAAAAGAGAGTTTACAAACTCTCTACCCTAATTCCGAAATTATATTAACTAATAGTGGTTCGTCGGCATTAGTAGCAGGGTTAAAGTATCTAAAGATAAAAAAAGAGGATGAAGTAATTTTATCAAATTTTAATTGTCCTAATGTAATAGAGGCTGTATTAACAGTAGGAGCAAAACCTGTATTAATTGATTTGACTACTGATTACTCACTTTCTCTTAATAAAATAAAAAAATACTCAAATGAAAATACAAGAGCAATTATTCTTACACATGTGTATGGATGTCATGAAGATTTAGAGGTTATTAATTGGGCCAGAGACAATGATATTTATATAATTGATGATGCAGCACAAGCAATGTTCTCTTATCAAAACGAAAAATTAATTGGTAGTTTAGGTGACATTGGAATTTTAAGTTTTGGGGGAACTAAACCCATCCCAAGTATAGGGGGAGGAGCATTACTTCTTAATCGTACGGTAAATGACTCGTGTGATATGGATGAAGAAAAGAAAGAAGAAGTGCTTTTAGATTATAAAAACCACCTGAAAACGCAATTAGCTTTAAGAATTAAGAAGAGTAGGCTACTGAGTTTATTTACTGATTATTGGGAAAAGTCAGGGATTCTTCCTTCTTATAATGATAGCAAATTGGATTCTTTGCCAGAGGAAACGGAAGTTATATATCCAAAAACAATGTCCACATTACGCTCATTGTTAATTGATAAACACTTAAAGAGAACGAAAAAGATTTTAGAAATTAATATATGTAATGCCAGTTTGTGTTATACGATGCTGCAATCAATTGAAGAAAAGTACGGGGTAAAGATTATATTTTCAGCTCAGAATGTTTATTTGAACTATTTCACTATTATTTTCAAAGAACCCTCTGATAGGTATGAGTGTTCCGTATATTTGGCGGAAAAAGGAATACAAACTTGTTGGAACTATCTACCTTTGAGTGAAATTCCTATTTTTTCGAAGTACGCTACCGAGTCAGAAAATATAGATTTTTTATGGCCAAGAGTATTATCAATACCTTTTAAATATCCTTTAGGGAATAAAGACCTTAAGTATATATGTAGTCAAATTCTAATATATTTAGAGAAAAAGAAATAAAAGGTGATTATATGGAAATTGAAATATGTACTGATGCCCAATATTGGGATGCCTGTATGGAAGAATACAATGGTTCTGTATTTCATTGTTATGAATGGGGAAAATTAATGGAATTATTACCTGGTGTTCAATTTTTTCCAGTACTAATAGAAACAAGAGATACAGTAGTTTTATCTCCTATGTATGTACAGGATGGTAGACTGCTAGGAAGTTTAATTGGTTATGGAGGCCCAATAATAATTGGCCAAGATAAAATAGATTTTTCATTTTATGAATCAATAATAAATAGAAAGTTTGAAAATAAAATTCAAAAACTTTTATTACCTATAACGATAAATCCTTTTCAAAGTTATAGTAATGAAAAGTGGGATTATAAAGAAACTTATATGTTAGACCTACCAAATAGGTTTGAGGATTTATGGACGTCGTGTTCTGGAAAAGCTAGGACAAGTGTAAGATATGCACGTAAACAAAATGTTGAAATTCGGCCTATAGCTTCTGAGGAATTAGATGAATTTTACAATTTATATCAGGAACATAATAACAGTATAGGGGCGAGTTACTCATTTAGTAGAGAGTTTTTTAATCATTTATTTCTTAACTTACAAGAAAAAATACTTTTCTTAGGGGCATTCTTAGAAGAAGAACTAATTAGTTCCAGCATTTTTATAATGGATAAACAAGTTTTATATTACTGGATCAATATTAATAATACCATAGGGAAAAATTCACAATCTTCATATTTGCTACTAAATGATGCGTTTGAATTAGCAATTCATAATAAATTAAAGTATGCGGATTTAGGATATTCGCATAATAAAGGAATTGCTAGACCAAAGATATACTGGGGAGCAGTTTTGAAAAAATGTTTTTGTTTAAAAGAGAGGATTTAAACTATGATTATTAGTGGCCACCAACCAAGTTATTTACCTTGGTATGGTTTTTTTGAAAAAATTCATAAATCGGATGTGTTTGTATTTCATGATATAGCACAATTTGAAAAGAAAGGTTTTTTAAATAGAAATCGTATTAAAACTTCCCAAGGAGTATCCTGGTTAACGGTTCCGATGCAAATGAAAAATTATAAAGAAATCCCATTGAATAAGTTAAAGATAGACAATACACAAGATTGGGAGCGAAAGCATTGGAAGACAATAAGAATTAATTACTCTAATGCGCCCTATTTCAATGTATACAAGGATTATCTAGAAAATTTTTATTCAGAAAAATGGGATAATCTAAATAGTATGAATATGAACTTTATTCATTTTATTATTCAAGAATTAAATATTGATACGGAATTATATTATGCATCAGAGCTAGAGGGGATTACAGGGAAAAAAAGTGATTTTGTATTAGAGCTTTGTCAAAAGTTTAATGCCAATACTTATTATTCTGGAAGTTTAGGTCAAGATTATTTAATAGAAAGTGATTTTGAGCATGAAAATATAGAAATCATATACCAAAGGATAAGAGAGTATTCTTACCCACAGTTATTTGGAGAGTTTATACCGCATTTATCTATGCTAGATGTTTTATTAAATTGTGGTCCAGAGGAAACAGAAAAATTTATTAAAGGAGTTTAAAATCATATGAATGTACTTGTATTTGCTGCACACCCGGATGATGAAATTATTGGTGTTGGTGGAACAATAGCAAAACACGTGAAACAAGGTGATGATGTACATGTTGTAATCCTTGCAGAGGGGAAATCTTCGAGATCTAAAGAATACAGAGAACTAGATTTAGAGGTTAAGAGCCTGTCTTATAAAGAAACGGAGGGGGCATGTACTACACTTGGTGTAACAAGTTTTGCGAGATTAGATTTTCCTGATAATCGTCTTGATACATTGCCATTACTCGATGTTGTAAAAGAAATTGAAGAGCACATTAATAAAATAAATCCTACGATTATTTATACTCAATATGGTGGAGATATAAATATCGATCATACTGTTGTTTATAGAGCAGTGATGACAGCTACACGACCTCTACCAAATAGTAATATTAAATGGGTGTTTGCATATGAAACCTTATCTTCTACTGAGTGGAATTATAATGAGAAAGATAAGTTTCTTCCTAATTATTTCGTAAATATTGAAGAACATTTGGAGGCAAAATTAAATGCAATGAAACATTATGAATCGGAGTTAAGGGAATTTCCTCACCCACGTTCAATAGAAGCAATGAAGCACAATGCTTTTGTATGGGGAGCAAAGTCAGGATATAAAGCGGCTGAAGCATTTATGTTAGTAAGAGGAACATGGTAGGTGAAGAGAATATGTTAATACCGCAGGTACCATTCTTTGGATTAGATAGCAAACAAATTGATTTAAAATGGGTTGAACAAGGTTATGGATTAGAAGCAAATATTTTTGATGGAGAATCTTTACATGATAAGTCATATACAACAAAGTTTTCAGATGTACTTTCTTTTGTTCAAACACTTAATCCATCTTTATTAACCTTGCATTTTCCAACTGATAATGCAGACTATTTAAATAGTGAATTTATAAAAAAACAGTTATATGAGTTTATTAATCTTGCTATAAAATATAACGCAGCAGGTATAACAGTTCATGCTAATCAATTTATGAACATAGCAGAATTTCAAAAGTATAATCTTATTGATAATAGAAAAAGAATTATAGAGTTCTTTAAAATGATAGATGAGGAAATAAAAGGAACCAATATATGGATAGGTGTTGAAAACTTACCCATCATTGGAAACTTAGGTGATGACTTTGATCCTATATTTGTATACCCAGAAGATTTTAATGACTTGGTAAATTTAGATTTATCTAATGTTGGAATAACGTGGGATATATGCCATTGGTCTATCACTTATCTTACACGTCTAGGTATTTCTAAATTATTAAGACAAGAGGAAATTGAGTATAAAGACTTTCATAAGTATATAAATTTAATGAATCATATCAAACATTTACATTTTAGTTCTTTTAAACATTTGACGATTCCTTATAGTGAGGTACGCTGCTTTGAGGGAGAAAGTCCGACTAATGGTTCTATTAATGAACATTTATTACATGAAACTTTATTAAAAGTAAAGAATCAAGTTTCACGTAGAAATATAGGAATTGTATTCGAAGTACAGGAGACTGATTATACAAATAGAGTGAAATCATGGGAGACTCTTAATTGGTTCCAAAAGAATATTACTGGCATACAAGCAAACTCGAATTTTCTAAAGATATAAAAAGAGTTACTGGTTTAATATCATATCAAGTAATTTAAGTTAGAGATGATTTTAGTAAACCTTTTCTTCTAAATAAGTATGTTAGAAGGGAAGGTTTTACTATTAATGTTTTCTAATAAAAGGGAGGACAAATGAAAAAATTAGCTATTACAAAAAAAATCATTGTAAGTTTTGGAATTCTATTGCTTTTCTTTTTTAGTAATCCATATGGAGAACCAGTAAAAGTAAATGCTATGGTTAATAATAATCTGTATTCTCCTGTGACAGAACAAGTTCGTGCAAGTCGTGCCATTGAACATATACGTTTTCTTTCTGAAAAAATTGGTCCACGGCCAAGTGGGACTATGCAAGAACATAGAGCAGCTAAATACATTGGAGATACATTGCAGAAATTAGGGTATGAGGTTGAATATCAAGCACTTCCTGTACCTGATCAATATATTGGAAGTATTTCTTTTAGTATGTATGGGGAAAAAGATTGGCAGGTTGGGGCAGCATCTAATGCATTTATATCTACAAATCCAGTGGTTGGCTCGGTAGTTTTTATAGGAAAAGAAACCAATATTAATAGTTTATCTGAGTCAATCCATGGGAAGATAGTATTATTAGAACAAGCCGATACTATTGAAAAATATAATGAACAGGTTGAGCATGTAGCGATAAAGGGAGCAAAGGGTGTGTTGTTATATAGTACGATTGGGGATAGAGGGAACTATGGAGAAGCTTTTAATCCAATTTTAAAAAAGGAACAATCGATACCTGTATTTGGACTTGCCTATAATCAGGGGATTAGAATGAAAGAAAAGTTATTACATAATCAAAATGTAGTCAGTTTAAAGGCAAAGCAAGAAGTAAATTTGCGCTCATTAAATGTTATTGCGAAAAAAAAGCCTAAACATACGACAGGTGATGAGGAAGTAACAATAATGAGTGCTCATTATGATAGTGTTATTGGGGCACCTGGAGCAAACGATAATGCTTCTGGAGTAGGGCTTTTATTAGAGTTGGCTTACAATTTTAAGGATATAGAGACTAATAAAGAAATTCAATTTATTGCTTTTGGAGCGGAAGAAAATGAATCTTTAGGAGCTTATCATTATGTTAATCAGTTATCAGCTAAAGACAAAACACGTATTCGAGGAGTGTTTAATGCAGATATGATTGCAACAAGTTATCATCAGGCTAAGAATTTATATGCAATGACGTTAGATGGCTCTCAAAATGAAGTAACAAATACTGCTGTAGCTACTAGTAAAGAATTGAGGAAATCGGTTGTGTTAACTGGAAAGTTTGATTCTAGTGATCATGTACCATTTAATCAAGCTGGAATTCCCTCTGCTTTATTTATATGGATGGATGTAGAGAGTTGGGATCCTCTTATTTATCATGTTGAAAGGGTTTTCCATACACCTCAAGATACCGTTTTAGAGAACATCTCGGCTCAACGTATGCAAGATGCACTGGAGATTATTGGTACGAGTTTATATTATTTTATCAAAAGATAAGTATTTTTATGAATTGGTAGCTTATTTTGCTAAATTTAGATTTTGGTAAAAGTGTTATAAAGCTCTTTACGTAATAAAAAATATACAGTGAGCATAGGTGAGATATATATGAGAAGTACATGGAAAGAGTTCAAGGGGATGGACCTTAATGTATGGATTCGCTTTATTGGAGAAGCTTTAAATGGTATTGCAATGATGATGTTAATGCCATTTTTCGCATTATATTTAAAGGATAAAGTAGATTCTTTGCTTGAGGTAGGTGTGATCATAGCTTTATCTCCAATTGCAGCAAGTATAGGCTCGTTAATTGGAGGACATATAGCAGATACTTATGGCCGGAAACCAACTATGGTACTCTCTATGGCTAGTAA
This sequence comes from Bacillus sp. TH30, assembly GCF_016650875.1. Lineage (NCBI taxonomy): Bacteria > Bacillati > Bacillota > Bacilli > Caryophanales > Bacillaceae > Bacillus > Bacillus sp. TH30. Next base: position 299,918 of record NZ_JAEKEY010000001.1, on the reverse strand, counting down.
TGGGTTATTAATGCTGTTTTTTTTGTTCATAGATGGTTTTATAGCATATGCAATCTTATCTATCGGTTTAGGGTTATGTAACTCTTTTTTTGAACCAGCCGCATCTGCAATGGTTACGGATGTAACAGAACCAGAAAAAAGAACTGAGGCATATGGATTACTTAGAATGGCTCATAATATAGGAGCAGCGATAGGTCCTATAATTGGCGCAGCAGTTGTAGTTGTATCAAAAGATGTCATCTTTTTGATTACTTCTGGAACCATGCTGTTTTATACAATATTAATGGTACTGTTTTTAAAGGAAACAAAACCTAAAAATGTCATGATACATGAAGAAACACCTGGAAATTCAATAAGATCCACATTAAGAGTTGTTATAAGGGATAGGATATTACTTTTCTATATAGTTACAGGAATCATTATATTTATGGGATTCTCGCAATCGGAAGGTATGTTACCGCTTCATTTTAGTAATGAGAAGACAATGATTTTTGGAAATAGTAATCCATTCCCATATTTAATGACGTTAAATGGCCTATTAGTTGTTTTTTTTCAATTTCCCATTTCAAAATGGTTAACTCACAAATCGATTGGGAAATCAATGCTATATGGCGCAATTCTTTTTGGTATTGGTCTTTTGGCAATAGGATGGTTACCAAAGTGGTTTCAAGTAATAAACACAAACGATTTAGTTATTTTAGTTTCATTATTAATAGCTTATACAGTTTATACTTTAGGAGAAATGATTATGTCACCTGTCCAAATGACTTTCGTTGCTAATTTAGCTCCAGAACATTTGAGGGGTACTTATATGGGAGCCGCTAATCTGCAGTGGATTACAGGTAATATATTAGGGCCTCTTTTAGGCGGTTTATTACTGGAGCATCTTCTAGGGCATATATTATTTACAATCTTAGGTGTGGGATGTGTTATGTCTGGATTTGTTTACTTATTATTAGATAAACTTGTTGAGAATAGAAGTAAACAGATACCTATAAAACAAACATCTTAATTTTAAAAGTGTTATCAAGTTGAAAAAATTTCTATTTTATGAATTAAGTAAAGCGCACGTTTATTAACAATAAACGTGCGCTTTGCTTATTATCATTTATAATGTATTGAAATTAATTCATACATAGTAACTTTGACAGGCTACGGTTTTAATACGATAAAAATTAATTTGATTCTTCTTAGTCGACTACAATCAGATTTCTTGTCTTATCAATATGATTAAGTAGCATATGATACTCTTCTTCATACATAGTTAAACGTTGTAAAAGGGTTTGATTCTCTGCTTCTAAATATTCAATTTGCTTTTGTAAATTTGTCAATTCATTCACTTCTTTATAATTTTGTAGAAAGATAATAATGTCATCTAATGTAATAGATAAAGAGCTTGTTTCTTTTGTTTGTTGGATGGGGGACTTGTTATTTCCAGTTTTTTGATTTTGTTTAGCCTGTTGTATTTCTTCTTCGTATTGTTTTCGTACGCATGAGTTCCAACGAAATCCGCAAGCAGCAGGTGTCCTAGCTAATTGCTTAGCTACCTCTTTAAATGCAGCTAATTGTGTTCCACCGTCACGAATATTTTGAAGTACTATTGTTGCGAGAAGTGAATCGTTATCGTTAGTCCAGGAATCTTGTCTTGAAATTACCATTTTTCAATCCCCCTTATATGCCTTTAATTACATATATGCAATTACTTAAAATGATAGAAGCCCAACTTCTCTTAAAATGTAAAGGTTTTATACTTAAATAAGAGATCGGTTTAATATGAGGAGAATAAGACTCATATTAAAATAATTAGGAGTAAGTTGATAGAAGTATACACTCTGTGAACTACCCGCCACTTAACGTCCTAACGGACTGTTTGAAGTGGGGGATTCTCGGTTAGTCGTTACTTTTGATAGCTAACGAATTCGTCCTAAGACAGCCGAGCTAACTCCCTTGTTCCAAAGGTTATTTTATTGCTATTTACGCTAACACTAATAGACGTATTGCTTCATTTTTGATATTGATAGCTGCGTTATAATCTCTATCGAGATTATAACGCATATACAAGAATATACTCGTTCAGACAATGACATATTTTTTACATTTCCACAACTGCTACATGTTTTTGTGGAAGGAAACCATTTGTCTATTTTCATAAGTTGTTTTCCTTGTTCGTATAGTTTATAAGCTAAAAAAGAAGTGAACATTCTCCAACTATTGTCAGCGACACTTTTTCCAAAATGAAGTGCTTGCGACATTCCTTTCATGTTTAGGTCTTCAATAGCTACAACATCAAAATGAGTAGCCAACTCTTTAGACTCATGATGAAGGAAATTCTTACGTTGGTTAGCTACTTTCTCATGTAACTTAGCTACACGAATACGTTGTTTATTCCAACGCTCAGAACCTTTATTGCGTCTTGCTAATACTCGTTGTGCCTTTGCTAATCGGTCTAACATGTTACGATAGAACTTAGGATAATTGGCTTTCTCACCCTCAGAACTAACATATAATCCATCCATCGCAAAGTCTAATCCAACAACTGTTTTTACTTCTTTTTGTACAATCTCTTTTTCGTATTCAGTCAAGATGGACACATAGTATTTACCAGTAGGTGTCATAGAAATCGTACATGACTTGATCATATAATCTTGTGGTATCTCTCTATGCTGTTTGATACGTACCATTTTCAGTTTTGGCAATTTGATATGACCATTAAGCAACATAATATTTCCGTTTACTACATTCGTTGTATAAGACTTTCTGTCTTTTTTACTTTTGAATGTTGGGAAGTCATTTTGACCACTAAAGAAATTCTTATAGGCAGTTTGCAAGTTTAGTTGAGCATTTGCCAAAGCTAATGAATCAACTTCTTTTAACCACTCAAATTCTGCTTTATATTTCGCAGGAGTTGGAAGCTTTTGTTTCTTTAGTTGTTCCTTATCATCTTTGTATTTTTCGTACGCTTCTTTCCGTTCAGCTAACATTCTGTTATACACGAAACGTACACAACCGAAGGTTTTACGCATTAGATATGCTTGTTCTTCTGTTGGATACAAACGGAATTTATATGCCTTATTATGCTTTGTCATACCATTTCACCTCACTTTTCACCTTGATTTTCAATATATTTCTTTACTACGTCTATTGGCGAACCACCAGTAGTTAGTAAGCAAAAACTTTTTGACCAAAACATCTCTTTCCAAAGTTTCTTTTTCACTTGTGGAAAGTCTCTCTTGATTAGTCGAGAACTTGCACTTTTATAAGCATTAATAAATTTTGTCATTTCTGTATTCGGATGTGCCTTGAACAAAATATGAACATGGTCTACATCATGATTCCACTCTACCAGTGTTATGTTGTAATTCTCGGATAACCTGACAAACATGTCTTTTGCATAGTTTGACATATCATCATCAAACACATTTCTTCTGAATTTTACGACCAACACAAGATGGTAATACAACAAGAATACTGAATGGTTATTGCTGTCTAATTTCATTGATATACCAACCTTTGCGATTTATAAGACTGATTATATCAGAGGCAAAATAAAAAGCAAAGCCTTTTGGCTACGCCAAACCGAAATTCATCTCCCACCTACCGCTGGGCTACGCCCTTCATACGCTTGAGGAAGGAGAATTCTTTCGAGGAATTCGTTAAAATGCGAAATTGCATAAAAAATAAGGTTGACTATTTATCAAGGTTGTAACTATACTGGTTACATCTATGCGACTAAAGTAATAGATTTGATGGCATGAACTAGTTGTATTAATGATATATAAGTGAATATAAAAAAATGAATGGAGTTGAAAATATAACCCTAAATATAAGACGCTTGTATAAAAAAGAAGTTAGGTAATCTATAGTTTTTTATAATCATATATAAATTAAAAGAGGTGCACGATTTGAAAATTTTTAAGGGAATTCTAGTTTCTTCAATTGCATTAACAGCATTTAATGGGGTGGGCGGACTACTCCCAAGTGAAAAATCAGAAGTTGCCTACGCAGCTAGTTACGATTATTCAAATAAGCAATTGAATTCTATTGTACATAAGCAAGTTACTAAACAATTAATTTTGAAATTTAAAAATGAAGCAAATTTGCCATATCAGGATGGGATAGAAAAATTCATTAAAGAAGAAAAACAAGACCCTGAATTAAATGGAATTTTAGCCAAATATCAAAATGTAACTATAAATCGACTTTTTAGGTCTTTAAATCCTAAAGAAATTAAAAATCTAGGTAAAGAAATAAAAGACTCTGATCATATTTCTTCTAATTTGCTAAACTATTATATTGTAGAAACCCAAGGTGATATTGATGTACAAGCATTGCTTGTACAATTTGAGAAATCATCTCTTGTTGAAACGGCATATTTACAGGAAGAAGAAGCTCCACCTGAAGAGCGTTTATCCAATTTATCAGTTAATCCATATGATGAACCTAGACTTACAAGGCAAGGTTACCTTGAACCAGCACCATTAGGAATCAATGCACCTTATGCCTGGAGTATAAAAGGTGGAGATGGAAAAGGAACAACTTTTGTAGATATGGAGTATGGCTGGTTATTTAGTCATGAAGATTTAGTGAATCAGAAGATCGAATTGATGTCCGGACAGAACAAGAGTGAACACCATGATCATGGTACCTCAGTCTTAGGAATTGTTTCTGCAGAAGATAATAACATAGGTGGAATTGGGATTGCACCAAAAGCTAAGGTAAAGGTTGTATCTCAGATTAGAGACAACGGTATGTATAATACAGCTGATGCTATATTAAGTGCGGTTAACAATATGCAAGCTGGAGATATTCTTTTATTAGAAGCTCAAGCAACTTATGAAGGATATGGAGATAAGAACTATCTTCCTGTAGAAGTAAAACCGGATATATTTGATGCAATTCGTATGGGAGCAAATAAGGGAATTATTATTATTGAAGCAGGTGCAAACGGCGGAAATGACTTGGATCAATTTAGAGACCGTAATGGTAAACAAGTTTTAAATCGTAATAGTCCTGATTTCAAAGATTCAGGGGCGATTATGGTTGGAGCAGCTTCTGCAAGGGTCCCTCATAAACGTTCATATTTCTCTAATTATGGTAGTAGGGTAGATGTATATGGATGGGGGAATGCAGTGGATACAACAGATGCTAAACCACGTGAATTTATGATAAATCTATATACTTCTAGCTTTAGCGGAACATCTAGTGCATCACCTATCATTGCTGGTGCTGCTGCATCAATTCAAGGAATTACAAAAACTAATCTGGGAAAAGTATATACACCAAGCCAGCTTAGAGATATTTTAAGTGATCCTAGTACAGGAACGAAATCCAATGATCCAGCCTCTGATAAAATTGGTGTTTTACCTGATTTAAAAGCCATTGTATCTAAACTTGGCTTTTCACCAAACTTAAGCAATGATTCTTCCATTGTATTCCCAGAGGAACAAGAAATAAATAAAGGGAATGAAGGAACTACTATTACATTCCCGAAAGAGGATTCCGCTAATAGTGAAGGGAACTCTAACTTCATTTTCCCAGAATAATTGTAGAAATACCTTTTATTTAGTATGAAAGAATCTTATATAAGTAGTTGTTTATAATACTAGTGAGACAGGCTCTTATGTGTAATAGCATAAGAGCCTATCTGTTGTACTTTTAACTATATGAGGAAGGTACTTCTGGGGATATTTTAATTGCTTTAACAAATAAAGCGTTAAATTGAATTTATTTACAAAATATACAAGCCGTTTAAGAAGATTTAAGAAGGAGGGCAATTTAATATTCTTAATGTATTATACTGCGTAGCTGAAAAGGTTATATAATGGTTATGATATAATAAAATTCAAGTACAATAAGGAGGGGAAAATTAAATGATTTTTCAAAGCATGATTACAGCTATTATAGAAAAATTACAAGAGACTGTGAATCCCTATTGGATAATTGTATTTGGATCCATAGCAGAGGACAGAGAACGAGATGATAGTGACATTGATATAGCTTATTTAAGTGACATAAAATTAGGGAATTATGAACGTTTTTTATTAGCACAGGAGTTAGCGGATATTGTTCATAGAGATGTTGATTTAGTTGATTTATCAGAAGCTTCTACAGTTTTCCAAGCTCAAATTATACATACAGGAAAGACAATATTTTGTTCGGATGAAGAGCGAAAAACAATTTTTGAAATAAAAACTTTAAAAATGTATTCAAAATTGAATGAGGAACGCAAAATCGTATTTGAGGATATAAAGAAAAGAGGTTCTATATATGAAGAATGAAGTTATTTTGAATAAAATTTCTACAATAGAGCGTTGTATAAAAAGAATTCAAGAGGTATATGGAAATAACCCTGATAATTTAGAGGATTATACAAAGCAAGATTCTATAATATTAAATATTCAAAGAGCATGCGAAGCAAGTATTGATTTAGCAATGCATATTGTTGCAGGAAAGAAGTTGGGACTACCTCAATCTAGTAGAGAGGCATTTGATTTTTTGGTTGATGCAGATCTACTTAGTACCGAACTGGCAAGTAAGTTAAAAGCAATGGTTGGGTTTCGAAATATTGCTGTTCATGATTATCAAAGTGTAAACTTAGATATTGTTCGCCAAATTATTGAAAAACATCTAAAGGACTTTAAACTATTTACGAAAGAAGTTATGGGAATTCTAGAACTATAAAAGTACAAATCTTAGAACTATGATTAAAGTGGAGAACACTGTAGTAACTGTATATCATGAGGAGGAAAGTACTTCAGTGGGTTCTTTACTTGCTTTAACAAGTAAAAATAAATTAAGCGTTACATGGACATATTGAAAAAAGGCATCTTAAGGTGTCTTTTTTTGTTTTGGAAATTATTCGTATATTTTATTATAAACGGAACATAATATTACTAAAATCAGTGGAGGTGTGTATGAAATGCAAATTCGCGAAAATAATAATTCGAACGAAATCTTGATAGCAGCTGCAGCAAGTGCTATTGAGCAAATGAAATATGAAATTGCTCAGGAGTTTGGTGTTACACTTGGACCGGATTCAACAGCAAGAGCAAATGGTTCAGTAGGTGGGGAAATTACAAAACGCTTAGTGCGTATGGCGCAAGAACAGTTATCAGGACAATATAAAATTCACTAAGAGAAAATATGTGTTTGAGCCAAAAGATAGGGAAGGAGTGTGAAAGTATTATTCACACTCCTGTTTTATCGTGTATAGGTAAAGTGTTTAAATTAACTAAATGGCTAACGTTGCTCAGTTGATGGCAGTTAACTTTTTAGATGTATTCCCACAGTACAGCAGTTAATTCATTTAATGTTTTATATGGAGATAAATTAGCATTCATATGCTAATTTTCATGGAAAATAGAAAAACCACCCTTATAAAAGTGGTTTCTAATAATTATTTTGGATTATACATTTACAATTAGGCGATAAGATAATTGGGCAAAGTTAAATTAATAAGAGATACTTTATACATTTCTATTATTTTGGTTCTGGATAATGATTGTAGTACGAGATTCTAATAAATTCTTGGTAGACATTTGTTAATTTAGCATCTCTAAGAGCATCGTTGAATCTTTGCATACGTACACTACCTTGAGCGTATCCTCCACCAGGAGTATAAGGATTTCTAGCTTCAAAGTCATCCATAAATACTTTTAATTTTTTATAGTCTTGAGATTGATAGAAAGCAGCGGCTTCTTCAGGTGTAACATCAAAGTAAGAAGATGATGCTGAGTTATAAGTAGCTGCTTGAGCAGTAGGTGTCTCTAGCATAGTTGCAGCTCCACCAAACATAGTAAGTGCCATAGAAGACACAATGATTTTTTTAAACATAATAAAACCTCCACGTAGAATATTTGGATTAATAGCAATCTTGTAATCATTATAGTTACAATGAAAATGAATATCAAATGCAATGGTGCATAATTTATGATTTGAACGAGAAGTCCCTCCATCTCTATATGAAGGAATGTAATAGGAAATTAATAGATTGAAAGAGGGATATATACTATTGGTGTTAACAAGGAAATAAAAAGGCTTTTTTTAGTTGTAGGAATTTAAAAGGCCCCGTCATTACAGACAGGGCCTTTCAAAAGGGCATACATTTAACAACTGAAGGTACCATTATACTACCATTAATGGGATTTAAATTCCATTCTTTTGGTGTTGAGAAATAAAAAATATATGTTGTAGGAGGAGAGATGAAGAGATGTTTCTTATAGATTTTGAAATACGAGAAAGCAAATGCCGAATTTAAATCTGTCTTTAAACAAAGGCATAGAAGTATTACTTTTGCTTAGCAAAGCGTGTTAAGCCTCATTCAAAGTCAAGTAATTGACTACAAAATAATTCTCTCAACACAAAATATAGTCTGGTTAAAAAATTAGGGGGATCAAATCATTGAAGCAGTAAAAAAACTGTTTTCAGGATAGGTAACCTTTTTGTTTTAAAAAGAGAATATATTTTCTCAACAGGACAAATGGTAATCATCTATAAGTACTAATTATAAGGATAATAGGAAAATAGAAATTAATAATAAAGGAGAATGCGAAATGAAAACAGTAGTATCTGATAGAAATCTAGCTGAAATCTGCGAAGAAGATGTAGAAGTCTTAAAGGTAATGGCACATCCGGTTCGGTTACAAATTGTAAATGAATTAATGCACCATAAAAAGTGTAATGTTACGCAGTTAACGGAAATATTAAGACTCCCACAATCTACTGTTTCACAGCATCTATCAAAATTAAGGAGAACCGTACTCCGTGCAGAAAGAAGAGGGTTAGAGATGCATTATTATATAGATAATGCTAAGGCTCGTCAGATTGTAGGAATTTTAGGTTTGTGGGGAAGTGATAAGTAGCGGCTACATTACATTTTAAAATGAAACACATTTGACACTCCCACCCCTAAAGGGGCCAGCTGACTAACGTCAGTGGGATTCTTGCTACCAAAGGCGAAGTCCATTTCTGGTATCGCTGACGTGCAAGATTGCGGTGTGCCATCACCACTCCCACAACAGACCATATAGGTTCGTGGGCTACGGTACTGTGACCATACCGTACAGATTGTTGGTTCTCAAATTACAAAAACAATTAAATTGATACATTTAAGGTGCAAGTTATAAAAAATATTAAAGGGGGAATTTTTATGTTTAAGAAATTAGTAGTAGGGGCTTTAGCAACTGGGGTTATGCTGTCTGGTGCTACAGGAACATCCGCAGCTGTAGACACTGATAATAATTTGAATAACAGTAATAATTCAATTGCCGCAACATGTGATTATAAGGCTTTTCCTTATAATAGTAAAGATGATATGCCTATGGTAGTGATTAAAGGGGGAATAAAGCATTATTTAAAAGGAACTGTTATAAACGGTGGACAGTTATACGGGTTATATGAACCTGAATATTGTTAAAGAAAGGACACTCATTTGAGTGGCCTTTCTCCGACTTAAAAAATATAAAAATATAACAATCATCGAGTAAGCTTATTATAGCATCAATAAATAGGATTTTTATATGTAATATTGCATATATATAGATTTATTGAAGTTTTATCTATATAGTTTAATTGTCTGTTATTTGTTTTAATTCATTTACTTATATTATTTTTTGAGCGCTCCAGCAATGGAGCCTTTTTTTATGCAATAAAACATTTTCTTTACATTATTTAGTCGATGTATATTAGCTTTTCCTTCTTAAAAGTTACCTATATTTTACCAAAACATTGTATAGACGACCAGTCTTTTTATGAGAATTTAGTGAGTTAATAGTATTAAATTTGAAAATAGTTTTTATATCAAAAGTAGTAGATGGATTATTCTGTATGTCAATCGATATGCTAAATTGCATATCGAAAAAAGTAGAATTTGTTAACGTTTTCAAAATAAGGGATATTTTTATAAATTTCTGCTAATATCAAACTTGTACTTATTATAAAACAAGGGGATGTTTATATGTTTAAAAAAGTTACATTAGGGATATCATCATTAGCGGTGGCGGCGGTAGTTGGGTTAGGAATGGCATCGGAGGCATCAGCAGGACCAGCAGCACCTCTAACTTCTTTAAGTGTAGTAAAAGTAGAATCACAATTGGGTGGAGTTGAATACATTAATCCTAATAGTTTTAGTACAACTAAAGATCATGGGGGAAGTTACTTATATGTTTACACAAAAGAAATAGGATATGGCCAGTTTCCTTTTGCCAAAATGAATGGATTTGATGTGAAAAGTATTGGTTCACAAATAATTGGTGGTAATCCTATTGTAGGTTGGGAATATAAATGGGACGCATCAAATCATCAAGAAGGGACTTTTGAATATCAAAAGACTTCAATAAATTATCCAAGAGATACGTGGCGCACTTCATTATATATTAAATAATTAGTTTTATATATTCGTAGCATGAAAATTCCTGCACCTTGTGTGGAAATTTTCATAAAGAAAAGGCACCCTTATGTAGGTGCCTTTTCCAATAGTTTGTTTAGCAGAAGCAGCTAGCTCCAACTATGATTAATAAAATAAATAGTACAACTAATAAAGCAAAGCCTCCAGCAAAGCCGCCGCCACAACTACCGCAACTACCACCAAATCCCATTTTAATCTCTCCTTTGAGTAGGAGGGGAAAATTAAGGTCATTCATGTATTTTAACGGGTTCACTTTACCCTATGTTTTTACGGATTAATTGAGCAGGTCCTTTTGAAAATAAAAAAGACACCCTAAGGTGCCTTCCTCCGACTTGAACCACTTTACTTTTAATAATATGTATTGGACATTAAGTAAACACATCCTATAAAACAGAATCATTTATTTTTACCAGATTGTTAGTGTACAAATACAAGAGAATCGAGATCGTTTGTTTGGCTAGATTAAAGCAACGCCACATCTATATGGTTGAGATGTGTTACGCCTTCTAATCGGAGAATCTGCTTTATAGAACGTGTCCACAATTTATATTTTACTACATGTAATATTTATTTAGTGTAATTTTTTACAAATATGTATAATTGCATAAAGTTTACGGAAAAATGAGAGTATAATTTGGTATTGTGTAATAAAGATAAAGTCCACCTACGGAAATAGGTGGGCTTTTTAATGCATAAAGAAAAGACACCCATATAAGAGTGTCTTTTCCGATAGTTTGTTTAGCAGAAGCAGCTAGCTCCAACTATTATTAATAGAATAAATAATACAACTAGTAAAGCAAATCCTCCAGCGAAGCCGCCACCACCACCACCACAACTTCCACCAAAGCCCATAATAGTTCCTCCTTTAGATAAGAGGATAAAACAAGAGGTCACTCATGTATTTTAACGGATTCAATTTACTTTATGTTTTTATGCATTAATGGAGCAAGTTCTTTTGAAAAAAAGAGAAAGCCAATCTAAGGCACTTCTCCTGAATATTAATAAATCGCATATATTAATAAAAAACATAATATTTAATTATATAAATAATAAGATTATTTATATAATGTATTAATCCTAACAGAAGGGAGGAATAACCATGCAATTAGTTTGTTTCCAAGTAGTAAGTGGACAATACTTCTTAGTTGTAGAAGGTATCCAGATTCCTGTACCAATTCCAGCGTTTGCTGCAGCTCTATTAATTGGTTTAGGAGTAATCCCACTTTGTTCTTAATTTAAGGAATTGTAAGCAGTTTTACCTTTCAATCGATAAGCCCCTAAGTATATAAATGCTTGGGGGTTTTCTTATAAAAAAAAGACACCCTAAGGTGCCTTCCTGCGATTTGAACCAACGTAATATGGTATTGGATGCCAATCCAATTATTATTTTACCACGTTAGATAATTTCGAGTATTGAGAAATAGTAAAAGCACTCTTTCGAGTGCCGCTATTTACTTCACTACTTTATCCATAACTTCTTTATACTTATTAAACTCTTCATCTTTCATATCGCCATTCATCTGTAAAAGGAAATTCCCCTTAGCATATGTATGTGAGAAAAGCATTGGAGCTGAGTTTCCTAGCTCATCATAGTACTTCTTAGCTTTTTCTAAGTCTTCTTTCTTACTAAATTCAAACACACGGCCACCTTTATCCTCACCTAATTTAGGAATTAGGATTCGTTTACCATCTTTACGCATGTTACCGAACTCTTTTTGTGGTAGATCCGTAGCATTTTCAGCTTCTATACCAGCTTTCTTGAACTCGCTAATAAGTGAAGTTGTAGTAACCGGTTCAGGCTTTTTAGCTTCTTGTTTAGGTTTAGATTCAGTTGCAGTCTTCTCATTTGAACCACAAGCGGATAATCCCATAAGTAAGGCGCTACATGCTAATGCTGTAAGTAATCTGCGTTTCATTGTGTTACCCCCAGTATGTATTAGTTATATAAGCTGAAATGTAAGATTTCTTATCTCATGGTAGCAAACAAGTTATTTGTATTTTGTTATATTTTGTCGAATGAGAATAAAAAAAGCACTCACAAGAGTGCTTAACCATAAATCTAATGTTTTTTACTAGATTTTTTATGTCCTTTATTTCGTTCACAAGCCACGCCATCGCCATCGCGATCTAAATGTGAAGCATAAGCTGGGCTATCTGGAGTTATATCATAGTAACCGGCATTATTTGCATCTGTACAGTTTGCAAAGTGTACTTTCTCTTGTTTAGGTACAGCTTGTTGCTGAGGTGCTGTATTAGCAGTAGTTTTTTGTTGCTCCTGTTCTTTTGCCCGAGCTGCTTCTTGTTGTTTCTTTTGTTCTTCCTGTTGTCTTTGAGCCTCTTCTTGTTTTCGTTGTTCTTCTAATTTCTTTTGCTCTTCAGCCTTTTTCTGTTCTTCTAATCGTTTCTGCTCTTCAACTTCTTTTTGTTCTTCGGCTTTTTTCTGTTCTTCTATTTTCTTTTGTTCGTCTTCCTGTTTTTGCTCATCTAGTTTCTTTTGTTCATCTTCTTTTTTAGTTTCTTGTTTTGGTTCTTCTGATGTACTTGCTTTATCACTTGAACCACAAGCAGCCAATCCCATAAGTAACACGCTGCATGCTAAAGCCATTAATAATTTCTTGCTCATAATTTAATTCCTCCAAGATATATAAAATGTAATATTTCTGGACAATCTTATCAAAATAATTATCCGTATATTGTCATATTTTGTCGATTAGAAATAAAAAAAGAGAGCCGTAGCCCTCATTGGTTAATTTGGTACAATCTTCACATAATTTTATCCCTAGAAAATGGAAGGAAGTACATTCTCGTATTTTATGATACTGGTACTAGTTATCGGAATTGCAGGATTCATTTACCTGATGGATCGGATAGACAAACGGATTATGAAGGATGAAAAGTGATGGATAAACAGCAGAGTGACAAACAAGAAATAGCAAACATAATCAAAATGATACGAGATTTAAGAGCTAGAGGGGTACATAACAGCGCAGATAAGGTAGAGGATATTACTTTAGCTAAATAAAAAAGCCTCGCAGGGGGCAAGGCTTTAAACAGGGTAAAAGAATTGTCGAGTAAATAAGAATTACTTCTTGAGAATGGCTTAATTTTAACACGATAACTCGTATGCATGTGTTACGGAATTATGAACTATTCTGATGTGCGAAGCATCATAAAGGGTGAGAAAAATGCATCCGCTAACTAAAATTAGCATAGTAAAAGGCCTGTGCAGATGCACAGGCTGGTTGATACACATATCGGTAATTAAATGTTAACAGATTTATTGAATAATCGTTATTGAGAAAATAAAAACAGTCGATTACCCCTAATTAGCTATTTCATGAAACGACACAATATTTTGTCCCTCTATTATAACATGGCCGTTTCTTCTAATTAAACAAGGAGTGAAAGCCTATGTTAGATAAAAATCAATCAAAAGTCGTCCTTCCTTCATGGGTATGGAAGGAAGGACGAAATGAAAAAGAAGCAAAAGAAAAAGCGATTGAGTACATTACTCCCAATCGCTATCCAGGATACAAAATCATTGAAATAAGAGGCGATATATCGCTTTAGAAGGATTGGACCTAGTGTTTGATGAAAGCGAAGTGATTCAATTACGAGAAGTGTGGGATGAGGATAAAGATATTCTTGAAATAGCAAAAGGGCTAGGAAGGAATCAACTAGAAATCGCCACATTAATCATGGATCAGGCAGATAAGAACAAAATTAAATCTCGTCCAAGGGGGTTAGGGGCATGAAACAACTACCACGGGAGGGATATAGTCGGAATTTTTGATTATACTGCAACAAGTACAGCGGACAAATTTTTGAAGCGTAATAGCGTTATGACGTACTCAGTAGAGTTTTATGACAAAGACGAAAAGTGGAAGCGTCGTTGGCTTGAGGCGAAGTCCGAGAGAGAAGCTATAGAAATCATAGGATTACCAATACATTACCATAATAGGTAATGTATTTCCAAGTGTTAGATGTTGAGAAATCTTTTTATAAATCCTTCATTCGGCACAACAAAGCAATCAGCTTAATTAGCTAACTGCTTGTTGTACAAAAGAAAATTAGGCCCTGCAAGTTAGGATGTGTAATGTTAAGTTACAGTTATAGTGTTAGCAGGACCGGAAATGTTATACGGGGATTAATGTAATGAAAATTTCATTTTGTCGAACTCTATTTGAATAAAGTAACTAAAATTAATTGATTGTATCCAATGCAAGGGATATTTTTGAATAAAGTAACTTTAATCAAAGGGGAGATATATATAATGACTGGACAAAACAATCGTGGTGGGAAAATGAGAAGGAGCAGGACGTAAAGCGATCGGTGTAACAAGAAAAGTATCGTTAACTTTACCAACTGAGTTATGGAGTGAGATTGAGTTTCTGTGTGAATACGATGGGGGGAGTCAATCTAAAGTAATTCGAAAAATGTTAGAGACGCAGATACCGAAAACTCAAATGGTACGGGATATAAAAGAACTTCAGAATGCCAACATTGGTGCAAATATTACAAGTGATGAGGATGCCGTAGATTTTTGCGTGAAACTGGTTCACGAGATCTTTATACAGAAGAAGCATAAATATGAACCGGATTTACAATAAAAGAGCAGCTAGCAAAAGCTAACTGCTCAGTCTTGAAGGAGATCTCGATTAGTACGGTTACACATAAGAGATTTCCGGCTGCTTAAAAGCCTAGCTACAGTATTGACGTGATTTTTAGTTTTATTCAGGGAGGTAGAGGGAAATGAATAAATTTATGCTGTTCCAACTTGGTTTTGGTCTGCAACATCAGCATCAAATGTGTTTGTCGCACTAACACCACTAAAGGTATTAGCAACAAAAGCAACATTGGATGAGCCTGAACCATTATAAGCTTTTGTATTTTCCTTTGGAGAGACGTTATAAAAATCACCTAAGTTGAAAGAACCGTTACTATTTTGTACAACCATGTTTCCAACAATAGATGGCATCAGTTTCACCTGCTTTCTTAGGAAGCGTTTAAATTAGAATATGGTCTATGAGTCTAGATGTTCATCTGAATCTGAAAATTTTAAAATGAGGGATGTTAGAAAACCTAATAAAATAATCCTTTTGTGAGGAAAAAGAATTTATAAAATAGGTACAATTCACGTTTAGATCATTTTTGAATGTAATAAGGTATCAAAAGGAGTAAAACGCTCCAAAATGGAAATGAGAGACGTTTGCATGAAAGGGATGAGAGGAATGGCAAATGCAAAGAAAAAGAAAATAAGAAAAGCTATTGTTCGTCGTGCGATATCCGTTGATAAATACCAAGTTAACAAAGCTTGGAGAAACATCTTTGTGCAGGCTGGTATTATTAAATAAATGAAAACAGAATACAGTCCGGCTAGAAAACTAGAGGATACCAATTTTTAGAGCAGCAATAAAGCTGTTTTAAGAAATGGTGTCCTCTTTATTTTTGAAAGGGGATGTGGGAAATGAAGGTATTAAAAGATCAATTACATGAATGGAAAAAGCAATCCAAACAAGGAAAGAAGAAAAACAAAAAAAACAAAAAGAGAAATTAAGTACTCGTGAAATTGAGGATTTAATGGGGAAGCATAGACCTTGTTATGAACGTAGACGTGGAACGTTAAGACAAAAGTAATTTAAAAATAAAAAGGAGTGGTCTTACATGAATAAACAATTATCTTTCTTACCAAAAATTGATAGAACAGCAACGCAAGAGAAGTTAGAGGGTGTTCTTGAAAGTGTACGCATATATAGACAGTTCGGAATGATTCGTAAGGAAATGAAAGTCACTTCTTCTTATGAAATGAGAGAACACGGTCCGACACATACCGTTGGAAAGCCTTTAGAGGATGTGGCAATCGCTAATTTGCAACAAAGTGAGCATGAAGAGTGGTTGGAGTTAATGTCATTCCGTATTAATCAGTTTTTAATAGTAGATAAGAATAGAAGAAAGTTCAAAAACTGTGCACAATTTCAGTATAAGTTTAATGAATTATCATGTAATAATTTAATTATAAAGCTATTTGGATGTAAAGGAAGTTAAATGAATATTTAAGTATGAAGTTATGAGGTTTCGTTTTTATTTATTTAATCTTTGTAATCTATGTTTTATTATTCTTTTACATCAATGCTCTTAATATAGTAAGAAAATTAATAGGAGGGGACTATTAAAATGAATAAAAAAATTCTAAAGCAGTTGAGAAAAATGACTACAAATAAAAAGGGATTAAGTGCTGCTGTAGTAGCAGTAGGAATTATGAGTACAACTTTAATTCCTCAAAATGCCTATGCACATGGGTTCGTTGAAAAACCAGGTAGCCGTGCTGCTTTATGTAGCCAGAATTATGGAGCTTTGAATTTAAATTGTGGCAATGTAATGTATGAGCCGCAAAGCTTAGAAGCGCCTAAAGGATTCCCACAAGGTGGACCGGTTGATGGGAAAATTGCTTCAGCAGGAGGCCTGTTTGGTGGGATTCTTGATCAACAAACAGCTGATCGATGGTTTAAGAATACGATTAAGGGTGGAGAGAATACATTCACTTGGAAATACACTGCTCCTCATTTAACAAGTCAATGGCACTATTACATCACAAAAAAAGGATGGGATCCAAATAAACCTCTAACAAGAGCGGATTTTGAACCAATAGGAACTGTAAAACACGATGGTTCTGCAGCATCTAATAATTTATCACATAAAATTAATGTACCAACTGATCGTAGTGGATATCATGTCATTTTAGCGGTTTGGGATGTAGCTGATACCGTAAATGCTTTTTATAATGTGATTGATGTGAATCTAGTTAATAATGAAAAACCAGATACAGAAGCACCAACTCAGCCATCTGGACTACAAGTAGTAAAAGCCACTTCAAATAGCGTAGAACTTAATTGGAAGCCTGCAACAGATAATGTAGGGGTGAAAGAGTATCAAGTGTTACGTAATGGAGAAGTAATTAATACTGTAGCGGGTACTAGTTTAGTTGATAAAAAATTAAGCCCAAACACAGATTACACGTATACAGTAAAAGCAGTAGATGCTGTAGGGAATATATCTAAGGAAAGTGAAGCATTAGTTATTAAAACAACAGTGGAAAAACCAGATACAGAAGCGCCAACTCAACCTAAAGGGTTACACAGTATGGGAATCACTGCCAATACTGTTGACTTAATGTGGAGTCCGTCTGAAGATAACATAGATGTGGATCATTATATTGTATACAGAGAAATTGCAGGGGTTACGAAGGAAATAGGTACTGTTAATACCACATCATTTATAGACAAGAATTTGCAAGCAAATACAACATACAAGTATGCAGTTTCTGCAGTTGATACGGCTGGCAATGAATCAATGAAAAGTGATATCTTAACAGTTACTACGAAGGAACAAGAAAACGCTTATGAGAAATGGGATTCGTATAAAGCATATAAAAAAGGAGATAGAGTAGTTCACGAGGGTAAGGAATACGAGGCGGCCCAAAGCTATCAAGGGAATGGGGATCCGAATTGGATCTTTGCTTTATCTTTATGGAATGAAATAAAATAGTAATTTAATAGATCATCTTGATAATAATAACTAAATTATGTAATATATAGGTATATTGTTAGTTTAATTGATTCCGTTTATTCCCACACCTTATGTGTTGTGGTTGAGTTGTAGAAGCAAGTTGTGTTCTTGTTTCAATTTTGAAAGGGCTTCTTTGAGCCGATTAGTGTATATAGCTTATTTTGCTATGCACAATTAATCGACTTAAAGGAGTCCTTTTTTGTTTGTTTAAGTGGATATATAGAGTAGGTATTAAGTTAGAGAGAAATATGATTGTTTAGAAGGAATGTGTAATGATGAATTGAAAAATATAGCATCTAACTAAAAGAGCTATATGGAATCATAGTAAGAATGATCTCAAGTAGAGACGAGAAATCAAAGTTATAAGTACAGGGTTAGAGTAAGTACTCTAACTTTTGAAGGGAACCTAATAATTCATTTATAGAAGAGGAGAAGACGAATTGAGAACAACCCGAGAAAGATATGTAAACAATGGGGAGTATGTAATAGAACGTAAGGATCTACATAATGAGATTATTGAATCATTTTTAAATGAACATTCACAGCAAGAAAAAGAACCTGAAGCCATATTACTTGGTGGTGGTTCTGCTGCTGGAAAAAGCTCAATTGGAGAGTTAGTAAGTAAGGGGTATAAACGTAAGAAGAAACATATGATTTGGATAGATTCTGATAAGATCAAAGAAAAAATACCAGAATATCAACAATTAATGGAATCAGGGGACACAGAACTAATAAAACAAGCAGCCTTTTTGGTTCATGATGAAAGCAGTGATATTACCATGGAACTTTTAAAAATCTGTATGAAGAGAAAAATAAACTTTATGTATGATGGTACAATGAAAAATGTAGAGAAATATAAAAAATTGATTCAACAATTAAGACAAGCTGAATTCAGTATTAATGCAATCATTGTAGATGTTCCAATAAAGGTTGCTTTAGAACGATCAATCATGCGTTTTAAACTAACAGGAAGATTGGTTCCGGAACATATTATTGAAGAAAGCCATATGAAAGTAGCAACTACATTTTGTAAAATTAAAGATTTGATAGATTGTTATAGCTTATATGATAATACGGGTCAGCAACCAGAAATTTTTGCTTTTAAAGAATCAAAACAAGCAAAAGAAATTATTGTTGATGAATCTCGAAATAATCAATTTAACGAAAAATCAGCTCTTGTTTTTTAGGGAACATACATTTAATAAATTTTATAAAATGATAAATAGATTTAATTTCTATAATCTCCTGACAACTTATAATATTATTGATATAATAAGTATAGGAGGCGATATGAATGGAATTTAAAGAACTTATGAAGTATATAGAAGAAAACAAAGAAGAGCATTTTCATGATTTAATCGCTAAAAATGAACGGGAAATGGAAAAAAAGGAAGAAGAGAAATAAAGAATTTGAAGCAGAGGAGTTGACCTTTTAGGTCAACTCTTTTGTTTGCATAAATGAGTATTTAGTTAAAACTCTCCATTTATCACAAAAATCAATAATAGCGCATGTGCTGCTTTTGTAGATATTTGTGTGATATGTACTTTATATGTAAAACTACTAGATTATTTTCACATGTTAACACCATTGTGTGTGGGATTTAATTTATGTATTGCAACTAGCAAATTTCAAGAGAAAAAATCGTATGAAATAAAAAATGTATAATTAATTATTAGTAAAAACTTAAATAGGTTATTTGCTAATCGTAGGAGAGTTTTTTAGTATTAAATTAAATAGAAATCAGTGTAGTAAATATACGCTTTAGGAGAGAATATATGAACCATTTTATTGTTATGCAGGGACATACTTATCAAGAAGAAAAGGAATTAGGAATTATTTGGTCACCAAAAAAAGATAGAGGTGGTAATGTACCACATTCATGGAAAAGAATGATGGATGTAAAAAAAGGAGATCGAATCTTTCATTATGTAAAAGGGAATATTGTAGCGGTTAGTATTGCTGAAGAAGATTGTAAGGAATCGAATAAACCATCGATTATGAAAAGTCATGATCAATGGAATGATGAAGGCTATCTGGTGCCTTTAAAATATCATGAGTTAGAAAAAACAATTAATATACGTGAGAATTTTGAAGAGATATCGCAGCTTTTACCAATTAAATACTCGCCTTTTCAATCAGATGCAAATGGAAATCAAGGTTATTTATACCCATGTAATGAAGAATTAGCTCTTAAATTAATTGAATTAATTAGTGATTCAAACATCTATAAGAAGAAAAATGAGCAATTAGAATTATCAGTTGATGAGGTAAGAAGGACTGAAAATAACACATTAATTCCTGTTATATCTGAAACGGAATCAAAGGTAAAAGCTACAATCCGAATTGGGCAGCAAAAATTCAGGAAAGCATTAATGGAGCTGTGGAACGGGAAATGTGCATTATGCGGAATAAATTTACCAGAATTATTAAGAGCGAGTCATTCAAAGCCATGGAAAGATAGCACAAGTATGGAGCGTTTAAATTCTTATAATGGTGTGCTCCTTTGCTGTAATCATGATGCCCTGTATGATAAAGGGTTTATTACATTTGATGGCCAGGGGCGATTGCATATTTCTCCATTGATAGTAGAAACAGATTATTTGATATTTGGATTAACACCCAAAGCTAAGATAGAAATTCGCCCAGAAAATAAATTATACTTTAAGTGGCATAAGAGGAACATTTTTAAAACAAAATAGTATAATTTATAATTTCAAGAGTATGAAGAACATAAGAGAATTGAAGGAGATTGCTACATGTGTAACTGTAATCAATGTGGTTCAGAAATGATTATGCAATTAAAAGATAGATATAGAGAATATTGTCCAAGATGTCATGATCTCAGGCCAAGTAGCTTAGTATATTATAATTTACATGAGCTGCTAGAATATATGGAAGCAAATGAATACATGAGTCGGGAAAGTGTGCTACATAACTTTTTAAAATGGGAGTTTGAGTTAACGGAAGGAAGTGTATTCAAGTTATATTTAGATGTAGATAGATATGATCAAGTCGGTGATGAGAGCCTATCAAAGCAATTAGATGCATATATGAAGGGTATCCGATTAAAATTAAATGTTAAATATGAGGACGATTATATCTGGATTAAGGTGAATTAGTTGAGGCCCTATATAAAGTGCGTTTTATTTTGAAAAGATAGTACGAAAAAGAGAGGAGATTAATAGTGATGCAAGATTTACAAAAGGCAGTAATAAAATTTCGAGATGAGAGAAATTGGGGTCAGTTTCATAATGCAAAGGATTTGGCAATTTCATTAAATTTAGAGGCAGCAGAATTACTTGAGACTTTTCAATGGAAGTCTAGTGAAGAAGCAACAGAAACTAAAATGCAGGAAATGAAAGAAGAAATGGCTGATGTAATGATTTATTTGCTTATGTTAAGTGATAAATTGAATATTGATTTAGAAGAGGCAGTATATGCTAAATTACTCAAGAATGCAGAGAAATATCCAGTAGAAAAGGCATTTGGAAGTAATAAAAAATATGACGAACTGTAAAGCGATTATCGCTTTACAGTTTTTTGAAATAAATGTGTAAAAGAAGAGGGATGGGATTTTGAGTTGTATGTGTGTATTGAATTCAAACTGTATACAATATTCACTACTCTCAAATATTCTTTAACCAAAAAAGTGGGGGTTATTTAAATGATATCATTTGCAGCAAAATTATCTTTATTTGAAATAATTAAGAAGAAGCGAAAAGCGTTTGAGCAAGGCAGTACGAGAGACTTTGAAATTGATAAAGTACCAGTAGTCTATATTCAACGAGATAAGAAGAATTTATATGTAGGTAAGTCCACAGATATATATGAGCGTTTCGTTGCACATTTAAGTGATGAAAGTAAAACATTCAATGAAGTTATTGTAATAAAAAGCGAATTATTTAATGAAAGTTCGATTAAGCATATTGAAACATTGTTAATTGAATATTTATCTGCAGATGATAAATTTAACTTACTAAATAAAGTAAGGGGCCAAAAGATTCATTCTTATAACGGGATTGAAAATGTTCAGAGTATGTTTAAAGAAATTTGGAATCAGTTAATTGAAGAAGGGGTAGCTAGTGAGAATTTAGGTGAGATACATAATAAATTTATTTATAAATATTCACCATTTAAAGAGCTATCGGCTAATCAAATTGAGGTTTGTAAAGACATTTTCAATACGATGCTTACCACATCAAATAGTCGACATTTGATTACAGGGGACCCGGGTACCGGTAAAACAATTGTATTAACAAATATCTTATATGCGCTTGCTTACGACAATAAAACTGGTAAAGCGAGAGAGGCATTGAATTATGAAGATATAGCACTTGTTGTTCCACAAAATCACTCATTAAATTTATATAAGAGCTTAATGAACAAATTAGGTCTACAAGGTATTACAGTACTGTCACCTTCACAATTTATTAAGCAGGCAAAAAGTAGGGGTACTAAATATAAATATGTTTTTGTGGATGAAGCGCATCGTCTGAAACAATATTTTGGTAAACAAGCACGTGATTTAAAACATTTAGTCACTGATAATGGTTATACAACTGAGTTGGAGTTAATAGAAACATTCGCGTATCACCTAACTGTGGTTTATGATCCATACCAAACAATCCGACCTGCAGATATAGATACAGATGTATTCCAACAGTTGACAGTGAATTATAAGAGGCATCCCTTACATAAACAATTCCGTTTAAAATCTGGAGATCAATATTTAGCATGGCTGCGTAAATATCTACAAATAGCAAATAATGTTGGTGTTTATGAGGAAGGATTATTGCAGGGCTATGGCTTTAAAGTAATGGACTCTATTACAGAATTAAATGATTCTATGAAATCTTTAAATAAAGAACATGAATTATGTCGCGTAGTCGCAGGTTATTCTTGGAAATGGGCTACACAAAAGGATAAGAATCTATATGATATAAAAGATCTTGTTACAGGTGATACATTCAAATGGAACTCGAAGGTAAAAGGTTGGATTAACTTTGAGAATAGTGTAGAGGAAATAGGATGTATTCATACTACCCAGGGCGCTGATTTAAATTATGTTGGTGTGATATTAGGGGCCGAAATTGATTGTAATTACACGGGTGAAGAAAATGGAGACTATGATTTGAATAAAGCAAAGGTCATCGTCAATCCAAAAGAGTATAAAGATCGAAATGGTCTTCCGATTAAGGGAACTGATTTAAATAATGAAGAGTTAACATCCTATATTAAACGTATCTATTACGTATTATTATCTCGCGGGATAAATGGATGTTACGTCTATGCAGTAAATCAAAACATGCACAGATATCTAAAAGAAGTAGTGAGAATAAGTCAATAATTATGAAAAGAAGTTACTTGAATTAGAGTAGCTTCTTTTTATTTAATAAAAATGAAAGGGTATATAGGTATTAAGCGATAATACTAAAGTTATGTTTTATTGTTAACCAGATTTTTGAAAACGTTAGGGTAGAAATTTAATATTTTTTATAAAAAAAGAATTGACTTTCGTCTTTGTTGTAACTAATATAGTTACATAAAGTTGTAATCGTGTTAGTTACAACTAATACCTATTTTAAGTGGAAATACGATTTGTATATTTATTTAAGGATGGTGGTTCACACGTTGCCGTTAAGGGTAGATAGTTACTGATATATTAAAAGAAATGCATATTCCGTACTGTAGTATTTTCTACTTTGGGGCAATAATATACATCGTTGTCTTTTGCTAAAAATCTTAGTTGCTCTTTCTTTAAAAGGGTTAGTTTTTGAAAAATATAGTAAGGTGCCTCAAAAAAGAACAAGATACTAAAAAAGATGTACTTTTACAAACCAAAAAGTTGGCTGAGAATTTTAAGTGATAACTGGACTGGTAAATAAAAATAAAGGTAGGAGATTTAAATGGAAACGAAACAAGATAACTTTATATATGTATGGGACGCATATTGTGGATGGTGCTATGGCTTTTCAGAAAGTATTAAAGGATTTTACCAAAAACACACTGAAGTGCCGTTAACGGTTTTATGTGGAGGGCTATTTTTAGATGATTTACCAATAAAAAATTTCTCATATATAGAAGAGGGAAATAAAAGAATTAATCAACTTACAGGTGCAGAGTTTGGTCCTTCATATCAAAAGTTGGTGGAAGAAGGTACTTTTAAAATGAATTCGAAAGATGCTGCAATTGGCTTTTCCGCTTTACGTTCATTAGCGCCAGACCGTTTGTTAGAATTCACTTCGGCTATGCAAAAAGCGTTTTATTATGAGGGGGAAAGTCTAAGTGACCCTGAAACATATCGTAAGATTGCAATTGAGCATGGTTTGGATCCTGAACAAGTAATAGAGCGTTTAAATGCTCAAGAAACAATTGTAGATGTACAAAATGATTTCAATAAGGTTCGACAGCTTGGTGTTAATAGTTATCCTTCATTACTTTTACAAAAGGATAATCAAATTATCCCTATTGGTGGCGGGGTAATGACGCCAGATAAAATCGAAGCACGTTTCAAAAATTTATATTAAAAAACTTTAAGTTAAAGTATATAACATTTAACGTTTTAAAAAAGACTAGAAGTGGATGGACTTAAATCTTTCTGATAACAGTTATAGTTTCTATTTGTTATTAAAGAAGGTCCAATTATGATTTTACTATAGATCACAGTAGCAAACATGTTAGCTTACGCCAACCGACATACATCTCCTATCTATTTGCTGGTGCGATTAACTATGCAGGGGAATTGAGGAGGGGCCTTCTGTCGGAACAAGATAAAAATGTGTTATCTATTCAATAACTTTAACAAAAGGAGAATAACATTCTATGTTTAAAACAATCGATACAAATCTAAATGATGTAAAATTGACGGTGTTTAGTTCGGATGAAAAAAGTTTTATGGTAACTGCAACCTTAGTTGAGAAAGCAGGACATGCATTTTTAATAAACTCAAAATTTACTCAATCTGATTCGAAAGAAATTGTAGATTATCTGAAAAACAATAACTTATCCCTAGATAAAATCTTTATTATACATGGGGATCCTGATTATTACTTTGGGTTAGAAAGTATGAAAGCTGCTTACCCAGGAGCCATAGCGTATGCAACAGAGTCTACGGTTGAACATATTGTTCATTCTGTATTAGGGAAATTAAAAGTTTGGAAAGATGTACTAGGAGAAAATGCACCAAACAATGTGGTATTACCTCAAGTTATTAAAGAGAAAACAATTGATTTTCAAGGTCTAACATTTGAACTTGTAGGCTTAGATGATTACAGAACTAGCTTATTTAATAAAGAGCTAAAATTATTGATTGGAGGCATTGATGTATTTAACGAAATCCATCTATTCTTAGCAGATACTAGCTCAAAAGCAGCAATGGAGGCATGGATTGAGAACTTGAAAGTATTACAAGCGTTAAATGCTGACATTATTGTACCAAGCCATGGATCAATCGAAAAATCCTTAGATAATCAAGCGATTATTGCAACTATGGATTATCTAAGAACTGCAATTCAAGCTTCTGAAGAAAGTAACACTTCAAAAGATTTTGTGGCAAAGCTTGAAACAGCATATCCAGGCTATGCTAATAAAGGTGTATTGGAATTAAGTGCAAAAGTTGTAACAAAAGAAATGCCATGGGGTTAATGCTATGAATAAATATCAAAAACTATTACATGAAACGTATGTGTTAACTGGCGAGGGAAAAATGGATGCTTTCAAAACATATTTAAGTGAAAATGTATCTTGGACAGAAGCTGCTGGGTTTCCATATGCGGGCACTTATATAGGTCCTGATGAAGTAGTGAAAAATGTACATGAACGTCTTGGAACTGAATGGGATAACTATAGCGCTAAAGATGAAATTTATGCTTTTAATAACAATACTGTTATCGTGTATGGAAAATATAGTGGAACATATAAAGTAACAGGGAAATCATTCATAGCAGATTTTTGTCATCTTTATGAGTTTGATGAGAACGATAAGGTTAAGAAGTTTATTCAAATTGTGGACAGTGCAACTGTTAATGAGGTATTAAGTTAGAGTTACCAGTTTCAAATATGCCTCGTATAAGGAGTATTGTTAGGATAGATGGATTTTCCTAACAATATTTCTTACATCACATTCTGGGAAATGTTTTTCCTTTATTAAGCGTGTTATCGAAGGTGAATTATAAAATTAAAAGAGGTAGATATATATGAAATTAGAGAAAAATTTAATAATAATAATTATTTCTGTGTTTATTTTAGGAATTGTATCGACTTTGACATTTCAATCCTTCACTGGTAATGCCAAAGGTAACTCAATAAAGAGCGAGAATGTTGCACCAGTATCGAAAGATGATGTGGCAGAAAAAGAAAAGAATAAAAAGATGGTAGTTGATTTCTATAATGAAGTTTTTAACAAACATAATATCGATATCATCCCTAAATATGTAAGTGAAGATTATAAGCAACATAATCCTTTTGTGGCTGATGGACGAAAAGCTTTCATGGATTTCTTTAAGGAGGATTTTGTTAAAAACCCTAACTCCTCTGCAGAAATTAAACGTGTAGTAGCTGAAGGAGATACAGTTGCTCTTCATGTACATTCTCGTGCTAACTCTCAAGATAAGGGAGTTGCTATAGTGGATATATTTCGTATAAAGGATGGTAAGATTGTCGAACACTGGGATGTAATTCAAGAGATTCCAAATGAAACAGCTAATAATAATACTATGTTTTAGATAGGAGATATATCTAATTATTATTTAATTGATAGAGATGTATAGAATTTAGAAATTTAGAGAAGTTATGTATATATGATTAAAATGAAGGGGTGTCCTAGTAGATATGGTACTAGGACATCTTTTTTTGCTTGAACTAGATTTGTTTAAATTAAAGGTTTGTTATTAGATTAGTGAACTACTCGCCACTTAGCAAAGCTTGAAGTGGGAGCTTCTCAGTTCCACGACGAAAGTACCCTTTCGTCTCCCTGAGCGTTACTTCGGGGTGTTCCACCCCTAGATGTCCAACGCTTGGACGCTCTTTTGGTACGGTTGATATTTTACGCAGGAACCGAATGGCTTGGTTTTCGCACTCTATTTTCTTCCTGCAACCTCATATATCAAGTTATCAAAGAACTTCATATAGCTAGTTTATCAAAAGTTTTTGGCTATGCCAAACCGAAATTCATCTCCCACCTACCGTTGGGCTACGCCCTTCACACGCTTGAGGAAGGAGAATTCTTTCGGGGAATTAGTTAAATTAAAATCATATTGGCTAACGTAAAGAATACCAATCATTTACTTCTCCTATCAGCACAAGTAAATGATTGGTATTTCTCATTAATATTGCTAAAACTGAACTACGAGCAGAATACTTTATTTCATTCTTTTTTCCCTTACAGTTTGATCTTGTAATCGCTGTTGTTCTTTTATCAGTCATTCCTACATAAGCGTTGGATATTTTACAGGTTTGTCCAGACTGAAAAGAGCTTATTAAACCATCCATTATTCACGTTCTTCTTCATATATTTGTACCGCAATTTTTTTTGTATGTGGTTAAAACTAGTTTTTAAGAAGCATATGTTTTAGCAACTGCAGAAATTCTTTATCACTTTTATCATCTTTTATGTAATCCTGTTCGTAGTTAAAAATCATTCGTACTAACATAAAAGCTGTAAGTGGTAATGGTACCTTATGCAAAGCTCCTTGCTGATAACCTTTTTCGAGCAAATTACTTATCATTTTAATTGCTTCTTCTTCAGACTTTTTAAAACAAGCTGTAATTTCAGGTGAATGGTACTCTTTATATTCTTGAAAGAGTGTAGAAACAAACGGATCTTGATGATATTCTAGGCTGATATAATGAAGGATTTTTTGTATTCGAAGTAAAACATCTTTTTCCTCTTTATATAAATCAAATAATTGTGAACGTATAAGCTGAATATGACGCATATAGCAGTCACATAATATTTCAGTTTTATCTGTATAGTAATAATAAATAGTACCTTTACCAACTTTAGCTTTCTTTGCAATTTCATCAACCGTTGTGTTACGGACACCACCCATAGAGAACAGTATTGTGGCAGATTGAATGATTTTCATTTTTTTATTTTCTTTTTCTAATTTGATCATTGTCTACACCCTATCCTTGAAATATTTAGCGAAGTTTTCTTGCATTACATTCTGTATCAGTCCATTTGTAATTTTTTAACTCCTAATAGAAAGTCCTCTATTTGCTTCTTATAGAATAACATACACCATTCTCATTTCTAGTATATAACTATAATAGAATGCAACTTTATAACTTAGGATAAAAATGAAAGTTTAAGGTAATAACTTTTTAATCAGACGATGAGAATTCAAGTGAAAGGGGACAGTGATTTCTTTCTTGATTGAATTATTTGATTTTTTATTTAATTCGTTTTATTATATAAACATGACTAAAAGATGTTTTTAGTCGGATTTTTTACGGAAAACCGACTGATATTTAATTTTAGTCGGTTTCTATACTATTTGAGAGAAGGTAGACACTATGTGTGGAATTGCAGGGTGGATAGACTGGTCTAAAGACCTGTCTCATGAACAAGAAACGTTAAAAAAAATGACAGATGCTATCACTCACCGAGGGCCTGATGCAGAGGGGCATTGGCTTTCAAAACGAGCAGCATTAGGTCATCGACGTCTCATCGTCATTGATCCTGAAGGTGGCCTTCAACCTATGCTATATAAAGATGGAAATGATACGATTGGCCTTACGTTCAATGGAGAAATTTATAACTATCAAGAATTACGTAAAGAACTTGAGGGGAAAGGTCATGAATTTCAGACAAAGTCTGATACAGAGGTATTACTACATGCTTATTTAGAATGGCAAGAAGATTGTGTTCAACACTTAAATGGGATTTTTGCTTTTGGTATTTGGGATGAAAGATTTGGGAAATTGATGCTTGGTCGTGATCATCTAGGTGTGAAGCCTTTATTTTTCGCTCAAAGAGGAAGCGCAATTCTCTTTGGTTCAGAGTTAAAAGTTTTGCTTTCGCATCCGCTTGTAAATGCAGAAGTAGATAAAGAAGGACTTTCTGAGGTATTTTGTCTTGGACCAACACGTACTCCTGGTCATGCGATTTTTAAGGATATACATGAAGTACGTGCGGGTCATTATATGACGTTTACCTCTAATGGTTCAAATACGACACAGTATTGGAAACTTGAAAGTAAAAAACATATAGATGATATTGATACGACAGTGGAGACAATCCGCTCCATTTTACAAGATACTGTTAAACGCCAGTTAATTGCTGATAGACCAGTGGTATCTATGCTTTCCGGAGGTTTAGATTCAAGTGGTCTAACAGGTTTAGCAGGAAACGAATTTGGGAATAAAGGGGAACGTCTTCATACATATTCCTTGAATTTCATCAATGATGAAAAAGACTTTGAGCAAGACTTCCTTCGTTTTGATCGTGATGAACCTTGGGTGAAACGTGTGGCTGAATATGTAGGAACAAAGCATCACTCTATAGAGTTAGGATCAGATAGTTTAATAGAGCATTTATTAATTCCAATGCGAGCGCGTGATCTACCGGGAGTTGGGGAACTAGAAACGTCTCTTTATTTGCTATTTAAGGAAATGAAAAAAGACGCAACAGTTGCACTTTCAGGCGAATCCGCAGATGAAGTGTTCTCAGGATATCCATGGTTCCATCAAGAGAAGTTTTTAGATGCAGAGATATTCCCTTGGAGTGTTAATTTATGGTATAGTACAGAAATTTTATCAGAAGATTTTAAAGAAAAGATTAGCCCTGAAAAATATCAAAAACAAAAATTTGAAGATGCGGTTGCTGAGGTTCCTTTTTTAGAAGGTGAAAGTGATCTGCAAATGAAGCAACGTCAAATGTCTTACATGTTTATTACACGTTTCTTGCCATTTATGCTAGAACGAAAAGATCGTACAAGTATGATGAATGGCTTTGAAGTACGAGTTCCATTTTGCGATTACCGGCTTGTAGAATACTTATGGAATGTTCCATTCGAAATGAAAAGCATAGACAATATTGAAAAAGGTATTTTACGTCGAGCTTTTGAAAATATACTTCCAGAGGATGTACTTTATCGCAAAAAAAGTGCATATCCAAGCACAAAGGATGCTTCTTATCTACAAGGTATTAGTGATTGGATGTTACATGTGTTGAACGATCCTCAATCACCTATTTTACCATTAATAAATGTAGAAAAAGTTCGTGCTATTGCAGAAGGAAAAGACGAAGTAATTTCAGGTAATGATGCACGAGGTATAATAGATTATTTACTTCAAGTTAATAGTTGGCTTCAAGAATATAATATTAAATTAGTATGGTAGATGTACTTTTCAAATAAAGAGAATAGATGAATCATCAATGACCTAAGTGAACCGCATCTCCAATGTATTAGATAGTTATCTAACATTTGGAGATGCGGTTTTATTATCTTGATTTGCAATAACGCTAATCAGTTAGTAAATTAGAATTGAATAAGGGACATGGAAAGAACTAGGGGGAATAATATGAATTGGAGGTCCCACGTAAAGGAGAATACGATGAACCTTTTAAGACCAGTGCTATCAGATACTACAATTGTATTGGTCACGTTAATTATATCTCACTTGTAATAGCTTATAATAACAGGGGGAATTGTAGTGTTTTGATATGTATCTGTTTCTGTTTCACTATATTAACTATTATTTCATCGGGCTCCTTACTGAAATAATGAAGAATCATCATTTGTTTATTCTGATTTCTGGAAAAGTTTTAATAGATTCATGCTGAACAAATATACTTTTTAGGAAGAGGAGAGATTATTGATGGATAATCAATTACTATATCAACAGCCAAAAAGAGAAAAGGCACTCGTGATTGGAGCCGGTATTGCAGGTTTACTTACTGCACGCGTACTTTCCAGTTATTTTGAGACAGTGATAGTTGTTGAAAAAGATGAGTTACCTCAAAAACCATCTGAACGTCCAGGTACACCCCAAGACTTTCATCCTCATCGTGTATTACCACGCGGAGAAATAATTATGAACCGTTTCTTTCCTGGATATGTTGATGATTTATTAAATCTAGGGGCCCATAATGTCAAGAATGATAAAATGATTCGATTTTCTCCTTATGGGGCACTTGAACTAGTTATAGAACGAAAAGGTGCAGCGAGCAGTCGAGCGTTGTTAGAATGGACAATCCGCCAACGTGTACAAGAAATTCCTAATGTACATTTTCATTCAAAGCAAGCGGTGACAGGTCTTCTAACTTCGTCTGATCACAAGCGCGTTATTGGAATCAATATTCAAGAACGAGATGAATTAAAAACAAAGCGAACTGTGTTAACTGATTTGGTAATTGACACATGTGGTCGTCAATCTAAACTTAATAAATGGCTTACATCTATGGGATATGATGTTCCAGAACCAGAACGTTTAAAGGTGAATTTTGGATATAGCACGAGATATTATAAAGTACCTCCACATATCAAAGAGAAATTGAGTGCAATTTCTGAAGGAGATCCTGCTAAAAACGTTGGAGCTGTAGGGCTATTATATATTGAAGATAACATAGCTCAAGCGCTACTATTTGTTGCTGGAGGTACGCACTATCCGCCAACCAATTCAAAAGAATATGAAAAAGAACTGGATTCATTAGTTACCCCTATGATGAGGGAGTTAATCAAAGAGTTAGATCCAATTAGTGTCCCAAGAGGATTTAGAGCGCATGAATCAACTCGGCAACATTTTGAACAAATGGAAAATTGGCCATCTGGATTATTAGTGTTAGGTGATGCTTTTTGTAACTTTGATCCCATTTATGGACAGGGGATGACCGTGGCCGCCATTGAAGCTGAAATGTTAGATACTTGTTTAAAAGAACATTCTACTCATAAACCTGGATTCGAACGTAAGGTGCTGCAACGTATGCAACAAGCTGTTGAGCCGGCATGGTGGCTGAGTTCAATTGCGGATTTACGTTGGAAAGGTGTTGAATATGTAGGAGCTGTTCCACTAAAAGGTGTGAAATTTGCACAGAAATATTTTGATTTATATCTTAAACAAGCTTTAAAGCAAGCAAATGAGGGTAATTCATCCATGCTCCAAAAATATATAATGATGAATGGGCTAGTTCATTCGCCTCATGAAATCATTAACTCAGATATGTTAAGGATGTTAATCAATGGAGATGAGTCTTCAGAAGAGAATGAACTTTTGAACGAACTTGGAGAAGTAGATAAGAAACCAATGCAAGAAAGAATACATGAACTAATCCCTTCCTTTACATTAGCTTTTGAGAATAACATTACAAATCTGTTCTCTTCCATTTCAATTTCTAATGCCAAATGAGGAAAGGAAACATTACCCTGATTAGAGCAATGTTTCTTTTATTATATAATCAGTATTTAATCAACTACTTTTTAAATTGTTGGCATTATAGCGATTGGTGGTGCGTTCTGTAATGATTACGAGATAGAAAGAAATCAACAAGATTAGCTGTTAGTGTAAAAAAGTAGCGACTCCTAAAGAGTCGTTACTTTTTTATAATATCTTTTGTACTTTAGTTATGTTCAAAACTTAAAACATGGAATACATATGGTGTATATCCAGATGAATATGGAATTAAAATCCTGAAAAATTAACTATTATAAGTAAGTCGCTCTACAGTAGACAATTATTTATTATACTTGCAAGAGGGGGGATATAAATGAAAAAATATCTTTTAGATTACTTTCCGAATGTTAGTAAAGAGTGGCATCCAACAAAAAACGGGGAATTAAAACCTTCAGATGTTACCTATGGTTCAAAGAAAAGAGTGTGGTGGATTTGTTCCAAGGGACATGAATGGCAAACAACAATTTACGAACGATCAAAAGGAAGTAACTGCCCATATTGTATGGGAAGAAAACTTGCAAAGGAAAATAGCCTTTATGAAAAATATCCAGAAATAGTTAATCAGTGGCATCCAAATAAAAATGATAAATTACGACCACAGGATGTTTCAGCTAAATCATCTAAAAGAATATGGTGGTTATGTAAACGTGGACATGAATGGCAAACCGCAGTGTCAGAAAGGACGCGTGGTTACGGGTGTCCCTATTGTTCTGGTAAGTATATTTCTGAGGATAACAATCTTAAAGCTGTTTATCCTAAGATAGCAAAAGAGTGGAATTATACTAAAAATTTAGGTCTTTTGCCAGAAGAAGTATATTGCAATTCATCAAAAAGAGTTTGGTGGATTTGTGAAAAAGGACATGAATGGGAAATACCTGTTAGAAATCGAACAAAGTCTAAAACTAACTGTCCATATTGTGCAGGGAAAAAGGCTTCTGTTGACTATAACCTTCAAAAGTTTTATCCATTAATAGCAGCGGAGTGGGATTTTTGGAAAAACTCTGATTTAAAACCATCAGAATTTACGCCATCATCTGGGAGAAGAGTTTGGTGGATTGGACCTTGTGGTCACACTTACAAAAGCCAAATTGCGAGTAGAATAAGAGGTCGAGGATGCCCATATTGTGCGGGGAAAAAGGTACTGATTGAAGACTCTTTATTAATTAAGTTCCCTGAAGTTGCAAATGAATGGGATTATCAAAAAAATAAAGCCGAAAAACCAGAGCAGTTCCTCCCTGGATCGATGGAGATTGTGTGGTGGAAATGTAACAAATCCCATAGTTGGAGAGCATCAATTAATAATCGAACTTACAAAAGTTCCAAGTGCCCTAAATGCTTTGGAGCTACTTCATTCCCAGAACAAGCCATCTTTTTTTACATAAAACAATTATTTCCTGATGCTGTAAATCGTTATTTATTTGAAAAAAATTAGAAATAGATATTTTTATACCTTCTAGACGCGTAGCTATCGAATATGATGGACTTTACTTTCATAGTAAAGAGGAAAATGTAAAAAGAGATATTTTGAAAAATAGAAAACTGTGTGATGCGAGGATTCAATTAATTAGAATTAGAAATCCTGAAGCACCTAAAATAGAAAAATACAATTGCTTATTAATCGATATTGAAGATGATAGAGATATTTCAAATATTGAGGTCTCCCTCCATAAATTATTAAGGCATCTTAATGTTGAAAATAAAATAGAAATAAATCTTAATAAAGATTATGGCGCGATTGTTAAAAAAATGGGAAGTTTACCGATAGAAAAAACAGTAGCTTCAGAAATTGAGATAGTAATGGAATGGCATCCTTATAAAAATGGTGACTTGCTTCCACACATGATACTAAAAGGGTCAAAAAAGAAAGTATGGTGGAAATGTACAAAAGACCATGAATGGGAAGCGGCTGTGGGTGATAGAGTAAATAGAAAAACACGTTGCCCTTATTGTATAAATAAAAAAACAAGTACAGAAAACTCCTTAGTATTTACTCATCCAGGAATTGCTGCTGAGTGGGATTATGATAAAAATAGAAACTTAAGCCCTAAAGATGTTGTGGCAGGTTCATCACGTAGAATATGGTGGAAATGTAAAAAGGGGCATGAATGGAAAAATACACTTGTCCACAGAACAGCGAGAAATCAGAAATGCCCGTACTGTTCAGGTTTAAAAGCTAGTCCAGAAAATAATCTTTTTATCACACATCCGGATCTCATTAAAGAATGGAATTATAATAAAAACTTAAATATAACCCCTTACGAAATTACTTATGGAAGTATAAAGAAAGTATGGTGGAAGTGTGCGAAAGGACATGAATGGGAAACGTCTGTAAATAGTAGGACTAATCAAAAACAAGGTTGTCCATACTGTTCTAATCGAAAAGTTTGCTCAGATAATTGCCTAACAACAACTAAACCATTGCTTTCAAAAGAATGGCATCCTATAAAAAATTCGCCATTAACACCTAATAATGTTCTAGCAGGTTCAACAAAAAAGGTTTGGTGGGTGTGTCAAAAAGGTCACGAATGGGAAGCAACTATTAATTCCAGATCTAGAGGAAGTGGTTGCCCACATTGTTATAAATTGCGCAGAAAAAAAGGTCAACATAGATAGAAAAGATTGATGGATGTATTTTTGATGAATTATAGGAAGCAAGGTATTTGCTGTACGTTAAGACTATTTTTACTGTTAAATACGGACTATTTGGTAATGGAAAGTCGATATTTATTAGAAATTTAGCTGTCGTAACCCCTTCGCAAATAGGGAAAGTAAATTATCGTTTATAAAGGTATAACTTTACAGATATATAGAAAACTATAAAAAAACACGTCTACAAATGTAGACTTCCTAATTTATAGATATCTGTTTTCTCTCCAATCGCAAGATTATGAAAAAATATAATTCTAACAATGACTTGTTCATAACTTAAAGAATTAGAATATATTTTTTCAGTACTTATGGTAAAAAATGAGGAAACAGGTAAATACGTTCTTAATAAAGAAGAACTAGCGAAATCTTCATATAATAATGAAGAAAAAGCAGCTATTATTGCTTGGTTTTTCTATCAATCCAGTAGTACTATTTGGCTTTGCAGTAACTTGCGGACCAGCTCTGGCATATATTACACCTAATCCTCATGAATAATTAGCTTGGTATCGTATAAGTAAATTTCCTAAAATAAGAATCTCTTTTGTGAATCTATTAATGCAAAAGAGACTCTTTTATCTTTTTAAACAAGTATAGCTGTTAAATGTTAAAATATAAAGTATATTCTGTTAAAAAGTGGATTGAAGTAATTTAAACTTTCATATGTTATGCTTATTTTATACTAAATAACTTTCAGGTGAGGAGTTGACCAGTTATTATTATTATAGAGGATATATATAATGCTTCTATATTATTAATGTTTTTATCTATTTTTTGTTTTTATCTATATTTGAGAAAAATAAAGAGGGAAAGAAAGCTCACTGGTTTCGAACTTGAAATGTTCATCATAACACAAGTTGGTTACATTCTTTTGGTGCTCTATTTTATTTATATAGACTTTGCAAGATGTGTACTTAGAATAAAAACAAAAAGGATATTGAAAAGATCTTGATATTCATATCAAGATCTTTTCAATATGTAAAATTATTTCACTGCCTCTTTTAATTCTTTTCCAGCTTTAAAAGCAGGTGCTTTTGAAGCCGCGATTTGCATTTCTTCACCTGTTTGTGGGTTACGTCCTGTACGTGCAGATCTTTCACGTACTTCAAATGTACCAAAACCAAGAATCTGTACTTTATCTCCATTTGCTAACGCATTTGTGATTGTATCTAATAACGCTTGTGTTGCTGCAGCAGCATCTTTTTGTGTAAGTTCAGCTTTTTCTGCTACTACTTTTGTTAATTCTGTTTTATTCATTTTCTGCACCTCTTCATATGTAATTAGGTGACTATTATAACTTGTGTGTACTCATGATGCAATTATACTGTACATAGAAAAAGGCATAAGAAGGATATTAATTATCGCGCTAAACTCTGTTCATATTTCTTTACATCTTCCATAGTTTTAAATATTAACACATCAAAAACTCCTTTTTCATCCCCACATACAACAACAAAACCATCTGTTGCTTCCAGAACTCTACCGACGCCACCATCTGTAAGTGTAATACTGGTGAGATGTTTTACGTTCAGTTTTTCTTCTTTTCGAATGTAAGTAGTTATGGGTGTTCCTACAGGAAATGCGTCTGTGATCTCTTTTGTTGTATATGTGCCATCATCTATTGATTGAGTTTTAGCTGTAATAGAATCAGTTTGAGTGGCACATCCTGTTGAACATATTAAAAGAATTCCAGTAATAATACTTACACAAGCTGTTTTTACCATTCACAAAATCCTCCTATAACTGTTCGTATTGTCAACCCATTTAGGGTAACAAATTATATATACGAAGTTTGTTGGTTTATGTGAGTCGTAAATTAACAAAGATACAGGTATTTTGCCAGAATGTGTTTCAAAAAAAAGAAAAGACACCCAAAGGTGCCTTCCTGCGACTGGAACCATCGTAATATGGTATTGGGTGTCAACCCGATTATTATTTTATCAGATTAAGTAATTTGGGTTGTTGAGAAATATAATTCAAATCTATATTTTGTTTATTTTTGCTTCGTTAGCTTTTTTGTAGTGGATTCTTCAATCTGTTCAGATTTACATTTAATTTCATCGGTTATTGCTATCTTGCTACCCGGGCGCACACAATAACAGTATTTGTTGCACCAGAACCAAAAAAGTTAAAAGTCGAAACGTATGTTATTATTATATTGAGAATTATAAATTAAAGGTGGCATCTGGAAGGGAATAGTTATAAATGAAAACAATGAAGGGGAAGCTATTTTTTAGCATTGATATTATAGGTTGTATCCTTTGCATTATAATGCTTATTATAAGTCTTGTTAATTTTAGAACATGGGTACACCCTTGTTTATTTCTTGTCTGAGGACTAATTTTCCTCATTAATATAGTAAATACTCTTAAGGGAAAAGGACGTAATTCAAATTAAAATAAAATTGTATCCATATAACCAAAAAAAAGCTATTCTTTTTGTAGAAATATACAGAGAGGATGGCATTTTTTATAAATTTTTTGTTTTAAGATGAACTTCAATGATTTGCTGAGGGATTATATCAATATTTTCCTCCTTCACTTTTAGAACAGCTTGCTAGAGGGGGGGATTTTTTTAAAGAAAGGGAGCTTTTGCGATGTTACCTGATTATATAAAGATAGCTCATGAGATAGCTAAAAAAGCCCATGTTGGACAAGTAGATAAAGCAGGAATGGATTATATCAAACACCCTGAGACAGTTGCTAGCTTTGTAAATACGACCGAAGAGAAAGCTACTGCTTATTTGCATGATGTTCTGGAAGATACTGAAATAACTGCTGCTGATTTATTAAGTGCTGGTATACCTCATAACGTAGTGGAGGCAGTGCAGGTACTGACAAAAGAGAAATACATGCCTTATTTTGAGTATCTGAGCAGAGTGAAAGAAAATTTTCTTGCCCGTACTGTCAAACTTGCAGACTTAAAACATAATTCTGACCGCTCACGACTTGCTAGAATAACAGATAAAGACTTAAAACGATTGGAGAAGTACCGTAAAGCGATTCAATTTCTAGAGGAATAAAAGAAACAGCAACTTCTATAGTGGCAATCTCTTAGGGTACTATTTGTTTGAAGAAAATGCTTCTTGCAAAAGTTATAAGTCATGTAAGAACAATTCTCTGGTTGCTGTAAAATTAAAAAATAAGAGACGATATTCTAAAGGAGTCTAGAATATCGTCTCTTATTATAAGCCTTAAAACGTCAATTCAGGAATATGCAAATGATTTTTTAATAAGTTCCAAGTTTCATCTAGAATGGTTTTTGGTGGTATGTAAATAATTGTTCCATCTCGACCTCTGGTTAAAATAACTCTATATGCGTTGAGTTTAATTTGGAACGGATCTTCGACACCCCATTGATAGTGCTGCCCCTTCCAAGTCCCATTCTGTAGATATAAATCATCATCCCAATGAACGAGCGTCATATCTAGTTCAAGTCCCTGTGTTTGGAATTCAGTTGAGCTGTAGTTGAGCGCTCTACAATAGTATTGGGATTCAGGATAGTTAAAGTATTGAGCGATCTTACTAGGTCGTTCATATCGTTCATCTCTTGGTAGAACAGGGACTTCTTTTTGACGATCAGCGCCACCAGCACAGACAACACCAACTGTTTTTGTATCATCCTGATAAAGCTGATGTAAAGTGAGTTTGGCTTTGTCTAAATCACGCGTAATAAAAAGTTGATAATGTTCTTTCGGTAGATTACTAATAAGCTCTTTTGTTTTTTCAAAATTAGCATCCAATAAAGTCATAGTATTTTAAAGCTGCATGAGCACGGAAAGATGAGTTTAAATGTAGCTGAGAATGTGTTCTATAATGTGCTGCATTTGTAAATAAAGAATTAGAATGTTTAGAGTGAACAGTCACGTTTTTTCCCGCGATCGCAGTATTCCACAGAGAGAGACCGCCTTCTTCCCCAGAATAGATCTCCTGTCCGTCACCAATTAAGCCAATTGTTACACTCCACGGTTTATTGTTTGTTGTAATATTCATTATAATATCCGGTTCACTTAAGTTTTGGGCTTTTTGATTTCGTTTAGTGAGCGATTGATCGACTTTTTTTGTATCCCATGCTCGTTGGGCCTCATCAAAAATGATGATTTGTTCTTTTGGAATCATTCTCTTTTCAAGAAAATCCATTTTATAGCCATATAGACCTTGTACGAAGGTTCTATTTTTCAACGTATCTTGTAATACATCTACTAATGGGCCGTTACCAGATAAATAAACTGCATTTTTCATCTCATGTGCAATGGTTAGACCTAAATATGTTTTACCTGCCCCTGGCTCGCCAGATACTAAAATGAGATGATGGGTATTTGTATGTTGGGCTTCTTCAATAATTGAGCGTACAGTTTGTTGTACTTCTGGGAAATTACTGCTTGATACAGCTTTAATGTCAGGGAGTGGTTCATTATTTAAAATAGAACGAGCAGCTTCTAGCATAGAAGGTGAGGGTTCATAGACCCCATCGATTATTTCCTCTAGCGTCAAAGTTGGTACTTTTGTTTTATTGATGATTCGTTTAAGAATGCTTTCCAATCCATCAACTGTTGAAATGGTTACTTAATAATCTTTTTGGAAAACCCAGCGTTCACCTTCATAGTTTGTAAGCAGTAAAACACCTATGACTTGCATGTTAGATTGTTGAATAGCCGAATGATAATGTTCGAGATCACGCATATAAAGGGATGTTTGGATATATTCAGAAGGGGAAACGTTATTATAACTTTTACATTCGAGAACTATCAAATAACCATTAATCAATAAAAGTACATCTGTACGACGACCGCCTCCGCGTAAAATCTCATATTCAAAAATAAGTGATGCATCTAAATCAGAAAATCGATTAAATAAATCTTGTAGTTTATTATAACTATCAATCCATGCTCTCTTTTGAGAATCTATTTTGGGATCATTTGCATTGGTTTTATAAACATGATTAAGTAATTGTGTAACAAAGAATTGTACATCTAATTGCTTAAATTGTTCAATAGTTCCACCCCAGCCATAGTTCAAGATAAAGGCCTCCTTGTGATATGGTTTTATATATGTACATCCTTATTATACGAAATAGAATAAATAGTTTGGAATAAGAAAAGAGTTAATCCTTTTAATTGAGCATTTTCTTTCTCAATTTACCGATTAAGATGAAGAGGTTAAGAAGGGGAGATGAAGTGAGCTAAGATTAAGTTGTTTTAGTAAATTCACTTCATTTTACAGCAAGGATTATGGGAATAATATTTGTGATGTTATATCATAAAATACAATCTATTTTACTCGGTATTATTTTGCATATTACATGGAATTTAATTGTAGGTCTTCTAATAGTTTTATCGTGATGATTAGTTCTAGATAGTAAAATTCATATTGAATTTATATTTGATTTAAAAACTCTTTTAATAATAAATTAAGAGAGTTTTTGTTACTATCAGGGGATTGTTAATTATATTACTTGAAATAAAAAAGAAATACATCGTACTATAGCACATGAAGAGCTTAAAATTTAAAAGTGAAAGAGGGCGGTATGAAAGTTTTAAAGCTTACAAAATAAAAAGGCAGTTATTTCGATTTTTCTTTTTTGATTCTATTTGAGAAGGATTGGGGTTCAAAATAAACAATAAGAGTATAAATTGAAAAAATAAAAATACAGTTAAAAATTTTTATATGTAAATTAAGATAAGTAATGATCAAGTAATGATCAAGTAATGATCAAGTAATGATCAAGTAATGATCAAGTAATGATCAAGTAATGATCAAGTAATGATCAAGTGATGATCAAATAATGATCAAGTAATGATCACTTAATCGAATCTTTGTGTTATAATGTATACACAAAGATGTAATTTGTATTTACAAAATAAAAAAGAATAAGTGTTCCAGCACTTATTCTTTAAAGAAACAATAATAAAACGATTAACCAGCATACTTATTTTTTTAGACCGTTTTCTATAGTTCCAGCTACAGTAACGGTTTTTTTCTGTTGTTCCATAAATGCTTTCCTTTTAAAATAATAGTCTATGTATAATTTTCCAACACATTCAATACTATTAAATAACATCAAAACAATAGCACTTATTACGACATTCTCCATTTAAAACACACCCCCTTTCCACACACAGTAAAAGAGAGTTAAATCGTCTTATTATTGCTGATATATATAGCATACCATATAAAAAATACTTATCCTATAAAAAAATGACGGAAAATAATTTACCGTCATTTTTTTAAACTGCTATACAAATACTGTCTTTTGATAATATAAAAGTTAAACTTTTATATTATCAAAAAAATGAGAGTATCATAGCAAAAAATGTTTGTATGCTAATCTATACGGTATTACCTTATTTTATGTATATGATAATTTCTATTCTTCTTTTTTGGGCATCAGAATTTAAAATTCCGACTATTAGTCTTACACCAAGTAAATTCTTTTTTTCTTTATTTACCGTATAATCATCTAGTAAAATTCTAATACTTTCTTTAATATGTTTTTTCTTTTCAAATTCACCAAAGTACTTTGGGTTGTCTAAAGAAAATTTTATATTTTGTAATATCTCAATCAAATAAGAAATCCTTTGATCGCTCCACCTTAAAATTTCATCATAGTTATTTATTCAGGTTGCCTTTTAAAATTAAATATCTTCCTTGTCGGTCAAACCCTGAAAAGCTTGCATTAATCATCGAGCTGAGTTCTTCACGAATACTATCTTGCTTTTCTTTAATGAGTCTTTGCGCTTCACCATTCCTAGGCAATTTGATGCGGAAGATGACGGTATCTCTAAAAAGATTTACATATGATCGTGTTATGGCATTATTTACTTGATTTTGAGAAATTGCGACTAAATTTTCATTGTCAAAAATCCACATAAAATGATGAATTCGTCTAGTAAAAATAAAAGATA
This sequence comes from Bacillus sp. TH30, assembly GCF_016650875.1. Classification (NCBI taxonomy): domain Bacteria; kingdom Bacillati; phylum Bacillota; class Bacilli; order Caryophanales; family Bacillaceae; genus Bacillus; species Bacillus sp. TH30. The sequence goes on along the minus strand of NZ_JAEKEY010000001.1, from coordinate 258,002 downwards.
GAATAGTGTGCATTATATTATCTTTTAGTATGAAACGAATTAGCATGTCGATGAATGTAAACGCAATAATGGAGCCGACTATAAAATAGAAATACTTTTTTACGATCCATTCAAAAGAATCTGCTAAACCTAGTTTAGTAAGCTTTAAAGTAATAAGAAAAACAATACAAAGCAGCAAAATATAAATTGCGGTGAGATATACCTTTATTAGTAGATTTGAAAAGCGATACATATTATAGCCACTCCTTTACAGTAGGCATTAAGATCGGCATGACATTGTTACTATGGACGCCATCTATTAATTGGATGATACCGGTTGCGACGCCTTTTGGAATAACAATATCCTCGCTATTATCCAGATCAGGAAAAAGAAATTGTGTGGTCTTTTTGTTTATATTGCCTAATTGTAAGACCAAGTTGCACTGCTCCCGAACGCTAATAGGTAGGGCATTAACATCAAAGCGTTGACTGACTAAGATCAAATGGATTTTGGTGGAGCGACCAAGTAAGGCAATTTGACTTAAAAGCGAGAAAAAATCTGCTTGTATCTGTTTGAATACACCCGTGGTTAAAGCTAGTAATTCATCTATGACTATCGTTTGATGTCGGAAAATTACGGAGGGATTATCGAATAACTCCTGTTGTCTTTGTTGAATAAGAGAGACATATTCGCTCAGCATATCGCTAATTTGGTTTACAAAGTCATTTTGACTACGATTATTTTCGGGTTTAATCAATCTGATGCCATTTTGGTGTGCAAATTTACTAGGGCTGTCAAATTTGGGATCAACAATCACCATATCTGAAAAAGATTTGATGGCGGACATAAGATAAATCAGACTTTGGCTTTTCCCACTGCCGCTGTTACCAGCGATAGCTAGATGGTAGACTTTACTGTAATTGAAATCTAAATTTCCCATTAATGGAATCGATTTTTCTTTGACTTTGCTAGCTAGAAAAAAGGAAAGATCATCAATGATCATTCTTTCTGGAATTCCTTGATACCACGGGAAAAATAATCCTCTAGCAGTATGCATATCATTGTCAGATGTTTTAACAAAGTAGGTTCCACTTTGTTTTAATAGTGTGAATTTTGGATACAGGACGCCACTAGCTAATTGAAAGATACGATTATACAAATGGTTATTTAATATGAAAGTTGAAGGGACGGCGGGTTTGAAAATAAAGCCGTCCCTCAGAATTTCAACATCAAATGAATTTGTATAAGTAGATTCTCCTTCTCGGTTTGTATCAAGCTGGTCATATTATTTTATTTTTTCAATTGAAGATGCTCTGAAATATATGTTATTACGAACTTCGATAGCTTCTAAGTCGACCAGACTTACCTGATCAAGCTGGTTAGCAGAGACAGTTACTTGTGCTGGAAGTTTCACAGAAAACGGATTAACACCAGCTTGAAGTACCCAAATTTTTGATCCAATGGGGACACGTTTGTTATTCTCAAATGTATACATTTCCTCAGCTTCACTAGATAACAGTATAAAAGAAGAGGTTGGGTTTACATATTTATCAGCTATTTCTTTGCTATAACTATTTTGCTTAAAGTTGTTTTTTATTTTCATATTTTACACCTCAGTAGATTCTATTTTGATTAGTACTCGACGATTAATGAACTACTCACGCCTGTCATAAAATAGCGTTAATAAGTTTACTTATCTTTTCATCATAAGAATCTCTTCTTTCTGTGTTTGCCACTAGCAAACAAACACTATTAAGTATTTCAAGGGATTGCGAGTCTTTCTTGATACCTGTATTGTGTCATATATTTTAAATAGTGCTTACATCTGATTTTTTGTGGTACACTTTTCAAAAATACACCACCTTTTTAGGAAGGGGTCTTAATATGAAAAATATTTTTCCAATAACTACTAAATTCATATATGATTTAGCAGCAAGAAGAATTTATTTAAGAAAGAAGGATCTGAAGCTAACTTATTACATGGTAGCAGGATATAAAAACAAAATAGATTATGAAACTGCGGAAGACAAAACGGGCTATGACTATAAACTGATTAATAAAATAGCGACTGGAAATTTTAATGGTAGAAATAATCGATATTTGCTTACAGAAACATATACTGACTTACTTGTTAATGAGTTAAAGTTTCGTAATGTGCATGAGATGCTATGGGGAGGTGCTGATGAAATTCAAGTGTACTCAGTAAAGGTATTCGAGTGTTTGATCCGTGACTGTATAAATGAAGATTTTAAGGTCAAAGGTAATATTTTATCGTTACTATCATATTTTGGAAATGAATCCTCAGAAGTCACTCAAGATAAAATAGATAGACTTTTGAAAATGCACTATGATGACAAATATACTGTTAGAGATCAATTTATAAGATTATTTACAACTTTCACGTATAACAAATATAATTCAGAAAGTTATGTAGAGAATGAATGTATATTCGAAATTACTAAAGAAATAGAGCAAGTAACTAAATTTAATGACAATGCTTGTTTAACATTTAAGAGGCTCCCGGAAAGCATTGATAGATTTGTTCAGAATGAATTTTCTTCGTTGATAATGAATATTTTCTTAGAGCAATTAACAAATGGCTGAGTATGTAAAAATTTAATTTTAAAGCTATGAGAGGAACCATGGTAAGGGGCTGAGTAGAGGGAGAGTAGGGACGATAATCTATATACCGCCTATACAAAGTCACAAAGAAACTGTGAGATTCTTTTCTGAAATAGGTGTTAGATGTAAAGGATTATTCTTAAATGTACAGTTTCGCTTGTGTAAAGATGTACAGAAATGCTTTAAATATCGACAGAAATTGTTTGTTTCTAGATCTGTACTAACGCCTCAGTTGTTTTCATGCATGTAGTTGAAACGGTTTTGTTACACAAATCCCATTCAACTACATGCATGAAAAACTAAAAATACAATGTACAACAGACATCCTTCTACATATATTTTTGGCTAAAATGACTTAGTAGCAATAGTTTCCCTAGACTTCCTCAATCATTTTTGAACGTATTTATTCAATCAAAAGTGTACATTGGTAAACTAGCATTTATAGCTAGATGGATTTAAGAAAGGCATATACCAATAAAAACTTATTTTAAAGATGATAAAGTTAGACATAAGATCAGTAAATGGAATTTTAGATCATATCTGGTAAAGTTAGCTATTTAATTTATGTTGATTGAATTTATTTAATTGGTTTTTGAAATTGAGTAACAGCGAATCATAATCCGGAATATCAATGGATTGATAAACAATGGTTGTTAGCTGTTGGACTAAATTTTTTTCTAGTTGTGCTTCGGATTGATAGCTCAAAATATTGTACCTTCATAATTTTATAAGTTAATTATACTAAATAATTTTGAAATAATAATAAATAATCAAGGATAAACAAAATATGTAAAATACTTCTTGGTGATATTATAATAGATTTTGTTGAAACTTTTAATAATCATACAAAATAGGAGGTTAGAAATTTGAAGGTTCAAGAGAAGTTGGATATGTCCGATAGTGTTGGGATTTTTTATTCAGAAAACCTAGAAGGAGAATTAAAGGATAAATTAAATGTATTAGTTGAAAAAATAGAGAAATTTATTAAAGATAAAGCTCTTAAAGAAGGAACTGTTATTAATAATTCAGTTTATAAGTCAGTTATACCCTTTTCTTATAAATCTAGAGTGAAAAGTCAATTATCAATTGAAGAAAAGATTATAAGAAATGATATAGATATTAAATCAATTTCTGAGCAAAGTTTATTAAGTTGTTTTGATGACCTAATTGGGATAACTATTTTAACGACTACCATTGGCTTTCAAGATATTGCTTTTAAATATTTAAAAGATTTTTTAAAAGCTAACGAGGGCATTATAACAGTAATTAGTGGGTTGGAAAATAAAAAATCTATATTTAATAATGATAGAATACAGTACTATCACATTAAATTAAAATATTTTGATTACCCAGTAGAGATTCAAATAAAAAGTGTGTTTTTAAGTGCATTCGCGGATATTGAACATACATTATTTTATAAAGATCATGGAATACATGAATTGAAAAATTATAATAAAAAAATTATGCATTCTCTCGCTCCAATGTTAATAAACATTGAGGAAATATTACACGATATTTATACATATGATATTTCATATATGGAATCTGAAATGTTAAAGACTAAAATTTATACTTATATTGACGTTAAAAAGAACGACATTTTTGGCGTAACAAATGATAAAGGTAAATTAAGTTTTATAATTAATCAGACTGCCCAAATATTATGTTCTTACTTCATCGAAAAAAATATGGATTTTGATGAAAGTATATTTAATGAAGAGATGGATACATGTAAAGATATAAAAATTATCAACCATTTTTATAAAGATTATTTACCGTTCAATGCAATTAGTAAAATATTAAATGACGAATCAAATTTTTTAAAAACCTGTTTATTATTTGACCTGAAATTAGATGAGAAGTATAAAGAAAAAATTGAAGTTATTTCCGATAAAATTGATATCTTTTTTGAAGGTATGCTAAATATAAGTGATAGTGAAATTTTCAAAAACTTAGAGTTAAAGAAAAATATCCAGCTGAAGGAATTGTATCAGTATTTTGAAATAGAACAAGAGAATTTTATAGAAAGATTCCAGGATTATTTTGAGGAAGAATCCTTACAAGAAGAACTTAAAAAACTTGTAAATGCTAGTATAATAATATCAAATGCGATATCTAATAAAGAATTATTAACTTCTGATGTTAGTAAAAAAATAGAAAAGTGGTTTTCAACACAAGAGGATGAGAACAATATTAGTTATGAATTAAGTGAAAATATTTCGAATTATATTCTAGAAGGGTGGAATAAATAGTGGAAAAGAGAACTTTTAAATATATTCAGGGAAATCAAACTTTTTATTCGACTGTGATGACATTTAAAGAAATAATAGAAAATTCTTTTGTGTCCATTTATTCTAGAGATAATAGATTAGGCTATCAAAGGACATTAATAGAAAGGCACCTGAAAAAAATAGTAGTTTCCCTAAAAACAGATGATACTCCTATTTCTCCTACTTCCATTCTTCTTGGGATAGATGAAGATAATTTAATTGAATCTAGCATTGATAATATGATATCTCTACAATTTAATAGGGATGATGGTGGTCATATTTTTAGAATTGTAGATGGACAACATAGAATTATGGCCATGAAGAAGTATATCGATGAGTTAACTGATCGAGGCGATCTAAATAAATTAAATGAAATAAATTCCTATGAGTTTTCAGTAATTATAATGCCTATTAGTATTTATAAGCGAATCAAAGAAGTTGAGGTTTTCCAATCCATTAATGCAAAAGCTAAACCTTTAAAAACGGATTTGATAAGGTTAGCTTTGACTAGGTATCAAGAATTGGAAAAAATAAACCAATTAGACTATACGAACCATTTAGCTAATCGTATCATTTTCAGTCTAAATGATAATAAGCCATATAATGAAGAGCAGAATTTATTTACTGGAGATATAATTAATGTTTGGGAAAATGCAATTATAATCGATGTAAATAATGATGATGAAATAGGAGTAATTGGTTATAGTGCTTTTTATAAATCCATAGAACAGATTTGTAAATTTTATACTAGTAATATAGAGACAAATTTCAATGGAAATACTACATATGAGGAGTTAGATAAGCATTTAAATATGCTTTCTAATGAACTTACATTTGAATTATTTGTTCCTTGCTGGAAAATTATTATGGATAGATGGAAAAAATGTTTTTCTTATAAGAAGTTATCCTTTGACTTTGAAATTTATTACAATGAAGAATTTTATATTCAAAAAAATATGGGACTAAGATCATTGCATAATATTTTATATACCATAATTAAAAGTGAAGACGTTAACATAAAAGATTATAGTTATATTTTGAATCAATTCCGAGAAATAATATATTCTTCAAAGCTAATCGATGAAGATTGGGAAAAAGGTGGAAGGTTTAAAGGGTTGAGTTCAGAGGCTGGGTTTAAGCATATAGAAAATATTATTAAAAAGTAGAGTAAAATTAAATATAATAGTCAAAAACGTGATCAAAAAAATCAATTGCCCCCGCAGCTATTGATATAACAGTATTTTGAGACAGTTGGTTTGACTCCCACCGTCTTCACTAATACATATTTAATGAAATATATTTTGGTGTGATTTGAACCCTAACTTTGCCATTTTGGAAAGATTAGGGTTCTTTTTGTTTGCGGCAAAGTTATGCTTCATAAAAAAACGATAGATATTTCATAAATAACATGATCTCTCTTATGTCAATTTTAATGAAATATATTTTGGTTTGTTATAAAATAGTAAGTGGAAAGAAAAGGATATTATTTTGTTGTTAAAGTGATAAAAATTAAAGGTGGTAAATATGGAAATTAATACAAATGAACATCCTATTAATAGATTTATAAATTTAACATCTGAACAATTGAAAGAATCTATAGATGAAAAGAACCTACAAATATCTTTTTTTGTAGTAAAAAAACAAAAAAATGCAGATAATTATTACCATGCCAAAAAATTAGCATTAGCTAAGGAATTAGGTTTATGGTTAATAGAACATATTATTTCACAATTGAAATCTTTTAAAGGGGAGAATGATCAATTTATTATTAGCGAGTATAATTTTGAAATTCAAAAGAATGCTACCTTAGCAAAGCTTCATGTGCAAAATATTGAAAATTTGGTATCAAGATTTAATAATCTACATGAATCTTTGGATCATGATGAATTGTTACAGTGGCAACAATCGAATTTCCAATATATTAAGTTATCATTCGAAGGAAATACATTTTATTTTAATTTTTATCGGGCACCTAAAAAATCTAGTCAAAAGAGAAAATTTGCCTTTTTTAGTTCTAATGAATGGAATATAAAAGAGCAACCTGATTTAGAAGTAGGGGGAGCAATTAGCTTTTTTGTTGTTGGTGAAAATATTTACATTAATAACTTGAGAAACTTTGAATATGCATTTGATTATAGTGATCATATTAATGCTCGAAGAGATGAAAATCTAAATACCATTACTTCTTTAGATTTATTTCAAGGCGCAGATTCCAACAAGGAACAATTTATGGTTAAATGTAAGAAATATATATACTCAAGATCTTTAGCACAGATATCTCAACATACGCTGGGGGCTTTAGAAGAAAATTTTGAAGAGAGATGTGAAGATTTAAAACAAATAAAGCAAAGATTTGATGAATTGAGAGAAGAATCAGAAAAACAAGAGATGAAAGAGCAGTTTAAAGAGATATGGTCATTATATGATTTTATTGATTTGAATAACAAAAAGATAATCTATAATGAAGAACAAGAGCCCACAACATTGATTCACTTTTTTGCAGATAAGATTGTGCGTTCATTCTTAACCGATGAATTTAAAGTTGCCCTTGCTTATGAATAAATTTTTGATGATAAATTGGGAGGGTATTACTTGTGTGGTCAAAAAAAGAACAATTTCTCCTATGGATACTGGCTTATTTACCACTAATGGGAATATTTTTGTTAAAGTTTGCATTAGAAAATAAACTTATTCCTAGTTCTTTACAAGTTATATGGGGGAAAATTCCGCACACTTCAGAAAAAGTTACAGAATTAATCTATGCAATTATTATAGTAGTTTTGGGATCACTTTTAGGTATTTTAATAACGAGAGGTGCTTTGAAAAAAGCGAAAAATTCAACTAGTAGCATTAGTGAAGTATATATAAAAAAATATGCCAAACCGCGGGCGGAACACTATTCCTTTTTCTTAATAACAATGTTACTCCCTCTTTTTTCCCTAGATGTAAAATCAGTCACAAACTTATCTGGAGGTTTATTGATACTTGGAATTATTATTCTTATCTATGTAAAAACTGATTCAATTAGCACAAACCCCTTATTTTTTGTAACAGGTAGGAGTGTGTTTCAAGCCGAAATTACTAATACCTCTGGAAGTGAAAATCGAAGAAAAGTGTTTCTGATATCCGAAGATGAATTTTTAGACTTGAATGATAAGTTTATACTACAGCATCTTGTTGGTGATGTTTATTACATTGTTTCTAGAAGGTAAAATGATGACTCTCCTGTTAAGGTTAGAATTAAAAGTTTAAGCTAAATGCACCGATGTATATAAAGGGATATAATTCATATTTGTTACAGAGGATCTTTCAGGACAACGGAAGTTCCTTTTTTTATTTGAGATTTTATAATTAAAAAAGGATGCGTGCATTTATTATTTAAAAGTAGATGTAGTAACCATTGTAAAATTTTATATTTCGTATAATATAATGTTATTATGTTATTTTGTTTATTATTTTTTAGGAGATGACTAATTGTGGCTGTTTTTTGTTATTATTCAATTTTGTATTTCTGTACTGTAACGTTCGGAGTTCAAATTATTTATTTTGCAGAACCATTCTTTACAATGTTTATGGCTCCAGATTCAATAGAGATATTTATTTGTATGCTGATAATGTCTAGTGTACTGTCAATTATACTATCAATAATTTTACACTATATTTATATTTGGATTTATGATTCAGAAACATTTTTAAAACGATTTTATCAGGTTCACTTTTTTGCTACGTACATTTCAGGAGCATTTTCACTAGTAATGGTGGGAGAAACAACTTTAAAAGCATGGGGATTTAAAATTGTTACAGTTGATGGTAATACAAAAGTTACTTATCTTATATTACTTTTTATTGCGCTATCCAATAATGCTTTTTATAAAGCTTTTGAAAGTACTATTGTTGAAAAACTCGAATTCAGAAGGGGGAAAATGAAAAATAGAATCAACAAGATAAAGAATAAATTAGGTTATTTCAAAGGTGCATAAATTAAAGGGGGGAATATTAAATCTATAGATAGGTATGTCGTAAAAGGTACTTTATACAGAATTTCTAACTCTTTATAACTAATAGACTTTCACGGTATAAGCCCTTTATATTCATAAATGTTATTAATATCCAATATCCGATAGTCATCTGTATTTCTTCTATAATTTCTAAACCGATTTCTTTAAGTTGATATATTAAATTTAGCAATTCATTGTTTAAGGATGTAGTAAGTGTATTTCTAATTTTTAGGGAATGTGAATAAACCCGAAATAAAAGCGGCGTGATTGATAAGAAAAACTAAACTATATGGATGAAAATGGTACTGTTTGATAGAATAGATGTAAATATATTAAGAAAATGGTGCAAATATTTTTAGAATAAAATTAGAGCTGAATATAGAAAGGAGCGGTTGTATGGAGGGGAATTTGAAGCAATTAAAAGAAGCTTATCATGAAAACAAAGTAGTTCCTTTTATTGGGGCTGGATTATCAGTACCCTTCAATATCCCGACATGGGGAGATTTGATAAGAGATATTACTGATGAATATGCTAAAGGTAAAATCGAGGTACTGCTACGAAGCGTTGTTGATTGGCATTTAGAGAATAATGATTATTGGGGCGCGATTGATCAAATAAAGAAATTTGCACATCTAGTGGACCAAGATATTCAAAAAATGATTGTGAAATTAATCAAACAACATAAAACAAATGTAGAAGATGATAATTTACATAATTATTCAGATTTGGCTAAGATGAACTTTAAACTCCATTTAACAACAAATTATGAAAATCTATTATATGAACATATTAAGTGTGATAATCTTCCAATTCTACTCAAGGATTTAGATTTTAGTTCTCAAGATTTGTATGATGAAAAACGAATTTGCCATCTTCATGGATTTACATCTAATTTGGGATCAATTGTTATTAGTAAAAGCGGCTATGAGACACTTTACAGTAATGAAAAGTACGGGGAGTTATTAAAAGCAGTTACAAGTAGCAAAAATTTGTTATTCATGGGTTTTTCTTTTGATGATAAATTCGTAAGTGATTTAATTAAGGATTACAAGCAGTATCTTAATGGGACGCATTATATCCTTCTAGCTAATCCTACTCAGGAAAGAATAAAAGAATTAAGGGATAAATATGGTTTAATCACGATTCCATATGAAACACAAGGTTCTACACATGTGCTTGAGATAAGAAGGATACTGAATCAAATGGCTGAATCAAATTTGAGGAATACAGATGGAGATTCTAATGGTTCAAATGGCACTACTACCAGTTCTGTTGTTCTCGGAGCAAGATTAGCGGACTTTAAAAAAGATGTAAAAGGTAACTTGTTTTACAAAAAACTGAAAATAGAAAATATCGATGAGTCTCTTATTGAATTAAGTTCAATTTTCTATGTGGCATCAGAGCAATACATACGAGCATTGAAACAAGCAGGGATGTCTATAGATATTATTGATGCAATATTGGGTAAAGTATTCACAAAATATAAAGAAAAGTATGCGGATACATACAAGAAGTACGGGGATAGTGAACAACTTTTAACAGTTGTGCATGGAAGTTTAGAAGAGTTTAATTTTGGAAGATATGCTGTGTTTTTTGAAGATAATCAATCAGATGAAAACGAGAATAGAGGGTTAATTCATCTTTTGGCTGAGGATGAAACAATGGGTATTTGGTGGGGGGATGAGCGGTTAGATGAGCAATCTAATTAATAAAATCACAGTGGTCCCCCCGTCAATTGAGCTTTTATTTAATAACGAAAAGTTAGATTTAATGAAAGTACTATGTCTAATGTATGCTTTTACATTAAAGAGCAAGAAGCGTAGAAAAGTTTCGGAAATCATGTTCTATTATAGTCTTGTCAATTTTGATTTAATTAAACTATTTGAAGACAGTGAAGAAAATAAAATGGGTATAATACCATCTCCCAATTTATATTTTCGTTTCCAGACTAAAATTAATCAAATACTTTTGAATATGTCGCACCTAAAATTCATAAATCTGCAAGGGGACTTAACTAAAAAGTTAGGTGACATAACAGTGCAATTGAATTCACAAGGCGCAGCAGCTTTTGAAGAAGTTGATTCAGTATTCTTTTCTAATCTAAAAGTAGAGTATACAAAAGCCTTTGAAAAAGTGAAGTTTTCAGCTGGTAATATGCAAATAATAAGGGGGGTGCGAAAGTGAGCAGTATATTTATTAAAAAGTTAATTGTTCAAGGCACGTCATATAAGCGCACTATACGTTTTAACGAAGGTCTTACCATTATAAGTGGTGAGAAAACATCAGGAAAATCCTTAATTCTTAGCTTGATTGATTACTGTTTAGGTAAGAGTGAGAAAATCGATTTAAAAGTTCAAAAAGAATTGAATATACATTGCAATCAAATTTTTATTGAATTAAAAATTAATGATGAAATATTTACATTCAGCCGTTTGTTAAAAAAGAAACAAGGTAATATCAGCATATATTTCTGCGCCTTTGAGGATATAGAAGGGTATACGCCAAAGATCGTAACGATAAGTGAAGCGATGCATTTTCTTATGACAAAATTAAATGTTAATGAATATAAAATAATTAAACATCAAAAACATAGTACAAAAAAAGAACTACAAATCGTATCTTTCCGAGATATTTTTAGATATGTGTATATAAATCAGCATGCACTCGGAACAAAGGATTTTTTAGAAAATAAAACTACGTTTAAGAGAAATAAAAATCCGCATGCTTTTAAATTGATATTTGGCCTAGTGGAATCTGATAAAGATGCATTAAAGGAGAAATTAGTAGATACACAGAATAAAATTGAAGATGCATATAAGGTAATAGCTGGATTGAATTTATATTTAAAAGACAAGGATGCTGAAGATTTCAATGTTTTATCTGCTAAATACAATAGGATTAAGAAAGATATTGAAAAGCAGAAAAAAGAAAAGAAAACAATTATAGAAAGTAGCAAATTGAATAACAATAGTGAAAATGAACTGTATATTAAGCTGAAAAAGGATTTAGAAGAGATTGCTAACCAAATAGTTGAATATCAAAGGAATAAAAGACAATTGTTAATGTCTATAAACTCTAAAAAATTGTTAGTGGAAGAATATAGAGTTGAAGAAAAAGAAATAGATGCGACATTGGAAATAAATTATACGTTAGTGATACCGGATCAAAATATTGAATGTCCTCTATGCAATTCAACCGTTTTAATTCATGAGAAAGAAGAAGTAAATCAAAGTACGAATACAGAAAAAATGTTAAGGAAAGTAAAAAAAGAAATAACCGATAAAATAAATCTGGTCAAAAATTTAATTAATGATGACATGAAGAGTATTGAAGGTATCGATGTACAAATAGAGAGATTGTCGAGAAAACAAGATATTTTGAATGAAGCTATTGTTGAATTCGTTAAAGAGACAGATGTTCCGTTCCTCTCCCAAATCGATAGTATAAATAGCTTGTTAAATCGTTTAATTAAAGATCATGAAATAGTTAAAGAAGGGATACGAATTCATCGGAAAATTGATGAAAAACAAAAGGATATTACGAATCTGGAGACTACTGCGACACGACTAGAAGGTGAAATAGCAGCACTAAAAATAAGTGATAAGGATCGAGAAACTATTTTTGATTTTTTAAACACAGAGTATCAAAACTTTATGAAAAGACTAAAGTATGATACAAATGGTGAAACCTTTATCCACCCTGAACAATATATTCCATATTATGAAGGTGCAAGTGTTTATGCTCATGAAAGTGGAGGTCTGTTGGAGTGTATGCAGCTATCATACTTAGGAGCGATTTTAAACAGTAAATCCGAAGGATATGCTTCTGGACATCCTGGACTTTTATTGTTAGATTCAATTAGTAAATATGTAGGTACTTTGAAAAAAAGTGAGAAGAAAGAAGAACAGGATGGGAATCAACAGCAAAATCTGGTTCAGAAATCTGCTGAAGATCAAACTAAAATTGAAGAAAAGAATTTGATAAATGACCCAGAAGTATACGAAGAATTTTATAAAATACTGATTGAGTTAAGTACTTATCATCAAATCATCCTCGTAGAAAATACACCGCCAGAAAAATTTAATAAGTACATAAAGTATGTATTTTTAAAAGGGAAAAAGGGTTTAATTAATCCGGAAAAAATGAATTTACAGAGGGAGATGAAGGTTTGTGACCATAAACAGGTTAGGGCAATGGCACACATTCCTTTCTCTCTTAATATTATCATCCCTTTCAAGCTTTCTATAAGGATTTAGTTGATTATGCTTGAGTAACTACAAAATTTGATTTTACAATATTAATGTGAGTTTTATAACATTCAACCAATGCGCCCCTGTAAATAACCAACTGTTTTTTATTATTGGACGAGTGATGTTGAACTTGGTAAATGTTATTTTTATACTTAAAAATAAAAACACCTAATAATTTAAAGATGTTTAGGTGTTTTTATTTTGCCCTTAATATTTGAAAATTTATGTTTTGAGAATTAAGATGTGTGTGTAAATTTAAAATTGTGATATTTATAAAAAATATGCGATGATTTGAAGAAATTATAGCCGTTCTAATGGTATCAAAATAAAGTTATATAAACTATCATTTCTAATTTTATTTAAATTTTTTATATAAATGAGTTATTAAACATAACGAGGAAAATATATTTTGATTCAGTTTTGTTTAAAATGAAAGTTGTCCAGTTGATTGTTAGGGCAAGGCATTGTTTTATTAATGGCTAATCAAAAATAAGATCTGAAGTAGCTATTACAACTAATAAGAAGAGAATTTTGTTAGAAAGAAGAGTGGAAAAGTGTTTGATTATACAAATTTAAGTGCTAATGAGTTTGAAATTCTATGTTCAGATATTTTAAGTAGAGAACTGGGTGTAGAGCTAAGGTATTTTAGTCCAGGAAGGGATGGAGGAGTGGATTTAACTGAAAGCCCTACAAAAAAAAGAATTGTAGTTCAAGTCAAACATTATACAAAAAGTAGCTTTAGTAGTCTAAAGAATTCTTTAGAGAAAGAACTTGAAAAGTTAAATGAGATGGTCCCAAGACCTGAAACATATTATATTTGTACTTCTAAAGATCTTGTAGCAGGAAATATAAAACAAATACGAGAAATTTTTAGTGATTATATGGATAGTGATGAATATATATTTACCAAAAATGAATTAGACAAATTTCTCATTAAAGAAAGTAATCAGGATATCTTAAGGAAAAACTTTAAACTCTGGTTAGTGGCAGATAAAGTATTAACTCAGGTTATTAATAGAGATGTTTTTATAGACGGAGAAGTCTCTTGTTTGTTCCTACATATTAAGCACAATGTTAAGTAAAATTGAAGAGAAAAAAATGAGGAATTATTAATCAACATGAGATTTAATGATTTTATTACTTTTGTTTTTTTTGTTTATTCAACAAATATTAATTATGCATCAACTCAAAAAATAATAAGGATAATTTCTCTTTTAATTGATAAACAGCAATTAGACATTAAAGAATTAATTGAAAATAGTATTGAAAGATTTGAGGAAGATATATTTACGAAGTTCTCTAATGACTGGATTGATTTACTCTTGTTTTTTGCGACTTATCAAATAAATCTTCCATATAAGTTAGTTGAAAAGATTACGGATATTTTTATTAAAGAAGAAAGCCCTGTAAACTTGGCTGCTTTATGCATATTTGCTGAATCTGAATTTGTAGATTCAACAAGAATAGTTAAAACTGTTAATAAGCTTATTAAGCAGAAAATAGCAAAGATAAACCAGGAGGAGTTCTTCCAAGACGAACTTGGATGGTGGGTATATATTTTTTTATCGTACCCTAAACTGAATAAGAAATTAAAAAATGAAATGATAGATTATTTAAATCAAGTTAAGTCTAAGTTGAGACCTGATAATGTTGATAATGCAAAACTAATTGTTTTAAATTTTCTTTTGGATAATAATAAACATTTTATTGAGTGGAATTTTACAAAAGATAATTATTACAAAAATTATTATTTTTATACAAAAGATAGAACTGTTTTTAATCCTGACATTATTGATCAAATAAGTATTTCTAGATAAATAATAAAATATCAATTTTATATTATTTTCATTAGTCTTTTGGATAGTTACGCGAATGAAAAATATCCTTGATAAGGAGTGAAATTATGGACCAGAGACAAATTGATAAACAAGATACTTACAATTCAATAGATAGGCTAATTGATAAGTATGGAGAAGAAATGCTAGCTGTTCTAAACGAAGAAGGAGTTCTTGTTGAAGGACAATTTTACATGGGTAGTGGTATCTTTAAAAGAGAGCTATCCTATTTGGAGAAAAAGTTATCACAAATGGGTTTGTCCGCATTGATAGAATCAGATGAGGAAGAGCTTGAGTATCAATCTCTATTGGTGTGCAGGTACTATCCAGGCACTGAAACTGAAGGTAATTATTTTTATTATGCAATTTACTATGGACATTCAAAGACAATGGATAAAAATAAAGCAGAGCAGGTGGCCATTCAAATTTTTAGGGATAAGGTATTGAATAAATAATAAGATGCTCTATATTCTATATAAATCTACGGGGAGTCTGGCCACCTTGAAATAAGGTGGCTGATTTCTTGTTAAATTCTTTACAGATAATTATACTTCATATCTTAATTTTCGTACTTTAATTATGTTTTGTTTGATTCCATCCATATACTTATTGACACATTTTTTCTATAATTTTCTAATTTGCTAGTATTATAGTATAAAAGCTTTAGAATATAAAAATATAAGGAGGAGTAATTTTATGTTTTTTTCAATAAATGCTTATAAATTTTTACTTGGTATGGATGATACTTTTCGCCTAAAAGAGGATGGGAGTTGGAAAAAACAAAATGATTTTACAGCTTTTGATCCAGAGACTGATATGCTGTTTGAGTCATATCAAAATGCTCAGTTTTGATTAACAAAAAATGATAATCAAACAATAAATGGTGAAGTAGTAAGTACTAAAAAGAAAGAATCTTATAGTTTAATGGATAGGGACTTTGAATTTGAGATTATTTGTCATAGAACATCTAAACCAGCTATACCGTATCCGTCTAAGGGTGAAGTAAAACAGGTTTTATTATCGGGTGATGATAATTATAATAATTCCCTTGTGATTAATTATGATGGTTATGTTCAGTTAATCAAAGTACAAGGTTTTGTACCAGCTGCAATGAGAGGATATGCGGTAAGGTTTGAAACATTCATGGCTGGCAATGGTTATGTTGGTAAACAAGATGAGCTGAATCATTTGAATGGGACTTATCTTGCACTTCTTGAAGGGTGGCTTTCTCATCTAAAGGGTGGAAAAGAAGTCTATCGAGATTATATTAGTGGAGAAAACACGATTAATGAATTTATTGCATTAATTGATGCAGAACTTAAAGAAATAAAATAGTGTTAGTGAGCCTCTTTAGTGCAATAAAGGTAGGGAATCAAAAAATTCGGTTTCTTACCTTTTAATTTTTAATCTATTATTGTTAAAGAATAAATTAGCTGTAATTAGATTAGAGATGAATAATAGTATTTAAAACTACTTATTTTTAGAAATGGTTAGACAAGTGATATAAATATTATTGGTATAGGATTAGAGTTTCTGCCCCAAAAGTACTGTTTTACTAATTGAACAAACTGTTATACATAAGAAAACCCCTTGAATACCAAGGGATTTTAGTATGAACCTGGAGAGGCTCGAACTCAAGACCTCCACCCTGTCAAGGTGGAGGTTTATTTGATTACTCTTCTTCTTGCATTAAAAATTTCCAAAAACGCTTTAATTCTTCACGCTTTTGGGAAGGTGCAAATTTTATATCTTTTAGCCATTGATCTAGTTCTATTTTGTTTCGGTCTTCTGTAACATTAAAATCTCGCCCTAGAAGAAAATCGGTAGATACATTAAAGTAATCTGCTATACGTATCAAGGTATTGTAATCAGGTTGACGTTCATTCCGTTCGTACATACCAATTGTACTTTCACTTAACTGAAGCGAGTGAGCAAGTTCTTTTTGCGTAATTCCTCTTTGTTTTCTTAAATCACGAATTATATTTCCAAACGTTTTCATTCTATCACCTGATAATATATTAACACAATATGTGTTAATATATTAAAATTTTTAAAAGTTAATAATTAGAATCTATTGACAACACAAAGTGTGCAGTTTATATTTTAAATAACAACACGAAATGTGGTTTTAGGGGGAGAAGACATGAATTATGAAAGAGTGGCCAAAAATCTAATTAATTTAAGAAATGAAAAATCTAGAGAAGAAGTGGCAAGGGCTGTGGGAATTAGTGTTAGTACATTGCAAATGTATGAAAATGGTCAGAGAATTCCACGGGATAATATAAAAATAAAATTAGCGAATTTTTATGGTGTTACAGTCCAAATAATTTTTTTGATTCGGAACAACACGAAGTGTGTTGAATAATATTAGATTTTTAAGATTATGTAGTTATTTTTTAGAAATGTAAGTTTAGAAAGTGTTTTAGGAAATTTTACATATAAAAACAATATTTTTATCATTATATATAAATAATAGGAGTGTATTTGCATGAATATGAAAACATTTGAAAGGCGTGAAAAGCGATTAGCAGAACTACTAGGTGCAAAAGTACTATGGGAATTTATAAGTGCAGTAACAGAGGAAATTGAAAAGCAGGAATTAGAATCTACACCAGGTTTATTAGAAGATCTATTCATACATGTAAAAGAGACTATTCAAATCCAGAATATGAATCAACGCATAACAAAAGCCCCTGTAAAAACAGAGGCTGATGGTATAAATAAGGATACATTATTTATGGAAGCATATGTAGAATTAATCAATCATAAGTTTGTTATTTCTGAATTAGCTGTAGAGCTTTCATCTGTTCTAAAAGAATTAAATTGTTTTGTTCAATCATCTTTGCCACAGCTTCAAAGTGAGCTTGATTCTCAAGAACCTCAATCTGCTTCTCTTTAGGAAGTGATTGAAGTATTTCTTTTATTTCTTTACACTCGTATATGTTATTCTCCGAGTCTTCGATTTAATTTATTGCGACGATTGGTGTATTCAAGTGCACCTAAGGTCGCTAATGCGCGAGGATCTAATCCTAGAATTTCCATGTATTCCTCTCCTTCCCTCTACAATAATTCGATAGGGGGAAGGAGATTCCTTTAATGATTTGGTAAAATTTTAATATAACCATATAATATGATATTGAATAGTGGAATGTTATGTAGCAGGAATGCAATAGAATTAGACTTGAGAGAACTTTTAAAAAAGAAGAGAAAAAGGGGAAATCCAGTAATTTTCACTCTTATCCCTTATATAATCTACATATGATACGTTTGATTCCTTTTATCATAAATTTTACATTGGATTCTTTAGGGAAGATTAAGTAGATATAGGATATGGGGGATGAATGAATAGATAAACAAAATGAAAGAGAATTGCAAGAATTACAGAGAATGTTAAGGGGATATTAGGTAATAAATTTTAAAGTATTTAAGTGTGGGAAGGTGTGTATCAATCGTTACTTAAAAAGTAAAAGATTAGTCATTAAATAGGGAGAAGTGTCTAAGTTACTTGTATAGATGAAATAATGGAGCATATGAAATTAAAACATGATGAAACATGTTGAAATAAATAGAAGGGGATCTTGAGGTAGGCTAAGCAGTGAAATAATACATGCTGAGAAAGTGTCTATTGAATACGAAGAAGTTAAAATGTGAAAGGTGTCACTTATGTAAGAATATCTATTACTAATTTACTCTATATAAAAAAGCAGCTGCACAAAAGTACAGCTAGTCTTCTACACAAATTTATATGGCCTTGATGACGAATTGGGATTGAGGTATATATAGTAATTGAGCTGCTAAGGAAGTTGTTGTGTTAGCAAATGGGTATGCTTCCTTATAAAGAAATTTACTATACACTATTTCATTCATTTCAAAGGTCGTATACAGTTTTTTAAGGATTTTTTGAGAAATTTTATTTGTACAAGCAGCAATAAAATCATAATCTCTTTTACTTATTTCTTGAATGGCATGTGAAAGAAGGGTAGTGACTATACCACTTCCCATCCAATCTGGATGACAAGCGCCCATATCTAGATAGACCAATTTTTCTTTATCTAAATGAGAAAACTCAATAGATTCTGTCTCTAATGTATCTAAAAGTTGAAAAATAGGTTCCATTTGCGGGCATAGTTCAATTGCTTTCTCTGTATCTATTAGTGGCTGGGTTAATTTTTTTGTTAAAAGAACTCCAACAATTTGAAAATTTTCTATTGCTACAAATGACATAGCTTGAGATACAGCTTGCTTTATCATTTCTTCGCACATTTTGTGAAAAGGAGCAAAGGGAATTTGTAAACTGCTTACAAGAGGTTCGTTATTCACAAAAGAATGTGCAAGTAAATGTGCTGCATCTTTCACGTGGTGTGTATCTAGTAGCTCTATATTCATATGTTTTTCCTCTTTTCCTGATATAGTTAATAGTGATTAAAAGAATAAAAAGTTTTATTTAATTTAGTTAAATTTAATTATTAAAGCGCTAACAAATATGGTTATTAAACATATGAATAAATCTGTTTAGTAGCAATCGAAATATGTTTATAAAGAAATTCTACGATCTCATCTATACATTCAACAGTTGTATATGGAGAGATTGAAAAGAATTTTAATGTAGAAATCGGATTTCTATCATAACTGTTTATTACATCTACTACACAAGAACGAGTTGTATCACCAAAAAATACTTGATCGCGATTTTTTCCTAGGTAATTAAATAGTTCTATATTTAATCGGTTTGTACCCTCAATCTCTTCCTTTGTTGCAAGGCCTATTCGTTCTTTTTCCCAATTTTCTTGGCCATCTCCATTCATATAAAAACGGAAAGTTGTAATTGGTCCATATGTAAAATCATTTGTGATTGCGACTTGAGGCAGGGCCTTGCGCAACTTTTCTCTAAATAATAGATTTACACGAATATAATTTGCTAATAATTTTTGATATCCTTCAATTCCAAAGGCTAATAGATTGATATACATCGGAATAGCACTACCAGCTCGTGAACATTCTAAAGTATAGCCTGTATGATAACTCCCATATGATCTATTACCAAGATAAGGTGTATCATCTTGTTCAATGTCCATCAGTTGTAAATCAGTATGATTTTTTACGATTAAAATACTTGAAGCATAAGGTGTTTGTCCTAATTTATGAAAATCAAAACATACACTATCAGCAAGTGCCATGTATTGCATTTTATCTTGTACGTATTGTAAAGCATTTTTTAAGCTAGGTTCAAATGAAAGTGGATTTTCTTCGAAAC
This sequence comes from Bacillus sp. TH30, assembly GCF_016650875.1. NCBI lineage: Bacteria > Bacillati > Bacillota > Bacilli > Caryophanales > Bacillaceae > Bacillus > Bacillus sp. TH30. The sequence continues at coordinate 237,792 of NZ_JAEKEY010000001.1, read as the reverse complement.
TATAATTATTAAAGAAACTATAGAATCCGCCCATTGCAGAATCAGCATGGATATAAATAGGTTTTAAGTTATATTTTTTCTGTATTGTTTCAGCGCTCTCTTTAATTTTTTTATATCATCAATGGTAAATGTATCTGTTGACCCCATAGTAGCTAGAATATAAAGAGGGATACCGTCATTTTTAATAACTTGTATCATTTTATTCTCTAAATCTTCTATATCCATAGAGTTTGTATAAGGATCAGTTTTCACTTTTATTAAGTGATTTGTCCCAATGCCAGTTGCTTCAGCTGACTTTAATAAACTATAATGTGCATTTTCAGAAGCAAAGCAATATACATTTTGTGGAGCGCCATGTTCTTTTGCTAATGGGAAATGTTTAGAAATTGCTAAGCGCAGGCTAGAAAACACGCATCCTTGTCCACCCCATGTTGTATAGCCGCCGCTATTATGTGGATTATAACCTATTAGTTTTGAAAGCATGGATACAACTTTTACTTCTGCTTCTGCTGCCCCTGGACCATATACATCCCAAACACCATTACCATTTAAAAGGGCCATGGTTATTACACCTAATAGTGAAGGTATACTTGGTAGTGGTACAGCGTTAGACAAGTAATATTTATTTGGATAAGGATGTCCATTCATAAATTGGTTTAGCTCTTCTATAACCTCAGACATAGTGATTCCAGCTAGTGGAATATGACTTTGGTGAATTAAGCCATTGTAGTATCCTTCTGATTTTTCCTCACATTTACCTAAAGTAGCTCGCTCTTCATTTTTTAATTGGTCAAGATTTTTAATTATTTTCTGCATAGATTCTAATAAAAGTTGTTGTTTTTCTTCATTTCCGTCAACGCTCGGAAATAGTTTTAAAATATCTTGCATGCAGTCACTTCTCCTTGTGAAAAACTGGATTTTTATTTTACTTGGTTAAACATAAGGGTATAATAATTTGTAATTGCCCTTTTGAATACTTAGAAATGAGGAGCTATTTAGAAAAAAATGTAATTCCATAGAAGATTATATGAACTATGGAATTTAAAGTAAAGAAAAAATTTTTTGATTAATTTTAAAAAAAGTAATTGTGAGATAATGGAGTTTCTAAAAATATATCTGAATTAATTGTTTATTTAATTTGTATGTTGTCCTAATATGTATTTAACTAGTGTAGTAGATATCTTAATATAATGTAGAACTATTATAAGTTAGTTGAATATAAGGGCTCAACTACCTTATAGACTGTAGATATTGTTAGGAAAAGATAAAAAATAAGGTGGAAGTGTTAAAGATATGTTCTAGTGGAGAAGAAGTAGTGGTATGGATTTGATAGTAAAATTAGCATGAATTTTTATGGAAGAATAATTATTGGATCAAAGTTTTTTAATGAATTTAATTTCATTATTTAATAATAATGGACGGGTTAAGTGTAAAGAATTTTCTTCAACCTGAGTAGAATTTTTTGCACCAGGAATAGCAACTGAAACGGCTGGGTGACTTAAAACATAACGTAAGGCGATTTGCGCGAGACTTCGATTTAATCGTATAAGTGAACGTAATTTCTCTACTTTATTTAAGCTATCTTTAAACCAATTTTCTTTTGGCAAATCTTTTCTTAAATCGTCTTCTGGAAATTGAGTTTCATGATTGAATTTCCCAGTTAAAATACCCATCTTAAGTGGACCTCTAATCACAGCACCTAAATTATGTTTTTCAATATAAGGAAGGATGTCTTTTTCAGGTTCTTTATTTTCGGGATATAAATTAGAGTTTATATTTTAATAAATATATGAGATTACTTTATAAAAAGTAATTAGAATTATTAGTGAAATGATTTTTTATGCTTGAATTGAATAAAAGTATGAACTTTTACGGTATAAATATGAATTTTATTCATCATTTTAATAACTATGCAATAAGCGAAATAAATGTTGAATTTAGTCGAAAAAAATACATTTACAAATCGTAGAATATGTACATATAGTTGTAACTGTAAATATTATCCGTTTTGAAATATTTATAAAAGGAGAAATTCAAATGAAAGAAATACAAAAGCAATATGAAATTGTAGAAGAATTGGATGCAACAGTAGGGCAAGAAGCATTATGGATAGCTCATCAAATGGAATTAGAAAAAGGAATGAACAATGAGGCTACCCTAATAAAGCTAAAAGGAAATCTTCAAATAGAGACCGCTAAGAAAGCGCTTACTTTAATGGTGCAATCTCATCCAGCGCTACGTACATTATTTATTAAAAGGGACGAAAAAATTAAACAATTCATTCAAAAGGGTATAGATTTTGATATACCAATTAAGGATTTAACTGCTTTTAAAAACACAGAACAAAAATTTATTTTAAAAAAATTCTTAGACTCTATAGTGAATGAGAAATTTAATTTAGAAGAAGGGCCTTTGTTTAAATTCCACATCATTAAATTGTGTGAAGATGAATTTATTTTACATATGATTTTTCATCACATTATTTATGATGGATGTAGTTTAGGGATTTTTATCCAACAATTGTCTCATACGTATTGTGAATTACTTCAAGAAAATACGGGTTTAGTATTAGAATCTCCTTATAAGAGCCTTGTAGAATTTGAGGAAGGTTTTATTGACAGTGCAATATATAGAGAAGGATCATCCTATTGGAAAGATTATTTACAAGGTGAATTACCTCCTACAGAGTTTCCTGCTACTATTAATAAAATGAATGAACCGATATATACGAATAAAAATATAAGTAAGAATATTGATGCCGATCTATTTTATCAAATACAATGTTTTGCTAAAAGAAATAACATAAGTGTCTATCGGGTTATGTTAAGTACTTATTGTGCCTTGCTTCATCAAATGACAAACGCTGAAGAAATTATTGTAGGTATTCCAATTAATACTAGACCACACACGGAAGAAGGGAATGCTTTTGGTTATTTTGTTAATACATTACCTATACGTATAACAATAGAAAAGGGGGATACATTTAAGGGGATACTTAACAAGGTGAACAAATCTGTTCATTTGGCTATTAAGTATAAACATAATCCATATTCACATATAGTAAAAGATTTAAATCTAAATAATAATACACATCATAATATGATATATTCAACAGCATTTAATACGGTAAGGATACCTCAATTAAAAATTCCAGATATTGAGTCCACAGTTTTAACAGATTGTAAAAGAGTAAATCCTTTTAACATGACCTGGAGAATAATGAGATATGAAGGGGAAACAGAGAATAAAATTGAGGTTGACTATAATTCAGCGTTATATAAACCAGAGAGTATGAATGATTTAGTTGAAAGATATATATATTTGTTACAAAAACTAATGAAGAATGTAAATGAGCCTATCCATTCATTGGATTTACTTTTCAAAAAGGATCATCGTTTATACAAAGATATAAACTCAAATACTCTTGCATATCCTAATTCAAAAACACTAGATCAATTAATCGATCTACAAGCATTAAAATCGCCAAATCAAATAGCGATTTCAATGGGGGATAAATCGATTACCTATTATGACTTGCAGCAAAGGTCAAATCAAATAGCGAATTATTTACGTGAAAATGATATAAAAAAGGGACAGCGTGTAAGTATTACTATGGTGAGAGAGATTGATACAATTGTGTGGATTCTAGGCATACTAAAATCAGGTGGAGTTTATGTACCAATCGATCCAAAGTTTCCTGAAAAAAGAATAGAATATATATTAAAAGATAGTGAAAGTCAAATGATTATTACAAAGAAAGAATTCAGGGGATTAATTGAAAGTTTTGCGATTCATACAATTTATCTAGAGGATTTTCATTACGCTAATTCTATAGAAAATATTGTACCTACACATACCATAGAAGATACAGCGTATATTATCTACACGTCAGGTTCGACAGGTTTACCAAAAGGAGTAGGTGTACCACATAAAGGAGTAATTAATTTATCATATTCATTAATGAATCAATTTAATTTAGACAAAAATGATGTATTTTTACAATTTGCAACGATGATTTTTGATGCCTCCATTTTGGAAATATTTCCGGTTTTGTTATGCGGAGGGAGAATGCATTTAATTTCTGAAATGGAAAAACGTTCTGCAGAAGAATTTATAAATGTAATTAACAAGAATGGTATTACATATGTTCTTTTACCAACTGCATTTTTTAAATTAATAGCTGATATGCCAAAAGAAATGTTACTTACATTAAATTCTTTAAAATGTGTATTTGTGGGAGGGGAAACCCTACCTGCTGAATCAGTTCGTAAATGGCAAAGTAAATTAGGGTTACAGATTCCAGTTCTTAACGCATATGGTCCTACTGAAGCTACTGTATGTACAACCATTTATGAAGTAAATCATGAGATAAAAGAAGAAAGTTCTAGTATCCCAATAGGTAAACCAATTGCTAATAGTAAAGTTTTCGTGGTCAGTCCGTTCAACACGTTATGTCCGTCAGGAGTAGTAGGTGAGTTATTCATTGGTGGTGATGGGGTTGCTAAAGGATATATAAATCAAAAGAAAAAAACAGAAGAGGCATTTATTTCTTTCGAAAAATCCTATAATCGCGATGAAAAAATATATCGTACTGGGGACTTAGTACGTCTTTTACCAAATGGAAACTTAGAATTTATCGGAAGGAAAGATAATCAAGTAAAACTACGTGGGTATCGAATTGAGCTTGATGAAATAGAAAGAGCATTATTTAAACACCCAGAGGTAAAAGATGCAGTAGTAGTAGCTTATCAAAATGACAAAATTGCTAGCTTTTATGTATCAAAAGACAATACAGAGATAAAACAAGAGAACTTAAAAACATTCTTAAGTGAAAGATTACCAGATTTTATGATGCCAAATTATATGTTTCATCTTAAAACATTTCCATTATCACCAAGTGGTAAGATTGATAGAAAAAAATTAGAATTACAAATCCCATCTTTACTTGAAAATATGCAAAATCAATATATACCACCAATAAGTGGCACAGAAAAAAGGTTGGCAAAAACATGGTCAGAGATTTTAAATTTAGGGAAATATAGAATCAGTAGAGATGACGACTTTTTTAAACTTGGGGGACATTCATTAATTGCTGTGCAAGTGTTAAATCAAATTCAAAAAGAGTTTCATTTGAAAATAGAAATTAGAGATATTTTTGAGCATACAACAATTGCTAGTCTATCTGCTTACATTGATAAATTAATGGAAGTAAATACGGATAGAGAAGAACATGATATGCAAGTATTAAAGGTTGCAGATAAGGAATGTTATAAGTTATCCAGTGCTCAAAAAAGAATCTGGTTTTTAAATAAGTATAACGCTATTAATAGAGTATATGATACACCACTACACATATATATTGAGCCAAGTTTAAAAAAGAATATTTTACAAGACGCCATAAGATTTTTAGTTGAACGACACGAGATGCTACGAACAGTGTTTATTGAAAAAAACGGGGAGCCTAGACAGGTCATATTAAAATCAATATCTATTGACCTTATTCACGATGATATTGAACACATAACTAAAAAGGAACAACAAGAATATATACGTAGAACAATAAATCAAACGGATCATACACCATTTGATTTGGAAAATGGACCACTTTTCCGGATTAGAATTTTTAATCTTGATAAGAAAAGATCCTATTTATATATCAATTTACACCATATTATTACCGATGAGTGGAGTGTAAGGAATTTATTAGATGAATTAATGAAGGTATATAATGCCTTTGCTAATCGAAGAAATCCTGATTTACCAACTATCCCCAATCGATATGTGGATTATGTTGAGTGGGAACACAAGCAGCTAAAATTAGGCCGGTGGGATACAGAAAAATCTTATTGGATGACCGAGCTTGCGGCGCCTCTTCCCATACTAAATCTTCCGTTAGATTTTAGTAGGGATCGTCAAAGTACAAATAAAGGTAAAGTCTTTGAAATGAAGTTAGATAATAAAATGAAAGAGTCTTTGAAACAAGTATGTGAACAAGAGAATGTGTCTATGTATATGCTATTTTTGGCAGCATATATACAATTGTTACACTATCTAACGGATCAAAAAGATATTATTGTAGGTACACCTGTTGCTGGAAGGAATTATCAGGGATTTGAACAAATACAAGGATTTTTTGTAAATACTTTAGCTATTAGAACACAATTAAATGATGTGAAAAATTTAAAACAACTAGTACAAGTCGTTAAAGAAAAATGTTTGAATTCTTTCCAAAACCAATCGTACCCATTTGATAAAGTAATTGAGCAAATAAATCCTGATAGAAGTTTTGGAAATAACCCTATCTTTTCTACAATGTTTAGTTATCAGAAAGATATTTTGCAGCAACATGATGCGTACAAGCTTCAATTGTTACCTAATAAACAAGATATTAGTAAGTTTGACATTTCTTTAGCTGTTGAAGAAGGATTGAATTATGTAGGGATTTCATTCGAGTATGATATTAACCTTTTCAAGGAAGAATCAATTAATAGGTTTACTCAAAATTTACTTACTATACTGGACGCATTTATTCATCAAAGAACAGTAGCATATGAAAATCTTTCATTCCTATCACAGGAAGAAGAATCTTTATATAAAAAGGTAAATCATACAGAAAGACCATATCCTTATTTTCAAAATATACAAGAGCAATTCTATATGCAAGTAGATAGACAATCCAATCGGATTGCTATAGCGACTGAAACAGAGTCTTTAACATATAGGCAATTAAATATGAGCTCTAATCAAGTAGCTCAACATTTGCTTGAAAAAGGTATAAAAAAAGGTGACAAGGTAGCTATATTTTTAGATAGAAGTATCAATAGTATTGTTTCTATGATTGGAATATTAAAAGCCGGTGCTGCCTATATACCAATCGATGTAAAATACCCCGAGGATAGAATTAATTATATAGTAAGTGACAGCGAGGCATGTAGAATTATAACGAATTACAAATACAAAAATCATTTGAATTCAAGTAATTATAACGTTTCAATAATAGAGGATATATATCGTACGACAATAAATGATGATGTTAAAATTTTAAATAAACCAGATGACTTGGCATATGTAATTTATACTTCAGGGTCAACAGGCAAACCAAAAGGTACATTATTAACTCATAAAGGAGTATTAAATTTAGCTGAATGGAGAAATGAAGTATTTCATATTTCCCCAAATGATAAAGTAACACAGTTTTATTCCCATAGTTTTGATTCTTCTGTATCGGAAATTTTTTCTACCTTGTTAAATGGGGCGGAACTATATTTATTAAGTGATGAACAGCGCTATTCAACTGTCGCATATGCTCAAGCTATCCAAGAAATACAAGCAACTATTTCTGACGTGCCAACAGTATTTTTTAATGAATTATCGACTTCATTAACTAAATTGGATAGTGATAAGATACGTTCTTTAAGATTTATGATAATGGGAGGGGAAGCTGCATCAACAAATGCTATTAGGAGTTGGCAAAATACTTTTAAAAACCAAGTGCAACTGGTAAATGAGTATGGACCTACTGAAGCAACTGTTTCAGCGATGTATTATTTCATACCAGACTTAGAATGCGAAAATAACATTTTAGGTAGTATACCGATTGGTATTCCAATTTCTAATACAAAGGTTCATATTTTGAACTCATATATGCAACATTGTCCGGTAGGGGGCATGGGCGAATTATATATTGAGAGTTTAGGATTGGCCCAAGGGTATTATAAACAGGAAGAGAAAACAAAACAGGCATTTATTTCAAATCCATTTTCAGAAGATAATAGTAAAAGGTTATACCGAACAGGTGATTTAGCAAAGTGGTTACCAAATGGAAATATAGAATTTATGGGAAGAAAAGATAAGCAGGTTAAGATTAGAGGGCATAGAATTGAATTAGGGGAAATAGAAGATGCCATATTACAATTTGAGGGGATAAGTCAGGCTGTGGTAACACAAACGAAAGATGGAATGCTATTGCAAGCTTATTATAAAACAGTGGACGGTATAGAAATAGAGAAAAATAAGTTAGCTTTACATTTATCAAATGTATTGCCAGAATATATGATCCCTAAATATTACTCTCATGTGTTAAAAATACCAATAACGGCTAATGGGAAAATTGATTTCGGAAAACTGTCAGAAATAGAGTTTGATAATGAGCAAAAAGATGGTTGTATACTTAAGCCGCAAACTAAAGTGCAAAAAAACATTGCAAAAGTATGGTCTGAAGTTTTAAACATAAAATCTATTGGTTTAAAAGATGATTTCTTTAATTTGGGTGGGCATTCTTTAAAAGTTATGCCAGCATTAGTTAAATTAAAACCGTTATATCCTAACTTGAAAATTCAAGATTTCTTTAAGTATAGAACAATAGAAAATTTAGCCTCTCATATTGAAGAGATGGAAAATATGTCGTTAAAAAAAGAGAAAAATATTAATGTAGCGTGTATTGAAAATGAAACGAAAACGACTCCTGATTATAAAAGAAATAGTATAGAAGAATGTGAGACAGATATGGTGAATTATCCAAAAGCAGTTTTCCTTACAGGAGCAACAGGATATTTAGGAGCGCATATTTTAGAACAGTTATTGCAGTTGCCATCTACGACTATTTACTGTCTAGTAAGAAAAAATAAGAATCAAGTAATTGGTGCAAAGTTAAAAGAAAGAATGAGGTTTTATTTCGGTAAAGAAATTCTTAAAAAGTTGGAGGAGAGAGTAGAATTAATTGAAGGAGATTTATCTTTGATAAATCTAGGTCTTGATTCAAAGAAAGTGAATCATTTAAAGAGTAACGTAGAGTCAATAATACATTGTGGTGGAGAAGTTAGACACTATGGAGAACGTGAGCATTTTCAAAAGGTAAATGTTCAGTCTACAAAATGTTTATTGGAATTAGCTAAGAGTACAAATGCACGCTTCCATTATATATCGACTTTAAGTGTAGTAGGGCAGTCTGAAAGCGATCCAAAAGAATTTAAATTCTTTGAGTCTAATTTTGATAGAGGGCAAAATTTAGATAATGTGTACTTAGAAAGTAAGTTTCAAGGCGAGAAAATGGTCAGAGAGGCAATGGAAAAAGGAGTTCGTGCTACGATATACCGTGTGGGAAATTTAGTGGGTAACTCTAAAACGGGTAAATTTCAATTCAATATTAATGAGAACGCTTTTTATAGATTATTGAAAGGTATATGCCTATCTAACATAGCACCTGAAATCAGTACGTATGTAGATTTAACGCCTGTGGACTATGGAAGCTTAGCCATTACTGAATTATCTTATAAGGCTAACACAGTAAATAAAACCATGCATATTTGTAATCCAATTCAGCTTAAATGGGACCAATTTATTAATAGTTTACAAGATTTTGGATACGATTTAATGTTAATGAAGCCAGAAAAGTATATAGAGAAGTTTTTTAATACTAATCTAACTATTGATGAACAGAAAGCTTTAGAGCTCATAATGCCTTTATTAGAATCTGTAGAAGAGCTATCAGTAGCTATACCATCTTGTTCGTATACGCAAGGATATTTGAAGAATGTACATTGTTTAGAACCAAATCAAGAGTATATCAATTTGTTATTAAATTATGCTATGAGTATCGAGTTTTTACCAACCATTAAAGAACCAATATTGTTATAGAATATACTATCGATTTTGAACAGATTGATCTATAAATATGAAGTTTTGAATGTTCGTTTACTTCCGCTTATTGTTTTGAAAATGAAGAAAATCAAAGAGGTTATCTTATTTTTATGAGAGGATGTCGAGGAGAAACGTAAGGAACTTGAAGCTTTACGGGAGAAGTATTAATCGTATAATAATGTAGCGAAGGAAGACGAAAATGGCTACCAGAAATGGTGGCCATTTTTACGTAGATTGATATTAATGCTCAGGATAAATTCTTCTACATGCCATGCGACCTAATTCTGGAGAAGAAGCAATCATTGCGGCAGAAGCCACGGCAGTCATCCCAGAACTTCCAACAGCAGCAGAGGCTCCAATGGTTGCAATAGTAATTAAATATATCAAAATAATTTTGTATTAAACTTTTTTGGTGAAGCCTTAGAAAACAAAAGAAATCGAGTTAATTAATCCCTTTTTATGGTAAAATTAATTTAAATGATATCTTCTATAAATCTGATTATACGAAAATCGATACTTAATTTTATGCGGGGATGAGAGAGAGGGACAAAATGAAATTAGCAATTCAAACTAAAAATTTAACAAAGTCTTTTGCAAATCAATCCATTGTAAGGGATATAAACTTATCTGTTCCTGAAGGAAGTTTATATGCTTTTATTGGACCAAATGGTGCAGGAAAAACAACAACTATGCGAATGTTATTAGGATTAATTCCATTAGATAGAGGAACGATATTATTTAATAATAAAGATATAAAAGAATGGAAAGAAGAATTATTTGAAAATGTGGGTTGTTTTATTGATTCGCCTACCTATTATCCTAATTTAACAGCATATGAAAATTTAGCCTATGTACAAAAAATGATTAATAAACCTTTAGATGAAATAGATAGAGTATTAAAAACTACAGGAATATATAAAGCAAAAGATAAAAAAGTTAAAGATTTTTCTTTAGGAATGAAACAAAGGCTAGGTATTTCCTTTGCTATTCTTAATAACCCTAAAATACTAATTCTTGACGAGCCAACAAATGGATTAGATCCAGAGGGAGTACACGAGATAAGGCGTTTATTACTTCATTTGGTAAAAAATGAGGGGAAGACTATATTTATTTCTAGTCATAATTTAGCTGAAATTGAAATGATAGCAGATCACATAGCATTACTACATAAGGGTAGCTTACTCTATGAAGGGGAATTAGAAGGTATTATTACTTCTGGAGAATATATCATTCATATTAATAATACTGCTGCTACAGAAAGGATTTTAAGTAAAGAAGGTATACCTTATAGTATTGAAAAAGAAGGGGTATTCAAAATAATAATAGATCAAGATAGTGTTCCTAATTTAACCAGAATATTAATTAAAAATGATATAGATATTTTTGAAGTTAGCCCTAAAAAGCCAACATTAGAGGAAGTATTTTTATCTTTAACTAAACAAAAGGAGTTACTATAATAATGCAATTTATCTTTAAAAGTGTAAATAGTGAGATGAGGAAAATTGGTGGGAGAAAATTATTATTAATTTCTTTGTTTTTTTCATTATTATCAAGCTTTTTATGTATAAGTTATTTTATTTTTAACAAGAATCATCCTGACATGTTTCAATCTACAAATCTTATAGCAATTACAGTAAACTTTAATACACTAACGTTAAGTATTTTTTCTGCTTGTATGTGGTATTTTATCATTTCTTCGGAAAATAAATATGGTACTTGGGCCATTATTTATACACAGCCCATTTCGAAATTTAAGTTATTGGTAGCTAAAAATTTATTGTTTATACTTTTTTATTTGGTCTTTAATATTTTGAATTTTTCGGTTATGGGTATCTATACTTTTATAAATGGATATGAAATATCAATATTTTATTTTTTAAAAATGTTGATACTTTGTACGATTTTATCTTTAGCAATACCTTATTCTCAATTGCTTTTTCATTTAATTATAAAAAAGGGAATTCTTGCGGCATCCTTGTCAGTTATTTGGATTTTTTTCTTCCTAACATATGGATTATTCCCTTTAATATTTACAAAGACATTTCCAATCTTTTATGCATTGAATATAGTAAGTGATGTAGCTTTTAAAGAGACAACTATTTTATTATATCTTGCAAGTTCTTCAATATATATTTTAGGAATTATGTTATTGTCTGTGAGCTTTAAATATTATACATATGAATAATAAAGGGTGAAACAAGTGGGTATTTTAGGTGAATATAAAAAAAGTCTTCATAATGGATTGTATATCCTGTTACTAGTATTTCTGTTGATTCCAATTAGTTTTCAAGTTTTACTAACTGTATCGTCTCAATTAAAAGATGGCGTTTTCATGCATATAGCGATTCTGAGCCTTTTTTGTAGGTTATTTTTACCTATTGCGATAGGTCTATTAGTGTCATTTTCTTTTGTAAACGAATTCAGAAGAAAAGGATATATGTCTGCTATTTATCACGGGATCACTTTAAAAACTATATTAAGTAATAAGTTTTTATTTTGCTTAATAATTACTTTTGGTTATTTACTATGTGCTTTAATCATAACGAGTATACCTATAGTATTAACGGTTGATAATCTCGGGACTGTTTATCAAAGTTTAAGTTTTTCTATACTTTTTATGGTAATTAGCTCTTTAATTATTGTGAATCTACATTTTTTAATAAATATAATATTTTATAAAATCCCGTTACTTTCATTATTAGTAGGGGTTATAGGTGGACTTGGTAGCTTTTTTATCTCTCATACAAACTATTGGATACTATTCCCTTGGTCATATCCAATTATGAGTCTTTATATTGATAGCATTGAAACAAAACAATTGTATATTATTCTACTTGTATATCTATTATCATTACTAAGTTGTATATTGATGTTGTCTACTTTATATAATAAAAAATCAATGAGATGGAATTAAGGTTACAATGAGGAGTGTAACATTAGTAATAATAAAACATGTTGTAGTTACTACAATATGGATCTCGATACGTTAAGCCAATTAATAAGACATGCGGATCAAATATTATTGAATTTGAAGAAGCTAAAGTATGATAGATGTCACTTATGGTCACTCGAATATCTATTACTAATTTACTCTATTTAAAAAAAGTAGCTGTACAAAAGCGCAGCTACTTTTTTTCATACAAACATTATTATGCAAATAAAAACCTTAACGTAAACTTGCGCTTAATGGTACTTGAGAATAAACTTTGAAATTACTACCATAAGTACCGTGTTGAGAAAATGAGGAAGAAATTGAGCTGTTCCAACTTTTGTAGGTAGATCCAGATGTATCTGCTCTTAGAAGTACGTTTGAAAAGCTAGCTTGGCTAAAAGAATTACTTCCAGTATCTTCAACGCCCTGAACCATTTTTACTGGTTCATATTGAGAAAACGTACCATATACAGGTTGATTTACATATTTAGGACTTCCATTTACATACATAGTAACCGTACCATTTCCGTTATTAACTAGTTTAAGGTTTACTCGATCACCATCTTTAATTGATGTATCATACTGTGTGTTCCAATACTTACTGTTTTGACCTGATTCATTATATCCTGAATTAAGAAATACTTTATATCCACTTGATGTTTTTGAAATACCACCCTCAACTTTAGATGCTCCAATACCTAAATACCAATTCACATATCCATCCTTAACAACAACTGATTTTGGTAGATTTATATCAGCTGCAATCCCGGTATAGTTACTATTTGTAACACTTTTTACAGCACCTTCTGTAGCTGCAAAACTTGTAGTTGCAAACATTGATAGAGCAATTAGAAGTGAACCAACTAGATATATCATTTTTCTCTTACTTTTCCTTAATACTTGTTTCATTTTAGGTCCCCCTTAATTTTTATTATTAAATTGCATGGAAAGTTGGCCAACTAACCACGACTTACAAATCAAAGATACATTAGGTTTCATTTAATGTATATATTTTCCTGTTATAAGCCATTGAAATGTCAAGCAAATTGAATATTTCATATTTATCAATATAGGGGGAGTTGACAGAATAAAATAGTCCTTCTATTTGAATTTAGGAAGGTTTTGTAATTAATATTATTAAAATCTATAAACTGGTTGGGTATAATACGCAATACCATTCATTTGTGAGAGATAGAAATGGAATTAATGCAGGGGATTTTCAAAAGGGGATATCAGAAATTTTTAGAAATGGAATAACAACAAATGAAATAAATTAAAGGCTGTTGTAAAGGCATCTATGTATGAGAAGGTAGTAGGAATGAGAAGTAAACTTTGTAGTTACTTTGCCTTGGATGAAAGAAGATTTAATAATTGTTTAATAGGGTTCGTTTCCTAGTTAATACGTAGTTCCTGGGGGGAGGGGAGAATGCCTAAAATAGAGAATAGATTTGTTTTAACCAATCCTTTTCAAAATAAAAATAGTAACGCGAATAGTCCGAAACACATTTGTTTCGGACTAGGGATTCACAATTTCTCTCATTTTGATTAAACAATTTTGTGGATTAAAAGTTGGATATTTTGACTATTTAAGCAGGACAAATGATATTACGTTAATCAATAGATACTTCAACAGAGACACTCGGTATTGTGGGTGATGGTGTATCTCCACCATTAAAGGAAGAAGGTTGTGATACATGTAAACTAATCATGCTACATGCTAATGCACTTACTACTACCATACTTAATACAATTTTTTTTATTTTTTTCATTACTTTAACGCTCCTTTTCTCAAATGATTCTTATTGGCATTATTGCTAATGTAGAAATATTTGCTCGCCTTAACATGATTACCTGCCTGGTAAAATTGGAGTGCTAAAATCTCTGCATGTTCTTTTACACAATCCCACATGCCCTCTTTTTCAAAATAAGAAATTGCATCAGTAACTACTTTTTCTAGTTTAATTCTAGGCAGTTCTGTGATTAGTTCATTTAAAACTGCGAAACGGTGCTTATATTCCTCATTTCCGGATTCATTTGTATATTTCATTCCCTGTTCGATATATGATTTTGCTGTTTCAACGCCTTCTAATTTATAATATGCTCTTGCTAAGACAAATAATGCTTTAAAATGGTTCGGTATTTTATTTATAATTTCAGAACTCTGTCGGATCGCCAATGGATATAAATCTTGAATATTATATAACCAGCCCAAATTGTAACGTACTCTTAATAATAAATGTTCTTTATCATACTTCTTAAAAACATCAATAACCGTATTGAGACATTCTTCAGCTCTTTCAAACTCTCTTAGATCTATACAAGCTAAACCATATACATTGTCGCATAAAGCAATATTGATTTCATATCCTACATGATTCAGGTATATTTCTTTCGCTTTTACTACATGTTGAATCGCTTCAAATGGTTGATAAGACTGATAAAAGTAAGTTGAAATTCTATACTTAAACTCGGCTTTTTCTACTTCATCAGGTATATCAATTAAAAGTTCTTCCGCCTTTTCAAAATGTGTTCTCGCTTCAGTATAATTTGCTATAATTGTAGAGTGGATTGCCTTAAAGAAATGATAGTAGTAAGCTAAAAATGAAAATTCATCTTTGATATTAGGGAGCTCTTCTATTTTATTAAAAGAATCTTTAGTAATACTCATTCCATCTACCAAGACCTTATATCTAAAATTCAGTAGTGAATAATAGAATGATAAATATTGGTCTGTTTCTATTCCTTTTAAATTTTCTTGTACTTTTAGATATGTTTGTTTTGCTTCTTTTACATGATATGAACGGATTTCTTCATACCATTCATTTAATATTTTCATCAATTGCTCATTGCTTTTTTCTTGAACAGTCATAATATCCCCCTTTTCTCCGTATAGGCTTATTCTGATAATAACAGGAATTAGATACTTTAAATTTCACTATGAGTTTTTTTCATAAATATACAGAATATTCTGAATCAATCGAGTGTCCATACTTTATTTAATGCGACAAAATATAAGAAAGTATGAGTTTCGTCGATGGATTTTTTAGATGTTTAAACCGTTCCTACTGAATTTTTCTTATAGGAGGTGGCGTAGAATTATGACAGAAACGGAGATGGTATACACCGCTAGTGTATTGAGAAATATATAGCGATATTAAACTTCAAGGGATTCCACGAAGATAAATAGAAGTATACCTATATCTATTTATAATGAAAAAGGGGCGTTGGTTAGTATGATAAGTTTTGGGATTAATTTACGCACTATCATTAGTTATACACAAGAGAGTAGGAATCGTAATAATATAAAGATTATAAGTCAGTTAGGAATAAAGTTGTTTGATATATACGGAGAACCGTTACCAGTATCAGATGTTAATCGAGAGTTAGTGACGGCTTTAAAACGTCAAGACATAAATAAGCAGCGATATATAATAAGTCATTTAGAAGGATAAAAAAACTGATATTATGGGGCGTTTCTTTACAGGAGGCGTTTTTATTTTGCGTAGAAATGAGGATGTAGCCTTTGCTTCAAATAGAAAAATGATAAAATACTGCAAAAATAGTAAAGGAGAAGGATGGCGAATGAAAGGAATCGTTATTTTAGGCAAGGAGAGGGGGACTTAATACTATTTGTTTGACAGAAAAAGATTATTTACAGGAGAGCACCGACAAGTGAAGAGAAGAGGCATCATAATTCATTGTAGGTCGTTTTTTCTGGTTTGAAATATATTATTTGTGACAATTAAATCGTACATTGATATTGCAATTTTTATGTGGACAGGCATTACCTGACCACAATTGTCGTACTAAATGCGAGTACGTACACGTATGTTGAACAAAACTTACATGCACAGAGATAATAAGGTTGTTTAATTTACAATAAAGTCGTTTAAAACAAAATAAGGTTCTTTAAAAAACGCCAGTCATGTTATTCAACAATCGGGCCATATAACGGAATGGAATGTTGTGAAAATTTAAAATGTTTGAAATAATTATTATTAAGTTAAAGGACAGTGATTGTAGAAAAAGGTGATACGATTTTCTCTTACTTAAGAATTGTGGAAGGGTAAAAAATCCGAGTAATTATATTCCGAAAGGTGTGTTTAATATACTATCAACTAACGTTTTTACTTATAAATCTAAGGACGGAAAAACAGTAACAATTAGAGAAGCTAAAGAACAGGATGCAGAAAGAATGTTAAATTCTGCTTCAAGAGCTTTAATAAACGCTCCATACATGCTAAGTACGGTTGAGGATGTAAAGCAGATGAGTGTTGATGCTATTCAAAAAACGTTAAAAGCTTATTATGAAAATCCAAATTTTGTACAGTTTATTGCTGAAGTGGATGGTAAGTTAGTCGGTGCAATAGATTTTAAGAACGGAAACAAAGAAAAAATTAGTCATCAAGGGTTTTTTGCGATGACCATACTACCTGAATATCGAAATTATGGTATTGGAAGAGCTCTTCTAGAAACGTTAATCAATTGGGCTAAAAATAACTGTAAGATTGAAAAAGTTTGTCTTGAGGTAATGGAAGATAATTTAGGTGCAATCAAGTTATATAAGAATCAAGGCTTTTTTGAAGAGGATAGAAAAGCAAAGGGTGTAAAATTGGATGGAGGCTATCAAGATTTAATATTAATGGCTTTATTCGTTTGAAATTGAACATTATTCAAGAACAGGGTGCTATTTTTGCACCAGAACCGTATCACGTGTATGGAATCATTAATATCAAAAAAGCCATCACGCAATGATGATTGCATGATGGCTTTTGTTGTTTTCTTATTTCTTTGTCTCATTGACCCATGTAGCGATGTCCTTGATGACATACGCAGGAACATTGGAAGGGACTTCGTATTCACTAGGGTGACTTAATTCCCCGTCGCCCTCCGTGAAGAAGTGATTCAATTTCGGATATTCTTTGAAATGAACATTACTGCGGCTTGAAAGCCCTTCTTGCCATTTCGTAAACTCGTCTTTTACTGTTACTTGATAATCACGTGCGCCTTGCAGAATCAGTAATGGTTCTTTTCGTGATTTCGCTTCCTCAACTGGACGCCAACGAGTCACATCATACATGAAATGTGGAGGAAGATAATTATAACCAGCTGGTGGGTGATCTGGATCAAAAGTAGGGTCCTCAATGTAAGCGAATTGTTTTTTTATTTCATCAATATATTCCTTAGGTGCTCCGAGGTACTGATACTGATCAAGGAGCATGTCAGTAAACGGACGTGCAGGTGGTGCCATTAAAATACTTCCTCTTACAAGTGATGAAGGTGCTTTGCTTAGTATGCGCGGCATGGTGCCAGCACCTTGGCTATGTCCGAGAATGAAAATGTTATCTGGGTCAATGCCTTCCTGCTGCGCTGCTGATTTTGCTGCATATATGGCATCATCTGTAGTATCTCGGTCTAACGTTACAGGTTCTGCACTCATTTTAAAACCGTGTTCTAAGGAACGTTTCTCGTAACGTAACACTGCGATACCGCTTGATGAAAGACCAGCTGCAAGGTCTCTAAAGATTTTAGCTCCCATAAATGTACTGTCACGATCATGCGGCCCAGAACCGTGAACAAGAACAACAACAGGTACTTTTTCGCCAGGTTTATGTTTTGGAACCGTTAATGTGGCTGGTAACGGGTATGTAGCATTTCCAATGACGATTTCTCGTTCTTGGTAGGAATCAGGTTGGTCATAGCTAGGATGCGGGATGGTATAAGATTTCTCTGGCGCCGTCCTTACGCCAACCTCATCAACTTTGCCGCCAGGCGTGAATTTAAGGAGTAGTGGAATAGTAGTTCCTTCGATAGCTCCTGGAATTTCAACCGTTTGATGGACCAAGTTTCGTTCTTTTATAACAGGTGTTCCCATGCTTGTAATTCTGCTCCCGCCACTTTGTGTCCACCAGCTTTGTAATATGTTTGCCGTAAACTTGGACTGAAAAGCTGCAGACGTCAACTGGAGTGCCTCTGCATATTTACCTTGTTGGAGATATGCAAAAAATAAAGACGTACGCTCCGTTAATGAGACTTGTTTCTTTTCTGCAGTTTGTGCCCCTTGTGTATCCCCATGAATAGCTGTTGTAAGCGGAAAAGAAGAAACACCTAAAGAAAAGAGTAGGGTAAAAGAAAGTGCTGATTTTTGTAACTTCTTTGTTTTCATCCTGTTTAACCCCCAAAATGTAATGGTATGAAATAGGTATGGTAATTAGTGGAATGTTTCCCTATTGGGGTTTCGTTACTTGTAAGGGGGAATCCTGCATACATATCATAAAAAGCCCGTTTGAAAGAGTGGAGGAGTTAAGCAATGGATTTATACATAATTCGTTGCTAAATCATAGAAATCGATCGTTTTTCCAACAATGATTCCAATCCCGTTATGATGTAGGGGAAGAAAAACAAGAAGAGAGGGAGGCATACGATGAAGAAATTTTTATGGTTCATTTCTACATTGTGCATGTTTGATTGGTAACAGGGTGTAGTAGCAAAGATGACACTGGAATTTCCATTACCCCATACCGAAAAAAAGGGTATAGGTATACTTTCCTGTTTAAAATGTTGTTCGTATAGGAAGCGAATAAGCTTCCTATACGAACAACATTACATATTAATAATTTAGAGGGTTTTAAAAATAAAGAGGTGGTTTTTAAATGTATAATGATTCAATATATTTTCCTTATATAAATTATGATCAATGCTTCGATCGTCAATTCCCTGGTCCTCAGATTCCAGGTATACCTGGAATGCCAGGTTTTCCGGGTGTACCAAGTTTTCCAGGACAGCAAAGTTCACAAGCTCCAACATCTCCTCCCCCATCATTTATTCCTCAACAATCAACTGCTTCACCATTTGCTGTTGATCCAGGAGCAATTTCATTATGTTTATTTCGAAATACTTATATATGGCTTAGTAATGGTGAACAGTTTTGGTATTTCCCAATTTTTGTAGGACCAAGGTCTGTTGCTGGTTTTAGATGGAACGGTAGGTTTTGGGTTATTTTTGGAATTGATACGAGAAGGATTATTTCATTTACATGTTTTTAAAAATTATAGAGTAACGATAGAGGTTTAATTATATAAACAAAAGAGGTATTTGAATGAAAAAATTTCAATCATTTGATGGTACAATAACTATGATTAACGATTTTGTAACAGGGTCAAACGAAGATATAGGATGTAATAAATTAATGTCCGTAGATAATGGTTATGGGAATCTAATAAAATTTGTAGTGAAACCAAATACGTATTTTATCGACTATGCAACGGTAGTAGTAGGAGATAAAGTAACTGGGTTTTACGATGCTAACGCTCCTGCTCTTCTCATTTTTCCACCACAATTTCAAGCGATTGTTATGGCAAAATATACACCGTATCAAAATGTAAAAGTAGACTATTTTAATGAACAGTTGGAGAGTAGTGATGGAAAATTAAAATTAAATATTTCTCCTTCTACTCAAATTTTATTAACAAATGGTCAATTCTTTACAGGTAATCTTGTAAATCGAAATTTAATAGCTATTTATAGTTTTACAACAATGAGTATACCAGCTCAAACTACACCATATAAAATCATTGTTTTGTGTCAAAAGTGATTTCTATTCTAAAGGGTCTCTCGGTTTATCAAACTACAATCCATTGTAGAATCAAAAATTTTAGCCATCTTATTGACCAGGATCATAGGCATGTCAAGAGACGTTTTGCTAAATCTGCAGGATTTCAAAATCTTCGTCATGCTTCACGTACGATAAAAGGTATCGAGACCATTCATGCCCTATATAAACAACGGCGAAGTCTTCAAAGAGACTCCGCCTTTTCAACGTACAATAGTATTCCTTTCTAAATATGAAGATAAAAGTATCATAAATACATCAATATCATGAAGATACAGGAACCTAATATGTAATATTGCATATTAATGAATTTATATGAGTATATATAACATGAAAATCACTATAACGAACATGCAGGTTTCCTTTTTTATTTGTTATTTTTATCAGTAAAGTAGACCACATATCAGCTTCAGATACTTGTTTTATGATACAAGTAATCAAACAAAAGGAGGGCCATAGAACATAATTACACCATTATTAACAGGGCACTCTTTTAAGTACAGGAGATTATTAGCGGGTGGAGAAAATGTTGAAGATATACAGACAGATAAACATATTCCATATGAAAAAAATGAATTGCAGCAAACTCTAGAAAAGTACGATTCGAAGGAGTTTGAGTTATAAAAAGAAAATAGATAAATTGACAAGAGAAAAGCACTTTGTGTATATCACAGGTGTTTTTTATTTTCATTTTGATATAGGGCTTGAATTAAATTCCCATGTTTTTTTGCGGCCATCCAATACTACATATGTACATATTCATTATTGAAATTAGTAATAATAAAATGTATTATTGAAAAGCACTATTTATAATTCAAGTAATCAAGGCTATGTATCCATAATAATTTGAACATTCAGAAATTATAATATTATCAAAAAATGAGGTGAGGTTAATAGAAACAGTACATATTAAATGGTATGGATTGTATAGTTTAAATGATTTTTATAATAGAGAAGAAGCTTTTAAGAAGGGAATATTTGCAATCTCTAGAGTATATGCTAAGAATGAAACATTGATCTATATAGGAAAAACCAAAAGAAGCTTTATACAAAAGATAAGGGAACTTAATAAAGATTGGATTTTTGATGAAAGCGAATTAAAGATTACATTAGGAATAATAGAGTCTCCTAGTGGTGAAAGTTACTCTGAAAAAAAGGTAAAAGAGATAAAATCCCTTTTGATTTTACGACATACCCCAGTAGAAAACAACACATCTTTATTGTACCATAGAGGGCAGTTTAATTTGAAAATTATAAATAAGGGAAGAAGGGGCTTAATTGTTAAAAAGATTTCTACAGGAGATCTAATGTGGACGTAATTGGAATCACCTTTGAATAAAATGGAAGGTTTCTTACGAACAGATGCTTATCAATTTATAATGTATTAAAATATTTTTGAATAACATATGTCAGATGCTTGAAACAACACAAATTTTATTATGATATGAAATCTTGTATGGGAATTGTAATTCATTTCCATTGTTTAATGAAAATATTAAGAATTATAAGGATAATGCATAAAGATTAGAAGGGAAAATAAACTCGGAGGTTTAAAAAATGGGACAAGGAAGCAGGTTTCAAGAAAAACAACAAAATCGTCGTAAAAAAGTGATTTTTAATATTGCATTTACTTTGGTATTAGTGACAGTTGGTATAGTGACATACCAGTTGTTTTCCCCTTCTGATACATCAAAGAAAGCAATTGCTCAAGAAAAGAAAGCAACAAAGATAGAAGAGAAGAAACATAAAGAGAAAGAAGCAGCGCAGTTAGAAGAGAAGAAACGTGAAGTGAAAGAAGCAGCGCAGTTAGAAGAGAAGGAACGTGAGGAGAGAGAAGCAGTACTGTTAGAAGAGAAGAAACGTGAAGAGAGAGAAGCAGCACTGTTAGAAGAGAAACAAAAAGCAGAAAAATCGGTAAAAACGAGCGGAAATGAAAATAAAGAGGGAGAAAAAACGGCATCTCAAGAAAAGGGTTCTCAAACTAATCCTTCTTGGAAGCCAATTGGTACAGAGCAAGGAGCAAAACCTGCAATGAAATTTAAAGAAGGAACAGTAGATTGGAATGAGATGAAAAAAGCAATTTCTTATGCTGTTGATGTTCCAGAGGGTCAATTGATTTTTGATTTTATTGGAAATAATGGTGAAAATAAAGCCTACGGTAATGTACGAGATAAGCAAAGTAATAAAAAATATAAGGTTGATATTGATTGGGTAGAGAATCAGGGCTGGAAACCAGTATCTGTTCAAGTGGTAAAATAAATAAGCAAAATGTAAATGCTATCCTCTCTTGTTGTGAGCGACTAAGCTATTAAGTGATGATATAGAAGTTCATATAGTAGAGATTCCAAAGTTGATGCAGCAATGGCGCGAAGAGAAAGTCAATCCGGGGGAAGATTCGTTTGTTCGTTGGTTATTATTATTACCTGCGAATGAAGATGAACATCTCACACAAACATTGGAGGGTATTGCCATGAACCGAGATCCGATTTTACAAAAAGCAATGAATAAATGGGAACGTCTGAGTCAAGATTCTTCTTTCCGTCAAGCATATGAAGCAAGAGAAAAGGCCTTAATGGATGAGGCAGTAAAATTTGCTCATGCAGAAAAACAAGGAATTAAAAAGGGAATCGAACAAGGGGTTGAGCAAGGAAAGATGCAACTCATTCGAGGCATGCATAAAAATGGTGTGTCTGTAGAAGACATTGCAAAGCTTACAGGATTACCAGAAATAGAAATACAGCGATTTTTGCAGAGCTAGTTCTTAGAGAAAGCATTTTATCCAATAAAATGCTTTCTCTAACTCTGCCTGAAAAGAAGATGAGATGTCTCAATCTTTTTTTTCTATTTTTAGGGGATACGGAAACATCACTATCAAGCTAATGAAAACGAAATAATCCAAGACCGAAAACTCCTTCCTCAAAAATATAAAGGTGTGAAACACTAATTTTAGGTGGGAGATGAATATCAGTAGGCGTAAGCCTACGTTTTTTATATACTGTAGATATCCTATAAAAAGGTGAGGTGCACCCTATGTTAGTAAGTAAAGCATATAAATTTCATATCTATCTAAATAAGAATCAAGAAATATTAATTGCTAAAACCATTGGTTGCAATCGCTTTGTATTCAAAACATGAAATTAATTAGCTAAATTCTTCTCTAAATAAAAGACCACTGATTTTTTAAGGGTGACAACACTGCATACAACTGAATATTAAATTAGCAAAACATTGTTGGAAAAAAGATAAAAAGAGAAGGCACTCAAAATAAGGATACACTGTTTTGCTAATAGATTAGCGCTGAACTAGGATGACGGTGGTCATGCATAGCGTCCCATCCCATATAGCAGTGGTGGTTCTTTATATTTTATAATTAAGAAATAACGATATGAATATTTGCATTTGATTTAATACTTAGTTTTTTAAATAATAAAAATATAGAGATGAAAAATTATGCTAATACAAGGTAATATTTTACCTTTTTAACGAATTCCTCGAAAGAATTCTCCTTCCTCAAGCGCATGAAGGGCGTAGCCCAGCGGTAGGTGGGAGATGAATTTCGGTTTGGCGTAGCCAAAAGGATTTGCTTTTTATTTTGCCTCTGATATAATCAGTCTTATAAAGTTCGAAGGTTGGTATATAAATGAAATTAGACAGCAATAACCATTCAGTATTCTTGTTGTATTACCATCTTGTGTTGGTCGTAAAATTCAGAAGAAATGTGTTTGATGATGATATGTCAAACTATGCAAAAGACATGTTTGTCAGGTTATCCGAGAATTACAACATAACACTGGTAGAGTGGAATCATGATGTAGACCATGTTCATATTTTGTTCAAGGCACATCCGAATACAGAAATGACAAAATTTATTAATGCTTATAAAAGTGCAAGTTCTCGACTAATCAAGAGAGACTTTCCACAAGTGAAAACGAAACTTTGGAAAGAGATGTTTTGGTCAAGAAGTTTTTGCTTACTAACTACTGGTGGTTCGCCAATAGATGTAGTAAAGAAATATATTGAAAACCAAGGTGAAAAGTGAGGTGAAATGATATGACAAAGCATAATAAAGCATATAAATTCCGTTTGTATCCAACAGAAGAACAAGCATATCTTATGCGTAAAACCTTCGGTTGTGTACGTTTCGTGTATAACAGAATGTTAGCTGAACGGAAAGAAGCGTACGAAAAATACAAAGATGATAAGGAACAACTAAAGAAACAAAAGCTTCCAACTCCTGCGAAATATAAAGCAGAATTTGAGTGGTTAAAAGAAGTTGATTCATTAGCTTTGGCAAATGCTCAACTAAACTTGCAAACTGCCTATAAGAATTTCTTTAGTGGTCAAAATGACTTCCCAACATTCAAAAGTAAAAAAGACAGAAAGTCTTATACAACGAATGTAGTAAACGGAAATATTATGTTGCTTACTGGTCATATCAAATTGCCAAAACTGAAAATGGTACGTATCAAACAGCATAGAGAGATACCACAAGATTATATGATCAAGTCATGTACGATTTCTATGACACCTACTGGTAAATACTATGTGTCCATCTTGACTGAATACGAAAAAGAGATTGTACAAAAAGAAGTAGAAACAGTTGTTGGATTAGACTTTGCGATGGATGGATTATACGTTAGTTCTGAGGATGAGAAAGCCAATTATCCTAAGTTCTATCGTGAAATGTTAGACCGATTAGCAAAGGCACAACGAGTATTATCAAGAAGAACCAAAGGTTCTATTCGTCGGAATAAACAATGTATCCGTGTAGCTAAGTTACATGAAAAAGTAGCGAACCAACGTAAGAACTTCCTTCATCATAAGTCTAAAGAGTTAGCTACTCATTTTGATGTTGTGGCTATTGAAGACCTAAACATGAAAGGAATGTCACGAGCACTTCATTTTGGAAAAAGTGTTGCTGATAATGGGTGGGGTATGTTCACTTCTTTCTTAGCTTATAAACTAAACGAACAAGGAAAACAACTTGTGAAAATAGACAAATGGTTTCCTTCCACAAAAGCATGTAGTAGTTGTGGAAATGTAAAAAATATGACATTGTCTGAACGAGTATATTCTTGCATATGCGGTGTAAATCTCGATAGAGATTATAACGCAGCTATCAATATCAAAAATGAAGCAATACGCCTATTAGCGTTAGCATAAATAGCAATAAAATAACCTTTGGAACAAGGGGGTTAGCTCGGCTGTCTTAGGACGAATTCGTTAGCTATCAAAAGTAACGACTAACCGAGAAGCCCCCACTTCAAACAGTCCGTTAGGACGTTAAGTGGCGGGTAGTTCACAATATCAATTCTCGTCTTTATATGCGTATTTTTATACAGAAGGATTAATAGATGTTATTTGCAAAAATTCATTTGAATGATACATCTTACATTTTGGAGGAGACAAGAAAAAATGGGGAATAAAGAGAAAAAGCCTAGCGATTCAGAATAAAAAACTAATTAAAATAAAATTTCATACAATTCGAAAAAAATTGCAAAAATTCTCTAATATGGTTTATACTGTAATAGGAGTTATTAATAACCAAATAGTTAATGTTGTGTATTAATTTAACAAGTTATATTTAAGGTTATTAAACATATTACTCCTCAACCCATGCTTCATTCTGAATATACAGTGGGAAAAATATAATTTGAAAGTTTGAGGTGCTCTTATGCTAACAACAGTTTCTAATAAGACAAGCAGTTTTGACGTAGAACAAAATGTACATGAATTCGAATCAAATGGATACATTCAAATCTCTAATGATATTTTTTTACAAGATCAAGAAGATCAGGCATTACTAACGAAAGCACAGTTAGACTACTACAGCTTACAAAACGACGCATATGGCGAATGTCGCGCTAGAGCCTATTCAAGATATATAAAATACGCTGGTTCTTCAGATTATGTTCTAGATACAGACAATGGATATTTCCAATCTGAAGAATATAATTATGACGATGGTGGGAAAATTAGAAATTTCAACAGTATAACAGATGAATTTTTACATAATTCATTAATTGAGAAAATTGTTCGCTTTGATAGTGAATTTGCATTTAATACAAACATACTTGATACAAGTAAGGATATAATTATAGGTTTACATCAAGTAAGATATAAGGCAACGAGAGAAAACCCTTCTTTTAGCTCTCCAATTTGGCTACATAAGGATGATGAGCCGATTGTCTTTTTACATCTCATGAATTTAAGTAATACAGCTCTTGGCGGAGACAATCTAATTGCAAACAGCCCTAGGGAAATTAACAAGTTTATAAGTTTGGAGGATCCCCTAGAAACTTTAGTATTTGGACAAAAGGTATTCCACGCTGTAACACCACTAGGAACAGAGTGTAATACAGAAGCCGTACGTGACATTTTATTAGTAACGTTTTCTTATAAGGAGCCAAAATGATAAAAAATAAAACTATTATGATTTCAGGCGCCAACAGTGGTATAGGAAATGCTTGTATTGAATATTTTTTAGAAAAATCATTCAATGTAATAGCTCTTGATATTAATACAAATAAATTAGTAGACTATACAAAAACACATACGTCTTTTAAGTTAGTACAAATAGATTTAAGTAACAGCAATGAGATTAATAATCTTTTTATACAATTGGATACAGATACCCTTTGTCCCGACATACTTATAAACGCCGCTGGTATCAGGGAAATAACACCTGTATTAGAACTTTCTGATGATCTATTTAAAAAAGTAATAGATGTTAATTTAGTAGCACCCTTTATTCTTTCAAGGGAAGCTGCTAAGCGTTGGTACAAGTTTAAAACAAAAGGTTGCATAGTAAATATAGCATCTGTTTCAGGATTAATGGCTGAACCTGAAAGAGCGGCTTATGTTGCATCAAAACATGCTCTAATTGGACTTACTAAACAGATGGCTATGGAGTTTGGTAAGCAAAACATACGAGTGAACAGTATTTCTCCGGGTGTCATTAGGACAGAGCTTACAGAAGAATATTTTAGTGATGAACGTTTGGTATCCCTTATAAAAAGCAATCAATCCTTAGATACGTGGGGAATACCGCAGGATATTGTTTCGTGTATTGAATATTTAATTTCTGATCAGGCTCGCTTTGTTACAGGTTCCAACTTTGTCATAGATGGTGGTTGGACAGCTGGGAAGAATTTATAATTAAGTGTTTTTTGTAGATAAATTAAAAGCACCTGCCCTTTATAGAAGGACGGTGCTTTTCTTACTAAAAATTAGATATTTAACGGGGGGATTAAATTGATTCAACAAAATTCTATTGAGAGAAAATCATTACCGGCTTTGAAGATGATAATATCAATGGTTATTTTCGGTTCAGTCGGCTTTTTTTCCGTACAAACAAATTTACCTTCATTTGAGTTGGTATTTGTACGATGCATTTTTGCTACAATATTTTTAAGTCTATGCTGGCTAATTACTGGACAGTACAAACATGATAAATGGGAACGAAAAGAAGTTATTCAAGTCTTGATATGTGGATTTTTCCTTGTATTTAATTGGGTATTTTTATTTAAAGCGTTTGAAAATATGTCAGTCACAGTTGCAATATCAGTCTATCACCTTGCTCCAATAATTGTACTTATCATTGGAAGTATTGTTTTTAAAGAAAAATTAACAGTATTATCTGTTATCTCTATCATTATCTGCTTTGTAGGAGCGTTATTAATCGCTGGTATAAACAAAAACTTCTCTTTCGACTCGTTAATGTCTTCTGGCATGGTTTGGGGACTTCTCGCAGCTCTGTTTTATGCATTTACAACTTTATTTGGGAAAGGTATTAAGAACATGAGTGCTTATGCAATGACCTTTTTGCAAACATTTTTAGGGATTTTTCTTCTAATACCCTTTATAGATTTTGATGCATTCCATGGACTGACTCAAAGTAATTGGACGTATATTATAGCAACCGGCCTTATCCATACAGGATTGGTATACTACTTATTCTTTGATAGCTTACGTGATTTATCAACAAAATTAATCTCGATATTAGTTTTTTTAGATCCAGCTGTAGCAATTTTATTGGACACGGTGCTTACAGGATTCCGACCAACTTTAATGCAAGTATCAGGGATTACTCTAATTTTTGTTGGTATGGCTCTAACTTTCAAAAAATCTAAAAATAAGACCCAAAAATTTAAAAAACAAACTATAGAAGACGACGCTCGTGTATTGTAAAACAATCAAATCATAAAAAAACACTTGCGACATAATTGGGGTAGCAGGACATGCCCATCAATCTAGTGAAAAGAAACACCCCCAAAACAGTAAAAATTTTCTTTTTCTACAGGTGATTTCTTTGGAAATTCATCTTATTTTTTCTTAAGTTTATGAAGTATCTAACTATTTAGATATCCAATTAGGTATATTCTATTTATTTTAATTTTTACTGTGATAATATAAAGAGTGGGAATGATTAATGAAGAAACAGTCTCAATATATGTATCATTTAATTATTAGCATACTATCACTTTTAGCTATACTATTTTTGTTTTTTGGAAACTATAAAAGTACTATTTTCAAGTACTCATTTATCTTTATATGTTTAATTAATATGATAATAAATTTCTTTTCTTATTATAAAAAAAGAAATAATTAGTTCTCCATAAAATTAAAAATACGCTATTCTTTCTTTAAATCATAGGAAAGGATGGCGTTTTTGTATGTCTATTTCTGTATCTGATGAATTACTACTATTTGCTCAAGAAATTCAAAGGTTCTTATCCCAAAATATCTTACGAGATCTTGCTAGAGATGTTGGTTTTGTGCAGCGAACCAGTCAGTACCAAGCAAAAGATTTAGTCGCTTTGCTTTATGTGTATGGATGAGCCAAAATGTCGCTACTACTTCTTTAATTCAGTTATCTAGCTGTTTAGAAGCATCGTGTTGATTTTGTCGCACCTCTTCTTGTAGGTGCGCGTATTGAAATTTGTTATAATAATTCATGATGATTTGACTGGTCATGTCCGGCCTCTTTTAGGCGTAGGGATTGGAATAAAGGTAGCCAGAACAATCCTAACCTTATCGGTCGTCGCATTTCTAGTAGATGCGTGGGTTAAGACTGGTAAGATACTTGATAGTAATTTATTATGAGTTTACGCATTACCCGAAATTCAACTCTCACTTACCTTTGGATTTTCGTCCTTCACAAGCTTGAGGAAGAAGGATTCTTTTAGGTAATGCGTTAAATTTAATTAAAACTTCTTGAAATGCATAACGATATTATATAATATATAGGTATATTGTTAGTTTATTTGATTCCGTTTATTCCCACACCTTTTTGTGTTGTGGTTGAGTTGTAGAAGCAAGTTGCGTCTTGTTTCAATTGTGAAAGGGCTTCTTTGAGCCGATTAGTGTATATATAGCTTATTTTGCTATGCACATTTTTAATCGACTTGAAGAAGCCCTTTTTGTGTTGTTTTCAAGTTTGCAGGCGGGGTTATGAACCATAATAAATTACAAAATAGAGGAGATAGTAAAATGAAAAAAGATTGTAGACACTTACGACTAGTATCAACAGTAGAGGAACATAAAGCACGAATAGAAAAAAATCAGAAGTCATATGCTGCATCAGCAATGTTAACCGAACCTAAATCGAGAATTAATCAATTATGAGGTTGTTTAGAGGCAGAAATTATATTACCTGATGGTAAAATGCAATATTTTAAACCAAACTCTATTCATGAAAAAGAAGCTATACAAGAAATTGCATTATTTATTGAGGGCATCCAGGAAGTAAAAGAAGGCTATGTAATCTTATGGCGCTTTGTCGGTCAACAAAGTTTTTACAATGGCACAAAGATTGTAGCTGAACCAAAGTTTCGTAAAGTCATGCGTAAAGTAAAAGATTTCTTTTTTATGATGATGACAGTGTTTATGAAACAGAAAAGTAAAAGGAATAGGGGATAAAATGATGAAAAAAGATATTTGGCGCGTGTTAAATGACCCAAAGGAGAAGGAAGCGAAAGAACCATCCGATGAACAAGATGATATTTTTGCTAGTTTGGATGAGATTCCGGAGATTACAGATGAACAACTACCATTTTAAAAGATATATGAAACAAGTCGAGGTAGTGTATAGAGGGTAAAAGGAAGAACTAAGTGATGTATATACTTGGATCTTCCTTTTTTTATTGCAAAATAGAACTTGGAGGGAAAGATTATGCGTATAGGAAATGATTTAGCGGCGGGATTTTATCCAACACCACTAACAGAAGGGAAACACTTAATACAACTATTACAAATGGAACCAGGGCGAGCTTATGCTTGCTTTGATCCATGTTGTGGAGAAGGAACAATTTTACGAAGTTTTGCAGACGAGGTGAAGCAAGTTGGCATACAACTTGATACATATGTTGTAGAAATAGATGCAAATCGATATGGCAAAGCAAAAGAGCAATTAGATGTAGTGGTACGCTCGGGCTTTGAAAGTATGAAGATTAGTCATGACTATTTTCCGCTTATTTTTTTAAATCCTCCTTATAATACGGAGCTTCGTACAGAAAATGCAAAACCAGAGAAAATGGAGTTCAACTTCTTAAAGCGTGCACACCATTATTTACAAGATGGTGGGATTATGGTGTATGTCATTCCTTACGACAGATTTGCTAGAGACGACATTAGTTATTTCTTAGCAAAAAATTATGAGGAAATAGGCTTAATGCGTTTTGGTGATGAAAATAAGGAGTTCGATGCATTTAAACAGTGTGTCTTCGTTGGACGTAAGCGTGCTGCTACGAAAAATGACACGTACTTCAACGATCGGTTCGCTAATTTCTGTGAAAACATGTCTGACCTTACTTTCGTCAAAAAACATGTGAATACATTAGCAGAAATGGTAAATCGTAAGGATTGGGCTATACCTGCATTGCGTCATCAAAACAAACTAATTTTTACATCAAGAGTGGATTATAAAAGTGCTTATGAAGGTGTGGGGAAATCGGAAGGTATCTCGACATTTAAGAAGCGTTTAAATAGAGGGAATGGTTACTCACTTCAAAATGAGAAAACAGATGCTGAAAGAGCAAAGATGCCAATTGCTTCCGGACAATTAGGACTATTGCTGATAACAGGCGTGGCAGACGGTTTGCTTGGTGAAGGAAATACGCTCCATGCTGTTCGTGGATCTGAAAATATGTTTTTTGAAACTTCATTTGAGCAACTGGAAAAAACAACGAAAGAAGTTGTATTACAAAAACGCCGTGCGAAATTTATCATTGCAACACCAACTGGTGAAGTCAAAGAACTTGTCTAGGAAAGGAAGAAGGCTATGTCTGTACTATTAGGAATAGGAGCATTATATATTGCTTGGGAGTTTAGTAATCGTGTGCTCCGAATCGCTATTGTTCTAACGGTAGTTTGCCTTTGTGCATCTCAGATCAGTACAGGTACGCATTTGGGAGTGTTAGAACATTTTTCACTATTCCAAGGTGTAGACGATATTCTACATGCGGCTGAGCATTCATTAACAGAGTGGAAACAGTTTATAGATTTTTAAACAATAAATTAAATGAGTAGGACATGAAACGTATCGATTATGATGGGTTTTTTATTTTTAGGAGGGAACGAATATTATGATAAACGAAATAATTCAACAACATACATTTGACCAGGAACAAACACCAGCGATGTTGCAATTGGAGACGGCTACTGCTTCACATACTGCTTTTTGCTTTGCTATGGCAGTAAATCGTCATCATCAAATCCAATTTGCAGTATTAGGTGCGAATGAGAGTACATTAAAGTCATTCCGTGCTGCAATATCAATGGGTACACGTCGTTTGTATTTTGGAGAGGGACAAAAAGAAGAATTACATTATACGTTAGGAAAAAAAATGAATGTAATTTCGACAGGACAATTTGAGTTTATTAATACACAAACAGCAAATAGAAAAAAGGCAATTATTGCGTTTTCTAAGGAAATAGAAGAAAAGTATATTGTTGCAATTGATGAAGCACCAGAAATGCAAGTAAGAGATTTCTTAATGGCTCCCCCGTATGGTCTACCAATCTTAGAAGAATGGGCGAAGCCGATTTATGAAGAGATGCTAACAAGAAATTTGTTACAACCATTAGAAGTGTATTTCGATAAGAATGAGTTTTCTTCTCTAACGATTGCACAAGTCGTATTAAAAGCAGAGGATTGTAAAGAGTTTTTATCAGAAATGATCCGGTCTGGGAAATGTCAATTCCCGCAAGAGGGTACAGGTGAAAAAATCAATGAAGTAAATGATTTAAATGAATACCTATTGGAATATTCGCCTGTCATGCTTGATAAGGTAACAAAATTGGATGAGCCATTACATCAACCGATGTCAGACCAAGCATTATCCCATTTTGATACGTATGAAAGACCATTATTCCCTGTACAAGCACATGTAGCAACAGGTGCAGCAAAAGCATTACAAGTACAAAAAGGAATTATTATACAGGGTGAAATGTCCGTGGGGAAAAGTGCAATCATGACAGCTGCAGTAGATGGCTATTTTCATTTAAAAGGACAAAAAGG
The DNA here is from genome assembly GCF_016650875.1 of Bacillus sp. TH30. Classification (NCBI taxonomy): domain Bacteria; kingdom Bacillati; phylum Bacillota; class Bacilli; order Caryophanales; family Bacillaceae; genus Bacillus; species Bacillus sp. TH30. Next base: position 205,089 of record NZ_JAEKEY010000001.1, on the reverse strand, counting down.
GTATCGTACCTGCGTATTTGTTTCACCAACTCTTACGGAGAAGTGGGCAAAAGAAGAAATACGACACTTATTACCAGACGCAGAGATACATCTTATTAAACGCACAGAGGATCTGATTCGAATTCATCAATCTTGGATTCAGGCTGGAAGACCAAAACCACAAAAACCAACCTTCTTTGTCGTTAGTTTTACTACAATGCGAGGAGATTCTATTAAACAGATGCCATTACCTTATAAGCAGACCGCTTTTTCTAAAAAAACGGAAGAAGAGGTGCAAAGATATTATAAGAAGGGCTATTACTGTCCAGATTGTGGTGCTAGGTTACGTAAAAAAGTGTCTTCTATTATGGTTCAACAAGCCAATGGTGAACAGAACGAAGTCTGTCAGTATAAAGAATTTACAGCAAGTGACTTAGATTCTAAAACAAATAAAAACAGTGTATGTGCCGATTGTAATTCAAATATTTGGAGTCCGAAGGTAAAAACAAGATATGCAAGCTTTAAAGACTGGACGAAATATGAGAATAAATTAGTGCAGGCAATTAAAGAGGGAAATAAACCTTTACAGAAACAACTAGAGTTAGAAAATCGTAACAAACCTTATAGTGCAAAACACTCAGGAAGAGCGTATCGAAAAGTAGCTACAGTTGAGTATATTCGTAGGAAAATGAAGCATTTCTTTGATGCTCTTATCGCTGACGAAATACATGAGCTGAAAAGCGAAACTGCACAAGGAACTGCTCTAGGAAGTTTAGTTAAAGTTTGTAAAAAATTCGTAGGTGGAACAGGAACTCTTTTTGGAGGTAAGGCGAGCGATGTATTTTATACGTTATGGCGCTTGTATCCTTCCAAGATGGTGAAGAGTGGGTTTGAATATAGCTCTTTAATGGATTGGAATGAGACTTACGGAAACATCGAGAGAACGTACTACCATGATGGTGAGGTTGTATCTAATGTAGCTTCACGTGGTGCACAAAGAATGCTAGATAAAACTAAAGTAGTACCTGGTATTTCACCATATGTGTTTACCCAATTTTTAATGGATACAACAATAAATGTACGTTTAAAAGATGTATGGCCAAATCCAGTTGAGCTAATCAATATACCTACGATTCTTGTTGATATGTCTGAAGAGCAAAAACAAGCCTATGAGCATATGAAAGAGTCATTTGAAAAATCAATTGAGGCAGCGAAAGGTACACCAGATGTCGGCAAATTGTGGCTTTCTTATATTCGTACAGGAAATGCATACCCAGATAACATGAATCGTTATCCTAACTATTACTTAGATGGGAATGAAAAAAATGTTGTTTGGTCTAATGCAGAATATAGATTCGATGAGGATTGTATGCAGCCGAAGGAGAAGAAATTGCAAGAAATATTGCATACTGAAATCTCTGAAGGTCGTCCAACTATCATTTATGTATCTGATACAGGATCTACAGTGAAAGAACGAGACATTCAGCCTCGTTTGCAGAAGGTTGCAGAGCAAGTACCTGGTGCGAAAGTAGCCATTCTCCGTACCAATACAGTTACTCCGCCAAAACGTAGTGAATGGCTAAAAGAGCAAGTGAAAAACGGTGTGAATGTAATCATTTGTTCGCAAGAACTTGTGAAGGTGGGCCTCGATTTATTGGCAACACCGACCCTGATTTTTTATCAATTATCATTCAGCTTATTCACATTAAATCAGGCAGCAAGAAGACATTGGCGTATTGGTCAAACCAATCAATGTAGAACATTCTACCTTGGATATCGAGAGACTTTCCAAGCGCAAATGGCACAGTTGATAGCTCAGAAGAATAAAGCTTCTGAAGCAATGAATGGTGATGCGACAAGTGATGGTTTAAATGCAATGCTCGGTGATACAGGGGATTTACAGACTTTATTAATTCAAAACATTAAGAGTGGGAACCAATTAAAAGGCTCAACAGAAGAATGGACAAAAGCGGCATCAGAAGAATCGAAACGAGTTCTTGCAAATATCGGTAATGTGATTACACCTGTGTTTGAATCGATTGAAATTCAATTTACGAACTGGGTGGAAAAATTACCAGGAACAATGGATGTTGCATTTATGAAAGATGCCCAATTTGTACAAAAGGCTGTTGAATTTATTCAACAAGGGAAAGTACCTGGTGTTCAAGTGAAGAAACGTGAACTTGAAATAGATGGGGAAGTAGAAGGTATCATTCGTACATTAACAACGCTGAATACAGATAAGTGTATGCTGGTTCAAAAGCAAGATATTGCATTCTGGGACGAAGTGATTGTTGAAGTGGATACCGCTAAAAAGAAAGGGAAACGAAAAAGCAAAGTAATCGAAGGACAGTTTGAGTTCGATTTATTTGCATAACCGAGAGGAGAAAATCATGTTTACAATGATTTTTATCGCTTTATTTTGTTATGTGTTTTTTGTAGTTCGCAAAGTCAGAAAAAATATGCTAATAGAAGAAGCAAAGAAAAAAGAAAAGGAACAGGCACCGGTGGAACGTCCCGTTTATTGGTGCCCGCGAGAAAGCAGACCAATTGGTAGGGAACAAGAGCGTATTACTGTTCCAACAAAAGAAATCACCTTAGAAAAGGATGTAGCAACTATATACGATTTAGTTGCTTCGTCGGTTCAAATGAATTTAGGTGAAGAAGAAAAAACGTTAGAACAGGACAAGGAAGTTGCAAAAGAAGTGGAGTATGCTGAGGATTTTCACCATGCTCCTGCTTCTGAAGCAGTATACGATATCCTTTTTCCTAGCGATGAGGATATACCAGAGGAATTATTAGAATATGAGGAGACATTTCTCGAACTAGAACAGTTGCCGATCCCACTAGAAACAGAGCATATCGTTCCTATTCAACAAGGAGTATCAGGGGGAGAGGATATGAATTTGGTAAAGTGGACTGTAAAAGTAATAGGACGAGAACAAGGACTGACACGTGTGATGAATATGTCTAATAGGAAGCGCTATTGGATACATACAGAGGGAGAGATATTACCAGAAAATAAACTAATGTATATAGAATTAGAGGTTGATTCACCTTATTCCTATACATTAGTTGGGTGGAGTGATAGACAACTAGGGAGTATATAAATCTATTTCCTAGTTGGTATTTTCTTAGTTATATAGCATTAAACACACTAGGTTCTCACTCATTTGTACAAGGACAAAATTTTTTTGTTTTTGTACAAATGAGTGGGACAGAACGATTCACCATATAAGGATATTCGACTATAATGAGAAATTGTACGTCATTGTAATATTAAAATATTCTAAGATTAAAGTGATTATTAATCTTAAAATATGCGATTTGAGAACTCGTTGTAATATTACAATGCTTCATATACATGAGATTGTATTTAAGATTATTATATTAAAATTACTGGAGGCTGATGAAATATGATAATAGATCATATGAGCAACAATGTAGTGGAAAAATTAGAACAGACGGTGCGCTACGAAAAGAAACAAGTAAAGGTATTGCGTGTAAGTAAAAGTAGTTCAAATATACACGCTTACATGATTTTCCCGGAATTCTCAGAGGTTAAAATTTCAAATACCGAACTAGATGAGTATATAGAAAACCTATCAATAAGCGTGAAATATGTCATTGATCGCAAGTTGAGTCAACAAGAAATTGAAAAACAAAATCATTCTTTCATTATGAAGTGTGCAGTTGAGGAAGATGGTGTGATAGATGATGAAACTCTTCATTTTAATACGACTTATGTCAAACCACCAACGATTGCAAATAAAGTATTTAAGTTAGTGTGTGGATTAGGAAATCGTTTAGATAGCTTAAAAGAGTTATATATTACAGTATTAAATAATAATATTAATCGAATTGAAATTGAATTTTATAATGAAAATGAAACATACATGGCAGTAGAGAAGGAAGAAATCGCGAATGCAATTATGGGAGCATATACAAAAGCAAATATCTATTACTCAGCAGATCTCTATTATGTTGCAGAAGGAAATCAAATCAAATTAAAGAGCGTTAAACCAAAATTAGCGGGTGATGTGTGATGAAACAAGAAAAAGGGATGATAGGAGTCTTATGTACGCTTGTTTTGATGGTTTTACTTCTTATCCCCTTACAAGCAGCTCATGCATCTGTAAAAGTGGACTTTAATGAATTAAAAGGGAATGATGTTTCGTCATCCTTTAAAGAGGGATTAAACAATCGAACCAAAACACCAGAGAAGGATGATTCATTCGGTTCATCATTAATACAAAAAATTGAGGGTATGTATGCACCTGCCTTTAAAGTAGGGGTAAATATCTTTTCTATCTCTTTCGTATTAGGCGTTATTGTCATGGTTATGGCATTAATTACGAAGAATGGTCAATGGATGAAGTGGGCGACAGGGAGTATGATCTTTTCATTCGTTAGTATGATGGCGATGAGACTAAGTGTGTACTTCTTATTCAGTTCCGATGTAGTTTCGTTTATGAACATCTTTACGGATTTTTTAGACCTGTTTAAATCAACAGCACTTATTTTTACACCATTTATGTTAATTGCAGGTATTCGTTTACGAAAAATTCATGAGAGTACGAAACAACCTGAGTATTATCGTTGGTCCAATCGTGTCATAACGGGATCGTGTTTACTTTGTATGTTAGCCGTACTCGCTCCATGGCTATTTGCGAATATGTAAAGAAACACATATAAGAGGAATGAAAAAGGTACTGAATCTATATTCAGTACCTTTTATCTACCCATATGATTTCTTCGTTCGTATTCTTCAAATACCTCCGGTGATATAGGGGATAATATGCCACTTAGATATACAGCTGTATATAAAAAGTATTGTTCATCTTTTGTTTGAGCTGTAAGAGTGCCGTGTTCCTCGTTATTGGGAATAATTCGTTCAATTTTCAGTTGTTTTTTGTCGTAAATAATTGCCTTGATTTTATAGACGTTATGTATTGGTAATCTTTCGATATACAGACAACTACGCTCTAACAGGTAGAAAATGAGTGCCATTTGTAGAATGAACACAATTTGTAGTAGAGCTGGTATGCCTGCAAAACAGACAAGGAAAATAGAAACTAAAATAATATTTAACTTCGAAAACCATTTCTCGTATTGCTTCATAGAAAGAATACTTTTTTTCGTTTGAAAGACTTGGAATCTCGTTATGAGGAACAGGATGGTAAAGATTCCTTCATAAATAAGCCAAGTATGCCATTCCGACTTAGAAAGCTCTAGTACTAAGTATATGATGCCGGTAAAGATGAGGATTGGCACCAGATGTACCAGGCTAAATAATATCGTATGTTCTAACATTCTTTTCTTGTAGATGTGATTAGTAATTGAATCCAAGTTTCTTAACTCCTTCTGCAATTTTCATGATGACACCACCAATAAGTAGATGGTATTCGCCTATTCCTTTTTCGTTTACATACCAGCACATATAGTGCCTAATACCTTCTTTTGCTCCATGATCATGTAAAGGGAAAGGAGATGCGTATTTTTTAGATGACATATTATTATCACCGAAAGGAACCTGTCCTGCAAGAGCAAAACGTTTCTTTGCATCATTTACAATCCAACAACCATAATCTGCTGCTCCATACCATAATGCTTCTTTATGAATCGGATCAATAGAAGGTTGTGCTGGATAATTTTCAGCTAGTATTTGTGCTTTTTCTTCACGAAGTTGTTGATGAATATGTGAATTCAATGGATCTTCCGTTCCAATTTCATAGGTTTCCTCAAAATTCCCACACTCATAAGGGATAAGGGGGTTATTTGAATCAGCTGCTAATTGTAGACTGCAAGAATCCGATTTTGAAAGATAGTATACACAGTCTTTGCAGGTGAAAAGGTTTGAAAAAGCTGAATCTGTTTCTTGTTCTGTTACGGTATTATCTACTACAAGTTTTAACATGTCTATCACAATCCTTTTTAGGCTATTTCTGAAATTAATATAGATGTATCATATCATGCTTATTTTAAAATGTAAATATTTTCCATTTTAAAATGTGCTAATTTATTTTGAAAGGACTGTTTGTTTTGAAAAGAAATCGAGAATATATCGCTTTACGAAATTCCATTTTGATAGGTTGGTTACTCACACTTATTGTTATGGGCCTATCTGTCTATTTTTCTTCCATTGTATATTTATTAATCGGATGTTTCATTTTGTCGCTTAAATATGGATTAATGGGCACCATAAAGAATGTGGAAAAACGTTTACCAACCTGGGCTAACTTTGGTGTCATTGAAAAGCCAGTGAATCGAAGGGTGACAAGACCCTTTCAATTTCGGGGTGGGCTTATTGTTTCATTAGCATTGGGATTTGTAGAAATGGTGATAAAAGGCCTATGTATCTCATATTTTATTTTAGGATTAGAAACTCATGTGTATCGTTTAATGCGCAGAAACGCAAGAGTGTGAAAGGGAGGCTTATATTATGAAAGTATTAATATTTGAATTAGTTCTCATTGCGATTCTGATTCCGTTTAATATCATGGTAAAAAAACATGTACCAAAATGGAAAGGAAAAGCCGGAGAAAAAATGGTGACACGCATCTTAAGCAAATTAAATCCCGAAAGTTATTATGTGTTACATGATGTGACAGTTAATACGGAGTATAGTGATACAACGCAAATTGACCATATTGTTATCGCGGAAACAGGTGTATTTGTCATAGAGACGAAGAACTACGAGGGCTGGATCTATGGGAATGAGAAAGCAGCAAGATGGACAAAAGGTATCTTTAGAAAGAAACAATCTTTTCAAAATCCATTACGACAAAATTATAAACATATGAAAGCAATTGAATGGGTGATGGAGCAACAGCTGCCTTGTATCTCTATTGCTACATTTCATCCAAAATGCAGTCTAAAAAGGGTAAATGTTCATGCTAAAGATAAACATGTTCTGTATTATAACGATCTACAAAAATGTATTGAATCATATAATGACGTGCAACTAACAAATGACGAGGTCCTGCATATCTATCAAACAGTATTGCGAGCGAACATTACGGATAAAGATATTGAAAAGAAGCATGTGAAGTATTTACAGAATAAGTTGGCCAAACAATAAGAAATGGAGAAAGGAACAATGTTATATGTAATAGGATTTTTAGTAATATCTGTAGTAGCTATTCGTCTTAACATGAAGTATTACAAGCTTAGAGGGAATCCGAGGGATTTTGTAATGAAAAAAAAAGAGTAGAAGGTTTCTGATAAAATGTTTTAAAGTCCATTTCAATTGAAATGGACTTTAGTATTCGCATAAGGGGATACCACCACATCGCTATCAAGCTAAGAAATGTAAATACCCCCAAAACGAGAAAATTTACATTTTATTGTATTGGGAAGTTTTTCGACAAAATAACATCAAAAACCTCTCGATATTTGATTGTCCCCAAAATAATCGGTTTTGGGATACTAATTTAAAATGATTCAAAAGGTCTATGTATTTATGAAGTACTGCAAAATGTTATCTCGAACTTTTTGACACATTGTTTTTCATAGAAATCACACCACTACAAATAAGTGGCAAGGATCAAAAAAAGATTTTTGATTTTTTAAACGATGAATACAAAGATTTTATGACAAGATTGAAGTATGATACAAATGATGAAACCTTTATTCATCCTGATCAGTATATTCCATACTATGAAGGTGCAAGTGTTTACGCTCATGAAAGCGGTGGCCTCTTAGAGTGTATGCAGTTATCGTATTTAGGAGCAATCTTAAAAAGTAAAACTGAAGGATATGCTCCTGGACACCCAGGATTTTTATTATTAGACTCAATTAGTAAGTATGTAGGTACACTAAAAAAGAATGAACAGAAAAGCAAAGAGCCTGATGGAAATTCAGATCTTCAACAAGTTCAGAAACCTGTGGAAGGTCTAACTGAAATCGAAGAAAAAACTTGATAAATGACCCAGAAGTATACGAAGAATTTTATAAAATCTTGATTGAGTTAAGTGCTAATCATCAAATTATCCTCGTAGAAAATACACCGCCTGAAAAGTTTAACAAATATCTAAAATATGTATTTCTAAAGGGTAAAAAGGGTTTTATTAATGAAGAAAAAAATGAGTTTAAAGAAAATGATGAACCACAATGAACATAAACAGGTTAAGTAAATGATGTGTAAAAACATACCTTTCAATTATTATTTATGAGGTGTCACTATAACATTTTAAGATTTTATAAAAGTCGTAACATTATTTTAAATCCACGTCAGATTTCATTTCATTTTTGAGTAGGACAATATAAAAATGTTGCTATCCCAGAAAGCAAAAAGAACTTGTAGGAATCCCTACAAGTTCTTTTTAGTTTCAGGTGAATATACGGGACAAACAAACTATCTTACAGATTCATCATAGAAACTACAGGGGTAATGCTTTGACAAGTATATTATATAACAAATATTAACATCCACAGACTTTGATTTTGAAAATTATGTTAATTATTAAAATTTTAAGGTGTATTTTGTTTCCGAAGAAAAATCCATTTGTTTATTTCATACAAAATACTTTAACCAAATATCGATATCATAATAAATTATTAAAAATTTAAGTATAGGTAAATAGAGAAGAATATAGTGTTCTTACAGAAAAACATATAATTATATTTAGGATTAATTAACTATAAGAAAATGAATTTTATGTTATAACTAACTATAATTCTTGAATATATGTAAATGGGGTATTCTTATCTTTTTTATTTATGTGATGAAGAAATTAGGTATAGGAGAATTAAATAAACGTTTGTTTAAAATGTTTTAGTTATGAAAGATGAGTTCCGTGTTTAATTGTCCGATTAGTTAATTTCCTCATTTATTATATAAATTTTATATAGCAAAGAAAAAAGAAGCCGCTATGGATGCTTCCTCTAAAAATTTATCGCTACAGGTTCTTCTTAAGGTTTTTTCTTCATGAGAAGTAATTACCTTTTAAACTTTTTCTAATATTCAAAACCACTATTTGTAATCCAATCCATATTTTATTGATACCAATATAGTTACAGGTATGCTAAAATTCATTTGAAACATTGCTTTTGGGAATACAATTGCTATCATAATCGCAATTTATTTTCTACAAACTGATTGGATTTTAACCCAAATTGCGGTTTTATTCCGCCGTCCTTAACAAATTGTTAAGGACCTTTTTTTATTTGTCCTTTAGTTGCGAAAAAATAAAATTTTCATAATCGGGGTTGTTAAAAATCTTAGCTTGATGGGCATGGGGTCCCGCCACATCGCCATCAACCTAGAGAATCAAAATCTCCCAATAATGAAATTTCTATTCATTATTGACTACTGATAATGAGACGTTATGTTAACCTTACATGAATACGATATACATTTTACTTTTATATCTTTAAATATGCTAAAATGGAATAAAAAGGATGGGAAAATATGACACAGTTATGGAGATCTTTTGGATATGCAATTCCCCTGTTTTTAATTGCAACCATTATTGTATGTGGAATTGCAATTGTATTAGTAAAAAAGAAGGGGAATGAAACAGTTGTACATAAAAACACAATCATTATGAACATAATTTTCCCTCTCTCGATAATTGCCATTTTACTGATTACTGTTACACCAAGACATATAGGGATGGAACAAATTAGAGTAGTAAACTTAATCCCTTTTATTGGTATGTATAAGTTAATGACCAATTATGTCGATATTATGGTTCCTATCAAAAATATATTGTTTAACATAATCCTATTTATGCCATTTGGCTTCACCTTATTATGGAAAAATCACACAAAACTTTCTATTTATCAAGTGACAATGATAGGCTTTATATTTTCTCTGTTAATTGAATTTATCCAATATGTCTTTCCGTCAGGACGTTCATCAGATATAGACGATGTAATATTGAACACCGTTGGAACATTATTGGGATGTTTATTTTGGAACCTGATTTATACACTATTTCCAAAGTTTTTAAAAACATCGAACAAGAATACTAATATACAAAATAACTTCCGATAACGGATTTTATGTAAACATACCTCAATGATAAAGGAGTTGGTATGTTGTTTAGAAAGTTTATAAGAAGATATGTCTGTTTAGTTTGTGGCTATAATTGTTTACCAGGACCATTCTATATTAGAGAAGGAATCCCAAACGTAAGTTTAATATGTGCCTGTTGCGCTTTTCAACCAGGATATGATGATGAAGAACTCGGGTGGACTATTGAAGCATATCGTGAGAATTGGCTTCAAGAAGGAGCTATATGGTTTGATCCAAAAAAGAGGCCAAAGTATTGGGATTTAAAGCAACAGCTAGCTAACATTAATATAAAAGATTAACTACCGATAAGTGGGGTTATGTTAACTGAACATGTATATGTTGTACATTATGAATCTTCATATTTTGAGATAAACATAGATGTGATAGGATGGTTAATATAGGGAAATGTGGAGGGAAAGAATATGGATTTAGTTAAAGAAGTTACCTTATTAAAATATCAATTTGAACTTATGAAACGTATGATTCAATCAGATGAATATCCTTTTTTCATGTTTGTTATAGATCATGAATTTGAGGAAGAACAAGTAAACGCCTTGTTAAAAGTCTTATTTACGTTTAATGATCGATTAACTGATGGAAAAGTGTCGATTTTTGCTCAAAGTGATCATTTATTTTCTCAGTTTAATCTTCCTTTAGATGTATTATATAGCTCAGAAGAGCCTGATTTAAATGAGTTTAAACGATATATTACTAAGATTTTTTACCAGGAGTTTAAATTAGAATATCTGTTACTAAGTCTGAAAAAACAACATATTTTTGTAAATGTTTGTGATTATCTTTTAGAACAATTATAAATTTTACTAACAGGTATTATGTAAAAAAAGTTAGCATGGATCTAGCTTTTTCTTTTTTGTTTATGGATGTTCAAACTTTTTTATTTACAGTGTTTTGAATGTATACTTTCCTTGTTAATTTAGAGGGTATCAGGGGAATTGGGATGAAGTCAATGTTTAAGAGGAAATGAATGTAAACTAATATTTAAAAGTTTACTTTCATGAAAAAAGTGAAAAATAAGTTAAACTCCCAAGTTTCATATTAATCTTGGGAGTTTAACTTATTTTTGAATAAATCGAGGTTTACTAAAAAATATAGCAAGTACAAAAAATAAACTTGCAAATAAAATTGCTAATGATGTTTTATTTAGCAAAGGTAATATTATTACTGAGAGAGCTGATAAAATAAAGAAAAATTTCATCAAGTGTATCAACCTCCTAAAGTATTTTAATTATTTCATTAAAAATCAGTAATGTAAATATTCGAATGTAAATTATTATCTATTAGTTTACTTTCGTAGTAATAGAGGCATTATCCAATACAGCAACCAACATTGTTAATCAGCATCAACAATCAATACTTACTATCGTTCATTTACTTTTACATCAATCATGTGGGACGACTACACCTAGGTATGAGCATACAACATAGTTATCCTATACTTCTAAGCCATCTACACAAGTATGTAAGCATCGTCACTCTCCCATTAATAAACGGATGTAATTTTATGTTTCCAGCTAAAATTAAAGGTAAGAAATTATCGGATAGTCAGATTAAGAAGCTATTAAATAGTAATGTAACAGACTTCATTAATGGTTTTAGTGGGGAAAAAGGAGAATTCACAGCTGCCATTCGATTAAAGCCAGACTTTAGTATTTGTTTTGAATTTCCAACTGCAGAGGATCGTACGGTAGGTAAATGTCCATTATGCCAGGGGAGAGTTATTATAGGGAAAACAAACTATCTATGCGAACAATACAAAAAGGGTTGTGATTTCATCGTTTCAGGTATGATACTTGAAAAAAGAATTACAGCAAGCCAGATTAAGAAATTATTAGAAAAGAATATGACAGATACAATCCAAGGATTTATATCGAAAAAAACGGGGAAATCGTTTGGTGCAAAATTAACATATGACTCTGCACAGAAGAGAATAACCTTTGTATATGAGAAGAAATAATATTATAAAATCCTAAATTTCATATATAAAATTAATAAGAATTATGATATGATGAAAGTAACAAAATACTTCTAAATCTACCTGCAAAAGGACACACCTACGCATACATATGCCATAGGTGTGTCCTTTTTTCGTTGTCTATAAATCCCTAAAAAAGGGAGAGGGGGAAGATATATTGCTTACGAGTGAAATACCATCTACAGATGTATCTTTTGAGAATGTGGAGAGTCATAAGCGTAATAAGGGGAATGAAATATCAGTATGTCCCAAATGTAAAAAGCAATCATTCAGGGCTACGTTTAACGAACATCCAAAGTGGGTTCGTTTTTGCTTGTGTTGTGATTATAAAGAAGTTAATCCAGCATATAGTCCATTTGTATATTAAGTAGAGTGATACTAATAGGAAAGGATACTACGGTATGAAACCATGGATTAAGATTGCTTGTATAACATCATTAGTCTTTCAAATTACAGCATGTAGCAGTTCAACACAAACAAATGATTCAAAACCTGCCCAAACGGCCCAGGAAGCAATCCAGCAGAATGTAGAAGGAAAGAGTAATGTTGATATTCCGGAAGCATACAGGGACAAATTAAAAGGATTAGAAACGGGTAAAGGAAAAGTAATACATGTAAAAGACGGAGATACAGTAGATGTAAAAGTAAACGGGAAGAAGCAGACGGTAAGGTTACTATTATTAGACACCCCTGAATCTGTTTCTCGAAAGATTCCGCCACAAAAGATGGGTAAAGAAGCATCTTCTTTTCTAAAGAAACAAATAAAAGGAAAAGATGTAACCCTGGTATATGATCATGGACAAAAAGAAGACAAGTATGGCAGAAAATTAGCGTACATATTTTGCGAGGGAATACATGTAAATGAATTAATGGTCAAATTAGGATACGGGATTGTAGCTTATATTACTAAACCGAACACTACACTGCTTCCACAAATGTTAGATGCAGAAAAGAAAGCAAAATCAACTAAAAGTGGAGTGTGGAGTATCAAAGGCTTTGTGGATGAAAAGAAACATCATTATAACCGAAATGATGCCGCTTAACGCATATCACTCAAGCATAGTAAGAATACTAATGCTTTGAGATTAAAATAAGGAGGTTTTTAAGTGTGAAAGAGAATAAAAGAAACATGATCTTATCGTTTGTTATTTCGATTGTCTTTATATTTTCGAGCATGATGCCTTTCAGTAATAACGAATACATCTATGTTATTTCAAAAATTGGAGCTGCAGCTGGTGTAATAAACATTGTGATGATGAGTGTTTTTTTGTATGTTCAAAGCAAAAAAATGAGATATTCATTGAATTAAACTGTAAGAGAGAAAGTTTTCCTTACTCACATTAAAAAGAGAGTGGTAAGGAAAACCGTGAAGGAGATGGAATAGATGAGTCAGGTAGCGGGATTCTTGAAATTCGTTTTAGCGAAAGAAAAACGATACGTATATTTGGCTGTATCAGAAAAGAGAAACAAACGTGTAAACACGCACATTTTTTATAAATTTGGTCAAATGGAAAAAGCATTGGAAAGTATGTACGAAATGCGGGATGATTTCGAGAATAAGTTCCCGATAGAACTAAAAGAAAAAGGATATGACTGGGAAGATATCAACGATTGGATACTTTCCATTGAGACAGGATTCTCAAAGCATGGAAATAAGCTAATCACATACGGACGCTAAGTAGAGCAGAACATTAAATGAGGTGAATGAAGAATGGCGTTAATTCGAAAGTATCATATTGCAATTGCTTGGACGATAGCTACTAGTGCAATGTTAATTAGTTTGTTTTTCAGTGAATGGATGAAGCTGCCGCCATGTGATTTGTGCTGGTACCAAAGAATGGCCATGTATCCATTAGTATTAATATTGGGTATAGGCATGTATAGAAAAGATCCATACGTAAGTACATATGCATTTCCATTTGCATGTATTGGCTTATTAATAGCCGTTTATCAAATAACGATTCAGGCTTTTCCTGTTAGTGAGATGAAGATTTGTTCAGTAGGAGTTTCTTGTACAGAAGATTACTTAAATTTATTCGGTTTCATCTCGATACCTATGCTATCATTTGTTGGATTTTTAGCTATTATAGTATTTTTATATATAAAACCAGATAGTAAGTAGTAGTCAAACAGAACGATAAGTATGAACTCTACAAATTTAGATACAAACAAATTTATTCAAAATAAAATAAAAAATATTAAGGAGATAACAAAAATGACAACAATGCAACTAAATAAAGAAATGAACAAAATTCCAGAGGCAGATGTAGAATTACTTAAGATCATGGCTCACCCAGTTAGGCTACAAATTGTAAAAGAGTTAGAACATCGTAAGATTTGCAATGTAACACAGTTAACGGAGCTATTAAATATACCTCAATCTACCGTATCTCAGCATCTATCTAAAATGCGCGGGAAAATTCTTCGTGCAGAAAGAAAAGGATTGGAGATGTACTACCATGTTGCGAATGCTAAAGCATGCCAGATTGTCGGAGTATTAGGTCTGTAATTCTAACTCAAAATAGAGTGATAGAAAGAGTATTGTTAAATATAGCTGCAACAGCTGATGTACTGCAGAATGATAAATTCACAAGCTTAGAGTGTAGTCCTTCTAATAATGGAGGAGCTGACTGTGGTGAAAAATTGATATAAGAGAGTTAATAAAAAAGAGTGCAGAACATGTCTGCATTCTTTTTTATTGTGCCCTAGATACAATAGATAAAGTATTTTGTTGTGTACGACTATGAATAGGGGGTACCGTGTTTTGCTATGCAAAAACGATACTTTCGACTTTTCAAGCAAAGGAAATATCGAGTTTATTGATGTGTATAATGAAGATTAAAGTTTAGAATATTCTGTGTCAACATTATCAATTTACTATAGTTTACAATTATGTAAAAATAGAACTGATTATAATTTTCCGTAAATATTAGATTAAAAGCTATCAAAGGGGTAATGTGAGCATTTATAGCCTGCTTATAAACGGTGACTGGGGATACAAACAAGAGTGTGATCAAGTACTGGTAGAATTTATCAAACAAAATGAGGTGACTGTAACTTGAGAGAAATTGCGAAAAAAGTACAAATGATACGTTTACAAGAGGAGCATTTTGGTCGTATGGCAGACGCAGAACAGTATTCTGCCAAGCAATGTAAAATAGAAAGAGAGAGTATTAAATTAGAAAAAAATATAGTTAAAAAACGAACTCAAAAATTTCAAACGACAGAAGAAAAATGGGACACGAAATGTAAAAAAGCAGTACAATTATTTAATAAAGGAGAGGAATATCCAACTATTGCAAAAATACTGAGGTGCAATGTGAGTAGTTTGTATAGAGAACTTAAGAAACGGGGCGCATTACAAATACCAAAGCAGGTAGCAGCATCTAAATCATTAAAATCACCCATAACATCAACACAAACAAAAAAAACGAATTTCGAACGATATAAAGAATATTATATGTACAAATAGAAGAATTCATGGCTATAAATCTATACCTGATTCTTTAGTATTAATAAGCTCAGATTATACAGGATACAATGAAAAAATGCATATTTAGCAGCAAATCTTCTTACAGTATTTATAGAACATCTGCAAATGTTAAAATAAGAATAATTTGTCTAAAGTAAAAGAATCCCCATGTCATAAAGGATTCTTTTAGAAGGGTTAGAGAGCTGTCGTTACTTGTCTCATATCTATTTTACGTACAATAGTAAGAAAATTCAATCTTATTTTATGTTTCTCAATATATTTTGTTCATTTTTATATTCTAATATAGATAATTCTTTTTACTTATGTATTTCTCTCTACATATCTTCTTGGAGTGAATCCTTATACTAAGGATTCTTTTTTTATTGCTTCATATATTAATATAATTTAAATAAAGTTCTAAAATGTAGTATATTAATAATGAAATACTGGGGTTCATGATAGTTTATACAGCAACTGTTGAAATCGCCTGCTTATAAAGGAATTGTTGTTTTCCATTGCTGGAGATCAGCACTGAAAATTTATCCACTGCAATAATGATTCCAGGTATTCTAACTCCGTTGATTAGAAAAATATTTACTACTCTTTTTTCTTCAATTAATTTTTTATAAAAATTTTCTTGTGAATACATTAATAGCCTCCTCATCTCTATAAATATTCTAATTTTTTAAAGTTCTTTTTAGGAATGTAATGGTGTAATTATAACATTTTTATGGAGATTCTTATAAAATATAAAAGCCCTCACAATGAAGTGAAGACCTTCGTTTATTTATCATCCGCCAGTATGGCCGTGAGCATATTGTACGATTTTATCCTCGCTAAGAGCTTTCTGTGTATCAGTTACATTGCTAGCGTTAAACATAAACGTGAATACAGCTGTTAATCCAATTAAGCTAAATATTATTTTTTTCATTTTAAAGCCTCCTTTTCAAAGTTTTGTTCTTCTGCTTGATGGCTAAGATAAAAATAATCACTTGCTTTTGAGCGGTTATTTTCTTGATGGAATAAAACTGCTAATTTTTTAGCGTATTCTTGCAGATATTCATGTAGCTCTTCTCTATTAAAATAAGAAATTCCTGCTTTAATTGTCTTTTCTAATTCGTCAGCAGTGACTTGTTGATTTAATTTTTCTAAAATTAAAAAGTGATGTTCATACTCTTCATTTTTAAGTTCTCTACAAATTTCCAATCCTCTATCTATAAGGTTAGAAGTTTCTTCGTATTCGCCAATTTTCATATGCTCCCTAGCTTTGATAAAGATCGCTTTATAATCTTTAGGGAGTTCTTGTGTAACTTCAGATAGATAGCGTATTGCTAATTCCGATAAATTTTGGCTAGAATACATTAAACCTAAGTTGTGACGTACAAACGTAATGTATTTTTCTTCGCCAGATTTTTTAAATGTATTAATAGCTGTAATAAAGTGTTCTTCAGCTTCCTCAAATTGTTTTAAATTCGTACAAGCCAATCCAATTAAATTATCACATAATCCAATAGTAGTCTCATATCCTGCATGCTTTTTGAAGATCTCCTTTGCTTTGGTAGATTCTTTGATTGCTGCAAGAGGCTTATAGATATGGTAATGAAAAGTTGACAGTTTGAAATAAAATTCAGCGTGTTCAATTTCATCCGGAATATGGTTTAATAGTACTTCGGCCTTGTTATAATGTTCCCTTGCACTTGTGAAATTACCTGTAATATTCGAATGAATAGCTTTAAAGAAATAGTAGTAGTATTGTAAAAACTGATCTGCAGGTACTTCCAATGAATCCACTTTATCAAAGCTTTCTTTCCCGATACTTAAACTATCAATCATATATTGATGACGAAAATCTAGTAGAGAATAGTATAAAAGTAGATTTTGGTCTTCCTCAATGCTATGTATTTTTTGGTCAATCTCAAGTTTTAATTTATGCGCCTCTCCTATGTGTCTGGCACGAATCTCTATATACCAGTCATTTAACATTTTGGTAACTTGCTCATTCCCCTTTACTGAAACAATCATTATATATTCCCCCATCCTATAGAAGTAACTTAATGCTATTTATTACCATCATAGCAAACTAGAAGCATTATTTGAGTGATTTTAAACTATTTTTCAACAAAATTCAGAAAAAATAGTTAACTTATAGCGATTTTCTTTATATTAATACTTTCATCTATACCAATTCACGTTTGCGTGAAAGGAGAGTGCTTAGAAATGAAAGCAGAACGAATTTTTGAGGGTACTAGTGAAGATGGAGTATGGAATAAGGCTATATTCAAGGTGAAAGAAGGTATCTATTATTATGTATCTGAGAATAGTACGATTGAGGTAACTGGACATGAATTTCTAGATGTATGCACATTAGAAGAAGTACACCAGGGAGATGATCATAATTTGGTTGCTGTAAAAGGGGATGAAAGAGACCTTTTACAACAGTTAGAGCTGGATGGTTTTAATTGTGAAGACGTTGAATGGGGAGACCTTAATCTATTGGATAACGAAATTCTAAGTAGTAAGGATGCAATAGAAGAATGGGAAATTGAAGCATCTACATTACGCAAAAGAATAAATGATTTTCCAAAAGGTTCAATTCGTAAAATTGGTACAACATTTGCTGTGACTAGATTTGGGATGCGCTGTGTCTTCGGTTCAAATAATCGATAAGAAAAATAAGATAAGGGAGTGGCTATCAATGAAGAATCACATCAGGAGTTCTAATGGGCAATTACTGCAAACCAATAAGACATGATCGCACCTAAAACAAAAGCAGCGTGAAATCATATTTCACTGATGATGTCCGCTAATACTTAATGTAAGTTTTGGTTCCATTGCTACACATACCCCCTGCTTCTCAAGAAACTGAGAAATTGAAAATTCAAGCTGAGAATGAGAAGTTAAAAGCGGAAAATAAGAAGATCGAAGCTGAAGGTAATGCTGAAAAAGCTCGTATCGAGGCTCAAGGTCAAGCTGATGCAAACCATAAAGTTCAACAATCACTAACTCCTGAAGTACTTGAAAAGATGGAGAAAGAAGCTAGAATCAAACATGGCTGGGTTGAAGTTGATGGTGGCTCGGTAATCACACAAAAATAATAGAAAGAAGACACTCAAACGAGTGTCTTCTTTCTTATTTATAAACATCCACGTATAAATCAAATCCAACTCTAACCCCATTAGAAGATTTATTTTCTGCTAGAATTTTATAGTATTTAGGTATTGTTACCCCAGACATGTCAAATTGAACATTATACCAAGTGCCATGCTGCTTATATTCTGAACTTAATCTTATAGTTTTTACAGTTTTATTAGTTGCTGTATCTACTAAATGTTATGCAATATCTGGAGAACCACCATTAGCTGTAGACTCTTGCCATCCATGTATCGTAACTTTCTTATTACTCTCTAAATAGAATTTTCCTATTGCTTCATAAGGTTGAGATCCACTAGCGATATACTTGTCCACCGGTCCATTGAAAGTTTGAAGAGTGTTTACTGCCATAGTTTGTACGTTGTATGTTTTATCTAATGCTGGTTGAGATTGATTTGAAGTTTCTTGGGCGCTTGCTAGAGTGCCTTCGCCTAATAGCTGCGAGTACAGACATGATAGTTTTTTTTATTATTTCATTCCTCCTGATACGGTTTTTTGATAGTTCTTATGAACTTCATATTTACTGTACATTAATACTGTATATTTGTATACACGGTTAAAGATATGTTAAAAAAAGTCATAATATTTAGATTTTAAATATTTCTCAACTTTTTTCTTATTGACATAAATTAAATAGAATCTAAATGTGAGTTAAATTAACTACTTAATCGGAGGTAATTTAATGTTAGAAATCACAAAAGTACAATTAGGGGTACAGACACACCGCTATCAAGCTAAGAAAAGGAAATACCCCCAAGTATCGAACTTTCTAAACAAGCTAAACAGAAAGGTTCACCAAAGTAATATACAAAAAAGGGACTAAGAAATATTTCTTAGTCCTTTTTTTTGTATATTACTTATTGAACCATAGCAGATACGATTACAGTAAATTCAGACGTAGCATTTTTAGGGTTGGCAATATAAAGAGATCTTTTAGATACGACACTTGTTCGATTGCCACTTAATACACCAGAGAAATGAGTAGGATCTGTTGCAGCGGACTTATCTTCCATTACATTAAAACTAATAAAATCCGGATCTCCCCCACCTTCAATCTCCCATTTTAAATATTTTGTTCCTGCAGGAAGATTTTCAGTACTAAAGTTGCCACTGGAACGATTTTTCTGTCCTGGTTGTGGTCCTTTACTCGATCTTACTCTTGCAATCTCTACTGTCGCTTTTGTTTCCATATCCATTCCCCTTTTCATAATAAAGATATATTTTAGTCAGGTTACTACAGCAACCTAACTAAAATATACAATTTGTAGAAAAAAATGGGTATTGAGAAATATTGAGACTTCTTTATTAATTCAAATTCTTTATTCATAAATTAAAGCATATATTTTTATTCCAACTAATGATGTAGCATTCCTAACATTATCAATGTACATTTCTTTTTTTTGTACTACTTCAGTTCGATTTTCGTGTAAAATATCGCTAAAAATAAGGTCATCCATGTCCCGAAATTTATCTTCCATTACATCAAAAAGAATATGATCTAAATCCCCACCACCAGCTAGTTCCCATTTCAAAAACCTTGTGCCTTCGGGTAAAATTGCAGTGCTAAATAACTGACCTGGATATGTAATTGTTATTAATTGTTTCCTTTTTATCTTCATTTCCATACCCCCTTTTTCATTAAGCATCATTTACTAAAATATATATTTTTTAGAGGTAATTAGGTATTGATAAATTTTACATAATAGCCGTTATCGACAATCAAAAACATTCGAATTCTATTATGTTGCCTTCAGGATTTAGCTAATGACTTGTAACTTTCTTAAATAGAGGTAATACCAGTACACCCACATATAAGGGATGATATAGGAGAAAAATGTCCAAACAATATTCCAGCCGTTACCATATACGACTTTCCCGCTTAAAACTAATGTCATTTCAAGAAGAGTAGTAAATAGCGATATGAAAAAGACCATCAAGTAAGGTCTTTTGGTTTTCTTTATAAAGAATATCAAGTAACTTGCCAAAATCGGATAAACTCCTATATTGAAAGATAAGCCAGACAAAGTTTTTTGATTAAGGAAAGGAGCAATTCTCCAAAAACCACAATAAAAGCCGAATTCATTTACAACAAAAGCAACAACACAAAAAAATGAACCAATCAGAGGTATAATCCTTCTCTCTTTTTTGTAAAGATGAAAAATTCCAACAGCCCAAGGTAACATAAATGCAATTAGAATATTAAATAGCATTTTGACTCTACCTTCCTTTCCTTATAACCATCTTCACCTTACTCCTTATAATTTAAACTAAAAAAGTTTTCCGAACCAACGCAATATGATAATTACAATCCACTGAGGTATGATTAAATTATAAGACTGCTTAATTCTAATTTTGTTTTCAAAAATATATCCCATATACAAATCTAATTTACATAACCAATCATTATCGGTATCCAATATATTTAGGAATCTAAAAGAATCCCTTCAGAAAACCCTTAGATGTTTCACAGTTCCAAAAGGTTATACTTATGGGTTTTTTTATTTTTATATATCTAAAGATAAAAAGAATCCTTGATACGTCTGTAAAGTGTTTCAAAAGGTTTAAAAACATATTTTTGAAGTACTAAATAATTAATGAGACCTTTTGAAGTATTTTTTTTATAATTTCAATAGAAACAATTTTGAAGGGATGTCTATTTTTTGAATACAAGAAAATTCGGATATATAAGAGTCAGTAGCAAAGATCAAAATGAAGATCGCCAGATTGAAGCAATGAAACAACTCATCACTGACGAACGAGATATTTTTGTCGATAAGCAGAGCGGAAGAGACTTTAACCGTGAACAATACCAACTTGTAAAACGCATGTTAAGAAAAGATGATATTTTATATATTCACTCCTTAGATCGTTTCGGAAGAAATAAAGAAGCTATCCTTCAGGAATGGAAAGATATTACCCAAAATATACAAGCTCATATTGTCGTATTAGATATGCCACTTTTAGATACAACTCAATATAAAGATAGTTTAGGAACTCTTATTACTGATTTGGTACTTCAAATCTTATCGTGGCTTGCTGAAGAAGAACGGACAAAAATAAAAACTCGCCAACGTGAAGGCATTGAAGCTGCAAAGAAAAAGGGAAAGAATTTAGGGAGACCCACAACCGAGATAACCCAAGAATTCATTGATTCTTATAATCAATGGAAAGAAGGGAAGGTCACAGCGCTATACGCCATGAAAAGATGCAATATGACTAGTCCTACATTTTACAGAGTGGTCAAAAGATATGAAAATAGGGAGGTATAAAAATCAATATCTTTACAAGAGAACTCCAAAATACAATACAAGGATTTTCAGCTTATTTATTTAACAAAGGAAGAAAACCCTCTACAATCAAGCGCTATATATACGATGTTGAAAGTTTTATTCAATGGCTGCACCAATCAAAAAGGTTTACTGAAAATAATCTTTTTGAATCACTCCATAAAAAAGATTTCGAAGCTTTTTTTAATTATTTAAAAGAAGTTCGTCCATACTCTGATAAAACTATACACGGCATATATATTGTCTTAAATAGATTGTACGAATACTTAGATTTACCAAGTCCAATTGAAGGAATTATTCATATAAATCCACCTGATCGGGCATTACGCAGTCAGGATTTTGTTTCTTTCCAAGAAGAGAATCGTCTAAAAGAAGTTATCTCCTTCATTAGAAGGACTGACTGAAAAACAACGATCAACACGCCCAATGATCTTAGAACGGAACATTTCTATCGTTAAGTTGCTTCTGGACTATGGATTATCTTTAAAAGAGCTTGTGTCTTTACGAATGTACCACGTTCATTTCGAAAGTAATACGTTATCTATTGCTGAAGACTCAAAAATAAATCGTACAATCCATTTGAAAGAAGAGGACAAATTACATTTATATAATTACTATAAAACTATTCCTGAACCTGTTCGCCCAAAATACCACAGCAGCGATCCATTATTTATTGCTTTTGACTTTACTCGTGGGACATACCATTGGAGCTATGACGATAATGCACCAAAGTTTCTAACTGAAATCTCGGTACAAAAAATGATCCGTTTAGAAGTGAAACGTGCTAATCTTCGAAAGGGAATTTCTGCCCAACACTTTCGGAACTTCTTTGTTTTAAGGGAAATCAAACAGAAAAACACCCCTGAACAAATCATGCAGCAGATTGGATTTAAATCTCACTTATCCTTAAAAAGATATTACAATTACTATAAGAAAACTACAGCGAATACAGATTAGAAACAATCTCTTAATATGTAATTTATATATATCTACAGATTTACAATGAAAAAGATAAGAATTAAGCTTTTTTTACTACCGTTAACGGTGATTATGTGAACTTCACATCAGATTGGTATTTAATTTTTATAAGTTGATTGAACATCTAAAAGGAGTATGGGGTATTTTGAGAAAAACTAAACTGAGAAACTATGTGAAATTATTCTTTCTCTACTTAATTATAATTTTAATATATTTCCTATTGTTTGATTACAGTAAAGTGTATATTAAGGCAAAAATAAATAACGAATTTTTATATCAATTGTATATATTAATAGGACGTATTAGTATGGGTTTGGGAATATATTTTATTCCAGATAAGCTAGGTATTAAGATTAAATTCAGATTTAAATTTCTTATAGCAGTTATCGCAATGATAACTACTATAATTTCTCTTGGTATAGTCGGTTTAATGGAATAGCTTTGATAACTTCATATTTTATTATTAAGTGGCTTGATAAAAAGTTAACGTTTAGCAAAATCTATATTTCTACAAATAATTGCACTTCTGCTAGGTGGGGTTATATTAACTGATGTAGACATCCTCACTTGAATTCCACAATATGGTATAATTTAGTTGTGAAGTTAAAAGGGGTGTGGTATGGAAGACGTATATGGGGTCACTATATCAAAAAAAGAAAATTGTAAGTTTAGGCGCAATTTAGACATAAATTAATCTAGTAAACCTTCCAAACCAAAAAACATTCATCAAGTCGGGAGCATAAAAACATTAAGTAGCTAGGGTGATAATATGCATATTTGGACACTGACGAATTGGCAGAAACATTATAATCTTGAAGAGAAGAGTCACCGTACTGGATTACAGTTGAAATTTGATAAAGATGTTGATCCTGAAATAAGAAGAGCAATTAAAGAATTTTGTAAATGGTTGCGACAAGAATATTTTTCCCAATTAGAGTGCCTATATATACATTGAATCTGTATATAAAATTAAAACAATGTAAGGAGAGTTAGTTTATGGAATATTCTTCGAGCCATTTGATCGAAATGATGAACCGTATATTCGCATTTCAACAGGGGATTATTATGATACGTTAGAGAAAAATGGAAAAGATAACGCATTAGGATTTTATCTGGTTACTATTGCGCATGAGTTGACGCATTATTTCCAATGGATTAATGTTATAAATTTAACCGCAATTGGATATGAAAGGCAATCTACTACCTATTCAGAATATATTATTGATGAATATAAAGAAACGAGAGAGCACCCTTAATAATCTCCTTAATTAATAAAATCGGTTTTGATGCAAAAATTTAGGATGAAAACATAGATTTAATGTATTACACAAAAGGTTAAAAACCAGTAAAAATCTGTCCAAACTGTGTCTAAACGTACAATTTTCTTTTTTTGATATGGTTACCCCTAATATGTGAGCACCTATTGGAATTGTAGCTGGGCTTGCTGGTCTAGTCGTAACCGGAGCCTTTACATACGTAACATATCTAAATAGACAAGCGCAAAAGAAAATAAATCAAGCCGCTACAATTATTGAGCGATCTCAATCCATTACTACCATAGCTCAAGAAAAAATCGATGAATTATTAGAAAAACAAATAGAACTTAATGAATTATCTACCTCACTTGCTACAAATCAAAAAGCAGATATAACTCTTAAAAATATAAATATCAAATTAGATTTTATCAAAAAAGGTCTGTTAACTTTACATTCTGAAATACACGGGACGTTTTTAAACGAACCTACAGAACTTCAAGAAAAATATGACATGTTTAAAAATAGCTATAATCGTTTAGGTAATCCCCATACAAAGTTATCCTTAAAATGTAATACAAAGATAATAAAAGGTAGGGTTATAAACATACAAGATATAGAAAATAGTAAAACTTTAGAACATGAATGCACAGAACTAAGACTAGAAATCAATGATTATCTAGAAAAACTTCCCGAAAATGACTAATTAACAAAATATAGATTTGAATCATATTTCTCAATGGACAATATAAATTAATGTGGTAAAATATTATTCGGATGAAAATCCAAATGCATATTATTAAAATTAAAGTGGTTATCAAGTCGGAGGAAGGCACCTTAGGGTGTCTTTTCTTTATGCAATTTAGAAGCTTGGAAAAGGGTATGTAATAATGCATATTAAGTCGATTGGATATTATGATATACTTTCAAAGTGTGATACATAATTTCTTTAGATTGGAAAACTAAACCTTATCTACCCAATTGTGGGGGACGCCTTATGGCGTCTTTTTTTTTTCAAAAGGACCTGCTCAATTAATCCCTAAAAACATAAAGTAAAATGAATCCGTTAAAATACATAAGTGACCCCTTCTAGGGGGCATTTCTTTTTATTAGCTTGATAGCGATGTGGCAAGCACCCTATAAAAGGATAAGATGGGGCGCTGTATGCGATGAAAGTCGCACGTACAGTGCTAAGCGGGGGAAAAGATGGAGATAACTTCAAAGTCTTACCTATCGCAACTAGTTTAGCTGTAGTTTGACAAAAAAGGACCTGCTATAAATAGCAGGCCCTTTCCTAAAATGGCAAAGAGTAACTCTTACCTTACTCTTCTCTAAATATAATATATCACTTTAATTAATAACGCGATATATTGATTTAAAATTTTTTATGTATTTAAAAAATGAGAATATGCCCTAGTGCGGCGCACGACTAGGGCATAAAAGTTAGTTGGTAAATATCTTCATAATTAATACTAACACATTATTTATATGCAATATAAATAAATTATAATATTTAAATACATTGCGATGAATTTTTATGAAACCTTCATTTTGGACTAAAGGAGGATGAATATGCGTATCAAATAGTAATCACCGTTAGTATTTTAAATAAAGCTGAATTAGAAAATAGTGTTCTTAAGATAAATATCTTGAGAACACTATTTTTTTAGAGCTACTATTGTCATCACTATAAAGTAGTATACAATCTTTAAAACAAAAAGGGCTTAATCAAACATAGAAATTTCATTTTGGGGGCAACTTGTTCTGTTAGGTTGATGGGCATGTATGGTGACCCCTAATAGATAAATAAGGTGGTAAGGCAATGGATAAACAGCAGCGAGATAAAGAAGAACGAGAAAACATCATCAAAATGATACGAGATTTAAAGGCTAGAGGAGTACATAACAGCGCAGAAGCTATTGTAAATCATCATGGATACATCGTTTTAGCGGAGTTAATTAAATAGAAGAGCCCCGAGCAAAGGGATGTTGAGGGATTCGGGGCTCTCTAATATGAGTTGTACCGAGAATGAAGGGACTCGGTAAAGTTATATTATCATAATTTTCAAAAATAAAAAGTGGTAAATGTGTCCAATTGAAAAGCCCTTAGAAGAGTATATCACTCTAGCTAAATAGAGAGGGGAATGGGAATTGAATCTAGAGAGTTTTGGTCAACAGCTAATAATTACTGGTCTTGCGAGATTAGTTGAGGAAGAAGATTATACGCCACATGAAGCATTTCAACTGTTAGAAACGATTAAAAGAAATACGTTCCATACGCTTTTAGAACTAAAAAAAGAGTCTAAAGCTAAATAAAAAATGAGCCATGAGTGTGAAACTCAACGGCTCATTTTATAAGGGTAAGGTCGAATTGGCGACCTTACAAACTTACAATACCACAAATTCACAAATATAGATAAGTCTTCTCTCGTCTGAATATTCAGTAATCTAACGGTGTCTCCCACCTAGCAAATGGGTTCCTGGATATTCCGATGCGCGAAGCATCAGAAAAGAGTGAGAATAATGTATCCCCTAGCTAAAAACTAGCATAATAAAAAGCCTGTACAGAAGCACAGGCCGGTTGTAACACAACGGTAATTATATTTTAACAGAATAGTTAGAAATTATCAAAACAAAATAAAAAAACGACTTACCCCTAAGACGGTTTGGATATTAAAAATGAAAAAACGCCCAGTTGGGAGACAGGGCGTTTCTCGAAAAGTCGAAAGATTAAGATGCCTTCATTATATCACATCGACTTTTCGTAGTAAATAAGGAGGAATGTGGAAATGAAAGTTTTAACAAATCAAACCTTGTATCAACGTGATCATTGCGGAAAACGCCTACTTACAAAACACGGCGCAAAAGTCCATATTACTAAAATAAATTGGTGGTAGAAGTTGATTTTCTAACATGTGATATCCACCATGACTTCCCTTTTCAGAATAAAGAGGAACACCTAGTTCTTCTAAGGAAGAAATGTCTCGTAAGGCGGTACTTCTAGAAATATCGAATTCTCCAATCAAGTCGTTAAGGTTAAAATTCTTTTTTGAATTGATATAGATCATTTCTTGAATGAGTCGCTCGTCTTTTTTCATAAAAAGCTCCTAATGGTATCATGTTTTGATACTATTCTATCATATACTGAAGGTATCAAAAATAAAGGTGTGAAAGTATTATGAAACAGTACTCTAATGCTGAAGAATTAATTGAATCAATCGATAAAGCCTATAAGAAATTTATTGAAGAATTTAAGGTGATTCCTGAAGAGTTGAGAGATAAACATATCTCTGAAGTGGATAAATCTCCTTCTGAAATACTTTCTTATCAATTGGGGTGGATCAACTTGTTGTTATCGTGGGAAAAAGACGAACAATGTGGACTTGACGTACAAACGCCCACTCCAGACTACAAATGGAATAACTTAGGTAAACTTTATCAATCTTTTTATGAGCAGTACGGTGTTTTAACCTTAAAACAGCAGGAGGAAGAATTGACAAAGTTAGTTCGAAAGTTAGTCGATTGGATAAATGATCTTTCTGAAAAAGAATTATTCCAATCAGAACAAAGAAAATGGGCCACAACAAAAGCAATGTGGCCTGTTTGGAAATGGGTGCATATCAATACAGTTGCTCCATTTATGAATTTCAGAACTAAAATTCGCAAATGGAAAAAAATAGTTTTATAAGTAATTTAAGAAAAGTAAGTATCCAGAAAGTTAGACAAAAGACAATAAAGTCCATTTCTTATACACTAAAAGAAATGGACTTTATTTATTTGAATTTTCTTAGTGTACGAAATTCGCGCTTTGTTGAAGGAACCTCATCGCTATCAAGCTAATACAAAGAAAGAGAAATGATTATATGAAAACATCACTTCTCTTTCTTTGTATTTACGAGTGGCTCCAAAAAGAAGGAATGGTTGACGTACCCCATAAATGATTACTTTTTCATCCATGTATCTACTAATTTTTTATTCTTTTTTATCCATTTTTCAGCGGCCTGTTCAGGGTCATTCGATTCATTAATCATGGTCATCAACGTTCCGAGTTGCTCATCGGTCATGTTCCAGTTATCAAAATACTTTATAAGCTCTGGATAATCTTTTTCAAATCCTTTACGAACAGAGTAATAAATATCATCTTTTTCTCCATACACCTTTTTAGGATCTTTTAAATATTTAAGATCAAACTCTGAAAAAGCCCAATGTGGATTCCATAATGTTACTGCAATGGGTTTCTTTTGACTATATGCTTTTTTTAATTCACTCATCATAGCGGCTTCTGAAGATTGAACAAGATTTAGCTCTATCCCATATTTGTGTATCGCTTTATCTGTTAAGCCCATTAAACTGCTACCAGGTTCAATACCAATGATTTTATTGTTAAATTTATCCTTATTCGCATTCAGATCCTCAATACTATTGATATCTGTCATGTATGAAGGAACAACTAAACCAAGACCAGTACCTTTATACCACGCTGACTTTATTACAACATCATCCTTATATTTTTCATATAATGGCTTATCAGTAATTGGTAGCCAGACCTCTAAGTTGGCGTCCACATCTCCTCGTGCTACCCCGGTCCAAACGGCTGCCTTTTCTAAATATAACAATTCAACTTTATAACCTTTTTCCTCAAGTAATACTTTCCACATATTTGCGGTAGCTATGTTTTCTTTCCAACTCGTTACACCAATTTTAATTTTTCCCTTTGCATTACTGTTCACGCCACTACAAGAAGTAGTAATTATGCTAATTAATAATAGTATGCACAGAAGCCATATTTTTTTCTTCATCAAGCTCCTCCTAGTCTCTATGATTAGATATTTCTTCTTTAACTAACGCAGAAAATTATTTCGGTAAAGCTAAATACTTTATAATTATAAATAAATATTTTATAATTATAACTATGAATAATATAAACTAACTATTAATAGCTTAACAAAAAAATAAAAAAAGTCTTTGATGAACTATTGTAATGTACTATTTGGTTTAGAAATAGTTACAGTATTTGTATAGAGTCAAAGAAAAGGAGTGAAAGAATGAAAGAAACGAAATTACGTGTTGAAAACGTTACAAAAGTATTTGGAAAGAATCCTTCTAAAGGAATCGCTTTACTAGAAGAGGGAAAAAGCAAAGCTGCTATATTAAAAGAAACTGGTATGAATATTGGCGTGAACCAGGCAAAATTCGATGTTTATGCTGGTGAAATATTTGTCATTATGGGATTATCCGGTAGTGGGAAATCTACACTTGTTCGTATGTTAAATCAGTTAATCAAACCGACTTCTGGCCATATATATATTGATGGTGAAGATATCGCAACAATGGGAAAAGAATCTCTTCGAAAAGTAAGAAGAAACAAAATGAGTATGGTATTTCAAAAATTCGCCTTATTCCCTCATCGAACGGTTTTACAAAATGTTGCATATGGTTTAGAAATACAAAAAGTATCAAAAGAAGAACGAGAAACAAAAGCGTTAGAATCTCTAAAATTAGTAGGTTTAGAAAACAATAAAGATAGTTATCCGGAACAACTTAGTGGTGGTATGCAGCAGCGTGTTGGTATCGCAAGAGCACTGACAAATAATCCAGATGTCCTACTGATGGATGAATCATTTAGTGCGTTAGATCCGATTATTCGAAAAGAAATGCAAAATGAATTATTAGAACTGCAAGATAAAATGAAAAAAACGATTATTTTTATTACACACGATCTAGATGAAGCACTCCGAATTGGTGATCGTATTGCTTTAATGAAAGACGGAGAAATTGTTCAAATTGGAACACCAGAAGAAATTATGGTGAGCCCTGCAAATGAATTTGTAGAGCAATTTGTTGCTGATGTAAATTTAGGAAAAGTTTTAACCTCTGAATCCATTATGAAAAGACCGGAAACCTTATTAATTGATCGCGGTCCACGTGTTGCACTCCAAATCATGAAAAATGCTAGTGTTTCTAGCGTATATGTAGTGAATAAGAAACATGAGTTTTTAGGTGTCTTAACTGCTGATAATGCTAGTAAAGCTGTTAAAAGACAGGTTCCGATAGCGGATTTATTAGTAACAGACATTCCTCCTGTTTATTTAGATACTCTATTAGAAGAAATGTATATAAAAATGGTTAAGGCAAAGTTACCTCTTCCTGTTCTAGATGATAAACATAGATTACGAGGGATAATAAAGCGTGAAAGTATTATTCAAGCTTTAGCAGGAAATATAGAGGAAGAGGTGAATGATAATGAATAGTATTCCACGGATTCCTTTAGGAGAATGGGTTGATACACTTGTTACAAGTTTGTATCAGCATTTTGAAGGGTTTTTCAAAGGATTTTCTTTTATTATCGGAGGATTTGTTGATTTATTAACAAATCTATTAATATTTATCCCAGCCATTATTTTTATTACAATCACATGCCTATTAGTTTGGTACACCTCCCGTAAAACTTCACTGATAGTATTTTCTTTAATTGGATTTCTGTTTATCCTTAACGTTAACTATTGGGAACAGACCATGCAAACACTAGCGCTTGTCTTGACGTCTGTTATTATCTCTATCATTATAGGTATACCAATTGGGATTTTGGCATCTCAGAACGAAAGGTTTTCCAAATTTTTAAAACCAACTCTTGATTTTATGCAAACAATGCCTGCATTTGTTTATCTTATTCCGGCAATTACATTCTTTGGTGTTGGAGTAGTACCAGGTATTATTGCATCTGTTATTTTTGCAATGCCACCTACTATTCGCTTTACTGAGTTAGGGATTAGGCAAGTACCAGAAGATTTAATTGAAGCAGCTAATGCCTTTGGTTCAACATCGTCACAGAAACTATTCAAAGTACAGCTTCCACTTGCAACTGGAACAATCATGGCTGGTGTAAATCAGAGTATTATGCTTTCTCTATCAATGGTTGTCACTGCATCTCTTGTCGGTGCACCAGGTCTTGGCGTAGACGTTTATCGGTCGGTTACACAAGTTAATATAGGTATGGGCTTTGAAGCAGGCCTTGCTATTGTAGTAATTGCAATTATTTTAGATCGAATTACACAAGGTTTTCATAAAAAATAATTATAATGTACATACTAAAAGTTATCATTTGAAACCGCTAGAAATTTATTGCTTAAAGCTGGTGTAAGTAAGGTAATATTAGTTGGTATTATCCCTTTTAAGTAGACAGTGTAAAAAGACTACATTCTTAATGTGGAATGTTACACTATACTTGAAGGGATATTTTAATGCCAAAAAAAGAACAACATTTCAAAAATATGCAGAGACATTTAAATTGAAAGCTGTACATTTGTATAAAAATGATGGACGGAGCTATGATGCAATTGCTAAAGAACTAAGAATGCCAATTGCTACTCTATTGAAAATGTGGGTAAAACAAATTCCCAATGGTAACTCACTTTCTCCATATTCACTTATCCAATGATAAAGAGCATTCGAATGGATAGATAATTCTTTTGAAACCTCTTTCACAAATATATTCTCTTCCAATAGTAATTGGACTACAGCCAATTTAAATTGACGATTATAGACTTTTCTACTCATAAACTGAATCACCTTTTTCTTTTAACTTAGTGTGCAATTTATTATAGCATCTCCAATCCTTTTTAATTCTAGTGATATCTATAATGATTAAGGTATGTCATATATCTCTTTATCTCTTGTTTCAACTCAGTAAAACACTCGTAAGGTTTTATATATGCTTTATCTTTCAGATAGCCCAAAAACGATTCTTGTGGTGCTTTATCCCAACAGTTTCCTCTTTTTTACTAATTTCTGGTGGGTAGGACTTGTGTAGTGAGAATCTTAATCAGATTACCATATTCATGAACAGATACATCCAATTATTAATATCTTAATGAATACGAGATAGACGAAGAGTAATTTCTATTAATGTTTCATGAAGTACTGGATATCTAACTACATTAGTATGGCGAGGATTTAGTTTTTTAAAAATTAAGAACAGTCAGTCTTAATTCTATAAATTTACTATATATTACATTTGTGTAAGTATTATTATAAGAGCGTTTTTCAAAACTTTCCCCTAATAAAGTTTTGAAAGAGTTGTCTCAGTATTCTCCATGTTGTAAATATGCCAAGAAAAGAGAATCCATTTGGGTTCTCTTTTTCTTTTAAATTTGAGTCCTTAACCTCAAATTTAAAAGACGCATTAATAATTGTGATAATTTAACAAAAAAATCACCTTAATATACAGCAAATACAAAAAAGACCGGATATAATATCCGGTCTTTACTTATTATTGATTAACTGGATTTTCACAATATTTCTTTGCAATTGCACTTGCCATATCAATTGCCCTTTGTAGAGTAGCGTGTTTAGAACTAAAATCATAAGGCTCAAATCCAAATTCTTCATAAATTTCAAAGGAGATGCTTGTTACAAGTCTATACTTTGAAGGGATAGCTTCATTATCAATTGTTAAATGGAAATCATAACGATCATCAAAACATAATAGTTCAACTTTGAATGTATTATGTGTGCTTGCTTGGCGAAATTGATAATACTCAACTGGATATAAATAATCACCTTCATTTTTGTAGTTAAAGTCTTTAAAAAAAATCTTAAT
The DNA here is from genome assembly GCF_016650875.1 of Bacillus sp. TH30. NCBI lineage: Bacteria > Bacillati > Bacillota > Bacilli > Caryophanales > Bacillaceae > Bacillus > Bacillus sp. TH30. Next base: position 172,358 of record NZ_JAEKEY010000001.1, on the reverse strand, counting down.
CAACGCCCCTCGTGTGTTTTTTGGGATATTTCCTATTTTTATCATAAACTCTTACCTATTACAAAGTACATAATTATTAGATTTATTATTTATAAGTGTTTCAAAAACGATGGTTTTTGATAAATGTAAAGTGAGAGAAATTTAACCCTTCTAAATCGCTTAACTACGTTATCAAAACTATTGTCAAAATCAAATTAACTTTAACGACCCTTTATGATAAAATCATCGTATAAAGGGTTGGTGAGAACAGTATTATATATATCGAGAAAAAATAAAAGACAACTCTAATTAAGAGCTGTCTTTTTGTGTAATAAATTTCACAAAATCTGAAGATATACAAACGAATATAATACGTTATGGTTATTATTATAACAAAAACGAATAGTATTTTGAATAAAAAATATTTGAATGAGTTTTTGAGCTTTTTTGTTAACAATGTTCAAAAATAAACTTTTTGTAAAGGTTTTCTTTGAATATAATTATTTATTTTAAAAATATAATCATTTTTATTGTATTTCAATGGTTTTCTTATAAACCTTAGCTATATATTTAATAAAATCAATGACGGGATAGTGTATGAGTGAACGGTGCTGCGCAAATATAACCCCTTCTTTTTCCATTTCAAAAATGAGTTGTTCCATTTTCAACTCTTTTTGTTGTATCTTATTAAAATTTTGGTATACAATGTTTTTCCATTGATAGGAGGAACCATGAAAATAACTCTCTCCTTTTACCCTGTGACTAAATATTATTTCTATTTTTTCTCTACGTTGTTTTTCCTTCATATGAGCTTCCGTTGACTGCATGTTTATCGCCTCTTCCCTTTGAGCTGTATACTGTTTCCAAAAATAAGGTCTAATTCATCATAGCTAATGTACAGTAATCTTGTTGGGAATTGTCGTTTAAGGCTATCTCATCAACTGTATTTGTTTTTTAAGCGCTTAATCTAATAAATTGGATCTTACGTCTAAATAAGTTGATAATGTGTATAAAATACTATCAATTTTTATTTAACAATAAATAGAAAAACTCCATTTTGAAAAAAGATTGATCAAAATGGAGTTTCTTTTATAGCTAGGTACGAGTTTTTTATAAAAAAGTTTGATTATTTTAATACTCCTTATTGTACTAACGCACCTGTAATAAATAGTTTCTCAACACATTAATGCTCCTTATGTCTTTTCAATGAAAATTCATAGCGCATTGTATGTCTTACATCTTTGAATCCTTGCTTTTCATATAAAGTAATAGCGCCAATATTTTCAGACAGTACATTTAACTCTAAGTAATCTAAATTTCGATTTTCAGCCCATTTTTTTTGCTTCTAATAACAAAGCGGAACCAATTCCTTGATTTTGATATTTGGTTCCAACAATTATATCAGTAATAAAAGCGTATTTATGTTCAACCAAACACTTATAGGATGGTGTGATTAGTTCTTGATTAAGTAAAAACCCTACTGTACCGTTATCGATTTCAGCTATTAAAATATCCGAATCCTTTTCATTGATTGTCTTCCTGATAAACTCTACATCCTACTTAGCAGGCTTTATATATTTCGGCTGAAAGTTTGACATTTTTAAAAAAAGTTCTTGATATAAAATTTCTATTTGATTAACTTCATCTAGCGTAGCTAACTTTATTTTCATATTATTCCTCCAAATAATTTTTAAAATTAGATAAGCTATATATACTCTTGGACTACATTATAACATGTTTCAAAATATTAAATTAACTATTCGGAATCTGATATTTAATGAGCTAATCTGTACCGTTAGTGAAATAAGAAATCCTATTAATTCTTAAAGCTAATAGGATTTCTTATCAATCTTTTTAAAATTATCAAGCTTCATTTTAAAACCACAATAAAACGATTCTTTATAGGCATGCACCTTTTTACACTCACCAAGATTTAAAACATGACGAGTATCTTCATCCATGAATGTTATCCTCAGTATCCCTTTTTATATGAAAAAATCCTATAAAAACATAGCGCTCTTAAGGAGTTTTGTTACAAAATTATTATGTTGGACTTAAAAAAAGGAAAGTAATATTTATTTGTAGAAAATTTTTAAGGATAAAAATGAATGTAAAAATAGGATGATTATTTATGATAAGAAAAGGGGGCACTTATATATGCTAACAAATGATTTAGATTTCCGATTAGAACCACGTTTAAAAGAACTGTATGAACAACATAAAACAAGAGCGCAGAAGATAGACTGGGGTTATCATGAGTTTTTACCATGGGATAAGGGAATGGACTTTAAAAGAGTTCCTTGGGATGAAAGTCAAGTTACTCTTCCTTCTGGTGTAATTACGGCCATTGAAACAGCTTTATTAACAGAAGTGAATTTACCATGGTTTACAACGTATTTATCTGCGACTTTTAAAGGGTCCCTTTCTGTTATTACAGACTTTATTCATACTTGGACTTCAGAAGAGGATCAACATTCGAATTTATTGGAGACATATTTACTACTCACTCGAAGTGTGAACCCTAAACGATTACATGAATTAAGAAAGTCAGTCGTTGAGGGTGGATTTGAGCCCGATTTTCACACACCAATCGAAGCAATGACGTATACGACGCTACAAGAACTTGCAACGATGGTGTTTTACAATAATGTAGCTAAGGTTGCAAGTAAGCACGATCCAGATCTTGCTACATTATTACGCCGTCTTGCAAAAGATGAAACTCTTCATTATGCGTTTTATCGAGACGTCATTCGAACACATTTGGAATTAGAACCTAATTATTGCTATCATATTGCCAATGTGATTAAGAATTTTAAAATGCCAGGTGCCGTCATGCCTGATTTTGAAAATAGAATGACTGTAATTGCAAAAGAAGCGAATTATGGACCACTACAATATTTTGATCAAGTACTTGATGTAGTGGTTGATTATTGGGGGTTAAAAGACTTACGACCCATTGCACCTCTAGCTGAAAAAGCAAGAATTGAGATTTTGGAATACCACACAAGATTGAAAAAAATACGGGATCGATTTGGTCGTTTTCAAGGGAAAACTGATCTACGTTAATGAGTAGAGATTTCAGAATATAAGCGGGGAAATTCCCCTTCCCTTTATGGGAAATCTGACACACTCCCTATTGTTTTGGGGGTGTTTTTATTTGATTTAATTTTTAAAGAAAAAAGTAGTTGACACTAAAAATAATTTTATGATATTATAAAATATTTGATAAAAAATCACATATATGTTAAGGTTAAGAAGGTTACCATATATGGAGGTGGATTATATGTTTCAAATTGGCGATAACATTGTTTATCCAATGCACGGAGCAGGTATAATTGAAGCCATAGAAGAAAAAGAATTCTCAGGGAAAAAACAACAGTATTTTGTTATAAAAATGTCAATCAGTAATATGCAAGTCATGATTCCTATGGGTAAAATATTAAGTTCGAGTATACGCCCAGTTACTGATATACTTGCATTAAAACACATTATACACATTTTTCAGCATGGAGAATCAGATGAATTACTGCCGTGGAAACAAAGGTATAAAGTGAACACGGACAAAATAAAAACGGGTGAAATACAAGAAGGTGCTGAAGTTGTACGTGATCTAATGCGTATGAAAAAAGAAAAAGCACTGAATACAAGCGAAAAAAAAATGTTGGATAACGCACATGAATTTTTGATTAGTGAACTGGGATTAATTAAAGGGATCACTGAAAATCAATTAAAAAGTTTCTGTTAAGGTTCATTATAGATAATGTATTACATCCCCCGAAAATATCCTGAATTTTTCGGGAATATGATGATTATTAAAAGTAAATCATTTCAAAGACATTCAACTTCTTCAACTCACTTTTAGAGTAGGAACCTCTTTTGTTATTACTTCAATCTAATCCATTTTTATTTTTACATTTCTTTTACGAACGTTCGAAGTTTCATCAAATAACTCGATCAAATAGTCACTTGATTTTTGCAATCCTGATTCACACTGGCACGGACAAGGATCCGTAAGGATGAAAGAGAGGTAGGGCTTTCATTGTTTTAGGTAATATATTATCTAAGTCATTATTTCTAGAAGAAAAAACAATCGATCTCACCGCTATCTCTTTAAGAGTTCCTTACATCTACTGAGACAGTGAATAGGTAATTGTTTATCTCTTCTTTACGTAAAATTGATAAACGAACTGGTAACACCATATGGTCAACTACAAAAAATGGTTTCCAGACCAGGAAACCATTTTTAATTTCATTTACATAACAATAATAAATTAAGCAGGAAGAAGGAGTGCACACATGAAAAAAATGTTAACAAAAGAATTAAGTAATGAATTAAAGAAGCGGGAAGGGGTCATTTCTATTACAGTTGAGCCTTATGAAAAAATCGAAGTTGGTGGAATTCGTGTAGATGGACCAGCTGTTATTCTAATTAATCAAGAATAGTTGAATGCATGAAGAAAAGGATCAGCCTTTAAAAGAAGGGAGGATCCTTTTTGTTTGCTACTTTTATCTGATGTGTTGGAATTAAAAAGGAAGGAGAGGGTCGGGATTATCATGGTGGAAAGCTTAATATTGGTAGGATTTCTTTTTACGTTATATAAATTAGTTGATAAAAAACAAGCTAATTATTTAAAAAGATATATTGTTTCCCTTTTAAGGACGAGATTTATTTGATAGTGAAATGGATAATGTAAAGGAGGAATTTAGATGGATGCAAGGAAAGAACGCATAAAATACGAGAAGATGTCAAAGAACTATGAACATATTTATTTAGTTTCGTTCCTCCTACTAATTGTACTTGTTTGTAGTAGTGTGGTTATCATAGGAGCTACAGGGGGAACATATGGAGTGTTTTTGTTGTTAGCAATTTTACTTAACGCACGTATTACGAAAGAATCTCAAAAAAAGTATGAGCACTATTCTAATAAAGGGCGTATTTAAAATGATACATAGCCTGAAAGGAACAACCTAGATGTACATGCAAAGTATCCCTATATCATTACCTATTAACTAGCAAAAGGAACCTTATTAAAATGTTAGTTTCGTTCCTATAATGAATTATCCTTCTAGCATATTTATAGGATTTATATCATATAGTGAGAGAAAGAATGTAAATTAGAAAGGAGTCTTATAGAATGAGTTGTTTGGAGGGAAATGACTTTAGTGAACAAAATATGGTAAGTGTACCTAATCCCTTAATTTGATTTATAATAGATTGGCGTCATAGACGACCAAATAAAAACACAGGGTTTTATCTCTGTGTTTCTTCAAATTTTCGTTTTTGAATATATGCTTGCGCATGAATAATTTCTTCCTGAAGCTCTTTTAATTCTTTCATAGATTCTGATTCAATAGCCATGTAAGTAGTAACTAAACTGATCATCATATCCATCTTCTCTACTATATTTTGAATGACCTGTTCAGATTGCTCTTTTTTAGGGTGTTGTATTGCCTTTAATACATTTTCCATATAATTGTTTTTTCTTTGCTGGATATCATAAATAAACTGTTTTGTGTTTGAGTTCATTTGTTGTTCCTCCGTTTTGGATATACTTCTATTCTATCATATTTGAATAGAAAATATTGGATTCCCCTAAATTCACACCTGTCTCGTACATCTCCTCAAACAAACTTAGCTTGATGGCCATGGGGTACCGCCACATCGCTATCAAGCTAAGATTATACAACGTCAATTATAGTAGAGGTTGTTTCTTTTTTCTAAAGGCTACGTGTAGGGAATTTAAAGATTTGCATACGAAATAAACCCTAACGGGTTTCATTTTTTTGAATTAAGCCGCTTGATTATCAGACATGGCACAATTGTAAACGACACCTAATATATCAAAGACTGTTTTCTTCTCATATCGATGAGATTTTCGCCCGTTTTTCTGTAGGAGGATAAACAAGAAAAGCAGGATCACTTGAGTTGGAAGCTTTTGATACAATCCGATAGAGTCTTCGTGAATTTCGTGGGTTTGTCCTGGTTGTAGCTGGAATGAATTTGGAAATTGTTACAGAAAAAAGACCCGCCATTCTTAAAAATCTGGAAAATCAAAAATGGCTGTTTATGAAACTTTCTATATTTATACTTAAAGTTGGTGCTACTTCTTTATTGCATTAGATAGTAATGTAATTTATAATACGTTTAAATGATTAAATTCTTAAACGGAAGGTAATGTTAGCGAAATGAACTGTAATGATAAAGTAATGCATATTTTAGAAAATTTAAGACCATGTTTTCAAGGGTTGGGAGATCCAACTCGTCAGCAAATTGTATCGCTTTTAATTGATAAAGATAGCTTGAATGTGACGCAAATTGCGGAGCATATTCCCATGTCAAGACCTACTGTATCTCATCATTTGAAAATATTGAAACAATCAGGGTTACTTCGAGTTCAGAAAAAAGGCACTGAAATGTATTATTGTCTTGAATTTAATGAAACAATAAATCTTTTAAAAGAACTTGTTTCTTTAGTTGAAGATGAATGTAAGAATTAGGTACTCATTTATAGTTTAGGGACACCTTTTGTCCCTTTTTTTAGCGGCATTACGTTAAAAGGTTTAAGTTTTTAATCATTTAAACTTATAATCTCGTACTAATTAAAATGGAGGTTTCAGATGAATAAGAAAACAGTATTAATTGTTGGTGGGTATGGTGTTGTTGGTAGTCAAATTGCTCAAATTTTACATGATCGACATCCTGATTTGGAAATTAGATTAGGAGGAAGAACCTTAGGGAAAGCGTTACCTTTTGAATCAGAGAGAGTAAAAATAGTCACTGTAGACAACACAACAGATGATCCTTTAAGAAATTTGGATGATAATTTCACATTAGTTGTTAATGCGGTTAATGACCCGCAAGATAGACTACTTCTATCTGCAGTTCGAAAAAAAATTCCATTGGTTGACATTACTCGTTGGACTGAACGTTTTAAGAGTTCTATTGATCGATTAAAAAATGTTGAGGTCCAATCCCCTGTTGTATTAGCTTCGGGGTGGATGGGAGGGACAGCAGCCCTTTTTGCTAAAATGTATTCAAAAGATCTTCAAGAGGTTACGGTTGATATCAACGCACTATATTCTCTTCAAGACAAAGCAGGACCAAATTCGACAGCATATATGGACCGGTTAACGATTCCATTTGAAGTCAAAGCTCGAGAGGGAATGCGACAGGCTTATCCAATGACTGATCCAATCAAAGTCCGCTTTCCCAACGGTTATATAACCAAATGTTATCGTTTGGATACTCCTGATCACGTAACCCTGCCAGAATCAATTCATGCTGTTTCGGCTAACTTTCGTATTGCTTTTGATAGTAAAATATCTACATATGGACTGGTTTCTCTGGTGAATACAGGGATTTGGAAAATGATTAGCGGAGAAAAATTTACCGATTTACGGAAAAATATTCTCTATAAACCCGGAAGGGGAAGTGCACATAACATAGTTATTCACCTTAAAGGTTATGATGCTACTGGTGTATTGCATAGACGATGTGTGAATATATCAGATCCGTTAGGACAGACACATCTTACTGCTTTAGGAGCAGCTGTCCAAGCAGAGAACATTTTACAAACATCTGATATTGTGGTTCCGGATTCTAAAATTTACTTTCCGGAAAATTTATTAGATTTGGGTATGAATGCATCTGTAATTTTAGATTTTTATAGGGAATATGGGGTTAATATTACGAAACAAAATATATAAAAGGTATCGTTATATTCGTGGTAGTACACATATGGCTATCAAGCAAAGAAGAGCAAATACCCCAAATAACTTAATGGCAGTTTAGTTTAATAAGAATCAATGGTAAAATGATGAGAATTAATTATGCTATGGGGCTGGTCAGTTGTAATTTTATAAAGGAGTTGTGAAAATTTGAAATATCGCAAAGCAAATATCGATGATATTGATAAATTGGTCGAGTTAAGAAAAAAGCAATTAGTTGATGAGGGGATAGAACCTAATATAGATATTGGTAGAGAACTATATGCTTTCTTTAAAAATAAACTAAGTGAAGGTACTTTAATTCAATGGCTAGTGGAAGATAATGAAGAAACTATAGCTTGTGGTGCAGTTATTTTTTATGAATTTCCACCTTGTTACACCAATAAGACTGGAAAAAAGGCTTATATCACAAATATGTATACTAATGAAAATTATCGTGGGCAAGGAATCGCAACAAAGCTGTTAACTAAATTAGTTGATGAAGTTAAGATTTCAGGTATCTCACAAATATGGCTTGGGGCTTCAAAAATGGGTAGACCAGTGTATAAGAAGTTTGGTTTTATGGAAACTGATGAATTTCTAGAATTAGGGTGTTTTTGCCCATCCACCGAAAAAGGGGAATAAGACAAGATATTCCAATGTGGAAAAGTAACTCTAAAATCAACCTTTATTGTATATTTTGGAGTTACTTGACGTTAACTTTTCTACGGAAAGTTGACACTTTTATCCTATGCCTAAAGGCGGACTGAATTCCTGCATAGGCTTTCCAATATCACTGAATTTGTAATGAAAAGTTGTGAACAATTGAAAAAATAATGGTTGAAATAATGAAAGGTAAGAAGGAGTTTATTTCTAATAAGCGAAATATTATATTGTATTGTTTTATCCTAAATTATTTGTAAAGGTGGATACATAATGACAGTAAAGAAGCTTTATTTCCTCCCAGCAGGTCGTTGTATGTTGGATCATTCTTCAGTTAATAGTACACTTACACCGGGTAAACTACTAAACTTACCTGTTTGGTGTTATCTTTTGGAGACAGAAGAGGGACTTATTTTAGTAGATACAGGTATGCCAGAAAGTGCTCTTAATAATGAGAATCTTTTTAAAGGTACAATTGTTGAAGGACAAGTTTTACCTAAAATGAATGAGAACGATAGGATCGCAAATATTTTAAAGCGTGCCGGATATGAGCCAGAAGATCTTCTTTATATCATTAGTTCTCACTTGCATTTTGATCATGCAGGAGGAAATGGCGTTTTTACAAATACACCAATTATTGTACAGCGTGCTGAATATGAGGTAGCACTCCACAGAGAGGAATATTTGAAAGAATGTATATTGCCGAATTTAAACTATAAAATCATTGAAGGGGATTATGAAGTAGTGCCAGGTGTGCAATTAATATATACACCGGGACATACGCCAGGGCATCAGTCATTATTAATTGAGACGGAAAAATCAGGTCCAGTGTTGTTAACTATTGATGCATCATATACGAAAGAAAACTTTGAAGATGAAGTACCGTTTGCTGGATTTGATTCGGATTTAGCTTTATCTTCAATAAAACGTTTAAAAGATGTTGTTAGGAAAGAAAATCCAATTATTTTCTTTGGACATGATATGGAGCAAGAAAAGGGCTGTAAAGTGTTCCCAGCTTATTTGTAATATAGCATATAAAAAGTGGTTCTGTTGCAAAGTTTTCTATATAAAGCTACACTCTAGAAAACAGGATTTAGGAGAATCAGACATGAGATATTTTAAAGGAAAACAATTCAAGAAAGATATTATTTTAGTAGCTGTCGGCTACTGCTGCCGTTTTTCTTTAAGTTATCGCGATGTATCATCCTGAAAGAACGTGGTATTTCAGTTCACCCAACAACCATCATGCGATGGGTTCATGAATATGGAAGCCTCATCTATCAAATTTGGAAAGCGAAAAATAAATCTGCATACTTATCTTGGCATTTGGATGAGACTTATATCAAAGTTAAGGGAGAATGGTGTTATCTCTATCGTGCAATTGATAAAGATGGACATACATTGGATATTCAACTTCGTAAAAAACGGGATCATTAGGCTGCCTATGCCTTCATGAAAAAATTAGTAAAGCATTTTGGAGAACCAACGGTTCTCACTACAGACAAAGCGCCAGCATTACTTTGCGCATTTAACAAATTAAGAAAACAAAGATTTTATCAAACTACAATCCATTGTACAATCAAACATTTAAACAATCTTATTGAACAGGATCATAGGCATGTAAAGAGACGTTTTGCTAAATCTGCAGGATTTCAAAATCTTCGTCATGCTTCACGTACGATAAAAGGTATCGAGACCATTCATGCCCTATATAAACAAAGGCGAAGTCTTCAAAGAGACTCCGCCTTTTCAACGTGCAATGAACTTCAACAATTACTAGCTACTCCCTAAACATTGTTCCTCATTTACCAACCTGTTTATGCTTTTTTCAAACTTTGCAACAGAACCCAAAGAATATGGAGAGGTTAGGATTGAAATATCTGGAGAACAAAATACATCCTTTTGCGGACAGTCCCAGGGAATTTGCAATGAAGTTTAGAAGAGAAATATAAACAATAAAAGGCATAATTGCGTCTATCGATATAGGAAAAACATGCTTATGGCAAAAGGAGCACTGAGATTACTAAAAGTTACTCTATACAAATGAAGATTTTGAAGCGTATCATTATCTTAAAATGGATATTTCTACAATATGAATAAGTTTCAGAGTACTTGAATGAGTCATATGTATAATCCTTTGCTTTTAAATTGTAAAAAGTAAAAGAATACATGTCAGTAATAAACAAGGGAGAATTACATTTCTCCCCTGTTTATTACTGTTTTAGTGATGGCGAAATTATCGGTAGATACACATAAAAAGTCGTTCCTTCTCCAAACTTACTTTTTACAGATACTGTTCCTCTATGTGCTTGAGTAATAGTCTGAGTAATTGCAAGCCCTAGACCAGATCCACCATGCTGTCTTGTTCTGGAATCATCAATTCTATAAAAACGATCGAATACATAAGGAAGGTTTTCTAATTTTATGCCTGATCCATTGTCCTTTAGGGATATTTCTACTTGGTTTTCTAAGACCATTAAAGAAATTGTTATTTTGCCTGTAGTAGAATCAGTATGTTGGACGGCATTATGAAATAGGTTTAAAATAATTTGTTTGATTTTATCAGCATCATAAGTACCTTTTACTCCTTCTGTTAGATCATATGATATCTGTCGATGTCCACCTAAAACGCTTAATTGTGGTTTCATCTGCCAGATAAGTTTGGTGAGATTGGTTTCCGATAAATGTAGTCCAGGCTCACGATCCATTTTTGCAAGAAAAAATAAATCTTCTACTAACTTTATAATGCGTTTTGATTCGCCGTGCATACTGTTTAAAGCATTATAAAGCTGTTCAGGACGATCAGCTGCGCCTCGTAATAATACTTCTAAGAAACCATGAATAGATGTAAGTGGTGTTCTTAGTTCATGAGAAGCATCGGCAATGAAACGTTTCATTTTCTCTTTTGTTTCTCTTTCATATTGAAAGGATGCCTCTAATCGCTTCAACATGTTATTATATGCTAAAGCTAATTGATCAACTTCTTCTTGTCCTTGGTGTGTAGGTAGTCGATCAGCCAAATTATCCGCATTCGTATTTTTTACTGCATTTACAATGTTAGAAAGAGGAATCAATGTGTTTTTTAGAACTGGTAAATATAGCGCTAAACCGATAAGTAGAGCTAGTACAGATAGAACAACGAATGTTAGTAATTGCTGAAATAGAACATCACGTAAAGGAGCAGTATCTGTTCCAATTTGAAGAATTTGATTAGGAACTTGATTAAAATCTCCATCGGAACCGTTTGGAAGACTCCGAATAGGTTTAAAAACAATTAATTGTTCAATCCCTTCTTTATTACGTACTACTTTATAGGTTACTTGTTTACGATTCGAGAACTGTTCTAATATTTTTGCATACTCTTTGCTTGATAACTTTGGAGAGGACATTCCAGTACTCTCTGCGAAGTCCTTATAACCACTAGCTGGTCCGATAATTGCAAGTGAAATATCTTGTGAAAACAGAAATCTTGGTCGATTAGGATCAGGATGTTTTTTTTCATTATTTTCCGAGTTAAAAGGAAGTAAATCTATTTCTGGTGGTAACGACATCATCTTCGCTCGTAATGTCTCGGCTTCATTTTTATACAGGAAGTCTTTCATTACCCAAAATTGTAAAAGACCAATACTCAAAAGAATAAGAGATAAAATAAATAATGTTCGAGTTAAAAGTTGCTTTCGTAGGGAGTGAGGCAGTAGCCTTTTGTTTTTTAAGAACTGGATTCTTTTAATCATGGTAAATCCACACGATACCCCGCTCCCCTAATTGTGCGAATGAGTCGGTGTTCTTTATCTTTTAATTTTTCCCTGAGTGAACGAATATACACTTCCACAATATTTTCATCACCTTGAAAATCATATCCCCATACTTTATCAAGTATCACACCTTTACTTAGTACAATCCCGTGGTTAATTACAATATATTTAAGTAGCTCGTATTCAGTAGGAGAAAGTTCCAAAATATCATCTTTAAATCGCAGTTCTTTTCTACGGTCATCCACTTTAAAAGGACCATAAATAATCTCGTTGAATAAATTAGGAAACTGATTACGAAGACGTGCGTGTATACGAGCAAGTAATTCATCAAAACTGAAAGGTTTAATTACATAATCGTCTGCACCTAATGTTAATCCTTTCACTCGATCATCTACTTCGTCTTTTGCAGTAAGCATAATTACGGAAGTGAGAGCGCCACTTTTTTTAATCATTCGACATACTTCAAACCCATCTGTACCAGGCATCATTACATCTAAGATGGCTATATGAGGCTGAAATTCTTGTACTAAGTTAATGGCACTTATTCCATCTGTCGCTTTTTTTACTACATACCCTTCGTTCATTAACCCGATCTCTAAAAACTGTAAAATATGGGGTTCATCATCTACTATTAATATTTTAACCCCTTTAAGAGAGTTCATGTTCTATGCCTCCTTTTTCTTCATTATTGTTAGTATCTACGATTATGCTTAAAATTTGCTGAAAGTCATTCAAATACCTGGTAGTTTTTTATTTTTTTGTCATTTTCTCTTTTAATACGAAAGATATTTCATGTATTCAGGAAACTTTCAGCTTATTTTCAAGTCCACTTCAGATAGAAGAAAGATAATACATTCAGGGCCTAGTTAACTTTATAAAATGATTAAGGAGTTGTAATTCTATGTTTTTACAATTGAAAAAACGATTTGATGTTCCTCTAATATTCATAATCTTGTTAGCACTTTTTTTAAATGGCTATAATATTTGGACGGATCACTATGTGAATACTTATTATACGACTGCAGTAGCAAGTATGCTGCAAAACTTTCATAATTTCTTTTTTGGTTCCCTTGATTCAGCCGGGTCAGTAACGGTAGATAAACCACCTGTTGCATTTTGGATTCAAACGATTAGTGCCTATATTTTGGGGTTGCACGGTTGGAGTGTAATTTTACCGCAAGCATTGGCTGGGATAGGATCCGTATTGTTGATTTATTTTTTAATTAAACCTTCTTTTGGTGTAGTTGCTGCACGTCTTAGTGCCTTAGCCTTTGCATGCACACCAATTGCAGCTGCAGTGAGCCGAACAAATAATATTGATAGCATGCTTGTATTTACTCTTTTGTTAGCTACTTGGCTCTTGTTTAAAAGTGTGAAGCGTGAAAGTGTTTGGAGTCTTTTAGGATCTTTCGCGGTAATTGGGATAGCTTTTAATATGAAGATGCTACAGGCATATATGATACTGCCCGCTTTTTATCTCTTTTATCTTTTAGCTGCGAAAATAAACTGGAAAAAAAAGATTGGTTTCCTTACTGGGGCCACAGCTATCATGCTCGTTATTTCTCTTTCTTGGGCGGTAATTGTAGACAGTATTCCTGAAAATAAACGTCCGTATATCGGAAGTAGTGAAACAAATTCAGTTTTAGAATTAGCATTTGGTTACAATGGCATATCACGTCTTACTGGGAATCAGGGAGTACCTGGTGCGAAGGAACATCAACAATCGCCTCAAAATAATATGTGGGGAATGCCAAATGATGGCGCTGAGAATGGCAAACAGGAAGTTCCAGCAGATAAAGGAATGCCTAATGCAAATGATCAATCTCAACCACCTCAAGGTAACAATAAAGTAGTGCAGAAAGATAATCATCAAAATGGAGCTAATTTACCACAAGGAAATGGTGATAATGGTCAAGGATTCCAAATAAACAAAGGGGATGGTCCACCGACAGGTAAAAATGGTGGTCCAGGTGGCATGGCAGGCGGTATGTTTGGAACTGGAGAAAAAGGGCCGTTCCGTCTATTCCAGTCTGAATTATCCGGTCAGGCTAGTTGGCTGTTACCGTTTATTGCTATTGCTAGTATTAGTTTATTGGCTAGTGTAAGAAGAAATAATATAACCTTAAAACATAAAGAAGCTGTCTTTTGGCTCGCATGGTTAATTCCAGTTATGGTATTTTTCAGTATTGCTGGATTTTTCCATCACTATTATTTAATAATGCTTGCGGCTCCTATTGCAGCTCTATTTGGAGCTGGTTCGGCACAGCTTTTTGAGGATTATAAAAATAATACTGGTTGGAAGTCTTGGTTATTGCCAATTGCAGTTGTAGGAACAGCAGGTTTCCAATGGTATATAATGCATCCTTACAGTGATGTCATTGGAGCTGAGTGGCCACTTTGTATAGCAGTAGCCGGAATTATCATGACTTTCGTACTTGTTTTGTTCAAGGGTAAGAAGATTGTATTGCCTTTTACGCTGCATATTGCAGGATTACTTATATTATTAATCGGACCATTGTATTGGGCTGCTACGCCGATTACATATGGTGGAAATAGTATGCTCCCACAAGCGGGCCCAAGTTCAGCTGATGGTAAAGGGGCTTTTCCAGGAGCAATGCCTGGATTTTCTGGACAAGGAGGACCGGGTGATAACGGACTTCCAACTGAACGAGAATATATTGAAAAAGATTATGCTTCACCAGAAGATCACATGCAAATTCCAAACCCTAGTAGAAAATCTTCAGGATTACCAGGAAGCAAGCCAGGAGGTATGGATAACGAGAGTTTAGATGATAAAACTTTTTCATATTTAAAGAAAAACAATACTGGTGAACAATACTTATTTGCTACAACAAGTTATCAAACCGCAGCTCCTTACATTATAGATGAAGGAGAATCTGTAATAACGATGGGTGGATTTTCTGGTTCTGATCCAGTGTATTCTGTTGAAAAATTAAAAGAGTTGGTAGTAAGCGGGAAAGTAAAGTACTTCCTCATTTCAAATGAAGGAATGAGGGGCGGGAGTTCTGAAGTAACGAAATGGATTCAAGAAAATGGTGAGAAAATACCTTCTGATGAGTGGCAGACAAAACAAAATGGTGGAAAAGAAGGTATGAATATGGGTGGTCCTGGGCGCTCAAATACTTTATATAAAATAACTTTGTAAAGGAGTGGTTAGAGTGGAAAGCAATATATGTTATTCAATAATCATCCCCATGTATAACGAAGAAGCTGTTATTGAAGAAACGTATCGAAGATTGAAAAGGGTCATGAAAGATGCAAATGGTACGTATGAATTACTATTTATTAACGATGGAAGCCAAGACAAATGTGCGGATATTATAAAGCAATTTATGATAGGTGATAAGACAGTGAAACTCATCGATTTTTCACGGAATTTTGGTCACCAAATTGCAATTACAGCTGGTATGGATTATGCAAATGGGGATGCAGTTATCATTATTGATGCTGATTTGCAAGACCCACCAGAGCTAATTTTACAAATGATTGAAAAATGGAAAGAGGGGTATGAAGTAGTCTACGCAAAACGAATGAAGCGTAAGGGTGAAACATGGTTTAAAAAGTGGTCAGCAAGCACGTTTTATCGCGTGCTTCGCGCCTCCACAGATATTGATATACCAGTAGATACGGGAGATTTTCGCCTTATGGATCAAAAGGTATGTAAAGAAATGAGAAAGATAAACGAAAATAATAGATTTGTTAGAGGATTAGTTAGTTGGATCGGATTTCGTCAAATAGCAATTGAATATGTTCGAGATGAAAGAGTAGCAGGTGAAACCAAGTATCCCCTTAAACGAATGGTAAAGCTATGCCTAGATGGGATTCTGTCTTTCTCTTATAAACCTTTGAAGTTAGCAATTTATTCAGGTTTACTTCTTTCTAGCTCAGGCTTTCTATACTTTATATATGTGCTATATCTTACTTTATTTACTGAAGTAACTATGAAAGGGTGGCCTTCCATCATTAGTATTATGTTAATTTTTAATGGGTTTATGCTATTTATGTTAGGCGTTATCGGTGAATATATTGGGCGAATTTATGATGAAACAAAAGGGCGACCTTTATATATTGTTCGAGAATTTTATGGGGAACAGGAAAGTGAAAAATTAGCCATCCAACATGAGACAGCGTATGAATAAAGACTTAATACGAATTTTTAAGTTTTTAATAGTAGGTATACTGAATACGGGCATAGATATAGTAATCTTTTCATTACTTGTCATGGGGGACGTGCCCATATTACTGGCGCAATCAGTCTCCTATTGTTGTGGTGTAGCTAACAGTTACTTACTGAATAGGGTTTGGACATTTGAACAAAAAAGAAGTCAAGTTGCAGCATTTAAATTTATGTGTGTTAATCTTTTAAGTCTTATTGTAGTATCTCTAATACTAAGAAGTATGTATGATACCTTGGAGCAGTCGTTGATTGTCTCTAAAGTGACTGCAACTTTGATTGGTAGCTTAATAAACTATGTAGGATCGAGGTATTGGGTGTTTCATACTTCCCACACTAAACAAGTGAATTAAGATGCGATGTAATGAAATGAATTGTTTTCTATTATTATATAGATGTAACATATGGAATTGGCAAGAACTATATAAACTTTTGCAGTGAAATCGTGTGGCTAATTTTTTGTTTTTTTATTGCAAAAAACTTTCGTAAGAGATTTTACATGTAAGGTTGAACTTTTAAGAAAAAGTTAAGGAATGAAAGTCACAATGGGCTTATCAAAAAATATACGAGGTGGAATAAAAAATGGAACAAACGAAACAAAAGTTAATACAAATTTTACTCATAGTAAATTTAGGGATTAGTGCGTGTGCAGCTATCGGAGTAGGCTATGTAGCTTACAAACAAAGTAAAAGTCCGGATTTTTCAGAGATGGGCTCAAGAGGGCGCGATAAGATGTTCCCGGGTAATGGTAATGGTCAATTCCAGCCGGGGCAAGAACAATCGGGGCAAACTCAACAATGGGAAGGAGAATAGAATTTTGAAAAAGTGGATTATCATTTCAACCATTATTGTTGTAATAGGAGGAGCAAGCACTTGGTTCTTTTTACATAAAACAGATAAAACACAAGGTGTTGTGGCTGCATCTCAAACAACGACAGTGCAACAAGGGAAACTGGAAGTAGCAGTTAGTGGATCGGGTTCGGTTACAGCAAATACAGATCAAGATGTAACAGCGAAAGATACAATCCTTATTGTGGATAGTATAAGTGTAGCGGCTGGAGATACAGTAAAAAAAGGTGACACACTTGTAATATTTAAAAATGGTGCTGTTGTTACGGCTCCATATGATGGGGAAATTAAATCAGTTAGTGCGAAAAAAGGCGGCAAAGCGTCACAAGGAACAATTCTTCTTCGTATGGAAGATGCAAATGGATATACATCACCTGTAACGAGAGGGAATAATAGTGCAGGTTCGGATAAAGCAAGTGGTGGAAGTGGCTTGACAGCTGATAGTGTTAGTGTGAAGGAAGGTGATGTTGTAGAGGCAGGTGCAACACTCGTAACCTTTACAGATGGAAGTATTTTGCAAGTTCCAGTAACTGGGACAATTACAAGTCTTTCTGTTGCAAGCGGTGATTCTGTACAGGCTGCGGATCCAATTGCACACATAACAAATTACAACGCTTTGCAAACAACGCTTAGTGTTGATGAATTAGATGTACCGAAAGTAAAAGAAGGTCAAGCGGTAACAATAACAGCAAGTGCATTCGGAGAGGAAACATTTAGCGGAAAGGTAACAAATGTAGCAACAAAAGGAACAGCTGAAAAAGGCGTTTCTACATTTGACGTAACTGTACAAATTGAAGATCCGAAAAATATGAAAATTGGTATGTCGACTGAGGCAAGTATCTCAATAGAAAGTAAAGAAGACGCATTATACGTTCCAGTAGAAGCGGTGCATACAAACGGAAATGAAAAATATGTACTAGTTCCTACATCTTCAGACGATGCGACACAGTCAACAAAAAAAGTGACAGTAGAAACTGGTATTTCAAATGATACGCATGTAGAAATTACAAAAGGGTTAGCAAAAGGAGATACGGTGCAAATACCGAGAATTCAATCTAAAGGGAATTCTTCTCAAGGACCTATGATGATGCCTGGCGGAAACTCTCAAGAGGGATTTGGTGGCGGCAATTTCCAAGGAAGACCTGGTGGTGAGTTTGGAGGAAGATCTAACGGCGGAGCTCCAGCTGGCGGCGGACAAGGAGGGCGTTAATATTATGGTAGAGCCAATTATTCAAATAAAGAACATGAAGAAAGTCTACGAACTTGGCGGCGAAACAGTAATGGCTCTAAAAAGTGTTTCCCTCGATATTCAAAAGGGGGATTTTATCTCTATCATAGGACCATCAGGCTCTGGAAAATCAACATTTATGAACATGATCGGATGCTTAGATCGACCGGATTCAGGTGAATACTTACTAGATAATGAAGAGATAGGGAAAATGAAAAGCTCTCAACTTGCAACTATTCGAAATGAAAAAATCGGTTTCATTTTTCAAAATTTCAACCTTATAGCGAAGCTTACAGCAGTTGAGAATGTCGAGCTTCCACTCATTTACCGAGGCATGAAAGCGGGAGAACGAAGAGAAACGGCATTAGAAGCATTACGAAAAGTAGGATTGGCAGATAGAGCGAATCATTTGCCTTCTCAATTGTCGGGTGGGCAACAGCAACGTGTTGCAATAGCACGTGCGTTGGCTGGACAGCCTCCTATTCTACTAGCAGATGAACCGACTGGAGCACTTGATAGTAAAACGAGTAAAGAAATATTAGGAATTATGAATTCATTAAATGAGCAAGGGCATACCATTATTCTTATTACGCATGATTTAGATGTTGCAAAGAAAGCAAGCCGTGTCGTTCGGATTCACGATGGACAGCTCTATGAGAATGGAGGTGAATGGTTTGCAGACACTCAAAATGGCACTGAAAAGCATTAGAGCAAATAAAGTTAGAGCATTCTTAACGATGCTAGGGATTATTATCGGTGTATCCTCTGTTATAGTCATGGTTGCGATAGGACAAGGATCGACAAAAGAGGTACAAGATCAAATTGGCAGCTTAGGTACAAATGTATTGACTGTAACAGTTACGGATTCAGATGCTACATTTAAAGAAACGGACGCAAAACAAATTCAGGATATCGATGGTATTAAAGCAATTGCACCAACAGTGTCAGGAAGAGTAACAGTGAAACATGAAAAAACGAATACACAAGTATCAATGATTGGAACAACTTCTTCTTACTTAGAGGTCCGCGATTTAAAGCTGCAATCTGGTCGTTTCATTGCAGACTTAGATCAGGGGAATCATTCAAAAATTGCAGTACTTGGTTCAGACACAGCACAAACATTATTCGGTTTAGGAGACCCGGTCGGTAAATCAGTAAAAGTGAACGGAACATCCTATAAAGTTGTTGGGGTTCTTGAATCAGTGGGAAGTTCATTAGGAACAAGCGGAGATAGTACAATTATTGTCCCTCTTAGCACCGGACAGCGTTTAGCTGCTACTACGAATGTTGGGACAACATATGTGAAGGTGAAAAATGAAGATATGATTAATTTCATATCGACCCGCATTGAAAGAACGATGCATTCAATCTTAGGTGATACTGATAGTTATAGTGTATCAAGTCCAAAAGATTTAATGGAAACTGCGTCATCAGTCAATGATACTATGACATTAATGCTAGGCGGAAGTGCAGCAATCTCTCTTATCGTAGGCGGGATTGGTATCATGAATATTATGCTCGTATCAGTTTCAGAACGTACGAAAGAAATAGGCATTAGAAAAGCAATTGGAGCAAAGCGTAAAAATATTCTGCTTCAATTCCTTATCGAAGCAGTTGTGTTAAGTTCGTTCGGTGGAATAATTGGAATAGGGATTGGGGTAATCAGTGCTCAAATATTTACACTAGCCACAGGTACAACAATAGCGTACTCTATACCGGTTATGCTGTTATCATTTGTTTTCTCTTTATTAGTTGGAGTTGTATTCGGTGTATTTCCGGCGAATAAAGCGTCTAAACTTGACCCAATTCAAGCACTACGATATGAATAGAAAAAACAAAGCGATCGTGTCCAGCGATTGCTTTGTTTTTTACTATATAAGAAAACAGGATTCTAAAAATGTAATTATATAAAAAGATACTGATTCATAAAGGAGTAGTAATAAATACATCGAAGTTGATATTATCTTATGTGAACTACTCGCCACTTAGCAAAGCTTGAAGTGGGAGCTTCTCAGTTCCACGACGAAAGTACCCTTTCGTCTCCCTGAGCGTTACTTCGGGGTGTTCCACCCCTAGATGTCCAACGCTTGGACGCTCTTTTGGTACGGTTGATATTTTACGCAGGAACCGAATGGCTTGGTTTTCGCACTCTATTTTCTTCCTGCAACCTCATATATCAAGTTATCAAAGAACTTCATATAGCTAGTTTATCAAAAGTTTTTGGCTATGCCAAACCGAAATTCATCTCCCACCTACCGTTGGGCTACGCCCTTTACACGCTTGAGGAAGGAGAATTCTTTTGGGGAATTCGTTAAAATAGATAAAAGTATATAAAGGAAGATTCGATATTTTAGGTTATTTTGGGCTGGGAAAATTATTTATCATTAATATTTCGTAAGCCATAAGGTACGTTTTACAACTTACAGGTAAAAGAATACTCTTTTATAGATGAAGGTACTTTTTATGTCAGGTATTGTAATTGTTAAAAAAATATGAAGCATAAAAATCCAAAAGAAAAAAGTTCTTTACTCAAGTTAAACTTTAGACCTAATTTTCTCTTGAAATAATGAGTAAAAAAATTCTTTATTTAGTCAGGAAATATAGAATTTCAATAATTATTAGTAAAGAACTTTTTTACTTGGGGACAAAACGAAGACAGAAGGGCGTTATCAAACCTCATGTTATTGTACTATGAACACCATAAGATTACAGATAACACCGAAGTTTATGTTAGAGCATTTACCTTTAATTTATCAGTCAGCTTATAAGGTGAAACAAGAAAATGCTGAACAATTACAAATACTTGTTAAACTGCTGCAACGACATGATGTTGACCATGCGGTTAACATATGTGACGCGGACCGCGAAGGAGAGTTAATCTATAGGGAAGTATACGAATATGCAGGAGTGAATAAAAAGCAATCTCGTGTATATAAATCCTCTTATGAAGCGGCAGAACTAGAGGTAGCTCTCAATCGATTAGAAAGCGCATCAAAATACGATGGACTGGCGTATTCTGCTAAAGCAAGACAGTACTTGGACTATCTATTAGGTATGAACATAACGAGGGGATGTACAACGAAATTAGCACAGAATAAGTTCTTGCTATCCTCTGGACGTGTACAGATGTGTTTATTAAATGAGATACGACAACGTGAGGTAGCGATTGAAAATTATAGAGAGCAATCTTATTATCATCTGCAACTAGTAACAGATTTAGGACTTACTCCGGTTATGAAAACAGAAAACCAGGTGTTAAACCCATCGCCATTAAGAAGTTTGGGAGAAAACTTGAAAGGTCAATATCTCGTGGTGGAAGAATTTAAAGAAGGAAATCGAAAGAAGAACCCTAAATTATTATATAACTTAACGGATTTATACAAAGATGCTCATGCTCATCTGCAGATTAATGCAGAAACCGCAAGAAAACATATTCAGAACTTGTATGAAGAAGGATTTATTACCTATCCACATTCTTCTTCTAGGCATTTACCTACAGAACAAGTAGAGCGTGTGAAAGGTGTTATGCACTCATTAGCAACGAGTCACTATTCGTCATTGGTACAACTAGTAGATATCGAGGCAATTAATACAAAACATAAAACATTCAATGATGAGCTTGTATCAAGCCATTTTGCTATCATTCCGACAACAAAACAATATAACGGGGGAGACCGTCCAGACATTGAAAAACAGCTATATGATCTTGTAGTAAAACGCTTTGTGGGTAATTTCATGAGTCCTGCAGTGTATCTAGTAAGAGACGTATCGCTTATTGACTCGATGGGTGATATCTATCAAACAAAAGAAAGTGTACTTAGGGAAAAAGGGTTTCTAGAAGTATTTCAAGAGGAAAAAGAAGAAGAAAGTGTGGAAGCATTTAAAATTCCTATTCTGCAGAAAGGACATGAACTTCAAATCTGCGATTTTGAGTTACTTGAATCCAAAACAAAGAAACCCGCGCTACACACAGAAAGCTCAATTCTGACTTTCATGGAAACAGCTGGACGCAAAATTGATGACGAACATTTAAAAGAACTGATGAAAGGAAAGCGAATTGGAACCGTTGCAACCGAAGCGACTTTTATCCCAGCTTTAAATGAGAAGAACTATATAGCCATTGAAAAAAGGAAAATTACTACAACTCCAATTGGTCGTGCTTTTATTGAACAATTTCCTGTCCAACAAGTCAAAGATCCAATACACAGCTGAAATGGAAGGGATGATATACCGTATTGAAAAGAATGAAATGAGTTATGAAGACTTCATTTTACATACAAATGCGTTTGTACAAAAAATAACGCAAGAGATTATAAAAATTCCTGATACCATTTCGTACAATCTAATAGAGACCTGGAAGCAACAAATAGAGGTTTGCCAATGTCCTTGTAGAAATGGAATTATTTTAGATAGGGGGGAATTTTTCGGTTGCAGCAATCACCCGAACTGTAATATTGTCTTGCCAAAAAATAAAAGAAAAAGCGATTCCTGCAGCACAAGTTAAAAAACTGTTTGAAGAGAATAAAACGTACATTATAAAAGGATTTAAATCTAATGGCAAAGAGTTTTCTGCTTATCTAGCATTTATTAACGGTGAAATCAGCTTTAGTTTGCCTACAGTTGAAGAATTATCGCTAGGTCAGTGTCCAAAGTGTCAGAAGGGACAAATTCTAAACCGCAAAACGTTTTTTGGGTGCTCAGAACATCAAAACGGATGCGATTTTATGTTGCCAGCCAAAATTAAAGGCAAGAAATTATCCGATAGCCAGATTAAAAAACTAGTGAATAATAATGTAACAGACTTCATTAATGGTTTTAGTGGGGAAAAAGGAGAATTCACAGCTGCAATTAGATTAAAGCCGGACCTTAGCATTTGTTTTGAATTCCCAAACACAGATGATCGTACGGTAGGTAAATGTCCTTTATGCCAAGAGAGAGTAATAATAGGTAAAACGAACTATTTGTGTGAACGTTATAAAAAAGGTTGTGATTTCATTATTTCAGGTACGATACTTGAAAAAAGAATCACAACAAGTCAGATCAAGAAGTTGTGTGCCTTGTTATGACAGGGATGGTTTCCTATAAAGAATTAAATGTACCTGAAGCAATGGCTTATGTAATGGAAGTAGTAGGACAAGGTAAGGTCGCTGGTGTAATTGCTGTAGGAGCTGTCATTGGTCTTATGGCTGTTATTTTCTCTTCTATGTATGCAGCAACACGAGTATTCTTTGCAATGGGTCGTGATGGACTGTTACCCAAATCACTCGCGAAAATTAATAAGAATACTGGAGAACCGACTTTTACAATAGGCTTGGTGGGAATAGGAAGTTCTTTTATAGCTGGGTTTATTGATTTAAAAGAATTAGCGAATTTAGTTAATATTAGTGGTTTGGTAACGTATTCAATGGTGGGAGTATCAGTTATTATCCTTCGCAAAACTCATCCGAATTTTAAGCGCGGCTTTAGGGTACCATTTGTACCTATATTGCCAATCATTTCAATTGCAAGTTGTGTATTTTTGATGTTAAATTTACCATTAAGAACATGGTTGTACTTCTGCATTTGGATAACTATTGGAGTAATAATATATTTCGTTTATTCAATAAAACATAGTAATTTAAATGAGAAACCAATTTCAAGAGAAATTAAATAACTGTAGTCCTTTTGAATTTAGAGCCAAGATTGTTTAAGGAAAAGGTATCTAAGGTACTTGTAAGTATGAATGCTAATAACCACAAAAGCAAAGGTTATAGTGTCAATAAAAGTGAACGTTTTGTAATTAATTTATTTAAAAACTCCTCTAACATATTAGATATGTTAGAGGAGTTTATTTTAAACATTTTTTAGTAATTAGGTCTTGATAACGAATGGAAAGTCGTAACGTTTATAAAAAAGTTTGATCAAAAATCCTGCTTGAAATGCAGGATTGTTCTTGTTTAATAAACGGGTCATTATATGGAATAAGCAGAATGATCAACCAGAAATAAATGGGCTGAATTTATAATAAGATTAGGTAAGATAGCAGAAATTAAATGTCTTTTTTAAAATATAAAATTGGAGAACTTTTTAAAATACTTTTTTAGAAATGGACTTATTTTGGTTTGAAAGGAAGACGTAAATTCCGATCAAACCAAGTCATCATTCAAAATGGATTCCTATTAAAGCATTTATAGTAATGTGAATCTCCAATAATAAATTAGAGTAAAATTATGAAAGACTATAAACCTCGGTTGCTACTTTTAAAAAGGATTGAACTGCCGGGGGTGTGTCCTGTTTTGACATACAAGCTAATGCTATTTTCCTTAAACTTGCTAATTGTAACCTTTTTGTGTAAATATTTGGCTGAGTTTTAAGAAATAGCTCTGAACCAACTGTAACCCCAAGACCTTCATTAACCATGTTTGCAATCGTATTACAATCCTGCACTTCAAAGCGTACATTAGGCTGTACCTTCGCTTTCTTAAAAATTGCCTCTATATATAATTGATACATTCCTTTTGGCATAATCAACGGTTCGTTATTCAAATCCTCAATTTGAATAACGTCTTTCCCTAAGAATCTTCCGTTATCCGGGAATGCTACAGCTATTGTATCTTCAATAAGTGGAACGGTATCAAATTCACAATCTAAATCATGTTCAATTATAAATCCGACATCAATTACCCCCGTTTTAAGCCATTCAATAATTTCTTCATAGGATCCTTCAAATAATTTCAATTCAATTTTGGGATATTTCCTATGAAACTTTGAAATGATTTTCGGTAAAAGACATGCTGATGCACTTGTAAAACTTCCAATGCGAATCGTTCCTATTTCTAAATTCGCTTGTAAGGCTATTTCCTGATTAATATGTTCCATTCTGTTTAAAATTTCACGGACCTGAATTAAAATTTTAGTTCCAATTTCAGTAAGAGCTAAATCTTTTCCTTTTTCTCTGATTAAAAGATTAACTGCCCATTCACTTTCAAGACTAGCGATGGCATGGCTGACAGCCGACTGTGTTATGTGCAGGGCTTTGGCTGCTTTCGTAAAACTGCTAAGCTCGACAACTTTAGAAAAAACTTCGAAACGCGCAATTGTCATGAGTTTTTACTCATCTCCTATATTAAAAATATCAATTTTACTCATGATAACATGTGTTTTAAACTAGGGAAAGAAAAAGAAATTAGTGGGAGATGAATTTATGAATAAATTAATGATATATCTTTTAGCGTTAGGGGCATTCTTAACTGGAACCGCAGAATTTGTTGTTTCTGGTGTTCTAGAAATTATTGCTAAAGATTTAGATGTTTCAATATCAGCGGCAGGACAATTAATTTCAATATATTCCATTTTCTATGCATTAGGAGCGTTCTTTTTAGTGTTATTAACAGCTAAATGGGATAGAAAAAAGGTTCTTTCAATTTCTTTGTTCATCTTTTTCATTGGAAATCTAATTGCATTTTTAAGTTCCAACTTTATTCTGGCGATGCTATCACGGATTATATTGGCGATGAGTGGCGGATTGTTCACGGTTGTCGCAACAAACTATGCTGCTCACCTAGCATCTCCTGACAAAAAAGGTAAAGCGATGGCCACAGTTACTACAGGTTTTACTATATCACTAGCATTTGGGGTACCTATTGGGACTCTAACTGCTGCGTATATAGACTGGCATTATATTTATCTCATTATTGGAGGATTAACGCTTATAAATTTGCTCTTGTTAAACAGGTTAGTTCCCAAATTAGAAGCAGAAAACTCAATTCCACTGAAAAAACAATTATTGGTAATAAAAGACAAGAAGGTTATAGCAGGACTTTTAACAACTGTATTTTGGATATTGGGATATACCTTGGTCTTTGCATATATTTCGCCAATCTTGAGTCAGGGGGCAAATTTTACAATTGAGTTGATTAGTATATCATTATTTTCATTGGGTATTTTTGCTTTTATAGGTACTCAAGTTGGTGGAGTAATGGCAGACAATTGGGGATCGGTTAAAGTCATTACCTGTAGTTTAATCGTTAATGCCATATCTTTATTTTTAATGAGGCCATTTTTAAACTCAACAATTGCTATTTTGCTTATCATTATAATTTGGGCGTTAGCTACTTGGACAACAACACCTGCAATGCATGTTTATATGATTTCATTGAAACCACAGACCTCAGAAATTTTGTTGAGCTTTAATATAACGGTGATGAATATTGGTATGTCCATAGCAGCTGGTATAGGAGGAATGGTAATTAAATACACATCAACTTTAAATCTAAGCTGGATTGGTGGAGTGATGGTTATAATAGCATTGGCATTATCTTATTATTCGTTTGCAATAGATAAAAAACAACATAAAGAGAAAGAACAAATTTGTATCAATAGTTGACTTTTAAAAACGGGGAGCAGTAACATGAAAAAGTTCCAATTCTTACAATAGATATTTTCTCCCGTGGATTTGATGCTTATGTAGCGGGTTTTCTTCTCGAAGTTAGTGCATCTTATCAGTTTGTAGTTGCTGCATCTTTAAGAACAAAATTAAACAGCGTTATTATATATACACACAATGAGGTTAGATTATAAAACAATTGTGCATATAGAAAAAGTTAAACTTAAAAAAGAGTCTGCGGACTTTGTCGAAATTGAAGAAGAAGAAAAAAACTATGGCTGAATAAAAGTCGATTTTTGAGGTGTTTAAGTATCCTGTCATAGATACGGATGAAGTTGTGAATGGAGGCATGAAAAATTACATCGTTCAAAAATAATTTTTATTTTAGGAGAAAATGACATGGAAGTTTTCACAAAATATTTAGCGCATATTGATAACCCGCAACATCGGGACCGAACGGGAGAAGTTTTGGTTTGGGTAACCAAGAAATTTCCAAATTCAATGCCGAAAATTGCGTGGAATCAGCCTATGTTTACCGATCACGGTACATTCATTATTGGTTTTAGCGTAGCCAAACATCATTTGGCTTTTGCACCTGAAAAGGCAGGGATTAATCAATTTTCTGAGGGGATTGTGCAGGCTGGCTATGATCACACCAAGCAGTTGGTACGTATCCAGTGAGATAGTCCGATTGATTTCTCATTACTTGAGAAAATAATCGAATTTAATATTTTGGATAAGGCAGCCTGTTCAACTTTTTGGCGGAAATAAAAAATCGGATTATCGAGGGTTCGGTTCGATTAATTTTAATCAAACTTTTTTCCAAAGTTACACCCAAAAACAAAAAAATGAGCTAATTTCTCAAGATAACTAACTGTAGAGAAAGAGAATTTTCATTTTGGGGGTACTTCAAAACCTTAGCTTGATGGCGATGGGACGTTATCCTATTAAGGAGTTTTTTATCTTGAAAGCAACGAATATATTTTCATACATGTCAATCAATATGCTAAATTACATATCTAAAAAAGTATAATTTGTTAACATTTTCAAAATAATGATTATCCTTATAAAATTCTGTTAATATCAAACTTGTACCTATATAAAAGAAGGGGATGTTTATATATTTAAA
The DNA here is from genome assembly GCF_016650875.1 of Bacillus sp. TH30. Lineage (NCBI taxonomy): Bacteria > Bacillati > Bacillota > Bacilli > Caryophanales > Bacillaceae > Bacillus > Bacillus sp. TH30. Next base: position 144,488 of record NZ_JAEKEY010000001.1, on the reverse strand, counting down.
AAAGTTATATTAGGGATATCATCATTAGCAATGGCAGCGGTAGTTGGTTTAGGAATGGCATCGGAGGCATCTGCAGGGCCAGCGGCACCTCTAACTTCTTTAAGTGTAGTAAAAGTAGAGTCACAATTGGGTGGAGTTGAATACATTAATCCTAATAGTTTTAGTACAACTAAAGATCATGGGGGAAGTTACTTATATGTTTACACAAAAGAAATAGGGTATGGCCAGTTTCCTTTTGCGAAAATGAATGGATTTGATGTGAAAAGTATTGGTTCACAAATAATTGGTGGTAATCCTATTGTAGGTTGGGAATATAAATGGGATGCATCAAATCATCAAGAAGGGACTTTTGAATATCAAAAGACTTCAATAAACTATCCAAGAGATACGTGGCGTACTTCACTATATATTAAATAGTCAGTTTTATATATTCGTAGCATAAAAATCCCTGCACCTTGTGTGGGGATTTTTTCATAAAGAAAAGACACCTTAAGGTGCCTTCCTCCGACTTAAACCACTTTACTTTTAATAATATGTATTGGACTTCTATCCAAATACAATTTTATCATATTTCCCGAAAAATGAAAGCGAATTCATTAACCTACTTAATGGTTTTATCCATAACTTCTTTATATTTATTAAACTCTTTATTTTTTATATCACCATTTATCTGTGAAAGGAAATCTCCTTTAGCCTATATATGAAGCATAGTATTGGAGCTGAGTTTCCTAACTCATCATAGTACTTTTTAGCTTTCTCTAAATCTTCTTTCTTACTAAATGGGGTAGTGACAGGGTAGTTGTCATAGACCGCAAAATAAGTAAGGTTGAACCAACAGTAGCATTAAAACCATCTATTATCATAATTAATATAGAAGAAACTTATTCTAAATGGAAAAGTGGGGAAATAACAGCTATTATATTTATGGAAATGTTAGAGCGAAAGAAAAATGCGTTTTATAAAATAATGAAGGAATATGAGAGGTCCTACTTTTTCTCCAGGTGTAAGAATCTTGGAGTTTTTGCACCAGAACAGTATTATGTATATCGAGAAAAAATAAAAGACAACTCTAATTAAGAGTTGTCTTTTTGTGTAATAAATTTTACAAAATCTGAAGATATACAAACGACTAGAATACGTTATGGTTGTTATTATAACAAAAACGAATAGTATTTTGAATAAAAAATATTTGAATGAGTTTTTGAGCTTTTTGTTAACAATGTTCAAAAATAAACTTTTTGTAAAGGTTTTCTTTGAATATAATTATTTATTTTAAAAATATAATCATGGTTATTGTATTTCAATGGTTTCCTTATAAACCTTAGCTATATATTTAATAAAATCAATGACGGGATAGTGTATGAGTGAACGGTGCTGCGCAAAACGAACCCCTTCTTATTCCATTTTCGAAATAATTTGTTCAATTTCCAACTCTTTTTGTTATATTCTATTATAATTTTGATATACAATGTTTTTCCATTTATAAGAAGAACCGTGAAAATAACTCTCTCCTTTTACCGTGTGGCTGAATATTATTTCTATTTTTTCTCTACGTTGTTTTTCCTTCATATGCGCTTCCGTTGACTGCATGTTTATCGCCTCTTCCCTTGGAGCTGTATACTGTTTCCAAAAATAAGGTCTAACCCATCATAGCTAATGTACAGTAATCTTGTTGGGGATTGTCGTTTACGGCTATCTCATCAACTATATATTTTTTTCAAGTACTTAATCTAACATCTTAGATCTTACATCTAAATACGTTGTTAGTCTGTATAACATACCATTCATCTTTTAAGTTTTTTCTCTCAATAACAAAATTAAAAAGTAGTGAAAACGTATGAAAGATTAATTGTTTATCAATCTTTATTATAAAACGATTCTTTATGGGCATGCACCTTTTTACAATCACTAAGATTTACAACATGACGAGTATCTTTATCCATAAATATTCGTCTCAATTTGCGAGATACACGCAACCAAAACGCCGTAAGAACTCTTGAGAGTGTGCTTACGTTAGAAGAGAAGTATGCTCAAGCCGAACGGAACGTACTAAAGGCAGAAAGTGAATTGTTAAAAAAGATCAAACAAATGGAAGGGAGGATGGGAAGGAAATAACGTTGCCACCTAGTTAGAAATATATCCTGTTTCGTTCTTTCATCATAAAATATAACTTACGAAATATGGTGAGTTACTTGTGTAAAGTAGCTGCTGAATCCAGTTCGGAATACTATAATTATTTTTTCATTTCACCTCAAGAACAACGGAAACAAAAGAAAGATCAAGATGAAATCGTGAAACAAATTATATTAAAAGCACTTCGATTTAGAAATCGAAAGAAAGAGGCTCGTCAAATAAAAATGACATTGGCGGGTCATTTTCAAGTTGTCCACAATTTAAAGCGTATCCGTATAATCATGAAGAAATATGAGATTGTCTGTCTGATGTGGATAGCAAATCCTTATAAAAGAATGCTGAAAGAAACAAAAGAACATCGAGTAATGATGAATCAATTAGATCGAGAATTTTAACAAAACACCTCAGGAAAAACGCTTCTTACAGATATCACTTATTTAGTTTACGGTAAGAATAAAAGAGCTTATTTATCTACAATTTCAGATGGCTCAGCCAATGAAATTTTAGCTTGCCATGTTTCAGAACAGATAACATTAAACCTCGGACAATCTATGTCAAGATGAGGAAAGTGTTGGGATAACGCTCCACAAGAATCATTTTTTGGTCATCTGAAAGGTGAAGCACATATAAAACCTTGCGAGTCTTTTACTGAGTTGAAACAAGAGATTAAGAGCTATATGACGTACTATAAACACTATAGATATCAATAGAATTTAAAGAAGATGACACCTGTTGGATACAAAAATCATTTTCTTGATGTTGCCTAACTTTTTTTAAAAATGTCCTTTACAAAGGGGACAGTCTAGTATGCATATTGATTTTTCGTTAGAAAGGTTTGAACTAAACAAAGAATGTGATGCTATTGTTTTGGAGGATAAAACATACACATATGATTGGTTACTAAATCAAACAATGATTTATATAAGTGAATTAAAGGAACATGGAAAGATGTAGTATAAAATTATCTCTTTAGAAGCGGACTATTCTCCATACTCCATAGCAATGTTTTTAGCACTTATTGAGTTAGGTTGTACAGTAGTACCAATCTTAAATTCTTTGGTTGACAGCAAGAAGAAAGAATACTATGAAATTGTTGAATTAGAAAATGTAATTAAAGTTGAAAGTGGAAATTTTGAAATAATCAATATGCAAAGAGATTACATTCAAAATGAATTGTTATTACAACTGAAAAAGTTAAAACATCCCGGATTAGTATTGTTTTCATCTGGCACAACAGGACACAGTAAAGCAATTGTACATGATTTTACATTACTTCAAAAGAAGTACAGCGTTGCAAGAAGTGCAAAACGGGTTATACCATTTATGTTATTTGATCATATTGGGGGAGTTAATACGCTTTTCCAAATTCTTTCTAGCCTAGGGTGTTTGGTAATTATTGATGATCGTACCCCTAATCGAGTATGTAATATGATTGAGAAACATCAAGTACAAGCATTACCTGCATCTCCAACCTTTATAAATTTACTTATACTGAGTAAGGTTTATAAAAAATATAATTTAAATAGTTCGCAGACTATTTCTTATGGATCAGAAGTTATGCTTGAGACTACGCTAGGTAAAATAAACGAAATATTCCCTTGTGTTAAAATTATACAAATGTATGGGTTGTCAGAATTAGGAGGTTTATATTCACAATTTAAATCGAATGATTCTTTGTAGATTAAACTAAGCGATAAAAAATATGGAGTCAAGAGTTGTGAAGGGAATGTTACAAATTTAATCAATGTCTACAATGATTGGCTATATTAATGCTCCAAGTTCATTTACCATAGATGGCTGGCTTATGACAGGAGATATAGTGGAATATGAAAGTGAATTTATAATTATTATTTTACTTTTATTTCCTTTTCTTGGTTTTATTGAAATTATATCCATTCACCCGTTTTCTCAAAATCACTATTAAAAGTATACATTCCAAACATTATAAATAAAGAGATTAGAACATCCATTAACAAAAAACTAGCATAGATTTAGTTTTTTACATAGTTTCCGTTAGCAGAAATTACTATATCTAAAAAAATACAAAAATCCCTTCAAAAAAATTAAAGGGACTTTTATATTTTTTTCCTTAAATTGATGGCTATAGCCTACAACCTATTCTATTCTTCGCTTTTATCTAAGTCGCGTAATAATAAGATGTGCTGAAACAGACTGTGTTCCTCCAGCCAAAGGAGTAATGGTTAGTGCTGTGAATTCGCTAGCAGGATTTCGTACAGTAAGTATTGAATTGATGACTGATGTTTGCACAAGGGCCATTCCTACTATCTGAGAAGTACCAGTTGCTCGACCAGCTACCGTATAAGCTAATTCAACAGCTCCTGCTCCGGAATTAAGAGTTAAAACTAGTTGACCCGATTCGGTCACACTCACCTGAAATAAGACCTGATAACTACCGATTGCAGCCAAATTAAATGTGTCAGCACCAGTACGTGTAATCCCCGCTCCACTAAAAGGTCCGTCTCTTGGAAAATCAACGTCACCACCGACTGCAACTGTTGCAGCATTATCAGGGGGCATCAATGCATAAAAATCCGCAAAATCTAATACTCCACCTGTCGCGCCTGATGGACCTGTTGCTCCCGTTGGACCTGGTGGACCACCTGATGGGCCTGTCGCGCCTGATGGACCTGTTGCTCCCGTTGGACCTGGTGGACCACCTGATGGGCCTGTCGCGCCTGATGGACCTGTTGCTCCCGTTGGACCTGGTGGACCACCTGATGGGCCTGTCGCGCCTGATGGACCTGTTGCTCCCGTTGGACCTGGTGGACCACCTGATGGGCCTGTCGCGCCTGATGGACCTGTTACTCCCGTTGGACCTGGTGGACCGCCTGATGGGCCTGTCGCGCCTGATGGACCTGTTGCTCCCGTTGGACCTGGTGGACCACCTGATGGGCCTGTCGCGCCTGATGGACCTGTTGCTCCCGTTGAACCTGTTGCTCCCGTTGGACCTGTCGAGCCTGATGGACCGATTTCAGGTAAAGGGAAACAACATTGAAACGGTATACAACTATTCTTTTTAAATTTGCTCATGGTTCTCACCTACCTTATATAAAAAACAACTTTTCTAAATAATTACACTACAGTATATGAGCTTTCCAAATGTAAGTATAAGAAAAGCACCTATGAAAACCAAAGTAGAATCATACAGTTAAGCCCTATTTCACATTTTCAAATATATATTATATAAATTATGGTCAACATGTATACAGCATTCATTGTTCTTTATTTAGCTAACAGGCAGTTTTATATGTACGAAAAAATAAGCAAACCGAAAAAAGCGAATAAATTAAAGAACAAACAGCCACTATTCATATATCGTTACGTGTGGAAAACAACAATAAATTTGTACAAAGAAAGGGGAAAGCTCGAAAGAATATCGAATCCTTTTCACATGACAATACAATATGGAACAACGTTCAGGAGAATATATATTTTATGTTCCTTACAACAAAATTTCAGATTTAGAAAAAAAGGTAGATAGCATAATTCATAAAATCGATTTTGAAGCGGATTTACAAAATTGTTTTACGGAGTTAGATGTATACTGTAATGAATTGGAGCTATAATGGTAAAAGTAGTATTTGCTTATATAAAGAATTACAGTATAAAATAATAAGAATAACTGAAGACAGGAAGAGGAAACCCATGACCACAAAATTAGTAAATTTACGGATTGATTTCGCTTTTAAACAGTTATTTAGAACGAAGGGAAACGAATAAATGGATTTCTAAACCCTATCCTAGAAGAATCTTTAAATGCTCCTATTGTATCTCTACAACTAGAAGATCCACATCTTCATAAATCTTATGGAGATGATAAGTTATCCATATTAGACTTATTAGCAACATTGGACAATGGAACGCAAGTGAATATAGAGATACAGGCGCGACAAGAAGTCGCTTCATAATAGTGCGTATCCATAGGGATACGCTATTCTAGTTGTCAAGAATATTTCCACCCGAAACAGCGTTGCTAGTAATGGCAGGGTTGGTTGCATGAGGGGATGCATAAGGAAGCGATGAACGTACATTCAATCCGTTCTAGGGAAAGATGAGAAAGGTAAACGACAGTGAATTTTCTTAAGCTTCGTTACTATGAACCTAATGAAAGACGTTGATACATTGGGATTGCGGATGAGAAAAGTGGACTTTGTATGCCGCTGAGGGACAACCTACATATCCGCCGGAGTAGTAGAAGATACCTTCCCTCATCGTATCTATTAGAAGTGGAACTTGGTAAGCCCTATATAATCTGTACGTTGTACAGTAAGGATGTCGTAAGGCAGAATGACGTTATAGAGGGTATGGGATGTTGGAAAAAGCGAAAGTCGCAAAGTCGAAAGATAACAGGAACTCATAACTGTGCGAATAGCATTCAAGGAAAAAAACCTTAATGATGCAACCCGAAAGGGTGCAGACTTCCAACAGGTCTTCAACACGAAAAAAAGCGGAAAGAAACTTTTGCGGAAAGGAAGGAATCTAGTTATGGATACAGCTCACAAGGCGTCGGCTATTCCTTCACTTACAGATTGTTTTACAATCCAGTGGAAAGAAATCGAAAGGTATGTAAGGAAGTTACGACAACGAATTTTTCGTGCCAAACACCAAAATCAAAGTAGAAGAGTGAGAAAATTACAACGCCTTATACTTCGAAGCAAAGCGAATCTATTGTTATCAATTAAAAGAGTTACACAAATAAACCGTGGGAAGCGCACAGCGGGTATCGATGGAGAACGTATATTGACACCTAGGTCTAGGATGGCATTGTTTCAGAAAATGAGCCACCAAAATATTTCATCACATTTACTTAGTTTCTTAAGCAGGTTTCCAAGAACGCCCCTCCAAACCGTACGTACTCCTCTCAGAGTATACGGCTTTCCATTTATCAATCTAACTTCCCATTGTGTAAGTCATGGTGCATTTCTAATGGAACATTATCTATACCACACCATTCACATTTTTCAGCTAAAAGGCGTTCAATGAGACTTGTTTTGCCACCAAATTGAACTGTAATCGGTTCTATATCAACCTCTTCATAATTAGTCTTTGTATTATTCTCCATTTTTTGTTCTATGAAGTATGCAATACGTTGCCCATCTTTCGTCTTGTAGCGAATACCAAAGTTTCCGTTTATAGAAAATTTATTGATTTTCTTGCTAACGGTACTTTTATATTTATTAGCATAAGTTTTTATCATGCTGTATTTCATGGTTTGACGGAAAGAGTGCAGAACATGCACATTACTAGCTAGTCGATAATAATTGTACAGTCCTCTTATTTCGGCATTGTATTGTCTTATGATTTCTATGTCATCATTATGGAGTAAATACGGTCTATGAATCGGTTTCCATTGATTATTTTTCCCGAGGCTTAATGCACTAAGGTCAATGAGTTTTTTGATGTATTTTTCGTGAGGAACAAAGAGTTTGGCTTGAAAATTAAATTTCCTTTTTTGTGTGCCGTTAGGCATTTTCATTGTTTGCCAATCCCTAGCTACTCTTATGTCATACCCAAGAAATCTCGCATTCTTTTTGCTATGTGTAATCAGCGTCTTTTCCGCACTTAGTTCAAGTTTTAGTTTATCAGCTAGAAAAATCGTTAAATCCTTCTTGATTTCTTCTACCTCTTCTTTGCTTGCTATAACACCAATAAGAAAATCATCTGCATATCTCACATATTTCATTCTACGATAATTCGGATCAAACAGATCCTTACTGTCATGTTTGATTAACTTTTTGTAGAGTTCTTTCAATTCATTGGCTCTTACAGCTCTAGTTTCTTTGTTTAAATTTGACCATTCACGTTTATTCTTATGTTTATGATAAGTTATTTTCGATGCTAGATTATGGTAGGTTAGATTATGTCTGCGTTTATCACCTTTATTGAATATCGATGTATATTCTTCAATGTATTTATCCAATTCATTAAGGTAAATATTAGAGAGAGTTGGGCTAATAATACCACCTTGTGGAGTTCCACTGAATGTTTTATGAAATACCCAGTCTTCCACATAACCAGCACGTAGAAATTTCCAAATCAAGTTGATAAATTTTTCATCCTCGATTCCTCTACTCAAGATGTTGATAAGAGTGTGATGGTCAATAATATCAAAGAATCCCTTTATGTCACCTTCGATAAACCAGCGAGTGCCAGTAAAGGTATGTTTAATTTGCTTAAGTGCCGTCATGCCTGATTTTGAAAATAGAATGGCTGTAATTGCAAAAGAAGCGAATTATGGACCACTACAATATTTTGATCAAGTACTTGATGTAGTGGTTGATTATTGGGGGTTAAAAGACTTACGACCCATTGCACCTCTAGCTGAAAAAGCAAGAATTGAGATTTTGGAATACCACACAAGATTGAAAAAAATACGGGATCGATTTGGTCGTTTTCAAGGGAAAACTGATCTACGTTAATGAGTAGAGATTTCAGAATATAAGCGGGGAAATTCCCCTTCCCTTTATGGGAAATCTGACACACTCCCTATTGTTTTGGGGGTGTTTTTATTTGATTTAATTTTTAAAGAAAAAAGTAGTTGACACTAAAAATAATTTTATGATATTATAAAATATTTGATAAAAAATCACATATATGTTAAGGTTAAGAAGGTTACCATATATGGAGGTGGATTATATGTTTCAAATTGGCGATAACATTGTTTATCCAATGCACGGAGCAGGTATAATTGAAGCCATAGAAGAAAAAGAATTCTCAGGGAAAAAACAACAGTATTTTGTTATAAAAATGTCAATCAGTAATATGCAAGTCATGATTCCTATGGGTAAAATATTAAGTTCGAGTATACGCCCAGTTACTGATATACTTGCATTAAAACACATTATACACATTTTTCAGCATGGAGAATCAGATGAATTACTGCCGTGGAAACAAAGGTATAAAGTGAACACGGACAAAATAAAAACGGGTGAAATACAAGAAGGTGCTGAAGTTGTACGTGATCTAATGCGTATGAAAAAAGAAAAAGCACTGAATACAAGCGAAAAAAAAATGTTGGATAACGCACATGAATTTTTGATTAGTGAACTGGGATTAATTAAAGGGATCACTGAAAATCAATTAAAAAGTTTCTGTTAAGGTTCATTATAGATAATGTATTACATCCCCCGAAAATATCCTGAATTTTTCGGGAATATGATGATTATTAAAAGTAAATCATTTCAAAGACATTCAACTTCTTCAACTCACTTTTAGAGTAGGAACCTCTTTTGTTATTACTTCAATCTAATCCATTTTTATTTTTACATTTCTTTTACGAACGTTCGAAGTTTCATCAAATAACTCGATCAAATAGTCACTTGATTTTTGCAATCCTGATTCACACTGGCACGGACAAGGAGCCGTAAGGATGAAAGAGAGGTAGGGCTTTCATTGTTTTAGGTATATATATCTAAGTCATTATTTCTAGAAGAAAAAATAATCAATCTCATCTCTATCTTTAAGAATTTTCTACATTTACTGAGACAGTGAATAGTAATTGTTTATCTTCTTTTCATAAAAGAGATGCGCGAGTTGGTAACATCTAAATATATGGTCAACGATACAAATTGATGGGATTTCTAGAACTAGAACCCATTGTTACAATTTATTTAACATAATAAGATGAAATGAAACAATAAGAAGGAGTGAAGATATGAAACGCATGCCAACGCAAGAATTAAGTAACGAGTTAAAGAAGCGGAAAGGGATTACTTCTATTAAGATTGAGTCTTATGAAAAAATTGAAGTTGGTAGAATTGTTGTAGATGGACCGGCTGTTATTTTAATTAATCAAGAATACCTAAAAATTGTTGAATGAAGAAAAGGATGATCCTTTACGAAAAGGGATAATCCTTTTTGTTTTCTGTTGATAATAATAGGATATACATATCATCGGATGCGATGGGATTAAAAGAAAGGAGAGGGTCTGGATTATCATAGCGGAAAGCTTAATATTGGTAGTATTTCTTTTTACGTTATATAAATTAGTTGCTTAAAAAAATTAATTATTTGAACCGATAGATTGTTTTCTTTTTAAGGGCGAGATTTATTTTATAGGAAAATTGATAATTTTAAGGAGGAATTTAGATGTATGCAAGGAAACAACGCATAAAATACGAGAAGATGTCAAAGAACTATGAACGTATTTCTTTAGTTTCGTTTCTCCTATTAATTGTACTTGTTTGTAGTAGTGTGATTATCATAGGAGCTACAGGGGGGGAATATGGAGTGTTTTTGTTGGTAGCGATTTTACTTAACGCACGTATTACGAAAGAATCTCAAAAAAAGTATGAGCAGTATGCTAATAAAGGGCATATTTAAAATAATACATATTTTGAAAAGAACAACCTGAATGTACATTCAAAATATCCCTATATCATCACCTATTAACTAGCAAAAGGAACCTTATTAAAATGTTAGTTTCGTTCCTATAATGAATTATCCTTCTAGCATATTTATAAGATTTATATCATATATTAGGAGAAAGAATGCAAGTTAGAAAGGAGTCTTATAGAATGAGTTATTCGGAAGGAAATGACTTGAATGAACAACATATGGTAAGTACACCCAATCCCTACGTATATCAGACATTACAATCAGTAATTGGTAAACATGTGGTTATTGAAACTGTAAGAGGTAATGTAAGAGGAAAGTTAAAAGATGTGAAACCAGATCATTTGCTCATTGAAGATACGGTGCCATATATTGTACGCATTCAACAAATTGTATGGATTATGCCAAAACAATAATCAAATTACATCTAATTTAATTTATAACAGATTGGCGTCATAGACGACCAAATAAAAACACAGGGTTTTATCTCTGTGTTTCTTCAAATTTTCGTTTTTGAATGTATGCTTGAGCATGAATAATTTCTTCCTGAAGTTCTTTTAATTCTTCCATAGATCCTGATTCAATAGCCATGTAAGTAGTAACTAAACTAATCATCATATCCATCTTCTCTACTATATTTTGAATGACCTGTTCAGATTGCTCTTTTTTAGGGTGTTGTATGGCTATTAATACATTTTCCATATAATTGTTCTTTCTTTGCTGGATATCATAAATAAATTGTTTTGTGTTTGAGTTCATTTGTTGTTCCTCCTTTTGGATATATTTCCATTCTATCATATATGAATAGAAAATATTGGATTCCCCTAAATTCACACCTGTCTCGTACATCTCCTCAAATATACAAACTAATTCCTTAATGTACAGAGAATCGAAATGTGTCAATTTTATGTCTAAATGTGCATTTTTCTTTTTGGAGCATGGTATGGTGACCTCCAATAGGTATATCAAATAGCTATAATGCGTAAACAAATTATATGATCTATAGCCCTACTAGCATATAAAAAAAGGAGATAACACTATATGGATAACAGCTTAGCAATAAGAAAGCCTAAACAATGGCATGAAACTAAAAATGGGAAATTAACTCCTTTTGATGTTACATATAGTTCCGATAAAAAGGAATTGTGAGAAAGGGCATGAATGAGAAACATCTCCAACCGACATAAAGGAAATGGCTGTCCTTATTGCTCAAGGGAAAATAAGTTAAGAAAATAATATAGTTTTAAAATATGGTTTAGACACGAATTTATCCTTTTTCTGTACGCTGTATACAATATATGTACCTGAAACAGATAATTACAGAACTCAGTAATAAATGAACTAATTAACCAATTCCAAGTATATAAGCATTTCTTAAAAAGAAAATTTTTATTACGCACATAATCTATTTAGGTTATGTGCTTTTTTGTCGAAATTAACAGAAATAATTTTCAGAAATATTATTGATTAATCACGAAAACTTGATAGTATAGAAATACAGAAAATCACGTTTTCGTGATTGAAGAGGGGGAATATAATGACAGATAAGAAGAATTCTGTAGAAAAAGTTTTTTAAACTCCCCACTTTTCAATGTTTTTACAGCAAGTGAAGCCGAACAGAAGTGGTGATTGGAAAAAGGTACCGTGAGATCGTCTTGTGTACGCGGTAAATTAAAAAATTACGTAGAATTAGGGATCTATAAACCACAAGAAATACCCATTAAAAATAGACACGAAAAAGCCCCCACCACCGCCAAGTAAGTAAGGGCTTTTCCAGATACATTATAAAAGAAAGGCTGATTCTAGAAGATAAATATATACCTAAAAACTCATCACAGCAAGAATATTTTATCATATTTAACTAAAAAGAAAATTATTATAAAAACCAATTTAAATAAGCGATATAATGTCACTTGTAAATGGTTTATAGATAATTGTATTACCTCACAAATTTGCTTCTTCGGTACATTTGAAATATCTATTTTTATGGTTGTAGCTACATATATAATCTCTGGAATATATTTTGGGTTTTAATTCTAATATCTTTCAACCTATATAATTGAGGAGGAACTATTTGATGAATAAAAAATCTGTAAATGTAAAAATTGGTGATTCTGTACAATTCCGTTATCGTCATGATTCGTCAGTAATACTAATTGGTTCGGTAGTTAATGTATTAACTAATACCATTATTGTGGATGTCTCAGATTCTTCAAATAAGATCCCTGGACTAGAAAATCGGCAACTAGTAAAGTTGGGTCAGTTTAAAAAAAATTGTAAACAAGATTTGTTCTTAGCGCAATAATTTTCCCTTATAACTAATTCCTTTCAAAAATACAATTTATCTACATCTAACATATGTCAATACGATTGTAGAAGATTTAAAATGCATATTTTAAAGTTGGATTTCTTTGTCCATCCCTTCGAGGGGATGGGCAAAAAACCCTTCTTCGACAATGTTTAAGATGAGAGAACTCCTGTTAGGGGTACGGAAACATCGCCATCAAGCTAAGGAAAACATAATACAGAAATATGTAAAATTTTCTTTGTAACACTTCAAGAAAAAGAGATATATAGAAAAAATGGCATGCTAAATAACCCTTACGGGCTAAGTTTTTTTAAACTATTTCATTTTTATTTTGATAGATGTTGTACGTATGCAATACCTAAGATATCAAACACCGTTTTCTTTCGATATCGATGTGACTTCTGTCCATTTTTATCAAGTAAATGAAATACGCGAAGAAAACTTTTTGCTAACTGATTCGATTGATCTTGTATTTATTGATATAGTACTCGAAAGGGTTCTGGTGCAAAAATAAAAGAGAATACAGCGCATATATTCCTAACGGAATCGTATCTTATGCTGCAAGTCCAAACAATTGATGGATGAATTCTTTCTGATTTTGGACAGACTGGTCCCGTAAAGCAATCTGTTCTTTTTTAATCATATGCATGGCTTCTACTCCAGAAAGAATGGATGTAGCTGTGGCGAAAGATTTAAGACCTAGCATAGAACGGATTCGCTTCTTTATAAAACGATGATCTTGTTCTACTATGTTATTCAAGTACTTTTGTTGTCTAAGTCGCATACCGTTAGGTATGCTTTTTTCTTTTTTCAACTGTTCAATTGCTATAGGATAAGCTGGATTCTTATCAACTGTTATCACACGTGGCTTTGAAACATGAAAAGACCGCAAAGCTTTCTTGAAAAAGCGCTTTGCAGCCTTATGATCTCTTGTTTTGCTTAGGCAAAAATCGATTGTGTTTCCGTTCGAATCAACAGCACGATACAGGTACATCCATTGACCTTTTACTTTGATATATGTTTCATCGACTCTCCAAGAGCCATTTATTTGTTTGAGGTAACGTCGGATCCGCTTGTCCAATTCAGGACCATACTGATGAACCCAACGCATAATCGTTGTATGAGAAATGGATAAACCCCGTTCCTCCATCATTTCCACCAAATCGCGAAAACTTAGGTTGTACCGTAGGTACCAACGTACAGTTAATAAGATGATGTCTGGTTGATAATGTTTCCACTTAAATAAATTCTCCTTTTCCATACTGATCACACACCTTTTATAGAGTAGTACTATCATTATTTCCAAGTTTGATAGACCATTTTCATATACTTCAAAGTTTTTGCACCAGAACCCAAGTATATAACTCTAGCTAAATAAGAAAAAACCCTACAGGGGATGCAGGGTATTACTAAGGGTATTGAGTTGTCGATTCCATAAGGACTTCTTGGAATGTACAAAGTGTAACACATAATTTATAAGAACTTTATATATAGATGTTACGAAAATATGAACAAAGGGGAATGAAAAATTAGTAAAGACGAATTAAATCTAGATAGTTTTGGCCAACAACTAATAATTACTGGTCTTACAAGATTAGTTGAAGAAGAAGGTTATACAGCTCACGAAGCTTTTCGATTGTTGGAAACAATTAAAAGAAATACGTTCCATGCTCTTTTAGAAATCCAAAAAGAGTCGAGAGAAAACAAAAAGCCCTAGCAGGGGAGCTAGGGCAGGGGATGGGGTATTAAGAATTGTTGATTCTATTAATAACGAATGACTTCTTCGAATGACCTTAGTCTAACATAGGAACTCATGTATATGTGTTACGGAATTATGAACAATGGACAAGCCTGTGCTTGTCATCATGATCAGGAGCGGACACCTTTTCCCCTCCACCTTGTTTCTGGTCATGATGATGCTCATAGCATCAGAAAGGAGTGATAACAATGTATCCGCTAGTTAAAAACTAGCATAATAAAAAGCCCGTACAGAAGCACAGGCTGGTTGTTACACATATCGGTAACTATATTTTAACGGAATTATTAGTTAGTTTCTATAACAAAATAAAAAACCGCCTTACCCCTAAGACGGTTTGGAGAAAACACATGTAATGACTCTAATTGCATTATACCAAATGTTTTCTCCTAAAAACAAGGAGGAGTTAAATATGAAAGCAGATGTTTTAGTAATTACAAAAGAAATGGCTCATGAGCAATGGTTAGCAGCAAGAAAGGCTGGTATTGGCGGTTCTGATGCATCCGCTATTGCAGGGCTAAACAAATGGAAATCACCAATTTCGGTTTATATGGATAAAGTTGGTGAATCACCAGAAGAGGATATTCAAAGTGAAGCGGCTCACTTCGGAAATGTTCTTGAGGAAGTCGTAGCACAAGAATTTAGTTCACGAACAGGATTGAAAGTACGTAAACGGAATGCGATCCTACAACATCCTGATTACCCTTGGATGCTAGCTAATGTGGACAGACTCATTATTGGCGAAAAAGTAGGTCTTGAATGTAAAACAGCATCTGAATACTTAAAGAAAGAATGGGAAGGCGAAGAAATCCCAACGTCTTATCTTATCCAGTGTCAACACTATATGGCCGTAACGGGTTATGAAGCATGGTGGATTGCAGTGTTAATCGGTGGGAATAAATTCATCTATAAAAAGATTGAACGTGATGAAGAAGTTATTCAGTACTTAATCGATATTGAAAAAGACTTTTGGCAAAACCATGTTGAGAAGCTTGCGCCACCGATGTTTGACGGGAGCGATGCTTCTACAAACTTACTAAAGCAAATGTATCCAGAAGGATATGACGGTTCAGAAGTGGACTTACCAAGTGAAGCGCAAGATGAAATGTCACTTGGTGGGATTGGATAGTGAGAAGCGGAAGACAAAGCGGACACTGGAAGAATTGCAGGATAGAAAAGAGAAATTAAACAGTTACTTATAAGGAGCGGGGCGGAATGAATTTACGAGTGAAGATTAAGAGATTGAAAGATGTGGAATTGCCTAAATACGCTAAACCGGGCGATAGTGGTTTTGATCTAGTTGCAGCGGAGGATGTGGTTATAAAGCCAGGGGAAACAAAGGTAATACCTACAGGTCTTGCGTTTGAAATACCACCAGGATTTGAAATGCAAATAAGACCACGTAGCGGTATGTCTCGTAAAACAAAGTTACGAGTAGTCTTAGGAACTATCGATAGTGGATATAGAGGAGAAGTTGGTGTGATTGCGGATAACGTTTCAATGGTTGAATATGCATCACAGACAAGGTTATTAAAGGGAGCGTTTGTTGGGGATAACGACTTCAATGTTACGAAAGTGACTAAATACGAGGTAATAAAAATTAGCAAAGGCGAAAGAATCGCTCAAGGCGTCATAGCGCCAGTGGAAACAGCTAATTTTGTTGAGGTAGACGAGCTATCGGTTAGTCAAAGGGGTAAAAACGGGTTTGGATCTACAGGCGTGAAGTAAGACCAAATTTGAATTTTATTAAGAAATGGGGAATGAGAAATGCCAAGTTTAACACCTTTTATGTATAAACCACATTATAGTGAGTCAGCCGAACCGTATCTAGTTTATTCGGTTGGTTGTGATAAACCAGAGACAACTAGTGGGTTTATGCAAGGATATTGGGAATGTACTAATTGCGGAGAAGGAAATCAGTTCCGATTTTATGATGAGGACTATCATCCGAATTATGTAGCTACATGTCCTGATTGTAAAAGAGATTTTATTGCAGTAGATGATACAGATTATGATGATTAATTTTTTAACAAAAGCGTTATTTAGTCATAAAAAAGAACACTGTTTAACAGTGTTCAATATGTAATACGAGCCTTATGAGGATGAATAGAACCGGTGGATTCAGTTCTTAATACAGTATATATCTTTTTAGGGAGAGAAATGCCAACAAATAAAAAAAGCACATAAATATAAGTGTGCTCTGAGAGATGAAAGGTAGATTCCTATGAATGGAGAGTCTCCATACAATAATATATGCTTGTCCAGTTAAAAGGTGAAAAGTTTTTTACAAAATAGTTATTGTATAGATAAAAATAAACAGAACCCGATAGTTATAATGGGTTCTGCGTACAAGGAATCCAAGGAATACAAGGTAACTGGTCCAGAGAAACCTGTGTATTCCTTGGATTGGCAATAAAGTATTCAAAGCAATAAAAAAGGTTAATAAAAATCAAACATAATCCTTATTTTAAAATTAAAGAGCGCTTTCCAAGGCGCTCTTCTACCCAAACTTACATTGAAAAAGAATACACGACATTGTATGCCTATTTCTTTCGCTTTGTGTAGTTTTAAAACAAAATCTTTATTGTATAAAAAAAGGCTAGGATTTCTCCTAGCACTCAATAAAAGGTTATGTCGCATGGGAAATAAGATAATAAGCGAATTTGATCGCTCATTTCAAATGTAGTATATAACGTTTTTAAGGAAGAAAGTAAGGAAAACAGTAATATTTACAAATGTTTTACGTAGCAATAAAGATATTAATAAATAATAAGATTTTTATTTAAAATGGTTCAGCCCCTTGGGGTGCGCTCCAAGGGGCTGAGATTCGAGAACTCTTAAACTCTTGTTTAATTACATGATAACTCCCTAAGGAACATCTATAATATTGCAACATATCACCAATCTGGTCGGCAATTTAGATATTTAGATTTAAATTTAAATCTATCTGTTTTAAAAAGACATTCTAAATGTAACGTATGAATATTTCGAAAATGTAACAAAAAGTTAACAAAATCGTTATTTGAATGTAAAAAGCCCTAGAGGGGACTAGGGCCTTTTACATAATAAATCTTTCTGTTTTTAAAAGGACTTAATGAAGATAACACATGAATGTTTCAAAAATGTAACAAAAAAGTGAACGAAATCTTTATTTGGGAGAAAGGGAGATTGAGAATGAAAGTTTATGGAACAGCAATAGTTATCTATAGCGTGGATATTAATGTGAAAAGTATACATCCGCAAGATATTAGCATAAAGGAATCAAATGAGCTAATTAAAAAAGCGATTGAAGATAAATATGGAGTACATGTTAAAAGTGATATTTGTGTAGAAGGCTTTAGATCTTAATAAAAACGCTATTTGCGCGACACGTTTCCTTATAAGTGTGCAAACACGAAATAGGAGGGTTATCAATTCGATAACAACAACTGATTGACTGAAAGTAGGAATGAAAGCCGTCAGGTTGAGCTGAAACTACTTATCTGATACTCCTACATGCAAGGCATGATAGTAGTCACAAATTGTATGAAGCTAGGTGAAGTCGGCTGAACAAAACCTAAGTGAGAAATCATATGGTGATGGATAAGTCGGGATGCTACAAAATATCTATGGTGAGAATGTCCGACAAAGGACTGGCCAACTTGTGAATGTACGGGTCTAAACGTTTAATACATCAGAAATGTGTATGTCGTCAACGACGACGTTATCTACCGAAAAGTAAGAGTAAATAGTATGAAATTCGGAACATCCAACGATGAGGGTGTAAAGATAACAGGCTTAAAGCAAGCGCCTAAGGATATATGTATAGCTAAGTCAATCGGAACGTGGTAAGCAAGAAACTGTCACCAACGCCTACTAGCGGACAGATGCATATAAGGTTCTAATGAACCAAAATTGCTTCATTCTTGTGAAGGTGGGGACATAGTGCCGACGAAGCATGTAATAAATGTGGAGGGATAGTCCTTAGTCTTATTCTTTGAAAACTAAATCAATTAGATGTAACTCACAGGATCGAGTAAGATGATGTGACCTTTCGTAAGAAAGGGGAATTAATACGTTGGTGAGTACAACATTGTTTGTAATCTGGTTGCTTTAGTATAGAAGAATAAGATGGGGCGCTGTATGCGATGAAAGTCGCACGTACAGTGCTAAGCGGGGGAAAAGATGGAGATAACTTCAAAGTTTTAACTATCGCAACTATAAAAAAAGAGAAGCACTTGAACAGGGTGCTCCTCTTAATGCCAATACACAATACCTATCCAATTATAATGCATATGCATTAGATATTTAACAATTACTTTTATGGTAAAAACTTCATTTTAATAGAAAGCAAGGTGGATTGAGTGAGAGTTGATAAAACCTTATCAGAATTGTAGCACCTTAGGGGAAATACAGATGGCCCAATAACCTGCGAAGAGTTCAAAAAAGAAGCTAAGGATACAGTGTATATGGCCATAAGCACGATACAAAAGTTACAAAGAAGAATAAGTGAACTTGAATTAGAAAACGATCAACTGAAAGGTATAAATAAGTCTTCTTAATAAAAATTTCATTTTGTAGAAAAACACCAAAGTAAAACGAGCACTTGTTCCAGAGTGCTCGCATAAAAACATTCCATGTATTGGGGTTATGTTTGTAAGTCATGAACCAGTGAATGACTGAAAAGTAAGGTTCAAGATAGTTTACTCATTTTAAAGCAAATAGGAACTTGTACGGCAAAAAGAGCAGCTAGTAAAAGCTAACTGCTCCATTACCAAAAAAGGCTTCAGGCTGCAATCACTGTTAAGAAAGCAGCTTACAGATAGTATGTACAGAATTGTAATGATTATTCGGATGAATAAAAAAGAGCACCTTCGAAAA
The DNA here is from genome assembly GCF_016650875.1 of Bacillus sp. TH30. Classification (NCBI taxonomy): domain Bacteria; kingdom Bacillati; phylum Bacillota; class Bacilli; order Caryophanales; family Bacillaceae; genus Bacillus; species Bacillus sp. TH30. The sequence goes on along the minus strand of NZ_JAEKEY010000001.1, from coordinate 125,076 downwards.
GTGCTCTTTCATGAAGGTTATGCGGAAATACAATGACGAGATCCCCTAGTAGAAAGGAAGACACAAAATAATATATGAACGTTTATCTAATGGGTGACAGTGAAATAAAAAGAGCAGCTAGCTTTTGCTAACTGCTCAGGTTAAGAAATGGGTTGTCTACAGTATTGACGGAATATTGAGTTTTATTTAGGGAGGTAGAGGAAAATGAGTAGTGCATGTACATGTCACATAGATAAAGATAAGTGTTTATGGTGCAAAACAGGAGTTTATTGCAGTACGTTCGAATCAGAAAAATCTCAAGGAGTTTCAATGAATTTTCCTGACGGTAAGGTAATTAGGTTCCATACATCAAACATAGAAGAAGTTAATAACTTGGCGGATATATTAGATGGAGTTGTAGTAGGAATCGGGGTGGAGGAAAAGAATGATGAAAATTAGACTTGGTATAGAAAAGGATGCATGGGGCGTTATGTTAGGTTATTACGCTCCAGAAAGAACGTTAGGAATTCATATATTGTGCTTCTATTGCAACATTAGTTTTGAATAAAATAATTTTTTGAATAGAAAGTGAGGTTAAAAGAATGGAAGCTAACGTAAAGCTATTAGGTGCAGATGGAATGTGTGGAATGGAGTTCGCAGGAAATAAGGTCAATGTTTATAACGACGAAGGATACGTGATGGAGAGTATGACAACAAGGGAGCATGTTCAGGAAGTTATTGATTTTCTCGAAGAGTGCAAAGAGCGAATGGAATAGAAAGTGAGGTTACTAGTTGATTAAGAAAAGAAAACAGCAGAAACGAAAGAAAGCAGCGAAACCGAAGATTAGAAGTAAAGAAGTTATATATGATGATATAAAATTCGATAGCAAAACAGAATGTGACTATTATAAGTACCTAAAAACAAGGGATGACGTCTTGCGAATAGATGTTCATCCCGAATATGAACTAATTCCAACATTCACGATTAAAAGCAGCATAACAAAGAGTGGGAAGTCGAAAAAGGCAGCTATGAAGTTTACACCGGACTTTAAAGTAACGTACTTAGATGGGCGTGTAGAGGTCTGTGATGTTAAAGGCAGTAAACGAGCAATCAATGAGGGATTTCCGTTACGCAAGAAGTTATGGGAGTACTTAAATAAACAGGAGTTAATCGTTGTGATATGGGACAAGAAGTTAGGTGAATGGATAAGATCATAAAGGGGTGAGTGTCATTAGAAGATACGAAGGTACACGAGAATATATGTTATTCCGAAAAGAACCAGGGTTTGGAGATAATCAGTACGTTACGATATTCGATGTATTTAAGTATCAGGAGTTAATAGACCATTTTAATGATGGTTGGAGAATTCATGATGAGGATAAGAAGAAAGCGGCTTTACAGAGAATAATAGCTTAAGGAGGATGAGAAGAATGTATATTGCTACATTACGAGAAAAGTTAAAAGAAGTTTGTGAAAATAAGGTAAGGGTTAGGATTGCGGGTTGTGGTCACTTTTACATTTACTTAGCACATTCAGGAGATATCTCAACAGTTAAAAAAGTTATATCAGATCTTAACGAAGAGTATGGAAGTGATGTTAAATTCAATAGCAGCGTAGGTAGTGTGGATGGTAAAGTGTACAAATGGTATTTAAGTTGTTGGGGATTAGAAGGAGAGTAAATGGATAGTGGAACCATGACTAACAGTGTGGTGGGGGCTGTATTGTAGTCATCGTTCCCTTATTCAATAATGAGATAGTAAAATTTCACGTACCTTATGTGATGTTAAAAACACAAATTCGAAATAGGGGGATTATGACTTGGGACAAAAACAATTAGTTACTGAAGATGATATTAGAGAAATGGTTATTGAGGAATTACAAAAGTATCGTGTACTTAAAGTTCGATTTCATAATCAACAAGAAAGAACAGCATTCGGTGCAGAGTTATTGTTTCCCGAATTAAAACCAAAGCCGGATGATCAAGGGAAAAAGTACATCAGATACATTCAAATAAAAAGAGCGTTGGAAGAGGCACTTGATGAGAACGAAAGAAAAATCCTTGAAATGAAATACATGAATACAAAAGTGTTGAATGACGATTACATTTATACGGTTATTGGTATCAAAAGAAGAACATTCTACAGAAAGAAAAAGTCAGCTGTAATCAACTTCGCAGATGCATTAGGGATGATATAAAATGGCACTTTCGGGCTACCATATCGGGTACCTTTTAACAATTGAATAAACGGTAAAGTTAGTATCAGAAGGGGAACACAATCCCTTCCGGTGCTAGCATTCCACGGACGAATGCTCTCGAGGATTTCCGTAAAGTGTTATTGCGCTGAAAGGTAAGTAAGCGGATGACATGACGCACTTAGTTTGCGGTGGATTTCCTGTTGCGGGGCAAGGAGGTAAGAGTCCTCTATCAGACGAAAAGACCAATGAAGTTATAACAATGACATACTCCAGTGTGGCGGGTGTGATATACTTGCATTCGTCATACTGTTTCTATTATGTTTAGTGCTCAGCTCAGAGACCGCCATGTCCTCTGGGTTGATGGTGAACATAATAACGTTCTATTCTTTGTTAACGTCGTTTCTTGAAAATGGAAATGGGGTGGTCGTTCTGATCGAATGAACATCGCGTTTTTAAAAAGAAAAACAAGAATAAAGGGCTTCTTCATCAATTTTGACAGGGCATTACACTTATAGCGATCACTCACGAATTTTCGCTATGCAGAGAGCTTCCGCTCTTTGTTTGAGCCAATACAGCTGAACATTCCCCTCAGTCTTGTGTGTTGGTTCAAACAAGGCGTAGGAAGAAACATATGCGTCTGGATATAATCACATTGTGCAAACGTAAATGGTGAAAATGACATTAAGTAGCCGACTCCACGGAGTATAAACGAGAAGATTCTTATTCTTCTCCCATCCACTTTAGAGCTGTCACTTCGGTGATGGCTTTTTGTTTATTCGAATGAAAGGATTATGATGATTCTTGTTGAATAATAGGTATAGAAAAGAAAGGGGAGAGGAAGAATGCAACTAACAAAAAAAGAAAGATTAGCATTAGTGAATCAATATTTAATTTTGGAGAAACTTTATCCGGATGATGAAGAGTATTATAAAAAGATGCGAATAGCTTTAGAAAAAGGATATACAAGACACTATTCAGAGAATATCAGATTTATTGAAAATGAAATGACAGAAGCTCAGTGCGAAGAAGCTATTGAAGTATTAAGGATGCATAGGGAACTTAATTGGTCTTATGATGATTTAGAAGCTAAAGAAAATGTAGAAAAAGATGACCTTAAATTTTCTGGTTATGATTTAAATGATGATTTAGAAGCTAAATATGCTGATTATGCAAAGTACTATATGCATGAATTAAATCTGTATGAAGACTTAAGAGCAGAAAACGATTATGAAACTTACAACACTCATCGTCTTATGTTAAATAAATATAGACGAATGTTAGTGATCTGGAGAGGGACAGAAAATCCAGATAGACTAACATTACAAGAAATTAAAGATATCTTAAGTGCGTAATTATGAAAAGCATCCAATGAGGGTGCTTTTTTCTTTGTTATATAGAAATTACACATTAAACCAGTAAAACTTTGAATGAGACAAGCTATACTAATAACTGAACACGACGTATTCATTCTTTATAATCGTATCGGACGAGCACCTTATAGGGCTCTTTTTTTATTGCACATAAGGAATTCCCAAACATACAATATCGAGTCAATGCCAACCAACTTATTCCTTTTCCGAGAGCTATATATATTCCGCTATAAAGCTCTTTTATGTTGCGCCATTAGAACGGGCAAGGCATTGTCGTATATTTTATACTCAGAAGCTTAGGGCACTTTATAGTGCTCTTTTTTTATTGAACAAAATGGACATTTGATTAGGAGGATGAATGATGGAAGAAGTAAAAGAACCTAGAAGTACATTAGAAATTGGAACTACTGTTGATACTGACGAAGCAGAATTAAGACTCGAACGATTAAAGAAAGCCACTGAAGGTTGTACGAAATCATTTGAAGAATTAGGAGATGCAATTGCTAATTTAGGTGCGTTGATACAAGTTCCTGAATCTAAAGACATCATTGAATTATTGAATAAAGACATGATTAAATAATTAAACCAATAGCAATTATAGTAGGTACTGCCTTGATCTGGGTGGCGCATGGTTACTCTTTTTAATTATGCAAATCATATCCATGTAAGAATGATAAAAGCAAAGATAATAATTAGAGTGTCATGTATACGGAAGACTCATTGCCATTTTTATATGTTTTTCTACAATGTTTAAAATGCGTCAACTTCTGTTACAAAAGAACAAAAGAGAACTAAGTGAATATAAAGCCATTGGGATGATTCAAGATCATGTATCGCTGTTATACCAAACGTTAAAGAAAAACACCCAAGACATAACAAAGATTTTGATCCGTCTTTTCGCCCTCCTACAGAAGAATGGACGGAAATCTCACCGATATGAGAAGAAAACTATCTTTGATATTATGGGTGTTGTCTATGAGTATAATGGATTGAAAAAACAAAAGAAAGCTGCATAATTTTAAAAATGAAACTTGTTAGAGTTTATTTGGTATGCGTATTTTTAAAAATCAAAAGTATGTTACGAGTTTTTTAGTTGATTTGAACGAAAGCTCATTTTATTTTCGTTCTTAAGTTGATGGGCATGTATGGTGACCCCTTTTAGCTTTTTTCAGTTCCACCATTCTTAGCAACGATAGATTGTCTGTTAGTGGCTGTTACTGCATTTCTTCTTATCATTTATTCATTCCGCTTATCTAAAGTAGCTGGATGGCTTCTAATCCCTTATCTGTTATGGACTACCTTTGCTACATATTTATCTTGGGCAATTTATAGTATGAATTAAGCATAAAAACAAAAAACTTGAGTATACTTCGCACACACTCAAGTTTTTTGTTTTTATTTATTGTGTAAAGATAGCAACACATGAGCTCGATAAATATATTCCTCAATTCATGATGATAGTTCTATTACTGCTTTAACTCTTGTATACACTCTTGTACAAGCGTTACTGCCTGACTCATAGTAGCACCACCACCAAATGCAGCTGTCACTCCCACCGTCTCAAAGATCTCCTGTTCTGAAGCTCCTTGATCTAGACATCCTTTAATGTGATAAATGATACAATATTCATCCTGAGAATAAAGGCTAATACCTAAAGCAATTAACTGTTTTTGTTTTTTGGATAAGGTGCCTTCTTTAAAGCATTCCTCTGTAAAGGAATTAAATTGTTCAGCTAGTTTAGGCATCTTCTCAGTAAATAAACCCAGACCATATTTATAATGAAGAAGTGAAGATTCAGTAGAATTTCTACCTTCAAATTCCATATTTAATCCAACTCCATTTCTCATATTTTTTAAACAAAAGTTAGTATGAACCTAATGGGAAGTGATTAAACATAAATGATATTTATTTCAAAGTGAGTGAAAGAGGAGAAAGGATTTAGAGGCACGATATAACAAAAAATTAACTAATAGTATTGCACACACGTATGGATAATCGATCGACTTCTGTAAAAGGATAACGTAAAAAGGAAGTGATGATATGGAAAAACAGAGTGTAGTCAATACATTAAATGCCTTTCTAAAAGGGCAGTACATGGGTATTCATGCCTATGAGCATTATATAGAGAAGCTAAAAGATCCAGAAATAAAAAAGGAATTTCAAAAAATACAACAAGATCACAAACAACATGCCTTGAAAGTAGCAGAAAGAATACAAAATCTTGGAGGAGTACCGGTTGATAATGAAGGAATCGTTGGGTCTGTTCAAGGCTTGATAAGTCAATTTACAGTACCAGATACAACAGAAGGAATTGTAAGCAGCGCGTTAAAGGGGGAAGGTTATTATGGCATTCAAATATCAGAAGAAATTGTACATGGTGATTTGGATCCAGAAAGTCATATGTTAATACATGATATTTTAAATAAAGATAGGGAACATGTAAATGTATTAAAACAACTTACGCATTAACATTTTTAGTTACGCTGTATCATAATGAAAAAAAGATATTTAAAATAACTCCACATATTTTCACAAGACAGGAAAATACTAATACTTGTTTTAGTACTTTAATTTCAAAGTATTAAACCAGGATTACTAACTGCGATACTAGGAGGACGTTACTATGAATATTCGTGAAGGATTAATTCCAACTACATTAGGTACAGCAGTTACAGCTGCGGGCTATGCTTTGAAGCAAACTCGTGGATCCAATAAGATGATTGCAAATACAGTATTTGGATTTGGTTTAGCTCACGTTGTTTTAGGTGTAATTGATCTTGTGGAACATCGTCGTTAGAAGAAAAGGCAAGCACATTTTGATGCTTGCCTTTTTAATATCTTCAGTATGTATTATTATTTTGATTTATTAAAGTAATTCATAAATTAAGAACTATGAAAAGGCGGTTACATGCTCAATATGTATACAAGAAGGATTTTGTTATCCAGGCTAAAGAAATGGGCTCATGCCTATCAAAAATTACCGACTGCCAAAGAAATATTAAAAGATCCTAATATGCCTGCCTTATCCACATATGTAAGGTATTTTGGCAGTTGGAATGAGTCTCTAAGGCAAACTGGTTTCCAACCAAGAAAAAAGGCAGATAAAATATAAAAAATAAACAAAGCAGTCAGTTCAATAAACTGTCTGCTTTGCCCACTTGTTATGAAACGTTAGCCATTTATATGAGCTTTTTAACGGCTCATATCTAGTATGAACGTACTGCTGTATATTATGCAAAATAGAAGAAGCAAGCCGTTTTAGGAAAGGTTAATTTCTGTAATATAAAGAAGCCTTGTAGAAATAAAAATAATAAATTCCGTATGTATTAGATATTTTGTGTATGAAACCATAGTTAATTTCTAATGATAAGATTGAATCCTAGCAACTAACATGATAGCTAATATGATGCGAAAAATACCCATAGGGTTAATTATTGCAGTACAGATAACCGTAATATCATCTAGTCTTATGGCAGTACTAAATAATAAAAACATTAAAATATTAGTCAAAGTTTATATTATGGCATTTGAATGTACTTATGTTGAATTATGGGCTATCACTTTAAATGAAAATTAAAGCTAACGATTCAAGCAGGAATAATACATAGTATTCCTGTACATAGTTTTAAAAGTTGAGACAGAAGGAGGTGTTATATCAATGAGAACTATACAGCGAATTGCCTTAGCTTTAGTTATTATTGGTGCTATTAATTGGGGGCTAATTGGTTTCTTTAAGTTTGATTTCGTAGGGGCAATATTTGGTGGACAGAACGCCTTTTTGGCAAGAGTAATCTTTGCTCTTGTTGGACTAAGTGGATTAATGTGCTTAACACAGTTGTTTCAACCGATGAAAGATGCGAATCAAGAAATGAATCGTAAAGAATATGGAAAACCTAATTATAGTACAGAATTTGGTGAGGAAACACATATAACAAATTTAAACAGAACTTCTACGGACGTTTATAAGAATAACCATAATACATTAGATGAAGATGAAGATTAATACAATAAAAAAGTCAAAGCCATGTATACCACATGGCTTTGACTTTTTTATTTTGGATAATTCATGGGAGTACCTGCTTACTTACTAATAGGAGTAAAGTAGCAATTCTTATAAGATAGACGTTACGTTGCTTCTCCATGTTCTTTCATTATTTTATAAAGTGTGTTTTTCTTTAGTTCTAACTTTTCCATAAAGATAACAGCTGTTATTTCTTCACTCTTCCATAGCAAGAGTAATCTTTGCTCTTGTTGGACTAAGTGGATTAATGTGCTTAACGCAGTTGTTTCAACCGATGAAGGATGCGAATCAAGAGATGAATCGTAAAGATTACGGAAAACCTAATTATAGTACTGAATTTGGTAAGGAAACAGATATAGTAGATCTAACAAAAAATTCGAGGGGTGCGTATAAGCACAAACAAAATACATGGGATAAAGAGGAATAAGATATTTTCTTTAAAGTTATGTATTATGTATGCATCGTTTCAGAATTTATTCATTTTTATTAGACCAATTAAGTCAATCTTAATCTAAGGGATTAGGTTTAGAAGTCGATAATTTGTATTTATTAATATTGTATGAGTTTTAAAAAAGTGTATAATATATGTTCATTATATAATTATTATTTTCGTCAGGTCTGAGAGAAGACTCCCAGCGCTACTGTTTCACGGAAGAATCAAAGCTTTGGAGATACTGATTATTTCAGTTTTTCTCTTAGGCTTTTTTATTTTGCCAAAAAATAAAAGTAGAACAAAATAAATTTAAAGCTCTGCAACTTGCTATTAAAGAATCGGGTGGCGCAATTATTATGAGTGCTCTTACAGTGGTAGTTGGATTAGGTACCCTTTTACTTGCTCATATTGGTTCTTTCCATAGATTTGCAGTGCCATTTAGTGTAGCTGTGTTCCTTATGGTTGACGCTTTTACCAGCATTACTAGCTTATTTTGGGGAGAGTAGCATTTTTCCCGTTCATACCAAGAACAAATGAGATGAATGAAGAACGTGCTAGGAAAAAAAGAAAGCGATTAAGGTAAAGGAATCGAAAGGACTTCTGAGCAAAAAACTTGGAGACCTTGTGATACGTAAACCTTGGGCCATTATCCTGCTGACACTATTGCTATTGGGTGGCTTGGCATCATTTGTTCCACGAATTCATTTTACGTACGATTTATTAGAATCATTTCCTAAAGATATGCCATCACGTGAGGGATTTAATATCAGATCATTTTTCACCTGGAGAGTTAGCGCCCGTACAACTTGTTGTTGATACAAAAGGGAAAGACATACCTGTAACAACAGAGTTGAAAAAACTTTCTTTCGTAGATCAAGTAACGGAACCTATAAAAGGGAAACAGAATAGTAAATTACAAATGTATGAAGTTTCCTTACGAGAAAATCCATATTCAATTGAGGGCATGAATAAAATCCCTGAGTTAAGAAAAAGTTTGAAACAAATAATGAAAAAATCTGAAATAAATGATGCTGAGAACCATATATGGATTAGGGGAGAAACAGCTTCATTATATGATACAAAACAAACTACCGAGCGTGATCAAGATGTAATTATCCCTGTCATGATTGGTATTATCGCATTATTATTGCTTGTTTATCTTCGTTCTATTGTTGCGATGATTTATTTAATTTTAACAGTTGTATTATCTTTCTTCTCTGCATTAGGGGCTGGTTATTACTTCACTATGGTATGGATGCTCCCGCAATTCAAGGGGCAATTCCTTTGTATGCTTTTGTATTCCTAGTCGCCTTAGGAGAAGACTATAATACATTTATGGTTTCTGAAATATGGAAGAATAAAAGAACCCAAACACATCTTGAAGCAGTAAAAAATGGAGTAGTTCAAACAGGAAGTGTTATTACGTCTTCTGGTTTAATCTTAGCAGGTACATTTGCAGTATTAGCTACTTTACCAATCCAAGTACTTGTTCAATTTGGTCTTGTTACAGCAATAGGTGTACTATTAGATACGTTTATTGTAAGGCCACTTCTTGTCCCTGCCATTACAGTGGTTCTAGGACGATTTGCATTTTGGCCAGGAAAGCTTTGGAAGAAGAAAGAAACAAAAAAATTAGATGCTTGATAATATAAAAAACAAGGGAACTTTGATTTCCCTTGTTTTTATCAAAATTGAAATATGTATGGACAATAAAGGTGATATTGAAATGCTAAGTATTTTTCAAATTTCTTTTTTTTGATGATTTTTATTTTCAATATCAGTTTCTGGCATTCCGTACAATCCATTCATGGCTTGTTCTTCTGGTTTAAGTTTAGAGTTAATTGTATTCGTTGTGGAATTTTTAGAATAGCTAGTCTTTTCTTCTTTAGAATTCGGAAACGTCATTTATATAACCTCCAAAGATATAAAATTTCAAAAAGTAAAAAAGAATGAATGGAGTTTGGCAGATAAAAACATATATTATCTGCCAATTGAATGAACAATAAATTGAGCTACTTATTTCATAGCACATACGTAGTATGTCATTTATTCTAGAAAATATGTGAGAGGATAGAGTAAATATAATAATTAGATTTGATTTTATTGAGTTTCTACAATATACAAAATTTCTTCAAAACTTCTGTATTATTTAAAGTTGTAAGTATGTCATTATATATTAATAAGATTGCATAAACAAAAAAAATAACTAACTAGTTAGTTATTTTTTTGTTTTTCATACGTGTAACCCTTAAATAATGCGTTTATTGTTATTCTTTTGCATCAAAGCCCTCAACTTTGTACAAAGATTAACATAAAGGGGATATTTATATGAACAATCAAATTTTAAATTGTTTTAAAACAATTAGTAAAAGGAAAAAAGGATTAAGTGTTGCTATACTAGCTACTGGCATTCTAAGCACAACGTTAATTCCTCAAAATGCATATACACATGGGTTTGTTGAAAAACCTGGAAGTCGAGCAGCTTTATGTAGCCCAGACTATAGTGCACTTAATGTAAACTGTGGAGATATTATGTATGAACCACAAAGCCTAGAAACACCAAAAGGATTTCCTCAAGGTGGCCCTATAGATGGGAAAATTGCTTCTGCTGGTGGTAAGTTTGGCGGGCTCTCAAGATCAAAACATATACAAGGAGCAAAATAAAAGAAGTGAAGATTTGGATCACTACTGGTTTGTGGAAGAGGTATATCGAATTTTAGGTGGGGGGTACAAAATTATTAGTTAAAATGAGCTCACAACAAAATCATTAGATATATGGCATACGCAATGTAATTCAAGTTTTCGTATGAAAAATATCAAGTCACGTACTAAAAAATCTATCTATGTAATGAGCATGGAAGATTTGAAAAATAAATAGTCACACCTTTTTCATATAGAAGTGTGACTAAAAAAATCATAATTGTTTATTTATGTTGTACAAACTTTACCATTAAATTAGCAATTGTATGTTGTTCCTGCTCGTTAGCAACTTTCCAAAGCTCAGCTAATAGTTTTTCTTGATCATTTCGCGCCTCTACTTCATTTGCTAAATAATCACCTACACGGAATGCCATATCTGAAACTGCCTCACCAGCAATTCCTTTTCCTTGGGCTTGTTCTAAGCGCTCTCCTAAAAAGCTTTTCCATTGATCAAAATTGTCTATTACTGACATAATTAATCACCTCACTATTAAGTAATAGAATCATACTTAATTTGTGCAATTTCTTATTTTCTATGTAAAAATTTTTATTTTAACAATGTCAACCACCATCACTCTCAATTAATTTGGTTCTGTTGTAGCAAATTCAAACTATTTGAAAATGTTCTTTCACACTTGGCCATATTGGTACTGATACTTTAAAAAGGTGTGTGCTCAGGCTCAGTATGGAAAAAGAAAATTAAGATTTTACCATTACTTTAAGAGTATTTTAGTCCTAATGAATGAAAGTTTATTTTGTTTATATTATTAAGTCGATGAGCATTTGATGTTACCCCCGCCATAGGATGAATCATAAATGTAATCCAAAATAAATATTTTTTCTATTCGGTCCATCTCAAATTATAGTGTAATTATTAGAACCTAGATTTTCCTTCAAAAAAGAAGACATATTTTTATGCAATATAGGAGAAAATTTATAATGTATAATTTTGCACATTGAATTTTATAAAAAGAAAAGGTGATTGAATGGAATTTTCTAATGAAATTAAAACTTATCATCCTGGAGATATTGTCTATATTTTTTACCGAAACCCCCACACTCAGGATGTAGCAAATATACAAGCTGCAGCAGTTGTAAATCACCCTGAGAGTCCAAATAAATTAGCTTTGTTTCTTTATGAAACCTATTATCCACTATCAAATGAGATGGCTGTTTATTCTACAGAAGCAGAGGCCAATCAGGCCTACAACTACTATTATGGGGATGCTTCAGAGGGGATGTTAGAATGAATTATCCATTTATGCCTAAGCTTGTATACTTTGAACCCAAAGCATTAGATTATCCATTAGGGAGAGAACTTCATGAAAAATTTGCAAAGATGGATGTTGAAATTCGACATACTACTTCCCATAATCAAGTTAGAGATCTCCCAGGTGAAAATGATTTTCAAAAGTATCGGGTAGCAAAATCTACTCTTGTCGTTGGTGTTAGAAAAACACTGAAATTTGATACGTCAAAGCCTTCAGCAGAGTATGCTATTCCCTTTGCAACAGGATGTATGGGACATTGCCATTATTGCTATTTACAGACAACAATGGGAAGTAAGCCATATATCCGTACTTATGTAAATGTTGATGAAATCTTAGAAGCCGCTGACAAATACATGGAGGCTCGTGAGCCAGAATTAACAAGATTTGAAGCTTCCTGTACATCAGATATTGTAGGAATTGATCACTTAACACATACGCTTAAACGTGCAATTGAGCATTTTGGAGAATCAAAATATGGAAAATTGAGATTTGTTACGAAATTTCATCATGTGGATCATTTGCTGGACGCAAAACATAATGGAAAAACAAGATTTCGGTTTAGTGTAAATGCTGATTATGTTATTAAAAATTTTGAGCCTGGTACTTCTCCGTTAGTTAAACGAATTGAGGCAGCAGGAAAAGTAGCCAGAGCAGGTTATCCACTCGGATTCATTGTGGCTCCTATTTATCTTCATGAAGGATGGCAGGATGGGTACTATCATATGTTTGAACGCCTTGATGCTGAATTACCCCTGGATGTACGGGATGATATTACATTTGAATTTATTCAGCATCGTTTTACAAAGCCTGCTAAGAGGGTGATTGAAAAAAACTACCCTATGACAAAATTGGAATTAAATGAAGAGAAGAGAAGATATAAATGGGGCAAATATGGAATTGGAAAATATATTTATCAAAAAGAAGAAGAAGAGGATATAAAAAATTATCTTTATTCTTATATGAAGAAGTTTTTCCCAAATGCAAAATTAGAATATTTCACATAATAGGCCTCGCCATACATGCCCATCAACTTAAGAAAAATACATGCCCCCAAAACGAAAAAATGAGCTGACTTCTCAGAGTAACTATCTGTACAGAAAGAAATTTTTCATTTAGGGGGTATATGAAAACCTTAGCTTGATTTTCATTACAATACCTATAACTATAAATATATAGTTTCTATATCATTAAGTACATTAATTCCTAAATCTCTAATTTTTTATTAACGTATACAGTCTATTTATTTAAATTAGGTCTGGACTGCAAGTATAAATTAAAATTAGGACTAGAACCTTTTATAATTACATCTCGGATAATTTTAGAAAGTACCATACTATACACTAATCCATTATCTCCATACGCATAGATAAAATAACAATTAGGAAAATCTTCATACATTCCAATTATAGGTAAACCATCATGAGTACCACCATAAAAGGCACTTAAATAAAATTCAGGTTTAACTGTAATATTAGGAAAGAGCTTATTGAATTCATATAATAGCTTTTCTTTATTATGGATTAATTTTGAATCTCTTTCTTCAGCAATGTTTGTATCTTCATCTAGACCACCTATAATAATTCGATTATCTACTGTGGTTCTCATGTATATATAAGGTCTAGCAGTTTCCCAAATAAGAGTACGTTTATGCCAAGAAGAAAAATCTTCAACTGGGGTAGTGACAACTGCATACGAGCTAATTAAAGTAGCGTTCTTTTCCTTTTTTAATTCTAACCCTTCATAACCCGCAGCTACAATTACTTTCTTGGTAGTAATATTACTACCACTTTTTGTATAAAAAGTAGCAAAGTCTTTTTCTAATTTTTTACCAACAATCTCAGTATCTTCATAAATCTGTACTCCTTGATTGGAAGCTTGTTGTAATAAATTATGTGTAAACTTATAGGGATTTATTTCGCCATCGTTATACGTATATAGGGCGGCATATTTTTTAAAAGGATATTTCTGTCCAATTTGTTTTTCTGATAACCAATCTGCTTTAAAACCATGCTTTTGTAAGTAATAAAGCTCTTTTTCTAATTTCTTAATATCCTCTTCATAGCTTGCATAATATAAACTATCACGACGTATAAAATCAGACTGAGAAGGTAATTTTTGATTTGCAAATTCAATATCATTAATTGCTTCTTCACATAATTTCATATGTTTTACTGCATACTCTTCCCCAAATGTATTAACAAGTTCAAAAAACATTTTATCACCCAAATATTGTATGAGCGCTGTATTAGTTAGGTTGCTGCCATGTCCAACCTTTCGTTTATCAACTACAACCACATTTAAATTCGAATCACATAAATAGTAGGCTGATTGAGCACCTGAGCTTCCAGCACCTATTATTAGAACATCACAAATTATGTCTTTTTCCAAACAAGGATAAGAAGGTGGATTGGGAAAAGTTGTGTTCCAGTATAATTTTCCAGCTTGTAGATCCATTTCAAGTACACCATCCTAAATAAAATAGTTACATCCCCACTTGTATTTCCAAGTTCATATAAATATATACACGCTTTATGATCAGTATATTCATTTGAAATATTATTACTTAAACTTATTTTGTCTAGAACACAAAACAATTTACAAATAACTAATTTTTTTGTTTCTTATATTGTTATATTTATTAGAGGTAGTACCAGCGTTCCTACAACTGGGGGAAAAGTAGAATTTCTAATAGGCAAGATGCTAATTTGCTTCATCATATTCTTTCATTATTTTATAAAAAGTATTTTTCTTTAGTTCTACCATTTCCATAAACATAACAGCTGTTATTTCTCCACTCTTCCATTTTGAATGAGTTTCTTCTATTATATGTATTTGTTGTTTGCTTAAGGTTGAAAGGTTCACTTGAGGACGGCCTAAATGTTTTCCTTGAGATTTAGCTACAGCAATCCCCTCAGCTTGTCGCTGACGAATTTTTTTACGCTCTTGATCTGCAACATAAGAAAGTAAAGATAAAAATTGATCCTCCATTAATCTGCCCATATCCCCCATCTCACGAAACTTCCGGCTATCAAACAATGTTTCATTTTCTAAAACAACAATATCAGCCTGTAATTCTCTTGTTATGTATTTCCACTCTGAAATGACTTCATCATAATTTCGCCCCATACGATCCAAAGCATCTATATAGACAATATCACCTTGACTCAATATTTTTCTTAGCAATTGGTATTGCGGGCGATCAAAATTTCGTCCACTTGCTTTATCAACAAAAATTCTCCGAGCTTCCACACCGCGTTCCATCATTTTATGTAACTGGCGCTGTTCATTTTGATCTTTTGTACTTACACGTAAGTATCCATAAATATTTGCCATATGAAATTATCTCCTTACATTTGCTACCATAATTGTACCATTTATGTTTGTAAAGGTGATATGAAAATATAAACGTTTATAATATTGTTTGCATTACCTTTACAAACGGTTAGGACTCATTAAAATTTCAAAGGTATAAAAATTAATGTCTAATAAATTCAATTCGTAGTCGTACATTCGTTGCTTCGAACAACAATATTCCCTACATAATAAAAAATAGATGCCTCAATTAGTTTCATTTCTGAAACATTTTCAGTCATCTATTTATCAATTTCATTTTTGATTTCTTGTTGCTCTATATGAGTGAATTGCCTTATACTTTTACATTTATTCATAACTTTTTGTGAAAAATAAGTCTGGAATCATTGCAGTTTAAGAATTACTGCTACCAATTATTAAAATCAGTGTAATTTTTATATACATTTTCTATAACATTATCTTGCCAGACATTTTTATATTCATCTCTATCCACTTTAACATTATATTCACTAATATCACCATTGGCATTTAACCATCCAGGATTTTCGAGAGCATGTTTGTAGGTAAACGTTCTTACATGTTTCAATGTTTTAAATGTAATCGGAAAAGATTTTTTTTCCCCATCTTTGTAACCAAACACTCTATATGCCTTTTTTCGTCCACCAACAGTTTTAAAATTAAGAAACAAAGCTCTCGTTTTTCTTACTTGATACTTACAAATTCCTTAAGTGTTTAAAATCTTAGCTTGATGGATATGGGGTAGCACCACATCGCTATCAACCTAAGAAAATACAACTACCCCCAGAACGAGATTTTGTGCTAATTGGTAATAAAAAAGCTCATTTTTTCGTTTTGGGGTGGATTTGTTCTCTTAAGTTGATGGGCATGGGGTATCGCCACATCGCTATCAAGCTAACAAAACAAGAGTCACTTTTGTTATAAGATATTTTTGACTTATGTTTCAATTATTATATCTTTAAAATATAGTCTCATATCCTTAGCTTCGAATTCATTTATTTCAAGGGGGGAGCGCAATCATCACATTTAGTATTTATACTTTGCATTGAATGCTTTTATTTTGCATCAACAACATCCATAAATTTAAGAGTAATCCTGTTATAAAAAGCATCTGTACATAGTATAGAACAATTCAATGGATCAATATCAGTTACGGTCATATAGTTAGTAAGCAAATAGCCATCTTCGTAATATGTAATCAACACCTCTTCTTCAGATAGTAATGAGCATAATAACATGTTCTCGATAAGTTCTTTTTCTTCAGAAGTTAAGATTGGACGTGCTACTTTATTCTTTTCCTTAATAATCTCACGTATACCGTCAAATTGTTCTGTCATTGCAGCAAATGGCGTCCATTTCACCATTCCTCGTCCCTTTGGCATATTAGTGTTGTTCATGATTTGTGTCCTCCTAACAATGTGTTTCTGTATCTTGCTGTAGCACTATTTGTATAAGAAATTCCTCTTAATATGCTGTTCTTACCAAACTTAGTGCGTATTTCATCCATTACCTTCGTTAATTTCATTTCTTTTTCTCGTTGTATTACATTGTCAAAAAGAGATATTTGTTCTTCACCTTCATTGATTAAGTTGGTTAAAGAAACATTGATAGATCTAATTGGTTCCCCGGTATAAAACTTATGTAAAAAATATGTACAAATATGATAGATATCCATTGTTAAATTAGTTGGTCGGTTCATAGTGTGAGTTTTTCTGAAACCACCAGCGTAATTTTTACTGTAACCAATGGAAAAATGGATTGTTTGAGCTAGTTTGTTTTGTCTTCTCATCCGATAACAAACTTCTTCGATATGTTCCAGAAGGATAATTGGAAATTCTTCTATTGTGTAATCACGCATGAGTATTTGGCTCTTACCCATTGAAGTTGTTGTTGGTATGTATTTTTCTGCAATACGGCTAAAATCAATGCCGTTGCTATGTAAGTGTAATTCTTCGCCAATAACCCCAAAGCTTTGTTTTAAGTATTTGAGCGGGTATTGCGCTAAGTCTCCAATTGAATGTATTCCTTTTCGATTTAACTTTACTTCTGTTTTACTCGAAATCCCCCAAAACTTACTAAGTGGTCGTATCGGCCATAATTTTATGGGTACATCTTCGTACTTCCAATATGCGATGCAGTCTTTTGTCTTCTTCGCTTCCACATCTAAAGCAATCTTACTCATTAAAGGATTAGGCCCAATCCCAATTGTGCATTCAATTCTTGTTTTCTCATATATTTCACGTTTGAATTTCAACGCAAATTCATATGGCTCATTCGCAAACAGATGGATACTATTTGTAATATCCATAAAGAATTCATCGATGCTGTATTGGTGGAAATCCTCAATCGGAACGTATTGTAAAGCTAATTTTGTTATGTAATTTGAGCATTTTATATAAGTTCCCATGATTGGGTTTACTACAAGAATGTCTTTACGCCGTGGTATTTCGTACAACCTTGCCATTTTCTTAACACCTAATGCCTTTAATGGTGGTGTTGCAGCCAAAACAATGGAGCCACTCCTGTTCACATCTCCTACTACAGCTAATTTAGTATGCAGTGGGTCTAAGCCCATCTTGATACAGGACACGCTTGCATAAAAGCTGCGAAGATCTACACATAAAACAATTCGATTTGGCAAAATTGAGTAGTCATACACCGTTATGCCTCCTTAAATAAGAACGTCTGTTCTTATTATATACGAATATGCGTTCTGTTATAAAGGTTTTTTTAAAAAAAATAAAACTGACTCTAGTTAGCCAGTTTTTACATATCCCAAAAATCGGTGGATTTAACGTTGGGTTTTATTTGCCTAATAACTTTTAAAATTTTTTTCATTACAGTTGGACTAGGTATGTATTCTTTATCATTGCACGCCTTTGAAACTGTAGGGCGACTTAATTTCGCGTTCTTTTCTAAATCATTTTGGGTGAAGCCATTCCGATCTAAAAAATTACCTAATTTCGTTCGGTTTTTACCTGCGAATTTCCAAAACACTTAAATCCCTCCTGAACCTATTTTCAACATTGTGGACATAAATGTAAAAAACTATTCGCATAGACGGAAAAAGTTTTTTACATAATGTACAAGCTGTCCACAATATGATGTATCAAAGCAGCTACCACGGTATTTATTAAGGTAGAAGAATAAGAGGTTACCAAAGTAAGTTGCGAATGATTACCACATTATTTATCAAGATTTCTACCAAGGTAAAACTACCACGGTATTAAGTAGATGAAGCTATGTAATATCTATATTCTAAATTCTGTTTATAAAGGGGGCATTTAAATGCGTGCTAGGAAAGAAACAATTCCTTTTCGCGAGTTTATGGATCGGTCATACAAAGATAAAGAAAAGAAAATACGTAAATACAATTCATTAAGTCCTTTCGCATTCCTTCATATGTCGGATCAGGTATTACATACTTACATTGCATTAGGAGTTATGGGAACGATTTTAATCGGAGCAGTCATGTTAGAAAAATACTTGGTGCGACATGACTATATATCGGCAGCTAAATTTGTAAGTGAAGGTATTTATCACGGAACGCGAATTGGTGGAGTTTGCTTGATTGGATATGTATTTGTTCGTATCGTAATCATGTTTTAAGGAGGGAAGGGAGTAATGGGGATTATAAAGGAGTGGCTTCGTACGCAAAGGTTAAGGAATCAGCTTATGGAGGTGTTCGGAAAAGCAGGTTTATATACGGAACATCAAACACGCGGGGGAAAAGTGCCTATTTATCCAAAGGTACATAATGTTTCTTCTTCAGCAGAAAGCGTGAGGTATGTTTTTACCATACCAAACGGATTAGATCCACAGAAGATTGAAAAGAAGTGGTTTTGTTTTCAGCAAATATTAGGACGGAATATTACGATTGAAGGTGATGTGAAAAGATTTGTCCTACATGTATTCCGTTCAAATGCTGGGCTAAAATCGTACAATTATTATTATAAAGAGTGGCAGCCACTATTAAAAGGTTACCGTTTACCTGTTGTGGTTGGCAGGGACCAATTCGGAAAAATGATTGCGTACGATATGATTGACTCCGATTCACCGCA
Source organism: Bacillus sp. TH30 (assembly GCF_016650875.1). NCBI lineage: Bacteria > Bacillati > Bacillota > Bacilli > Caryophanales > Bacillaceae > Bacillus > Bacillus sp. TH30. The sequence continues at coordinate 105,714 of NZ_JAEKEY010000001.1, read as the reverse complement.
CTTATTAATTGCAGGGGAAACGGGAAGCGGGAAAAGTAGTATGGTACGTGTTGTACTATCCACACTCATTCAATATATGTCTCCTGATACGTTGCATTTGTATCTTGGAGATTTAAAAAACTCTGAATTTCATTTCTTGCGAAGAGTGAAGCATGTAAAAGAAGTTTGTATGGAAGAAATTGAAATGAAAATAATGCTTCAAAAGGTGTGGAAGGAAATTAGAGAACGAAGAAAACTTATGGAAGAATATGAGGTTGATCATATTGATGCCTACAACAAATTAAATCCAGATCATCAAAAACCATATATTCTACTTGCTATCGATGAAGTGGCTATGCTTAAAGATGAAAAAGAGTGTATGACTACAATTGAAAAGATTTCAGCAGTCGGTCGATCACTTGGAGTTTTTCTTATGCTTAGTATGCAGCGGCCAGATGCGAAAGTGTTAGATGGTAAGTTAAAACTAAATATGACCGTTAGAATCGGCTTTAAATGTGATAGTGCAATTAATAGTAATATCATGGGTACTCCTGGTTCAGAGCACTTAGAGCAATCTGGCCAAATGATTTTAAAACGAAATGGATTAAAGAAAGTGCAAGCTCCTTATTTGGAATTAAGTAAGGCGAAACAAATTGTTAAACCATATTGCACGTCTAAAGAGGAGAAAATACTTCAGAATTCATCGCAAGAAGAAATTCCGTTATTTGGGGTGTTAGATGATGAAGAGTAGAGATAAAGGAATTTTGAATGATTTGAAGCGATTTAGATGCATGTCCCGTGACGATATTATTGACTTGCATTTTCAAGGCTTAAAGAATGCGGTAACTTGCTGTAATACGGTTATGAAACGATTAAGAAGAGATGGCTATGTTGATGCGAATGTTTGGCAGCACCCATACATTTATTTTCCGCAACCGAGTTCTATCAGAAAGACAAGTCAAAAAACCCCTCATTTCCTTGGTATTGTGGACGTATACAAACAACTCGTTCATTATGAAAATCCTAAAATATTCAAAGTTGAACCAAAGTATGGGAAAGAATATATGGAGCCGGATGCTTTTACTATATGGCGTAGATCGCCATTCTTTATTGAAGTTCAAAAGTCAGTGTATAGTAAAAAGATAATGCAAGAAAAGATAAAGAGATATGAGTTATACTTTCATAGCCAAGAATGGCATAATGAATCTTGGCAACCGAAAACTTCTAAATTCTTTCCTTCAATCCTTATCATTACTGACAAACATTACGACGTTCAATCTTCTTATTTCCGTGTATTCCAGGCGAATTCTATAGAGAGTTTTATAAAAAATTTAGCGGTAAAATCATAAAGAAAGCCTGCATAGTGTAGAACTGTTTCTTTTCAATAATGTATTAAGTCATGTGTGATGATGATTGTTAGACGGCAATAAATGCGATGAGTAAATTTGAAGCAAGTTATGAAATAGTAAAAAAATGAAGAAAGTAATCCTTTAAATAATTTTTAATGGTTAAACGAATATCTCATTGTATAGCGCTAAGGGTGATAATATCTCAAGTATGAAATAATTAGTTATTTGTGATGGCTGATTCTCTTACGTGGAGGGTTAGCCGTTTTTTATTATATTTTATCTCTTAATTTTCTATATAAAGTATAGTGAACTACCCGCCACTTAACGTCCTAACGGACTGTTTGAAGTGGGGGCTTCTCGGTTAGTCGTTACTTTTGATAGCTAACGAATTCGTCCTAAGACAGCCGAGCTAACTCCCTTGTTCCAAAGGTTATTTTATTGTTATTTATGCTAACGCTAATAGGCGTATTGCTTCATTTTTGATATTGATAGCTGCGTTATAATCTCTATCGAGATTTACACCGCATATGCAAGAATAGACTCGTTCAGACAATGACATATTTTTTACATTTCCACAACTGCTACATGTTTTTGTGGAAGGAAACCATTTGTCTATTTTCACAAGTTGTTTTCCTTGTTCGTTTAGTTTATAAGCTAAGAAAGAAATGAATATACCCCACCCATTATCAGCGACACTTTTTCCAAAATGAAGTGCTTGCGACATTCCTTTCATGTTTAGGTCTTCAATAGCTACAACATCAAAATTAGCAGCTAAATTTTTAGACTTATGATGAAGGAAATTCTTACGTTGGTTAGCTACTTTCTCATGTAACTTAGCTACACGAATACGTTGTTTATTCCAACGCCCAGACCCTTTATTGCGTCTTGCTAATACTCGTTGTGCCTTTGCTAATTGGTCTAACATTTCACGATAGAACTTAGGATAATTGGCTTTCTCATCCTCAGAACTAACGTATAATCCATCCATCGCAAAGTCTAATCCAACAACTGTTTCTACTTCTTTTTGTACAATCTCTTTTTCGTATTCAGTCAAGATGGACACATAGTATTTACCAGTAGGTGTCATAGAAATCGTACATGACTTGATCATATGGTCTTGTGGTATTTCTCTATGCTGTTTGAAACGTACCATTTTCAGTTTTGGCAATTTGATATGACCATTAAGCAACATAATATTTCCGTTTACTACATTCGTTGTATAAGACTTTCTGTCTTTTTTACTTTTGAATGTCGGAAAGTCATTTTGACCACTAAAGAAATTCTTATAGGCAGTTTGCAAGTTTAGTTGAGCATTTGCCAAAGCTAATGAATCAACTTCTTTTAACCACTCAAATTCTGCTTTGTATTTCGCAGGAGTTGGAAGCTTTTGTTTCTTTAGTTGTTCCTTATCATCTTTGTATTTTTCGTACGCTTCTTTTCGTTCAGCTAACATTCTGTTATACACGAAACGTACACAACCGAAGGTTTTACGCATAAGATATGCTTGTTCTTCTGTTGGATACAAACGGAATTTATAGGCTTTATTATGCTTTGTCATATCATTTCACCTCACTTTTCACCTTGATTTTCAATATATTCATTTACTACGTCTATTGGCGAACCACCAGTAGTTAGTAAGCAAAAACTTTTTGACCAAAACATCTCTTTCCAAAGTTTCTTTTTCACTTGTGGAAAGTCTCTCTTGATTACTCGAGAACTTGCACTTTTATAAGCATTAATAAATTTTGTCATTTCTGTATTCGGATGTGCCTTGAACAAAATATGAACATGGTCTACATCATGATTCCACTCTACCAGTGTTATGTTGTAATTCTCGGATAACCTGACAAACATGTCTTTTGCATAGTTTGACATATCATCATCAAACACATTTCTTCTGAATTTTACGACCAACACAAGATGGTAATACAACAAGAATACTGAATGGTTATTGCTGTCTAATTTCATTGATATACCAACCTTTGCGCTTTATAAGACTGATTATATCAGAGGCAAAATAAAAAGCAAAGCCTTTTGGCTACGCCAAACCGAAATTCATCTCCCACCTACCGCTGGGCTACGCCCTTCATGCGCTTGAGGAAGGAGAATTCTTTCGAGGAATTCGTTAAAAAGATAGGGTAAATCTTCTTCTAAAATGATATCTCCAAAACTAATAACTTGTACGATAACCTCTCGCTTATCACTATATCCATTCATATCAACAAGTTGTCCCACATATTTGTTTGTACCAATACCTTTTTAAAGTACGCTAAAAAATGCCCTTTATCTTAACTTTATCTTATCTTTACCTTATCTTTAAATTTTTATATTAAACTTTAAACCTTAAAGAATTGATGTTTCAGTCTAAAAAGGAGCGGGGGATAGATGGTCACTACATATTTTATAAATAACCAATTGCCATTGAAAAATAGAATTTCTTATACGAGGAGGAATATATGAAGAATACGAGTAAAATACGAATTATTATATTATTATATTATTATTTATTAGTATTTTAGGTTTAGGAACAATGCTTGGAATACTATATTTTAATCATAAAACCAATGTTCATAAAAATAAAGTGCTTGCTACCGAAAAACGTTTATTGCAATATGAGCCTACCTTGAAAAAAGAATTAGAAAAATATGATTTAGGAGGGAAAACTGCAGTTTTGTTAGGAATTATGTACCAAGAGAGTAGAGGTGAGGGCAACGACCCTATGCAGTCTTCTGAGTCACTTGGATTAAGGCCAAATGAACTTCAAGAGATAAGCCTGAGTATTAAACAAGGGGTAAAACACTTTGCTCAAATGTACAAATATGGAACGGAAAAAGATGTTAGCATGGATACAATTATTCAAAGCTATAATATGGGACCAGGGTATATTGATTTTATTGCCAGCCAAGAAGATAAACAACACTCGGAAGATTCGGCTAAAAAGTTTTCTAAGATGAAAGTTGATCAAAATCCAGAGATGTACACTTGTGGTGGAAATCAAAATAATTTTAGGTATCCATATTGTTATGGTGATTTCACATATGCATCAAAGGTGAATGAAAAAATAAAACTTATTCAAGAACGTCTTCGAAATGTACATGACTCTTCTAAATAAGCTGTAGAATTAAATATTATGATACCGTCAGTTATCAACATTGAACTACCCCCATTTTTACTTCGTTTAGAAGAGGGGGATTCCTAAGTAAAGAGTTCTATCGAACTCTAATTTATTAGGCTAGCTCCACAGTCCTTGCGGTTAGAAGCCTTATCGCTTCATTCTTTAGATGGATACTTGCGTTAATATCCCTATCATGATGTGTATGACAAGAAGGGCAACCCCATTTGCGTAGGTTTAGATTTTTAACGTCTTTGTTTTGATATCCACAACAAGAACATAATTGGCTTGAAGCAAATGTTTTCGATACGACAATGATTTGTTTGCCGTACCATTTCGCTTTATATTCCAACATGGTTCGAAACTGTGACCATGATACCTCACTAATCGCTTTTGCTAACTTATGATTCTTTAACATATTCGATACTTGCAAATCTTCTATACCGATAACATCGTGGTTTTTGATGATTTCAGTTGAGATTTTGTCCAAGTAATCTTTTCTGGCATTTGCCATGTATTCATGAATTCTAGCTACCTTTACTCGTTGTTTATTCCAGCGAGAAGATCCATTCATTCTTCTAGAAAGAACACGCTGTGCTTTTACCAACTTCTCTTCTAACGATCGAAAAAACTTTGGATTTTTATAGATTGTTCCATCTGACAAAATGGCGAAATCTTTTAGTCCCACATCCATTCCAATGTAAGAATTTGTTTTCGGAAGTTCTTGCACTTCTGTTTCAACTAACAATGACACAAAGTATTTGCCAGAAGGGTTTCGTCTAACTGTAGCATTTAAAATACGTCCCTTTACTTCACGACTTTTGGCAAATCGAACAAGACCGAGTTTTGGCAATTTCATTTTGTTTCCTACAACGGCAATGTTTTCATTTGTTTGTTTTGTGGTGTAAGATTGTACGTTGTTTTTCTTAGATTTGAAATGCGGGGCACTGTTTTGTTTTTTGAAAAAGCGTGTATAAGCATCCGCAAGGTTGCGAACAGACGACTGAATCGCAATACTATCCACTTCTTTTAGCCAAACAAACTATTTCTTCATGGCAGGAAGTTTGGCAGACCATGTACCATATGTCAAACCTTTTCCTGTTTCTTTGTATGCATTATCCCATAGAGATAGGAAATGATTGAATACAAAACGAGAACAGCCAATTGTTTTATTGATTAGGTTCGCTTGTGCTTTATTTGGATAGATACGAAATTTATATGCTTTATTGATTATCATTCGTTTCACCCCCCATTTCGATATGTGTCTATTATACAACAAACGTATATTCGATAGGTAGTGAAGTAACAGTTTATGTATGTCGAACAATTAAGATGGCTTCCTGCCATCCCTTGTCCGAAGCAAATTCATCTCCCACCTACTCACTTCGCATTCCTGGAGGAAGGAGTCTTCTTGGCTAAAATGATAAATACACATAAACTCCTTATATCTCCAGATAAACTATGGAATAGCTCCATACAAACTCCAGATAGCGTATATACAATAACAACTATCAAGGAGGTTAGGAAAAATGAATTTTATAAAACGCGCAATTCTCAGTATGAGAAAAAGAATAGGAACATCATTAATTTTGATGGCAGTCTTCCTGATTGTTACAAATTTAGTGCTGGCAGGATTCACAATCCAAAATGCATCAAAAAAAGCTGCTGATGCAGCAAGAAAAAAACTGGGTGCTGATGTTACTTTAGGTCTTGATTTTGATAAATTAGGAAAACAAGCAAGGGAAACTGGAGAAGCGCCTAATCCGCCGCAGCTCAATACAAAAGAAACAGATCAATTAGCGAAGTCCAAGCATGTAAAAGACTATAATTATATAACCCATAATTTCGGAATTGCAGATGGATTTAAATTAGTAGGAGTTTCAGAAGGCGAAGGAGAAGGAAAAGGAAATGCTAGAGTGGCAACGGCGGGAGGATCAGGTTCAGGTACAGAAATAGATATGAATTCTTCTCTTATGATAGAAGGAGTTCGCAAGACTTTATTACAAGAAAGCTTTGAAAATGGAAAAAATAAAATCGTTGATGGAAAACCAATTACAGAACAGATGCAAGATCAGAATGTAGCTTTAATGGAAAAACGATTAGCGGAACAAAACAATTTGAAAGTAGGAGATAAAGTTAAAGTTCAATCAGGGGATAAAAAGGAAACTCTTGAAATTGAAATTATTGGTATTTACGAAACGAATGAGCAACCAATGGGTCAAAATCCCCCTCCTATGATGAATCCAGCTAATAAACTATATATGCCTTACTCTACTTTAAAAAAATTAGAAGTAGATGAAGGTATGAGTAGTATTCAAGTTGTGTACTTATTGAACGACCCACAATACATTGATGCATTTAAAAAAGAAGCAAAAAAATCTGATATTGATTTTAATTATTTTAAGTTAGATGCACATGATTCATTGTACAAACAAATGATTGGTCCTATCGAAAATATCGCTTCTACGTCTCAAATGATTATCTATATGGTATCTATTGCAGGTGCGATTATCTTAGGATTAATCATTATGTTATCGATTAAAGCACGTCGTAAGGAAATGGGGATTTTATTGTCCATTGGAGAGAAAAAATGGAAACTGATGGCGCAGTTCGTAGTAGAAGTAGTATGTATTGCTATTTTAGCATTTGGATTATCCATAACAACAGGAGCTAAAGTTTCTCAATTCGTAGGGAATAACTTACTTTCGAGTGAAATTGCTACAGCAAGTGAAGAAACAGACACCTCACAAAATAGTACTGTAATGGTGGCTGGACCTGGTGGTAGTCTACAAGACCAAAAAAAGGAGCCAATTGATAAAATTGATGTAAGTGTAACGGGAGAGGATGTAGGGAAAATGGGGGGAATTGGACTAGCTATTGCTATATTAGCAACGCTTCTTCCAGCATTATCTATTCTACGCTTAAATCCAAAACAAATTCTTTTAAAAGATGAATAAGGAGGCTCGATATGGAGACGATTTTACAATTTAAAAACTTAGATTATTATTATGAAAGTAATGGGAAAAAAGTAACGATACTAGATAATGTTAATTTTTCTTTTCAAAAAGGGCATTTTTACACGATTTTAGGGCCCTCTGGATCTGGAAAAACCACAACTCTTAGCTTAGGTTGTGGGCTGGACATACCTAAAAACGGTTATGTACTATATAATGGCAAGGATATTCGAAAAATTGGTTTGGATCGATACCGTAATCAAAATGTATCTGTAATTTTCCAATCGTATAATTTGATTACCTATATGACCGCTCTTCAGAATGTACTAACGGCAATGGAAATTACAGGTGTGAAGGTACAAAATAAAAAAGCAAGAGCATTAGAATTATTAGAGAAGGTAGGACTCACAGAAGTAGAAGCGAAACGAAATGTCTTGCAACTAAGTGGCGGGCAACAACAGCGTGTAGCAATTGCTAGGGCACTATCTTGCAATGTCGATTTATTGATTGCTGATGAACCAACAGGAAACCTTGATGGAGAAACAGCAAAAGAGATTATTGAGTTGTTTCAAGAGCTTGCTCATCAAGAGAATAAATGTGTAATTGTTGTTACGCATTCACAAGAAGTTGCAAAAAAATCGGATCGAGCAGTGTATTTAAGTAAAAAGAAGTTAGTAGTAAACGAAATTAATAATAGCTAAGAAAAAAGCTACTTTCGTTCTTAATTCACATAATTTTCAAAATTAAAATCTATGGATGTTAATATTTGTTATATAATATATTTGTCAAAGCATTACCCCTGTAGTTTCTATGATGAATCTGTAAGATAGTTTGTTTGTCCCGTATATTCACCTGAAACTAAAAAGAACTTGTAGAGATTCCTACAAGTTCTTTTTGTTTTAAGGGTTAAATGTGGATTTGAAATAAAGTTACGATTTTTTGAAGAGGGAAAGTAAATGGGTTCTGTTGCAAAAGTTTAGCTTAGTTTTAAACACTGTGCAACAGAACATAGATAAGTATACTTTATGATTTTAATTAAACTACGATCAGTTGTCCCGTATGCTGTTCCAATTCGGAATACTTCTGCTTTTTCAACACCAGCATACGTATTATCTTCGGTTACCTCAATAATTTCACTCAATGGAATACAAACCTTTGCTAATTGCAATATAATTAGTAATTTTTCTTCTATGTTTTTACATCAATACCTAGCACTTTACCAAAACCTTACCATATTTAAATTACAAATTGATTATCTAGTTATATAAATTGATTAATTAAAAAACAAACTTTTTGCGCTCTTAAATTCAATTTTCAGGTTCTTTAAGCAACAAAGCATCCTTCGAAAAAGGGAAGAAAGATAGTACTGGGGCAATGGTAAACTGTAAGGGAAGAATCGTATAAGTGGGGGGAGTTCAAATGAATAGGAATTGGAGCGATTTTATCGATTTCTAACAAAAGACTCCTTTCTTAAAAATGTGAAGGTGTAAAACGTCAATTTTAAGTGGGGGATGCATGTCGGTTGGTGTAAGCCAAAATGTTTTTTACCATATACTTGTACAGATTGATCTTTGAAAACTGAAGATATGAGGTTGGTTGCAGAAAATTCGTTGCAATCGTAAAATTTTCAACGTCCTATCGTCCCGCGCTTGCCGAAATTGCGAAAATCAAGCTAAAGTAGGAAGCGTGGTGAGGCAACGTAAAAGACACTTCAGTTCCCACCATAGGAACTACGGACGGATCCTGCTAACATAACTGGTGGATACACCGATGTTCACAGAAATCTCCCACTTCAAAAAGGCCGCAAAGTCGTTAAGTGGGAGTAGTTCAAAATCTTACAGTTATATTTGAGTATTCAGCCCATTTTTCAATTTTGCTGGTGATATATTGCTTAACTTAATGGCGATGGAGTTAGTTCTAAGAACCTAAGAAAGCTTTAGAATACTATTATAGTTGATCAAGCACATGAACTAGGCACCTAATTATTTCAGAAGATTTCTCGATTTGTTCTGCATCAAAATCTGAAAGGTTCGCATTAAGAATATGTTTTAGTTTTTCCTCCCTTTCTAAATGACAATTTAAACCACTAGGCGTAAGCCGGACTTTGACAACTCTCCGGTCGTTATTTGAACGAACACGCTCAACGTAGCCTGCTTGTTGTAATCCATTGATTAATTGAGTAATACCAGCGGCGGTAGTTTCTGCTCGATCAGCTAATTCTTTGACTGATAATTCGCCTTCTTCAGCTAATACTTTAAGAGTTCGAGCATGGACCATTGAAACTGCTCCTAATGTACGAGTAGCTCGCCCTCTTAAACGTCCATCGGCTGCAGTCAGACTATATATAGCATGACTAAGTTCGTCTATTGCATTTATCTTATTTATAGAATTTGTCATAATATCACCATTTTCTTATTAACTAAGTACTTAATTATATGGAGTTAACAATAACATATGGAAAAGAGTAGAGTCAAATTAAGTATAGATTTGCTGTTCTTTTCCAAGCAATAGTATATCTACTTATTTTGAATCCTAAATAAAACGACTTAGTTTATAGACTTGACAAAAGTAGATAGTATACTTCATCATATTAATTAAGTACTTAATCATTAAGTACTTAATTATATTGTAAAGGATGATTATTATGACTCAACGTTCACAATCTCAAGGATGGGCTTTAGATATAGCTCTTGCACTTGGTGGGTTTGATGCTTTGCACCCTGAAGCAAAGGCAACTATGGAACAGTTAGGACACGACCACACTGATTTTGATAAAGTATTTTCTCAAGTAAAGAGTGGAGCAATGATACCAAAAGCATGGGCCACGGTTGCTGCTCAAGCTCAAGAACGAGCAAAACATTATGAACAAAAAGGATTTACAGTTACTGCCCGTGATTTGTATCAGCGAGCTGCTGTTATGTGGGGACGTGCACAATATTCATATTTTAATGATGATCCACGAAAGTTAGCGTTTCGAGAGCGTTGTAACGAATGTGTGGCAGCTATTTCGTCACTTGGAGGGGGAACGGTACAACGTATAGTATTAGAATTTGAAGGCAAACAGATATATGCACTACTTCATTTACCTTCAGGTGAAATTCGTAATGCACCAGCAGTAATATTAGGCCCAGGTATGGATATGATTAAGGAAGACTATATACAGATTGCGCAACGCTATTATACGTCTCGTGGTATCGTAGCTCTATCAATTGAAGGACCAGGTCAAGGTGAATCTGTATCAGGAGGTCTAAAAGTTGATTTGACTAATTACGAACGCGCCGTTAGTTGTTATATCGATTTTCTATCCAAACGACCTGAGGTTGATTCAAATCGGATTGGATTTTTTGGTATCAGTATGAGTGGGTATTGGGGGATGCGCGCTGCTGCGAGTGATAATCGTATAAACGCTATAGCAACCTTTGAAGGTGTATATGGCGAATTTGATACCATCTTCAACCGAGCACAGCCGAGTTTCAAAGCAAACTTTATGTACATGTCTGGCTACACTGATGAGGTTGCCTTTGAAAACGAGCTGAGTAGCCAGATGAACCTATGGAAATTGGCTCCAAAGATTACTTGTCCAGTCTTCATGGGTATAGGAGAATTTGATGAACTAACCCGTTTGGAAGAAGCATTAAGTCTTTATGAGCTTGTAGAAGCACCAAAGGAGCTGCGCGTCTACGAGAATGAATTCCATCCGCTTGGTGGAGTAGCTGCAGAAATTTTCCGTTTTGGTGCAGAATGGGTAGAACTTGCACTTGAAGGGAACTTTAAAAATGATTATGATGAACGTTATTACATGCATCGTGATGGCGGTGTCACCGAGGGGACTGCATTTCCAACTTATTGGCTTGGTGCTCAGCCGGCTGAAATTAAAGCACGTAAAAAATGTAACACATTAAACGCTTGTAAGAGTTAACAAATGTACACCGATTCAAAAAAGGATCTGCAGTAAGTAGCAGATCCTTTTTTGTTGTGTATCTATTATTTAATTGCTGTTTTAATTATTTTCCGGCTTTAAAAGCTGTTTTGAAAAATTAATCAAACAAATATAGATAATTATTAAGAGAAATCATTATTTATCACAATAACGATTCAATTAATTTCATAAGTCGTTGTTTTGTCTGGCTCAAATAATTGCTGTTTTTAGAAGAAATTAATAATCCTATAGGCATCTGGGGATCAAATCCTTTAACCTTAAATGATATATTACCTTTGTTTAAAATAGTTCCCTTAGGAATAATACCTATTGCATTTCCAAAAACCATTTGTGGAATAAGGTGTAATGCACTACAATTGTAAACTCTTTTAAAAGATAAATTATTTTCTGATAAAAAGGCATTCACAGATTGATAATAATAACAACTATTCTCTCCAATTAAAATAGGATAATTAATGATATCGAATACTTCAATTGACTCTTTGTGTAATATTGGATGGTGAGGGTTATTGACAATAAATTCAATTTGTTCATTGTAAAGTGGAGTGAAGTTCATATTGGAACTATTTTTGTTGTTTCCGCAAACAGCAAAATCAATTTTATTTTGTTCTAATAGTTGTGATAAAAGTGCTGTATTCCCTACAACAAAATCACAATGTATATATGGTTTCTCATTGTCTAAATAGTTTAATATAGATGGCATTAACTTTTTTGCAACAGATTCTGTTAGCCCTATTCTTATTCTCCCTTTTTCCTCATTACTTATGCGCTGTGCTTGAGATATTGAATAATCCCAATGCATTAATAAGTTATCTACCTCCTTTGCAAATAAAGTACCTTCCTCTGTTAATCGCGCATCCCACCCCCGATCAAATAGAAGGAAGCCAAGTTCATTCTCCAGCTTTTTTATATGTGTTGTTACAGTTGATTGAGCATAGTTTAATTTTTTTGCTGCCAGTGAAAAAGTACCTTCTTCGACAATCATCTTAAATGTATTTAACTCTTTTATTTCCATCTTCACACCCCATCTTCATCGGTTTTATTGATAATTATACGATGTATTTTCAATTATACAAATCGAGGTAATGGAAGTAAAATAAGGTCATAAGAAAGGGAGTGAAAATATGCCGTTTGTTAATGTTTATTATCCAGATGGTCAATTGAATAAAGAAGAGCTAAAAACGGTAAGTAATAGTATTCATCATTCATTGATTGAACATTTTAAAATCCCAGAAAATGATTACTTTCAAATGTTTTTACCTTACCCCCCTAATCAATTTTTTTACGATCCACATTATCTCTTAGAAGGAGAGGAAAAGAGAACAGAAAAAATAATGCATGTTTCTATTACATGTGGGCCAGGAAGAACAATAAATCAGAAAAAGAGTTTGTATCAATCCATATCAAAAACTATTTCTAATCATTTAAACATCTCTACAACAGATATTTTTATTACATTAAACGAGACATCTGTTGAAAACTGGTCATTTGGTCAAGGTATAGCACAAATGGTTAATATAAGGGAGTGAAAAAATAGTGAATGATCGTATCGAGTCCAATATACGAAAGAAAATGAGAGATATGGCTCCCGATTTTGTTGATTATAGTGAAAACATATTATTCGAAAAAGTATGGAGAGATCCTATTTTAACATCCAGAGAAAGAAGTTTATGTACACTATCTGCTCTAATTAGTATCGGTAATACTGAGCAACTACCATTTCATCTACAATTAGCTGAAAAGAATGGAATTAACGAAACGGAAATTATTGCTTTGATAACACATATGGCCTTTTACGTTGGATGGCCTAAAGCGGCTGCAACGCTAAACATGATATTGAACAAAAATGAGAATACGGTATCTAAATAATCAATCTTCTATAAAAAACAAAAATGAAATCTGCTAGATAAGAAACTAGTTTGTCTAATCCAAATGCAAATAGCAGCTAATTCTGATCCAGAAAACTTACGTTTTCGCTTTATAAATCCTATTTCTCTTGCAAGTTCTTCTAAGAATACAGGTGTAACATATCGTTGTAATTCTTCTGCAAATGGTAATAATTCATCTTGAATCGAGAGATTCATAAGAAAACATCATCCTTTCTAATTTAGCTTGTTTAGAAAGGATAACGTTTTTTGATATTGGAGGGTATTAAAATCTCCTGAGTTGATGGTTATGTATGGTGACCCCATAGCCAAAGAAGTAAGAAGATATTTAGAAGTGCATTAAATTTTGAGGAAGTGCTTGTGAACCGTATCATAAATAAATGAGGTTTTGTATGTTCGATTTTTAAATAATACCCAAGAAGGAGTGGGTTGCAGTTATAGTAATACTCTATTTTTTGTATTTCTATAATAGATAATTTTTTTAAAAAACAGAATTATCTTGACAGTTATTGAATGGATTGATAAGGTTATAAAAAAATATTTCTTATCCAGAGAGGTGGAGGGACTGGCCTTATGAAACCTCAGCAACAGGTCTGCTTAAGTAGACACTGTGCTAATTCCAGCGGGTGATAATCCTGATAGATGAGAGCTTCCGTTTTTATTTGTCAGTAGCGCCCTCTTTTTTAGAGTGCGCTTTTATTTTTTTCTGGATAGTAACTAAAGGAGAGTAGAAATGGAGAACAAAAATGGGCGAGAATTTCAAAGGAAAATGCAAGCACGTCATTTAGTCATGCTATCACTTGGTGGGGTGATTGGAACTGGCTTATTCTTAAGCTCGGGTTACACTATTCAACAAGCTGGCCCGTTTGGAACAATTCTATCCTATCTGATTGGTGCGCTAGTGGTTTATCTAGTTATGCTATGTTTAGGAGAGCTTTCCGTACATATGCCTGAAACGGGCGCATTTCATAGTTATGCAGTTAAATACATTGGACCGGGTACAGGGTATACAGTAGCCTGGTTGTATTGGTTAACTTGGACTGTTGCTTTAGGTTCTGAATTTACAGCCGCAGGATTACTTATGAAGCGATGGTTTCCATCGGTTAATGTTTGGGTATGGAGTGCTCTTTTTGCCATTTTGATCTTTGTATTAAATGTCCTGACTGTTAAATTTTTCGCCGAATCCGAATTTTGGTTTTCATCGATAAAGGTTATAGCTATTGTGTTTTTTATTGTTTTAGGAGTAGCGGCAATGCTAGGGTTTCTTCCGATGACTCATTCAAAAGCAGCACCATTCTTTTCTAATTTTACAAGTGGAGGTTTATTTCCTCATGGTGCTACGGCCATTATGATGACCATGCTTGCGGTTAATTTTGCTTTTTCGGGAACAGAATTAATAGGCATTGCAGCTGGAGAAACAGCGAACCCGGAAAAAATGATACCGAAGGCCATTCGAATTACTCTGTGGAGATTAATCATCTTTTTTGTAGGAACGATTGTTGTTTTATCTGCGTTATTGCCTATTTCCGATGCAGGGGTATTAGAGAGCCCTTTTGTTGCAGTTCTAGAACGAATTGGGGTGCCATATTCAGCTGACATAATGAATTTCGTTATCTTAACAGCCATTTTATCTGCGGCAAACTCAGGCCTTTATGCCTCTTCTAGAATGCTTTGGTCGCTTGCTAATAAGAAAACGATATCCCCGATTTTTGGGAAAATGACGAAGCAAGGTGTTCCAATCAACGCCGTCATTTTCAGCATGGTGGGTGGAGCGTTGGCTTTGCTCTCAAGTATTGTGGCACCAGATACTGTCTATATCGTACTTGTTTCCATTTCCGGTCTAGCAGTAGTTATAGTTTGGATGAGTATTAGTGCTTCCCAGTTCCTATTTCGCAGACAATTTTTGAAAGAAGGAAATTCTGAAAAGGACTTGATTTATCGCACACCACTATATCCATTAGTACCAATTGCTTCTTTTATCCTTTGTCTGGCATCGTGTATTGGAATTGCATTCGATCCAACACAGAGAATTGCCTTATATTGCGGCATACCGTTTATTTTATTTTGCTATGGAAGTTATTATCTAACAAAAAATCTAAAAAAGAGGGGCGTAGATTATGTCGAACAAAATCAACCCAATTGATGCTATTTTATCCCAACATTCCATTATGCTTCTTGACGGAGCATTAGCTACTGAATTGGAGGCGCATGGATGTAATTTGGACGATCCCCTTTGGTCGGCACGTGTGTTACTAGAAAATCCGGAACTAATCTATCAGGTTCATTCGGACTATTTTCGTGCTGGAGCGGACTGTGCCATAACAGCAAGCTATCAAGCTACTATTAGTGGTTTTTCCGCGCGTGGAATACAAGAACAGGAAGCTTTGGAATTAATTAAGAAAACGGTGTTACTCGCAAGAAGGGCAAGAGATGATTTTTGGAAGGAAAATACGCGAACGAATAGGCCTAAACCATTGGTTGTTGCATCAGTTGGACCGTACGGGGCTTACCTTGCAGATGGTTCAGAGTATGTAGGCAACTATGGTGTGACAGATAAAACATTAGCAGACTTTCACCGTTCGAGAATGTCTGCGTTAATCGAAGCAGGTGCAGATCTATTGGCATTTGAAACGATCCCTTCCCTGCAAGAAGCAAGAGTATTAGATACATTATTGCGTGAATTTCCAGCAACATATGCGTGGCTTTCCTTTTCGCTAAAAAATGAGAAAGAGGTTAGTGAAGGTATGAAACTCGTGGAGTGTGCACGAGTTTTTGAGAAAAGTGAACAAATTGTAGCGATAGGCATCAATTGTGCGCCAGTAACCGTTGTGACTGGTGCAATCCAAGAGTTGAGGGCAAACACCAAAAAACCGATTATTGTTTATCCAAACTCTGGTGAAACTTATAATCCAGAAACAAAAACATGGCATGGTCATGAACAATGTAACGCGTTGGATATTCAATCTGAAGAATGGTACCAAGCAGGTGCACGTTTAATAGGTGGATGCTGCAGAACGACACCTTATCACATTGAGGAGATATCGAACAAGTGGCGTTCTTCCGAGTTTTTCTATTCGAACGAAGCAAAACAGTAATGTAATGGATGATAATCTAACTTTGTGTGTATTTTCGTGATTTTGCTTGTTCAGAAATCTACAGTTACGTCTAGTGGCACAAAATGTCTTTTCAGAGACACAAATGTGGATGGTAGCCTCGGGAATCCAGTGGACTTTTGGGTACCTTAGGTATGGAAAGGAATCAGGGAAAATAAAAACCGCTAGTTTAATAGATATGGTAGACAACACGCTGAATCTTTTAATGAAGATGTAGTTGATCCAATTGAAGGTGAAGGGGACCATTTATTCGTAATTAAAGTTAACGAAGAGGTTAATTTGGTTATTCAAAAAATAGTTCAGTAACTATATGAAAATTTGTTGTAGTAGTAAATGTGGTCATATTGTTGTAAAAAAGGATAGATGTAAACAGGTATACTCTCCTGTTCATCTATCCTTTCCTTTTTACCTTATAAAATGTGTGACATTATATTCAATCGCATAAATATAGGATTTCATTACTATTTCCTTGACTTTTAATAAAACGATAGGGTTTATTTGGTATGCGTATTATTAAGAGTATGCTTCTATTTTAGGAATGCTTTACCCCACAAAATGAAAGTACACTTTGTTTCCATTCTTAAGTTGATGGGTATCACCACATTAACTAAAAAACTTTATAACGCCCCTAAAATAAAAAATTGTACATTTTCATCTGGACATGTCAATTTTCTCGTTTGGGGGTATTTGCTTTTCTTATCTTGATAGCGATGTGGTGCTATCCCTATATATAAAAATTGAAGAGATTACTTCTTTGGTGGAAGAACGTATAACTTAATAAATATGTAGTTCTTTTCCTTTATTTAATCTAAAGAGCGGATAGTGAATTTATTTTCTCAACAGGACAAAAGGTATTTATATATGAGTACTATTTATAAGGATAATAGAAATAAATAATAAAGGAGAATATAAAATGATAGCATTAAAAAGTGATCGAGATGTAATAGGAATTCCAGAAGAGGATGTAGATTTATTAAAGGTAATGGCACATCCAGTACGATTACAAATTGTAAATGAGTTAATGCATCATAAAATGCGTAATGTTACACTGTTAGCAGAAATATTAAGACTTCCGCAATCCACTGTTTCACAGTATTTATCAAAATTGAGAGGAACCGTACTCCGTGCGGAAAGAAGAGGATTAGAGATGCATTATTATATTGATAATTCTAAAGCTCGTCAGATTGTAGGGATTTTAGATTTGTAGGTTAATAATATGCAAAAAAGTTCCCTGTTATAAAGCAGGGAACTTTTTGTATGTTTATTAGAGGGTTCTGGTGCAAAGATTGTATTTATTTGAAGAGGTATATAGATTCCTAATGGAATCTATTCTTATGCAGCCATTCCGAATAGTTGATGAATAAACTTCACTTCATTTTGGACAGACTTGCCCCGTAAAATAAGTTGGCCTTTTTTAATGATATGCATCGCTTCTATTCCTGAAAGAATAGATTTAGCTTTTCCATACCAATCAGATCCTTTTTTAGAATAATAGTATCAGTATGTCCAAGTCTGAAAGACTTTTTTTAGATATTTTGAAGCTTTTGCACCAGAACCAGATTTACAACTCTTGATAAACTACTGATTATCTCCATGTACACTCCAGATTTAGGGCTTATAGTGAAAATATTAAGTTGGGAATATCCAGGTGACATAAAAGGAGAAAGGAGTGTTCATAATGGGACACTATGATACAAAACAAACAGGAAAGAACATAAGTAGAGACGGTAAAAAAACTGGTTATTTTTTTATCGGAATAATTGGTGCAATGATCGGGTCAATTACTATTGGCTTGACCACTCCATATATAGATGAGATCAAAGGAGGTACAGGTCAATCCGCTAAAAATAACGAGGTGAATCAGGTTACTCCTGTCTCGCACAAACCAGAAGGTGTGAATAGTCTTCAAAATATGATTGAAGATGCAAAAGAAGTTGTAGTAGGTGTCATTAACTATCAAAAAAATGCAGATCCATTTGCAGTACAAGAACAATCAGAAGAAGCCGGTTCAGGATCAGGTGTCATATATAAAAAAACAGGAAATAAGGTTTTCATTGTCACAAATAATCATGTGATAGACGGTGCAAATAAAATAGAAGTAAAATTGAATAATGGTAAAAAGCTTACTGCTAAAGTAGTAGGGACAGACCCATTATTAGATCTAGCTATATTAGAAATTGACGGAACAGATGTGAAAAAAGTAGCAACTCTAGGAGATTCGGAAAAAATTCGTACAGGAGAATCTGTAATTGCTATTGGGAATCCATTAGGGTTAGAAGGAAGTGTAACAAAGGGGATTATTAGTAGTAAGGATCGAGTAATACCTGTTAGCACACTTGGAAATCAACAAGTGGATTGGCAGGCACAGGTGATTCAAACAGATGCAGCTATTAATCCTGGGAATAGCGGAGGGGCTTTATTTAATGAGCAAGGTGAGGTCATTGGAATTAATTCAAGTAAAATTGCACAACAAGCAGTTGAAGGAATCGGATTCGCAATTCCAATTAATATAGCTAAAACAGTTCTAGAATCATTGGAAAAAGATGGCGTGGTTAAACGTCCAATGATAGGTGTACAGTTATTTAATGTGGAGGAAATTACGAATTCTGCACGTGATCAATTAAAACTGCCAAAAGAGATAATAAATGGTGTCGTGTTGGGGAGCATATCGAATCAATCACCAGCAGAAAAAGGAGGATTACAGCAGCATGATGTTGTGATTGCATTGGATGAACAAAAAATAGAAAACGTTGTTCAATTCCGCAAGTATTTATATGAAAAGAAAAAATCGGGGGATACAATTAAAGTGACAGTTTATCGCAATGGTGAAAAAATAACAAAAATGGTGAAATTAACAGAGCAAAAGTAGTCTGATTTTGAACAGATCACTCCTGTAAATTGATTTAACTTTTTTTGATCATATACATACGAATTCAATTCTAGTTCAAACTATTTTAGGCTCATCTGGAACTGGTAAAGTCAAAACTCTTAGCTTGGTTTGTAGGTTGAATACATCTAATACTGGGTAAGTATTGTATAAGGGTATTTTAAAAAGCAATAATAAACAACCTCCCCAATTGGTAGGGGAGGTTGTTTATTGTTCAGATATTGGAATACTAACAACAAATTGTACACCTTGTTCTACATTATTAATACAGTACTCTATACCTAGTGCTTCAAAAATTTGTTTTACAATATATAATCCTAAGCCACTCCCACCAGTATTTCGATTTCTTGACTTTTCAATTCGATAAAATGGTTCGAAGACATGTTGTATATCATTTTCTTTAATTTGTACACCTGTATTGATAATTTGAATTAAGATACATTTTTGTTTTGAGTCCTGAGTTAGCTGTATATATACATTCTCGCTATTCGGAGAATACATAATTGCATTATGAATAATATTTTTACAGGCTTTTTCTAAAAGAGCCCGATCTGTATAGACAGAAAGGTTAGAATCAATCTGTTTTATGATTTGAATGTCTTTTTGAGAAGCAAAAAAACTGAGATCTTTTGTGATTATATCCATTAACTCGGAGAGATTTATTTCTTTTAATTGTAGTTTAAATGTATGTTGTTCTAATTTAGACATACTTAAAATCTCACGAACTAGATCTTCCATCTTTTCGATAATTTGGTGGTTTTTCTTTAAGTATTGGTCACGATCTTGATAAGGACCAATATTATATATCATCCCCTCTAAGTATCCTTTCATAATAGTGAGAGGGGTTTTTAATTCATGTGATACAGTTGCAAAAAATTCTCTGCGTTTGGTTTCTATTTCTCTTTCTTTTTCAATATCACTTTTTAATTGCTGATTTGCTTTTTGTAAATCAAACATAGTTTGTTGTAAATTAATGGACATATCATTCAAGCTATTAGATAGTTCTCCTAATTCATCCATAGAACGAATCTCGATTTTTTCAGAAAAGTCTAAATCCGCCATTTTTTGTGCCCCTCGATTAATATAAATGAGAGGCTTTGTAATGAACCTTGAAAATAAATAAGCACTTCCTATCCCAATAACAACTACAATAATACTGATATAGGGAAGGAAACGTACCAAAACTTTGGAAGCTTCATCAATAGGTTGAAATGTTGCGTATACTATGACGGTTTGGTTACCATCCTGAAATGGAATATCATATGATTTGTTCAGGCTATTTGAACTCCCTATTCGTGCTGCTTGAGTAACACTTCCTTGAATAAATGTATAAGGAGTAGAATAAACGTTTACTCTTTCGTAATCTGGAAATCTGAGTATTGCATTATTTTTTTGCATATACTCCTCAAAAAGCGGTTGTGCATTTTGAAAAGTAAGATTCTTAGATTTATCAATTATTTCTTCCATTCCGTTTTCAAGTTGCTCTGTTTTATATTGTTCATAAAATGTAGGAAGAAAAAAGTATAAAGTTAAATAAATCATGACTGCAAAGGCTAACAAAATGAGGGATGTAGTCATAAAAAGTTTATAAGTAATTCGCTTCATTTTCATGATTTTTACGATTCTATTCATCGATTTTATAACCAATGCCTTTTATTGTTTTAATGTATGGGATATCTAATTTTTTTCGTATGTTTTTCATATGTGTATCAATTATTCGTGATTCTCCAATATAATCGTATCCCCAAACTTTTTCTACGATGCTTTCTCTTGGGAGTACTCTTTTCTCATTTTGAAGTAGTAGTTGCAGAATTTCGAATTCTTTCGTTGTTAAGGAGATTTCAACTTCATTTACATATACTTTATAGGCGTCGACATCGACACGCAATTCTTTAAATACGAAATGATTATCTAAGCTTTTATCATTGCTTCTTCTTAGTACTGCTTCGACTCGTCTAATCAAAACATGAAAAGAGAATGGTTTTGTAATATAATCATCGATTCCAAGATCAAATCCTTTCATTTGATCTTGTTCTTCTTCTAACGCAGTCAGCATAATAACTGGCACATTTGATTGACTTCGAATCATTTTCGCAACTTCAAATCCGTTAAGGTTTGGCATCATCACATCCAAAAGAATCAAATCAAAGGATTGCTTATTAAATTGTATCATTCCTTCTAATCCATCTGATGCAACTTCAACTGTATACTGTTGTGTCAATAAAAATTGTTTAATTAATTCCTGAATTTCTTGGTCGTCTTCTATTACAAGAATATGATGGTTGATCATTATATCACCTCTAGTAGCCATTATAACTTTACTATCTGGAGTTTGTATGGAGAATTACTAGAAAACAATATAAAGACTTCACAGGAAAACTATATATATTTCAAATCAGCTCTAGATTTAAGAGATATTATGTATACATAACACTTAAGAAAGAAGGAGGTAAGCAAAATGTCACTTGAAACAGACATAATTCTTTCTATATTAGATATAAAAATGTGGATGATCCATCATTCGGAACATAGTCTTATAAAAATAAAAAAACAAAAAGTAAAATTATCACCGTATCTATATAAGTACGCAAGTGTAAATAAAAGAAACCTATATAAACCGAGTTAACAAAAATCCAGAAATTAGTTCCTTATCTCTATCAGATGTTAGTTAAACGTTAAAATATTTTTCAAGAGGAATGAAGCCAGAGTAAGAACAGATATCGTTTTTGTAAGATGGATAACTAAATTCAAATGGGTAAAGAAACTTTTGAAAGGTTAAAGAGGCATGTTAAGAATAAATAGGATCGCATGAAACAACTTGTTATATAAAAGGATGCATATGCTTAATTGCAGCTGAGGGAATAAAGATTCAACACCAATGATTATCAATAATTGAAATGCTAATGATTATAATAAAAAAGAACCTTCAATAGGTTCTTTTTTATAGTTGGTAAATATGTTATCAACAATAGATGGTAATAAAGATAGTAATTTAGACACTTTTTATTAATTGGCTAAGTTTTCTTAGGAAGAAATCTTTTTCTCATGACTGATCGCTAGATATAATAGGATATATCATGTATTGATTTGGGTGGGTGATTTAGCTTTTTGGGTTTACCACGCTAAAATGTAAATTTTGCTTAGGGACAAAATGTTAAAGTTCTACATTCTTAATTAACAGAAAATTTAGGTGTTAAAAATCCCGTTGAATATTTTATCAGGTAATTCATATTTCTTTGACCATAATTTCATGTTGTTACCGAACGTTTATATGTGTCTAATGGAAAGAAATATTTTAAGTTTGTTACCATCTATTGTTTGATTAAGATGGTAACACGAAAATAAAACGTTTACAACAAAAAGATAAAGAAAAAATATGAAGATTCGACTTTTTTCGACAAAATGATTGAGAGAGAAAAAATCTAAATTAAGTAAATCTTATATGTAGAGAGATTCTTTATCTCATAAATAACAGTTATAACATATGTAAATGTTCTATAAGTAATTAAAACGTCGAAGATAAAATTATATTGTGACAATTATAAACAAAACATACTTAATAATTCATACTTAGACTAACAGATTAATTCATAATAAGTTAAATACGCTATATTTAATAGAGTATAATATGGAATATTTAACTATAATATTCCATATTATATATAATTATAAATCATTTAACATATTAGTTGCGGGAAATTTTGACATAAGATATTTTAAATATTAAGCACAGAAACATTTTAAAGAAAAGAGCTATTTTAAAATGTACCCTAAAAACGTTTTTCCTAAAAAGTAGTAAGAATTTTTAAATTGTTTCTGTGCCTAATTAGATGAAAATAATACAATAAATTGTTTAAAAAAGATAAAAGCAAGTTACTTTTACGGAGAAATATACATTCCATACCATTAGAATTATGTCAGATCGTAGCATACAAATTACATTCTTCTATCTCACAAACTGCACAACTACCATTATAGGTAGCTTGTCTTAGTTTTAACATCACATTCATCATTTTTTTGTCCAATAAGATTAATATGGTTAGAAAAACGTGCCGCCATCTACTATGGAAATATTAGCAATTAGAAAGAATTATTTATAAAGTAATATAAAAATAAAATTATCCGGTTGTTTATAAGTGAATTTTTAATATTTTTGGCGTTTTTCAAAGGGCTTTCACTTATATTTCATATCATGAGGACAATTGTTGTGTTGTTTGAAGGGAAGGGTATAGGTGTTAACAGTTCATTTGTATATAAAAAATAAACAACCTGTTGAGTGTATAATAAAAGATTTTTTAAAATAATTTATGAATACACACAAGTGATGTTGAGTTATTTATTCAAAGTAGAACCTTTAACAATCTATAAATTGTTATATAAAGAAATAAGAATAGAGGTATTCATTATGAAATTTATAAAAGGGATATTCGTTTCTACGATTGCACTTACGGCCTTTACAGGATTAGAGCTAATTAAATTTCATGAAAATCCCAATGTAGTGTATGCAGATTCGAAAGGTCCTGTAAAAAATATAAGTCAATCTGAGGCAGATATTAAAGAAGAAGATCAAATTATTGTAAAGTTTAAAAGTGAAGTGAATTTCCCGTATAAGGATGGGCTCGAAAATCAAATAAAAGATGAAGGTAGCGATTCAGAATTAGTAAAAATCTTCTCTGAATTTCCGCAACTAACATTAAAGCGTTTATTTACATCTGTAAATCCGAAAGAGATTGAAAACATCGATAAACATACGAGGGAAACTGAAAATAATTCATCTTCTAATTTGCTAGATTATTATATTGTAGAAGTGCCTAATAAAGTAACAGCTGAAACATTGATGGACAAGTTTAAGAAATCTTATCTTGTTGAAGAAGTATATATGCAAGAAAAACCAACTCTTTTACCAGAAGTACAATTACCTACTGTATCGCTTAACCCTTACGACGATCCAAGATTTTTAAACCAGGGATATCTTAAGGAAGCACCATATGGGATTAATGCATCTTATGCATGGAGCATTAAAGGTGGAGATGGAAAAGGAACTACTTTTGTAGATATGGAGTATGGGTGGCTATTAGACCATGAAGATTTAGTAAATCAAAAAGTTGAGCTTATATCTGGTAGAAATATAGATCAACACGTTGGTCATGGAACATCTGTTCTCGGGATTGTTTCTGCTGAAGATAATAAGGTTGGTAATATAGGAATTGCACCAAAGGCTAAGGTCAAAGTAGTATCCCAAATAAGAGGTGATGGGTCGTATAATACGGCTGATGCGATAATAAATGCTGTACATAATTTACAAGCTGGGGATATTTTATTATTAGAGGCACAAGCTTCATATGATGGATATGGAGATAAATATTTACCTGTTGAAGTACAGCCAGATATCTTTGATGCAATACGAGCTGGAACGGATAAAGGAATTATTGTGATAGAAGCCGGGGCAAATGGTTCTAATGACCTTGATCAATTTAGAGATCGGAATGGAAAACAGGTATTAAATCGCAATAGTCCGGACTTTAAAGATTCAGGAGCTATAATGATTGGAGCCGCATCGTCAACTGTTCCTCATAAACGTTTATGGTTTTCAAATTATGGTAGTAGAATTGATGTTTATGGTTGGGGAGAAAACGTAGATACAACTCGTGCTGAGCCTAATAGGATTACTAAAAATCTCTATACAACAGGCTTTAGTGGTACATCTAGTGCTTCTCCAATTATTGCTGGAGCAGCGACTTCAATACAAGGTGTGGCTAAAGAACATTTAGGTCGTCCATATAAACCAGCTGAATTAAGAAATATACTAAGTAATCAAAATACAGGTACCAAATCCCAAAATCCGTTAACAGATAAAATCGGTGTTTTGCCAGATTTAAAGTCAATCCTGTCAAATTTGGGATATAGTCCAGATATATCAAATAATGTTTTAGAGGGAAACCAATTTGTATGGTCAATGAAAGGAATAGGAGATTTTGAGTTTGCAAAATTGGATTTTAATAAGACAAAAGAAGAAATGCAAATTCAATTAAAAGCAGGTGTACCACATCATTACTTTGATAGTACATATGCGAGTGTGAAAGTCCAAAATTCATCTGGAAAAGTGGTATATAATAAAGATATTTATGGAAACAGGCAACAAAATGCTGAAACACAAAAAATTTCGATGAAAGTCGGAGACTATATTGAGTTTACACATTTAGAGGGTGGAAACCGGGCGACTCTTATAAATGTGGATAAAAATATACAGGAGAGCTTTGGTAAGAAGATAGTGTATCAAGTTACAGTTAATGGTCTTAAGAAAGTTGATCAAATTATTAACCCTAGCCCAGATACGGAAGCTCCTACACGGCCTGAAGGATTACAAGCAGCCAACATTACTACAAATAGCGTAGAGTTAAAATGGAATTCATCAACAGATAACGTAGGTGTGAAAGAATATCAAGTATTACGTGACGGAAGATTCATTCAAACAGTACAGGGAACCACATTTACTGATAGTAAACTGACTGCTAACATGGAATACAAATATACTGTGAAGGCTATAGATGCAGCTGGAAATCAGTCTATTCAAAGTAGTGTTCTTAGTATAAAAACAAAAGAGAAAAATACCTCTTATGAAAAATGGGATCCGAGGAAAGCATATACAAAAGGGGATAGAGTAGAGTATCAAGGGAAAATCTATGAAGCTGTTCAAAGTTACCAGGGAAATGGAGATTCGAATTGGATATTCTCGTTATCCTTATGGAAACCAATTTCAATAAGTTGATGATATCGTCTATTTGAGAGAATAATTATTTCATAACTAGCTAAATAATTTTTATCTCATAAGAAGAAGGCGCCTTTTAGGTGCCTTTTTCTTATGAACTATATTATCCTTTAATAGTGAAATTTCTTGTTTTAAGTAGCTCTTTAAGATATTGAGTGGAAGGTATTTTAAAATGCTAAATAGTATCAATATCAACATTTATAATGTAAGTTTTTTGCCAAAATATCATATTTTGGCAAAAAACTTACATTATAGTATTAATATTTAGGATTTTACAATAACAAACTGGATATTCCATAAAATGTGATAAAATGGAATAAATTAAATGTTATTACATGAGAGCAAAGGAATTATTCTAAAAATAAAGATACATTTTTATTTTTAAACTGTGTAGAAAATTAATTTTCAGCCAGTATGTTAGTTAGGATTTTTAATATTGCTAGAAACAGAAATTTTATAGATTTGGAAGAAGATTCATTTGATACAGGGCTTGATAATAAAAGGGCAAGTGAATAGATCCCACTTATTAATTTTTAAGAAGTCTAAAGTTGTATCATTACTGAAGGTGTAAGGGACCTTTTTCTTAGTTTTGAAAAAAGTATTGTTTGTCAAGCGCATGTTGATAATCCCATCCCTAAAGGGGCAAGCACACTAATGTCTATTTGACTTCTTACTACTACCTTAAGAATAAGTAGAATTCAACCCTGTATGACAATCTTTATATACATAAAAAAAGATCTATGACCTGAACATGTCAGTAAACTGCTCGATAAATTACTTAAATCTGAAAGTAACACAAGTAAAGATTTTTTATCTTTCTCCGACAGAACGTTAAGTCGAGAGTAATTCAAGTTTTATTATCACGATACAAAACACTACAAACCAAAGTAGTATGTGGAAGTGAATATTTACCACTAATTACACAAAAAAAAATTATGAAAATGTTTTAAAAATTAACGGCGAATATTTAATGATTAATAGGAGGAATTTTAAATGAAAACATTTGGAAAAATATTGTTAACAGGGACTTTAGCTTTTGGTGGATTAACAGTAATGAACGTGGAAACACCTAAAGCTCAAGCAGAGGGAGCGAGCGAATTTTGCCGATATATTTGTGGTCCTAAAGAAACA
The DNA here is from genome assembly GCF_016650875.1 of Bacillus sp. TH30. NCBI lineage: Bacteria > Bacillati > Bacillota > Bacilli > Caryophanales > Bacillaceae > Bacillus > Bacillus sp. TH30. The sequence continues at coordinate 78,594 of NZ_JAEKEY010000001.1, read as the reverse complement.
TTGAACAATTTTACAATTCAACTTTCAGATACGGAATACAGAATGGGACAAAATATTATCCTACGCGCAACAAATGATAACGTATATGATGTAACATACAAAGCAACTGTAGAAAAACAATATGCTACTGGCTGGGGTTATGTTGAAACTGACTTTAATTATCAATCAATGTTGCCAGCTGGAACAAATGAAGATTTCAATGTTTGGACTTTTGACGGTAACAGCGCAGGTAATTTGAATGAGGCAGGAACATATCGCATGAAAATTGAAGTAACACATGCTGATGGGAAAACTGACACAGTTTACACTGCGCCAAATACATTATTAGCACAATAATAATGTATTTGGCAGGAATTTAAAGTGTAGTATTGATAGTGAAGCTATCGATTTTATAAAATGCTGGATTAATCCTAGTAGTAAATGTTCCTTTTATAAAAAGATGTTACCAAAGTTGATTAATCTTATTTACCTTATAAGAATTATAAGGTATGATAAATATAGGTGCAAAGATGCACTATTTGAAAAAGAGTGTAAGACAAAAAAGGAATCTATAAAAGATTTCTTTTTTTTATTGCGTGTAGGTTCGCTTCAAAAAAAGAAAAAAGCATACCTGATGGTATGCAACTTAGACAACAAAAGTACTTGAATAATATAGTAGAACAAGATCATCGCTTTATAAAGAAGCGTATCCGTTCTATGCTAGGGCTCAAATCTTTTGACACAGCTATATCCATTCTTTCTGGAGTAGAAGCCATGCATATGATTAAAAAAGAACAGATTAATTTATGGAACCAGTCTATCCAAAATCAGAAAGAATTCGTCCATCAATTGTTTGGACTTGTAGCATAAGATACGATTCCGTTAGGCATATATATGCTTTATTCTCTTTTACTTTATTTTTGCACCAGAACCGCTTACACGTGATGTAGGAGACTCATTTTTCAATCCTGCAACTAAAGAAACAAGATATTATGAAATTATTAAGTCTTATAATGCAGATAGTATACAGTTAGGCTGTAAAAAAGCAATCTAGTTAAGAAGAACTAGAAATTGCATCTCCCATTTCTAGGTATTGAACTAAAAGTGGGAGATGCTTATTTTATTTAAAGAAATATTTTAGAATGAATTAATAACATTAGATTTTCATTTGGATAAACTAGTGAATTTGTGAACTTAGAGTAGAAAAACTATAGAACCATTATAAATTGTTATTGATACATACATAATGAACAAGGGGGGATATCTTTAAATGAATCAGTATTTCTCAATAGCAACGGCTGTATATTTTATTTACATTTATTGTATGTGAGGCGTATGCTAGATTTAGTTGTAATAAATGGAAGGGAGCTGTATTTTTGAAAAGAAAAGTTTTTTCATCAGTTTTGCTATCGTCACTTTTGTTTTTAGGAGTAAATGATTCAGGAGGGGTAGATGCTTCTACTATTACACAAGTAAAATATAACCAAGGCGGGGCAAAGTACATATATACAAATGCACCTGAAGTTGTATACGATAATCCAAATATGAGATCGAACTTTGACGCTGGTAAGTATGCTTACTACACAAACGAAAGAAAATTAGAAGCAAATCAAGAATATAGTGCTGAATTTTTTAATCGAAATTATACAGGGGCTAAGTTGAAATTTGGATATGCTGTACACAATGAAGATCGTCTACCACAAACTATAAGAATTAAAAATAGTGCTGTAAATGCCGCATATCCGGTTAATCCTGACGGTTCTTGGGATATAATGGGGATTACATCTAGTACTATAGTTAAATATGGAAATAGTAGCAATGATCAAGCTATTACTATTCCAGCAGGTGGACATGTATTTATATTAGAGAAAGATGTAGAAGACACTTTTGCAGTTAATGGAAAAATTAAATTCATTCCGAATACAAAATTAACCCTACGTCAATTTGTTTCAAAGAAAAAAACAGATGGACAGTTCCCTAGCCCTTCAGAGATCTTTGATTCTATAAAAACACCACAGGTTAAAAATTATAGTAAAAATACTTCAACTGCTAATTATAATTACGATGAAAGGTATGCTGTTATTGATAATGCAACAACAAGTAGCTTTTATGTAGGTTCAAAAACAAGTAAAGCCTATCCTCAATCCCGTGTTGGTATTAATGAATACGAAGCACCTATATGGTATCTAGAAAATTCTAACCCAACTCTTGAAGGGAATTATGGAATTGTTTACGACTTTCAATTTAAAAATGCGGCAGGAAAGAAAATTAGAATTAAACCTGAAATTATTTCAGAAAATGATAAGCCATCTGATCCAGAGAAATTCCCGCCACTAGCATTTTTTTCACAAGTAACTTATTGGACTTCAGGAACTTGGAAAAGTACTACTAAATTAACAAAACCCGATCAATATCATTATATAACTATTCCAGCAGATCAACATGTAAAATTCATTTTACCAAGTGGTAATAATGGTAATAACCTTTTTGAAATCATTGAATAATGATTTGGATTTGGGGTTAAGATTAAATAAGAAGGTGGAGCATATTGCAGATATCTTTTTTGTCACAAAGGTGTAGGAGAATAAAAAATCGTCAGTTGCTGTTTAAAAGCACTGACGATTTTTTTGTATAGTCTCATAGTTATACTTAAGTGTTTAAAGTTGTATAAATTTCTTTTGAGTGTAAAATCAAAGGAGCGTCAAATATTTAATAGAAATTCGGAACATAATTTATTTTAAAGAGATTCAGGTGGGTTTAACTTAATTGAATCTATCATAACTGTAATATTTTTCGAATTACCTTTAACTGATAGTTTTATCTTTTCAAGTTGTACTGTTTTTGAAAAATCTTCATTTCCAATTGACTCAATTAATTGATCTAATTCATTAGTCCATGTAACGTTAGTAGCTTGTATCATCGCTTTAATCGTAGGTTTATCTACATGGCCATTATACATAATTCCATCAATCATTTTTCCACTTTCCCCTAACATGACACTTACCCATTTCGCATTTCTATCTGAATAATCTCCTGTTTTTGGATAATAAAATCTATATGTATTAGATTTTTTTTCTAGCTCAAGATTAAATGGGAGAATTTTGATACCCTGAGTAGATAATGTACTCTTTATATTATTATAGTTCTTCAAATATTCTTCTGTTGTCATATTATTAAATGAAATTTTTTCTTTTGCACCTTCAGGCTTTTTTTGAGATGTTTCCATTTTATTTAGAGTATCCTTGTGTTCTGTATCTTTGCAACCTAATAGGCTAGCTGCTAACAGAAAGGTTCCTAGTAGAAGTATTTTTTTTGTCATATGAATCTCTCCTTAAGTAGTATAGAAAAAATGCAGAAAGAGTGGGTATCCCTAACACTTTCTGCATTTTTCATGTTTAGATACTTACTGTGTTTTTGGTATATCGAAAGAATATTATTTATATGATCTAATTGATTTAAGAAAGAACAGCACAATTAGCCCTGAAATAAATAATAAGACTCCATTTATTAATAAGATTAATGGCGGACCATATATGTCAGCAAAAAATGAGGAAATAGCTAGAGCGACTGGTGATGCTATACTCGTAAGGGAACCAAGTGTTCCAAAGGTTCTACCTTGCAATTCTGGTGATACTTCAACCTTAATAATGACATTGACTAACAGTGTGCAGAACGAAAAAAGTATTCCCAAGAGTAGAATTAAAGGCACTGCATACAGTACTGATGGTGCAAAGGATATTCCTACAAAGATTGGAGCTAATAAAACCATACTAAGAATTATCCACCAACCACGACGATGTAATTTTTTATCAAAAAAGATGATAATCCCTGCACCTAACATGTAACCTATTGGAATACTGGATTCTATTATTCCAAATTCAATAGGATTTGCTTTCCATACTTTTACAGACATTACCTGGATAAGCATTAAAGAAGCGGTGAAAAATGTAATTAAAGTTGGTGAGAGAATAATAACAGACTTAGCAAATGGATTCTTCCATATATACTTAAAGCCTGCAATAAGGTCTTCATGAAATGAGTTTTTCACATCGGATTTTTTAATAGAATTAGGAAATTTTCCACTTAACAACACTAGAATGGCAGATAGCATAAAAGTAAATGCATCGACTGAAATAGCGATGCTGCCACCAAAGGCTGCAACGACAATTCCTCCTATAGCTAGCCCTGATATTCGGGAAACGTTATCTGCGACATTTAATACACCAGTTGCTTGTTGAACTTTTTCTTTTCCTACAATATCGATTAAGGAAGCATGGAAGGCGGGAGATTGAAATAGCCCTGCGCAAGAAGTGAGGGCAGTTAAGATAATAATGAGAATAAATGGTGTGCCAGGAAGTGCAATACAAAGCGCAATACCTAGTATCAAGAGACTTCGTATCATATCTGTTATCCACATTAATTTCCTGCGATCGACCCTATCAGCAACAGTACCTGCGATGGAAGAAAACAGCATGCTCATAACCATATGAGTTATGGCAATGGTAGACATTAATTTAGCACTCCCGGTTGCTTGCAGTACCCAGAGATTTAAAGCAATACTGTGAAATGAATTCCCAAACATTGACAAAGTATAACCTGTAAATACAAATGTAAATGTACGATTTTTCCATATTGTCTTTTTAGAAGAAACAGCAAGAGAAGGATCTAATTCGACTTGTTGTTGCATAGTATGGCCACCTCACAAATTTAAGTATTTAATTTTGAAAATTTGCTTACAAACTAAAAGTGGTGAATTTCAGTAATCAAGTTAATTAGAAGGCTAATGAAATAGAATCTTGCTGCATTAGAGTTATATTAATATAAAATATTGTTATTCTGAGGTAATAAAGGTAGGGATGAGATAGATTTGAGTACATAAATAACAAAAATAATCCCTATACATTATTTTTAAATCGTAAAAATTTTAGGATATATTATTTTTAAAATTATTATGAAATCAAATTACATGAAAATAGCAACTAAGAGCATTATTACATTGGTAGAAGCAAGTCTATAATTTATAGAGAAATTGTTAATGAATATTTAAGGGAGAACATTTTAACTGTACAATAATGTTTAAACTTTTATATAAGATTTTTAAAAATAAAATATTTCTCCAGATTATTCTGAAATTTCCTTACAACTTTTTCCTAGTTTTTTAATATTTGTAAGGACAGAAACTATATTTGTATTTTATGGTTAATTTAGTCATATAAGATTGAAATTAGTAGTATAAATGGTGATTTTATTAAAAATCTAGCATTTATTATAAATACTCCTCTCTTCAGAAAATTTTACCAAATATTTTCAGGTGAATATTACCAAATTAAAAATGCTTTGTCTATATATTTTATTAGTTCTCTATTTTGTAAGCTGATTAAATGAAAATATTTTCTATATTTATCCTCCCTATATAATGACAATTTTTCCCTTACTTCGACATAAATCAAATGGTACAGTTTACAGGACAAATATAGAACCTACTTGTAGACGTTATTTTGTATAAAAATTAAAAAAACATTAGTTACTAGTTAGGAGGGAAAATATATTCTAACTATTTTTCAAATGGTACTTAAGGGTAGAGTGCTGAATGTTTGAAAATAGCTGATTAATACTTCTGTAGGATGGAGGTTGTCATTTGAAAGAAAAAGATAGGCTTAAATTTAGTAGGAGTAGTGTGAATTTTTCTAAAGATATAATATATCAAATTGTAACTGACAGATTTCTTAATGGATGTCCATCATATAACCCAAAAGGAGAGTTATACGATGAATCTAGGAGAAATAAAAAGAAATACTTTGGTGGGGATTGGATAGGGATTATTGAAAAATTAAATGCAAATTATTTTACTGAACTAGGTGTGACGTCTCTATGGATATCTCAACCGGTAGAAAATATCTTTACACCAATAAATGATTTGGTAGGAAGTACTTCATATCATGGGTATTGGGCTCGTGATTTTAAAAGAACAAATCCTTTTTTTGGGACATTTGAAGACTTTCAAACATTAATCAAAACTGCTCATGCAAAAGACATAAAAGTTATCATGGATTTTGCACCAAATCATACCTCACCTGCATTACATGATGATGCGACCTATGCTGAAAATGGTAGATTATATGATGATGGATTATTACTTGGTGGATACGATAATGATTACAATCATTATTTTCATCATAATGGCGGGACGGATTTTGAAGAATATGAAGATGGAGTTTATCGTAATTTATTTGATCTTGCAGATCTAAATCATCAAAATATCGTTATTGATTTGTATTTTAAAGAAGCTATTAAACTATGGTTAGATCAAGGAATAGATGGCATACGGGTTGATGCAGTGAAACACATGTCATACGGTTGGCAAAAAAGTTGGCTAAATTCAATCTATAATCATAGGCCAGTATTTATATTTGGTGAATGGTATATCAATCCGAATGAGTATGATCAAAGAAATTTTCATTTTGCAAATAATAGTGGTATGAGTTTGTTAGATTTTAGTTTTGCTCATAAAGTACGTGAAGTTTTTCGAGATGGAATTGATTCCATTTATGGTTTACACAAAATGATTGAAGAAACATATCAAACTTATAATGACGCGAACAATCTTATTACTTTTATTGACAATCATGATATGGATCGTTTTCACATGAAGGGAAAAAGTAAACGTGGAGTAGAACAATCATTAGTATTTTTATTAACTTCAAGGGGAATCCCTTCTATATACTACGGTACAGAACAGTATATGGTCGGGAATGGAGATCCGAATAATCGTGGTCAAATGGAATCTTTTAATGTAAATACAGACAATTTTAAGATAATACAAGCTTTATCCTCGCTACGTAGATTAAATAATGCACTTCCATATGGAACTACCAAAGAAAGGTATATAACAGATGATATCTATGTATATGAAAGATGCTTTGGCAGTGATGTGGTATTAATAGCTTTGAATCGAAATTTAACAGAAGGTTATGAAATAAAAGATGTTAAAACAGCACTTCCTTCTAGAAAGTATAAAGATATATTAGAGGGCCTTTTAGATGGTGAGGTAATTACGGTTGAGAATAATAGTATAGATTCATTATGGATCGGACCAGGTTCCGTACATGTTTGGCACCATAAAGGAGTAAATAGTTTACCTTTAATAGGAACTGTGGGACATAAAATGACTACAGTTGGTCAAATTATTTGTATTGATGGGTGTGGTTTTACTTCTAAAAAAGGATCTGTATTTTTTGAGGAAGAAGAGGCGGAAGTGATTTCATGGTCACATACTAGTATTAAAGTAAAAGTTCCAGTGGTGAAGGACGGTAAATATGGAATTACTGTTGTAACAGATAAAGGAACGAAAAGTAATATCTATAAACATGTGGAGGTCTTAAATAAAAAACAAGTATGTATTCGATTTGTGATTGAAAACGGATATGAAATACCCGAGAGTGAAGTTTTTATAATGGGGAATACTTATTCATTAGGGGATATGAACCCTTGCAAAGCAGTGGGGCCATTTTTTAACCAAATCATGTATCAATTTCCCACTGGTTATTTTGATATAAGTGTTCCAGCTGATACCTTGCTGGAATTTAAATTTATTAGAAGGGTAAATAAAACACTACTTATTGAAGGGGGAGAGAATCATAGATACCAGACACCGAGGTTTGGAACGGGTGAGGTTGTTGTAAAATGGCAAACCGCAGAAAAATCAATTTTGGTTGAGATTTAATGATATGAATCTACTTGCTATTAAAAATATTAATTTAAATCCTGAGCTATTTCGTTTTGAGGGTTAAATAAAAAATTTTATATTAAAGATTTCTAGAGTATAGCTTTGGAGTTAAAAAAATTCGTGTTGAAACTGTATAAAGAGAAGTGAAAAATACAATATTGGAGGTTGCTATGGTACAAGCTTCTAAAGTGGTTACTATTGAAAATTTTTACTCTGAAACACTAGAGAATAGTAGGAAATTATTTGTATATTTACCACCTGGTTACGAAAAGCATTCACAGCAAAGGTATCCTGTATTATATATGCATGCCGGGCAACGTCTATTTGAGCCTTTAATAAAAAATGATGAATCATGGAATGTCCATAAGACAGCTGATGAGCTAATTTTTGAAGGGAAAATTCAAAAAATAATAATTGTAGGTATAGCACATAAAAGAATTATAGAGAACAATGAGTTTTGTCATTTTATTTCACCAGATAAACATATAAAATGCTCAGGTTTATTATATGAAAAATTTATAATCAATGAGGTGAAACCTTATATCGATGATAATTTTAGAACAATGTCTGACGCTGAAAATACCGCTTTAATAGGATCTTCAGCAGGAGGTTTATCAACTTATAATATCGGTTTCCGTAACCCTAAAGTGTTTGGGAAAATAGGGATGATATCTCCATTCTTTGTGAAAGTCGAAGATGACCATTCGGAATTAAAATTATATGAGATGTATAAAGGGAAAAAAGACTTGAAAGTTTGGATGGATATAGGTAGTGCAGAAGGCTTTTTCTTGGTGAAACATGTAAGAGATATTGCAGAAACTTTATTAAAAAATGGTTACAAATATAGAGATAATTTAATTTTTTATCAGGATCCATATGGTGCTCATTTTGAAAAAGACTGGGGAGATCGTATGCATCTGCCATTAATATATTTCTTTGGAGATATAGGGAATATAGTTAATGTTACCTTGGATGGGCGAGATGAAGTTGGATTAACTGGAATGAAGGTAAAAATTAATCCAATTGTGACGTACGATAGTGGCTTTAAAATGAGTGATTTAGATGGTGTGTTTTTAGTCAATAACCCAGATGTATTAGAGGTTATGAATGATGGAACGATTATACCAAAAAAAATAGGAGAAGCCGAAGTCACCTTTGTAACACAAGGTGTAAAGGGAATACCAAAAAAATATAAGGTAATAGAAACATTATCAGAATTTGTAGATGTTTCCGTAACAGTCGAAGTACCTGAAAATACACCAGCTGGTGAACGAATTTATATGAGTGTAGGTATGATACTAGATAGAATAGAAAAAAATCGTTTTGCTGGGAATTTTACAGTGCCAAGGGATCTTGCATGCAAGTTTAAGTTTTCAAGAGGCTTTAGGCTCTTTGAAGTGGATAAATTTGGACAACCTATTCAAAATAGGAAATTTAAAGCTACTAAGGACTTACAGTTAAATTATACTGTCGAGAACTGGATAGGACTATAAAAATTAAAAGTGTGGGGTGAGTGCTGTAGTGAAAATAAAGGAATTAAAACCAACCTTTGATGTTCCTTATTATTATTCATGTTATATACCAATTCTTCACGATAAATTAAAAAGTATGGGTAGTATTAGTTATATGAGCTTAATAGCAAATGAAGAATTATATAGTATACCATCTTACCGTGTGGATACTACCACATCTTTACCTTCTGTAGCTAGATATACACAGTTGTTGGAATATAATCAAACATTTCGCATGGAGAAAAATGTGTATTCTAATTTTGGAAATGGTCTTCAATTTATAAAGGAATGTCTGAATCGTCAAGAAGTTTTTATTGCCTTAGGAAGTACATTTTTTCTACCTTATAGTAATGATTATTTGAATCCAAAATTTATAAAGAGTCATATAGATATCCATACGGATAAGTATGTTACCGACCACTACTTAGCAATTAACAAAATTACAGAAGATAGTGTATTTGTTCAAGATCCTGTCCCTAATAAATATATGGGAGAGATATCACTTGAGGAGTTTCATTCTTTTTGGAAAGGCGGAAGAGGTATACCTGAATTGGTTCAGGCAAAAGGAATAGAAAGAATCTCATCTTACTCCTCAATGAATGTGATTATAGAGGAAAAAATAAACCTAGAAAATATTAGAGATATTTTTTTGAAAACATTACAAAAGATATCAAGTGAGTATATTAAAGGTTTAGTTATGAGAAAAAACAATAAGATATATTATTTTGGCAAGATTGCAGCACTTGAACTTAAAGAAAATATAAATACCGATTTTCATAAGCAAATAAACATGTTTCCTTTGTATTTAAAATGTTTATTTGATATGAGATGGAGTAGATATTTTTTATATGACTTACTTATAGATATGAATGATTTATTTAAAGATAAATTTATGCATCTTGCTAGTGATTTAATGGATATAAAGCAATCATGGGAAAGACTGTATAAGATTGCACATATTAAATTATTAAAAAAGATAGTAACTTAAGTGATCTTGAATCTTTTAATTTGATAATGATGGATGTTATTACTAGAGAGAGTGTATTACATGAGAATATTTTATTTCTTCTGCAACATAATTATAGTCTCCAATCTTGATAGAGAAGCGATAATTGAGAAGTAAAGTAAGGGAACTACTATTTAGTATTCATGTTAAACACTTCTACAGGTGTTGGAAGGAAATATTCATAGTAAAAAATGATTCATAAAAAGGAGTGCATTTACTTGGAAAATACTAATAAAGAAAAAATTATTCAAATCGTATGGTGCTGTGTTGAAGAAGTGAATGAAAGTCTTGAAAATAAAATTGATCTTAAAAAAGGCTTGAAAGCACATCTTTATGATTGGGAAGGGTATTTAGATTCGTTGGGACTGGTATCTTTACTGGTAAGTATTGAACAAGGCTTAGAAGATGAATTGGGTATATCCGTTGATTTGGTTAATTTAGATACAATGTCACAACATAATAGTCCATTTAAAACAATAGAAACATTAGTTGCGTATATTATAGAGTGCCAGGAAACGTTAAAATCACTAACATAGCAAAATATTAAAGGATAAAAATTAAAAGGAGGTTGGGTATGCATATTGATTTTCTATTAGAAAGGTTTGAACTGAACAAAGAATACGAAGCTATTATTTGGGAGGATAAAATTTACACGTATGAGTGGTTACTAAATCAAACAAAGATTTATACAGGGGAGTTAAATGAACATAGAAAGATGGAGTATAAAATAGTCTCTTTAGAAGCGGACTATTCTCCATATTCCATAGCAATGTTTTTAGCACTTATTGAGTTAGGGTGTACAGTAGTACCAATCTTAAATTCTTTGGTTGACAGCAAGAAGAAAGAATACTATGAAATTGTTGAATTAGAAAATGTAATTAAAGTTGAAAGTGGAAATTTTGAAATAATCAATATGCAAAGAGATTACATTCAAAATGAATTGTTATTACAACTGAAAAAGTTAAAACATCCCGGATTAGTATTGTTTTCATCTGGCACAACAGGACACAGTAAAGCAATTGTACATGATTTTACATTACTTCAAAAGAAGTACAGCGTTGCAAGAAGTGCAAAGCGGGTTATACCATTTATGTTATTTGATCATATAGGGGGAGTTAATACGCTTTTCCAAATTCTTTCTAGCCTAGGGTGTTTGGTAATTATTGATGATCGTACCCCTAATCGAGTATGTAATATGATTGAGAAACATCAAGTGCAAGCTTTACCCGCATCACCAACTTTTATAAATTTACTTATACTGAGTGAGGTTTATAAAAAGTATAAATTAAATAGTTTGCAGACTATTTCTTATGGATCAGAAGTTATGCCTGAGACTACATTAAATAAAATAAACGAAATATTCCCTCACATTAAAATTATACAAATGTATGGCTTGTCAGAATTGGGAGTTTTATATTCACAATCTAAATCGAATGATTCTTTGTGGATTAAGCTAAGCGATGGGAATATTGAGTCAAGAGTTGTGGATGGAATGTTGCAGGTTAAATCAATGTCTACAATGATTGGTTATATTAATGCTCCAAGCCCATTTACCATAGATGGCTGGCTTATGACAGGAGATATGGTGGAAGTAGATGGAGATTATATTAAAATCTTAGGAAGAAAATCAGAGCTTATAAATATTGGCGGAGAAAAAGTATTTCCAGCTGAAGTTGAAAATGTAATACAGCTAATGAGTGGAGTAGAAGAGGTCGCCGTAGTTGGTGAAAAAAATGTAATCACGGGGCAAATGGTTAAGGCTGTTGTTAAATTGAATACGAATGAAACTGTAAGTGGATTTAGAAAGCGATTGAGAGAGTTCTGTAAAGATAAACTACCAGTATATAAGATTCCACAGAAAGTGGTCCTAACAACTGAGAAAATGCATACAGATAGGTTTAAAAAAAATAAGAAAGTATTTATGTAATTATAGCTTTTGTAGTAGGGAGAGGTCGCCTTAGGTTAAAATACAAATAAAAAAGTACTTCAAGTTCTTTTAATTTAGGAAATAGAGTGTCCTGACTTACGTCTCGCATATGTTATCATACCCTTTTTCGAATTGGCTTGTTTTTAATTTAATTACAAGTTTCGCATAAATAAGCTTCTCCTTAACACAAATAATGAAGTGTTGGGGAGAAGCTTTATTTTTGTTTTTGCTGTTGCTTAGTTTTACGATTCAGTAGTAATTTATCTAAGGAAATAGATTGGGTGTTAGTTACCACAAAAAATAAAGATACAGCTAATAACAACTCAAATTCATACCCTCCTATAAATCCTTTATTGAATTTTACGGTAATAATCGCTCCAGCCAAAAGTATAGAAAATAAGGTTGAAATGCATGCTTTTTTATTTTCCAACTTTTGGTTTAATGAAATAAGGTTCGACTTCTCCAGTTTTTATTTGAATATCCTGAATTGCTGTATTATTAATGGAACCTTTAATGGATCCAAATGTTTTATTTAGGATGTGACCAGCGCTTTTGAATCCAACATAATGCCCACGGACCATCCGTGGAAAACATGCACCAAACATACCGTGTACCGATATAATTGATTGAAAATGTAGAATTTCTGTAATTAAGAAACTCATCTCAAAATGAAAAGAATACTTATCTTATTGAGATGGTAGGGAAATTTTGCAGCTATATTTTAAAATCTGCACTTGAATCAAACTAAACTGTATGTTTACCTAAAGCAAGTACAATAAAAAAAACCTTGGATGTAAAAGAACTTAAGGAAATACTCTCTATCGACATCACGCACTATTAAGTTTTGAGCACAACACAAGCTATTTAGTCTTAAGGGGTTAAAGTTAACTGTTTTTATTAAAGTGTTCTTAATGTATATTTACATGCTAGCTATAGTCTATAAGCAACCATGTAATCAATATAATATGTATAGGTGAATGTATCTGAAACTAAAAGATATTAATACTGATGAAAGGGAATGATGCATTTTATTGGATTAACATAAGAGTATTATAAAAAAGGAAAAAAACAAAGACTTTATAACTTCGCACGAAATACCAATTTTACGAACAATAAGAGAGTCTTTTAAAAATATAATATAGCATCTAGGGATTTCGAGCCTATATCCATGAATTTTAGTGTATTGCTTTGAAGTTATATAATAATAATCAAATGCCGATCTACACATAAAGAATCTATATAAACAATTACATATTAATTTACACAAGTTTATCTTACGTTGACCTGATTAACTATAATTAATTTAAGCAATTCACATTTTATAACGCTCTGTAAACAATTTTTAATGTGCTCTGTATATATATAATCAATTTCATTGTATATACAGTTATATGTAGATTTTTCACCTGTTTTTATAGCGTAATACAAATTTATAGTGTGGTTCTCTATAATTAATACTAGAACAATTACAATATCACCTATTTATTTTTGCACGCATTTTAGTAATCCATAATTTAATTATGTAAATAAGTATGTGTAAAAATTGAATTTAACGCGAACTTGTGTTCGTGTATTTTTTCTGTTATAGTATATATGAGGTGATTTTTATGGATTACAGCAAGCAACGTCAAAAATCAGTACATCGTAAGAAATTATACGAGAATTTAAATGAAATGCCCTTTTACATAGAAGAATTTGTGGAGTACAAAGAATTGCATGATGCCTCTCCCTCCACCCTACTGAATTATGTATATGATTTTAGAGTTTTCTTTAATTGGCTATTATCTGAACAAATTATTGAATTTAAGCCCATTAAAGACATATCCTTCTCTGATTTGGAGAATTTAAAGAAAAAAGATGTTGAGAACTTTATGAGGTTTTTAAAACTACAACAAAAAATGCAGAATTCCTCTGTTAACAGAAAAATTTCAGCCTTAAAGTCTTTATTTAAGTACCTTACCTCCCTATCAGAGAATGATGATGGAGAATGTTATTTTTATAGAAATGTAATGGCTAAAATTGAAATACATAAAGATAAGGAAACATTAAATGCCCGTGCAAAACGTATGAGATCTAAAATATTTCATAATGATGACGATCAAGAGTTTTTGAATTACATTAAGTACGAACATGAAAAATCTTTAACAAAACATCAGTTGTTCTATTTCCTAAGAGATAAAGATCGTGATGTAGCTATTCTTTCTCTCTTTCTTGGTAGTGGTATTCGTGTAAGTGAATTGGCCGATCTTCGTATGGAAGATATAAACTTAAAAGAAAGGCTAATTGATGTAATACGAAAAGGAAACAAAGAAGATTCTGTATGGATTACCCCAATTGCATTGAATGATCTTGAAAATTATATGGAAATTAGAGATAAAAAATATGCTCCAGGGAAAGAATTAAAAAATGTATTCTTATCGAAGTATAAACATACTGCACAGCCTCTTTCAGTTAGGGCTATCCAAGATATAGTAGAAAAATATACTAAGGCCTTTGGTAAAAGAATGTCTCCTCATAAATTAAGACATACATTGGCAAATAAGTTATATATGGAAGAAAAAGACTCGTTACAAGTGATGCAGCAACTTGGGCATACTAGCCAAGATACGGCCTTATTATACACACAGCTTGGAGAAACAACTATTAAAGATAGCTTAGGCAGAATAGGAAAGAATAAATAATAAAAGTTCAGCAATTTTACATTGCTGAACTTTTATTATTTTCCCTATACTAGGGTTAAAATGATATGTATTATTCGTTTCGCATTTGATTTTATTATGTAAAAAATATATAGTTTGAAATCTAAATTAATTGGAATATAAAAACTCTCTCTTAGTAGATATAAATAAAAATTTTAGATTTCTACAATTGTTGTTTACGTTAAATGGGAATTTAACGAACAGTTGGGTTGTTATGGGAGTAACCCCCTTCCCCCACTAAATGTAGAAAGACATGAAAATGGATATTTTTTAGACAAGAAAGTGGATACTTTTTTATAAAGAAATTGCTTCAGTTATATATCTACGTAATACACGCTGTAGAAATAAAACAGCACATCGATTAAAATGTTGATTAAGTCCTTCTGAACTCATAAGTGTAGCTGTATTTGCATAAAGCTGACTACATAATCAAGTAATAGAATCGCTGTAGTTCTTTAGCGAACAAATGAAACTCATCCCGAATCGATAGATTCATACAAAACGCCATCCTTTCTGTATATTTCTACAAAAAGAATAGCGTTTTTAAGGTCAAATTAATATGAGATTATATTGGTTTAATAAAATCCTATAAATCAATTCTCTTGTAGAGTATAATCTTTGGGAGCCGTATTATAATTTATAAGGATTATTTTTTGTTAAATTTTCCAATTCTTTTTCATGGGAAATCTTAAGACTTTTCTTTTTCTTTTCAATGGATGTGATTTTATGAAAAGTTAGCAAAGATAACATAGAGAATAATTTATAATATATCTCTGTAGATCCGTTCTTATTGTTTGAAATAATTTGTTCCATAGTATAGAATCTCCTTTTTTAATACAGTCCTGTTTCTAATTTCAATACTTGGTTATTATTTTACCAATTTTTATTGAAATCTTCTACTTTACTAATTATTAATTCTTGATAATTTACATTCTAATTCTATATTTACCTTTAACAGTACAATTTTTTCATTTTGGGGATACTTCAAAATGTTAAGTTGATGGGCATGTGGCGGTACCCCTACAAAAAGAATAGCGTTTTTTGTTTTATGAATACACTATTTTAGCTTGATAGCGACGTGCTATACTTCTCAATCATTAGAAGATCCCCCAGCCATTTGTGTAAACGATTAATATCCCCAAATGTCTACTTCAGCTACTGAAGCAAATCTATTCTGTCCATTCGTTACTTCCATTTTCACATACTTTGCAGTAACTGGGGTAAATGTTGCCGTTTTCTTATCACTATTATTTCCCCATGTTCCTGATGATACTTTGTCATATTTAACGCCATCTACACTCGTATAAATATTGTAGCCTAAAATGCGGCCGTTCTCTGACCCGTCTTGTCTTGGGAGATAGTCCACTTTTGAAATTGTTTGATTTTTATCAAGTTCCAATGTTAAATTGTATGGATATTGATTTGGTGTCCAACTGCTATGCCAAAGTGTATCAGGTTTTCCATCGATTGCCTTACTCGCTGAACCACTGGATTCCTCACTATTTGCACTTGCTTTCATCGTATTTTTAGGCAATACGTATGGTTTAACAGATGGAGAATCAGTTAGAATATCTACTTCAGCTGCAGAGGCAAATCCATTCTGTCCATTCGTTACTTCTACTTTTACATATCTTGCAGTAATAGGGTCAAATGTTGCGTTTTTCTTATCACTATTATTTTCCCATGTTCCTGATGATATTTTGTCATACTTAACGCCATCTACACTCGTATAAATATTGTAAGCTAAAATACGTCCATTTTCTGACCCATCTTGCCTTGGAAGATATGCCAATTGTGAAATGGTGCGTGTATCACCAAATTCTAGTGTCAAATTGTAAGGATATTGATTTGGTGTCCAACTACTATGCCAAAATGTATCTGTTTTTCCATCTATCGCCTTACCAGCTGAACCCGTTGATTCCTCACTATTTGCACTTGCCTTCATTATTTTTTTAGACAATACAGCAAGTGGTTTAACAGGTTTAGCATCCGTCGCTTCCCATATAGGTGCAATTAATGTTGGATTATTTAAAGCTTCTACTTTTTGTCTCGTTTCTTGAGTTGCCTTCAATCCCCACTGATCAAAAAACGGAAGTAAATTTTGTTTTGCTATTTTTGATGTATTGTAAATAAATTCCTGTATTTTATCTTCATCTGTTTTTGGAAGTTGATCCTCTGGTAGCTCTCGATATAATTTGTGAAGATTTGGATAAAAATCATCGCCATATGCCAAATGAAGCTGCCAAAGCATAACAAGTTTTACAAACAGGTCGTCAATATTTTTATATTCTTTATTCGTTTGTTTTAAATACGCAAAAGCTCTATTATAATCTCCCTCTGATTCTAAACGTGTTGGTTTATTTGGATATAATTTCTTGACTGCAGCTATAGAATATAGATTAACAGTTACTTCACCCATACTTCTTAAATCATTCCACGTCCATGGATATTGTTGTCGTGCATGTCCCGCTTCATGCATTTGTCCCCATCCAAACTCATTGACATTTAAAGTACTTTTGATTGCTTCACCAGCAGTCGTAAAGACGGCTTCATCCCAACTTGCATACATGCCCCAACTTTGTGCGTTAGGGTTTTCTACAAAGGCCCAAATACGACGAGTTGAACGATGTAAAGGATTAGGATCTGTTTCAGATAACCCCGATATCCTATCTTGTGCCCGAATCATTTCATCATATTTATTTAATAGAGGAACAGGATCTTGATTTACAATATATTTATTGGCACTATCACGAGTTACAGTTAGTACTGCTCGTTCTGATTTCAATTGTACCGCATGTGCCTCTGGATATTTGTTCATCATGGCAATCCAGTCTTCTTTCGTGTGTTTCCCTAATTCAAAGAATGGAATAGGACTACCGCCTTGTGTTACCTGCACCTTAACTGTTCCTGTGCCTTGATAATTATCAAACCCTAATACGCCGCCGTTTGGAGAAGAGATGGTATTAGAGCCAGGAGAAAGATCAATTTCTTTTCCCCATTCTTTATCATATTGATGTGTCCCAATAATGGCTCTAATCTTTTGCGTTCCTGATACTGTAATAGTAACCTGTTCATTAGGTTTTACATAAATTCCTGTTGGCATATAATTTTTTTGCTCACCTCTTTTTTCCCTTTTTGCTTCATCCCAAAAACTGCCTGTACCTGGAAGGTCGAACTCTCTTTGTTCAAATTGAGTTACAGTTTGTGCAGTTTCAGCATGTACATCTAAATTGTTTGTCATAATAGGTGCAAATAACGTGGTTGCTAAAATAGCGGATGTCGCAAACACCTTTATTGTTTTTTGAATCTACCATTCTTTCTTCTGTTCATATAAATCAGTCCTTTCGTTCAAATTCGTTATTACTTACATACGAAATATCAGTTTTCTCACTAATGCCAAAAGTGGATTTATTAAATGCACACTTATTTTAAACAATGTTGATTATATTTTTGGATGAGTACAAAAAAAGCATAGTAACACTTCAAATTCTTTTCCTAATTAATCTAGAAACACATTACCTTCATTGATTTCTTAAATCACTCCTCTAAGTAAGAATTTAAGATAAATGTCCTATCTCAAAGATCCTTTCCTAATTTTGGGATTACGCATTAAGTATAATTCAAAAATAAAGTTATACAATTGAGAAAAATAAAAAATGTTAAAAATTTACATGCACGTAATATTTTTAACATTTACTGAAAAATAATGTGTTATATGGGGATAAATTTAATATATATATGATGTTAAAAAATAGTTTAAATAGAGTATTTTGAATTCATAAAAGTAAAAAAGATTACGAAATTCTATTTTTTATAGATATGGCGGGTCAATATACGAATCGTCGCCGTACTTCTTAGACGAATGAAGGAGTTTTATCAAAAAACAAAAAGCCGATTTTAAATTATATTAGAAATAACAGTAAGTCTGTAACCTATTTTTACACGTATCTCGGCTGTACCCCAATTTCATTCTTTAAACAGAAGAGGATTATCTTTCTTGCGATATAAAGAAAGATAACCTTTTTTCTTTTTTATAATACAAAATATAGCCACAACATCATGCTTAATGTTTTTTGAACTATTGCTTAGCATAAGGATAGTTCATTTCCATTCAGGAAATCTCCACCTTGGTGTCTTCATATTAAGAAGTACCCACTTTCTTGTCACGATATGCGGACAAGAAAGTGGGTACTAAATGAATTGCATTTGTTGGTAATTCAACATTTTACGCTAGAAAATTAGTTCCTACTTTCATGTCTTTCTACATCAGGTGTACAAGGACATGAAACTCCAAACTATTTAGAAAAGAATATCTAAACTTTCACTTTTAGATATTGGTTGGGACAAGAAACTCTAAACTAAATTTTTATAGATTTACAGAACTATACCCATTTAATCGTGTGTGAAAATCTCCCATTCTTACCTAATAACCTATACCATCAGTCTTATTAATTAATTTATTCATATAATGATAATGAGTTTAAGTCGATTATGGGAGCTACATTAGTTTGAAGGAAAGATTTTTCCCAACAATTCATATATGATTCAAAAGGTCTATGTATTTTTGAAGTCCTTCAAAATGTTATCTCAAACCTTTCGACACATTGATTTTTATAGAAATACCACGTTCCTATAGAATTTCAGACACATCACAATAGCTTAAAGAAAAACAACGGCTACCACGATAATATTTTTCTTGAACTGTTTTCCTTTAAAATATCTCATCCGTTATACTTCTCGTTTGCTTGTTACAGAGTTTAACTTACTTTAAAAACTTTGCAACAGAACCCTCTTTCTTATTTTTCAAAATAAGCCGCACCAAAGTTTTCATTAAACCTTTTACACCATATAGAAACCGAACCGTATGTACCTACATCTATTCCTTCAGGAATTCCATAGTTTTGGTCTCCTTTGTTTCCCTTTAATTTTCCTAATTCAATATACTGATGATTTTTCACGTCTTCATTATTTTTCAAATGGTTTGTAGGAACTAATACAACTCGAACATCTGGCCCGTTAGATGTTGAAAAATTGGAAAGTCGTAAAACGCGTTTTCCATCCGCTAATTGATGGATTGTTGCTCTTCCAGTTGTTTCATGGACACCATTTTGAAACTGCCCTTCACTTATTACTCGTTCTTGTTGTTGTTTTGTTTCGTTTGATTGTATTTCTGTTTGTGGCAATGCTTCATTCACTTGCTTATCAATAAATAATTTCTCGGGGCGGAACAAAGACCATAAAATTCCTCCGACAATTATAAAACCTCCTATAATCAATACATGTTTTCTTTTCATAAAATAAAAAACCTCCTGTAACATACTGTATAGTAGTATGTTAACAAGGAAGTCTTTCATTTCTATAATATAAGTATTACAAAAGTCTTTCAGCGGTCTTATTTTTTTCTGATGTGATGGGAAGAGTAAACCAAAATTCACTTCCCTGTTTGCCATCTAAGCGATTTCTCACACCAATTTCTCCTTTATGCATTTCAATCAATGATTTTGCAATGGCTAATCCGAGTCCGGATCCACCAGATTGTGAACTTCTTGATTTATCCGTTCTAAAAAAACGCTCAAATATGCGTAATTGGTCATTTGGAGTAATTCCTTCTCCTTCATCGCGCAAAATGAATTGGACTTGTTGCTTTTTTTTATTTTCCTCTACAATCAATTCGATTGTTCCAGAAACAGGGGAATACCGAATCGCATTATCTAACAAATTACTGATGACCCGTGCTATTTTACACGGCATAATTAAAAGTCGAGGTAATGTATCAGGAACCTGCAATTGTAAATCGATCTGTTTGTTTGCTAATAAGAAAGAATGTGACTCTAGTACATCTAAAAGAATTTTGTCCATATGTGTAAAACTTGGATGAAAATCTACTTGTCCAATTTCTAACTTTGAAAGGTCAAATAAGTCATTAATTAATCCACTTAATCGATTTATTTCTTTTAAGGTCGTCTCTAAGTACTGCTTTCTCGTTTCAGGATCTTCAATTAAGTTATCTTGTAATGCTTCTATCATCAATTGTATGCTAGCCATAGGCGTTCGTAAGTCGTGTGAAATATTCGTAATCAGCTCCTTACGTGCCTTTTCCCCTTCTTCTAACTTAGTAAACCCTTCTTCTAAATTTTTAGCCATCCGTTGAAAGGCTGTTGTTAATTCTTTAAACTCCCGTGGTTCTTTTCCAATTATGTACATCGTTTCAAATTGTCTATCGCTAAATTGTTTCGTTAGTTCAATTAAATTTTGAATGGACCTCATGATAGGGCGTGTCATTAACCAGTAAATAAACGTTGAAATAATCAGTCCGACAACCGCAATTACTGTTAATAGCCGTGTTTGTTCTGGTTCAAGTAACATTTGCGTTTCACTATACCATATAGCAATTACCAAGATACTGGTACTTAATAAATTCATCAATAACAATTGAATACGTAAACTCATGTTTCATTTCCTCCATTTGGCTCAAAGCGATATCCTATTCCCCAAACCGTATGAATCCAACGATTCTTTGTCGTATGCTTTTCCAGCTTGTCACGTAAACGACTCACTAACACGGTTACTGTGTTTGTACCCCCTTCATGTTCAAAATCCCAAATAAGTTCAAGAAGTTGCGAACGGGAAAACACTTGTTTTGGATGCTGTGCCATGACATAAAGTACCTCGAATTCTTTCACAGTTAATTCCACGTTATTTTCACAAACGAGTACACACCTTGTCTTTGGATAAATTTTTAAATCTGGAAATTCTATCACTTCTGATAGATATTCTTTTGCTTGTATCGTTACCTGGCTGCCTCTTCTTAATATAATTTGAACCCTTAATACTAATTCACGAGGTGAAAATGGTTTTGTTACATAATCATCTGCGCCCATTGTTAAGCCTAAAATTCGATTTCTTTCCTCTCCCTTAGCAGTTAACATAATAATAGGAACATTTGATTGTTGACGAATTTCCTCGCATAATTCCCATCCATCTTTTTTGGGCATCATCAAATCTAAAATAATCAAATCTGGTTGATATTGATGAAATACATCCCAGCCTTCCATTCCATTCATAGCTGTATATACTTCGTATCCTTCTCTTTCTAAATACCGTTTGCATACTTCTCGAATGTTTTCTTCATCTTCTACGATTAAAATCCTTTTTTTCATATATAATCCTCGCTTCTTGTGCATAAATCACAATTGAAATGTTTCTATTATCTGCTTTAATCTAATAAATCTATGGAACTTGGAGATGCAGGTGCTATAACTGATAGTATTGCTAGGTTAGAATCCAACAATTTGATCTTATATTCACTAAAAATTATTAAAAGTGATTCTATAATCCAGATGGTAATTTTAACACTTGATTACTTGTATGACTAGATAAGTTCTGTTTATGTACCATTCTGAAAAGAATACATACTGGGGAGTATTTAGTTTGTGGCGTATAGAATAGAGGTAACAAATTTATAGAAAGACTTGCTACATTAGAAATCTATATAGGTACCCCCTCTCCATACGGACAGGGGGTACCATATATAGCATCATTCTTTACTTAATACTTTCTAACTCCCATTTGTGGTTATCACCTGTGAGGTTGTATTCTCAGGTTTTAAAATAAACTCACTAGAAGCTACAACTGGGGCGCTACCATTATTTGCAACAGTACTAGCCCATTATTAACTAACTTTTCACCTTGTAATATCCATTACTATCAAAGACGAAGGTCCTACGGCCATTCTCGACTTGTTGTTTCATGGACATTAGAAATGTACTTCTTCACATGATTAAATTCTTAAAAGAATATCAACGCCCACTCTTTAACCCATTTTCTCATTCACTGATTGGAAGCCTTGTTTTTAGTTTTTCAGAGTTATATGATCCAGTTAGGTTGAGGGATCTCATTTAGAGAGTCATATTTATAAAAAACAGACTCTTTTTGGATTATTAATAACCTTTGTGTCCATGACTGTCAAATTTATAAGTCTTCCAAACACCTTTCCCATTATCAAGTTCAACAGTGGTGTTTTGATAAATTGAACCATCTTCTTTGGCATAATAAGTAAAGTACCCGTAATAAGGGAAATGGTATCCAACACCAACAGAGAACCATCCTATCTTAGCTGCTCCAGAATCATCGAAGTAATACCATTTACCATCGATTTCTTGCCACCCTTTTTGCATTACGCCTTTATTATCGAAGTGGTATATTTTACTATTTTCTTTTTTAAACCCTGTCAACATAGCTTGTCCGTCATTATTAAAATAATATTTTTTTCCGTCAATATTTTCATAACCATCAAAAGTGTAGTGCTTACCATCTTTAAAATAATAATTCTTTCCATCAATTATCTTCCAACCCGAATAGGAAGCTCCATCCTCTAAGCTATAATAGTGCATTGTGACTTTTTCAGTTCCATCTGATTGGAGGAAAGGTCTCTTTCCAGTGAGTCCTGGCTTTCTAACAGAACCGTCTTTCTCAAAGACTACGTGTTTCCCGTTAAGAGTAACAGTAGTAGTACTAGCTAATGCTTTCCCATTCAGATCTGAAGCCCTCTCAAGCACGCCTTTGTTGGAAAAGTGAAGAATGACATGTTGGTCTTCTAGACGCATTTCATTCTTTGTAACTGCGAAATCTTTAAAATAGTAAATTTTACCTTCTATTTCTTTCAGACCCTCTTTAACAAACGCTCCAGAAGCATCAGAATATTGCTCATCTTTCCAGGCTGATCGCTGCAGAACACCAGAATCCTTGAAATGATAGACCTTACCCTCAATCTGTGCATCAGATGAGTTTGACGACATTACCAGGGAGTTAGAATGCGGAGCAAAATAATACGTATTAGCCTTAATTTCCTGCCAACCCTTCAAAAGAACTCCAGAAGCATCTGCATAATGATATGATCCATCTCGTTCTATCCAACTATTCGTTATTAATTTTCCAGAAGAATCGTATGCAGTCCATATAGAGCCATCACTTTTATCATTAGCTTTGAACTCTACTCTTCCATCATACTTCTGTCTATCATGTTCTTTACCAGGGTACCAGTCTATTAACCAGTTGTGAACTTCATCATTCGTTTTTGCAGTGAAACTAATTCCAGATCTGAAAGAATTAGCACCATCGTTTTCCTTCAGGAAGCCTTGAATGTATGGATTACTAGTCAGACGTACTCCATTCTTGTTTACCAAATCAAACTGCCATTTATTAAGAAAAGCGGGGGCTGAGACAAGTTCAAACAATTCATCGTCACCAATCGAATCGGAATATTGAAGAACATTTCCTTCTTTCCCTGAAAGATATTTTGAACCTGCTTTTACCAATACTTTATTGCTTCCTTTTTTATAGGGGATAATTTGATAGGATTCACCGTGATTTAGTGAGCCATATGCTGCTTTAATAGGTGTCTCTAGGGTATTGGTGATCTCTGCGAATACATTACTTGACCGGTTATTAAAATCTGCTTGAGCTGTAGGGTTATTCGTAACATAATTAGAAAGAACTTCTCTACCTACTGGATGTGAAGTCAATGTTGCTACCTTCTTTTGTTCATCTGTTAAGTAAGAAAAGCGGTCCACCCCTAATCCTTTAAAACCGTCAAGAGAATCTGCTCCAAATTTCTTCTTATAAAATTCGTCAACAAGTACTTTATTTTCACCGGATGTTTTTTCTACGTATATGGTGATACCTTGATTAAGCGCAACCCCGGTTTTTCCTTCATCCAATTGCGCCTTTGTAATGTAAAGAAGATCGTGCTCTGATACAGATTCTGCAAAGGGTTTCAAATCTACAATTGTACCGGGTTCTGTAATCTTAAGCTGTTGCCCCGATTTTAAGTCTTTCATCTCACTTTTTCCATCTGGATAAAGTACTTTAATCGTTCTAGTGAAATTGGAATCTCCTTTCGTATGATGCATAGAAATATTAAATTCCCCAGATTTAAAGTTAGGAGCTCTGTAAGACACATTCTCTGCATAGGGGCCAGTGTAATTAGATAAGTCAGGCTCCCCTACAGATATCCCAAGCTTTTCATAAATATCAGCTACAATACCTAATGAAGTAATAGTCACATCCAACACCGTGGCTAAACCTGCGCTAGCTTTGTTCTCTGCAACAGGGGCTAAAGAAAAAAGAATACCTAATGCAGCTGTGGCAGGAATTAATTTCTTACCAATTCTAATTGTTTTAAAGTTTTTTTTCATTTTTGTTTTCCTCTCTTAGTAGAATTTAGTTCAGATTGCTTTAACACAATGCTGTTCCTCACTCTCTACTTGTACTTTTTATTAACCACTGATATAACATCAATATCAGTAAGTTCATCTTAGTTTAAAAATCTTTCATTTCTCTTTCACAAATGTTACAAAAGTCTTTCATAAATCTTTTTTTATTTTATGTATATATTATGTTGCTTTTATGGTGGGTAGTTTGAGTGAAAATAATTGGGGTCTTATCAACAAAATGCGGTTGTACAAGTACATGAAACTCCATACCATTTAGACAAGAAAATCTAAACTAAATTTTTATAGATTTAAAGAACTATACCCATTTAATCTTGAGTGAAAAACTCCCATTCTTACCTAATAACCTATACCATCATGCTTACTAATTTATTCATATAAAGATAATGATTTTAAGTGGATTATGGGAGTTACATTAGTTTGAGGGAAAGCTTTTTTCCCGACAATTCATATATGATTCAAAAGGTCTATGTATTTTTGAAGTCCTTCAAAATGTTATCTCGAACCTTTCGACACATTGATTTTTATAGAAATTCCACCACTTCAAAAGGCGTACCTTTTGAAGTATTAGAATACTCCTGAAGAAATAAATAATTCTAATCATAAAGGGCAGTTAATATTAATTTGTTTTTGGCAGAGGTTTTGATAATTATAAATCCAACTTTTCTATTTTTGGCACGTTTCATTTACAGAAGATAGATAATAACATAATTTTCTCAATAAGGAATTTTCTGCTTTAAATATAATTTTTTCGCAATTCATGGTATATCTGTATTAAGGGGACCTTTTCGGTTGATTAGGGAGAAAGATTATAAAAATGATATGGGAGGAACAAAAAATGTCATTGAAAAAGAAATTAGGTGTTGGAGTGGTTTCAGCCGCTCTTGGTTTATCTTTAATTGGTGGGGGAACATATGCATATTTTAGCGATCAAGTGGTGACAAATAATTCATTTGCTGCAGGTACATTGGATTTAGCTATGCAACCAACTACTTCACTTAACTTAGAAAATTTAAAACCAGGGGACAAAATATTAAAGAAATTCAATTTAAAAAATGGTGGTACATTAGATATTAAAGATATCATGATGAAAATAGACTATACTGTAAACGATTTAAAACAAAATAACACTACAGAAGATTTCGGTAAACATATTAAAGTACAATTTCTTTGGGATTGGGATCCTGCAAAAAGCCCTGCATACGAGACAACCCTTGCAGAACTAAAATCACAAAGCCCAGAGATTGCCTCCAAAAAAGTATTTCATTCTAAGTGGACTGAAACAGGAGGATTAAAACCTGGGAAAATGGATTGGTTTTGGATTAAGTTTATATTTGAAGACAACGGAACAGATCAAAACGTGTTCCAAGGAGATAGTATTGCTCTAAAAATGGAATTCCAAGCCAATCAAACAGATGGACAAGAAAGATAAAGTATTTATATTCAGGATTAATTTATATCTTTTGTTATTTATGAAGAATTGAATTTTAACTTCACATTTAATTAGTATTTGCTATTTTTACAAAGTACCCACTTTGGTGTCTTAGTTTAAAAAGTACCCATTTTCTTGTCTCGATATATGGACAAGAAAATGGGTACTAAATGAAATGTATCTGTAGATAATTCAGCATTTTACACTTTAAAATCAGTTCCTACTTTCATGACTTTTTACAAACGACATGAATCTCTAAGCTATTTCGAGAAGAAAGTACAAAATTTATTTACTGTCTATTTATCAACGTTTGTTAATGAGATTTTAGTTTAGACTTACATGCCGTTCTACACTTCTTATTAGAACTGTATTACTCAATATTAATTTCTTCTAAGATTATAGATGGATTAACAACAAATATAATGAAGTTTAAGTTTGTAGTATGTACTAGTATTCTATTCTTCGAGGAAGATGGAGTTCCAATATAAACAACATGATCGAGCTTATTATAAGGAACGTCATTCGTAGATATAGTAATTATATCTTTTAAAGGGATGGTAATCTCTGCTGATTGCCATGCAATCATTATACTATCTTGGGACTTTGTTATGCTAATTATTGACATTTTATATCAATCCTTTATTAATTTTAGATAAATAATTAACCAATTACCTAAATTATTTTAAATTAAACCATCTATCATGATATAAGGATTTTAAGAATTTGTGCTTATATATGCAAAATTACATGTACAAACTCCTTATTTTCATAAAAATACACTATATTAAAAACGATTTGACTACTATTAATCAATTTCGTTTCTTTTCAATTTAACAGTAATTAATTGAAAAAAGCTGCTATTCTATTAGCGAATCAAATAAGGCATAAATTGATGAAAACAAAATCTTTGTAGACAATAGTGTGGGATTTTTTGACACATCTGCTCAATGAAAATAAAAAAGACCATTGTATTTTATAAAAGTTACAATAGTCTTTTTTAAAATCTTATATCATCATATTTGATATTTATTATTTCTCTTTTCCTTTTTCCTCAATAATAAATTTTGAAACTAATTTCGATAAAGCTTCTACTTTTTATTTTGTTAGATTGATTCGATATCTCCTCAATTGATACTTAAGCCTATTATTACATTTATACCTTCTACTTTAAGAGTCTTACTTAGATTATCAATAAATATAGCATAAATGGAAAATAAGATACCCATAATTCCACCAGTAAGCCCTAATCTGTATTCTGTTGTTCTTCTCAAGATTAACACTCCTTAAAATACAATATTATTCTATTAAAAGTAAAATACAAATCAGTTACTTTTATAGCTATATTGATTTATAGTTTTATGAACGAAAAAAGCACTCTTTCGAGTGCTTTTTCTAATACTGCATAAAAAATTATGCTTTTCCACTCTTAAAACATATTGTAAATAAAGTATACTAACTATCTCAATTGAAATTATATAAAGGTATAAAAATGTAATTTTATTTAAACAAATCTATTTTTAAACGACAAAGAAATTTTATATGAGTTAGTTTAAGCTAGCCTCTTTCTAAAATTTTATCGAGGTATTTATCTAGAGAAATATTAAATACTTCTTTAAGAATCTGCTGATATTCTTCTTCATTTATAGTTCGTTTACTTTTTTGGCCTTTTCTTGTTTCTGTAATACTTTTTTTAGTAAGCGAAATATGTCCATCTTCTACTAATTTGCAGACAATGTATCCTTTGTTAAAAGGTGATTCGGGGTGCTCTACAATAATATTTTGTATAGCATTTACTTTGTTGGAATCAATTTCATTTAATGAAAACGCAAACCCAGTACACCATGTATTAGTAGGTTCAGAATTAAGGAATTGGGCACTCTCCCCATTTTCTCCTTTTTTCATTTCAAGTAGGTAAGTTCCTTTTTCAGTATTCTGTTTACGAATACGATATTTTCCCGTTTGAGATGAGATCACTTCACCGCTAAATGGAACTGGGTACAATGGAAGATGTGAGGCAAGTCCCCCATCTACAATGTATTTTTGATTATTATAATTTAAAATAATAATTACATGTCCATCGTCAGGTTTCCATTTACCACCACCTAAATCGTAGACTGTACCAGATATGCGATAGACATCAAATCCACAATCAAGTAAAAAATAATATAATAGTGTATTAAGCTCGTAACATAGTCCTCCGCGTTGAGTTATGAGTAATTTTTCTTGAACATTTTTTCTAGTAATTTTTCGGGTATTTTTGTCCATAACGTCTAAATTTTCATAAGGTATTACATATGCCATTTGCTGAAGAATTTCATGTAAATTTTCAAAGCTTACATCTTTTTTCGGAGTTATCTGTAGCCGTGAGAAAAAATTTTTTTGTAAATCAGTCAACATTGTATATAACCTCCCATTTATAGAAAATTTAACCATTGAACATAATGATACACTAAATAAATATATAATCAAGTGTAATAAAATAAAATCAAGTTCTTTATGGTATGTTTTTATATAAGACATAGCATAAAGCTATTTATTATATGAAAATTTATCCAAAAACAAATTTCACGTTCCTTGAGGAAGGAGTCTTCTTGGCTAAAATGATAAAAAAGTACAGGCCTTTAATTGATTAAGGACCTGTACTTTTTTGTCATATTTGATATATTTTATTTCTCGTTTTTTTGCTCTTCAATAATAAATTTTGAAACTAATGCTGACAATGCTTCTACTTTTTCTTTTATTTTGTTAGATTGATTCGATATCTCCTCAATTGATGCTGCTTGTGATTGGATTGAATGTACAGTTTGAGTTGTTTCCTTAGCTACTTGTGTTGCTGTTTCAGAAACACTCGACATAGAGGCATTTACTTCTTCTGTCGCTGCAGATACTTCTTGAATTTGGCTAGTGATTTTATTAATAGCCACCATAATAGATGAGAATGCTTGATCTGCTTTATTAGCAGTTTCTTTTCCTTCCGAAGCTTTTTGTTGGCCTTTTTGCATTGCATCAACTGTATCTTTTGTATCTCTTTGAATTAATTGTATTAAAGTATTGATTTCATTTGCGGATTTTTTAGACTTCTCAGCTAAATCCCCCACTTCTGCTGCCACCACCGCAAATCCTTTTCCATTTTCTCCAGCACGTGCAGCTTCAATTGAGGCGTTTAAGGCAAGAAGGTTTGTTTGTTCAGCAATATTATTGAAAATGAACCCTCATATATTAATTCATTCCCCTCAATGATATTTATCTTTCAGATTTTGTTGATGCTTTGTATAAAAAAATT
Source organism: Bacillus sp. TH30 (assembly GCF_016650875.1). Lineage (NCBI taxonomy): Bacteria > Bacillati > Bacillota > Bacilli > Caryophanales > Bacillaceae > Bacillus > Bacillus sp. TH30. The sequence continues at coordinate 48,799 of NZ_JAEKEY010000001.1, read as the reverse complement.
CAAAGGTAATTGTAATTGAATTAGAGAAAATACGCGAAGGTTGGGAAATTAGTAAATCATAGATAAAAACGTCCTATATTTTAATAGGACGTTTTTTCTTCTATAAATAATGTATTTGAGATGTATTGTACTCATAACTATAAATGTTTTTTAATTATGGACATTATACCAGTCGACCAATTCTCCAATATCTAAAAAGGACGGTTTAACTACTTACTTATATCTATCTATAATTCAATAAACCTACTTCTCCTCATACCATGGGTTTAAATGAATTAGTACTTCATATATTTCTGGGTTCTGATTTATAATAGTAGTTTTTATATCCCTACAAATATCATGTCCTTGCTGGATGCTTAAATGTGCCGGAACACTAATTCTAATATCAATTAGTACATAGTGACCATGATCACGTGCGCGCATTCTATCAATTCTTTTTACAAAAGGATGGGCCTGAATTATTCTCTTATATTCACTACATTTCTCGGTATGAATACCACCTTCCATTAATATATATATTGATTCTTTCCCCATACTAATTGCTAACTTTAATACGAAAAAGGAAACGATAATACCAGCTAAAGGATCCCCATATGCTGCATATGGAATGGAATAGATATTGTTTATCAAAGCAATACCAATTCCAATTACAGCTGCAATTGAGGCATAAACATCAGCAAGATGATCATAAGCAGTTGCTATAAGCCCTTTGCTGCTTGTTTTTCGACCAATTCGTATTGTGTATACATATAAAATTTGCTTCCATATTAATGAAATAATCGCTGCTATAAAAGCAATTATATGGGGTTCTGTCGCTGGTTCAAATAATGACTTTATTGATTCATAAGCCATAAATAAAGCCGCTAAAATTAAAATCACAGCTACAATTCCTGATGATATAACTTCTGCTTTACCATGTCCATAAGGATGATCTTCATCAGCTGGCTGGTTTGAAATTTTCATTGATCCCAATGAGGCTACGGATGCTACAACATCGGCAGCATTATGAATCCCGTCGGCTAATAATACCTGACTTTTGAAAAGTAAACCGACTATAATTTTGATGAGAGTCAGAAATATATTGCTAATTACACTAATCCATGCTGCCAATAAGGACGTTTTTTGGTTAGCATTCATAGTTATCCCCACCTTAACTTTACTCTTGTTTCAAAATATTATTGTTTAATTCAATTGTGTAGTTATAAGTCTATGTCTCATCATTTTAATTTCTTTCATACATTACCCAATAATAAGTGTGTGGGTCTATACAAACATTTTCTCCCATCAGTAAAGGTTTAAAGCATAACTTACTTTGTTCTTTTATCCTTATTTGTTATGAAGTGTAAAAAGAGTGACACAAAATGCCATGCTTTTATTATTCCTTTTACGTTTAGTATTGGAGTTACTTTAACATCCTTAAAATAGTAATTATGATTGAATAAAAAGACGAGAGTTGGAAATTAGGAAATCATAGAAAAAACGATCTATAAGATGTAATACTGAACCTAAAATAATTAAAGATAAATAAGATATACTACACGACGACGCATGTTGTTTAACAATGTAGTTTTAGGGTGTATTATCCCTTTGCTTGATACACCTATTGTTTATGTTTTTTATCACCCTTTTATCATTACAAACATCAAAGCGACTAATGTGTTGCTTTGATGTTTGATGAAATGTTTTCAGGTATGATTACTAATTCATTCTGCGCATTAATCTTTACTCATCTGATCACAACAATTATTTTTACAGGTTGTCCATTTCACATAGCTGTAGCAAATACTATAAGATTAAAAGCATATAATTGAATATGAGTGTAAACTGTATACATTATTTATCCTTCTTTTAACTTCTTGGAGATTTTCCATATGATTGAGTATCTCTTTACGCTTTTCTTTAATTACACTCTTTGTATGTTAGTTTTTAAACTTTAATTAATCCTTCATTTATTTAAGAATTCATAAATCAGTTGAAATATTTGCATCAAATTCATCTGATTTTTTAGTATCTATTTTTTTCCCATCTATTGTCATCTTTATTTTTTGTTTTTGGTTTGCTGTTACCACCCAAGTATTTGGTAAATAACGATCTTCATGTGATAATGTAGAAGGTGAATTTATAACCTTTCCTCCTAAATATAGCGTAGCAGAAGAACCTCCATCCATTGCCATTGCATTTATTGCTCCTTTTTCATATAGAATATCTTGACACTCTTTTAACGTGGCTCCTATGCTATGTGTTTGTCTACCATCTATCACTAGAAACATTATTGTGCCATCTTCTTTTTGAGCCATAATACTTCGTGGAGCAGAACCCCAACCACCGTCTCCTTCTGTGATCATTTTTTCTCCATTTACAATTAACTGTGGCATAAATCCTGCTGCTGAAACGACTTGTTTATCCAAAAGTTGTTGGGTAGAATAATTTCCTGTTATCATTTGTCCAAACTTTGTTAAACCGGTAATAATTGTAGGGGTATTTTTATCTATATTTGTATCAATAGCTTTTCCATTTTCTATTACTATTCCAGTTGCAACATTCCCTCCACCTCTTCCTGTCTCATCAGCAAATCCACTTGCATTCACAGCAACAAGTGCATGATTACGTTTTGCCATTACACTAATTTTTTCTCCCCTGTTAGCTCCTTGTGTTCCTTGATGGCTAACAAGTTTAACATTGAAGGGATTGCTAATGGTAATTAACTTTCCTTCGAAAAGAAAACGACTATCTTTATTACTTTTAATTGTTTCTACATCAATTTCTAATGGCTGATTTTTTAATTCTTCTAATCTTTTTCCTGCTATTTTTTTATAAATAGCCTCATCACTATTTGACCATTTTGGATGATTAATTCTATCTTGCAGTTTATCTAGTTCCTTTTGGGATAGGAATGTATATTTCGCATATTGTGGATGCTGAGAAGTTAGTATACTTCCAGCAATTGTTACACGAAGATCTCGGCCATAGTTAGTACCAAATAATATTCCTATGCCAATAAGCATGAAAATAGAAAAAAGAAGCAAAATTCGTTTGAAGATTTTTCTTAGATGTTTCATAGGTTTCTCCTCCGGCATTAATTACATTCAATGAATCCTTTAAGATATTATTTGCCTAAAGACAAAAGTGTTTGTTTCCCTCATTCCCGAGTTCCCCACTATGTCTTGGCAAGCAAAGCAAAATACTTATTCTACATTTCGTATTTATTTCAGTGTATATTTACAAATTTAATAACGTTTTTGCAACCATGAAATAAATTACTAATCCTGTTCCGTCAACAAATGTTGTAATAAATGGACCAGAAACGACTGCAGGATCTAATTTTAATTTTCTCAGAATCAAAGGTAAAACAGCTGCAACAAGAGAGGCCCAAATAACAATAAATAATAAAGTGATTGCTACAACTTGTGCAACTTCTGTTCCAACTCCTAACATATAAGCACGAGTGAGCCCAGCTACCCCAAGTGCAAGTCCGAGAAGCATACCAATTGCAAATTCCTTTTTCATTACACGGAAAATGTCTTTAAATTTCACCTCTCCAATACCGATTGCACGAGTAATTGTTGCTACAACCTGTGTTCCTGTATTTCCTCCAGTACCTACTAATAAAGGTACAAAGAAAGCTAAGGCAACTACTGTTTCAATTTCGTCTTCAAAATACTTTAGTACTGTACCTGTATATGCTTCAGCAACAAAAAGAAGCAATAACCATGGTAGACGTTTGAAGAAAATGCTCCAAATACTAGATTCAAAGTAAGATTGATTTAACGGTTCACTTCCGCCTAACTTTTGGATATCTTCTGTAGCTTCTGCTTCCATAACATTCATTACGTCATCAAATGTTATAATACCAATCATTTCATTATTTGCTGTTGTTACGGGTAATGCTGCTAAATTATAATTCAGTAGCTTTTTTACAACTTCTTGCTGATCAACTTCAGCGTGTACTGAAATTACCTCTTGAATCATGATAGTAGATAATATTTCTTCATCTGCTGCTAGTAATAACTCATGTATGGAAACGATTCCCTTAAGATAACCATGACTATCAAGAACATAGATATAAGATATTGATTCTACATTTTCAGAATGCTCCCTAATGTACTTCAATGTCATTTTTACTGACCAATTCCCTCTAACTGCAACAAAATCACTTGTGACAAGACTTCCTGCCGTTTCAGGTTTGAAAGCCATTAATTTTTTTACATTATGTTTTGTAATTTTATTTAAATACGCCATTAATTTAGCTTGTTTTTCCGGATGAACCGCTAGAAGTAGATCTACTGTTTCATCAATCGGTTGTAAATCTAGTAACTTTTTAGCTTTGTTTTCAGATAAGTGAATTAAGATATTATATTTTTCTTCTGTACTCAAATGTTGAAGAATTTTTGAGCTTTTTAATACAGGAATCTTATCTAGTAATATGACTTGATCTTCAATTGAAAACCGTTTTACTTCTTGCGCAACATCATACGACGGATGACGTAAAACTTTCTCTGCATCCAAATTATTTTGGGTTACAAGTAATTCATTTAATAATTTCTTCATGTTAACTCCTCCTTATATTGCTAAGGGAGACTCTAGAGTTTCATGAGTGGTTTTGTGTTATTTTATCTGTCTAAAATTTTTATTAGAGCATTAATAGTTACATTGCTATCAATTTATTATTTAGAACTACCTCCTTTTTGAATATAGACAAGATAAAAATAAATAACATTAAACAAAAAAACCTTTACTCAAAAAGGAGTAAAGGTTTTTTACAATACAAATAAATGATTATTAAGACAGCTCTGTTAAAGTCCCAGAGTTGTCTTTCTATCAAATCGTATACCACTCCCTCGTTGAGTTTTAGCACTGTATAGCATAGGTTTTTATAACCAGCTACATTAAAAAGGGCCTTAATCCGACCGTTCCTGTTGACCCATTGGCGTCTCTCGACATTTTTGGGCAGCAGCGTTTCTCTATACAGGAGCCTCACCTAACAAAGATTATTGAATTACTTCAAAATTTAAACCAGATTTTAATATTTGTCAACTAACGTTCAATTCGATTCATAAAAAAATTATTTTATAGAAAAATGAAATTATATTCTATTACAAATTTAAAATTCCACTTAAAAAACATAGAATTCAAATAGATTTAATTAAAAGAAACGTTATAAAACATATGAAATCTCGTATATGAAGCTTATTGTTTATGATGAATTTTTAACTTTATAACAGAAGTGGAATCATTAGTCATACCGTACTTCAAAAGAACATTCTTCAAAAAATCTTATTATATGACTAAAATCTTCTTTACTGTTTATCAAATTTATATGGTTAAACTACTTAATCATATACACCCCAAGTCGAAAATATGTATCTATATGAGACGATTAAATACAATTTCTCACATCATTTCTCAAAGAATTATAAAGCAATAAAGAATATAAAATTAGCGATACGTATACTTGACAAGCAAAAAAAAAGTAATTATGCTGGCTACACGAAACAAATACATAAAATTTATATTGCTAAACCTGTTAGGTGAGGCTCCTATACAAACACAGGCTATTGCCCAAAAATGTCGAAAGACGCCAATGGGTAGAACAGGAATTGTCGGATTAAGGCTCTTCTTAAGATAGCTAAGTAATCAATTTCCATTACTTTACGTTGTATAGTGCCAAAGCTCTACTAGGGGGAGGAAAGCTTTATTTAGTCATGCCAATTTAAATCCCCCTAGTATGTAACTAGGGGGGATTTTTGCGTAAGAAAACAGGGTGTAAGCTATAGAATCTTTCAAAACAAAAATACTATTTAGTAGTTGATGAGAACAAGATTCTACTCATTAGCAAATGTGATATTAAGTGTTAATGTAAATCAGGAGGATATTAAAATGAAAAAAATATTAAAACTCGATTATCTATTGCTCCTCCCTCTATTCATAACATGTACTTTAGGTATTATCATGATGTATAGCGCGAGCTCCATTGTTGCTGTTCAACATTACGGTTATAACAGTAGGCATTTTGTTGATTCTCAATTAACAAAGCTATTTTTAGGAACAATAGGGTTAATAGTTTGTGCTATTCTCCCTTATGAAATATGGAAAAAACGAATAGTCTCTATCTGTATTATGGTTGGGGGAATTTTTTTATTAATTATGGTTTTGTGGAAAGGAAAAGTGGTAAATAATGCTCAATCATGGATCTTTGGAATACAGCCAGCTGAATTTCTTAAATTAGGAACAATACTTGTAACAGCCCGTTTTTTTGCATTACGACAAGAACGAGCTAAAAATATTTGGAGTGGTAGCGGAAAACTTTTATTTTTTTTAGCTGCAATTTTTTTCCTAATCTATAAACAGCCAAACTTAGGATCTGCACTTTTAATATTAGGTATAGGTTTTAGCATATTTCTTTGCTCTGGAATAAATGTAAATCTATTAATTAAAAGAATTATAATCGGTTCTATTTTTTGGTTACCTTTTTTATACTTTTTAATTCAATTTAGCTTGTCAGAAGTTCAAAAGACACGTATTACTACAATTCTCAATCCCTTTGTTGATGCGCAAGGAAAAGGATATCAACTTGTAAATTCTTTTATTGCCATTGGCTCTGGAGGAATTACTGGACGTGGATTCGGAAATAGCATTCAAAAAACCGGTTATCTTCCAGAACCACATACTGATTTTATAATGGCAATAGTTTCTGAAGAACTAGGGTTTATTGGTGTATTTATTGTATTGGCAGGGGTTTTGACTATCGTTCTTCGTTCCTTAAAAATTGCACAACTATGTGTAGATCCATTCGGAAGTTTTATAGCAATTGGTATAGGATGTATGATTGGTATGCAATCCATTGTAAATTTAGGTGGTATTACGGGACTATTTCCTCTTACTGGTACCCCATTTCCATTTGTTAGTTTTGGTGGAAGTTCTTTAATGGTCAATTTAATAGCAATAGGAATATTGCTTAATATTTCAATTTTCAATAAAATTAAGTTTAATAATTATAATATATAATTCTATTTTTGGGAGATTATAAAATTTAACCTCATTGAGCAATCTATGTTCAAATAATTTCTAATTAGGTTTTTAACTGTATGAATATTAATTTTAATACCAAAAAAGGCAGGAGCTTTTGGTGAAAACTTGTTAAATAATTGTTTAATCGATGTATGTGTCTTTTCATTATATGTATTATTCATCTCAATCACATACCCTTCACCTAAAATGATTAGAAATATATTGACTTGTTATTTTTCTTATATTGAATTTAATGGGAACACTGTTGTATTGTCGTATCGCCTATAAAAAAAGAAAACTTAATTAAGTTTTCTTTTTTTATGTTATTCCAAATCTGATTAGTTTTCATAAAGTATCTTATGTTTCCGCTGGAACGGATAAGTTTTAATTTCATCTGTATCTAAATTTTCATGAAATAAATGAATAGCTATAATTTGTCTACAATCATAGGTATGGTAATAATATGTACCAGAATCCATACACATTGCGCTTGTATAAATGGTATTATCTAATGTACCTTCTTCCGTTATTACTCCACCTTTTGGAACCTCACAATTTGATAAGATATGAAAAAGGGCCGATATGCCCTCTTCTTCGTTATCTATACCTTGAATATTTTGTTTGCCATACGCTGCCCGAACAAACCTTGATGGTGGGGTGAAATCCCCAGGGAGTCCCATCGAACCTGAACCTTGTCCAAAAGCACTTAATGGTACATCCCCCCATTGTGTTGGCGCATATGGCTGCGATTTAAGACCGATATATTGTCTTAAATTTTGTAAATGCCAGTTAAACTCAGGACTATTGGTCATTACCCCAAGAGGATTATCATATATTTTTAGTCCTTCAGTTGTCGGCTCTAGTACAATACAATCTCCCCATTTATCCGCTAAAATCCAATGTAGCGGTGGAGTAACCCCTAAAACAGGTAATGGTACATCCAAAAAGGAAATACTATCTACAGAGTTCTTTAACTCTTCGACAGAATTGAATTGTGTGAGACTCCATGCCACAAAATCAAATGGAGCCAGATTCGTTTTATTTTCATCTATACTGTTACTATAACTTGCGAATCCTGGAAAATAGAGTGTTGCACATGTCATACCTGATTCATTTACTCCGTCCGCCAGGATGATCCTTCCTTGATGGTTAATCCCCATCCCTACAACAGCTTGTTTCGCCTCGATGGTTTCACCAGTTATATTGTTCCATTGATAACTTCGAGGAACTATTATTACTTCTTGATTGAAATCTAATGTAAAATCCATCGTTCTTGCAAAAAGATGCTGACCGCTTTTTGTCTGTAATGTCAAACTAGTACACATAAAGAACACCCCTTTATTTAGTTTATTTGAATAAAAACCATTTAATTTCTATCCTTAAGTTAATAGGCATGTATCGTGACCTTTATTAAAAAATATGGTTGCTAATTTTATTTCGATCTTCCTTGCACCCAAGCAGCAATATCATTTATAACATACTCAGGGATATTAGCAGGACTATAATATTCATCCGGTTTACTTAACTCCCCATCTCCTTCTGTAAAGAAGTGATTTAACTTTGGATATAGTCGATAATCAACGTTATCTCGCTCTTTTAATTGTTCTTTCCAAAGAGGAATTTCGATTTTTGATTGAACTTGATAGTCTCTTTCTCCTTGAATAATAAGAAGCGGTGTCTTTTGTTCTTTTGACATTTCTGCTGCTTTAATTTTACGAATAGAATCCCAAAATACTGCTGATCCTAAATAAAAATCTTTTGGAGGATTCTGACTAGAGAAATTGGGATCATTTAATAATTCAAATTGCAATTTGTAAAATTTATATTCATCCGATTTCATTGCTCCAATAGAAAAAAGATACTCGAATTGATCTAAAACAACATCTTGGATTGTACGGGCTGGTCCTCCCATCACAATTGCTCCAGCTATATTTTGATTTTGGTCTTTTTCAATCATTTTCGGAAGCATCAGTCCACCTTGACTATGACCAAGAATATAAATTTGATTCTTATTTATCATAGGTTCATTTTGAAGAAAATGAGTCACAAGAAGAGCATCATCTGTTGTCTCTTTATCAACTGTATAAAAAGGACTGTATTGTGTTTTCAATCCATGTTCATAAGTTCGTTTATTATAGCGAAGGACAGCAATTCCTTTCGAGGCAAGACCTTCAGCTAAATCGCGAAATGGTTTTAAAGCAAACGCTGTTTCATCCTGATCGGTTGCTCCAGATCCTTGCACAAGAATAACCGCTGGGAAAGGACCCTTACCTTTTGGAACAGACAATGTTCCTGGTAATGGAAATGCACCACTTCCAACTACTACTTCTTTATCAACAAATGATTCAGGCTTACTATATGATGGACGCTCTGCAACAGGACTAAACGACATGCTGAGTTGAAAATCGTCTATTTTTCCAGATGGATCTAGTTTAATTAGTAAAGGTACAGTAAATTGTTCAAAAACTAATTTAACTTCTACATTCGCATGCACGGAATTTGTCTCTTTTTGTATTACCTCTCCAATTCCTAGAAAAGAACCTGCTTGTAATTGCAATGGGATTCCCTCCCAATAGCCCTTCAGCCATTCTTCCGATATTATTTTCTGTAATGACCTTGAGGTTAAATCAAATGCAGATTTATAATCTTCACTATTCATATGGCGAATAAATGAAAGAGTAGTAGATATAATAGGATTTTCATCATCAATATTGTCTACTTTTTTTATATTTGTGTTTGTTTCCTTTAATGTCGGAATAAATTGATGGTTAAACGGATTATTATATGTATTGGGATATACACTTGTTTTCAATACATCCATATTCCGTTCCTCATAAAGACTTGAAGCAATCGCGAAATTTTTAGGTAAAGTTACTTCCTCCGCATATGAAACTGAAGGAATCGTTATTGTACAAATTGCACTGACAAGTAATAACTTATTACCTATTCTTTTTTTCTTCCCCATATTTATTGATTCTCCCTTCAAAATTTAAAATTTTTTATACAGTATGCCAAATACTATAAGGGAAATAAAAATTATCAAAGAGATTAATAATCTACTTTACGATTCCCCCTAACAAATTAAAAAACTATTATAAACAAACTTCAATAAAAAATGCCTTCCCCCTCTTTTTATAACTCGATTTTTTGATTAGATGGATGTTATCTAAAACAGAATTATTTATTGCATGTGCTTCGTGCTGATTAACTCAAAAGTCGATCGTCAGCAGACAATCGACTATAGATTCTTATAATTATTGTGTTCGCTAAATGAGAATTTAACGAACACTTGAGGGTTTTAGTTCATCTTCTCTCCCCCTCTTAAATTGTACAAAGACATGAAAATGGATACTTTTTAGACAAGAAAGTATCCATTTTCATTTTTGGGACTTGCTTGGGCCAAGAAAATTCAAACTAAAATTTTATAGATTTACAGAACTAAATACATAGTACATAAAAAATAGACAAGATAGATAGGCTAGCCTGCCAGCAATTGATTCTCTCATAAATTTCATAAGTATGACTTTGCTATAAATAAATCGTTGTAGTTATTTATATAAAATACGATTTTCAATACAAAATCTATTAATTAAAGAGAACTTTATTTTCGTACAGCTACGTACAACGATTCTTTCTAACATAAAAATACATCACTATTAAATAGTGATGTATTTTTATGTTAGATATTAGAATAGGAATACGGGCGAATTAATAAAGAAAAGGTTACTGCATAATATTTCTATAATAGGGTATCAATTAAAGATGCATGCTTTATTCCGTAATAGAGCATTTAAATCCTAACTTTTCAATTGTATCTACACTTTCTTATCTGCCAACGAAACATTAGATACAATTATCAATCCATTTCCCTTTTAGGCTCTACCAACATAATGTGGGATTCCTTTTCAGTGAAAGGTTTAATCTCAACGCCTCTCGGGACAATAAACATCTCGCCCTTAGAAATTTTCACCTGTCCATCACGAAAATCGATGAACATCTCCCCTTCAAGCACAATAAATAGCTTATCCGTATTAGGATGCTCATGCCATATAAAATCTCCATTAGCTTTAAAAAGCTGAATTTGATCATCATTCATTTCACCAATCACTTGTGGATACCAATAATCGTTAATTTTAGACAACTCGTCATTTAGTTTAATAGGTTGGTAATGGATAATAATCCCTCCTCATTTATAACTTCCACTATATTACAGTAATCTAAGTGAAAAAGTAGTCATTACGCTTAAAAAGAAAATGCTCAGGCCAGAACTTTTCATTCAGATAGTACAAAGGAGTGATTTCAATGAAAGTTCTTTCAATCCAATGTTTCATTTAACTCTCCATAAGTATAGAACAGTAATTTTCAAATAAGAATGGACCCCTGTTGACATTAGTATGGATTATTGATGAACTTCTCGCGATATTTAGTAGGCGAAATGCCAACTCGCTTCTTGAAAATTCTACTAAAATAAAAAGGGTCTGCGATTCCAACAGCCTGCGCAATTTGTTGTACAGGCACACCACTTGTACATAACATTTTTTGAGCCATCTTTATACGATAGTTCAATAAATATTCTGCTGGCCCCATACCTGCATGCTTTCTAAACACGTAAGAAAGACGATTTCGATTAACATTATTTTGTTCTGTAAGCATATGCATTGTAATATCTTTATAATAGTATTTATGGACGTAACTAGCTATTCGTTCGAATAAAGTATGCGACTTATAGTTGTTTTCTCTATTGACAACACTTAATAAAGCCTCATTCAACGCTTCGCGAAACAGCATTTCGGTCTGAAACATCGAAATGCCTCCACGCTGATTATACACATCCCAAAGACGCATAAGTAATTCGACAAGACGAGGAGATTGTCCTGTTAATAATTCAAAATGCTGATGAGTAAAGCCAGAGTCTTCTCGTTCTGAATTGCTTATCCGATATAAAACAAGAATATATTCCCAGTTTATTTCACCAAGCATTTTATGGGCTAATGTCATTTTTGCACCCCCATGTATAACTTTTCCTGGGGAAAGGGTATACGGCGTACCATTAAATTGAAATTGCGTCTTCCCTGCAAGTGGAAATACAAATCCTGGGAAAGAATCTGTAGACTCAGCACAAGGCACACCTGGATTTTTAGCATAACGATATACTCCTTCTACTCGGAAAGGAGTATTGGCAAGATACTCTGCTAACTCATTCACGTCCAACTTCACAATGCACGCCTCATTTCAATAATAGTTTCCTTGTAATTCGCGAGATTAATTGGTGTACTTTCTGGGCAACGCTAAACTAAAAATAGTACATACGACTTAACAAGATCTGGTTACTAACCTATAAATATATTGTTTTTCATTTATTTAGTCTACTGTTAAGCAGCTTTATTGAAAGCCAGAAATTTAACCTTTATATATTCTACAAAAACTTATCTAATCCCTTTTTATTTCAAATTTATATTAATAGCTCAGATATAAGAGTTAGATATTAAAATTGAAACCATCTCCTAAAAATTCAACGTATAGCAGTTAAAATTTCATTGTGTTTGCAGCTAGTTTTAAAAAGTACCCACTTGGTTGTTGTCTGTATGTGAAAAAGTATCCACTTTAGTGTCTCCGTTTAAAAAAGTATCCATTTTCTTGTCCCGATATGCGGACAAGAAAATGGATACTAAATAAACTTTCACCATAGATAATTCAACATATTACACTATAAAATAAGTTCCTACTTTCATGTCTTTTTACAATTATTGTACAAAGACATGAAACTCTAAACTATTTAGACAAGAAAGTCTAAACTTTCATTTTTGGGACTTGCTTGGGCCAAGAAAATCCAAACTAAAATTTTATAGAGTTACAGAACTAAATACATGTAATCTTGTGTGAACGTATAGGCTTAAATACTACGTTACTTTTATTTATAAAAAAAAGCATCCTAAGATGCCTATCTATTCTGTAACAAATTTAAATACATAGTACATAAAAAATAGACAAGATAGATAGGCCAGCCTGCCAGCAATTGATTCTCTCATAAATTTCATAAGTATGACTTTGACAAGCAATGCTAAGAATAACGGTATAAACAGTACCATAGCAAGTTTTATTGCTATTTCATTTATTGTTGGATTAAATGGTTCAAAATTAATTATAATATTCACTTACCCTTCTATTATCTTTTTATTTATATAACATAATTATATAAATAAAATCACTGCAAAGATACTATAAGGTTCCTTCCTCCAACTGAACCACCTTAATTTTAATCGGTTCTGGTGCAAATATAGGACACATTTCAAGGAACAATCAGGATTCCTACTGAAATTGTTCTTTTTTATCATATGCATGGCTTCTACTCCTATATGATATTACCCTATATGGGGTAAGGAAACGATTCAGGGAATGAGGGGCCACTCTGGAAGTTTATTCCTCTAATTGTTTCCGAGCCTTGCCGACCTAAAATGTAAAACTAAGTTCATATTTTTTTATAATTGGTAAAATAGACAGTTAAATATTCATATAAAAAAAACCATTGTATCAGTACATACACATGATACAACGGGTTTTTATGGGTTTAACATTTTCTTAGTTTTGTAAAACTCATATTGTTTTGGTTATAATGAGCTTATATTCCCCTATTTTTGAAAAACTAATGTTTCTTCGCCATTTTTAGTGACTGCGTATACACTAAGTGAACTATTACCTGATAGTATTGAATTGAATTGAATCAGCAGTCTACCATCTGTTTCGGGGAATGGTTTTGAAACAATTTTTACATTGTCTTTGTTTATAATACATTTAAAATGTTTAATTTTTTTAAGAACTTCCGAATTCACTTTATGGAAATATAAACCATATATTGACCAAGAACCTATATAATACCAAGAGCTGAAACTATGAGCTTGTTTTATTTGTTCTGCATTTACTTTTTGAATCATTTCAATATGCATCCCAGCTTTTAATTTTACATCAAATAACGATTGGATACCTTGCTTCTTCATCTCCACTTCAGTTGATTGATCTACTATTAATTTTGTCTTGTCTGGGGAAATTTCTTTATCATTAATATATATTTTTCTATTTAATTCCACAGCTCCATAGCTTAACTTTAATGCCTCTTTAAATGTTATTTCTGGTACAGTTTGTTCTACAGGTGTTGTTCCACGTGCTGCTACATTACGTTTTGTAATTTCTCCTTCTTCCGTAGTAAAAACAATTTCTGCAGTATTCGCTTTAATTTTAGATATTACATTCGTCCAGTCGAGATTACTTGTATAATCTTGTCCTTGTGTATCAATTAATACTACTTTTGCATCTATCCCTATCGTTTCCATCATCAAAATATCATTCTTCTGTAGACGTTGTACATTTCCTTGATCTAACAGCAAGGACTCGCCAAAATGTGTTGGTTTATCAAACGCTAAAGGTACTTTGGACTGTTCTGGGTATGTTTTTCCTGGTAGGACTTCTAACCCTTTGTGTGTTTCGCCTACAAGTGAGCTAATTAATGAAATCGCTTCTCCGTTTGTAGTTTTTGGAAAGTGCAAAGTGAATAGAGGTTTCACACTAAATACAGGTGCTGTTCCTGTGTTCACATATCGTACATTTGGTAGGATTTTCCCTGCTTCTGCAGTGTTGATACCTAATACTTCATTCCAATCTTTTGTCGTTGAATCGCTAACAGATTCATCTTTGGTGGTAGATGTTGTCGTAGAAGACTCATAACTTGCACTAACAGATCCCCCAAAATCTAAGAGGCTTGCATTGGCTGTCACAGTAGTTCCCCATGACTCAGTATTGGACACAGTATATGATGTTCCACGAGTTACTTGTTTACTAGATGATCCACCCTCTCCTGCTTGGAAATTGGTGTTAGGGATTAATAAGTATTTTTCCATTTTAATATATACTTCCGGATAAGCTGCTACTAAAGGATGATGTGCTTCTTTTATAACCCGGGTATCCATTTGTAATCCCGTTACTTTTTCATAATCACTGTAAGGATCGTCACTTGTACTCCACTTCATGGGTGAAGATGTATATTTTACAAGACCTTGATGCATTTTATCATCCCATTTAACCAAATCTTTTACACCAAACTCGCCATCTACTACTGTATAACCTTCATATTCCCAACTATCTGGAATATTATCACCATCTGTGTCTTTTTCATCTCTAATAAAATCATTCACAGCATATTTTAATTGGTGTAAACTTCCTTGTACGGTTGGTTTGTCTTCCTGAGCTAAACTTGGCGCATATAATACATCATGAGGAACGACTTCTTTCTTTTCTTCTGTACCCCATAGGAGAGTGAATGCATCTTCTACATCTGGATTCACTTGATACTCCACTATAATTTTGTATAACTTATCTTTTTGAAGTTTAATTTCTGTTTCTCTTCCTATATTATCTACTACTATACAGTTATCTACTTGAATCATGACTTGATCATGCTTTCCTGTTGAGAAAGTGTATACTCCATCTTCTTTGGGTTGAATGAAACCTTGCCAACGAATAGATTGAATGTTTTGGCTATTTTTCAAACGAAGATCTCTTATTTCGTTTGAATTGATTTGCTCATTCATACAACTATTACCTCGTATTAATAACAAATTCTTGAAATCTTTATCTCCATAGAAATTACCCAGTAATCCATTTTGTTTTCGTACATTAGTTTTCTCATACGTCATAATCGCATCTGATTGAACAGAACTATTCGCTGCTCCTGTTAGTATATTTTTCTTGTTTTCCATTCCTTATATCCCCCTTTATAAATATCACATACAATCATTTTACGCATGATATTCATTATTTTTCATACTTTGGATAAGCTGTAATAACCTCTCCAGTGTTCGGTTGACATTTCATGACTATCATGGAACCCGTAATAGGATCTCTTCCTTCCCATGTCTCTGTCCCATTTGATGAACCAATTTTTCTTGCAACATCATAGCTTCTGCTTATTACATCAACCACTTGTTCTTGTGACCAATCTTTTGGAAACATAGTGCTTTCTTTTCCTTGCCATTTATTCCATTTTGTTTCTCTCAACCATATTTTTGCTTTGTATACACCATTTTTACCGGGAGGGGCATAATTCTCATCTTTTTCAGTCAATGGTCGTACTGCACGTGTTTTATCTGATTTATCTTCAGGTGTTTTATCCTCTTCAACTTGCTCTAAATCAGATCCTGGTGTAATAGTATGCATACCTACAGGCTGTTCTTTTGTATATCCTGCCTTGGATATGCCACCTAAGAAAATATGAGCAATTGAACTCGTTGTGACATCCCTATCGTATAAGGATTGTGTACTCACTTGACCATTAAATTTTTTTAATTTGAATTTATTTTTGACTTTATCCAACAATCTTACTGGAATGACCGGATTCGCCTGTATCATGTCTTCTTCGATAAATTGTGTAACCTTATTTTTTTCATCTTTCATAGAACCTTCCTTTCTAATGATTCATAAAAGATACTATATACTCTCAAATATCGGATAGGCTGTAATAATCTCACCACTGTTTGGAGAACGCTCTGTCACAATTAAAGATCTAGTAATTGGATCTCTACCTTCCCATAATTCAATACCATTAGATGTTGCTATCTTTTTGCCTACGTCATAGCTTCTACTAATCACATCAATAATTTTCTCTGCTGACCAATCTTTTGGAAACATCGTACTCACTTTTTCTTTCCATGGATTCCATCTTGTTTCACGTAACCATACTATCGTTTTATAAACGCCATTTTTCCCTTGGTAAGCATTGGTTTCCCCTCGAGCCGCAAGACAATACTCTCCATAGCTTTCATCATTTGCCGCACAACATGCTCGGGTCTTATCAGATTTAAAGTCAGGTTCTTTGTGAGGAGCCACTAGTTCTAAATCAGATCCTGGTGTAATAGTGTACATCCCTACTGGATCCCCTTTTGTATTTCCTGATTTTGATATACCACCTAGAAAAATATTCGCTATGGAGCTTGTTGTAGCATCCCTATCGTATAGGGATTGCGTGGTAACTTGACCATTAAATTTTTTTAATTTAAATTTATTTTTGACTTTATCCAATAATTTCGGAGGGATTATTGGATTGTTTTTTGGCATTTTTGTCATTATATTTCTCCTTTGTATCTAAGAATCATTGATATAAAATAATTACATATATTTTTTTCACCTCCACTAATATTATTTAAAAAATCACTTTCAATTCACATTTTACCTTTTTTATCCATATCGCTTATTGAGAAAAAATATTTACAGCGTATTCTAATATTTAAAAATTCACCTTCAAATTTATAATAAAAAAAGAACTTGTAGAGATTCCTACAAGTTCTTTTTGACATAATGGTAATAACACAATTGATTTTTATTAGTTTGCTCTTTTTTAGTTACACTATTTCATTTTGTAGTTCCTTAAGCTTTTCAAAAACTTCAGGTTCCATTTGGTCTTTCAGATCATCAAGATCAAAACCTAATTTTTTCCCATCTAAATTAATTTCATAAGTACCAAGCCCCGTCTTAGCATCAAATGGCTTGTGTTCTTGAATTCCTTGTGAAGAAGGTTTATCTGTTATAGTGACACGGAATTTTGTACCAGTACCATAGAGATAGTCTGAAACTCCTTCAAAATGGATGGATTTATCTTTGTGATTTAATGAAATCCCACTTGGTAACGGATGGTATGATTGATAAGTATTTATAAATTCATATATATTACCAGTAAATATCGGCAATACTAACGATTGAATTTTCATCATTACATGACAAATACCAGATAAATCTGCTTTTAAACGGATAATTCCTTCTAATTGACTTCTTTCTAGTGCAGTATATACATATCTTGTAGATTTAGGAGGTACAACAACCGATTGGCTAGGGACTGTGTATGCAACAGATTCTTCGCTAGTTTGTCCTTTAGTAGTACTTGTACTCACTTCAAACGACATACTTGTTTCTACACCCATGCCAAAGATTTTCCCACCAATACTTATATTAACTCCAGCCGTTATTCCATTCGTTACTGAAAAAGTTGCAGAATCAGTAATTGTTTTAGTAAAAGAATCAGAATGTATTGTTTGAGTATCATTCGTATCATTCCTAAGGTCAGATTCTCCTATAAACATTGTACCTTGAGGTTTACTACTTTTAATTTCAAAACCATAACTTTCTGCATTTTCGATTGATAAACTTGTAGTAATTGCTTCAGTTATGAGTGGAGCATATGAAGGAGCAACCTTTTTTGCTAGTGCTACCAAATATGCATCTAAATCAAAAATTGCCATAAATATTAACCTTCTTTCCGTTTTTAATTTAACTTACTAAATCACTAGAGCATTGGAGTTAAAGAAGGGTTGATAGACAGGCTCATTTCATTAACACATCATAAAAATCCCATTTTTTGTATTGAGAAAACTTTAATAATTTCTTAGAAATTTTTACATAGCATATTAGGGATGTAAACAAATATTCAAAATGTTACTTTCAAATTTATAATAAAAAACAAAAAAAACTTGTAGAAATTACTACAAGTTCTTTTTGTGATAATGGAAATAATACAGCTGGTTCGTATCAATTTGCTATTTTCATACTTTTGTTAAACTCGTTTTCACTAAATGAACATTAAAAGAGTTTACTTTCAGTTTTTGTTTGAATTTCGAAATTGTAATTTAATCCCAGAGCGGCCCCTCATTCCCTGAATCGTTTCCGTACCCCTATATAACAAAAAAGCACGGCTATGATTTCTAGAAGCATTGAAAATATTCTATCGTACTAAATTAACTTTCATAAATAGAACATATAATAAAAGACCTGGCTACACAAAATAGAAAGGTCTAGATATAGTAAAATGAGCACCTTTGATATTTATAGGTACTTTTATTTAAATTCATTTCCACAAAATAACATGTAAAAAACAAAAAAAGCAAAAAGGACACTTTTTTTGTTTTTCTAGCTTCCCAGCACAAATTTGAAAAAAGATTTCAAGCTATCCTTCACTATCTTTAAATTTTCCTCTTAAATTCTTCTCAAAGATAACCCTATTATCTTCCATCTTATTATAAGTTTGAAATAAAGCTTCTCTTTTCTTTTTTCTTACCCTTGGTTCTGGAGGATAACATGATGGACATTTTGCAGCCCCTTCATGTCTAGCTTTGACCATTGCTTTATATTCATGTCCACACTTACCACAAACCCACCATGCTCTTTCGTTACATCTGGTAGATGTCTCCTCAGCTGTTGTTACACCATATACTTCTTTATTCTTTGTAGGATGCCATTCTTTTGCTATTTCTGGGTTATGAAGAGCAATTGACTGTTGATACTTTTCACACGTTCTACATCCCTTACCATTTTTCACTCTTAAATTTATTTTTTCTCTCCACATATGACCTTCTTTACAAACCCACATTACTTCTTCATTTGAAGTATAAATTGCCTCATATGGATTTCGGACTTTCTGCCGATAACATGTGTCAAAGATACAAAACTCCTTTGCTATCTCTGGATACATTGTTGCTAATGAGTTGTCTTTGCAAACTTTCTTATTTGAACAGTATGGACACACAGTTTTATCATGAAGTCTACTTCTAACAGACTCCTTCCACTCATGACCCCTACCACATATCCACCATCTAACATTCCAATTCTCTTCGTCAATCATCTCATTATCAGGTGTTACATCTGCATTTCTTTTGAAATTCCATTGCTTAGATAAACCTGGATCAATATCTCTAAGTGATTTAGCTTCTATTTTATTAACATTGTTTAATTTATCTAGCTGCTGCTTTTTCTTCATACACTTTGGACAAAGCTCATCTTCAACTTTCAGCCTATCACTTGGAGTTGATCCCCAAACATGCCCCTCAGAGCATTCCCACCAAATATATTCGTAACTTCCATATGTAATATCTTCAGGATTCAAGCGACCATTCTTGGTAGGATGCCATTCACTTAACAGCTTTTTAGAAAGATCTGTATTTATAAGTAAATTAATCATAGTATTCTCACCTCTACTTTTCTAATTCAATCCACCATTTGTCTGCGTTCAATTCTTCTGTAGTCATCTCATACTCATCTAATTTAACAATTTCATTTTCCCTATTAGGAAAGCAAGGCTTTACAAATATAGATGCATTTCTATAACTATAACTTTCACCTTTATACGCTTCAATTTTAGAAATCTCTAGCTTATAAACATATAATGGATGTGAATATATTTGTCCAACTTTAAAAGTTTTATCACTATTGTTTTCCGAAGAAATCTCTTCAACTTTCACTTTACTTGGAGGACCATGGAAATGACTATCCCACATTACGCTTCACCCTAACTTTAAATTTATTTAATTCTATTGTATCAGAATATTCATACGTGCAATTAGGCAAAAGGTATGATTTTCTCATTATTTTCATTTATTATAATAATGTAAGTTACAGATGTTAATGACTAAGTAGTTTAAATTTTCTTGTCTCAAATTCGAAAAGTTTAGACCTTCATGTCTCAGTAACGGGACATGAAAGTCTAAACAAAATTTAAGATAATGGCGATTTATCAATGTTGTTTCATGAGATTTTAGTTTAGAGATTTATGTCTTTCTACATGTAGAAAGACATGAAAATGGATACTTTTTAGACAAGAAAGTGGATATTACTATTCTTATCATTGTTTTAGGACAAGAAAGTGGGTACTTTTTTATAAAGGAATTGCTTTAGTTATATATATCTACGTGCATCTTTACCATGATTTTCAATAGCAAACTTATTAATTAAAAGAGAACTTTATTTCTGTATAGTTGTGTATAACGATTCTTTCTAAAATAAAAATACATCACTATTTAATAGTGATGTATTTTTATTAATGATAAGAGGCAATTGTGTAGTAATCTACTTTTACTAGTAAATATTGCTTCAAAGTTTGACGTTAATGTATTTAACTCTCTAAACCATAGCCTTTATCTAATAATTCATCATCACAAACTAATTTCATCTACATACAATGTATTTACTTGCTTCCTAAAATCACTTTCCATTGATCTAAAGATTTTGAGTGATTTGCACTTTCCATTTTTTTCAGTAATTGCTTAAATGTATTACTAGCTCTTTGACGCTCAGGGCTTTTAGCATTTCCTAAATAAGTATCTACATGTAATGACTGACCTGTGCTATCAGTAATTGGTTTTAAAACAGCCCTTTCAGCATGGCGACAGAAATGTTCAACCATTCCTTTATATGTTTTAGGTGTATGATTGGGAATCTTAAAAGCATCTATAGCCAACGATTCAAGATGGTATCCTGATAGTTGTCTTTGCTTAGGTAAAGCAGCATTAATGTTTTTCATTAACTTAATTAATGGAACAACCTTATTATGATTTAATTTATTAACATTAGTTAGTTTTTCTGCAAATTTACGTGGTCTTATAACGTTACTCCAATTATTTTCTCCAGGTCTCGGAATACGATAACCCGTTGCAGTTTTGATACTAGGTAATAACTGAATCTCATGACCAGATTTAAATTTTACAGTTATAGCTAATTTACCAATCTTCACTTCGGTTTTAGGTAATCTTTTTTCTATCTGCTCTTTAAAATGCTTGAGTACTTCTATTGGTTGCGCTTTGGCATAATTTGTGTTGTTAATTTGAACTAACATATCAACATCGCTTATCCCAGCTGAATAAGTATTTTTAATTACTGAACCACCAAACTTTAAATCAACAAAACCTTCTATATCTTTTTCAAGTGCATTTTTTATAGTTTCTAAGTGCCGATTAATCCCCTCAACATCTCGACTATTTACTTCCTGAAAATAGTCTTTAATGTACTGATTAATATCCATTTCAAATCTCTCTATCTCTAGTTGTTCTTGTTTTTCTTGTTCTAACTGACTAAGGGTCTTAGAAGGAATATTATTGCCTCCACTACCGCCCATTATACTTCCCCCTCTATTTATAATTTTGCATAATTACTTTAAGAATCCGTTTGATCTCTCGAAGTTCTGTAGCGCCCACCCCCAGTTCTTCCCAATCAGATGATTTTGAAAAGGAAATCATCTGATCTTTTAACTGCGATAGAACTCCAAGGTTTTCCACATAACTTAATACCTTAACTTCATTATCTAATTGATTCCAAATCCCCGAATATAATGCATGATGGTTTAAATATGTTGGCGTATTATTTTTAAATGAGAAGCGCAGCCAAGATAAGCCATCAAAAATATCAGCTCCACACAAAAAATACAATACGATAGATATAGGATCAACACACCCAAAAATATGGATAGGTGTCTCTAATCCTATTTTCATCAAAGCTCTTCTAATTTTATAAATGCTCATAGCCCGTTCAAATACAGAACCTCCCAGCTCTTTTTCTGTGAATCCTACTACATCAAAGGTAGAAAGAAGATTAATCTGTTTTGTTAAATTATCTACATCTATAAGTAACTCACCATAATTAAACGGTTTACATAAAAAATCGCTTGAAAATTCAGGGGATTTACTAAAACTCTCTTGCGCAAGTTCCACTTGTTCTCTTAGTGTATATACTTCTTTAGGATCAAAATTAACCAATAATATATCTGTAATAGGTTTTAATATTTTCACTTGACTTTCATATAATTCTACATTCCATTCTTTGGGTATGTACAAAGAATTATAAATATCAGAGATATCATGTTCATGATTGCTTTCATAGCCTCCACTATCTACAATTAAAATATCCGATTCATAAATTTGAGAATGCTCTAGATATTTATAGTACAAGTCATACACACTTATAAGAGAAGCCTCAGTTAATTTTTCTTTAAGATAACTATGAAGCTCTTTAACATGAGGGAATCCTTTACTTGAAAACGACGGAACAAGAATAGGCGTATCATAATCTATTTTTTTAATCTTTCGAATTTTGGATAGATGCTGATTCATTTAATATCCCCCTATCAATACATGAAAGACACTTTCCACAAGGTTCTATCTGTCCTAGTTCACAACTGTATGTCAACTGGATAGGTACTCCACTCTTCATAGCATATTCATAAACCTGGCCCTTAGCATACTTAAGAAATGGTGCTATTACTCTTGTAGCTCCTCCAAAATAACCATCAAGAATATTCTGAATATCTTCAATGAAGGTTGGAGAACTGTCATAGTATGGAGTGCCTGAGTGAATCCCAATAGAGATTAAGGATACAGGTACTTTAGTATGTCCACATCCTGCCAAAATAAAAAGGGCATTTCGACAATAGTATTCTCCATCATAATCACTAAGTTTAAATCCCAATTTTTTATGATGGAGCTTTATACCATAATGTTCACTTATTTGCTTTGCAGCTAAAAATTCTTGTTTATAACTTTTCTGCCCATAATCAAAAAAAATAGCTTCAATGGCGTCTCCTTGAGAAATATGATATCGTACTAATGCAGCAGAATCTATTCCTCCACTTAATAATATCAATGTTGAATAAGTAGAATTTTCTTTACTCATTTTAATTCTCCCTATCTTCATGATTTGTTACATCTGACGAAAAAAGTTGTTTAAATTTCATCTTAATAATATACAATCGTATGGACATATGAGGTGTTTGTTCAAGTTTTTTACTAATGTCAATTTTCATATACAATCGTTTCTTCTCTTTAAGAAAAACCTTATCAGGAATTATAGGTGCATTTTCATTAATTACAGTATATTCATTTACCAGCTGATTACAATCATCCTGTGTAAGAGTTTCATAGGTTTCCAAGTTACTTGCTGTTCGTATGAAAGTGGTTAGCTGCTTTCCAATTGTTTCATGAATGGCGGCCTTTTTCCCCAACCCCAAGTACTCTTCTAAAATAGTTATAATAAAGATTAGACCAGCGAAACTGCCAATAATTAACTTATAATTTCCATCAGTTAACCAAGGAAACCATGGGATAAACGTCTTATATTCTGCAAAAGTTAGGATAGCCGTTAAGGAAGAACCGATTAATGCAATCGTATGGAGCATTTTGTTCACTAAATTTGCTTTTCTACTTATACTTAAATGCATTTGTCGATTTTGTTCAGCTTTTTTCTTTAAATTCTTAATCTCTTTTTTCATTATATCCTGTGACATGGAAACACCTCATTATTCATTTCATAAAAATTATATCATTGTAATATGTAAAATTCTACCTATAAGTTTGTTTAGTAGGCAAGAATAATTTTACTAGAAAATAACTAAAACAATTTTAGCTCTATGTAATTTTAATATAGTCTTCTACTTTTCAGTAATAATTTATTTGCAATAGTCTTAAGCTTTTTAAGTTATTTTCACATTTGGGAGTTAAAACTAAACCATCAAAATGTTTTGCTATAGGTAAATCTACATGAAATTCAAGTGTAAATTGTTCTCCTAAGGAATCTCTAGATTTTTTAGCCGATTATGCTGTATTACAGGTTCGTTAAACCAGTCTAATGACGTGCCAGTATAAGGGGTGTTATCTGTCGTTTGTATCATTAGACTAATTTCATGCTTACACCAATAAGCAAATTGTACCTTCACACCTTTTTCTTTAGCCAATTGACTCCATTTCTCAACATGTTCATCCTATTTATCCCAGTGTTAGAATTCATGATTTGTCCCCCACGACCTTTTTTCGGCTATCATTTTAATCACGAGATAAGCATACACACTATTTTGTTAAATTTGGATGCTTCGCTAATGCGCTTTCTATTGACTCGGAAATTTGTTTCCATTAAGTTGTTTCGAGATAACCCCAAAAATATTTTGCTTACCAAGCATGTTTAAAACCATCAGTTAACTTCCAGTAGCATTCAACACCTGCAACTCCCCAGCGCCATCTTTTCTTGTGGAATAATCCGTATTTTCTGTCAGTGACAAATGAGCAAGTTGACATATTAGCTCTCCAAAACCATTATATTGACTGCCACCATGATTTTTTTAAAAAAGAAAGTATATATTTGGTGATTCATCTTCCTCCATTCATGTTAACAATTAAGTGTATATGCATTATTGTATCATAATTCAATTAATTCCCTTTTTTTATGTTTTTCATTTTAATGACAATATATATAGGTATAATTATCATCAATTAAATATAAATTGGTGTAATTATATTAGTCTAAAATTATTTTTTTATGTTTAATAAGCATATTAATTGATATAATACATATTAACAATTTAAATAAGGAATGATCCAATGCCATTTTTATACTCATCACCCATTACAAACAGAAATCGTTGTATAAATATAGAAACCTTTTAAAGAAGTATGATATTAATAAATATATATTAATACTTGATTCCAATATCTGCATCTATATAGAAAATTATTTTTTAGATCCTTTAAAAACTATTGATAGTTGGAAAAAAAGTAATGACTTAGAAACTTTAACTGACTTTTTTGATATGATAAAATTCATTAAGGAATTTAAGGTTTCATATAATACGGATCAAGCATTAAATGAAAGTTGTAGGGATATTTTAAATAATTATTCTTTAAACATACCTAAATTCGTAAAAAGAGTAGACTGTATTGAATATATATTATCAGATTTATCTGTATCACAAGTATTATATCCTACCGGAAAATTCCAATCTAATAATAACTTGAATTTCCTAAAGGAAATAATGGAACCTCTTTTTAAAGCTATTGATCCCCCCTATATCACTACAAATTTAATTATGTCGTATATATGTATTTTAAAGATAAAACAACTTATAGATGACAGAAAGCAAAAAAATTATGAGAAATTAAGAAGTTATTTTCAATTTATTACTGAGCAATTAGATCTTATAAGTCTAGCACACTTAGGAGTTGCCATTTTAATCTTTGGTGGCTTTAAACTAAGCAATGGAAAAGGTATGGAGAGTTTAATTCATATTAAAAAAAAGAAACATTTATCTAAAAGAGATTCTTATATTCACGGGATTTGGAACGCTGCTACTGATTTAGCTTGGGTTGTTAATGTATGTCGAGAAATCAAATATGATAAAATACCTATATTTGTGACTAATGACAGAGCACTAAATGAAGTAATGACTCGATATATTATTAATCCTAATATAAAAAAACAAGATAATGCCCCCTCCTTGCGGCATTTGATTATTCAAATGTAAAATTCGATATTAAATATGAAAAAGAATTGAAAAATATTGAAAAAGAATTAGATTCATTTCAAAATAAAAACCTACTACATAGGAGAATAAAATTAAATGAGGAAATAGAGAATGATGCCATTTTAAATAGGTTCTTAACAATTAAACAAGAATTAGAAACTCACCTTCCCTCAAATTAAATTGAATTTTTTATTAAATAAATTAAGAATGGCACACAACTTACATCTAGATATAAATAGTTTTTTTAGTCAGAAAGTATCCCCCTTGGTGTCTTAGTTTAAAAAAGTACCCATTTTCTTGTCTTGATATTTGGACAAGAAAATGGGTACTAAATGAACTGTATCCGTTAATAGTTCAGCATTTTATACTATAAAATTAGTTCCTACTTTCATGTCTTTTTACATTATAGAACTAGTATTTTTTCATACATTTTGTAATTTGTAGAACTTTATTAAACCAAATATCATAGTTTAATCTCGAAATCCCCTGTATCTTTATTAAGAATAGTAAACCCGTTTTTTTCATAAAACGTCATTAATCTGGAAGGACACATATTTGGATCAGAAATATTTAAAGGTCTTGCAGCACCAGTTATTTTTTTTACTTGTAAGTCGTTTCCAAATTCTAAAATGAAACGAAGTATCCAAGTACCAATACCCATATTTCGCTTACTATTTTCTAGTATTTCGATAGTACAAATGCGGAGCTCTTCTGAATCCCCATAATATCCAATCATAAACTCTGCTACCTTCTCGTTCTTAGTATGCATTTCATACTTTAAATAAGTAAGTAAATCATATGATCCATTTTGTTCAATTAATACTTCTCTTATTTTCCCTATAAATAAATCTTGTGTATTTAATGGAATTTCAGAGGATTCTACCTTTTTTGTAGTGAATTAGTAAATTTAGCTAACGAATGCATGCTATTTAATTTGGTTAATGAATCACTACGTGCTAATAGGCAGTATTTCGTATTATTAATAATCCCTTTTTTTATAGTTGTATAAATGTACTTAGATTCATCTAGATGAATCTTTTTTTCTTTTAATCCATTTAATTCAGAAGTTAAAGACAAAATTTCTTTTTCAAGATTTTTAGTTCGGTTTGTTTTATTAAAAAAGATGTCTATCCCTCCTTTTTTTATTAAACTCAAATGAAGCAGATCTATATCTCGATTATGGAAAATTTTGCGATGCGTTTACTTTATTGTAAACACAAATAAATCTTATAAATCGTTTATTTTATAATCCATTTCTCTTATTTCTTTATTAATATCTTTCGGCATAGTGGTAAAACATACTGATATATTTCTATTTCCTATAATTTTGTTAGCATAAGGTAAGAGTTTTTGTGCTTTTGCGTAATTTTCCAGACTGCGTTTCTCCCCTCTTTTATCATTATCCCTAAAACTGAGAAAATAAATTTTTTCATGTTCATTATCTTTGCTTGTAGGATATGAGTATGAGCAAACTCTTCTATCTAGGTTGTTTTGACTAGCTTTTGTTGGTATGGCAGCATTTAAGGCTTTAAAAAAGTGCCATGGATGAAAATCCCCATGTTTTGACTGATCAATTTCTAAAAAAATTTTTAGTTCATTGTACAAATTATTATCAAGTTTTATTGGTAATTCAAATGATTCAAATTGCTTCGTTTTTTTATGTTTTAGTGGTAATTCTATATACTCTCTGGTTCCTTTTTTAAATAATCCTAATACATATTCTTTGTCTGAGGATTCATTGTACTTCTTTTTCTTTAAATCTATGTAATCATATTTAAATATAGCGCATATTTGCAGATCATTTTTGTACTGAATTCCATTTATAACTTGGTAATCAAGCTGCTGTTTTAGCATTGAATGTGACAATGAAAAAAGTCTTGTTAGGTTAATTGTTTTTGACATATAATACTCCCCTTTAATTACTTACATTTCACATTTGGTTAGTATATTGCTAATTCATTTGGTAGTAAATTATTTAGTGACGGAACGCTTGACCTATATTCTTCTTCTGCTGAAAGTTTTTTTACATTTTCCAATTGTTCTACACTCTCAACCCCTAATAATTTTTTTATTTCATTAAAGTGCTCTCTTGATTTTAATCTTTGAAGTATAGGTAATATAGGATCTGAAAACTGGAAATAACCATATGTTACAGGATACCAACGTTTACTATATTCTTGCTTCTTTCCTAATAATCGTTGAATATCTTTTATGCAATACAATAAACAGTCGGCCTCTATTAGATTCTCCCATGAGTATCCAGAGGAAATAGATTGTTCCTTGATTAAATCAGCATGTACACTTGTACGGTTTAATTGTAATCTTCTATTTCGAGTGTCTATTAGGCTATGTAAATAAAAATAGAAGAATCCATAACTTCCATCTTGTAATTCATCATAATTATTATATTTTACAAAATATCTATGCTTACAAATTTCATGAAGTTTATCATACATTTTCCTAGAAATTAATATTGTTATAGTGTATAAGAAAAGCTCATGGATAAAATATCGAAAATGTTCAAATTCAATTGGACCAGTCGTACCAAAAGAACCAGAATAAACATTTAGAGTCTCAAAAAAATCGGTAATCATTTTAGTATCAAATACTGTTTGATCACTGCATAATAGCTCCACAAATTTAATGTAGTTCTTTCTTAATGGAATCATTTCATGAATTAGATTATATACCTGCTCATCATACGGTTCGGATAATTCTATTACTCGATATGCTTCTAAATCTTCTAAAAGAGCTCTTTTATAGTCATAGCATAAGGATGCTATTCTTCCAGGTCGGTGAATCATAGCATCCTGCATAGAAGATAAAATTCCATCTACCTTAAAGCTCGTTTTTTTTTCCTCAAATAAATAGCTTGGAGCCGTTCCTAATTTTGGCTTTCTTAATAATGGCTGGTTATACACTAAGCGAAGTAACTCTTCAAATCCTTTTTCAAAATTATGATCCAAATCAATATAGATTAGACCATTCATATGCACAGGAATATAGTCTTTATCTAATTCTTCTCTTTCTAAAATAATAGGAATAAACTTTTCTTGTTTCACCTTATTATATATTTGTGGTCCTATAATTTGTGTTTCTGTACCTACACCTCCAGCATAAGATGCTGCTTTGTCAGTATACAATTTATTACATAGGACTAATACTTTATCAATCGTATGATCTGTTACCATACTTTCCATAAAAGCAAACAGGCTATTACCAGGATTTAAATTCCAAAAATCTGCAACAACATCAATACCATTTTCCATTAGACGCTGTGCAAATTTGATGACTTTCTCTTGGTATTCCTGAGATGTCCAAGCATATGATATGAATATTTTTGGTGGTTTTGAACCAGGGTTTAACTTATTTTCCATATGGGTATCCACTCCTTTAGTTAGTACAATTTATGGGCAATTCTCATCTTGTTATTTTAAATTTTTTAGCTATCAAAAATTACTTAGTAATAGTGGAAATGGCTTTTTTGTAAATTAATTGTTGTTTATTATAAGCCATTACAAGAACAGAGTATGTATCCATTGAAAGTATTTGTCCTCGTATCGGAACACCACTTTTCAAAAATATAGTAACCGTTCTTTTTGTATCTATTATTTCTTTATACAAATCCTCCTGTATCATTCTCATATATTTCCCTACCTCTTTAAATCGTACCATATTTCAGGTATTGATATTATTGGAATAAAGTCATCATTGATTAAAAATTTATAAATTCCCACGAAACATTTAATATGTTGGTATTTAAAAGCCCTCCTAATTGTAGGAGGGCTTTTATCTCTCATATAAGTGAATCTGATTTTATGATTTTTAAAATGAATGTCGTATGTTATACCTCTATAATGCAGACGGATTAGAGCATACTCTGATTTATTTACACTTGATTTTTATACTAGTGCATACAATTAAAATCAAAACATTTCATGAGCATTTTATTATTATTATTGGCTAAGTAGTTTAGACTTTCTTGTCCTATGTTAAAAGGTTTAGACTTTCATGTCCCGTTATTGAAACATGAAAGTACCTACAAAATTTATGATAATGGCTATTTATCAACGATTGTTCATGAGATTTGAGTTTAGACTTTTATGTCTTCCTACAGCAGTTGTTGCACCAGATGGCACAGTTACAAAAAAAGCTACTAAGGTAACTACTAAAGAGGTTCAAAATAAGGATCCTTTATATATCGAACCTAAAGTTAATAAAAAATATATGATGTTTTTGAAAAAGAATCAATTATTTGGAAACTACTACGGATCAATTGAACCATTCGCCATTATCTTTGCTGAAAATAACAAAGCAGATCTTCAGATAAACATAGAAACTATTAATGAAAATAAGATGTCTTCTAAGGCACAACTTGTCGGAAAAACAATTGTATTAAAAAATGAAAGACATGAAACTATTACTGACAATATTAGCGGTAAGAACCTTGATGAATTAAAAGAACAAGTAAAACAATTAATAATTATAACTTATAATGATTTCTCCTAATTCATAAGATGATTAAAATTAATTTATAACAGTTATTACAGATTAAAGAAAGATCAACTGGAACTACCAACTACCCCACTTTCTATGCTGGAATCTTAAATGTTTTTCTTATTTTAGAGTTTCTTCTTTTGTCACAATTTTAATAAATCTCTTCTTAATCCGAATAAGCATACCAAAAGTGAGGAAGATAAAAAATCCTCCAAATATAACAAATACAAATGTAGGGTGGAAATATGTTAATAATACCCCCGAAACAATTGGTCCTACTGCCATTCCCATATATCTAATAAAGTTAAACATTCCCATCGCGCTTCCTCTATTATGTTCAAATTCATTTGCAATCATAGTAGCAAATAAAGGAGTGAGGATACCAATTGATATTCCGTGGAGAATTAAAGCAATTGTTACGCCAATTAAAGTATTCGAGTGTGTCACAGCAAATAATATAGCGCTCAAAGATAAGACTACATTTCCAGTTATAAAAAGTTTAGTTATTGAAATTTTAGATTGAATAGTTTTAAAAGTCATGCTGCCAATTATTAAACTTATTGCCATCGGTAAGTAAAGTAAACCTACTATCTGTAAACTTAATTGGTAATAATCTGTTAATAAAATTGGTAAGTAAACGATGAAAGAAAAATAGAGAAAAAATGCAAAGAAACTTAATATTAATATAGAACTTCCCACTTTACTTTTAAATATAGAAGCATAGTGCGATAGTAAAGTTCTAACATTCAAAGCTTTATTGCTCTCCACCTGATCTTTCGGAAAATATAACCAATTAATAATAAACAGAACTAAAGATACTGCTACAAGTAGCCAAAAAACACCCGGATAGTTATATTTTCCGCCAATAAAACCTCCTAGTACAGGTGCAACAGCAGGCGCAATAGATAACATTGTTTGATATGTACCCATTGCACTTCCTCGTTGTTCTCCTTGAAATATAGAGCCAATTGTAGTTGCCGCAATAAGTGGTATTGCAGCTGTTCCTATAGCCTGTAAAATTCTACAAATTAAAAACACTGTAAAGTTACTTGTAATCGCACAACCAATACTCGCTATAATTGTTAAAATAATACTAGGAATAAGAATAGTCCTAGCCCCTTTAAAATCAATTATAGAACCAAAAACAATTTGCATAATTGCCGTAATAAAAATAAATATTGAAACTGAAAGATTAACCATTGTTATAGAAACATGAAATGAATCTCGAATTATTGGGATTATTGGAGAGTAAATATTTTGGTTTAAAGAAGCGAAAAAAGCACTAATACACAACAAATATAAAAGAAAAGAAGTACTTGATTTAACGCGATTCATGCTATCCCTCCTAAAAGATTATTAATAATTAGCTAACTAATTTAAGGTGAAATAACTTTATTTCCCCAACATTCTTTCGTTTGTATTCTGTAAAAATTTTAATATTGCATTTTGTTCTATTTCGGAAAATGAATCGACAAACTGATAAAATTCATTCTCTTTCTGATCATGGATTTTCTGATGCAATTCACAAAGTGATTGTCCTGCTGGAGTTAGTTCATAATATACCTCCTTCTTATTATCAATCGACTGGAAACGAGTGATTAAATTTTCTCTTATTAATTTGGTATTAATTTTTGTGATATTCGCTTTAGATAAATTCATTTTCCTTGCAATTGTAATATTATTTATTGGTTGGTTTTCACCAATACAGGCTATTACGTGTATACTTGTCATATTTGTCGGTACATGTTCTATTTGTTCCATTTTAGCCTGCTTAAAAAAAGTCTCAACGTCCTTATCTGCCTTTTGTTCATTGAGATGTAATAAATGTAAATAATTATCGTAGATTTTCTGTTTTATGCCCTTATTCATTTATATACTTCTACCCTTCTTTATCTTTTTGTTTACCAGTAAACTATTTTGATTTTATATCTTCACCTAACAATTGTCAATTGCAAAATTAGAATTTATCTTATTACATAAGTATTTTAACTGTATACCCTTTTCATAAACAAACTTAATAAAGTTCTATTATTTTATAAAAGTTATTTTTAATGCATACAAGTCACTTTTTAAAATTCTTGACCGGATTATTGTTTACTGGTAAACTTTCTATATAGTTAACCGGTAAACAATAATTCTAGATAGGGGGAATTTATAATGACAAATATTGTCCATGAACAAACCTTAAAAGCTATTGAAGATTTTGTCATAACAAGAGAAAAGAAAAAATATGCATCTCAAGAAATGATAAAAGAATTAGTTAGTGAATCTGAGAACATAAATAAAAATTGGACTCTGACGCAACTACATATAGTTTCGGTAATTCATGAGAGTAAACAACAAATGAATAACACTCTATTATCTATGGAATTAAATATTTCTAAAGCAACTATTTCTAAAGCTATTCGCGTTCTTATAGATGATAAGATTTTATTGCCGCATAAAAATGCAGATAATAAAAAGGAAATCTTTTATACTTTAACTGATAAAGGAATGCAGTTAGCTATTGTTCATAAGAGGTTACACAAAATTGCACATGAACGTTACAATGAGTTATTCCAACAATTTAATGATTCCGAGTTACAAGTTGTAACTAATTTTTTAGAAGCTTGGAAAAAATGTATTTAATGTTTTGTTATTTCAGCTTAAAAAGTATATATGTTTAACCTTTCCATAAAAATAGAAAAACTAAGGGGCTTTTAGCCCCTTAGCAAAAATCGGATTTTATTAACAATCAAAATAGCAATGATTTTTAAACTAACTTATCAAAAAGAATAGGCATAGAAATAGGTCCACGTGTATAAAGTCCTTTTTCAACATATTGAAAATCTTCTTCCAATTTAATGTTTTTCATATTATCTAAGACTACATTTACAACTATTTCAATTTCTGATTTTGCAAACGCTGCCCCTACGCAATTATGAATACCTGATCCAAATGCAAGATGTCTTGCAGCACCACTAAATGCCTTTTTAATATCAAGATCCGGACGATAAATGTTGAATTCATCAGGTCTTTCAAATGCGTTAGGGTCACGATTCGCCGCACCAATCATACAGAATACAGTAGTTCCTTTTGATAATTGGATACCACTTATTTCCGTGTCTTTTGCTAATTGACGAGGAATCAATTGCACTGGTGGATTATAACGTAAAGTTTCAGCAATAGCCAAGGGTACTAATGAACGATCATTTAATACATCTTGCAATTGTTTCGGTTGGTTAATTAAATTATAGATTAATAAAGCAAGAGTCTTATCACCAGGTTCTGTTGCAGCTAATAGTATATTTAAAATTAATGCTAGAATATCAGTATCAGTCATAGCTATGCCTTCATATTTAGCACTGCATAATTTAGAAATTAAATCTTCCTGCGGGTTTAACCGCCGCTCTTTAATAATCGGTTCTAAATAATTAGCTAACTGTTCACTACACCAGAGAGAATGTTTTCTTGCCTCCGGTGGTTGATTTATACTGGTAATAAATTCAGCTACACCGCTATGCCATTCACCTATCTTCTTATGATCTTTCTTATCTAATCCAATCATATCCATTGTTACATAAACAGCAAATGTTCTGCCAAAATCATTAATTAAATCTATCTTTCCATTTGGAAGGTGTGGAGATAGTAAATCTTCTGCATTCTTTTTAATTAAGGGCATTAATTTTTGTAAAGCATCTCCCATAAAACTTCTTAAAACAATTTTTCTTTTAGCTACATGCTCTTTTCCACGCATTTGTGCTAATACTGGCCCACGCATTACTGGTTCAGCACGTTCAGCTAATGATTTTGTTGTAAATGTATCAGTATCATTTAATATATTACGAACATCTTGATATCTGCTAATAAAATAACTATCAATCTCAGGTTCATAATGCACTGGGTCATTCTGACGTAGGTATGAAAAATACTTATATGGATCTTCTTGAAATTCTTCTGATAATATATTTACCGTTTGCACTGTATTTGACATATTACTTCCCCCTTGTATTGGATACTTAATATTTATTAAGATAAATCTTCCGTTTCTTGAACCATCAAATATCCTTGATTTGGTTTCATCTTGATAGAAAAATCATTTCTAACTATCTGTTCACCAAGTTCCCATGGTTTATGATAAATAAGTACAGTTTCTTGAGTTCCCAAAATTTCAGCTCCTCCAATGAAAAATGGAAGTTCTGCAATGACATATTCTACTGCAATATTTAGCATGTCATTTGAAATTTGATCAATATCTATATTGGTACCCTTTGCCCTACCTAGAATGGCAGCGTGTGACATTTCTAAACAAGCATTTCGAAAATGAGTTTCGTTTACAAAGGTATGTTCCGCTTCTGCTCTCATGCTGTTATATGCATAATTGTCACTAAAATCAGAAAAAGTATGGATAGCATTTACATTACCCCCATGCTCTTTTAGTGCTTTTTCAGCTGATCTTCTATTTCGTGATACTTCTTTTCTAACCTTTCTTTCCGCCTTACCTTTTGGTGTTCCTAAAGCCTCAAGTAAATTTGCAGCTTCTTTTCCAGCTAATAAAACACTGACATCATCAAAAGTATGTAATGCCCATTCAATCAGTCTATTAATATATTCGTCTGAAAATCTACTATTAAACGGACTAATACCTATTAATGCATGGTTACTACGTTTAAATATCTCAGCACAATTAGTAGATAAGGGGTGAGAACTAAACTTTTGAACCTTTCTTACCGCTATAGCATTTGTCATACAATCATCCCTTTAAATAATTTTATCAATATAAACCGTTTTATTGATTTTAAATAACTAATAATATATCAAACTACATACAATAGAGATAGAAAATCTTGATGTTATATAAGATTAATAAAAATGATACTAATCAAAAATCCCGCTTAATGTTCACCGGTGAACAAAACTAATTCTATATCGTCACTGTTGCTTTGTCAATATATGTTATTCGAAAAAAAAGATAAAACGAAAATTTATAATTTTCGTACATAATTATGTAAGAATTTGAAATTTATACTGTATGCTGGGGTATTGCCACATTGCCATCAAGCTAACAAAGAAAAATACCCCAAAATGAAAAAACGGTATTCTTTTTGTAGAAATATACAGAAAGGATACCGTTTTAGCTATGAATTTATTGATTTCTGATGAACTAGGATTGTTTTCTAACGAGTTGCAGCGATATATGTCACCACATGCTTCGGAGTAATTAATTACTGCTTAAGTAGTTTAGAGTTTCTTGTCTCACGTTCAAAAAGTTTAGACTTTCTTGTCCTTTTGCTGAGACAAGAAAGTACCTACAAAACTTGTGATAATGACTATTTATCAACGTTTGTTCATAGGATTTTAGTTTAGACTTTCATGTCTTTCTACAAAAGACATGAAAATGGATACTTTTTAGACACGAAAGTAGATACTTCTTGAATATCTTTCGCTACTAATATAAATTCCAAATGAATTTTCACTTCACATTTAATTAGGTTTTGCTGAAATGCAAAAAAAGAGAGCAAAACTCTCTTTTTCTTTTAATCCTTTTATAATCTGTGAGCTGCTACCATCCTGCACTTGCATTCATAGCAGATCCCATAAAATTAATAAATAACGGCCATAATAACGGCCATAACGTAAGAAGTATATTTAGAAGTATAAGTATACTATATACCCAAGGGAAATTATGATTTTTACTATTTACCAATACTAAAATCACTAATAATATTATGGTTATTAAATATAAAAATAGCATTATAAACCAATACCATGTCATTAAAGTAAGACTCAATGGTCCTAATATCTCGTGTACAACTCCGAATGATATTCCTAATGCTCCAAAACTAAAGGTTGTAATTATTGTTTTTAGAAGCACTTTAGCCAATTTTGAGTCGTACGTTTTTCTACTATATAGACCTATCACAATATACAACGATAGATATGCCATTAATACACCTATCCAAATCAATAGCCAGTCTGCATCTAACATAAAGATGTCAAACAGCGCCCAACACACCCCTACTATTGAAAAAACAAGGGAAATAATTATATATTTTAAAACTGGTTTCATATTCATTTCACGTCCTTTAAAAACTTAAGAATACATTATTAGCTTGTATTCTTCTTTTTCTACCGCTTTACTATAGTCTGTTGTATATTCAATAACAGTAATCTCTTTACTTCTAAGTAGATTCTTTTTCCACGTTTTCGCATCAGTTGACATATGGACAATTACATTGAATCCTAACTTTACACTCATAATTCCAATGCTTAACCCTAAATTTCTGGTCGAACCTACTGCATTTGAATAATTTGAAAAGAATGTTCTAAACCTGTCACTATCTAATACGGAATAATCATCTTATTTAGTTAATAAATGATGTTTCAAAGCTAAATCTTCGACGTGTTTTAATACCTCATATACTCCGCCTCTTGCTTTAATAGATACTGAAATAGGAAGATGACTATCACATTTTAGTAATAATTGTCCTGGTATTTCTTCTTTATATTCTCTTTGCAGATATTGTTTCATGGAATTAATTTCAATAATGTCACTGGCCTCTTGTGTTTCAGGAAAAACTTTTGCATTATTATGGAGCAAATCGTTTTAATCGATCTTCTGCATCTATAACATCAGCTTTAGTTAAAGTACTATTTTGAATGAAATATTCAAAATTCTTATTATTTGGATTAAGCCATATAACTTCCTCGGTTTCGATTAATTTTTGAATCAATGGAAACCTCTTTTTCAACTTCTCTTTTGTTTCTATTGAAATTTCACTTATTCATAAACCCCCTTGAAAATATAATTGACCTATTTCAATTATTTCTCGTCGTATTTACTATTCTTACAACGACATAAACGTTTGAAAATTAATCATAATTTATTATAATTAAGTATATATTAACAACTTGTTAAGTATAAGTAAATAAAATTAATTTTAATTTAATAAAGATGTCTATATAGTGTGACCATCATCACAAATATATAAAATTAGAATTATACAAGGTTTATCAGCAGCTTTTATCCAGCCACAAATTTTATCAATCATTCAAATTATTTTCCCATCAAAAGAAAAGAATCTGGCTTTCGGTCTATATGGTGCTGTCATTGGGAATGTTGATTACTAAATGTTTTTTCGGTGAATCATTAATGTGCTTATTTCAAGTTCAATTAGAAAGTATCCACTTTGGTGTCTCCGTTTAAAAAAATACCCATTTTCTTGTCTCGATATATGGACAAGAAAATGGGTACTAAATGAAATGTATCTGTAGATAATTCAGCATTTTACACTATAAAATATGTTCCTACTTTCATGTCTTTCTACACTTCATAAATGTACAAGGACGTGAAAATGGATACTTTTTAGACAAGAAAGTGGATACTTCTGTTTTTGTTATTGTTTTTGGACAAGAAAACAAGTATTAAACGAATCTTCTTTATTGGTAATTAGATATTTTACGTTATTAATTAGTATCCAGTTTCATTTCCTTCTGCATAAAAACATGTTTTACGATAAAGAAAAAGAATCCATTTTGAAAAAAGATTAATCAAAATAGATTCTCGTGTTAGACATATAAAATTAGTTTTTATACAAGGGTTTAATCTAAGATTCCCAAAAAACTTCTTAAATCAATATTTCATTAAATTTAACGAAGGTTTTTAATTTAAACTTCATTTTAAAGCTATAACTATATTTGTGGCCACCCTTATAGTACTATTCTATTGTAATGCTCCAATCTCCATCTGCTTTTACTCCAAAACTATGCATCCCTGAATCTTTGAAAACGTGAGAAGAAGAACCTTCATAAGAACCAATTTTATTCACTAATAAATTCTGATCATTCACTTTAATAATAAAGTTTCTTGAACCTGTATGCTTTAACTTAACAATATGATTTCCACTTGGGATATTAATGAATACTACATCATCACCATGCCCGTTAATTGTCCCTGGAACCGATTCTGATACAAGTGGTGTTTCTTGCGTTATTGCTACATTCCAATCGCCACTCGATTTCACTTCTAAATAATATTCTCCACTAGCCGGAATCGTAGCTGATACCTTCCCTTTATAACTACCTATTGTATTTACTAACAATCCAACATCTTTGCCACTAGAATCTTTTAAATGTATTATAAAGTTTCTTGAACCTGCATTATTAAAATCAAAAAAAGCCAAACCTGACTTTAGATTAACTTTATTTGTGACAGAATCACCAGATCCTTCTAATTTCTGTTTATTATTTTCGTATGATTCTTTTAGCTTTCTATCAGCTTCTTCTTTTGCAACTCTTTTTTCTTCGTTCATTCTATTTTCTTCATCTTTAATGAAATTTCCTAAAGAAGCTTCGTCAGTTAACGTTTCAACTTTAATAACCTCTTTTGCATTTAATACCACTACTACAATTTGCCCATCTTTAGTATCAAATGTGTATAATCCAGCTGGATCGTAATTGTTATAGTTTCGAACTTTTAACTTACTGTCTTCTTTTTTTTCTTCAAATTCCTTTATACTCATACCGATAGTAAACAATGATTTAATTTCTTCCGTGCTATACTGTTTGTGAGTAGGTTCTCTAGATTCTTCTTTTGCATCTACTTTCCCCACATCTACAGCAGGTTTCTTTTGACTTGTAACATTTCCATCGCTACTTTCAACACTTGTACTATATGGAATTACATTGTCTAGTATGGTATATGTGGTAAATGCAATAAGAACCACAATGAAAGTTTTTAATTTTCCGGATTGTTTTTTTACAAATTGTAAAATTAGTTTTACTGTAGCGCATGCTCCAATAATAAACGTTATTGCGGCAAATCCACCTCTTACTCCAACAGAAAATCCAGATATGATTAAAGCAAGACCGAATGATATACCAGCAATTTTCAGCCATATGATAGCTGGTTTTTTTCTTATTTTCTGTATTAGTGAGTATACTAATAAACTGATTGAAGCAAACATTAAAATTGTTATCAAAATGTCCATACTATTAAGTTCTCTCCCTACAATAATTAACTTAGTAAATATTAATACTCCAGTTATTATAATAACCTTATATGTTGTAATAAGGAAGTGGTGATATTTTTTTATGAAATACAAATAGGAATTCTATTTAGATAACTATATTTTTAACAATAAAAGAAATAACTGTACAAGAACATGAAAATGGATACTTTTTAGACAAGAAAGTAGATCCTTCATGAATATCTTTTGTTACTTATGTAAAATTAAATTTTAGTTTAACTTCACATTTAATTAGGTTTTACTGAGAACTAAAAAAGAGAGCAAGGCTCTCTTTTTTATACTATTTACTATTTAGTTTTGTTTCAAATTCAGTTAAATTAGTTGAAGCGTTACTAAACTTTTGTTCAGAAAGTTGTATACATCCACCTATTTTTTCAATTTAATTAGCATGACCTAGTATTTGTATGATTTTATCAGCTTTGGAGTTTTGAATATGATAGTAAATCTCTAACCCTTTTCTTTCAGCTTTCAGTGCTTTCCCTTTCATTTTGGATAAATGTTGCGATACTGTTGATTGTGGAATATCCAAAATATTAGTTAATTGTGTTACATTTAATTTCTTGCTCTTAGCCAATTCACTAACAATTTGTAGACGTATTGGATGAGCCATAACTTTTAATAGATCAACGTTTTCTTCAGAGACTAAACCTTGTACATTATCATTATTAAATTTGTTCATAATACAACCTCGCATTCAATTTATATTTTATTCGAATTCTTAATGTATATTCCTAATATTATTATATTAAAATTCTTTGTGCGTTTAACTATGAATTAATTATATAATTTCAACTTGTGCTATGTGCGGAGTTAATATGTGTTTGTCGTGAAGTTTTTTAGATGTGTTTAGTAATTAAAAAATCTACAAAGAAATTTTATCTCTTTGTAGATTTGAATTAATGAATTATGCAGTATAAAAATACTAGTGCCATCAATATACCCATTTTTAAAGTAAAGATAAGTGAATCCGATTTTATGATTTTAAAAATGAATGTGTCTGTTATACCCCTATAACGCTGACTGATCAGAGCATGCTCTGACATTATTATTATACTAGTGTATATAATTGAAATCAAAATTATAGTAATAGGTAGATTTCCCCTACTTCCCTTCACTT
Organism: Bacillus sp. TH30; assembly: GCF_016650875.1. Classification (NCBI taxonomy): domain Bacteria; kingdom Bacillati; phylum Bacillota; class Bacilli; order Caryophanales; family Bacillaceae; genus Bacillus; species Bacillus sp. TH30. The sequence continues at coordinate 8,079 of NZ_JAEKEY010000001.1, read as the reverse complement.
TTAATACCTTTAATATCATAAAAATAATATCTAAAAATATATAGTTTTACAGTTTTAATTATTATATACTTATACAAGTAATTTAGCCCTTTTTAAGAGTTAAAATTACGTTATATATAAGGAGTGGTTTGAATGAAGAACAAATTTACACGTATGATCATGTTAATGGTGGTAATGGCCTTATCAGTTACAGCACTTGCGGCATGTGGAGATAATCGTGATCCTGAAGAAGTTGCTACAGCGTATTTCGAAGATGCAAAAGAAGGAAATGTAAAAAGTTTTGGAGAGTTATTCACTCCTGAAGCGAAGAAAATCGTTGCTTTTGTGGGCGGAAATGCAGAACTAATCAAATCCGTTAGCAAGGATCTTAAAAGCTATAAAATTCGAAAAATCGAAGAGAAAAATGAAATTGCTACAGTAACTGTTGATGCTGTATATAAAGGTAATCCTAAAAAAGTAATCGTAATTGAACTAGAGAAAACGGATGATGGTTGGAAAATTAGTAAATCATAAAAAAACGGTCTAGAATTCTAGGTCGTTTTTTAGTTTCCTCAATCTTCTTCTTCGAAATCACGTAGACTAGCAAGTAATTCTGTAAGTGTTGAGCAAACAGGATATATTGCTTCCTCTATGTCTTCTTCCTCATGATCCCAGAATACGATTGTTGGTGAATCAGTGTTGTTTCGATAATCAAAGCATAGAAGATTGCCGAATGGATCTCTAGCAAAAGGATATATTTTATCAGGTAATCTATCTTTCGTATTATTATATGTTTCTAGAAATGAATTTTTTCTATCAGAATCTAAGGTTAAAAGATTATTATGTGAATTTTCATCTTGATTTGGAATATTAAATGTATCTGGCGTTGGATATCCACCATCATATTCTTGTACACACTCAAGAAAATCATTAGGAAATTTAATATTTAAGTATTGTTCTAATTGTTTAATTTGGTCATCTGTTACTCTTTTTTCATTTACATTAATCCATGTAATGTGACTCATGGCTAAGTACCTCACTATTTATCGCTATCTTTTCCCCGAATTTTATATCCACCTGTATGACCAGTATCATGATGAGTCTGATAATCTACAAATTGCATCCTTCCAGTGTCTTGATGATGATGCCATGTATAATGCTCTGGAGTTTTTCCTATTTTAAATAATTGAATTTCTTCATCCGTAAATTTTAAAGCCAATTCAGTCTTTTCATAATCTATTAGTTTAGGATTTTGAAAAGACTTTAGTTTACTATAACCTAAATATGTATACTATATTTCTTGTTTTTTCATAATTTATTATAGTTTGATATGCTGTTTTTTATTATGTAAATTTCAAATAAAGCTTGTATGCTTTTTGATGTATTCCGCGATATATGTCTGCCCGAACTCTCTAGAATTCTCATAGGCCTACCAAGTTCCAAATGAAGTCTTTGTATTTATAATCCTGGGATCCTTACCTCTCATTTCTTTCTTTACACTTTTTTCAACTTAAATAAAACGCTCTTAAAATTATCTGTTATCTTTCCCTCTATTTTCTATATTATATATATAAACCCTTTTTTGTAATTACAATGAATTTTTTACGGAACGGACCCAAAAAATCGACCTCTCAAATTCATCTGTAAACAACATTGTCATCTTAGGTAATGTATTTAGACCTGATAGTTAAAAAGTCTCTTAAAAATAAAAATAGACCACTTAGAACGTTTTTGTGTTTTTTAGAGGTCTATTCTCACTAGAATTTCTATTCTTCTATGTCTTCTTTTACTTCTGCGGATAAAATGTCTTCAGCAAACTTCTTGTAGCCATTATATCCTTTCTTTGCAGCCTTTTTTTTTATTGCTTCTACTACCTTTTCATCAAGATATAGACTTAAATGCTGCTTTTTTTCTTTCGACTCCTCTTTTGTTCTATTTTCAATTCTTTCTTTGAAAATTTCCAGATCATTTTTTAAGTACAATCGTTCAGTAGATTTCCCTTTAGCAATCTCTTTAAAGGGCAATATCCCATCTTTAGCTGCATTATGAACGTAAGTCTTAGATTTATTTAGAAATTCAGCCGCTTCTTTTAATGTTAAAGAGTCTTTGTATAATTCCTCTAACCTTTTTACATCTTCTTGCTCAAAACGATATCCACCATCTGCTTTCCAGGTATCCAGATTGATAGGTTCGATGTGTTTATACTTAATTAAATAGCCTAATTGATTTTTTGTTAAACCTACCCTATCGCATACCTCTTCTAAAGATAAATAGTCCATTTCTCACCTCATCCGAAACTTTCATTCTAGCTGTTGTTTAAATTTTCTTAGTTGATACTTTGTTAAACCTGTTTCTTTTACTACATCTGTGATTGAGTACTCCTTATACTGCAGATACTTAAATGGATTTTCCATATAACGTTCTCGTACCTTATTAAATGTACTCTTTTTCGATAAAGAATTCAATTTCTCTCCTTTCTCTCGGATGGAATCGAAAATGGGACAACCTTTGCAATGTTTATAGTTTCTTTGTTTTGCCTGTTCTTGCTCATCTGTACAATTCACTGATAGGTTGTTCAGAGGGCAAATTGAACAATGGGTATCTTCTAAATTATAGATTTCATGTAAAATTTTCCGACGAAGATTAGTCAAAAAAATCTCCTCCTACCGCACTTGGATTGAAATGTACAAAAAAATAAATTAAACATTTCCATTATAAATCAACTAAACAGAAACGTTAAATATTAAGGTAAAAATATATATTTAAACATTTCATTTTATACCACAATAAATAATGCATTTATTGTGGTATAATTAGAATCATAAAAATTTATATAAAAAATATTTGTTTAATATTTCATTCTACTAAAGGTTGTGTTTAAATTTGAATATTATAAATTACGAACATAGTAACCAACTTGTAAAATTAAAATCAGATTTTTTTGATAGCAGTCATTTTGAAAAAATTATGCGTATGGGCATCAGAAATATTGACTATTCTAAATTAAGTGAAGAATCATTGGTTTATTTATTTCTACACGATGAACCTTCTTTAACGAAAAAAAGAAGTGAACGAACAAAAAAGATTTATCTGCATGATCTGTCTCATTTTCTTCGCTACATAAAAGAAACAATCGGAACCATTCACGATTTATCCCATAATGAGATGGAAATCTACTTCTATCAACTAAGTAAGAAGTATGCTGCCACTACATTACGTCGAAAGAAAACGGTAGTCCAGCAGTTTCTAAAATACGTTTATGATAACAATGGTCTCTCAGATGACTATAGTAGTCGTCTCAAAAAAGTATCTGTAAAAAAAGAAGAGCTGGTCAATCGTGACCTCTTTCCTGAAGAAGTAAATGAAATACTAGATGCACTGAAGAAAACAAATTTCTTTATGTATACATTGTTTTTCCTTCTTACGACTACTGGACTCCGGATTGAGGAAGTTGCAAACGCAAAATGGGCAGATCTTGTATTCCATTCCTCATTAAATGCTTATCTCTTGCGTGTAGTTGGGAAAGGAAATAAAGCCAGGGAAGTTCGTATTTTTGAAGATGTACTCGACGATATCTGTCGCCTTCGTCAATTGCGTAAACAAACAAGTGAATTGGACGCCTCTAGTACATCTGCTTTTCTACCTAAAGCCGATGGCTCTTACTATAGAGCCGACTACTTATCAAAATATGTAGCAGAAAAGATTGAAGAAACAAACTTACCATTTTTACGTTACCGAAAGGATAGAATTACCCCCCATACCTGCAGACATTTCTTTGCGAATCATTTGATGGGAAAAGGTGTCGAACTTAAGAAAATACGTGACTATTTAGGACACGAATCTATTATGACGACGGAACGCTATTTAAGGGAACGTACAAGACGTCAAAACTTGGCCACAATAGATATAGGAAATTCATTGTTTTAGTAAACATATATAATAGGAAGATTCTCGATTTGATGTATCGATTTCTTCCTATTTTTTCGCGTATAGAATTATAAATGGCTTTCTATTATCACAACATCAAGACTAACTATTACAAATAAAAATAATTTATGACTTATTATAAGTCATAAGGATGCAATTTAACTTTTCTGTTTTACACTAACGTTATAAATCAGAAAGGAAATGTGATGATATGTCTCAACTAAGTAAGCGACTTGCTGAGTTGCGAAAAAAACAGGGATATACTCAATTCGATGTAGCATATCGCCTGAATATCGCACGTAATACATATGCCAATTGGGAATATGGAAAAACTGACCCAGACGCAGATTCAATCATGAGTATTGCAGACTTATACAATCTATCCATTGATGAATTGTTTGGACGAAACGCACCTCTAGAAAGTAAATTAGAATCAATTAAAGTAGCAGCGTCAGATCTATCCCCTCAAAAACATCAGGAAGTTTTAGATGTTCTTATTGATTATACTAATTTCATAAAAAAACATTTCACTAAATGAATTTAAGGTTTTCATATAGAACCTTTTATATGACTTGTGAACTTTTATTGTATTCAAATTTATATATAACGAAAATGTGATTCATTATGTTAGAATGATTGTGATACGAAAGATTGCTGATATATTTGTTATTGTGAAAGTAATGTTAGTAAAGTAATGGTGATTCAAGTTGAAGAAAAAAGACATCTTATCGTTAAAGATGTCTTTTTTCTTTTTGTGGATGAATATATATAATTAGGTTAAATAAAATTTTTAATGTAATTAGCTATGTCACTAGAAAGCAATGCCATAAATGTAACAATTATATACATAGGTAATAAAATTTTTTGCTTTTTTTCTCTCATCTGCTTGTTCTTTATGAAGAGTGATATTGTAAAGAGATATAAATATAGTTCCGATAAAGACAAATACCAGAATTATTTTCTGAAGTAAGAAAGATTGTTCTTCAGCCATTTGTATGAGAGTTCCAACGTCAGCTTTTAATATTATGTTCAACACAACCATTAAATATAGAACTATTAATGTTAATTGAAGAAAATTTCTTTTTCGCATTTTCTTGTTTCGCTTCATAGTGTTCCCCTCTTTTAAATAAACCATATTAAATTGTGTCGTGAAACACTTTTAATATGGTTTATTTTGATAACATAGTTTAATAATGGTTTAATGCTAAGTAAAATGATCTTACTTCACTAAGTGTTGCTGAATCTCCTTAATTAAAAGTGCAGCCCCTTCAGGACTAAGAACAATTTGTCCATTACCTAATGAAATATTTTTTTCTGAAATATCACCAGTTATTGTACAAGCATCATATGACTTGTATTTTTGTAATATTATCATCTCACCGTCAACAAATATTTCTATAGGATCTTTTTCTGCAATTCCTAATGTTCTTCTTAACTCTTTGGGAAGAACAATACGCCCTAATTCATCTATTTTACGTGTCACACCTGTTGATTTCATATTATACCACCCTTTTATTTATTTTTTAAATGATCCAATTCTTTTAATAAATTTTCATGTTAGCTATAAATCATATATGAACAGATGGACTAAATGATGTATGCTTAGTATCATTTGCGTTTAATACTACAATTTTATCTACAAGATTAATAACTTTATCCAACGAAATATTTTTTTCATAACATTTATAGCCTAGTTCCAAAGTTAAAACCGTAGCCTCACTTAACAGATATTGTTTTTGAATTTTATCAATTTCTTTCCCTGTTTTACGAAGATTTATATACGGTTCTATCGACATATTTTTATTCTCCTCTCACTACAATTATATATCTAAATTGCTATTATCATCTTTTATTTCGTTTTCTCTTTCTTTAGCTTCTAACATAAATTTAGCGTAAATCATTATCTTTTCTAGTTCATCTTTCGTCGCGTTATAATCTGTGATATAACGTTCTTTTCTTCCTGGACTCATATATTTATTTTTTTTCATTTCGTTTATTGTTTCTATATTTAAGATTTTTTCTTTTCCTTTTAGCTCATGTATGAGTTTTAAATTTATAGCTAGACCGATGCTCCATAGGGGTAAACCGATAATGAAAGAAAGTAATAGATATACTGAGAGAGAATTATTAATGAACATGAAATAGAGAAAATAAATAATTGAGATTACCCACAAAAATGGATTGTAGTATTTTTGTATATTTTTATATTTTTGTATTTTTGTATTTTTGTATTTTTATTTCGTGTTGCTTTTTTCTCATTTCAAGAGTCTCTAACATGTATAATCTCCTTTTAAATAGTTTACAAAGGTCCATTTGCTAAATGCTCGTTTTTCATACGTTACCTTACTATGCTAGTACGCCACAATTTCGCCTAACAACGTATTAAATTTATTTATGGCCTAATCACTTTAACAATAGCAAACACCAGAAATCATTATAATAAACTTAAAACTATTACATGCAACGAGCCCCTTGTATACTGACTAAATATTTCAGTGAATTTGTTATAAGTGACTTCGAATTTATTCTTAAAAATAAGTAAAATTACAGAACTAATTAAACATATAATTGCGCCGGTTAATCTTATGATGTCGGGAGTATAAAGCTGGTTAGTTTTTAACCATAAGATAATACTCATCACTATGACAGTTGTAGAAAAGATGAAGATAGATATGATAAGAGATAAAATTCCGATAGTCACAGCATCTTCATTTTATAGTAATAGTTCTAATACATCAATATTAAAAACTTTATATATAAATTTATAGAAATATATTAAGGCTATTATATAACTATGAATAAGTTAAAGGGTGTTCAATATGACTAAAAAGAAACATTTTGAACTACCTCCACATTCACTTCGTTTAGAAATGGGGGATTCCTAAGTAAAGAGTTCTATCGAACTCTAATTTATTAGGCTATCTCCGCAGTCCTTGCGGTTAGAAGCCTTATCGCTTCATTCTTTAAATTAATACTTGCGTTAATATCCCTATCATGATGTGTACAACAAGAAGGGCAGTCCCATTTACGTAGATTCAGATTTTTAACGTCTTTGTTTTGGTATCCACAACAAGAACATAATTGGCTAGAAGCAAATGTTTTCGATACAACTATGACTTGTTTGCCGTACCATTTTGCTTTATATTCCAACATGGTTCGAAACTGTGACCAGGATACCTCACTAATTGCTTTTGCTAACTTATGATTCTTTAACATATTAGATACTTGCAAATCCTCTATACCGATAACATCGTGGTTTTTGATGATTTCAGTTGAGATTTTGTTCAAGTAATCTTTTTTAGCATTTGCCATGTATTCATGAATTCTAGCTACCTTTACTCGCTGTTTATTCCAGCGAGAAGATCCTTTCATTCTTCTAGAAAGAACACGCTGTGCTTTTGCCAACTTCTCTTCTAGTGACCGAAAAAACTTCGGATTTTTATAGATTGTTCCATCTGACAAAATGGCAAAATCTTTTAATCCCACATCCATTCCAATGTAAGACTTTGTTTTCGAAAGTTCTTGCACTTCTATTTCAACTAACAATGACACAAAGTATCTGCCAGAAGGGTTTCTTCTAACTGTAGCATTTAAAATACGTCCCTTTACTTCGCGACTTTTGGCAAATCGAACAAGACCTAGTTTCGGTAACTTTATTTTTTTTCCTACAACAGCAATGTTTTCATTTGTTTGTTTTGTGGTGTAAAATTGTACGTTGTTCTTCTTAGATTTAAAACGTGGGGCGCTGTTTTGTCTTTTGAAAAAGCGTGTATAAGCATCCGCAAGGTTACGAACAGACGACTGAATCGCAATACTATCCACTTCTTTTAGCCAAACAAACTCTTTCTTCATGGCAGGAATTTTGGCAGAGCATGTACCATATGTCAAACCTTTTCCCGTTTCTTTGTATGCGTGATCCCATAGAGATAGGAAATGATTGAATACAAAGCGAGAACAACCAATCGTTTTGTTGATTAGAATTGCTTGTGCTTGATTTGGATAGATACGAAACTTATATGCTTTATTAATCATCATTTGTTTCACCTCCATTTTGATATATCTATTATATACCAAGCGTATATTCGTCATATAATGAAATGATCATGACAAATTGTCAATTAACACTTTACTACCTATCGAACAATTAAGATGGCTTCCTGCCATCCCTTGTCC